>CALOFP010000002.1:1430000-1499865 GCA_942492635.1 uncultured bacterium
CTTTGAAGATCCACGCAGTTTTCACAGTAAAAACAAGAAAAGAACCCTATTTTAAACTTAATTTCATAAGTGTTGAACGTGCCGATTTTAAAAGTGATTATTTATCTAATGAAGAGACTGTTATATTACCTTTGTCTGTTCCTGCTGCCGATGCGAAGATCGTTGATGGTCAGGGTTACATAGTTGTTAACGGAAATGATATGGGGCCTGAAGCTACTGTTAAAAACGGTGACACCCTGGGGGTAAAACTTGAATCGGCAGAGGGTTACGGTGAAGAAAAATCAATTGCGGTTCAAGTAACCTACCTTGATGGTGTGATTGCAACAGGGATCTTTTCTGTAACCACAAGAAAAGATGAATCTTTAGAACTTGATTTCGGCTCAAAAATCCGTCTGGATTTTAACGAAGAGATAGCAAGTGGTCCGAGAACAATCGATTTTTCAGAAAAAATAAAAGATGGCGTAATAAAAATTGTCGAAGGCGAAGGATCGATTCTGGTAAATGATATAGATAAAGGGCAGGAAGCCAAAGTAAAGAGAGGTGATGAGGTAAGGCTGAGGGTTCGAGCCGATGTTGGATACTATAAAACCAGGACTACAAAAGTTGAGATCTCATACCTCAAAGATCACAAAGTTGAGGGTTCATTCACAACAAAGACTGTAAGTGAAAAATATTTCAATCTATATTTCAACAAAGGGACTGCAATTAAAAATGCCGAAAATAACAGTGAGTACCTGTCGAGTGGAGTAGACATATATCTTCCCGACTCTCTTCCGGAGTGTTCGGTAAAGCTCATCTCCGGAAAAGGTTCAGTTGTTGTAAATGATGAAGTTTTCGGTAGTGAAGCGCTTATAAAGAGCGGCGATGTATTGAAATTGAAGCTGAAAACCGATGAAAACCCAATAAAGGAAAACGCCGTATGGGCAACGGTCGAGTGTGTGGGTACGGAAATAGATCGCGGCCAATTCAATGTGGAGAAAAGGAATATGCACTTTACACGCGCTGTTAAGTTTTCTCCGTTTGACAGAAATAAAATTTTATCGGCTGTTGTCTTTAAAGGAAAAATGTGGGTAATCGGAGGAAAAGACGGCAATGATGTGTGGTCTTCGGCAGACGGAGTTAACTGGACGGAGGTTAAGCGGGGAGCTCCATTCAAAAAACGCTGGGGGAATACAACTGTCGTATTCAACGACCGCATTTGGGTTATCGGCGGAAAAGATTCTTCAGAACTGAAAAACGATGTTTGGTACAGTGAGAACGGGATCGACTGGATTGAGGCCGCCTCTTCGGCACAGTTCCCACCAAGATATCAACATTCTTCCGTTGTGTTCGATAATAAAATCTGGGTGATAGGAGGGCTCTCGGATGAATCGCTGAACGATGTCTGGTTCAGCGAAGATGGAAAAAACTGGCAGATGAAAACGGATTCCGCCGGTTTCGCTCCAAGATCGCAACACACCAGTATTGTTTTTGAAGAGAGAATTTGGGTAATCGGTGGAATCGGCAGCTCTTACAAGAAAGATGTGTGGAGTTCATCGGACGGTTCCGAATGGGAAAGAGCTGAAGATGGAAATTTCAAAGGAAGATACGGGCATACAGGTATTGTATTCGATGGGAGAATTATCCTGATCGGAGGCCGGAGCGATGGCATAACGGACATAGTGGTTTCTGAAAATGGGAAATTTTGGGGTACTGCTGCAGATGATTTACCTTTTTCTGTCGGAATCGGCCATTGCAGCCTTGTTTTTGACGATAAAATATGGGTGTTCGGTGGGGATTTGAAAAGCGATATCTGGTTCTACAATAGAGCTCTCTTCGATCTTGATTTCAAAAAAATCGAAAAGGCGGAAAGGAACAGGGTTTACCTGTCCGAAGGTTTGAAAATTGTGTTGCCGGAAGATGTTGAAGAGGCGACAGTCGAGATAATAACGGAAAAAGGGACAGTTGTTGTCAACGATAATGAGAGCGGAAGGAATGCAGTTGTGAAAAACGGAGACCTCCTGAAGTTGAAAAACAGAGCGGGAGATGATTGGAACTCACGGTACACAACCGGAATAAGGATCTCATATCCCGGAACATCTGTTGTCGGCAGCTTCGATATCATTACAAAGGAGAGTGTTTTTTCCCTGGTGACCAGATCCTCACAGTTTCCGGGGAGGAAAAACCATACCAGTGTAGCCTTCAAAAACAAGCTGTGGGTTATCGGAGGAGAAGCGGACAGGATAAAAAACGACGTCTGGTCCAGCAGCGATGGGATAGAGTGGAGTGAAGCCACGGCTTCGGCACAGTTTCCGGCGAGGAAAGAGCACGGCAGTGCTGTTTTTAAAGGGAAAATGTGGGTTGTTGCAGGAATTGTTGATGATAACGGTAAAAATATTCCTGTGAACGATGTGTGGTACAGCGAAAACGGAGTTGACTGGTCGCTTGCGACGGATTCAGCCGCCTTCACTCCGAGAAACGGTTTTTCATTGAATGTGTTCAACGACAGGCTCTGGATGATAGGTGGAAGTGGATCTGGTTCTGTGGATGATGTCTGGTACAGTGAAGATGGTGCTGACTGGATAAAGGCTGCGGATTCGACCGGACTGACTTACAACAGTGGTTTTACGACAGTTGTCTATAGGGAAAAAATGTGGGTTTTCAGTTCAAATGACGCCCGAAGTTCCGAAGACGGTATTGTGTGGAAAAGTGAAGCCGATTACACCGGAGAGTTCGGATCGGATGACCTGCAGGGTGAAGTTTTTGACGGAAAGATATGGATATTGAAATCGGGCAACAAGATATATTACTCGGTAGGAGGGCTTGACTGGATAAATTCAAGGAAGTGGGTGACTTATGGCGATCGATATGGCTACACTCTGACATTGTTCGACGGCAGGTTGTGGCGTATAGCCGGAGCTCGGAAATCGTCGCTCTACAACGATGTGTGGAGTTTCAGTGTGAATGATTCTTCTTCCGATTGATGATGGACCGGCTTATTAGATCCGCTCTCTCAATTACCTGTTAAAAAGAGAAAGGATTGTGGATACCGGGATTGGCGGCATAAAATCTTCAGTTCCGATCTCAGGATGAATTAACGAGCTGGAAAAAGGATAACGGGTTTTCGAGTTTCTGTATGGAGGATAAATGGAGATGAAAAAATCGTTAGTTATTATATTTTTTATTTTTACGGCAATTCTTTCTTCCTGCGGCGACGGAAAGTCGTCACGGGGAAAAGACCTTTTTGACGATTCGGATTTGAAAAAGACGTTTGTTGATATCGACTTAATTGTAAAAAATGACAAGGATTATGATGATGGTGAAGGTCTGAATGAGAACGATTGCGATGAAAAATCTTCTGTAGATGAAGACTGTTTTGCTGAATCGGAAGAGAAAAAGATCGAAGGATATGTCCAGAAGGGTCCCTTTTCGGCAAACTCGAAGATTGAAATTACTCTCTTCGACAAGACTGTTGAAACTTCCGCAAAACTATCTGCCGGAAGGGTTCTCGACGATTTCGGTTCCTACACCCTGAAAACCGGTGCGGCCGACGGCTATGCAACAGTTGAAGCCGGGGGACGCTACTTTAATGAAGTCCAGGGCAAACTCTCCGAAGAAGAGGGCAAGTTGAAATGTCTGGTCGAACTCTCCTCTGATAAAAATGTAAACATGAATGTTCTCACAACTCTGGCACATGACCGATTGAAATTCCTCCTGAAAAATTACGGCAAGAAATTCTCCGGAGCTAGAGAGCAGGTTGAGCGTGAGGTTTTGAAAATTTTCAAAGTGGATTCTGTTCCGGAACTGCCTTTTCATAAAATGGATATCACCGGGAAGGGGCCGGCGAACGGGATTCTTCTTGCGGCGTCTCTTTTTCTTCAGGGAGAGGGCAGCGCTTTTGATCTGACATCTCTGATTAATGAAATATCGAAGGATTTTGAAGAGGACGGAACTGTTGATTCTGAGTGGATAAAGGCGTTTATTGAAGATAACGCCCGCTATGTCTGCAGAAAAAAGAAGGAAATTGCGGCGCATATCATCAATTTTTATAAAGAAAATGGAAAGTCTGTGGAGGTTCCGTCCATTACCGAATTCTGCAGCGATTTTGAAGATAAAGACTATTCGCTTAGCTTTATTCCGGTCAAGGAGGCCGACCTTGAAAAAGAGTATCTTTCCAACGGGCGGACACTTTTTTTCCGGAAAGGTGGAGATGGGGGCCGGGCCGAAATTGTTGAGGGTCCCGGAAAAATATTCGTCAACAATGAGGAGCGGGGCATCGGGACCGATGTTAAAGATGGTGATGTTGTTAGATTGAAGTTGCGAGCCTCATCAAATTTCGGCGAGGAAAAATCAACAAAAGTTGAGATAAGTGAATCCGGCGGAGAAAAGAGATACGGTGTTTTCTCCGTTAAGACAAGGTCTGAAAGATACTATTCGCTGATTTTTGACCCGGTGGAGGACGCCGATATCAAGAGAGATTACATTTCAAACGGTCGAAAGATTGCTCTTCCGGATACTATTTTGGAGCTCGATGCCAAAATTACATTCGGAGATGGCGTAATTCTGGTAAATGATGTCGAAAAGGGGGCTGAAACAAAGGTGAAGAACGGTGATGTGGTTAAATTGAAGATCACAACCGGGCCCGAGTACGGAATGAACAGGAAAGTTCAGGTGGAAATCGGCAACGCTCCGGGCCTGTTCGAACAGGGTATCTATTCGGTCACGACCAGGAAGGAACGCTATTTTCATCTCGAATTCGAGGATGTATATAATGCCGAGTTCAATACGGAGTTCACTTCAAACCAGCAGGAGATCAAACTGCCCGGGCATGCTGTCTCGGCAACAGCAAAACTCGAAGACGGTAAATACGGAACATTGTTTGTCAATGGTGAGGAACGGGGAGTTGAGACGGAAGTTAAGGACGGAGATCTTATCAGTGTGATGATTAAATCTGCTGTTGGGTATGACAAATATAAATCCGTCAGGGTAATTGTTGGATTTCTTGAAGATCAAAGGATTTCGGGATATTTCGGAGTGAAGACAAGAAGGAGTAAATATTTTTCCACACATTTTTCCTTTATTCAGGACGCACGGTTATTCAAGGAGTATACCTCCAATGGAACAACCGTCGTTCTGCCTCAAACAATCCCGGAATGTACTGTTAAGGTTGTATCGGACGGCGGTTCGATTGTCATAAATGATGAAGAAATGGGAGTTGAAGGTAGAGTAAAAGACGGGGATGTATTGCAGCTAAAAATGACAACGGGCGGGGAGTTAAATAAATATGAAACAGCAATAATCGAACTTTTATATGAGGGTAGTAGATTTGATAATGGTTACTTCTCTGTTCACACTACTTCATCACCATTTGCCAGAGTTGTTTCCTCTTCGAATTTTTCTCCAAGAATGGGCCATTCCAGCCTTGTTCATAGAGGAAAAATGTGGGTTATCGGAGGTGAAGACGCAGAAGGATATAAAAACGACGTGTGGTATTCGACCGACGGCATAAAATGGAATCAGGCTACAGCAGATGCAGGGTTCGAGGGTCGTGCTTACCATGTCTCACTTGTTTTCAACGATAGTATGTGGGTTATAGGCGGAAAGGCGGGAGCAGATGATTCCGGAGCGATTCTTTTTGGTGATGTATGGAGGTCCGAAGATGGCGAAAAGTGGGAGAAAGTAGCCGATTCCATTACTCCATTAGCAAAGAGCGGTCATTCCGCGCTTATTTTGGACAACAGGATTTGGGTGCTGGGAGGAAGCGGGATCAACGGCACAACAGATGAGGTGTGGTCCTCGAAAGATGGGAAGAAGTGGATAAACGAAACTCCACCTCGGGGATTCATGGCAAGGGATCACCATACCAGTCTGGCTTTCAACGAGAAGGTGTGGATAATCGGAGGGCAACCGAGGGATGTTTTATATTCTGAAGATTTTAGAACTTGGAACTATATAAATTTGAGTGAACCCGATTACTATCTAAAAGAACAGTATTACCATACAAGTGTGGTTTTCGACGCTAAAATCTGGTCGATCGGTGGAAGATACTATAAAGATGTGGGTGCAAATGTGAAATATTTTGAAGAAGGGGGTGATTGGACCATGCTCGGAAATATTTCATATCGTTATGGCCACAGCTCTGTCGTCTTTATGGATAGAATCTGGATAATCGGAGGATGGGACGGGAATGTTTACCTCAACGACGTACACACCTTGAGAAAGACAAAAATCAGTCTCGATTTCGACGAAATTTCAGATGGAGAAGTCAATAAAAAATACATTTCTGACGAAAGGGTAATCGTACTCCCCGACGGTTGTGAAACGGCAACGGTAAGGAGGCTTTCCGAGGGCGGATCAATAATTCTTAATGATGAACTTAAAGGGTCTGAAGCGATAGTGAATAGCGGTGACTCATTAAAGCTGGAAATAACTACAGGAGGATCCGGTGGCCAATATTACAGCGCCGCTGTTGAGGTTTTTTGCGAAGATGTCCATGAAATCGGTAGCTTTGCCGTAAGGACGAAGAAGATTGATTTTTGATCGGCTGTGATCCTGAAATTAAGAGTTTTTAGGGTGTCGGACAGTTTTCGAAGTTCGATGAATTTGAGGTTAAATTCGGAGGTTTATATGAAGAAGTCGGCCTCTTTTATAGCGATGTTGCTCATGTTGTTCACCATTTCCTGTGGTGAAAATTCTCGTACGAAAGTGGACCAGAGCGAGTTGTCCGACAGTAGCTCGAACGGTGAGTCGTCGGATGAGGGTTTTTATATTGATGAGGAGAACGAGTGCTCAAATAACGATGATTTCGTGGAAAAGATCGAAAGGGAAGATGATGATTTTGACAGGATTGAAGATTTAAAAACAGTGACGGAAATTCGTGGTTTTGTTCAGAAAGGACCCTTCAGTGAAGGTGCTCCGGTAACACTGACAGTTTTGAAAAATGATATGGAGCCTGAGGGTCCGATCTATTCAAGTTCTGTGGATGATTCTTCAGGCGGTTACAGAATGAAAATCGAAAAATCAGATTTATATGCGGATATTTCGGTAAAGGGACGTTACTTCAATGAGGTTGCTGGTAAAGTTTCAGAAAAGGAACTGCGGCTAAAGACGGTAACGGACATTCACTTGGATACGATTGTAAATGTCAACCTGCTGACCACCCTTGAAAGCGAAAGAATTGAGTATCTCGTCAGAAACAAAGGCGTGACATTTGAAGATGCGAGAGAAAAGGCCCAAAGGGAGGTTCTCTCGCTGTTTCATATATATGAAAAGAACCTGAAACCGTCTCACCTTATGGATATTTCGAGGGGGGAAAACAGCGACACGGTTCTTCTGGCGAGCTCTCTTTTTATGCAGGGCGAAGGTACGGCTGAAGACCTCGATGTGCTTTTACGGGAAGTTATGGGCGATATAAAAACCGACGGTGTTCTCGATAATAAGTCGGTAAAAGAGAAGATTGTGAAAAATGCCCTTTATGTCTGCAGTAGAATTGATGAGATCGTTTCGAATCTCAAAAACTACTACAAAGAGAGTGGAAAGAGTTCAGAGATTGCTTCATTTGCAGAATATTGCGATGCGGATGGGGACGACATTCCCGATAAGTATGAATTTTCTCTCGACTTCGAGCAGGTTGTAGAAGCCGATCCCAAAAGGAAATACGTTTCCGAGGGCCGGATCGTCGTTTTTCCGGACACCTATCCCGGAGGAGTTGCAAGAGTTGTGGAAGGAATGGGCACAATCCTTGTTAACGATGAGGATAGGGGTGAAAAAGCAGATCTGAAAAGCGGAGATGTTCTTAGAGTGGCGATGGTATCGCCGGACGGATTCGGTGAAACAAAAACGGTGAAGATTGAAATATCCTATATGTCCCAGGGAAAGATCTCCGGGGAATTTTCTGTAACTACAAGATCGGATGAATACTTTACACTCCTTTTCGATCCATTAGTTGACTGTGAAATAGGCAGTGAACAGGTGTCTAACTCTCAGAGGGTTATTTTACCGCCCAATGTTGAGAAGGCTGCTGCAAAAATTGTAGAGGGTGAAGGAACAATCCTTGTAAATGATGAGATCAGGGGCAGTGAAACGTATGTTGAAAACGGTGATCTGGTAAAAATTAAAATAAAGGTGACTTGGGGTAGCTTGACGACCAGAAAAACAAAAATAGCGATAACATTTCTGGATGATATCAGAATAGAAGGCTCTTTTTCCGTAAAAGCAAGATCAGAGTACTATTGCGCTCTGCTTTTCGACAGCATATCTGAAGCGGATCTTGATACGGAATATGTCTCTAACGGACAGGCTGTCGTGCTGTCCGAGAGAATTGAAAAGGCAAAAGTGGTACTGGGATACGGAAAAGGATCTATTCTTGTGAATGATGCGGATGAGGGTTCTGAAGCCGACGTGAAGAATGGAGATATCGTAAAGATAAAAACAAGATCCCCAAAAAGGCACGATGAAAAATGGGGGACAACCGTTTCGATAAAATATGGATCGGCAACAGTGGGTGGAGGAAAATTTGATGTGAGAACCAGGAGAGAGACCTACTTTAAACTGGACTTTGACAATGTTGAGAATGCCGAACCGGGTAAAATTTATACATCAAACTCCCAGACTGTGATTTTGCCGGACAACATTCCGTCTGCTCAGATTTACAACGTTTTGGGTAACGGTACAATCCTTGTGAACGATGTGGAAGTGGCGGAAAACAGCACGGTAAAAAACGGAGACCTAGTAAAGATCAGGCTGAGGGCATCCGAAAGTTTCAATGAGAGTCAATCCATGGCAATCGAGATAGGTTACATGGGAAATGTAAAGGTGTCGGGATCCTACTCCATCAGAACGGCGGAAGAAAAATGTACGGAAATAAAATTTAAAAATGTGGCGAATGCCGATTTAAACAGAGATTACACATCCGATCCATATACGATAGTGTTGCCCGACAACCTTGCAGAGGCTCCGATGAAAATTAGTGAGGGTGCCGGTTCGATTTTGGTCAATGACCAGGTTCGAGGCAGTGAAACAACAGTGAGAAGCGGTGATGTAGTAAGACTTCAAGTAACAACAGGCGATGAGTGGGGATTTTCATATTCTGCAACCGTGAGAATTACGTTTTCATTTTCAAGTTATATGAAGGGGCTGTTCAGCGCCACAACATCCCCATACGGATTTTCGAGGGCGACTGAATCTGCTCCGTTTTCAGCAAGGTTCGGTCATTCGACACTTGTCTTCAAGGATAAGCTCTGGGTAATAGGAGGACATGATTCAAACGGAAACGATAAAAACGATGTGTGGTACTCAGAGGACGGTCTTTTGTGGAAAGAGGCAACCTCTTCTGCCGCCTTTCCGGAGAGATTCAATCACTCCTCAGTTGTTTTCGATAACAAGATGTGGGTGATAGGCGGAGCCAGAGCGAGAGATGGTGAATACGCTTATCACCGATTTCGTGACGTATGGTACTCGGAAGATGGTGTCAATTGGGATGTTGCGACGGCTTCAGCACCGTTTTCATGGAGACAAAACCACACGAGTGTTGTTTTTGACGGAAAAATATGGGTTATCGGCGGGGTAGGTCAAAGTTTTTTCCGTGATGTCTGGTACTCTGAAAACGGTTCTCATTGGGTAAAGTCAGTAAATGATACGGGATTTTACGCACAAAGGGACCATTGCAGTTTTGTTTTCGACGACAAGATGTGGATTGTTGCAGCATATCCCTATGAGATGAGCGGCAATAAATATAGTACGGTCGGGTATTCATCGGATGGCGTCTCATGGACTGAGGGAACAAGAACCGCGCCGTTTTTGCGAAGGGTGGGACTCTCCTGCCTGGTGTTTGACAAAAGGATGTGGGTAATCGGTGAACGGGACTTCTACGGTTATTCATCCGATGTCTGGTATTCGAAGGATGGTGTGAATTGGGTTGAATTCTTGTCCGATCCCGGTTTCTCGGGAAGAAGATATTTTACAACCGCAGTCTTCAAAGACAGACTCTGGATTATCGGTGGGTTGAATGTTAATGCAGATAAGCCGTTGAACGACATCTGGTATTCGAATAAGGCCTTGTTTGATCTTCCATTTGAAAAGATCGAAAAAGCAGAGCTGAACTCAACATATCTTTCCAAAGAAATTGAAATAAAACTCCCGGAAGGAACGGATAGTGCGGAAGCGAAAATCCAAACTGAAAGCGGCATCATATTGGTAAACGGTGCAAAAAAGGGCACCGAAACAAATATTAAGGATGGCGATATTGTCAGACTTGAGCTGAAAACCGGCTGGAAATGGAACTACAGATACAGTGCGGCGCTGAAGGTTTCCTATTCTGACAGGTCTGTTTCAGGTGAATTTGTAGTTGAAACAAAGAACCTTGTTGTTTGTAAGGATCCCGGGAGCCAACAGTTTTCAGGAAGGGATGACCACACGAGCGTGGTTTTCAAAGGCAAGATGTGGATTATCGGTGGCTACGATGAAAAAGCGAGAAACGATGTCTGGTCCTCTACTGACGGAAGAACCTGGGAAAAGGTAACTGAATCTGCCGAATTCAGCCCGAGATACGGACATTCATCTGTCGTTTTCGATGAAAAAATGTGGGTCATCGGAGGCGAGAGTGATGGTAAGAAAAACGATGTGTGGTATTCGGAGAATGGAAAGACTTGGATTCTTAAGAGCGATTCGGCACCCTTCTATAAGAGGAAACATCACGTCACTCTGGCTTTCGACAACAAACTGTGGGTTATCGGTGGAGACAGCGGAAACAAGAAGAACGATGTGTGGTACACCGAAGACGGAACAACTTGGATAGAAGCCACATCCGCAGCAGGCTTTTCGGCCAGATCGAATCATACAGCCGTTGTTTTCGATAACAGAATGTGGGTAATAGGCGGTGCTGACGGATCGATGAAAAACGATGTGTGGCATTCCGAAGACGGAATTACCTGGATAGAGGCCAAGGACTCGGCAGCTTTTTCACCGAGAAGTGGACACAGCAGTGCTGTCTACAGCGGAAAAATGTGGGTAGTCGGAGGCGTGGGTCAAAGCGACCTGTGGTACTCGAAAAACGGAATGGAATGGCATGAGGTAAAATCAGAAAACTCTTTTGGTAACATATCGAACCACACAAGCCTTGTGTTTAATGGAAAACTGTGGATCATGGGCGGGTATAACGGTGAGAACCGCACCAATGAAATATGGTACACAGAGCCGGAATCGCTTCAGTAAAAAATCGGACCACGAAATCCTAGCCGACTCCGATCACAAATCCTCTACATTGAAAAATGGTAAAACGCCCGTAGGAAAATCAATAGGCTTTCTGATGTCTTTATTCGCAGAGACAATTTAACTATCGGTAATATCCATAACACAACAGTGGGAGTGTTGCACTTGTTTAACGGAGAGTAAAATTAATAGATCGGAAACACACACTCTATTTTCCTGGAGCAAATAGGAGAAAAGTTTACGTGAAACGGATTCCGGGTAATAAGGAAACGTAGGAGGGACATTATAAGTAAAAATTCTAAAGATTGCAGGTTAGCAGAACCTGTAAAGTCTTTTCCAATTCAGATCGAGTTCTGATTCTCACAGCAAACGAATAATCTGGCCAACCCAACCGTCAAAATCATGCGAAAATAAATATCACAGCTTTAAGAGCGACTCTATTTGAGAAATTTAAAATGCGGGGAGAGAAATACCGGTTGCTTGGACAGGAATATTCTGTTTTTGACATCTGCACAGCAGCTATTTTCAAAACAATCATTAATATCGTGTTTTTTATATTGGATGAATCGGGCGATATGATTTTTTTCAGGTTCAATTGAAACAGTATCTGGAAATTTTTTATTTATGAAGATTTCAAGCAAAAACGTCTAACGCTCATTTTTTACTGAGTTATCTCCCTTCTTTTGGTGAAGGAATTGATTTTCATGATCGCGGGAATGGAGAGAAACGGGGTAATGGAGATCACCCAGTAGGTTTTTTCGAGAGTGAAGATGTCGCCGAGGACTCCGAGTCCGAGGACGGCGAGGGATTGGAGAAAGAAGCTGAGGGTCATGTAGATGCTGTTGACGAATGCGGGACTCTCTTTTCCCTCCTCCTGGACTATCGCGAGTATGACGGGGCCTGTCGCAAAGAGTACGAATCCGAGGGGGATGAGCGTCATGGTGGCGAGAAATCCGTCGAGGGAGAGAAACAGCCACATGAGAAGCGGTGTGGCGAGGGCGACGATGTAGAGTGTTTTCACTTTACCGATTCTGTCGGAGAGAATTCCCCAGAGGAATGTACCTGCGGCTCCGGCTCCCTGAATTACCGCAAGGGAAATTCCCGCCGATACGAGATCGGTTCCCGAACTGGTCAGGTAGGTCGGAAGGAACGTTGTCACCGCCCCTTTGAGCAGTCCGCGGAAGAGTGAGAAGAATCCGAGGGCAATGAAAAAGGGTAAAAACTTTTTCATAATACCTTTTACATTATTCTGCGGTCTTTTCTTTTTTGAAAATGTAGCTGAAACCGATTCCTTTCGCAGTTTGAAGAATAGAAAAATCGATGTAATTAATCCTAACGGAATAAGGATCCATGTCTTGCCAAGTCCGAAATTTGAAACAACGAAGAGAATGATCAGGGGGCTGAGAGTTCTGGCCGCCTCGCCGCCGGTCATGTAGAAGCTCATGCCGGTACCGGTTCTCTCTCCGGAGTAATGACGCATCACCACAGGTCCGGGAACGTGGAAAAAGCTTGAGCCGATTCCCATGAGAATCAGGAGAAAGAGAAGGGTTGCATAGTTGGGGGCAACACCTAAAAGGCTCATTGCGATTGCGGTTATGGTCGGCGCGGAGATGAGGAAAAAGTTGAATCCCAGACGGTCGGCGAGAAGGCCGATGAAGGGATTCAGCAGGGACGGAAGTCTTCCCCCGACGGAAAGAAGCCCGGCTAGAGAGTAGGAGATAGAGAGTTTTTCAATAAGAAGAGGGAGCAGGGGCGATAGGAAGGAGGTGTAGATGTCGTGCATGAAATGTGCGAAACTGAAAAACAGCACATTTGACAGTTGAAAACGTTTTTTCATAGTAACTCCATAAAACAGTATCGCTATAGTGCTAACGGAAAAAAAAACAAAGTAAAGAAAACAGCCACGAAAAACAGCGAAAGTTGAAAGATTTAACCACGAACCACGCGAACAATTGCGAACAGGGAGAAAGATTTAACCACGAACCACGCGAACAATCGCGAACAGGGAGAAAGATTTAACCACGAACCACGCGAACAATCGCGAACAGGGAAAAAGATTGGACCGCGAAAAATTCGGTTGTTAACTACATTGGTAAAATGGTGATGTCGGTATTTTAAGGAGTAGGGGGCAATCCTTGGTCTTCTTCCGTTCGTGTATGTTTACGGCTGATAGTTTTCTTTTCTGTAAAGAAAAACACCGTCCCAAGCTGTTGTTCGGGTGTTCGATAATGTTAAGTCTCGAATTTGTTTTCTTTTTCCCCTTTTCGCGGTTTTTGGTGTTTTGATGGTTGATTTTCTGCGTTTTTCTCTGCAATCTAATTCTTTTCAATTTTTTCGTGGTTGGATTTGACAAACATGTTCGATTTGGATAAACTCCATCCAAAATGGAGGTCTTTAGGATGAATAAAAAGAAGCTTTTTTCGTTGAGAGAAACACTTCACAGAAATCCGGAAACGGCATTTAACGAGTTTAAAACACAGGAGATTCTCCTTAATTTTATCAGTGAGACGATTGAGGGCAAGTCCGGCTTTGTTTTAAAAAAGCCTTTTAAGACGTCTGTCGTTATTGAATACAGGGGAGCGGTTAACGCTCCCTTTTTTTTGTTCAGGGCGGACATGGACGCGCTTTCGATACGGGAGCCGGAGTGTAATCCTGTTGTCTCGACTAACGGGAATATGCACGCGTGCGGTCACGATATTCACATGACGGTGTTGTGCGGTCTTCTGGCTCACGTTGCCGAAACTCTTCCGGAAAAGAACATTCTCTTCCTCTTCCAGCCCGGAGAGGAGGGTGCCGGCGGCGCAAAGATGATGCTTGAGCAGGGGATTTTCGACCAATACGACATCTCAAGGGCTTTCGCTCTTCATGTTACGGATGATTACATGCTGGGCGAGGTGGCAAGCAATTCGAGTGTTCTTTTTGCCATGCCGAGGGAGGTGGACATAACTTTCGAGGGAAAATCTTCACACGCCGCTTTCCCCCAGAGGGGCAACGACGCCATTTCGATGGCCGCCCACTTCCTGGCGACGGTTAATCTGGCAATTGCAAAAGGTACCGATCCTATGAAGCCGTACCTTTTCCATACGGGAAAGATTGAGGGCGGAGACGCGAGAAATATCGCTGCATCCTGCTGCAATCTCTACGGAACTATGCGGGCTCTCGATGTGGAGACAATGGAGACCGGCTGCGAAATCGTAAGAAGGCATGTGGAATCCTCGGCTGAGCTTTTCGGTGGAAAGGGCGAGCTGAAGATTCTAGGAGAGTTCATTCCGGTGAAAAATTCTCCGGATCTCTATTCGACCTTTAATAAATGCGCCGAATCAACGGGTCTCAGGACGGTTGAGGCTCCCACAAAGCTGGTGGGGGAGGATTTCGGTTTCTTTTCGCAGAGGTATCCGTCCCTCATGTTCTGGCTTGGAACACGAAAAGAGGATGAAGAAGGAATTTCACTTCACAATCCCAAATATTATCCGGGGGATAGTGTAATTTCTCTGGGGGTTGAAATGATGGCTTCACTGCTCTCGGAGTGTTGGTGAATGAGTATTATTTTTTTGACTTCAGACGTTATTTTTGATAGAACAAGGCTATGTCAATTATTAAGGTGAAATCGTGAACTTTAAAAACATCCTTAAAATTGCTGTATTTGTATTAATTGTCTATGTGGGGGTGGAGTACGCCCTGCCACACTATCGTCGATATTCTCTTTCGATCGATATGAAGGTGATGGCCAACTTCGCCCTGAAAAACGACGAGGATCTTACAAAGCAGAAGATACGCATGATTCTAAAAGAAAACGAATGGAAATTCGAACCCGATGATTTCTTTATCCGCCGAGAGGAGGGCAGAGTCTCCATCTCAATCGAATATACCGATGAGGTTGTGCTGTTCGGCCGTCCGGTGGATACACTCGATTTTAATCTGGTAGTTACTTCAAAAGAGAAGTACTGAAACAGTGCAGGAGGTAGTACTTGAAGAGAAAGGGGATCAAGATCAAGGAGGTCCTGCTCGGACCGTCCGAGATGGAAAAAACCATCAACAGGTTGGTCAGCGAGCTGATTGAAAAGGTTGGTGAAAGGAAGAATGTCGCGATCGTGGGCATCAGAACCCGCGGCGAGTATATTGCAAAGAGAATTGTTAAAAAAATCAAGGAGATTGAGAATGTCGACGTAACTTCGGGAACTGTCGACATTACACTCTACAGGGATGATTTTTTCAAGAGTCTCGCATCCCCGAAAATCGGACCGAGCGACTTCAGTTTCGATGTCGACGACTACCACATAGTGCTGGTGGATGATGTGCTCTATTCTGGCCGTACCGTTCGCGCCGCCATAGATGCGATAATGGACTACGGTCGTCCCAAATCCATCATGCTCGCCGCTCTTGTAGATCGCGGGCACAGGGAACTTCCGATTCAACCCGACTTTGTAGGAAAGGTTGTCCCCACAACAACGGAAGAGGCTGTCGCCGTCTATCTCGAGGAGACCGACGGAGAGGACAAGGTTGTACTTGGAGTTAAAGGTTAAGAGAGGAGAGATAAGGGTATGAAACATCTTCTTGGTATTGAGAACCTCAACCGGGACCAGATTATGAACATTCTGGAGACCGCCGTCAGTTTTGAGGAGGTCAACCGCAGGCAGGTTAAAAAGGTTCCCACACTTAAGGGAAAGACCATAATCAACTTTTTTGCAGAGCCCTCTACAAGGACAAAGATGTCCTTCGAGGTCGCCGAAAAGCGTCTGAGCGCTGATACTTACAACATTTCGGTTTCGACAAGCGCGATCCAGAAGGGTGAGACACTTGCCGATACAGCGCTCAACCTTCAGGCGATGCAGCCGGATGCGCTCATTATTCGCCACGCCGTATCGGGAACTCCGCATCTCCTAGCAGAGGTTATGGACTGTTCCATCATCAACGCCGGCGACGGATTCCACGAGCATCCCACGCAGGCTCTTCTCGATGCCTACACAATCTGGAGAAAACTGGGAACTTTCGAGGGAAAGAAGATTGCTCTTCTCGGAGATATTGCCCACAGCAGAGTTGCAAGAAGCAACATCTACCTGCTTAACAAGATGGGGGCACACGTAGTTCTCGCAGGTCCGGGAACAATGCTTCCTCCGGGTGTCGAGAAGATGGGTGTTGAAAAGACCTACAATCCAAAAGAGGCGGTCAAGGATGCCGATATCGTGATGATGCTCAGAATCCAGAACGAGCGCGCCAGCAACCTTCTCTATCCCGACAAGAGGGAGTATGCCAAGTTCTTCTGTCTCAACGAACAGCTTCTGAGCTACGCGAAGCCCGATGCACTCGTTATGCATCCGGGTCCCGCAAACAGAGGTGTCGAGATTGATGACTATGTGATGGACGGAGAGCGTTCCGTTATCCTTGAACAGGTCAAGAACGGTGTTTCCGTAAGAATGGCGGTTCTCTACTTACTGCTTGGGGGGGCAAACTGATGAAGCTTTTGATAAAAAACGGAAAGATAGTAAATCCTCTTAAAAAAGAGAGTTTCAACGGCAACATCCTCATCGAGGATGGAAAGATAAAAAAGATAGACAAGAAGGATATTACGGACAAGGAGGCTGAGGTTATCGATGCTGAGGGTATGGTTGTCTGCCCGGGATTCATCGACACACACGTTCACTTCCGTGATCCGGGATTCGAGTACAAGGAGGATATCCTCTCAGGTCTCAATGCGGCGGCGGCAGGCGGTTTCTCTGCGGTTCTCACGATGCCCAACACAAAACCGGTTGCCGACAGCGCCCAGACCATCGCATACATGATCGACAAGGCCGACAGCGAAGGCAACGGAGTAAAGCTCTACCCGGTAGGTGCCGCATCGAAAAAATCCGAAGGTAAGGACCTCGCGCCCATCGGAGAGATGAAGGAGTTCGGAGCCGTAGCGATTTCCGACGACGGACATCCGATCAAGGATACATCCCTTCTCAAGAGAATGATGGAGTACGCGGCATCCTTCGATATGAAATACATCGCACACTGTGAGGATCTCTACCTTGCCGACGGCGCCCAGATGAACGACGGATACCACTCCACAGTCTACGGAATGGCGGGAAACCCGGTTGTGGGTGAGGCCAGCCAGATCGCGAGAGAGTGCATGATGGCCATGTACCTCGATGTTCCGGTTCACATCGCACACGTAAGTGCCAAGATGAGCGTCGACATCATCGACTTCTACAAGAAGCAGGGTGCTAAGATAACTGCTGAAACTGCTCCGCACTACCTTGTTCTTACGGACGAGGCGGTAGGAAGCTACGATACCAATACAAAGATCAATCCTCCGCTCAGATCCAACGAGGACAGACTGGCCCTTATCGAGGCTGTCAAGAACGGAGTTATCGATATCATAGCTACAGACCACGCTCCCCATCATGAGCGAGAAAAGAATGTGGAGTTCAATGCGGCTCCATGCGGTATAGTAGGTCTCGAAACCGCGCTTCCGCTTATTCTCAAGCTCCATCATGAGGGCCATCTTTCCATCGAGAGAGTCGTCGAGCTTTTCACGAAGGGATACGAGATCTTCGGACTCGAAGGCGGTTCTCTTGCAGAGGGCGCTCCTGCGGATATCACAATATTCGATCCTTCCTACCAGTGGACAATCGACAGGAACATGTTCGCCTCCAGGGCGAAGAACAGTCCATTCCACGGATTCCATGTCAAGGGCGCCGTATTCAAGACAATTGTCGAAGGAAACGTTATTCACAGCAGGAATTTCTAAGGCTATGTGCGATCTGAAAACGGTACTTTTTTCAACATTCTCCCACGAGGAGGAAAAGCTGCTTCGCGAGTTCAAGAAGGAGACGTTTTTCTTTGTGGGCGAGAGTGTTGGAAATTACGAATTCTGGCAGCAGTTTTTCAACCTCTTTTTCATTTACCACTACGATCTCGGCGACGGCAGTACCGTTTCACAGAGAAGGGACATGGAGCCCGCCCGCATTCTTCTCTTTTCCCCATCCCGCTTTGCGCGGATGAAGGGAGAGAGTTACTTTACCGATGAGAAGCTTCAGTTCGATGAGGATGAAGAGACAAGTCTCACATGGTATCGCGATCGTGAACTCATACTATCGTTCTTTACCAAGTCGGAGAGCAGGATCCGTTTTGTTGAAAGCAGGACCTCTCTTCTTATTTCCACAGATCGGGTTAAGTTCCTCAAAAAGATCAAGAAAATGTTCCGGGAGGGGGACCAATTCCCCTCCCACACATACCTTCTCTACCTCCTTTCGCTTCTTCTTCTTAAAAAGGAGCGTTACGGAAAGGCCCACCTCTACGAGCCGTTTTCCGTGGAGGAGATTGAGAAGACCCATCTCTACTACGAAAAATTTGCGTCGAAATTGATCGATACAACTTCAAATCAATGACTCCGTTGATTAAGTCATCGCTCGTTACAAAATTGGTATGATCGGCATAAAATAGTTTTAAATTCATCGCAATAGCTACGGCTATTATTCAAAATTGAAAACAATTTTCTGCTCGACCCTCCGATTTTTCACTTAAACGTGACTTAACCAACAAAGTCATTAATCGATTGCAAAACTGATTTTCCTTCGTATAATTTGCCGGAAAAGAATTTTTGGAGATTGTATGGAAAACCTTATAAATCAAATTTCTGAACAGCGCTTTCTTGCCCTTCTTGACGAGGCGAAAGAGATATGGGACCGGGCAGAATGCTGTCCCAGGAGATGCAAAGTGAAACGAACGGAGAATAGAGCCCGTCCCTGCGGCGCCGTTGACGAAGGCATTCGGGTTGCAAGTTTCGCCGTTCATGACGGTGAGGAGCCTCCAGTGAGCGGCTGGAACGGTGCCGGAAACATATTCTTCTCCGGATGCACTCTGGGCTGCGTCTTCTGCCAGAACTGGCCCATAAGCCACGAGAGGAACGGCAGGACATATTCGGAGGATGAGTATGACGAAGAGGTCAGGAAGATGCTTTCGAAAAAGGTTCACAACGTCAACCTGGTCACTTCAGATCACTATCTCTACCCGGTTCTCTCGTCACTCTACCGCATGAGAAAAGAGATAAAGGTGCCGGTTTCGTACAACTGCTCGGGTTTTTTCCAGCCTGAGGCTTTGAAGGTTGTTCTCAATTTTGCGGATATTTTCCTCTACGACATAAAGTACTCATGCAGAGATATCGCCGGTCGTTACTCCGGCAGCAGGCACTATCCTGAACTTGCCTGGAAAGGCTTCGAGATGCTGTGTGATGAGAAAATTCCCTTTGTCGAGGACGATCTGGGACTGTTGCGCCGCGGAGTAATCGTAAGACATCTGGTTCTTCCGGAAGCGGTAAAGAACAGTCTGGATGTGGTTGAGGGACTCGCAAAGTACCGTGACCGGGGAATGGATTTCCGGCTGAGTCTCATGTCCCAGTACTTTCCCGCCCACAGGGCATCGGAATTCGAGGAGATCAATAGAAGGGTTACTCCTGAAGAGTACAATGTAGTGGCCGACCGTGTTGACGAGCTCGGACTGGACGGATGGATTCAGGGCTTTTGACCATTATGAATTAATCAAAGTCATTTTTATCCGGAAGAGATTGCCCGTCTGTTTTGAAGTGGATAACTTTTTCAAAAATGTCATAGACAAAAATATTCGGACAGATAGAATTCTTCAGGAATGAATTGCCATTTTTTGAAACGACTTCTTTCTATGATAATCTGCCTCTTATTTATGTAAATTCTTGAAAAATTTTTAATGTGAGATTATATTAATATGTTTTTTTTAAGTTTGGGGGTGAATTATGAAGAAAAGAATTTTAGAGAGAGCTCGGGAGCTTGCAACAGCCATTGAAATTCCCGCCGGAAAGCTTGCCGAACTTGAGGATAACCTCAAATCGGATTACGTTGTTCCGGAGATCACAAGAGAGTACGGACTCGGTACAATCGATCACACAGTTCTCTCGTTCAACGCCACAGAAGCCGATGTTACGAGAATTTGCGAAGAGGCACACAAATTCGGTTTTTTTGCCATCTGTATTAATCCCGTCTGGATCCCCCTCGCCAATGGCATCAGGGAGAAGCTGGGAGCAACGTTCAAGATTGCTACCGTAATCGATTTTCCTCTCGGCGCGTCCACTCTGGAAGCCCGAATTGCGGAAACAGATCGAGCACTCAGCGATGGTGCGGACGAAATCGATCTCGTAATAAGCATAGGACTTCTCAAATCCGGAAAGACTGCAGAAACTTTCAAGCTTATGAGGGAAGTTGCAAAGAGGGGCGGATACCTCAAGGTTATTCTTGAAAGTTCCGAACTCACCGAAGAGGAAAAGATAGATGCAGCACTTCTCGCATTCTTCGCCGGAGCACACATGCTCAAGACATCCACAGGAGTAAACGGCAAGGCAACGGCCGAGGATGTGAAGATCCTCAGGGCGGTTGCAGGAAAGACGCTCGGCGTCAAGGCTGCAGGTGGAATTCGCGACAAGGAAACGCTTTTAAAAATGGTTGAAGCCGGAGCCGACAGAATAGGCTGCAGCAGCTCCGTCAAAATTTTCTCAGCCTGGTAGTCATGATTCGATCCCTCCTTCTCTTTATCTCACTTACACTTTTTTTTACCGCATGCACAAAGGGAAGGAGTGGAATCGAGCAGGTTCGAAAATTCGCAGAGTTGAGACAGAAGGGCGAGGCTGACGAGGCATTCGAACTTCTGACCGACAAATCAAAAAATCAAATAGGGTCTAAAAGATTCAACGACTACTGTTTCAAATATCGCATAGCATCATTTGAAGTGGCACCCGAAGAGGGCGGGTTTTATAAAATCGATTACTCATACTACGACAAGCGGTTCAAGGGGGGTGAGCTTTTCACCTTCTACATGAACAAGAATCGTGAGTACATTCGTGTAAGCAACGGAAAGATTGTTTTTCCTCAGCCCTACTTCCTCGACTTTCGTAAAAATCTCGAAAAGGGGGACATGGAGAGTGCGAAAAATGCCTTGAGGAAAATGTTCGAGCTCTCTCCCGGCCAGCCGGAAGCAAGAGAGACTGTGGATAGAATGGAGCTGGAGATATAGATGAAGTTGGTCTGTACTCTCATCCTCATCTTCCTGCCCGTTTTTTTGTTCGCATCCGTAACTATCAATGATAACGTTCCGGAAAAACTTAAAAAAGAGGTGTCCGATCTCTGCTCGAAAAAGGATTTTATATCGAGATTCCATCTGGAACTGTACAACAGCAAAAGCCTGGTTATAGAAACCGAGGACGGAATGATGCGGCGTGTTCCACTGGAGGGCGTTACGGCTTCGGATCTTCTCAACATCATGGAAACAATGGAGGAGGACCTCTTCATTCTCCGGGAAGCAAGAAAGAAGGAGAGTGAAAAGAAAAGTGTTGATGTTCCTGTTCCTGAGGAGAAGGTCGATGATGAAAAACCTGTCGCCGCCGACACACCTTACATATGGAAGAAAAAAAGATCGCTTTTCGAGTTTTTTCCCTATGCGAAATCAGGAAACAGATACCACATAGGAGTTTCCATCAGCAGTGAGGAGGACGGAGCCGGATCAGTCGAGGCATCCGCCGGATTGCTTTTTCTCAGATTTGGTCCGATGGCCAAAAAGGGACTCAATGTAGATTTCAACTACCGGGAACTCTCCTGGTTCGGAGCAGGAGGATTTCTGACAGCCGATCTTTTCAGACTCTACGATTTCTACCTTGCCGCCGGGTGGGAGGCTCTCTACTACAGGGTCAACGATCACTCTTATGAAAGGGATGCCGCACTCGTTGCACTTCGCTACTCCAGAAGCTTCTTTTTCGCCGAGGCAAGGGCAAGAATAACCAGAAATGAAGTCTACCTCATCACCGGCGGAAGACGTTACCGCACCGACCGAATCGGCACGACACTTACATTGGGATTCCGTTTCTGAAATCAAAAATTTTATTTCCACAGAAAAAATCAACAGATGGTCTGTTCAATATAGTGAAGTTGGATATTTGTTTTTATAAAATTCCAGAATGATTTTTGTATTTAATGATTCGGGATAGAAGTGATCAGTTGAAGGTTGAATCTTGAGATAATCCTACTTCTTCTGAAGCCTGTCGAAGATTACGTTCAGTCTTTCGATAAGCTCTTTGGTCTGTTCAACGGTTCCCAGATTCACGCGGAAGAAATCCGGCAGCATTGCAAAGGAGCTTCTGTCCCTCACGTAGACGTTCATCTTCTCCATCTCATCAAGAAGAAGCTGAAGGTTGGGGTACTGGACCATTATGAAGTTTCCGCGGCCGTTGAATGTGACTATGTCGCGGTTGTCGAAGAAGGACTTGAGAAGCCTTTTGCTCTCGTGAACTTCCTTAACATACTTCTTCATGTAGTCGATATCCTCAAGTGCTGCAAGAGCCGCCTTCTGAGCGAGAACGTTCACGCTCTTGGGGTTGAGGATTCGGCTGAGAAGGTGGATGACGGTGTTTGATGCAAGTGCGTAACCCACACGGAGACCTGCAAGTGCCCACGCTTTGGAAAATGTTCTTGTAATGATGAGGTTCGAGTAGCGGTCGAGAAGGTGTGCAACGGAGTTGCCTGAGAACTCTACGTACGCTTCATCCACGATCACCATTGCGTTCTTGGCGATCTTCAGGACGGTCTCAACTTCCTTGTCGGAAAGAAGTACCCCGGTCGGATTGTTCGGGTTTACGATGTATATGAGTTTTGTCTTGTCGGTAATCTTCTCGATCAACGAACTGATGTTGCTGGTGAAGACGTTTTCAGGCTGCGCTTTCTTAATTATCGCTCCACGACTCTCTACGTATGTGAGAAAGTGCGTGTATGTGGGGTACTGTGTTACCACGTGGTCGCCGGGATCAAGAAAAACCTTGCAGATCAGTTCCAGCGCGTCGTCACTTCCGTTTGTTACGAGAATTTCATTTCTGTTTCTTCCGGTGTACTTTTTAAGTTTCGTTCTCAGTTTTTCGCTGAAAAGTTCCGGATACCAGTTGAGGACATTCTCGTCGTCCATAAGGGATTGAATAAGAGTTTCCTTCACCTTCGGAGACGGGGGGACCGTCGCTTCGTTCCAGTCAAGCTTGAGAGGTGTGAGGTTGGAGTCGGAATCCTTGATCTTGTTGAGTGAAGAGGTGGGTGAGTAGGGTTGAAGGTTGTTTATGAATTCAGATGTCAGTGAACTTTCTCTATTTATATAGGCAACGCTCTTTTTCATTGTAATCCTCAAAAAACAAAATAAATCGCCATGACCAAGCAAAAAACGTGCCTGGGCTACCGCGCTTAAAATAGGGCACATGGCAGGGGTATATATATAAAAATCTTTTCAATTAAGTCAAGTCCGTAAAGTTTTTTTACATACCTGTTTTTGTGAAGTAAATCGCTATTTGTTTAAAAAAACTTTGACAATCGCCCTTCTATCTGTTAAAAAATTGCGCTAGACTGAGGTGTCATTTTTTTAATGAAACTGGAGGAAAAATGAGAAAAATCGTGGTATTGGCAAAACAGGTTCCCGATACGGCAAACGTGGGATCCAACGCCATGAAAGATGATGGAACTGTAAACAGAGCTGCTCTGCCCGCAGTTTTCAATCCCGAAGATCTTAACGCCCTTGAAATGGCTTTAACTATAAAGGAGAAACTTGGTTGCGAGGTTCACGTTGTAACAATGGGACCTGCAAAAGCCGTTGAAATTCTTCGTCATTCACTCTACATGGGAGCGAACGACGTTTACCTTGTCTCCGACAGGAAGTTCGCCGGAGCGGATACTCTTGCGACATCCTACGTTCTCAGCGAGGCTGTAAAGAAGATCGGCGACGTCGATCTGGTTCTCGCCGGACGTCAGGCTATCGACGGCGATACGGCACAGGTAGGTCCGCAGGTTGCCCAGAAACTTGGATACAACCTCGTTTCCTACGTGAGAGGACTTCGTGATGCCGAAGCGGACAGCGTAACGGTAGAGCGTGACGGAGAGGTTCAGACAGAGGTCATCAAGACTCCGTTTCCTGCGGTTCTTACCGTAACAGGTGATGCAAACACTCCCCGTTACCCCAACGCCAAGCGTATGCTCAGCTACTTCCGTTCCGACATCCGTTCAAACTTCCTGGACGATGAGATTGAAGATGCGGAGAAGAGGGGGTGGACAATTCCCGTTCTCTCACTCGACGATCTCGGACTTGATGAAACCAGCTGCGGACTCAAGGGAAGCCCGACGAAGGTTTTCAACATCAAGAACATCACCCTCAAGGGCGGCGAGCTCAAGATGTACGATGCCGAGCAGAAGGCGATCAGGGAGCTCATTAAGGACATTATGAAGGACTACGTAGAGGTGTAATGATGAAGTGTGCTGTATTTGTTGAAAAGAATCCGGTTACCGGAAAGCTGAGGAACGTAAGTCTCGAGCTTTCCCATAAGGCCCATACTCTCATGAAACCCTACGACGGTGAAATAATCGGAATTTTCGTAGGTGACGAACTTCCGGAAGATGCGGATGAGCTTTTCGCCGCAGGAATGGACAGACTTCTCTACTACAAGGATGAGAGGCTCAAGGATCTTCACTCCATCGCATACAAGAATCTTCTCGAGCAGATGATAAAGTGCGAGGAGCCCGACATAGTTCTCTTCGGAGCTACACACACGGGCCGAGACGTTGCGCCGCTCATCTCCTCGTCACTCAAGACGGGACTTACCGCCGACTGTACACAGCTCTACATCGACGACTACAAGGACAAGGGCAAAATTCTCTATCAGATGAGACCTGCGTTCGGCGGAAACATCCTTGCAACAATCATCACTCCCGACAACCGTCCCATGATGGCGACTGTTCGTGAGGGTGTAATGCTTCTTCCTGAAGAGAAACCGGGAAAACCTTCGAAGATGGAAGCTTTCAAGGCCGACTTCGACGAAAGCTGGATCAGGAGCCAGTTCCTCGCGACAATTCCCCGTGAAAGCAAGGTTGATTTCAACGGCTGCGACATCATCGTTGCCGGTGGTGCGGGCGTGGGCAGCAAGGAGAGCTTCAAGCTCATCGAGCAGCTCGCGGAAGCGCTCGGCGGCGAAGTTGCAGCAAGCCGTGCAGCAGTCGACTTCGGTTTTGTGGAAAAGGATCGCCAGGTCGGACAGACAGGAGCTGTCGTAAGACCGAAACTCTACATCGCATGTGGAATTTCAGGACAGATCCAGCACCGCGCCGGAATGGAGGAATCACAGAAAATCATCGCGATCAACAACGATCCCAACGCTCCGATCTTCAAGATCGCCCACATGGGAATTGTCGGAGATATCAAGGATGTTGTTCCCGTCATGATCAAATATCTGAGGGAGGAAGCATAATGGCTAACTTTTTTAACGAAAGCAGAAAACTCAATCTTGACATATTGGATATCAAGGAGATCGTAAGCTATCTTGAGGACGATTTCAAAGGCGAGGACGGCGACTCTCTCACCTCATACGAAGAGGCCCTCAAGTGGTACGAAATGGTTCTCAGCAACGCAGGTGACATCTGTGCCAACTTCATCGCTCCCAGAGCGGAAGAGGTTGACAGAAAGGGCGCATCCTTCAAGGACGGCGTTGTCGAGTGGGCTCCCGAGACAAAGGAGAACATGGACACACTTGCAAAGGCAGGATACATGGGAGGAACACTTCCCAGAAAATACGGCGGACTCAACCTTCCCGTAACCGTCAACAACATGGTTGTGGAGATGGTTTCCCAGGCCGACGCAAGTCTCATGAACCTTTACGGACTTCAGGATATCGCCGTAACCGTCTACAAATTCGGAGACGAAGAGCAGAAGAACAGGGTTCTCCCCAAGTTTTGCAGCGGTGAAGTAAGCGGCTCCATGGCACTCACAGAGCCCGATGCAGGCAGCGACCTTCAGGCAGTTGAACTCAAGGCGATCGAAAAGGACGGCGAGTGGTACCTCGACGGTGTAAAACGTTTCATCACCAACGGATGCGGAGAGGTCAGCCTCGTACTCGCAAGATCCGAAGGTGGTACAAAAGGCGGAAGAGGACTCAGCATGCTCCTCTACGAACGCTACCGCGACGACAACATGATCATCCGTCGTATCGAGGACAAACTCGGAATCCACGGAAGCCCCACATGCGAACTTCAGTTCAACATGGCAAAGGCAGAGCTCGTCGGAAAGCGTAAGTACGGACTCATCAAGTACGTAATGAGCCTCATGAACGGAGCCCGTCTTGCAACATCCGCACAGGCGCTCGGAGTTGCTCAGGCAGCATACGAAGAGGCTGTGAAGTACGCTAACGAAAGAGAGCAGTTCGGAAAGGCTATCGTAAACTTCCCGGCTGTATACCAGATGCTCAAGTCAATGCAGGCTGAAATCGAGACGACCAGGGTTCTTCTCAACCGTACATCCATAGAAGTCGACTACGAGGATATGTACGAAAGAAAGATCAAGGAAGGCGACAAGGATGCAAAAGCCAAACTCAAGAAGGCAAGCGCCCTTGCAGGATTCCTCACACCGCTCATCAAGTTCACAGCAACCGAGATGGCGAACAAAGTTGCCTACGATTCACTCCAGATTCACGGCGGCTGCGGATACATGAAGGATTTCCCCATCGAAAGACTTTTCCGTGACGCACGTATCACAAACATCTACGAAGGAACGACACAGCTTCAGGTTGTTGCGGCGATCGGCGGAGTTACCTCCGGAATACTTGAAAGCGAGTGGGAGAAATTCAGGGCACTTGAAATCTCCGTACTCGAGAACAAGAAGACAAAGATTCTCGGCATGATCGATCTTCTCAACGAAACAGCACAGAAGGTCAAGGATTTCCAGAGCAAGGAGTTCCTCGACTACGTTGCGAACCACCTTGTTGAGATGGCATCCATCATCTACCGTGCAGCGCTCTACCTTCCCGTTGCCGAAAAGCATCAGGACAAGAGAAGAATGTTCAAGTTCTTCATGCGCGAATCAGAAACAAGACTCGACTACCTCGTTAAGAAAATCGATACCCTCAAAGCCACATACGGAGAGGATATCGCAGAACTCAAAGAGGATTTTCTCGCCTAAGGCATCGTAAGAGTAATTGTCTCCTCATCCACCTTCATGTAGAGAATTTTACAGAAGGGGATGAGGATTTTTTTTGCTCCCGTCGGAGCGTGATCCATCTGCATCTCCCTCACATTGTACTCCCCGTGAGCA
The DNA here is from genome assembly GCA_942492635.1 of uncultured bacterium. Taxonomy (GTDB): domain Bacteria; phylum UBP6; class UBA1177; order UBA1177; family CALOFP01; genus CALOFP01. The sequence goes on from CALOFP010000002.1 coordinate 1,457,295, forward strand.
CACTTTCTTTCACCCTCGCAGTAAGCCTTGTAATCGAGATAAACCTGCAGAGGATCCTCCTCGAGAAACTCAAATCTCTCATCGTGGCTCGAGTTCGTTATCGAATAAATTACAAGCTTCATGAAACCCTCCTTTTGAAAGTGGAAGAGTCGAAGAGTGAAAAAGTAATTGAAAAACTCATCCGCTTTCAGATTTATTATCCGCCTATAACTATTATAAACCACTCGGAAAAACGCAGCAAATATGGTTGCGGGTCGTTACTGACCGTAGAGACGTAGCACGCTACGTCTCTAAGAATTAATCGTAAAAGGTTGCGAACTGTTCTAAGTGTTCGAAAATAAAGAAAAAAACCGTAAGGGCTACCCGGTGGGTCGCCCTAACATGTCTTGATATTCTTAAAAACAGTAGAATATTCCTATCTCCCCCAACCCGGTTTCCATCCGACCCTAAAAAAGAATATCTCACCGAATTTGACGTCCCAAGTCACGAAAATAAACTCCCCGATAGGAGGACAGCCGCCAACATGGCACGGATATTAAAAAAAATGGCGAAAACAGCTACTGTCGTGATTCCAAAACTATTTTCCTGAACAAAACAGTCTCTCAAAACGGTTGAATAACTTTTTCAAAGAAAGAGAAGTCGCTGAATTGGGTATGAAAAAAGTTTTCGGGGGCATCCTGACGTCGGGCGACATATATAAATTCGTAGCCTGTTCACACCGTCCAAAATGTCCACTCTGTCCACAAAGTCCAGAAACCCTCTTATCAAATTTTCGTGGTGAGATTATGGGGATTTTGTGCCTTGACCCTACTTAGATCGCTGGATTTGCAGAAAGTTTTATCTCACGTTTCTCAATCAGGAAATACTCTACACGCTGTGTAGAGTATTTAGCTGGCCGGCTCTCAGGTTAAGAATGCGCTGTTGAAAATCATTTTTTAACGGTTGAGATTCAACTTTTGATCAGTTTCTGAAACATTTTTGGAGTTTCTGAAACGGCTGGAATGTTTAAAAATGGGGTGAATTTCTTGATTTCAAATTAAAATTAGAGTATCTTTTGCTGCCAGTACTATTTATGTCTTAATGCCGCTGTTTAAGTTTTTGTAGTTATTGAATTTTCCCTTTCTTATTCTTTTTTGATAAATAATTGTACGTTAAATCGAACTGGCAGATTGAGAGAGCTATTTGCATCTGGTATCACGCATTGTAATTTTGAATTGAGAGGGATTCTAATGAACATAAAGCCAAATACACCCCATGAACTGGTTGATAATGAGGCTCTGTTTTCAATTCATAAAAAGGCAGAGGCAATAAAAACTTTTATAACAAATTACTATGGCAGTAATGAACTACCAGAGAACAGGATAATTGCACTCTATGGCGAGTGGGGCAGTGGTAAGACCTCTGTGGTAAAACATTTGGAAAAAGAGTTGGAAAAGGCTACTTTTAAAACTATATATTTCCCAGTATGGGAATATGAAACAGATTCGGATGTCAACCTAAGTCTTTTCGATGCAATTGCAGGAAAAATAAGTGAAAAAGGGAATCATAGCGATGTAATTGTTTCGTTTTTGCAGACTGGTTACAGTATTACAAAAGGATTCGCAAAGAGTTTAAAAATAAAGACAGGTGTATTTGAATGGAATCCTTTGGAAATCTTGGAAGAATATGAAAAGTATTATAAGAGCAAGTATGCTGAAAAGAGTTTTTTCTTAAAACAGAAGGAAGAGTTTAAAAATCGCTATATAGAGTTGGAAAAGGCAGTTCTTGATGCTGATATTGATGAGAAAATTATAGTTTTTATTGATGATTTGGATAGATGCGAACCTGAGAATATTTTGAACCTCATTTCATTAATAAAGCATTTTATGACTCTTGGAGAAAAGACTATCTTTTTCTTTAGTCTTGATAAAAAAGCGGTATCAGAAGCAGTAAAAGTTCGATATGCAAAACATGTAAATGCAAATGAATATTTGGAAAAGATTTTTGACATATCTTTTACGATGCCTACCTTCACCGAAAAAACTAATATTTTGAAGGAGTATTTCCCTGAATACAGTCGAGAACCTGGAGTTGTTGAAAGGATAATTGAATTTCTAAATAGCATTAAATTTGGTATACCACGTCATTTGAAAAAAGTTTTAAATAAATATGAATTTACAAAACACCTTCGGAATAGTGAAGATGTTGTTTATAGAGCTATCCCAGCTGGTATGAACAATCTTCTTTTTGATGTTTTATGGTTGTATCTAATAATACTCCATGACTTTTATCATAACAAATTTATCGAAATTGAAGATTATATAGCAAAGACTACTCGTTATAGAGATGCTTTGAATAATATGCTAGGAGAAAAACTGAGTACAGTTGAGCTAAGAAAAGAGGTCGATGGCATGATGGAAAACTATATGTTTGTGCATCAATATAATCTTACATATAGCGAATTGAAAATAGAAATTAAGAAACGCATGGAAAAAGATAGTCAATTCAAAGATCTGAGAAATTTATCGTTGTTATCCTATTTTTCGCCCGATGCTGACTATTTCATTCATAAATCTTTTGGATTTAAGCGAAATGATGATTTTATTGGAGCTTTTAAGTATTCCGGAAATGAAATACTTTTAGATTTTTGTAAATTTCTTAATGAAAATGAGGATCTGATGGAAAATGAATCAGATCTTAGGATTATTGATCTTTTTAACACAGCAAAATTGGTTTTGTAGCATATCTAATGATCTTAAAGGGTAAAGTACTGCTACCTTTATTATTCCCTTGGCAAAAAACTGCTTCAAATTTTGCCAACCTTTTCTAATATAGTTGAACGAATTTAGTTGCTTATTCTGAAATCTACAGCTACACTTTAACCATAAAGTTAAACTAAATGGTTAGTCAACGTCTTTGGGGAGTTCGGTGATGAGTCATAAGCAAGAGATGGGGCGTGAGCAGAAAATTCTTCTCGCTGCGATGCAGGAGTTCAACGAGAAGGGTGTGTACGGTGCGAGGATGCAGGAGATTGCCACTCGGGCGGGCGTTAATAAGGCGCTGCTGCATTACTATTTCCGGTCGAAAGATCAACTCTACGTGAAGGTGCTTGAGGCTATTGCTGTTCCTTTCTGGCAAAAAATGGAGAAGGGGATGGCGGAGCTGCGGGATGAGAATGATTTTCGGGGAATTGTTTTGTTGATCGCTGAAATCATTGTGGATTCAACGGTCAATTTGCCTTACTCATCCATCCTTCTTATGGAGTTCGCTTCGGGCGGCAGGTATCTGGAGAAGATGGACAGCAGGTTGGTTGGTAAAATTATTCAGGCTCAATCGGCTGTTCTGAGTTTCTTCGCCGGGCTGATCGAGCGGAAGATCATCAAACCGTTTAATCCTCTTACTGTTTTTGTGAACATTCTCGGCATGTGTTGGAATATTTTTCTTGCCGAACCTTTTACAACTCCGGTTTTACTGTCAATGGGTGTTTCCCGCGACGAAAAATATTTCATGGAGTGCATCGACTCAATTGTAGAGATGGCAACAGCGGGGATGCTTTGTCAGGAGAGTCAAAAAGATGGAGGAGCGAAATGAAGAATTCGGTAGGAATGGGTGCCGCGGAAATTAAAAAGGGGATTTCGGAGGGAACGTTTTCTGTTTCGGATGTCGTGAGCAGTCACATCAACCGGATTAAGGCTGTTAATGGCGACCTCAATGCAGTGATCTGGCCGAGATTTGATGAAGCTTTGGATGAGGCGAAAAAGGCGGATGAGAAGATTCGGAAAGGAGAAAACCATGGTTCTCTTTTCGGTGTCCCGATAACGATCAAGGATCAGTTTCTTGTAAAGGGAACTCCCACAAGTTGCGGTCTTGCCCACCGGTCAAAGGAAATTCTCGATGAAGAGGGTTCACTGATTTCAAGGCTGAGGAAGGAGGGCGCGATAATTCTCGGCAAAACCAATCTTCCCCAGCTTCTTGTATCCCACGAGAGCAACCACGCTCTTTACGGCCACGCAAAAAATCCATGGAATCATGAGAGAACTCCGGGAGGAAGCAGCGGCGGCGAGGCGGCGATAATTGCTGCGGGGGGATCGCCTCTCGGTTTGGGCGGGGATATGGGAGGCAGTATTCGAATTCCGGCGCACTGCTGTGGTATTAGCGGTTTAAAACCTACCAATTCAAGGTTTCCCAATGACGACACTCCTCTGGATAGGGGCTATTTCAGCGATCTTTTAGGTTTCGAGGCGGTTGTTGTCCAGCCGGGACCGATGGCCCGGAATGTGGATGATTTGAAGCTGATGATGGACTCTCTTCTTAAAGAGCCTTTTGATTCCTCTGATAGTTCGCCCCCAGTCCCTTGGGAGTGCGGAGCGGTGAAAAAGATGAACGGGCTCAGGATCGGAGTCTATTCGGATAACGGTATATTTTCCACTTCTCCAGCCGTCAGGAGGGTGGTTGCTGAAGCAGCCGGGGCTTTGCGTGATCAGGGATGTTCTGTGGTGGATTTTAAACCGCCTTCGCCATCACGAGGAATAGAGCTCTACTTTTCACTCTTGAGTGCGGACGGCGGAAAATGGATAAAAAAATCGCTGGCGGGGGAAACTCCCATTCCGGACATAAAAGCTTTCCTGATGGCTGCGGGCTGTCCCGATTTTATGCGGAAGCCGCTCTCTCTTCTGCTCGGGTTTCTTGGTCAGCAGCATGCGTCGGAAATGATTCGATTCAAGGGAAATTACGGTGCCGGTCACTACTGGAGCCTGTGCGCCGAAAGATCACGATATCGAAGCATGTTTTTGAAGGCAATGGATAGCGAGAACATCGACATTCTCATCTGCCCGCCATACTCAGTCGCCGCGCCGTTTTTTGATAACAACGCTTCGGGCGTCAACTCGCTCAGCTGTACCCACTCCGCGCTTTTCAACATGCTCGGCAATCCCGCCGGAGTTGTTGCCGCCGGAAGGGTAAGGGAAGGTGAGGAGAGCGATCGACCTCCAAGCCGCGACAGAGCGCAGCAGGATGCTGTTAAAAATGAGAAGGGCAGCAGAGGTTTGCCTGTAGGCGTTCAAGTCGTAGGACGCCACTGGAGAGAAGATCAGGTTCTTGCCGTTATGAAAGTGCTGGAACAGTATTTCCGAAGCACAAGGGACTATCCCGCATTTTCAATGTCATAAAATTTCCATACAAGTCCGCGAGATGGGTAAAAGCAGGGCAGAATATTTGTAACAGCTTAATTCCATTGGGTTCGTGGCGGATATATAAATCCATGACCTATTCACACCGTCCATATTGTCCTATCTGTACATAAAGTCCGGAAGACCTTTCATCAAATTTTCGCATTTGAGATTAAGGGAATTTTGTGCCTAGATTCTGATGAATAGGTAAAAGATCAGGAAAATAGTCGCTGCCTTGATTTGAAAAATCTTTTTTTGAACAAAACATAACCACAAACCGGGTAACTTTTTCCCTTACTTTCCAGCAGCTTTATTGGAAACGAAAAAAGTTTTCGGGACGTTATGTCATAGAGTTTCGTTCGAGATAATAAAATAATCTATTGAAACCTTCTGCCGATTGTACGGCTTAATCCAAAGGTATATAATGAAAAGAGGTTTTGACGGGAGTTTGAAATGGTTGAAAAAGTTAAGGATCTGATTTTCGAGCTCTCTCTCGAGGAGGGTTTTTCCGAGGCTATCTGGAAATTGTCCAGCGATCTTATCAGTCGGAAGGATGTTGATTACAACTTCGTACTCAAAACAATTGCAGAATCGGCAGGTGTTAACAGAGCTTTCTTTTACAATGTAGATATGCCTGGCAATTTTTTCTATCTTCGTGCCTCATGGAAAGGTTCTGAAAGTTCCGATTTTCTTCAGAGAATTGAATTTGAACGGTTTCCTTCCGCGGTAAGGTTTTTTCAGGAAAACAAACCCCTTATCATCGAAGATTCGGCAGAAATAGCACAGGAGATGTCCGCGGAGAAAACTCTGATGGAGAGAGTCCGCATAAAGGCCCTTCTTGCTATTCCATTTTCCGAGGAAGGAGAACTCAAAGGCTTTGTAGGATTAAGTGATTCCTTAAAAAAGGTGAAGTGGCATGCAAGAACGGTGCGCTTTTTAAAGGTCGTGGGTAATTTGATCTATTCCCTGGAGCGGCGGAAACAGATGGATGAAAAACTCAAGCGTTTTGCCGCAATTGTCGAGCAGATTGATGAGGCGATAATAGTAACGGATCCTTTAGGGATGATTCAATTCGTTAATTCCGCGTTCGAAAGGATGTCGGGTTACACTGCCGATGAAGTCATCGGCAAGTCGCCTGCTATTCTTGGAAGCGGGGAGAACCCTACACAGCTTTACAGAGAGATGTGGGCCGCAATCTCCTCTGGGAAGGCATGGCGGGGAAGAATGATTAACAGGAGGTCGAACGGCTCTTTCTATGAGCTGGAAAATCTTGTCATGCCGATAAAGGATTCCGGAGGCGCGATCATCAACTACATTGCACTCCAGAGAGACGTTACAGAACAGATGCAGATGGAAAACCGTCTGAAACAGGCGGAGAAAATGGAGGCTGTCGGTACTCTGGCTGCGGGAATTGCCCACGAAATCAATACCCCGATGCAGTTTATCATGGATAATACAACCTTTCTCCATGAGGCATTCGAAAAGATAGTTAACTTCATAGATGTCGTTATGGAGAATGGCGAAATGCAATTCCGAGGTGAGGATTCTCCGGTAAGAAGCTCATACGATCAAAACAGGATCGATTTTCTCAAAGAGGAGGTGCCCTATTCTCTGAAGGACAATATGGAAGGGATAGAAAGAGTGCGGAAAATCGTAAAAGCAATGAAGGACTTTGCACATCCTTCGGAAAGTGAGATGTCTTTTCAGGATATCAACAAGGCAATAAAGTCGACCATGGTAATCACCAAAAACGTATGGAAATACGACGTGAATATGGAACTGGATTTGGAGAAAGGGCTTCCCCAAGTACTCTGTCTCATAGATGACATAAACCAGATGTTTCTTAACCTCATTGTCAATGCGACGGATGCGATAATTGAAAAACGGAAGATGAGTGAGTCTGTAATCGGAAGCCCGGCTGAGAAGGGAACCATAAAGATTCGTACGTATTCCCTGGGAGAAAGAGTTAGAATCGAGGTGAGCGACACCGGTACCGGTATTCCGGAATCGATTCAGGAACGGATATTCGAGCCCTTTTTTACAACCAAGGCTGTCGGGAAGGGAACAGGGCAGGGATTGGCATTTGTCCACAACACCGTTGTGATAAAGCATCACGGAACCATAGATGTCGGTACTTCACCGGGAAGGGGGACAACCTTTATCATAACGCTTCCCGTAAAGGGCCGTAGTGATAGCAGTTCGGGGAGGTGATCGGATGGTTGGGAGAAAAAGCAGGGTGCTTTTTGTTGACGATGAAACACTAATTCTGAGGGGAATCCGGCGAATGCTTATGGAAGAGTCGGATGAATGGGATCTTCTCTTTGCCGAATCGGGAAAAGAAGCTCTTGCCATCATGGAAAGAGAGCAGGTAGACGTTATTGTAAGCGATATGAAAATGCCGGAAATGGATGGAGCTGAACTGCTTTCCCGGGTCATGGAAAAGCATCCGGAAATCATAAGAATCATTCTTTCCGGTTATTCGGAACAGACGCTCATAATGAAAACAGTAAAAGCGGCCCATCAGTTTCTTACAAAACCCATAAGCAGGGATGAACTGGTTGCGACGATAAGGAAAACAATTGCTTTGAGGACGGTGGTGGAAAACGGGAAACTTCGCACTCTTGTTTCCGGATTCTCGGAGATGTCATCTGTAATAGATTCTGGACTTGAGCTGATGGAGGAACTCAAAAAGCCGGAACCTTCAATAGCAAGAATCGCCGGGATAATCGAAAAGAATGTATCCGTAACGGGAAACATCATGAAGCTGGTCAATTCCGCATTTTTCGGAATGCCCCGAAAGGTTTCTTCGATGGAACAGGCGGTTTCTCTTTTAGGCATAACCACGGTAAAGGCACTGTTCCTCTATTACATGTTGACGGGCGTGAATTTTACAACAATCCGGAAAGATTTCTCAATAGACAAGTTCAACATCCACAGCTACAGAGTCGGTTTGGCGGCAAAGAAAATAGCTCTTGAACTGACCGGAGATCAGGAATTTGGGGCTGAAGCCTATATGGCTGGATTGCTACACGATATCGGCACTCTTATTCTTCTTAAAGATAAAAAATCGAAAAATTCGGAAACGGGTTTTCCACAATCGGAATTGAATTTATGGGGCGGGACCCACGCTGACGTCGGAGCATATCTGCTCGGATTGTGGGGGTTCGATAAGAGCTTGATAAACGCTGTCCACTACCATCACAATCCGACGGAATGTCCTGAAAAATCAGCTTCAACTTTGCTGAAGGCACTTCATCCGGCCGAAGTCATAGTGACAGAGCATGAACTTGGACGGGGCACCGGGTGGTTAGACTTAAATTTTGTAGCCGGAGCTGGATTGAACGATAAATTGCCTTTCTGGATGGAGTCTTTAAAAGAGGTGTTTGATGAATAATAGAAAAATACTGATGGTGGATGACGACGAACATGTTCTGAGGGGATTCCGTCGTCTGTTTTCAGATAAATATGAATTAACCCTTTCGACATCCGCCGAAGAGGGGATCAGTTACCTCAAAAAGGAGCAGTACGCCGTACTTGTATCGGATTACCAGATGCCGGAAATTGACGGCGTGAGATTTTTATCTATGGCTGCCACAATCTCTCCGGATACGGTAAGGGTGATGCTTACCGGACAGGCTGACCTCAGAACTGCAGTTGAAGCGGTAAATCAGGGGCATATCTACAGGTTCCTGACGAAACCCTGTGACAACACCATCCTTCTATCCGTACTGAAGGATTCTGTAAATCAATACCGCCTAAAAACGGTTGAAAAGGAAATGGCACGAAGAGAGCATGAAATGCTAGAGAAGACTCTCCAGGGAAGCATCCGCATGCTGATTGAAATACTCTCACTGACAAACCCCGAACTCTTTGCCCTTTCCCAACAGATCAGGAAGCTCTGCAGGGGCGTGGGTGCCAGACTGGAAGCGGAAGATCTCTGGGAATTGGAACTTGCAGGTATGCTGTTTCACATCGGTCTTGTGACTCTTCCCCAGGAGATAGGGGAGCGATATCTGGACATAATGTCGGTAGAGGATGGTGACAGGCCGCTTTTCGACACACATCCAAGGATTGCCCGAAAGCTGATTCTCAACATTCCCCGGCTGGAGAACGTAGCCGAGTCCATAGGGCTGCAGTTGAAGGGAGAGAATCAACTTAAGAATGAAAAAAACAGAAGAGCCGTCTTTATTTCGAAAGTTGCCAGAACCGTAACCGACTTCAAAATCTTGGAACGGCTCTACAAGTCATCCGAAGACGCTCTAAAAAAGATGCGTGAGTTGGTAGTCGACAGGGAGGCATACGACATAGTCATAGTGGAAGCTTTGGAAGCCGAAATCTTCAAGCTGAAGAAGGAGATTCTTGTTCGTGAAGTCGGAGTAGAAGAGTTGAAGGAAGGGATGATCCTGGCGGGAAATATATTCGATGAAAATAAAAGTCTCATACTCGCAAAAGGCACCGAAGTGACTGAAGTTATGTGCATAAAACTTCGTAATTTCGCCAAACTCGGACGCAATCTATCAACACCGAGAGTATTCGTAACTGTTGGAAAGAAAGAAAAAAGGAGCATGAGGGATCTGGGGAAAGATATATGACTTAGATCAACAATTCCCCAACTAAATGGTAAAATTAAACCGCTGGATTCCCAGGAAAAAAGAATATCTCTACAAATTCAATAGCTGTTTCTTAATAAAATATCTTAAAAGATCCATTCTTTGGCTATTTTGAGCCGTTTCTGATAATCACACCCCATTCAAAAGCGTGGTATCCGGATCTGTTGTGGGACGGTATCACCGGGCTTTCGAGATTCAGAAGATCAGGATTTTCAACAGGTTCGATAATGTAGAATACTCTTGCAAAGTTATCCGGCTTTTTCGAGAACTCTATCTGGATAACCTGATCGATCTCTTTGTTGTACTGCGGATAAACTGCGTAATATTCATGGCCGTTTAGAAATGGCATCCACCAGTCGATGAAATCTTCGATCTCTTGTCCTCTGGCACCGGTTTTGTAGAGATTGTCCCTGAAAAAACTTTCGGCATCATCCTCTTTTACAATCCAGCCGGATTTTTTCTGAAAAAAATCAGGTGTTGCAGCTTCATAAAATAGATATCCGTATTCGCCATCAACTTTTCCATTGGGTCCAACCGTTACATGCCATCCCTTTCCATATTCCGGAATCGATTTTGTCACTCTGCCGCCTGCAGGAAACTTAATTTCAACATCCAGTTCAGTTGTTTCTTCAGGATAAATATAGATGTTCGGCTTGTCTTCACTCATTGTTGCAAGAAAAAGAAATGCGTCTGTTGAATCTTGGTTTCTGATCATTACCGAGCCGCTTGTGTCAATCCTTGAACCGTATTGATATTCATTACCCTCTTCATCTTCGAATGTGTATATTCCGAATTCCTCGGATTGGAAATAAACGGATTGGATTTCAAAATCAATATCGGCAGAATATGTACCTTTTTCATCAGCTGAAACCAGGATGCTATCTGTTGCGTCTTTTCCTCTCAATGTCACATTATCTATTCTGCCCTCATATTGATTTACATTAATGTAGGACATTTCAAGATCTGAGAAAATTCTTCCAGTAGTGTTTTTATCTGTTTCAATCCTGTCCAATAAAGAAATCTTAATCTCCTCTTCTTTTGAACAGGAGTACATCTCGGAATAAAAACCGGGTTTTGATGCAATAACAATAATATAGTTCCTCATATGAGAATCCTGGTCAGGTGAATCACATGTGAAGACAGGATCTTTTACCCATTTTTCATATTTTTGTCCCTCTTCATAACCATAAATGACAGTCAGCTTGACCCCCTTTTTCTCAGGCTCTTCCAAACCGTTGTCTAGATCGGTTTGCTCAGCGTCTGATAGAATTTCCGATTTTGAAGTTTTTTCACTATCGCAACTGCAACATAAGAAAGTCAGAACTAATCCAAACAAAATAAAAAAATTAAATTTCATTGCCACCTCCAATAAAAAGCAAATATCGACTATTGTAGTGTCGAATTGGAATACATTTTATCAAAATAAATGTCGTTTGTAATTTTAATTCTTTCAGTAGATAAATATCTCTGCAAGTTCAGCATTTGTTTGTCGATCAAGATAAATGGTGTTTTGATTCCAATAGTTTAATTATTTCTGCTGAATATGTTTAACTCCTGTACCTGCTATGTATGTTTTCCCACGGTAAGGTTGTCTTTTTTCTTGTTTTTATAGTGGATGCTGTGTTTGATCTTTTTATTTCATAATTCATTTGTTTGTGATAGTTTAATGTGTGTTGATAAAAAACAGGACGAGTTATGATTTCTTTTTTTAAGGCGTTGATAGTTACGATATTAGTGGAAGGTCTGGTCATAATATTTTTGGATAAATCAATATTCAAGGTTCGTAACACTTTTTGTCTGAGGTACATTTCAACGGCCGTTGTCCCTACGACAATAACTTTGCCGATTTTCTGGTACGCACTGCCGCTGATCGGATTGCCCTATTTGACATATGTTACTGTCGGGGAAGTTGCTATTGTCCTCATAGAAGCTGTTTTGATCATGCTTTTTTTAAGCTGTTCCTACAAAAGATCTCTTTTACTTTCTTTTACAGCAAATATTGCAAGTATTGCAGCAGGATTTTTTTATATTTAGAAGGAGAATGTCATGAAGTTTTTAATTTTCTTGTTGATGATGTTATTCACTTGCCTGATATTCGCAAACCCTTTGCCGGATCCTGTAGAATACCGTAAATACAGTCCTTATGACTCCGGCTGGGACCACTATGATCGCCCTGAAAAAAACTATACTTTTTATAGAGAAACTATGGAAGATGATCGCTTTAACGTAAATAGAGAGACTGTGGTATACCGTGGAAAGTATGTTGAAAATGAACTGATCGAAGTTGTAATGTTCCAACTTGACGATTCGACAGCAGAAGAATTCAAGTCAAACTTTTTTATTGCCGACAATTGTGCTGAAGATGGTGAATATCTCTATATTTCAAACCTGAACTGTGAAGATTTTGTGGGTAAAAGATCAACATACGGATGTAGGAATTATATTGGAATAGATTATGACGAATCGGGTGGATACAAAATGGAAGAGTGTGATGAAACTTTATATACAACTCTTTCGATGGATGAAGAGGAGTTCCGATCCCTGATGACTCAAACTTTCTATGATGCATCGAAACTTCTCGTAAAAGAGGATATGATAGACTTCGGTGATGTTTATGTTGGGGAGTTCAGGGAGATGGGTATTACTTTTGAAGCAGGTTCCAGAGTCTATTCGAGCAAAATTTCGCCGAATTCCATGGAGTTTGAATCCACCGACTTTTCATTTGTTCCCGATTCCTGCAGCTGCTATGAAGTTTTCACTGACAATCAATGCGTCTGCAAGGTAAGGTTTACTCCGACAAAAAGTGGCGAAATCAGCGAATTTGTTAATTTGCGTAATTATGGTGATATGATCGAATTCCGGGGAAATGGAATTGATCTACCGGAAGTTGATGCAGACGTCGATGTAAATTTAGATGTAAACGAAACTGTGGATGATGAAACTGAAAAAGGATCTTCCGGTTGCGCCTTGGTTGTTTTGTAGGAAGCAATCGTTGCAGAGCATTTTGAAACAATGTGGTGATTGTCAACTACTCCGTAAAAACATATATTGCTGGTGAAAGAATTTCCTTTCGGAGGAATTGAGAAAAATGCAGATTCAGGAAAGAATAAGTGTGAAGTGTCATCAAACTGCTGTTTTTGACTTTGAAAAAGAGGAAAGTATAATGCCATGTTCTTTGGAGGAAAGTTCAGGTAGCTTTGCTGCTCCATATATCTCTTGACATCGGGGAAGAGAACTGGGGAGATATTTTGGCTTTCTTGCATTCTTTATGCATGCTCCGATCATATTTGATTAAAAACTTTAATTATTGATGGTTGGTTTGTGCTCTGTTTTTTCAATTAATTACTTTCGGTACTGATTATGACGAATAGAGTACTCTTTTTTTATCAGGGGGATTTTATGAAGAAATTTATCACTTTGTTTTTTGGAATGATTTTAATTTCAGTGATTGTTTCATGTTCGGGAAGTGACGGATCGAAAAAGTCGGAAACAACAGATTCCGATGTTGAAAAGATAATGCCCGACAATGAAGTGGGCGACTCTGATACAGTTACGGATTCAACGAATGACGACTCGGATATTTCAACTTTACCTGAAGAGGAGTTTGTAAAAGATATTTCGACATTTCACGGGAATCCGGATGGAGACATTGTCGTCGTAAATACACAGGGCGGACCGATCACCACTCTTGAGGATGAAATTCTGAAAGAATTTATTGACATGACTCAAACCCAGGATGCACTTTATGTAAATGTTCATCAGGTGCAGACAAAAAATCCGGAACTCTTCACAAAATCCGACATAACATTCGATCAGGCGAAGAAGTATGATATTCAAAGTGTAGAGAACCTGAAAAGGGTAGTCGACTATTTCAAGAATGAAGAAGGGAAAACAGTCTACGTTCTTGGTATTTCTTTCGGCGCCTTCATGACCCAGGAGCTGATCGCTGCTTACGGAATTGATGCAGCTGACGGTTACCTGATAATGGTTGGGCGACTGAATATTGATGAAGAGACATACAAACCTTTCAGCCAGGGACAATCCACAGAATACGAATATGATGATGAAGGCAACTACACAATCAATCTACTCGGAGACGGCTCGACAGCAGAAGAAAGAAACATGTATAGACTTGCAGCCGGACTGGGACACAACAGATATATTTCCAGATTGAATAGTATGAATGATCTTTCAAAAATTACTTATGTTTACGGCAACAGGGATGAACAGGTAGGACCTCTTTCAAAAGAAGAAATAGAGTTCCTTGAAGGCAGAAAGGCAAAAGTGATCTTTACCGAAAATGGAGACCATGACGATGCCATAGAAAATGGCTTGACTATTCTAAAGGAAACATTCGGAATCTAAGATGGAAACAGCTCCTCACAAGTCAGCAAAATTGGGACAGGTATGTGGTTTCCTGTGTAAGGATTTGTAATTATTGCGCACTGTGGCGCAGAAGCTCCGAAAAATCGACATTTAGGCGAAACCTGATATCCGTCAATTTATATAAATTCACCTAATCTACTGCCTATGGCAACAGTACCCTCAAAAGTTTATCGCATGTTTTTATGAGAGATCCTTCCCGATCCCGGAGGGATCCAAGTGTTGTAGCAAATAGACCAAAAAAATTAATAAGCAACACGCATTTTTGAGATTGGTAAAATTATGAGAATTAAGCTGTTGATTGATATCTCTGCGCAGGTAACTTCTCAAATTGTGCTGCCGATCCCAAAACTTTTTGCAATGAATGAGAATAAAGATATATTTAAAAAAGATAAGCTATCTCTATATTTTTAATTTTATAAATTAAAATATAGAGCAAATATATGCAAACATTGCAATATATATAAATACATAGATGTTATGGTGACAGGAGGCGTCGTGAAGGAAAAACCCAAAATTCTAATCATTGAAGATAACAGGATTGCAAGGGAAATGAGTGCCGAAATTCTGGAGGAGGAAGTTTATGAAGTCGTTACCGCCGAAAACGGTGAAAACGGTCTGCTGGCTGCAAGAGAGTATTTGCCTGACCTGATTCTGCTTGATTTGGGACTCCCTGATATGGAGGGTTCCCAGGTTGCTCGAAAATTGAAAAGGGATCCCAAGACGAAAGATATCCTTATCCTTGTTTTATCCGCACGCGACGATGAGTATGAAATTGTTTCAGGCCTTGAAAGTTTTGCCGATGACTACATTACAAAGCCATACAAGGAAAAGATGCTTCTTGCCAGGGTGAAGGCTGTATTGAGAAGGAAAAACGGACAGAAGGAAACCATCCTCAAGGTTAACGATCTTGTTCTCAACTCTGCTACGTTGACAGTGGATACCGTTGCCAAGGAGGTTGTGCTTTCAAAAACCGAGTTCGATATTCTTTACATACTTGCATCGAAACCGGGCTGGATCTATTCCAGGGATCAGATTAACTCCTTCCTCAAAGGTGATGATTTTATCATAACGGACAGGGCTGTTGACATGAGTATAGCAAGACTTCGTAAGAAACTTGGAGATGCGGGAAGATATATTGAAACTGTCCGCGGCGCCGGGTACAGACTAAAGGAAAAAGAATCATGACAGTGAAGCTCCTCAAAATTTTTATTATCCTTTCTGTAATTTTCATTGGTTCAACGACGATCGCCCAGCAGATTCCAATGAGTCATTTCTCAAAGGACCATGGATTGATCAACAGTGCAATAAACCATATGTATCAGGACAGGAAAGGATATGTCTGGTTTGCAACTTTTTTGGGTCTCAGCCGTTTTGACGGTATCCATTTTAAAAATTTTGATCCTTCCAACAGCGGCCTGGGGCATCCGATTGTCAAGACGATAACGGAAGACAGTGAAGGAAAGCTCTGGGTAGGGTATCAGGGTGGAATCGGAGTTTTCAGGAACGGTCGGTTTGAAAATTTCTCCACAGGAGATGGCCTGACCGGGAAAAGTGTTTATAAAGTTTATCCCGATCCGGTAAAGGGTATCTGGGTTTTGACCGACAGGGGAGTCAACTATTTCGACGGGTTAAAGTTCAAGCGATATGAATTGGAGGGTATTCTTTCCGGAAACTCGACAATTTCCATAAATGGTAAAAATGAAGTTTTTGTTGCTACAAGAAACGGCTTAAAGGTTCTGAAGGATAGAAACGGGATTTTTATAAAGGCGGAAGGCTTTGATATTTCCCCGGTAGCTCATATTTACCATCGGAAAGAAAATGCAATTTATCTTATTGATGAATCGAACCTTTATCTCTACAGAAATGAAAAACTAAAAAAGATAGCGGAATCTCCTTTGAAAGATACCTTTTACGGAATGGACGAGGGAAGAGATGGGACTCTATTCCTCTATTCTACAAAAGAGATATGGAATTATCGTAAAAAAGGAAATAGCAGGCACTATTCCGCCTCCATTCTTGACCATCCCTCAATTTCTCATGTTATTGAGGATCATGAGGGTAATCTCTTCATCGGTCAGTGGAGCGGATTTTCCCTTATTCAGAACAGGGATATGATCAATTTCAATACAAGCGTTGCCGGGAAAATAGTGTACGGTTTGAAGCTGACGGAAGAGCGAGACCTCCTATATGCCGGGAAACATGGTGCAGTAAGGTATTCTCGTCAATTCAAGCAGAAAAAAAGGTACGGAAAATCGTTTGTGATGGACATGTTGGAGGATGGAGAGACAGTCTACCTAGCAACCTACAGGGAAGGACTCCAGATTTTTACTCTTGACGGCAAACTACAGACAGTTCTGGATGGAGAGTTCAACGCAATATATAAGGATTCCCGGGGGAAAATATGGGTAGGAAGCAGCTCGGGACTCTATTCGTTTCATGACGGAGATCTGAAGCTGGAGCTGGATGATCGATCCGGTCTTGAAAGCAGTGTCGTATGGTCCATTTTCCAAGACAGTAGAGAAAATATCTGGATAGGTACCCAAAGCGGTATTGCAATGCATGACGGTAAAAAGTGGAATCTTTTTCAGGATACGGAGCTTTTTTCGGGACGCCAGGTTACTGCTATCAGTGAAGCCCCCGACGGAACCGTTTTCTTTGGTACGTTAAAAGGTTTACTGGTTTACAGAAACAACAATTTTTCCATCTCCCAGCCTTTTGATGGTGATGCTGTGAATAATCTCTATTTTGATAGGTATAAAAAATTATGGGCAACAACTGTTGACGGAATCTACAGAATTAACGGTAAAAACGAAATAGAGTACTATTTTGAATATGCAAAAGGTAAAAGCAATCAGTCAAATATAAGAGTTGTTGTCGGAGATGACAAATTCATCTATTTCGGAACTTACAACGGTGTCTATAAACTCAGCCTTGATATCAAGGAAAGAGAAAGTGTTAAACCTCAACTTGACCTTTCCGGAATTGAGATAAATGAAAAAGATTACGGTCTAAAAGACTTGAAAAGGCCTCTGGAGTACTCGTCCAATAATCTCAAGTTCCACTTTAACGGTATTCACTTTTCGACGCCGGAAACTTTAAGATATCAATTTTTCCTCGAAGGACTCGATAAGAGATGGAAAAAGGAAACAAAGATCAACCAGGCTGTTTTTACCAATATTCCTCCGGGGAATTACACTTTTCATGTAAAGGCAATTGTCGGTGAAAATATGCAATCTGATGTTCAAAAAATCTCTTTTTACATAAATCCGCCGTGGTGGAAAACATGGTGGGCCAACCTCATCTATTTCTCTTCTTCAATTCTGTTCATTGTTTTTACGTTATTTGTAATCAGCAGATTGAAACGAAAGATAAAAGCCCAGACAGTTGTTCTTGAAAAACAGTTGAAGGAGATTGAACTTTCGAGAAACAAGGAGATTGTGGCAAATACCAAAAAATCTATTTTCCTAGCAAACATGAGCCACGAGATAAGAACTCCGCTCAATGCTGTAATCAATCTTTCAAAACATCTCCTGGAGAAAAATATGGAATCGGAATATCTTGATGAAATCAGGATAATCAAGAATTCCGGAGATCACCTGCTGACGCTTATTAACGATATTTTAGATATGTCAAAGATTGAATCCGGAGAGTTGACACTGCAGAAATCTCATTTCAACATCTTTGATTCGCTCAACAATACCATCGAGTCTTTAAGAATCGCTGCAGTTCAAAAGAATCTCTTTCTCAAGCTCGAATATGATGTGGCGCGGAATATTATTGTGGAAGCCGACGAAGGGCGGATCAAACAGATCTTCTTCAATTTAATCAATAACGCCATAAAATTCACAAAATCTGGAGGTGTAACTGTCATTGCATCCTGTTCAGAAAAAGAGGGAAGGTATCACTTTGATTTTGCAATAAAGGATACGGGAATCGGAATTAGAAAGGAGGATATATCCTTCCTTTTCAGGTATTTCAAACAGATCGATAGCGACAGCTCAACAAAATATGAGGGAACAGGACTCGGGCTTGCAATATCAAAAGATCTTGTTGAATTGATGGAAGGGGAGATATCAGTTGAAAGTATTTTCGGAGTGGGCTCTGTTTTTTCCTTTTTCCTCAAGCTTGATGCCGGGAATATTGATGAAATAGAGAAAGAAGAAGCGATGCTCAGCGTTGACGGGGACTCAAATAATCTCAAAATCTTAATGGCTGAGGATAACAAGACGAATGTGAGTGTGGCGAAAATCTATTTTGAAGACCAGGGTTTGAATTTGGTGACGGTTTCGAATGGGAAAGAGGTTCTTGATATTCTGAAGCTGGAGGATTTTGATCTCATACTGATGGATCTTGAAATGCCGGTCATGAACGGTATTGAATCTACAAAAAGAATCAGATCGGGAGAGGTAGGAGAAAAATACAGGGAAATTCCTATCATAGCTCTTTCGGCACATTCGACAAAAGATCACAGGAAGAAGTGTTACGATGCAGGTATTAATTTCTACATGGCCAAACCGATAGATTTTCCGGCTCTTTTTAAAACCATAAATTCTATAGCTTCCTCCGGAAGGTTGCTGAATAGAGATGAGTTGAAAGAGAAAACGATAAGAAGAGAAGCCAGGGAAATAAGGTTTAAAAAAATATTTATTGAGGAAATCCCGGAGATTCTTGAAGCAATCGGGAGTGATATTGAATCCGGTGATTTTGAAGAAATCAGAAAAACTGCTCATAAACACAAAAGCTCAACCGGACAGCTGGGATTTGAGAACATCCTTGAAATTCTCAAAACTATCGAATCTAATGCCGTAAGCGAAAATATGGACTTTATCAAAAGTAGTTTTAGGGAACTGAAAGCGGAGCTTACTGAAGTTGAAAAGGAAATACGGGAGATGATATAGCTGCACCACGGTGGCACATCAAATTTGCAATATTGCGAAAGTTGTTGGGCCAATAAGCTTTTTTTTTGAAGCAAACTTCCAACCGGATTTTGTCACGCAATCCATAAATTCTGTGACAAGTTTTGCCATAGCCCCGGAGCAAAACTATCCTCGTCGCTATGCCTTTTCATAAACGAAGACCTTTTCGGACCGCATTCTATATTGAAAACGATTTTCTTCTCAACTCTCCCATTTCTCACTTGAGTGTGACCTAATCAACAAAATCATTTGTTCGGTTACATCCCTGTTACAATTCCAGTTTATGCTGATCTCGTAGAGGATTAATGTGTATTCAGAATCAGGGTAGATTATAAAAAATAAAGTATTGGAGGATTTAATGAACAGAAGTCTGGTGATTATTTTTTTGAGTGCACTTTTTATCTTATCTTCGTGCGGAGATGCAGACAAAAAGAATCCCGGAGGAGAGGAGGGAAATGCCAACATCGTAGATGCGGATTCAGATTCTACAGATGCCGGTACAGAAACGGATGATTCTGCAGATCCGAAGAGTGATGATGGTCAGGAAGATGAAATAGATGATGAAATTGTAGATAGCGTTGATGATGAAGTTGAAAATAAGGTTGATGAAGAAATAACGGATGAGACAAAAGATGAGACTGTGCCGGATGACGATGTGGTTACCGATCCTCTTCCATCCCAGCAGGGGGTGTCGTTCACTTCCGGTTCGGGAATACTCTTTTCAAACTCCTACAAAATGAAGGTCCAAGTTGGAACAATCCCGGTAAAAACCATGAAAAGCAAAAGTTTCAGAATGATGATAAATATCGGAAAAGGAGGAAAGAAATGAAAAAATTGATGCTGATCTCTTTCCTCTTTCTTGCATCGACTCTTTTTTCTGCGGTTCCCGGATCCATTCCCGTACAGGGAACACTTACGGACAGTGCGGGAGAAGTTATAAACGGTCCGGTTGATATTATCTTTGAACTTTACAAATCGGAAACTGAAGAAGAAGTTCTCTGGTCGGAAACATTGGAAGGGTTTGAGTTGCAGGACGGATATTTTTCAGTTTATCTGGGAAAGGATGACCCCAAACTTTCCCAAGTGATTCTTTCCAATCCCAAACTCTGGCTTGAAATAGTGGTTAACAACGAATCGATGGGGAGAATAGCACTCGGATCTGTACCGTTTGCAATCAAGTCCGTTTCAGCTGACAAAGCAGACAATATCGGTGAAATTTCCAGCACTGAGCTTGACACATTTACAAAATCAAAATGTGATCCCGGACAGTATATTCGCGGTTGGTATTCGGATATGACACCGATGTGTGAAACGGACAAAGAGGGAAGTGAAGGAACCGCTTACAGTGCCGGTGATGGAATTTCAATTGATGAAAATGTCATCAGTGTGTCGGGTGATCTCTACACAGCCGGAAAAGATATCAAAATAGAAAACGGAGTAATCTCCGTTGAAAATCACAACCACAATTCAGCCTACTACAATGTAGAAAATACACATTCGGTGGGATCTGTTCCAAAATTCGCAGGGACAGACCACTCAGATAAACTTGTAGATTCTACTATTTCAGAAGACGGTTCCGGGAATGTTGATATGAGCGGAAACCTCAATGTTGCAGGAAACCTTAAAGTGGGGCCTTTCTATCTTGATGGTAATGACGACCATTGGTTAAGGCTACGAGATGGTGATGATGGAGCATACAAAGATTTAGCTGTCGGACATCTTTGGGTGGGTAACAATCTGGAGGTGCTTAAAGAGTTCACAGCGCATGGAAATCTGATTGCCAATTCAACATCAACACTGAAAGGTGATGTTTCGGCAGAAGGTGATATAAACCTCTCAACAGATAAAAAGAAGATAAAAGGAAAGATGGCTGGAAACGATTTCTGGGAAATATACGGCGAAGGCGAAAATGACGCAGGATCAATGTTTATTGAAACGAAAGACAATGGAAACGAACCTATAATTTTTGCCCAGAATAATGCAGGAGCAAGGCATGAGAGAATGAGAATAAATTCAGCGGGTAACGTTGAAGTAAGGGGAAAGGTAACAGCAAATACTGTTCAGGCCAACCACTTCTCCGGTCCTGAAATGAAATCTGCCTCTCACCCCAACATAGCAACAGTAACCGCTCACTGCTCATCCGGGAAAAAAATAGTGTGGGCTCAAGGATTTGCTAATGATTACCACACGCCTTGTCATCACGGTTCTCAACGAGTTCGCTGCTCATCCATGACTGTTCTTCAAGGATGCGTCGGTCAAACCAGCTGCAGTTACACAGCGGGAGCGGCCGACTGTTCAAGTGGCGGACACACATGTCTATACATAACCTGCATGTAACATTTGATAACACCACATGTAGGGTTAACTGCTTGATTTTTGGGACCTCAAAGAACAGATTAAGCTTCAAATAGTTGTTGTTGCGGTAAATTCACGAACAGTTACATACAGGTTACAATCGGCGGCTATATTGATGATGCGAGGCTATGTAGAGTTATTGAATATTTACCAGAATTTATATTATCCGGAGGTCCGAATGAACAGAAATTCAGTTGTTTCGGCTTTAACATCACTTTTTATCCTGTTTTCGTGCGGAGGGTCCAATTCAACGGAATCGCCGCAGTGTATCGTGTGTGATCAGGAGAATGGGAGTGATAAATGTGATCCTGTTAAAACCGAAGACAAGGAAACTTGTGTGGAAAACAGCAGCAAAGATTGCAATGACGGTAAGGATATCAATGACGAAAACGTCACAGTCAGAAAGGGCGGAGAAGGTGAACCCTGTTTTGATCACGGTGTGTGTGACAGGCTGGAGGATGGTACCCGGCTTGTCTGTGTAGATGATATTTGCAGGAAACCGGATTGCAGTGCTGTTGATGCAAGAAGTGCCGGTTGCCTCTGCGGCGGAGAAAAGGAGTGTAAAAACGGACTGGTCTGTCTCAACGGCAACTGTGTTGAAGATACGGGACAGACTC
This sequence comes from uncultured bacterium, assembly GCA_942492635.1. Taxonomy (GTDB): domain Bacteria; phylum UBP6; class UBA1177; order UBA1177; family CALOFP01; genus CALOFP01. The sequence continues at coordinate 1,479,326 of CALOFP010000002.1, forward strand.
TCAACGCTCCGAAAAGCCCGAAATGTTTCACTCCCTGCAAAGGCGGATATCTGATCGGGAAGGATGGAAAAACAAGGGAATGTTCTCACGAAGGTCTTATTGAAGGCTGTATCGATGACAATGTCTGCCACATGGGATCATGTGTTCCTGCCGACAGAATGTTCAGGAAAAACGGCAAACTATTTGTTAGAAACACTGAAGGTGAAGAGGAGCCGGGCGCATGTGAGAAAAACAGCGACTGTCCTTCTCACCAGACATGCATTGAGAATAAATGTTACTCGGATTGCGAAATTGATGAGGATTGTAACGGTAACAGAAAGTGCTTTAAGAAGGTGTGCAGAGTCGAATGCAACACAAGTGAGCAGACTTCGGACAACAATATCTGCCCCACCGGGGAGGTTTGTTCCCCGATTAACGACAATGCAACCGGATACTGTATTCCTCTGAGCTCAACTTCAAAGGAGGCCGATTCGACAGACGATCCTTCGTCGGATGATGTGGAATCGGATTTTGTTATTTCAGAGAAGACACTTTTTTTCTCTCCGAGGGAAACAAAGAGAATCCTTGTTTTTATCAACAAAACAAAATCGCCGAGAACGATAGTGGTTTCTAAATATTCTCATGTAAGCGTGGGAGATCAGGAGAAAACGTATGAAAACCCTCTCTTCTGGTTAAAAATGGGGCAGTATGAGAGTGATCTCACAGACGAGGGTAAGATCGAACTTGTCGTTCCCGGAAACGGCGGTGAAACGGGTCTTATTATTGCCGATGCAAAAAACGGTTCCGTTCAACGCTGGGACGGTGAACTGAAAGTTGAGTCACAGGGAAAACCGGCAAGAATTGTAAATCTCCAGTATGTGGGTACGGCTGAAGGCCGCTGGGACGGAAAAGCTTACTATTTTGCCAACTTCGGAGAGCGTTCTCTCAATGAATGGATTGCGGATAAGGACAACGATGAAAAACTCAGTTCGGTAGGAAATGCTTTTATCAGGCGCTGGAACGCTTTCAAGAAAGGGCGTATCAGCTACGATGAATTTATGGCTGTTCTTAAGGCGACACAGCTTGAATCCTGGAAGTGGGAATCGGTAAAAAAGAGATGCCCAGACAAGGAAAATCCCAATGAAAATATTGCCTGCTACCTTTACGACAACGGTACGGGAATTTCCATATACACAGATGATATTCAGTACAATCCGGTTCCGACCGGCGTAAATGATTTCAAAGTTGCCGTCAATATCCATAAGAACCCTGCAGGGAGCGATAGCAAGCAGTGGATTGGAAAGGTTATCTCCTCGGCATCTCTTCAATACAACGGAGATCCGCAGCTAAGCGTCTCGTTTGCAAGCGATCCCGGAGTCTGCAGTTCATCACCCGGCTCCCCATGCATCACATTTCTCAACTCATTCGACTTCAATGTGAATGTGGGCGCACGTTTTATCCTTGAAAACGGGCGGTGTTCAAGATATCCGGGATTTGAAGAGGCAAAGGTTCCGTGGCTGATCCCGGGATTCAAGAGGAATACGACAGAAAATGAATACAATCAGAGATTTTTCCATGAGTGTCGTGATACAAGGCTTCCTTACCAGGACAACGGTGCCATGAAGGAGATCAACAAATCACTTGCCCTTGCCAATCCTATTCCTGACGGTGCCCAGAGAAAAAGGGAGATACAGCTTATCGACGGAGCAATGATCGATCAGGAAAACATGGTCATCATTTTCAAGGAGAAGTTTCTCTCTTTCTGGGGAGAGGAGGATGAGGAAGGATTTTCAACCTACGGATATATGATTTTAAATCATTCTTCCGAAACTCCCGAAGAGGAGGAGTACAAGGGAAATGAGGCTCCCGAGGTAAAAAGCAGGTCCCTGATCAACAACGTATCCTGCAGCGACAACGTTCTTGAAAACATCAGGATGAGCCTCAATGAAACCACAGCTTCACATGCGGCACTGGCTCTTATCGACGGTGTGAAACCGGGCAATTCGGATCCGCAGATGCTGAACAGGGACAACAACTATCTCTACTGCTTTCACGAAACATGTGAAGCGGTTCACTACTATTGCGAAGATACCAATCTCTTCAACGGAGGAAAGAATGATGACGGTTCAACCTCCGGAAGGCAGATCGAGTGTCCTGAAGGCAGTAAGGTAACTTTCTTTACTCTTACAGGAAAGTTTGAAGAAGTCGGGCGGAGTGCAGTTGCCCAGCTTGCCTGCCAGCTTGAGGAGTGCAGCAATATCGATCTTGATGACGATGGAAAAGTTGATATTGCAGCCAAGGAAAACTGCGGCTGTCAGAAGACCTTAAACGACTGGATCAAAAGTAAGACCTACAACATCAAGACCGATCCCGGTTTTAAATGTTCAAACTGCAACAAGTCCAGACTTGATCTTCGTGACGGAAAGGAGTTCTTCCAGGTAAATAACAGTGAGGTTGTGTCGCTTCCCGTGGATTACGACATAAAACAGGCGTTCAGGTATAAGACCAAGTTCAGGAACAGGTCGGGAAATTCGGTCGGATTCGCTCCGAAGGTGTGCATTGAGAATTCCAATATGGTTCCCTACTGCTACGATCCCGAAGCGATTGAAAAGATAGAAGAAAAAATGGATTGTGCAATCCACATCTATACCGAATACTACGATAAGCTCAATTCACAGGCTCGTGCCAAGCTCAAGGAGTACCTTGTAACAAGCTTTTCATACAAGGAAACATACGTCGAGGGCCTTGATAAGCCTGTTATCGACGACGGGTTCGAAGATCTGTACGCGGAACTTCTTGTAATGCAGGGAGATGAATCTTTTACATCGGCATACGCATCACGTTTTGATCTTGCCGGATCCAATCTTGCGCCGTTCGTCGGATCACTTTTCGAACCGAGCGGAATCGATCTGGAGGGAAATGCAGGTTTTGAGATGTACAGGCTTTACCAGGCTGTACAGTACTATCAGAAAGCTCTCAACAGGTTTTATAAACTTTCCCCGACAATGCGCAAGTTGAAGGATCTTCCGGACGGTGAAGGGTTTATTACTCCGGCGACCGTTGTTACGTGGTTCGAGTCGCTCACAAAGGCATCTTCCAAGAAGGCGAGGGCCTGGAGTGAAATTTCAAAAAGATACCAGCGTTTCAACAGGCCGGATCTTGCAAGGCTCGTGATTGAGAGAGCGTATGTTGCGGCTCATCTCGAGTCTGTTGTTCTCTCAAAAATCATGAAAAAAGTTATCACCCTTTCGGGTTCCTCATACGAAAACCAGATCAAGTACCAGCTTGAGATGACCCAGAGGGTTTTTCGTGTGGCGATGCTTGATATGCTTAATGAATATAAGAACATAACAGACAACATTACCTACTTCGGTTACGCTCCCGACTACATTCCTTTTCCCGTTCTTGAACATATGGATAAGAATCCCTTCCTCAAGCACTATATTCAGGCCGAAAGCGACCTCATGCTTGCAAAGGAGAAGGAACGGCTGGCGCTTGAGGACAACAGGAACTTTGAAACAAGTTCTGCAGCTTTCCAGACTGAGCTGGTCAAGATAGAGAGAGAGTACGAAAACCAGCTTATGGACATATGCGGTTCTTTCAAAGTCATAACTCCTGGAGGCCAGACTCTGGTCTACCCTGCAATTACCAAGTATGCGGAGCTCAACCCTACGGCAAAAGCTCTCGGAGATCCGTGCGGACTCATGGGCAACGGTGCAATTGCAGATGCCATAAAACAGCTCGAAATTGCGCAGCTCAACATTGCGAGCATCAAACAGTCAAAGGAGAATCTGGATGCCGAAATGCAGGGGGCAAGTGCCAGGACAAAAGCACAGTGTGATAGAATCGAAGATTTCATGGAAATCAAAATCGAAAATCAGGGAAAGATCAACTCACTCAACATCGTAAACAATGCCCTTCAATCCACTATCGGATTTATCGACAAGTATGCCGGCTTTGTTTCACAGTTGTTGCAGCTTCAGAAATGTTCAATGATTTTCGGAATGTCGAATGGCGGTGACTGTCCTACGTCAGTGCCCGCCCTGGTTGCTTTTATCGGAGTCAATGCGGCTCAGATAGCTTCCACTACCGCTCTGGATGCAGCGATAAATATTAATCAGGCAGAGATCATGGATATTGAGAAAAGCATGGTGAAGAACGACGTTCTGGAAGAGTGCAATGCAATGAAAATCGATCTCGTTTTTACCCTGAAGGAGATGTACAGAAGAAACCTTGAGTTGAACCTGGAAGCTTTGAAGATGCAGAAACAGCTGGCTCTTGCCTTTTCCGAAATAGAAAAGTGGAGAAACAAAGCCTGTTCGCTTATCGAGCAGATGAATGAAACAACGGAAATGACGATAAATGTTGAAGCTGTGAGAAACGATCCCAACGTTAGAATCTACAGAAACGATACCATCATGGCCGCCGATAAGACCTTCTATGCGGCTCTCCAGCAGGTTTATATTGCAACGATTCTTTATGAATACTACACCTCCCAATCCTATGCCGAAAAGGAGAAACTCTTCCTCATCAGGATGGTTTCCCACGGAGAAAATTCGCTGGAACTTTACCTGAGTGACCTGAGGAAAGCATTCCAGGATTTTGAATATGAATACGGACTTCCACAGGACAGGGTCGTAAGACTGTCACTCAAGGACGATATTCTGGCAATACCGAAGCTTAACGATGACGGTACCGCATACGGGATAGATCAGAGAACGGAAATGCTCAGGAAGAAGCTCAAAGACACGGCTTTCCTCGATGAAAACGGCTACATAACCATTCCTTTCTCAACAAATCTGGGAATGGTTTCACCTCTCACAAGCTCACATAAGATCGAATATCTGGAAGCGAAGATTCTCGGAACAAATAAAGGGGACCAGAGTGCAAGAATTTATGTGAGACAGAAGGGAACCGGAACATTGAGAACGCTCAAGGAGGGAAAAATGTTTTACGCACTTCCCGAAAGGACGGCAGTGCTTGAAGCATACCTTGAAGCCGGCAAGTATTACGATCCGGAAGTTTATAAAAACGAGAGATTCAGGGGTAGACCTTTCGTAAACAGCAACTGGGAACTGATCATCAACAAGAAGGATGAAAGGGTTAATGAAGATCTCAATCTGGGTTCTGTCGATGATATCTATCTTTATGTTTACTATTCCGATTTTACAGGAGAATAGGAATGAAGTTTTTGAAAACAACTATTATATTACTCTCTTTAATAACGCTTCTGGTCGCCTGTTCTGACTCTTCAAAGAAATCCGAGAAGGAGGCCCTTGCGGATGATTGCGACAGGACAGAGCAAACAGATGGTGATTCCACTGCGGCAGATGAGGACATTGTTGTAGATATGGAACTTGATGAAACGCCGGATGTTGACATTGCAAGTTCAGATGACGATGTTGAATCTGTCACCGGAAAAGAGTGCGGGGAGCTGAACAGGGAATTCACGGTTTCAGATGGAAAAGCTCAGTGCGGTGATTGTCTTGAAAAATATCTTGAGGAGAGCGGACTATGCAGAGCGGTATCGACCTGCGAAGAACTGAAGTGCGGAGAACTTCACAGCAGAAAATGTATCTCTGAAGAGTCTCATAAGGATGCGGAGTGCGGGGACTGCATTGACAATGCAGTTTCGGACGGAGGTGAGTGTGTGCTTCAGAATTGTGAAAAAGGTGCCCCGGGAAGTATGCATGCAACATGCAAAAATCTTCATAAAATCTGCATGGTTGTCGATGGGCTTGCCTTCTGTGACGAATGTGAGGAAAACTATGTTTCCGAGGGTGGTCTCTGTAATCCGAAAATTTTCTGTAAGGATATCTCCAGTTCATGTGTTTCGAAAAATCGTGAATGTATTGAAGGCGATCCCAATATACATGCAACGTGCGCAGAGTGTTCTGAAGGATACGAAGAAATCAGTGAAGAGTGTGTGAAAATTCTGCCTCCTCTCTGCGGAGATATTGATGATGTAAACAGCCAGTCAAAGAAATGCAAGGATCTCAACAGGCAATGTGTTGAAACCGAGTCAGGAGCAAAATGCGGAGAATGCTTTGATAACTACCTTGAAGTTGAGGATTCGCAGGAGTGTATCTACAGGACGGAATCCTGGACTTGTGAAACACTCAAGTGCGAGGAGTCAAATAAAGGATGTTCCGAAGCTCCGGTGGCACACTGCACAGGATGCCTTCCGGGATTCAAGAAGGCGGGAAATGAGTGTGTAAAAACAAAAACATGTGCCGACATATCATGTCAGCCCCAGACAGAGACATGTATCGATCTTGAGAATGATGATCAGGATGCCTTCTGCAGAAAAAGCTGTCCCGGCGCCACTCAGATATGGAACGGCGTAAAGTGCGAATCATGTCCGAAATGTGACGAGGAGGGTGAAGACGGAATCTGGCCGTGGCCCACACTCGCCGGAAACTGTATCTGTAAGACAAAGCCCGGCTACTTCTACTCGGTTGCTGCTGAGATGGGCGTGATAGAGTGCGACAAGGACAAGGACGGATGGGTTCGTGAAAGTGCCCGCATATTTATCAATTCGGAAGATCCCGCTTTGAGAATAAATGCAAGATGTGATCTCAGGAAAGTTGATAGATTCAAGCTTGTAAATGAGGCAGATGAGGAAAAGATCGTACCTGTAGATCCTACACCACTCTATGAAACGGAAAGGAACGATGACCGGATGGTCCTTTTGAAGAAATGGCAGGAACTGGAGCTTCCGAAGTATGGAACAGGTGAATCCGCAAGATACCTGAAACCCGAAGAAATAAATTCTCTTACAAAGGTGTGTCACACAATTCTCACGGACTACAACGACAACGGAATTGCCGATGTTGATGAGCACGGAATAAAGCAGGTGGATCCTTTCAGAAAGTTCAGTTACTTCATGGAGCTTAACCATGGATACTTCCAGGCTCCCGGAGAGAGGGAAATGTACGGGACCTACGTGATCAGGGAGAAGAAGAGACCTGCGCCGGATACTGCTGTCGGGGTGGATTCCGTTCCGATCTACTACTCGATTGGAGACGACAGTCGCTGGAGAACATGCCATGTCATGCGTGACATCAAATGGGAAGAGTGGAAAGTGGGAATGGATCTGGCACCTTTCCACGACTATTCATGGTCGGGAATGAATCACCACAGCCAGTTCAAATGTGTTGTAATCGACAGCAATGCAGGAAAGAAGGATTTCCATAAAATGACAAAAGAGCAGTATGCCTCCGAAAAATATACAGCAAACAAGTGTTCGCTCTCATCGGATCTTGAAAATCTGGGCGACGGTGATATAGCCAATCCGAAAACATCTCTTTTCAGCTGCAATCTAGCCGGAGAAAACCTTGAATCCGGACAGGTTGTCTGGAGCGCCGTTCCGTTTATACCGCATGGAAAATTGGATAAGGATGATCCGCTTGTGATTCTCGATGAAAGAACATACAAGTTCGACACCTACGTGAGAGGCTGCGTCAACGAATGCATTACAGCAATCGAGCAGTGCCACAACTACAAGGATACCGGAGTGGAATACAACCCCAAAACCACAAAATGCATAGATGATCCAGGAAAATTCGGTAAAAAAGTGAGCAACGATGTCCAGAACTTCTGCATCGGTGTCGAAATTTGTAACGGCAGAAGCGACGACGGAGACCTTGAGGTGGATGAAGGTTATCCTGAAAGTGGTGAGAAGTGTCTTGTACAGAGTGATGACATGACAACTCAGCTTGAGGGAGTCTGCAGATACGGAACCAAGAGGTGTGAGCCGAAAACTTCAGGAGAAATCGATGCCTGTTGTCAGGACGAAGAGTGTACCGGCTGCTTTGAATGTGTTCCGCAATATCAGAAGGGAGATCTTACTGAAATTTGTGATGGACTCGATAATGACTGTGATGGAGAAACAGATGAAAGTTTTCCCACAAAACATGAAGTCTGTTACGCATCCGACGAACAGGGTATTCCGTACAAAGGTATCTGTGGAGTAGGAAAGAAGATATGCAGCAACGGAAAAATAACCTGCGATACTCATAAAGCAAGAGCAGAAGAGTGTGTACCGGGAGTAATCGGTGAGGATGAAGATTGTGACGGAGAAGTTGACGAAGCTCCCAACGGTCCTCTCTCTACAATGTGCGAAGCACCATGGAAGATGTATTACAAAGATGAGGATGGTGACGGTTACGGTCCCAATGCCGATTTCAGGTGCCTGTGTCATCCGGATGTTGCAAACAAATACACGGCAACAAAGGCGTGGGATTGCTGTGACAACGATAACCGTGTTCACCCGGGTCAGACCAACTATTTCAACGGCTACAGCAACTGCGGATCCTACGATTACAACTGCAACAACGAAATTGAGAAAAACGGTGCCGGTTACACGAGATAAAAACTGTTCCTTGTCTTCATGTGTGGCGACCCGCCGGGGCGCCCATAAAAATTTCCAATCACCAGTAGAGACGTAGCACGCTACGTCTCTAAAGCCCACGAATTTATTGCAATATTTTCAAAGTCCGCAAAAATGAAGGAGTAGAAATTTCCCCTCTTATTTTAAGAGGGGATTAAGGGGAGTTATTGCAATAGAAAAAGAATCCAAAACAAAAACATCAAATGAATGACGACTTCTCCGTAGAGACGTAGCACGCTACATCTCGAAAATCCCATTCTGCGAAAGATAGTGACACCACGATTTCCGATTCAATTTAAATAGTTGCAATGCCATCGAGCCAAACGTAGGGGCGACTCGGTGAGTCGCCCGAAATATTCCCAATCCACCGTTCTAGAGACCGTAACGTGTGAAATAAAGGAAAAATATGACGTACCTACGGCACTTGTTAAAGAGGGTTGTTCTGACTCATGTTTCTATAATAATTCCGCACCTCCGGCGCTCGACCTTGGAATAACCGCTATTTAAACGGATTCCGATGACTTGCCAATTATGAATATCTAAACACTGGTACCACCGGTGATGTACAGTATTGAAAATTGGATGTGCCACCGCAAAAAAATATTTCTCCGGAGACGGCATCATCTTCGTGTCATTTTAAATAGTTGCAGCTCCCTTGTTCGAGCTCCGTAGGAGCGGAATTGTTCTAGCCAACGGAGCCTCCCACATCCTATCCCGGAAGCCCCGTAGGCGGCGATATACGATTGTGTTTTTGAGAAGATTCTGTGATAATTTTAAAAAATAATGTTGCTTGCGTAATAATATCAATGGAGGTTATCCATGAACAATACATATTCACAGATCTATGTTCATGTTGTTTTTGCTGTAGAAGACAGAGACAATCTTCTGGATGAATCATGGCGGTATGAAATTTTTAAATACATGGCAGGGATTGTAAAAAATAAGGGGCAAAAAACCATAATAATTAATGGGATGGGGGATCATGTCCATCTTTTTTTAGGCATAAAACCTACTATATGCCTCTCTGATCTTATAAGAGATGTAAAATGTAATTCCAGCAGTTACATCAAAAGGAGAAACCTGGTACATGGTAATTTTAAATGGCAGACAGGTTTTGGAGCATTCTCTTATGGGCAGTCGCAAATAGAAAAAGTCTATGAGTATATAAAAAATCAGGAGTTACACCACAAAGAGAAAAGTTTCAAGGATGAATATCTACAAATATTGAAAAAATTCGAAATTGAATATAATGAAAAATACCTATTCAATTGGATTGATTGATCTTATAGAAATTATTTCGCCGCCTCCGGGGCTCTCCAAAGAAAGAATGATGTTTCCGATTTCTATAATAATTCCGCACCTATGGCGCTCGCCCTCGGAATTACCTCTATTTAAACGAAATCTGATGACTCGCCAATTTCGAATATCTAAAAACTGATGACACCGGGGTTGTAAAATATTGCAAATTTGATGTAACGCCGTAGTCTCAATTTTTCTCCGGAGACGGCACCATCTTCGGGTCATTTTAAATAGTTGCAGCTCCACGCAAGAGCTCCGTATAGGAGCGGAATTATACTAGCCAACGAATACCACCCATCCTATCCCGGAAGCCCCGTAGGCGGCGACATAAGGAAAAATGTGTCGTACCTACGGCACTCCCGAAAGAGGGTTGTTCTAGTCCATTTTTCTATAATAATTCCGCACCTATGGCGCTCGCCCTCGGAATTACCTCTATTTAAACGAAATCTGATGACTCGCCAATTTCGAATATCTAAAAACTGATGACACCGGGGTTGTAAAATATTGCAAATTTGATGTAACGCCGTAGTCTCAATTTTTCTCCGAAGAAGGCACCATCTTCGGGTCATTTTAAATAGTTGCAGCTCCACGCAAGAGCTCCGTATAGGAGCGGAATTATACTAGCCAACGAATACCACCCATCCTATCCCGGAAGCCCCATAGGCGGCGACATAAGGAAAAATGTGTCGTACCTATGGCACTCCCGAAAGAGGGTTGTTCTAGTCCATGTTTCTATAATAATTCCGCACCTATGGCGCTCGACCTCGGAATGACCGCTATTTAAACGAACTCTGATGACTCGCCAATTTCGAATATCTAAAAACTGATGACACCGGGGTTGTAAAATATTGCAAATTTGATGTAACGCCGTAGTCTCAATTTTTCTCCGAAGAAGGCACCATCTTCGGGTCATTTTAAATAGTTGCAGCTCCACGCAAGAGCTGCGTATAGGAGCGGAATTATACTAGCCAAAGAATACCACCCATCCTATCCCAAAGCCCCGTAGGCGGCGACATACCGAAAACAAATATCTTCACCAATCCAGCCGCTATTTCGTCACCAAAACAAATAATTCAAAGATCTCAGCAACTCCAATGATCAAAAAATTCTCTTTTCCCCGAGTTCAGCCGCTCAGAGAACCTCAAAATTAATAATTCAAGCAAAATAGCGCCTACCGCAGCACTAAAATTAATAATCTGAGCAAATCAGGCGCTGAAAGAGCGGGGATATTTGTTTTATAAGTAGATTGATGGTTATTTTAGGAGAAATGAATAAGGATATATTGTGCGAAGCCACAATATCATCCGATATTGAACTAGCCCGGAGCGGGTTTACACTACATTAATAGGAAATATATTCTGGATAGAGGTGTCGAAGCCCGACAGTTTCACGTCAGCTTTTAGAAAAATGAAGTATCATACTTCGCAAAAGTGATACGATTTTCTACTTAATTGCATCATCTTTTCCCGACTAAACTATCAAGTCTCTTGTTTTATGATCTTTTTATCCATTTTTTCTCCATAAGACACAGTTATACATTCTTCTTTTATTAAAATGATTTCCAATTTTTCAAAACGTCATATTCGATCTGCTCAAGGCCCGGCACGGATGCTGATAAAAACGCCTGATTCCTGTGGGATGATTGCCTTGAGAACCATTTCCTTTTTGCATGATTTGCATTTGCAGGTCGGCCGTTTTACTTTTTCTTCCGATCCGGTTATTACGACATTGAGCATGAGTTGAAGTAAGTTCAATTTTTTCTTGGAGTTGCCGTGAAGAAAACCATAATCTCTGCACCTTCTGAATCCCTTGGGTAGCACATGTTTCAACACAAGGTAGAGAAAGGTTTCGCCGGAAAGAGTACGCGTTTCCTCTTTTTTCGATCCCGAATCGGTATAGCGGAATGTTACTTCTCCATTCTCATCCTTAAGAATCCTTTTTTCGGATATGACGCCTCTGTAAAGGTAGCGCGAAAGATACTCTAGGCCAGGCTGTCCTGTTCCTGTATTCTTTACATCGATAACCCAATCTTTTTTATAAAGATCGACGGGGATTTCCATCTCTTTTTCTTTCATTAATGCAATCAGTTTGCCTCTGAAAAGCAAAGAAAGAACCTTTGCAGGCATGAGATACTTTCCCTTTTTCTCTTTCCATGCTCTGCCGTTTTCGCAGATGGCTCCTGACGGCACGATGTAGTGGATGTGCGGATGGTAATTGAGTCGCCTGCTGTTGCTGTGGAAAACACCGGTAAAGGGGTAGTGGAAGCGAAGCTGTCATGAAGTGCAATCTCGATATTATTCATTGATTTCCATTGGTATCCTCTCATCCATATCAAGAATAAAATTACCATATGGATTCACATGTTGATAAATCAGAGGGGTTAAAGCTCGATAGTCTTCAACTTGCATCCTTTTTTTCCACTCTTCTCTGGAAAGAACCTCTTGAATCATCAATGTGTTGATATAAACTAGACAATTTTGTAGAAGATGTAAAGAAAGCACGGAAAGTTCCTGATCTTCAAGATTGTTACTTTGGATCTCACCAGATTTTCCATAGAAGATGAAGCTATTTGCCGAGTTCCAGTTTTCAACTACATTCAATCCTTCATTAATTTCAATTCTAAGTTCTTCAGACATAAGATATTCACAAAGGAAAATTGTTTTCACAACTTTACCTAGCTCTTGTAATGCTTTGTAGGTTGGATGCTGTAAGTTGTTTCTGGTAAATCTCTTCATTATTGCTTCGGTTTCTGCTGTTCCAATTTTAAGAGCAGTAGCATACTTAATCATTTGATCATATTGTTCTTTTATAATACTCCAATCAATGTTTCTGGTAAGTACGGGTTCGAGGTGTTGGAGTTGTTTTCCGAATGCCTTTGTTGGTAGATATAATTTCTGTCGATTTATATTTTTAAATCGAGGCATCAATGAGAAATTAAGCATATGTGCGAACGCAAAAGCAACCTCACTCTGACCATGCGTATCGACATAGTTTTTTTCCACATTCATCTCTGTGCAGTGGTTTAATACTCCCTCAATCATTGCTGCAACTTCTGAGGAAGAGCAACTTTTTAGTTGTGAATGTATGCATGTAGAATTTTTTTCAACATGCCAGTAAATCATAACTCCGCGCCCTCTATAACGTATGTGCCATTCAGTCATAAGGTTTTGATCCCATGCTCCGAACTTTTTTGAATCAGATGCACAACTGGTTCCTTCTCCCCATACAGTGTTCAATCTCTTATGCATAATCCCATTAACAACTGAGATAATTGCATTTCTAAGATTCTCTTTATTGATGAATTTTCTTTTAATATACCGGAGATCATCAAATGATTCAGGGTCACTGCTTGCCTTTGCAATTCTTTTCAAGCCCGTATTTGTCCCAAGTCCATATAGTGTCATAAGTAGCCTTCTACGAATAGTATCCCTATCAAGAGCTTCTCTTATTCCTGATGATTTGAAGTGATTTGTGAAGTTTGTTAAAAAATCTGTTTCTTTCAAAATATCCAGTAAGTTAACCATCGGCCATTTTTTCATTAATGCTGTTTTTAAAGCTGATAAATTTAATGGTTCATCCTGTGGATCTGAAGAAGAAACCGAAATTCTACCACCTTTATAGTTTTTGATTTTTACCTTCTGATTATTTGGGATTGATTGATTTAACCGGTTCAATGCAGTTTCCATATCTTTCTTCAACTTTGATATGAAATCTTCGACATCACTTGGCTGTTTAAGAGCTTCATAATACTCTTTCCGTTTCAAATCAAAATCATCAGGAAGATCCTCTTCAGGATTCCTGTATTTATCAGCACCTTCTATCCAGATCTCTTTACATCTCAGTTTTTCTCTTAGTGCCTGAAGAACACAAATTTCATAATTGACACGTTCAATAACTTCCTGGTCTTGCTCATTTTTCTGAATTACAGCATTCCTCCATTTTGATTTAACAACACCCGCGATGGGAATATCAGCATCAATGGAGATGTATTTGATAGATGATTCCATATATCTCTTTAAAACATTGATTGCTTCCAAAACAGGACGATGAATATCATTATTAGATTTAAATTCAAGCATGTTCAAAAGCTGTGGCAGCATTCTTCTGTAATGTCGGGAATAAGAATTCTTCATAATTGTATAGACTCTTCCCTTAAAAGCCTTGCTGTTCATCTTAAGATCTTTAATGAGATTTTGCAGCAACTCTTCATCAAATGCAGGGAAAATAACATCTTTAATAATACCCTCTGGATTTTCTACCGCGAGTTCTGCTATTTTTCTCAGGATACTATATTTGCCATTAACTTTCTTAATGTCTTTGACCACTTCTTTCTCAACCTTTTTAACAGCCTTTGAGTCAATTTTATGGATAATAGCAATGAGTAGTTCTGAGAGATTATCAGTAATTTCCCTACTTCTTATCCAGAAGAATATTGCCAGAAGTGAATATTTTACCTCATCTGGATGTCTGCGTATTTCTCCCAACAACTCAGACGATACTCGTTGTTTATATTGTCTAAGGATCTTTAGAGGGATTGTGTCAAAAAGATTCTGTGGGATTTTAAGTTTTCTAATTGTTTGAAGTTTTTTTATTTCACTAAAAACACTTTCAAGACCTATCCGACCTGGGTCACTTCTTAGAATGTTAAAAGTAACCGTACTCTTTAACTCATCTTTATCCTCATATATTGAAAGTTCTCTGATCAGCTCATCAATAAGATTTATACTTTCCACCGGAATAGATTTTTTTATGGATTTGAAGAGATTGTTTTCAAAACTTCTAATTGATGAAGAAATTATTCGTTCTAACCTGTCAGATGTAGGGGTTCTATTTTCAGACTTCGTAGTCTTTTGTATGCTTCATGTTTTACCAGTTCCTTATTGTAACAAGGGATATTTTTGTAGAGCCATTCTGAGAGTTGGTCAGCATCTTGAACAGATATTTCTCTAAAATCAAAATATTCTCTTATCTGTACACGATGATAAATGTGTGTTCTTCCTGTCCATTTATAGTTCTGGAAAAGAGTAGCGTCATTATTGAGTTGTTTTGATATAAAACTGATCACATCTTGAGGAATCTCTGATTTTATGGAGGGGAAACGCGCCTCTATCTGAAAAAATTTTAATAACACTGCAAAACCTACTCTGTTTATTTCTGTTTTTTTAGATATAAGTTCTATATCTTGTAAAGTAAGTGTAAAAAAATTCAATCAACTCCTCAGTTCTCCAGTTCCTTTTCATTATTTACCTCCCAATCCGTATCTAACACAATGTATCTTGTGTTAGATTGCACGATCTTGTTTAACCATCTGAAAATACAACCTATAAGAGCGATAAAATCAAATTTTCTTGATTACATGTAACTTATTGGATATTCTTGTTTTGCTATATCTAACTTAATGTATGGTGAGAAATGAATAATGTTCAGCCGATTAGACAGCTCTCAAAAGTAGAAGAGCTGAAGACAATTTTATTAAAACAGTCTTATAGAAATTACTTTCTTTTCTTATTTGGAATTAACACTGGCCTTAGAATAAGCGATGTTCTTAAACTTAAAGTCAGAGATGTCAGAGACTGTTCCCACATTATCATAAAAGAGCAGAAGACAGGGAAGGAAAAAAGATTCATGATTAATAATGAATTACGGTCTGAAATTTTGAGATACACAGCAAATATGGAGGATCATGAACATCTGTTTCCTTCGAAGAAAGGAGGACATATCGGCCGAGTTCAAGCGTATACTCTGCTAAAAAAGGCAGCGACAAACGCAGGGCTTGATGATATTGGAACCCATACTCTTCGAAAAACTTTTGGATACCATTTTTACAAGAAAACAAAAGATGTTGCATTGCTCCAAAATATTTTTAATCACTCCGCACCAAGTGTTACGTTAAGATACATTGGAATTAACCAGGACATAATTGATGCTGCAGTAGAAGATTTCAGTTTATAGAAAAAACTCCAAGTAAAAAGTCATCTTAATTAATTGTTAATTAGAAGTGACGTTACTCAGAGATGGTCATATTTATAGCTTTATTCGTCTGAGTCTTAGCGAGTTGCTTATTACTGAAACAGAGCTGAAGCTCATTGCCGCAGCTGCGATAATTGGGGACAATAGCAGTCCAAAAAACGGATATAACACTCCTGCAGCTATAGGAACTCCTGCGGAATTGTATATGAAGGCAAAAAACAAATTTTGCCTAATATTTCGCATTGTTGCCCGGCTTAATCTTCTTGCTCTGACAATCCCCATCAAGTCTCCTTTTATGAGTGTGATCCCGGCACTTTCCATTGCAACATCAGTACCGGTGCCCATCGCAATGCCTACCTGAGCCTGAGCTAAGGCAGGGGCATCATTTATCCCATCTCCAGCCATTGCTACAATAAAACCTTCTGATTGAAGTTGTTTTACAATTTCGGCTTTTTGATCTGGTAAAACTTCAGCATGAACGCGAGCTATATCCAGTTTTTTGGCAACAGCCTCTGCTGTGACACGGCTATCGCCTGAGAGCATCACTATCTTTATGCCATCATCGTGTAACGCCCGAGTAGCTCCGGGTGTTGACTCTTTTATGGGATCTTCAACAATCATCATTCCTGCGGCTTTTTCATCTATCGCAACAAACACAACTGTTTTTCCTTCAGCACGCTCTATGTTTGCTTTTTGTACCAAATCTAATGTTTTGACACCAAGAGTTTCCAGTAGCTGTACAGTTCCCACTGCTACAGTGTGATTGTCGATTTTCCCGACAACGCCTTTTCCTGTAATAGACTGAAAACTATCGACGCTAGTCAAAACTATCGCTCTTTCGTTTGCTCCAGATACTATAGCTTCCGCTAAGGGTGTTCGCTTGCTCGCTCCAGACTTGAGGCAAGACGTAAAATTTCATTTTCAGTAAATCCTTTTTCTGTTTCTACAGCCACAAGTTTTGGTTTTCCTAAAGTTAATGTGCCCGTCTTGTCTATTACTAATGTGTCAACCTTTTCCATAATTTCCAATGCTTCTGCATTTTTTATCAACACTCCAGCCATTGCTCCACGACCGGTTCCTACCATGATTGAGATTGGCGTTGCAAGACCCAGTGCGCATGGACAGGCAATAATTAATACCGCTACGGCGTTAACAACAGAATATGCCAAGCGGGGTTCAGGTCCCCAAAAATACCAGGCAACGAATGCTGTCACCGCAATAAACACTACTGCCGGAACAAAATACCCAGATACTATATCAGCCAGTCTTTGAATAGGTGCTCGAGATCGTTGTGCGTCTGCTACCATCTTTATAATCTGTGCCAGTAAAGTATCAGAACCTACTTTCTCTGCTTTCATTAACAAGCTACCTGTTCCATTTACAGTTGCTCCGATTAGTTTCTCTCCGGCAAACTTTGCCACGGGAATTGGCTCGCCTGTGACCATGGACTCGTCTACATTGCTTTCTCCTGCAGTCACTGTCCCGTCTACAGGAATTTTTTCTCCAGGACGAACACGTGAGTAACACCGGGTTCTACATATTCCAAGGGTACATCTTCTTCTATTCCATTACCTCTTACAATACGAGCCGTGTTTGGTGCAAGGCCGGGAGCATTTGAATTGCAGCATTGGTTCGCGAACGGGCTTTTAATTCCAGCACTTGCCCCAAGAGCACAAGAGTTGTAATAACAGCTGCTGTTTCAAAGTAAAGATCTACCAAACCATCTTTCATTTGCATAATGGGGGGGAAAATCTGAGGTGACAATAAGGCCACCAAACTGTAAAGCCAGGTTACTGAGACACCGAGGGCAATCAAAGTGAACATATTTAGATTCCAAGATTGAATAGATTTCCAACCTCGAACAAAAAACGGCCACCCCCCCCACAAGACTACGGGTGTAGCTAATACGAATTGGAACCATTGAATCATTTGCATGGGAAGAAAATATGGTAGTAATTCAGGTGACAAATCAGATACCATTGCCAGAACAAATGTCGGTAAGGTTAGAATAGCGCTAACCCAAAATCGAAAAGTCATTGCTACTAAGTCTTCATTTTTCTCTTCAACGCTAACTGACACAGGTTCCAGTGCCATGCCACATTTTGGACAGAAGCTGGATGCGGCTGCATGATTTCGGGATGCATGGGACAAGAGTATTTTGTTTTAGAGGTATTGGGAGGAATCGTTAAAGGTTCCAAAGCCATTCCGCACTTGGAACAAGTGCCAAGCTCCTTTTGATTGATTTCCGGATGCATCGGGCATGTATAAGTGGTTTCAACAAGACCGGCTTTATGGTTCTTCGAATTATTTTGCATAATCCTCCTTTATTTCTGTTAACAAAAGCAAAAAGAGCATATGTTAGCCCTTGTCACCTTGAAAACTCATTTTTAAGCAGGCTCACTTCAGTCTGATTAATCATAGCTCAAACTCCTCTCGTGCGGAAAGTAGAATTCGCTAATTAATTTCAAATCTAGATGGTATAGTGGTTGCCTGCAAGCAATGAGCTTGCATTTGAATCAGTTAGGTATCTATTGCACCAAACTATGCTGGTGTATAATAATGTGAGTTAACTAAAATAGAGGTTGGGTGATGCGTGTAAATGAAAAAGAACAAATCAGAGTATCCGTGGTATGGGAGGCCGTTTTTCTGGAATCAGAAGAGAAAATATGGGCAGACATTAAAACCTGCTCTCTTCTCTGGGGAAGAGTTCCAGGAAAACTCTTTATGTCCGTAGCCATACTTTATGGTGTTTTTTGGATCGATCGAAAAAAATCACCAATTGATGAAATTTTGAGATCTCTAGTTACCGTTCGAGTCTCTCAAATAAACTGGTGTCGTTTCTGCGTGGATATTAACTCTGCTACATTGGCAAAAAGATCCGGCTCAATGGAAAAGTAGATGCATTGGAGGAATGGAGAAAATCCAGTCTGTTTAGTGAAAAGGAGCAGGCTGCTCTGGATTATGCAGAAGCTATGACGAGATCAGATGTTTCCGTAAGTGATGAAATGGTACTTCAATTAAAGAAATTTTTTGATGAAGATGGGATAGTTGAATTGACTGGACTTATTGCTTTCCAGAATATGTCAAGCAAGTTTAACAATGCTCTGGATGTTGATCCCCAAGGGTTTTGCAAACCAAAGTTAACTTCTCAAGAAAAATCTGAGAGATGACACAGAATTGTAAAAATTATTTTGGATTTTCCATGGATGGATAGCGACTTTTTGTTGTCAACTCTGCTGGAATGGTAACGGCGAGCTGGATTCAGAAGAAAGGGCAGAATTCAAAATCCATATGACAGTAAAATGACAAAATGTGGACAGGTGGTCGGAGGCGAAAAATAGTTAAGCTCAAGATGAATTTGTACAACTACATGGAATCTTCTCAGAGGAATTATTTGAGTTCTTTGATATGGATTGCATTTGGCATATGAATCTTGTTGAGGAATATTCCACATAGATTATAGATTTTTCTTCATATTATGATACGACTCACTGTCTGTAGGGTCAGAATTTACCTACAGTTCCAATATACAAGCAGTACGTGTCTAATTGACAGTAAACACACATCTGAAATAACGAACTAATCAAGAGCAATGTTTTTGCTGTATGAAGCTCTTAGCGGAATGAAATTTGCCATCTATTGTGATATGATATGTTAAACTGGGTAAGATGGAGAGCTGTCATGAAAAAGATACGTGAATGGTTCGAATCACTCAAAGAGTGGTGGCGAAAAGTCCTTAAAAAATTGGCAGCAGACAACCGGAAGGTTTTCGGCAAAAAAAGGTCCAGGATGTTGTGGTGGCAAGGAGCATTGGAAAAAGCATTGAAGGAGGGTGAGATGAAAGGTATTGTGGTGCTTGCGGTACTTTTCTTAGCTTCGATTCTATCGGTAACGCATTATGAAGGCAGGCGGTCTGCTTACGACTCACATGAGAGGAAATATGGGATACTTGGGCGGCATATGAGGGGTGAAAAACTTTACATGCATCGGTTTAGCGATATCGGTCTTAGTGCAGATCAGAGAAAGAGCATGGAAGATATAGAACGGAAGTTTTATGATGCTGAACAAGAACTAATTTCACAAATTGAAAATGCTCTTAAAGAGCTTTATAGAGCTTATGAAAGAGATGTGATTTCTGACCAGTCCCTTGATAAGAGAATCACAATTGTTGCGAGTCTTTTGATTGATCTAACAAGAAAGAAGTTGTTTCTTGAAAAATGACTTTTAAGACATCTGACGCCGGACCAGAGGAAGGGTTTGGGGAAAGGATCCTTGATCGGCACACATGGTTTTGCAAGGGAAAACTGTCATGAATTTTGAAATCAAGTTACACTATTTATTGAGGGGAAAGTGTTTGACACATTTTCCCCTTTTACATATGCTGGATTATCACAAAACACTTAGGGGAGGAACAAATGAGAAAACGTCTGTTGGTTGCAGTTGGTATTATCATTTTTGGGATATCGCTATATGGTGATACACATGAATCTCATCATGGTGGAGAAGGTTCTCCGCGTATGAGACAGAGGCCGCAGCAAATGATGATGGGAATGCCAATGATGAGGAGAATGTGTGGCATGCATAAAATGGGATGAGCAAGCCATTTATGATGTTTAATGATCAAAAATTGGCAATGGATGGAGTTAGTGAAGTTACTCGAAGAAAAATCAGGAAGATCATTTTTGAGGCGAAGAGAGAATTGATGGGCATAAAATTCTCGATTAATGAAGAAAAGATCAAACTGTGGAAGGGGTATGGGGCAGATAAAGGTGTCAAAAGAAAAAGACATCAGACTTAATTAAAAAAGTTGCGAACGAAGCAAAAAGCTCTTATTAAAATGAGTGCAAGGATAATATCCTACGTATGCTCCCAAAAAAGCTTCGGAAAAATATAAGAAAGT
>CALOFP010000003.1:0-1511791 GCA_942492635.1 uncultured bacterium
TATTTGATGTTGCTGATGCTTCTGAGAATGGTTTCACGACGATTGACGTTCTGGCCAACGACGCGGACGTTGATGTGGGCGCTGTATTGACGGTGAGTGCGCCGGTAATTACGACGGGGGCGGGTTCGGTATCGGTTGTTGGCAATCAGGTTCAGTTCGATCCGGGCACGAGTTTTGATTATTTGCCGGTGGGCAATACCGCGCCTGTAGTCGTCAGCTACACGGTAACTGACGAACATGGCGCGAGCGCGCAAGGCCAATTGACCCTGACGGTGCAAGGTAGCAACGACGGCCCGGTTATAGGCGATATCTTGGTTGATCAATCGACTCATATATATGAGGCGGTGAACTTCACGGTTCCGGCGACGGCATTCTCCGACCTGGATGCGAATGATGTTCTATCCTTTGAGGCGACCTTGTTGAGTGGCGAGGCCCTGCCGACCTGGCTGTCGTTTGATGCGGTAACGCGAACCTTCAGCGGTACGCCGGAGAACGGCGATGTTGCTGATCTTTCGGTTCGTGTTATCGCCAGCGATCTTCAGGGCGCGAGCGCGGAGCAAAGCTTTAACTTAAGCGTTAGCAACGTTAGGACCGGGTCTGAGAGCGCCGATACCCTCACCGGCAGCATTGGCAACGACACGTTACTTGGCAACGGCGGTTCTGATGTTCTGGACGGCGGTCTTGGCGTTGACGTTATTAACGGCGGTGCGGGCGACGACGTTCTTCTGAGCGGGGCTGGCGGTGATACGTTCTCCGGCGGCCTGGGCACGGACGTGCTGGATTATTCGGGCGACGGTGCTGGCATCTATGTGAACATGAGCGCCGGTCTGGTCAGCGACGGTTATGGCAATACGGACCATATCGATGGGGTCGAGAATATTGTCGGTAGTGGCCATGCCGATACGATCAATGGCGATGACAACGCCAATATATTGACCGGCGGCGCGGGCAATGACGTGCTGGTGGGCAACGGCGGCGACGATGTATTTGTGGTTGGCGACGGCGACGGGTTTGATCGTTTCAACGGCGGCGCGGGCACTGATAGGGTCGATGCCACGGCGGTGACCACGACGCTCGGCATGACCCAATCCTTTGGCAGCAATACGGTCGAGGTGATCGACGGCGGGGCGGGTAATCACAAAACCATCCTGGGCGATAGCGGCGACAACGCGCTTTATTTTGATAATACGACCCTGATTGGCTTTGACACCATCGACGGCGGTGCTGGCAACGACGGCATCCACGGCACGGTGGCCGGGGGCACGATCCTCGGTGGTGACGGGCTGGACAATATCCACGGCAATATCAACGCCGACGTCCTGTATGGTGATGACGGTAATGATAATCTTTATGGTTACAACGGGGCCGACCTTTTAGACGGCGGCAGTGGCGATGATGTGCTTCTGGGCGACGGCGGCAACGATGTGCTGCTGGGTGGCCTTGGCAACGACGTCGTTTACGGCGGCCTGAACGACGATACCCTTTCCGGTGGCGACGGCAATGACCAGCTTCGTGGCGAAAGCGGCAATGATATTCTCCTGGGCGACGGGGGTGATGACTACCTATCCGGCGAAGCGGGCGACGATCAGCTTGACGGTGGCGCCGGTATCGATGAGATGATCGGCGGCGACGGCCTGGATACCCTGAGTGGCGGCCTCGGCGATGACCTGATCAGCGGTGACGCCGGTGCCGATAGCCTTTCCGGCGGTGACGGAGCCGACAGGTTATGGGGTGGAGCCGACAATGATGCGGTGAATGGTGATGGGGGCGCAGACAGCCTCTGGGGCGGGCTCGGCAACGATGTGCTCACCGGTGGGGCTGATAACGATGACCTGTTCGGCGACGATGGTGACGATACCTTTGTGGTTAATGACGGCGACGGCTTTGACCGTTTCTCCGGCGGTAACGGCAACGATACCGTTGACGCGACCGGGGCGACCAGCGTCGGTATTCGTTTTTCCTTCGGTGGTTATACGGTAGAGACCATCGACGGCGGCGCGGGCAACCATAAGGCCATTACCGGCGACGCCTCTGGCAATCTGCTTTACTTCGACAATACGACGCTGATCGGCATCGACACCATCGACGGCGGTGCTGGCAACAGCCTGACGGATCAGACAGAGTCGGAAACCGATGCTGTCGTTTTGTTTTCCGGCATGGGAGGTGGTTAAAAAATCGGTTCATTTATTACATGGAATTTGTTGAGAATTTTAAACCCCACAGCTTTTATTGCACCAAAGAGACGTTGTTCGTGATCATGCCCCCATGGTAAGATGGTCTGAAAACCGATGGGGGAGGGAAATATGCTGATGTTACTATTTTCTTTATTTTTACTGCTTTCATCTTGCGAAGAGGGTCAGCTTCGCACTTCATGCAGAATAAACGGCTGTGATGTTCTGGGAGCAAGAAAATGTGCAGTTGAAAGCGGAGAGGCACTGGAGTGTACCTACAGTGAAGATGACGGTTGTCTGGAGTGGGGAAAAACTGTTCAGTGTGGTGAGAGGCAGGAGTGCTCCAGCGGAGCCTGTGTCTGCGTCGATCAATGTGAGGAGCAGGGTCTTAGCTTTTGCGATGAAGACAACGTTGTTTCCTGTACCTCCGATCAGGACGGATGTCTTTTCAGGACTGTTGTTGAGGATTGCACCGTCTCAGGAAGGAAATGTGTGCTGGTTGTCAATGAAGCTATCTGCGAATAGTTTGATTTCGAAAAAAGCTTCGCTATTATCTGATGGTTTAAAGCTCTCCGGATGGGTGTTTATTCGGAGTCTCTGATTTATATGTGTCGATTAATCTGGAGGTGAAAAATATGAGGGTAAAAATCGAATGGAAGGGAGGAATGGGATTTGAAGGTACAGCGGGCGGTGAGAAGAGGAAGGCGTTTATGGATGCCGTTCCTGAATTCGGCGGAAACGGGGAAGGGCCCAATCCCAAACAGCTTTTTCTTCAATCCATAGCCGGATGCAGTGCAATGGATGTTGTTTCCATTCTGGAAAAGATGCGGGCGGGTACTCCGGACAGTTTTTCAATAGAGATTTCCGGTAAACTTACTGAGGATCACCCCAAAGTCTTTTCATCAATAGAGATGATATATCGAGTGGAAGGTTCCGTTGATGAAGCCAAACTTCTCCGGGCGGTAGATCTTTCCCAGGAAAAGTACTGCGGACTTTCCAACATGGTGAAAAAGGCTTGTGATCTTTCCTACTCTGTTTTTCTTAACGATCTCAGGATAGAACTTTAGCCTATTACAATTTCCTCGGGATAAGGATTTGGAGCGCTCATCGTTCTTGACTTGGACCCTCTTCATGCCTATAATCCACTGTCTTTTGCTCAACTGCGCGAGGTGGTTATGCTTAATCGTATAGAACATGAAAAAACACCCTTATTTTCAGCACTTAAAGATCATATGGCCCGAAATGTGGTGCCTTTTCACGTGCCCGGACACAAGTACGGCCGTGGAAATCCGGAGTTTACTGAGTTTTTCGGTGAAACCGTAATGAAGGCCGATCTCAATGGAATGGAGGATCTGGATAACGCCTGCAACCCCATTTCCGTCATAAGAGAAGCGGAGGAGCTGATGGCCGATGCCTTCGGAGCAGAGCATGCCCACTTCCTCGTGAACGGTACGACTTCCGGTGTGCAGGCCATGATAATGAGTGCATGCGGGCCCGGTGAACAGATCGTTATTCCCAGAAATGCCCATAAATCAACGATAGGCGGAATAATTCTTTCAGGAGCGATTCCGGTCTACATTCCCTCCGAGATAAACAGGGAACTGGGAATTACGATGGGGGTTTCCGCCCAGTCTGTAAAGGATGCTCTCAAACAGAACTCCTTCGCGAAAGCTGTCTTTGTAGTAAATCCAACTTACTACGGCGCGGTGAGTGATCTCAAGTCGATTGTCCGTTCCGCGCACAGAAACGGTACGGCAGTTCTCGTCGATGAGGCACACGGAGCCCATATGGGATTTCATGACGGTTTCCCGCTTACAGGAATGGAGGTGGGAGCGGATATGAGTGCTTCAAGCATCCATAAAACCGGAGGCTCTCTGACCCAGAGCTCGATTCTCCTTCACCGTGGAAATATGGTGGATTCCGCCAAGGTGAAACAGGTTCTCAACCTCACGTTTACAACAAGTGCATCCTACCTTCTGATGGCTTCTCTCGATACGGCCAGAAAGCTTCTCGCCACACGCGGTGAGGAACTGCTTGCGGAGACCCTTGCCCTCTGTTCCTATGCGAGAAAGGAGCTTAATGAGATCGACGGAATCTACTCCTTCGGATCTGAACTTGTAGGAAAACCGGGATGCTTCGATATGGATCCGACAAAACTGGGTATCAATGTCAGAAGACTCGGTCTTACCGGATTTGAAATGGAGAGAGTACTCGCCCGTGAATTCAACATCCAGATAGAGATGTCCGACATCTACAACATCATGGCCGTAGTAACGATCGGTGATCGAAAGGAGGATATGGACGCCCTCATTGATGCGGTCAAGAAGATAGCTGCAAGAACCGGCGTGAAGGAACTGAAACCTCTTACGGACTATCCTCATATGCCTCAGCTCATAGTGAGTCCCCGCGACGCTTTTTACGGCAGGAAAAAGGCTCTTCCACTTACTGAAAGTGTCGGGGAAATTTCCGCCGAAATGATTATGGCATATCCTCCGGGAATTCCCATCATCTGCCCGGGTGAGCGAATTACACAGGATATCGTGGATTACGTTCGGATTCTAAAGGAGGAGAAGTGCCAGATGCAGGGCACCGCCGATCCCTATGTAGATACGATTCGAGTACTCGGTATCTAGCTGAGTTTCAGAAGTTCAACCGTCTTTTCAACGATCGCAGGATCAAATTGGATTCCGGCCTGTCTCTTTAGTTCCTTCAGTGCGATCTGCCAGTCCCTTTTTCTCTGATATAGCCTGTTGCTCGTCATAGCCTCGAATGCGTCGGCTATTCTAAGGATCCTTGAAATAAGCGGAATTCGGGTGCCCGAAAGTCCGGAAGGGTAGCCAGAGCCGTCGAAATTTTCATGGTGGTAGAGAACGAAGTAGGCCACCTTCTGAAGTCCGCTGACGCTGTTGAGAATATCGTAGGAACGCTGGGGGTGGGAGCGGACCGTTCCCCACTCTTCTTCTGAAAGTTTCTGTTTTTTCAGGTAGATGGATCTGTCTCCCACAACCTTCCCGAGATCGTGGAGGAACGATGCCCAGCGTATATTGAGTAGGTCCTCCTCTCCCATTCCGAGAGCGAGTCCTATCTGCTCGCCCAGTTCCGCCACCCTTGTTGAGTGGAAAGAGCATGAGCTGGTTACGTTGTCTATCAAATTTGCAACGGCAGCGAAAAAGCGGGTTACGGTGTCGGTTGTGCCGAGGTAGTAGCCGTCCTTTATTCCTTGTCTGATCTCCTTGTGCATGGCGAGTATCGAGTTCCGGTTTTCCAGCTTTGGAAGCAGTCCGGACTTGCCGATTTTTTCCATGAAGATCGTGTAGAGTGCTGGATCGAACTCCTCTCCCTTTCCTATGTGAAGATAGGAGTTGAGTTCTTCCGGACTTTCGATTGAGTGGATCCGGAGTATGATGTCAACAGAGTCTGCAATTCTCAAAATTCGCGAAAGAAGCGGGATTTCTTCTCCCTTGAGGCCCCTTGGATATCCAGTGCCGTCGTAGAATTCGTGGTGTGATCTCACAATTTCACCGATTTCACGGAATGTGGGGAATCTGTTGAGCAGTGAAAAGCTCCTCATCGGGTGTGCGAACAGTGAAAAATCGGTTTTCTGGGTGAATACGTCGGGGCTGGCGACCAGCATTGTCGCAATGTGGTGTTTTGAGCTTACCCCCCCTATGTCGTGCAGGAGGGAGGCGAAGAATAGCTTGTTGAGTTCCGATCTCTCCAGTCCGACTTCAACTCCGAGAAAATGGGATATAATTGATACGCGAAAGCTGTGGTAGAGCTTCTCATCCCTGTCGGTTTCCAGGGCTGTTATGAGTTCAGAGAGAAAATCGGAGGAAAAACCAGGAGGCAGACCGGCCTCCTGGTGAGTAAGCAACGTAAGTCTCGGTCCTGTCCTTGAAGGTGACAAGAATAATGCTCCTAGATCGCGCCGGTTTCGGAAAGAACCTTTTTCCAGCGGTCGAGCTTGTCTGCAGACTTCTCTATAGTGGCAACGAATTCGTCGATGTTCTCAAAAGGTTTGAGAAGGAAATCGTTTGCTCCGTTTTCGAGTGCGGAAACGATACGGTCGATGGTGCTGTATGCGCTCATCATGATTACCTGTGTGAGACCGCTGATCTCTTTAACGATATTTAGAACGGTGATTCCGTCCATGTTGGGCATGAGTACATCGAGAAGAGCTATGTGAACAACATGGTTTCTTACATAGTCTATTGCCTCTTCCGGCTTGCTTCTTGTTATGACGTTGTATCCCTGTGTTTCAAGAATTCTCTTGAGCGAAGCGAGAATGTTCTCCTCGTCGTCGAGTATAAGTACGGTTATTTTGCTTCTTTCCATTTCATCCCCCTTAGAAATTGAAAAATTCCTTAACGATGTCTTTACTGTTGATCATCTTCATGATGGTCTTGTAGTTGTTCCAGAAGAAGTTACGGTCTACGAAACCTACGACATCATTTTCGTTGATGTTGAGAGTATCGATAACCTTAACCTGAACCTGAAACCCTGTTTTGTTGAAGATGTACTCTTTCATCTCTTCAACGGGGAATGAATGGGCAAGAACAGTCAATACAACATCGCTCCTGAGGTATGTTATGAATCCTGCAAGTGTCTTGGGAGCATACTCCTCAATGAAGGCAGCGCCGGATTTCATGATCCGGGTAATTGTCTTTTCCTCCTCCTTGAAAAGCGAAAGTATCGCATCGTGGAGAAGGTGGTGATCGTTGAGTTTGTAGTGATAAGCGTTTCCAACGTGTTCTCTGATTACGAGTCCCGTCTCAAGTAGGAAGTCAAGAGCCTTCTTGTTTGAGTTGGGGTTTGTGGAACTGAGAGTTGCAATCTTTCTTCCGGTGTAGTTCTGTTTGCTTACAAGGATACGAAGGATATCAACTTTAGCCCTCGAACCGAGAAGGTAGGACAGTGGTAGGTACGTCATTTT
Organism: uncultured bacterium; assembly: GCA_942492635.1. Classification (GTDB taxonomy): domain Bacteria; phylum UBP6; class UBA1177; order UBA1177; family CALOFP01; genus CALOFP01. The sequence goes on from CALOFP010000003.1 coordinate 7,105, forward strand.
AACCTCCTGAAATCATAAAAAGTCTAGTAACAAGTCGATTATATCGAAATGATTTTTAAAAGTCCAAAAAAAATGATAAAAAATAAACAAAAACCATCTGAAATCCGGCTGAAAAACCGTAAGTGATTGAATTTACTGAGTGGTAAGTTGTATTTTTTTTTAAACTTGTTTTGAGTTGTTTAGAAATTTCTCGAAAATTTTGAAATTTACACACGTTTTATTAATAATAGTAGCCGGCCCCTTTATTAACATCCTAGACAAGGGAGAAGATAATGGCTGAAAACGAAAAGAAACAGGAAGAAAAAAGTGAACTCGAAAAGCTTTCCGAGCAGCTTCTTTTTGAAAAGAAGAACGGCTGGGAAGGAATCGAGACGGAAGAGTACGATCGAATAATGGATCTTAGTGAGCGTTACAAGAAGTTTCTCGACAAGAGTAAAACCGAGCGTGAGGCCATAAGAACCATCAAGGAGCTTGCTGCAGACAAGGGTTTCAAGGATATTTCCGAGGCTACCCCTGAAGACAAGAAGCTTTTCATCAACTTCGACAACGTTGCAGGTCTCGTTGCAAAGATCAACGATCCGGAGGCGTTCAAGAAGGGTTTCCTCATGGTCGGAGCACACGTTGACGCTCCCCGTATCGACCTTAAGGGCTACCCGCTCTATGAGGCCGAGGACATGGCCTACATGAAAACCCACTACTACGGCGGAATCAAGAAGTACCAGTGGGTGACAAGACCTCTTGCACTTCACGGTGCAGTCATCCTTGAGGACGGTAAGAACGTCGATATCGTAATCGGTGAAGATGAGACGGATCCGGTATTCACGATCAACGATCTTCTTCCCCACCTCGCAAAGGATCAGATGGGCAAGAACGCCCGTGCAGTGATCGAGGGTGAGCAGCTCAACATTCTGGTAGGTTCCATACCCTACAAGTTCAAAGGCGGAAAGAACGCAGTCAAACTTGCGATTCTCGATTCCCTCAACAAAAAGTACGGCATCAAGGAAGAGGATTTCGTAAGTGCCGAACTTCAGCTTGTTCCCGCAGGAACCGCACGTGATGTCGGTTTCGACCGCAGCTTCGTAGGTGCTCACGGACAGGACGACAAGATCTGCTCCTTCCTCGGAATGGAGGCTCTTTTCGACGCTCACGGAGACAGCGACCGCAACATGATCATGATGTTCTTTGACAAGGAGGAGATCGGATCCAAGGGTAACGCAGGTGCAAACTCCAACATACTTGAGCGCGCAGTGAAGATGATCTGCGAACTCTACGGAAAATGTGACTACAGTACGGTTATGACCTCACTTGAGAACTCTCTTTTCCTCAGTGCAGACGTAAATGCGGGAATCGATCCCGAGTGGGCAGGCGTAACCGAGAAGATGAATGCCGCAAAGATCGGATACGGTGTATGTCTCACCAAGTTCACAGGATCAGGCGGAAAGGGCGGTTCGAACGAAGCTCACGCAGAGTTCGTTGCAAAAATACGCAAGGCATTCAACAAGGACAAGGCTCTCTGGCAGACAACCGAACTCGGTAAGGTCGACCAGGGGGGCGGCGGTACAATCGCCATGTTCATAGCTGAGTACGGAATGGATGTCATTGACTGTGGTACGGCTATCCTTTCGATGCACGCACCTTTCGAGGTTGCTTCGAAGGCTGATATCTACCATACATTCAAGGCTTACAGGGCGTTCTATCGTTACCTGTAAGAAGTTTGGGGAAGGAGAGCTGCCTCCTTCCCCGTTAATGATTCCGTAGAAAAAGTCGTCGCCAATTGTGAAATCGATCTCTTTCAGATTTTCCGATTTCTCACTTGGGCATGACTTTATCAACAGAATCATTAATTTTGACATCAAAAAAGTAATCAACTAATATAAACCGGATTCAACTTTTTAGGGGGGTACCATGAACTACGTTGAAAAGATTAAGGAAGCTGCCGCACACATCAACTATCTACTTGAGGAAAAGGGCCATGAAGGCGGAGAAATGGCGATTGTACTGGGTTCCGGACTGGGTCGGTTTGTCGACTCTGTCGAAAAGCTGATTGAGGTTCCCTATGAGGATATCCCCAACTTTCCGGTATCCACTGTTGTGGGCCACTCGGGCCGTCTCATACTTGCCAGGGAAAAGAATACAGGCAGGAACTTCTGGATCATGCAGGGAAGAGTTCACTACTACGAGGGATACACACTAGAGGAAGTTACATTCCCGATGCGACTTTTCGCCCTCATGGGACTCAAGAAACTCATCGTTACAAATGCCGCAGGCGGAGTTAACCGTTATTTCGATGCGGGCGAACTCATGATAATAAGAGATCACCTCAACTTCATGGGTGTAAATCCGCTGAGGGGAAAGAATCTCGACGAGTTCGGAACACGTTTTCCCGATATGTCCGAGCCCTACAGCAAGAACATGTCCTACATAATCAAGCAGACTGCGCTTTCACTCGGAGTCGATATGAAAGAGGGTATCTACTGTGCGGTAAGCGGACCGAGCTTCGAAACTCCTGCCGAGGTTCGTATGCTCGGAACACTCGGTGCCGACGCCGTGGGAATGTCCACAGTTCCCGAAGTAATCGTTGCACGTCACAGCGGAATCGAGGTTGCAGGAATCTCCTTCATTTCCAACAAGGCTGCAGGACTCAGCCACGAGGAACTCACTCACGAGGAGGTTACCCGTAACGCACGTATGGTTGAGGAGGATTTCGCAAGACTTCTCAATGCAGTTACCGAAAGATTCCTGAGAGAAGCGTAATGAATAAGGAAATTCGTGAAAGGGCCGTCAAGGCGGCCCTCGATGTTATGAAGAATGCGCACGCTCCATACTCGAACTTCAGGGTAGGCGCGGCTCTCATAACAAAAGACGGTGAAATTTTTCCCGGTGTGAATGTTGAGAACAGCTCATTCGGAGCTACGATATGCGCCGAGAGGACAGCTCTCGTTTCGGCGGTCGCCGCCGGCAAGAAGGATTTCGAAGCTATAGCGATAGCAAGCTGTCTCGATGGAAAGGCAGCCTATCCCTGCGGAATGTGCCGTCAGGTTCTTGCCGATTTCAATCCCGAAATGGAACTTCTTCTGGTAAATTCAGAAACAGGCGAAGTCGAAAAGAGCATGCCTCTCTCCGAGATTTTTCCAGGCGTTTTCGAGTTCTAAATATGCTTCTTAGAAGATTTCATATACTTAATCCCACAGCCGATAAATTTTCCTTTTTCAAGGCACATCTTCTTGTGAAGGATGGAATGATCGAGAAGATTTTTAAGGAGGATGAATCTCTGCCCTACGATCCCGATATTGTCGACGGAAACTGGAGCAAAATGATCTTTCCCGGATTCATCCAGACTCACATCCATCTCTGCCAGACTGCCCACCGCAACCTTGCGGAAGAGATGCCGCTCATCTCCTGGCTCAAGAAGGAGATCTGGCCCTACGAGGCATCCCTAGACCGGACGTCAATGGGAAAAACCGTATTGCTTTCCATAAAGGAGCTTGTTTCCAACGGAACGACGGCGGTGCTGGACATGGGAACAGTTCATCAGCAGGACGTGCTTTTTGAGATAGCCGAACATGTCGGATTTCGCTACACAGGCGGCAAGGCGATGATGGACCTGACGGATGACTGTCCCCAAAATCTCCGGGAAAAGACCCAGGATTCCATAGCGGAGAGTGTTCGCCTGATGGAGAAGTATCACGGAGCTGCGGAGGGTCTTCTTCACTACGCCTTCTGTCCGAGATTCCTGCTATCCTGCAGCGAAAACCTTCTTCGGGAGGTGAGGTCTCTCTCCGACAGACACAACATCCTGATTCACAGCCACGCCGCGGAACATCCCGGAGAGGTTGAAATCATCCGTCAGAAGACCGGAATGGGAAATATCGCCTACCTTCACGAAATCGGCGCACTCAATGAAAAGAGTGTTTTTGCCCACATGATCCATCTCGATGACGATGAGAAGAGGGTCGTACGGGATCTCGGTATTTCAATAATCCACTGTCCGTCGACGAATCTGAAACTCGGAAGCGGAATCGCCCCGATCGAGGAGTATCTTAAGATGGGTGTCAAAGTCGGGCTCGGTGCCGACGGAGCGCCCTGCAACAACGCGCTGTCGCCATTTTTCGAGATGAAGCTCGCCTCACTGATCCAGAAAGGAATTCATCACAATCCGGAAGCCATGCCGCCTGAGAAGGTTCTTTCGCTTCTCACGACCGGCGGAGCGAAGATTCTCGGGCAGGATCGGAAAATCGGATCAATCGAAGCCGGAAAGGACGCCGATCTTGTTATTCTTGACATGGACACACCTCAAACCTATAACTATGAGCGGAATCCCGCTGCAGCCCTCGTTTTCGGGGCAGACGGCAGGAATGTTTACGCAACCATGGTTCGAGGCCGTTTCCTTTTCCGGGAGGGCAAATTTTCAGATGAAATTGAGGAACTTGACAGATACTTCAACGATACGGAATACCATTCTGCAATCTAAAAAAATTCTATTCATAAATCCGCCGGTAGAAGATTTTACAGCATACAATCTCTGGGCCGCTCCGCTGGGACTATTCCGAATTCTCGGAAACATGCGTGAGCGGGGAAAAGATGTAACATATCTGGATTTTCTCGACGGATCCTTTCTTGACGAGCGGGACGGAACGCCGCCCAAATTCCGAAAGGACGGAAGGCACAGCTACTGGAGACGGGAGGTGGAAAAACCGGAGGAAATCTCCTTCGCAACAAGAAAGTTTTTCAGGTTCGGAGCATCCGATGAGACGATGAGAAGCAGGCTTTCGGAGCTCGAACGTCCCGACGTCGTACTCATCTCATCGGGAATGACCTACTGGTACCGCAGTGTCCTGTTAACAGCCCGGATTGTGGGAGAAATTTTCGGTGACGTTCCCATAATGACCGGAGGAATCGCTTCCACACTGATTCCGGAATCATTTCGGAAAGAAGGAATCTTTCCATGGGTCGGCCCCTTCGAACACACGTCGGAGCACATCAGTTTTTCTCCGGAACTGAACGAACTCACATTTTTTCCGGCAAACCTTATCCAGGGTTGCTACATGAAGTGCAGCTACTGTTCATCCAGACTCTTCTATCCCAAGGTGACTATTTTCGATGTGAAGAGTCAGGCCGAATCGGTAAACCGGTGGAAGCAGGAGACGGGAAAGAGCGATGTAGCCTTTTACGATGACGCTCTTCTCTGCGCAAAGGGAAAAATTCTCAGGGAGTTCCTATCCGTTGCCGACAGATCGCTCCGTTTTCACACGCCTAACGGTTTACATCTGAGGGAAGTGGACGAAGCCCTTGCCGATCTTCTTCTCGAAAGAAACTTCAAGGAGCTTCGGTTCGGTTTCGAAACGATAAAAAATCGGTACGACTCAAAAAGCTCCACAGATGAACTTTTCAAAACGCTTGAGATTCTCCAAAAGGCAGGATACGACAGAAGAAAACTGGGGGTTTATCTGCTCTGCGGACTTCCCGGACAGGATCCCGAGGAGGTCGAACTCACAATAGAAACCGTTGTCGAAGCGGGAGGAAGACCGTACCTTTCCGAATTCTCACCAGTTCCCGGAACTCCACTCTACCATCCTCATCTTGAAGAGTCCCTTCACGATTTCGACAGCGAACCTCTTCTTCAGAACAACACACTTTCATCATACCGTTCACCTGTATTCACGGGCGATGCCATGGACCGCTTGAGGTCCAAACTCTCCTCGGTTTACCGTGATCAGGATAGAAAGAGTGATTAATAATTTCGTTGAGAAAGTCATCACTTGTTACGAAATCGGTTTGATCGGTGTTAAATCGTTTTAAATTCATCGCAATAACTACGGTTGTTGCTCAAAATTGAAAACAGTTTTCTCTTCGAACCTCCGATTTTTCACTTGAGCACGACTTTATCAACGCAATCATTAAAAAATCTATACAACCATAGAATAAACTGGTATTATTTTTCGAAATATGGCTTTCTGAGAAGGAGAAGTATGGTTTTTGCGATCATTTCCATAGCCGTAAATGTGATACTTGTCGTTGTCGGGATTGTCTCCGTGCGAGAACGCAACAGGTATCGGAAAAGATTCAGGGAGCTCAGTCACTACTACGAGTCCCTGGTTGAAAAATCACCGTCCGCCATAATAATTCATAAAGATTTCAAGATGCTCTATTCGAACAGACGCGGTGTCAGGCTTCTCGGAGCCTTGACTTTTTCAGATATTGAGGGGGCACAGCTGAGCGATTTCATCGACGGAAACTTTGAAAATGCATTCAGGGTATGCCACACACAGAGCAACTCGCTGGTTGAGATATGCGAAGAGAAGATCAACACCCTCGACGGTGAGGAGAAGTACGTTGAGATCTACGAAATTCCGATAACCTTCAGGGAGGAACTCTCATACTTCGCCATCATCCGTGACATCACAGAGCGGAAGAAGGTTGAGGAGGAGCTCAAAAGCAAGGAACAGGATTTTCGGCTTCTGGCAACAAGCCTTCCCATCGGTGTTTTCAGGATGGATATATTCAACGATCTCACCTATACAAACACAAGATTTCTTGAGATTCTCGGTCTCAGCTACGAGGACAGTTTCGTTGTCGATTGGATTTCAAGAATTCATCCGGACGATCGAAAATCGCTTCTCGCCGGAATCGACGACGCCAAGATAAAATTCAAGGATTTCGCCAGAGATTTCAGAGTAATCGGAAAAGACGGCAAGGAGGTTCTCTGGGCCTATCTTCGGTTATCGACAACTATTTCCGACGATGAGATAAATTACCTCGGAACTTTGGAAGATATTACTGAGAGAAAAAAGGCCGAAGCTGAACTTTGGGACGCAAAGAGAAGGGCCGAGGATGCAACCCTCGCAAAAAGCCGTTTTCTGGCGAGCATGTCACATGAGATCAGGACGCCCATGAATGCCGTTATCGGAATGACCGGACTTCTCGCAGATACGAAACTGGAGCCAGAACAGCGTGAGTATCTTGAAATAGTTCGTTCTTCAGGAGAGACACTCTTGGGAATCATCAACGACATCCTGGACTTTTCGAAAATCGAGGCTGGGAAGATGGAGTTGGAGATGATCGATTTCAACCTGAAGAATTCAATCGAGGAAGTCGGGGACATTCTTGCATCCAAGGCTCAGTCAAAGGGACTCGAAATGCCCATACTCATCTCCCACAACATTCCGGAATATGTGAAGGGAGACCCCGTAAAACTTCGGCAGGTTCTAATCAATCTCGCAAACAACGCAATAAAGTTTACGGAGAAGGGAGAAGTAGTCGTGAAGGCCGAACTTCTTTCGATGGATGAAAATATAGAAGTCGGATTCTCCGTAACCGATACCGGAATAGGTATTCCTCCCGAAAAAATCAGGGATCTTTTCACCTCTTTTACGCAGGTGGACGCTTCAACGACCAGAAAATACGGGGGAACAGGGCTCGGACTTGCAATCAGCCAGAAGCTTGTCGAGATGATGGGCGGAAAAATATCAGTAGAAAGCGAGCAGGACGAAGGATCCACATTCTCCTTCACCGCAGTTTTTGAAAAACCGGCCAGGGAGTGGGTTAAGAAGAGATATCGACTTGAATCGATCCAGGGAAAGAGAGTCCTCATTGTCGAAAAGAACATGAACAACAGATACGTTCTCAAGGAACAGCTCAGGCTGTGGGGTGCCGAACCCGTTGAGGCGACCGACTACGAGGAGGCTCTCCGCGTACTTAACGATCTTTTTGAAGATGGAAAGCCGGTTGACGTGGCTCTCATCGATCATCAGAGCGGCGGGTACAACTCGGAAGATTTTGCAAAAACCGTTACGGAAGACAAGAGATTCACAGAAACCCGTCTTGTGCTTCTCACAGATATGCCCAACCGCGGAGATGCCAAAAGGATGACCGGCGCCGGCTACCGCGCCTACCTTACAAAACCGGTGAAGGAGCGTTACCTCTACAAATGTCTCTCGATGGTTCTCGGGTCTCACGGCGAAGCAGAGAAGGCTGCAGAAGAGGCAGGAATTCTAACCAAGCACCGAATAAAGGAGGTCGAGCGTGACATGTTCAGAATCCTTCTTGTGGAGGACAACATGATAAATCAGAAAGTTGCCGTTCGGATGCTCCAGAAACTCGGATATACATGCGACATCGCAAAGAACGGAAAAGAAGCCGTGGAAGCTGTTACAGAGAAGGGATACGATCTTCTGTTCATGGACTGTCAGATGCCCGTCATGGACGGATTCGAAGCAACTCGGGCAATTCGGAAACTTGAAGAAGTCGGAGATGTTCCCATAGTCGCAATGACAGCCAACGTTATGAAAGGGGACAGGGAACTCTGTATCGAATCCGGAATGAACGACTATATTTCCAAACCAATAACCCTCGAGTCAATCAAACTTGTTCTCGAAAGATTCATGAAAGGTGCCGGGGATAGAACCGAAGATGTAGTCGTGGACATGGAAAGAATCCGGCACGCAGCCGAAGGCGACACCGAATTCGCAAGGGAACTTTCCATGATGTTCGTAGAGGACACCGAGCGAAGACTTCACACAATATCCGAACTTCTTTCCGAAAAAGGGGATATCCGTTCAATAATACGGGAAGCGCACACAATTAAAGGAAGCAGTGCCAACGTCGGAGCCGAAACACTCCGTGAAACAGCCCGGAAAATGGAAAAAGCCGCGGAGGAAGAGGATCTTCAGCGAGTATCCGAACTGCTTATCTTTGCCGGCAAGCAGTTCGACGACGTAAAAGAGTTCTTCAAAAACGCATTCAGCGAATAGACAATTTTCAGCAGTGATGAGGAGCATGCTGTCTCGGTGATGATTGGTCTGTAGGCCTCAAAATATATTCTATCTCTCCAGTTGATGGGATTATGCTGTGAAAAGTTTGAAGACAAATGGTTTAATGCTGTTTAACTTCTGAATTTGAGTCCAATGTCTAGTTAAATAAATCAAGATGAGCTTCATTAGATTAATCTCAAGCTCAATGTTTTGTCCTTGTGAAAGACAAACGGCTATCTTGAGAGATCCATTTCTCAAAGCTTCTTGATGTTGTATGTGAAGTATATTTTGAATAGTGCAACCTTTCGGTTAATCTCGAGTGAAATTCAAATAGAGACTAAAAAAGGGAATCGTGTTCTCAAAAAATTGAAAAAAAAAGGGAGATTACTCTCCGTAAACCTTAACCTTGTATGTGGCGTAGAAACCAAGAATGCTGAAAGAATCGTAGTCAACGTGGTGAACTTTTGTGATTCCTGCAGACTTAGCAGCAGCTTCGATGCTGCAGTCACCGGAAGCAATCCAACCAAGGATTGACTTACAAGTAGCTTCACCAACCTTGGAAGCGCCTTCAGCAGCTGTAGCGCTGTGAGCAGCAGAAACCTTTGTGTAGATGAAACCGGTTACTGGAGATTTTGTTCCAGCACAGCTTGTCATAAAAAAGATAGCTATAAGAAGAAGTAATGTTTTTGCAAATTTACGCATAAAATCCTCCAAAAATGATACGAACACGAATCCCGAGGTATTAATTACACTCAAAGTTATGTGAAGTCAAGTTAAAATGGGCCCAGTTGTTATTTTATTTGCATTGAGAGTCAATTTAATTATTAATACTGAAGTGATATTTATGGGAGAAAATTATGCTGCGATTTATTATTGGGTCTTTCTTGATTTTGTTTTCATGTTTAAGTTGTTCTACTTTTCACACTGCTGCGCAGAAGGGCGCTAAAAATGATTTGAGAGAGTTTATAAAAGAGTCTGATGACGTTGATTTGCGCGACGAGAAACTGATGACTCCGATGATGCATGCCGCAATGAAAGGTAATATGGAGGCGATGCGAATACTCTATGAGGAGGGGGCGGATATAAAGAATACCGACGCCTTTGGCTACAGTGCTTTAAGTCACGCCGTTGTGAACAACAGATTTAAGGCGGCCGAACTCCTAATTGGTTGGGGGGCCGATGTGAAAAGGGAGATCGGACCGATGCTTGAAAGTTGCTTCAAGGGACGAATTGATATGGTGAAGTTGCTTCTGAAATCAGGTTTCGATGTTAACAGAGGTGCAAAATACGGAAAAACTCCGCTCATGGATGCAGCATATGGCGGGCAGCTGGAACTGGCTAAAATGCTTCTTAATAGGGGCGCAAGTCCCATTTCAGTGGATGAAAAGGGATGGTCGCCCCTCACCTACGCTTTGTTGGCGAACAATAAATCCATTGTCAAGCTGCTACTTGAAAAGGGTTCGGATAGTGATAGAACCGACTCAAAAGGGAAGAGTCCCATTCACTATGCTGTTCAGAGCGGTGACTACGGAATTTTTTCCCTTGTGGTTGAATACGGAGCCGACATTCACAGGAAGACAGCCCTTAAAAAAACACCTCTCATGTTTGCTGCATATGCCGGAGAAATCGAAATGGTGAGGCTCCTTCTTTTAAACGGAGCCGATCCCAACGAAAGGGATGAAAAGGGCAGAACAGTTCTTATGGATTCCATATTCAGTGAAAATGTAGCAGTAATAGATCTTCTTATCGAAAACGGAGCCGACATTGCTGCAAAACTGCCTAACGGAATGGATGTGGTTTCTCTTGCAAGATCTCTGGAACTGGAGGAGATGGCGTCACACCTTGCTGTGATCAAACGGAAGTTGGTGAAAGGTGGAAGGAAAAAAGAGTCCAAAATTTCGAACTGAGGTCATCGGAATAATTTCTATTCAATATTGAGCATTTCGGAGATGCCTCATAATTTGCGATAAAGCATATTGTCAGCTGTGAAGAATGCATCTAACTGACCGTTTTAACTTGGAAGGCTCCGTAGGCCGAAGAAGGTAGAGCAACTGACACTCGCCTTTTGAGAAAGATGGTTCTTCGAATGAGAGAAATATAACCCGACGGAAAAGGTTCGGGTCGCTTTTCCTGGCCTTTCTGAAAAAATCGACGCTTTTCATATCCGGTAGAGAAATGTCGATCAGGACAGCGTCGTAGTAACTGGCAAGGAAAGTTTGAATTCCGTTCTCTCCGGTTTCCGCAAAGTCGATGTCTCCCAGACTCCCTAGTTCTGCACTAATGCCGGTTCGGAATTTCTCCGATTCACCGACAACAAGAATCCTCGGTTTCCAAACTTTCGGAATTCGTCCCGATTTTTCAAGATACTCCGCTGCATCAGGATCTGATTCAAGAAAGTTGTTGATTTTCCACTCATGTTTCTGTATTTTGGCCGCCATAAGCTGAAAGCTTTTTCCGGCAGTAGAGAGAAGCCTTACAACTTTCAGAAAAATTTCATTCCATTCGCTGAATTCCGCATCAACTATAAGTTGAAGCATTCTCTTTCGTGAAACATCTCCCCTGGCGACTTCGAATTTGATGTTGGTGAGAATATTTTCGACCTCGTCTCTGGTAGCTTCACTCACATCGAGGGATCCTTTCAATTCAGGAAGAAATTGAGAACCGCTGTTAAGCACGTGGAAGTGAAGAGCCTCATCTTCGGCCAGCTCGCTTAGAAATTTTGAGAGATGGTAATCCTTCTCAAAAAGCTTGGATGCTTCAAGATAGCTCTCCTGAGCCAGAAGTTCCATTCTTTTGAGCCAATCTATTGTTTTTTCCATCGTCTTGTTCCTCCTGCTTTTTTCCTACTTCTATTATCCGACTCTTTTTCCCATGTGTAAACCGTCATTTCAGAAAAGATGGGTTGTTCCCATAGAAAGAGAGGCATAATATTAAATTAGGAGCGCAATATTATTTTTATATTAAAAAGAGCAGACAATTGAAAAAAGTGGTTCTGTTTTTTGTAATTTCATTGTGCTGGGTTTCTCTCTTCCCGGGGGATGTTGTCGAACTATATCTGAACAAAGTGAAAGGATTCGAGTCGGTTTACTATCTTGAAGAGGATGATGAATGGTATCGGGATCGTAGAATATTCGAGCTCTTCGGTCGGTACGAAGGCGGAACGGATCAATTGGAAAACGAAAATAAATACGCCGGAGGAATTCTGGCGAATTACCGTTTTGAAACAATGAAAACCCAGCTTGGACTTTTCACCATCTTTTCCGGAGAGCGGGCTCTTCTGGGAACAAAATGGAGTTATAGAGATTACATCGATTTCTCGATAGGCACACTTGTCGAAGGTAGGGCCGAACTCTTTTTCGAAATCAACAGCCCTCGGTTTTTCAGCCGCACGAACTATCTTTTCGATTTCATCACCAACCGCTTCAAGCGGGTCGATTTTCGATTTTATTTCGATACCAGCAGATATTTCGACGAACTCTCAATAGGCCCGATATTCCATCCCGGCGAAGAGGAGCGTTGGGAAGGGCGACTGGATCTTTTGAGATTCGGAATAGGCAGATGGCGACTTCTCTCTTTTATGATGAGAGCTTCTGAAAACGGAAATTCCTCAATCCGTACAGGATTGGATTGGATCTACCAGTCGAAGGAGGATTTTAATCTGACAAGACGAGGCCATTTCGGGACATCTTTCGGGATAAAACTTCTATACCTCTTCTCAAATCTCGAAGGGATGAAAGAAGGTGAGGAGTTTTCCGAAGGCAGCAAAGGCTCAAGGCAGGGGTTTTACGGAAACCTTCATTTCCAGGTTCCAGCAAAATGGTTTTTGACACTGGTGACGGGAGCCGGAGCCGCCTACGCTTCCATGAAAACCGACAATCACGAACTGGTGAAGGTTTGGGGCGAAGGCATTCTGAAACCGACGCTGAGGGAACCCAGAGACATTCTTTTCGTCCGCTTCTCAATGGATTACCGCATAAACGATCCCGAAACAGTTTCAAAAGAAAAAAGACGGGAACTTTTCATGAATGACGATGTCCATGCGCTGACGCTGTCTATAGGGATTGTTTATTGAAAACATTGAGAAAATACTGGTGGGATTGTGAAAACCATGAAGGTCATGAAGAACATGAAGTAAGAGTTTTTTGTCCACAGATTGACAAAGATGAAATTCATATGATGAACATGAGTGAAGATCTTTCGATGGTTTTCTACCGTTCAGAATTTCGAATTATTTGAGACTGTGTTGTTTTACGTAAATGTATGTTGTTGAAATAAAAGCTTTTTCCCTTATCCTTCATATTCTTCATGCCCTTCATGGTAAATACGTCTACACGAATTCCAGCAGAGCCAACTTTAGCTGATTCTGATAATTAATTCTGAGATGAAAAATCAAAAGGAAGAAAAAAAGAGTTGGCGACCCATAGGGGACTCGAACCCCTGTTGCCGGCGTGAAAGGCCGGAGTCCTAGGCCACTAGACGAATGGGTCACCCTAGGAAGCAATGTTCAGTCGAACACTGCCCAGCCATATTAACCGTGGGGAATCGAATGTCAACAAAATTTTGGAAAAATATTTATCATGGGGCAGATTTTACCATTCGCCAATTCCCGATAATTCTATTTTTACTCTCTTTGAGGTTTGTTAACTGATTGATATTTAATTCTGTTTTGCAGATGTGTCACGCTGTCTTTACGAAGAGGGTCTTAGGACTGCTGAAAAAAATAAACGGCATAAAAAATTTTTCAACATATAGGCAGCGACTTTATACAATGGAAAAATATTTTTATGAAGATGTTAGCTTCTTGAATGCGCCGGTAATAAATATCATGACCTTCTGCAGATGTGGCAGCCTGTGAATAAAAGAAATGAGCTCGATTAAAAGACTGAATTTCTGATTTTGAAAAAATTCGGGCTAGCTGAGTGTTCAAATCTGCATGAATAACAATAACACAGATAATTCGGAGTTTACCCACTCTTTAATTGATAAAAAAGTGAATAAACTTTTTTCTACATCTTAAACTTATGAACTTGAACAGCATTTTAAAATGTGATAAATCTTCTGTTTTCTTAGGAGTTTTTGAGGGTTAAGGTATACTTGATAAAACTTTGCATATGGAGGCGTCATGTTCAGGGCATTTTTGATTTTCATTCTCTCTTTTTCAGTTCTTTCCTGTGCCACGACGGAGGAGAGGCGGAAAGGGGATGTTAAGCAGGCTTTTGTATACCGTTTGGAAACGGGTACGGTTTTCAATTATGTCTACCGTTACAGGATGGTGATGTCGCTTTCGAGATCGAACGGCGAGGTTGCCAAGGGGCACAATAAGGTAAGCAGGCTGGGGTCGATGCTTCTTCGGTTCACTGTATTACCTCAGGAGAATGGTGAGCTGCCGATCGAGGTTTCTTTTCTGGAGTTGGATCGTTATATGGAGGATGAGGAGCTTCGGATGGATTTCTTTCGTGGAAAAATAGGCGACGCCCTCACGGTTAATATGAAAATGGACAGCTTGGGCAGGATTCTGGATTTCAATCTTGAGGAGATGATCCGGAAGGCGGTGGAAAAGGAGACGGGTATTCAGATCTCTCAAATGAAAGAGGATGAAAGAGCGAGTATCGCCCGCATGATTACAGAGAGATTTTCTGAAAAGGGAATGAGAGGCTATTTCGGAAGGTTCATACCTATTTACCCGGAATTCATGGTCGGAGAGCTTGATCGCTGGAAAAGGAGTGTGGAGCTCGAAGATTTTCTTGGATTTAGCGATTTTAAATTTGACGAGCAGTTTAAATATGTCGGAATTCATGAGGGCTTTTTTCGACTTGATTCTACCTCTTCATATAAAGTTTCACTTTCTGAAAATAGGCTTAAGCTTTCGGGTGAGGGGAATTCATCCTATCTGATTCACAGGAATTCCAGTATGATCAAGGAGATGTCGAGGATGGTGGAGCTTTCTGGCGTTACTGACAATCTCAATGTCACTGTTACACTTTTTGAAGGTATCGACCAGTTAACGGAATAGAATTTATACTTGACTTTATGAGCGAGCTGTGTTAGTTAGAGCAGGTTTTTGGAGGTTCCGCTTCAAGGAAGCCGGTGAGAGTCCGGCACTGTCCCGCAACTGTAAGCGTGACGAAGACCGCATTATGCCACTGTCGATGACGGGAAGGCGCGGTCCGAGGTTGAATGCAAGTCAGGATACTTGGACGGAATCGGATTTTATCAGTAATCCCCGGGTATTGGGAGCGGCTGTATATGAAACTGATTTCTACTGTTTTTTTTCTTATTCTCCTCTTTATTACCGGCAATTTGACCGCCGGTGACAACTCCTACGAAGTTACCGTAAAGGGTAAAAGAAAATCCAACAAGTCGACGGCGACTGTCGAAAAGGTTTCGGCCCGGGATATCAAGAGAAAGCAGCGTAAAAATGTTGCAGATGCGGTAAAGGACACTCCGGGTGTATTTGTGTCCCGGTCAGGGGGCCCCGGTTCGATAACCTCGATATATGTAAGAGGGTTGAGGCCTGAGTATGTTGTCGTTTTGGCGGACGGCATCAAGCTCAACAATCCCATCCAGCTCTCGGGTGGGGTTGATTTCTCACTTCTTTCGACAGACAACGTAGCATCGATTGAGATTGTCAGAGGGGCCCAGACCGTTATATACGGTCCGGACGCGCTTGCGGGTGTTATTACGATAAAGACAAAGAGGGGAACGGGAAATCCGAAACTTACCCTCCGCCCGGAAGGCGGTATCATCGATATCTCCGAGGACAACTACACTCCCGACACAATCTGGACAACTTTAGGAGTGCGTGGAAAAACAGGCAATTTTTCATACAGTGCTACTTTCGGTTACTTTGAAACAAAGGGAATTTCCATGGCGGACAGTTTTCGTCTTTCCACCGATGCGGATAAAGAGAAAGCTGCATCTCTTGAAAAGGACGGTTTCAGAAGTTTAAACGGAAGTGCAAGGCTTGATTACGATTTCGGTGATCTCGATCTCTCCCTGACTGCCCGTTTCGGATCGGGAAAGTTGGAGATAGACGACGGTCCTGGTATCTGGAACGACGATAAAAATAGAAAAACCGAGACATTGCAGTTTTTTATACGGCCCGAGGCTAAGCTGTCCCTTTTCAAGGGAAGGTGGGATCAGACGGCCGGAGTTTCCGTGGGTGTGCACTCTCTGACCGATGACGACCCCAAGGATCTTTACGAACTCGGAGGTGATGCGAAGGGGGAGTTCGACGGACTTCTCGTACTTGCCGACTGGAGAAACAGGTTTCAGCTTTTCGACTGGAACGAGGTGAGATTCGGATTCGAATTCCAAAAGGCTGAGGGAAAAATGGATATCAGAAGCGAGGAATTCGGTGCCGATAATCCGTTCCATTTTCCGGGTTCCGCGCAATCGGAGCGCTACAGTCTCTACATTCACGACACCGTTTACCCTTTCAAAGGAGCTGAAATTTCAGGCGGTGTGAGAGGCGACATCGAGAGATATGATGCCTTTTCAATCGAGGACGAAAAAATCCGAAAATTCGATAAGGTTTCAAAGGAGCTTTCATACGGAGCCGGAGCCTCCTATTTTTTTGAAAAGACAATGACAAAGCTGAGGACAAGTTTCGGTAAGGGTTCCAAGAATCCTTCGCTTTTCCAGCTTTTTACCACATACATGGGTGACGGAGCGGAGCTCAAGCCTCAGACAGGATACAGCCTCGACGGAGGTGTGATTCAGTACCTTTTCGAGAAAAAACTGAAGGCTGAGGCTGTCTACTTCTGGAACCGGGTGTTCGACTATATCGATTACGATTACCACCATCAGCACTACGTCAACCGCTACAAGATCGACAGCCAGGGATTCGAATTTCTTCTGCAGGTAAAGCCGCTCAGCTGGCTCACTCTCGGTGCCAACTACACTCTCGTCACCAAGATGGAGGAGTATCGCCTTATCCATAAGCCGGAAGCAATATACAAGGAGTCGATCGACATCCAGAGAATGCCTTCTCATATGGTGAACGGAAGTGTAAATATTCATTACAGAGGTTTTAACTTCAACGTCAACGGGTCCTATGTCGGGGAAAGGTTCGAGAGAATTTTCAATCTTCCCAAGACACCCTATTCGGCCCGGATGGATGACTATTTTCTTCTAAATATTGCGGCAAGTTATAAAATCAACAAATATGCCGAACTATTCGGCAGGGTCGACAACGTTCTGGATAATGATGACTATGCGGTGGTTGCCGAATACGGCACACCGGGAATTTCACTATACGGAGGAGTAAAACTCTCGTGTCAGCTTTAAAGTTCCTTATTCTTTTTTTCCTCATTCTTCTCACCTCCTGCAGGGAGGATAACTACCCCTTTCTTCCCGATGACTATAAAGATAAAGGAAATGTCGATGCTGACTTGCAGGTAGAGGCGGAAACAGTTTCCTTCGTTGAGGGGGAGTGTTCCGAGACTTCATGTTCAGATTCGCATCGATCCGTCTGCGTGAACGATCATGGAAAGTATGCCTGTTACTGCGATGATGGATTTTTCCTTTTCGACGGAGCGTGCGTTAAAAGTTCGCTTGCCGTTGCGACTACTGAAGGGTACAACGTTCCTTTCAGCGGACACCTTTTCATATCTGATGACGGAGCTCTCGATTCTCTTGAGGAGTTTGAATTTCCGTGGCAGCTCGGCAGCGAGAAGGGAACAGATCTCAACCTCTCCACCGCTCATGACCGAGTCATGGTTATAGGAAGACACAACGATTCATCGATCTATTCGATGATCCAAACTCCCGGCGGGAAGGTTGAAACGGAGAAAATAGAAGTTTATCCCGATAGTTATACTAATCCTCATGACGTTGTTTACAACGGCTCGGACGGAAGCCATGTCGTATCCATGAATCAGCATGACAAACTGCTGGTGGTTGAGGATAAAGATGAAAAAGAAATTGATCTCGCCCCCTTTTTCGATCTTGAAAATGAGAGACCCTCACCCTCGAGAATGATAATCGCCGGGGGAAGAATATATCTCACAATGCAGCTTCTGGATAAGAGCTGGCACTCCAACGGCGGAAAAATCCTGAGGATCGATCCCGAGACATACGATGTGGAGGCCTTCGATCTTCCGGTTGCCAACCCCTACAGCAAGCTTGTCTACAATCCGAGATTCGACAGAAATCACCTATATCTCATGGGCACCGGACAGTGGCAGCAGCGGGACGGGGGAGTTATCAGAATCGATATGAGGGACATGAGTATGGATCTTCTTATCCGTGAGTCAAAGGGGAAGGGAGATATATTGAATGTCGATTTTGTCGATCTTTCAGTTACAGATGACGGTGTATTCTACCTTCTTGTTTCCGACAGCGAATCGGATTTCCTCAATAAAATTCTGGAGTGGAATACGGGAGATGGATCGATAACGGAGTTTGAATCGGGTGTCAACGGATTTGCAGCGACTCCGATCGATTACGCACCGGACAGGGATACAATCTACTACTTTGTCGATGAAAAAGAGAAAACCTTTTTAATTTCATACGATCGCCGGAAAAAAGTCCGGCAGGAGATGGAGCTCAAGCAGGGGCCTGCAGCCCTCAAAGTTTGGCTCCGACAATAAATGAAAACGGTCTTTTGGAGGAGACGATGAAAAAGATTACGCTTTTTCTGCTTTTATTTGGGATTTTCCTTGTCGGTTGTAATGACAACAAGAAAGAGGAACCTATCTGTGAAGAGGGTGTGTTTCGTTGCGAAGCCGATGAGGTCCAGAAATGTCATGAGAATCTCTGGATTACTGTTGAAAAATGTGAAGAATCCGGGCTTGTCTGCAAACTGCTTGATAAAAAGCAAGCTGAGTGCGTCAAGAAAGACCCAGGCGGTAACGAGACGCCCGACGAGGATAGCTCAGTGGTTAACGATGAATCCAACGGCGGCAATGATTCGTCTCCGGTAAATGATGATGAAGTTAATGATGACAATCCTCAAAATTCAGATGAGGATGGCGAGGACGACGGAAGCGACAAAGACAGTTCCGGAACAGAGGATTCCGATTTGCCTGTAGATGATGCGGATGATCAGGATCCCGGCTTCTCTGACGAAGATACGGATGATATCAACGATGAAGACAGTGACGAACCGCAACTTCCATGCGGTGGTTGTAATGAGTGGGAGATATGTAACGATACAACAGATCTCTGTGAACTTAAAGACGGCAGATGTGCTACCAATGAAGATTGTACTGTTGCCGGTGAAATTTGTCTTTCATTCACACACACATGTGGAGCTGCTCCAGAAGTTGTAACAGATTTCAAGGATCTTGCACTTGAATCTGCCGAGTTCTGGAATGGTGCCGATAAGAGCGGCAACTTTGTTTCCAAAGCGGCAAAATTCGGGAACAATTACAATTCCGAATGGCATTCATGGGACGGATTTGCATACTCGAAAGTTACCGATGTTACAACTCCGGGTTATGCCAACCAGTACAGCGCAATTACTGGAAAGGGAATGAATTCGGATATCTTTGCTGTCGGTTACTCAAGCGGATTCAACGGTGATCCGACGATTAAGTTTGACACCACAGACGGATACGGTGTCGATGGAATCTATCTCACAAACACTACATACGCTTACCTTTCAATGAAGAACGGCGACCAATATGCCAAGAAATTCGGTGGGGAGGACGGAGACGATAAGGACTGGCTTCTTCTCACAATCAAGGGAATTAAATCCGACGGCAGTGAAACGGGGAGCGAGGTTGAGTTTTATCTTGCAGATTACCGTTTTGATGACAATAGCTCGGATTACATTGTAAAGGACTGGTCTTTTGTCGATCTTTCTTCCCTCGGAGAAATTACAGCTCTGACGTTCAAAATAACAGGATCCGATGTAAAAAACAACTATCTCAACACCCCAAGTTTCTTTGCAGTCGGAGGGATTGTTCGTGAAAAACTTGAGTGCGGCGGGTGTGAAGCTTTCCAGGAGTGCAACCACATGAGCGGACAGTGCGAAGGAATTTCCTGTGAAGATGAATCCGATTGTGATGACGGTCTTGTATGTAACGGTGCTGAAACATGTAATGCCGGAAAATGCCAGGAAGGAGTTGCAATTGCCTGTTTGGCAGATTTTGTATGCATAGAAGAGGTTGAAGTTGCCCAGCCGGCAGATCGATGCAGGAAAATCGTTGCCGATTTCGATGATCTGACTCTTGAGGAGGACTCTTTCTGGAACGGTTCTGATACGAGTGGAATGTTTGTGTCCGGTGATGCGATTTTCTACAATAACTACAGCACTGATTACAAATCATGGGAAGGCTTTGCATACTCAAATATGAAGGACACGACAACTCCAGGGTGGGGTAACCAGTATAGTGCAATAACGGCTGCCGGACATGAAAAATCCCCCGGGATTTATGGTGTTGCTTTTAAAATGATGGGTGATTCAACTGCAATACAGGTTGATAAGGATGGTGCCGCTGCCGAAATTAGCGGAATGTACGTTACAAACACAACTTTTGCCTATTTATCCATGAAAAATGGAGATGACTACGCGAAGAAGTTCGGTGGAGAAGCCGGTACGGATCCTGATTTTTTCAAACTTATTGTTACCGGAGTAAACAGTGAGGGAAATGAGGTTGGAAAGGTTGAGTTTTATCTAGCTGATTTCAGATCGGACAATCCGGAAGAAGACTACATCGTCAAAGATTGGAAATGGATGGATCTTTCCTCCCTTGGCAGTGTTATTGCGCTATATTTTTCATTCGAATCAAGTGATGTCGGTGACTATGGAATGAACACACCTGCCTACGCCGCCATAGATCTTATCGTGAGGTAATAAAATGCTCAGAATCTTCATACTTGTACTTTTTCTCTTTATTGCAGCCTGCGGTGGAGAAGACGAATCTGTAAATGATAGATCCGATGAAGAACAGTTGTCTGAAATTAACGACAACGACTCTGCCGATTATCAAAATGACGAAGATTCAAAAGACTCTGTAGACACCTCATCCCCAACTGAAGGGGACGAGGTGTCTGATGAAGGTCAGGATACGGTCCCGCTTTCGGATGATGAAAATGATCATGAGAGTCAGGGGGATGTGGAACCCGGACATGAGAATTCCGACGAGGATTCGGACGAATCCGATTCCAGCAATCCTTCATGTTTTTTTAATCCTGTGCCAACCATGGATATTGCTCACAAGGGAATGAAAATCTCTTTTTCAGCAAAGTCCGGTCAATCCGTCATGACGACTGTAGTTAAAGGCGATGTTGAAATACCAGAAGAGTGGAGCGGCAAAACTGAAGTTGTTCTTGATACTTTGGGGGAGTTTACAATTTTCGCAAAGATTGACGGTTGTGACAGGATTTTTCGTCATGTGACGGAGGTGAGGGATGAGTATCCTGCCGCCGCGGAAGAACCGGGATCGACAGCCGTAGATAAGGGATCAAAGTCGATAGTCGGATGGGCTACAGGCGTTGAAAAGGTAACTTTCGGTGCAGATGTTTCCGATAAGTGGAAGGATGCGAAAAAGGCTCTCGGTGTTGCCAAGGGCGATTCCTTCGATATCGTTTCCCTCGGTAGAGGAGGATCCATAGTTCTTTCTTTCGATAAGCCGATTAGGGACGGAGCCGGATATGATTTTGCGGTTTTTGAAAATTCATTCAGCCATTTTTTTCTTGAACTCGGTTTTATAGAGGTCTCCACAGACGGAAAACATTTTATTCGATTTGATACGGTCTATCTGGCAAAGGAAGAAGTAACTGAGTATGGAGAACACGACCCCAAAACCTTCTACGGATTTGCAGGAACCTACAAACAGGGGTTCGGAACGCCATTCGATCTTAGCGTTCTTAGAAACAAACAGATGGTAATTGACGGAACAGTCGATCTTGAAAATATCAGATTTGTAAAAATCATAGACATCGACGGCAGCGGCAAAGAAGTTGACAGCTTCGGCAATAAGGTATACGATCCCTTCCCGACAAAGGATAGTGTCGGATTTGATCTTGACGCTGTCGGAGTTATTAATGACGCTGTTAACTAACTCATCGCTCGTTACGAAATCGGTATGTTCGGCATAAAATTGTTTTTCAATTCATCGCAATACCTGCAGGTATTACTCAAAATTAAAAACAATTTTCTGCTCGATTCTCCGTTTTCTCACTTGAGCGCGACTTAATCAACAACGTCAAAAACAGCGGGAGGTAAAAAATGTCGAATGTTGTTTTCGTCACAGGAATTGATACGGATGTTGGTAAGAGCTATGTTACGGGACTGCTTGCCCGTTATCTGATGAAGCGCGGAGAGAGCGTAATTACCCAGAAGTTCATACAGACGGGGTGCGAAGAGTTCTCTGAAGATATCGATACTCATAGAAAAATCATGGGAATTCCATATCTTGAAGAGGACAGTGACAAAACAACCGCACCCGTGATCTTTCGTTATCCGGCTTCACCGCATCTTGCCGCAAGGCTTGAAGGGAAAGAGGTCAACCTCTCTCTCGTAGATAAGTCGACTGCAAAGCTTTCCTCAAAGTTCGATTACGTACTTATCGAAGGTGCGGGCGGAATTCAGGTGCCTATTACGGAGACCTATACGACTCTGGATTTTCTTGCGGAGAAGAAGTATCCGGTTATTCTCGTGAGCTCACCGAAGCTCGGAAGCATCAACCACACCTATCTCACAATCGACGCGCTAAAGTGGCACGGAATACCACTGGCCGGCGTCGTCTACAACCTTGTTCCGGATGAGAAGAAGGAGATAAGGGAAGATTCCGTAAAGATGATAAAGTATTACGCTTCAAAGCTCTTCGGAGAGGAAATACCTGTAGTGGAATCTCCGAAAATATCAGTTGAAAATCCTGCAGAGATAGATTTCTCAGCTATCTTCAAATAACTCCCATTAATGACGCTTTTGAATAAGTCATCGCTCGTTACGAAATCGGAATGATCGGTATAAAATAGTTTTAAATTCATTGCAATAGCTGCGACCATTACTCAAAATTGAAAACAATTTTCTTCAGGACCCTCCGATTTCTCTCTTGAGCGCGACCTATTCAACAGTGTCATTAATCTTTTTCTTGACAATTTGGCAATGAATTCATAGAATCTTTAAGTAGTAACAATTATTGTTATTGGTTTTATGATTATGAAATTTAGAAACTCCAGACAGCGCGAAGCGGTTTTAAAGCTTCTCTCAAAGAAAAATTACCATCCCACAGTAGATGAACTGTTCGAGCTGATGAGGAGGGATTTTCCGAAGGTGAGCCTTGCCACCGTCTACAGGAATGTCGAGCAGCTGTGTCAGATGGGAAAAATCTGGAAAATAGAAACTCCCCACGGACCTTCGCGTTACGACGGAAACGTCGAGGAACACTTTCATATCCGTTGTGAAAAATGTGGAAAACTGGAAGATTTTTGGCCATCTGTGTGTCTTGAGAAGAGTTTTGACAACGAAGAACTTCCCGCAGGATTCGTCCTTCACGGATTCAAAGTGGACTTTTTCGGACTCTGCAGTGACTGCACCGAAGAAGTAGCCGTCTAAACCAAAAAATTTAAATAAATAGCGAAAGACGAAAACGCGAGGAAAAGATTTTTTTCCGGCGCTCCTATTTCCTGATAGTTGTTTAGAAAAAATTAAAAAGAACGTAGATTATTAGGACCTGATTAATTTTTCCTCCTGCTTGCGCTTTTAGTGTCCTTCGCTATTCAAAAAATCTTGTTCGTGTTCGTTCGCGTTGTTCGTGGCTGAAAAAGCTTTTTAAGGAAGATGGAAATGATTAGAATCTCAGAAGAATTTGAAAGCAGCTCAATTGTTAACCGGTTCGCGGTTCTCGAATTATTTTTAGCGACTTTTGAGTTGCCGGCGGCTCTTAACTTCTTTTGTGCTTTTCGTGGATATCTTTTGCAATGAGCTCGAGATTCTTAATATAGGCATCGGGCCCGAAGGAGGTGTCGATTACGTAGGTGCTTTTTCTAATCTTCTCCGCCTGGGCCATCTGGGAATTTATTATGTTATTTGCCTTTTCCTTGGAAAAGTTGTTTCTTTCGATTATCCGTTCCACCTGAATCTGCGGATGGCAGACGGTTACTATTGTCGTATCGAAAAGATCGTTCCATCCAACTTCAAAAAGTATTGCGGCTTCAAAAATCACATTTCTTCCTTCATTAATCCCCTTGTCGATTCTCTGAAGAGAAATTTCCTTCAGTTTGGGATGAACTATGGCGTTCAGCTGTTCAAGTTTCTCCGAATCTTTAAATACGACAGTACCCAGTGTTTTTCTGTCTATTTGGTTGTTCGAAAATACTTTACTGCCGAAAACTTCAACGATCTTTTCAATTATTTCGGGGAATCTAAGAACTTCGTGACCGATTTTATCGGCATCGATCAGGAAAAATCCGTACTGTTTTTCAAGAATATTTGCCACATAGCTTTTTCCTGTGGCAATATTTCCAGTAAGTGCTACCGCTTCAATTTTTTTCATCTCTTTTTTTCAACTTCACTCTGATGTAGTATGGTTTCTCGTTTTTTCTCTGTCTTATCTTTATTGTGTCTCCGTCGGAAAGCTTTTCAGGCATTTTGAATGTAAATGTCTCTCCGTCCGGCATCGTAACTGTCTGTGGCGTTCCTTTTTCAACTTCATCTACGTATATGAGCTGGTCGATGACGACTGCATTTTCAGGTAGAGTAGCTTTAACCTTGCAGGAATAGAGAAGAAAAACATGAGCAACGAAAATGAAAAACAATAGAAATCTCACGGTAATCCTCCATAAAAAAATAAGTGCTTCATTATAGTAAAAAACTAATTAAAAAAAAAGAGTCTATCTTTACATTTCTCCAATTTTTATTGACTTATATTAATCCGAGTCATATACTTTGTCCAAATGTTGTTGCGTTAACAATTAAAAACGAGGAAAGTTATGAAAAAGTTGAGAACTCTCATCGTGATTTTTGCGCTGATTATGTTTGCATGTTCTTCAAAACACGATTCACAAAAGGCCGCTGAGAATTTTCATTCACTTATAAAGAATGGTAAGTTCGAGGAAGCATGGGACATGACAGACAAGGAAACAAAGGAGCTTGTTCCAAAGGAACAGTTCCTCAATGAAGCAAAGAGGATAAAATCCCTTGCGCTTTTCACAAAGGTTCACAAGGGAAAAGTTGCTGCGGACGGAAAAAGTTCCGTTGTAGATACAAAGTTTTTCGGCAAACTCAATCACTACAATGATCTTCCAAAAGCCGCCATTACCTTTCACATGTTCAAAGTGGGAGAAAAGTGGGTTGTCAAGATGAAAAAAATCATCGACGCAATTGTTGCGGAACAGAAAGCGTACGATGAAGCTTGCGCATTTACTCCGGAAGTTGTTAAGAAACTACAGGAGACAGCCAAACTCTACGGCGAAAAGATTGAGGTGAAGGATCTTAAAAATGGTGAAGTAACCTTTACAAACGGTATGAGCCAATATATGATGGAGGCGACTGTTAAGAACAATACCGATAAGCCTTTGAGCTATGTCGGAGTTCAGGTGCAGTTCCTGGATGACGCTGAGACAAAGGTTCTTTTTGAGAAACTCTTCTTTATCGTTTACACAAGAGTTGTTAACGGTAAGTATCCGATTAAACCGGGTGAAGAGAGAAGTATTGTCATTCCTGGAATTGATGGTGGTGATATCGAAGGTAACTGGAATGGTAAGCTCAAGTGGGAAGTTGCTGCCGTAAAGGTGGCTACCGAAGAGGAGCTTATCACACTCGACTAATATGGATCTAAAATCAAAGATATTTCTTCTTGATCAAAAAATAGAATCTCTCGAAAAACAGTTTAATCAATACTTCACAGGACAGGAGAGACGACCTCCTGCCAGGGCGCTTGAATCATTAAAGCGTGAAGTAATGAAACTGATCGGAATGGCTGATTCCATTATAAACACCGGCGATCGTTTTGCCGTCCAGACTTTTATCCAGAAATTCACAACCTACAGAACAAAGTGGGAACGTGGAATGACAATGATAGAGGACGGCAGGGTGAAGCCCGGTATTAACTTTTTCGGAGGAGGAACCTACTCTCCGCCGGTTGTCAAAAAGCCACAGAAAAGGGATCCTGTGGCTGATGCGGCTGAAAAATATGTCGATCTTTCGAAAAAATTCGAGGGCAAGAACTACAACGCCAAGGCCGTCGAGTTGAAACTCAGGGAAAAAATGCATGCAGTAAGGGAAAAGTACGGGGACCGGTATGTCCTCGATGTCTACTATGACGGTGAAAGAGTAAAGATACGAACATTGAAAAGGAGTGACGATGAAGCTTGATAGGGAAAGGATTGCCGATATCTTCAGTCTTTCCAGCCTGAAATGTCGGGAAGGTGAGGGGGAGGCTCTGCAGTCCCACCTTGAAGGAATGATAGAGCATCTTAAAGATATGGAGTCGGTTGATGTTGCGGGTGTGGAACCTTTTTTCAGCCTCAGTTTCAGGGATCTTCCTCTTGAGGATGACAGTGCTGTGAAAAACGATTCACGCGACGCGCTGGTTGATACCTTCGTTGAGAGGGATCTGGACTATCTTTCCGTTAAAAAGGTTGTTCATAAGGGGGATTCATGAAACGTCTCGGAATTGAAATAATAAAAAGGAATATCGAAGAAAAAAACGGCGAGCTTAACGCCTATATTCATAAAGTTGAGAATCTTGAAGCTAAAGAGGAAGGACCGCTCAAGGGTTCTTTCCTGGGTGTGAAGGACAACATTCAGGTTGAATCCCTTCCCCTTACAAACGGATCGAAATTTTTCGAGGGATACACGAGTCCCTACACCTCGACTGTTGTAAAACGTCTTGTGGAAGCCGGCGCCGCCGTTACCGGAAAGCTCAATCTCGATGAGCTCGCAATGGGGTCGGCAAATCTCTATTCCGCTTTCGGACCGGTAAAAAATCCCTGGGATAGGGATAGGGTTCCCGGCGGAAGTTCAGGCGGATCGGCAACTGCCGTTGCAGCCGAGATGTGCGATTTCGCTCTCGGAACCGATACGGGCGGATCTGTCAGACAGCCTGCGGCATACTGCGGAGTCTACGGCTACAAACCGACCTACGGAGTTCTTTCAAGATACGGAGTTACCGCCTTCGCATCATCTCTCGACCAGATAGGAGTTCTTGCAACTTCATCTTCGGACATCATCGATGTGATGCAGGTTGCGTCAGGACGTGATTCCAACGACAGCACTTCAATCGAAGCTCCCCAGTTCAAGCATGAGGATGTGGATCTTTCCGCTCTCAGAATCGGAGTTGTGAAAGAGTACGAAGAGCTCATGAAGGATTCGGTTCGTGATGTTTACAGAAAGACAGTCGAATATCTCAAATCAAAAGGCGCCGAGTTTGTAGAACTCTCTTTTCCCGAGTGCGAGAGTGTCGTAAGCGTCTACCAGGTTATTTCGACAGCCGAGGCTAGCTCCAACCTTGCCCGTTTCGACGGTATCCGCTACACCAAAAGACACGGCGAGAGTTCCGTCAGCGACACATACCTCGAAAGCAGGACGGAGGGATTCGGAGACGAGGTCAAAAGACGTATTCTTCTCGGTTCCTTCGTTCTCAGCAGCGCATGCTACGACTCCTACTATTTGAAGTCTTCACGTGTCAGAACACTCATTTACAAGAGATGGGAAGAGTTTTTCAAATCCGTCGACTTCGTTCTCACACCTACAACAGCCGATGTTGCTTTCCGCATGGAGGAGAAACCGGATACAATCTCCATGTACAGGGAAGACCTTTTCACAATTCCCGCAAACCTTACGGGAATGCCCGCAATCAGTTTCCCCGCAGGCTCCGCAGGCGGAATGCCCGTGGGAATTCAGCTCTACGCAGACAGGCTCTGCGACAACAGGCTGCTCAACGCGGTAAGAATGATTGAGGAGGGTTTTTACAACTTTGAGAAGGTTAAGGGAGAGTGTTTATGAGCCGTGAATTCGAAGCTGTAGTCGGACTTGAGATACATGTTCAGGTAAATACAAAGAGAAAGGCGTTCTGCTCCTGCTCCACGGCATTCGGAGAGGATGTGAACGGAAATATATGCCCTGTCTGCACAGGCCAGCCGGGTGCTCTTCCGGTTCTTAACCGTGAATTTGTGAAAAAGGCGGTTCTTTTTTCCAGGGCGCTCAATGCCGATGTGAATCTCACATCCACCTTCGATCGCAAAAACTACTTCTACCCCGATACTCCGAAAAACTACCAGATCACACAGTTTTTCACTCCGATCGGCGAGGAGGGTAACGTTTCCATTACAGGTGACGACGGAAAAATCCGTCCCATCGGAATCGAGAGACTTCACATGGAGGAGGACTCCGGAAAGTCGATGCACCTTGAGGACAGAACTCTTCTCAACTTCAACCGCGCCGGAGTTCCGCTTGTTGAGATCGTTTCAAAACCCGAGATGCACAGCGGTCGCGAGGCAAGCGAATATTTCAAGAAGATCTATCTTATCGCAGTAAAATATCTCGGACTCTGTAACGGAAATATGGAGGAGGGAAACCTTCGCTGCGATGCAAACGTTTCAATTCGTCCCAAAGGAAGTACCGATCTCTATACAAAAACAGAGATCAAGAACGTCAACTCTTTCTCATTCATCCAGAAGGCGGTCGATTACGAAATCGAAAGACAGGTCGAACTCGTAAATTCCGGCGGAAAAGTTGAAGAGGAAACAAGACTCTGGAATGCGGCAGGAAAGAAAACCGAGCTTATGCGTAAAAAGTACGGAAGAAACGACTACCGTTACTTCAACGAACCGGATCTCGGACCGCTTCGTCTGGACGAAAAGTTCGTTGCTGAGGCCGTTGAATCGATGCCGGAACTTCCCGATGCGAAAGCAGCCAGATTCAGGGAAAATTACGCTCTCAACGACGAATTGATGGAACTTCTCATCGGTTATCCCGAAGTGAGCGCATATTTTGAAAAGGCCGCGGCCTGTTACGAAAAGGGAGCGAAAAAGATCGCTTCCTGGATTGCCGGAGAACTTCTCCGCGTCGCCGATAAGGAAAATCTGGCGGATTCAAAGATCTCACCGGAAATGGTTGCAGAACTTGTCCGTCTTATCGACAGCAAGAGAATCAACCAGGCTCAGGCAAAAGAGGTTTTCGAAATGATGGCTGAAAACGGCAAAAAACCTGAGGAGATCGTTGAAAGCGATCCCAAGTTCAAGGCCATCGACAGCTCGGAAATCGAGGGAATCATCGACGGCGTGATCTCATCCAACCAGAAAGAGGTCGAAGCTTACCGCGGCGGTAAAAAAGCTCTTCTCGGATTCTTCGTCGGCCAGGTTATGAAGGCATCCAAAGGAAAAGCCGATCCCGCATCGGTGAATAAAATACTTCGTGAAAAACTGGAAGGATAGATGAATATTTTCGAGAAAAACGTTCCCGGAACGCTGGAAATTCTTTCGAAAAAATGTGTAGGAGTTGCAGGCTGCGGAGGACTCGGATCCAACGCGGCTGTGGCCCTCGTACGGGCAGGAGTCGGAAAACTCATTCTTGCCGATTTCGACAGAGTCGAGCCATCCAACCTCAACAGACAGTACTTTTTCCAGAGTGATGTGGGAAAACTGAAAGCCGAAGCGCTTAGGGATCATCTTCTGGCCATAAATCCGGAAGTTGAACTTGTCGTCAAAACAGAAAAACTGAAGGATGATGATATTCCTGAAGTTTTTGCTGATGCAGATATTCTTCTGGAGGCGTTCGATGCCGCAGCGTCAAAAGTTTGGCTCATAGAATCCTGGTGCGAAGCCTATCCCGAAAAACCTATCGTATGCGGAAACGGACTCGCCGATATGGGGAGAAGTTCCGAAATCAAAATCAAGCAGGTCGGGCAGGTCTACTTCTGCGGAGATCTCGTATCGGGTGAAAGTCTCGGACTCTGCTCCGCAAGAGTTGCAATGGCAGCCAATATGGAAGCCAATACAGCACTGGCGCTCCTCACCGGGCGTGAAATCTAGAAAAAATCAGAAAGATTCTTGATCACAAAAAAAGATAATTCCAATTTCTGATAGGAACTAATTGCTGCAGATAGGATTATCGGTGAATTAGTTAGAATCTATGAATGAAAATTGAATTATTTCAACCAATTTGTACAATTGATCTGTGCAAATTCAAAATATTTTGGTGAGAAGATGAAAAAGATCCTCTTGGTTATTCTTTTTTTCGCAGTTTTGGGATGTAATGACGAGTCGAAAAAGATAATTCTGACAGATCAGGATGTCGATCGGGATCAAATAATTTCTGAAGAGCAGAATGAAGAGCCGGAATCCGAAGATAAAAAAGAATCTGAAGAGGATGGCGATGAAATTCAGCCGGATATTGATAATCCGGACATCACAGATAAAGATGAACCGCCCTGCCCAGCACTCAAAGATGCAAATTTTCCATACTATGATAAAGATGGAAAAATTCATTTTTGTAGAAAATGTGACACGCCGAAATCTGATGATCCCAGATGTGTCAGAAATCTCTGGGATGAACCTAATAAAAAATACGTAAAAGCATTTCCTGAAAGAGACTGTCATCCATATCCATGCGAAGTTAAGGGATTGAAACCTTATACAAAAATAGATAGGGAGACGGTTCCCATGACGAAGTGTGATGTTTGTGTTAACCCTGATATAGGCGGTGTTTATTGGGGGACCGGTGTCGAATACCATAAACATTTTGGCTTTACTGATGGTAAGATTGGGCTGATGATGAATTCGGATATATCTTATAAAGAGGAACTATTATATAAATATCCTACAGATCATAGAGTTTTTGAGTATGACACATCAACCAATCATTATAAGATAATTATGCCGTCAGATGGCAGAAATGTTGCATACTACAAAGGCAATGCTTTCTCACTGCTTGACAACTACAATAAAATCTTTGATGAAAACTCATTTATGAATGCAGTCCACAAGCGATATCTTATATATTATGATAAAAACAAAGGTTATAACGTTGTTTACAACAAGCCTATAAGATTCGTGGCCTACTCTTCTTATATGAATGATAAATGGATCTATGCAATCATCCAGGAAACAGATGAGACTCCTTATATGATGAGTTATACGAAAATTGGAGAATGGAAATGGCATAGCCTTGGAAATGGAATTGATTATTTCGTCAGCTTCGGTGGAAATTACATGGGTACCAACGATCAGAAGGGGAATGGATATATTTGTGATCTGAGTAGATATCCCAAGTCTTATGATGATTGTAAAAAGATAAACAGGGAAGGTGAGAGTGTGGATAACATTGAATTTGATCAGGAGAATCATAACAGTTTCGTATACCGATCCAACAAAGCTGGCAGAGATCAGATTCTTGTGGTTGCTACTGTTGAAAAGAAAGGAGCCGAAATTAAGTTCAGCTATAAAGATATAGCTGTTACTGTATCAACCGAAGATGTTTATACTTTCGCTCCGGAAGGAATTTCTGGAGATATAATTTGGTATAGGGAAATGTATCCTTATAGTGCTGACTCGGATTCTCGCATTTGTTATTACAGAATAAGCGATAATAAACAGTTCTGTTCGAAGCCTCCTGATAGTCGAAACTTCTGGAATCACGGAAGCTCAATCTTGAGTGGCAACTATATCGCCTGGCAAGCATATGCTGGGCACTATGTCACATACAGAGATCTGAAGTGTTACTGTGATCTCCATCCGGATGTCTGCCCGCTGGGAAATTCGAAAAAGAAATAGCGATCATTTTTTTAAAATGTCGGTAATTTTTTGAGCAGGGTCACTCGTTGATGATTTCCATTACGCGTTTCTTCGCGTACTGAATTGCCTTTTCCATGAATGCTCTGTCGAATTTCATTGTGGGGGAGGGCGTTTCGAAAATTCTTTCCGGCATTCTGAGATCGTCGAAGGAGAAACCTTCCCTGATTTTGAAAAGGAATTTCTCACGGTAGATATCCTTTCCGATTTTTTCAATTTCCTCGGCACTTTTCGGGTGACCGGCTGCTGCAAGCGCCTCCATTACGATCTCTTTCGTATAGACTCCTCTGGCAAAGAAACAGATGCAGAGGCTGGAGAGTATCTGGCGCCAGAACTCCTCTTTAAGAAGGTTGTCGACAATCTCCTCCGGAGTCATTTCACGCTCCTCCTTGAATGCATTCTGGTCTAGACTGTAACCTGCGTTGTCGAGGTGACCGTGGCGCGCTCCGAGGATGAATCCGAGATAACCGGCAGGCCCTGTGTGGTATCCCGGCATTTCGTTTCCACCGAAGGCGAGTGCAAAATCTTCACCGCCGTATTTTTTGGAGGCGTAATCGACACCTTTTGCCAGCGCTTTGTAGAAATCGGTCGGCTGGTGGATAATTTTATCGACGGCATCCATGTAACTTTTATAATCTCCCCACTTGAGTTTCACTCCGTCCATATCCTCGTCTGTAACAAGTCCCTTTTCCTGCATTTCCGTAGCGTATGAGAGAACAACTCCGGTGGACATCGAGTCGATGCCGTAACGTTCCACTTTGTCTATGAGCTGGAGCATTCCTTCGGGATCGGAGATTCCGAGACTTGATCCGAGTGCGTAAATGAGCTCAAAATCGTATCCCACCCAGGTTGTTTTGTAGAAGTAGGGTTCGTCTTCATACGCTTCACGAAGTGTCGCGATGTGGATGCAGGCTACGGGGCAGTGAGCACAGGCGAGTCGACGGCCGAGATACTCTTCGGCAAGGTGTTCTCCTGTTATTCTGTCGGCTTCCTCGAACTTTCCGGATTGAAGATTCTTTGTGGGAAGCGCTCCCAATATGTTGAGATTTCGGATATTTACGGCTGTTCCGAGATCGTGGTACTTTTTCATTACAGGTGATTCGACTGCGGTTTTATAGATCTTGTCGTAGATGGTTCTGTAGGCTTTCTTGTCCTCGATGGGAATTGTGCTTCGACCGGAAATTGCGATACCCTTCACCTTTTTGCTTCCCAGCACCGCACCGAGACCGAGTCTTCCGAAGTGCCTGAATGTTTCGGTTGTTACGGAACTGTAGGAGACTCCGTTTTCTCCTCCGTTTCCGATTCTCATTATGGCGCGCAGACCGGCGCCTGTTGTTTTCTGTCGTATGATGCTTCCGACGACAAGGCAGTTGCTCATTCCCCACAGTGTCGTTGCATTCCGGAAGAAAACTTTACCGTCCTTGATTTCAAGATATATCGGAATGTCGCTTTCACCCTTTATTACGATTGCACCGTATCCTGCCATGCGGATGGCAATGGCGGATCGACCTCCTGCATGACTTTCTCCTAAATTTCCGGAAACTGGTGATTTGAACATCGAGACTGTTTTTGACGCCAGAGGAAAGAGGCTTGTGAGAGGTCCCACTGCAAAAATTACAGGGTTTTCCGGCGAAGATGGATCAATTCCCTCAGGGCACTCTTCGTGGAGCAGTTTCGTAGCCACACCTGTACCCCCCATTGAGTCTTCGAAGAGGTCGTACCTTTGCTTTACTCGGAAAGTTTTTTTGTTCAGGTCGATGTAGAGCACATTTACGAGTGTATCCATATCGTACATAGTCACCTCCGTTAGTTTTTCCTGTACTCAAAAACACCGTGCGGACAGTAACTTGTACAGTAGCCGCAGTGGATGCAGATGAGAGGTTTCATCTCTTCCTCATTCCAGTAGATTGCATCTATTACACATGCGTCCTGGCACGCTTTGCAGCCGATGCATTTTGAATGAACAAGTCTTACACCTCCGCCTTCCCTGGACTCAAGTGCCTTGGTGGGACAGACAGAGGCGCAGGGCGGGTTCTCGCATGCCCTGCAGACAACAACGACAAATCCCTTGGACATTCCGCCGACAGATTTGACACCCAGGCACGAACCGCCGAGGCCACCGTTTCCGGTCCTTCTCGCGCAGGCGAACATGCAGCTCTGACATCCGACACAACGTTGCGGATCTTTTACCTTAAGTTTCATGACCCCTCCTTCGAACTGTTAAGTGATAGGAAATGGTACAGGAAACAAAATTTCAATGCAAAGGGTGAGGGACAAAGATTGTTGCTGTTGCGTATAAGGTTCCTGGAACCGAATGGTGACAGTGATTCCTGTTGATAATTAGTGGATCTTGACGATGTGTCTAATGCATAGAAACTATTGGTTGTTCTGAGAGTCTATAAAAGATTTTCAAGAAAGTTGGGTATTGAGTTTCCCGTGATATAAAAGGGGGCGTCGGGACGCTCTTCCTCGTGCTCGTAGCTGGCGCTGTATGCACATCGATCGCAAAGAATTATGTCGCCCTCTTCGTAGATTTCCAGAGAGGTGTGTGTTCTTCCGCAGATGTCGCAGACGTATCTCATAGATTTTTCCAGATACTCATTTTTTGACGATATTTTCTCATTAAGTCTTACAAGTGTCGTATCTCTCATTTCATCCTCCAAAAAACTGTAATCTGCTTCTATAACTGCAAATTCAATACCAGCAAATGTCGATGAGATTATATTTTCTGTTCTGTGTACGAAATAGTTGAAGAAATTATCCCATTGATGAACAAATCCGAAAATCTGGAAAGTTAAAGATAGAGCGGGGTTCCTGTAGAAAGGATCTGTTGAATATAATGGTTTAGAGATTCGAAAGGAGGTGTCGATGGATCCTATTGTTCACAGAGATTCCGGTTCTTTTTCGGAACTGATGAAG
The DNA here is from genome assembly GCA_942492635.1 of uncultured bacterium. Taxonomy (GTDB): domain Bacteria; phylum UBP6; class UBA1177; order UBA1177; family CALOFP01; genus CALOFP01. The sequence goes on from CALOFP010000003.1 coordinate 41,463, forward strand.
TTGGCGTTACCTCTTGTAGTCAGCTTTCTCTCTCACGCAATTATGGGAATCGTAGATACCTGGATTGTGGGAAAGGTGGGTACTGCCGAGCAGGCGGGCGTCGGTCTGGGTTACTCTCTTTCCTGGGGATTCATAAGCATATTTGCCGGTACTTTCTCTGTTGTCACAACATTTGTTTCCCAGTATCTTGGCGCTCAGCGGAAAAACGAGGTGGGCAAGTGGGTCCAGATCGGTTTTCTGATGATGATTCCGATTTCAATACTGATGCTTTCAATCGGTTACGGAATCGACTCTTTTATAGATCTTTTCGGTACGAATGAAGAGATACGGCCTAATGCCTCCACATATCTGGGGATTGTAGTATCAGGTTCTCCGCTTTTTCTTCTATCTTTTATTCTCATATCGTTTTTCCGAGGAATAGGTGACACGGTTCTTCAGATGAGAGTAACCGTAGTTGCGAATGTTTTTAATATGGTTCTTGATGCAATCCTGGTGTTCGGATACCTGGGATTTCCTGCTATGGGGGTGAAGGGTGCAGCAATTGCAACCGTTTCGGCAATGGGACTCAGCTTTCTGCTTTATCTTGCATCCTATCTCAACAAAAAACATAGAGTCAGCTTTTTGACGAACTGTTGTTTTCCTTTGAAATCAGAGGATGTTGCAATTTTCCTGAAGGTGGGTTTTCCGATAGGTCTCTCCTGGTTCGTGGAGCAGCTCGCATTCACGGTTATGACGATATATATAGGGCGTTCCGATGCAGTCAGCATGGCGAGCCACGCAATTGTTTTTCAACTTATCAGTTTTTCATTTATGCCCGCCATAGCAATTTCAATTGCAGCCGGGACGTTAGTGGGAAGATACATCGGAGCAGAAAGAAAGGATATTGCCGGACGTTCGGCATCTCTTGCCGTCAGATTCTCTGTTGCTTTCATGGCTACCATCGGTCTATGCTTCATTCTCTTCGGCCAGCCTGTGGTCGGACTTTTTAATGCCAATCCTGTAGTGGTTAGAAACGGTGCCTCCGCACTAACCATAGCTGCATTTTTCCAACTCTTCGATGCCCTTGGAATTTCCGTTGATGGGGTTTTTAGGGGCGCAGGTAAAACTACATTTCCAATGGTTGTGAGATTGATTTCACTATGGTTCTTTTTCATTCCTCTTGTGTTTGTTCTGGGATCAGGGATGGGTCCCCTTCGTGGAGCATGGATGGCGGCATTCGTAGGAATTTTTCTGCAGGGTATGATAATGTTCGGCGAATATCGCCGGGGAAAATGGATGGAAAAGAGCCTTGTTCATCCGTCTGTGGAATAGGGCAATAGATCTCCAAAAAAAAATAAAAGATTATGAATTAAAATCGAGTGAGATCTGACAGAATTCGTCAGACCCTGTTGAACAGAGTAACCGCCTGCTCAACAGGGTTGTGAAAAGAAATTGTGATTATTTTCCGGGGCAGGCTTTGCGAACCGATTGAGGAATGTCTTCGTGGTGGCTGTAGGCCTTGTCGAAATGCTGAGCAAATTCACCTGCAAGCTTCTCAGCTCTGTACTTGAACTCATCCTTGTTTGCCCAGGTATTGATTGGGTTCAGGATGTTGGATTCAACTCCGGGGCAAGATTTGGGAACCTGTACGTGGAAAAGTTTGTCCTCTTCGTATTCAACGTTCTCGAGACTTCTGTTGAGTGAGGCGGTAACCAGTGCACGTGTAATGTTTATATCCATACGTGAGCCTGTACCGTAGGCGCCTCCACTCCATCCTGTGTTTACGAGATAGACGTTGGATCCGTGCTTGTCAAGCTTCTCCCCGAGCAGTTTGATGTAGGATTCGGGATTCCTCGGCATGAAGGGTTCTCCGAAAAAGCGGGAGAATGTCGTAACCGGTTCCTTGATTCCTGTTTCTGTTCCTGCGAGCTTTGATGTGTAGCCCATGAGGAACCAGAGCATTGCCTGATCTCTTGTCAGTCTTGCGATCGGAGGAAGAACTCCGTTTGCGTCTGCCGTGAGAAAGAGAATCGTTGAAGGGTGCCCTGAAACCGAGGATTCCTTGACGTTGCTGAGGTAGCGGAGAGGATAGGATGCACGGGAGTTGGGCGTAAGCCTGTCGTCATCTAGATCAATCCAACCGTCCGGATACATCATTGCGTTTTCCATGATCGATCCGTGCTCAAGATAGTCGTTTTTGTGAAAAAGAGCGTTGAATATTTCCGGTTCCTTCTCTTTTTCGAGGTTGAGAAGCTTGGCATAGCAGCCGTATTCGAAGTTCGCAATTCCCTCATCATTCCAGCCGTGTTCGTCGTCTCCGAGGAGCGCCCTATCTGGATCGGCGGAAAGCGTGGTCTTTCCCGTACCGGAGAGACCTAGAAGAAGTGCGCAGTTACCGTCCTGTCCTTCATTTGCCGAGCAGTGGAGCGGAAGAATACCGATCTCCGGAAGAAGGTAGTTCATCGCAGTAAACATGAGTTTCTTGCAGCTTCCGCAGTACGCTGAACCGTAAACGATTCCTATGCGGTTATCCATATCGCAGATGATCACCATGTTTGATGTTTCACCGCCTGGAAGCTTTCTGAGTCTTCCTTCATACTTGTCTCGATCAAGTTTGTCGTAGGGGAGGGCGATGAGTGTGAAAGGTCTGTTATAGAAGACACTCTTTTCGATATCCTCGGGTACCGGGCGGAACATGTTGTCGACGAAGACTGATGTGAGAGCTCTGTCGGTGATCGTTCTTACGGGAAGTGCGTAGGATGAATCGGCGCCCAGCACGCGGTCATTCACGTAGAAGGAGTTCTTGCCCTTAAGTGTTTCCATTGCATCCTGAAAGATCATTTCGAATGTCTCGGGATTGAGGGGTATGTTGTTCGGAGAGGTCCAGTCGATGTTCTGTTCGCTCTCTTTTCTTCTTACTATTAATGTATCTTTGGGACTTCTACCTGTCGAATCCAGAGGAGTCCATGTCGCAAGTGCTCCGTTGGATGTCACAAGCGCTTTGCCGAGATTTACGGCGTTGTAGATGAGGGCTTTCCTCGGAATATTGGTGTGAACATTTGGATGGCTACTCAACAGCTCGTCGAGATTTTTTGCAAAATCCATAATTTTCTCCATCTAAAGTTTTGGGATGAACCTCCATTGCACCACCGTTATACACAAAAGAGATACAAAAACAACAAAATATTAAGAAAACATTAAGAAAAAATCGGTTTATATTTTCATTGATTCACAAGTGAAAATAATAACACTGTTTGCAAATTAACGATAGCTTGGAAATGCCCGTAACTCTGGTCGGTTGGGAGAATTTGAGAGGGTCGGATCACTTGCATGGAATCGAGGTAATGTTTTGTTCAGTTCCGGTAGATGTATTAAGAATCAGATTTTTGACAATATGGTTTTGTTGACGTTGATTTTTTGACGGGGATTGCAGGCAGTACCGAAATTCTTTACCCGTCGGAGCTTATGCAGCGGAGCGAACCTGATTTCTGCCGCCTCTTTTGGCCTCGTAGAGAGCCTTGTCCGCAACGTTGATGAGTGTAGCGACATCGTTGTCGTCGCCCTTCTCGCTGATTCCCATGCTGACAGTGACCGTGCGGTCCACGCCATCGAACAGTTCTCTCTCCACGATTTTTCTTATCTTGTCTGCTGTCTTTTCTGCACCTGCAAGGTCCGTTTCCGGAAGGGCTATGAGAAACTCCTCTCCACCGTAGCGGAATGCCTGGTCACACTTTCTTATGTTGTTCTTTAAGATAGAGGCTATTTTCCTGATTACCGTGTCACCGGCCTGGTGTCCGTATGTGTCGTTGATAGACTTAAAGTGGTCGATATCTATTATTATGAGAGAGAAGCTGCTGTTGTAGCGATCTGATCTGTTGAGCTCCTCCGTAAGATACTCCTCCATGAAAAGCCTGTTGTTTATTCCTGTGAGCGGATCGATTCTACAGTGCTTCTTCAGTCTTCTGTTTTCATTCCGCAGTTTTTCGTTCTCTTTCATCAGGTTGTGAAGATGAACCAGAAGGTTGCGAGTCATGTCCTGGTTGTTTGATTCCTGACTCTGAAAGTTTCCAATGTAGCTGCATATATCCATAAGATCCCCTGCTCCAAGTAACGTTTACGTTTCCTTTTGTTGCAAAGGACGTGCCTTAAGTACAAAAAAAGCCTTCCCGAAGGAAGGCCTTAAAGTGAAGTAGTCGTAATGTCTACTGGTTTTTTTTGCGGAAATCATCCATGAATTTGGTGAGAGCTTCAACGGATTCAGGAGAAACTGCGTTGTAGATGGAAGCTCTGATTCCGCCGAGATCACGGTATCCCTTGAGTCCGAGCATATCCTGAGCCTTTGCCTCTTCGATGAACTTCTTCTCAAGCTCTTCTGTAGGAAGGTTGAAACATACGTTCATCCATGATCTGTGGCTCTTCTCCTGAACGTATCCGCGGTAGAAACCTTCGGAGTTGTCGATGGCGCCGTAGAGAATCTCCGCCTTCTTGCGGTTTCTCTCTTCCATTCCCTTGAGTCCGCCGTTCTTGAGAACCCATTTGAATACCTTTCCTACTATGTATATGTTGAAGCAGGGAGGTGTGTTGAACATGGATCCTTTCTTGATCTGGAAGTTGTAGTCAAGTGACTTGGGAAGCTTGTTGGTAAAAGTCTTCTCCGCGAAGGATTTTTTAACAACAACAACGGTTACACCGGAAGGTCCGATGTTCTTCTGGGCACCGGCGTAGATCATGTCGAACTTGGATGCGTCGAACTGGTGTGAAAGGAAGTCGGAGCTCATGTCGCAAACCAGAGGAACACCCGGTTTAGGCGTCGGGAAGTCAAAGTACTGAGTTCCGAAGATTGTGTTGTTTGATGTGAAGTGGAGGAAACGTGCGTTGTCGGAAAGATCTTCAGTCTTAACCTCGGGAAGGCGGCTGAATTTGTTTTCGAGGTTTGCGGAGGTGGCGGCAACGTTTGCCTTGCCCCAGAATGCACCTTCTTCGTGAGCTCTCTCAGCCCACTTTCCGGAAACTATGTAGTCTGCCTCTGTATCTTTTGTAAGTGCGTTCATTCCGAGCATGATGAACTGGTGGGTGGCACCGCTTGTGAGAAAGAGTACCTTGTAGTCGTCGCCGAGACCGAGGATCTTGAGAAGATCTGCTTCGGCTTCATCGATGACATTCTGAAACTCTTTTGAACGGTGGCTTATTTCCATAACGCTTGCGCCTGTACCGGCGAAGTCGAGCAGTTCCTTCTGTGCTTCCTCAAGAACTTCTGTTGGAAGACATGCTGGACCAGCGAAAAAGTTGTGTGATCTTTTTACCATTTTAATCTCCGACTATAAATAATGTTAAAGTACAAAAAAAGTCTGGCAACGACATTATTAACGGACTTAAAATAATTTTCAATATTTTTTTTCTAAGAGTTAAAAGTAGTCAATTTTCAGCAGTTCAGGGGTGTTTTATGAGGGTGTTGGAGGGAGGCTTTTTTGTGGTCCGGATAATAAATTGATGAAAAACCTTGACTACCCATCTGCTTTTTATATAATTCCACGGCGAAGTTTTGAAGGGCTCTTTAGTGTATGGAGGATATCATGTATGCAATGATTGATATTTCCGGTGATCAGGTAAAAGCTGTTACTGGATGCAGAATCGTAGTCAACAACCTTAAAAAAGAGGTTGGTGAGGTAATTGAGAACGACAAGGTTATGCTTGTTTCTGATGGTGAAGGTGACGTTGTTATCGGAAAGCCATACGTTGAAAACGCTAAGGTTAAGATGGAAGTTGTAAGCAACTACCTTGGAAAGAAGGTTATGGTCTTTAAAAAGAGAAGACGTAAGTCTAGCAAGGTTAAGAGAGGTTTCAGGCAGTCTCTTACCGAGCTTAAGGTTCTCGAAATCGTTAAATAACTTTAGATAAGGGGTTAGATAATGGCACATAAGAAAAGCGGTGGTAGCGCGAAGAACGGACGCGACAGTATCGGCCAGAGGCGCGGTGTTAAGAAGTTCGGCGGTGAGATCGTTAAAGCTGGAAACATCATCATTCGCCAGCTTGGAACAAAGTGGCATCCCGGTGACAATGTTGGGCTTGGTAAGGATTACACAATCTTCTCTCTCGTTGACGGTACGGTAAAGTACGAGTCTTTCCGTAGGAACGGAAAAGAGAGAACGAGAGTACATGTAATTCCTGCTTAACCTTTAGCATGTCTTACTTTCTTAGAGCAGCGTAAGCTGCTCTTTTTTTTATTGGGGGGTTTTATGAAGTTTGTAGATCAAGCCCTTATAAAGGTCGAAGGTGGAAAAGGCGGCGACGGACTGGTAAGTTTTCGCCGTGAAAAGTATATGCCCATGGGCGGTCCCGACGGCGGCGACGGAGGACGCGGAGGAAGCGTAATTCTAAAGGCTGTGGAAGGTATGTCAACACTCTACGATGTTCGTTACAAGAAGCATGTAAAGGGGCTTTCCGGACAGAAAGGGCAGGGAAACGACAAGTTCGGAAGAAAGGGAAAGGACATGACCCTGAATGTTCCTGTAGGTACTCTTGTCTACGACAACAGTACGGGGGAACTTCTTGCCGATCTTGTTGAACATGGGCAGAATGTTGTTGTTGCCCATGGAGGTGACGGAGGTAAGGGAAATGCAAAGTACAGAACGTCCGTAAGAAAGGCTCCGAACTTTGCCCAGGACGGTTTTCCCGGCGAATTAAGAACAATCAGGCTCGAGCTCAAGCTCATTGCGGATGTCGGTATTCTCGGTTTTCCTTCCGTCGGAAAGTCGACCCTCATCTCTGTTGTCAGCAATGCTCGGCCCAAGATCGCCGAGTACCATTTCACAACACTCGTTCCGAATCTCGGAATGGTTGAGAATGAAAATTTTATTCCCTATGTCATAGCCGATATTCCGGGTATTATCGAGGGTGCATCGGAAGGTGCCGGTCTTGGACACCGTTTTCTCCGTCATGTAGAGAGAACTAAGTTTCTTATTCACATGGTTTCAATTGCTCCAGACCGTGTTTCACCGGTTGAGGACATCAAGGCCCTGAACAGGGAGCTCGGCCTCTTCAGCAGCGAACTTGCGGGTCGGGAGCAGATCTATGTTCTCAATAAGGTGGATTCCTACTACACCGATGAGGACGAGGAGAAGATAGCTGACTTGCGTGAATTTCTTGGAGATAAGCCTCTTTTTGAGATAAGCGCAGTGGCCAGGCAGGGGGTTGCCGAACTCATGAAGTTTGTCGGGAAGAAAGTTATTGAATATCAGGATCGAGGGAGCGAATAAGCTCCCGGATCCTTTCTTTTTCCTTTTCAGAAATATCCAGAAATCTAATACCCATTCCATGGACGGTTGAATCGGATGACTCCACCATAAAATACTTGTCCTCGGTTCTTACAACTTCTCCAGTCAGGTTAAGATCTTCACCTTCGAAAGAGGGTAGGGTTATGTAGAGAACATCTCCGGGTTCCCAGAGAAGGTCCGATCTGAGGAAAAGTCCGCCTTCGGAAAGATCCTTGATGTTGAAGTCTACGGATACATCGCTGTCCTGGTCCTTTATCTTGACGGTTACCGTTCCTGCGGTGCGTTCGTATTTTCGTTTATCTATCATGGGACCACTCTAGATCGGGTTGTTGTCTTTGTCAACAAAAACAAGTTTAGGTTCAAAGTTCTCAATATCGGATTCGCTGAGATATATTGAGGCGGCAATAATTACCAAGTCTCCCTTGGCAACAAGTCTGGCTGCAGCACCGTTGACGCATATATCGCGGCTTCCTCTTTCACCCTCAATCACGTAGGTTTCGAATCGTGAGCCGTTTGTTGCATTCCATACATCCACAAACTCGAAAGGCTTAATTCCCGCCTTTTCCATAAGTTCGGAATCGATTGTGATACTTCCCTGGTATTCCAGATTTGCATCGGTTACTGTCGCCCTGTGGATCTTTGATTTAAGCATTTTCAGAAACATATTTATTCCCCGGTCAAAAAACTACCAAAAACCATTTGATAATAACCGAACAAAGTAATTTGTCAATCATAAAAAGTGAAGCGTTAATAAAGAATTAATGAGGAATGGTGCTCGGGGTAAAATTAAAATATTTTCAATAGTTCTACATTGTAATACAGATGTTTCCCGGCAAGTTCCTCGTTGGCGTCTATGGTGATACTGTTTTGATTTTTTGCTATCACCGTACCTTCCATCACTCCTGATCCGGGCACGGTAACCTCATATCTCTTTCCTATCGTTACGGTTTCGTTCGTTTCGATATCAATCAGAGGTACGTCGAAGATCAGATCATCAATACGCTCTCCAAATCCATCTTCCGGTTTTACCACGAACTCTCTGGAGTCACCCTCTGCCATACCGATAACCCCCTCTTGAAGTCCCTTGATAACATCTGGTTCTCCAATGATGAAAACAAAGGGAATATCATTTTCGGTGGTGTCGAAAACTGTTCCGTCAGCAAGGTTTCCCTTGAGATTTATTGCTACCTTATCTCCGTTTTTAGCCTTTTTTACCATGTCTTCCTCCGTTTTTGACGGTGCATTATACAGGATATGTGGCCTGTTAACAAGAATTGACTTGCCGATCTGTTTTATGGAAAATCCTATGAAAGTGACTGAAAGAAGGATGGAGGCTCTATTGAAGGTACGAGATCTAATAAAACAGCTTTCAAATTTTCCCAACGATACCGATGTGAAGATAATGATTATTTCAAACCGCGAGAAGATCAAGAAAGTTTATGGAAAGGAGAGTATTCTGGAAACGATTTCTAACAATGAAGGGAGTCCGTTGATTACGATTTTTGATGAAAAACTGGATTTCAGGTCCTAGCTAGCCGAGAAAAGTTTTATACGCCTTGTTGTCGGTTACTTCTGTGTAGAAGTATCCTAGTTTCTCAAAGAAAGAGTGCACCTCTTCCTTCTCTTCGACCGGCACGTCGAGGCCCATGAGAACCAGACCATAGGCTGCACCGTGATTGCGATAGTGGAAGAGAGTGATGTTCCACTTTCTCTTCTCCATGGCGGTAAAGAACTGTGGAAGAGCTGCCGGTTTCTGTGGGAACTGAAAGCGGTACACAACCTCGTTTTTTATGTCGGAGGTGTGACCGCCTATCATGTAACGGACATGAATCTTTGCTGTCTCATCGTCGGAAAGATCCAGCACCGGATAGCCTTTTTCTTCGAGACGTTTTATCAAATCGCTGAGCTGAGAGTCGTTTGATGCATCGATCTTTACACCGAGGAAAATGTGGGCGTTTTTCTGATCGCTGTGACGGTAGTTGAACTCCGTAATTTCGGTTTCCTCCAGTGTTTCGCAGAATGTTTTGAAACTGCCGAGTTCCTGTTCAGGAACGGTAACGGAAAGAATAGCCTCTGTCTTTTCACCGATTTCGGTGCGTTCCGAAATGTAACGGAGACGGTCGAAGTTCATATTCGCACCGCTGCATATGGCAAGAAGATTCTTCTCCTTCAGGCCCTTGTCCTGGGCGTACTTCTTGAGACCTGCGAGGGCCAATGCACCTGCAGGTTCGGCGATCGAACGGGTGTCCTGAAATATATCTTTGATTGCAGCACAGATTTCGTCATTTGATATGGTAATTACATCGTCAACGCACTGGCGGGCAACGTTGAAGGTCTCTTCTCCTATCTGTGCAACGGCAACGCCTTCAGCGAATGTACCGATTCGGGGAAGGGTGATTCTCTGATCGTACTTCATCGCTTCATAGAGGCATGCACTGTCTTCACTCTCAACTCCGATTATCTTTATATCGGGTCGAAGATATTTGACGAAAAGGCTGATTCCGGCAATAAGCCCGCCTCCGCCGACAGGAACGAAGATCATATCCAGATCTCCGGAGCTCTGTCTCATTATCTCCATGCCTATTGTTCCCTGTCCGGCGATTACGTCAGGATCGTCATAGGGGTGGATGAAAACCCGACCTTCCTCCTTCTCGAGTTCCTTTGCATAGCGGCAGGCAACATCGAATGTGTCACCGTAGAGAACAACTTCTGCTCCTCTTGCCTTGACTGAGTCGACCTTGATTGCCGGTGTAACTTTCGGCATTACGATCTTTGCACTGATTCCCATCTTTTTCGCGGCAAGCGCAACGCCCTGCGCGTGGTTTCCGGCAGAAGCAGCTATTACACCACGTTTTTTCTCCTCCTCGGTGAGGTTTACCATTTTATTGTAGGCACCCCTGAGTTTGAATGAGAAGACGGGCTGAAGGTCTTCTCTCTTGATGAGAACCCTGTTATCGATTCTCTTGGATAGGTTTGATGCTTCACTTATAGGCGTTTCGATGGCGACATCGTAAACAGGAGCCTGTAAAATCTTTTTTATGTAACTTACCGTCATAATCTCCTCCCAAAAAGACGTTTGACCATCGAGATTGTAATCCGCCGCCAGTAAAATTCAAGCTAAAGAGACAAAAACTTTCCATGATTTTTAACTTAGGTATAATGCCCCCGGATATTTAGTGGAGAATTTTATGGATTTCGCGGAAATAGTAGAAAAGGGCGGCATCCTCATGTACCCGATTATCTTTTGCTCTGTGGTCAGCATGGCAGTGCTTTTTGAGAGAATCTGGGCATTCAGGAGAAAAAATGTTTCACCCGACAGGGATTTCATTCTTCAGATAGCCAAAAGAGGCTCCAATGAAGAGCTCGGAAAAGAGGTTGGAAGTCGAAGTGACTATCTGAGCAGAATTCTTACGATGGTGAGTCATGACGACACCGGTGAAGATCCTGTCAAGCTTACTGAGCTTTATGGCAAAAAGATAAGCGGAGAAATTTACAGGTTTGTATCGATTCCGGGGACAATGGCAACTATCTCCCCGCTGATGGGACTTCTCGGTACGGTTCTTGGAATGATAAAGATGTTCACCAAATTCATGGAGGCGGGAGGAAATCCTATGGTTCTTGCCGGCGGAATCTGGGAGGCTCTTATCACGACTGCCGCAGGTCTTTCTGTTGCGATTCCAAGCCTTCTAATTTACCGCTACCTCACGCACAGGGCGGAATCAATACTTGGAGATATTGAATTCACTCTTGAAAAAATACTTCTCTACAGGTCAGGACAGAAGGATTGAAGCCTAAGGAACTCGATAGACTTATTGGGAATTTACCCGATCTCCCCTCTTTTATGGATCAGGGAGCTCTCTTTCATTCTGTGGTTATGATTCTACTGGTTGAGTGTGAGGGTGATCTTCATTTTCTCTTCCAGAAGAGAAGCGACAGTGTGCGGCAACCGGGCGAGATCTCATTTCCCGGAGGTAGGGTTGAAAAGAGTGACTCCACTGTTGAGGAGGCTGCACTCAGGGAAACCGCGGAAGAGATCGGACTTGCACCTTCCGAAGTTTCGGTTTTAGGGCGGATTGATAGCCAGTACTCTCCACTTGGAATCATTGTGGATGCCGTTGTGGGGTTTACTTCGGCAGATTCAATCGAAGATTTTAATCCGAACAGTGATGAGGTGGACTACCTCTTTATGGTGCCCGTCTCCTGGTTTTCGGATAATCCACCTGAAAAATACGGTGTTGTTCTAAAGGCTCACAGCTCTGTGCAGGATGAAAACGGAGAGACGATTGAACTTCTGCCGGTTAAAAAGCTGGGACTGCCTGAACGTTACAACGGATCATGGGGAGAACGCTGCATGGAGGTTCTACTCTACAAGTGGAACGATGAAGTAATATGGGGAATAACTGCGAGATTTGTCTACGAAATAGTTCTCAAGCTCTCCTGACCGACTTTAACTCATGTCGCATCCGAATATTTATTGATGTTTTCTCTCTGTAACTAAGAAGCACTCTGTATTTTTGATGTGCTTTGAAATCGGTTGGAATTGTAATCTCTACAGTGTCTGATTCCACCAAGCTCCCTTCGTTTCTTGCAACGGAGCAATTTTGAACCGCTTCAGGTTTAAAGAGCCACCTTTCATTGTCGTACCCCGTAGCCTGCTGCGGGCTTCTTGATTCTCTTAACTTGTCTTTTTTGAAGAATGACAATATGACGGAGATTCAAGTTCTTTCTTTTTCGAATGGAATCCCTTTATGTTTCGGGGCGATATAACTCCATGGAGGAAAGACTATTTCCGCTTCTTGACTTTAAAAAATACGGAAGGTACTATTTCGAATGCGATTTTGCGGAGTTCCCGAAAAGTAAAGGAGCTGCCTGTTTTCCAAAGGAGGGAGGGATGGCAAAGAGAAAAAAAGAAGAGTTTCGAGCAAATCACCTGTTCACCCACATTCGATCCGTTTTTGATGGACAGAGGCGTTTTGAGAATGTTTTCGAATCTGTATCCAGAATGATCCTTCAGGATCAGGAAAAGATTGAAAAAGTTGTTGTGAATGGTCGGACCACTTACGATTTCAAGGTGTTCAGACAGGGAAAGAAGCATATCATCGGCATGTTTGACGAGATAAACAGTTTTGTCTCCTTTGTCAAGGATGCCGCAGAGGGAGGGTCCAGTGCCGAGATGGCTTTTGTTCTCATCGGAGAACCGGGTAACGGAAAAACCTTCTTTGTGGATTTTCTAAGTAAACTCTACCGCAACTTCATAGCCACACCCGAAAACAGGCGATACACCTTCAAGTTCAGGAATCTTCATGAAATAGGCGGATACGGTAAGATTGAGAGCATTGAATCCCAGACTTTCGAGGATCCGATGGTTCTGGCCATGAATCTGTTTTATGACGATGAAAAAAACAGGGAATTTCTCCACAAATTCGCATCTTCCGAAAAACAGGTGGATGAAATCTACCGAAATTACAGACCGTTGGGAGCATGCACCTCCTATGTGTTCGATCAGATTCTTGCACATGCTGACGGAGATGTGGAAAAGGCTCTCGAATACATCGATGTGGTTCCCGTTCCGATAAGTGAAACAAGGGGAACCGTGACCGGTAAATATGCTGCAAAGGACAAGATAACTTCATCGGCAGTCGATCTTCTCGGTGAGGAGTCAATTACCCGACTGCTTCACATAACCGACAGCGATAATCCCTACAGATTTGATCTTCGTAGAGGTGCCCTTGCTAGAGTTGCGGGAGGCGGGATTCATTTTGCGGACGAAATTTTTAAGAACAAGCGCGATCTTGTTCAGGTCTATCTTGGAGTTATTCAGAATCGGACGGTTGAAATCGAAGGATTCAAGTGGCCTCTGGATACCTTGATTTTAGCAACATCCAACAATTCCGAGTTCCAGCGCTTCCTTGAGGAGAAGGAGCAGGCTCCCATTGTGGACAGGTGCCGTCTGGCCTACATGTCACACAATACCAACTTCAGACTTCAGGAAGAGCTTACAGGTTACGCTATCGGTAGTCTCGAGAAGACTACATTGCTGAATAAGAAGCTTCATATAGATCCTAATTTGAATTACGCAATTTCAGTTCCCTTCATTCTTTCCAGAATGCCTCCCAGCGATAAGTTGACGCCGATTGAGATGATGAAGCTTTCGGCAGGTGAAGTTGCAGGGGAGAAGAGTATCAAGACGCTCAACGAGGTTATTAACGAGCTGAACAGCTATCCCGACGTTACAAAGCGTTTCGGCCAGAAGGGACTGGGGCACAGGAATCTCGGTAGAGCTGTCCAGATGCTTCTTGAGATGACGGAGACTCAGGAGGGACAGTGCATGTATGCGGGTCTTGTATTCAATGCTATCGAGCATGTTATTCTCGATTACGTTCAGGATCCGGAAGAGAGAACCAAGTACCAGAATGATCTCAAGATTGCAAAGGGACTTCACCGGAAAAACGTGATGACCACAATCTTCAACGCCTACATGGATGAGCCCCATGCTGTGGAACGTGATGTGATGAACTATGTCAACATGGTTATCGGAATCGATGCCAAGAATCTCGGCCCGGACAAGATCTGGACCTATCAGGATCCGCAGACGAAGAAGCTGGTTCCGTTGAAGATTGACGAATCTTTCATAAACAGCGTCGAAGAGCGACTCGGGCTCAAGACTGAGGAACAGAAACAGAGTTATCGCACGACGATTACAAAGATTTACGGACAGAAGATGATAAAGGATCCCAACTACAACTTCATGGACAACAACGATCTGGTTAAGGCGGTTACCGATGTGAGACTTAAATCCGATGTTGCCGGAGCCGGCAGTCTGGTCGGGGCTCTCTCCAACAGGACAAACGAGGAGAATCAGAAGCTCTACAACAGAATGATCGACACGATGATCAACAAGCTAGGTTACTGTTATACATGTGCGGAAAAAACCATCGAATATTTCTGTACTCAGGAAGATTCAAACTAGCGGTGAAAAGATGAAGACGAAGGAATATTATCAAAAGCTTCTGGAAAAGGGCGTCTCTTCGGAACTTAAGGAGACGATGGAGCGGGAACTCGTTCCCCGGAAACATGTGCGGGAGATGAAGCCGTTACGAGCACCTCTTGACCTTTACGAATGGAACGACATCGAACTTTTGGTCGGATACAAACCTGAACTTCACTCTCCGCTCATGTCCCTTCAAACTCTCGACGAACTTCTGGAACGGGACAAGAAGAGGGAGGAGGACGGTTTTCAGAGGCGGATCAGGATCGGCAAGATCGTAAAGCCGGGAAAGGGCGGAAAGGAGAAGATTGTCATTGTTCCGACAACTACGGAACCCAAACTTTATCACGACAACTCCGTTACGACTGACGGATCCGAGGGAGCCACCGGAGGAAGCGGAGAGGGCGAGGAAGGTGAGGTTATCGGTGAACAGAAGGCTGTTCCCCAGGAGGGTGCCGGCGAAGGTACAGGAGCCGGACAGGGCGAGGGTGCAGAGCACGATATCGGATCAAGGGCTTTCGATCTCGGTCGTGTTCTGACTGAGCGGTTCGAACTTCCCAATCTCAAACGAAAGGGATCGAAAAGATCATTTGCGACCTACACCTACGAGCTGACTGATAGAAACCGCGGATTCGGACAGGTTCTGGATATCAAGGCAACCATGAAAAGAATAGTCGAGACCAATATACTTCTCGGCAACATCAATCTTGATGAGCCCTTTTCACCTGAGGATTTTCTTCTTGCCCCGAGGGACCATGTCTACAGAATTCTCTCCAAGGAGAAGGATTTTGAAAGTCAGGCTGTGGTGTTTTTCCTCAGGGACTATTCAGGATCGATGGACGGGAAACCGACAGAGGTTGTATCTACACAGCATCTTTTCATCTACAGCTGGCTTGTCTACCAATATCAGAACAGAGTGGAAACCCGTTTCATTCTCCATGACACTGAGGCAAAGACAGTTCCGGATTTTCAAACATACCAGACGCTCAATGTAGCCGGAGGAACCAGGGTAGCTCCCGCTTTCAGAATGGTTAACAAGATTGTGGAAGAGGAGCGACTTGCCAGCGACTACAACATTTACGTATTTCACGGTACCGATGGGGATGACTGGGACAGCGACGGCAGGGAATTGATTGAAGAGATAAAAAAGATGTCGTCATATGTAAACCGGATAGGAATCAGTGTCGCCCGTAACTCATGGAGCGGTGGAGAAGGTTCAACTACAGTTGAAAAGAGCATCGAAAAATCGGGACTGCTCAGAGAGAAACCGGAAATGATAAGGATGGACTCCATGCCTGCGGCGGAGGTTTCGGAGAGCAGAATTATTGAGGGAATTAAAAAGCTGGTGAGTTGAGATGAAACTGATAGACCAACACACAAAGGGAATAATGGAGGAGTGCAAGTCCAGGGCGCGTGACCACGGACTTTCATTCGACAACGAAACGGTTGAGTACATTGTTACCAACAGGGACATGATTGATCTCTCTCCGAAATTGATGATTCCCACACTATACGAATACTGGGTTAACGATGTTGAGGTTCTCAAAGGTAGAGGAAGATACAAGGTCTATCCATCGAATCCATATGAAACCGTAATTAATTCGAGGCCCGCAATCTCATTCTACAACGACAACAATCCCGACTGGCTGAATATAATGATTTTCTACCATGTTCTTGCCCACATCGATTTCTTCCAGAACAACAGACACTTTTCCAACACATGGGGAGACGACTTCGTCGGGCAGGCTCTTGCAGACAAGAGACTTATTGAAATGTTGAGAAGTGAACATGGCCGATGGGTGGATTACGTTATCGATTTCAGTCGAGCAATTGACAACCTTGTGGGATATTTCTCGGATCTCAACTTCGGTATCTATCCAAGTTCTATGAATCCACCTTCGAGAATCGACTACTACTTCCAGACATTTCTTCAGGAAACTGTTTCCGTAGACAACCATTTTCTCTACAGGGAAACCGAACGATACAACAAGCTTCTCTCTGAAAACGGCGATATGGCGGAGGCTCTTTTCTTCTCGGAAGTGAAGAAAAAATATCCGGAATTTCAGGCCAAATACGAAAAGGAAAATGGAAGGGAAAAGGAGCCGAGAACGGATATTATGGAGTATGTTCTTAAGAATTCACCCTATTTGAAAAAAGAAGAAAACAGTTGGATGAAGTCCGTCATCACCATAATCAGGAATACATCCCTCTACTTTTCACCCCAGATCCGTACAAAGATTATGAACGAGGGATGGGCGAGTTTTTGGCACGACAGGTTGTTTCGGATCGATGATAGAATAAGCGGCCATGAAATAGCCTATGCGAAGATAAATGCCATGGTAACATCGGTCAGCAGGGTAGGTCTCAATCCATATGCGATCGGACTGAGACTCTTCGAGCACGTCTATAACCTGGCTGATAAAGGTCGTCTATCTTTTGATTTTCAGAAGCTGCATGGAATCGAACAGAGAAAAGAGTTCGATACAAAAGATGGAAAAGGCGAGGAGATAATATTCAAAATAAGGAATCTGTTCAACGATTTTTCAATGATTTCAACATTCGTGGATCAGGATTTTGTTACTGAAAATCGGCTTTTCGTAACAGGTCGACGTTTGGATGCCGAACGCGGAGTATTTCAGTATTACGTAAAAAGCAGAAAGGCTGAGGATTATAAGAAAATGCTTGTCGATTCACTCTACCATCCACCGGTGATTCATGTGGACGAGGAAAATACGCAAGACAACCAACTGGTTCTCAAGCACCGTTTTGAAAACAGGCAGCTGGTGAAGAGTTACATTCCGGATACGCTGATGGCTCTCTCGTTTCTCTGGGGTGGTGATGTCTCACTGGATACTACGGAAATAGTCGTGAAGGGTGAGCAGGAGGAGCGGACAATGAAACCAGTCAGATATACGATTAAAAACAAGATTGTTGAAAAAAAGGACCTTCAAGATGTCTGAGAAAAAGGACCCGGTAAAAAAAATGCAGGATCACCTTGAATCGATAGCAGCAATAGAGCACAAGGGTGAAAGAATTCAAGCTCTTGTAGATCTCGGGAACCGCGTGAGGGAAAGGGAGCGTAAGGTTCCTGTTTCCTTCAACGATTTTCTTCTTATGGCAAGGGATAATCCCCAAATGGTTTTCAGGGATATCTTTCAGCTTTTTCATGATATGGTTCATCACTATGTTCCGAGGGGAAAGGACGAGTACGGAGCCTCGAAAGATTCCGTCGGTTTTTCCAATTTCGATTGCTCGGATCTTTTTGTACAGGGATGCGACAGTCCGTTCTTCGCCGATCGTCTTTTCTCAAATCGTCTCATGGGATTGATAAACGGTTTTAGAAAAGGGATTCCTCACAATCAGCTTTTTCTTTTTGAGGGTCCTCCGGGGAGCGGTAAAAGTACATTTCTCAACAACCTGCTTATGAGACTCGAAGAGTATATGAAAATCGCCGAAGGTGCCATGTTCAAGACTTACTGGAGGCTCGATATAAAGAAATTGGGTGGGTTTAGAAGAATCGAGCGTAGAATCGACAAACTGGCGGAAGGAGTCTCTAAAAAGGAGAAGCTGGAGGGAGAGTCGGAGTTGGATAGCATGCGCTATCCCATGAAGTATTTTGAGTTTTCATGCCCCAAGCACGATCATCCCATACTACAGATTCCAAAGGAGTACAGACGAAGATTTCTTAACGAGTTCATTCCCGATGGAGAGTTCAAGGAGCATCTTTTTCATAGAAAGGAGTTCGAGTGGGTGCATAAGGGAATTCCATGCAGTATCTGCAGTTCTCTATTCGACACACTGCTGGAGATTCTCGGTGATCCGATGGAGGTTTACTCCATGATCTGGGCAAGGCGGGACAACTACAATCGTCAGTTCGGTGAAGGGATTTCCATATTCAACCCGGGAGATCCGACTTTCAAGAGACCTGTTACAAACTCCACAATCCAGACGCTCATAAACGATCTTCTGAAAAGCAACGATGTGGATTACACTTACTCCGTGCTTGCGAAGACAAATAATGGAGTGTACGCGCTCATGGATATTAAGGAAAATAATGTCGAGCGTTTGAAAAATCTCCATGGAATAATCAGTGATGGAGTTCATAAGGTTGAACTGGTCGAGGAACGCATTCGATCGCTGTTTGTTGGTGTGATGAACCCGGAAGACAAACGGCATTACGAGGATGTAAAGTCATTTCAGGATCGTATTGTGACGGTAAATGTACCGTATATTCTGGATTACAACACTGAAGTGGCTATATATAAGAATAAGTTCGGTAAGGATATCACAAAACTTTTCCTTCCCGGTGTTCTTAAAAATATCGCAAGAATTATCATATCCACCAGGCTCAACAGGGAGTCTCCACTTATCAAGGAGTGGATTTCCGTTCCCGGTCGTTACAGCAAGTATCTTGACAGGGATGCACTTCTTCTCAAGATGGATCTCTACACTGGAACCATTCCCAGCTGGCTTGTGGAGGAGGATCTGAAAAGGTTCGACAAAAAGAGAAGAAAAGCTCTTCTGATAGAAGCGGAAACCGAAGGAAATGCAGGTATTTCGGGTCGCCAATCAATAAATGTTTTTAAAAAGCTCTTTACCAGGTACTCAAAGAGAGGAGAGGCTATTACCATGGAGAACGTCGTCAAGTTCTTCGACAGGGAAAACGATCCTCTTTTCGAACTTATTCCCGAAGGATTTCTCAAGTCCTTGGAGGATATGTATGACTACAATCTTGTCCAGGAGGTTAAGGAATCGATCTACTTCTTTAACAAGGAGCAGATCGAGAGAGATATTAAGAACTATCTGTGCTCCGTTAATTTTGATATAGGCGACAGGGTGAGCTGTGATCATACAAACGATGTCGTTGAAGTGACTAGGGAATATTTCAAGAATTTCGAGATGATCATTCTTGGAAATCATGCTACTGATACGGGAATGCAGGAGTTCAGGAACGATGCGAGACGGGAATACATTTCCAGGACGCTTACTCAGGAAATTCGTATCGAGGGGAAAGATATTACCGATACGCTGCTGTTTAAATCGATTTTTGAAAAGTACAAAAATAATCTAAAGGAAAATGCACTTGCACCGTACATCGGAAGCGATAGTTTCCGTCTTGCGGTGAAAGATTACGGAACGAAAAGCTTTGATGCCTATGACGAAAGGTTGAAAAGAGACATAAAGAGAATGATAAAGAATATGAAGAAGAAGTTCGGTTACAGTGATAGCGGAGCCAGTCAGGTGGTTCTGTATGTATTCGATAAGAAAATAATGGACAGATATTAGCTATCTACGGAATGTTTCTAGTCGAACAGGTGCTGACCTCCCTTACATCAAAGCATAGATAATTCTTAAATGAAACAAATCTAAATTTATAACTGCTGATAATACCAGCGGAAAAAAAGGTTGGCTCGATTTTTGCTATGATTTTCCGTAGGATGAGGAGGCTGAAGGTGAGAATACTTATTACGTTTTTTATTTCGTTGTTTTCTTTAGTGTCGTTGAACTTTTGTAATAACAGTGAAAGGTTCGTGTCGTCTTCGACCGATGTCAACAGACATTCCGGCACTGAAATATCAGGTGAAAGCGATCGCCATTTTTATCACCACCACAACGGATTTTCTGGATCTGCAGGTTCACAGGAAAAGAAGTTCTGTGGAAGAGAGATCCGCAGGCTTGATGAAAAGTTTTGTGGAAACGGCATCCGTGAAGAGGGTGAGCTCTGTGAGAGAGGTGATTTTGTCAACTGCAGAAAACTGGGATACTCTTCCGGCTTCGCCTACTGCACTTCGAGCTGCAGTCGGTGGGATGTTTCATCCTGTGTTCAGGATGGAGAGTATCTTTTCGACTATGATTTCTATAAATGATCAGATTTTTTGTTGAAAACAATCAGAAGAATCGGTACGTTACGAGTGGTGTTTTTGGCGGTTAAAAATCGTGGAATAAAAATTGATTTTTAATTTTGCACTTTTATAATTCTGTCGACCGAGTTCTTGTTTGAAAACATAACAGATAGAGGAGGCTATTATGGCACGTAACCTTAAAGGTAGACATTTTCTTACACTCAAAGAATTTACTCCTGAGGAGATCAGATATCTTCTTGATCTTTCCGCCGATCTTAAGGCAAAGAAGAGAGCCGGAATAAAAGGGGATCTTCTCGAAGGTAAAAACGTAGTTCTTCTTTTCGAGAAGACATCTACAAGAACACGCTGTGCTTTCGAAGTTGCAGCTTACGATGAAGGCGCTAAAGTTACTTTCCTTTCCAACAGCCAGATGGGTAAAAAGGAATCAATCGAAGATACAGCTAAGGTTCTCGGACGTTTCTACGATGGAATCGAGTTCCGTGGTTTCAAGCAGGAAACTGTTGAAAACCTTGCAGCAAACGCTGGAGTTCCTGTATGGAACGGTCTTACAGACCTTTACCACCCGACTCAGATTCTTGCAGACTTCCTCACAATCGAGGAGCACGTAGCAAAACCTCTCAACAAGGTTAAGTTCGTATACGTCGGTGATGCAAGAAACAACATGGGTAACTCCCTCATGATCGGTGCTGCAAAGATGGGAATGCACTTCGTAGCTCTTGCTCCGAAGGAACTTTTCCCGGAAGAGGCTCTCGTAGCTGAGATGAACGAACTCTGCAAAACTACCGGCGGAAAGATCGAACTCATCGAGGACGTAGCTACAGCTGTTAAGGATGCTGATGTTATCTACACAGATGTTTGGGTTTCCATGGGTGAGGAGCACCTCTTCGAAGAGAGAATCAAGATGCTCACACCATACCAGGTTAACATGGATATGATCAAGAAGACTGGAAACAGCGACTGCGTATTCCTTCACTGCCTCCCAGCTTTCCACGACGAAGAAACAGTTGTCGGAAAAGAGATCGCAGAGAAGTTCGGAATCTCCGAGATGGAAGTTACCGATGAGGTTTTCAGATCGACTCACTCCAAGGTTTTCGACGAAGCTGAGAACAGAATGCACACAATCAAAGCCGTTATGTGCGCAACTATCGGAAGATAAGAATTTCTGTCTTCATTTTCTGCGGCGGGCCTTCGGGTCCGCCTTTTTTGTTTGCTATCAGCATCGATTCCATGTAGATTGTGTGAGAGGAAAGTTCGAAAATCGAACTTTGTATGAAAATCGGCAGCTGGCTTGAAAAGAAAAGTTATTGAAGTTACTGGTTTTTGCGATTTGAATTCGCTCCGGCTGTTCGTCAATTTGATATTTTCAGGGAGTAAGACATGAAGGATTTATACGATCTCATCGTTGTCGGCGGCGGACCGGCAGGATTGACGGCGGCGATATACGCCGGAAGAGCAAAGATGAAGACACTGGTTATTGAGAAGATGAGCATCGGAGGTCAGCTGGCCATAACCGAGAAAATAGAGAACTACCCAGGCGTACCTTCAATCGGAGGCGCAGAGCTCGCTACCATAATGGAGCGTCAGGCACGCTCCTTCGGAGCCGAATTCGAGACCGGTGAAGTCAAGAGAATCGATAAGGAAGGTGATGTTTTCACTGTTCGATTTGAGGACGAGGAGCTTCACGCAAAGTCTGTAGTCTACGCAGGAGGTTCTGTTCCCAGAATGATAGGAATTCCCGGAGAGATGGAGTTTGCCGGAAGAGGTGTGAGCTACTGCGCAATCTGTGATGCGGCCTTCTATAGAAATCTCAAGGTTGCCGTTGTCGGTGGCGGAAATACTGCACTCGAAGAGGCTCTCTACCTTACGAAATTCGCATCTGAAGTCGTCCTGTTCCACAGAAGGGATGAGTTCAGGGCCCAGAAAATAATCCAGGAAGAGGTCAAAAGAAACCTGAAGATAAAAACGAGACTTTCCACAACGATTGAAGAGGTTAAAGGAAGTCAGTTTGTTGAAGAACTTGTGATTAAAGATCTTAAAACAGGGGAGATGACCACTGAAAAGTTCGATGGAATCTTTGTTTTCATCGGTTACAAGCCTTTTGTAGAACCTGTTCGTCATCTTGTTGACCTTACCGAGTATAACCGGATTGTTGTAGGAAGATTCATGGGTACGAAAACTAAGGGACTTTTCGCAGCAGGAGATGTTATCGACAAGGAGCTTTACCAGGTCGCGACTGCGGTTGGAGACGGTGCTCAGGCGGCGGTTTCCGCTGAAATGTGTATCTCCGGAAAGTGTCCGGCTGAATTTGAGCCCAAGGGCTACAATATGTAACGGAGACATTTAATGTCGGATGAATTGTATTTTGAAAACAGGGAGTTCAGAAACCCGGGCGATGAAGGACTAGTTTTTGAAAAAAGAACATTTTCCCGCTGCAAATTTTTCAACTACAGGTTCTCTTCGGATGTCTTTTTTAAAGCTAGCCTAGACAGATGCAGTTTCATAGGGTGCAGTTTTTCACTTCTGCAACTGAACGGCTGCATGATGCAGGATGTTGAATTCTCCGGCTGCAAGTTTACCGGTGTCAATTTTTCATCTCTCAATCCCTTTGGTCTACTGCTCTCGTTTCGAGATACTCTTCTCCAGATGTGCTGTTTCGCCGATATGAATCTGTCGGGAAGCAGCTTTATCGATAGCGATATGAGGGAAACCGATTTTTTGAACGTCAAATTGAGGTCATCTGATTTTTCGGGAACTTCTTTTGAGAAGTCTTCTTTTCGCGACTGCGATCTGAGAAAGGCCGATTTCCGACAGTCGACGGGCTACAGCATCAACCCTCTATCAAATGTGGTGAAGGATGCCCGGTTCTCACTTCCAGATGCTGTTTCGATGCTTGATTTTCTTGAAATTAACTTGAAATAGAATTCCCTGCCTGAAAATCAAATTCAGCCTAATTCAATGTTGAACAAATTGATTGGAAGATTCGTTAAGGTTTAACTTTTTGGTGAAATGGAGATCTTTCTAAGATGGAAAGTTTCCCGTAACGACTGATCCGTGAGGGACAACTGATTCCTCTGAAATACGGGAGTAAGAGCTTATGTAGCAGCAGGGCTGGACAGATGTTCCCGTTCCTATTTCAGCACCTCTTTCGATGTATGTCGTTTCCGGAAGAAGAAAGTATACTCCTTCTCTCATGAACTCTGTTTTGAGTCTTTTCTGCATTACCATGTCGGCTTCCGCAAGTTCAACTTTGGAGTTAATTCCTGAGAGACTCACTGAATCCTTTTCTACGACACCAATAACTTTTTTTCCTGCTTTCCCCGCAAGTTCGATGATGTCGGTAAGGTAGTACTCCCCTTTTGCGTTGTCGTTGGAGAGGGAGGGAAGGGTCTCTTTGATTGTCTCTGTCGAGATTATGTATACGCCGCTGTTTATCTCACAGATTTCCCTTTCTGCTTCCGTTGCATCAAGATACTCGACAATTTTTTCTACCTGACCGTTTTCAAACCTTTTTATTCTTCCGTAGTGACCGGGATCCTCCATCAGAGTGGAGAGTACGGCAACGTCGGCTTTTTCTGTTTTCAGCTCATTGATAAGATTCTCTATTGTCGATTCGTGAATCAGCGGGGTGTCTCCGGCGGTTACGAGGAGGTGCGTCGATTCTGGATTGACATTTTCAAGAGCCGCAATGAGAGCTCCTCCGGTTCCGTTCTGTTCTCTCTGAACGGAGATTGTGGCTTCCGGGTAGTGCTTATCAAGAAATGCAACAACTTTCTCTCTCGAATGTCCGACAACTACGTGAAGTGTATCTGTATGCCTGTCAAGTATATCCATAATCCATCCTAGAATCGGGTAAGCCGCAACCGGATGGAGGACTTTGGGTAGTCGGGATTTCATTCTTGTACCCTTCCCGGCGGCAAGGGTTATTGATTCGATATGCATGGAAACTCCTTATTCTTCTGAAGCCAAAGGTATGGAGATAATGAAATCTACAGAATCGGGATTTGTCTTTTTGTTGCTCAGACGGATATCGCCGTTCATTTTCTTGAGTATCTGGGTAACTATCGCAAGTCCCAGTCCGGTTCCCTTCTCCTCCGATTTCGTTGTGAAAAAGGGCTGGAATATGTTGGAAACAATTTTTTCCGGTATCTTTGGACCGTTGTTGGATATTGTGATCTCTGCGGAATTTTTCACCCGTTTCAGATCGATCTTTATGTAGGGCTTCATTGTTCCGGCTTCATGGATAGCATCTACTGCATTTTTAACGATATTCGTAAGAACCTGCACCATCTCCTGCTTGTTGCATAGAATCTCAAGCTCTTTTTGAGTTTCGGCATTGTTTGAATAGGCTATGCTGTACTTTTTTATATCGAAAAATGTTAGAACGCGAACTTCGTCCAGGATCTGATGGATCGGTGTAACTGAGACAGATTTTTCCTGCTTGTAGAATTTTCGGAAAGATTTCATGAGATCTTCAATCTTCCGAACTCCCGTAATGCTGTCCTTCACTCCTTCGATGATTATCCTCTCAATAAAGTCGCGTGCTTCAGGGTTCTCGATCTTTTCCTTTATTCGATTGTAGGCAAGCAGACAGTTTTCCTGATTGGCTTTAATGAATGTGAGAGGGGAACTTACTTCGTGAACTATCGAGCTGACCATTGTTCCGACGGTAGCCAGCCTGTCGGCATGGATAAGCATGGCCGTCCGTTCCTGAACCTTGGCCTCAAGCTCAGATTGATATTCCATCAGTTTAAGGTGATTCCTGATTTTTATGGCAAGCTCATGCCATTTAACCGGCTTTTCTATGAAATCTATACCACCCTCCTGGGATAGAGCTTCCTGCCTTACCTCTTCATCATCTATGTAGGATAGATCGCCTGTAATAAAAATTACCCTGTTCTGTCCTGAGATTTCGGAGATTTTGTGGTAAATATCGATACCGTTACTCTCTCCCAGATTTATGTCGATAATGAATAGAGTTTTTATTGTCTGACGGGCTATCTCGAGGGCGTCATTAAAAGAGGATGTAAATATTCCCTTGACCTCCGGAAGGAAGTTGGAAAGCTTTACCTGTGCAAGTTCAAGAAAATCCTGTTCATCGTCCAGAACGAAATACTGCTGTTTTTCACTCATTATTCTCTTTTTCCTCTTCTAGGAGAGCAAATATGTCTGTTCCCCATTTAGATCCGAACCTTTCTTTGCACATATCTTCAATCAGTGACAGAAGGCTCCGGTTCTGTTCCTTTTCAACTTGAATCTTCAAACCGATTCCATCCTTGCCCTCATCGTTCTGACCGTGAAATATAACGGTACCATCGAGTTTTACAGGAAAGGAGATGTCCTTGACCTTTACAATGAACTCAACTTGAGTATCGATAGGGTATTTGTGTTTCATTTTCATGAAAAGCCACCCTCTGTTAATCGTCTTTATAAAGTCAAGAAGGAATGTGTTGAACTTTTTGTATTCAATTTTAAGTGTTGCTTTTTCCATGTTTTCTCTTTTGAAGAAGGCGAAAATCTTTAAAAATTATAGTGTAAGAGATTTGAATGTCAAATTGTTAATAAAGATATGGGGAGAAAATATTTGTCACAGGAAGGATTGTTTCTTCTTTGTCTAACCTGCAGTCGGAAAAACGGTAGAAGCGATATTTGAGAATGACCTTTTTAAGGCGTTGAATATACACCTCTTTAATGCGTGAGTAGTTGATGAATCCCTCGGCAAGAATGAATGGATCATCAGGAAAACGGTGTCTGAGAAGCCTGAACTTCCTGTAGGCTCTGTTTGAGTTGAGGTTTAGCATGTACTTTTGGATGCTTTCCTGTAGTGAATTGAATTTTCTGATGTATCTTTCTCTTCCACTCCAGCGGAGAGGTTTTATTCCCTTCTGGGATCTAGTTGCCACGTGGCCGAAGATGTTGTTGCCTTCCGAGACAAAACGGGATGTTCCCCATCCCGATTCGAGTGCGGCTTGTCCGAGTGCAATCGCTACGGGGACAGGTTGAATTCTGCGAAGCAGTTGCAATTCGATATGGGGTGAGGAAAAGTCGATTTCTTCCAACCTTTTCTTCCGAGAGACAACACGGTATTTTTTTGCATAATGTAGCAGAGTCTTTTTGTCCTTTTCAGATTTTTCTTTCTTTTCAATTATTTCAAGAAAATTGGATCTCTCTTCTCTGATCAGGCGGTTTTCTCGTAGAATGAGAGGAAGCATTATTTTTGTGAAGAGTATGGTCTTCTTCTTTGTTTTGAGTTTTTCCATTCCTTCAGGAATCTGGGTAACGAAGAGAGGGGGTGCCTTTTCGGATTTAAGAGAGAAGTTCACCAGCGAATAAAGATCCTCAAGATCTTGAAACGATTCGGGATTGTAGTCGTAGGCAAAGCAGACGTCAAATGCCAAAAAAAGTAATGCGAAATATAAGAAGAAATGGTGGGCGAGGCGGGAGTCGAACCCACGACCTTTGGCTTCGGAGGCCAACACTCTATCCAACTGAGCTACCCGCCCACCAGCGAAAGTCAGACTTTCCTGGAATCGACTTTCTTTTCTTTTGCTTTGACAATCTGTTTAAAAACCTTGTCTACGCAGAAGTCGATCGATTCATCGAACTCCCCGCTCTGCTCAGTAGCGATAAAATCGCTGCCTTCATAGCTGACCTTAATCTCGGTTGTTTTGTTCTCCTGAGTCTTGTTGTTCTTATCCTTAAGGAAAACAACCTCCACAAGAGTAGTTGCATTGACAAGTTTCTCCAGTTTCTTCAACCTACGGTTGGCATAGTCCTTCAACCTGTCGCTGTGATGCTCAAAGCCCCTGAAAGAATAGGAAATTTTCATCGCCACCTCCTTTGCAAAGCAGTTCATACAAGGTCAAAGTAGCAAAATAAATGATGCTTGTCAATATTAAATTAATTAAACGAATAACTCTCTAATCATATATGGGAAATTATTTACATTTTATTAAAATCTTGACAAAAATAGGGGTGTTTGATAATCTTTTGCAAGTTTTTATAAGAGAGGTTGAAATGAATAGTGCATTTCGTCTAATAGCTATTTTCAGTTTTCTTATTTGTAGCTCAGTTTTTGCAAAACAGAGTATGGATTTTGAGCTCTATAACCTTGGGAAAGGCAACTACTCGGATTTTGATAAGGTGAGTAAGCAGTTTGCCAACGTTATAGCTCCGATGTTTGCCGGAGAGGCGGAAACAAGAGGAGCCGAGGGGTTTGAAATCGGTCTAGGATATACATTAGGAAACATAAGTACCGACAAATCCTACTGGGAAAATGCACTCAACGACACTCCGACCGACAGCGGCACACCCACGTTCTATAACGGAGTTGATCTTCACGTGAAGAAGGGACTGCCTTTCGGCTTCGGTGTTCATGCCAATATCAGATACTTTCCTGCGGTTACGGAAATGCTTTCAGGTGGGTTCGGTTTCGAATATGCCGTCAACGAGGGTTTTGTTTATCTTCCGGATTTTACCGTCGGATTCGGTTACAACAGGCTCTTTTCCTCTTCCGATATGAACATGTCCATGTATGAGGTGAGGGCAAGGGTCGGGAAAACATTTCCAGTTGCCGGAGAGATAAAGCTCTCTCCGTACTTCATGTACAGTTATCTTCGAACATACGCTTCATCCGATCGTTTGGGGGGCTTCTATGAGATTCGAAGCAGTGATCTGGATCTCAATAATGATGGCAAGCAGGATGCGTTCTATGACGGAGATGCATCGGGGGATTCCTTCAGATTTGAAGAGAGGGCATACAACCTTCACAGAGTTCTTCTGGGGTTCAAGGTCATGCGCGGTTATTTCGCCTTCAGTGTTGAGGGTGGAATTCCTTTTGATGCAGACGGAGCATTCAATGTAAATTCCGGTCTCTCATTTGTTTTCTAGAGGACGGAAAATCAAAGTATGATAGATGCACATTCCCATATTCTTTACGGTGTGGATGACGGGATAGAACTGTATGAAGACATGTTGGTCTGTATAAAACATATGTCCAGTTTCGGGTTTCGCGAGATAATTCCCACGCCACACCGGTTTCATATGTTTTTCAATCCTGAAGTTGCCGACGTTGTTTCCAGGATATATGAAATTGAAAGTTCAATGGTTACAAGATTTTCATTTGAATATATGTTTTCAAAAGAGTCGATTGAAACGGAGGAAAAACTTTATGAACTTTACAGGTCTCCTTCCGGATGGAGAGTTGTTCTGGTGGAGTTTATGCCCTTCATGAGCGGTAAAAATGATATTGAAAAAGCGGTGTTTCTCTTGAACTCGATGGGTATTTCACCGCTTCTCGCCCATATAGAGAGGTACGGTCTTCCGGACAGTTTCTGGATTGAACTAAAGAATAAATACTCCGTCTTTTATCAGGTCGTACTCAAGAATATGGCTCGGAAATTTTTTGAATCCAGAAAGAAACAGATCGTCCGACTCCTGGATGCGGGTCTTGTAGACAACGTGGCGTCTGACCTTCACAAGGTGCAGGAACTCTCTCTTGTGGAGAAGGGACTCGATTTCTTTAATCGCAGATACTCTCATCTGAGCGAAAAGCTTTTCACCCTTTCATTCGAATAGTCCTTGAAACCTTCCTTCTGCTGATTATAAGGAGAGATGAGTGGAATTTTAAGGAGGTAGATATGGAAAATCTCACCGTAAAAGTCAGAGAGGCACTTCTTGCAGCGGAGCAGGAGAGTGTGCGAAGGTCAAATCAGTACATTACACCGGTTCACCTTCTAGGGGCCCTTCTTGAACAGAAAGATGGGCTTCTTCCCGCCATCTTCAAGAAGGGGGAACTGGACATTAATCGGGCCAGGGGAGAGGTTAAGCTGGCTCTGGACAAGCTTCCTGCGGTTTCGGGTTCGGCTGAAACTCAGATGGACTCCCATCTTAGAAAGCTCCTGATGATGGCGGCCAACAAATCAAAGGAGATGGGAGATAAGTACATAAGCGTCGAACATCTGGTTCTTTCATTCATGGCTCTGGGCGGAGACTCTTCCCGGCTTATGGAATCCTGGGGTGTTACCCTTGATATGCTTCATGCCGTCATAAAGGGAATGCGTGCAGGCGCAAGCGTGGACAGTGAAAATCCGGAGGAGGGATACGATGCACTGAACAGGTATGGACGTAATCTTGTCAGTTTTGCAAGAGAGGGCAAGCTTGATCCTGTCATAGGAAGGGATTCGGAAATTCGAAGAGTTGTCAGGGTTCTATCCAGGAGAACAAAAAACAACCCTGTTCTGATAGGATCTCCGGGAGTAGGAAAAACTGCTATTGTCGAAGGTCTTGCAAGGAGAATCGTCAGAGGAGATGTTCCCGTCAGCTTGAAAAACAAGGAGATTTTTGAACTTGATATGGGAGCGCTGATCTCCGGTGCCAAGTTCAGGGGGGAGTTTGAGGAGAGACTCAAGGCCGTCCTCAAGGCTGTTTCCGAATCAGACGGCAGGATAATTCTATTTATAGACGAACTCCATACCATTGTGGGAGCGGGCAGGACTGACGGATCCATGGATGCAGCAAACATGCTTAAGCCGATGCTTGCAAGGGGTGAACTCCACTGCATCGGGGCGACAACTCTTGATGAGTATAGAAAATATGTTGAAAAGGATGCCGCCCTCGAGCGCCGTTT
The DNA here is from genome assembly GCA_942492635.1 of uncultured bacterium. GTDB lineage: Bacteria > UBP6 > UBA1177 > UBA1177 > CALOFP01 > CALOFP01. The sequence goes on from CALOFP010000003.1 coordinate 71,193, forward strand.
TCAGCCTGTTATGGTTAACGCCCCAAGTGAAGAGGATACAATTTCCATACTTCGAGGGTTGAGGGAGCGTTTTGAAGTTCATCACGGAATCACCATATCGGACAGCGCCATAATTGCTGCGACGACACTCAGTAACCGTTACATCACAGACAGGTTTCTTCCTGATAAGGCCATAGACCTCATCGACGAGGCTTGCGCGATGGTCAGAACCGAGATCGACAGCATGCCGGCGGAGCTGGATGATGCGAAAAGAAAGATCATGCAGCTGGAAATAGAGATAAACGGACTCAAGAGAGAGAGAGATACGGTATCGGGAGATAGAAGGAGGGAGCTTGAGGAGAAGCTTGTGTCTCTCAAGGAGAGTTTTTCAGCGAAGCTCGCCGAGTGGGAAGGAGAGAAGGCCGGAATTCAGAAGGTAAAGGATATTAAGTCGAAAATCGAGGAGGTGAAGCTTGAGATAGAGAAAGCTGAACGTGACTACGATCTCAACCGTGTGGCGGAACTGAAATATGGAACGCTTGCGCAGCTTGAAAATGAGCTGAAGGAACACTCCAGAAAGAGTTCGCAGGAGGAGAGGATGATTTCGGAGCTTCTTACAGATGAACACATCGCGGAAGTTGTAAGCAAGTGGACTTCCATTCCTGTTTCCAAGATGGTTGAAAGCGAAAAGGAGAAGATTCTTACTTTGCCGGATCGTCTTAAAATGAGGGTTGTCGGGCAGGAAGATGCAATTACAGCGGTCTCTCAGTCGATTTTAAGATCCAGGACCGGTCTCAAGGATCCGAAAAGACCCATAGGAAGCTTTCTCTTCCTCGGACCGACGGGAGTCGGAAAAACGGAGCTCGCCAGGAGACTTGCTTTTCTCCTCTTCGATTCCGAGGATCAGATGGTTCGCATCGATATGAGTGAGTATATGGAAAAGCATGCGGTGAGCAGACTTGTGGGAGCTCCTCCGGGATACGTCGGTTACGACGAGGGCGGACAGCTGACAGAGGCGGTGAGACGCAAGCCCTATTCAATCGTACTTCTCGATGAGATAGAGAAGGCCCATCCTGATGTTTTCAATATCCTGCTCCAGATTCTTGAAGACGGCAGACTTACCGATAATCAGGGAAGAACTGTCGACTTCAGAAATACCATTGTGATAATGACCTCAAACATCGCCGGCGAGATAATCGAAGGGGAAAAGGTGCTTTCGGAGGATGTGAAGGCCCGGATACATTCAAAGATGAAGAACTACTTCCGTCCCGAGTTCATTAACCGGATTGACGACACGATTATTTTTAACTCCCTCACGAAAGAGGCTCTCTACTCGATCATGGACATTATGGTGGAGGAGATAAACATGAGACTATCCGACAGGAAGATCAAAATCGCTCTTTCCGACAGCGCCAAGAAGCTTGTTATGGAGAGGAGCTATCTTCCCCAGTACGGTGCTCGTCCCATTCGCCGTTTCCTCGAAAAGAATCTGGAGACCGATATTGCAATGATGATTCTGAAGGGTGATGTGGAAGAGGAACAGGTTATAGAAGTCGGAGCCGAAAAAGAAAAGTTCACATACGAGATTGTCGACAACTCCATAGATTCTGAATAGATGGCTTTTTAAGAGAGGTGAATGGCTCCCCGAGAGCCGGCTGATTCGATATCTGTTACTGTGGATTTCAAAGTCCGCACCTCATTAGAATTCAATGACTTCTGAAAATCATTAGTCTGTAATATCTAAAACATGCTTCACACTGAGACATATAAAAAATCTGTAAGAGATGCTTTTGAATTGTCCTCGATAGATCAGGCGCTGTCAAAATACACAGTTCACAAAGCGGAGCTTTTTGTTGGTTGGATGAATGGTAAACATTCGGTATGACAAGAGCTCTCGTTTTGATTTCAAAATTAAATTTTAAATAATTGTTGCTTAATTTTTTTAAAAATAAGTCGGAATCGCTTTTAGTGTAGATTCATAAGTCATAACTTGTTGAAGTTAAAGGAAAACAGGATGGATTGGTTGCTTGCAAATTAGAGCGTTATTTTTGGTTTGAATACAAAAGGTGCTCTGAATGCGGATTTAAATGATTATGAATAGATTAAAATTTGATTGGTGTGAACTGGAAAGCCGGAATTTAAGTGGGTTTCAGAGAGGCTGGTGAAGAAATTCACAGTGTGAAAACGATAACGCAAATAGGCGGATGTATAAGTAAATGAAAATATTGCGGAAAAAGCTATAAAAAATTTGATATATCGAAAATTTATTATATAGTTTTGGTGAAAGTTGCGTAAAAGTGTTCAAAAACAACGAAAAAATACCACTTAGTCTACATTTAAGGAGGTTTTACATGAGCTACGATCTGAGCAAGGTAAGGGAAATCGCGAAGGGTTATGCCGAGGATAAAGGCAACCTGATGGTTATCCTCCACGAGGTTCAGAAGGCGTGCGGAAACTACCTTCCCACAGAGGTAATGAAAGAGGTCGCAAAAGAGACCGGACTTCCCCTCAATCGCCTTTATGGATTTGTATCATTTTATTCAATGTTTTCAACCGAAAAACGCGGGAAACATCTCATACGTATCTGCAAGGATGGTCCCTGCAACTTCAGCGGTGGAATGACAAGTGCCCAGCTTCTTAAAAGAGAGCTCGGAGCAGAGGTCGGCGAGACAACCGACGACGGTCGATTCACTGTAGAGGAGACGGCATGTCTCGGTACCTGTACAGCGGCTCCCGCCATGATGATCGATGAGGTGATTTACCCCAACATTACACCGGAGTCTCTTGGTGAGATCCTGAAAAAATACAGATAAGGGAGGTCGATATGCTCTATAACGCTAAAATCCTTTCAAAGGACAACTATCTTTTGAAGAATATAGGTGTCGTTGATCCCGAATCGATCGACGACTATATCGAACGCGGCGGATACGAAGGTGCGAAAAAAGCCCTCGGAATGGCCGACAAGGAGATAATTGATGTGGTTTCCGAATCCGGACTTATCGGACGAGGCGGCGCATGTTTCCCCACAGGCAGAAAGTGGGAGTTCACCTACAACGTAAAAGATGCGGACCAGAAATACATCATCTGCAACGCCGACGAAGGTGAGCCGGGAACAGTGAAGGACCGTGTTCTTCTGGAAGGTGATCCCCATAAACTCATAGAAGGAATGATCATAGCCGGATACGCAATAGGCGCTACAAAGGGCTTTATCTACATCCGTGGAGAGTATCGCCGTTCCATCGACACAATGAACCAGGCGATAGCCATGGCTACGGAGAAGGGTTTTCTTGGAAAGAACATCCAGGATAGCGGATTCGATTTCGAACTCAGAGTAGCGGAAGGCGGCGGAGCCTACGTCTGCGGTGAGGAGACAGCCCTTATCGAATCCATCGAAGGAAAAAGAGGAGAGCCGAGACTTAAACCTCCGTTTCCTCCGGTCGTAGGACTCTTCGGAAAGCCGACAATCGTCAACAACGTTGAAACTCTCTGCAACGTTCCACAGATAGTTGAACGCGGAAGCGAATGGTATAAGAGTATCGGCGCCCGCAACGCTCCCGGAACAAAGATATTCATGCTTATCGGAGACGTTAATGAAATAGGTGTTCTCGAAACTCCTCTCAACGTTACACTTCAGGAAATCATCGATCGCTACGGAAAGGGAATGAGAGACGGAAAGCCGTTCAAGTTCGCTCAGGTCGGCGGATCCTCAGGTAACCTCTTTTCCCCGAAGATGATCGACACGGTCATGGACGGAGAAGCTCTCTGCAAGCTCGGAGCCAGCTACGGAACGGGTTCAATATTCGTTGCTAACGAAGACAGAAACCTCGTTGATTTCCTTACAACGGTTGCCAAGTTTTTCGAGCATGAAAGCTGCGGAAAGTGTACACCATGTCGCGAGGGAACTCACAGATTGACACAGATCATGAAGAAGTTTCAGAGAGGCGAAGGAAGAATAAGTGATCTTGACCTGGTTGAGGAGCTTTGCGAAGTAATGAAGATGGCTCCCATCTGCGGACTTGGTCAGGCTTGCGTCAACCCATTCCTCGACGCGATTAGACATTTCAAGGGCGAGATTTTAGCTAACTAAGAGAGATGGAGATACACATGTCTGAGAGAGTTAATGTAACAATAGACAACATAGAGGTATCCGTCCCGACGGATTTTACGGTTCTTCAGGCGGCCAGAATGGCGGACATCGAAATCCCGACACTCTGCCACCATCCCGATCTCAGGGACACAGGCAACTGCCGTATGTGCATAGTAAAAGTTGAAGGACAGCGCGTCTTCCAGCCCGCATGTGCTTTCAAGGTCTACGACGGTATGAAGGTAACTTCAAACAACAACGACATAATCAAGTCAAGAAAACTTATCCTTGAAATGATTCTTGCAAGACATAACGTCGACTGCCTCAACTGTGAGAGAAATACAAACTGCGAACTCCAGGATCTCGCTGAGCAGTATGGAATGCGTGACAACCGCTTCCCAAACGAGGCAAGCGAACTTCCGATCGACAACTCAAGCGTTATCGTTCGAGACGCTTCCAAGTGCGTCAACTGCGGTCGCTGCATCAGAGCCTGTAACGAAGTTCAGACAGCCTACGCCCTGGAATGGGATGGAAGAGGATACGAAAAGATAGCTTCCACAACCGCCAACAAGCCGCTCGAGGAGACCACATGCATAAACTGCGGTCAGTGCATCATGGTCTGTCCGACAGGAGCTCTCATGGAGCGAGATGATACATCCATCGTATGGGACTGGATAGCCGATCCGGAAATTCATACAGTTGTTCAGGCTGCTCCGGCAATCAGGGCAAGTATCGGTGAAGCTTGCGGATACGATCCGGGTTACCTCTCCACAGGAAAGCTTGTAAGCGCCCTTAGACGCGTCGGTTTCAACAAGGTAATGGATACCAACTTCACAGCCGACCTCACAATTCTCGAAGAGGGAACAGAGGCACTTACAAGATTCACAAAGGCCCTCCGCGACGGAGACAAGGACGTGGCTCTTCCGATAATCACCTCCTGTTCACCCGGATGGATCAAGTTTGTAGAAACATTCTATCCCGAGTATCTTCCCAACATCTCCACCTGCAAGTCACCTCAGCAGATGTTCGGTGCTCTTGTAAAAACCTACTATGCAGAGAAGGAAAAGATAGATCCGAAGAAGATTCGTTCCATCTCCATAATGCCCTGTACTGCAAAGAAGTTCGAGTGTGATCGTTCCGAAATGACATCAAGCGGATACAAGGATGTGGATATTGTCCTCACCACAAGAGAGCTTGCCCGCATGATTAAACTCGGCGGAATCAAGTTCGATGCCCTCAAGGAAGACAAGTGGGATGATCCGATGGGTCTTTCAACCGGTGCTGCAGACCTCTTCGCCAACACCGGCGGTGTTATGGAAGCTGCTCTCAGGACAGTTTATGAGATCGTTACCGGTACTCCGATCCCGACCCTCAACTTCGAGCCGGTTCGCGGACTCACAGGAATAAAGGAAGCAAGCATCACATTCGAGAATACCGTTGATGAGTACAGCTTCCTCAAAGGTGCGACAGTAAACGTTGCTGTGGCTCACTCAACAGGAAACGCCCGCAAGCTTATGGATTCCATAAAGAGCGGCGAAAAGAGCTACCACTTTGTAGAGATGATGGCTTGTCCGGGCGGATGTATAGGCGGCGGCGGACAGCCGAGACCTGTCAGTTGGGAGATCAGAAAGAGAAGGGCTGATGCCATTTACAAGGAAGATGAGCATCGCGAACTCAGAAAATCTCACGAGAACCCGACCATTACCAGAATCTATGAAGAGTTTCTCGGAGCACCCAACTCACACAAATCCCACGAGCTTCTTCATACACACTATGTAAAGAGAGACTCCATTAAGTAAATCCAGAGAGTTCGACCTCCGAACCGTAGGGGCCCTCAGGGGCCCCTTTTTCTTGACAGCGGGATGGAGTAAAGTAAAATGGTAATGAAAACGATAACTGTTATTGGTATCTTTCCTTGATTTTCATTCTTTAAGAGGTCGATACCGTTAACGGTACTGGCTTTTTTAACAGTGTGACGAGGTGGAGCCATGAGCGAAACAGCCTTTATAAATCATGAAAAAATTTACGAATACCTGAAAAACACAAAAGCCCCGGATGAAAGAGAGTTTCGGGACATTATCGACCACGCCCTCGAAATGAAGGGACTCAGCTACGAGGAGGCGGAAAGGCTTCTAATGGTTGAGGATGAGGAGCAGCTTGCGGTAATTCACGAGACGGCAAATCGGATAAAGAACGAGATATACGGCAACCGTCTCGTACTTTTCGCACCCCTCTACGTTTCAAATCTCTGCAACAACGAGTGTCTTTACTGCGCATTCAAGAAAAGTAACAGGGAAATTCCCAGACGTACACTTGCGATGGACGAAATAAAAAGAGAAGTCGAAGCTCTCGTCGACCAGGGTCACAAGAGGCTTCTTCTCGTTTCCGGAGAAGGACTCGGAAGAAAGGCCCTCGACTATACACTCGACGCGATAGATACAATCTACTCCGTCCGTACGGAGAGCGGCGGAGAAATCAGACGAATCAATGTGAATATCGCCGCCCTCGAAGTTGAAGATTTCAAAAGGCTGAAGGACGCTAAGATAGGTACATATCAGCTATTCCAGGAGACCTACCACCATCCCACATACAGGCAGATGCATAAATCCGGACCGAAAGCCGACTATCTCTACCACCTCACGGCGATGGACAGAGCCATGGAAGCCGGAATCGACGATGTGGGAGTGGGGATTCTTTTCGGACTTGCAGACTACAGGTTTGAGATAATAGCCATGCTCCAGCACATAAGACATCTCGAGGAGAGATTCGGATTCGGAGTGCACACCATATCCGTACCGAGACTGGAACCTGCAACAGGATCCGACGTTTCGATTAACCCGCCATTCGCCGTCGACGACAGGGATTTCAGGAAAATAATTTCCATTTTACGATTGACCGTTCCCTACACGGGAATGATTCTGAGTACCAGGGAAAATGCAGAGATGAGACGCTCCGCCCTTGACCTTGGAATTTCACAGATCAGTGCCGGTTCCAGAACAAATCCGGGAGGATACTCAGAAGATGAATCCGCAGAGCAGTTCTCGCTCGGAGATCACAGAGAGCTTGAAGAAGTTATCCGCGACATCGCAGGACATGGATACATTCCAAGTTTCTGTACAGGATGCTACCGACTCGGAAGAACCGGAAACGACTTCATGGATCTTGCGAAACCAGGATTGATCAAGCACTACTGCATGCCGAATGCGATCACCACATTCAAGGAGTACCTTGAAAACTACGCCGGAGAAGAGACAAACAGAGTAGGGGTGGAGCTGATCGAAAAGATGATCAAGACAATTCCCGGAGAGGCTATTCAGCAGAAGACCCGTGATTTCCTCAAAAGAATCGAAGCCGGCGAAAAAGACCTCTACGTATAGACCACGAAATTCATTCAGATAAATTCTGCCGCTAAATTCATTTAAGAAAAAAATTCAGCCCCGAAAAACACGAAAATTCACGAAAAGGGAAATCGGTTTTATTTGTTTGTGCTCCGACAACCAGGTGTAATGGCATGTAAATAATTGAATTTTATCTGTAGGGGCGTTTCGTTGGAACGCCCTGTGCTTGGAAAGTAGCGTGCCCATCAAATCCTGATATGAATCATTGTAGGAATATTGTGCCCCGCCCCCAATTGGGATTGTGGTTTTTCCGATGTTCTGAAAACGGGTCGACACGCTGGCCGACCCCTACGCTGCCTTTTTGCCAACCATCTGTTTTGTCACGCAATTTTCACAAATACAAAAATTACGATTCCGTTTCCAATCTTGCCTTGAAAAAAATATCATGGGCGATTTAGCCGCTGGAATTGCCAAATTAATCGTATCTTAATGAAAATTGCCGCTAAAATGATCTCAAACAAAATAATCAGCTTCTGTCAGCTCATATTTCTATCTCGATATTTTTAATCATTTAGGGGTTTAATAGGTGAATTCTGCAGCTGATTCGGGTTCGAAAAACTTTTTGAAGGTTTCTGATTTCTGATCAGGACAGGTTTATCTGATGATAATTTCTTCGATTTTTCTCTTGGGAACGTGGTGGACATTGTCTTCATCGCGCCAGTAGTGGAGAGATTCACCGGTTTCCGTGTCGTCAATGACAACAGTTTCGGCGGGTTCTCCAAGTGCGATAACAAGTTCGATATCGTAATCGTCGGAAACCGAGAGTATTTCTCTTGCCTTTGTCCTGTTGACGGCGGCGAGAACACAGGCTCCGAGCCCGGCTTCAACAGCGGAGAGTGTGATTGTCTGGCAGGTAATTCCCTCGTCCCATCTGGCTTCCATGCCGCTGTTTTTCTCCTTGAGGATAACAATGTAGGCTGCGGGTCTTTCGCCGCGTTCGGGGCCGTCCCAATCCTTGAGAAATCCTGCCCATGTGAGTGTCTTGAAAAGTTCCGCGCACTCATCCTCTTCATTAATGATGATGAAGCGGAGCGGCTGGGCATTTCTTGCCGATCCCGATACTCTGGCATTTTCAATGAATTGGACAAGTCGGCTGCGGTCGATCCTTCTCTCTTCCACAAACTTTCTGTAGGAACGGTTTTTTCTTACCAGTTCTGCAAGTTTTGTCATTTTTCTCTCCCTTCCCTGTAAAGTTTCCAGTCACCTTCAACTATCCCGGGGCAATTTTCCCTGTCTTTTTCCGTACCGTAGTAGATGAATCCGCGGATGCCGGAATCACTCAAAGCTTCTGCTCTTTCGTAGAGGTTGTTTTCTCTACCTTCGACAAACCCCTCAAGTTCGTTGAGAATTTCAAGCGTTTTATCATTGATTTCGTAAGTTTCGATAACAAGGGAGCAGTTCGGATTTTCTGTAGGAATCGCCATTGGAAAATTGCCGAGATCGATCATTCGGAATCCCCGGATTCTGTCGACTCCGACAAACCTGGAATTTCTGAGGTATCCGTGGTTGCCGAACCCTTTTCTCAGCGTTCCGTAAACATGAACATTGAACATCAAGACCTCCGATTTTTGGGAATCTCTCAAAAACTACAACAGATATTCAGTAATAATGTATAGAAGTTTAAAAATTTTTCAACTATCTGAGAGATATATCCCTAATTGTGGGCAGCAGAAGATAGATCATTCGGAGGGTTCTTGAAAAATTATCGGGACAGTAAGTTTCCTATCAGAGAACAGCAAGTGAACAGCCGCTGCTCGATTTTTTTGAATCCTCTTCTTCGCTCTTTTCGTCAACAGAATCGGCATCGGGATTTTCTTCGGGTTCATCCATTATAATGTCGCGCGCCGTATCGATTCTCCGGAGTGATGGATCGCCGTACCAGTTGAACATCATCTTGTTTGCGTAAGTGAGTCCATCGATATGGCTTTTTCCGAATTCGGCCTTTGAATAAAAGAGTCCCTCAGCAGGGTACCCGCCTTCGACGATGGCCTTTGATGTGAAAACACCCGCGGTGTCGGAACCGTAGGAATTTTTTTCCCATTCGCAATCGTAACAATCCCACTTCGACACCATATCTGAAGGCGTTGATGCCTCGGTAGCCGCCATGGCTCCCACAATTCCGTTTTTCAGCAGCTCATGAGTTACGTTTCCCCTATCCTTTACGACTCCGGCAAGACAGTTGGGAGCAATCAGGAAAGCCGGTTTCGATCCGTCAAGTGAAGCAGCATCGGTCGAGCGGAAAAGCCATTCCATCTTCATTTCGCTGCGCTCAGCCTTGTTGTCTCCGTTGCTGTCCTCCCTCCAGAACGATCTGGAAATGCCTTCGGGGAAGGTATGTCCGCCCCAGAAAATCACACCATATCCTTTCGACCATTCCTCAATCATGTTCTTACGGGTGAGTGGAAGATCGGAATGGTATTTCGATTTCTGGATACCCTCCTGTTCATACATCGTCGTGTAGGAAAAATCCTTGTTGTCCTTGAGAAAATTCTGGATAAACCACTCGCCGAGTCCGGCGCTGTCCCAGTCGTCATTGTTCCCGAGCTGACCCCTGAAGAAATAGAAACCGGCGGGAAAGAGGAACTTGTTCCTGTATGCGATTTCATTTTCCCGACGGTTCATGAAATCGATTGTGTTGGCGAGAATCTTGTCAAGTTCATCGATTCTGTCACCGTAGACAGGAATACGACCTACGATCAGTTCGGCCTTGAAATCGATTCCACCGTCTCCGGAATCGATTTCCGTCTCACCGTATTTCCCGTTTCCGTTCAGATCCCAGTTGCCGGTGAGATCCGCATAGAAACTGTCCGTCTGAACAGGATCGTTGGCGGGGTATGGCGGTTGTCCGTCATCCGGATACATGTGAAGAGGCCACATCTCCATCATGGGAAGATCTCCCTTGTGTGCATCGGATTCGCCGATAAGAAGAAGGAAGCTGAATCCCTCATGATTTTTCCTGAGCCACTTCCTCATGACGAGGGCCTTCTCCTGACCGACCTTGCCGGCACCTCCGAACGCCTTTTCCGTAACGAGACGGATTTTAAAACCCCTTTTCTCCTTCTCCTTCACAAAATCGGGCAGCTGTTTCGATGCGGAAACAATCTTTTCCGTAGTCATGATCAACATCGATTTTTCCACCCCGAAGAGAGTGAGAAGCGGAATCAGAAGAGTAAAAACAAGCAGAAAACATTTCATAAAAAACCTCCCAAAAGGCATTAATAACACCGCAAACTACCATCCGTGAATCACCTCGTCGACGTAATGTGTGATTCAGAACCGCAGAAATAATCAAAAAATACAAACATTTGCTTGGGGTCAGGACTTAATTTTAAATACTTTTCCAAAAATCTGAATCAGAGTAGTTGTTTGGGGTCATAGCATCACTTTCAATACTTTTTAAGGAGGGTGATGGAAATCTGAAAGCTCTGAAAAATGGAATAGGAGAGCAGAAACAGTTGTGGAGTAGTGGAAGCCGTCGCTTAAGAAAATTGAACTAAATCGCACCGCGGCAGTTTTCTGAAATTGCATGTAATTTTATCAAAGTTAGCGGGATCTATCATAATCTTCAATAGCTTCACCCCGGCCGGGACTCCCGAAAATTCGGTGCCTGTTTTTCAGAATAGGGTAAGAGAGCAGCCTCCCCCGCTATTTTCCCGAGATGATTCATCTTCCCCTGAATCGGTGTCGGGAGTTTCGTTTTCACACTCGATTATGTCATCGGAAGTCGCCGTAAGAGTAAGTGTCGGATCGCCGTACCAGTTGAACATCAGCTTGTTGGCCAGGCAGATTCCCGCAACGTAGGGTCCTTCCTTCCCCATTTCTTTCAAAGCTTCCGGTTTACCGTACTCGCTTTTCGCCTTCAGGAGAGCTTCTGCAGGGTATCCTCCCTCCACTATGGCCATCGTCGTAACGATTCCCGCCAGATCGTCTCCGAAATTGATATTGTCTGGAAAGGGGTCCTCCACGTTCCAGACCCTTCTTACAGGAGTCGATGAAATTGTTGCCGACATTACCCCCACGGCTCCGTTTTTAAGAGTTTCGTGAGTAATATTTCCGTGAACCTTGACGCTTCCGGCGTTGCAGTTGGGAGAAATGAGAAACGACGGTTTGGTTCCGTCAAGGGACCTGCTGTCCTCGGCAAAGAAGAGCGCCGCGGAAAACACCTCACTCTCATCTGCCAGTTCGTTACCGTCGGCATCCTTTCTCCATACCGATCTGGTGATGGAATCGTAGAAAGTGTGACCTGCCCAGAAGACGACTCCGTAACCCTTCGACCACTCTTCGATGAAATTGTCGCGGGTTAGAGGAATGTCCGATTCGAAAATAGAGGGACTGAATCCCTCCTGCTCGTACATCGTCGTGAATGAAAAATCACTCTTTTCCCTCAGATAGTTTTCTATAAACCACTCGCTTATTCCCGCACCGTCCACATCCTCCGCTGATCCGTACTGACCCTTGAAAAAGTAGAAAGCCGAAGGGAAAAGCAGCCTGTGCCTGTATGCCGTTTCCTCCTTCGAGCGGTTCATGTACTCGATCGTTCTTGAAAGAATCCGGTCCAGCTCATCGGTGTCGTCGTTGTATACGGGAATGCGTCCGGTGATAAGCTCCACCTTAAAATCGGGTCCGCCCTCCTCGAAGTCGTACCCTGTTTCACCGTATTTCCCGTTTCCGTTGAGATCCCACTTGCCGGTCAGGTCCGCATAGAACATATCGGTAGGAACGGGCTCGTTGGTGGGATAGGGACCCTCCGATTCTTCAGGAAAGAGGTGAAGCGGCCACGTGTCTACCATTGGAATCTCACCTTTCACTGAATCGGAACCACCGATGAGAAGAAGGAATCTGTAGCCGAGGCCGTTCTCTTTGAGCCATTTCCTGATGATGAGAGCCTTCTCGATCCCGACCTTTCCCTCTCCTCCGAAATCATTTTCCGTAGCCACTCGTACGTCGAATCCCCGGATCTCCTTCTCCTTGACGAAGTTCTGAAGCTGTTTTGATGTCGAGTTGATTTTTTCCGTCGTCAGAATTAAAAGCGACTTCTCCGCGCCGGCTCCGAAAAGAAGATAAAAGGGAGCGAGGAATAGAATGATCGATAATATTTTTTTCATTGAAAACCTCCGGAAATTAAAAAATCAGGTTGATTATCGGTTTTGCCTCAAATCGTTTAATCGAGGATCGTAAGCGAACAGCCGCTGCCGGAGCTCTTTGAACTCTCCGGATTTTCAGGTTGATCGTTTTCGGTTTTTTCTGAAGCGGAATCGTTTTCGTCATCCGCTTTTTCCGGTGTATCTGCATCTTCATCGGAAACTGCGGTTCCTGAAGTTTTCAGTGTGAGCGACGGATCTCCCAGCCAGTTCATAACCATTTTGTTGGCGGCACTCATACCTTCATGTCCCTCATTCCCGTACTCCGATTTCGATAATGCCAGTGCCTCGGCCGGAGATTTGCCGTCCGTCAGAGCGGTTATCGCAACAGCGACGGCGGTATCGTTTCCGTAACTGTTTTTTTCCATGGTACATTTGCTGTGGTCTTTTATTCCCGCAGGGTAGTACGGCATCGATGTCGAGCCGAGAATGCCGACCGCTCCGTTTTTGAGCAGTTCTGATCCGAAACTTCCGTAGTTGCGCACATCTCCAACCGCACCTCCAAGGGAAACGAGAAATGTGAGCTTTTTATCATCAAGACGCACTGTTTCGTTTGCCATCAAAAGAGGTTCGGGTTCGACCTCTCCCTCCTCCGCTTTGCCGTTTCCGTTGGAATCCTCCCTCCACATGAATCGGATTGCTCCTTTTTCAAAGGCGGTTCCGCTGAAAAAAACAACCCCGCAGCCGGACGACAATTCTCCGAGGAAATTTTCCCTGTTGAGAGGAAGATCCGACTGGAACCCGGATGTTAAGGCACCCTCCTGTTCGTACATTGTCTTGTATGAGAACTCGCTTTGGTTTTTGAGATTGTTTTTGATAATGCATTCCGCCACACCGGTTTCTTCCCAGCTGCGTTCCCAGCCGTCCTGTCCTTCGAACACGTAGAATCCCGAAGCGAACAGGAGATGTTTTCTGTACTCTATCCTGTTCTCCGGTTGATTCATGTAGTCGACGGTTTTTGAGAGTATCATGTCCAGATCGGCGATTTCGTCATCATAGACGGGGATACGGCCCACAACCAGTTCCGCTTTAAAATCGATACCGCCTTCACCCGAATCCGGATTGGTTTCGCCGTACTTGCCGTTACCGTTGAGATCCCAGTTGCCGGTGAGATCGGAGTAGAGCATATCGGTAAGGATCGGTTTATTGACTCTTGAGTTTCCGTACATGTGCATGGGCCAGGTCGTGATCATCGGCACGTCCCCATTTTCCGGATCGACGTTTCCCAAAAGCAGGAGGTATCTGTAGCCGTCATGGTTTTCCTGAAGCCATTTTCTGATGATGAGAGCCTTTTCGATACCTTTTTTTTCAGTACCTCCGTACTGTTTTTCCGTAACAACTCTGGTTTTGAATCCCCTCTTCTCCTTTTCCGATACGAAATTTTGAAGCCGGGTCGATTGGGAAACAATCTTCTCCGTAGTCAGGATAATGATTGATTTGTTCTTCTCTTCCCCCCAAATTGAAAGAAGAGGAATTGTGCACAGGATAAGAATTAAAAAACTTTTCATAAAGCCTCCAAAAAAAGAGTTCGTAACGCCGAATATTACTTCTGTAGCGAGTCCGAGTCGACGTGATGTGTGATTTGGAACTTTGTGAAAAATTAGAAAATTCGGTATGTTGTACTATCGTACGTTCTGAGTCTTAAATTGAGACGGTGTCAAACCGGTTTTTGTCTTGAAAGCGGTGTTGAAAGCGGATTTGGAGCGGAATCCCGCACGTGTGGCTATCTCCAGAATTGTGCACTCCGCCATGGCGGGATCCTGGATCATTCTTTCCGCTTCACCGACTCTAAGGGAGTTGATGAACCGGTTGAAGTTGCAACCCTCCTTCAGGTTGATCACCTGCGACAAGTGGTTCGGAAGAATTCCCAGGTGTTCCGAAAGAGACCTGAGTGAAACATCCGGATTGAGATGGGGTGAGCACTCCTTGATGTGGGAATTGAGAGAGTTGTGAATATCCTCGATATCCTTCTCCTCAAGCGAGCTTGTAGCGTACTTGCGTTCCTCTTTCGTCTCCAGAAAGGAGGTTGTGAAGATGTGCCGGTATTTGAAAAAGAAGAACAGGACGATTGCTGGAAATACCAGATGGGGAAGGTGTCTGGATGTGAAGTAGAGGGGAAACTGTTCTCCAGTAAAGACTCGTATGAAAAACGCTGTGGAGGAAATCAATGTGAAGAGAGCAGCCGATCCGGAAATTATCAAGAGATAGATTTTGTTAATCGAACTTTTTATTTTATCAAATTTTAGTCCCGTATGAAGAACAAGCCCTGCGTAAACCGAAGAATAGGCCAGCCTGATAGAAAGGTAGACAACTGCATGTGTACTCAAGGGCTTGTGAAGCATCTCCAACCGTTCCTTCGAATCCATCAGAAAGAGCGGGATGAAGGTGATTACATCGTAAAAAAAAGGAATAAAGTGAAGCGCATAGAGCGGCTTAAGTTTTTCGATCCGCCCCGACTGAAGAAGAAAGTGGAGGAACAGGAGCGGTGGCGAAAGGAAAATCAGGCAGGAGGTAACTCCCATGAACCTGGGATGACTCATGTAGAAACCGGTGTACTCTCCGACAAGCGAGAGAAGGTGAATTCCGGAAACCGAAAACAGGGCGGCCATGAGAATTGAATTGTGTCTCTGTTTTTTAATGAAGATGAACCTGACCGCAAATCCAAAAGTGAAAATTGAAAGAAAAAGAAAAAAAATAGGCATATTAATTTACAGATCCAAAGTTAGTCACGGCCTAATATTATTCAGAAGGGCCGTGCAAGTCAATTTTGGAGTAGGAACCCTCCTGCCACCTTGTGTGCCGGTATCTGAATCCAAATGATACCGTAAATCCCAATTATCTGAACACGATTTTTATAAATGTAAAAAATACAGTTCCGTTATCGATCCGACTCACAAAAAATTTAATGGTCAATTTAGCCACTGGGATAATGAAAATTATTTGTAATTCTGTGAGCCTGACTGCCGCAAAAGTTTTAATAAGATCAATCGGATCTGGAAAGCTGTTATTTCGGTCTCGATATTTATAATTTTGTGAATCCACCGGCTGGAACTGTCTGATTATTTGTTTTCCGGGGATTTCAGGGAATATTTGTATCGTTGTGCACTTAGAATAATAAACCAGGCCCCTCTAAAAATAAGAGGGGCGTTTTTCAGAAACAGCTGGTAATTCGGATAGGTAAAGCACCATTACGGTGTGGGAACTGCTTTCTATGCGAGTTCTTTTTTTGGTCTGGGGAAGAACTTCCTGATCCGAATAATGTCCTCTTCTTTGAGTACGAACAGGTAGCAGAGTCCTATGTATATCAGTGCTGCGATTCCGGATCCGGATATGAGTATTGGAATATTCCAGGACTGGATGGGGATTAATATTTTTAGGCTGATGAGGAAGATTGCGCAGGGAATGGCGCAGAGAAAAACCGGCAGGTATATCTCCTTCAGTTGTTCTGTCACTGTACTTTGGGAGAATTTACACGCTTTGGGAAATACGAAAAAGATGTTGAGCACCGAGCAGGGGATGAGTGTACCGAGGGCGACGCCGATGATTCCGTACAATTTTATGAGGATGATGCTGATGACGAGGTTGAGGATGCTCTCGGCGAATCCGACAAGTGAAAGATACTTGTGGGATCCCGTCATGAGTAATACGCCCTTGTTGCCGCTACGGAAAAGAAGAAGTATGTAGAGCGATGTGTTGAGAATGTATGTGATTTTTACGGACATGGGATCTATCTCCTCAAGCCAGAGTACAAGAATCGGTTCTGCGAGGATCGTAACGACGACGAAGAGGAGGGTGGAGAGGAATGCGATGAATCGGTTTGAATCGGTAAGTATCTTTCTGAGTTTCTCTGTTTCGCCTTTTTTGTGGAGTGATGCGGCGATGGGAGGGAGGTTTGCCTGGAACTGGGTACTGAGACTTCCGACGAGGTGGGTGAGCTTTATTCCGATTTGGTAGATTGCAACCGATCCCACTCCCAGCATCACTCCCAGCACAATCTGGTCGGTTTTGAGAAGTATGGTTTTTGAGAACTGTATGAGGTAGATGAAAAAGCTGAAGCTGACAACTTCTTTCAGCAGAGATTTTCGAAAAAGCAGCGGATTGAGGCGCACACCGGGAATGTGACGGAATGCGACGATTGCGAAGAGAATGTTGTTGATGAATGTAAGAATGAGTGTGAAGACGGCGAGTTCCATGAGTCCGTAGCCCAGATGGAACAGTATGGACACTCCAAGAAGGTTTGTGAAAATTCTCATGATGCTGATGATGTTCCTGAGATAGATTTTTTTCAGTCCGGTAAGTATTTCGCTGAATGCTCCTGTGGGAAAAAGAAGGGCGGATCCTATTCCGAATATGAGGAAGGTTTTTTTGTAGTAGCCGAAATCGGTTCCTTCGGGAAAGCGGAAAAGGAGGTGGAGAAACTGCGTCCCGATGAGGGTGAGGATTACAATTATTGCCGATGCTCCCAAATAAGAGACCATCACTGTATTGAGAAGGTGGTTGTATTTCTTCGTATCTTTCGTCGCATCCAGTTCGGCGGTGTATTTCTGCAGGCTGAATCCGAAGCCGAACTCAAGAAGCAGGGAGTAGCCGAATATGGACCAGAGGAGTGCCCAGAATCCGTACTCTCCTCTTGAAAGTCCCAGGTATATGAACCTGGTGATGAAAAGTGTGGATATGAGGCTGCAACCTAGTCTGATATAGTTGGTGATTGTGTTTTTCAGAATCAGGCTTTTAAGGTTTTCTTTCATTTTTCACCTCCCGTGAAACTGTCCTTCTTTCCAAAAGCAAGCTGAAGAGCTGAGAAGCTTTGCTGGCGAACTTCTTTCCAATCGGACTCTTCTGAGCCTCCTCCTTGACTCAGGATAGCAGATTTTGGAGCAAAAGACACATTGTGATATAATCCGTATAAAATATATTTCGAGGTGCGCATGTATAGAATCGGTGTTGTCGGTATTCCTTACGACAGAGGTCAGAGCGGAATCAGTGTCTACATCAACGAGGTTGTACGGGAACTCTCAAAGCAGCACCGGCTGCTTATTATAATGGATAGAGAGAGCATAGAGCTCTTTCCTGTCAATTCTCCCAATATCGACTTCCTGGAAATTCCCTCTTTCTACGCTTCTCCTTTCAGACAGATGGTGTGGCACACATTGCTTCTTCCTTTTTTACTTAAGAAGATGGATCTTGATTTTGTTCTGCTCAGTGCGGCCAACCGAAGAGTTTCGATATTCTATCCCCACTTCACCATCGCGACGGTTCACGATCTCTCACAGTTTCATCTGAAGGGGAAGTATGATTCTCTTAGAATGTTTTATGTTAAAAAGGTTCTTCCTCTTCTTCTCCGCAGTGTGGATCGGTTCGTTTCGGTCAGCATGAATACGAAAAAGGACATGGTTAACTTCTTCTCAATACCGGAAAAGAGAATAGATGTGGTTCACAACGGGTTCAGGAAAAGAGCTGCAGGTAAGCTCTCCTCCTCTATAGATGGTGAATACATCCTTTTTGTAAGTCGTGTCGAACATCCGGGGAAAAATCACATGCGATTGATCGATGCCTACGGGATGCTGCCGAAGGATCTGAAAGATCGCTACACGCTAGTTTTTGCAGGCGGTTTGAAGGAGCGGAGCGAGGAGGTGTTACTGCATGCAGAAGGTACGGGAGAGAAAATCGTATTCACCGGTTTTGTTGATGATGAAGAGCTGGGTGGGCTTTATGAAAACTGCTCTCTTTTTGTCTATCCGTCGCTCTATGAGGGGTTCGGTCTTCCCATAATAGAGGCGATGTCCTACGGCAGGCCGGTTTTGTGCTCAGACAGAGGTTCGCTTCCCGAAGTGGCCGATAATGCCGCTCTTTTATGTGACCCGGAAGATGAATCCGATATTTCCGGAAAGATGGAAAATCTTCTTACCGATGTTGAACTGAGAAAAAAACTGGGGAACCTGGGACTTAAGAGGGCCGAATCTTTTTCATGGGAGAGCCATGCGCAGCGGATTGTTGAGATTTTTGAAAAGAGCGGGAGGAAGTGATGGTTTATGCCTATAGAAATGTGAGGGATGAGTTGATTCGCCGTTACATCAGTGAAGTTCGGGAGGAACGTCGGAGGGTGGATGAGATCAAGCGGGAGTACAACAACCGGGTGAGGCAGCGGCTGTTTGAGCACTTTACGGAAAGAGGATTCGTCTTGATGCGTTTTAAAACAAAGTTAAGGATTGTTTTATGGGAAGGAGCTGTTCTTTTTGCCCACGTTCTGAAAAGAATCCTTGACATTTTCATAGCTCTTTCTGCGATTATTCTTCTATCGCCGGTCTTTATTGTGACTTCACTGGCAATATTTCTTACGGATCGGGGAAACGTCATCTATTCCCAGGAACGTGTCGGGAAAAACGGGCGGCACTTCCGATTTCTCAAATTCAGGTCGATGGTCCGGAATGCGGACAAGATGAAGGAAGAATTATCGGAGATGAACGAGTCGGGAGACGGTGTCATCTTCAAGATGAAGCACGATCCCAGGATTACGAGGGTCGGTCGTCTTATAAGGCGATTCAGTATTGACGAGCTGCCCCAGCTCTTTAATGTTCTCAAGGGAGACATGTCCATCGTGGGGCCGAGACCCGCTCTTCCCGATGAGGTTGCACTCTACACGCTCGAAGAGCGAAAAAGGCTGCATGTTACTCCCGGAATCACGTGTATCTGGCAGGTGAGCGGAAGAAGCGAGATCCCTTTCAGGGAGCAGGTGAGGCTGGATCTGCAGTACATTTCCAGTACAAGCATTTGGACCGACATCAAACTCATTCTGAAAACAATTCCGGCGGTTATCACCGGAAAGGGGGCCTACTGACATGGCTGTTGTTCTAAAAGTAAACAAGTGGTATAATAAAACCGTAATTCATTTTGAGGTCCGGTCCTGCAATTTTTGAGGGAGGTGCTGATGAGGGTCAAATTTTCAATCATATATGGGGTGGGGGTCCTGAAGATAGAGGGCGACCTCAACCAGAGCGTCTCCGCACGTCTAAAGAAAATCCTGTCGGATCACCTGAAGGAGAGTGAGAACCTGGTTGTGGAACTTTCCGGATTGACATCCATCGACGCATCCGGTCTCGCCTGCCTTATTTTCGGGTTGAGACGGGCCACCGACCGCAAGGGAGATCTCAGGCTGGCGAAGGTCGACGTTAAAATCATGATGGTTTTCCAGATTACGAAGGCCTATAGAATTTTCAGTTTTTACGATGACGTACAGAGCGCTGTCAACAGTTTTTCCGAACAGCCTGAGCTTCAGGCTACAAAGACGACTCTTTAAGGGAGATATTGCATGGCTGACCTCAGAGCTGCGATTTTCTGTCTTTCCCGTTACGGGAGTTGGGTGAACCGTTACTTCTACGGAATCAATCCGTTTCTTTTGAAGTTCGTCAATATGCCTCTTTTTGAATATCAGCTTGAATTTCTCTCGCTCATAGGAATCAGAAATGTAACGGTTTTTGTGGATGACGAATTCAGGGAGATCGAATACTTTGCGGAGAGGGGTGATCGGTGGGGTTTTGAAATCTCATATCGAACAGTACCCGGAGAGAGTACCGTAGAAGATATGACCCTTCTTGCCGACCCTGGTGAAGGTGCTGCCCTTCTGGTTATTTCCGGATTGATTTTTATTCATTATTCCACAAAAAGATGCGAATACTCCCTTTTTAAAAGTGAAGAACCATTCAAAATAGGCAAGATCCCTGATGGTATTCAATACTATCCGCCGGGGTCACTCTCTCATGGAATTCCGAAAACCGAAACAATCTACGACAGTGAATTCAAGATCTCCGCAGTGCGAGATGTTTCGGACTACTACGAGTTGTCGATGGAAATTCTCAATAAGGGAGCGCAACATTTCGTCCTTCCGGGTTACAACAACGATGAGAGCATCCATATAGGAATGGATGTGGAGATAGGGAAAAATATTCGGTTCAACAAACCGGTAATGATAGGTGACGACACTACATTCAAACCTCTTTCCAGCATCGGTCCCTCGGCGATAATCGGCAACAACGTGATTATAGACAGATCTACAATCGTCCGTTACAGCATTGTCTACGACGATACGTACGTTGGCGCCGATCTTGAAATAAGCGATAAAATTCTGTACCGGGACAGGGTAATTTCACCCTATACCGGGGATACCATAGATATCCGTGATGATTTTATTGTTTCACCGACCGCCGGGACCGGAATAAAGAGCCGGTTCAAGAAAATTTCAGCGGCAACAGGAGGTTTTCTGCTTTTTTCAATTCCGGTTGTAATAGTTGTCCTATTGATATTTCTTCTAATTATACAGGGGTGAAGATGAGAAAGAGGTTGGCTTTATATGTTTTTATCGATGCCTTCGGATATGAGATCTACAGGCGCTATGGATTTATGTCTGCTCACAATCTCAATGTTAGAAAGCTGCGCACAGTGTTCGGTTTCTCCTCAGCTGCAGATCCTTCGATTTTTACCGGCAGGTACCCGGATGAACACGGTCACTGGTCCAGTTTCTTCTATTCTCCTGACTCATCACCGTTCCGAATTCTCAAACTGCTCTCCTTCCTCCCTCCGGCGATTTTCGAACGCGGTAGAGTGCGCCACTGGATAAGCCTTCTTCTGCGCCGTTTCTACGGTTTCACAGGTTATTTCGAGATCTACTCCGTTCCATTTTCCCGCCTTCCCTTTTTCGACTATCTGGAAAAAAGGGATTACTTCGTTCCCGGAGGAATTTTGAATACCGACACCATTTTCGACTACTGTACTGAAAGGAATATTCCCTATCACGTTTCCGACTGGAGAAAATCCGAAGAGGAGAGTGTTCAATCCGCTCTGGATGTAATTGAAGAGGGTGAGGCACGATTTTTATACCTCTATCTTCCGAAGCTGGATGCCGTAATGCATCAGTACGGTCCCGTGCACAGTGTCGTGAATGAGAAGATAAGATCCCTTGAGGGAATGGTGGAAACTGTTCTGTCGAAGGCGAAAGTGAACTATGACGATGTTTCCCTATATGTCATATCCGATCACGGAATGAAGGAGACGGAGGAAACAGTGGACCTTATTACAATGGTTGAAAAACTGGGATACCGATTCGGGGATGATTTCGTTGCGATGTACGATTCCACGATGGCAAGATTCTGGTTTATGAAAGAGGGGGTCCGAGAGAGAGTTGAGGCACTGCTTTCAGGAGTGTCCGGAGGGGCTGTGGTGACGGATGACGAACTTCGCGAACTTCGAGCTTACTTTAAAAACTATCGATTCGGTGAACTGATTTTTCTAATGCATCCAGGCTTTTTGATCAATCCCAGCTATATGGGAAAAAAGGCAATGAGAGGGATGCACGGATATCATCCGGATGATCCTGATTCCTATGCTATGATGCTTTCGAATCGTGAGATTCCGGAATCGATTAAATCTATTACTGATATAAGAAAAACGATGGAGAAGGAAATTGAAGGAAGTTGAAAACAGCAATCTGTCGCAACAGCGTGAGGGGTATGAAAACCGGGAGGGAGGCGTGCCCTTCGACACCCGGATATTCATCATCACCCTGAAAAAACGGTTGCCGCTGATTTTTCTTACCGGAGTGGGCTTCTTTCTGATTGCGGCCCTGGCGGCAAAACATTTTATAGAGGACAAATGGGAGGCGAGGGCCATAATTGTAAGACATCAGAAGAATATTACAGAACAGGCTGAGGCTTCCTACCTATACCAGCAGTTCAGCAGCAAGACGGTTCTGGAGACCATCAAGCTGAGGAAAAATCTTGAGACGGTTATCTCCGGCCTCAATCTTGAAATGTCTCCCAGTGCTCTCGCTTCGGCCATAGGAATAAGAAAGGGTCGAAAATCCAACATAATACATCTGATTGTCCGCACAGGTGACCGCGAGAAGGCCCATCTCATAGCAAACAAAATGGCGGATGTATTCATAGACAGTTTCGTTCCTATTCAGGATAACTCGGTAAGAAAGATACTGCACTTCTACCGGCAGCAGAAAAAGGTTATTCTCGCAAAGATGAAGGAGGAGGATGAGCTTGCGGAGAGTCTCCGTGAGCTTCGCGATATTAAAAATAAAATTGTTGCCAACAAGAGAAGAATCGCAAATCTCGGAGGGGTACGTTCCAGGGAAAAGCGGTCAGAGCTGGAGAAGCTTCTGGAGAAGTATTCCGAAACAAATCCTCGAATTGTAAATCTAAAAAAGGAGATAGCTCTCCTGGAACGTCAGGAAGTTTCTGAGATAAGGAGACAGCGGGAAGCACTTCTTGCGCAGAACGAAAGATTGCGGGCCCTTCTCGAAAAGGAGAAGAAGCTGGCAAAAGCTGAAGAGGCCTATAAGAAACTTCTGGAGAAACAGGGGAAAAAGAGCCACTATCTTGATCTGCTCCATAAGACGGAGGAGAAGATCATCGAGGCGAAGATAGCCCTGGCCAGCAATATAAGGGATTTTGAAATAATCGAGAGGGCCAAGCCACCAGAAAAACCGGCAAAATCCTACAGGTGGCTTGTGGCTCTTGTGGGAGGTTTCCTGGGATTTTCATTTTCACTCATCTTTCACTCACTGCGTGAAATTTTTGATTTCAGGGTGAAATCCTCCTTCGACTACAGGGGACTTGACGCATTGAGCCTGGTCGGTCAGATTCCGACAAAGGGGGACGTGAATGAACTGGAGTTTTACAGGAGATTCCAGGCCTTTTTCCACCATGTTCAGGAAACGGGTGATATGGAAAAACCGGCAAGCGTGATATTCACATCCGATGTGGCTGGCGCCGGGACAGGCTTTCTCGTTAGGGAGACTCTGAAATTTCTGAAGAGTCAGTCGAAGAGGGTGCTGCTTATCCGTTGTATGGAACATATCTCACTGGAGGATTTACCCTATGCTGTAAACGATATCCTCTTCCGGCGAAATTCCAATGTGTTTGTCAAGGTGACCAGACCTCTGGATGATTCGATAGACGTCTCTTTTCTCAAAACCGACGCATCGACAATCACCCAGGTGCTTGAGGGGCGCAGTGTAAAGTGGTTTCTCGAAAATCTTAAAGAGTACGAGTACGTCATCTGGCAGTTTTATCCGCTCTCTTTCAACATTCAGCAGGCAGTGACTGTTATGCGACAGTGCGATCTTACCGTTCTGATTTCCAGGTTCCGCCACTCCTCTTCCGATTACCTGAGAAATATCAACATGTTCCTTGAGAACCGAGGAGTTGAGAGGGTGGTCTCCGTTATAAACAGGGTTGAAAAGGATTATATGGAAAAAACAGTTTGAGGCGGATATGAAATTACTGATTTTCTTCTACATTTCAATTCTGTTTGTCGGGTGTGCTTCTGTTGAGAAGAGAGTGACAAACAGGGGATCGAAGAGGTTTGAAGGACAGGAGATTCCCACCGGAGAAGAGATGAAGGGCCGGCTTGAGAGTCTAAGAACACTTGAAACTGTTCCACGGGAAAGTGTGTATCGAATTTCTCCCGGAGACAAACTCAGCATCTTCATCTACAACGAGAGTGATCTTGTGAGGAACAGCTACGGGATACTTCACACGGAGGGAACCGTAGTAAAACCGGACGGTACGGTCTCAGTGAAACTTGTTGGAGAGGTTCGGGTAGCGGGAAAGACGATACCTGAAGCCACCCGTGACATAGAGACGCTTTTCAGGGCCTACCTCAAGTCGCCAAGGGTCTCCCTTCTTCCGCACGAGGTGAAGAAGCAGATGTTCACTATTATCGGGATGGTAACTCACCCTGGATCTTTCGAGGTAACGCCCGGAATGCGCATTCTGGATGCAATTGCCGCCGCCGGAGGTTTTCCGCGAGGGAAGGTGAATGAGGATACCGTTGAGCTTGCCGACCTTGAACATGCATACATTTCAAGGGAGGGGAAGATACTCCCCGTGAACTTCCCGGACCTTATTCAAAATGGGGTGATGGTTAACAACATTCCCGTTGCAGAGGGTGACTATATTCATATACCGTCCAATCTCAACCGGGAGGTCTACATCGTCGGCGAAGTTCTCTCTCCCGGAGCCTACGGTTATCGCAGGGATCTTTCTCTCATGCAATTGATAGCCAAGGCTTCCGGAATGCAGGACAGGGCGACGGCACAGATCATTCTTGTACGGGGAAGCCTCCGTGATCCGAAGGTTTTTAGTTTCGATACCGACCTCATCCTCAAGGGTGAGATGCTGGATGTCAGGTTGCAGCCGGAGGATATTATCTTTGTTCCCAAGAGCTACCTCGGTACATGGAACATGATTTTAAACCTTCTGCTTCCGAGTATGCAGACCGTTCAGTCCGGAATTATTCTGCAGAAGCTGATGGATGATTGATAACCGGGATGTCGGTGGAGTGATTGTGCATTGTTGTGAAGGTAATGTTTTGAATAAATTGGCGATTAAGTGTAGTTTGTTACGGGTTTGATTCCTGTTGGAGAAAACAGTTTATTAAAGACGTTGATTATCAGACCTGCAGCTACCGGGGTTTCTACAATGCCGGTTAAGCTTCAGGACGAAAGGGATTTTACAAATGAAGTATGTTTTATTCATTTTTGCATCGACAATTATCATCCCTTCCGGATACGCCCTGGCCTCAAGGTACCGGATAGGGGAACGCATGCTACTTTTTTTTCTTATCCTTTCCACATCACTGCCTATCGATATAAATTTCTACTCCAGGGAAAAATTCAGGCTCTCTTCTAATGGATTCGAGTTCACGCTCACCGATATTCTTTTAGTTGTGTTTCTCCTTCTTGTTATCAGAAGAAGGAAGATCTTTAAACTGAAGCCGCTTCCATCCGGAATGGTTCTGTTTCTCTTTTATTTCCTTTTTTCCGCACTTTCGATCGGCAACGCTCCGGTAAAGCTCTTTTCGATGTTCGAACTGTTCAAGATGTTGAGAATGCTGCTCTTTTTCTGGGTCATGGCCAACTATATCCGGGATGCGGAGCGTTTCAGGGACCTTATTTTTGTTGTCTCCATTGTGACGATATTTTTATTTTTTTCTGTCCTGAAACAGCGGTATTTTGATAATCTACACCAGACCTACGGATTTTTCGAACACCAGAACTCTCTGGTAATGTACACGATTGTCCACACCTCGCTGGCACTCTCCTACCTGCTTAACCGGAAGGACAGCTCGGTGATCTACTGGACTGCCGTTGTGGTCATGGGAAGCCTGACAATTGTTTTTACCCTTTCCCGGGGAGGACTGGGAGCGTACGCAATAAGCGTCGCCATAATATTCGCCCTTTCGTTTCTATCCCGTTTCTCTTTGAGGAAAGTGTTTCTTTTCCTGGCTGTTCCGGTAGTTTTCCTTTTAATCCTTTCAAAGGCTTACGATTCCGTTGTCACCAGATTCAGGAACGCTCCTCCGGCGTCACTCAACATGAGGCTCATGCTGGCTGAGTCGGCTCTCAACATGGCCGATGACAAGTTTTTTGGTGTTGGGCTTAACAACTTCGGAATTGTGGTCAATCCTCCGTACACCTATTCGGAGCACATTCCCAAGTACCAGAAGGACGAGGGGACTCTCGGGCTTGTCGAGACCGTTTACCTTATGGTGGCGGCCGAATGCGGCTGGGCAACTTTCGTCTTCTTTATACTCTGGCTGCTTCGAATGTTCATGAGAAATTTAATACAGATATTCCGGTGCAAGAGAAGTTCTCTTCAATATATCCCCATAGGCTTGTGCGGTGCTCTTACCGGAATTTACATAGAAAGTGCCTTTGAGTGGGTACTCAAGCAGACGGGCAATTTCTACCAGCTAATGCTGGTGTTCGCCCTGATAGCGGTGATTGGAAAAAACGGAGACTTAAAAAGGGAGCTGAGTGTATGAGGGAAGAGAAGTTGTCACCTGAAATTGATGCTTCTGTAAAAACCGGAACGAATGAGGATCTACCTCCCCGTAGTTCTCTGGAAGCCGAACTCATGAATCGTCGGAGGGATGACTCCCTTAAGCTGATGAACGTCCGTTTTTCTTTCTGGTTTTTCAGACGGATCTACTTTGTACTTATTCTGGGTGCCGAAAAGCGAAACATTGCCGGAAGTTTTGACGGCTATCACCATAACAGGCTGCTTTCATTTCTTTTTAAGATATTGATCTACATACTTGTTTTCCTCTTTTTTCTACTTCTTCTATCGGTCGGCTTTTACCTTATAAAGAGCGGACTCGGGATCGATATCTATCCTGAAAAACACATGTTTGAACTATTTTTCGAAGGGAGGGAGTTTTGAAGTTTTTAATAGGAACCGTACCCTACGGAAGGGACAACGTTGGAGATGAGGCGATTCTTGCAGCTACTGTAGAATCCATACGGAGGGCCGTTCCCGATGCTTCAATTACCGTAAGCACCGATATGCCCGAACAGACCGAGTTGAAACTGGGGGTCCGCACAGTGCCGCTTTTCGGGCACAAACCTCCAGGTTTCAGTTCAGCCAGGCTTATGAAAGAGATTATGGATTGTGATGTCTATGTCTGGGGTGGGGCAACCGGACTTTCCGATTATCCTGATATCGCGATGGGGATCGCCTCTAAGGTGAAGATGATGGGAAAGAAACTGGTGCTCTTTTCCGTCGGAATGAACGATGAGCTGAATCCATGGGTCTACACTCTTTTCAGAGGCAGGAAACGACGCTTTCTTGAGATGATAGGGCGAGTGTCGGGGAAGGGAAGAGGTTTTGTCGATCTTTACAACAGGCAGATTCAGCTCAGGACAGAGCGAAGAATCAAGAGAAATCTGGACAGAGCTGACCTGATTATTGTGAGGGATGAAAAAACACGGGAAAAACTGGAGAAAATCGGTGTGGTTCAGGGGATCCATGCTACGGCAGACCCAGCTCTTATCCTGAACCCGGCGGACGACGAAACCCTCAGGAGAATCTGGGGAAGACAGGGACTTTTTGAAAAGGGACCGACTATCGGAGTAGGATTGTCATCCCAGACGAGGGTGAAAAGGCTCGATGAGATGGCCTGTTTTTTGGACAGGGTTGTTGAAAAACATGGCTGCAACATACTGTTTCTTCCGATGAATCCCGTAACAGACAGTAAACTGATGGGGCAGATAAGGGATCAGATGGAAAAGAAACCCAGGACAAAGATCCTTCGAGGTTTCTATGAACCGGAAGAGATTGCTGCTGTAGCATCGAAACTTGATCTGGTGATTACCTCAAGGCTTCATCTTCTCATTCTCGCCAGTCTCTCCAACAGACCGATAATGGGCCTTTCAAGGGGGAGTAAGATTGATACATTTTTGGGACACTTCGGTGAAAAGAGTTGCGGGAGCGTAAGGAATTTCAAGGTGGATGAACTTCTTGAAAATTGTGACAGGCTTTTGCGAAGTAGCGATGAATTCAAGGCCAAATCGGAGAATGTGGTAAAGGACCTCCGCAGGAAGGCGGAAAAAAATATCGATCTTCTTCGTGAGCATCTGTCGAGGAATGAAAATTGAGAAATTTCAGGAATGAGGAGAGTCGTTCTCTCAGGTGGATCGTAGTTCGAAGCGGTATGGTGGCTGCTGCGGGATCAATGATCTTCTTTGTAATTCTGAGGTGGAGCGAGGAGTACTCCCATGCCCTCGTAGCAGGTGTGCTTTCACTTCTGTTTTTTTTGATCGCATGGCTCGTGGTTTTCTCTGTAGGTTACCTGTTGCGCTAAGGAGGTTTTATGAATAAACACGTGCTTTGGGTGACGGATGTCCCCAGACTTAACGGCGGACTGGAGAGATACGTCCTTGAAACGGCAACGTTCCTGAGAAAACGAGGTTACAGGTCGACACTTCTTTACAATCCTCTCTACACGGCGGATCCGCTATTTCTGGGCGGTTTCGATGCATCCTTTCCTATTTCCGATGTGAAAAGGCAGGTGGAGATAACGAATCCTGACATAATCTATGTTCACCGATTGACTGATGTGAAGGCTCTCGAGGGTTTGAACTCTTCGGGTAAGCCCGTTATCCGTTTTTTTCACGATCATCGTCTTTTCTGTCTCAGGGAGCACAGGTACAGAACTATTTCAAAAACACCATGCCATTCACGGGTTGGGGCTACCTGCATAAGATGTCTGGGATTTATTAGGAGAAAAACAGGTTTTCCCTTCCTCGGCTGCAGTTGTCTTAGCTCTCTTCTAAGTGAGCAGGCGCTCAATAGGGGGCTTTCGAAATTTATTGTTGCATCCGATTACATGAAAAAGGAACTCCTTCTAAACGGATTTCAGCGAGATAAGATAAGGGTGAATCCTCTATATTCCGAAGGAGGTGTTGCAGAGTGGTGCAAATCTTCCTCCGAAAATGAAATAGTCTTTGCGGGGCAGCTGGTCAGGGGAAAGGGTCTGGACCTGTTGCTTTCGGCGATGACTCTTGTGAATTCCACGGTGAAACTTTCCATCTACGGTGATGGAAGGCAGAAGGGCGAACTAGTTAAACTTGCACAGAAAATGGGGCTTTCAGATAGTGTTGTATTTCGAGGCAAAGCGGGAAAGGAGGAGCTCTTCAAAGCGTACCGGCGAGCTGTCGCTGTTGTTGTTCCTTCTCGTATGCCGGAACCGTTCTGTCTGGTCGGAGTTGAGGCGATGAGTTGTGGAAGACCTGTTGTGGCCTTCAGACAAGGAGCTGTTGAAACATGGTTGTCCGACAGAGAAACGGGCTTCGCAGTTCCGTTTGGTGATGTGGCTGCAATGGCGGGGGCTGTCGAGAGAATTGTTGAGGATACCGAACTTTCAGAAAGGATGGGAAAAAAAGCGCTTGAAGACTACCGAAATCGCTTTCTGCCCCGTTTCCACATTGAAAGACTGATACAGGTGTTCGATGAGTGTCTGGAGGAAGAGAATGGATCGAATCAAGCTGCTCGGAGTGAGTATAGACAACCTCACCATGGATGAGGGAATCCGGACGTTGAAAAAAAGGGTTCTTGAAAAAAGGCGAACCAGGGCCTTTTTCGTAAATGCAGACTGTCTCAACAAGGCTTTTAATGACCACAGCTACAGGATGATCCTCAACAGCGGCGATCTTGTATTCGGTGACGGGATCGGTGTGAAAATTGCCGGAGCGATCACGGGGCAGAAGGTGAAGGATAACGTTAACGGTACGGATCTATTGCCGATTCTTCTGAATGAATGTGAGAGTGAGGGTTTTTCACTGTTCCTCCTTGGCGCGAAACCTGGAGTCGCTCAGAGGATGGAGGAAAAGATAAGAAATCGTTTTCCGGGAATAAATATCGCGGGAAACCATCATGGATATTTCAATCCAAAAGAGTCGGAGATTGTGTTGAGGAAAATCAACAGTGGAAAGCCGGATATCCTTCTCGTAGCCTTCGGGGCTCCACATCAGGAAAAATGGATAGAAACACATTTTCCGAGGCTGTCATGCAGGGTGGCGATGGGGGTGGGAGGACTTTTTGATTTCTATTCCGAGAGAATTCCGCGAGCGCCCTATCTTATGCGAATGGCGGGAATGGAATGGATATTCAGGCTCGTGATTGAACCCGGCCGAATGTGGAGGAGGTACGTTTTGGGAAATCCTCTTTTTCTTTTCAGGATTCTCAGGTGGGGACGGGAAAAGGAAAATTTATAGGATGGCAGAGCATAATAAAAATTTTAACGTATAGGATCCAACTCTTCTGAACCCGGCTGACAGTTGGTCCGGGCGGACGTATTGAAATATTCATAGAATCAAGATCTCTACATGGCCGGAAGGCTTGGGTTTGATTCCAAGCCATCTGTGTTTCTGTATCTGAAGAACAACTATAAAGTTGTAAAAGATAAAGCAAAATTTGTTTTCAAAAAATGTTTCTGCTATTATGAACCCGATATGATAGGAAGGACTATTTTCAGAATTTTATACATTTTTCTCTTTTCGTTACTGATGCTCACTATTTTTGCGTGTTCCGCTCCCTATGGAGTCTATCACAGGGTGAGAAGAGGTGAGACCCTTTACAGGATTTCAGTTCGCTACAAGGTCAACCTCGATGAACTCAAAGAGGCCAACAACATAAGAGATCCGAAAAATATAAAGGTGGGAGCCTATGTTTTTATTCCGGGTCGCAGTATTCCGGAAGAGAAAACTGTTCTGGAATCTAAAAATGACAAAAATTCATCTGATACCAGAAAGAGACCCCGCTATGTGAAGCAGAAAAAGAAAAACAGGGCCTCTGCCGAAAAAGGAACAGGAAGCAGTTCCCGGAGAGAAATTAATTGCCCGATAAAATTCAAATGGCCCGCAAATGGCGTTGTAACCTCTCCTTTCGGAGTCAGGTGGGGCGTCATGCACGAAGGTATTGACATAGGGCTTCCTCAGGGCAGACCTGTGCTTGCCTCCGCATCGGGTAAGGTTATATTTGCAGGTACCCACGGAGGGTACGGAAAAACAATCATTGTTCAGCATGAAAAAAAATTCTTTACAATCTATGCCCATAATGCTAAACTCCTCGCCAGACAAGGCCAGTCGGTTCGACAGGGGGAGCGCATAGCTCTTTCGGGAAAGACTGGAAAGGCTACCGGACCTCATCTCCACTTTGAGGTGAGGAAAAACAGTAAGCCTTTGGATCCTTTAAAGTTTCTACCCAAAAAGGTCCCGTAGCTCATCAGGATAGAGCGACTGCCTCCTAAGCAGTAGGTAACAGGTTCGAGTCCTGTCGGGACCGCCACTAACGGCCCTGTAGCTCACTAGGATAGAGCGGCTGCCTCCTAAGCAGTAGGTAACAGGTTCGACTCCTGTCAGGGCCGCCATTTCTTACTTTCGGTCCCGTAGCTCATCAGGATAGAGCGACTGCCTCCTAAGCAGTAGGTAACAGGTTCGAGTCCTGTCGGGACCGCCATGGAAAAGTATCCAACACGAATTACAATGAAAGTAGAAGAGTGTTCGGCTCTTAAGATCAGATTTTACATTGAAGGCTGATTTTCGACTTCGGAAATTGTTTGGGGAGATTACATCTTGAAATTTTTAATTAAATAAAGTAACATGAAGTATATGTCCTTGTAAACTTTGATTTGGAGATCAAAAATGGAAAATTTTATCTGTCCCAAATGTGATACCTCCTTTCTTGAGGATGAGGGAACAAGAGTTGTACTTCTGGGAAAGATGAAGGGGAGGCACTTTACAGTCCAGAGTCTCTTCGAATTCAGTAGTGAAAAGGGTGTATACGGAGCCAAGCTGAGAGAGAAGAACATCAGTTATGAAGAGGGCCTCATCGTGGACTTCTACTGTCCCAACTGCGGAGCAGATCTCACAGCTGACTATGACAGGGAGCTGTGTGAATTTGTCTATGTCGACGGGGATGGAAAAAGAAATACCTTTGTGATGAGTAAGATAGCAGGAAAGGAGATGTCCTTTGTTATCTGCAAGAATTCAAAGCAGATACTGGAGGCTTTCGGGAAAAACAGGGAGGAGTACAGGGAAAGAATGTACGATTCACTCATACACTTGAAGATAGAGGATACCTAGAAAATTCATATTCTCCCTTGATTTCAACAGAAAGCCTGACCTTAAAATTCTGACTAAATTTAACAGTCTGATTATTCCCTTTTAAGCAAGGTTGTTCGATCCAATATGTACCCTCTGATTGGGAAGCTGTCTCATATGAATAAATATCAAATAATCCGTGTGGCGGTAAAGAGATCCCGAATAGGCTGTTCCCCGATTTTTCGTTTCGATTAAATCACTTAATATTTTTGCTGTGCATGAAGGGCTTTTCGATAGAAAAGAACCCTATGTATAGTATCTAAGGAAAAAAAGCTTGATCGTAAAGAAAATGATTATCACAAGTTATATCATGAAGTTGAAGGTGTGTACTAAAGTTATCGGACCGGTAGCGAAAGGAATAGTGTGTGAAAAATTTAGTCTGGTCGAAAATGGATCCTACAAAACTTAACATTTCTGTCGAAAAGCGTTTGAGAGGTACACATGTTAGAAAAGGTTAGAAGACTCTACAACGGCAATCTCAGATGGATCAACACGAACCCTGAGGCAAGAGTCAAGGACCTTGACCTGGTATCGGACGAGAGACAGCTCTTCCACATAGCTTCACTCGACCCCGACAGCCTGGTAAGGAAAGAGGCCGTCAAGAGAATCAGCAATTTGGAGCTTCTGGGGGAGATCATTCAGCGAGAAAAGGTTGAGTGGATTCTCTGGGATGCGGTGATGAGATTTCTCAACAGATGTATTGAGGAAAAGGAGGCTGAGGAGAGGATCGAAGTTGTCATGGATAGTATGTTTGAAGAAGTCAAGAGTACGAATTGAGCAAATATCCCGATTTCGAATCCTGGTGCCTGAAAATGTCCTCTGAATAATTTTTTAATAGTTACAACTACCTAAAGCAATGGAACTTGAATGTGCCCGTCCGACCCTTCCGGTCGACAATTTGAAATATCAGTATCATTATTTTAATAGATGCAACTGCATTTGAAAACGGAGATGGAAATGCGATTATTGATTTTGCTTCTGATCTCGGCATCTTTGAGTGCCGCCTCTATGGGTGGGGAATCATTCAGGAAAGAGAGTGAAGATTACTATGTTGTTTATGAAAGGACAGGGGCCGGTAGTGCCGAAGTTACATTTCGCTTGAAAGATTATGAAATCGGTTACAGGAAAAATCCCGGAATGGATTTTACCGAGGTACTTTTTTCCGGTTCCAACAGACTCTCGAAAAAGGGATTTCCTGAACTTCCATCTGTCACCGTCTCTCTTCAGCTTCTGCAGAGGAGTGTCGTTTCAACAAAGCTTGAATCTTCCGAGTGTGATGATGTTCAGCTCGATTTTCCTCTTGTGCCTTCAAGGGGAACAATCTACAGAGACCAGGATCCTTCAGAGATCCCATACGTTTACAGTCCATACTCCATGGGAGATTTCTTTTTTCCGGAAACCCCGATCGATTCAGGAGAACCTTACGTTTTCAGGGATGTCAGAGGTCTAAATATCAACATCTTTCCGTTTCGATACAATACTGAGAAAGGTGTTCTCAGAGTGTGTCGGTCGATCAGCGTAAAGATAAGTGAAAATCCGGGACGCGGTAGAAATTCCATCTCCTTGAAAAGGAGATCCGCACGGATTCCTGCGGTAATGGAGCAGGTGTATGGTTCTCTTTTTATCAATCGGCCGGCTGCTGGAACGAAACGATCTCTGGGTGACCACAATATTGCCGAAAACGGAGAGATGCTGGTTATCTATACAGAGAGGGATGCCGAGGCAATAAAGCCCTACCTCGACTGGAAGAGGGAAAAGGGGTTTACTGTGCATACAGCGGTCGTTGAGAAGGGGACCTCAATAAATGAACTTGTGCGAGAGGAGTATGCAAGAAATCCGGCTATTCTTTATATTCAGATTGTCGGAGACTGGGATGACGTTCAATCCACCCTGGGAACTCAGTTCTTCAAACCTACGGACCCTATGGTGGGGTGTGTAGTAGGTGAAGACTACTATCCCGATCTTATAGTCGGTCGTTTTTCCGCCAATTCGCCGGAGGAACTGGCCGTTCAGGTTCAAAAGAGCATAAGATACGAGGCGGAGCCTGATCTTGAAGGCGAGTGGTACGGAAGGGCTCTGGGACTGAGTTCCGCGGAAGGCGGAAACGAAGGAGACGATTACGAGTCCGATCACAGTCATCTGCAGGTAATTCGTCATAACAAGCTCAAGCCCTTCACCTACGACACAGTTTACGACCTCACCGATGTGAGCCCTTATTCCAATCCAGGAAACGTAAAATCCTCTGATGTAGCAGCAGTGGTTGATTCCGGGATAGGACTCCTGAACTACGTAGGTCACGGTGATGAGGATATGTTCGTGACAAGCGAATACAGTAACTACCATGTTCTCAACTCCATCAACGGTGACAAACTCCCAATCATCTTCTCCGTAGCATGCGTGAACGGAATGTTCAACAGACATGGAGGAGACTGCTTCGCCGAGGCTTGGCTCAAGAAGGAAAACGGCGGTGCAGTGGCCACCGTTATGTCCACGATCAATCAGCCATGGACTTCGCCTATGAGGGGCCAGGATTATATGAACGACATTCTGACGGGGGGATACGACTACAGTGAGAATCCCGGGTCGGGAACATCAACATTCGAAGGACGTACAACATTCGGATCGATAGTATTCAACGCCCTGGTTCTCATGTATGCTGAGGGCGAGAGCGATCGCTATTTTGAGAAGGAGTCTCTTGAGACATTGAAAACATGGACCGTTTTCGGAGACGCCTCTCTTCAGGTCCGTACGGAAAAACCTCACGGCGTGGAGGTGTACGAAACCATTCCCAACCCGGGTGAGCTGAAGGTTGTTGTCAAAACGGAGGGAAATGCGGAGGGCGTTACCGTTGCCCTGTCACGTGGAAGTAAGATGTTTTCAGGAAATACCGACAAAAACGGAGAGGTTGTTCTTTCTCATGATCTTCATGATGTCGAAGCACGTCTGACAGTTACCGGTCTTAACCTGGAGACAATACGGAAGGACATATACCCAGACAATCAGTCTCCTGTTGCGGATGCTGGAAAAGATCTTGAGGCCGTTGAATTTTCAGAGGTTACTCTTGACGCTTCACTCTCCAAGGATGAGAACATTTCCACACTGACTTACAACTGGGAGCAGCTGGAAGGTCCCGAAGTGGAACTCACGGGATCCGATTCAGTATCTCCACGTTTTTCAGCTCCGGAGGTAGATGAGTCGACAGATCTGATTTTTCAGCTCACAGTCACTGATGAGAGAGGGTACAGTTCACAGGATCAGTGCACCGTAACCGTTGTGAATCGGATCGATCCGGAAGAGCTTGAAGATGATGATGAGGATTCTGACTCTACCTTGGAGATCTCAGATGAGGATGATTCCGATTTTTCTGGAGAGACAGGCAAGGGCAACAACGATACTTCCGATGAAAAGACCGATATTAAAACCGGAATAAAGGGTAATGCCG
This sequence comes from uncultured bacterium, assembly GCA_942492635.1. Classification (GTDB taxonomy): domain Bacteria; phylum UBP6; class UBA1177; order UBA1177; family CALOFP01; genus CALOFP01. The sequence goes on from CALOFP010000003.1 coordinate 106,684, forward strand.
ATTCGGGCTGCTCACTGTTGATTCTTTAATAATTTGTAAATGTTTAGGTAGTGAAAATGAAAAAAACGCTCACCACTCTTTTTGTCTCCTTTCTGGCTTTTTCAATTATTTATGCTTCAAATAAAGGAGACGAGGTTGAAGAAGCTCTTGTTGACATTATGGCAGACTACGTCAAGGGAGAATATGAAAAGGCTCTTTCATCGGCGGAAAAATATGAAAAAAGCCTCAAGGAAACCCCTGAAGCCTTTGAAGTGAAAATTCTGAAATCAAAATTAACCGCCTTTGTGCATGCCTATAGAAACATTGAGAAGGGCTTGAAGTTCAAACGAGCGGACCTTCTTTTTCAGGGTGTGAAAGACGGTGAATTTGTCGATAGGGAGATAATGAGGGGGGAAACACCTTTCAAGAGGGAGCTTCCCAAACTTAGGGGGAAGGCCCACGAAATTCTTGCTGAGAGCCAGATTAAGGAGGGGCTGTACAAGAAGGCTGATAAAAATTTCTCGCTCTGCCTTGACAGTGATCCCGTAAACAAGAGGTGCACTGACTGGTTTGAGCAGAAGGGAGAAATGGTTAAAAAACTATATACGAGGGCCATAAACACAAAAAGATATAACCCAGCGAAGGCGAAAGCATTATTCGAGGACATTACAGAGATTGTTACATGGGACAACGAGTACCACAAGAAGGCCAAAGAGCAGTTGAAAAGGATGTCTTCCGGAAAGTAGTTCCATCTTTAATCATTCAGGGATTTGATTCCCAGAAGCTCTGCTTCGTATTTTTTATCGGAGCAATTTTAAACTTTTCCAGGTTCATTCTGAAAAGCAAAATCACTTCACAACTAAGAGAATTCAGATGCTTCGCCAGTACACAATCGGCTTCTTTTCCACTCAGGGGAGGCTGCTTCGAAAAAAAAGGTACTCCCTTATCCATAAGAGCTCATTCTTGATGTAATCGTATGAAATAGAGAAAAAAGCATATTTTTAATGAAGTTGAAGTACTGGCCGATAAGGGAGTGCAAAAAAAATATTTTAATATTTAAGAAATAGTATCATCTTGAAAATAAAGAGCTATTTCTGTTTTTTGTCGGTCGCACTAATGTTGTCGTACTTTAACAAGAGGAAAATCGGAACTGCCCAATTAGTTTGAACGATTCTTTTTGTTAAACATGACAAAATAATAGCGGGAAAAATTTGGGAGGGAATATGAAAAAACTTTTACTCGTTCTTGTGATGCTTTTCTCGCTGAATCTTTACTGCGAGGAGTGGGATCTCTACTACTTCAATGATTACGACACAAGCATGATGCCGAAACCGAACGTAATCTTTCTTATGGATGTCTCCGGATCAATGAATAATTCTGCCGGATGCAAGAGCGACACGGAATTTTATCCGAGAAAGTGCAACTGCTACAAACGCAAAGGGTGGTCCTACGTATGGAACGAATTTCCCCAGCAGCATTGTGATTGGGGCGGCACCAAACCCGCGGGGTATTATGGGTGTCAGTGGGCAAGCTGCAGACAGGGAGACAGAGTCTCCACCAGAATGGAAGAGTTTAAAAGCGCTATTATCGGTATGGACCCTTTGGGCAGATATACAGGTGACGGACTTCTTGACTATCTGGCAAACGCGGCCTCATCTTCAACTGCCGGTTCAGGCACACATAGCCAGGATAGGCTCAGTACGCCCGTAAATCTGCTTTTTTCCACATTTCCGGCAAGAACCCCCGGGAACATGGGCGCCGATATTCATTCCTCAAAAAACTGGCAGGATGTCAATCTTGTTGAACTGAACAACTCAAACAAACATCTTTTCAGGGATATGATAAAAGGATTGAGTCCGGATGGCGGTACCCCCATGGGAAGTGCGCTGGTATCTGTCTGGGATCATCTTTACAACAACAACGATAAGCTTCTTTCCTGCCGTGAAAATGTTGTCTTTTTGATTACCGACGGAGAACCTTCACTGGATGGAGATCAGTGGGCTTTTCATGGAAAGACAAATCATGCCTATTACCATCCCTTTTCTTCATTTACAAAAAATTACAACACCAACGAGTATGTGCTTGATGTTGCCAAATACATTTACGGCGGCCATGTTATTGATGATGATTTCGACCACATTTATTATGACTATTACGGCCGGCCGACTTTCCTGCATGTGGATAAAGATGAAATCCACAGCGAAAAATACAGAAAATATTTTGATCTTTACTGGGATTACAACAAATTCGCTCAAGCCGGTTCATGGAACGGTGTTGACTATATAGAAAGTGTTGATTCATGCCCGAACGGTAACTGCAGGGGGAACAAGATTAGGGTTGTTCCGATATCGATCTATAAAAATGTCGATATCCTGAACAAGATAGCTTCAACGGCAGGATCCGGTCACGACAAGGCTTTTCATGCAAGCAGCAGGGAGGAGCTTATCCATGCTCTCAAGACTGGTCTGGACGCCGTAGCGGCTCAGGGAGCTTCCGCCGCGGCGGCTCCATCGGTTTCCATGAACGGTGGTTTTTCAGGCAACAACCTTCTTATTTCCACATTTGAGGCGGAATCAAACGGCGGTCACTGGAAGGGAAATATTCGAAAGTTCTGTTTCGAGGGTCCCGACTGTATTTTTCAGAAAGCGGGAGAGGACGAGAAGGAGGATATGGTCCATAAGACCGATTACAACTCGTCAATGACGGAAGCTTTCAGCAAGGAGAATAGGGCTGGAGACGACATGGTGAAATCGGTTGTTTCCCACATGGGCGTCAATAAAAAGTTCAGGGAAAGAGCGAACGATAGAAAAATTTACTACCCTGGAGACGATGACGATGAAGGATTCAAACTGGCCGTGAAGAATGATTTTCTCGGCAGACAGAACGTTTACAACTTCATGAACGGATACAAGTTCGCTTCCAGTAAAAGCGGTGGAAACGGTTTCTGCAACAAAGCAGATGGCGATAGTGATGCGATATGCAAAAGGAGAGAAAACATCGCCGGTGATTTCTGGCATTCATCATCGCTGATTGTCGGAGACAAGTTTCTCGCAGGAAGCAATGCTGGTTTCCTTTCGGTTTTCGATTTTGAAAGCGGTGAAGAGATAAAGGCGATAATTCCGAATAAAGAGGTACTGAAAAGACATTTTGATGGTGTATATGCCGAATCCCAGGCAAAAGAACAGCTTTTCGGCGTGGATCTTACACCGCAGTTGATTCTTGATGAAAAGGCGCTGAAAAATTATGAGGATGTACTGAAAAAGTATAAGGAGCTGAATGGAGAATCGGATAAAAATGCCTCTGTGAAGCGGACCCGTGCAAAAGGGAACGGAAAAGGGAAAGGGAAAGGGAACGGGAACGGAAATAATCCCGGCGAGGTGCAAAATTACGATCTTTCAGGAATGATATTCGTCGGTTACGGACGTGGTGGAAAGGGTTTCGACGTTTTTACAACAAAATCGCTACTTGAAGAGAATGTTGCTCCCGTATCGATTTTTGAAGATAACGAAACAGACGAGCACCACAACTTTGTTTACAGTGCACCTCAATTCATTGAATGGGGATACAACGATGAGGACAACGAGTGGCATAAGGGTGGAGATTATCTCGTTGTAACTTCTGGATATCACGAAGTTTATGATGAGGATCGAGCTCTTGCGAATAAAGATCTGAAGAATGTCAAACAAGGTGTCAGTTTTTATAGTTATTCCGGTTACGAAAAGGACAAACTTTACTATGCCGACACAATTAAAAAGGCGATGGATAATGGAAGTGAAAAGGAAATTCTACCTGTTGTCGGTTCTGTCCGTCCGTTTAACTCAAGGGTAGATCAACTAAGGCAGTTCGACATCGATTACATAAACGCGCATAAGAAAGAGGCGGACCTGCTCTATTTTGCCGACATTAAAGGAAACCTGTACAGCAAAAGAAACAGGGATAACATTGCACGAAAGAACGGCAAAGATACGAAACTGGTTTTCTCAATACCTCAGCTGCTGGATGACAATGAAAGTGATCTGAATGTTTTCGGTACGCCGGCTGTTTACCTTCGTAAAAGAGACGAGGATGGAAACACCTCCATTGAAGGAAAATCCGAAATATGGGTCTCTGTGGGAACCGCCGATCCGACTAGGCCGATTGATGATGTTGTTGGTGATAAAAACAAGGTTGTTGCTATCCGTCATCTCAAGGAGAACGATCAGGGCAAGTATCATGAAACTACTGGGATTGATGATTTCGACAGCTTTTTCAATGCGGGTGAAAGTGATGAAAACCTGGTTGATTTTGTTGAAGAAGAGATAGAACGTAATGGAAAAGTGAGAGAAAAATCAACTCGCGGTCTGGATTTGCACGGTCAACCCGATTCTGAAGAAGAGAAGGCGGAGAAAATCAAGGAGGCCAAGGAAAAGGCCGCGAAAGAGAGGGCAGAGAAGGAAAAGGCCAAAGCACGGGAAAAGTACTGGAATAGGAGTGTGGAAAGTATCTGCAAAGAAGATGAAAACGGTAAAAGAGGGGACGGTTGTCCTGTAAGCGACGATGTTAACGGCTGGTATCTGAACCTTGACGATAATGAAATGGTTGTGGGGGACGTACTTGCTTATAATAAATGGCTCTTTTTTACAGTTTTCCAGAAAGAGAAAGATACCGTACAGACAAAAAATGTTTGCAGTATAACCTTGAAAAAAGGCCGTTCCTACCTGTATGCCGTAAACGCTTACAGCGGACTTCCGATGATGGGAAGCTCAAATTTTATGGATCTAGGAGAGGGAAAAGCTTCAGCGCCATTTCTCATTCAATACAAAAATAAAACCTATGTTTCTGTCGTAGACGGTATTGGAAGAATATCCACAATCATACCAAAGAGTCACAGAGAGAAAAGACCGCCGCAGCTGAATATTCTCTGGTGGAAGGTCAAATAACGGTTGCTGATTTTTAATTAAACCACAACCAGCGGTTATTCTGCCGATAAAAAAGATATTTCATCTAAATCAACGTTTAAATTCACAAATACATGTTCTGATCATCCAAAATTCTACCGCTGAAAACCCGAAAATATCGAAAATCTTCGATAAATGACGACTCAACCGCAGAGCAGTTACTCCTCATAAAATGCCTTCGATCCGCTAAAGAAAAAATATCGGAGGCCCAAAAAGAACTATGTGTTCATAGATTTTTTTAACAATCGTCTCATCCTTCAGGGATTTGCAGAAAGCGGTGTGCGGTTAGGTTTTTCCCGCCTTTTGGGGTAGTCGTTGACTTGATCGTAATTGCTTCGGGTATTGTACAAACATCTTTAACTTAAGTGGGATTTCAAAATCATTTTTCTCTTTTGCGAATATCCTTATCGCTCAATTAATTGACAAATTTTGGTGATTTTCATATTTTCTAATACAAACCTCTGAGTTTGTTTTTTGACCTTGCATTTTTTGGAAAAGGAGTTTGAATATGTCGAAACAGTCGATGCATTATTTGAAAAGGTGTAAACAGAAGTTCAAGAAGGGAAGATATGAGGAGGTCATCGCTGATGCCGATGCTGCTCTGGCGGAGGATCCGGGGCTTTTCGAGGCTTACTTTTTGCGCTCCCGTTCAAAATTCTTTCTCGACAGGTACGAGGAGGCTCTGAAGGATTGCAACGGCATGATAAAAATGGAGCCGAAGAATGCGGGCAACTACAGGTTCAGGGGAAACATTTTCTATCAAATGGAACGCTATGAGGATTCTCTGGCCGACTACGAAAAAGCGGTTGAACTTGAGCCCAACAATTTCGTGACTTATCTTGCCAGAATTGAACTTAATATGGAGCTTGGCCGATACGAGGAGATCATCGGAGATGTGGATTTTCTCATTGAGAAGAATCCCGGGGACGCCTCTTTTCTTGCAATGCGAGCAAATGCCAGAAACCATCTTGAGCGTCAAGAAGAAGCTCTTGAAGACATCAAAAAGGCGATGGAAATTGATCCTGAAAACATAGCCTTCCACTTCATATTAGGTGATATACATGCTGAGATGGAGAGCTGGGATGAGGCGATTGAGGCATACAGAAACTATATTCGGGAATATTCCAACGACTGCATGGCCTATGTGAAGAAAGGACTGATTCTCACAACGAGGGAACGCTATCGTGAGGCTGTTTTGGATTTTGATTCGGCGATTGAGATTTTGCCGAATAACGCTCTTCTTTTCAGCTACCGAGCACAGGCAAAAGAGCGTCAAGGTCTCCTCAAAAAGGCCCTTGCAGATTATGAAAAGGCAATAGAACTGAATCCGGAAAATAGCGATCTCAAAGAGTTGCGGGATGATATCGTTGAGAAGATCAAAATCCGTGATGAAAAAGCTGAGTTATAACCAGCCGGTTGGGAATTGAAACTGAAATCTTTTCTACAGAGAGTCTGAAGACAATAATAAAAAGTTCTAGATTTAAAAAGAATAATCTTAATTTTTCTGAGTGCATCTGTGTACAAAAAAGAATAGTCTACCATGAAGGTCTTGAAGGACGTGAAGAATTAAGAAAAAATCGGAGTTATAGTTTTACATAGACACGGAATATGTTTTTTATCTGTGGAAAGGGGTAGGATACATTGATTTGGTCGAAAGGGTTATTCGTCTATCTCCACCACCGGCCTGCTGTCGCTGGAGTATTGGTCGGTTTTGATTCTGTAATCTTTTCCTTTTAAAGAGAAGTTGATAAATACATCCTTGCCTTCCTCTTCATAAAATTTAATGACCCTGGTGTATTCGCGACCTTCCATGATGATAGTTACCTTGGTTCGCTTTCCCTTTCTCCATATCTGCCATTTGGTTTGGTTTCTGTTTAGATAGAGAACGTCCTCCTGATCAAGGTGCTTTTTTCTGTTATCCGGAGCGGGCTCTGTTTCGTTATTAATTAAAGAAGAGTTTCCTGTTTCGGATTGTTCGTGGGCAAGAAGAGCCGGTTCGGCTTCATTGAGAATGTCTGACAGCTGGTTGTATGCGTCCACTTCGTACCCGGTTGCATACTTCGGATCAACATTGTCGAAAAGATGTTTTAGAGCTTTCAATGTATCCTTTACGCTCATTTTTTTCCCATCGGGAAAGTAGAAATCGTTAAACGGTTTCTGAATGGGTGTTTCGCCGTAGTAGCGGCTGTTTGTTTTAACATTCAATTTGCTCAGCCGCTCTATAAAGGCCATCTTTTCGAGTGCTTTGAATTTTGCTGATCTGATGTTCAATACGTTTGACAACTGGTCGAGACTCTGGTTGATGTTTTGAAGTTCAGATACGGTTACGATAACAAATGACATTTTAACTACCTTTTTTCTATTTCAATCTTTTTATTAAATCGTTTGTAATCACTGGAATGGGGGACAATCAAAGTAGATTGCAGATAAATCATTCCTTGCTCAAACATATCTATAGTTATATGAAAATACAAGTAAAAATGGACGGTAATAATTATATTTTTATTCTATAGATAAAATTTTTTGGATCAAGTTAAACAGATAGGGCGAAACATTGACCGGCGATGTTTGTGAAGGACCTCTGATTAAGCGGATTACCATGATGTCCATGATTTCATGTTCTTACATGTTTTCATAGAAAACATTACGTCGCTTATGAATTAGAGGATAATTGAACCTATGCTAAGGTAATACTTGGTGACGATAAACTTATTAAAACTGCAGTATGTTTCAAAATACAGGGGAACATAAATGAATAGCGTGTCCATACTGAGTGTAACTTTAAAAGAGATATGATATCAAAAACAGAAGTAATCCTGCTGGACCATCTTTCTCTGAGATAGATATGATTTTTATCTTAATTAATAATATCATCTTGTTGACGTCTTTTGAGCTTTTTGTGACAAGCGAGGTAGAGTAATGCATGGAAGGTTGGTGGTTGTCTCTTCGAGAAGCTTGTTGTTGATTACCTGCCAGCTACTTTCTCAATATATAAATAAGCAACCGATAACCAAACATGAATTAGAACTACTTGTTGTCATTATATGCTGTTGTGATAACTTTCTGACATTTATAAAAATAAATTTTTAGAGCTGATGTTAACTTTAAACGACACTAATAGAGTTGAACAGTTTGTTCAGTATGCTTTATCGGACTATGAAGAAAATGAAGAGGTTCTTATTTCTCTTCGAGAAGGAATTATAAAATTATCTTCCGATGCCAAGGGAGCAGATTAGGTGCTGTGGTTTGGTTTTTACGTCGAAGAAAAATCGATATGTGAAATTTTATGAGGAAAACAATGTTTTTGTAGAATTTACTTCTGGTAAGTCGTTTTTCAGATTCGGATGGGGTTCTTGAAAATGGTAGAAAAAAATATTGACGTCCTCTAAAGATTTCAGATGCGGGTTCTAACTCTTTTCTTTCCAATACGGTTTCTGAATGTCTTCGAAGGCGCTCATTGCAGCTGTTGCTCCTTCGCTTGTGGCTGTAACTATCTGCATGAAGCCTCCGGTCAGGTCACCGGCTGCATAGACTCTGGGTATCGATGTTCTGCATGTATTGTCGGTCACTACGTATCCGGCTTCGTCAAGTTTCAATCCCAGCTGCTTGGCAAGTTCGTTTCCGGGCTCCAATCCGATTGCTACAAATACACCGTCGGCTTCAAGTTCCTCTATTTTTTCTGTTTCAATATTTTTTATCATTAGAGAGGTGAGCCTCTCTTCTCCGATCATTTCGACAACTTCACTATTCCACATTACAGGTATCTTCTGCTTCTCAATGTTTTCGACAAGGTGTTTCTGGCCCCTGAAACTGTCCCGTCTGTGGATTATTGCTACGTCGACATCAAGTTGTTTGAGAAAGAGAGCTTCTGTGAGGGCTGAGTTGCCGCCTCCAACTACGAATACTTTTTTTCCTTTGTATAGAAATCCGTCGCAGGTTGCGCAGAAGCTAACCCCGTTTCCGAGCAGCTTTCTTTCACCGGGTATGTCCAGCTTCCGGTAGAGGGCTCCGGTGGCTATGAGAATACTTTTTGCCCTGTAAATTCCCCTGTTGGTATGGGCTTCTATCACTTTACCGATTTTTATTTCCTCAACTTTTTCTCCCTCGTGAATATCGGCGTACTGCCTTGCATGAGTTGCCATCATCTCAACAAGCGCTTTCCCCCCCACACTCTTGAGACCTGTGTAGTTTTCGACTACCGGCGTTGTGGCAACCTGTCCACCGAGATTTGATTTTTCAATCAGTATCGATTTCAATCCGCTCCTTTCGGAATATATTGCTGCGGTGAGGCCGGCAGGACCTCCTCCGACAATGAGAAGATCGACGAGTTCCGATTCTTCTTTCGGTCCGAAACTCTCCTCAACTCCTGAAAGAAGTGCCATGAACTTTTCTTCCGGCATGAGTCCTTTACCCATACGTTCGCCGTTGAGAATGGTGTGGGGCACTGCTCCAACTTTGTAGTATCCCGAAAGTTCAATATTTTCCTGTGCCTCCACACAGTAGGCTGAGACAAGTTCTGGCCGCGCGATGACGGCCTTGAATGCGTTTACGACCTGGTCGGGACAGTAGGGGCACATGGGGGTTACGAAAACCATGATTTTTGATTCGGTTTGGAGTTTTTCAAGATATCCGAGACTTGCTGAAGAAAGCTCATGTTCGTTGGTCGAAGCCATGAATATGGCTGTAAGAAGACTGCGGCCCTCTTCTCCTACCGGTGCACCCTTGAATCCCATGGTGTACTTTTTCGGGTTGATGAGGAGGGTTGGGGAAACTTCCACTGCATATTTTTCCCACCTTTCATCATCTTCGCCGATCACCTCAAGCTGTACTCTTTTGTCTATTCTGCTGATATCCTTCAGGAAGAGATGGGTAACCTTTTCATATTCGTTGTTCTCATCTCCTTTGATGAAGAGAAAAATTTGGACATCCTCTTTGAGATCTCGGAAGAGATCTCTTATCACCTCTCTTGATTCTTTGGGAAGATACCACTCTTTTGATTGATCTGACATTGATTTCCTCCTTTTTTCTGATCCGGATCCAATTATATAAGCACTTATAATCTTTGCCAAAGAAATCCAATACGATGAGGTTAGTTGACGACTATTCTCCATTCTGCTAACATTGCCTCGGGAAATGTGAGGGGATATGAATGTTTAAAAATCTGATTTCTGTATTCTATGTTAAAATAGCTGTAATTACAATTATATCAATAATGTCGATGGGATACTTTCTCATTGTCCAAGAATCCCGCTCCATGGAAAGGGAGGTTAGCCAATTAAAAGAAAACTATCTCAATCTCCGGAGAGGGCTGATCAAGAAGGAGGTCGAACGGACAATTGAGTATATACGATATAAAAAATCAAAAACCGAAGAGGTGTTAAGAGATTCCCTTAAGAAAAGGGTTCAGGAATCCCATGAGATAGTCAGTGGGATCTACAGAAGATTCAGAGGAGAAAAGTCCACTGCCGAACTTAAAAAGCTCATTCTTGGCGGTTTGAGCGAGGTCCGTTTCAACAAGGGGCGTGGCTACTACTTTGTCTACGATTTTGAAGGCAGGAATTTGATGCACCCCATATATCCGGAACGGGAAGGAAAGCTTTTTATTGACAACAAGGACTCTAAAGGACGCCGATACATCAAGGATATTGTCGATATCGGCAAAAATCGAGGAGAGGGTTTCCTGCAATACAACTGGACTGAACCTGGAAAGAGCGGTGATGATCATCCGAAACTTGGTTTTGTAAAGCTTTTCGAACCCTTCGGATGGATTATCGGGACAGGTGAATATCCGGAAAATATTGAAAAAGAGATTAAGGAGGAGGTTCTGAACCGATTGGAAGCTATTCGTTTCGGAACCCAGGGGTATCTTTTTCTTTACACCAACAAGGGAGATTCTCTTCTGAGTAACGGATTTCGAGTTCGGGGGAAGAACAATATTCTCAATATACGGGATCAAAAAGGGGTGAAAATTGTTGATGAGCAGCTTGAACTGATACGTAGAAACGGAGGAGGTTACAACAGCTATCTCTGGAAGAAGCTGGATTCTGAAAATGTGGTTCACAAAATATCCTACGTTGAGGAAATGCCTGAGTGGGGATGGGTCATCGGTGCCGGTTTCTACACCGATGAGCTGGAGGAGATTCTTACGGGGCAGTATGCAATACTGAAAGAGAATCTGAGAAACAACATTCTCAAGACGATTGCCATACTTTTTGTTCTTCTTATTGCAGCCCTGATAGTGACGACTATGGTTGCTGGAAAGGCTCGCAGAGATTTCATGACCTTTATCGGATTTTTCGAAAGTGCTGTTGAAAAACATGAGCAAATTGATGAGCGAAGGGTTTTCTTTGCCGAATTCAAGAGGGTGGCATTCTATGCCAACCGGATGATTGAGACTCTGAAAAAGGTGGAGAAGGGTCGTCTGGAATTCGAAGATCAGCTGAAAAAGAGCGAGGAGAGGTTAACGCTGGCACTTGAGGGGGCAAATGAGGGTATTTGGGATGCGGATCTGGTGAACGACATCGTATACAGAAGCGATCTCTACTACGAGATGCTGGACTATGAGCCGGGTGAAATTCCGGGGACGGGGGAGACATTTCTCGCTCTGATACATCCCGATGAACGGGAAAAAACTCTTGAAAAGTTGAAGGCCGTCGAAGAGGGCACAGCCGACTGTTACTTTATGGAGATCAGGCTGCGAAAAAAGGACGGTTCCTATATTTGGGTTGAAGGTCGAGGCCGTGTTGTTGAGCGGGACGGAGAGAATAGACCTCTCCGTATGCTGGGCACACATAGAGATATTTCACACAGAAAGGAAGCTGAGCGGCAGATGCTTGAACTTGACAGGAAAAACTCCATTCTTGCCATGGCCGTTACAACGAACCACGAGATAAACCAGCCTTTGAGTGTGCTGAAGATGAGTATAGATCTGTTTCTGATGACTCTTGAAATGGATGAGATGACGGATAAACAGAAAAAGAATCTTTCAAGAATATCAAAATCTTTCGAGAAGATAGAGGAGATTCTTAAGCGATACCGACATCTTGAGGAAATTCAGATGGGCAGCTATCTTCACGATACCGATATGATTGTTTTCAATGACAGTAACAAGGCTTAAGTTTTCTGTATTGCTTTGAAGTCTACACTATCTCTTTTTGACTGAAATCGGAATTCTCTTCACTTTCTCAACGAAAAATCATCAGCGAACTTGATTTTTTTTCTAATCTGCTTTAGATTGGAGCGGATCTGTATTCGGATTCATGGTTTTGTTGATAATATTTCGGGAGAGGGAAATGAAGGCTCTGGTTCTGTTTCACAGCGTATGCGGGAACTGTTTCCTGATGGCAAGAGAGTTCGAAAAGGCTCTGAGACACAACGGTATGGATGTGAAGATGAGGAGGGTTGAGGACGACGATCTTGAGAGATGGCAGAACACTTTCGCCTGTTCAAGAGAGTACGCTCCTTTCCTAAGCGACATTCAGAATGCCTCGGTTGATGATATGGTTGAGGCTGACCTGATTTTCACAGGATCACCAACCTATTTCGGGAACATGTCGGGAGAGATGAAGAAGTTTCTTGATTCTACATCTGTCTACTACTCTGAGCAGAAGCTTGGAGGGAAACTTTTCGGAGCTTTTACATCGTCATCGTCAAGTGAGGGTGGAGGAACGATGTGTCTTCAATCCCTTGTCGTGTACGCCCAGCACATGGGAATGATACCGGTTCCGGTTCCCATTTCTGCCCAGAACGAGGCGAAGAGTGCTTCGGCATACGGAATTGTTCACCACAGCGGTTACAACTCGGATGATAGACCGAATGAAGCACTCTGCAGTGCCATTTCGAAATACGTGGATAATGTTGCAGACCTACTGAGAAGAAGTTACCGCGGATAGTCTGAGAATCCTGATCCATTATCTTTCACTTTATTTTTATCCTTTTACTTGTTTGGTTTCTTGAAATTATTTGGAATATGTTTAATTGGTTGAGCGGAGACAAGTTGAGATAGAGATGACGGCCAGAATTCGAATAAGCTTAACCGCCTGTCTTCGAATCATAATTTTGAAACATTTTGATGAGAAATAAAGATGGTGCCGGAGGTCGGACTCGAACCGACATGAGGTTGCCCCCGCTGGATTTTGAGTCCAGTGCGTCTACCAGTTTCACCACTCCGGCACGTAGAAGCAAGGGCAATTTTAGTGAACAAAAAAACAATGTCAACATTTTTTTACGATCGACGATACTAAAAATTTGATTTTTGCATCGGAAGAAATAGAATCCTTTAGAGTTTATGATTTGTCAATTGTATATGGACGAGGAAATTTATGGCTACGGGTATGAGTAAAAAAAGTAAAGATTGGGTTGTGATCGGCATGTTTGTGGCGATCATTCTTGTTTTCATCCTTGGTTTCGGTGTTGATCCGCAGGGGTGTTCATCCACTCCCAACTATGTTGCCGAGGTTAACGGAAAAACTATTCCGATATCTGAATACAGGATTATCTACGGCAATCTGTATGAGTATTACCAGCGCATGATCCCCAACTTCACTGAGGAGCAGGCAAAAAAATTCAACCTCCAGGATCAGGCTTTCAACGAGCTTGTAATCCAGTACCTTCTTGCCGAAAAGGCTGAGGAGATGGGTTTCCATGTGGGAGATAAAGAAGTCGGAAAGGCAATCGTCGAGAACAGGGTTTTCCAGAAGGATGGAAAGTTCGACAAGGAGCTCTACAACCGTATTGTTCAGTTCCAGTTCAAGTCAACAATAAAGAACTTCGAGGAGAAGGTTAAACGTCAGCTTCTTGCAGACAATATTTCCAAGTTCCTCAGAGAGAGCGTCGATGTTTCCGAAAAGGAGCTTCAGGACGAATTCGTCAAGAGAACTGAGACAGCTGATCTTTCCTTTATCACATTTTCAAAGAAATCCGTCAGCCCCGAGGCTAAGGCCAGAGTGGAGAAGGAAATTACAGATTCAGCCGTTACCGCTTTCCTCGGAAAGAACGCCGAAAGAGTTAAAAAGTACTTCGACGACCACAAGTCACGTTACGAAGCCGAGGAGAAGGTTCGCGCAAGCCACATTCTCATAAAGGTTGACGATAAGACAAAGGATGCCGATGCCAAGAAGAAGATTGAGAAGATTCTTGTCGATGTTAAGGCTGGTAAGGATTTTGCGGAACTTGCAAAGGCCAATTCACAGGACGGAAGTGCTCCTAAGGGTGGAGATCTCGGATTTTTCGGTAAGAAGCACATGGTTCCCGCTTTCTCGAAGGCTGCTTTCGAGCTTAAGAAGGTTGGTGATGTAAGTGATGTCGTTCGCACTCCTTTCGGATACCACATCATCAAGCTCACTGCAAGAAAGTCTGCCGAGAAGAAGGCGTTCGAGAACGTGAAGAGCGAGATAGCGAAAGAGATGATCACCGGCGACAAGTTCAAGGCTCTCTTTGAAGCGGAAGCCAAGAAGGCTCTCTCTCTTCTTCGCAACGGTCAGTACAAGATCGAGGATATCAAGAAGGATTTCCCTGACTGGAACCTCGAGGAGAAAGAGGCTAAGGGAATCAAAAAGACAAACCCGTACATAGCAGGTCTCGGTTACGATCCTGAATTTGTCGAGAAGGTTTTCGCACAGAAGGAAGTTCCGGGTTACATGAGTGAGCCGAAGGTTGACGGTGATGGAGCAACTGTTGTAAAGGTCGTTTCCCATGTCCCGGCTGACATGAAGAAGTTCCAGGATGAGAAGGAAGCAATTCTCAGGGATCTTAAGAATGCAAAGAGCGGTGCGATTATCGGAAAGTTCGTTGAAGATCTTAAGAAGAACGCGAAGATCATTACCAACAAAAGGGTTCTCTCTCCGGCAGGTGAGTAGCGAAAGACGTATGTTCTTCGCGGATGAGGGAGTTCACTCTCTTTCCCGCTTTGCTTAAAGCTTTTTCAAAGTACTATAAAGGGTGGCGTTCCGGAGCGGACGCCGCCCTTTTTGCAGATACGGGCCGGTAGAAATTTTTCTCCGGCATCAGATGGTGGTAACGGGATTATTACCGGAATCCCTTGAGGAGGTTTCATGATTACAGGTGACAGGGTTCTGAGAACGGTGTCGGTTTCGATTTTTCTTGCAATGACCATTTTTTCGATTTTTGTTGTCGTCAGGGAAACTCGAAAACCGGACACGCCTTTTGAAAGAATAAAACAGAAGGAGTGCGGTTCCATTTTCATATTGAATGGAGAGTCCTCAGACTCCGTTTCAACAGAGGATGACTTGCTGAAGAGAAAGGAGAGCTGTTTTTTCATTGATCGATCCTTGAAGAAGTCGGGTCCCCTTTTCCGGAGGGTTTTTCGTCACGGATACCTGAAATCGATGGAATATCTCTACATCGGAGAGAATGGTGTTCTTCTCAGAAAAGGAAAGAGGGACTTTGAAAGAGAAACGGGAAAACTATTTTCATGCTTTGTAAAGGGTGAATGTCCTGAGGGAGATGAGGAAAAAGACAAATTCACCTTCACTCTTTCAATGGTGAACAGTCTGGGAACTCATGTCGTTTCAGCCACCCTCGAAGATATTTCTCTTCCGCGTGCGATGAAAAGGGGCAAGAGACTTCTCGACACAATGCTTGATGTGAAGGGTCTTAAAAAAGAGGGGCTTAAACTTAACCTGATGTTCCATCGTCCATACGCATTGTTTGAGGGAAGGAATCGCAAAAAAATAAATGAACTTACGAAGAGTTATCGTGACGGTCTGTACATGAAGGCGAGGGGTGCCAAGATCCGTCTTCTACCCTTCGAATACAGGCGGGACCCTCATAAGCGGATTACATACAAGGGCAGGCAGTACGGTCTTGCCAAGGACGACCACAAGAAGGAGCACACATCCTTCTACATTTTCAGGACCGAACAATTCATTCAGAAAGGTGATCGAATGGTTCGTCTCGAAGGTCGGAGGGAGTCCGCGAAATCAATTCCGACATCGGGCGAAATGATCAAGCTTTTTTCCGATTTTATTCTCCGGAGCCAAGAGAAAACCGGTGAGTTTCGTGAGGCGTTTGATATCTACGAAGGAAAGCTGTTGAAAAGGAAGAGTAATCTGACAACACAACTTCTAGTTCTCGATGTTCTTACAGATCTTTACAAAAGGAGCAAAGATGAAAAAGTGCTTGCATCCGTAAAATCCTCCATAGACCACCTTTCATCAAAGGTTGAGTCAATGTCTCTTGAGGAGAAGTTCTTTTTTTACTCTTCAATACTCTCCTACGAAGCCATTGTTAAGAAAGGTGAGTACGTTCAGCTTGTTTTTCCTCTGGAAAAACTTCTCATGGAAAGCGTGGGAGAGGAAGAACTTTCCTTTTCATCCAAACCGGTAGCTCCTCTGGGACTTCTCGCTCTTTTCAGTCAGTACGAAGTTACAGGTGACAGTCGATATAAACAATTGGCGATGAAAACCCTTAGGGAACTTTTCGCGGACGTAAACAAAAAAAGGGAGCGGGTAGAGTTGACAGGTTATACGGCCTATGTTCTTCCCTTCGTTGACAAATCTTTTTCGGAAGAGTTTGTGAACATTCTGGAAAATGAGGGAAATATTAATTCCTATGACGATAACAGCTTTCCCGAATATGTGGGGGGGCTCTTCTCCAGCGGCGTTCCCCAGACAAAAATTTCAACGCTGTTTGCGCTTCCCTTTGCCTCTTTCGAAAATGAGAAGCTCAGGAAGATAGCCGGCAACTTGGAATCTTTTATGATTAATTCAACTGTCGACGGTAAAATGTACCGACGACTCAAAAGTCCCGAATCATTGAAAACGGTGATCGGGGGAATCGAATCCTCCGAGAGGAGCAACAGAGTGCTTCTTTCATCCACTGTAGGCGGGCTAAAATATTTTCTTATGAAACAGAATATGGAGAGTAGAAAGTGACGAAGTTTAAATGCCTCGCATGCGGCGGATGCTGCAGAGGTGAGGGTTCCGTGTTTCTCTATCCGGAAGATATAACAAGAATTGCATCGAATATGAATGTCAGCATACAGGAGTTTGTGGACAGCTGTACCCGCTTTATCATGCTTGAAATGATGGAGGACGAGGGAACATTTTTCTATGCGCCATACCTTGTGCTGAAAAAGAAGGCTGACGGCGAGTGTCTTTTTCTCAGGGAGGGAAGATGCTCAATTCACGATTTTAAGCCGTTTCAGTGCAGTACGACGCCGTTTATGGCCGAGTTCTTCGAACATGACGAGTGGCGTAATGAGATCCGCCAGAGATGTCATGCGCTTAAGGTAATGAAGGACGAGGATTTCCTGCCGTACCATGAGCAGTACGGAATTGCGGCCGAAGAGCGGGAACGTGAGTACTTCAGGATGCTGAGGGATCACAACTTCAGCCTGGAATCACTGCTCAACGTAACCCTTCCCGCCCCGGATATCGAAACCTGTGAATAAGGGGGATTTTTATGCATAACGAATGGATGGAGATTCTTGACTGGATTACAAAAGAGGGCTTTTCTGAGGCTGCCAGAAATCATCTGAAAAGCAGCAGGCCGATGGATCATGATGAACTCACGAGTGAATTCGCCATGATGGAGGAGGCTTCCACTCTCGCATCCACAGGACTCAACGTATTTAACTACAATCTAGATACGGTTTACTCCGTAATAATGAACCTTGAAAGGGATGAGCCCATGGAGCCTCTGGACTACAGAAGGCTTGGCGAGTTCCTTGAACACATGAGAAAGACAAAGTCGGCACTTGATAAGGAGACCTGGCTGAGAGCTATCGACTCCATACTCGAAGGTATCGATTTCGACATAGAGCTCGAGATGGTTATCAAGCAGACTGTTAGCGAAAAGGGGGATATCAACTCCAACGCATCTTCGGAGCTGATGAAGATCAGAAGAAATCTTCAGGATACCAACGGGAGGATAAAATCGGAGATCACAACAATGATCAACTCTCCCGAAATGGGATCCCTTCTTCAGGAGGATTATTTCACGGTCCGTGATGATCGGTACGTTCTTCCTTTCAAGACAACCTTCAAAAGATCGGTGAAGGGAGTTATCCACAACTACTCGAAAACGGGAAGAACCGCCTTTCTCGAGCCCCTTCCCCTCATCGATCTCAACAACAGTCTCAGCCTTCTTTCCGCCAGGGAGGAGGAGGAGATAATAAGGATTCTCAAGGAGTTGAGGCTTCGTCTTCTCGACAATATCCACTACGTGAAGGATCTTGTCAGAATAGCGACACATCTTGAATCCCTCTACATCAAAAACAGGTGGAAATCCCTTTACGGATGTACGGTTCCCGAGTTCGAAGCTGGTAAGGTCGAGGTCAAGGACGCGTGGTATCCGCCCGTTTTCATGCAGCTCGGAGAGAACACGGTGAAAAACGATTTTCTCTTCCGGGAAAACGAGAGGATCATGGTTGTCAGCGGTCCCAACGCCGGAGGAAAGACGGTTTCACTTAAAACATTCCACGCAGTCTGCGAACTTGGACGCCGCGGATTTCCCGTTCCATGTTCCAAGGCGGTGATTCCGCTGTTCGAGGATATCTACATGGTTCTCGGTGACCAGCAGGATGCGATCGAGGGTGAATCCAGTTTCTCGGCTCACCTGAAGCAGCTTTCAAAAATAGCCGAGAAGGCTTCCGAAAACAGTCTGGTACTTATCGATGAGATCGGTACGGGAACGGATCCTCTGCAGGGTGGTGCAATCAGTCGTGCCTACCTCGAATTCCTGAAGGAGAAGGGATGTTGCACAATCGTCAACTCCCACCTAGCCGAGGTGAAGGCGGTCGCACTTGAGGATGAGGCGTTCATCCCCGTTGCAATGGGATACGACGAAGGCGGGGACAGACCCACCTACCAGTTCATCTACAACCTTGTCGGAGGAAGTAACGCCCTCAGTCTCGTGAAGAAAATCGGTTTCCCGACTCTCTTCGTCAGGAAACTTGAGAATCTTCTTCTCACGAAGGAAGAGTCGATAGAACCGCTCATAAACAGGCTCAAGAAGAAGGAGCAGGAGATCAACCACAAACTCTCCTCCATCTCCGCTACAGAAAACGAGATCGAGAAAAAGGAAGAGGAGATAGAGGCTCTTCGAAGGAAACTTGAGATCAAGGAGCAGAGTTTCGAACAGGAACGGCTCAAATCTCTCAAGAAGCTGATGGATCTTGAGGAGGCGGAACTTAAAAGACGTCTTGCCGACTACGACATGAAGAGGGCAAGGGAACGTATGGCCGCAGTGAAGAAGGAGCGTGAGGAGATCGAGGAGACAATCAAGCATGAGAAGGTTAAAAGCGACAGAACCGAAGGTATTCCGCTTTCCGAGGTAAAGGGTCAGGTTAAGCCCGGAGAAACGGTTGTTTACGACAAACTTCTCAAGGTAAAGGGAATTCTCAAGGGAATTTCCGGAAAGAAGGTTGAGATGAGCGTGAGCGGAAAGATGATGACCGCTCCCATGGAGAGACTTCTGGTTCTCGATGAAAAGATAAAGAAGAAGGTTACATCCGCCAGGGTGGAGGCCACAGCCCGCTACGCCGAGAAGATCGATGTGAGAGGAGAGTACGGAGACGACGCGATCGAGAAGGTTGAAAACGCCCTCGACAAGGCCTACGGAAGCGGTTCCGCATCACTCACGATTCTCCACGGTCACGGAACAGGAGCTCTTAAAAAGGCCATAAGAAACCATCTTCAATATCTCCAGAAACGTTACGCCATAACCTTCGGCCCCGCACCACAGGATGAGGGGGGAGATGGCATAACAATCGTAAAATTTACCCGATAAAGACATAACTTTTCGAATAGAAAGCGTTTTCAGAGAATTTATCTTCAGGTAGATTCAATTTATTATCGAAGGAATAGTGCTGCAGTTATTATTTAATCAAATGATTGTTGATGTGGCTTCCGGCTTTTTCCTGCACCCTTCCAGATCCGGATAATCCTGGCTATTTTAACAGGGGATGACTCTATGAGACGCCATCCCTTCCAATTTCTTCCTGAGAGATTTACCATATGTATAGAATCGAATGAATTTACACGGAGGTCTTCATGAATAATCGGGTCCTGTATTTTTTATTTATGCTGTTCTCATTTACCGGTGCCATTGGAATTGAATTGACGGAAGAGGAAAAAGCCTGGATTGCGGAGGTTGGAGAGGTCCGTTATGCTCCCGATCCCCACTACGCTCCAGTGGAGTTCGTAACTGTGGATGGAAGTTTTCAGGGAATTTCAATCGATATGCTGCAGTTGATAGAGCAGCGTACAGGTTTGAAAATGAACTATATAAATCCTGGCAGCTGGACCAACCTGCTCAGAATGGCGAAAACAAGGGAGATTGATGTCTTTACCGGCATGAAAACCGAAGATCGCTCCAAGTATCTCAACTTTACTGACCCGATGATTGAATTGGACAATGTTATTGTTGTACGCAGCAGGGAGAAGGGAATCATTACTCTGGACGACCTCAAAGGGCAAAAAGTTGCAACTGTAAAGGACTATGCTGTCAACGAATTCCTCAGAAAAAACTATCCTGAGATAGAAAGAAGAGAGTTCATCGATACGAAAAGCGGAATTCTTGCAGTTTCAAGGGGAGAGATCGGAGCAATGATTGTCGATCTCGGTAACGCCTCGGCGGTGATCGACGGAGAGGGAATATATAACCTCAGGGTAGCGGGTTCAACCGGTTACAGTTACAATCTTGCATTCGGATCGCGTAACGATAAGCCCCTGTTGAATTCGATTCTCAGTAAGGGCTTGGCATCAATCACGAAAGAGGAGCGGCGGGAGATTAAAAAGCGCTGGATAGTGCTTCTCGATAAACCTGTTCCCGAGGAGGAGGTCCCCCTCTTTTCAAACCTTATACTTCTGACGATTTTCGGAATAATATCTGGTGTAATTTTGCTCTCGTTGCTTTTGCTCTTCTGGAAAAGCCTCAAGTGGAGGTACACGATAATATCGGGAATCCTGTTTCTTGGCACCTTCATGGTTTTCTATTTTCAGTTTTTTACTGGGGAAGATGATTTTTTATCCCCTGAGGAGCGTGCGTGGCTCAAAAGACATGACGGAATAATTTCTCTTGCCCCTGATCCCGCCTTTCATCCGATCGAATTTTTTGATTCTGCAGGAAGATATGATGGGATTACATCCGACTACATCAGGCTTCTTGAAAAAAAACTGGGTATTCGTTTCGATATTGTGAAGCTGGGCAGCTGGAGTGAGGTTGTCGACTATGCAAAAAAGGGTCGAATTAACGGTTGGACCGCGGCGACAAAGAATCCACAGCGTTCGGAATTTATGATTTTTACAGAGCCATACATAAATATTCCCAATGTCATTCTTTTGCGGAAAGGCGATGAAAGAAGACTATCTATCAGCGATCTCAAGGGAATGCGGATTGGAGTAGCTAAGGGGTATGCGACCCATGATTTTCTTGTGAAGAATCATCCCGAGATGGATCTTGTTCCAATATCAGATGAACTGACAGTTCTTACAAGACTATCCTTCGGAGAGATCGATACTGCCGTGATTAACGCAGCCGCAGCATCATACTTCATTGAGAAAAAAGGTATTGCAAACCTTAGAATTGCGGGGGATGCGGGTATCGATTTCAAACTTGGAATTGCAGTAACAAAGGATAACCGTATGCTTCGCAGGATTCTTGAAAAAGGTCTGTCGCGTATAACGGAAAATGAAAAGAGGACGATTAACAGAAAATGGATAAGTCTCGGGGATGTTCCCTTCTATCAGAGAACGGAATTCTACCTGTATGTTGGTGTTGTAGGAGGTCTTATTCTGTCATTTTTCTCAGCTATTTTTCTTCTAAATCTGATTTTTAGAAGAAAAGTTCATTCCAAAGTGAGCAAAATTTCCCGGGAAATGGATATCTGCGGAGAGCGGTTGGAGTTTCTATCCGGGATACTTGACGCTCTTCCGGCAAAGACGGTTGTTGTGGACGAGAAGGGAGATTTAGTTTTTGCCGACCGGGAATTTCAGAAACTTTTCGGATGTACTGGTGAGCCGTGGAAAATATGTAATCTGTGGGATGTGATTCCGACATTGGTAAACTATAGGGAGGAGATGAAAAATCTCTTTCGAAGCGGAAGAGGGAAAGTTTTTTATTCGGTTAAAATCATTGTGGACGAACCCTTCATATACGATATTGAAATAACAAACAGGAGAAATAAAGGGAAAAATTATGCTGTTATCTGTTTTAAAGATGTCTCGAAGCAGAAAAGAACCCTCTCTGTAAGGAAAAGAGAGGCAATCATGACGGGAATCGGACGAGTCATAGGGGTGTTCGTTAACGATTTTTCAATCCGTTTAAACAGACTTTCCGGGAATATCGGTCTACTGTCGGATGAAGTGGATCTGATTGAATCTGAAAAGCGGGAAAAGCTGCATGAAACCGTAAATGAATTAAAAGAAAACTCTGCAGATATAAAAAAATTACTCGGCAGATTCATTTCACTTTCCATGAAGCCTTCCTCCTCGTTTAAATCGATTGATCTTGTTGATTCCATTGATAAAGTCAGGCGAATGTGCGTTGAGCATTTTCCAGAAAATATTGTTGTGAGTACGAACATCAACGAAAGAGGTATACTCGTAAAGGGCGATTCATCGCTTCTGGAAACCATGCTGTATAACATATGTGACAACTCCATGCACTCAATGACAACAATGAGAAAAAAGGGGGAAATGGTGGGTGGCGTAATTCGCATTGATCTGGATTTCTTACATGCAAACAGATACTTCGAGACCGTTTACCCTGAAGCTGTAGCTGACCGAGAGTATTGTGTTTTGACGGTGCGGGATAGTGGCGCGGGAATAGAATATGAGAATATCGACAGGGTTTTTGAACCATTTTTCAGCCAGAGGTCCGATGAAGAGGCAAAAGGATTGGGGTTGTCGGTAGCATACTATATTGCGAGGTCCCACAGTGGATTTATCGAAGTTAATTCTGAACAGGGTAGAGGTTGCGCCGTGACAATTTTCCTTCCTCTTATCGGGCAGACTCTCAGAAAAATTGTTGAACCACAGGAAAAAGTCGGCTCCGCTACTGCGGAAAGATCAGTTCTACTGATCGACTCCGTCGACGGATCCAGAATGATGAAAAGAAGACAGCTGGAAGAGATGGGTTTTCCGGTATATGAATGTAGGACACTGAGGGAAGGACTGAGATTCCTTAATGAAGGAAGCTGCGCTATAGATATTCTTTTTGCAAACATTGACTTCGATCCAAGCAACTCATACGCACTCATTGCAAAGATAAAGGAACTCTTTCCAGATCTGGATACGATTCTACTTTCACGATACTGGAATGAAAATGAGAAAGACTCATTACGGAATTTGGGTATCAATGAATTTCTGGAAGAACCGGTCTTTATTCGCAAGCTGCAGAGAGGAATTGATTCATGCAGTTGATATTTTTATGACTTTTGCGGGATATGAAAATTCAGGAGTTGGAAAAGAGATCATTCGCTTTCTAAATTTTTTCTTCTTTACATTCAAATAGCAATTATCCAGGCATTTATACATGTCAATAGTTCAAATCCAATATCATAATGTTTCGGCAGGATTCTTAGACTCTAGACCTCTTTTTCGAGGGGCTCTCGTTGTAGTTGATTCTCATTAAAAGAGCGTCTTCTGTATGGTTGACCGAGAGGTTTTTTTAGTAGATGGAAAACAATTTTGGGAAAATGATGCGCTGATGTTAAAAGCTTGTTTGAAGAATCGGTTCGATGCTGAGAAAACCTGAAGGGTTAAAAAGTAATATATCCAAACAGTTAAAAGTGCGAAATTATTATTCATACCTTTAGAGAAAATTGCATGGGCTGAATAGTTTAGTTTAGTCGAAAATATTGGTGCTTCGGCTAACGTTTCTTTGCATGCTTTACTTGTCGTGGGAAACGATAAAAAAATTTTAATATTCAATAGCTATTGTTGTGTTCTTTTGGATGCCTGCAAACCGTGGGGAGGTTCTTGAAGCGGGTGGTCAAAATGCAAACTTGATAAAATCAATGGTGTCTTCACCAAGGTGGTTTTCACGATGAGCTGTCTGAAGTGAAACATATTTGTCATCGTGGTGTATGGAATTAACTTAGATTATCGATGGGGTGCTTTATGAAACGATTTTTAATTTATGGGGTTGTTTCCCTTCTCCTTTGTGTTGCCTCCTGTGGAGACGAAAGTAAGAATTCCTCAGGAAATGAGGAATCAAATGATTTCTCTGCTGGGGTTGGTGAAAATGATGATGCTGACATTCACGCAGGAGACTCCGGTGATACGGGAGACTCCGGTGATACGGGAGACTCCGGTGATACGGGAGACTCCGGTGATTCGGGAGACTCCGGTGATTCAGGAGACTCTGGTGATTCGGGGGATTCCGGTGATTCGGGGGATTCCGGTGATTCGGGAGATCCTGATCCTGTTGATGACAATGTCGTAAATTTTACGGATAAGAACCTGGAGATGTGTATCCGTATTGAGATTGGGAAAACAAAGGAAGAGGATGGAGATGTCTTAAAAGATGACCTTAAGGGGATTTTTGAACTTGATTGCAGCTTCAGTCATGTTGCATCTCTTGATGGTGTAGAACATCTTGTGAATATTAAGAAATTATATCTTATAGGTAACAAGATCGGCAGTGTTAAGCCGCTTGGCTCTCTAGAGAATCTGGTTGAACTCAACCTTGCGTCGAATACAATCGAAAATATTGAGCCGTTGGCGAAAATCAAGTCTTTGAAGGGGCTTTCTCTTCACTCTAACAAAAGTGTTGACCTTTCGCCCATTTCAAAGATGACTCAGCTTGAATTCCTGGTGATTTCAAAGACAGGTCTTACCGATGTTGCTGTTCTGAAAGATCTTACAGCGCTGGAATACCTTGACCTTGAAGAGAATAAGATTACCAATTTTTCGGAGCTCTCAAATCTGAAAAAGCTTCAATATCTTGATCTGACGGCAACGGGTATTTCAGACATAAGTCATCTGAGCGGACTTACAGAGATGATCAAGCTGAAGTTGCAGAATAATCCGGTAGCGTCTATTGAAGTGCTCAAAAACTTCAAGAATTTGAAGTCTCTGGATCTCATGGGTACGATGGTTGCGGATACGGCGCCTTTAAAAGAACTTGTCTCTCTGTTGGAGCTCAACATGAACCTGGTTAAGAAGGTGGATCTCAACCATCTTTCCGGCCTGACGGAACTGAGGAAACTTCATTTGTGGTATAACAAGATCTCCGATATCTCTGCTCTGGCCGGTCTCGTAAAACTTGACCGTCTTGAGATCGGGGGGAACGAAATAGAGGATATTTCTGTTCTGGCAGGAATGACGGACATGGAAAATTTGTATATAAATTTTAACAAGATCCGAGACATTACGCCTCTCAAGGAAATGAAGAAGCTCAAAGAGCTTCAAATCGGTTCAAATTGCATCGAAGATTTTGCACCTCTGGATGAGATAATCGCTGCCGGAGCCGAGGTTGTACGGCCTGAACAGATGGATCCGGAAAGATGCGGAAAATAAAATCGAAATAATCGGATGGTGTGTTTCCACAAATCGCTATGATCCTTTCGCCCTTCTGGAGTTGACTGACGGTACTGCTGAAAATCTAATCGTTTGCTAGAATACCTTTGATGATCATCTATAATTGTGGGATTAATTTGATCGTTTGATATTCTTTGGAAAGTACCATTGGCACCATGGATCTTAATGGAATTGTTCTCGCAAAATCTGGAGAAGATCCTGCTTTTAAACTCTATTCTTCCCTTTGTCATTTGGTCGCTTAAACAATCCTGAATATGAAACCGATGTAAATTCATCAAAATTATGTGAGTGATAGAAATAGTCATGAGTGGCAAAGGCTGATCACTATGCAATACCACGTTGTCAATAGTTTTTTAAAAGGTTGATGTGTCGTCAACTTTCGGCAAATTTGTTTTGAATTCGTGCCTTTTTAAGATTTCATCTTTTTGAGGATGACAGCAATTTTGTAACGGAAGAGAAGGTTTCTAACGGGATTTTAAATAGCCGTTCCAAAATTCAACAAATTTTCATTGTTTCAATAGGTTCGTGTCGAAATTATGTGTACGGTCGCGAAAAAACGAGCAGGCGATATGATTAAAAAAAACAAGGTTGTACATGTGTGAAAATATTAGTCGTACTAAATGCGGAGTTTTGCTGGTCTGTAAAAGTTAGTTAAGTCGAGTACGTGAGAATCAAAACTAGCATGATTATGCATCTTAATTAACTATCGTGGAGGAAACGATGAAATGTTTTAAATTTGTGATTGCAATTTTTGCAATTTTGTCGATTCTCGCTTGCGGAGAGGATAGCTCTAAAAGCGAGAAAACAGACGCAGATGTTATTGTCGATACCGACGGTGACAAAACTCCCTCAAATGATGAAGACAAGAAGCCTGTCGACGAAGAGAAGGATGACGATCCAGTCGTAGACGAAGAGAAGGACGATGAGCCGGTCGTTGACGAAGAGAAGGACGACATTCCAGTTGTTGATGAGGATGACGACGAAGATGTTGTAGTTGTCGATCCATGTAAGAATGTTACTTGCGGCGGTAACGGCACCTGCGCACCCAACACTGATGGTGATCCTGAATGTACCTGTAACGACGGATTCAGGCTCGACAAGGAAAACCCTCTAAATTGCGAAGCCATTCCTTGCCACAATGAAGACTGCGGTGGAAACGGTACCTGCTCGGAGACGGAATCAGGAACAGCCCAGTGCGCGTGTGACACAGGGTTCCTCATCGAAGAGGGAAATGCCCTCAACTGTATCCCAGGTTACATATTCCCAAACAACAGTTTTGAACAGTGGGAAAAACGAACAGTTAAGATTCCGGAAACCAACAATTGGGGTGAATTGGTAGTGGATGGTGATGGTAACGTTGTGTTTACCGATCAGGAAGAAGAGATAGATGCACCGGTTAACTGGAGTGTAGGATATTTCACTTCTCCTACAAAATCAGATCGGGGAGATGCGGGTTTTGCGGCAAAATTATTTACTGATCTGGAGTACAATAAGTTTCTTACTTCTTCACCTGTTGATTGCGGTCCTGTAGCTCCGAAAACAATTACATTTGACATGAAGGGCGCTGGGACCGTACTTGCGATTCTCACAATAAATCCGAAGGATAACGCAACAAGGAAAGATGCGGAAATTTCTGCACCCAAAGTATATTACTACAAGCTCGACAGTTCAAAACGTCTTTTCTCAAATATGAAAACAGGACCAGGCGGTAGCGACGTCGTTTATTTCGAGAAAAATGCTTCCGGAGGTAAGTGGCCTAAATATACCATTCTATTGGGTGACGAAATTAAAGAGTTATGGAAAGTGGGCAATACCATGAAGCTGACTTTTTTTGCAGGGAAAGGAAAATCAGTTGAAGGTAAGTACATGTCCTTTGATGCAAGCATAGACAACGTTGAAATAGGTATGGAAGCTCCTGCCTGTGTTGCTCATAGCGATTGTACAGATAGCTCGAAACCTTTTTGTAATACAAACCCTGATGAGGAAACATTCCTTACTTGTACTGAAATTCCTTCATGCGTAGGTAAAACCATAAAGGATTTAAAGACATTGAATGGTGTGAAAATTGGAGATACCGTAAATGTCTGTGAGGCTGTTTTAACATCACCTATCCATGGACGTCAGCTCCACCTGGCCTATGCCGCCGATCCGGAAGGAGGTGACTCAAGCGCTATCCAACTTAAAGATATGTCGTTTTCAATCTTCTCCGACGAAAAGATTGGAACTAAAGTGAGGCTTAAGGGAGTCTACAGTGAGCATTCAAGTGAAGGTGTGTATCTTGAGATAAAAGAATTGACAAAACTTCCCGGGGAAAAGATTCCGACACCGGTAGAAACCACACCGATAGACTGCAAAGATGAAAAGTTCCAGCACAGTCTTATTACTCTGAAGAATGTATCTGTAACAGCTTTGTGGAGAGATGTTAAGATCGATGGAGATATAATCATATCAACATACGGTGCATATCAGTTACCCAAACCTTTTCTTGGAGACACAATAACTTCCATTACAGGTAATTTGCACTATCAGTATGGAGCTTGGGAACTCTTACTCCGAAGTGCAGATGATGTTGTAATGTCTGAATCCCCCTGCAAGGATCAGACCTGCGGCGGGTTCGGAACCTGCTCCGTAGAAAACAGCTCCGCAAAATGTACTTGTGATAGCGGATATGAAAATGAAGATGGAAAACCTCTAAACTGTGTAAAAATCGACCCCTGCGAAAATGTAACTTGTGGTGATAACGCACAGTGCGCTCCGAATGCTGAAGGTGTCGGTGAGTGTACATGTAAGGATGGCTTTGAGAACGATCCGGCTACAGATTTCGAATGTGTAGCAAAGACTTCTGAAGATCTCAAGGATCCTTTTATTTCCGAGTACATCGAAGGTGGAAATCAGAACAAGGCTCTCGAAATCTACAACCCCAACGATAAAGAAATTTCCCTTGAAGGATATTCCGTAAAATCAACTCATGACAACACTGAATATGCCGATAGGTTTGTTTTCACTGCAGAAAATAAGATCCCTGCAAAAGGCGTTTTCGTTGTTTCCCATACTCAGGCTGCTCCGGCAATTCTAGCTCATGCGAAACTTACAAACGGTAGTATCCCATGGAATGGTAACGACGCTGTCGGACTCTTCAAAGGTGAAACAATGATCGATGTTGTCGGAGTTCCTAATGAAGCAAGCATTAAAGATGTTACTCTCGTGAGGAAAAGTGAAGTAGCACAAGGTAATACCACTTTCGATAAAGAGGGGGAATGGATAGTAAATGTTAAAGACACTCTAGATTTTATCGGAGCTCACCCTGGAAAACCAGCTGCTGCAACTGAACCTGTGGAATAAAAAAGTGTTCAGAAATATAAACAACCTTTTATAGAACAATATCCGATAATTCGACTTTTTATTTTTTCAACTTATTTTAAATTCTTCCACAATTGAACCTCGATAAATCCCGGAAATTTATAATCGCTGTTGCTTTTATCATTGGGATGGCCGTAGAGTTTCAATATTTCAGACAATTCATTGAAGTGAAATGTCTCGCCGTGAAAATCTTTTTTCTCATAAGGAAGGTTGTATCCCTCTTCATTAAAAAATGGTTCGAAAGGGTAGGCGATAAGGCTGTCGCAAACCCTTCCTTTTTCATCCTAAAAATCTATAGCTAACCTTAGCATATCCTTGAGCTGAATACCGCACTCGAAGATCGGTTGGTCATAATTATTTAAAAAGAAGTCGCGATCGACAGCATAAACGCGAAATCCGGCTTTTTGATAGAAGGAAAGTTGATATCCGAAAGTTCCCGTTCCCAACTCCAACCTCTTTGCACCACGATTTTTAGTTTCTGAAATTATAAAGCGTAATAACTTGGACCCGACTCCCTTTGCCTGCATTTTTGGATCAACTGCGATATTCATAAGTTCGAAAATTCCATTTTTCAATTGATAGAGAACTGCAACACCGATAATCCGACCCGATTCCTCCGCAATATAGATATCTGAATCAGCCAGATATTTTTTTACCTTACTCTCTGATGGATCCGCATCCAATAATAAATGCATCGGAGCCTGATCAGGAGTTATTGACCGAATATTCATTTTTTTATCCTGTACTATGAATCTCATCTAAAAGAAATTGTTGAATTTATATCATTTTACCTGTTAATTGTATTTGATTTTTAATATTTGTGAAGAATTGATCAAATTTTTAGTCTAAAAACAAATAATTTTTCTGGGTAAGTCACTGTCAGGCGAGATATCTTTTAATTCTCTATGAACTTGTCGCTGGATTGACCTGAATAAAAAAATTAGGAGTGAAATGGGCGCTGGAGTTTGTTCAATATATTCTGTAACACAGGTTTTGTTTCTGTTTTCGAGAGGAAGATAATAGTCGGTAATCTATCCGAATTTTTTATGAGGAATTGATGTCGAATTGACAAACATGCTGTTTTTGGATACATTTTCAAAAATCATTTCGGGGAGACGAAAATGACCGGAAGCAAAAGAAAAGTTTTTGCTCAAACAACAACCGACAGATATATCAATCCTTTCACCGACTTCGGTTTCAAGAGGCTTTTCGGAGAGGAACCGAGCAAGGATATTCTTCTCGATTTTCTTAACTGCCTTCTGGAGGAAGAACGGGGGAAAATCGTATCCCTGAAATATTTGAAAAACGAACAGCTGGGTTCTCTGGATCTCGACCGGAAGGCCATTTTCGATATCTACTGCGAAAATGAGAAAGGTGAAAAGTTCATTGTCGAGATGCAGAAGGCAAAACACAACTACTTTAAAGAGAGAACTGTTTTCTATTCAACTTTTCCAATAAGGGAGCAAGCCGTAAAAGGGGCTTGG
The DNA here is from genome assembly GCA_942492635.1 of uncultured bacterium. GTDB lineage: Bacteria > UBP6 > UBA1177 > UBA1177 > CALOFP01 > CALOFP01. The sequence goes on from CALOFP010000003.1 coordinate 136,951, forward strand.
GATTACAATCTCAAAGCTGTCTACACTATTGGAATTCTGGACTTTGTATTTGATGAGGATAAAGATGATCCAGACAAATTCCTTTACAAAGTTAAGCTATCGGATATCGAAACAAAAGAGGTTTTTTACGACAAATTAACCTACATCTACCTGGAAATGCCGAAATTTATTAAAAAGGAAGCGGAGCTCGAAACAAATTTTGATAAATGGCTTTACGTCCTCAAGAATCTTCCTGATCTTACAAAAAGACCCAGAAAACTGCAGGAGAAGGTTTTCAGGAAACTTTTTGAAATTGCTGAAATAGCAAACTTTTCCCAGGAGCAGTTGGACAATTACGAAGAGAGTCTTAAAGTTTACCGCGATTTGAAAGGTGTTATCGAAACTGCATTAACTGAAGGGAAGGAGGTAGGTTTTGCCAAGGGAATTGAAGAAGGGATCAAGGAAGGCCGAAAAGAAGGTATGAAAGAAGGTCTTGAGACTGGTAAAAAAATCGGAATTGAAAAAGGACAAAAAGAAAAAACTATAGAAATTGCAAAAAATCTGCTGGACCTCCTTGATGATAGAACAATCGCTTCAAAAACCGGCCTTACCATTAAAGAAATCTCGAAATTGAGAGATTAAAGTATCTTGGGATTTCATTCAAATTTCTGAAATATCAAATAAATATAGACTTGTTGCAGGATGGGCTCTTCGCTCTTCAACTAGAAAGAGTTCTTCTTTTTCCTGAAATGTGGACTGTCGCCCCACTGATTGTAGCCGATCTCTTCACCGATTTCGGAAATGCTGCTGTCGAGAGCATTTCTGCTGCTCTCGGAATTTTCGTCTATTCCCGGTTTGTTATCGTAAAGCTGATAACCGGATCTGAACTTTGTCTCTGTAACGTTGGGCATGATGATGTTTGCGCCTGCTTTGAGTCCCATTTCGCGACCTACTGGATGAAGAGCCTGAAGCGCGGTGGTAGAGGCGATATTTACATCTTTCAAAACAATTCTGGTTATTGCGATCATCTTTAGTCCCATTTCAAGTTGACGTTCCTTGTTTTTTTCAAAATCTTCAATTGAATCGGCCATCGGTGTGTCGCTGTGGGGGATGAACGGGCCCATTCCGATCATGTCGATATCGTTTTCCTTGAAAAAGAGGATGTCTTTTGCGAGATCTTCCGCTGTCTGTCCGGGAATTCCAATCATTATACCTGTTCCCACCTGGTATCCGATTTCTCTGAGACTCTCCATGCATGCAATTCGTTCATCGAAGTCGTCGTCCGGATGCAGTTTTTTGAAAAGTTCCCTATTCGTTGTTTCAATTCGAAGAAGGTACCTGTGGGATCCAAGTTCGAACCACTTTCTGTATGTTTCAGGAGAGTGTTCACCGAGGGACAAGGTAACTCCAAGTTTTCCCTTGGTAACTTCGCGAACCTTCTCAAGAACCGTGGAGATGTACTCAATGAACTTTTCATCTGTTCTTTCTCCGGCTTGAAGCGCAAGAGAGCCGTACTCAGCATCAAGAGCCCACTTCGCAGCTTCGGCAACGTGTGCGGGATCGATTATGTAACGGTTTGGATTTTTATTACTTTTCCTTATTCCGCAGTAGATACAGTCTTTGTGGCAGATGTTGCTGAGTTCAATGAGTCCGCGGAAAAAAACCTTGTTACCCACGTTTTCCAACTTTATCCGGTAGGCTTTTTCATACAGTTTTTCGAGATCCTCTTTGTTTTCGAGACTGAGAAGAAAAACTATGTCTTCTTTTGATAACTGATCTTTTTGGAGAATATTTTCAAGTAAACTCATATTTATCCTCTAATTATCTGTTTCCAATAACTGATTTCCGGCACATCTTTTTTTCTTTTGACGAGCCTCTTCAACAAGGCTGGAAAGTTTGATTGCTTTCATTTTGTCCGTAAGGGTTTGGGAAAGTTCTTTCCATAAATTAAATGTGCAGCAATTTTCGAAATTTTCGCAGTTTTCGGGATTTTCGCTGCAGTTTACAAGGGAGATAGGGCCTTCGAGTGCCGTCACAATTTCATAAACAGATATCTCCTGCGGATCTTTTGTGAGAAGATATCCGCCTCTGTTTCCTCGAACACTTTTAACGACACCTCCCTTTTTTAATTTCGACATTAAACTCTCGAGATATTTCACGGAAAGATTCTGTTTTTCGGCAAGTTTAGAAACCATTACCGGTGATTCTTCAAAATTTTGAGCCAGTTCCACAACCGCCCTCATTCCGTATCTTACCTTTGTGGAAAATTTCACCACGAATCCTCCCGTGAAAGTTTTTCTCTTTAAATCTGGAAAGTTATGAACGAGCTTTGTTTTTTACTTCCCTTTTCCTACTATTTTGATAGGATTAAGCTGAAAGTCAAGTTATTTCGGAGGGAACTGATGAAAAATATCTACGATAGAATAAAGGAACTAAAAAAAGAGAAGAACGCAATCATTCTCGCGCACACATATACCTATGGCGATGTTCAGGATCTCGCGGATTACGTCGGCGACAGTTATGGGCTCAGCAAAAAGGCCGCGATGGAAAAGGATGCCGACATAATTGTTTTTGCCGGAGTTCGTTTTATGGCGGAAACTGCGGCGATTCTCGCTCCTGAGAAAAAGGTGATTCTTCCGGTTGAAAATGCCGGCTGCCCGATGGCGGATATGATAGGCGAGGCGGAACTTGTTGAACTCAAAAAGAAATATCCTGATGCCGCAGTTGCCTGCTACATGAATTCCACTGCTGAAATAAAGGCTCTGAGCGATGTTTGCGTAACATCGTCGAACGCTGTGAATGTGATAAGAAAACTCGATGCAAAGAAAGTGATTTTCGTTCCCGACAGCCATTTGGGATCATTCGTTGCTGAAAAAGTTCCGGAAAAGGAGTTCATTCTTTTTCCCGGATTCTGCATTGTTCATCAGAGCATAAACAGGGAGGAAATCGAGGAACTCAAGAAAAAACATCCCGATGCCGTTGTCATGATGCATCCCGAATGCAGAAAAGAGACCCGGGAACTTGCTGATTTTATTCTCTCAACAGGCGGAATGGTTGATCTCGTCAGCAAAAAGGCCCATAAAAAATATATAGTCGTAACCGAACAGGGAATTATCCATGCACTCAAAAAGCATAATCCGGATGCCGAATATATAATTCCATCAAAACCGCAGGCGATCTGCTCCAACATGAAAAAAATAATTCCTGAAGCAATTCTCGATGCACTTGAAAATGAAAAAAATGTTGTGAAAGTTCCGGGTGAAATTGCAGATAAGGCCAGAAAATCCCTTGAGTTGATGCTGGAACTGGCGGAATAATATTCTCTATCTTCTTTTAAAGAAAAAATATAAAAAAATATCCTTAGGGGCGGCCGACGTGTCGTCCCGAATAAAAATGTAGTATCAAAAAGTCTTAAGAGGTGACTGAAGATCATTCAGCGGTCATCATTTACCAAAAAAAAGAATTGTCAGCCTTCAACTTATTAACCAATGTATGAGTTAAAAACCAATTCCGTTCGGTTTAAAAACTATTAAAAAAATGTAGATGAAAAAATTAAGGAATGGTGGAGCTGATCGGGCTCGAACCGACGGCCTCTTGAATGCCATTCAAGCGCTCTCCCAACTGAGCTACAGCCCCACGCCTGACCCAATATAGCCATGGGTGTTTTTTTGTCAACAAAATTTTAAAAAAAAATGAAAAATTTTTTTCACTCCACGTCTTGACATTGCTAAAGGGGGTACTATATAGCAGTATGCCGTCGGGGAGAGACCCTGAAGAATTGTGAAAAATTCTCTCCGTCCGGTTGACTATTGTAAAGGTCTGCTTATTTAAATGGCTGACTCGATTAGTTACGGAGTTTGAAGGATATGGTAGAGAACAAGAAAAAAGAAGAGAAAGTTGAGGAAAAGGTAGAGGAGACTCTTCAGCAGGAAGGTTCCGAGGAGAATCAGGTTGAGGAGGAGGTAGTCGCTGCCGAAGAGGAGATGGAAGGCGAGGAAACCGAAGAGAAGAAGGAGAAGAAGCCCGGACTCAAGGAGAAGATCGCCAAGAAGATGGGTGTAAAGGATTCTTCGAAAAAGAAGATTGAGAAGCTTGAGGCTGAACTCGCTCAGAAGAGTGAGAGGGTTTCGGAGCTTGAAAGATCCGTTGCCACTCTGGTTGCGGAAAACAGAAATCAGAAGGCGAGGCTCCAGAAGGAGTTTGATCTTCGGGTTAAATACGCTCTCGAAGACTTTTTTAAGGAGTTCATACTTATAAAGGATGATTTCGACAAGGCTCTTTCCTATTTTCATGAGGATCAGATTTCCGATGAGAATAAGCCGCTTTTCGAGGGTATCAAGCATGTTAATACAAATCTCGAAAAGGCTATGGAAAAGAGCGGTCTCAAGGGTTTCGATTCGGTCGGTGAGGCTTTCGACCCCTCTCTTCATCAGGCTATGAGAATGGTCGATGTCGAGGGAAAACCCCAGAACGAGGTCGTAACCGAGTACTGCAGGGGCTACAAGTTTCACGACAGGATTCTCAGGCCTGCTATGGTTGAGGTTGCTTCAGGAAATGATCCTGAAGAGAAGGAAGAGAAACCTGAGGAAGAAAAGTAATTCATTGTTGATAATTTAGGAGGCAACTATGGGAAAAGTAATTGGTATTGACCTTGGTACCACCAACTCCTGCGTAAGCATCATGGAGGGTGGAGAGGCAAAAGTTATTGCAAATGCTGAAGGAAACAGAACTACTCCGAGTATCGTCGCTTTCACCGACAAGGGTGAGCGTCTTATCGGTCAGCTTGCAAAACGTCAGGCTGTAACAAATCCGAAGAGAACGCTCTACTCACTTAAGCGTCTTGTCGGAAGAAAGTATGACAACGCTCAGGTTAAAAAGATGCAGGAGCACGCTCCTTTCGAAATCATCGCAGCGCAGAACGGAGATGCATGGGTCAGAGTCGACAACAAAGAGTACTCTGCTCCTCAGGTTTCAGCGATGATTCTTCAGAAGATGAAGGAGACAGCCGAGGCCTACCTCGGAGAGAAGGTTGAGGATGCCGTCATCACTGTTCCGGCTTACTTCAACGATTCACAGCGTCAGGCAACAAAGGATGCCGGAAAGATCGCTGGACTTAACGTTCTTCGTATCATCAACGAGCCCACAGCGGCGGCTCTCGCATACGGTATAGATAAGAAGGGAAAGAACCTCAAGGTTGCAGTTTACGACCTCGGTGGAGGTACTTTCGATATTTCGATTCTTGAGCTTGGTGAAGGTGTTTTTGAGGTTCTCTCCACAAACGGTGACACTTTCCTCGGCGGAGAGGATTTCGACCAGAGAATCATCGAGTACCTGGTAGCTGAGTTCAAGAAGGAAGCTGGAATCGATCTCGCTACAGATCCGATGGCTCTTCAGAGACTCAAGGAAGCTGCAGAGAAGGCTAAACACGAGCTCTCCTCAACAATGGAGACAACGATCAACCTTCCTTTCATCACTGCGGACTCCACAGGTCCCAAGCACCTCAACATATCAATGTCCAGGGCAAAGCTCGAGGGTATAGTTGAGGATCTTGCAAAGAACACAGTTGTTCCTTGTAGAAAGGTTCTCGAGGATGCAAAGCTCACGGTCGGTGATATCGATGAGGTTATCCTCGTAGGAGGTATGACAAGAATGCCTCTTATCCAGCGTGTTGTTAAGGAGTTCTTCGGCAAGGATCCTCACAAGGGTGTTAACCCTGACGAGGTTGTCGCTATCGGTGCCGCTATTCAGGGTGGTGTTCTCAAGGGAGATGTTAAAGACGTTCTTCTTCTCGATGTTACTCCGCTTTCACTCGGCATCGAGACTCTCGGAGGTGTTTTCACAAAGCTTATCCCGAGAAATACAACCATTCCTACAAAGAAGACAGAGATCTTCTCAACTGCAGCAGACAACCAGCCGGCTGTCACGATTCGTGTAGGACAGGGTGAGCGTGAGATCTTCGGTGAAAACAAGCTTCTCGGAGAGTTCGACCTCAAGGATATTCCGCCCGCTCCGAGGGGTGTTCCGAAAATCGAGGTTGCTTTCGATATAGATGCCAACGGTATTCTTCACGTAAGCGCAAAGGATCTTGGAACAAACCAGGAGAAATCAATCCAGATCAAGGCCGGCAGCGGACTCAGCGACGAGGAGATCGATCGCATGGTTAAGGAAGCCGAGCAGTTTAAGGATGAGGATGCCAAGAAGAAGAAACTTGTTGAGGCGAAGAACAACGCCGATCAGCTCATCTACTCAACTGAAAAGTCCCTCAAGGAGTACGGAGACAAACTCGGAGAAGAGGACAAGAAGGTTATCGAGGAGAAGGTTGCCGCTCTTAAATCGGTAGTGGACGGTGGAGATGCCGAGGCTATCGAGAAGAAGATAGAGGAGCTCAACCAGGCTGCACACAAGCTTGCCGAGGTTATCTATCAGGCTGCAGGCGATCAGGCTGGAGCGGAAGCTGCCCCAGGGGCAGATGCCGGTGACGCTCCACAGGGCGAAGCGAAGAAGGATGACGATGTAGTCGACGCAGACTTTGAAGTGAAAGAGTAGTTGATTCGGGGGACGGTTCGCCGTCCCCTTTCTGATGGAGGAATTTTTGTCTGACTTTTACGATATACTCGGCGTAGGCCGTGACGCTTCGGCTGACGATATCAAGCGTGCCTACAGGAAGCTTGCCGTCAAATACCATCCGGATAGAAACAGCGGAGACAAGGCTGCCGAGGAGAAGTTCAAGGAGATCAACAAGGCCTATGAGGCGTTGAGCGATCCAGAAAAGAGAAAAATGTACGACCAGTTCGGTGAGGACGGTCTCAAGGGTAATCCGTTCCAGGGAGGTGGTACCGGTTTCGGCGGTTTTGATTTCGGAGACGCGTTCGGTGATTTCGGTGATATTTTCGGCGAATTCTTCGGAGGCGGTTCCAGATCCAGAAGGACCCAGAATGCACCGAGACAGGGTTCGGATATTCTTGTCAATGTGAAGATCAGTTTTGAAGAGGCCTACAAGGGCGCCAAAAAGAGCATCAAGGTTGCGCGCAGTTCGGCATGTGAAAGGTGCGGAGGAAACGGTGCCGAGCCCGGCAGCGGACGCAAAACGTGTCCTACGTGTAACGGTCACGGCCAGGTTAAGGTTTCCCAGGGATTTTTCGCCATTTCCCAGACATGTCCTTCATGTCAGGGCGCCGGAACGATAATAGAGAACCGTTGCAAAAGCTGTAACGGCACGGGATTCAAGAGGGAGGAGAAGACACTCGAGGTCAATATTCCCGCAGGAATCGACAGCGGCCAGAAGATAAGAGTGAGCGGGGAGGGTAACTCGGGAGCCAACGGCGGTCCGAGGGGAGATGTCTATCTTCAGGTGAATGTTGCCGACCACCCTGTTTTCGTCAGGGACGAAAACGACATCTACATGGAACTTCCCATTTCCTATCCACAGGCTGTTCTCGGTGACCGCGTGGAGATTCCCACGATGACCGGAAGTGTGGAGATGAAGATTCCCGCAGGTTCTCAGCCGGGTATGAAGCTTCGTATGAAGGGGAACGGTTTTCCGGGACTGGGAAGAAGGCCGAAGGGTGATCAGTTTGTGATCCTTCGTCTCGAGGTTCCGAAGAATATTTCTGCCGACCACCGCAAGGTTGTTGAAGAATTGAAACGATTTGATTCCGAAACCAGCGAGAGGCCCTTTCTCAGGGAATTTGCCGAAAAAGTAAAGAATATCTTTAAATAACTGGGCAATTTCACATAACGTTTTTCGTTTCACGATTGTTTAAAAATATCAGCTATTTTATCCATGAAAAAATTGATTTTTATCCGCGATAGCGCTATAACTACCACGGTCGAAACCACTGTTTTGAATGGAGAATTTTGTACATCATGAGTCAGAGATTGCTTGTTGGAGATCTTGATGAAGGTCTTGTAATCATTCCCGATTCGAACTGCTATTTTCTTGTCAGACGTTCGGTCGTAAAGACCGGAAAGAACGGAGCCTCATACATGGATATGGAGCTCAGCGACGGTTCGAAGGGTGTTAATGGAAAGGTTTGGAGTGTTACGACGGAGCTTGAGGAGAGCCTCTCGGCCGGTAACGTAGTCAAGATTCTCAATGGACGGGTTAACCGTTATCAGAGCAGCCTCCAGATAATTGTCGAGGATGCTTCGGTCGCGACTCCCGAAGAGATAAACCGCCATCCGGGAATTCTTCCCGAGTCTCGCTGCAGCGAAGCGGAGCTGCGTGAGAGATGGGAGGTGCTTAAGGGGCGTCTGGAGCCTTTGCATCGTGCTGTTCTGGATGCGTTTGAAAAGAGCGGCGAGGTGTGGGATCTATTTACCTTTATACCTGCCGGAAAGAGTATGCATCATGCTTACAGAAGGGGGCTTTGGGAACACTCTGTGACTGTTTCCGAGCTAGCCCTTAAGGTGGTGGAACAGTACCGAGAGATGTACAGATTCAACGAGAGCCTTGTGCTTCTGGGAGCCATGGTTCACGATATCGGAAAGGTCTTTGAATTCCAGGTGAACTGTTCCAGCGGAATCGTTGAAAGATACAGCGACAGGGGACGGCTCCTCGGACACATCTTCATGGGATCCACATTTATGGAGAAGATTGTCAACAGTGTTGAGGAAAGGGATGAGAACTTCAAGATGGAGTTTCTTCACATTCTTCTCAGCCACCACGGAGAGTACGATTTCGGTTCTCCCAAGAAACCGAAAACATTCGAGTCCTTCATTGTCGCTACCGCCGACAACCTTGATGCCAACCTCAATGCGGTGCAGATAGGTTTTTCCGGCGAGATGGATGAAAACTGGACAAAAAATATCTTTTCCCTGCAGAGACCGTTCTACAGGGGAGGTTCGAACGAATAAGTTTCAGGAGGATAAAATGGAAAGAAAAAGAGTTGCTATTAACGGTTTTGGACGGATCGGAAGAGCCCTTTTCAGGATCGCATTCGAAAGGGAAGGCGTTGACGTTGTTGCTATCAACGATCTTACGGATCCCAAAACACTTGCTCATCTTCTCAAGTACGATTCCGTTCACGGAATTTTCCCTCACGAGGTTGAGGCGAGAGAAGACGGAATCGTTGTCGACGGAAAGGAGATCAGGATCACTTCCATCAAGGATCCGGAACAGCTTCCCTGGAAGGAACTCGAAATCGATGTAGCTGTAGAGTCCACAGGACTTTTCAGGACTCGCGAAAAGGCCGAAAAACACCTCAAGGCGGGTGCTAAGAAGGTTTTCATCTCCGCTCCTGCAAAGGATGAGGACATAACGATCGTTCTCGGTGTAAATGCCGACGAGTACGACAGGGAAAAACACAACATCATCTCCAACGCGAGCTGCACGACAAACTGTTACGCACCCATCACCTACATTCTCAATAAGCACTGGAAGGTGAAGAGGGGATACATGACAACTGTTCACTCCTACACGAACGATCAGAGTATTCTTGATCTTCCCCACAGCGACCTGAGAAGGGCACGCGCTGCGGCCGTTTCCATCATCCCTACGACTACAGGTGCCGCGAAGGCTATTTCTCTCGTAATTCCCGAGCTTAAGGGTAAGCTGGACGGCATTTCCGTCCGCGTTCCCACACCGAACGTGAGCCTTGTTGACGCGACATACGAACTGGAAGAAAACGTTACCGTTGAGGAGATCAACCTGAAGATGAAGGAGTATGCCGAAGGTTCCATGAAGGGAATTCTTGAATACAACGATCTTCCTCTCGTGTCCGTAGACTACATGGGCAACGCACACTCTTCCATCTTCGATGCCAAGAGCACGTCGGTAATGGAGGGCAACATGGTCAAGATTCTCTCCTGGTACGACAACGAATGGGGATACTCAACAAGAATGGTTGATGTTATAGAAAAGGTGCTTTAAGAACTACCTGGAGGAGATAATGAAAAGTATCAGAGAGTTGGCTCTCAGAGAAAAGAGGGTTCTCATCAGAGCCGATTTCAATGTGCCGATGGATGCAAACGGCCAGATTACGAACATCAACCGAATTGAACGGGTGATTCCGACGATCAAACACGCTCTGGAACACAACGCCCGTGTCATAATAGCCTCCCACCTCGGAAGGCCGAACGGGGAGAAGAATCTCAAATATACACTGGAACCCGTTGCTAGAAAGATTGCGGAACTCATGGAGAGGGACGTTATCTTTTTCGAGGACTGCGTGGGAATGGGTGCCCAGCAGATGGTTAGGGATCTCAAGCCCGGGCAGATCCTGATGCTCGAAAACCTGAGGTTCTATCAGGAGGAGCTCGATAACGACAGCTCCTTCGCAAGGGGACTTGCCAAACTGTGCGACGTCTACATCAACGACGCGTTCGGTGTTTCCCACCGCATAAACGCATCCGTTAACGCCCTACCGAAGATTGTCGATACCAAGGGAATGGGACTTCTCATGGAGAAGGAAATTTCCGAACTCAGCAAGCTTCTCGGTTTCAGGCACGGTGACGGATTCGCCGCCATCCTCGGCGGAGCTAAGGTTTCCGACAAGATCGGTCTCATCAGATCTCTTCTCGATGTCGCCGATACCATACTTGTAGGCGGTGCCATGGCATACACTTTCCTTACTGCAAAGGGAATAGATATGGGATCAAGCCTTGTTGAGCACGACAAGATCGCGGTTGCCAAGGATATCCTCAAGGGTGCGGAGGCGAGAAAGGTGAAGTTCCTTCTCCCGGTCGACCACGTGGCTGCAGAGTCCATGGATTCAGTTGATACCAGGTACTTCACTAACGACGATTTCGAGGACGGTTTCATGGGATTCGATATCGGACCGGAAACAGTCGAGCTCTACTCAAGGGCCCTGGAATCGGCAAAGTACATTCTCTGGAACGGTCCCATGGGCGTATTTGAGAAACCCCAGTTTTCAAAGGGAAGTCTCGATCTCGCCGCTGCCGTGGCGGAAAGCGGAGCCCATACGGTAACAGGCGGAGGAGACAGTGTGTCACTGATGAAGAACGCTGGAGTAACCGAAAAGATCGATCACATCTCGACAGGCGGGGGAGCCAGTCTTGAGTTTCTGAAGAACCACACACTTCCCGGCATAGAAGCTTTGAAGTAGGGAGGATTAGACGAGTGATGAGAGGTACGATGAAGAATACTAAATACATCTTTGTAACCGGTGGGGTGGTTTCAGCCCTTGGAAAAGGAATTGCCTCGGCCACGATCGGCGCTCTCCTGGAGAGCAGGGGTATAAAGGTAAATTTCCTGAAGTGCGATCCCTACATTAACGTTGATCCGGGAACAATGAGCCCGCTTCAGCATGGAGAGGTCTTCGTTACCGACGACGGTATTGAAACGGATCTCGATCTCGGCCACTACGAGAGGTTCTGCAACGTTACACTCGATTCGAGAAGTAACTTCACCTCAGGTCAGATCTATGAGGCGGTCATCAATAAGGAGAGACGGGGAGAGTATCTTGGAAAAACCGTCCAGGTTATTCCCCACATTACGAACGAGATCAAAAGCCGGATACTTCATCTCGGTAAGAGCTCCGATATTGTAATGGTTGAAATCGGCGGTACCGTCGGTGACATTGAGAGTCTTCCCTTTCTCGAGGCCATCAGGCAGTTCCAATACGATGTAGGAAAGGAGAACACTCTCTACATCCATCTCACGCTCGTTCCCTACCTGAAGGCTGCCGGAGAACTCAAGTCAAAACCAACACAGCACAGTGTGAAGGAACTTCGTGCCATCGGTATTCAGCCCGATATTCTGCTCTGCAGGTCCGAGGTTGAACTTCCGAAGGATATGAGGGAAAAGATTTCTCTTTTCTGCAATATCAAGAAGGATGCGGTTTTTTCTGCTACGGATGTGAAGAATATATATGAAATTCCGCTTGTTTATGCCGGACAGGGGGTGGATTCGACAATCGCGAAATACCTCAATATCTGGTCCCGCAGCGCAGGACTTGCCAAGTGGGAGAAGATTCAGGAGAAGATGAATAATCCCAAGGGCACAGTTAAAATCGGTATCGTCGGAAAGTACGTTGATTTGAACGACTCATACAAGAGTCTCAATGAAGCTCTGTGTCACGCCGGTATCGATCAACGCTACAAAGTGGAACTTGAATTCATAGATGCTCAGAAGCTTGAGAAAAACGGTGGCGTGAAGGAGCAGCTCTCTTCTGTGGACGGAATCCTCGTTCCGGGCGGCTTCGGTACAAGAGGTACCGAGGGCAAGATCGAAGCTGTCCGTTACGCCAGGGAGAACAAGATACCGCTCTTCGGTATCTGTCTCGGAATGCAGATCGTGACCATCGAATTCGCCAGGAATGTTTGTGGAATGAAAAACGCCAACAGCGTTGAGTTCGACGAGTCTACACCTTTCCCTGTAATCGATATCATGGAGGAGCAGAAGAAGATCAAGGCGTTGGGAGGAACGATGCGTCTCGGTTCCTACACTTGTAAGGTTGAGAAGGATAGTTTCGCTTTCGCGGCCTACGGTGAGGAACAGATAGATGAGCGTCACCGTCACCGTTTTGAGTTTAATTCAGCTTTCGAAAAGAACTTTACGGAGAAGGGTCTTAGAATATCGGGCCGTGATGTGGACACCGATCTTGTGGAAATTGTCGAGATAGCCGATCATCCCTGGTATCTCGGATGTCAGTTCCATCCCGAGTTCAAGTCAAAGCCCTTCGCTCCGCATCCTCTCTTCGTATCCTTTGTGGCTGCTGCCATAGAAAATCATGAGAACAAGGTAAAGTAGAAGCCCTGTTTGGATTTTTGCTTCGGAGAGGGGCAGTTTCTAACCCCTCTCCGTATTTCAGTACAGTTAAGGCTTCCTTTTCGATAGAGGGAGTGGCCAGACTTAACGCAGATCTTTGGTGCTTTTGCCTCCATTCCAATCTTTTTATTTATGTTTTTGTGAAATCTTCAGTGTCGTTTGAAGAAGTTCTTGACATACAATCGTAACGGGCTAGAATTATCCCCATGAAAAAGATAATACGATTATTTCTTTTTATAGTTTTTATATTCTCCGGTTCCGCGATGGCGGGGGTTTGTGTAAAAGAAAACAAAAACGTTCCTTCTGCGCTTATGGACCGCCTCAGTGAAATCTCCTTTGTTGACCAATCGTGTAATGATTCATCTTTCGAACTTGATGAAAGGGAGGGGATTGTATACATTCACAGCATTTCTGACGGTTCTTTCAAAGGGGCGTTTCCCAAGGCTGACATCGAAAGAATTGTTTCATTTGTAAGACAACTTGAAATGGAAACGGTCAAAGCTCCTCAAGCTGAAGAACGTGTTTTGAAAACCGATCCCGTCGGAGCGGAAGTTTGGGTAAACGGTGAAAGGGTGGGTACAACGCCTCTGAGTATGAGGGGGTTCACCTCCGGCGAATTTCCACTTATAGTGGGTCTTGTCAGGGACGGTTACGACCCCAAGTTTCTCACGTTTCGCTCTTCTGATGACATTCCAGGGGATGCCGTAAACCTCAGTCCTATGAAAACCTTCCTAAGGATTTTTACCAGAGAGGAAGTTAACTCGTTTGTATATCTTGATGGTAAACTCATAGGAAACACTCCCATGGAGTATCAGGTTTCTCCAGGAATGCATGAGGTGGTTTTCAGGAAAAACGACTACGTTGAGAAATCGGTGACAATGTCGATATCAGCTGGTGAGACAAAGGATGTGTCCGCAGAAATGATCTCCGTGAGGATGAAGGAGATGACTAGTGATTACGAGCGTTACAGACGGTATAGCCTCATATCGAGCGGGGTTTTCGGAGCGATTTCACTCTGTGCGCTCGGAACCTCCATCTACTCGTGGAAAAAACGCGACGACTACTACGACAAGTACAGGAAATCGGTCGATCAGAGCGACCTGGATCGCTACTACGAAAAGGTAAAAGAGCAGGATCTTGTTTATGATATCTCGACATATACGTTGATTGGATCATCAGTGTTGGCTGTTGCATCCATTACATCGTACATATACTTTGCGGTCAGCATCCCTGAGGATAGTGGTGTTAAAATTGATCTGAAGCCAGGAGGTTTCGAATTCACATGGAATTTCTAAAGTTTACGATCACAGTGCTTCTTTCAATCATACTTTCCTCCTGCGGTCTGAATGATGAAGTGAAAAGGGAGAATCCGTTTGACCGCGGCGGTGTTCCCCCTTCGCTTTCAGGTCGTTTGGATGGTGGTACCATTCTTCTCAACTGGAATTCAATGGATGGCTTTGTGGATTCCTATGTTCTTGAGGTTGAGTTGAACGGATCTCAAATAAATCGGTTGGATATTCCGAAGTCGGTTTGGCGTTATAGATACACCGAGTCCATCGAAAAAGGTCATAGGGTTGAATTTAGACTGGCTGGAAGACGGGGTGCAGTTTTGACGCCCTTTTCGACTGCTGTAGAGATTGTGGCCGAAAATAGGATTAGAGGATGCAACGATGACAACCCCTGTACGAAAGACGATTACGACTCTGAAGCAGACCGTTGTGTTAACAATCCGGTAAACGTTCCCTGCGATGACGGGAACCTTTGTACCCAAGACGATCGTTGCATTAACGGTGTGTGTTCTGGCAACTCGGTAGCAGACGGTTCTGCATGCGGCGATGACGATAATCCCTGTACGGTAGACCGCTGCCTGGGTGGAGTGTGTATCTCTGACGCTTCATGGACTGACGGGAAAGTGTGCGGGGAGAGCACCCCCGGATCCTGTACAATGCAGGTTTGTCAATCTGGTTCCTGCCTGGAACGTGCCGTTGATGAAGGGGCAATGTGTAATGACGGAAATCCTGATACTCTGAACGATTTCTGTAAGGGTGGGACGTGCACGGGATGTGGAAAGTCGAATAACCCATGTATCGCTCCAATGTTCGATCCTAAAACCGGAGAATGCGGAAAGCCTATCATAAACAGGCCCTGCGATGACGGCAATCCCTGCACGGTCAACGACATTTGTCGTGATAAGGGTGTCTGCAGGGGGGATGGCTCGCAAATGGATAACACTCCATGTAACGATTCCAATGACTGCACTTTCAATGATCGATGTATGAATGGAAAGTGCACTGGAAAGAACGTTGCAGCTGAGACAGACTGCTTTCATCCAGATGCCGATCCCTGTACCGTCTTCGAATGTGATGGAAAAGGTGTGTGTAAAGGTGAACAGAAGGCTGAAGGGGAATCCTGCAAACCCGAAAATGTGTCTCTCCGGCCGGGGTACAGATCCTGTGCCGTTTTCCAATGCAGTTCAAAGGGTGAGTGTGAAGAGATTCCTCTGTCTAAAGGGACATCCTGCGGACCGACTACTCAATGTCAGACTAAATCGTGTGATGGAGAGGGGGCGTGCATTCCTGAAATGTTCGATAAAGGATGTTATGACGAAAAGGGGTCCACATGGGGTGACCACTGTAACGGCGGCGAGTGCGAGGGAAAGCAGAGTTCTGATCCGTGTGCCGTCTATGAATATTCCTTTGATGAGGAAGCCTATTTTACTGTTGATATAGGTCGTTTTTGCGAAGGGCCGGAAGGTTCGAAAGGGTACAATTTCAGGTGCGACGGTAACGGTTCCTGTCGTTTTTACTGTCCGGAAAGATGCTCTTTCCCCGATAAAAGGGGAAATTGCACAAAAGTTGGCGAGTTCAACCCTTCCAACGGCCAGTGCGAAAAGATTGTTGGGGGCTCCAGAATGGTTTACATTCCAGGAGGACTCTTCCAAATGGGGGAGGTCGGCTATCAAGGTGGAACGTTCTCTACCAGATTCAGGAAAGTCATGTTGACGGAAGGTTTCTATATGGATATGTTCGAGGTTTCAGTCAAGGATTTTAGACTATTCATGGATTATGTGACCAGCAAGGGGTTGCAGTGCGGCAGGGACGGTCTTGGTGGTAAAGAGAAGTGTTGGGATTCGATTTCTGATGCCGAAGATAACTACCCTGTCTCAAATGTCACCTGGTACGGTGCCCTCTCCTACTGTAGATGGAAGGGAAAGGAACTTCCCGATGATGTCCGGTGGGAGCTTGCCGCTAGGGGAAAAGACGGAAAAGAATTTCCATGGAAACCTGGACTACCTATTAATGATGTGGCAAATTGCAGCGAGATGTCCTGTGGGGACGGTTATCCGGGAAAGGCTCCCTGCGACTCCTTTCCTGCTGGGGTTTCTCCCTATGGGCTTTACAACATGGCCGGAAACGTTGCCGAATGGGTTCAGAGGAACCTGTTTGTCAAAGGTGGAAGTGATGATGAACTCTGGATTGATCCGCCAAACGAATCTGTCAAATGGACCGGATTTACCGATTCCGCCCGCCCCTTGAGAGGCGGAGCATACATTTCGGGAAATGATCGGCTCAGGACTTTTTCCACGCTCCTTCTATCTGCCGGTTTAACGGAGGATTACATCGGATTCAGATGCATGTCTATTTTGGAAATCTCAAAATAGATTCGTATAAGAAAGATTCATTGACTGCAACGGTTGTTTCTGCTATCTTCAACTGAAAATGAGGTAAAACGGAGGAAACTGATGTGTGGTGTTGTTTCAATTGTGTATGGAAACCACAATGAAAATTTAGGAAATGAAGGTTCGATTCTTCTGAAGAAGCTGGAATACAGGGGTTATGACTCCACCGGAGGCGCCTTCCTGAAGGATGACGGGAAGGTGGTCTTGAAGAAGAAGGTTGGGGCTCCATCCCGGGTTACGGTGGAACTGGAGATGGACAAGATGTCGGGTCGTCGGTTTATCGGGCAGGTCCGATGGGCTACGTATGGTGCAGTAACGGACAACAACGCCCAGCCTCATGACGTCTCATGTCGAGTTCACATTGTCGGAGCGCACAACGGGAATATATCCAATACTGATTCATTGAAGGAGCTTCTCAGGGACAACGGACACCATCTCGCTTCGGATAACGACGGAGAGATGCTCGTTCATCTTGTCGAACACTACTATTCACTTCTGTTGGATTCGGAGGCTGATAAGTCAAATCTCTCCCACGACAGGAAGGTTGATGTTTTCATGAAGGCGATCAGGAAGGCTGAGGCCAAGGCTGAGGGTAGCTACGCTGCATGTGTTACGGCTCCCGATATAGAGGGGGTTTTCGCAATAAAGAGCGGTTCTTCACTCTATGCCGGAAAGGGCGTCGATAACGGAGGGCCGTTTATCGTCGTAAGTTCAGATCTCACCTCTGTTCTTTCAAAGACACGTTTTCTTATTCCCCTCACCGAAGGAGAGGGCATATACTTTACGAGTGATGACTACAGGGTCTTTTCGCTTTCAGCGGAGAGTGAGCATGTTCCAGCCCTAACCCGTTCCAGACTGAACATTTCGGATATTTCCCTCGCACCCAAATACCAGTTTTTCATGGAGCAGGAGATAGCAACCTCTCCGGGAAACATGAATCTTCTTCTCCGTTACTACTTCGACGATCCCAAGGAGAAACCGTTTTTTGAGATTTTCGAGGAGAATCTGGATAACTGCAGAGAGCAGCTCTATGCACTGCTACGTCTGTACGATGTTTTCGATCAGGAAACTTTAAAAACAGAATTTGAGAAGATTCGAACAAGCGAAACTTTCAGCTCCGTTTTCTCCAAGGTAAAGGAGGGTAACCACAACATCGAAAAAAGACTTCAGACATCCGGATTCGTTTCCGAGGATTCCTCACTTCTTGATGAAATTCTGGGAATTGACGAAGCATATTTTCCTGAACTATACATTCTTGACATGATGCTCGTCTGGAAGAAAAAAAGAATGATTCTTAAATTTAAGGAGGAGCTCGTATCTTCGATGAGGAAGATGGGACAAACCGGAGGAAGAATTTTTGTCGTAGCCTCCGGAACATCCTACAACGCAGCTCTTGTTGGAGCATACTTCTTTAATAACCAGGCTGACGTGTCCATTATTTCGGCAAATCCCGGAGCCTTCAGATCGCTCTACATGGGAGGTCTTTCCGAGAGGGATATGATTATCGGTGTAAGTCAGTCCGGAGAAACCAAGGATCTTGTGGACATTTTCAATGAACTGAGAGATCGTCACGGAAAGAGAATTCAGCTGATCACCATAGTGAACAACGAAAACTCCACGCTGCCCCAGGAAAAGTCGGATTTCTACCTGCCTGTAATGTGTGGTCCGGAAATCGCCGTTGCCGCTACAAAGTCATTTACCAGCCAGATGGCCCTCTTCTACATTCTCGCCGCCAGTATCAGCGGAAAGGACGGGGACATAAGAAAAACACTTGAAAAGATTCAGTATTATATGGATTTCACGCTGAACAACGTGGAACTCAGTGTGACAGAGGTTGCGCTAAGGATGTTCCTTGCCCCCTCAATGCACATTCTGGGGACCTCTCTTGCAGGACTTTCACGTGAAGGTGCGCTCAAGGTAAGGGAGGTTGTGCTGAACCACACCGAAGGTTACGACAGTGCCGAATTCAAGCACGGGCCAAACACTATTCTAGGAAAGAATACGATTTTTTCACTTTCCGATATGGAGGCGCTTCATACCGATCTTCTGGAGTCGTTCGAGATAATACTTAGAAGGAACTTCGCTAACGAGAACGGTTCAAGGGAACTAGGAGAGTTCCTAAACATTGTAAAGAATTTCAAGCTTAAAAAGATAGACAGGGACCTTCTTGCCGAAAGTTGCCACATAGATGACAACAAGGAGGATCTGTGCAACGCATTTGAACAGTACCGTTCAAGAGTAGCAGTCGAGAACTATTTCTCCAACTATCCGCTCATCTTTGTTTGTCCTCCGGCAGATAGGGACGTCCGAATCACTATCAGCCAGATCCATACCCACAAGATCAGAGGTGCCGATATAGTTCTCATCGCAGAGGAGAACGATGAACTTCGCAAGGCCGTCGAAGGAAAACCGCAGGGACTTGACGACTACTACAATCGCTACATTACTGTTCCCAAGACCGGAAATCCCAACATATTCATGTTCGAGGCAGCCATAGTTCTTCAGCTTCTCGCTCTCAGGATGAGCATTTCAAAGATGAAGTATCTAAACAGGAACAAGGTCGAAAACCACGGTGTTCACCCTGACGTTCCGAAAAATGTAAGTAAATCCATTACGGTGGACTAACACAATGAAGGGCTTTGTAAAGCTCAGAAGGCTGAGGGAGATTGGGGTTGTTGTTGCACGCTACGGACTGGGCCCCTTTCTTCCATCACCCATAATCAAGTTTCTCAGGCTGGGTAAACCGCAGGACGGTTCGGAAAAGTTCCGGGATCTTCCCGTTGAAAGAAGGTTGAGACTCGCCTTTGAAGAGCTCGGTACAACATTCATTAAACTGGGACAGCTTCTGTCTCTCCGGCGGGACCTCATGCCGGAATCGATCGTTGCGGAGTTCAAGCAGCTTCAGGACAACGTCTCTCCCGTTCCGTTCGACATGATCAGACCGATTGTGGAGAGGGAGCTGGCCTCGGATATCGATGAAATTTTCTCCTTCTTCAATGAAACGCCCCTTGCTTCGGCATCGATATCACAGGTGTACGAGGCTGTTCTCAGGGAAAACGGGGAGGATGTTGTTGTAAAGGTGCGTAAACCCTTTGTTGTCGAGAACATAAAAGGGGATATGGAGATTCTCTTTTGGATCGCCGATCTTATGCAGCGCCACAGCTCCCTTGCCGAGAGATTCGATTTCAAGGGAGTGGTTGAGGAGTTTTTCCTCGCCATGAACGACGAGCTCAACCTCATGATCGAGAAAAACAACACGAGGAAGTTCAAGGCCAATTTTTCCGAAGACGAGTGGGATTGGCTTACATTTCCCCGTATGTTCGATCATCTGTGCACCTCATCCGTTCTCGTGATGGAGCGTGTGGGAGGGGACAAACTCTACACTCTCGATGCATCCGAATCCGAACGCCGCAGTATAGCCGAAAACGGAGCAAGAATGTTCCTCAAGCAGGTGCTGGTGGACGGATTCTTTCACGCAGATCTCCATGCCGGAAATCTTTTCTTCCACAGCGACGGAAGGGTGGCGATAGTGGACTGCGGCCTTGCCGGATCACTCGACCCCTATACAAGGGAGAAGATTGCCGAAATGTTCATAGCCTTTGCCGGAAAGGATTTTCTCAAACTCACGTCTCTCTATCTCGAGATGAGCGGACAGGGTGAAGATGTTGACAAGAAGGAAATTTCCAAAGAGATGGAGAGGATCGTCAACTCCCTTCCGGAGGCTATCGGGGATGTGGATATGGGTGAGCTCTTCGCCAAACTTTTTACTATTTTCTACAGGCATAAACTCCGAGTTCCAAGAAATCTCTCTATTCTGATAAGGGCACTGACCGCTCTTGAGGGAATGTCTAGGGAACTCGATCCCGATTTCAAGCTTATGCGCCACTCCGAGGAGCTTGCCAGAATATTTCTGCGCAGCAGGTACACTCCGGAGAGGATCGGTGAAGAGCTTTTTCAGGCGGCTCTGAGACTCATGGATATGACAAAGAGTCTTCCGGAAAACTTTTCCGAGATCATGGAGAAGATGGAAAGGGGGAAACTTCAGCACAGGGTACTTTTCCTCTTTTCACAGGAGGACAAGGGATTCATCTCCAGACTTGTCACAAGGATCAGCGCCGCCTTCATACTGACCGGTTCAATAATCTCCTTCCGCAGTTTTGAGGAGAGCAGATTCGCAATACCGGTTTACATACTGTTTGCTCTGACCCTCCTGATATTTCTTTTCACATTCAGAAGAGGCTCAAAGTGACTCGCTGGAAAGCAGGGCTCTACCTTACGATTCTTCTCATACTCTCTGCAGGATTGAACATCTATCTCATAGACGACATGAGGAGGAGGGGTGAGGTTGAAAACGGAAATATGAAGTGTGAGGAAAATGAAATTCTCGTTTCATCAGTCGATAGACCCTCTTCGGAGGAGCTTTTCGCTCCCATCCACACCGGGTACTCTCTGGAGGGTGAGCCTATCCGTTTCGTCGACGTAAGACTCAAGGGAACGATCTCGGGAAGTATGAAGAAGAAGTACGACTTCACACCTTCTACGAGGCTTGTGAGGAACATACAGTATCTTGTGTTTTTTTTCTCCGATTACGAGATAAATTTCAGGGAGGGAGACAGAATCTCCTTCTACTACAGACCCAAGGATGACAGGGTTGTCTACATCAGATATAAAAGCAGGTACCACAGGTCCATATTTGAAGCGTTTTTGACCGTAGCAGGAGAGAACGAGATATACGTAACCGCCGACGGTTTTTTTCTCACTCCATGCATCAAGAACGGACCTTTCAAAGGCTGTCCCGAGGTTGAGTTCGAAAGGCATGGAGCGGCTCTGCTTCCTCTGTTCCTTTCCGAAAGACATGTCTCAGTATCGCTCCCTTTCAGGGCCAGAGTACGGGAGATCGGCCAGAACAGGAGTTCCGGAGGTACGGTGGAGGTTTTCTATCCCGACTACCGTATGGGAGCCGTTTTCAACTACCTGGGTTCTCTTGAACCTCTGAAGCAGGGCCGGATATATCCTGCAGGAACGGTGATAGGCTACAGCGGTTACAGGAAAAACGGTCCTTCGGACGGAATTCTTTACTATCTGAAAAGACGTGACGGAAAAAACGTATCCCCGTTTCTCTTTCATCACATAGAGCGGAGGACTCTCTCGGATGAGATGAAACTCAACCTCTCCATATCCGTGAATTTCTACCGCAACTGGTACAGACAGGGAAAGAGATTCGAGGAGAAACACAATCAAGGAGGGTGAGATGGAAAAAAAGAGAATAGTCGTTACATCTGAACTGCCGGGAGAGGCTTTTCGAAATCTTATTAAGGATGATCGTTTTGAAGTTAAGGTTCTTTCCGACAGTGAGCGGATGGATCTTTTGGAAACTGTTCGTTCATTCAGGCCGCAGGGAATGGTCACCCTTCTTTCCGACAGGGTTGATGAAGAGGTTCTAAAGGCTTCGGCGGATCTTTCCGTTGTGGCTAACTATGCGGTCGGATTCAACAATATCGATACTTCAGCAGCCGAAAAGCTTGGCATAGCTGTAACCAACACCCCGGGTGTTCTTACCGATGCAACTGCGGATATTGCATTCATGCTTCTTCTTATGACTACAAGAAGGGCCGTTCCTTCCGACAGGTTCACACGGGAAGGAAAATTTACAGGATGGTTGCCGTCGCTCTTCCTCGGAAAATCAATACAGGAGAAGAGGCTTGGAATAGTGGGACTTGGAAGAATTGGAAAGGCCGTGGCGAAAAGGGCCGGAGCCTTCGGCATGGAGGTTTGCTACAACAATCGCAACAGGCTTGATGGGTCGGAAGAGCGAGAGCTCGGAGTGACCTGGGTTGAGCGGGACGAACTCTTGAGAAGTTCAGACGTTGTTTCTCTTCATCTCCCGTATACTCCAGAGAACCGACACATGATCGGATCGGAGCAGTTAGCCAGTATGAAGAAGTCGGCTGTTCTCATAAATACCGCCAGGGGGGCCCTTGTCGATGAGAAGGCTCTCGTCCGGGCACTTCGAGACGGGGAGATCTATGCAGCCGGACTCGATGTTTATGAAAACGAACCGAAAGTAGAGAAAGAACTCCTCTCCATGGAGAACGTGGTGCTTCTACCTCATACGGGCAGCGCGACTGAGGAGACAAGAAGCAGAATGGCAGCCATGGTCATAGGGGATACGGTTTCTGTTCTTGAGGGCAAAGATCCCGAAAACAGAGTGGTTTAGCTTGATTTAAAGATTGTGCGGCGGTAGTATATCCCGATGAAAGTAAATATCCTTAAAATAAAAATATTTCTATGCGCCGTTTTAGCAACCTGCTCCTGTGATCCTTCCCAGGCCAGGCTCGATTACGAATGCCAAACATTCAACGACTGCGGCATTGGAGAGAGATGTTACATGGAGAGCTGCATAGACGACCTACGTTCCCCAAGAGGTGTCGTAAGGGAGACTCTCTTTTTCGGAGGAGCTGAATTTTCAAGGGAGAGGATTCGTTACAGGGGACGTGTAAATCTTCCTACCCGATTTCCCATAGGATGTGATGAGTTGAGTGTCCATTACGGGTACAGAAAAGAGTGGGTGCCGGTGAACGGAAGGAGTTGCGAATTTGAACTGCCTCTTTCAACCTCA
This sequence comes from uncultured bacterium, assembly GCA_942492635.1. Lineage (GTDB taxonomy): Bacteria > UBP6 > UBA1177 > UBA1177 > CALOFP01 > CALOFP01. Next base: position 159,958 of record CALOFP010000003.1, read on the forward strand.
GGCACGGTCCTGCTGACACTGAAGCACGGTGATAGAGAAGTTTTTCAAACGGTTTTTCCCTGTGGCTACCAAAAGGAGAACCTTAGCGGGATCAACTTTTTTTCACGCAACAGAATTGAATTCAGCGTGAGGGAGAGTGCTGCTGCGACTCTGCTTTTAAAGTCCGGAGTTTTTTTTACAACGGACGAGGTCGTCAACGATCTTCTTCTTTCCAGGATAAGGGAGCTTGATTCGACTAAGAAGTTTACGGAGCATCTGAGGGAGAGGGTCAAAGACAATCCTTACTACATATTTGAAAGCGGGGCCGGGCTGGAATCCGGTGTGGAAGATGTCGTGGAGGAGTTGAGAAGTATTCTTTTGACGGATTCGTTTCGTGGTTCGGGCGAAACCGAAGATGACGCTTTCCGGGATGGAAAAAGCGAAGGTTTCTGCCATATTGAAAAGAGGGGGGCGGAGCCTGAATGCACCGTAGAGGAGAAGGACTCCCTCTACATAACCGTAGATGACCAGATGAGGGCCACCAATGCCAAACCCAGATGGGTCTACCTCTATCAGGAGGATGCGACATTGAACCCTGAGCCGGGACAGGCGGTTTTTCCCCTAGCTGCAATTCCGCCTTCATCGACCATTTACCCGTCTGTAAACAGACTTCTCACATCATACCTCGAAGGCTCCGGAAATAACGCAGGCGAGAAATATCTGCCTCTGACAATAAGGCAGCGACTAAGGAACTATCTGAAGGGTATCGACTCCTCTGGATATACCATTTCCCCTGTCGATACTGACTTACTGGAGCTTTTTCCCCGTGCGTACCTGGTTTCCCTGGTTCCGGGAGTGGATATCATGAATTTTGCTCCTTCATACAGACGCACTTTCTGGGCCACATACATCGACAGATTATTTTTTCCGTACCTTGGTCTCATTGCCGATATTTCCGGCGATCCATGGGCAGATGAGAACGGGATAGGTTCAAACCCCATTCTTTTTCTGGCCGAAAGGTTTGAGAGAGTTGAGATAGATACCGAATTACTTCAGAGGGATCCAGTGAGATTTCATGGAAAGGTCATCGGAAAACTTTGTTCTCTTCTCGGCGGTTACGAAAAGGAGACAGGAAGGCTTTATACTGCGCTTGCCAAGGAAACCGAAAGCGTAGAATTCGGCACCGTTCTCAGGGAGACCGTTCTCAGATTCTGTTCACTTACGGAGAAGTCAAGGCTTTTTTACGGAGAGGAGTTTCCCTCACAGATTTTCAACAGAAATTCAAGTGAGGATCTTTACTACTACAGGGAGGTGAGATGAAAAAAGGCGGAGCTGTGGTTTTTCTTCTCTTCATTATTCTTGCAGCGGTTGAACTCTACGGGGGCGTCCCACAGAGCGGCACACACACCATGGCCGATCTTTTCCGCAGCGAGCAGGGAGACGGGCTGTTGCTCTCAATGAACGGCGGGTACGAGTACGGACTTTTGAAGAGCCGAGAGACGGATGTGCTGAGCCATTCAACTACGGCTACTCTTCTTGTCGACTACACATACGGTCCTTTGAGAATATTTACCTCTCTCAAAGTTTATCCCTGGGTGGAAGGCAGCCGTTCCGGCAGCTATTCACCGGACGGGGGTATGGGAGACACACTTCTCTATGCCGGATACAGACTCTATTCCGAAGGAATTTGGAGACTTGAGGCAGGACCCTTTATTCTTCTCCCTTCGGGGAGCGAAGGCGAACTGAGAGGTGAAGAGGGAGTGCGGGGTGGAGCTGTTTTTCGTATTCGGTTTGTGACTCCTGTCGTTGTTTCAGCTTCCCTTTCGTTTCTTGGGAGAGAGGAACGACATGACGGAGAAGAGAAATATTCCCAGGAGATTCTTCTTTCCCTTTTTCTAGGTTACCCGGTTCATCAGGATCTTAAGCTGAGGCTCGGTGGAACATTGGGCAGCGATACCGGTGGTTTTTTCAAGAAGCGTCACACATCATTTCTTCTCCAACCCGGAGCTGTCTGGAACGTTATTCCGGAGCTTGATCTCGGTATCTACGGAACATTAGGGGTCGGTGAGGCTCCATATACGCCCTCATACGGCGCTCTTTTTACCATCTCTTTTTCTCACGGGAGTTAAATTCATGACAACATTCGATTCCATTCTGCTCGGAATTCTTCAGGGAATTACCGAGTTTCTACCGGTCAGTTCATCAGGACATCTCACACTTGTGGAGCATCTTCTCGGTGCCACAGAGACATCGCTTTTCTACGACATAATGCTTCATGTGGCCTCTCTTCTGGCCGTTGTCATTTACTTCCGGAAGAGGATTGTGACTCTTTTTACATCACTCTTCAACAGAGATATGAGAGCTGAGAGAAAGACCGTCTTCATGATTGCATTGAGTACTGTCGCCACAGCCGTTTTGATTCCCATTACAAAGCCTCTTGTTTACCGACTGAAGGCTGATCCCGCGTTTCTGCTTCCCGCCTTTCTTGCTACAGCAATCCTGCTTTTTACCGCACAGAAGAGAGTGGCTGGAAGACCGGGAAAAGGGGAGCTCGGTTTTCTTGATGCGCTGATAGTAGGTCTGTTCCAGGGTTTCGCCGTGATTCCCGGAATATCCCGTTCCGGAAGTACCATAGCCGCAGGGCTTCTGAGGGGAGCCGCCCCTGCAGTAGCTTTTGAGTATGCGTTTCTTCTCTCGATTCCCGCAATAGGCGGCGCGATGGTTCTGGAGATCGCAGGGGGAGGCGTGACGTCTGTCGAGCTTGTTCCAGTTCTGTCGGGAATGACCGCGTCCTTTATTTCATCCATAATGTCTCTAAAAATTCTCGACGTTTTAGTTAAAAAGCTTGTTTTAATACCTTTCGCAGTCTATCTTCTGATTCCTTCTTCTATTGTTCTCTATCTTTTCTGGTTATAGAATTAGACAAAACTTGACTAGGATTTTGACATTTCCTATACTAGATTGAATTTATTGGAAGAGGAGAAATAGATGTTTCGAAACTTGAGTATATTTTTTCTATTTTTCGCTTTGTTTCTGCAGCTTTCCGCTGCAGAAGTAACAGAGGTTGCAGACGCCTTCGATCCTGAAAATCCCTTCGATTTCAATTTGGATATAGGATTCGTGAACATGCACCACTTCTCCCGGATCAAGAGGGAGTACAACAGCGGACTTGGCAATCCCTATGAGGCTTCCGACGGATCTCTCTACTACACAACTGACGGCAGACGGGTTGAGACGCTGGAGTACTCCGGAGACGCTGCAACACGCTATACGGGAACGCTTCTCATAGAGGCGGAGATCGGTCTTTTCAAGGATCTCTCACTCTCAGTCGACATACCTGTCGTTCTGAAAGACGAATTCACACTCTCACTGGAAAATATCAGCGACGAGAGCAACCCTCATACACTTGCAACCGACGGTTACTTTCCCACCAACGAGAAGCTTTCCTACAACCACAAGGGCGTGGGAGATATCGCCATAGGGATTCAGTGGGCGCCCTACAACCAGTATAGGAAAAAGGACGCATTCTCACTTCTGACCGGATTCAAGGTTACCTTTCCAACAGCTGAGATAGCCTCCCCTGAAGGAATGAATGTTCGTACCTCCTCAGGCGCAATTATTCGGAGCGGCAAGGAGGGGAAGGTTGGAAAGGGGCTTTTTGTTTTTCATCTGAGAACGGCAGTGAGTAAACGCTACAGTGTCGCAGAGCCCTACATGCAGTTCGAGGCTTCATTTCCCGTCAAGTCAAGCAATTCCATCTATGAGAAGATTCGAAATACATACAATGTCAACATCGGAACGGAATTTATCGCCTGGGAGAGAAACGAAAGTAACCAGAAGGTGGTCTTCACAACGGATCTGGGATTGAGGTACGTGACAAGAGGCAGCTCCTACAACTCAATTACGGATGCTCGCTGGGTTTACGACGACAATCTTCCTCCAGGAGGGTACACATCCGCAAATGCCGACAAAGCCCTTCTTCCCATAGAGGATGGCTATCTCGATGCCATGTTTACATTCAAGTCCTCTTTCAAAGTCGCCCGATACGTCAGTTTCGGTGCATACGGTTCCGTCGGGTACAGGCAAAAGCACTACCTTACAGATGCCGTAAAGGGCGAGGCCGGATATATTGCCGGGCTCGATGATTCGGACACTTCCCATCTCAAGCCGAAGGAGGGTGACCCCAACCCTGCCTTCGAAGGCGGAAAACTGATTGACGAAAGACACATACTTGTTGGCTGGGGTGTTAACCTTTCACTAATGTTCTAGGATCATGCTGAAAAACAGAAATATACTATTTGTAAAGATTTGCGGGACCGGGATGTCCTCGGTTGCCGTTACCGCCCAGGATCTGGGCAATCGTGTGTTCGGAATAGACGACGGATTCTATCCCCCTGTCAGTGACATACTGAGAAAACACAAGATTCCCTGTCACCCGATGGACCGCTTGAAGGAACTCCTCGGTGAGGCCGATATGGTTGTCGTGGGAAATGCACTCAACGGAAAGAGTGAGGAGGCCTCAATCATTCTTGAGAGCGGAGTCGAATTCTATTCGATGCCGTCGTTCATGGAGCAATTCCTTATTCCCGGTCACAAAACCGTTGTTTGCGCGGGTACCCATGGAAAGACTACAACCTCCACCATGATTTCCGAATACCTTCACGGAATGGGAGCCAATCCCTCATTCTTCATAGGAGGACTCCCTCTTTTTTTCGGAACCAACGCCTCCTACCGGCAGGGTGGCTACTTTGTGATGGAAGGTGACGAGTACGATACGGCCTTTTTCGACAAGGGACCGAAGTTTCTGCACTACGAGCCCTACATATCCATAATCAGTTCAATCGAATTCGATCACGCGGATATCTACAGCGATGTGGAGTCGATATACGGCAATTTCAGAAAACTCTGTTCCGTGACAAGAAAACGTGTGGTTCTCTCCTTGGATTTCGAACTCAACAGACGTCTTCTGAATGAGGTCGGGGGAGATCTTTTCTACACCTATTCGATTGTGGACGAATCCGCCGATCTTTATCTTGAAAAGCTGGGAGTGGAAGGACGTTTTACGAAATTCCGGGTTCACCGAAAGGGAGTTGAACCGATAGAGCTTCTATCGCCGTTTATAGGGGAGCAGAACCTGATGAATCTGGGAGCCCTCATTTCGGTCGCCACCATCGAGGGTATCGATTCGGATCTTTCGGGACTTTCGAGGATACTACCGTCGATGAGGGGAGTTAAGAGGAGACAGGAGTTTCTCGGTTACATTGAGGGAGGAGCTGTCTACAGCGACTTCGCCCACCATCCTACGGCTGTCGAATATACGTTGAAGGGATTCAGGGAACTTTTTCCCGAAAGGAAGCTCAACGTCGTATTCGATCCTGCCACAAACACAAACAACAGAAAAATTTTTGAAGAGCGTTACGGCGAAATATTTCATCTCGCGGACAGGGTTCTCATCGGAAAGCCTCCGAAACTGGACAGGGTTGCTCTCGAGGAGCGGTTTTCGCCGGAGCGGCTTGTGGATATGATAAATAAAACGGCCGCCGGATGTGCGGTTCACATTGCAGATACCGAAGGAATTGTTGATTGGACGGTTCAAAACAGCGACGACGCTTCAGTTACCGTCGTGATGTCCAACAGCGGTTTCAACGGTTTTTTTGAAAAGCTTAAACCATTTCTTTCTCTCTAAAAGGGGTTCAGCATGAAAAGCTATGGAATAGATATCGGAACGACCTTTCTTACCCTTACGGCTCAAAGAAGAACACGACCTGTTCTGAGAATCAGGCACGAAGGAAAGGTTGTAGATAACCTTAAGAATATATTTGAGGAACTTGACAGTGATGCACTAATCACCTTTACCGGAAAAGGTGCCCGTGAAATTACGGAAAGGCTTGAAGTTCCCCATGTCAGGGAAACGGTTGCGGTAATGCGCTCGGTCAACGATCACAGCCTCTTTCCCGGAGGTAAAGGCCGGGTGATAGATATCGGTGCCGCCAGTCTCGCCATGTACACATTCCGGGACGGAAAAATAACGGATATTCAGAAAAACGCACTCTGCGCCGCCGGAACAGGCCTCTTTCTCGAGGAGCAGGCCGAGAGACTTGGCGTGGATCTCGAGGGAATGGGCGAGCTGACCGTTTCCAACCCTCCGCTCGTTGCGAGCCGCTGTACGGTTTTTGCAAAGAGTGACCTTATTCACCATCAGCAGGAGGGTCGTTCGAAGGAGGAGATGTGGGCGGGTCTCTGCCGCAGCCTCGTAGTTTCGGCCATGAACACCCTCTTCAGGGGAGAAAAGGTCCTGGGAGAGATCGCTGTTATCGGTGGAGTTTCCCTCAACAGGGAAGTTGTACGCTGGATGAAGATTCTCTATCCGGAAGCAAACTGGATAGTTCCCGAGGGAAGCGACGGCTTCACATCGCTGGGCGCCGCAGGTGAAAACGGAGTCCGTATAAAAAAAATAGATCTTTCGAAAGAGGGAGCGAAGAGGGATATTCCGATGATGAAGCCCCTTCTTCTTAAAAAGAGTTCCTACCCGAAATTTGAGGATCCTGTTTTCGATAAAGAGGATAATGAGATTCGAATTCACAGGGAGCTGAAGGAGGCTTCCGGAATTGCGATAGGAATGGATATCGGTTCTACAAGCACCAAGCTTGTCGCCCTCAGGGTTTCCGACATGAAACCTGTTTTCGATATCTACAGAAAAACAGGTGGAGATCCCGTAGGGGCGGCGAGAAAAGTATTCAGGGCGCTCTACGGAATAGTCGACGATCACTCGTTGGAGGTTCTCTCATTCGGAACTACAGGATCGGGAAGAAAGCTTGTGGGTGAAATCTTCGGAGCCGATTCCATCGTCAACGAGATAACGGCGCACGGCACCGGAACAGGCCGCTACTATCCGGATGTGGAAACAATATTCGAAATAGGAGGTCAGGACGCAAAATACATAAGCATGAAGAACGGTTTCGTAAGCGACGTCAACATGAACTACGTTTGTGCCGCAGGTACCGGATCCTTTGTCGAAGAGCAGGCGAGAAAACTCGGCTTTTCCATATTCGAGGCCGGGGACGTCGTTGAAGGAATCGCTCCTCCCGTGACGAGCGACAGATGTACGGTTTTCATGGAGCAGGATCTTCGCGATATTCTCAAAAAGGGATTTTCCAAGGAGGAGGCGCTCGCTTCAGTAATGTACTCGGTTATCAGGAACTACCTCACCAAGGTTGTGGGAAAACGTCCCGTCAACAGGGAGAGGGTTTTCTTCCAGGGTGCCACGGCGAGGAACAGGGGACTTGTTGCAGCCATCGAGAACATTCTTGACGTCGAGGTTGTTGTTTCACCGTTCTGCCACCTGATGGGATCGATCGGTTCGGCTCTCATCTCCTACGAATCTCTTGAAGCCGGAACCCGCTTCATCGGAAAGGAGTCGATGGAGGCCGAGATAGAGAGCAGAACCGAGACATGCAAGCTCTGCGAAAATTTCTGCAGGATTAACTTCATCAAGAGAGTCGGCGGAGACGAGTTCTCCTGGGGCTACCAGTGCGGCAGGGATCCGAACAACAAAAAGCGCAACGACCTTTCGGGATTCTCACTCATAAAGGAGAGAAACCGTCTCTTTTTCAGGAAAAACGAGACAAAGAACGAATCCAGGGGCAACGTGACGATAATCCACTCATTGACAAATCACACCTTCTACCCTATGTGGCAGCGTTTTTTCAACATGCTTGACATCAAGGTGCGACTCTCCTCCGTGGTGACGACCGATGCTATAAAACGTCACTCATCCAACCTCTCATCGGCCGACTACTGCTTCCCCGCAAAATCCGCCATGGGACACATGATGGAGGCATCAAGTTACGGACATCCCATGTTCCAGCCGTTCATGATCGCCGACAGCTCCAGTGTGAAGACGGCGGACAGCTACTTCTGCTGCTACGCCCAGGGCAGTCCGGCTGTAATGCGATCGGTAATGGAAAGAAACGGTATCGAAGCCGAACAGTTCATTTCACCGGTTGTCGATCTCAGGCTCAGCGAAAAGGAGAACGCCACGGCCATCTACGAGGCGATGAAAGAGAACTTCAATGTGAGCAAACGGGAGTGCATCAAGGCATTTTCCGAATCTCTCGAGTACTTCCGGACAATCCAGAAGAGAATGCAGACACTGGGAGACGAATTTCTTGAAAAAGCAGCAGAGGATAACAAACCGGTTTTCGTTCTTGTCGGAAGACCCTACAACATCTACGACAAGGGAATAAATCTCGGAATTCCCGAGGCCATCGCGTCAATGGGTTATCCCGTTGTTCCCCTGGACATGCTCTCACTCGATGTCGAGGAGCTTGCGGAAACCGACTACTTCAACATGTTCTGGCGCTACGGACAGAGAATTCTTTCAGCGATTGATAAGATCAGGAAGAGCCCCAACATATTCCCCATTTATCTCACAAACTTCAACTGCGGTCCCGACAGCTTCATTCTCAGTTACGCCGAGGAGGAGAGTGAAGGAAAACCGATGCTCATTCTCGAACTTGACGAGCACGACAGCGACGGCGGTTACAGAACCAGAATTGAAGCTTTCGTCGATGTTGTCGGAAGTTTCATGAAAAGAGGCGAGAAGCCGGGCAAGGCGAGGAACTCCAAACAGTTCAACGCAGAATACAGAGCCGACCTCAACGGAAAGGTTTGGATTCCGCCTATGCACTACGTAGGCGCAAGACTTTTCGCGGCCACCTTCCGCGGTTTCGGTTACGATTCCGGATATCTTGATTTTGAAGACAAGGAATCTCTCGAGCTCGGAAAAAGGTGGGTACGCGGAGGCGAGTGTCTTCCCATGACGCTCACAATCGGCGCCTTCATGAAGAAGTACTTCGAGGAACAGAGCGATAAAAAACAGATTCTCTTTATGCCGACATCGGAAGGTCCATGCCGTTTCGGACAGTACAACCTTCTCGAAAGACGCATCTTCGAAAAGGCGGGAATGGACAGGGCCGACATAATGTCACCATCGGGCGTCAACGCATACCAGGGACTTCCCGAAGATATGCGACGTTTTCTCATGCACACAATGATGAGCTCCGACATAATGCTCAACCTTCTCACAAGGGTCAGACCCTACGAGAAGACAAAAGGGGACACGATAGAGCTTTTTGAAAAGTCCATTGCCGAACTTGAGGAGCTTCTTTCACGGAAGGAGAACCCGAAGGCTTTCATCAAATCCGTGACCGACAAGTTCTCTAAAATTCCGGTCCGCAGGGAGCAGCGTCCCCTTGTCGGTATTGTGGGTGAGATGTACGTCCGTAACAACCATTTTTCCAACGGAAGCCTCATCGACGTGATCGAGGCGAACGGTGGAGAGGCGTGGCTCACACCGATGCACGAGTACATTCTCTACACCGCCTACTACCAGTCCTACATGACAAAAAGACACGGCAAGGGCTTTTTCGAGGCAGGTGAAAGTCTCGTGAAGAACATCTATCTCTACCAGACCGAAAAATCCTACATGAAGGCGGCATCCAAAGTTCTCGGAGACAGGAAGGAGCCCGATATGAAGGAGATTATCGAAGTCGGAAAGGAGTTTTTCCCGGTCGACTTCTCCTCCGAAGCCGTACTCACCGCCGGTCGTGCATCCATCTTTGCAAGGCAGGGCGCCTCTATGGTTGTTAATGCATCTCCCTTCGGCTGCATGCCGGGAACGATAGCCAGCTCCATCTTCCTTCAGCTCAAGGAGCGCTACGGAATTCCGATGGTATCGATGTTCTACGACGGAGATCTTGACGTTAACGACAAAGTCGGTGCAATGATCCACACCCTGCGCCCTCGGACCGATATAAAACGGCCCGAAAAGGGGGTCTGATGTGATAGAATCCCTGCTTCTCATGGGATCGACGGAGAAAGATGCCGGAAAGACGACGCTTTCATCCGCCCTGATCCGATGGTGCAGGGAAAATCTCTCACTTCCCGTCTACGCCGTCAAGGCGACCCTTCGCCACGGCGAATCCGAAAAATACCTTAAAATCACCGAAGAGACCGATCCCGAAAGAAAGAAGGATACCGGCAAACTGCTTCGCGCAGGTGCAGAAAAGGTGTTCTGGCTGAGATGTGACGAAAGTTCGGCGATTGAAGGAATTGAGAAGATTTTCAAAGAACTTCCCGCCCCGGGAATGGTTGTGTGCGAATCCAACACCCTCAGACTTTTACTTGAGCCCGCGCTCTTTCTTATGGTAAGAAAGTTAGATGAGGCTTCCATAAAGAAAAGTGCTGAAAGGGTATTGGATCTTGCAGATCTCACGATCCGTTCGTCTCTCACTGCGGACGGCTGGTCTTACGATCCCGATATCCTTACATTGATAGGGGTGGAGGGAAATCGATGGGTAATCAAAAACATGAAATGATCTCCTTCGAGGAGGCATTTTCCAGAGTAATGGCCCACACATGGAGAATCGAGGAGACAGAAAAGGTTTCCCTTGATCGCTCCGTCGGCAGGGTTCTCGCAGAAGATGTTGTAGCCGACAGGGATATTCCGCCGTTCAACCGAGTGGCCGTCGACGGATTCGCAATGAAAAGGGGCGATCTCGGAAAAGAAATCAAACTCAAAGGAATGTTGAAAGCGGGCGATCCGGCATCAGATAAAGTCGAACAGGGAAAATGCATAAAAGTGATGACCGGATCACCGCTTCCTGAAGGAGCGGAAGTTGTCGTCATGGTTGAGCATGCGAAGGAGGACGGAGATCTCATCACGACGCCGGACAGACCCGACTACCTCTCTAACTTCGCGCTTAAAGGTGAGGATCTTCACGAAGGCCAGAGAGTTCTTTTGAAGGGAACTGTAATCGGCCACAGGCACATTGCCACACTCGCATCGCTCGGCTGCGGCGATCCCGTAGTTCGGAGAAAACCGGTTGTGGGAATTTTGACAACCGGAGACGAAGTTGTCGAACCCGGTGACGACGTGGAACCCCATCAGATAAGAAACGCCAACGGCCCGACGCTTCAGACTCTTCTGGAAAGAACAGGCGCGGAAAGCCGTTACTACGGAATTGTGGGCGACGACATGCCGGTGATGGAGGAGGTTTTCAGAAAAGCCGAGGCTGAATGCGATCTCGTCCTTCTTTCCGGTGGAGTTTCCATGGGAACCTTCGATCTGGTACCCGATCTTCTGATCCGTTTCGGATACAAACCGCTTTTCCGTAAAGTTGCGATAAAGCCTGGAAAACCTTTTACATTTGCAGTTTCAGAAAATCGAACATGTTTTGCACTTCCTGGAAATCCGGTTTCAGTTTTCGTAACATTCGAACTTTTCATCGCCCCCTTTCTTCAAAAATGCATGGGCGCAATCGAAAATCCCGGCACTGTGAAATCAATTTTCTCCCGCACCTTCAAAAGAGGTAAAATAGAGCGGGACGAATGGATACCCGTAAAACTGGTTCCTGAGGGAGTAGAACCCGTTTCCTATCACGGCTCCGGTCACTACTCCTCACTTTCCGAAGCCTTCGGACTTGTGAGAATTCATCGGGGAATCGATACCATCGAGGAGGGGGAACCCGTAGATGTTAGACCGATTTAAAAGAAAAATCAGTTACCTGCGAATTTCGGTGACGGATCGCTGTAACTTCCGCTGCACCTACTGTATGCCGGCGAGACCCAAAAAACTGGTCGAACCCTCTGAAATGATGACACCCGCAGAAATCGGTGAAGTTGTCCGCACAGCCGTTTCCCTCGGCTTTCACAAAATCCGGCTCACCGGAGGCGAACCGGTCATGCGGGAAGATATTGTGGAGATTGTCGGAACGATTTCGAAAATCGAAGGAGTAACCGATTTCGGAATGACAACAAACGGCACAATGCTCGAAAAATTTGCAGAGGATCTGAAATCGGCCGGCCTCAAGAGAATCAACGTCAGTCTCGATTCAGTGGATGAAGAAAAATTCCGGGAGATTACCGGTGGAGAGCTCAAAACCGTTCTAAGAGGACTTGATTCTGTCGACCGTGCCGGTTTCCAAGGCACGAAAATCAATATCGTCGTAGAAGACAGCTCGGAAGAGAAGGATGCCGTTGATGTTTCCAGATTCGCCGAAAAGAGAGGGTACAGAGTCAGGTTCATAAGAAAAATGGATCTCAAGAAAGGCAAATACTGGATCGTGGAAGGAGGAAAAGGCGGAAACTGCGGAATATGCGACAGAATCAGGCTCACATGCAACGGATTTTTCAAACCGTGTCTTTTCAGCGATCTCTCATACGACATAAGAACACTGGGAATTGAGAACGCACTTCGCGCCGCCGTTGAGAACAAGCCGGAGTACGGTGTAATCAACAGAACCGGAACATTTTACAATATGGGGGGATGATGAAGGAGTTAACGCATGTGGATTCCAAAGGCAGGGCAAGAATGGTCGACGTAGGTGAAAAACCGGTTGTCCGCAGAATCGCCAAAGCCGAAGGAACGATCTATCTTTCCGAAGAGACAGTTAAAAGGGTAAAGGAAAATCGCATAAAGAAGGGGGACGTTCTGACAGTTTCCGAACTTGCCGGAGTGATGGCGGCAAAAGAGACGCCGAAACTGATACCTCTCTGTCACAACATCTCGCTTTCAGGCATCTCCGTCATTGCGGAAATTGTCGACGAAGGGGTGAAAATCAGCGCCGCAGTGAACAGCAGGGATCGGACAGGAGTTGAAATGGAGGCGCTCACGGCAGTATCCGTATCACTTCTCACCGTCTACGACATGTGCAAAGCAGTGGACAAGGGAATGGTACTCGGGGATATCAGGCTTGTCGAAAAACAGAAGGGGAGGGAAGGAGAATGACGGGAAAAGTGGAGTGGATTGCCGTATCGAAGCAGAAGGGAACATCGAAAATAGTGGTAAAGGAAGCCTTTGTAAACCATCTGGGAATCGAAGGCGACGCCCACGCCGGAATCGGCCACAGACAGGTGAGTTTACTGTCAATGGAATCGGTGAAGAGATTTACAGGAACGCACGGTGAAATCATCGAACCAGGAATGTTTGCCGAAAACCTTCTCGTATCCGGAGTCGATCTCGGAAAAGTCGCCCCCCTCGATACCATAGTCGTAGGCGACGTCGTTCTGGAAGTGACCCAGATAGGCAAACAGTGTCACGGCGAAGGGTGTACCGTATTCAAAAGAGTAGGCACCTGCATAATGCCCAAAGAAGGAATCTTCGCCAGAGTGAGAAGCGGCGGACCCATACGCGAAGGAGAAAAAGTCGAAATATTAAAACGGCCGTTGAAAATCGACATAGTCACCTCAAGCGACCGTGCACACAGAGGCGAATATGAAGACAGGAGCGGCCCCGGAATCGAAAGCATCCTGAGAAACCACTTTTCCGGAGGAAGATGGCAACTCGACCTGAACCGCATGATAGTTCCCGATGAAAAAGAGGAAATTCGCTGCGCTCTCGAAAAACTCAAAGAAGAAGGAACCGACATCGTAATCGTAACCGGAGGAACAGGAGTCGGCCCGAGGGACGTAACCCCCGAAGCCGTCCGGAGCGTAATAGACCGGGAAATACCCGGAATAATGGAAATGATAAGAGTAAAGTACGGCGAAAAAATCCCCGGAGCACTCCTCAGCCGCTCCGTAGCCGGGATAAAAGGCAACACAGTCATCTACGCCATCCCCGGAAGCAAAAAAGCCTCCGCCGAGTACACCACAGAAATCCTCAAAACCCTCGAACACCTTCTCCTCATGATGCACGGCATAGGACATTAAAAAATCATCTGTAACACATCAAATTATTTGTGGAATTCGTAGGGGCTACCCGCTGGGTCGCCCTAAATTGGTGATGAGAGCCATCCGGCCCAGGTGATGAACTGCAAGGCCGTTGATGAAGATTACCACAAACGCTTGTCACTCGCTGTAGGGGTAGGGCTCCGTCTCTACCCAATCCCCAATTATTAACCGATTCAACCCTGAAAACCGTCCATATTCTCCACGTAGAGACGTAGCACGCTACGTCTCGAACCTCATTGTCCCGCAATTTACCCTCTCTTTTTGAAAGAGAGGGATCAAGGGAGAGTTATTCCAATAAAATACCCCGGTTTCAGAATAAAAGCGTATCCACCCCTCCAAACACTCCACTTCGTCCACAATGTCCACCGAAGCCACATAACTAGGGCACAGCCCCAAAATCAAGGCAATCAAGTACATCAGCGTAATCTGCGGTCATTTCTTACTAATCTGTATGAATCTGCGGTTAAATGTTGCATTTTCACCATGGTCTGCTATGTTGTTTTTGGATTAACAATTGTATCAAGAGAAAAACGATGAAGTTTTTTAATAAATCAATAACTCTAACTCTGATATTGTTTACTTTTTCTATAATTTATGGAAAAAACGTAAAGGAAATATCAAACGCCGAAGAGAACAGTTTTATCACAATAGGGCAGTGGGGATCTTCCTCAATGACAAGAGGAGGCCAACTGATAATTACTCCTGAAGGGCAAATATACAGGACAAGCTATGAGGAAATTCCATTAAAAAAGGAAAGCATACACAAATTTCTTTTGGAGAAGATGGATTCTAACGGTAGGGAGCTGTGGAGCAGAAGTTTTTATGACAGGTTTAGAAGCAGGATAAAATTTTCAGCTGTCCATAGCAATGAAGCAATATATCTGGTAGATGGTCGCTACCTTAAAAAGGTAAGCAGTAGTGGTGATGAAGAATGGAAAAAGTATTTAGGTTATCCTCCAAGTCACAAGAAACTTCTGGAAATTGATTCACAAGGAGATGTATATCTGGCAGAGGATTTTCTATCAAAGCCAAAGAATTATAATAAATCCGGTAGGCTTTACATAAAATTAAGAAAATACAGTGAAACAGGTGAAATGCTTTGGAGTAGAAAGTTCTACACTTCGAAAGCAGACGTTCTTGATGCTGTAGAAACCGATGAAAAAGGTAATGTATACCTTCTGTGGCACACAAAAGGTTATTTTGAAGGCCTGGAAAACCAGGGAGAATTTGATATTGTCGTCACAAAAATAAACAGTGCCGGTGACATACTCTGGAATAAAGGATGGGGAACATCGGACACTGATTTTGGAAGCCAAATTGCGGTAGATAAAAGCGGATCAGTTTATGTCGCAGGAGAAACAGATCTTACCAGTGATGAATTGAAAATCAGAGGGTGGCTTAAAAAAAGTGAAAACTTTCTATTGAAATTATCCCCGAACGGAAAATTGCTTATGGAAAAAAAGTGGCAGATTGCTGATCAGGACAATATATGGAAAATGTTAATTGATAAAGCTGGCAATGTATATATGGCAGGGGATTTCAAACCGTTTATTTCCCAAATGATAGGAGTCGGAGGTGGCAGCGACATGTATCTCACAAAATGGAATCCCGAAGGCGAACAACTCTGGATCAAAAAGTGGGGAACTCACCAGAGCGAATCAGTAAGTTCCATGATAATGGACAAAGATGGAAATATAATACTCTCAGGTTCAACCTGCGGACTTCATGCCTGTGATCCCTTTACAATAAAAACCACCACAACCCTCACCGAATAAACAACGAAATCAAAAACATCCGATAAATCACCAGACGATATAGTTTTTCGCCATCTGTGTTCATCTGTTGACAATTTAAAGGGAGGGGGCTGGAGAGTTACTAAGATCAAAAACTTTGGGACCACATCCCCCGTAGAGACGTAGCATGCTGCGTCTCGAACCCCATTGTCCCGCAATTTATATGAATTTCCCTCTCTTTTTGAAAGAGAGGGATCAAGGGAGAGTTATTCCAATAAAATATCCCGATTTCAGAATGAAAGCGTATCCACCCGTCCACCAAAAAAATCAAGTACATCAGCCAAATCTGCGGTCTCTCTTTCTCCCATCTATGTTCATCTGTGTGAATCTGTGGACAAAAAAGCATTATTCCCCTCCCAAAAATCAAGGCAATCAAGTACATCAGCTTAATCTGCGGTCTCTCTTTCTCCCATCTATGTTCATCTGTGTGCATCTGTGGACAAAGACGATATAAGATCATCATACTTGTTGGAGGAAGTAGCCACAGAGTTCGACCTCCAGGGCCTCGAACCAGCCTGGGACGCCGATTTCTACTTCCACAAAAACCAGTGGCATTTCCGAACCTTCAAAGGCACCAAATGGCAAAATATCAACGAACAAGTGAATAAGAATTACCTCCTAAACACCTACCGAGTCCTCCTCACCCGCGCCCGCCAAGGCATGATAATCTACATCCCCGAAGGATCCCCAACCGATAAAACCAGAGTGAATAAATATTACGACGGAATCTGGAGGTGTTTGGTGGGGATAGGAGTGATGGCAATATGAAAAGATCAAAAATGATAAATTATTAGGAGAAACAATGTCTATTAACGAAGAATCAAATTATTTAAGTAAAAGGGAACGTGCTAAGTTAAAAGTCAATGTTGGGCTTGCCAATTGTGATATGAATCTGGTTGGTCAGTATCAAAGAGCAATAGATATGCTATTTGAAAGTTGCGAGACCAGAAAAATCCCAAGCCACCTACTTTGGGGTGGTCGTTGACTTGATTTTATTATCAGACTAATTTTGGATTGAATCCAAGTCATGTTAGGTTTTCTTTCGTTCTATTCGTATTCTAAATCAGGATCAAGAATCACGGCATAGCCAACACCCAGATAAGGCGCATCATCAATACTTGCGTAAACTATTGCATTTGCTCCCATCTCTTTAGCTTTATCTTTCATTAGTTCGATTACTTTTTCTTTATCAGGCTTTGCAGAGCCACATGAAATACCATATGCAATCACATATATCCCGCCAGTTATGATCATAAGAGGTATAATAACAGCCATTCCAGGACTCCAACCATCATGTTTAACATCAACAATGCCAATGATTTTATGTTTGTAGCCCTTCTGAACTTCAATTACATTGTCTCTTGAGACAATACCTTCCGGTGCAGTATAAAAATATACTGGAATGTCTCCTTCTATCTTTTCGAAATTTGTAGCACCAACACCGACATGTTTAAATTCTGTCTTATATTTTACTGAAGCACAGGAACAAAGGGATAGGCACAAAAGTAAGCAAATAAAAGATTTCATTTTCATTACACCAAATTAATTTAACAATTAACAAAATAACACAAACTCAATATATATTAATTCTAAACATTGTCAACTTAATAAAACATTGTAAATATATTGTTGTTGGAACCCATAAAACTGTAATGAAAATCAGGCCGGTATTTTACAGTTTTAGTCATTTTTAAAGACTTTATTGTCTTCTTTTTCTTTGAATTTGTTTGTATTCTGCGAAACGTTGAATCTTTTTCAAGGTGTATCCGCTTTGTGTGGTTAATGGAAGGGCGGGGAGATTTCGTTGGCTATAATCATGTCACGCCTCCGGCACTGGGCGCATGGTGTTTGAATGGTTTAATTATTTCAAGCTTTTGAGGCGAGATTGGCGGTGTTGCACCTCCAGAGCTTCCGGAGAAGGGTGAGGCGGTGCCGGTTGCTACAATAGTTTCGCCCCGGCCAGGGCTCCGGGATTGGTGCACACGGAGGTGCGGTCGATTTAATTGATTCGGTAATGAATTCGTTAAAAAACAAATATCCCGTTGATTTCATTCGCTAGTATCACTCGGAAACAAATAATCTGGTCATTCCAGTCGTTGAATCTACGAAATTAAAAATATTGAGGCCGAAATAGCGCCTGACGGGATCAGGATATATTGTTTTTATTCGAAATGGCGGCTAATTTCATCAAGATACAAATAATCTGATCATTTTAGCCACTGGATTTGCGATGTTATTTTTTTTGAGGTCAGATTGGTAACGGAATCGAGATTTTTGTATTTAAGAAAATAGCATAGCAGAAATAGCGAGACACCGTGTCACCACCTTCGGGGTTCCGGGAAAAGAGGTGTTCTTGGGATACCATTTGCTATAATCGAGTAGGGTGAAGCGGAGTGATCAACTCCGCTCCATCCCTCTCACAGAACCGTGCGTACGGACCTCGTACACGGCTCCTGTCCTGTCTTATCCCCTGTTTATCGGGGGAAGCTGTCCCGTTTCGATCCGATCCATTGCATAAAGCCCGATCTCATCAAACCATCTGTTCGGCATAGCCCAATGGATTAGTATGCGTCCGGCGTTTCGCCAGGAAGACATCTTAATATGCGGAAACTTTCCCTCATGACCCAGCTGTCTGAGCCTTCGGTGAAGTTTTCGCGATTTCTTCCACAGTTTTAACTGCTTGGCTCGCAATCTCCTTCGTATCCATCCCATCAGATCCCTCAAATCGCTTTTGCAGTTCGCAACTTTGAAGTAGTTGGAAAAACCACGCAAGATTTTGTTGAGGTCTTTGATCACTTTCTCAAGGTTAACAGGCGAATTTCGTTTGATGCACTTCTTCACCTTTTCCTTGAATGAGCGGAGTTTCGAATCCTGAATCAGAGTATATGACGGATAGATCTCGACTCCCAGATACTTTACTCCTCTTCCGAGTTCCGTAATGTGTGTCTTTTTACGGTTCACAGTGAGTTTCAGTTCCTTTTCAAGATAAGTTGAGGCGACCTTCAGAGCGTTTTCGGCTCCCGCTTCGCTTGTCTTGAATATCAGAATGTCGTCCGCATAGCGGACAATCCGGTGTCCTCGACTTTTCATGAACTGGTCGAAGTTGTCCAGATATATGTTCGCAATAAGCGGGCTGATTACACCTCCTTGAGGACTGCCGACTTCCGTTGGCTCGTACCCGTCGGTGTTAACAGCTCCGCTTTTGAGAAACATTCTGATAAGGGAGAGGATCGTTCCGTCCGAAACTCGTTTCCGGACACTATTGAGTATCAGATCGTGGTTCAATGTATCGAAACACTTGCTGAGATCCATATCCACAACCCATTCCAACTTGTAGGTTCTCATGAATGCCGTCGCTTTCGCTATTGCATCGTGAGCTCCTCTTCCGGGTCTGTATCCGTAACTTGACGGATGAAAATCCGGGTCGAAAATGGGTTCAAGAATCTCCTTGAGTGCCTGCTGAACCACACGGTCTCGAACTGTCGGAATACCTATCTTTCTAACTCCTCCGTCCGGTTTTGGGATTTCTATCCGCTTCACCGGATTCGATCGATAGGTTTTATCCTTGAGTTCGATCAGAAGGGATTCGATGTTCGAATCCAGTTCGCAGGCGAAATCTTTGCATGACTGCCCGTCTATCCCGGGAGATCCGTTCGCCGATTTCACCTTCTTAAACGCCTTGATGAGAGCTTCTTTTCTAAGAAGCCTGTCATAAAGGCTGTACCAGATTCTTTTCTTCATCTAACCTCCTTGCTTCGTCTTTTCTCTCGTGCTGTTCGAATAATGCATTTCGATTCTTCGGTGATACCGAATGCCTTCTATCCTGTTCAGGCAATATACATTCGATATCGATCACCTACTCCGATGAGAGCAGTTTGCTTGAAGAGCCTTGTTCCCAAGGTTACCTCACGCTACTTGCCCGCCCCGTCAGGCGGCTTGTTCTCTGCACCTTCGTTCAGTACGTTTCCAAGACTTTCAACTGAACTTCGCCCCTTCGCAACTGCCGACGCTTTTGGCATCTCCGGCAGCCCCGACAGATTCAGCTGTCGGTCGTCTCCGTTTTCTCCTCCACACCGTTGCCGGGCTTCGCTGGCGGAAACTTCATAACTACTACGGGCTCATCTGCCACCCTGCAGACCATCACTTCCTCCTCGAGTTTCTTCTTGTCGGGAGCTTACCGCACCTCATATGAGGTGTCGGAATCTACAGGGCTTCCCCGGTTAATTTCCGGTCCCTGTGAACGATCGCATCCTCAATCACTAAAGCAGTCTGTCCGAGTATCGGGGATCACCTAAGGATGCAGGTTTGCCCACTGCTCCAGCCGAATCAGGTTCGCTTGTGCTATGTACCATTCACTTCCTATCGCTTCCTTCAGACCCTTCCGTTACCGGAAACGCCCTTGCGAGTCGGATTGATTTCCCCTCGGACGGGGTATCTCCGCCTTCTTTCAGGCGGACGGGTTGCCGGCTTTGCCGGGCAAACATCCTTCCACACCTTTGGTGTTAGGAAAAGGGCGTTTTCGACGATTTAAATTGTTTTCGAAACCTTGGTTGATTCCAAATCCGTTATAGGCGCACACAAGGGCGCTAATCACAGTTTGAAAAATCGGTAGGTTTCACAGAACCGGATGAGGTAGGGGGCGGCAGTGCGCCAAGCGAAGCTGACTTACTCCGGGAGGTTAAAATCCTGCACAGGTAAAGGCTAACCTACCAGCCTGTTACTGGAAATGACGTCTGTGGCGGTAAAAAACAGGCGGAGTTCATGGGAATTAGATACCAGGTCGTAATGTGTATGCGTGGACGTTGTAGTAGCCTCGAGATTGGAACTTATATCTCCGATGTACTTGTTTGTACGTTGAAGTGAGCAGCGGCGAAGGGCCGTGTGCGGGATAACCGCAGGCACGGTTCTGTGAGGGTCGATTGATCACTGGGTGGAGCTGGGAAGCACAAAAACATCCGTGAATGGAAACCGGAACACTTGCTCTACTCGATTTCTACCCCATTTTTATAGAAGAGCTATAAGAATCTTTGCCAGCCCAATTATTTTATGCTATCAAGAGCACTAAACAACTCTCGGAGATAGAGATGAAGATAGATTTTACAGTTGAAGGCGAATTCATAAAACTCGATTCACTCATAAAGGTTGTCGGATTGGCAGATACAGGTGGTCATGCCAAGCAGATTATCCTTGATGAAGTTGTCAGACTTAACGGTGAAGTTGTTACACAACGTGGCAAGAAAATCCGGAGAGGTGATGTGATCACCATTGATGCCGATGAAAAGATTACAATAAAAGTGATTTAATCACACTTTCCTTTCCTTTTGTCAAGTCGGCGCGATCGATTTAAATAATTCGGCAATGAATTCATCACAAAACAAATATACCGGTGATTCCAGCCACAAAAAATCACTCTAAAACAAATAATCTGTTTGTTCAAGCCGCTGAATTTACGAAATTAAAAATATCTAGACCGAAATAACCGCTAATTTCCGCAAATTATAAATTTCGTAAGCATTCAAGCCGCTGAATCAGGCAAGAAATTTTTTTGAGGTCAGATTGGAAACGGAATCGAGATTTTTGCATTTAAGAAAATAGCATGGCGGAAATGGCGAGGCACAGTGTCACCACCTACGGGGTTTCGGGCAAATTATACCTCTCTCGTTCGGCTGTTTTCGCATGATTGAAATGGTGTGAAAGACAAAATGTAGTGATATTAAAGCTGTATGCGTAAAATAAGGCTTGGTGCTTGAATGCTGAGAATGATTGAAATAACAATATAATAGTACTTCCAATGAATTATCGGGTTAGAGTAGAGGCAAGGCTGGTAGCGTTTCAATAGAACTATTTATCGGGAGGGGTGCCATGAAACTCTATGTGTTGTTTATTTCGTTCTTTATTGTAATGACAACTCTAAGTTGTAGTGATTCAAACGGTTCGAAAGAGGAGGAGGACAAGAAGGATACCGATGTAGTTGTCGACGATTCAAAAGATGATGACGATGGGGTGGTGGATGAGAAGGACGATGAAGATGTTGGTGGTCTCGATGTCGATATCAAAGAGGACGCCGATAAGGATGTTGTCACTGATCAATGCAAGGAGAATGAATGTGATATCGAAGGAAAGTGTGTGGCGGACGGTGCTGCAGATGCTTTAAATTTGTGCCGGGAATGCAATGTTGAGAAGGATCGATTGTCCTGGAGCCTTAGAGAAGCTGACTCCGTATGCCGGGCCTCTACCGGCAGTTGCGATCCGGCCGAAGTGTGTGACGGAACCAGCTCCGGCTGTCCGGATGACAAGTTTCTTGAGGATCTTACTCCCTGCGATGATCAGAAAAGATGCGAGGAGGGGGTGTGCGAAGGTAGGCGCTGGCATACGGCCCATTTTGTCCAGCAAGAATTCGGGGGTTGTGTATACGATCCTCATTTTGCGATGAACGGTAGCGGGGACGCTATTGTTGTATGGGAGCAATTTGCCGGGAGCAACGGTAGTGTCTTTGCAGCCAACTACGATTTGAAGACAGGGTGGCATGAAGGGACCCTGATGGAACAGTATGATGAAGGAGATACATTTGCCCCTCAGATAGGAATCGATGGGGATGGAAATGCTATCGCGGTTTGGGGGCAGGATATCGGTCAGATAGATAATATTTGGGCAAACAGGTATGTTGTCGGTGTCGGATGGCAAGATCCCGAACCGATTGAGGAAATTGCTGAAAGCACAGGTAAGCCGAAGTTTGCTATGAATGGTAGCGGCAGCGCCATCGCTACCTGGACGACGGGGGGCTATTTTGATGGTAAACTCTGGGCAAACAGACACTCTGCCGATTCGGGATGGGTAGGTCACGAATTAATTGCAGACAGTGGGGGTGTAGGTGATCACCGGATAGCAATTGATAAAAATGGAAATTCAATCACAGTTTGGTCCCAATCGGCTACAAGTGAGATCTGGGCAAGAAAATTCAATGTTCAAACAGGCTGGGAGGATAGTGAATTAATTGCTGAGTATACGGGTACTGTTTCTCACATTGATATTGCGATGAGTAGTGAGGGTGATGCTATGGTTGTATGGGATCATGATGATGATGCAAAGGTGACTGTCTGGGCAAAAAGTTATGAAACAGGTACCGGGTGGAGTATTGCAGAGTCTATTTCATCCGGCAGTGATGTTGAAGTAGCTATGGATAATCAGGGTACGGCAATTGCCGTTATCGGTGGAGACAGTATCTGGACCAGTATCCATGATGGAGAAAGTGGCTGGTTGGCAGCTGAAAAGTTCGATGATATCGATTCAGAACGAGAAAGAAGGCCACATGTAGCAATGGATGATAACGGCAACGGCATAGTAGTGTGGACTAAGCGTGGTACCGAAAGTCAGGATGTCTGGGTAAACAGCTACAAGGTTGATGTGGGTTGGAAGGGCCCTGAACCGATAGCTGAGTCCGTCGGGTATGCATCCTATCCTCGTGTCGCCATGGACGATAATGGAAATGCGGTTGTTGTGTGGTTGAACAGTGAATCGGGTTTTTGTGATAATATATGGGCGAATGAATTTTACTGATATTATTCTTCTTTCTTCATGATTCTATCACCGATTTTTTCAATCCCTTGTCGCTACTATCGATAAAGTAATATATTCGGGATTTTTGATTTTCATTCGCACCGGATTCGGGGAGGGAAGGTATTTTAGCCCTTTTGGTCATTCATTAAATATTCCGGTCAATTTGTTTGGATTTCATGAAACGTCGGGCCTTTCGGGGTGTTGTATTTGGTTTGGGCGGAAATCGGAGTTGCCCATCCGGTTCAGATGGATGTTTTTCTACGATCCTAGTATTTCATTTCTCATCTTTTGGGTAAGGGATTTCAGGACGAGTTCATACGAGCTGTCGATCATCTCTTTCAGGACATTGTCGGGTACTTCTCCGTCCATATATACGGAGTTCCAATGCCTTTTGTTCATGTAGTATCCTGCGATGATGTCGGGATATCGATCTCTTAGAAATTCTCCTGTTTCAGGTTCGCATTTTAGCGTTATGATAGGCTTTTTTTCTTTGTTTTCTCCTAACAGAGCAAACATTTTTCCGCCCACAAGATACCTCGTCGCTTCCCACTCCTCTTTGTAATCCTTTACTGCACCTTTTTTGGAAAGTGAGTACTTTTCCAGCCATTCGTACTTCATTGTTTTCTCCGTCCGGTAGAGTCTGAAAATAATTTATGACAAGATGAATTTTACGGAAATATAAGTTAATTTGAATATTATTTTGATATTGTTTTTAGTGGTTGATGTTGGAACTGGTTTATTTGTTTTTAAATTCTACCGAATTTCCTCATACTACCGTGGCTGGGAAGTTTATTTTAAAGATTCCATCAGGTCATAAAAATATTTGGCATCTTTTGTGTTGTATAGCTGATACCATGCCTCCAGTGTCTTTTCTTTCATCACATTTGTCTTCTTGAAGATTTCGTATGCAAATTCCAAGGGAGCGATTCCTGTTGCCGTTATGAGGTTGTCATCTACAACTACCGGGTTATTTAAATAGTAATCACTTCCGGAATAGTCCGGGCAGATCATTTTTAAATATTCTTTGTCGTTACTGGTATGGTTTCTTTCATTCAACAGGCCGCTTTTTGCCAATGCAAAGGTTGCTCCGCAAATTGCCGCAACTATTACATTTTTGTCAATAATTTCAGAGACAACAGTCATGATTTTTTTGTTTTTCTCATCCATCCAGCTGTCGGCACCCGGAAGGATCAGTAAATCTCCCTCATTGAATCGGATGTTGTCTATAGCTTCATCCGGTGTAACGGTCATTCCCCCCATTGTTTTTATCGGTTCTTTTGTGTTGCCGATTTTTATTAAGGATACCGGATCCTTAGTTTTGTCCAAGAAACGATTGCTGTTTAACTCTGCAGTAATATATCCGATCTCCCAATCAGCCAGTGTGTCCGGCAGGTATACATAAGCCTTCATCTTTTTCTCCTGAATCATAAATGCGTTAGACAGTTTATTGAACTGTAAAAATTTTGCAACTCGGCTAAATTATTAATTCCCCACAGTCATGTCACTTTCCTGTTATATGTAACACTGTACAGTTGTAACAGCTCTGGTTTACCGGGCTTTTGTCTTTTAAGAGAGCTGGGTTTGGAAAAACGGCGACGGCAGGGCCGGCTATTTTGTAGTTTTCGGTTTGAACTCGCAGAAATCGGGATATCCTTCAAGTTCGCTGTGCGGCGAATTCACTGTGCCTTTTGGATGGTCCTTGAAGAACCTTATTATGTAGGAAATATCAGAAACTTCGTGACCCAGACCGTGATTACAGTGTATGACATCGTGTCCCATCTCATTAAGGTACTCTACATCATTCGTTCCCATATCATAAAAGTCTATGTTGAAAGAGGCTTTTCCAGTTTTGTCCTCATCTTGCGCTCCGTGCACCAGAACCTGTACATACTTGTTGCTGTGGGTCATGTCAGGCCACTTGAGAAAGTTTGAGCCGATTTTTCCCATGGCATCTCTGTTTTTCTTGTTGGAGAAGTAGGCTCCTGAGTTTGTGAAGATCGATGCGATAACATCCCCGCGAAGAACGCCAAGTGCGTTTGAGTTTATGGAGCCTGCAGAAAAACCTGTGGTGTGGATGTGGTTTTCGTCAACGCCCCATCGTTCTTTGAAACACTCGAGCAGGGCATCGAAAAGCTCGGCTTCGGCGCTTCCGTCCTTGATGTTCAGAACATCCCAATCGATTCCCTTGAATGTCTTCAGTGAGAATTCATCATCGTTTTCCGGAGTAACAAGAATAAACGGCATCGTCTGATTGTTTACGTCCAAATTGACCATCCCAAGCATTTTTGCGGCGTTGCCGTTTACGCCGTGCCAGCTGAATATCACAGGCCACTTCTCTTTTGATTCGATGTCATCCGGAAGGTTAAGAATGAACGCCCGTTTTCTGCCGTTAACATCAAAATCCTCGTTCATTCCCTCCTTGAGATCGTAGCATTTGCCGGTCGGTTCCAGGCTCTTCTTTTCACAACCGCTTTCATCAAACCCCATGCAGTCATCTTTACATCCGGCTTGAATTCCAGGTTCGTATGTGTCGTCTATTTCAAAGCAGTCTATTGAAGCTGTTGCCGGATCAGTCGGGTCGCACACTTCGCCGTTGTCCACTATTCCGTTGCCGCAGGTGCTAACCGGATCTTCGTCGTTTTTGTCTTCACCACCGTTACTGTTTTGGTTGTCCTGCTGATCGTTGCCATCCTCTTCAATCTGCGGGTCCGTATCATTTTTTCCTGGCTCTTCCTGGCTACCCGGCTCATCGTCACCTATAACGATCTTGTCCAGATCCGTCTGGTTTGCTTCTCCCTCTTTTGATTCCGGTTTGTTTCCGCATGCTGCGAAAAGGAATGCGCAGACAAGAATAATCAATGTTTTTTTCATCTATTACTCCTTGGATGAATTTAATTTAATAGGAGATTTTATTGTGATTCCGGTTTGTTGTCAAAGATTTTAAATTTGTGCATAAGTGAAGGCAGAAAAGTGCCGATTCGCCGCCTTTCATTCTAACTGTGCTTGTAAGTACTCCAAAGGGGATGATTTTTGATGGCAGATTAAAATTTTACACCGAAAAGAAGGAGAATGTTCAGATATAGTTTTGTGTCAAGTGAATCATAGTCTTCAGACCATTCTCTGTTGTGGGCTGATGATGCGGATCTCCAGGCAGATCCGAGAAATCTTGTCTGAAATGACAGGTTGTATGCGAGTTCCGGTTTTTCCCAGTAAAAATCAACTCCTGTTTTTAGTCCAAGAAGAATCTCTCCCACTCCGTCATAATGGCCGTCTCCCGATTCGATGCTGGAGCTGTGAAGGGCTAGATCCAATCCCGCCGGAACGGCCATATAGAATCCCTCTCCTCCGTTTGTCCGGTTATCAAACACGTTGAAGGAAACTCCCGGGACAAGGTCCAATTTGAACATATGTCCATCTCCGATAACCATCAGGGCTATGTCCGCTTCCAGTTCATAAAATTCAAATGCGGTGAGTTTTAAAGAAAGTTGCGGTGCCGGTATAAAGTTTCCTGTGAAGAATACTGTCTGAGTGTTCGATTCCCTGTCGGGATTGTTTTTTACCTGCGCCAGATTAAACATCTGTGTTTGGCCAAGTAAAATAGAGAATTTATAACTGTCTTTTTCGACTGAATAAAGTCTGCCGGTAATTAGAAATGTCGCTACTGTTAAAAATAATATTTTGAAATGATAGTGCACAACTGCTCCTCTGAAGATTGAAAATAATACTCATTTGTTTTATTCTTTGTGCTGATGAAAGTCAAGTTATATATAATTAAAAATGGTGTGGGTGGCACTTTGTGTAATTTTTCCATTTTAGAAAATGGCCTGGAGAATTTCTAAATTCTTCAAAAAAGTTATTCCGGTCAATCCAGCGACTTCGGAGTCTGGGAAAAAGTGTTTGCAGTAAGAATGGCGACCAATACAGGCTTGAAAAAAATAATGCTGAGGAGATATGGCCTGGATTCGGAAAAATATATTATGCAGGTTGGGAACGTCTGCAGGCGTGTCTCCGATATTTTTATGCGACTTACACTAACGGCTGGAGTTCCACTGATTGTTTTTATTTTGTTCTGGACAAAATGTACAATGCTGATTTGAAAAAGAGGGATAAAAGATTACTAAAAACCTCCCCTCTTTACGGAGGGGAGGCCGCGGGTCAGTGGTTAATCGCATGTTGAAAGATCGTATCCGCTGCAGTCCAGTTTACAATTGGCCGTTCCGGTTGTTCCTCCCAGCTCGGAGCAGTTCTTTGTGTTTCTGTCGCAGTTTTCGGTTCCCTCTGTTACGCCATCTCCGCAGACCGGATTGTCTGTTGATGTGTAGAACTCTATTTCAAGATCGTACGGTGTTACGTCGGGATATCCGTAGATGGATACGTAGTATATTCCGGGTGAGCTGAAGTCGCAGATTTCGTTGGATACATACCTCCATGGTCTGCAATCCCAGTTGTCCATCGTGGGCGGTGCGCCCTTTCTGACATAGAGGTCCGCATCCGGTGAAGGTCCCCAGATCTGTGCACGGAATCCGCCCGATTCAGCATTGAAGCTGCCGTAGTGGTTCCAGGTTTGCTTCTTCACGCTTCCGGATTCTTTTATCAGTACGTGTTTCAGATCTTCCATCGTACATTCGCTTACGTCGTAGCCGCTGCAGTTGGGCAGACATACGGCAGTTCCTCCGGTGTAGAGTCCTCCGAACCTGCTGTCCGTACAGCTGAGGGTGCTCTTGTCGCAGGCTTCACCGCCTTCAAGTATTCCGTCTCCGCAGGTTGTTCTTCCCTCACCTGTGTAGAAGTCGATCGTGATTTTATAGGGTGTTTCATCGGGGTAACCTATAACTTTCACGTAGTAGACTCCCGGGCTTGAGAACGAACATGTCTCCTTCGAATGCCACTTCCAGGGCCTGCAATCCCAGCTCGACAGTGTCGGAGGACTTCCCTTCTTGACGTATAGATCGGCATCCGGAGACGGGCCGTCGATCGTTGCCGTGAAGGTTCCGTAGTCGGAGTAGAATTTTCCGTAATCTATCCACTGATTCTTCTTGACAACGTGGTCGTAGGTTACGATTTTGTGTTCGTAATCGCCTGCAGAAGGTGTGCCGTAGTAATTGATGTTGAGATCGTATGTCGTACGCGGGTATGCAAGTACGGCAACGTAGTAGGTTCCGGGGCCGCTCATGCTGCACACCTCGTCGGAGTTGTATCTCCACGGTCTGCAGTCCCAGCTGTTTTCTGTCGGCGGCGCTCCCTTTCGAACGTAAAGGTCCGCATCCGGAGGTCCCGTCATCGTTGCCGTGAAATTGCCCCATTCGTTCTCGAATGCTCCGTAATCACGCCACTCTCCGGGTTCAAGTGTGTGGTGGTAGTTCTTGTTTATCTCCTCTACATCGGAAGGCATGTTTGTGGATTTCCCCAGAAGCGTCTTTACGTTGCTCCAGCGGATATCGGCGATGATGGTACTGTCCTTCCTGTAGGGTACCCAGATGAAATCAGGATGGTTCCTCTTTGATGTGCCAACCCATTCACCACCGATAATGTTACCTGCTCCGTCAAGCTCGAGAACGTAGTAGTAGGTGACCTTCAGCGTGTAGTTTGAGATGGTGGGAAGAAGCGGTCCGTCACGGTAGTAGGGTGATCCCTGAATGATGTATACAGCCGTTTTCAGGTACTTGAACGCCTTTGCGTTGACATTAAATACGTAGGTGCTTCCCGATGCACCGATTTTCGCATTTGCTTCGGATGCCGTGAGTGTCTGCTCCGATTCAACCACGAACTTTCTTATGGGGTAGCTCCAAACCTGGTAGTCGAAGCTTTTGTCCATAACGAACGCACGTTTCTGGAGCCCCAGAAGGTTTGCCAGCACGACGTGGAATGAACCGGGATTTGAATCGCGGCATCGGGATTTTGTAGGTCTGCCATAGGATCCGTAGCTTACCGACTCGTCGTAGCAGCGAAGCGCAAGTGTTTTGGCATTGAGTCCGTAGTGGTAGCTGAATGTGGTCAGGGCCTTTATGTCCTGGACCTTGAAGTTTACTCCGTTGTAGGTTACCGGATAGCGGGGTTCGTGTTCCAGAATGGACGCATTTGCCCTTGCATGACAGATTCCGTGCCATGTCGGAACACAGTAACCTGTCGAATCGCCTATCCTTTTGGCACAGGTCATGGATGTGTAGCGATCGCAGTCGCTTTCGTACCTGCACGGTCTTGATTCGTATTGGGACTGATCGATACCGAGTGTTGCCGATACCTTGTCCTCGATGTTTGAAACTCCGAATGCCTGGCCGTATTTCTTTGCGGCCGACGTGGTCGATGAGCCGTCCCATCTGAAGTTGATGCTGTCCTTATAGGCCGGCCACCAGTAACCGGGCCACGGAGTTTTGTTTGCAACTCCCTGTTTCGGTAGTGACGAGTATTTGAAGATGAGGTTGTCGTCCAGAATGCTGTCGAGCAGGTTCGGGTCGTCTGATGAACTCCACGGTTCCCTGTATTCGACTTCGACTCCCTCTTCAACCTCAAAATCCTCAAACGATGGTTCTTCCTCAATGCCGCCGCACGAAAAAATCAGGGAGAAGAGCAGCGCAAGAGAAAATAATAACCGTTTCATAATAAAGCCTCCCTTCAATTTTGATACAAATTCATGGTGATCGTGTTTTTCTTTTTGCCATATTGTCCTCCCCTTATTGACGTTAACTTGCTATAAAAACAACGAAAATCAGGTTGCATCCACCAAGGCGCGATGCTTGATTACAAAAATACAAAATGTTTCACTTGTACAATGATAGCTCCAAAATCCCCGCCGGTCAAATGGTTTGTTGATATATCGAATTTGTTTAGGGATATCCGAAATTTAGATATTAAGATGTTTTCCGATGATCTGTTCCTTAGGTGCTGCTCTTGTTTTAATGGCTTGAATTTGTTGGTTTAATTGTGTTTCGAGGTGTCGACAGGGGCGAAAATTAAATTGGATTGGAAACCAATTGGTAGTAGTTGAAGTTACCTTGAACAGGGTATCCGGTTGTAATCGGAGCAGTCGAATTTGCACTCACCGTAGTACTCGGAACCGTCTACGCCGCACTCAAGGCTGTCTCTATCGCAAATTTCGTCACCCTCGATTACACCGTCTCCGCAGACCGAATTTTCCTGAAGAGTGTAGAATTCGATTTCAAGTGAGTAGGGCACTGCGTCGTTGTAACCCAGTACCGAAACATAGTATTCACCGGGTGCATTGAAAATACATGTCTCATTGGAGTGGTATTTCCATGGCCTGCATGCCCAGTTATCGAGATCTGGTTGGGATCCGACATTGACATAGATGTCGGCGTCAAGACCGTCGGGACCGGTTATGGCAGCCCGGAATGAGCCGTAATCACTGCTGAAGCCGCCGTAGTGATGCCACTCGTTGTGAACGGTCCGGTCCTCGGAAATGAGTACGTGCTTGTAGTTGTCGTTTACACAGCTTCTGGTGTCGTATCCCTTGCAGTCCAGCTTGCATTCCGCCTCGCCGGAGGAGAATCCGCCCGGATCGGTAATGTCGGTACACTGGATGGTGCTTCGGTCGCAGATTTCACCGCCTTCCACAATGCCGTTTCCGCAGACCGGCTTGTCGGCTCCTGTGTAGAAATTGATGTCCATAGTGTAATCCACAGGTTCTCCGTATCCGAGAACCGAAACGTAGTAGATACCCGGTTCATTGAAGCTGCAACTCTCGTTGGAGTGATATTTCCACGGTCGGCAGATCCAGTTTTCAAGATCCGGTGGAGCTCCGCGGTTGACGTATATGTCCACGTCGATACCGGATTCTGCCGATATTGCTGCAGTGAACACTCCGGTGTCGGCCTGGAAAGCCCCGTAGTGGTGCCATTCGCTGCCGATTGTTTTTTCATCGTGAATGACGATCTCCTTAACCTCGCCGGAAAGACAGTTGATTGTGTCGTATCCGGAGCAGTCGAGAAGACAGTCGGCTTCGCCTGAAGTGTAGTCCGAACCCTCTATCGAGCTGCAGGAAATCGAACTCCTGTCGCATACTTCGCCAAGTTCCCTGATACTGTTTCCGCAGACAGGATTTCCCTTTTCGGTTTCGAACTTTATTTCAAGTGAGTAATCCGTTTTATCAGGAAATCCCAGAAGAGATACGTAGTAGATGCCCGGTTCGTCAAAGCTGCAGGTTTCGTTCGAATCGAATTTCCAGGGCCTGCAGTCCCACTCGTAAAGTGTCGGAGGTGAACCCTTTTTTACGTATAGATCGGCATCCCTTCCACCTGTCATGACGGCGGAAAATATGCCGCTGTCGCTTTTGAATGCTCCGTATTTGTGCCACTGACCGGAAGTTATTGAATTTGTATCTGAAATTGTCACCGCCTCTGTCTCGCCAAGTGTCGTGAGATAGTCGAAACGTATTTCGTAATCCTGAGTTTCAGCATATCCGTATACGCCCACATGATATGTTCCCGGACCTTCAACTATGCAGCTCTCATCGCAAGTGACTTTGGTGGAGCTGCAGTCGAAGTTTGCAAAATCTGGTTCTCCGTCCCGAAGAACGTAAAGATCTGCATCCCCCTCCGATTTTGAAACCATCGTAGCCCTGAAGTTTCCATGTGTTACGGTAAAAGGACCGTAGTACTTCCATACTCCGGCGCCGAGAGTATCCTCTCTTTCGTCGGCAACCTTCTTTGTTCCCTCCGGAAGTTCCGTCGATTTTTTAAGAAGCTGTTCGACATTGCTCCATGTGATTCCGGCAAGTTCGGATTCCTCCTTGTGGTATGGAAGCCAGAGGAAATCGGGATGGTTGGTTATGGATGTGTCTATCCATTCTCCGCCGATTATCTCACCGTTTTCGTCCAGCTCTAGAATGTAGCTGTAGATTTTGGACTCAAGGTAATCTTCGCTGTTGGAGAGAGCTTCAAGATTACCGTCGGCGTCGTAAGCGGATGTTGTCATGTGGTAAAGTTTCAGGCGGACCTTCTTGAGAGTTTTTGCCTGTTCGTTGAAAGCGTATGCTCCCTCCTCGATCCCCTCGTGAATTATTGTGAGGGTATAGGGAGTGCTTTCAGGATAACCTGTTACCGAAACGTAGTAGGTTCCGGGCTCCTCCATGAGGCATGTTTCGTTTGTACCCGACTTCCATGGTCTGCAATCCCATTCATCCTCCGTCGGAGGAGCGTCTTTCCTGACATAGAGATCGGCATCGGGAGATGGGCCCTCCATCTTGACGAGCAGCTTCTCATCTGCTCCTATTGTGTAGCTGCTGTGAGTGTTCCATGTGCCTCCCGCAACGCTGTTGTTCTCAAGAATTGTTTCGGAGAGAACTACAGGTCGGCCCTTGATGCGACCCTCCGGATCAATGAGAAGGTGTGCATCTTCAGGCGAAATATCCTCTGTTTCAAGAATCCTGTAGGATCGGAGGGGATAACTCCAAACCTCGTAATCGTAACTCAGGTCAGCGGCGATGGAACGGCCGTCCATACCTATGAGGTTTGATATTATTATGTGAAATGTTCCGGGATTTGCATCCCTGCAGCGGATGTCATCTACCCTGCCGAAAGGATCGAACTCGATGGCATGGTACTCATCATAGCCGTCCCTGCAGCGAAGGGCGATTGTCTGAGCTTCGATTCCGGTGTGGTATGAGAATGATGTGAGTGCCTTGAGATCCTGCACTTTAAACTCCACACTGTTGTGAGTTACCGGTGTTATCGGTTCCTTCTCCATTATGGAGGCCATTGCCCAGGCGTGGCAGATTCCGTGCCATGTCTTAACGCAGAAACCGGATGTGTATCCGGGGCGGATAGAGCATCGAGAATCGGGAATATCTTCGCAGTCGGAGCGGTGTTTACATGGATATGAGGCGTATTGGTCCTGATCGATCCCCAGCTCGCTTGAAACAAGGTCCTCAATGTTTTCTACCCCGAATGCTGTGCCGTATTTGGCGGAAGCTGGGCCGATGGACTCCTCTGAAAAATCCCATACGCGGTTGATGCTGTCCCTGGAGGCGGCCCACCAGTAACCTACCCAAGGCAGCTTTTTAACTTCCCCGCTGGTCGGTAATTCGGAGAACTTTCTTTCGAGTGTCTTCCCGATTATCGATTCGACAAGTGTCGGATCGTCAGCTTCGGACCATGGCTCTTTCAGTGCCGGTTCCGAGTTGTCTTTTTCCGTCGATTCGTTCTCAACATTTTTTTGACATGATATGGAAAAAAGGAGAATGAAAACGACAGAAATGAGGTGATACCACTTCATTGTTTCCTCCATGTGAGAAAAATGAGCAAAGATCAAAATATGATATGACATGTATACATTGTAAACCTCATTGAAGGAAAAATCAATGAATTTGAGATGTGGTAAGCAATACGAATTGTATTTTGAAAAGCGTTGACATGAGCCTCCATGAGAGGCTAAAATTGTCTGCGATAAACGATTTCAGCAGGGAATGGTAAAAAGCCGGATTCCCGGAGAGGTGACAATGGGCAGTACAACAAAAATACCTTTCGACAGAATAGGAAAAAATCAAGGGGCGGCAAGGTGGAATAAACCTGTCATCGTACCTGGAGAGATGGATGAAGCTCATTTAAAAGGTGCTCTTCTAATCCTGCTTTCCCTTATCTCCGGAAGAGAGGAAAGCACAGTTTTCTGCAAAAATGATGAGCGGACAGGATTGGAAAGAATGGTGTGCGAAAAGAGCAGATTGTTGGGGGATATGATTCTTGATTTCATTTCTGAAGATCTTGAATTTTTAAGTGATGGGGAATCTTCCTGCGGGATGGAAACAATTGTTTGCTTCTCAAGGGAAAAGGTTGATGAGATTGATCCCTCATGGATGGTTTTTCTTTTTGAGAAACGAAAGGGTGCTGTTGGTTTATCCATACGTTATAACACATCATCATACACAAGGCGAATGGCGGATAATGTTGCGGACAACTTCAACCGCATAGCTGTCGGGTTCCTTGATTTTCCGGAAAAATCGGTCGAGGATACAGTTTTTCCGGATTCTTTAGGAAGGGATCAGGTTCTCAGCTGTTTTAATCGGTCGCTTGGAATTCCTCCGCTGAAGGATTCGGTTATCAAACAGTTCGAACGAGTGGTTGACAACTATCCAGATGCTACGGCCCTTGTCTTCGGAAGTCACAAAGTTTCCTATCGGCAGCTTGACAAGATGGCCTGCGGAGTAGCTGAAAAAATTGGTGAACTTGGAATTAAAAAGGGGGAGGTAGCTGCAATCTCATTAGGCAGGTCAGTGTCTTCAATCGTCGCGATGCTGGGTATTGTCAAGTTGGGTGCCGCCTACATGCCTATTCCCGCTTCGACTCCCACGGATAGAGCACTTTTCATGTTGGAGGAGTGTGAGGCGAAAATTCTGATTGCTGACAATAGGGAACTTTTTCGGGATATTTCAATTCCGGTATTCAAAATCGCAGATGAATCGATACCGGCATCCTCATTTTATCCGAAAATCGAATATTCACCGGATGATCTTCTCTACATTCTCTACACTTCCGGAACTACAGGAAAACCTAAAGGGATAATGGTCGAGAACGGCAGTGTTACCAATGCGCTGCATTGGTACGCTTCGGAGTACGGACTTGGAATCGGCAAGAACCTGATACAGCTTTCGGAAATTTCGTTCGACGGAAGCATCTACCAGATATTCGGGGCACTTTTAAATGGTTGTACCCTGCACATTCCGGAAAAATCGACGGTGACGGATATGGATGAACTGTACGGATACATTGAACGGGAAGAGATTTTCCTGATCAACTTCGTACCGGTGATTCTGGGTGAACTTCTGGGGAAACGGGCTAGAATCGAATCGTTGAAATATGTGCTTTCGGGGGGAGACAGGCTCGATCACAGGATTATCGACGATCTTCTTGAAAAGGGTTACGAACTCTACAACTATTACGGACCTACGGAAACCACCATGGATGCTGTTCGCGGAAAATGTGAAAAGGAAAAGATTTCCATAGGATCTCCCATTCCAGGTGTGGGTTGCTTTGTTCTGGATGAAAAGAGTCGCCCCGTACCTGTCGGATTTCCCGGAGAGCTCTACATAGGAGGTGCCGGTGTCTCGAGAGGCTATGTGAAAAGAGATGAGCAGAACAGGGAATGCTTCATCAGGCTTCCGATCCTGAAAAATATGATAGTTTATAAAACCGGTGATCTTGTTCGATGGATGCCGAACGGTGAGATAGCCTTTATCGGAAGAAACGATTCTCAGGTAAAGCTGAACGGGTACAGAATCGAACTGGGTGAGGTTGAGGATCTTATGGCCCGTTTTGAAGGTGTCATAATGGCCGCAGCGAAAGTTTTTCAAAGGGAGGAGGGTGAATCCGAACTTATCGGCTATTTGACGGTTGAGGAAGGCTTTTTCGAGGAGGATCTCAGGAACTACATGATGAAGAATCTTCCTCCCTTCATGGTTCCTTCAAGATTTTTCAGGTTGAAGCAGTTTCCCCTGAATAGAAACGGAAAAATCGACAGAAGAGCCCTTCCCGAGCCTGAATCGGTCTATTCCGATCCTGCGGAAGGAAAAACTCTCACGGAAAGGGTCGAGAGAATATGGAAAAATGTACTGGGAGTGCCGAATCTCCTTGAAAGTCATGATTTTTTCCGGCTCGGCGGGGATTCCATAAAGGCGATAAGAATTTCAAGTCTCATGGTGAGCGAAGGCATGGAAGTTCGAACGGACGATATTTTCAGGAATCCGGTTTTTGGTGAATTCATCAGAATGATTTCGGGAAGGTACGTTGAGGATAAATGGGACGCTGATGAAATTTCAGGCGCAAGTGATTCAGACGACAGTGATGAACTGGAAGATATAGAGTCATTTCTCGGCAGTTAGGGGGCGGCATGAAAAATAGAGATGGGAAAAAGGGAAAGGTTCAGAAGGTTTACCCGCTTTCGCCCATGCAGGCGGGAATGCTTTTTCATACACTGGAAAAAAGAAGCAGTGCCTACATTCAGCAGATGGTCGTCACCCTTCACGGAAATGTCGATCCGGCAACGGTGAGGAAAACCGTGCAGTATCTGGCGAAAAGGCACGATGTGCTCCGAACGGTATTTACTTTCGGCGTGACGGAGGATCCCAAACAGGCGGTTTTGAAAGATGTTGAAATTCCTTTTATTTACAGCGATCTGCGATCTGAGGTGGGTGGGCTTTACCTCATTTCCGATTTTCTCGAACAGGACAGGAAAAAAGGATTCGATCTTCGGAAAGAGCCTTCCTTCAGAGTTTCACTTTTCAGAACGGCGGAATCCGCATGGACTCTCCTTCTCTCATTTCATCATATGGTGATAGATGGCGAGTGTGACGAGATTATTCTCAGTGAATTCGTTGATGTTTACAGCGCCCTGAAAAAGAGAAATGAACCTGAACCATGGAACGCCCCGGCATACGAAAGGTATATCGGCTGGATGGGAAAGCAGCCGAAAGAGAGAGCCCTTGAGGCGTGGAGTGAATATCTCGACGGATACGAAAGGTCTTTCGATCTCAAGAAGCGGAAAACCGATTCATACAGCAAAAGTGTTTTTTGTCTCAGCCTGGATGAAGCCTTTTCAAGGAGGATCGGCAAACTTTGCCGGGAATCGGGCGTTACGGTGGCCTCTTTCCTCCAGACGATTTGGGGCATTATTCTTCAACGCTACCAGAACGGAACCGATTCCGTCTTCGGATTCGTTGTTCCCGGAAGACCTGTTGAGATAGATGGAATTTACAGAACAATCGGGCTTTTCATAAACACTCTTCCGGTGAGGGTTCGGCGGGAAGGAAACGAGAGCTTTTTTCAGCTTGTAAAATCCGTCCAGAACTCATTCATGGATGTGAGCCGCTATTTTTATCTACCGCTTGCGGAAATCCAGTCCCGGAGCGAAATGAAGAATCGACTTGTGGATCACATCATGGTTTTCCAGAACGGTTCCCCGGAGGAGCTGATCTCGAAGGTGAATGACTTTGAAAAAAGCAGGTTTGTCATAGAAACAATGAATGTGCTTGAGGAGACGAATTACGACCTCAACATCGTAGTGAGTCAGGAAGGAGATACCGATATAGAATTTCAGTACAACGAAAATGCCTTTGATCACGAGTTCATAGCCCGAACGGCCGACAGGCTGAAGGGAATGCTTATGCAGGTTGTTGAGGATCCCGATCTGCCGGTTTCAAAGATCACCGCGGCGCTTCCATCTGAAGAGGAGCAGGTATTAAGCATATTCAACAATACCGATTCGCCCTATAGAAATGATGTTGCTCTCGCCAGGCTTTTCGAGGAGCAGGTGGAGAAAACTCCGGAAAGAACGGCGATAATCATGGGAGAGAAGAAGATAAGCTACCTTAAGCTCAACTCAATGGCCAACGGCATCGCCCGTACCCTCATCAACTGCGGCGTAAAACCGGGTGCGATGGTTGCCATAAAAGTTGATAGATCGCCGGAACTTATCGCCGGAATCTGGGGAATCCTGAAGGCCGGCGGAGCCTACGTTCCCATCGATCCCGACTATCCCCCTGCACGGCAGGAGTACATGCTGCTTGAAAGCGGAGCTGGTGTGATTCTTGTTGCCGGGAAGGATCGTTTCCCGGGTTTTGAGGGTCGAATGGTCAGGATCGATAAGCCGGAAGAAGAGGAAAAGAATCCGGAAGTCGAAAACAGTTCACAAAATCCCTCTTATATGATTTTTACATCCGGTTCAACGGGAAACCCCAAGGGCGTAGTAGTTCGTCAGCACAGCGTGGTCAATCTGATAACCGCCCAGAAGAGAAAGTTTTCGATCAATCCGGAAGACAGGATTCTGCAGTTTTCCTCGGTCTGTTTCGATGCAAGTGTGGAGCAGATTTTCATGGCGAATACGTCTGGTGCGGCACTTGTTCTTCTGGAAAGGAAGACTATGCTGGATCCGGCGCTTTTCAGCGACTACGTGAGGGATACGGAGGTTACCCACATTCACGCCGTTCCTCTTTTTCTTAAAAGCCAGAAAATTGAAAAGCCGAATAAAATCAAAAGAATAATAGCTGGAGGTGACATCGTCGATCCCGATCTTGTGAAGATGTACGCGGCCGATTACAAATTCTACAACGAGTACGGACCGACGGAAACCACCTGCACGTCGATCGATGCACTCATCTCGGTTTCCGACGACGGCCAGAGCGATATTACGATAGGCAGGCCGTTGGATAATACGAAGGTGTACATCGTCGACAGGGATATGAATCTTCTTCCCGCCGGCATTCCGGGGGAACTGATGATAGGCGGCGCCGGTGTGGGTATCGGATATCACAAAAGAAGGGAGCTTACGGAATCGAAGTTCATTGACGATCCCTTTATTCCGGGACAGAAAATGTACCGGACAGGTGATCTCGCCGCCTGGAGGAGCGACGGAAGGATCGATTTTTTCGGCAGGGTCGATTTTCAGGTGAAAATCCGCGGATTCAGGATAGAGACTGCGGAGATCGAGAAGGCCCTTACCGGAAAACAGGGAATAGGGCGGACTGTGGTTACGGCGAGAGATCGATCGGGAGGCGAACGTTATCTCTGTGCCTACATCGTGGCGCCGGGGAAGGTGGATACGGAACTTCTCAAAGCCGAACTTGAAAAACAGATGCCCGACTACATGGTGCCCGCGGCATTTGTACAGCTGGATCGACTTCCCCTCAATTCAAGCGGAAAGCTGGACAGGAGCGCGCTGCCGGAGCCCGATTTTTCTTCGGGAAAGAGTTACAGAGTGCCGGAAGATGAGGTGGCAAAGAAACTTTGTACAATGTGGAGCGAGATTCTAAAAAGAGGTGCGGACACAATCGGTCTTGACGACTCCTTTTTTGATATGGGAGGACACTCTTTAAGCGCCATCTCTTTTCTCTCAAGGGTTAAAAAGCAGTTCGGATGCTCCCTCGGTGTTACCGAATTTTTCAACATGAGAAGTCTGGAGGAGGTTGCTTCGGCAATAAGAAAACTTCAGGGCGGCGAGAGGGAACGGATAGTTCGGCAGCCGGAAATGGAGTTCTATCCTCTCTCATCCCCACAGAAGCGAATCTACATAATGAACATGATGGATAAAAAGAGTGTCGTCTACAACATTCCGGGAGCTGTGAGAATCGGTGGAAAAATCGAGATCAACAAACTGCAGGAGGCTTTTAATTCCCTCATAAGGAGGCATGAAATACTGAGAACATCATTCCACAATGTCGATGGAACTCCGATGCAGAAAATTCATTCCTCATCCGATTTCAAAATGGAAATTTTGAGAGGTGACAACTTCAATCTTAACGATTTTGTAAAACCGTTTGATCTTTCCGTACCGGTGCTCTTTCGCGCAGTGTTGATTGATGAAGATTCTGAATCGACTGTTCTTTTCATCGACAGTCATCACATCGTCACTGACGGAATAAGCCGGAATATTATGCTAAGGGAGCTTTTCTCTCTTTACGAAGGCGTAGAACTTCCGGATCTTACCATTCAATACAGGGATTATGCCTACTGGCAGAACAGCAGACTCGAAGGAAAAGAGATCGAAAGGCAAAAACAGTACTGGACGGAACTTTTTAAAGACGAGGTTGAGCCTCTGGAACTTCCTATGGACTTTTCAAGACCTAAAGAGAACGGTTTTGAAGGCGCGGTTCTGGATTTTTCACTAGATCCTTCCGTCAGCTCCGAGCTGAAAAAGCGGGCGGAGGAGATGGATCTTTCTCTTTTTATGTATCTTTTTGCCGCCTACAACGTTCTGCTTGCACGCCACAGCGGAAAGGAGGAGATTGTGGTCGGTGTTCCCGGATCGGGCAGAAAAAGCGCTGAGACGGAACCTCTTCTGGGAATGTTCGTCAGCACTCTTGCGATGCTGAACCGGCCCGGTTTGGATCTTACTTTCGAAAAATTCGCGAAAGAGGTGAAAAAGGGTGTTCTTGAGGCTTTCGACAACGAGGATTTTCAGTTCGAGGATCTTGTCGAGGCGTTGAATATAAAAAGAATTCCGGGAAGGAATCCTCTTTTCGACACGCTTTTTTCATTTGAGCAGTTCGGGGATGAATCTTTATCTGTTGGTGGAATGAATGTGACGACGGTGAAGTTCGACTACACATTTTCAAAATTCGACATCTCATTCTACGGACATGAAAGCGGAGGAAAAATCTCTTTCCGAATCGAATATTCAACAGCACTTTTTGCAGAATCGACAGTGCGACACATGGCCGATTCCTTCAGTTCCCTTCTTGAAAATCTTGTGGAGGGAGTGAACGAAAAGATCGGAGAAATACCGATGTTGAATTCAGAGGAGTTGGATCTTCTAACGAAAGAATTCAACCGGACGGAAATTCCGCTCCCCGAAGATCAGAGCATCGTCGATCTCTTTCTCCAATCAGTAAAAAGATTTTCCGATCGAACGGCTCTTCGTGACGGCAAGAGGCAATTGAGCTACAGGGAGCTCGACAGATTATCGAATTCCCTCGCTTCTCAACTTGCGGATCGCGGATTGAAAAGAGGAGATAGGGCGGCGATTTTCATGGAGCGTTCCATCGAGATGGTAGTTTCCATTTTCGCCGTTTTGAAGGCGGGAGCGGCCTATCTTCCGATTTCAGTCGATTTTCCCAAAGAGAGGGTCGATTACCTCATAGATGACGGATCGGTTTCCCTGGTCCTGACTGACGGGAGAAGGGATTTTGAATCGGATAGAGAGTTTGAAATTCCGGATATTGGAAGAATTGGGAACAGTTCACAATTCAATATCCAACCAGGGCCTTCGGATACTGCATATGTAATCTACACATCCGGGTCCACGGGAATGCCGAAGGGAGTCGAAGTTTCCCACAGTTCGGTTGTAAATCTTACTCTTGCCCTCGACCGTCGTTATCCGCTTGAGGAGGAAGATCGATATCTTTTCAAGACACCGTTCACATTCGATGTTTCGGTATCGGAACTTTTCGGATGGTTTCACAGAGGCGGTTCGCTATTCGTAATGAGGGATGGCGGAGAGAAGAGTCCTTCGGAAATTTCGGAGGTTCTTGATTCCAACGGCATAACCCACATGAATTTTGTTCCCTCCATGCTCAATCTCTTTCTCGATTATGTGCGAAAGAACAGGCGTGAGGATTTTCCATCGCTCCGTTATGTATTCTCCGCAGGAGAGGCACTGAAGCCGGAGACCATCCATCTTTTCCGCAAGACTCTTCCATCCACTGCACTTCACGATCTCTACGGACCGACCGAGGCCACTGTCTACGCGACATATTTCGATACATCGGAATGGGATGAAAAGAGAAGGAATCCGATTGGGAAACCGTTGGATAATTACCGTATCTATGTGGTCGATTCATTCGGGAAAATTCAGCCTCTCGGTGTTCCGGGCGAACTGTGGATTTCGGGAGCGGGAGTTGCGAAAGGATACCTCAATAGAGCCGAACTTTCTGCGGAGCGCTTCATAGACGATCCTTTCCGGGACGGTTTTAAGGTTTATCGTACCGGAGATTTGGCAAGGTTCCGAGATGACGGAATGGTTGAGTATCTCGGCAGGATCGATTCCCAGGTAAAGGTGGGCGGCGTCAGAATCGAGCCGGGAGAAATTGAGAACAGGCTGATGTCACTGGGCGGAATCGAAGAGGCTGTTGTGAAAGCCGTCGGCGAGGGAACCGGGAAATATCTCTGCGGGTGGGTAGTTTCCGAAAGTTCGATTGAAGTATCGAAGATCAGGGAACTGCTTGCTGAAAAACTTCCTTCATACATGATCCCTTCTACCTATGTTTTCCTGGACGGGATGCCGAGAAATAAAAGCGGTAAGATAGACCGGAAGGCCCTGAAGAATCCGGAAAGGAGTCTGTCCGGTGAGTACGTCGCTCCACAAAATGAGACGGAAAAAAGAGTCGTGAATATCTTCGCTTCGATTCTCGGGACGGATAAGTCGTCGGTCAGCGTCACACAAAGTTTTTTCGATCTCGGTGGCAACTCGTTAAAGGCTATCGGTCTTGTTTCCGCTCTCCAGGAGGAGTTCGGTGTGAAAATTTCCCTCTCTTCCATTTTCAGCAGCGAGAGTGTGTGCACTCTTTCACACGAGATTGAAAATGCAGGCAAGGCAATCTATAGAAAGATAGAACCTGTTGAAAAAACAGGCTTCTATGAGCTCAGTTTCAACCAGAAGAGACTCTGGATTCTTGACAGGCTTGAGGATGGCAGGGCGTTCAACATGCCCGAAATAGTAACAATTGACCACAGGGCGGAAGAATCGGCGATGGAAAATGCACTCTCTTTCATGATGGAACGTCACGAGAGTCTTCGGACAGGTTTTACGGAAAGGGATGGAATTCCTTTCCAGTTTGTAGAGGATCAGGTTGAGCTTCCTCTTCAGGTTGTCGATGTGAGCCAGTCCAATGAGGAGCTCGCTCTTCTTCAATTTCATCTGGATGAGGTTAACAGTCACCGGTTCGATCTTGAAAAGCCTCCTCTTTTCCGCGCCAAGCTTATTCACAGGAGTGAGGAGAACTCCCTCCTTGCGCTAAACACTCACCACATAATTTCCGACGGCTGGTCCATGGAGATTTTCAGGAGGGAGCTGATGGATCTTTATGAAACTCTGAGGGAGGGAAAAGAGCCGGATTTGGAGCCGGTCAAGGTGAGCTACAAGGATTTTGCCGCATGGCACAACAGGATGATAGCGGAGTCGGCAATGGAGCCTCACCGAAAATACTGGAAGGAGAAGATAGAGAATCTCCCATCTTTTAATATTGCCGGTGATTTTGAATCAGGTAGGAACAGGAATGAGGGGGCGCTTTTTACTTTTTTCGTCGAGTCTGAAATTCGAGACGGATTGAAGAAATTGGCTGAGAATTCAAACACATCGCTTTTTATGGTTATGTTTGCCGCGATGAATATGACGCTTTCCAGGCTGGGCGGATCGAAGGATGTCGTAACCGCAGTCGTCAGTGCCGGCAGGGGAGACAGGGCCCTCTATCCTGTGATAGGATTTTTCGTCAACACGGTGATCGTCCACAACAGGGTCGATGTCGATACCCCGTTTGCTGAACTGCTGGAAAGGGTGAAGAAGGAGACTCTTCGCGCTTTCGAATACCAGGACTACCCGGTTGAACTTGTTCTTCAGGATATGGGAAAACGTTTTCCCGATATTCCGCTCTTTTTCAACATGCTCAATGTGGAAGGTTCGGGAATAGGAAAAGGCGCTGAAAAGGCGGGACATCTTTCAAAGGTTCAGGATGTGAAATTCGATCTGGAACCTTACGTTACGGAAACGGAAAACGGAATATGGGTGGAGTGCGCATACAGAAAGCATCTTTTTATGCCGGAACGTGTCGAATTTATGATGAATTCCTATCTCGAAACGCTCGCGCTCATAGCCGGGAATCCGAATGTTGCGGCAGGAGATTTCAGGAAAAAGGGAAGAAGAAAAATTAATCTCTGATCTATAAAGAGTGACGGTTTTCCATTCAAAACCGTCCCGAGGGAGGGCTGATTATGATACTTGAACGTTTAGCTGAAATTGTCCGGAAGTACGGAGAGAAGAGTGCAGTCGTATCTGAAGGCCATTCCGTTTCCTACAGGGAGCTCAACTCCATGGCAAACGGTGTGGCCGGGGCTCTGAAAGCCGGAGATAACCGTAGAGTCGGCCTTCTCTTCAGTCACGGTATCCCGATGATCGGGTCTCTTCTGGGTGCGGTAAAATCCGGAAAAACCTTTGTCGCTCTTGATGTTACCTATCCTTTGAGACGACTCTGCTACATGATCGACGATGCGGGGATAGAGACTGTGGTGACTGAAAGGCGTCATTCCGCCGTGGCGAGACGAATTCTTTCCTTCACGAAAAAGAGTATTGAACTGCTCTTTTTCGAGGATCTGATGGATTACAGCGGGGATGATCTGTTTTCCCGTGAACCGGATCTCTGCTACATTCTCTACACATCCGGGTCTACTGGAAAACCCAAGGGAATAATGCAGAATACGGAAAACATGATCTACTACGTGGACAACTGGATAGAAAGAACGGACATGGGACCGTCCGATCGTGTCACATTTCTTTCATCCTTTGCCCACGACGGTGCGATGCAGGATATCTTCTCAGCGCTTCTTTCAGGAGC
Organism: uncultured bacterium; assembly: GCA_942492635.1. Lineage (GTDB taxonomy): Bacteria > UBP6 > UBA1177 > UBA1177 > CALOFP01 > CALOFP01. The sequence continues at coordinate 204,067 of CALOFP010000003.1, forward strand.
AGCTCTCTACCCCTACGGACTCAAGGAGGAGGGCGCGATCGAGATGCTGCCGGAATTTATGAAGGAGGAGGGAATAACTATCTACCATTCGGTACCCACTGTTTTCCGCTACATGTGTCGGTACATGACGGAGGATCTGAAAATTGACACACTGAGGGTTATTCTTCTTGGCGGAGAGGCGCTGCGAAGGGACGATCTTCTTCTGGCAAGAGAAAATTTTCCGAATAGTGACTTCTTCAATGTTTACGGTCAGTCGGAATCTTCCGTCACGGCAATGTGGAAGCTGGATCCTCAGGAGTCATTTTCCAAGGTGAAACTCGGAGATCCTCTGAGCAGTACTGAAATTCTTCTTCTTGACGAGAACGGCGAGGAGACCGGAACAATGGAAACCGGTGAAATTTTCGTAGTCTGCCCGCACATCGCCCTTGGATATCTCAATGATGAAAAGAGGAGTTCCGAAGTTTTTCTCACCCACAGTGAGATAGGCAGGGTTTACAGGACCGGAGATCTCGCGCGGATGGATTTCGACGGATCTGTCGAATTTATGGGGCGAAAGGACGATCAGCTGAAAATCAGGGGGCTCCGCATCGAAACGGGCGAGATAGAATCGGTAATGCTGGGTTTTCCCAAAATCACAAACGCCGTCGTTCTGCCCTACGGTGAAGATGAAAAGGAACTTATATCCTTTTACACAGTCGATGGAAAGGTTGATGCAGAAATTCTAAGGGCCCATCTCATGGAGTATCTTCCCGCCTACATGGTGCCGGTCAGGTTTTTGGAGCGGGCGTTCCTTCCCAAAACACCCAGCGGCAAAATCGACAAGAGGGCACTTTTGGATCAGTACAAAATTCACGAAACCCATTCCGAATTTCACGATCCGAGAGAGGGAACGGAAAGAGCCGTCGCATCGATATGGCGGGGAGTTCTCTCGATGAACAGAATCGGAGCTCTTGACAACTTTTTTGCAATAGGAGGACACTCCCTCAACGCCACAATAATTCTCTCACGAATTCACCGTGAGTTCGGGGTAAAAGTTTCACTTCCCACCTTTTTCAAAAATCCCACTGTTCGTTCACTTGCCGAGATTGTGGAGAAATCTGAAAAGAGGTGGGACTACATAGAGATTCCTAGGCTCAACCATCAGGATTCATATGAACTTTCCTACAACCAGAAAAGGCTCTGGTACCTGGCCCAGATGAATCCGCACAGCAGGGCCTACGGAATTTCAAGAAGGTATGTGCTGGATCATCCCGTCCATGAGGAGAGCCTGATCGAAGCGTGGCGTGAGATGGCGGCAAGACATGAGTCCCTGCGCACCTCGTTCCGGGAGATAAACGGAGAGCCTCGCCAGCTGATTCACAAAAATGTAAAAGTTCCTTTTCATACTGTTGATCTTTCAGCACTCGATCCTTTGGAAAAGAAGAAACGGTGTATGTCCGTGTATGACGAAGTTACCGGATCGGGATTCAATCTTTCGGAAAGTTCCCTTTTCCGAACCGTACTCGTGAAGCTGGACGAGAGAAAGTACGAGCTCTTCTGTCGGATGCACCACATAATTACGGACGGCTGGTCGATGGGAATTTTCCAGAAGGAGTTCTTTCACATCTACAACCGTTTGAAATCGGGAACCGATCACGATCTCAAACCAGTGGCGCTGCAGTACAAGGACTATGCGGCATGGCACAACAGGCTGGTCCGGGATCCGGAAGTTCATGCCGGAAGCCACGCTTACTGGCAGAATAGGATGAACGAGGGTTTCCCGGTTATGGAACTTCCCCGTGATTTCAGGGGAAACGACAACGATCGGAGGGCCTCCGCCTACATCAACAGTGTGGATGCAAAGACAAGGGACGGACTGTTGAAAATAGCCCGCCGCATGGACACAACCCTTTTCAGTGTGCTTTTCACAGCCTACAACGTACTTCTTTCCAAGCTGACCGGTTCGAGGGATGTTGTGGTAAGTGTAATTAATGCCGGAAGAAATCATCACGAACTTACCAATGTTTTCGGCTATTTCGTGAACTCCATTCCGATCAGGTCCGTTGTTGACCAGGAACTCGGGTTCGATGAGCTTCTGGAAGCGATCAACACCAAAACCATGGAGGCTATGGAGCATCAGCACTATCCTCTGGAACTTGTACTTGATGAAACGGGAGACCCCTACCCGGAAGTTTCCGCCTCATTCAACATGCTGAACATGAAAGAGACAATTCATCAGGATCTGGACACCTTCGAAAAGCGATTTGTGGAGGAGATGGACGAGTCGGGATTTCAGCTCGAGCCCTACATCAGCGAATACCGCAACGGAATGGAGGTATTCTGGATCTACAGGCGGGCAAGTTTCAAACCGGAAACGGTAAAGAAAATTGGTGACGGTTTTCTCAAACTTCTCAGGATGATCGTGATGGAGGAGGAGGGGCAATGAGGGACGGAAAGCTTAAAAAACTTAAAGATTACGATCTGTTTGAAGATACATCTTCGCAAATTTCTAAAGAGGATAGACCTGGATTCGATGACAAGCTCTTCCCAAGGGCGGAAATCGAAGGTTCAGTTGTGGAACGGTTTCGATTAATCGCTTCCCGTTATCCGGAAAGAAAGGCGATAGAATTTTCCGGAGAAAACATCAGCTACATTGATCTTCTGAAGATAGTGAAATCGATAGCACATTCCATCACCGAGCACGGAAGGGCCGCAGACAGCGGAGTGGCGCTTCTTTTCGAGCACGGAATAGACATGGTCAAGGGAATGCTCTCCGCACTTTTTTCCGGCAATCACTACATTCCGCTTGATCCGAATCATCCGGATGATCGCATCGTCTCCATTGTGGAAGATTCGAAGACAGGTTTCATCCTTACCAATCGGAAGAATATGAAAAAGGCTTGGGCTGTTGCGGAGGAGAGTCACCGGGTTCCATTCGTTCTTGTGATAGAAAACTGCAAGGAAACAGAGGGGTTCGAGCCGGAACAGATAGATCCCGATTCGATTGCCTACATTCTCTACACATCCGGCTCAACGGGAAAACCGAAGGGAGTCATGCAGAGCCGGAGAAATCTTCTCCATTTCATATCTACCTACACCAACCGCCTCGGGATTACTGCGGATGACAGACTTTCACTGCTTTCAAGTTACGGATTCGATGCAGCCGTCATGGATATCTACGGGGCGATTCTCAACGGAGCCACTCTGCTGCCATTCGATCTTAAAAGAGATGGTTCGATCGAACACATGGCATCCTGGCTCAAAAGCGGAAAAATCACAATCTATCACTCGATTCCGACTCTTTATCGATATCTTACGGACAGTTTCGCGGAAAATGAAAAATATGAAGATATCCGGCTTGTTGTTCTCGGCGGTGAGGCGGTTTTCAGGGAGGATGTGGAGAGGTTCAGGAAACATTTTCCGGAAGATGCACTCTTCATCAACGGTCTTGGACCGACCGAATCAACTGTTACTCTACAGTATTTTGTAAAAAATGATACAGTTTTCGATGGTGAAACTGTGCCGGTTGGATTTCCTGTTGAAAATACAGAGGTGTTTATTCTCGACGAATCGGGTAACGAGGCGGCACTCAACGTGACCGGTGAAATTGTCTACAAAAGCGATTTTCTTGCTCTCGGTTACACAGGTGATCCGGAAAAAACGGCAGCCTCTTTCACTGCAGATCCAAGGGACGGGACAGGTCGTGTCTACCGAAGCGGCGATTTGGGAAGAAGAGTTGCCGACGAATCGATTGTTTTTGTGGGCAGGAAAGATTTTCAGGTGAAAATAAGGGGTTATCGGATAGAGCTCGGGGAGATCGAGGGCGCGATTCTCTCCCGGAAAGAGGTGAAATCATGTGCGGTTGCTGCGATGGATTTAGGAAGAAGGGAGAAAGCCCTTGTGGCGTATGTGGAAACGGATTCTGAATTTGATGAAAAAACAGTCAAAAACCATATAGGTTCCCTGCTTCCCGAATACATGGTTCCCGAAATCTTTGTAAAACTGGATAAAATGCCTCTCAACAGCAACGGAAAGGTTGATCGGAAGAAGCTCCCCGAACCGTCGATCATTCCATCTTCCCACACGCCACCGGAGACCGATCTCCAGAAGAAGCTTGTTGCCGTCTGGAGCGAACTTCTTGCTGAAGATGAGAATGAAATAGGAATCGACGACTCCTTTTTTGCAATCGGAGGGCATTCACTTCGTGCGATGGCTCTCATGGCGAGAATAGTGAAGGACTTCGATGCCGAAGTTCATCTTATCGATTTTTTCAGGAGTCCCACGATCCGTTCCCTGGCAGGGCTGATCGAAGGAGGCGATCATGCTGCAGGACCGCTGGAACACACCGCAAAGGTCGATCTCTATCCGCTTTCTCCGGCTCAGAGAAGAATCTACATTCTCTCGAAAATGGAGCCAGAGGAGACCCACTACAACCTGACAAGGGGCTACAGTCTCGATGGATTTGTGGACATTGAGATGCTGGAAACCGCTTTCCGGAAGATGATCGAACGTCATGAAATTCTGAGAACATCCTTCGAGGAGCGGGACGGAAATGTTTTCCAGCAGATTCACTCCGATGTTTTCTTCTCTCTTGAACGTTTTGATGCCGGAGAGTCACTGATAGATGAAAAAATCGAAAGATTTATTCAGCCGTTTGATCTTTCAGAGCCTCCGCTGATCCGAGCCGGTCTCTTCCGCACCAGGGAGGATCATCACGTTCTTGTAATAGACATGCACCACACTGTTACCGACGGTACCTCCAACCGGCTTTTCATGAAGGAGCTGCTCTCAATTTACTCAGGAAATGAACTTGACTCGGGAAATTTCCAGTACAGGGACTACGTCCTCTGGCTTGAAAAGAAAATGAAATCGGAAAGCTACAGGAAGGTGACCGGCTACTGGCTTGAAAGATTCAAAGAGTCTCCCGAATCCGCATCTCTTCCCACCGATTTCAAAAGGCCGAGAAGTCAGAGATTCGAGGGAAAGGCCCTGCACTTCAACATTCCATCTTCGACTGCAGAGAGAATTTCCTATCTGGCAAAGGAGAGGGAAGCTACAACGTTCATGGTTCTTCTTGCCGGTTTTTCCATTCTCGTTTCCAAAATTTCCGGAAGTCGTGATCTTGTAATCGGAACTCCCAGCGCAGGCAGGTCCCATTCCGATCTTTCATCGGTCATGGGGATTTTCATAAACACTCTGGCCATCAGGATGCGTCCCGAAGGCGGAAAGAGTTTCGCCGAGTATCTCGAAGAGGTGAAAAAAGATGTTCTCGACTCATTCGAAAGCCAGGACTATCCGTTTGAAAATCTTGTCGAGGAGCTGAAACTGGAGAGGGATCCCGGAAGAAATCCGCTGTTCGATCTCATGTTCAACTTTCTCAATATGGATCCATACCAACTTCAGGCTCCGGGAGTCCTTATCGAACCTCACTACATGGAACATACCCGGAGCCGCTTCGACATTACCCTTTACGGTTCCGAGCAGGAGGACGGCATAGGATTCACTATTCTTTACAGAAGCGATCTTTTCAAGGAGTCCACAATCCGCCGTTTTATGAACTACTATACAAACATAATTGGGAGAATCGTAGAAAATGCCGAGGGTTCCATCGCTTCATTCGATCCTCTGGGCGAGGAGGATCGCAGCTTTGTGCTTGAGAAAATAAATTCCACAGGTAACAGCTATCCATCCGACCGGACAATCCACTCCCTCTTCACTGAAATCGCGGGGAAAAAGGGAGACGAAATCGCTCTCATCTGTGGACGGGATGAAATCTCCTACCGGGAACTTGAGGAACGCTCGAACAGGCTTGCCAATCTCCTGATCAATAAAGGCGGGGGAAAGGGCAGGGTGGTCGGTGTACTTATGGAAAGAAGTGTCGACCTCATGGTATCCCTGCTGGCGGTTTTGAAAACGGGTGCCGTCTACCTTCCCATGGATCCCCATCTTCCTGAAGAGCGACTGAGATTCATGGCCAGGGACAGCAAAACATTTCTTGTCCTTACAAAAATAAACTGGCGACAGGTGATGGAAGGTACGGAGATTTCAATTCTTGATGTTGATGAGATTGAAGTGGAACTCGCAGAATTTCCAGTTGAATCGCCTGCGGTTGATTTCGGGACGGATGATCCCGCCTACATAATCTACACTTCGGGTTCAACAGGAAGGCCCAAGGGGGTTCTTGGGCTCCATCACGGAGCCGTTAACCGCTTTTTCTGGATGTGGCGTCGTTTTCCGTTTGCTGAAGATGAAGTTTACGTCCAGCGTGTCTCTTTCAGTTTCGTCGGTTCAATCTGGGATCTTTTCGGACCGCTTCTGGGCGGAGCGCAGTGTGTGATGCTGGATGACGAAACCTTGAAGGATCCATACCGGATTGTTGAAACTATCCATAAATTCGGTGCAACCCGGATAGTGATGGTTCCATCGCTGCTGAAGACCGTTCTGGAGCTGGATGTAGATCTCATTGAAAAGTTTTCGACCCTCACACATGTCAGTTCGAGCGGGGAGACTCTTCCCGCCTCCGTTTCCAACAGATTTCTCTCGCTTTTTCCGGGAACGAAACTGATAAATCTCTACGGCCCCACGGAAATTTCATCCGATGCGACCTATATCGAGATGCATCCGATGGATGAAAACGCGACGCCCGTAGGAACTCCTATCGACAACGCAACGGTCTACGTTCTCGATCAGGATATGAACCTCTGTCCTCCCGGAGTCACCGGTGAAATTCACATAGGGGGTGATGGACTCGCCCTCGGCTATCTCGGACGAGCTGATCTTACGAGGGAACGTTTTGTGGAAAATCCGTTCGGGGAGGGGAGACTTTACAAAAGCGGTGATCTGGGAAGTTTCTCGGCCGACGGGGTGCTTCACTACCACGGAAGAATCGACAACCAGCTGAAAATCAGGGGATTTCGGATAGAACCTGGAGAGATCGAAGCGGTAATGAGGAGCCATCCATCCATAAAGGAAGCATTGGTGATAACCGACGGTGGGGGAAGCGAAAAGCGACTCTTCGGCTACTTCGTGTCGGATGAATCCGATATTTCCGATTATGTAAGGACATATCTATCCGAGCGGCTTCCCGACTACATGGTGCCGTCACAACTGATCGGTCTTGCGTCGTTTCCGCTTACACCAAACGGAAAACTGGACAGGAAAGCGCTGCCGAAAGAGATCGGAGTGTCGGGAATCAAGCGGGGGCCCAAAAACGAGACCGAAAAGGCGGTTATGAAAATCTGGAGCAGGATTTTGAAAATCGAGCAATCCTCATTCGGAATCGACACCGGATTTTTCGAGTTGGGCGGTCACTCGCTCAAGGCTGTTGCAATGGTTTCGGCAATATTCAGGGAGTTGAATATCCGTATTCCTCTCCGAATTGTGTTTGAAAAACCTACGGTTCGGGCAATTTCATCCTACATTGAAAAAAAACAGGAACCTCTAGCGGAAGAGGCCATAGTGAAAGCGGAAGAAAGGGATTGGTATCCTCTTTCATCCGGGCAGAAAAGAATCTACGTCGTCAATGGAATGGAGCCGGAGAGCACACGCTACAACGTTCAGAGAATTTTCAGGATAAGGGGTGAAATTGATCCGGAACTTCTTGAAAACGCCCTGAGAAGGCTTGTCGAAAGACACGAAAGCCTCCGCACCGGCTATGCGATTGTCGATGGAATGCTTTTGCAGCATGTCGAAAGTAACTTCAGCTTCAAACTGGAACGCCGTGAAATAGTTCATCAGGAAAAAGATGAAGCGATAAGAAGTTTCATCAAACCGTTCGATCTTTCCGAGCCGCCTCTTATGCGAGCCGCCTTATTCACGGTCGACGACGACAGTTCGATGCTGATTATCGATATTCACCACATCGCAACAGACGGCACATCCGACAGAATCATTCTTCGTGAACTTTCGGCGCTCTATCGAAATGAGAAACTTGCTCCGGTAGCTTTCCAGTACCGGGATTTTTCACAGTGGTGGAATGGAGATGGTGGAAAGAGGGCGCTTCTCGAGGAGGAATCCTTCTGGTTGACCCAATATGAAAAACCTTACGAACAGTTTGATATCCCCTCAGATCGCCCTAGAAAGACAGTCGGAACTTTCAACGGAAACAGCTTCCGTTTCTACATCACCGGTGACGATGCCGTGGCGATTGAAAACTGCGCCGGTGAGGAGAAGGCTACACCTTTCATGTTCCTTCTTTCCGGACTGATGATTCTTCTTTCGAGGCTAGGGGGAACCGAGGATGTTGTCGTGGGCGTTCCGAGTGCGGGAAGAAACAGGCCTGGAACGGAATCCATCGTCGGCTTTTTTATCAACACCCTTGCGGTAAGAGGGCTGCCCGCCGGAAGAAAAACCTTCAGGACATTTCTCCGGGAGGTCAGGGAAACATCCCTTGCCGCATTCGACAACCAGAGTTATCCCTTTGAAGATCTTGTGGAGAAGGTGGCTCCGAAAAGGGGCGGCCAGCGAAATCCGCTTTTCGATGTTCTTTTCAACTACATAAACATGGAAGATGGAAATCTGGAGCTTTTCGGACTCGATGTTACCGAGTATGACCGAAAGCAGGACGAAACAAAATTCGACATAAACATCACCAGCGGAAAAGGCAGAAAAGGACTCTGGTTCAAAGTTGTCTACGGCACCGATCTTTTCGATGAGGCAACCGTCAGAAGATTCATGAACTACCTGAAAAACCTCCTTCTCAACCTTTCACGAAAGATGGATGCGCCCATCGCAGCCGTGGAGATGCTGCCCCCGAGTGAGAGAGTTTTCCTGCTGGAAAAGATAAACGGCACAGGTGATCTTATTCCGGAAACCACAATTCACCGTTTTTTCTCTCAGGTTGCAAAAGAGAAGGGAACGGCAAGGGCCGTGATTTTGGAAAATAAAATAGTGGGTTACAGCCGCCTGGAGGAGAGATCGAACAGGCTGGCGAACCATCTTCTGACACGGGGCTTTGAAAAGGACAAGTTTATTGTAATTTGCATGGAACGATCGATTGACTTTGTAGTATCCATGCTGGCGGTACTCAAAACCGGAGCAGCCTATGTTCCCGTTTCTCCGGATTTTCCGTCGGGTAGAATCGATACGATCCTGGATGACGGAAAATTTTCCCATGTTTTGACAAAGAAGGTCTATTCCGAACTTTTTAAAGGAAGAAAACTTCTTCTGATCGACATCGAAGAGGAGCAGATAGGTAAACAATCCGAAGATTTTCCTGAAATAGATGTGAAACCCCAGGATCCGTCATACGTCATCTACACATCGGGATCGACCGGCAGGCCCAAAGGCGTAGTGGGAACCCATCAGGCCACTATGAACCGCTGCTTCTGGATGTGGAGAAGTTATCCCTTCAATGAAAACGACAGATATCTTACAAGGGCAAACCTCAGCTTCGTAGGTGCCCTCTGGGATCTTTTCGGACCGCTTCTTGCTGGAATAGGAACAACCGTACTCTCGGATGAGGAGATGAAGGATCCCTACAGAATTGTTGAAATTATCAAATCCCGAAAAATCACCAGAATGCATCTTGTTCCGTCGTTAATGAAAACCATACTGAATCTGGATAGTTACATCCCCGATGATCTTTCATCGCTTCGAATCTGCACATCCGGTGCAGAAACTCTTACTCCATCTCTCGTCGGAGAGTTCAGGAAGCGTGTTCTGGGAGTAAGAATTCTGAACCTCTACGGTTCCACCGAAACGGCATCTGATGCCACATGCATCGAAATGAGCGGCAGGGAAACTGAAAACGTTGTGGGAAAACCCATTTCAAACGTATCTCTATACCTTTTGGATCGTCATCTCAATCCCGTTCCTAAAGGTGTCAAGGGGAACATCTACATCGGCGGGTCCGGACTTGCGCTTGAATATCTTGGAAACATTGAACTTACAAGGAAGAAATTCATCAGGAATCCATTCGGTGAGGGAAAGATATACGACACGGGAGACATCGGAGTAATCAACGAGAGTGGAAACCTTGTCTATATCGGCAGATCGGATCTACAGGTTAAAGTGAGAGGATACCGTGTCGAACCTGAAGAGATAGAAAAGGTTATTCTCTCATTCCCGGGAATGAAATCCGCCGCAGTAATTGCGAAAAACGAGGGGGAATACGGAGTAAAACTTCACGGGTTCGTTGTTTTTGAAAAGCGGCAGGGAATCGGAGTTGTAATTCCATTTCTCAAGAAATCGCTTCCTGATTACATGATTCCCTCTACAATTAACGAGATTGATGAGATTCCGCTGACCCCTACCGGCAAGATTGACCGCGAACATCTCTCAAAACTTAAAATAGAAAGAGTAACTACTGAAGGTTATCGCGAACCGGAAACTCCTGTTCAGGAGCTGCTGGTCAACACCTACAGGGAAATACTCGGACTGGAAAAGATTGGAATCGGCGACAACTTCTTCGATCTCGGCGGTGATTCACTGATGGCCATAAAGGTAATCGACAAACTTCACAAATCCGGTCTCGTCGTCACCGTTGCCCAGATGATTCAATACCACTCGATTGAGGATCTGGCAGAAGTGATCAAGACACACGGAGCTGAAGGTGAGGAGTGGAGCTGCCTGGTCGAACTCCAGAAGGGGAGGAAGGAAAGAACTCCCATTTTTCTTTTCCATTCGCCTCCGGGAGATCTTCTCGGCTACGTCAATTTGATACCTCATCTCGATCCCGATCAACCGGTTTACGGATTCCAGTCACTCGGACTTCACGACAGGGAGAATGCCCACGAATCGGTTGAAGAGATGGCAGGATACTATCTCGAACAGATCTTGAAGTTCTTTCCCCGGGGACCCTACATTCTCGGAGGGTGGTGCTTCGGCGGCACGATAGCATTCGAAGTTGCCAGACAGATGGGAGAGGTTGGGGAGAAGGTCCAGGTTGTGCTTCTGATCGACACCTGGCCAAGATTCCCGCACCGGGAGAGCGAAGGATTCCGGATGAAGGCCATAAGATGGAGCGTCAAGCGAAGATTCTGGAAAATAAAAAGGTTGCTGAAACTGGCATTTACGGAACCGGTAAATCTCTTCCGTTATCTGAATCATCGACTTCGAAAAGGTAAGAGGACATCGCAGGAAATATTTGAACAGGATAACAAACTGAAAGATATCGGACTGTTCAAGAACCGCTCATATGTAAGGAAGAAAAACAGTATAGCCCAGTACAACTACCAGAGTAGACCGTACGAAGGAAAAATAGCCGTATTCGTTCCCGAAAAGCACCATCCCATGCGGCTCATGCAGATTCCATCAGGACTGTTGTGGCACATAATCAACCCCGATCCCGAAATACACAACGTACCGGGTACCCACGAAGATATAATGAAAAAACCCAACGTCTATATCCTCGCAAAAAGAATGAAAGAGGTACTTGCGAGGACCGAACTGGAAATTACCATCGAAGAACCTGTAAATGAAGATGTGGAAGTCGTCATCGACGAAATAACGTAGGGATTTCATTATCCCGATATGAAAAGCAGTGTTACAGTTTACTCACAGTAGAGGGACGGCCGGCGTTCGCAAACGCACCTGTTGGGAAATACCCCGCCGTCTTTTCTTGTTCGTTCCCTCATTGTGAGGGCAGGCGTAGGATGGGGTTTTTTCAAAACAGATCCCACGAACTCGGGGAGCCGTCAGGACTTCAGAGACCTGTAGAACTTTTTCCACCCGGTATCAACGACAGAATTCACCACAAAAAAAATATCCCGATCAATTCAGCCGTTAGAATCAAGTTAAAACAAATATAGAAGCCGTCACAGCTTTTCGAATTGTGAAAATGAAGACTCCCCGACCCAAGGATCGGGGTATCTCACGGAAAAGTCGCTCTTTGAACCTGAAACACTTCAAAATTGCTCCCTAATAAAAACGACGCGAGCGTCGGGGAATTGAACCCTTTTTAGATTAAAAGTATCGAGCACAAAACAACGGCTGACGGGAGCTTATTATTTTTTTGAGACCGATCCAGGGGCAATTTTCACCGATAAACAGATAATTTGATCATTCCAGCGGCTAAATCGCCGATGATATTTTTTTGAAGTCAAGTTGGAAGCGGAATCGGGATTTTTGCATTAGGGAAAATTCGTATCGAATTTTAATCCAGATCGTCAAGCCAGCCGGCGTTTTCAATTATTTTTTTTGTGAAGATTTTCCCAAAGTTTTCGGGGTTCTTGGCCTGATGATATTTAAAGAGAATTTCATCGCCGACTATTCCAACGATTTCGATTTTTCCGGTTTTATGCGACATTATGTAGCGGAATCTCTTGCTGTGTCCGTTGAGATGTTTTTTTGCCTCTTCAATTATCCGGTAACCCTCTATGAGCGGTACCTGAAATCCGCTTTTTACCCTTTTGACCGGTCGACACTGGAAAACATAGTAGGGGATTATTCCCACTCGGGTCATTTGGTTCTGAAGTTCTGCCATTATTTTCGGATGGTCGTTGACTCCGCGGAGAAGAACCGATTGATTGCCGATTATTGCTCCGCTACTTTTTATCGCTTCGATTCCTTCAACTGCTTCTTTTGAAAATTCTCTCGGGTGGTTGAACTGGGTGACGATGTAAAGTTGTTTTCCTTCGGATGAGAATTTTCTGAATATTTTAAGAAGATCACCATCCTCTTTTATCCGTGCGGGGAATACAACGGGGATTCTTGTACCGATTCTTACAAAGTCAAGATGTTCGATGGAGTAGAGCTTCTCAAGAAATTCGGCGATTACTTCTGTTGGAAGCATGAGCGGATCTCCGCCGGATATGAGAACGTTGTTTATCTCTTTGTGCTCTCTTATGTATTTGACGGTTTCATCAAATAGCTCTACCGTCTCTCTGGTTTTTGTTCCCACCATTCTCTTGCGGAAACAGTGACGGCAGTATGCAGCGCAGCGGTTAGTCGAGAGCAGCAGGACAGTTGTCGAATATTTGTGTTGAAGACCGGTCAATTTGGTATTCTCTCCTTCGCCGCTGGTGTCGTAATCGCCGGAAAGATCGGCTTCGCTTATCGAGGGAATGGACATCTTGCGAATGGGATCGGCGGGATCTTCAGGATCCAAGAGAGATAGATAGTATCTCGTGGTCGACATAGGATGAATCTCTACCAGCTCTTTCAAGAGATCCTCTTCTTCTCCGGAAATGGGGATCCGCTTCTTCAGGTCGTCGATGGTTGTGATGTTTTTTGAAAGTTCCTTCATCCAAGAAAATTTGTTTTCGCCGGATAATAATTTGTTTTTGTCTTCCTGTTTCAATTTGACCTCTCGATATCTCGATAAGATAGCGAATCCGGTTTTCTCAACGGCGTACAAAACACAATTTCGTGAAAATTGCGGATTCTGATGTATAAATTTGTATGTATAAGGCTATTGGAATAACTCAATGAAATCAAGTTTATAGAAGTTCTAAAATTCTATTGCTTTGAAAATATTGAAGATGTAGAGCGGTGCGGTTTTTTATAACGCCTGATTGGTTGCAAGCTGTATTAAAAAAAAGGTGTCGATATCGCATTATGAAATTTCTACATCGATACGTTAAGTATTTATTACACTTGTTTAGAGATGCCCGGGGGTGCTATCATATTCTTGAGGGAGTGCTGAATATGGTTAATGGAGGAAAAAATGTTAAGGATAGGGTTTAAAAGGGCAATTCTCCTTCTTCTCTACCTGGTGACCATATTTGGTAACCAGTGTCAGGAACCGGAAAAGGAAGAAGAGGCCAGAGATGTTCCAATGGATATTTACCGTCAGCCGAAGGCCCGGATGCAGGAGCTGGCATCGATTCCCTACGGTGAGAGGGCGGATGAAATCAACCTTGTCAGGCCCCGTTTTGATGAGGAGGTACCCAAGGGAATTTCCACTTTCCTTATCGATGGGGAGCGGTTCATGATTCTCGATGAGGTCCGAAACGTTATAAAGGAGGGGAACGTATCCGATTTCAAGATTACCGGCGAAATTTCGGTTCCGGCTGGTACCCACGAGATAACTGTGGAACAGAAGCAGCTGAAGGTTTTCAACGCCGTTACAAACAGCTGGATGAAGCGGGTGGGGCAGGAGTGGCAGAAAGAACGCCCAATGCCTGTTACGGCTCCGATTTTCAGAAAGAACACCGTTCTGCCGAAAATGCGGAAACCGGGAACTATCCGTACGGCCCGTGAGGCTGAACCGGGTATTCAGGCGGTTGAAGTTATGAAGGAAAATGCTACAGGCGCGGTTGTCACTCTTCCCGATACGGGCAGAATGAGATTCAAGTTCGATACGGCAAATCTCGCTTCGATTGTATTTATTACGGAGGATGAGAACAAACATCTTCATTTTACCGCCGAATTCCTGGTAAACCGGAATCCGGTCATTGTCGACAGATTCTGGATAAAAACCGACAGGGAGGGCGCACTTCTCAACCTTGCCCAGCTTCCTGTGAGCGAGGTTATTCTTCCTTTCAGGGATATCCAGATTACGGAAAAGGGAGAACTCTACTTCATAATGGCTAAGGAGGAGGGTCTCTCAATTATGCGGGCTTCCGGTGATCGGGAGCTTAAAAAACGGGGAACAGAGGATGAACTCATCGTAATCCCCTGAGGATCCTTTTTTTGAAACTGTAGTAAATGATTTTGTTGATAAAGTTGCGTTCAGGGGGAGAGATCGGCGGATCGAGAAGAGGTTTGTTTCCACTTTTGAGTAATACCTGAAGGTGTTGCGATGAAATTAGACGATTTTATGCCGATCATTAGGATTTTGTAAGGAGTGATGACTAGATCAACGGAATCATAATTTTGGGGAGGGAGCTATGAAATTGATCGTGACAATGCTCCTCATGTTCCTGTTTTTTGATATGCAGGCCGTTACGAGGAGCGAAACAATGAAAATTGCGGACAGTTATACCCGCCTGAAATGGACAATGAAAGATTCAAATCGAAGGGGAAGTTGTCCTTCTGTCTACACTTCCCGCCATTCCGTCGGGCAGCAGATAGGTATGGCCTACAAATTCGCCGGTTGGGATACCCTTTCCGGTTTTCTAAGTGGAATAAGTGACGGAATGGGCGCCGGATCTACACGGTCTGACTACTACGACAGGGGAATCTTTACCTGCGTTGTAGGTGCCGACTGTTCCGGATTCGTCTCGAGGGCATGGAAAATGTACCCGAGGAAATACACAAGGAGTATGTACGAGGTCTCCTACGAAATTGATGTGTCCGATATGAAAAAGGGAGATGCCCTCAATAAGGCCGGGTCCCATATGGTACTCCTTGCCTACTTTCACCGTGACGGTTCGCCTGTAATCATGGAGACAACCCAGAGTGATGCCCTATACAGATCGGTTTTCAGGAAAACCACATGGTCAAGGCTTTCCGGCTTTAAACCGATCCGTTACGATTACATTGAGGATGACGCTGCTGTTTCCGGAGATGTGAATAATCCGATTGTCATAAGGTCTTTTCCCTTTACAAGTGAGGGAAATACGAGGAACGTAGTTTCACTTCAATTCGATTCCTATCCCACGGCATCGGATAAATACTACGGGCCTGAAGTTGTCTACGAGCTGAGGCTTTCACAGTCAGGTACGGTAAGCGCGACATTGACCGATTTCAAGTCGGAGGGGATAGACAACGATCTTCATCTTGTTCCCGATCTGGGAAGGGACAGCTACTACAGTGTGAGGGATTCTTTCGCAAGTGGAGACACATCTCTGGAATATTCGCTGGAGGCTGGTACCTACTATCTCATTGTGGACAGTTTTTCGCAGAACGGGATCGACTACCCCGGAGAATACACTTTGAAAGTTAACTTCACTCCGGGAGAGGTTACAGGAACTCCGGATAAGGGCGAGCCGTCGGAACCCACGGAGCCAACTGAGCCTGTGCCGATAGCCGGTGCTCTTGAAACTCCTATTGAAATCAAGGGTTTTCCGTTTGCCGATCAAAATACTACCGCTCAGGACAGGATCAGCGCCATCAGGAACTACTCGATTTCACCCACCGCTATGCAGGAGGGTCCGGAGGTCTCCTATGTCATTAATCTTCCCTCGTCGGGACGTTTGACTGCAACGGTTTCAGGTGACAACTACACTACTGTCGACAACGATATCAATTTTCTGTCGTCTCTTTCGATAGATTCAAGAGGGATGGCTGTCGATTCTCTCGCCAGGGACGACAGGACAATCTCTGCGGATCTTTCTGCCGGTACCTACTATCTCACCGTGGACGCGTTTTCACGTTCCGGTGTCGACTACCGTGGTGCCTACAAGCTCGACGTCAGTTTTGAACCTGTCGCAGAGGAGGGGAAGGATGCTACTTTCAGCGATTCTGCCGTACTGAACAGGGGAACCTGGAAACATTACGGGCCTTTCGATGCTCTTTCCGGTGATTTTACCGCTGCTATCACGGGACCCTCGCCGGGAGATGTGGATCTCTATGTCAGGAAGGATGCACAGCCTACGTCTTCACTCTGGGATTGTCGCCCATGGAGGTACAATTCCAACGAAACATGCGTTCAGGCCGGCCCTGGAAAATTCTACGTATCGGTCGAAGCGCCCTACGCCACCGACAGACCGGAGACAAGCTCTTACGAACTGAAGGTGGATTACATGACAAAGATAGAGGAGCCCCCCGAGGGTGCATGCGGGGACGGAATCCTAGGTGCCGGCGAGGTGTGCGATTCGGATCAGAAACAGTGTTCGGAGATAAACGCCTCGTACACTTCAGGTACCGCTTCCTGTAAGGCAGATTGTACCGGTTACGACACTTCGGGTTGTGTTGCCGGAGAGACTACTGAGCCGGGAGAACCTCCAGCAGAGGGAGAGCCGGTTCCGATCACGATCGGAGCATTTCCTTTCGAAACTTCCGGTACTACGGATCTTTCAGCTGAAAGTTACTTCGACAGTTACAGCACGGCGCCGACTAAGATTCTGGGCGGAGTGGAGGTTATCTACACCTTCTCCGTACAGCAGAGGGGTACGGTTGTTTTCTCTATGACGGGAGACAGTTCAGGTGTTGTAGATAACGACATTCACCTTCTCTCTTCACTGGCGAGGAACGACTCGAAACAGGCTGTAGATACCCTTGTACGTAACGACAAGTTGATAGAGTATTCGGTTGAACCCGGCACTTACTACATCTCTGTTGATGCATACACCGATGGCGGCAAGGTTCTGAAAGGGCCTTTCCGGTTGTCAGCTTCGTTTAGCGCGTCGACGGCGGAAAGGGATCTGGTTCTTGCCGACAGTTCGACAGTCTATGCGGGCCAGTGGCGTTACTACGGTCCGTTTTCGGTATCAAAAGGCGATTTTACGGCGGAAATTTTCGGTGACGCACCCGATGCGGACATATACGTGAAGAGGGGCGATCTTCCGACTGAGGAAAGCTGGGACTGCAGGCCGTGGCGTCAGGGAACCAACGAGACCTGTACCCTCTCCGGCACAGGTAACTACTACGTCGCGATAACCGGGTACCCGGAAAGTACGAAGTATACCCTCACTGTAAGCTATCGTATCAACGAATCCGAATACTCTCCTGTATGCGGAAACGGTATGGTCGAGACAGGAGAGGTGTGTGACGGAGAGAAACCCTGCTCCAGCGTTGATTCATCCTATGTTACGGGAGACGCTCCCTGTATGGACAACTGCAGCCGTTTCGATACCTCAAGCTGTGTCGGCTCTACAGATGTTGAAACAGGTAAGGGAATTCCCGGAACTGTTGCTAATCCTGTGGCTGTGACAGCGTTCCCTTTTACCCAGAGTAACTCAACGGCAATCGATCGGGAGAGTTACTTCGACAGCTACAGCGCCCGTCCTGAAAAGGGGGAGCTGGGACCAGAGGTGATATACGCTTTGACGTTGACTCAGGCAGGAACTCTCAGAGCGGAGATTTCGGGAGATACATCGGGAAAGGTGGACAACGATATCCATCTTCTGTCATCTCTTATGAGGAATGATGCAAAGATGGCGCTTGATACGCTTGTAAGAGATGACAAGGCGATTGAGATGAGCCTCAATCCGGGAACCTTCTACATCTCTGTTGATGCCTACTCAAGGAGCGGTCTTGTTTTCCCGGGAGCCTACGATATTGAGATCACCTTTGCTCCAAAGGGCGGTTCAACTGCGCAGGAGATCACAGTGGAGTATGCAGATACCGTCTATGCCGGTCAATGGATTGAGTACGGGCCTTACGATGCAGTCGAAGGAGCCTTCAGAGCGAATATGACAGGGGCCGATCCTGATGCCGATATCTACGTCAGGAAGGGTGCAAAACCCGACGCCGACAACTGGGACTGCAGGCCATGGAGGCAGGGAACGAACGAGCTCTGTGAGCTGGACGGGCCAGGCAGTTTTTATGTCGGTATTACCGGATATCCGCCTGAAACGGCATACAGACTTACCATAACCTATATGGGTGCCGGTGGCACGGAGATCGTATGTGGAAACGGAGTTGTGGAAGGAGCCGAGGTCTGCGACGGAGATCTTCCCTGTTCCGAATACGATGAACGTTATCTATCGGGAACAGCCGTCTGTAAAGGTGACTGCAGCGGTTTTGATCTTTCGGGATGTGTCCTGAAGGAGAAGGGTGCAGGAACCCCGGGTGATCCTATAGCTGTTACCTCTCCGCTTTTTGTCGATGAAAACAGCACCGCAGCCTCCACGTCTATGGTAATAGATACCTACAGCTGTAAGAGCTGGGCTATAGAGGGAGGCCCCGAAGTCGTATATGTTCTGAATATCGACAAACGAAGCACTGTTTCAGCAGAAATAACCGATGACAGAACACAGGGTATAGACAACGATATTCATCTTCTTTCCTCGCTACGTATCAACGACTCCGCTATGGCGCTCGATTGCATCGTCAGACATGACAGGTCAATTTCAAGGGATCTGGATCCGGGTACATACTACATAGTTGTAGATGCGTACGGGGGCGGTGGTAACGACAGACGGGGAGCCTACAAACTCACAGTTTCCCAGGAACCTCTTCAGTGAGGAGAGGTTCTCTCAAAAAATGACGGCATTAGAAAGATCTTAAGCATTCTGATTTGAAAAAATTCCCAAATAGAGAGTAGAAACCGATTTCCATTGTTTGAATGGAATATCTGATTTTGAATCCTGACGGAAATCTCATGATTTTAAAGTGGCGATATGTTGCCGATGGTGGTATGTTGTTGACGGCATGTTGTTGACGGTGGTTGATTTTAAAGATTTTCTTGTTATTTTTTAAAATTCGATAAAATAATTTTAGGAAAATGGCAACGGCATGTTATTTGCTACAAAAATACCTGCAAATATGGCAATAATTTTTGGAGATGCTTATGAAAAGATCCTTACTTGCAGTTTTTTGTACTGCTGCACTGCTCTTTGTAGCCTGCGGCGATTCCGGTTCAGGTAAAAGTGATTCCGGAGAACTTAATGAAAACGATTCCGTGATAACCGATTCCGACGGGAGCCAGCTTGATTCAAAAGGAGATGGGGATCAGTTCGATTCAACAGGAGATGAAGGAGATAACAACTCCTCTGAACCTGAAGGTACGTTTAAGCTTTTCGGCGAAATAGCGCTTTACCATCCGACCTTGACCCCCTATGAAGCCGAGGGCGTGACAAACGGCGACATTACGCAGGCTCTGGGAATCACGGCCTGCCAGATGACCGGTGATGTTTACGATCCGTTCAACAAACAGAGTTACGGATCTCTTTCGGTGGATCTTTCGGTAGGTCACATTCTTGATAAATCTCCCGAAACCTACAGTGAACCGGGTGTCATTGAAAAGGCGACTTTTACCGGTACTTATGGGGCCAGGAATCTTCCCGATGCCAAGAAGGTCTACTCCTATGTGGTTGCCAGAAAAGACCAGGACGGTAAAGAAAGACTCAACGTGCAAAACGAGGGTTTCACCCAAGATGGTAAAATCGTCATGCCGCTTTCCTACTTCTCTTTCGCCCGACCCTTCTACAGCGGAACAAAGAAGATAGGTTTCATCCAGGGTGACCACGGAATATTCGTGTTGGCCCGTTACAACGACAAGGGAGAAATGGAGTGTGTTCACGCTATAGGCATTGGAGAACTTACTGCTGAAAACAGTTTCGACGGCACTCCTCCGGATGATCCCGAGTACGAGTGGCCTGAGTACGAGGACAATTACAATCCCGAAACACCGGACGAAGAGTTCGACTTCGAAGACATAGCTGATTTCGAACTTGCCGCGATTGAGGATGAGAATCTCGAGCGCTGTATCCGCGACAACCTCAAAAAGTCAGAAGGGGAGATTACAAAGGAAGAGTACCTTTCGATTCTTCACCTCGAGTGCCAGGACTACGGAATAAAATCCATAAAGGGAATTGAAAATCTCAGAGCTCTCAGAACTCTCTCTCTCTGGGAAAATGAAATAAGCGATATCGCTCAGCTCGGCGAGCTCAAGAGAGTTTCGGACATCGAACTTGGAAACAACAATATTGCTGATATTTCTGTTCTCTCAGGACTCCAGTATCTGGTTAGAGTAGGACTTTCCCACAACCTCATCGACTCTGTCGAACCGTTAAAGGATCAGATATATCTCTGGTGGCTCAATGTCGACTCCAACAAGTTGAGCGACATTTCCCCTCTTGAAAAAGTTACCTCTCTTCACTACCTCAGCGTTGAGAAAAACACTCTTCCGGATACGCTTCCGACCGTTAAAAAGCTGAGGGCCGACGGCTGCGATGTTTATGCAGACGATACCCTTAAGAGACGTTCCTCTGCCGGATTAGGTTATCTTGAAAGCCGTTCTATTCCAGGACTTCCCGACCTGGGATTCCGTTATCCTGTAAAGCTAGACTACCTCCGCTCCCTTCCCAGAAGCGAAAGCTACGGAGATAGTTGTTTCGATCTGGATCCGTTTGTGATGGCTTCACCGAACCAGATGGATGCCGGAAGCTGTCTTTTCATGGCAAACAGCGGATCTATGGAGGTTCTTCTTAACCAGCACTTCGACGGAGAAATTCTTCCCGAGGGTGATACCGACCTTTCTGAAAGATTTCTGATGAACGCCTCAGAGCATGTAACGAAGGGCGATATGCCTTACCATCTCACCGATCTGATCTACACCTACAACGTACACGGCGGTTCACTTCTCAATCGTGATTACCGTTATACCTCCGGATTCATTAAACCTCAGGGCGATAGCTTTGTTCCGGCAGAACAGGGTGACGAGGGTGCATATCTGAGTCTCAAGTACAACTGGCTGGATGAACTTCCAGAAGGCTGGAAGGATTCTCTTACCGAGACTCCCGAAGTGGACAGGACTCTCATCTATGTCGATCCGGATAAGTACCGCTGGAATGTGGGAATCATGAACGAGGATATGATCGAGCGTGTAAAGTACCAGGTTAGAGTGAAGAACAGCCCCGTCGTAGTTGTCTACAACCACTTCAACTACTGGCACGCTGTCATGATCGTCGGGTACGATGATGCCGATTCAAGCCAGGCCGGATGCCCGTTCGTCACGGCCTATGAGGAGGATCTGGTCGAACAGTGGGTCGAGGCCAAGAAGGAAGGGGATGAAGAAAATGCCGCTGGAATCGATTCTCTCATAAAGAAGATAGAAAAGCACAAGGCTGAAAACGGCGGTTGCCGTGATAAGGGGATTTTCTACGTCCGAGATTCAATTTATCCGGGAGATGAAAAGGTTGACGGCAGGGATAATACATACGATTACAATCCCGACATAAACGGTGACGAAGAACCCTACTCCAGAAGAATAGTGAAACACTCATACGACTGGCTCAAGTATCTTGGAAATCATGCGTATGTAATTCACCGTAAATAATTTTTCCGGCATTTTTGGAGGTCACGCGGGATCGTCTCAGTACGGTCCCGTTCTTTTTTCAAGCAAAACCGGTATCTGTTGTCCTTAGGATCTATAACTCTTTACATGAAATCTGGAAAGAGAGCTTTTTTTGATTCCGGAAAATCACTTTATACAGTGTGTAAAATTTGCTTGGACTGATGCCTATCTTTGATGTGCAAAGAAAAACCCGGGAATAATCCCGGGTTTTGAAATTCATTCGATCAAAAGGAGCGTCAATTAACCGTTGAGCAGCTCCTCCTCTCTTTCAAGATAGTCGTCGAAGGAGAGTTTTGCGTCGATTATCTTGTCCTCGGTAATGTTCACTATTCTGTTAGCAACCGTCTGTATGAATTTGTGGTCGTGGCTTGTGAAGATGATTGTTCCGGGATATTCCATAAGTGCGTTGTTGAGCGCTGTAATCGATTCGAGATCGAGGTGGTTCGTAGGTTCGTCGAAAATGAGAACGTTTGCTCCGCTGAGCATCATTCTCGAGAACATGCATCGAACTCTTTCGCCTCCGGAGAGAACTTTTACCGGTTTTAGAACCTCTTCTCCCTTAAAGAGCATTCTTCCCAGGAAGCTTCGGATGAAGTTCTCATCGTCCTCGTTTGTGAACTGACGGAGCCAGTCAACGAGGTTAAGATCGCAGTCCTTGAAAAAGGCGTTGTTGTCTTTCGGGAAGTATGCCCAGGTGATTGTCGGTCCCCAGCGAAATGAACCTCCATCGGGTTTCGCCTCCTCTGCGAGTACTTTGAAGAGCGCTGTCTTGGCAACTTCGTTGTCTCCTACGAATGCAACCTTTTCTCCTCTATCGATACGCATGGAGAGTCCGGGTACAACATTCTTTCCGTTGACCTCTTTCTTCAGTTCTTCTACGGTGAGCAGCTCTTTACCCGCCTCTCTCTCCTGGTCAAAGTGAATATAGGGGTAGCGTCTGGAACTTGCAGGAATATCTTCAAGAGTGAGTTTTTCCAGCAGTCTTTTTCTGCTTGTCGCCTGTTTTGCCTTGGAAGCGTTTGACGAGAATCGCTGAATAAAGGATGTGAGTTCTTTTCTCTTCTCCTCGACCTTACGGTTTTGTTCCTTCATCAACTTCATCATCAGCTGGCTTGCTTCGTACCAGAAATCGTAGTTTCCAACGTAGATCTTGATCTTGCCGAAATCTATATCTGCCATGTGTGTACAAACCTTGTTGAGAAAGTGACGGTCGTGACTCACTACGATAACTGTTCCCTCAAAGTCGAGAAGAAAATTTTCAAGCCACATTATGGATCTGATATCCAGGTGGTTGGTAGGCTCATCCAGAAGGAGTATGTCAGGATCTCCGAAAAGGGCCCTTGCCAGAAGCACCTTTACCTTCTCCGATCCTTTGAGATCAGCCATGGGGCCTTCCTGCTGATCTTTTGTAAGTCCGAGACCAGTAAGAATCATGGACGCCTGGGATTCGGCTTCCCAACCTCCCATATCTTCAAATTCGCCCTCAAGTTCAGCCGCTCTCTCTCCGTCCGCATCGGAAAAATCTTCCTTCATGTAGATTTCTTCCTTCTCTTTCATAACATTCCAGAGTTTCTCGTGACCCATGAGGACGGTATCCATCACGGTGTACTCGTCAAATGCGAAGTGATCCTGACGGAGAACGGCCATACGTGCATTTGTTGCTATGTGCACACCGCCCTGGGATGGTTCTATCTCACCGGAAAGGATTTTGAGAAATGTTGATTTCCCAGCTCCATTGGCTCCAATGAGACCGTAACAGTTACCTCTAGTGAATTTTATGTTTACATCTTCGAACAACTTTTTGCCGCTGAACCTCAGGGCCAGGTCGTTAACCGTAATCATCGTTATACTCCTTCAGACAAGATCAAATTACCTGCCTAATATAGCAATTTTTTGTTCTTTTACAATTGTATCGTCGTTAAAGAGTAAGAATACGGGTTGTATGGATAGATAAAAGTGGTTGAAATTCTTGAATTTTTTAGACGAATTGCTATAATTGTGCGTTGCTTAAATCAAAATTTGGAGGACGAAATGAAGTTTTTCAGAACCATCCTTATTGTTGTTCTTTGCCTTTTTTTATTGGCATGTGACAACGATAAGCAGAAGAAGCGCAAAGACATCGGGGCGGCAAACGACATCGATGTAGTGGAAAATCCTGATTCGGACGGAGGATCTTCCGACACGGGTGACACGGCGGATTCAGGTGACACCGCCGACACAGGAGATACTGCTGATGGTGGCGACACGGGTGACACCGGAACCGATACGGGCGACACGGGAACCGATACGGGCGATACGGGAACCGACACGGGTGACACGGGAACCGATACGGGCGATACGGGAACCGACACAGGTGACACCGGAAATACTGGAGACGGCTGCAAATCCAATTCAGAATGCGGAAATGATCAATATTGTAAAAAAAGTGAAGGAATGTGCAGTGGTACCGGTTCATGTGAGGATATCCCATGGGATTGTCCACCCAGAGATGAACCTGTTTGCGCATGCGACGGCCACACCTATCCCGATGCCTGCGTAGCTGCGTTGCAGGGAGTATCGGTTGACTATCAGGGCGAGTGTAATAGTGGCCAGGGCTGTTCAACCAACGAGGAATGCGGAATGGAAATGTTCTGCAAGAAAAAGGATGGACAGTGCGATGGAAACGGTGTTTGTATGCCGATCCCTGAAGAGTGTCCATGGCGGAGAGAGTATGTGTGCGGCTGTGACGGTAATACATACAGGAACAGCTGCCGAGCTGAAGAACAAGGTGTTTCAGTACTCCACGAAGGTGAATGTGGCGGACCCATAGGCTGCATGGAAAATTCCGATTGCGGCGATGGATTGTTCTGCAGCTTTGAGTACGGCGTTTGCGGAGGATCCGGCGAATGTAAGGCGAAGCCTCAAAGTTGTGAAGAATACTACGAGCCCGTATGCGGATGTGATGATAATACATATGAAAACAGCTGCCTGGCCGACAAAAATGGAATTTCCGTTGCATTCGAAGGTGGGTGCGATTCTACCGACGGAAAGGTTACGATGAAATATCAATACGATAAGGAACAGAACATACTCGTTGGATTCATCGAGATAACAGGGGACAGCTATTCTGCTAAATTCATTGATCCTCAGCCGTTCAAGGAGAAAGGAGGAATAAATATCGGAGGCATCACTATCAATCTTCAGGTAAATAAGGAACCCCAATCGGATAGTGAAAGGGTGTGGTTTCAATTGAAGCTTGATATCGGTATGCCGGGAAGTTCCTCTTCAGGATCGGCGAATCTCGGTGACGGTGACAACAGCGCAAAGGTGTATAGTGGAGATACTTTCATCGGAGAAATAAGGGGAATTCTCGATATTGAAGAGTTTAGTCCCTCTATGTTTCAGTCTCCAAAGCTGAAATTCAGCGGATCCAATCTTCAGTTCTTCAAGGCTCAGTAACAGTTCATCTAAAGATTCATAAATCAATTGATTTTTAAAAGAAATTCAGATAGACGATCATCGTTGTCGTAAAGTTGCTGTTTTAAATAACCAACTCTGTTTAATTTTGTGACTTTTGAGATTTTGATGAGAAAACAGAACGGAAATTAATCGTCCGCCCCGAATCGATTTGTTTCCCGACGAAAAAGCTCGATTGGTCGAATAAAAAGCCCAGTTTGCATATGTTTGTCCAAAATTTGACATTGATAAGGCGGTTTGTTATAGTTTTCGGTCATTTGTTTAATTAATTGTTCTAAAAATCCTATGAATAAACTTTTTCACGTTGGAGTCGATGCCGGCTCAACAACAGTAAAACTTGTTGTCCGGGACAACTCGGGCAAGATGCTCTTCCGTTCCTACAGAAGACACAGATCCCAGGTTCTTGACGCTCTGCTATCAATGCTCGAGGAGGCGTC
This sequence comes from uncultured bacterium, assembly GCA_942492635.1. GTDB lineage: Bacteria > UBP6 > UBA1177 > UBA1177 > CALOFP01 > CALOFP01. The sequence goes on from CALOFP010000003.1 coordinate 229,726, forward strand.
TCCTTTCATTGAGGAGGGCAAACTTTCGGTTGTTGTAACAGGATCAGCAGGAATGGGCATATCGGAGAGGACCGGAATTCCATTCGTGCAGGAAGTTGTCGCCTCGGCAGAGGTTGTCAGAAGGCTCTATCCAGATGTCAAGACACTTGTTGATGTTGGGGGAGAAGATGCAAAGATCATTTTCTTTGATGAAAAGATGCGTCCCGATATAAGAATGAACGGTAACTGTGCAGGAGGAACCGGAGCATTTATCGACCAGATGGCTTCTCTTCTCGATGTACCTGTTGAAACTGTGGAGTCGCTCGCCCGGGAAACGGAACGATTCCATCCGGTTGCATCAAGATGTGGAGTTTTTGCGAAGACCGATGTGCAGAATCTTGCAGCAAGGGGTGTTCCCAAGTCGGAGATCGTCAGATCCGTTCTTCATGCGGTAGCCCTTCAGTTTATGAATACCCTCTCGCGGGGCAGGGATATCTCACCGAAGGTTCTTTTTTCCGGAGGTCCGCTCACATACATTCCTTCTCTCCGGGATGAATTCATAGAGGTTATGGGAATTGCCCATGCCGATATGGTTCTTCCGGATGATCCTCAGCTTGTTCCGGCTCTAGGGGCATCCTTCGCGCCGGGGGTTGAAGCGGTCCAGTTCTCTTCCGAAGAGTTGAGAAACACCCTAATGAAAAAATCAGAGGAGTCTTCAGACGAAAATGAGAGGGAAAAACCGCTTTTCGAGAGCGAAACGGAAAGAGTGGAGTGGATGAAAAACCGCTTTACTGTCGCCGGAAGGTCGGTTCCGGAGAAAGGAGTTAAAACATTCCTCGGGATAGATTCGGGATCAACCACAACAAAAATGGTGCTGATCGACGAAAGGGGAAGAATTCTTTCAACATTTTATGACAAGAATAACTCGGATCCGATGGGAACGGCCCTCAGGGGACTGAAGGAGATAGGCTCTTCCCATGAAGATATGTCCCTTCCCTCCAGAAGTTCCGTTACGGGTTACGGAGAGGAACTTCTCAAGGCAGCCTTCGATATAGACGATGGTGTTGTGGAGACCGTGGCCCACTTCATGGCCGCCAAGGCGTTCGAGCCGGAAGTCAGTTTCATACTCGACATCGGTGGTCAGGACATGAAGGCCATGTTCATTGAGGACGATCACATAGGAAGAATTGAAATCAACGAGGCTTGCAGTTCAGGCTGCGGTTCATTCATACAGACATTCGCCGAAACCAACGGTGCAACCGTCTCCGATTTCGGAAAGATGGCGCTTGAAGCGGAAAGACCCTGCGATCTGGGTAGCCGCTGCACCGTTTTTATGAATTCGAAGGTGAAACAGTTTCTCAGGGAAGGGGCCGATCTTTCCGAAATCGGGGCTGGACTGGCACTTTCGGTTGTGAAAAACTGCATCAACAAGGTGCTTAAAATCCGTGATAACGATCTTCTCGGCGATCATATCGTCGTCCAGGGTGGAACTTTCCAGAATCCCTCCGTGCACAGGGCACTGGAGCAGTTTCTGGGAAGAAAGGTGGTCTGTCCCGATATTTCAGGACTTATGGGCGCCTACGGTGCTGCACTCTATGCAATGGAGAGCTGGGGAGGGGAGGATACCACATTCAGGGGCTTCAACTCCGTCCCAGAGGAGAAATCCCGAAGGAATACCCGCTGTGCGGGTTGTGAAAACCGGTGCAGCGTTACATCAATCACATTCGCAAACGGCAACAGATTCTTTGCCGGAAACCGCTGTAGCAGGCTTTTCGGATCGGTAGTAAAGGGAAACTCCGGGTACAACCTCGTGGAAAGAAAGAGGGCGCTTCTCTTCGAAAGACCCATTGCTCCGGAAAATCCGAAAATGAGGATAGGAATTCCCCGGGCCCTTAACATGTTTGAAAACTTTCCCTTCTGGAGCACGCTTTTATACGAAAGCGGATTCGAAGTGGTTCTGTCCGCCCCCTCAACAATGGATCTTTACGAACTGGGAACAGGTTCCATAATGTCCGATTCAATCTGTTTCCCGGCCAAGCTGGCTCACGGTCACGTTGTCGATCTTGTAAAGAAGGGTGTGGATAGGATTTTCTATCCCATCGTCGTTTACGAGAAGAACGACACGAAAGGTTACACAAGCTTCAACTGTCCCATAGTTTCAGGCTATCCGGACGTTATAAGATCCGCCGTGGATCCCGCTGGAAAATTCGGCATCGGGTTCGATTCACCTACGGTCAACATGAACGACAACTCGCTTCTCAAAAAGGCGTGTGTTGAGTATCTTTCCGCTCTCGGAGTGTCGAAGCCACAGATAAAAATGGCTCTGGAGAAGGCCTTTGACGCTCAGATCGAGTTCAAGAATCTGTTGAAGCGAGAGTCCGCCGAAATGTGCGAACGGGCTGAAAAAGAGGGGCGAAAAACCGTCGTTCTTGTGGGCCGACCCTACCATGCGGATCCTCTGATAAATCACAAAGTTCCCGAAATGCTTTCAGAACTGGGGCTTAACGTGATAACAGGCGACAGCGTGACAGGGGAGACGGATGCAAATATCCAGGTTCTAACCCAGTGGGCCTATCCCAACAGACTCTACAACGCAGCCGCCCGTACAGTTGAAAACGAATCATGGGAACTTATCCAGCTCAACTCCTTCGGATGCGGTCCCGATGCCATAGCCGTGGACGAGGTGACAGCCATTCTCAGGGAGGCCGGAAAGAACCCGACGACGATAAGAATTGACGAAATTTCCTCCCAGGGATCGATAAAACTTCGGCTCAGAACGCTTGTCGAAAGCTTCAAACTGCGCAGGCAGACTAAAGAATCGGAAGCAAGAAGGGAAGTCGTACATTTTTCAAAAGAGGACAGCGGAAGAACGCTGCTGGTTCCACACTTCTCGACAACTCTCGATCTGTTCACCCTGGAGACAATAACCTCACTTGGACAGAAGGTTGTTGTTCTTCCCGAACCTGACGACGTGGCTCTTGAACTCGGGCTTCGCTACACAAACAACGAGATCTGTTATCCCGCTATTCTCGTCATCGGTTCCATCCTCAAAGCCTTAAAGTCAGGCGAGTACAGTGAGGATGACGTGGCCGTCGCCATGAGCCAGACCGGAGGCCAGTGCAGGGCATCGACCTACATCTCGCTCATAAGAAAGGCGCTTGAGGATGCGGGATTCAGGAAAATCCCCGTCGTAAGCTTCACTGCATCAACAAAGCAGCTGAACACCCAGCCCGGATTCAGGATCAACAGACTGGATTTTCTTAAAAAGGGACTCTTTGGAATAATCTACATCGATGTGCTTACAGCGCTTCACGGCTCCACCATTGTCCGGGAGAAGGTTAAGGGAACATCGGACAGACTGATGGAAAAGTACATCGAAAATGCCCTTGAAGCGGTTCGTGCCGGCAATTTCCGCTCGCTCCTTTTCCTAATGGAGAAGGCTGTCGACGAATTCAACGCAGTCGATGTGAGGGATATGACTCCGCCGGTAATCGGTGTGGTAGGAGAAATCTACGTCAAATACTGCTCCTACGCCAACTGCAACGTTGTCGACTGGATCAGGGATCAGGGAGTTGAGGTTTACATGCCGCCGCTGGTGGATTTTTTCATCCAGGAGACATTCAACCTCCGCTACAACCGTAAAAGCAATCTGGATAAGAGGGCTCTGCACTCATTTCTCTCACGCCTTATAGACAGACTCATCGAACGATACCTTAAGGATGTCGACAGGGTAATGAAGAAGTTTCGCTTTTACAGAAAATCCCATTCGATAGGGGAGCTTGCCTCCAGAGCGGAGAAAATTTTGAACCTCTCCAACCAGTACGGTGAGGGGTGGCTCATTCCCGGTGAAATCGCGGCAATGACCGAGCACGGAATAGAGAACGTACTCTCCCTCCAGCCATTCGGTTGCATAGCCAATCAGGTTGTCTCAAAGGGAGTTGAAAAGAGAATGAGGGATCTCTACCCGTCACTCAACATACTGCAGATAGATCTGGATCCCGATACGAGCAGGGCCAACCTTCTCAACAGACTTCATTTTCTTGTCCGCGGTGCCTTCGAAAGCGCGGCAGGGAAAGATATTAGGTCGGAATCGGTGGAAAGTGAAATCCACGGATAGAAAGAACGAATTTGAATTTGAATATCAGGAGGTGAACAATGGAATTTTTCGGAATAGAACCCTGGATAATCTGGTCAGCCCTCGGACTACTCTTTCTCATTTCAGAGATCTTCGTACCCGGATTCTGGCTAGCCACACTTGGAATAGGTGCCTTCACAGCCTCATTTGTCTCGGTGATGGCGGAAAACCTCAATATCCAGCTGATCGCATTCGCCTCGGGAACGGGGTTCGCCTTCATCGTTGTCCGTCCTCTGGCTCTTCGTTACCTCTACAAAAGGAATCATAGGGTAAGGACCAACGTAAATGCCCTTGAAGGAAAATCGGTGATAGTTCTCAAAACCGTTGATCCGGCCAACCAGACAGGAAAAGTGAAAATGGGCGGAGAGGTGTGGAAGGCGACTACGGAAGACGGATCCGTAATCAGGGAAGGAGTTAACGCAACTGTTGTAAGAGTTGATGGTGCGACACTCATAGTGAAAAAAAAGGAAGATTAGGGAGGAAATTATGTCTACCTTTGGAATTTTAGCAATTATTTTAGTAATTTTTGTCATTGTTTTCGTATGGAGGGGAATCAAGATCGTTCCACAGGCGAAGGTGATGATTATCGAGAGACTCGGACGTTATCACAGAACGCTTGAAAGCGGAATCGATTTCATCATCCCCATCGTAGATTCGCCGAGGGAGATGGATTGGAAATCAACAAGAAAGACCATGGACGGAAGAACGATCGTTACGGCTAAGAAGATCACACTTGTAGATCTTCGTGAAGGTGTGCACGACTTTCCCAAGCAGAATGTTATTACAAGGGACAACGTCGTTATCGAGATCGATGCCATAATCTACTACCAGATCACTGATCCGGTTAAGTCGATTTATGAAATTTCCAACCTTCCGGACGCAATCGAGAAGCTTGCAAAGACAACTCTCCGTAACATCATCGGAGACATGGATCTGGATCAGACCCTCACATCCAGAGACGAAATCAACTCCAAGATGACCGACATCCTTGACGAAGCGACGGACAAGTGGGGAGTCAAGGTGAACCGTGTAGAGATTCAGGACATCAATCCTCCGCAGGATATCAAGGATGCAATGGAAAAGCAGATGAGAGCCGAGAGGGATCGTCGTGCAGCCATCCTCACAGCTGAAGGTGAAAAGCAGGCAAACATCCTTGATTCCGAAGGTGTGCGTCAGAAGAGAATCAACGAGGCCGACGGTGAAAAACAGAGTGCAGTCCTCAGAGCGGAAGGTGAAGCTATGGCGAAAATCCGCGTAGCCGAAGCGGAAGCAAAAGCCATCGCTATAGTGACCGAATCGCTCGGAAAGACAAAGACAGATCCCGCACACTACCTCATCGCCCTCAAGTACATCGAAACACTGAAGAACGTAGCCGAGGGACAGGACAACAAGGTTGTCTACATGCCGTACGAAGCCACAGGCATACTCGGATCTATCGGCAGCGTGAAAGAGATGTTCAAATCTCACGTAGAGTAATTCTCGATATCTAGTTCCAGGTCAAAATAACCTCGAGCTGATCATACTGATGAAAACTTTTTCTGTTAAACTATGATCCGGCGAAAAAGGAAATTGATCTTCGGATGACAGGTTTTCCGAAGTTCTTTTTTTGATTTTGTAATATTGCAAATTTCAATGTTTAATGTCTGGAGAATAATTTTTCCTCTGAAAACTACCGTTTATTAACTATGTCTTCAGATTTTACCTAAAGCCTTTCAGGATTCCAGAGACACTTGAAGCTTTTTGTTTCATAACCAAGATAGAAACTTTCAAAAAGACGAATGTTAAATATAATTACTTCGATTGAAACTGTCTTTGAGGTTTTTATGTTTCTAAAAAATTCATTATTCAGATCGATTTTAATTTTAGTTTTCTTTTTAACTCTCTCCGGCTGTGGAAAAGGAGATTCCTCGACACATGACGGTTCCTTTGCTTCGGATGATTCGGATTCTTTTTCAACTGTTTCAGAAGAAGAAGACAGCGGAAAGAACGGCAAAGATGTTCCCGTTGTAGATGGCGGTTCTGAATCGGAAGGGGAGTCGGAAGACGATTCTTCTGATTCCGTTGATGACGGTGAAGCAGGTGATGGAAGCGATTCCCAGAACGAAGACAACTCTTTCGATTTTCCACAGGATATTTTAGATAGGGCTTTCGAAACGGTCTCTGTTGAAAATCTTAAAAGGGATCTCACATACATAGCCTCCGATGAACTGGAAGGACGGTTGCCGGGTTCCGAAGGCAGCAGAAAAGCTCAGGATTACATTGTAAAACAGTTTGAAGAGTGTGGTGTTGCACCCGCGGGCCAAGATTACCTTCAAAATTTCGTTGCCAAGGAATCTTATGAAGCCGCAAATATTGTAGGGATTGTCGAGGGAAGTGATCCTCTTCTTAAAAACGAGTTTATCGTCATAGGAGGTCACTACGATCATCTTGGAAAAACCGGAAATGAGATTTTCAACGGAGCGGATGACAACGGCAGCGGCACGGTGGGAGTTGTCGCGACGGCGTGCGCTCTTTCAAAAATTAGGGATAATCTGGGGCGTTCGATTATCTTCGTAGCTTTTGACGGTGAGGAGATGGGGCTGCTCGGTTCGAAATATTATGTTGAAAATGCTCTAAGACCTCTGGAGAAGACGGTTTATATGTTGAATCTGGATATGATCGGACGGATGGATGCCGGAAGAGTTCGGGCAATGAAGGACTTTCACCATCCTGTACCGGAGATCTACATGGCTGACGCGGGTCAGCGTCAGGGGATTGAGGTAGATCCTATAATGTTCTCTTTTGGAGGCAGCGACCATATGCCGTTCTGGTCGAACTCCATTCCCGCAGTTTTTTTCAATACAGGGGTGCACGAAGACTATCACAAGGGAACAGATACAGTTGAAAAGATTAATTTCGAAGGAATGGCGGGGATTATAAAAATTACTGTTGAAATTGCCGCCAGGGTCAGTGTGAACCCGGAAGTTGTTTCTTCGAAGACAAGAGGTAAACAATTTTTCATGCCTGAAAAAATTCTGGATCATGGAATCGCGCCCTTTCTTGATTAGACTTTTATTTCCTACGAATATTTCTGAAAATTTAGGATATAGAAAGATTTTTTGTCGACAGTCGGCTTCCTGTTGATCCTGATAATAGAAATTGACTCTCTCTCTTACTTTCAAAATTACACATAGATCTATCTCTCCACTAAAAACAAATGCAGCTTTTTGATACTACTTTTTTTAGTTCTCAATATCTCCGTCTTCAGCATAATGTAACAAACTTATTGCCTTTTCCATAAGAGCTAAGAAAAATATCTTTGTGTTGACACCTCGCATTGAGAAAAGGAAAAATCACAAATATAAACAAAAGAACCGTTATGATGTTTCAATCTTCGAGTATTCTGTCGAAAAAGAAATCTTGTGAAGAAATTAACGCAAATAGGAAAAAAATTTTACTTCGATTTTTTCATAGGTATATTGTTAGCAGAAATAAGCTAGTTTTTTACACCTAAATGCAAAATATTTTATGATTAATCCTCATAGAATTACTTTTATGAAACCTTATCATGGAGGGTAGCATGACAAACGCAATTTTCACAGTTCCGAAGCCGTTCAACGAGCCGGTTCTTACCTATGCGCCGGGTTCAAAAGAGAAAGAACTTCTCATGGCTGAAATCAAGAGACAGAAAAGTGAAAAACTCGATATTCCGATAATAGTAAACGGTGAAGAGATCCGTAACGGAAATGTCGCTGAGGCCGTATGTCCTCATAACCACGGTCACGTTCTTGCAACCTTTCATCAGGCAGGCGAGAAAGAAGTAAATATGGCGATCGAAGCTGCGATGAATGCCAAAAAGGTGTGGGAAAAAATTGCATGGCAGGATAGAGCCGCAATATTTCTTAAAGCTGCAGAACTTATCTCCACAAAATATCGTTACATCCTCAACGCCGCTACAATGCTCAACCAGTCAAAGAACGCCTACCAGGCGGAAATAGACTCTGCATGTGAGCTCGCCGACTTCTTACGTTTCAATGCATACTACATGCAGGAAATCTACAAAGAACAGCCCATGTACAGTGCTCAGGGAATCTGGAACAGAGTTGAAAACAGACCTCTCGAAGGTTTCGTATTCGCCATAACTCCTTTCAACTTCACAGCAATTGCAGGAAACCTTCCGACATCGGCTGCACTCATGGGTAACGTTGTTATCTGGAAGCCGGCATCCACAGCTGTAGTTTCCGGTTACTACCTCATGAAGCTCTTCGAAGAAGCAGGCTTCCCCAAAGGCGTAATCAATTTCCTTCCGGGACGCGGATCAAAGGTTGGAAATCCGGTTATGGCAAGCGAACACCTTGCAGGAATTCACTTCACAGGTTCGACAGGCGTTTTCCAGGGAATGTGGAAAACAATCGGCGACAACATCCAGAAGTACCGCTCATATCCGAGAATCGTCGGCGAAACAGGCGGAAAGGATTTCATTTTCGTACACAAGAGTGCTGCAGTCAGAGAAACAGCCGTTGCAGCAGTTCGCGGAGCGTTCGAATATCAGGGACAGAAGTGCAGTGCAGCTTCCAGAATGTACGTTCCTAAATCTCTCTGGGCTCCCATCTGGAAAGAGATGGAAGAGATGCTCAAGGAGATCAAGATGGGCGATGTGGAAGATTTCACAAACTTCGTTAACGCGGTTATCGACGAGTCCGCTTACGACAATACAATGGATTACATCAACAAGGCCAAAGAAAGCGCCGATGCAGAGATCGCTTTCGGTGGAAACGGCGATAAATCTAAAGGTTACTTCATCGAACCTACAGTTGTTGTAGCAAAGGATCCCCATTTCGTCACAATGGAAGAGGAGATCTTCGCGCCCGTTCTCACAGTATACGTCTACGACGACGACAAATACGAAGAGACACTCGAGATATGTGATGGCACATCACCATACGCACTCACAGGCTCGATTTTCGCCACATGCAGAGAGGCGGTCGACACAGCATTCCAGATGCTCAGACAGAGTGCCGGAAACTTCTACATAAACGACAAACCGACAGGCGCGGTTGTCGGACAGCAGCCATTCGGCGGAGCAAGAGGATCCGGAACAAACGACAAAGCCGGAAGCTACCTCAACCTTCTCAGATGGACATCTCCTAGAACAATAAAGGAGACCTTCTGTCCTCCGAAATGTTACAAATACCCATTCATGGAAGAAAAATAGTTCAGCAGGTGGGGGCTTCGGCCCCCCTTTGGGGTCAGGACTTAATTTTAAATACTTTTCAATAGATCTTCCTGTTTTTCAGCTGTTTTAGAATTCTGAACTTTTAGAAATCACGAAGGTTTTCAGCTTTGCATCAAAGAAGCCTATTCTTTTAACATCTTGGTTAATGCAATTCGAAAATATAGTAGAGACCGTTGTGGAATACCTGCTCGATTTTTCATATCGATTTTAGCAATAAATGGATAAATCAATAGAGTTCGGAGCTGTAAGACTTTCAATGGCTGAGGCAAGTTCCTTCTGATTTGCTTGAGACGTATCGGATAGAAGTATTTAAAATTACGTCCTGACCCCAAATTTCTTGATAAAAGGGCAATGTTTGATAAACTTTTTTCAATAAATGATTGACTTCAAGTGGAGTATGTTTTGAAAAATTTAGTTTTATTTCTTTTAATTACAACGTTCGCTCTCGTTTCCTGCAAGAAGGAGGTCGGGGTTGTTTCGGAATCGGAAATTCCTCCGATGGCAAAAAAGGTGAATGTTAAACTGGAGGATGGAAGCGCGGAACTTATTTCCTTCTACACAGAGCCGCTTAAGCCCAGACACGGCGAAAGCTTCAAGGTTGTTACCTTCTGGAAGTTCAACAAGCAGCTTCCCGAAGGGTATAAGATGTTTTTCCACTTCGAGGATGAGAAGGGCGAACAGCGTTTCAAGAAGGATCGTTTTTTCCTTGACGGAAAGGCAAAGAATCCTGCTGTCGGTAAGATCATTCGTGACGACGCAAACATAAAAGAGCTTCCAGCCTTCTTTGATTCAGATAAACTCGTCGTCAATATCGGACTTTTCAAGGGTAACAAGCGTTACTCTGTCCAGGGAAAGTACAGCGACGGCAAAAACCGGATCAAACTTCCCGTTGTGAAAACTGATAAACCGAACATCGTCCGTAAGAAATTCGATGCCTACGTCGTCGCCTCCGATTCTAGAAAACAGATCCGGATCGACGGTAAGCTTAAGGAGAGTTTCTGGAAAAACGCCCAGACAGGTGGCCGTTTCTGGAGAACAAACGGAAAAAAGATGGCGGACAGCGAAACAGACGTGATGATCGCCTACGACGACAAGTACCTATACGTCGGCTGGAATGTTAAGGATAAGGATATTTTCAGCCCCTATAAGAAGAACGACGATCCGATCTACAATAGGGATGTTGTTGAAATATTTATCGATGCCGACGGCGACAAGGATGAGTACTACGAACTTCAGGTGAGTCCAGCAGGCGTCAAATTCGACAGCTCCTTCAAGGGCGGTCCGAGAAAGAATCAGGATATCGCATGGGACAGCGGAATGAAGTTCGCCGTAAGTCTGGACGGAACCCTCAACAAGCATGACGACGTCGACAAAGGCTGGACAGCCGAGATGGCAATTCCCTTTTCCGCCATAAAGGACGCTCCGAACAATCCCCCAAAAGACGGTGACACATGGAAAATGTATCTTTACCGCATAGATCACAGCAAGAAGGGGAGAGCTGAATATACAGCTTGGATTCCACCCTATCGCGGAGACTTCCACTACCTGAGATTCATGGGTGATCTCAAATTCGTCTACGAAGAAATTCTCTGATATTCATGATTTTTCGCTCCTCCTTTCTAAAAGTTTCCACCATCCTGATATTTTCCTTCACCCTTGTTCAAGCCGGAGAGTATCAAAAGAGAAGAAAAGAGATAGTAGAAATGCGCCTTAAGGAGGAACGGGACCGTTCAAAGTACAGCCTGCAGATAACCGAAAACGAATATGAAATGCTTTTGGATAGTCTGAAGGATCTTTACGAAAAGAGGCTTCGACTCGAAATTTTGAAGGATTCTTCTTTCTATCAGAGAGAAAGCTGTTTTATTTTCGACAGCAGCTGCAGCGAAGCATATGCAGTAAGAATTGCATATCTTGACGATGAACTTAAAAACGTGTCTGTTAAATTAAAATTGATAGAAAACAGGCTTGAACGGACACTTGAACGCCGCATGCATCTTTCACAAAGGGTGGCAAACCTTGAAAAAGATGTGTTTGGAGATGTGGTCGAAGAAAGAAAGACACCTATTCCTTCTATTAAATCTCTTTTCAGATGCGCAGATGTCGAAGGATGGAATAAATACAGGGGCGTATTCCTGAAAGATATCGCAGGATTTGCACTGCCATTTGAAACAAAGGTTCTTTTCAGTGGTGCGATTGGAAAATTCAATGCCGTGACCCTTAAAAAGGAACCTTATCTCATCAACCTTGTTTACACAGGTGATCCGGTTGTAGAAAAAGGGGAAAAAGTTTCCGCAAGTTCACTTCTCTTCAAAGGAACGAAAGGAAACCCTGTGGCGAATGATACTGTACTTTTCCTCATCTCGGAAAAAGGTAAACCGTTGGATCCATCCTTTATCTGTGACAAATGAGATTCGAAAAACGTCCGATTCGCTAAGACGGGTGCAGGTGAAGTATGCTTTTTTGCTTATCTGATAATAAATCTGTATAGTTCCATAGAAACTCTTTTAAAGGGGATTTGTATGTTTGATTCTGTTGTTGTAGAAAAGATTTTTCATAAATACGGAGTGGAAGATTTCAGATGGATAAGTGGCAATGATGTGGTTGTTCGCCGCTGGGTGAGGATGAAGTGTCTATACGGCTGTCCTTTTTTCGGCGAGAGACCTAGTTGTCCTCCCCATGCCCCTTCTATCGATGATTGCCGGGAGTTTTTCAGTGAGTACGAAAATGTGGCTATTCTTCAAATGAAATGCGATTTTTCTTCGGAAAAGAGTGAGATGGTTTCAGCCGGCAAAATCGGGAGAGTACTCTTAGCGATTGAAAGAGATCTTCTTTTCGACGGTTTTGCAAAGGCCTTTTCACTTTTTCCGAGTCGATGCAGGGTCTGCGAACAGTGTGATGCAAAGAGTGGAAAATGTTCCGGCAGATCAGGTTGCCGGCCTTCTACGACTGCTTTTGGGATAGAGCTTGCTGAAACTGTTGAAAAGGTCGGCTGGAATTTCACTTTCGGAGGCAGTGATGGCAACACTTCTATTCTCTACGCTGTCATAGCGGTGAATTAACATTCTAAAAAATATAAGAAAGCATCTTGCTTGGAATGCTCTTGAAAGTATCTGCTGATTTTATGAGGAAGCTCTTTTTATAACTGTAGTAATACGTAATTTTCGGCAAATCATTTGAGCTGACAAGAGGAAAAGATGAGTCTTTACAATAGAATTCATTTTTCTGGATAGTTGAGTGTTTGTGAAGGCTAAAAAAAGAGCGGGCTCAAGGCCCGCTCTTTTATCTGAATTTGTGCAAGGCTCGGATCAGCGGTTAAGCCTCTCCTTGAGAACCTGACTATGATGAAATGTAACCACATTTCTACCGTCGAGCATCATCTCCTCACCTGTTTTTGGATTTCTGCCGCGGCGCTGATTTTTCTCCTTCACGACAAATTTACCGAATCCGGAAATACTGAGATTTCCATCTTCTGCAACCCCATTCTTAAGGGTTTCAAAGAAAAGATCGACCAACTCTTTTGAATCGATAGTAGTTTTTCCTGTCGAAACAGAAACCAGATCTGCCAATGCGTCTTTGTTGAGTGTCATAATTACCCCCTCCCAAAAAAGAATAACAGTTTAAAGTTATGAAAAAAGACCACCGATTTCAAGATTTTATCTGAAATATGATGAAGTTTTTATGTGATAGTGTGGTTAATGTCTTGAAAAAACTGTTGAAAATGCAGAGTATGTTTTATTGTTTTATGAATTAATGAACTTTTAAAATGGGTAAAACGTCTTGATTGATAAAGGGTTAGGTCGATTGTGAAGAGATGTCGGATCAGTCGCAGGTTCCACTGTCGTCGTTTCCGGATATTGTGGCTTCTCCGCTCCATGAGTGTTCGTTGATGAGCCTGTCCCTGAGTATTTCCGCTTCGCATGTAGGGAGTGAAACGTTTTCTTTTACGGACATCCGGCTTCCGAGAAAGCTCAGATTAGAAAGATCTTTGAGATCTTCGAGGGCCGCATTTGATTCTACGACCAGTTCCCCTTTTATTGCGATCAGTTTGTTGAGTCCCGAAAGATTTTTTAGAGCAGGGTTGTAGCCTATTGAGAGACGGTTGCCGATTGATGTCAGGTTGTCAAGTCCCGTAAAATTTCGAAGAGATGAATTGGACTGAACTGAAAGGTTCTCTTTGATTTCACCTATTCCTTCGAGTCCGTTGAGATTTGTAAGTGCGCTGTTCCCCTTTATTGTTAAGCTTTTTCCAACTGAGGAGAGGCTGTCGAGGCTTGACAGGGATTTAAGAGAGCTGTTGCTTTCTACAGTGACTTCTCCGGCGATAAGGGTGATGGAATCCAGTCCCGTTACCGTTTCGAGAGCCGGGTTAGAAAATATCGTGAGATCACCGCCTACGGAAGATATGGAATCGAGACCGTAGAGATTTTCAAGTGTGGCGTTACCTGAGACCGTCAGATTTCTGCCGACGGATGTAAGTTTCCCAAGTCCCACCGGAAGTTTGAGGGATGGGTTGTCGGATATGAGCAGGGAGTCGCTGACGGTGTGGAGGCTGTTGAGTCCCGAGAGGGAGCTGAGAACCGGATTGTTGGTGATGCTGAGCTCCTTGTTCACGGTTGTGAGAGATTCGAGGCCGTTGAGATTTTTGAGATTGGCATTTCCTTCGATGGTTATGGAATTGCCGATGTGTGTTATTCTGCCCAGTCCCTTGAGATTTTCAAGCAGCGTGGTTTGCCGCACGATAAGCGATCCTGTAACTGTCGTAATGCTTTCCAGTCCGGTGAGATCGGCAACCGAACCGGTAAGTGTGAGGGATCCGTCAATTGCGCTGTAACCGGTTTTTGATTGGATATCCTCCAATGTTTCAATTGTTACGTCTCCCTTGAATGTTCCAGTGTTGATCCGCTCTTCTTCGGATTTGCCGTCGTCACCGCATCCGATGATGGAAATCGCTAAGATGATTAAGAAAAATGCAAGATGTCTCATTCCGTTCCTCCCGAATATGTTTCGTTTATAGGTTACTTTGGGGTGCTGCTTTGTCAAGAATCGGTTCAGGGATGTACTACGGGAAGTGAGGGCATTTCGTTGAATTTCCAGAACTGGAGGGCTATCTCCCTGTCTTCGGTCATTCTCTCTATAAGTTTGTCGGTAGAGGGAAACTTTATCTCGTCCCTGATCTTGTCGAAGAAGTAGACGTTAATGTACTTTCCGTACATGTCCGCAAGTTTTTCACCCAGAATGTGGGTTTCTATTATTATCCTGTTCTTTTTATCTACCGTCGGGTTGTAACCGATGTTGGTAATTGACGGCAGAGGGTGTCCGTCCACCACTGTGGCCGTGATGTAGACACCGTTGGCCGGAAGAATCTTCTGAGGCGGCATAACGTTGAGTGTGGGAAAACTTATGGTCCTTCCAAGCTGCTTACCTTTCACGACGGTTCCGCAGATGGAGTAGGGGACTGTGAGAAATCCGCGAACCTCCTTTATCTTTCCCCTGAATATCAATTTTCGGATGACGGTAGAGCTGATTCTGAGGCTGTCCTTGAATATCTGGTCGATAATCTTGAGTTCTATTCCGTTGGAGTTGCAGAATCTTCTCAGGAAATCAACGTTGCCGCTTTTTTCCCTGCCGAAAGTGAAATCGCTCCCGACTACTATCTTTTTCAGGTTGATATTGCCCTTGATGAGTGTGAGAAATTCGATGGGCGAAAGATTTACGAGATCTTCAAAGGGCAGCATGAAGAGGTAGTCGAGGCCGATATGTCGTAGGATAGCCTCCTTTTCCTTCGGCTCCGTTATAAGTTTCGGTGCGAATGCCGATAGAAACTGGCGGGGATTTATGTCGAAAGTGATTATGCCGCTCTTGGTGTGGCCCTCTTTAAGTGTTGAGGTGATGAGTTCCCTGTGGCCTTTGTGAATTCCGTCGAACTTTCCGATGGCGATGGAGATCGGCTGATTTGAATCGAATTTTTTTAGATCTTCGACTATTTGCATCGGTTTTTACTCCTTCGGATGTGCAGGAGCTCCTTGGCGATCTTGCTTCCCGGTTGTTCCAGAAAGAATTCGTAGAGCTCCCGCACAGTTGAATTCTCCAGAGGGGTTGTTTCGCGGTTTTTATGAACAAGGGCCGCAAAACGCTTTTTACGTGTTTCCCTGTTTTCAAAATTACGAGATACAGGTTGACCTCCACCCTGGATGCAGCCGCCTGTGCAAACGGAAATTTCGACGAAATGAAAAAGTTCGTGATGCATGAGGGTGTTGAAAAATCGGTGGGCTTTCTTCAGTCCGTCGACGACGGCGATCCTGATCTCCATCTCTTCGTTGATTTTCACCGATGCGGTTCTTATGCCGCTGCCGCGTTTCCTGTAGCTGATATGACCATTGAATTCTGTCCCGTTGACCTTCCGGTAGATTGTCCTCATAAGTGCGGCGCTCTTTCCTCCCGTAATGTCGATTTCCATTGCCGAGGAACTCGCCTCGGAGAATGGAATATCGAGATATTCGGGATCGATACGAGAAAGATCCATTCCGTAGTGTCGTATGAGCGTAAGAAGCTCTCTCGTTGTTATGACGGCATCAACATCCGGAATGCCGTGGTTCATCATCTTCTCCTGCTCCGCCTCCAGCTTCTTGGAAGTACAGGGCATTATGGAGAATGAAAAGATCGATTCCGGTGAAAAGCCCTCGTTTCTCGCATATACCGATTTTATCACCGAGCCCATCATCTGTTGGGGACTTTTGCATGTCGAAAGGTTGGGGATAAGGGCGGGGTAAAAATTCTCGCAGAAGCGTTCAAGAGAGCTGGCACAGCCTGAAAGCAGAGGCAGGTTCCGGCCTGTTTTTATCCGTTCCAGCAGCTCCTCGCTCTCTTCGAGAATATTAAGATCTGCTGCAAAGGACGTATCGAACACCTTGTCTATGCCCATCGTGTGAAGGGCTGCCGTGATTCTTTCGGGAATTTCCCGATCCACACTCAACCCGGGCAGCTCCGAAACGGCAAGCGCGACTGCAGGCGAGTACTGGGCGACGACAATTGTGTCGGGAGAGTCGATGGCTTCGACAACCCTTTTAAGTTGGCTCTTATCTGAAATTGCTCCGGTAGGGCAGTTGACGAGACATTGACCGCACTGGACACAATCCGTAAGGTTCAGTTTCTCGTCGAAGGGAGGAGAGACCCTCGTACCGATTCCCCTTCGGGTAAAATCTATTGCCGAGACTCCCTGAATCTCTTCGCACACCCTTACGCACTTGCCGCAGAGAATGCATTTGGCAGGATCGAATACGATTCCGGGGCTGGAGTTGTCCACGTGGGCCTCAAGAGGGCTGTGGCTGTAACGTTTGACGCCGATCCCGAGTTTTCCGGAGTACTCCTTGAGAAGACACTCTCTGGCGCCGGCACAGTAGAGACAGTCGTCCGGATGGGTAGCCAGAAGAAGTTCTATGATGGTTTTTCGGGCATCTAAGACTCTCGGGGAGTGGCTGTGGATGGTCATTCCCTCGGAAACGGGAAATGTACAGCTGGGAACCAGGTTATCGATTCCGTCGACCTCGACCACGCAGAGTCGACAGGAGCCCGACGGCGAAAGTTCATTAATATGACAGAGAGTGGGGACCTCTATACCCTCCCTTCGGAGCAGGGTAAGAACGGTTTCTCCCTCGTTGGCATCAACCCTCCGCCCGTTTACCGTGACTCGGATCATCCTAGGTTCTGAATTTTTTTACCTTGTTGTTGTTCTTCGCGAAGTAGGCCACCTTTTCGAGTGAAACGGTAATGTCCATCTCCTCGAGAAAGACGTTGGGCGGTACGCGAAGGGGGGTGGGCGTGAAGTTGAGAATTGCCTTTATACCGGAATCTATGAGTATTTCTGCAACCTCGGGAGCGGATTCACCTGTTGCGGTGATTATTCCCATGGTAATGTTCTTCTCCTTTATGATGTCGGGAATCTCCTTTATGTGGAAGCACCTGACGCCGGAGATTACTCTGCCGGTCTTCGCCGGATCCTTATCGAAGGCTGCAACAATGGAAAGTTTGGGTCTCTTGCCCTTGAAGTAGCTGAGTATGGCTTTTCCAAGGTTCCCGGCTCCGATAAGGGCTATGTTCTGCACCATGTCAGGATCAAGGATCTTGCCTATGCAGTTTATGAGTTCTTTGATGTGGTATCCCTTTCTCGGACTGCCCGAGTAGCCTATGTTCATGATGTCCCTTCTCACCTGGGCGGGAGTGCAGTTGGCGAGAACGGCCAGTTCGTGGGAAAAAATCGAGGTTTCACCCCGGTTGAGGTGGCTGATCAGAAGCCTTCTGTAGAGGCTGAGCCTTTCAACCGTTTTTTCCGGAATCAGTTGCATGTTTCAACTCCATCGAAATTCAGTTTAAGGGGAGCTTTGAAGTTCCACAGTGAATGTTGTACCCTTATCAACTTCGCTGTCAACTTTTACCTTGCCGTTGTATGCAATTGCAAGCTTTTTCAGTATGGAAAGACCTAGTCCGCTTCCGGGGATATCCCGTGTTTTTTCGTTTTTCAGGCGGACAAACTCCCCGAAAAGTTTTTTCAGGTCCTCCTTCCCGATACCTATTCCTGTATCAGAAACTGTTATTATAACTTTTTTATCAATCTTTTCAAGAATCACGTCGACAAAGCCGTTTTCCCTGTTGTACTTTACCGCATTGGATATGAGGTTTGACAGTATGATCGTCATCTCAGTCGAATCAGCCTTCATCACCACATCTTCGGGGCTGTTGAGTCTGAGTGCTATGCCTCTGGGCGATGCCTGGATCAGGTTGTCGTCCATAATCTCACGCGCCAGGGAGGTGACGTTTAAGGAGGTGAGTTCCCTCTTCTTTTCTCCCGATTCGATTCTGGTAAGGTCCAGAAGATCGTTTATGAGCTTCTTCATTCCCTCCATTCTCTGAATGGAACGGCGAACAATGTGGTCGTATTTGGAGATCTCCTCGCCTCCGCTGTGGTTTTCCATCAGCTGGAGGTATCCGCTCACCGCATTTATGGGGCTCTTGAGTTCGTGGGCCAGAACCCTGAGGAACTCGAAACGAACCTTGTGTTTCTCCTCGGTGAGCTTTCTCGTCAGGGTTGTGAGAATGATATGCTTGGCCGCCTTGTGTACCGCCGACTTCAACTCCTCCGGAGTGAACGGCTTTGTAAGGAAATCGTAGGCTCCGTTCTTTGTGGCGGCTACGGCCGTCTCCAGGGATGCGTAGGCGGTGATCATTATTGTGTGAACATCGGGATCAAGTTCACTGAGATGGGTGAGGACTTCGGTTCCGTTCATTCCGGGAAGCTGGTTGTCCAGAAGAACGATGTGGTGTCGACGTTCCTTGAACATCTCCACAGCCTCCTCACCGGTTTCCGCTGTCTCGATATCGAAGCCGTAGTCTTCGCCCAGGTAGGGCAGCCGGACCGAGAAACTTCTCAGAACCCGGCGGCCGCCCTCCCTGATACCTCGCTCGTCGTCTACTATGAGCAGGTTGAGCTTTTCCATCTTAATCCTTCAGGAGCTTGTGGATTTCACGAAGCAGCTGGTCGTGACGGATACCCTTGTCCATGATGAGGTCCGCCTTGGCCCACTCCCTCTCCTCGCTGGAGGAGCTGAAGCGGAGACCTGTTTCCGAAGTTACGGCAGTCGCCATTATGACCGGAACATCGGGGAAACGTTTCTTCAGGTGGTAGCTGAGAATGAAACCGCTGTCGTAGTTTTCCATCATGAGGTCAACGATGCACAGATCCGGACGGATAGTGGGGATTTTCTCCTCAGCTTCCTTCTGGCTGTGTGCAGTGATAACCTCGAAATTTTCACCTTCGAGCAGGAACTTTATCTGCTCGAGGAAATCGATATCGTCGTCAACGAGAAAAACAGTTCTCTTACTTTCACTCATCTCTTTCTCCATTATTTTTATTTTCCATTTTTTTTCTGGGCAGCACTATTGTAAACCTTGTTCCGGTTCTATCCGATTCGCTGTTGGAGGTTACCGTGATCTTCCCCCTGTGCATCTTGACGATGCCGTAGCTTACGGGAAGACCCAGGCCGGTACCCTTTCCCATCGGCTTCGTGGTGAAAAAAGGTTCGAAGAGTCTGTCCTTATGTTCTTTGGGAATACCGGGACCGTTGTCCTCTATCTCGAACCTCACCTCCGAAGCGTTGCCGTATGTGGAAATCCTTATTTCGCCCGAACCTTCAAGAGCCTCCACAGCGTTCTTGACTATGTTCGTTATCACCTGCACCATCTGGTTGAAATCCAGATCTGCGTAGGGGTTCTCGCAGTGGTTCGTGAGTTTGACCTTCACTTCCTCGGGAATGATGATTTCCCTCAGGGCTGTTTCCACAAGTTCCTCGACGTGGCACTTTTTCATAACCACCTCGTTTTTTCTTGCGAAGTTGAGAAGGCCGCTTACGATTCCCTTGCAGCGGTCAGCCTGGGAGGCGATCATCTGGAGATCTTCGTGAATCTCCGAAGAGGGGTCAGTCTCCTCTTTCAGCATGTGGCTGTAGAGCAGGATGACGCCGAGAGGGTTGTTGACCTCGTGGGCGATTCCCGCGGCAAGCTGACCCATGCTTGCGAGTTTTTCACTCTGCTTGAGAGCCTCCCTTGTGTTCGCCAGCTTCCTGTTGGATATGGCAAGTTCCATAAGGGAACTGTGAAGTTTCTCTAGGGTGTTGGGAAGACACATCTCAACTTCTGCAAGTCCCTTGTGGATGGCTATGGCGTGCTGACGGCACGAGTCGTATCCGCACGCTCCGCAGTCCAGCTCATCCTCAGGCTTGTTTTTCCCCATCTTCTTGAAGATTTTGGCGATCTCCGGTTCCGAGGGAATCGGCATCCTCTGGTCGTCCGGTGCGAAATTTCGTGAAAGGTCCATTTTCGCAAAGCGTTCCATGTAAATCTTCCACTCATTCCAGTCGAACTCCCGGAGCTTTTTCTCCACATAACGGGTAACGAGGGTTCTTCTCGAAAACCTTTTTCCGTTCTGCGATGTTCCGGGGCCCATGATGCACCCCTCACAGCAGAGCAGTTCAAGATGGTGATCCTTTAGGATTCCTGTTTCGAATTCCCTCAGAACCTCCGGAAAGTTGACCCTTCCCTCGGTAACAACGATTCGCTCCCTTGTGGGATCATCATCAATTTCGACAGAGTGAAGCTTACCCCTGCTGACCGGATAGAGCGATCCCTTTCCTCCCAGCGGAGGATCGAAAGAGGATGGCTCCACACGCTCATCGGATATGCCGTACATCATGAAGAGTTGTCTCAGTTCCACAAAGGTAAGAGCAGAGGATACGTCCCTGCCGGGAACCTCATCGGCCTCCTCTTTCTTGGCGATGCAGGGTCCGATAAAGACAACCTCGAGATCTTTTCCGTGAAGCTCTTTCATCACCCTCGCCATGGCGATCATAGGCGATACAAGCTTTACGAGATGATCGGTAAGGTGGGGGAAGTAGTGCCTTACAAAACTGACGATCGCGGGACAGTCGGTGCTGATCTGGTAGCTGTCCTCGGTGTTGTCGTGAATCCTCCGGTAACCCTGTGCAACAAGGTCGGCTCCGAAGGAGACTTCGGCAACGTAGTCGAATCCTAGTTTCCTCACCATTCCGGTGAAAAGTTCAGCCGTCGGAATATCGGAAAACTCCGCGGGAAAACTAGGCGCGATGATTGCAGCAACTGAGGAGTCTCCTTCAAGAAGGGATCTCACCTCATCGATGCTCGAGCGATACTGCTTTGCATGCTGCGAACATACGGTGACGCAGTTTCCGCATCCTATACACCGCTCCGGAAGAATTTCTGCCTGGCCGTTGGCGATTCTTATCGCCTTTGCCGGACACTCCCGTACGCAGGTGTAGCAGACTCTGCACCGCTCCTTTAATGTTCTTACCAGCTGTTCCGCTGCCATTCCGACTGTCCCCCTCGTCCTATTTCATTGTATCTTTTCTATCAAGATAGTGGGTGTGAAGAAGCTCGTGCGCCTTGTGGGAGTTGGGCTCCCCGAGGTATGTGTCGTAGAGCTCCTGAACGCCCTTATTCTTGTGGCTAACCTTGAGAGCATCCGTAAGGTCGATGTTGTAGAGAGCCTGCATCCGGGCCTTCACGTTGTCCTTGGCTACTCCGATGGGCTGACCGCCGCCGTTGATACAGCCGCCTGGACAGGACATGACCTCGATGAAGTGGATGTCGTCCCTGCCTGCCTTTATCTCGTCGAGAAGCTTTCTGGCGTTGCCGAGACCGCTTACGACGGCGCAGCCGATTTCGAGATCACCGATCTTAACCTTCCACTCCTTAATTCCGTTGAGTCCGCGTGCCTGCTGAACCCTGGGTTCCTTGAGTTCGCTGCCTGTGAGAAGGAAGTGGGCTGAACGGATTGCAGCCTCCATGACTCCGCCTGTCGCTCCGAAGAGTTTTCCGGCACTTGAACGAGTTCCGAAAGGCATGTCGTTGATTTCCGGTTCGAGGTTGTTCATTTCAATTCCGTACATGCGGATGATTTTTGCAAGCTCCCTCGTCGTGAGAACCGCATCGATATCGGCAATGCCGTTTTTCATCATTTCCGGGCGCTCGGCCTCGAACTTCTTGGCTGTACATGGCATTACGGAGACACTGTAGATCTTCTCGCCGTCTATCTCCTCCTTTTCCGCGAAGTAGCTTTTTATAACCGCTCCGAGCATCTGCTGCGGACTCTTGCATGTCGAGAGGTTTCCTATGAAATCGGGGTAGAAGGTCTCTGCGAATTTGATCCATGCCGGTGAACAGCTTGTGATCATCGGAAGGGTTCCCCCGTTCTTTATTCTTCCCGCAAGCTCTGTGGCCTCCTCCATGATGGTGAGGTCGGCTGAGAAAGATGTGTCGAAAACTCTCTGGAAACCGATCTTGCGCATTGCCGCAGCCATGATTCCGGCTATATCCGTACCCGGTTTGAGACCGAACTCCTCTGCGAGAGAGACGGAAACCGCAGGAGCATGCTGGATAACAACGTACTTGTCAGGGTCGTTGAGAGCCTCTACCACATCCTTTATGCTGTTGCGCTCCACAAGAGCGCCTGTGGGACAAACGTTTACGCACTGTCCGCAGTTTACGCAGCTGGAGATGTTGAGTGAGGAACGGAAAGAGGGTGCTACGATCGTGTGGCATCCTCTTCCTGTAAAGTCGATTGCCGAAACGCCCTGAATCTCCTCACAGACCCTGATGCACTTTCCGCAGAGAATGCACTTTGCGGGATCACGCATGATGGCGGGGGATGATGTATCAAGATGGTAGTCGTTCTTGGCTCCGTTGTATCTGCGCTGACGGACACCGAGCTCCTCTGCAAGCTTCTGAAGTTCGCAGTTGTTGTTTCTTTCGCAGTAGAGACAGTCGTCCGGATGATCAGCCAGAAGAAGCTCGATTATGGTCTTTCTGGCCTCTATGGCCTTGGGACTGTGAGTTCTTATTTTCATTCCCTCGTTTACGGGGAAGGAACAGCTTGGAATGAGTGAGGATGATCCGCCCGGACCCTCGACCTCCACGACACAGAGACGGCAGGCGCCGCTTGGGGGAAGCCCCTCCACGTGACAGAGTGTGGGTACGTTTATTCCGGCCCTTCTGAGGGCGGAGAGAATGAACTCCTCTTCCTGAGCTTCTATAATTCTGTTGTTTACTTCAATTTTTACCATGACTGCCCCCTTAACCTACGTTAACTGCATCAAATGGACAAACCTCAAGACACGCACCGCAACCGATACATTTGTCGGGGATGATGTAGTGAGGACTCTTGCGAGCGCCCATGATGGCTTCGGACGGGCACTTCTTGGCGCAGAGGGTACAACCCTTGCACTTCGCGGGATCTATCGTGTACTCAACAAGTTCCTTGCACACTCCTGCGGGACACTTGCGCTCGTAGATGTGCTGTTCGTACTCGTCCCTGAACCAGTGGAGGGTAGAGAGAACAGGATTCGGAGCAGTCTGGCCGAGACCGCAGAGACTTGTCGACTTTATCACTTCGGCAAGATGGTCGAGGTTGATGACACCCTTGAATCTTTCAAGAGCGTTTACACCCGATTCGTTCCGTCTTCCCCTCGTTATGCTTTCGAGGATCTCAAGCATACGTCGTGTTCCCTCACGACAGGGTATACACTTTCCGCAGCTCTCACGCTGGATGAAGTCCATGAAGAACTTGGCGACGTCCACCATGCAGGTCTTGTCGTCCATTACAACAAGTCCTCCTGACCCCATCATCGCGCCGACAGTCTTGAGCTCTTCGTAGTCGATTTTGATATCGATATGGCTCTTGGGAATGCATCCGCCCGAAGGACCTCCGATCTGGACGGCCTTGAACTTGCGGGAATGGGGGATGCCGCCTCCGACGTCGAAGACGATCTCTTTTACCGATGTTCCCATCGTGACTTCGACGAGACCTGTGCGGGCAACCTTTCCGGAAAGTGCGAAAACCTTTGTTCCCTTGCTTGTTTCAGTTCCGAGTGAGCTGAACCACTCTGCTCCGTTACGAACGAGAAGGGGAAGGTTTGAAAGTGTCTCAACGTTGTTGATGATGGTCGGTTTTCCGAAAAGACCCTTGACTGCAGGATAGGGGGGACGGGGTCTCGGCATTCCACGTTTTCCTTCTATGGAGTGGATGAGGGCAGTCTCCTCTCCGCAGACGAAGGCGCCGGCACCCTTCTTGATTACGATGTCGAGGTTGAAACCGCTGTCGAGAATGTCCTCTCCGAGAAATCCGTACTTCTTGGCTTCGGCGATTGAGTGGATAAGACGCTCGATAGCAAGAGGATACTCTGCACGGATGTAGACGTAGGCCTTTGTTGCGCCGATTGCATATGCCGCTATGGCCATACCTTCCAGAAGTCTGTATGGATCACCCTCGATGACCGCACGGTCCATGAATGCACCCGGATCACCCTCGTCTGCATTGCATACGAGATACTTCTGATCCGCCTCCGTGGATGCTGCAAACTTCCACTTGCGACCGGCGGGGAAGCCTCCGCCCCCCCTTCCGCGAAGTCCGCTCTTTTCAACTGTGTCGCAGAGCTCTTCGGGGGTGTGCTTTGTTATAGCTTCCATGAAAGCTGTGAATCCGCCTCTCGCTATGTACTCTTCGATGCTGTTGGGGTTCACGATTCCGCAGTTTTCAAGAACCCAGCGGGTCTGGGGAGCGAAGAACGGATGGTCCTTGAGAAAGGGAACTCCCTCCCACGCATCGAGAATATCGGAAGAGAACTGTCCGAGAACGTGATCATAGGGAATGTGTCCCTCGAAAAAGGATTCGAGCAGTTCGTCGACCTTGTCTGCGGTGATATTCTTGAAGCTTACGCGCTCTTTTCCGGGAATCTGGATGTCTACAAGCGGTTCAGCACTGCATAATCCGATGCAGCCCACCTCAATAATTTCGGCATTGAGCCCATTTTTCTTGATATATTTTTCTATCTTTTTTATTGTCTTGTCGGCACCTGCGCCGAGACCGCATGTTCCGGCCCCTACATAGATTACGGGGGTGTCGATAACCTCCCTCTTGAGGCGTGCTATGGTCTCCTCTCGGTTCTTACCGCTGTCGGCGGCAAGCGGGCCTGATGAAATAGTTGAAAGAAGATCGGCGGAAGGCTTTCCGCATTCGATCCAGCATTTTGTCTCTAAAGCTCTCTTATCCATTGTGCTCCTCCTTTCTGCGATAGGAGTCAAGGATCTCGTCGATCTTGTCGGACTCCACGTTGCCGTAAAACTCTTCGTTTATGCAGATCAGGGGGGCGAGACCGCAGGCACCGAGACAAGCCACAACCTCGAGGGAAAAAAGACCGTCACGGGTTGTGCTTCCGGCTGGGATACCGAGGCTCTTTTCAATCGATTCGAGTACTGCAGCCGAACCTTTTACATGGCAGGCAGTTCCGCGACACACAAGAATGTGGTACCTGCCCTTGGCCTCGAACCTGAACTGGTTGTAGAAGGTGGCGACACCGTATATCTTGCTTGTGGGAAGGTTGAGATGTGCGCCGATCTGAACTACCGACTCTCTGGAAATGAAGCCCAGAGCCTCCTGCACCTCCTGCAGGATTGGAATCAGGGAATCCCTTCCCGCATGGGGGTGGGATTTCAGAATTGCGTCTACTGCTTGAGTCATTTGTAAACCTCTCTTTCTATTGCCAAAATCGAGAAACGTAAAACGTTAAAACTGTAACGCTGTTAAAAAAATCACATTATCGAGTATAGCGAAAAGAGGGGTTTTGTCAAGTATGTTGGAAAATTTTATTTTTAATTTGGCTGAAGCGGCTTTAGAGGCGCTTCCTGATTGTCCTCCTTCCGAGAATGATTACATTTCTGAGTTCTTCGGTATTTCTTACCGAGAGCCAGGTTTCGAGGAACTTGCGGTTATTTACGATCTGTGCGATGGACATGAGACATTTGAGGTGGAAGTTTCTTTCGTCCATTGTTCCTGCGAGGGTGAATACGACGTTAACCTTCTTTTTATCTGGAGAAAAGGTTATGCCTTTACGTGATCGTACGACAACGATATCGAACTGGTGTTCACCCTCTACAACAATGTGAGGAATGGCAAGTCCGGGCATGACAACAGTTGTGGTTTCCTGTTCGCGCTCCATGAGCAGATTGAAAATTGTATTAGAATCCGTCTTAATTCTGTTCGAAAGTGTTTTTGATAGCAGGCTGAAAAGCCCCTTTATATCAAGCTCCTCGTCGATATCCATGATGACCGACTCCTTGATAAGTCTGTCAAAACGATCCTCAACAAGCCTGTCCCTTTTGAGAAGGATCTCCCTCAGTTCGTTGGGAAGGTTAGCAGACCTCATCTTCTTCGATGTAATTCTCTCCACCACATGAAGAAAGGCGGATTTTCGAGTTTCAACCCTTCTCGAGTAGACAACGTACCAGAGTGTTGAGAGAATGAAGAAAAGAGCGGTGAGAAGAAGTGGAACAAAACCCATTTCGAAAATGAGAAATGTGTAGATTAGAGAACCGATTATCTGGGAAAATGGGTAGAGCGGAGATCGGAAGAAGGGCTGGTATGAGTGAATTCCGCTCTCTCTCATGAGGATAACCGAGATGTTTACAAGAGTGAAAAGTATCAGCATCATGGTGGAAGCCACCTTTACCAGAACTTCGAGTGAAAGAAGCGATATGACAAAAGCCATGAATGCAGATGTTGCCAAAAGGGCGACGGTAGGGGCTCCGCGTTTTTCGCTGACCCGTGAGAACAGGGATGGAAGAAGGCCGTCCCTCGCCATGGCGAGAGGAATTCGTGACGCTGACAGTATCCCTGCATTTGCGGTCGTGACAAAAGCGAGGATACCTGCGATGGAGAGGGCGATAAAGCCGCTTTTCCCGAGAAAGAAGTTTGCTCCGGAAGATAGCGGAGTCAGGGACTTCTCGAGAACCGATTGATCCAGAACACCGATTGTCACGAAAACGGCAAGAATGTAGAGAAGGCTGACAATTAGGAAGGATGAGAACATCGCCTTTGGGATATCCCGGGAGGGATCATGAACCTCCTCTGCGACGGAAGCGATCTTGGTAAGACCTCCGAAGGAGATGAAAATCATTCCCGTTGCCGTCAGAATATCCTTCCAGCCCGTGATCCTGAATGGTTCGAACCTGTTCACCTTAACATGTTCGAAACCGAAAAGAATGTAGATTGAGAGCAGAAGAATCAGGAAAAAAACCATCCCGACCTGAAAAATGCCGCTTTTTTTAGCACCGCACAGGTTAAGTAGAAAGAAAATCAAGGTGAACACAAGTGCTATTGTTCTGACAGTGAATTCGCTTGTCGGGAAAAGAGGAGTAAGGAAGATTCCGATACCCACCAGGGCGAAGGCGCTTTTCAGGGCGATTGAAAACCAGTTTGCGAAACCTGCGAATGTTCCGAAGAGGGGCCCGAGGCTGCGATGCACGAAGAAGTAGGCTCCGCCGGATTTCGGCATAGCGGTAGAAAGCTCCATCTGTGACAGCATAGCCGGAATTACAAGGAATGCTGCAAGAATATAGGCAAGAAGGGTCGATGGCCCGACCATCTTGAATATGACGGCAGGAAGAACAAAAATCCCGGAGCTGATCATGGCGCCGGAAGAGATGGAAAAAATCTCGACTGAACCGAGAGCCCTTTTGAGGTCGTGATGATGTTTATTTTTTTTATTCATATCACGGCAAAATTGTTTACTTAACAATATTATCTGTTGAGATGGGTTGAGAAACAAGCGAAAAACGCTCTGCTTTACGAGTAAGATTTAAAAGAGTTGGCCCTTTCAAATCCGGCGAAGTCGGATTCCGTCGACTTTAAAAGCTGTTTGGTGTTTTATAGGGTTCACATTGAAGGGGTAGAGGCTATGAAATGTCGGCACCGTTTTTTTTGCGATTGATATCCTTCAGCACCTTTGCGGCGCAGTCCGGACAGAGGCTGTGGCTGAATTCAGCCTCTGAATGGGTGTTCAGGTAGCTCTCAAGCTGATTCCAATAACCTTTATCATCCCGTATTTTTTTACATGAGCTGCATATGGGGATGAAGCCGCTGAGAAGTTTCACCTTTTCAAGGGCTTCCTGTAGTTCGGTGATGAGTTTTTTCTGTTTCTCCTCAGATTTTTTCCTGTCGGAAATATCGAAAATCGTTCCCTGCAGATGATCCAACGACTCTTTCTTGAAAACTCCGGATCCATACTCCTCCACCCAGATCCATCCTCTGGACGGGTGAAGGATTCTGTAGTTAATAACGAACGGTTCCTGGTTTTCTACAGCTCTATCGATACGGTTTCTCACATAAAGATTGTCATCGGGGTGAATGAAGTCTGTCAATCTAACTCTATGGTTGATGAATTCCTCTGCATTATGTCCTGTCAGATTTTCGATGTTTTTATTGATGTAGCTTATTGTGTAGTTGGCGTCGTTTCGGCAGAGGTAAACGGTTCCCGTTGTGTTTTCTGCAAGAAGCCTGAATTTGGTTTCGCTTTCTATCAATTTCCCGGTTTTCTGCCGAATCCTCAATCTCAGTGACAGATTCCACAGCAAGAGAGAAAAAAGGATTATTGCCGACATTGAAATGTGGAAAAAATATTTTAGGTAGAAAGGAACCCTTCTATTTATGATGATGCTGTTTGAAGGGAGTCTCACCTCGTCTATTCCGAATCTTTCAAGCTGGTGATAATCGAACATGAAACGGTTAAGACTTTCAAGATGAACAGGAATGTCCGTCACCTTTTTTCCTGAGAGCACTTGAAGTGCCAGAGCGGCCGCTTCTTTCCCGTGAATAAAGGGATCGTTAAGTTTGCCGCCTAAGATTCCGTTTCCCAGATCCATTCCGTTGTGACCGAAAATAGGAACCTTTGAAGCCTTAGAGACCTTGCTCACCATCTCAACGGGATCGATGAAGCCGTTTGTGTCCCTGAAGAAATCGGCAAGATAGATTGCCTCTCCTTTCGGAATTTCGGCAACTTTTCCAAGAAGTTGATCGAAGGTCATTCCGGATCCGGTTCTGTCGATGAATTTGAAGATAATCTTGTCCCGGTATACCTCGGCAAGCTCTTTTAGAAGCTCCCGGTTTTGGATTCCGGTTCCGGTAAGATCGGTAATGACATGAATCTGTTCGAGATTATGAAAAAGTTTTAGAATCAGAGCCACACTGTCCTCTATGTCGATTCTTTCGACAACACCGGTAAAGAACGGTTTATCCTTTATAAGAGAGTGGGAAAAGTGGTTTACTCCGCAGAAAACGACGGGTGCTTTTCCGAAAATATCTGCTCTGTTTTTTAGAAGAAACCGGAATGCATTGTCGTCGGAAGAGAGTATGAGGTCGATATCCATATCACGGTATTTTTCGATGTACGTATCCTTTAACTTTTGAAAAAGAGCCGAATCGAGTCCTTTGAAAAACCTTTTCGAATCCAGGTATTCAATGTAGATCTTAGTATCTGTCTGCGATTTGTTGAGCACCGAAAGAAATCCACGATGAATTTCGTCGGTCCACCTGAAACCCTGGTGGTAGGAGTGAAGAATCAGTACGTTTTTCACATCCTCACCAAATAGTGAAATAGAGAAGAGGATGATGAGTAAAAAAAATCGCAACAAAGTTCAGCCCTCCATGAAAAACGCTCATATGATAGCATGGAAAAGGGAGTGTCGTAAAGCGCTCGAATGCCGAAGAGAGAGAGTGAAATTGATGTCGATAATAATTCATGATTTATCTTGTGAATTTTTGGCTGGCGAAGTTGCCTGGCACGTTCGATTCCAAAAGGAACAGCCGAACTTTTGTTTCCTGTTTGATATTCAGAAATTTCCAGGATGTTGAAAGATTTCTAGTTTGTTTTTATAGGTAACCGATACAGAAATCCCCTGGTTTTTCTTGCCTTGAAGTTGAAACCGGCAAGAAATGAGTGGGTTTTTTTAAAGATAGTCTCGTCTTCAGCTCCTTCAATGTAGACGCAGTGAATTTTTTCTTCGACAACCAGATTCTTCAACTTTTCAGAAGGAGTCTTCTCTGTAATCAGAAGAACAAGCGAATGCTCCGGAATTTTCTTTATATGCTCTTCGATTCTACCCTCTTTTCCAAAAAATTTTGAGGCTTTGAACCCTGCTTTTTCAATCATTTTTTCATTGAACTTCCCTGTTTCATCGACTACATAGATTTCTTCATCTATGAAGCTGATTTCCATTGAGCTGTACCGATCGTAAATCCGCTCTCCGGCAAGATAGAAGAACCATAGACCGACGCCTATGGAAAAGAGGATGCCGACGATCCTGAATGCCTGTTTTTTCGTCAAAATTGAGACGAAGCCGAGCGGAACCATGTAGAGAGTCGTACCTATGAAAAATCCGATGAATAGAAGCATTCCTCCCAGAGGGCCTGCAAGATCGAATCCGCGGAGCAGTGCCCCTAGAAATGCAGGACAGACGGAAATTCCCGTGATCAGTCCAAGAATAAGGGGATTTGAAGCGTAGCGGGACCAGCGGGTTGCAGGACATGCTCCCTTCTCCCGTTTTCCGGAAAAAACGGCGGAGTAGATCAGGTATATACCGATCATCACATAGGAAATGGTGATGAATATGTCTGTTTTAAGGTAGGAGCCGATAACTCCTCCGAGAAATCCGGCGGCAAGTCCGAAAAGGGCATAGGAGAAAAAGCGTCCTACGCTGATAAGAAGAATTGTTCGGATTGATGAGGAGATCGATCCCTTGTTCTGCATGAGAATGGAGAGGTAGACCGGACCACAAGTGATAAGACAGGTGGTTCCGAGAGCCAGTCCGAGGGCGATTCCTTCGATGAATTGGTAAAACATGAAAACTCCTAGAAAATTGCGGCGATCTCCAGACGGGTTCCGAGAGAGTCGACATTTGACCCGTTTCGATCTGAGTTGAGAAGGTCGTTATAAAAAAAGTAAATTGAAGGTTTGAGAAAATCCCATGTGTAGGCAAGACCGATTTTCATTTTCTGGGCCGAGGCGAGATAGCTTCTCTTT
The DNA here is from genome assembly GCA_942492635.1 of uncultured bacterium. Taxonomy (GTDB): domain Bacteria; phylum UBP6; class UBA1177; order UBA1177; family CALOFP01; genus CALOFP01. The sequence continues at coordinate 260,489 of CALOFP010000003.1, forward strand.
TCGGCATCCTGATCCTCGAATGCTCTATCGAATTTCATGAGGTATTTTGCCCTCAATTCAAAATCGCTGAATCGGTAGAAAAGTTCTGCAAATGGCCAGGTCGGAACGTATAACTTTTCGGATTGGTTGGTGAGTTCGAATTGAAGTGTAGTCCCTGCCGAAAGCGAAAGATCGGAAGGAATGAACCAGTGACGGGCCATAATGGTCATGTTTCTATTTACATAACGGAATTTGTCAGCATCATCTATGGAATACTCGTGTTTTCCCCAAATGAAAAGTTCATCTCGATCCGTTAGAAAAAGCCTCATCCTCACGTAGGCGGAAAGCCTGTGGGGCTCGTTGATGAATTTAAGCGTTTTTCCGTTTGCAATCTCTTCCGACCCGGAATCCAGATAGCTGTACGAGGCATCGTAGAAGAGATGAAATTTTGAATTGTGATAGAGATCTCCTCGAACACCGGCATGAAGTCCTGAATGGGAGTAGATGGATGTTTCCTCTTCAATATCGTTGTAATAGTAGTAGCCGATATAGGGCCGTGCAAAATCGAATAGTGTAAGGGAAATTTCAGGTTCGATGTAGAAATTTGAATCTTTCGGTTCCATCTCATCGTTTTCCACATCGAACTTCTGATGTTGGAATCCCCCGAGGAATCGGATCCTCACCGCATCTAAAAGATCGGTAAAACCGTAAAATTCCTGATTAACCGAATAGGTTTTCCTTCCGACCACATCTCTCGAAACAACTTCCCTGTTTCTAGAAGAGCTTTCCGGAGACTGGTACCAGTTGGTAATCGCGCCGAGGGTAAAATATTTGTGTTTGTACTCCGCGTGACCTCGAAGGTAGAGCGAGCCGTAGGAGTTGAACCCGTAGGGTGATTTATTCAATTCATCCGGAAATCCGTAGAGAACTTCTCCCTTCCCGGAAAGGAGCAGTGAATCTATCTCATGATGGCCGAAACCGTCGAGATAGAGATAGGTCGGCTCGAATCTGTTGGAATCCTTGAATGATAGAAAACTACCCGTTGAAACTTCGCCGCCGGCGAATAGGGAAGATGAAAAATTCAATATTAAGAAGAAGAGTAGGAGAAGTGAAAAATGCGCACTGTGGATTTTCGTATTTCGGAAACGGTCGGAAATGAAAAATCGTATGCTGTTTTCCTTCTTCTTCCTCATTTTCTCCTCCCTGTAATAGCCTCTTCCGGACAGTTATCCATGCAGCGTCCACATTGGGCGCATTTCGTCGGATCGATAACCGGCTTGTCGTCGGCTCCGCGAAAGGAAATTGCGTCGTATGGACACACCTTTTCGCAGATGTGGCAGCTGATGCATCTGGATTTGTCGACGGTTATTGTTACGTCATCACTGCGTTCGATTCCGCAGGAAAAAAGGAAGAGTACCGGAATAAGAATTATCAGAAGGCGCATCACTTCACCTCCTTTTTGACGGGAGCTCCGAAGGCGCAGGCTCTGGCGCACAGACCGCAGTTAATGCACTTTTCGGGATCGATGACAGCCTTGCCGGAAACAATGGAGATTGCCTTTGTCGGGCAGACCGGAACACACTCCTTGCATCCTGTACATTCCTTAGGAATTATTGAAAAAACTGTTTTAGGTGCCGGTTTTTTTATTTCAGGTTTTTTTTTTTCGGCCTTCGGTTTTTTTATTTCAGGTTTTTTTTCAGGTGCCTTCTTGATGGCATTGACAGGACATTTTTTTACGCACAGTTCGCAGCCGATGCATTTTTCCGGATCGATTACCGCCTTACCGTCCTTCATGGAGATTGCCTTTGTCGGGCAGACAGGAACGCAGAGCTTACATCCGATACATTTGGATTTGTCTACCTGGAAAATCTCACCCTTTGCAGCAAAGAGAAGCAGGAAGGAGAAAAGAATCAAGATCGGAATAAAAAAACGAACATTTCTCATGATATACCTCTTTTTTTGCGTGGACACACCTTGTAGCACTCTTCGCAGAGAATGCAGTCTATATGATCAATCGGCTGATCAGAAAGTTCGATGCCCATCGGACATGCCTTTCTGCAGCAGCAGCATTTTTCCTTAATGCCGCACTGGATATGGATTGTTCTTGTGGGAAGAAAACGGTTGCCGATCTTTCCGGCGATTCCCATCAAAAAACCGAGGGGACAAATAACCCGGCAGAAAAATCGTTCGAACAGAACTGAAAGAGTAATGAGAAGAAGAATTGTTACAAGAGAGGCGGAGGGAAGGGGAATGTGGATGACATCTCCGAAAAGTGTTATGGGACACACAGTCTGAAAGCTGAAAATCCCCGTAAAGAAGGGCAGGAAAAGCATGAAAAGGAGAACCGTAATTCGGGAAGCCACTGTGAATCTGTATGAAAGAGTGGTCCTCTTCAGCTGTTTCCTGAATATTAATTTTCTCGGTAATGCAAGAATTTCACTGATAAATCCTATCGGGCAGATGAAAGAGCAGAACATCCGGCGGAGAACCATCGCCGTAGTAAAAAGTGTGATGAAAATGATCGTCCCTATCGGGTAGACAACTCCCTTTTCCATGGTTTTGAAAAAAGAACATCCGCCGGAAAGAGGGCAGAGTCTGTGAAAACTGTATATGGAAAGATCGGATAGATAGATTGAAGAAAAAAGTACAACTAAAAAGGAAAGAAAAGCAAAAACAAATATTCGATATTTAAATATAAACTTCATTATACTGCCAAATTACATAATTCTACATAAAATTAGCAATTTATTTGTCATTGTCAAAATTTTTAGGGAGAAAAAGATTGATTTGACCCTGGACCTTACGGAATTGTAAAATACAAAGATGTATGAAGTGCGAACTGATAAAATTGATCTGAAAAAAGTTGTAAGCATATCTCTCCAAAAGATCACATTTCGTGTCCAACCAGTGTTCGTATACTTTCGATAACCTCCGGGATCTCTTCTGCGGTTCCTCTCCGGTAAAGCCATTTAGGAAGCCATCCGGCCATGTCGATTTTAACCTGGAATCGAATTTTTGTCTTCTTGCCACCTGCCAGAGGAGTCAACTGCCAGCTTCCTTCATGCTTGGTCACCCTGACAATTCCGTCTCTTTCCGCCGGTCCGAACTGCTCTGCAGTCCGATATCGGACAGTGAGGGGATTTTTCATCCTGTCGAAAGTGACAAATAGGGTGTAATCGCGATCGCTGATGATCGGCAGGTTAAGATGCATGTAGACAAGAAGAGAGTTTTTTCCTCGGTCCAAAATTCGGCATTCGCTGATTCGATCAACAAATTTTTGCTGTCCTTTGTAATCGATGATTTTCTCAAGTACTTTTTCCGGTTCTGCATCAATCACGGTTTCTGCAGCAGCGTGAACAACTTCGCGTGATTTGTGTAGAAAAATCGATATCTCTCTGTTTTCTTTGATTTTCTCAAATCCAGCTTCTGTCAAGGGTGTATCCAGCTTCTGTCAAGGGTGTATCCAGGTTGACCAGTTGTGAAGAGAGAAGGGGAAGGTTGAAGAAAAAAAGTGAAAGAATGAATATGCTCCTAAACATCGGCTACCTCCTTATATGGTATAATTTTAATTGTTAACGGGTGGCTGTTCGACCTCTTTTTTTGCCGAAAGAGGCGATAGCTTAACTCGGAGATTGTGCAATTGACCGAAATTAAAAAGTAAATTGAAATGATTCGGTGTGATTTTCGATCGACATAAAAGGCTGCAACCTTGATTCAATTTCAAGGCTGGGATAGATTTTTTCCATAACTTTGTTCCGGAGGTGTGGATGCTGCGGATTTATCATTCATTACTTTCAATTGAATTTGTTGTTACGGGAATTCTTTTTATTTCAATGTGGTTTTTCATAGCGCCCTATGGGCGTCACTCCAGAAAAGGGTGGGGCCCTGAAATTCCGGCACGAACGGCTTGGGTTGTTATGGAAATGCCCGCTCTCGTTATCATGTCGATTCTATTCTTCAAAGGTTCTTCGAAGAATTATTTACCGCAAACTCTTTTTTTCTTCTTCTGGTTTCTTCACTATTTTCAGCGAACATTCATATATCCTGCCCTAATGAAAAGCAGGCGAAAGATGCCTCTTGTGATTTTTTCCCCAGGACTGCTTTTTAACTTCATGAATCCGTTCATTAACGGTTTCTACCTTTTTTCCATTGCCGAGTATTCGGAGAATTGGATCTTTTCCCTGCGGTTTTCAGCGGGTATAGCCATCTTTATCACAGGTTTCATAATTAACGTCCAATCGGATTACATCCTGAGAAATTTGAGAAGAGAAAATGGCGAAGGGTACACAGTTCCTTCCGGCGGAATGTTCCGATTCGTAACTTCCCCAAACTACCTTGGGGAGATTCTGGAATGGACCGGATGGGCGATTTTTACATGGTCAGTTCCCGGACTCGTATTCATGCTTTTTACAATAGCCAACCTCCTTCCGCGGGCAAAAGCCCATCACGACTGGTACAAGAAGAATTTCAAAGACTATCCGGAGAATCGAAAGACCTTGATTCCATTTGTTTATTAAGTCCTTCTGGTTGGGTTTTCCACAGATCTCTTTTCCCGGAAAATTTTATTACTTTTTTTTGAATGTATGGTGCTCCCGCAGCCATGAAATGTGATCAGAAATTGTTTGAGCTACTGGACGGGGATCGAAGCCGAGTTCCTTTCGGGCCTTTGCGTTGGATGTTTTCATGTTGCTTTGGAGGATGTGGACAGCTTCCCTTGTGACAATGGGATCAGATCCGCTGACCCTTGAAAATTTTTCAAAGAAAAAGGCAACCATTTTCATCATATTTGTGGGGAGCTTGAAGTAAGGTTTTTTTATGTTCGTAATTTTTTCAAGCAGTTTCATTAGTTCGTCTGTTCTCAGATGCTCGGATGAAAGAAGGTATGATTCGCCGTTCCGACCTTTGTTTTCGGCGGAAATCAGAGCTTCGGCAACATCCCTCACATCGACAAAGTCGAATCCGCCTTCCGGATATGCGGGTAGTTTTCGGCTTATGAAATCCATAAACATTCTTCCGAACTTCGATGGGCGGTAGTCGTTCGGACCGAGAATGGCAACGGGGCATAGAATTACCGCTTCAACCTCCTCTTTTTCGACAGCTTCGAGAACCCTCCGGGCTCCTTCCGCTTTGGTAACTCCATAAGTAATGAGGGCGTTTGCAGGGTCGAAGCCGTAGGATTCGTCCAGGATCCCACCGGGTGCAGCATTTCCGATTGCTTCGACGGAACTGACGTAAACCAATTTTTTTACACCGGTTTCACGGCATGCTCGAATTACGTTCTCTGTGCCGGTCACGTTTACAGCGTGAAGTTTCGGGTGAAGCCTGGGTTCCAGAGCAATGAAGGCGGCGCAGTGATAAACCGTTTCCGCTCCCTTGAATGCCTTCAAAAGAGAGTCGTAATCGGTTACGTCCCCCTCAACTTTTTCGGCATTCAGATTCTCAAACGCTCTGGGCGTGTCTGAAAAGTGAACCATCGCTCGAACTTTTTCTTTTCGTTCGCACAGCATTCTGGCAAGAGTGTTTCCGACATGACCGCCGGCTCCGGTGATTACCTTCATCTGTCTCTCCACGGAGGTTTCCACCTCCTTTCCAGGTGTTTATGATCTTATCTTTTTTGTATTTTCTGCAACTCTAAATTGTAATGAAGATAGCAGGCAAAGAACAGATTGACAATTTTTCCTTTCCCTCCGGTAACGGTTTGAAGAATTTATTTCGAAAAATTTTAAACTATGCAAAAAATAGAGGTAAGGAATAGTAAAGAAATAGAATTTGAAGAGTGGATTCAGCTATAAAAATCTGAAATTATTAAAGACCAAAATTTATTGATATTTACCGGTCATAATGTTACTTTAACCTGTTTTTAAGTTATTTGTTTTCGGAGGATACAATGAACGAAATGACAAAAAAGGTTCTCGATCTTTTCGAGGAGATAAACAAAATTCCTAGAAAGAGCAAAAACGAGAAGGAAATTTCAGCATGGCTTCTCAAGTGGGGTCAGGATCACGGATTCGAAACCGAACGCGACGAGGTTGAAAACGTTCTCATGCGTGTTCCCGCGACAAAGGGGCATGAGGATAAGCCTGTACTCGTTCTTCAGGGACACATGGATATGGTTTGCGAAAAGACTCCGGACAGCGATCACGATTTTGCAAAGGATCCGATCAAGCACGTTGTGGACGGTGAGTGGCTCAAGGCCGACCGCACAACTCTCGGTGCCGACAACGGAATCGCACTCGCACTCGCCATGATCATCGCCACAGACGAATCTGTAGAGCATCCTCCGCTGGAGCTTCTTTTCACAGTCGACGAAGAGACAGGACTCACCGGTGCAAACGCGCTCCAGCCGGGCTGGCTCAAGGGAAAGGTTCTTCTCAACATCGACAGCGAAGACGAAGGCGTAATGACAATCGGCTGCGCCGGCGGAAAGGATTCACACATCGAGCTTCCTCTCGAACTTGAGAAGGCTCCCGAAGGAATGATGTTCCGCAAGATCAAAGTTGGCGGACTCAAGGGTGGACACAGCGGTGTGGACATCAACCAGCCACGCGCAAACGCAAACATACTTCTTACACGCGTTATTTCCGCGATGGCGGCGAATACGGAGCTCAGAATCGTCCATTTCGAAGGCGGAAGCGCACACAACGCCATCTCCCGTGATGCATATGCGGTTATCTCTACCGATCAGGACAGGGCGGATATCATCCACCGTGTTGCAGCAGAACTTAAAGAAGAGTTCAAGTTCGAGAAAAATCTCGAAGTAGTTGTAGAAGAGGCAGAAAAGAAAGATGAAGTTCTCACAAAGGAATTTACATCCAAAATCATCGACCTCATGCTTGCAATGCCCCACGGAATCGCTGCAATGTCCACGGATATCGAGGGACTTGTGGAAACATCCAACAACTTTGCGACAGTAAGGATGGAAGACGGTCTTTTCAAGATTCTCACAAGCCAGAGAAGCTCGGTCATGAGCGCCCGTGACGCCATCACGGAAAAAATCGAAGCTGTAGGCCGTCTTGCTGGAGCAAAGGTTGAAAGCGGAAACGGCTACCCGGCATGGCAGCCCGACATGGATTCCAAGCTTCTTGAAAAGTGCAAAAAAGTTTATGTTGAACTTTACGGAAAGGAACCTGTAGTTGAAATTATTCACGCAGGACTCGAGTGTGGAATCATCGGATCCAAGAACGAAGGAATGGACATGGTCTCCTTCGGACCGACAATCAAGAATCCTCACTCTCCGGATGAGATGATGCACCTTCCGTCTCTTGACAAGATTTGGGATTTCATGATCGCACTCATAAAATCCTACCTGTAGGAGGATTTATGGACGCACGTGAAATAATTCGCTACATATCCGAATCGACAAAGAAAACTCCGGCTAAAGCCTACATCAAGGGTGAGCTGGACAAGGTTTCCTTCGAAGGTTTTGCAGAGGTCTACAGAGGAGTCGATTTCGTACTCGTAATCGACGAAGCGGAGAAGATAAATTCATTCCTCGATGAATTCGGATCTCTGATCAAGGCCGACAGGGTGGAAATAGATCGTCGCAACTCGGCGCTTCCACTTGCAGATCTCACCGAGTTCGACGCAAGAATCGAGCCCGGCGCGATAATCCGCGAGAAGGCGGAGATAGGGAAGGGCTGTGTCATCATGATGGGTGCCGTAATCAACATCGGAGCCGTCGTCGGAGACGGAACCATGATCGATATGAATACGGTACTCGGAGGCCGTGCCATCGTAGGTAAAAACTGCCACATCGGAGCCGGAACCGTACTTGCGGGCGTAATAGAACCGCCAAGCGCCACACCCGTCACAATCGGCGACAACGTTGTAATGGGAGCCAACGCCGTAGTACTCGAAGGAGTAAACGTAGGCGAAGGCGCCGTAGTTGCAGCCGGAGCCGTCGTAATAGACGACGTTGAACCATACACCGTCGTAGCCGGATCACCCGCAAGAGTGATAAAGAAAGTGGACGGAAAAACACTATCCAAAACAGAACTCGTGGAAGATCTCCGCAAACTATAATTTTCAAAAGAGTTGTGAAATTTCATCGTAAGGGTCGGCCGCCGTGTCGACCCTTCATCATGCACTGAAAATATCCATGCCGGCCCTATAAATCATGCACGAAGTTGTAGGGTCGTTTCGTCGGAACTCACGGTGTGGATATGGTGAAATGCCTGAAAAAACATACGATTGGCGAAGCGCACCGTAGGGCTTGGGCTCAGTCTCCACCCTTTCCTGAAACACCCGATACAGATCCGTAACTTCCCTGAAAATGGCTGGAATTCAGAGACCTGTAAAAACTTTTACAACCGAAATCAGCAGCATAATTCATCATGAAACAAATATTCCGAGCAATCCAGCCGTAAAAATCGCTAACAAACAAATATCCCGGCAGGTCCAGTTACTGAATTTGCGAAATTGAAAATATCAAGCCCGAAATAGCAGCTGCAGGGAGCTGATTAATTCATTTAAGCTCGATTGTGCAGCTAATTTGATCAGATTACAAATAATTTGGCAATTCCAGCGAGTAAATAGACGGCTATATTTGATTTGCGGTTAAAATTAAAAAGGAAATGGAACTTTATCATTTGTAAAAATTTTGGTGTAAAAGTTGAGGTGAATAATGTCATCCCGTGCTGAATTTTCGGAAAAGGTGGGTTTTTTGGGATGTTTTTTCTTTTTGGATTTTCAAAAATAAAGCGGGGGGATCTTTTTATCTGAAAAAAATGGTGTGGTGTTAATAAATTCGTCGCTAAATGTTACAATAGTAGTTTGAGAGCTTCTCATGTTCGACTGTTCTGACTGTTTTATGGCCGGGATGGGGATTGTTGTTTTACTATATGAAATTTTTCTGTTTTAGAGTTGTCTGAGAGGGACAGTTTTTGGTCGGTTTGATCAGGTGCAATGTTCAATTTTCCATTTTTGAACGGCAACCGTTCAAAATGTTGACTTGACTACCCTTCATATGTATTCTTTAGCGGATTTTGTTTTGCGAGGAAAATTATGGTTAAAAAGTTAGTCTCGATAGTTATACCTGTCTATAATGAAGAAAATATTCTCGAACGAGCGGTAAAGGACCTCTACGGTGATCTTGAGGCGTATCGGGACGATTTTGATTTTGAATTGATTCTCGCCGAAAACGGCAGTAAGGACGGTACGATAGCGAAGGGGGAGGAGCTTTCGAAGATATATCCCAATATGTCCATATTCCACTATCATGAACCTGACTACGGTCTTGCCCTCAAGGAGGGAATCAGAAGAGCAAAGGGGGAATTCGTCATATGCGACGAGATAGATCTCTGTCTTCCCGAGTTCTACACCAAGGCTCTTAAAATTTTCAAGAACGGTGAGGCTCAGATGGTTGTGGGTTCGAAGGCGATGAAGGGAGCCGATGACAGACGTCCGTTCAAGCGTCGTTTCGCCACTTTTGTTCTCAACTTCCTGCTCAAGATTTTCCTGGGTTTCAAGGGAACCGATACCCACGGTGTGAAGGGTTTCAGGAAAGAGAATCTTCTGCCTGTGCTTGACCGCTGTCTCGTGGGTAAGGACATTTTTGCAAGTGAGTTCGTTATCCGTGCTGAGAGAATGGGTGTTGTGATCAAGGAGGTTCCTATCTCCCTGGATGAGAAACGCGCTCCTTCCATAAAGCTTCTCAATCGCGTACCTAAGGTCCTTTCAAACATTGCATACCTTTTCTGGAATATCAGAGTAAAGAATAAATAATGAAAATTGCCTGTTTTAACATCGATGTCGACCCGCTGCCGTGCTACTACGCAATTCACGGACTGAAATACGACAGAAGTCAGGCCGATCCGATATACAACTACGCCATTCCGCGTTTCCTCGAACTGCTCGGCAGACACGACGCGAAGGCCACATTCTTCATAACCGCCAACAATACGGACGGTGCCTCGATAGATGTCTTCAGACGCGCTATCCGTGAAGGTCATGAAATAGGGGATCACTCCTACTCCCATGACTACCGTCTTGTTAAGAATGATGTGGATGAGATAGAGGCTGATCTCAGAAGAAATGCCAACTTTCTCATCCGTCACCTGGGCGAGAAACCTGTGGGGTTCAGGGCTCCAGGATACAACAGTAACGAAAAGCTTGTGGAGGCGCTCAGGAGGGTCGGATACATTTACGATTCTTCGCTTTTTCCCTCCTTTTCCTACTATCTTGCCAAGTGGCTCATTATCCAGCTGAAGAGGCTTAAGGGAACTCCTTCGAGCTCCTTTATATCAAGCTTCCGTGACGCTTTCGGATCCTACGAGCCATATTTTATCGGCAAGTGTGTGAGCGAAAGGAGACAAAGCGGTGACCTTGTGGGCATTCCAATGACAACACTCATGGGACCTTTCGGGATTCCGCTTATAGGAACGTCCGCTATTGTTTTTCCACAGTTTCTATTCTCTTTTCTTCTTAAACTTTCGGGACGGAGGAGTTTCGTAAATATCGAAGCTCACGGAATAGATCTGGCGGATGCTGGCGAGAGCAGGCTTTACGATCCTCTGAAGGATCTGCAGCCGGATTTGAAATACTCGATTGATCACAAGCTTAAAAGATTTGATGAAATGCTCTCCCACTATCGCAGGCGCGGTTTTAAATTCATGACCCTGCGCGAGGTGGCCGAGATGAAGTTACGGGGTGATTTATGACAAAGGGATTTCTGGAATCCCTCTTCGCAAGGAGGGGAGGGATAAAACTGGGACTGGAAAGGATTGAGGCCGCGTACAGTCAGGTGAAAAAGAGTGATGCGAAGATCTATCATGTTGCCGGAACAAACGGAAAGGGAACTGTGGTTTATTCGCTGACCCATCTTCTTATGAATATGGGGTTTAAGGTGGGGACTTTCATTTCTCCTCACATCGTCGACTACAACGAGCGTATTGCCATCAACGGAAAAAATATTTCCGAGGGTGAGCTGAAAGAGCTCTATCTCTGGCTGGAGGAAAATACGGATAACTTCGATGAGCTGAGCTTTTTCGAGATAACGTTCCTCATGGCATGGAGATATTTCGAGCAGAACGGTGTGGACAGGATGGTTTTCGAGGTTGGTCTGGGCGGAAGACTGGACGCTTCGAATGTGATGACGGGGCCGAAAACCGATATCGTCACTTCCATAGGTCTGGACCATACAAGGGTTCTGGGCGACAACCTCTACGATATCGCAGGCGAGAAGCTGGGAATCGTAAAAGAAGGAGACAGGCTCTTTATCGGAAATATCGAGGACGCTGATCTTTTACGCTGGATGGAGAAGATGGGCCGGGATATGGGCGCTGAGATTTTCTCTTCAGGCGAACTTCCCGAATTTGTTGATCCTGAAGGTTTTCCCCTTTCTCCTAAGCAGCGTTTTAATCTCGGTCTCGCTGCCAGGGCGGTTTCAGAGACGGAAGGCTACGACGGACCCTTCGATTTCTCGAAGCTTGCCCTTCCGGGACGTTTCCAGAGAATTGGCGAGAGGGTGATTCTCGATGTGGCCCACAATCCGCCTGCCATAGAATCCCTCGTTTCTCATGTGGAGTCGGGAGTAGGGCGGGTTAATGTGCTTTTCGGTGCGATGCGCGATAAGGATGTTACAGATGTGATGCGGCAGCTGGGCAGAGTCGCCGACAAGATCTACCTGATCCACCTCGACAACAATATGGAACGTGGTGCCACGGTGGAGGAGATTCTGGAGAGAACTCCCGAGAATCTTCGTGACCGCTGCAGTTTCGCGTCCGATACGGAAGAGACTATGGCGACGGCACTTGAAGATTCTGAAAAAGAGGATAAAAATCTTCTGGTTACCGGAAGTTTTTTTACTCTCGAAAAGTTTCTGAGGTGGTTCAATGGGTAGAATTTCCAAGCTTCTCTTCTTCGTCTACATTCTATTTCTCTCTTCGGTATCCTGGTTTTTCATGAGGAGCGGAAATGCACTTGTCTCTCCGGAATATCTTAGGCTTTTTGTTTCCGTTACATCCGTTTTCGTGGCGATGCTCTTTATTCTCTGGAGAATGGGACGCACTCCCGCAGTGAAGGTTTTCTCCACACACGACACGGTCGCAATCTACCGTCTCGGCAGACGAGGCAGAAGGGTGTGGATTTCATGTGCATGGGGTGTGGACGACGACGGAATATTCCTGTCCGTTTTCGGCAAGGAGAAGGCGCGGGTTGCCCTGGAGAGCGTAAAGGATGTTTCTCTGGACGGCGGAAAGATCAGGATAACGACAGATACCTACATGTGGCTTATCACGGCGGATGAGCCGGAGCTTCTTAAGGAACTTCTAAGGAAGAGGTTGCAGAATGAAAATTGAGAGCATAACTCTCAAAAACTTTCTTATCATTCCCCACGCTGACATCGAGCTGACGGGGGGACTTAATGTCGTGACGGGTGAGACGGGAAGCGGAAAATCCCTTTTCGTTTCAGCCATAAGGCTTCTTCGCGGCGAAAGGGCTTCCAGATCCATCGTCGGCAAATGGGGTGAACGAGGTGAGGTGACTGCTGTTGTGGTTCTTGATGAATACGATGAACGCATAAGGCAGCAGCTTCACGATCTTTCCATAGAGCCTGATGAGGGTAGCGTGATCGTGCGCCGGGTGATCGGTACCAGAAATCTCTGCTACCTTAACGGCACACCGGTCAATTTGACGACTCTGGAAGATCTTTTCGGAGCCGTTGTTGAAATCAGCAGCCAGTTCGAGAATCAGGAAGTGAGGAAAAAGGAGTACCAGGTTTCCGTTCTGGACAGTTTTTCGACTGAGAGGTCGCTTCTCGTTGCCTATGGCGATCTTTACTCGCGTATTCGCGAACTTGAAAAAAACCGGCAGGAGCTGGAGCAGTCGGATGATCCGGCAAGGCGCGAGTTCCTGAAGTTCCAGATAGACGAATTGAACGATCTCGATCCCCAGGAGGGAGAGCTTGACGAGCTGGAGAAAAAGATCGAGCTGCTGGAAAACCGCTTCCAGATTGCTCAGTATGTGGGCGATGCGGAGTCTCGTTTCATGCAGGCTTCAGAGATTCTCCTCGAGGCGGAAAGGTCACTTCGAAAACTCAACGAAATCGAGATGTGCGAGGAGAGCGTAGCCCGGGTATCTTCCATGCTTATCGAACTTGATGATATGGGAAAAAGCCTCGCTCCGCTGAGAGTTGATGAGTTCAGTGAGATAGATGAGGATTCCGTCAGGGAGAGGTACGACAGAATAAACAGAATCATGCTGAAACATGGAGCACTCAGCAGCTCGGAACTTCTTGAAAAGTTCCGTCAGATGGAGGAGGAGCTCTGTTTTCTGGAGAGTGTGCCTCAGCGGATTGATGTGCTTGAAAATGAGATCGGAGGGTTGAAGAGGGAGGCTCTCGATCTTGCCGGGAAAATCGGCGAGATGAGAAGAGCCGGTGCTCCCGTTCTGTGTGAGAAGATCGAAGGATATTTGAGAAAGCTGGGGATGGGGTCCGTGCGATTCACAATCGATATAAAAGAGACCGACGATATCACACCCAATGGTATCGATCGAGTTGAATTTTTAATAAATACGACAGGTTCTGATCGTTTCGGTTCTCTTTCAACACTTTCCGGAGGAGAGCTCTCGAGACTTCTTCTTACACTTAAACTTATAGATAACCAGAAGGGGAAATTTATTCTCTTCGATGAAATAGACAGCAACATCGGAGGTGAGATTGCCTCTGTTGCAGCTGGCGAGCTCAAGATCAACTCCAGGAACAACCAGATTCTCGTTGTTACACACTTTCCCCAGACCGCAGCAAGGGGCGATGCCCACCTTGTGGTTGAAAAGGGTGATGGCGATGACGGGGTCAGTTCCAGACTCAGACGGCTTGAGCACACGGAAAAAGTAAGGGAGCTTGCACGGATGATGGGTGATTCCTCCTCCGACGAGCACCTTGTTGCAGCGGAAAAACTATTAGGGAGCGAGCTATGAAAAAAGTAAGCGTATGTATTCCCACCTATAACGAACGGGAGAATATTCTCAAAATCATCGATGCTATCCACAACGAACTTCCTGAGGCGGATATTCTCGTCGTAGATGATAGCTCTCCGGATGGAACCGCCGATCTTGTTCGCGGTTTCATGGATAAAAACAGCTACGTGATGCTGAAGGTTCGTACGTCGAAAGAGGGGCTTGGAGCGGCATACCTTGATGGTTTCCGGACTCTTATCGACAAGGGGTACGACGTGATTTTCCAGATGGATGCGGATTTCTCCCATCAACCCAAGTATCTTCCTTCGATGCTCGAAAAACTCAGGAGCGGATACGACCTGGTTGTCGGAAGCCGGTACGTAAAAGGCGGCGGTACAAGGAACTGGAACCTGATCAGAAGAATAATTTCCAGAGGCGGAAGTTTCTACGCATCGACTATTCTCGGTCTCGGTGTTAACGACGTGACTGCAGGTTTCAAGTGCTGGAACGCTAAGACTCTCGAGAAGGTTATTGCAGCTCCTCTCAAGCTCTCGGGATTCGGGTTCCAGATCGAGATGGCTTTCCGTACAAAGCTTGTCGGCGCGAAGGTTCACGAGCACGCCATCGTATTTCCCGACAGGGAGGAGGGTGAGTCCAAGATGAGCGGAAAGATCTTCAAGGAGGCTCTTTTCGGCGTATGGAAACTCCGACTCATGGGAAAAAAGATACTGGATAAGTGAGCCGTTTTCCCCGGTTTAATCCTTATCGAAACAGTGTGTGATGCGAGAAGGTGCGTTCCCGATTTCGGCTTTGCCGTAGAGGAGATCGCCGGACTTTTTCAATCCGGTCGCTGCAATTTCAAAGTGGAGAATATCTTCTTGGACAGAGTCGAAAATAACATTTCGGATGAAAAATCTTTAAGTTTCATCCGATAACATAAAACTTGAAAAAAGTTTTTGAATAATGTATTTTTTTGTGAATTATAATGGAGATTATGATGTATAAGCGCGTTTTGTTAAAAATCAGTGGTGAGGCGATGCTTTCGAAAGATGGTTCGCCTATCGATCAGGGATTTCTCGATTTTCTGGCAGGGGAGGTCGCCGCGGTTTTTGAAACGGGAGTACAGATCTCCATTGTCGTCGGGGGAGGAAACATTTTTCGAGGAATCTCCGTTTCCAAGGGATCCGGAATCGACCGGACCACCGGAGACAACATGGGAATGCTTGCGACGATGATTAACGCGCTGGCCCTTCAGGGGGCGTTTGAAAAGAACAACATTCCCACGAGGGTGATGTCAGCAATAGCCATGAACAGGGTTGCCGAGCCGTTCATAAGAAGAAGGGCCATCCGGCATCTGGAAAAGGGTCGAGTTGTCATTTTCGGTGCCGGAACCGGAAATCCGTTTTTCACAACCGATACGGCAGCTGCCCTCAGGGCAGTTGAGATAGAAGCCGATCTTCTTGTCAAGGCGACAAAGGTTGACGGTCTCTACGATAAGGATCCGGCAAAATTCGATGACGCCGAATTTATAGAAAAAACAACGTTTCAGCAGGCGATAGAGAAGCAGCTCAGGGTAATGGATACCTCGGCGCTATCGCTCTGTGCGGAAAACAATCTGCCGGTCAAGATTGTGAACATTTTCAAGAAGGGGTCAATGCTTAAGGCCCTTGACACCGAAAACAGTGTAGGAAGTCTAGTAACAGTTGAATAGAGGAGGAAGACATGTTTGAACAGAAACTGTTTTTTGATGAATTGAAGGAAAAATACGGAAAGGGAGTTGAGGCTTTCAAACACGAAGTTTCAGCCTACAGAACGGGAAAGGCTTCTCCTGCTCTTCTTGATGGAATTGTCGTCGACTACTATGGTGTTCCGACACCGCTTAAACAGGCCTCAGCTATTACTGCGCCGGATGCCAGGCTTCTCATGGTTCAGCCGTTTGATAAGTCCCTACTTAAGGCGATCGAGGATGCGATAAGAAATTCCGATCTCGGGCTCAACCCGATGAACGACGGTATCGCCATCAAGGTTCCGATACCTGCCCTCAACGAGCAGAGAAGAAAGGAGCTTGTAAAGCAGGTTCACCAGATCGAAGAGAAGTTCAAGGTGAGTCTTCGAAGCGTCAGGAGAGAGGCTATGGATCAGATCAAGATCGCTCTCAAGGATAAGGAGATCACAGAGGACGACGAGAAGAAATTCTCCGACAAGGTTCAAAAGGAACTCAATGACTACGTTAAGCTTGTTGAGGATCTCACGAAGAAAAAAGAGAAGGAGATCATGGAGGTCTAGTTGCCTGAGTATGTACTCGGAATAGATCTCGGTACCTCGACGACCGTAGCGTCGGTTGTAAAGGACGGATTCAGCCAGGTAATTCCTCTTACCGAGGATGGTAAGGCGTCGTTGCCGTCTGTCGTATCGTTCTACACAGGCGGGAAGGGATTCATAATAGGGGAGGAGGCTAAACGGCTTTCTCCCCGTTTTCCGAATACCACCGTTTTTTCCATCAAACGTATCATAGGAAAGAAATTTTCCCATGATGATACGAAGATGGCTATCTCCAGGTATCCGTTTACCGTCGTCGAGTCCCAGAACGATTCGACGGCCGTCGATATCGAGGGCCGACACTTCTCTCCACAGGAGATATGTTCCTTCATTCTGAAACGGGTGAAGGAGGCAGCCGAAAGGTTTGTCGGAGAGCCGGTTACCAGCGTTGTTCTGACAGTCCCCGCCAACTTTAACGAGGCTCAGAGAAGGGCAACCAAAATGGCCGGTACAATGGCGGGACTCGACGTTCTGAGGATAGTAAACGAGCCGACTGCTGCAGCTCTCTCCTATGGTTTCGGCAACCGTCTCGATGAGAAGATTGCGGTTTTCGACTTCGGTGGAGGAACATTCGACATAACGATCCTGGAAGTGAGGGACAACTTTTTCGAGGTTCTGTCTTCCGATGGAGATTCCTTCCTAGGCGGAGACGATATCGATGCCACACTTGTGGAGTTCATATATCTTGATATTGAAAATCGATACGGTGTCGACGCGAGAGGATCGGTCAGGGGACGATCCCTCCTTCGAAGAGCCGCGGAGCAGGCCAAGAAGGAGCTCTCATTTGTGGAATTGACTACGATAGAGGTAGGTGAGCTTCCTGTGGATGAAACCCGAAGCATAGCGTACTCTCTTGACCTTTCCAGGGAGCTTTTCGAGGAGATTGTTCATCCCATCATTCAGCGAACCTTCAGGATCTGCTCAAAGGCACTGGACAGCGCCCACCTGAAAAAGCAGGATATCGATGCGGTGATCCTCGTCGGAGGTTCCTCCAAGGCACCAGCTGTTTACAGACAGGTGGCAGAATTTTTCGGTTCGGAACCCTGTGCAGGGATCGAGTCGGAGCACGTTGTCTCGATGGGCGCGTCCATTCTCGGGAACACCCTCCTCAGCGACTACTCTGAGGAGAGTCCGGTACTTCTCGACGTTACTCCCCTTGCAATAGGTGTTGGAACGATCGGGGACTACGTGGAGATAATCGTCGACAAGAACGAACCGCTCCCGATGGAGCGAAAAAGCATATTCACAAACGCAAGCGACAACCAGGATACTGTCAGGGTTGAGGTTTATCAGGGGGATTCAAGTAGAAAGAGCAGTTCGCTGCTTATGGGAGAGCTGGTACTGTCGGAGCTTCGGAAGGCCAAAAGGGGTGAGCTGAAGATCGAAGTCTCCTTCGACATCGATACCAACGGGGTGATGGAGGTGAGCGCACTTGATCTGGAGACAGGAAAGGCGCAGAAAATCAGTATGAATATCCTCGGACTGGAGTAAGAATGACCAGATTTCTCATAATGATGCGGGATGAAAGGTATGGATCCGCACTCAAAAAATTTTTTGAAGAGAGGCTTCCCGGAACTGAAGTACAGCTGGAAAACAGGATTCATGAAATGCCCAAGATGAATCTCAAGCAATTCGATCTTGTGATTCTTTCAGGCACGCTTCCGGACGGATTGTGGCTTAAGGCGCTTCCCTTCGCCAAAGTCGTGGGCAACATAATACTCATCGTTTTTCCGACCGATCCCGACATCACCGAAAAGGTGGCAACACGTTACGGAGTGGGCAAGCTCTACAAAGTTCCACTGAACAGCCAGGATCTTCTGGGATCCGTGAAGGAAATGATGGCGAAAAAAACAGCGAAGTCGCCGCGTCGAGGACTTTCCGAATCGATAGTAAATGAGATGGAAACGATTTTCAAAGGCATGAATAGCCTAAACTACTACGAGTTTTTGAAAGTGAGAACAGATTCAACTCAGGAAGATGTGAAGAGACGTTATATCGAAATCGCCAAGGTGTACCATCCCGACCGATTCAGGAAGGAGTCTGAAAAGACCAAACAGATGGCATATGAGATAACCAAGCGTGCAAACGAGGCCTACTCGGTGCTCTCCCATCCTTCGAGAAAGCTTGCCTACGACAGAATGCTCTCTAAAGATAGGGATGCGAAACGATTTGATTTTCATCTGAAGATGGGATACGAGGCCACGGCTTTCGAATCGGTAGATCATCCCCAGGCCAGAAGATTTGTAGAGCTTGCGGAAAAGGCTATAAAGGAACGTTCCTACAAACCTGCACTGAACCAGTTGAAGATGGCCAGAAGAATGGCACCGAAAAACAAGTATATCATCCACATGATAGAGAAAGTTGAAAATCTGATAGAGAAGGGAGAGTAATGGATCTTGATATCTCAACGCTGCCGAAGCATGTAGCGATCATTATGGACGGTAACGGAAGATGGGCGAAAAAGCGCCTTCTTAACCGAATCAAAGGGCATCGTGAAGGTGCCAAATCCGTTGATGTAATAGTGAGAAAGGCGAGGGAGCTCGGTATCTCCTATGTGACGCTCTACGCCTTCTCGACAGAGAACTGGAACAGGCCTGCTGAGGAGGTCAATGCGCTGATGAAACTTCTCCGGGAGTTTCTCAAAAAAGAGCGAAAGACAATGCTTGAAAACGGTATTCGTCTCAATTTAATTGGAGAAATCAATATGCTTCCGGAGGATCTCCGGGAGTATGCAATGGGTATAAAACGTGAGACTGAGGCGCAGGATTGGAAGATGACCCTTACACTCGCCCTCAGCTACGGATCCCGTCTGGAGATGACCAACGCCGTTCGTGCGATTGCGGAAAAGGTGAAATCGGGTGAAATCGACCCCGCCGATATCGACGAAAATCTCATCTCCGGATACCTCTACACATCGGACATGCCCGATCCCGATCTCATGATAAGAACATCCGGCGAGGCCAGGGTAAGCAACTACCTTCTCTGGCAGAGCGCATATACGGAATTCTATTTCACGGAAACACTCTGGCCGGAATTCAGGGAGAAGGAGTTCGAGGATGCTCTCAGGAGTTACGCATCCCGTGAACGCCGTTTCGGCAAGACTACAGAACAGCTCAAGGAGTCAAAATGATAAAACGTATAGTTACCGCATCAATACTAATTCCCCTCGTAGTGCTTCTGATCTTCTACGCTCCGTCGCACCTTTTCGCTGTTATTATTTCGGCAATCGCGGCCCTCTGCATGAGAGAGTTCGCGATGATGTTCAGAGTCCCGGACAGGGTTCTTTTTCCAGCTTCCGCGGCTCTCGCCCTTGCGACAATTGAAGCCGGCCTTCTATACGGAGAATCGGGACTTTTATCCACGCTCGCATTTTCAATGATGGTGATTCTCTCACTGACGATTTTCGGCAGCGACGAAATCGAAACCAAGCTGGAGAAGGCGAAAATATACGCGACGGGATTTGCGTATACGGTACTTCCGCTTTCATTTTTCCCCCTTCTTCGGGGAAAGGGCGAGAACGGAGCCCTCTGGTTTCTCTTTGCTCTCGTCATGCCATGGGTATGCGACAGCGGAGCATACTTTTTCGGATGCCGTTTCGGAAAGCACAAAATGACCAAGGTTAGCCCAAATAAAACATGGGAAGGAACAATGGCCGGGTTTTTTACAGCCCTTGTCGGAGGAGCTCTCTTTTCACTTGTGGCTTTAGGTGGAAAGTACATGATCTTCGCGATTTTAACAGCAGGAGCAGCTACAACCTTCGGACAGATAGGTGATCTTGTCGAATCCCTTTTCAAAAGAGGCGCCGGAGTAAAGGATTCCGGAACACTCTTCCCTGGACACGGCGGAATGCTCGACAGGGTCGATTCACTTCTTTTTTCGGTAGTTACAGTCTACATTGCATTAAGGTTCCTCTGATATGTCTCAAAAAAAAATTGTAGTTTGCGGCGTTACCGGATCCATCGGTGAAAGTACGCTCAGAATCGTCGAAGCCTTCGACGACCGTTTTGAAATCATCGGCGTCGGCGCAGGAAAGAATATAAAAAAACTCAATTCAATCCTTAAAAAGCACCGTGGCATCGAACAGGTTTCCATCTTCGACGAATCGGATCTTAAGGATGTCGAATTTGATGGAAAAATCGGAGCAGGAGAGGAGGCACTTCTCTCCCTTCTCGATTTGAATCCGGATCTCGTAGTTGTAGCAGTCGCCGGAAAGGCGGGCTGGAAACTGACCCTCAGGGCGCTCGAAATGGGAATACCCGTGGCACTCGCAAACAAGGAATCCCTTCTCATCGCCGGATTCTACATGGGACGAGAAGTGACGACGGATCGTAGTCGCATTGTTCCCGTCGACAGCGAGCACGCGGCCATCATGCAGCTTGTCGAAAACGCAAAGCTTGAGAGAGTTGACAAACTCTACATAACCGCATCGGGCGGCGCCCTCCGTTCCATGGAGAAGGAGGAAGCGTGGCAGGCCGATGCGGAAAAGGCGCTCGACCATCCCGTCTGGGACATGGGACAGAAGGTGACAGTGGACAGCGCTACAATGCTCAACAAGGGAATGGAGCTGATTGAGGCCTACTTTCTTTTTCCTTTCGAGCCGGATCAGCTGGATGCAATTGTCCACCCCGAAGTCGGAGTTCACGCGGCACTGGGATTCGTAGACGGATCTATGACGGCCCAGATGAGCGTATCCGACATGGCACTTCCCATAGCCGGAGCTCTTGCATATCCCCAGATGCTGCCGCTGAAGGAGAGAATGGAGGGAATGGACTACACTCTTTCCGGAAAGAGTCTCAATTTTGAGAAACCCGATCTTGAAAAGTATCCGCTCCTCGCACTCGCCTTCGAACTTCTGAAAAAGAAGGACTACTCCGCCATGGTCGCCTACGCCGTTGCGGATGAAGTTGCGGTCAACGCATTTCTCAAAGGGGAAATAAGAATCGGCGAACTCCAGAAAATCGTAATCGACACCGTCTCCGATTTCCGTGGAATGGAGAGGCCGGAAAGTGTCGAAGGAATTGAAAAGCTGATCGAAGAGATAGAAAAGAGAGCAGAAAACATTCTTGCGGAGGTTTGATGAAGTACAGGTTTGCCCTTGTGGGATGCGGAAGAATCGCCCGAAAACATGTGGAGGCGATAAAAGCGCTTCCCGGCGGCGAACTGGTTGCTGTTTGCGACACCGATGAAAATCGCGCAAAAAAGATAGCCGAACCGCTCGGCATACCTTTCTACACTTCCCACAATGAAATGCTTGAAAATGAGGATGTGGACATCGTAAACATCCTCACCCCGAGCGGCTACCATCCAGCCCACACAATCGACATCGTCAAACGCTACGGAAAGCACATCGTCTGCGAAAAACCCATGGCTCTTCGACTTGAGGACGCCGACGAGATGATTCGGGTGTGCGACGAAGCCGGAGTGAGACTCTTCGTTGTCAAGCAGAACCGCTACAACCTTCCCGTCCAGAAAGTGCGGAAGGCGCTGGATGACGGAAGATTCGGACGAATCGCAATGGGAACAGTGAGAGTTCGCTGGTGCAGAACCCAGGAGTACTACGATCAGGACGCGTGGCGAGGAACATGGGAACTCGACGGCGGAGTCATCACCAACCAGGCATCACACCACATCGACCTTCTCGAGTGGATGCTGGGCGAACCCGTCAGCGTAATGGCAAAAAACGCCACATTCTTCTCAAAAATAGAAGTGGACGACACAGCCGCAGCAATCATCAAATTCCGTAGCGGAGCTCTGGGAATTGTGGAGGCGACCACAGCAACCCGTCCCAGGGATCTTGAAGGCTCCCTATCACTCATGGGCGAAAAAGGATCCGCAGTCATCGGAGGATTTGCCGTAAACAAACTGGAATCATGGGCACTAAGCGATGAAACGGAAGAAGAGAGCCGAAAAGTTCTTGAAGAGTTTTCAGAAATGCCGCCGGATGTCTACGGATACGGCCACAAAAGATTTCTCGAAAACGTAGTCGAGTGCATAAGAACTAACAAGAACGCCCTTGTGGACGGACTCGAAGGAAGAAAATCACTCGAACTCATAAACGCCATCTACGAATCCGTAGAAACCGGCCGCGAAGTGTTTCTCCATTTCCAGCCGAAATACTGCAGACTCGGGAGAAAAGGATGAACGGATCGATAATCCATCCGGGTGTCGTCATCGGAAAAAACGTTGAAATCGAAGAGTTCTGCATAATCGGAAAACCCGCGAAAGATGCCGAAGGACCCACGATAATCGGCGACAACTCCGTAATCAGGAGCCATACCGTAATCTACGCGGGAACTACAATCGGCAACAATTTCCAGACAGGACATCACGCACTCGTCAGGGAAAATACAAAAATAGGGAACAACGTAAGTGTCGGCTCCGGAAGCTGTGTCGAGCACCACGTCGAAATCCAGGACGATGTTCGAATCCACTCCCAGGCATTCATCCCCGAGTTTTCAAAGCTTGAAAAGGGAGCCTGGATAGGTCCCAACGTAGTTCTCACAAACGCACGCTATCCCAGAAGCAGGGACGTAAAAAATAGACTCGTAGGACCCACAATCGGCAAAAACGCCCGAATCGGGGCAAACAGCACCCTTCTACCCGGAGTAAAAATAGGGGAGAACGCCCTCATCGGCGCCGGCTCCGTCGTGACGAAAGATGTTTTGCCCGGGAAAGTAGCCTATGGCAACCCCGCCGAAGAAAAATCCGAAGTGGAAAAAATCGAGTTCTACAAATCCTGAAAAGATTCCTGAATCCCAATATATCCAAAATCACTATTTTCACATCTTAGAGCCTTGGCATACGGAGTCTCAAAAGCAAATGTCTTGAGTATTCAAAAGGTGACTTCAGGAACTTAAAAAAAATTGCTCTAATTTATTCAACAAGTCCAAGGCATTTGGCGGAAGTGATATTAAGAATACATTTCAGTTCTCTTTTCTTGGAGATAAACCATGGGGAATTTATACAAAAACAACAACAAATGACAAGTTTCAGAATAAATGAAAAGAAATTCGAATGTAGTTGAATAAAATGGTGTTAAACACGGTTAAACTGATGATATATATTATGTTAGATCTGTCACGGAATTTCTTTAACTGTAAGATAGGCTTACACTAATTCTTTATCAGATTCCAGTTTTGATTAACATAGCCATTACATTGCCAGAGCTGAACTTTTCCACCATTTTTATTATTGTCATAATCAGGGCGATGTATATCAAGACAGAGGCCATTACTGCTTTTTATCAGCCCATTTTCAAAAAACCATTGCTGATTTATCCAGCCATTACAGTCATAAAATTGTACGCGTCCACCATTTTTTTTGCTATCATAGTCAGGGCGATGTACATCAAGACATTGGCCATTACTGCTTCTAATTGTTCCATTTATTTCAAAAGTCCAGGCCTGATTTACAGAACTGGGGACGTTACAAGCGTACATCTGGACTCTTCCTCCGTTCAGGTGAGCATTATAATCTGAACGGTGTGCATCAAGACACATGTCATTTAAACTTACTATTTCAATGTCTCTGATTGCCCAGCTTTGATTCGCTCCTCCATGGCAGGAGTGAACTTGAACATTTGTTCCATTGATTCCACCCTCAATATCGAGGCATTTTCCATTCTCTGCTTTTATATACCCATCTTCAAATATCCAGTTTTGATTTGCTCCGCCATGACAGGGGTGAACTTGAACATTTCTTCCATTGATTCCGCCCTCAATATCGAGGCATTTTCCATTTTCTGCCTTTATATGTCCATCCTTGAATATCCAGTTTTGATTTGCTTCGCCATGGCAGTCGAAAACTTGAACATTCGGACTGTTATCGTTTCCTTTCACAATATCAAGACATTTTCCATTTTTATTTTTTATTGTTTTTCCAATTGAGTATTTAGGGATTCTATATTTACATCTAATTCTTAAATTGTCACAATATCGTCCACTACAGGACATGCCATCGACATAAGCACCAGCAGGGCAATATTCTCCATTTGACTCGTCAGAAAAGGAATGTGTCCAGGATTCAATGCTGAAATTTTCTCTATTTTTTACTTTTCTAGTGATAAAATGCACATTATCGCAATATCGCCCACTACATCCCAATCCAACTATTGCGTCATCCTCTAAAATTGCATACCCGGCCTCTTCTGAAAAAGACCCATTATGATAAATGTTCTCTCCCTCTAGTTCTATACTAGGATCTTTACAACATAACAACCTTTTGTTGTCACAGTAATCTCCACCACTTTCACAGTAAAAGCCTTTCATTACATATCCATCATCGCAGACTCTCCAGCCTTCTTCTTCAGAGAGCTTGTCAAGTGTTTTACAGTTTGAATCTTCTAGATTTCCCAACTGAGTCGGATAGTCGCTTTTATTGAATAGAGGATAGCCTGCAGGTTTAAATTTATTGAGATTAGAAAAAAAGTTTTGATCTTTTAATGGTATTCCAGCACTACCATAATTAAAAGTATTTAAAAAATTTCTCATTGCTGAGTTGTTGATATTATCTCCATATAATTTATACCAACTGATAATTGTAGGGGTCACAAATTTTCCCTCTCTATTTTCTGCAGGTTCGTTTGGTCTTGCAAAACGCATTGCATGAGTTTGAATACCATCTTTAATGTAAACAACTTTTAAATGATTATCTTCCCATTCGATATTATCTTTTACTTGTGTTGTCATCTCTCCATGAGCACTAACACTACCATGTGTTATTTCACCATTTTGTGTCCATATTGCTATATGCTCCCAATCGTGTCTATGTCCATATGGAAGATAAGGTGCCGCTTGATCTTTTTCGAAATAGAGGGCAAAAAAGTGACCACAATACTCATCTCCATTTTTTGTAGCACATGCGGAACGATGGAGTGTATTGGACGTTTGTAAAAAATTATCCGCACGGCAATTACCCGTTAAGGGACCTGATGTTTTCAGACCGTAATTTTTCATGCCATTCCTACTGATTCCTGCACTTGGATAACAACCATTGTTCTCAAAATCAAAAACGGGGGCAATCGATTTTACATGCTCGGAAACTGCCTCATCAAGTTTTGGAAAATCCTCAGCGTGGACACTGTTAACGAAAATAAAAACGAGAAGAAAAAATAAATAGCTCCTTGGTTTGCATAACTTCATAAAATCCTCCTTCATGAATTAATTCTCTTATTTATACAATCAGCAAATTCTGATTGCTCAATCAAAACCAGATGTAATATGTACTTTTTTCAAGATGTTATCGACACTGTTTGCAAACAAAAAATGTTTCAGACAGACAAAAATAAGATTTAAAGCTTATTGTATTAGAATTATTTGGGAATTACACATATGGTGTGGGGCTTTAAGATGTTTCCTGTTTGCATACAGATAATTATTTTAATCTTTTGATAGGGAATAAAAGTCAAGAAATAGTGTTCATCTGAAATTTTTTAGGAGTAGTATCGGTAAATTTTTTAAATGTTGTGATGAAATGAGTTTTTGATTTAAAACCTGCCTGCAATCCAAGTTCCAGTGTGGAAAAACAGCGGTTTGTGTCGTCATTCATCAAGCGTTTAGCCTCTTCAACACGATAGTTATTTATAAGGGTATTCAATGTACAGTTGAATTTTCTGTTTATTACCTGCGAAAGATCATTTTGTGAAAGTGAAAGTTTTTCTGCAAGGAACATTCTTGAAACATTCGGATCTTTATATATTTTTTCAACTTCAAAAAGATAAAGCAATTCGGCACTTGATTTTTCGACAAAGCTTTCCTCAAGTCGGGAACGGCCATATTTACTTTCATTCAGCTCTTTCATTTCTTTTACTTCTTCCTGCTGATAATCCAGAATTGCTTTTACATTTAATTTAATATTTAAATGTGCTTCAATACGTGCAATTAACTCATCTTTTGAAAATGGTTTCAAAATATAATCATTTGCTCCCGCCATAAAACCTTCTGTCATATCTTTTTTTCTGTTTTTTGCAGTCAGCAGAATAACGGGCAGTTCATAAGGTAGATAAAGTTCTCTTATTTTACTGCAAACATCGTATCCCGATATTTCCGGCATCATAATATCAAGAAGAATTAAATCGGGGATATAACCCTGATCCATTGATTCTAAAAAGGATTTACCGCTAAAAAATCTGGTGAGAGAATAGTTCTTATCTAACAAAAAATTGGAAACAACATCGTGATTTATTTTCTCATCATCAATAAGAGCTATTTTGAAATTCATGTTTTCTGCCATGTTTTCATCATTTTTAATAACAAAATCATCATCGATAAATCCAGGTGCGATAAGATCTTCATAGGGGAATTGATCAATAATTTTACCGCCTTTTGGAAGTGTAAATGTGAAAACAGAGCCTGCGCCGATAACAGAATGGCAATCGATGGTGCCACCGTGGAGTTCAACTAGTTGCTGCGTTATATATAGCCCCAGACCTGTTCCTCCATATTTTTTTTCGATACCAGAGTCAACCTGTTCGAATGATTTAAAAATATCCTCAATTTTATCCGACGCAATTCCAATTCCCGTGTCAGAAACGGATATGTGAACCATCTCATCCTTTTCTACTGCCTGTATGTCGATTTTTCCTTTAACCGTAAACTTAATCGCATTGCCAACCAAATTGAATAAAATCTGCATGATTCTATTTGGATCTCCATATACCGAAGATATATCCTCAGAAATTTTTATTCCAAACGTCAAAGGTTTTCCTTTCAGCTGTGCTTTTGATATCAATATGACATTTTCAATAACAGGTACAATATCAAGTGATTGTTTTGATATATGGATGCTTTTATGCTTCAGTTTAGATATATCAAGCAGGTCATTTATCTGTGTCGCAAGTCTTATTCCACAATGTTTAATGGTTTTCAGATTATAAATAATTTTCTTATCAAAGGTTTTATGATCCACATTATCAATTATTGATTCAGTAAGACCGATGATACCGTTAAGGGGTGTCCTGAGTTCATGAGATGTATTTGCAAGAAACTGATCTTTCAGTTTGTCAAGATTCTGCAACCTCAAGTTAGCTTCTGTAATATCCTTGTTCATTTTTTCAACTAGTTTAAATGAATCTGAATATCTTTTTGAGAGCACTATTGCTTGCATTATAAGAAACATTGTAAAACCGAATGAGGATATCTGTGTACCGCTTTTTATTATTCGTAAACTCAGCAAAATATCATAAAATCCAAAAAAGGATAACAGTAGGACACTTAATAAAAACAATGTGGAGATCTGTTTGTTTTCTTTAAATTCTCTAAGAGAAACGTCAATTCCACATAACATTATTAAAACGACAACAATTAAAAATATACTAGACGACCACAATTTGATGGTTGGTGGTGTGAAACTGTATAAAATAAGATAAAATAGCGATAAAAACTGAACCGAATATATGAATCCTTTTTTGGTGCTTTTGGGGAAGATATGAAAAATGTACATAATAACAGCTAAATGCCATAGCGGTACAAGAAATAACACAGCTTTAGTATAGAGAAATAATATAGAATCAATATTAAAAAAAATACTTTCTCTCCAAAGGACAATTCTTAATGCCGCAATCATGGATGCTATGGAAAAATATAAATATTCTTTCTGCTTCGGATAAAAAAAGAAAAACATTAAACTAAGGAGAGCAATCAGGGTGAAAAAACTGAAAAAAATCATATTAAGGGCAAATTCTTTTTCTCTCGAATTTTTAATACTTATCACATCACCTAAAATAAAGGAGTCTGCAGGTCCCGCCCAGCCAGTCTTGTAATTTGATATATGGACAGTTATACAAAGGGTCTTGCTTTCATTTGAGAATGTAATAATTTTTTTTCCAATGCTGACAGTATGGTCAGCTTCTTCTTCAATGGCTACCTCTCCATTTTCTACTAACAGATTGTCATTAATCCAGATTTTTGCAGAAGAGTGAATAATTGGAATTTTAAGAGCCAAGAGTTTTTTTTCACGAATCCATTCTGGTAAATAAATGGTTAAACTATAAGTTGCGTATCCCTGATTCCTATATTTTTTATCCCATGTTCCAGGTACAGGTAATAATTCTTTTCTGCCTGCATAATCCTTGTGCATGCCAGGTTCGATGAGTTGTTTCCAGAAAAAATTCCACTCCCCGTTAAGTGGAATGCTGAAGTTTTTTTCCTTATTTAATTTAGTTAAATCAAGGATACCATTCTGCGCTACAACTTCTGAGTCTTGAGCAAAAGAAATATATGGAGCTATCTGTAGTAATAAAAATACAACGACAACAAAATTACTTCTCATGGTTATACCCGTAAAGTGTAGGTTTCGTGGAATACTTCTTATGAAGAATTGTTTTCATCTTTGCAGCCTGTTTTATAGCTGGTAGATTGTAGAAATCTCATAACAATTTCTCTCAAAAATCAAAGTAATATGTTTATCAAATTCAATCAACAGTACAAAGTTTGATAATTAAGGTCAATTTTATTTTTAATTAATATTCTTTAACTATAAGAATCTTGTTTATTGTTACATTATGTTGCAATATAGAGTAGAAAGATAGCAGTCCTGTATCAATTATTCAATAATTGTAATGACTGATCCATCAGTCAACATTTTTTGAGATCAGATTAATTAAGTCTTCAAAATTAGTTTAAATAAATGTATTGCCCATTTGAATTAGTAAACAACTGAAATTATAAGTAATGAATAAAATAAGGAATGTTATGAAATAAGTATTATCTCTCAGACTATTTCAACTGCTATCCTTTTATATTTATCAATTCCAATGCCTATTTCGTCAGAAAAAAGAAGAGAGCGCCCAAAATCATAGATGAAATCAGTACAAGAATTCGGTGAACAGGCTTTTCCAGAAGTTTTACGAACCAGATTTTTTTTTCGGTCCCATCCAAAAGATGAATTTCGGAAAAAGTGACGCAGAAAGGGAGAGTAAATAAAAATAGAAAGAGGGTAAGAAGATCTTGCCCAATGTTATTTTCCTTTTCAAAGAAGAATTTGAAATAGATGTAGGCTGCAAAAAGAATAGCTGTAAGTATACGCAGAATGGCCATAGGAATTTTCGGAAGAATGAGCTTGATGGGTGTTTTGCATTCGTGGCAGTGAATGTCGGGGGTGAAACTCAGGCCTTTGAATTTGGAAATTTTTGAACTGCATGCCGGACATTTACCGGAAAAGAGTGCCATTTTTTTCTCCATTCAATTAATCTTGAATTCATTCTTCCTATTTTTTTCTAAAAATCAAGATGCTATGTCAGGATCTAAAACAAATAATGCGATTTAGAAAATATGTTGTTCTGAGGAACAAGTAGATTTTTGTAGACTTGTCAAGAGGATTTGGTTAAGTTAATAACAGAGTATTTGATGTTTTTTATATAAGGAAGATTATGGAAAGAGAAGCTTACATTTTAATTTCTGGTTTTATCCTTTTTGTTGTTGGATTTGTCTATTTTGCGAAAGTTGTACTGTATTCTCCTCCAAAAAATATTTTTGAAGCTGTCAGAGAGTTTCGATTCAAACATGTGAAAAAATTTATTGAAAAAGGTGTTGATATTAACATTAGAAATTTAAATGGTCGAACACCTCTTATGATTGTCTGTGACAAGGGAACTTTAGTGTCAGGAAATGGAATATACAGAGTTGCCGATGGTGGAAATGAAGGTACTCCGTTTGAAATTGTTAAGATGATGAAGTTTCTTATTGATAACGGTGCAACTTTTGAAAATAAATATGACAACGGTGATACCGAAGTTCTCCGTGTTTCTTTCAGTTCCGAAAGACTCAAAGTGCTTCTTGATGCAGGTGCAAATGTCGATGCCCAAAATCCGGAAGGGCGAACAGCTCTTATAAAAGCAGCAAGAATAGGCATGGAGGACAGTGTCGAACTGCTACTATCTTACGGTGCCGATGCATCCATTAAAGATCAATATGGAAAAACAGCCTACGACTATGCGGCAGAGAAAAATTATAAAGACACTATGAAACTTCTTGATAGTTACTGTTGACCCAAGATTCAATTTTAAATAAACTTTTCATCTTCTAAATTTTCTATAAAATAAATTAGAACATTCTAATTTTTACAGGTTTTCTATGTTTTCAAAAACTTTTCTGCTATTTATAATTCTCATCTCTATTATCTCACTTTCAGCTTCGGAAATAGGAGGGAACAGGAAAATCGGTTCCTTCTCAAAAGCTAAAAAAATTCTCTATTCAAAAATCTATAGTAAAGAGAAGCTCAGGAAAACTTTCTACTGCGGTTGTGCTTTCAAAGGAAAGCAGGTTGATCTTGAAAGCTGCGGCTACCATGTGAGAAAAAATAAGAGAAGGGCCGGAAGGGTGGAGGCTGAACATGTTGTGCCCGCTTCTGTTTTCGGGGAGAATCTTCCATCATGGAAAAACGGCGACCCTAAATGCCGCACGAGACGGGGGAAAAATTTCAAAGGCCGAAAATGTTCTTCCAAAGTTGATAACTCATTTAAATTCATGGAGGCGGATCTTTACAATCTCATGCCTGCGATAGGTGAGGTGAACGGTGACAGATCCAACTACTCGATGAGTGAAATACCGGGAGAACCGAGAAGATACGGTGCATGTGATTTTGAAATAGAAAAAAAGAGGGTGGAACCCAGACCGGAAATAAGGGGAGATATCGCACGAGTATACAAATACATGAATCTGACCTATCCGGGATATGGAATTATTTCGGACAGGAATAGAAATCTTTTTGAAAAATGGGACAGTGAAGATCCCGTCAGCAACGACGAGTGTGAACGGGCTTTCAGGATAGAACAGATTCAGGGCAACAGGAATGTAATTCTTGAAAATGCGTGCAGGAAAATGTGGACCAGATTGAAATCCGGCAGGAATTGTTCCTGATTTTCTCTTTTATCAAATGATAATGATTTAAGTTGAAGAGGTCGTTTGCGGTTATTAACAGGGCCGGAGGCCCTTCATCACTGAATTACCTTGTAAAGAAGTTTCGCCGAGATCATGACATCCGAGGCGTTGTAATCGGAGGTCATTGCGTCGATCATGTAGTAGATTGGTCCCTCGATAACGTTGTTTTTCGATGCCTGATCGACGAATCCTATCCAGAATTTGTATCCGTGACCGTTCTGCTCGGGATGTAGCAGTGAAGTGTCTGAGGGTAAAAGAATGTAGGGGAAGTAGCCGAATGGAACGGTGAATGACAGGTTCACGGGAGGTTGAGTGTTGCTTTTAGCCAGGATTTCGTCTTTCCATCTCATTTCAACGTACATTTTTGCATGTGTATTTTTATCTGCATCGTTTTGTCCTGTTGCATCGAGAGTTGAGAGAGAAAACGTTCTCGTCGGTCCCACAGTTCCAACAGCCGACAGCAATCGATAGCCGTCTTCGATCGTTCCCTTGTCCTTAACCCCTACAAGATCCATGTTGAGTCCGTCTGCAGGCCAGTTAAGTGTTACGGCTGCGAGCCCGAATGTGGGGTGGTAGTAGACTGTGGATTTGATTTCAAGGGTTGTTATTGTAACCGAAACCTCGATTTTGCTGCATCCCTTGATGACTCCGGCGGCAGTTTCGACACTCGTATCAGTTTCGACGACGGTGTAGGTTCCTTCCTGGTCAAGTGTTATCGGTTGGTCTGTCAGAGGATAGAATCCGTTGGGAAGGGTTCCCTTGAGCTGAACTTTCTGTTCGACACCTACAGGTGTGTCAAGATCGATTTCCAGCGGTTCGTCCATCTGGATGACGGTAATGGGTTTTGTGGTGTCGCCTGTGAGGTCGGAGTGGAAAATTTCCGCTTTTCCGAATGTTATTCTGTCCTTTTCCCACTTGAGTGTGGTTTCAATACCTGTAGATTTCTCACTGTCGAAAATACCCACCTTGTATTTATGGAGAGTAATTCCACCCATTTTTTCTGTTCCGATAATCGAACCATGGAATTCATCTTCTGACTGGTCGGGGTTTTTGTTGCGGAAATCCCAGGTAGTGGTCTCCGCATTGAGTTCGATCGGACTTTTTACTTCAATTGTTTTTGGATCATCCTCGCATCCTGAAAAGAAAAGGAGTGCAGGAATCATCAAGACGATCAATTTTTTCATAGTGCCTCCGAAATGTGGTTTGTGTTGAATATATTAGCTGTTGTTATAAAAAAATGAAAGGAATTGAAGGAATATTGGTGGGTTGGGTATCGTTTTGAAATTATTGCTGAAAAGTTGAAGCTTCTTTCCGTGGGGAACAGCCGGTTATTAAATCGAATAGTTTTCAATGGAATTATCTTTTATCCATCCCTTTTTTGCTTTCAGACAGAAATTGGAAAAGTTGTTTTTGAATTTTCGTCTGTTACTATGATTTTGTGTTTTATCTTTAATGTTGAGGGTTATATGTCCGAAAATACAATTTACAGAGATCTTCAGCAGCATCTGGATAAGTTTCCGATAGGTTTCCCTTCTACGGAATCGGGAGTGGAGATTGAAATACTGGAATACCTTTTCTCGAAAGAGGAGGCGAAAGTTGCACTCTGTCTGGGACTTGCTGCAAACGGTGTTTCAAGAATCGGAGCAAGATTCAGGAAAAAGTTCGGTGAAGAGATGAAAGAGGAGAATCTTTCCCAGATTCTTCACAAAATGTTCATGAAGGGCAATATCGACTGCGAAGGAGACGATAAAAATCCGAAATATCGAAACGCAATGCTCGTTATCGGAATGTTTGAGTTTCGTGTCAACGATCTGGAGAAAAAGTTTTTAAAACTTCTCAAACGATATCTGGATGAAGGATTCAAGGAGGAGTTTTTCCGGACGGCTCTTCCCCAGCTTCGCACATCTCCCCACGCAAAGGCCATAGTACCCGAAGTGATTATAGATACATACGACAATATGCGTGAGTATGTGAAAAATTACGGCGGAACAATCCAGGTTCTAAACTGTATATGCAAGCAGGGTGAGGAAATTCTCGGTCATCCATGCAAGCAGACCGACAATATTGAAATCTGCCTTATGTTCGATGTGCAGAACTTCAAAGTCAGGGAAAAGGGGAGGACCATTACGAAGGAAGAGTGTCTTTCCATACTCGGCATGGCCGAGGAACGAGGATTGGTTCTTCAACCCGGTAATACATACGATCCCTTCTGCATCTGTCTATGCTGCGGTTGTTGCTGTGGAGTTTTGACGGCCGCGAAAACACTGGAGAAACCGGCAAAATTCTTCGCCACAAACTACTATGCCGAAGTGGAAGGGGATGGTTGTGTCGGCTGCGGAATCTGTGTTGAACGATGCCAGATGGATGCAATTGTTCTGCAAAATAAGAAAGTTGAAGTCGATCTCGACCGGTGTATCGGTTGCGGTCTATGCGTAACCCGCTGCCCCAAAAATGTTCTCAACCTAAGAAAAAAAGAGAAGAGGACAGTTCCCTTCCGAAACTGCGCCACGCTCTATCTCAGCATTCTCAAAAAGAAAATCGGAAAGAAAAAGATGATGATAAATCTTGCAAGGCTGCTTTTCGGCAAGCAACTTGAGTAGTGATGAACGGTGAGATTCATCCGGGCAAGTTGATGAGATTTCACTAGTAACTTTAACTGCAGATGCGGGAAATTACTTTTGCCGAAAACTCCTCCCCCGGAAAAAAGGAGAGGAGCTTCAATATCAGCTGTATTTGAAGAGTACTATTTTGACTTTCTGAGAATTTCCAGGTTGTGAAGGGCTTCTTCGTCTTCCGGATCGATTTTGAGTGCCATGAGAAATGCCTCTTCCGCCTCGTCATTGCGCTCGAGCTCTCCCAGAAGAATTCCGAGATCGTAGTAGATATCGGCATTCTCAGGATCGATTTCTATAGCCATCTGATAGTGTTCGATAGCTTCCTCGTCCATCTCCATCGTCTCTAGAAGTGAGGCGTAATCGTAGAGAAGTTCCGCGTTATTCGGATTTTCTTTTACAGCCTCTTTAAAATATTTAAGAGCTCCTTCGTAATCTTCCTCGGCGTATAGGGCTACGGCAAGTGCATAGTTTTCTTCGGAAACATTGTTGTTTTTTTGGTTCTTCATAAAATCCTCCATTTTACCGGCCAATTGTAACGATTTTTTTTTCTGTTTCAAGGGCGGGAGTGTTTAAATTTGAAAATGAATTTTGATTTGACTATACTGAGAGAGGTTAGGTGCTTTCGATTGTTTGGTGAAATAGATGAAAATTACTGAAATGATTCAGTAAATACAGCGATTTCTAGGAGTCGTCATGTTTTCGTAAAGTTTGATTTTTCACTGGATTCGAAAAGTGGACAGCGACCAGTTTTTAATGGACGGCTAAGGAGAACAGATGCGAAGGGAAGAAGTTGAAAAGATGTTTTTCTCTCTTTTCGGAGAAAGCAGCGCGATAACATACATCCTTGATGGAGTGGGACTCCGGATTATCGATGCAAACATTGAGGCCGCCTCTTTCTGGGGATACGAGAGAGAGGAGCTTGTGGGTATGCCCATAACTGCCATCAACTGCTCATCCGTCTCAGAAATGCACAGTTTCGTAAGGGAGGTGATGGATAAAAAACGTTCATCCTTCTACTTTTCCCATCGTCTGAAAAATGGTGATGTTCGCCATGTAGAGGCCCACCCCACGATCCTCGGAACCGAGGAGCCCGGTCCTCTTATCCTTGTAATCGTTCACGATATTACGGAGCGAAGAAAAGCTGAGGAGTCTCTTCGAGCCAGCGAGGAGCGTTACAGGCTGATTTTCGACAACTCCCCGATGGGGATTTTCCAGTTTGACGCCGACGGAAAGGTCGTGGCATGTAACAGAAAATTCTGCGACATTCTCGGAGCAGACTGGGAGTCGATTATGAATTTCGACCTTTTTCAGAATATTGAGAATACTGAAGTGAGGCGTGCTCTTAAAAGAGTTCGCGATGGTGAATGTGCTGACTACGATGCGGTTTACAACTCCCAGCTTTCCGGAAAGAGAACTCCGGTAAGAGCCTGTGTTCATCCGGTTGAATCAGATGACAATGGTTTTCATGGGGCCGTCTGTATCGTGGAGGACACTACCGAGAGAAACGAGGCTCGGGAGCGTTATAGTCTGGTTGTCGAGGCTGCCTCTGATGTTATCTGCACCTTTTCGGATAAGGGTGCGATAACCTCTGTAAACAGCGCTTTCGAGAAGCTGTACGGCTGGAGGTCTGAAGAGGTGATCGGTAAGGAATTCAGCGGGTTCGTTCACCCTGAGGACCGCTGCTGTTCGTCAAAGCTTCACGCACAGGTGATGAAAGGGGAGAAACCTCCGATTTTCGAGCAGAGGATGATTCACAGCGATGGATCCTACAGGAAAACTCAGTTTTCATTGAGTCCGCTCTCTCTGGACGGGAGGATCACAGGCGTTCTGAGCATCGCAAGGGACGTGACTGAGAGGGAGAAGATGGAGCGAGAACTTCAGAGGGTTCAGAAACTTGAGTCGATAGGTCTTCTTGCTGGAGGTATCGCACACGATTTCAACAACATACTCTCCGGTATAATGGGTAATATTTCACTGGCATTCATCTATGCGAAGGAGGTGAAACCCGCAATGGACAGGCTCAAGGAGGCCGAACGTGCCTGCATAAGGGCGAAGGATCTCACAACCCAGCTTCTCACCTTTTCAAAAGGGGGAGCTCCGGTGAAAAAGAGGTCTTCTGTAAGGGAAGTTGTTGAGGAATCTGCAATTTTCGCCCTTCACGGAAGCAGCATATTCTGCGATTTCATGATTGACGAAGGACTTCCGGCAGTCGAGATAGATGAGGGACAGATCAGCCAGGTCATCCAGAATCTTGTAATAAATGCCGTTCAGTCCATGCCGGGCGGCGGAACAATAAGAATCGGGGGAAAGAAATCAAGGATAACAAAGCGCTCCTCGCTTCCCCTTCCTCCGGGAAACTACATTCGAATATTCGTCGAGGATGAGGGGTGCGGCATGAGCGAAGAAGAAATATCGAAGATTTTCGATCCCTTTTTCTCCACCAAGGAGTCCGGACACGGACTGGGTCTCACCACCTCTTTCACCATAGCGAAAAAACATGGGGGACACATTTCAGTCCGTTCGAAAGAGGGCGAGGGGAGTACCTTCTGTCTATTTCTTCCGGCACTCGACCGGCCGGCGGAAAAGAAACCCAGATCCAAGGTGGCGGATTCATTTTCCTCAAGGGCGAAAGTTCTCGTCATGGATGACGAATCCTCTGTTCGCAAGATTGTCTCGAGGATTCTCGCTCACTTCGGTTGTACCGTCGAAACAGCGAAAGACGGCCAGGAGGCGTTGGATCTCTATCGACAGGAAAAGGATTCGGGTAGCTGCTTCGATATGGTGATCATGGATCTTACCGTTCCCGGCGGAATGGGAGGCCGGGAGGCCTGCGAAAAACTGCTGGGGTACGATCCCGACGCCACATGCGTAGTTTCCAGCGGATACTCGAACGATCCGGTAATGAGCGATTACAAAAAATACGGATTTAAATCGGTCATATCAAAGCCCTATACGGTTGATGATATTGTCTCTCTTATGAAGGAGTTTGAGAAATAGATATGGATTTTAAAGAGTTGATTAGAAAAAGATTCTCGTTGAGGAAATATTCGGAAAAATCGGTTGAGAGGGAGAAACTTGAGCAGTGCATCGAAGCCGCCAGAATGGCCCCGAGCGCCTGCAACTCCCAGCCGTGGAAGTTTGTTGTCGTGGACGATCCGGAACTTCGAAAGAAAGTGGCCGAGGAGACATTCGGCGCGGTTGTATCGTTCAATAAATTCGTTAAAGATGCACCCGTTCTCGTCGTCCAGGTTTCCGAAAAGTCCAACCTCGCCTCATGGCTCGGAGGAATGGTCAAAGGACGCAACTTCCGTGTGTTCGACTGCGGAATCTCCGCCGAACACTTCTGCCTGCAGGCAGCCGAACTCGGACTCGGCACCTGCATGCTCGGTTGGTTCGACGAGAAGGGTGTAAAGAAACTTCTCGGAATACCCGCAGGAAAGAATATCGAAATCATCATCGCCGTCGGATATCCCGGAGACGAAAAAATTCCCGAGAAAAACAGAAAACCCATGGACGAAGTCTCATCTTTCAACCGGTATTGATCCCCCACCTCAACTTGTCCTGTATTCATGGTAAGGGCAAAACCCTTCTTCTGCAGGTTCGCAAGTCCCCGAAGGCGGCTTTAACTAAGAATTCTGCAAATACTTTTTTCACCCAAAATCAGTGACTGAATTCATTAAATAACAAATATCTTGCCCAATCCAACCGTTAAAATCCAGTCGGGACAAATATCCTGACCGTCCCGGCCGCTGTATCTTTTAAATTATTAATATCGAGATCGAAATAACGGCTGTCGAAAGAAATAACGGCTGTCGAAAAAGGATACATTTTTTTGAGCCCTGTATAGAGGTTAAATCGATGGTGATATTTGATTTGATGTCAAATTGAAACTGGAAACGGAAATATATCATTCATTAAAATATCATGACAAAAGTTGAGAAGATGTGTGAAAATCCGTTCCGAGCGTACACGGGGATGCGTCCAGAAAATGAAGGTGACAAAACATTGCTTGGTGGATTAATGTGTTTGGGCAGGTATCCGTCTCCCTCTGTTTACGGAACATCCGAAACAATTACGATTTCCATAGAAATTTAAATATCGGTGATTCCTGCAACCGAGCATTGAAGTCAGGAAGGAGGGGTGTTGCCGGGTTGATTTAAGATATGTGCCAAAAAAGGAGTTACGTTGAGTTCTATATTATGTTTTCTTGAAAATAGAATGCCTGCGAAAGCAACAAGTGTGGTATTTAAGTGTTTTTTGCCCCTGCTGCTACAACGGTCTCTGCTGCTGTGAAACAGTCGGCTTGTGAATGATTTGAAGGAAACTTTGGCAGGGTTTTTCTGAGGGTCAGGCGATTTTCATATGCCTTTCGACAAAGCCGTTGACGTTCTCCTCACTGTTTTCATGGGAAGGATCGAATATGTGAATTTCGTGGTCTACGGTAAGGTGATACTGTTTCTTTTCGAGAAATGGCATGTTCCGAATTGTAGAGATGGTTCTTTCCAGTAGTTTTCCTGCGTGATCTTTTCCGCAGGAGGGGAGCAGCAGCATAAATCTTCCACGGGAAAGGGTCGTAATCGAATCCGATGATCTCAGGATATCCTTTAATGTTTCTCCAACCTCTCTGGAAAGCTGGTCCGCTTCGTGATAGCCGTAAGTTCTGTCTATTTCATCGATATCTTTCAGATTCAGAGTGCAGAGGGTTAACTTGAATCCCTTTTTCCTGCTTGATGCTATGAGCCTGTCGACAAGGTAGCGGCCCATGGGGCGGTTGACAACCTCAGCCAGATTACCGGTTTTGTAGTTTTTAACGTAGGATTCGATGGATTTCATCTTATCTGAAAAATCAACATCAAGTACTTCTGGCTTGCATAGATCCATGATCTCCTTTTCGATGTTCAGAAATGTCTCCACCAGTATGGGATCGAACTGGGTTCCGGTTGAATCCCGGATGATAGCTGCAGCTTCACTGTGAGATTTTCCCGGTCTGTAGGGTCTGTCCGTTGTGAGGGCGGAGTAGGTGTCCGCAATGGCCATTACTCGGGATATCGTTGGGATATCTTTTCCTTTTAATCCTTCGTATCCTCTGCCGTCCATTCTCTCGTGATGGTAGAGAATCCAGTCGCCGAGATCGCTCAGTGTCTCCACATGGCTGAGAATTGAGGCGCCGATTCTCGGATGCTTTTTCATTACGGACATCTCCTCGTCTGTGAGCCTGTCCGGTTTATGGAGTATGGCTTCCGGTACGCCTATCTTTCCGATGTCGTGAAGGAGCCCCGCGTGGAGAACCATGTCATAGCTTATGTTTTCCCTGATTTCCGAAGGAAGGTTGTTCCAGATGAGAATTGTAAGGTTGGCGACATGTTCGGAGTGTCCCTTGGTGTATGGATCCCTCGCCTCAATTGCGCTTATGAGAACTTTTACTGTACTCAGGTTCCATTTCTTTACGTGAAGCATCATGTTCGTGAGAACTTGAAGGCTGAGAACGGTGAATACGGCACCGAAAAGAAAGATCGTCGCCACAATAATTTCTCCTCCGAAGCTGATTCCCATGACAAACATGGAAAAAACCGCAAGATATCCGGCGATGAAGAAGAGCATGAGGAATATGAACGCCAGGCAGACTCTCCTCGTGGCTCTGTCTCTCGGTTGATTATTCCTGAAGTTGGGCAGGTAGCGGATAAGTGAGATCGCCATTATGATGGCTCCGAAAAGCACCAAAGTTGATGATAAAATTGAAACAATTTCCATGTGTCCCCCGAGAATGACGTAGCCAGACCATTATACGCAGTTCTGAGAAAATTTCAATTGGCAACTGCATGAGTTTGTATTTCAGCGTAATTTTTATATAGTATTGAACGGAGGTTTGTGGGAATGAAAAAAAGCATTGTATTTATTATCTTGATAATTGTTTTGTTTTCTGTTGCCTATGCCCTTGATCCGGACAAGTCTCCGCACCAATACATGGTGCGTGGCTGGACTGATCGGAACGGGTTGCCCGAAAACAGCGTACGTTCTCTCGTGGAGTCTCCAGACGGCTATCTCTGGATAGCCGGAGAGCGCTCCATCAGTCGGTTCGACGGAGTCCGTTTCAAGGTTTTTAACTCAACGACAAACAGTGAACTCCGGCGGGTGGTTATCAAATCCATGATTCTGCGGCAAGAGGGTGGATTCTGGATAGAGACCCAGGGGAGGATCGGAATATTTAAAAATGGAAAACTCCGCTATCCAAAGGAGCTTAATCCACTCACAGGACTCTGGTTCAGAGGTGTCCGTGCCGGAGGCGGGAAACTCTGGGTCGCCACAGCAAGAAACGGTATTTACCTTTTCGACGGGAAAATTCACCGTCTGGGAAAGGAGGAGGGACTTCCATCCAAAAGTATCGAAAGGATTACTCTGGGCCGTGACGGAGTACTTTACTTCGCCACTTCGGAGGGCTTTATCGGTTCGGTGCTGGATATGTCCGTTTCGGTTATCGGATCGATTGAGGGTGAGGTTTCAACACTTTATGCCGATGACAGAAACGTTCTATGGATCGGTACTATGAAAAACGGGCTTTTCAGTCTGGAAAACGGAGTTTTGAAAAACTTTTCAAACCGGAACGGTCTGGCTGGCAACTCGGTGGAGAGTCTCGGTAGTGACGGAGACGGAGCTCTGTGGGTCGGTACTTCCGGCGGCGGTCTTTCAAGAATTTACGGTGGCAGAATAGAATCGATCGGCAGTATCGGTGGTTCGAAGGGGACCGTTACAAATATAATTGAGGACAGAGAGGGAAACGTCTGGCTCTCTCTCTACGCGGACGGAATTGTCAGGCTCAGAAACGGTAAGGTGAAGGTTTATTCGGTTTCAAGCGGTCTTTCGTCAAAGACTGTCTCGGTTCTTCATCCGTCAAGGAAGGGTGGGGTGTGGGTTGGAACTCTAGGAGGAGGTGTTGACTACATCTCTTCCACGGGGATTGAGAACCACAATTTATCCGACGTTTTTGCAGATTCTCCATATGTCTACGCAGTTGTTGAAGGCGAAGACGACGTCCTGTGGGCCGGTGTGCTTGGTGAGGGGCTTTTGAGATTTGAAGGGCGAATGAAGCGTCTCTACGATGCCTCTGTTCATCCTTGGCTCAAGGGGATCTTTTCAATTTTTCGCGATACGGACAACTCCCTCTGGATCGGTACCATCGATGGCCTTCTTCGTTTCGACGGAAAGAAGTTCACCGCCTACGGAGAGTCTGAGGGCCTCAGCCCCCAGATTGTGAGAGGTGTCTACAGGGACAGCAGGGGGGTATTGTGGGTTGTAGGAAATGAGAAGGGAATTTTCTACCTCTCAGGCGGCCGGTTCAGGAATCTGGGAGTTGAACTGGGAAAACCGGAACTTACCGCCCAGTCCGTAGCTGAAGACAGCACAGGATCTATCTGGTTTTCAACTTTCGGTTACGGAATTGTGCGTTACCGCGACGGTTCTCTTTTTATCCTTGATGAGGAGCTGGGTCTTCCGAACAATCTGGTTTACGAGGTTGTGGAGGACCGGGAGGGATTTCTATGGGCCAGTCTCGGCAGGGGAATCGTCCGTTTTGACAGGAGAGATGTGGACGCCTTGGCTCACGGCAAGAAAAAGAGGATAGACGCGTTCTTCATCGGGAACGACGAAGGTTTGCTATCCGAGGACATGATGGGAGGGACACAGTACAACGCTGTGATGGACGGAAAGGGACGTATCTGGTTTGCTTCGGCGGACGGTGCCGTTTCAATCGATCCAGGAAACATTCCGCGGAACCGACACATTCCTCCGATTCACATCGAAAGGGTTTCTGTAAATGGAAAAGCTTCGGATAAGCCGGAAAGAGGCGCTCAGATGGTGTTCGGCCCGGGAGTGAAACAGCTGGAGATCGACTATACGGGCATCAGCCTCACTCTCCCGGAAAAAATGGAGTTTTCCTACAGACTTGAAGGTTTCGATGAAGGTTGGGTTGAGGCCGGCAACCGAAGAACCGCCTACTACACAAACGTTCCTCCGGGAAGCTACAGATTCTTCGTAAAGGGGAAAAACTCCGACGGAGTTGAGAACGGCATGGGAGAGTGGGTGGACATGGTTGTGGAACCCTTCTTCTACGAAACTCTCCTATTCCGTTTTCTTCTCGGATCGGGCGTTGTTTCTCTCTTTTCTCTGCTTCTATTTCTCAAGATCAGGTCGGTAAGGAGAAAGGAACGTGAAATGATGCAGGCCGACAAACTGGCTTCTCTCGGGATTCTTGTCTCCGGAATGGCTCATGAGATAAACAATCCCAACAACTACATAAAGCTTAACGCCGAAGTTCTCTCTTCAATGTGGGAGGACATGAGGGATGTTCTCGATGGCCACTGGGAGGAGAATCCCGATTTCATGCTCGCAGGAATTCCCTATGGAGAGTCCAGGGAGGGAGTGAAGGATCTTATTCGTGGAGTTGCAAACGGATCAAAGAGAATTACAAGTATTGTCGACAATTTGAAGGGATTCGCCAGAAAGGATTCCGGCGATTTCAACAGGCTTGTGGATCTCAACAACGTTGTGGAGAGTTCTCTCGTGATAGTCAGGGGACTTCTCAAGAAATCAACCTCCAGGTTCAGTTTCGAGCCCGGGGAAAACCTTCCGGGAATCCGGGGTAACTTTCAGCAGCTTGAACAGGTTGTCATAAACCTGCTCACCAACGCCTGTCACTCTTTGGAGAAGAGGAGCGATCCGGTTACCGTCAGAACCGAGTGTGACCGTACGAGCGTAAGAGTTGTGGTTGAGGACGGTGGCATGGGAATTCGTCGACGTGATTTCCGGTACATATTCGATCCCTTTTTTACGACCAAAAGGAACAGCGGAGGTACGGGTCTTGGTCTTACTGTGAGCGATACGATAGTTAAAAATCACGGCGGAAGGCTCGATATTTTTTCAAAACCGGGGGAGGGAACCCGGGTAGATGTGATTTTCAAAAGGAAAGGAGAGGATTGTTAGATGACAAAGCTTTATCCGGAAAACCCGGTTCTTATTGTGGACGATGAGCCCGATTTTCTTCTGGGCATGGCCTATACTCTCCGTGCCAACGGAATAAACAACGTCTTTCAGTGTGTGGACAGCCGGGAGGCTCTGGAACTTTTCAGAAAAGATCGATTTTCACTTGTCATTCTGGACATGAACATGCCTCACATTTCGGGGATGGAGCTCCTTGGGGAATTGAATGTATCCTGGCCCGATCTTCCGGTTGTTGTTCTCACCGCTGTAGATGAGGTGGATAACGCGGTGGAGTGCATACGGATGGGCGCATTCGATTACATAGTCAAGCCTGCTGACGGTAACAGGGTTGTAAGTTCCGTCTCAAAGGCTCTGGAGTATGGGCAGGTTAAAAGTGAAAATGCGCGTCTCAAGCACTATCTTGTGGACGGAAAGTTGAGTAATCCGGATGCGTTTTCACACATCGTCACGGAATCCGATTCAATGTTGTCGCTCTTTCGCTACATCGAGGCAATTTCCAGAAGCGACGCTCCGCTTCTCATAACAGGCGAAACAGGAACTGGAAAGGAACTTGTGGCCCGGGCTGTTCACAACGTCGGCGCCGGGGAAGGTAAGTTTGTGGCATTCAACGTCGCCGGACTGGACGACAACTACTTCTCCGACACCCTTTTCGGTCACGAGAAGGGGGCCTTTACGGGGGCAGGCCAGAGAAGAAGCGGGCTGATAGAATCGGCTGCAGGAGGTACGATCTTTCTCGATGAGATCGGAGATCTTGCTCCTGAAACACAGATTAAACTTCTTAGAATTCTTCAGGAGAAGCTCTACTATCCGTTGGGATCCGACAAGCCCA
The DNA here is from genome assembly GCA_942492635.1 of uncultured bacterium. Lineage (GTDB taxonomy): Bacteria > UBP6 > UBA1177 > UBA1177 > CALOFP01 > CALOFP01. Next base: position 303,997 of record CALOFP010000003.1, read on the forward strand.
GAAAGGTGGATGCCCGCATTGTTCTGGCCACAAACAGGGATCTTAACCGCATGGTGGACGATGGTTCATTCAGGAGGGATCTCTTCTACCGTCTCACCACACATCAGGTGAAACTGCCTCCCCTCAGGGAGCGAATAGATGATATTCCCATGCTTCTGGACCACTTTCTTGAAAAGGCGTCGAAGATGATGGGGAAGAGATGTCCCACTCCGCCAAGGGAGCTCTACACACTTCTGAATACACATAACTTCCCTGGAAACGTAAGGGAACTTGAGGCAATGGTGACCGACGCGGTAGGACGTCACATCTCCGGAGTTCTCTCGATGGAGGCTTTCCGGGAGAGGATTTTCTCTGAAAATGAAGAGGCTGAGGAGTCGTCTGAGGATGAATTCGAGTTTCCGGAGACTCTCCCGAGGCTTAAGGAGTTTGAAAACATGCTGATAGACGAAGCGTATCGTCGTTCGGGTGGAAATCAGACCATAGCCGCAAAGCTCCTCGGTATGTCCAGAAGGGCGTTTAACAACCGGATCATGCGGAGAAAGGGGTAGTCTGTCGATGCCGAATTTTATTGATAAAATATTTTTTTTTGTTAATATAACGGGACGAAAAATTTTTAGAGGATACGTATGAAAAGGGGTTTGATAACAATTTCACTTCTTTTTCTCATGACTTCATGTCTCGCAACCCGTCGTGATCTCGATGTCTCTACGGAACAGACACGGGCTGAGGCAAACGCTTCAAGGCAGGTTATGGAGGAGCGGTTTTTGGAGAAGATCGATCTTCTCTCAAACAGAATTGCCGCCATCGAGGATAAGATGAAGGCGTCGGAAAAAAGTCAGCAGACGAAGATAAACATGTCTTTCTCATCTCTGGACGAACTGAAATCGACAATCATGGAACTCAACAATCGCATAGACAACGTTGATGTGGGCTCCAAGAATTCTGTTGCCGGCTTCAAGCAGAGTATCGACTCTCTCCAGAGTGAACTAGCACTTATCAAGGAAGAGTTGGGGCTGATGAGAAAGAAGCTTGCAAAGCCCAAGAATGTGAAGGATGTCACCATGATGCCCGACGGAAGCTTCGCCCTCCCTGAAGACAGCGAGAAAGCCTACCGCCAGCTCCGTGCCCTTACTAAGGAGGGGAAATATGGAAAGGAGGTTAGGGAAGCATGGACTAGCTACCGCAACAAGTTCAGCGGAAAACGATCCTGTGACGTTGTCTATTGGAATGCCGAGAGCTACTACCTTGAGAAAAGTTACAATCGGGCAATTGAGGAGTTCCGGAGGATCGACAAGGAGTTCAAGGGGTGTAAGAAGAGGGAGGCGAGTTATTTGAGAATCGCCTACTCTCTCTACTATCTGGGAAAGAAGGATGTGGCGAAAAAACTCCTGAAGGGTATTCGAGCAGAATTTCCCAAGAGCTCCTTTGAAAAGAAACTTAAGGAGCTGGAAAAGCGCCTCGGAATTAAAGAGCCTCAGAGAAGGCCTCAAAGAAATCCACAAAGAAGGTCGCAAGGCCAAGAAAAGAAATAGGTGAAAGGAATGATAAGATTTTTTCTCTTGCTGCTGCTGCTGTCCGCTCTCTCAGGTTGTGCCATAGACATTCCCCGGGAGGTTCCCGGAGAAAATGAGATAAACAGGGTCAGCGATATCTATCCGATGAAGGACGGAAGACACCTTCTGTTCCTCAACAGCAATCTGAACAGGGCTTTCGATTATGGAAGACTCTCTCTATACGATCTCAAGGAAAATAGGGTCGTGAGTTCTCTTCTCGTGGACAGTCTTGCCGGCAAGATGGCGGTTTCCGATGACGAATCCACGGTTTATGTGAGTTCTCGAGATCACAATGTCGTACAGAAATTCTTCCTTTCCCGCGAGGAAAAGAAGAGTCCGGCTCTTAACTACGCCACGGGTGAAAGGGACTCCTCGTCCGTTGAGGTGAGTCTCGAACCTTTCGCTCTCCATCTGGATCCTCAGAGGGAGGTCCTTTTCGTCACACACATTAGAAACGGAGAACTTACTCTTCTCTACAACAACCCCCTTGTTCCTCAGAAAAGTACGGACAATGAGCGTTGTGTACCCCGATTCGGCAGTTGTATGCACGACGGTGAAAACGTATGCAGCTCTTGTGACTCACTCGGCCAGGACGAGATCTGTATGGAACTTCGCACAGGTGAGAGTTTCGCATCCTCAGCATGCAGCGAAAAGACACCCTGCAGCAACGGATTCGTTTGTCTCGATCCCTCATCGGACAGGGTTCTGGGATCTTACAAGCTGATGGACGGTATTACAGACATCGAATATATGGAGGCTATCGGAGCCTACGCCATCTCTCACAAGTCCAGCGGAGATATCACTCTTCTTGAAATGTCTCCCGGCGGAAGGGAGCTTTTCAGTTTCAATATCTCACAGCTTCAGATGGAAGAGAGTGAATCCGGAAGGGATATCAGGAGTATAACAGTCGGAGAGGAGGGTGATACACTCTATCTTTCCTACATGAAGAGGACCTCCAATGGATCACTCCCCAATTTGACCAAGGTTCACATTGTGAAGGAGTCGGGCGTCTGGACGGTTAGAAAGCTGTGGAGCGTGAGACTGGCCGGTACTCTCGGAGAGGTTGTCCGTATGCCCTACTACGAGGGCAGTCCGTCCCAGGTTGTTTTGGTGGCTTCATCTACGGAGCAGAAGATATACGCGGTCGATACGCTCTCTGCAACCATATTCCACGAGATTGATCTTGTGGATATTACTGCAGCAAGTGGAAACACCATATCAAGATGTAACCCCTACGCCCTGAAAGTTTCAACTGCCGGCGAAGGTGACCGGCTTTTCGTCTCCTGTTTTGATCAGGATGCAATGCTTTCTGTGAATGTTGATTTTGAAAGTGACAATCTTTTTGAGGTCGAGGAGGTGATACGGTGAGGAGAATATTAGTAATTGCATTCCTTATCCTGGCGCTTCTCAGCTGCTCGGAAGGAGGAAAAAAGCGACTTCTGAACAATCCGAGTGCGGTTGTATCTCTTGCCGATGTTCTTACGTGCACTGACGGCGAACGTTCATTTGTTGCTTTCGTTCTCGATGAGGGTAAAGAGGGAAAGGGTAGAATTAAGAAAATAAACGGCTGCAGCGGAATAGACAAGTCCTTTACCGATGGAAAAGACAAGGATGACCACGGACTTCTTGTCGGACCTTCGGCTGCAGGTCTCGCCGTTGCCAGAAGCAAAACGGGTTACAGTCTGGCGACTCTCAACCAGGGTGAGGGTACGCTCATGTTCAAGGATCTTGATGAAACTTTTGAATACAGCGGTGATCGGGACATAGATATTTCAGGAAGACCGCTTCTTCTGCAATCGGCAGGGGAAGGGTTTGTAGTCGAGACGATTTCAGAATCCGGTGAGGTTGCCATCTTAAAACTGGATGTTACAGGAGAGTTGAAGGGTGATCTCTCCCTTGATGTTCCGTTTGACACAATCTTTTCCAGTGGAGATTTTCTTTACGGATTCAATAAATACGCAGGAAGATTGTTTCGTATGAATCATGATCTTCAGGGTTCTGTTGAGGAGCTCTCCGGATACGAAGGCCTTTCGGCGCTGTTCGATCTCGGAGATGGACGTCTTCTCGGAACAGGTCGAAATGGCGACAACGAAAGATACTTCTTTATCATGAAGGGAGATAAAGAGGTTTTAGGTAGAACACCTCTCCAAGACACATTTTCGCTGGTTTCAGCTGCGGCGGTTCGCTACCCGAGTGATGATGTTTATGGGATTTTGGAGAAAAACAGATATTTCGAGAAGGTTGAGCTCGAGCTTCCCGAAGAGGAATCGGATGATTACTCTTTCCCGTCCACGGGGGACGTTGACCTCTCGGATAGTGAAAAGAGCGATGAAGACATCTCGGATGGGACGACAGAAGAGAGCGTTTCCGAAGGAGAGGTTTCGGATACTGAAATCGAGGATGAAGATGATTTGGATGGAGAATCTGTTGATGCAGACCAGGACGAAGTGAAACCTGAAGATGAAGACATCATCATGCTGGCCACGGCCGGCGGAAGGGTATTCGCCTACAGTCTGACAAGAGGCGGATGGCTGATAACCGAAGACTCCTCCGATAAGCCTGTTCTCGAAAGAGTTGTCCGCCAGGGAGGAGAAGAGGGTGCTCCAGTTCCCCGTATAGAAAAGATCTCGGTAATTCGCGGTCTTGCCCATACCGTCGACTACGATTTCACATACGAAAGAGTGGTTGACGAGTCCATTTCCAGTTCGGGAAGATTCGGTGAGACTCATGGGATCTTTCTTGACGACGCTGCAGACTACTCCCGGTTCGGTGTAGAGCCTGGTGTTGATGCTCTCTTTATTTACGACTCCGATAATCCGGCGTGTGAAGGTGTCTCAATTGCCATAGAGGGGGTGATATCCGGCAACAGTCTCAAGACTGAAAAAACTCCACCGGAATGTGAAGGCTTTCTCTCCTACGGAATTTATCCTGTAGAACACTATCTTGTCAGAAGAAACGACTATTTCGGATCGGTTCGTTACGGAAGGGCTTCAGAGAGATCATTCGATGACTCTTCAGCTGCACCATCCTACGATGATTCCTATATGAATATTACCCTGAAAGGAAAGCAGGGAACTGTACCCGGATACCGCATACGGATAAGAGTGGAACAGGGTGTCAGATTCAGGGGATACGATACCACCATGCCTGTAACAAGAATGTACGGGATGAGAAACGGTGAGGTGTTGATATTCTCAAACATTTTCCGGGCCCTTTACAGAATCGATCTCGGAAAAGAGGTTATTGCTGAAACCTATGAGTGAGGTAACTGACGTGAAAAAAATCATATCCTTTCTTTTTCTATTTCTTTTCTCTGTTTGTCTTTGTGCGGGTGAAAGCGACTTCTTTCTCAAGTACGGAAACATAAAAAGCTTCAAGGCGGAATTTGTACAGTACTTCACATCGGGCATCACCAGGAAAAGCGGCGAAGCCGAAAACGGAACTGTTTACTACATGAAGCCCGATTTCATTCGCTTCGATTACAGAAAGGATCAAAAAACGGCGCGTCAGGTGTTCGTCGACGGCGAGCATATTGTGACCGTGAATCATGAGAAGGAGGCTGTTCTCAAAAAGAAGAAGGACGGAGATCTTTCAAGTTACATGGTCTTTCTCAAGGGTGTCGAGGAGATAAAAAAGGGATTTGAGGTAACTCCTTCCAAGAGGAATCTTGCCAAAAAGGTGGGTATCCGTATCGGTGACAAGGAGGACATCTTCAAACTCAAGCCGAAAAGAAAGATTCCCAACGTAAGGCTCATCTTCCTTATTGTTTCCGAAGGGAAGGTTAACTCGGTTGTGATTGTAGATCCGACAAGTAATATCAATCAGCTGATATTCAAGAATTCCGAATACAATCCTAAAGTTAATAAGAAAGCCTTTACTCCTTCAATTCCCCAGGGCTATCACGTTTCAGTATTCTGATGAAATTACGCATCTCTCTATCCGACATTGTTGTTTCCCCATCATTTCTAGAGGGTAACCACCTTTTTAATCAGAAGAAGGTCCGAGTCGCCGGGGTTTCGCCTTCCGGAGACGGAATTGTCGTTGATGGTGTTTCCGAATTGCGGGGCAAAAGGCAGGTTTCCATAAAAATCGACCGTACAGGTTCAATAGAATCCTCCATTTGCTCGCTTCACGGTGAGGCACTCTGCGAGGATGTTGTGGCGCTTTCTCTTAAATACAACGAACTGGAGGTTGAAGAGGAGAAACCTCTCTCACAGCTTTCAGAAATTATCCGAAAACCTTTAACGGCACAGAAGGTTGAGATTGTGAACATCTCAGTCGAATCGGAAAAAAAGATTGTACTGGAGGGGAAAGGGACATTTATCGAAACGATCAGAAAAAGCATGACTCAGGAGAACTATCCTGTCTTTCTTTTCATGAATCCCGAACTCTTCTCCATTGGGAAAAATGTGCTGAAACGAACCGAAGCTCCCTTGGAGATACATTATTCGATAGAGGAGAATATTCTTCGTTTTAAACTTCCTCCGGGAGTATTCTACTTTTCCTCGTCGAGGGTTTTTCTGAACAGCGAGACCTTTGAAGTCGGTATGATTTCACCGGAAGCTGACAAGATTATCACGTCGCTTCTCTCTTTCAGCGTGACGATTGAAAAGGAGGAGGAAGTTCCACCCTACATTGACAGGCTTTCTGATCTTTCACGTGATGTCTTCTCCTTCAGCGGCGCGCTCTCCTTCAAGAGTTCCCAGATAGACTCAGCTGACCTTTTATTCTGTCTCGATTTTAAGAACCGTTGGATAGATATGGAACTGCACATACTTTCAGAGGGTCACAGATTTCCCTTCAAACCGAGAAGGAAGGCAGCTGAACAGGTGTACTCTCTGGATGGAAGAATTTTTTATCTTACATCCGATTTTGTCAGAAGAATCCGTTCTGTTGTTAAAGATACAGGCTTTCGGCTTTCCGGAAACCGCTACCGTGCCGACGTCTCCCTCCTTCCAAAGCTCATCGGAGAGGAGGGTGAACTCGAAAAGATAGGAAAAGTGGAGATGAGGCGGGAGGTCGAGAGGGTAACCTACAGCGAAGATCAGATAAAGGAAACCGACATTTCAATAAAGGTGAACATGGACGACGGATGGTTCAGTTTCGATCTCAACCTTCCGGAAACAGCAAGACCCATTCCCGCTGAGAGCCTTCTTGATGCGGTAAAGCAGTCGGAACAGGGCATTGAGAAGCCAGTGGTTCTCGATAACGACGGAAATCCGGTGATTATTGAAAAGAGTGCCGCATTCATCGACAGGATAAGGGAACTCCTTCTCGACGGATCCATTGTTCCCGATGAAAAGATCGCCGGCTACTATCTTCCCCACATTCTAAAGGGAAAGGGCAAGAGACAGATAGTTGAATTCGAAGGATCGTTTCCCGTCGAAGAGTTTCAGGGAATCGTAGACACACTCGGCGAGGGAAAACTTCCCGAGATCGAACTTCCCGAAAATGTATCGTCACTTCTCAGGCCCTACCAGACGGAGGGGGTGCGGTGGCTCTCTCTTCTTCGTCGTCTCAGGCTAGGAGGGATACTCGCAGACGAAATGGGTCTCGGCAAAACCATACAGTCCCTCTCCTGCCTTATCCACATTGCATCCCGGGAGGAGAACTCGCTGCCCTCAATCGTCATCGCGCCCAAAACGCTTGTCTGGTCGTGGGAACGTGAAATCGAGAAGTTCTTTCCAGAGATGGAGCGCGATGTAATCGGATCCGTTACTCCGGAAGAGAGATCGAGGCTCTGGAGAAAGGAGGGCCGCAGACTCATCATCACCAGCTACCATATTGTGCTCAACGATCACCACTTCATAAAGGATAGGCAGTTCGATACCGTGATTGTGGACGAAGCACAGCATCTTAAAAATCCGTCGACGAAGAGATTCCGCGCCATCTCCTCGCTCAAATCCAACTTCAGGGTTGCCCTTACCGGTACACCTGTCGAGAACAGGATCAGGGATCTCTGGTCCATCTTCCACTTCCTCATGCCGGGACTGTTGGGAAAGAGAACGGAAATCGAAAGAGTGGAGCGTACAAGTGATGTCAAGGGACTTGAACATACCCTGAACGTGGTCTCCCCGTTTATCCTGAGAAGGACAAAAAAAGAGATACTCAAGGAACTACCGCCCCTTATCGTAAAGGAGTATCCTGTTGAAATGTCGCCCAGACAGAAGGAAATCTATCTCTCCCTTCTTCTTCGAGGTAGAGCCGGATTTCTTGAATCCAGAGGTGAAATGGATCACATACAGATTCTCACTCTGCTCACCAAATTGAGGCTTGCCGCAAACCATCCGGACCTGGTTTCACAGGAAGGTGAAGATGTCCTCGAAAGTGGAAAAATCCAGATACTGCTCGAACTCATAGACGAGATTCAGGAAGCCGGAGGACGGGTTCTCATCTTCAGCCAGTTCGTGAAAATGCTCAAAATCGTAGAGAAAGTTCTTCTGGAAAAAGAAATTCCATTTCTATACATGGACGGATCTACAAAGAATCGCGGCGAACTTGTGGACAGATTCAACGACGGAGAAGGAACAGCATTTCTTCTCAGTCTGAAGGTGGGAGGAGTCGGACTCAACCTCACCGGAGCCGACAACGTGATAATTCTCGATCCGTGGTGGAATCCCGCCGTTGAAGAGCAGGCATTTTCCAGAGCCCATAGAATCGGTCAGAACAGGGAAGTTGTCGTATCAAAACTGTTCTCAAGGGAGACGATAGAAGAGAAGATCCTGAACATTCAGCGTGATAAAAAAGACCTGTCCGACTTTTTCATCTCTGGAGCAATGACGGAGCCGTCGAAAGATTTCGTAAGGCGTATTGCCGAGATGGAACTCAAAGTTTAACCTGAAATCTAAAGGGTTAGAGTTTTTTTGGGATAACCCAACACAACTTTCTCACATGGTTACTTTTCAATCACGGCATTCTAGATCAATATCGGAAACTCAGGAGATAGAAGTAGTTGTGCTATTTCATTTTCTATGTATTTGAATCTTCCTGACATGTTTCTGCCGACGTTTTTCTTTATATGTTTTTCAAAAAAAAAAGCCCTCCCGCAAGGGGAGGGCAGAGAGATTATCGGAAAAGATATTACTCTTTCGGGCAAACCTGGGTATTTCCAAGCTGACTTGTGATGTCACCTGCAGGAGTATCTGTTGGGTGATAGATTTTGACTCCGTCAGCTGAGAAAGCGAGCTGACCGCCGTCTGTTGCTGTAGTGTTGACAGCGTTTGTTATATTGATATTTCCGCTGAAAGCGTAAGCGAGAAGACAGGATGACTGCTGGCCAGTTGAGTTCAAGACAACGATCTGAGCATTGCCCTGTTGTGTCGGATCCGCGCCCATCTGTCCCGGAGACAGTTGATCATTTGGGAAAATTAACTGAACCATTGGGTTAACATTTTCCTGATTCTGCTGAGCAACTATTATTACAGCACCATTCTGATCTACACTACGAGCTGAGAATGAATAATTTGTGTTAGCACCCGCTCCAGGAATAGTCTTACCCCCGGCATATGATCCTGTGAAAGCTGCCTGCATCATAAGGGCATTCTGCTGGTTCTGCTGCATGTATTGCTGATCCTGGAATTTGGAAGCGTCAAGGATGAAATTGAAAGTAGCATTTCCTGTAAGGTTACCATACTCAGCAGCATTGGGGTTTGAACCGCCGCCGCCTAAACATGCCTGTACTTCATTGCCACATTTTTCCTGAGCACACTTCTGGAATTCTTCATCGGATTGAGCATTCTGGCAATTGGTCTGGAGACACTGCATGAGTGCCTGGAACTGCTGCTGTCCCTCTGCAGAACCCTTATCGAAACATCCCTGCTGGCAGGCTTCATCACCTTGGGCACAACCACTCATGCATTCGTTTATTTCCCTGCAGGTGAGTTCGTTGTCGCCGCCTGTACCAGTGTCACCGCCCGTACCAGTGTCGCCGCTACCAGTGTCGCCGCTACCTGTATCGCCGCTACCTGTATCGCCGCTACCTGTATCACCGTTGTCAGTTTTTTCAACACATACAGCTTTTGCATCTTTGAGTTCACAAACTTTGCTGTCAGCGGCGCAGTCCATTGCCTGTGTCCAGGCACCGTCGATACATGCCATCGCTTTGTCGCTTTCGCATTTCTGCTCGCCATTCTGGCATCCGTCACTTCCGTTTCCGTCGCCGTTTCCGTCGCCGGAATTGCTTCCTGAGCCTACATCACCATCATCATCATCTGATGCACAAGATGGCATAATCAGTAGTCCAAGGACTAAAAGGATGAGTAAAATTGTTTTCTTCATTGTAACCTCCAAATCGAGTAAAAAGTAAAAATACATTTAACACCAGCGTATAAAAAGTAAATCAATTTTTGAGACCTGTCAAGTAAAAATCAGCTGATTTCTCAAAAATTGCAATGGGAAACAGGATGTTTTGCACGGTAAAAATTTGCGCCTATTCTTGATTTTTGTTTGGTAAATAAGTAATAATGTTCGAAAGATTTGGTAAAACATTAGACATTCATTACTTTTGTACTGCTGGAGGTCGAGCATGAAAAAACTTATTTTTATCGGGATTTGTTTGATCCCGTTCCTTCTCTCTATGGCGGGAGAGAAACCCAGTTTGGGGCGGGCCGAACTTAGAGATGGTTACATCTATGATACCTTCTACTACCGTTATGACGGAAAGCCGGAGTATCTTAAACAGGTTTTCAATCAGGTCGCTCTACCTCACGGTGTGGAAATTGATCGTTTGAACGGTTCCTCATTCAGGGGAATGGAGAGTCAAAAACTTTTTGGAGATGTTGCGTTTCCCGCCGAAACTGTAAATGCCGTTAATCTCAACATAGAGCTTCAGGATAGAGATTCATGGATTAAATTTCGTGATGCCATGGCAAAGAAGGGTGTTCCCGTATGGCCGGTGGTTTCATATTACGGTCCACACCCATACATTCTGAATGGCGAGATGGACATTGTTTTTCTGAGTTATACGAAGGCGGACGAGAGGGAAGCTTTGCTGAAAAAGTACGCTCTTGAGGTTGCTGAGGTGATGGAACCGAATACGGATTACGTCACAGTTAAACTTCCTTTGGGATCAGATCCTTTTGAAATTGCAAATGAAATTTTCCGTACAGGGAAGGTTTTCTGGGCTCAACCGAACTACTATACCAAATATGTTTCAATGGGACAAACGAATGATCCCTACCTGAGCAGGCAATGGCATCACGACATGATAAATACCTATTCAGCGTGGGATGTAACTACTGGTTCACCTGATATTAAGGTTGCGGTTATTGATAGCGGTGTTGAGACAAACCACCCGGATCTTGCCGCAAATATCGACCAGATAGTTCCAATGGATGGATATTACTACGATCTTTTGAGCGGGGATAACGATCCAAATCCCCAGTTGTCCGGCTATGGACAGGAGGCTCATGCAGGTTTAGCCCACGGTACGGCGTGCGCGGGTCTTATCGCTGGTGTAGGAAACAACGGTATCGGAGTTTCAGGGATATGTCAGAATTGTAAAATAATTCCGATTAGAATGATTGGCGGTAATCCGGTTGTAAACAACTCCCAGTACAAGGCTATCATGCTCGCTGTGGAAAGAGGTGCCGGAGTCATTAACAACAGCTACGGAAGGCCGAATAGAAGGGATAATGGTTCAGAAGGGATGACGAGTTACCCGTGTATCAACAACGGAGACAACTCAGCAATCCAGGCTGTAAAGGATGCAAAAAAGTATGGACGTAACGGGAAAGGAACCATAACCGTATGGGCTGCAGGTAACAACACCTGTAATTCAAATCTTACTCCCCAGTACCAGGACGATGATTTTGTAGTAGTTGCGGCTCTTGAAAACGGAGGCGCCTCTTCAACATACTCAAATTACGGTGCGGAAATTGATGTTTCGGCACCGGCCGGTTCGGTTACAACAGACAATAGCGGATCAAACGGAATGAATTCAAGTGTTTACGGAGACAGTCTTCCTTCGGAATACACCAGTAATTTCGGTGGAACATCGGCTGCTGCGCCTGTCACATGTGGAGCTATAGCGCTGATGCTTTCGGCAAATCCGGATATGGATTTCCAGGCTGCTGTGAGCTGTCTTAAAAATGCGGCGAAACGGATAAATAAGCCGTGTAGAAAGGAAGGAACCACATACAACTGGCAGAATCTGTCAGATCCCTATGTTCAAGGTGGGTCCAAGGAACACAGCTACTGTTTCGGTTACGGAATGGTCGATGCGGCAGCCATGGTTGCCGGCGCAAAAGACAACTCCTGTGCTTCGGCATGTATTGCCACATCCGAAGTTGATCTCTGTTATGGAGCAGGCTACCAGAAGGATGACGACTGCGACAAGAGCATTGATGAAAACTGTGACGACGGTGGTGATGGCAAGGCTGCCGATCCCTGCGAGAGGGATGCTCAGTGTGGAAATGTTGGACAGAAAGCCTATTGTAAAAAAGAGTGGGATGGGGGTTACTGTACAGCCGAATGTCAGGATAAGACAGATTGCTATAATGGCGGAAATGTTGAATGTTACCAAGGAATGTGTGTAGCCAAATGCTCCTGGAATGAGATTCGCAGCGGCTATGCCTGTATTGCCAACAAGATTCTTCCCGAAGGTGAAAAGCCTGAACCCAATTGCGGAAACAATTTAACGGAAGAGGGCGAGACATGTGATGGAAATACCAGGAGTTGTAAGTCGATTGATTCCGAATTCACCGGAGGTTACGCACGCTGTAAGGATGACTGTTCGGGTTACAACCTTTCCACATGTGAAGGTGATGTCACAGATGTTTGCGGAGATGGAAACGTTTCCGGCCCCGAAGTTTGCGACGGAGGAAAAAAACCCTGCAGCGAGATAGACAGTTCTAGACCCGTCGGTAACGCTTCCTGTAAATCCGATTGCTCAGGATGGGACAGCAGCAGTTGCAGTGGCAACCCGTCTGAAAACTGCGGAAACGGTGTTGTGGATGAAGGTGAGAAGTGTGACGGTTCCATATCCGCATGCAAAGATATAGATCCTTCCTACAAAACCGGAGTTGCAAAATGCAAACCGGATTGCTCGGATTGGGATCTTTCTGCATGTGAGGACGGAGCTCAGGCCTCTTCCGCCTGCGGGGACGGGGAAGTAACACCCGGAGAAACCTGTGACGGAAATAATGCGCTTTGCAGCAGTTTGAATTCGATTTACACGGCGGGCGCGGCAAGCTGTCTTTCAGATTGCAGCGGATTTGATCTTTCAAATTGTGAAACAGAAGCGGCGTTGGGACGCTGCGGAAACGGAACCGTCGATGCAGGTGAAATATGTGACGGAAATATAACGAAGTGTTCAGACGTAGACAAGGATTTCGGCCCTGGAGTCGCCTCCTGTAACTCCAAGTGCACCGGATGGAACACCTCAGGCTGCAGCGAAGCAACTGCCTCGACAGACGGTGAAGATGATGGTAATAGCGGAATAAAAAGAGAAGACACCGGCTGTTCCGTAACGGCAATCTAGATCATTTCTCTAATAAGAAATCAATACAAGATCTTTTCTTATATCATCATATTTCTTTCAACAGCAGAGTCGGAGAATCAAAATAGTCCTTCAACCATAATTGTTTTGCGTAACTTCATGAAATATTGAGACATATCGATCGTAATGGTTTCAATGCCATAAATTTTAACACTAGATTGTATTCCTGGTTTTTTTAACACAGCCGTAGCAGTTACTGAAAGTGATAAGTTTAATCAAGAATCCCGCAGCAAGCTTCGGGGAATTAGACCCTCCAGATAGCTATTCCTGTTAAAAACATCATCACTGATCTAGAATGAAATGGTAAAAATGGATTTTATAGAGAACAGTAAGGGATTTGATGCTTTCAGACGTAGAGTTCTTCCCTTTTCTGCCTTTCCGGGTCGAAGTTGATGAATTTTCTAACAGAGGGAATAAGACCCATGATGAAATAGGGGAGTATGAGAAGTGCAAATGCACCGGATATGACGTATGCAGGATTAATGAATTCAGCCAGAACTCCTCCGAGTGCCATTCCCACGGGTGCAAGTCCCCCGCCCATGATTCCGGCAAGTCCGAAAACTTTTCCGAGTTTTTCCCTGGGAACTGTCATCTGGAGGCTTCCCATCATGAATGTGTTGTTCACTCCGAGAACAAATCCGTAAACGATTACGGCGATGCACATGAGCAGCACGTTTTTCATAAATGGAAAGGAGGTCATGAACAGAACCTGCAGCAGCGCGAAAAAGAGCATGAGTCTGAATCTGACTGCCGGCTTTATCTTCATAAACGCCACTGCGGAGAATCCCCCGAACATGCCGAGTGTCATTCCGGCCATTACAAGACCGTAGGCTATCTTTCCGGCTGATGAAAAGTCTATCGAACTTCCTAAGATCTTTGCGAAAACCTCCATGTGTCCGTCGAGTGTCCCGAGAAATGGAACCGTCAGGCCGGTCGCCTTGTGGAAAAAGGGAATGAAGAGAACAACCGCGGTGCTTGAACAGAGATTTATGATGGCGATTGAGAAAAAGAGAAAACGGATTCCCTTTACATTCCAGACAAAGCCCAGTCCACCCTTCATATCCTGGAAAAATGTCACTTCTCTGGAAGCCAGCGAACTCTCCTTCACCCTTATGAACATCTCGGAGATTCCGGAGAATACGAATGTGATTCCGTTGAGAAGAAATATGACGGGAGCCCCAAGAATGGAAAGGAGGCTTCCGCCGACGAAGTTTCCTATGATTTCAGAGACCGTGTGAACGGATGAATGAGCCGAACTTGCCCTGATCACTTCCGATTCGGGAACGATCTCCGGAATCAGCGCGTTGACTGCGGGGCTGAAGAAGGCGGCGCAGCTTCCTATCACTATTCCCGCCAAAAAAACCATCCAGATTTTTAGAAATCCGAAGAGGGCTGCAACCGCGACGAAAAGTACGGCGACGCCCCTCATGATATCCATCAGTACGATGATTTTCTTTCTGCTCTGCCTGTCTACAATGACTCCTGCGAAGGGTGAAAGAAGAACGCGGGGAAGGGCTGTCGAGGCCATGAGTGTTCCCATGAGAGCGGTAGATCCGGTTTCCGCAAGAACCCAGAATCCGAGTGCCATTACGTAGATAACGTCGCCTATTCCGGAGACCAGGTTCCCTTGCAGAAGGAGTAGGTAGTTGAAATTGAAAATCCCCTTTTTATTATTCATCAGGCGTGAGCTCCCTTATCGGCCATCATGAACTTTCTGAAGACAACAAGTCCTACAGGTGAAATAAGCGCCGTGATTCCGATCCAGAACCAGATCGTGGCGTGCGGTGATGCCGCAATCTGATCGGGGGCGACAGGTCCCGGACAGTACTTGCCGAGAAGAGCTCCGGACATGATACCGACAAGCGGACGGGCGATGAAGAGAGGAAGCATGGAAAGGGACATGTAGCTTCCCTCCTGACCTTCGGGCGCAACCTGCATCGTGTACTCCATGAGTCTCGGAGCCCAGATGGATTCTCCTATGGTAAATACGGTTACTGTGACAGCTACGGCAATGTAACTTCCCAGAATAATTGGTGCTGTGCTTGCATCGGCATGGAGCCACTCCTGCCATATCAGTTTTCCGAATGCGGTGTCCACCAGCGATGTGAAAGTCACTTCGGGCATTGTGAGTATGAATACGGAAAAGGCACTGATGAATGTTCCTATGGTAAGCATTGTGTAGGCCTTTACCTTCTTCGTTATCGAAGTCGTGAAAGGAATGAGAACGGTGATGAGTATGGCGTGGAGAACTCCGAAAAGTGTTCCGATGGGAGCACCCTTTCCGTAGAGTCTGATTCCGTATTTGGGGAACGTGTATGCGAAGTGGAAAAATACGAATTTAACACCGAAAAGAATACCGATGAGCAGCATGAATTTCCAGAACGCCTTCTGTCCCACAACCTTGAGAAAAACTTTTAAGGCATCTGTGGCGGAATCTTTTGTGGTATCGATGAGGGATGAGAAGAAACCCGCTGATTTGTCCTTCTTATCCTCGTGAATTACCACCTTCTCATCGTCAGTAAGTTCGACTCCTTTTCTCATGAAGAGAATGAAGAGAAATGACGGAATGGAAAGAGCGAAACAGATGAGCAGAATCATTCTGTATGTGGATGTTTCTCCGAAGAATGGAAGATTGGTAACACCTTCTTCTCCCAGTCCCTGACGGACCTTGTCGAATATCCAGTAGGCGACTGCCGCCATGACATGAAGAATTGTCATATAGAGACCGAATCCCATAACGGATGATTCTGATGTTGTGAACTTCTTTATCGCGACGGCGATAACCGGTCCAAGCATCGCGAGGCTGACGGCCATAGGTGCGAAGGAGAGGATGGTGAGAAGCCAGTAATTTGTTGTCGAGAAGAGGAAAAAGCGGGCAATCAGCGTCACCAGCGTTCCCATGTAGAGAATGCGCCTGACTCCCACGGCATCCACGAGACTTCCTATGAGGAATGTGGCAACGACGGTGGCTGTAGTCCAGACACCGATATAGTTTCCTGCTGCGATATCCGAAAGTCCTATGTCCTTGGAAAGAAAGAGAACTACGGTTACGTCAACGAGGGTGTAGGCTACCACTTCGAATGTCTGTGAACCGAAAAGAAACCATACTTCACGAGGCGATTTTTTCATGCTCTTTATGTAGTCGTAAATCAGGTAGAGTACATATCCCAGGAAACCCGCTCCCAGGACGTACAAAATCGTCTTCAAAATTGTTGGATCGCCCATTTTGAAATCTCCAATAAAAATTAACAATATTCCGACGGTTATCATACTCCAAACTATCTTTATCACAAAAAATTTGTGGAAAAAACTGTTTACTTTTGGTAGAAAAGTGTTAGGCGAATGCAACACTTTAAGTGGAAGCTTAAACTCGATAACAGCTTAACTACGTTGAATATTTTGGTTTTTAAAGTCTGTTTAAAAATAGATAATTGGCGTAAGATGCTACGGTTTATGAAGCGAAAAGAATCAAAACATCGCTTCATATATCTTCCACTCCATCGTCGTTTGAACGAAATTTGGGTGCAGATATTGAGATCATTAACCTCTTTCTTAAAAGAATCTATTCAGAAGGGATTTGATTCCGCCGGCAGATTTCTGTATGGATAACAATACGACGTCCGGATAAATACGACGGTTAAGAATCTCTACGGTATGGCTCCCTTTGAATGTCTAGTTTTTATGAATGTAGTGAAACTTTTCTTTGAACATTCGACTCTTATGGATAAAATGCCTTCGTAAAGATTGGAGAATATTTTATGGAAAATTACTTTTTCAAAACTGATATTACCTATGAAAATTATGAAAGCGTGATTTCGGATCTCAAAAAGCAGTTCGCTGATATGGAATCGGTCGTCATTGTTCCAGCAGGAAGAATGTCGACTCTCAAGAAGGCCGCCATCAGGGAGCTGGCTCTGGAGTTCGATCACGTTTCAGTGGACAGTGATTTATCAGGGGAGATCTTTTATCCCGAAAAAAAAGAGGAGAAGAAAGAGAAGGCCGCCGAAGGAGTTCTTGAGAAACTGGGCGGAAATCTTCTTGCGTTCAGGGATCGTATGGCGTTTTTTTTCATAATCATGGTCGACATGATTCACTACTCGATCCAGTTTATCTGGAACCGGAAATTCATTGTCAAAAACGATATTCTGAAAAACAGTTTCCATATCGGCTACCGTGCGGTACCTATTGTAATGTTGCTTTCCTTCCTCATAGGGCTTGTAATTACAGTCCAGGCGGCAGCTCAGATGGTGAAGTTCGGTGGACAGGGATACCTTGCAATGCTTATCGGCTACGCCATGTTCAAGGAGCTGGGACCGCTCGTGACAGCCATAATCATATCCGGCAGAACCGGCAGCTCCATAGCTGCTGAGATAGGCACGATGGTTGTGATGGAGGAGGTGGATGCACTGACGACGATGGGTATCAAGCCGTTGAAGTTTCTCCTGGTTCCCAAGTTCTGGGCGTTTACCCTGAGTATGCCGATACTTACCCTTTTTGCCGATATCGCCGGAGTTACGGGTGGACTTATAATCGGAACCATCTACAATGTTCCCCCGGCATCCTTTATGAGTGAAATTGTAGACATTATCAGCATGAAAGATTTTCTCTGGGGAACTGTCAAGAGCCTCTCGTTCGCATGGACAATACTTGCAGTTGCAAGTTACAAGGGACTCAACGTGAGGGGAGGAAGCGACGCGGTCGGAAGGGCAACAACCGATTCCGTGGTTGTTTCGATATTTCTCGTAGTTGTAATCGATGCAGTCTATTCGATATTTCTCTACATGCTCTGATTTCGCAAAAATGACCGGTTTTACAGAGAATTAATATCTGTTTGTAAAATCAAATCCAGTAATTTTAGAAATCTCTCAATTATTTGTTAACACCTTGAAGATATTCTCTAAACGTCTGTTCGACAACTCCCTTGTGAATCTGTGTCTTTTTAGAATCTGTTACTAAATTCACATTGTGATGAAAAAAGAGTTGACATTTTTTCCACTTCATTTACATTTACACGGCCATGCCCGCTTCCCGGGGAGGGGAAAAGGGTGAAAATGATTTTTATTTAACCAGTTATTATAGGGAGTAAGCGGTATGACTCTGGATAGGAGTATCTTTTTAAAGAGCTCGCTCATGAGCTACGTTCTAATTGTTATCGGATCGTTCATGGCTGCGGCGGGATATGCGCTTTTCGCCGATCCTCTCAAGATCGTACCGGGCGGTGTTTACGGTCTCGCAATTATCATTCACCATCTGTTCGATCTTCCCACGGGAGCTGTCGGACTCTGTTTCAACGTTCCTCTTTTCATCTGGGGAATCTGGGTTCTCGGACCCCGCTTCGGTGCAAAAACCTTTATAGGAACAGTTTTGATGGCTGTTTTCATCGACCTTTTGAATCATTTTTTCGGAAACACTCCGTACTTTACCGATAACCTGATGCTTGCCTCCATTGTTTCCGGTGTTCTCATCGGTGGAGGAATCGGTCTCATCTTCAAGGCCAAGGCTACAACCGGCGGAACCGACATCGTCGCACAGATCATCAATAAATACACGAGAACTCCTATCGGAAAGCTTCTCATAATCGTCGATACCTTCGTTGTCATAACAGGTGTTGTAACATTCAGGAACTGGGAGCTTGCATTCTACGCGCTCATCACGATTTTTATTCTCGGAAAGGTTGTGGACAGCTTCCTCATGGGGGGAAACTACAAAAAGGCGATATTCCTGATCTCCGACAAATCCGAAGAGATCGGAAAGCAGATCATTCACCGCATGGATCGTGGAGGTACCTTCTTTTCCGGAAAGGGAATGTACAACGGTAAGGAAAAACAGGTTATTTTCACCATTCTCAACCACAGAGACCTTTCAATTCTCGGTGACATGGCCAAGGAGATAGATCCCGACACATTCATTACCGCTTTCAATACGAATGAAATCTATGGAAACGGATTTAAATCGATTCACGAGATGGACGAGTAGACTTTCTATTGCCAAATAGAGATACCGAAAAGCCGACCTTTGGGTCGGCTTTTTTTTTTTGAAGGGCGGGAGGCGATTCATATGTCTTATGAATTCTTTTGTGATGAATCATCTACAGGCTGAAATAGTTGACCCCGGATCTGCATTGCGTATTCTTTGGGCAGGGAGATTTGCGATGAAATATGGAATTATCAGGTTTTACGAAGAGTTAAATGATTTCCTGCCGAAAGGAAAGAGGCGTCGGGATATTGAGTGGTCCTTCTCCGGAGAACGGTCTGTGAAAGATCTCATAGAGTCTTTTCATGTACCCCATTCCGAGGTCGATCTTGTTCTTGTGAATGGAAAACCTGTTGAATTTAATGAAAGAGTTTCGGATGGCGATAGAATCTCCGTCTACCCGGTTTTCGAACTCGTAAACATTTCGAAAATCTCCCCGCTGAGGAACAAACCTCTAAGAAATCCATCTTTTATCTGCGATGTTCATCTCGGGACCCTTACGAAAAAATTGAGGCTTTTGGGATTTGATACTGTTTTTGATCCCAGTCTTGATGATCCCGATCTTGTAAATGTTGCCCAAAGAGAAAAGAGAATTCTGCTCACATCCGATCGTTATCTTCTCATGAGGAAAAATCTGACTCGTGGAGTTTTCATCCGCCCGGGAGATGTTAATGACCAGCTTGAATATATCATGAATAGGCTTGATCTGTTTTCTCTGGCAGATCCCTTTACCCGTTGTCTTGCCTGCAACGGAACTCTCAATAGTTTTGAGAAGGGGGGACGAGATTACCTTTCTTTATCCGAAAAAATTCCACCAAAGGTGAAATCACGTTTTACGGAGTATTCTCAATGCGAATGTTGCGGTAGAGTGTACTGGAAGGGGACTCACTATGAAAAACTTCTGGCTTTCGTGAAAGAGATTGAGGAACGGAAATGAAGTCGATTCTCCTTAAAATATTTCACCTGATTTTCGGCAAAAGGGAGCCCGAACCGAAAAAGGCGGAGGTGAAGAAATCTGCCGCTGTAGAATCGACTCCCGAAATTCAGCCTGAAGAAAAGAGGATACCGAAAAAGAGAAGGTTGAAAGCCGAAAAACCTTTAGAAGTTGAAAAACCTAAAAGCGAGTTTGAAATGATGCTCGAAGAGTCGTACAAATCGATGGAAAGCGACCTTCGAAGGTTTAAGGTTGTTGAAAGTGCTCAAGATTCAAGGTCGCGATTTCGGAAACCTTCGGCAAGAATCGATCTTCACGGACTTAAATCCGATGAGGCGATACGACGGGTACGTACGTTTATTCTTACAAGCCGCGCTGATCAACGGAAATCCATAAGAATCATTACCGGGAAGGGAAAACACTCCGAAGGGGAATCGGTTCTCAAAAATGTTGTTGCCGATGAGTTGATTAAGTTGAAGCGAAGGGGAGTCGTAAAATCCCATCGCTGGGAAAAGGGCTCAAAGAAAAGGTCAGGCTCAGTATTAATCCACCTTTAAGCTATTCCGAATTTTTAAATTTCCAATTTAAGAGTTGAGATTTTGTTAGTTAATACGAGTTGTTGGCGGGTTGTGTCGGTTGTTGTCAAATTTGAAAATCGCTGAGTTGAGTAGTTCTGTGCGGATTTGTAAGTACAGAATATTCAAACGCAAAAATGAATTTGAATTGTCTCCTTGTTGATGGTTTGAGGCGCAGGATGTAAAATACCCCTGTTGCTATTAAACAGGGAGGACACCTTGGAAAGAATTCGAACCTTTCTGAATCAGCTGGTTCTGGGAACGACGGTATGTTCCATGGTGCTGATACTTTTTATAGGTGAGCAAAGCCTGATTTTCCATGAAGTGATTCTGAGATTGGCGATTCTGTTTACAGTAACTATTCTAATTGGTTATCTTTTGTTTTCTCGATTCGGGAGCAACCCTTACCGTACTTTTTTCGAATCTTCACCAAATCCGATTGTTCTTCTCGACGGTGTGAGGATAACCCGCTGGAACAATGCCGCTGTAAAATTTTTCGGTTGCAGGGAAGAAGAGATGAAGGAGAAGTCTGTCGGCGATTTCTCTCTTCCTGCACAGTTGGATGGAAACGGTGAAGTGCTGTTTCAGGAGAGGCTCGAACAGGTTAGAAAGAGCGGGAAAGTAAAATTCAGATGGCTTTTCCGAAGTCAGCGCGGGAGACACCTGAATGCCGAAGTTACACTGTCGAGATTCGGCAGTAATGAATCTTTCGTTATGGCTACGGTCAGGGAGATAACAGAAAAAATATGTACGGATACCGGATCGGATTCTGAGAAGTTGAAACTGCTGCTTGAAAACAGCTTTGAGATTGTTGCTGCATTGGATAGAAACGGGATGGTAAAGTATGTGAGTCAATCGGTGAAAAGGATTCTAGGATACGACAGGGAAGATGTTATCGGGCAGGAAGTATTTGAGTTTTGTCATCTTGATGACAGGTCCAGGGCTCTAAAAATGTTCCGTCGGGTAGTATCCTCCCGTCCCGGAGAAAGTCAATCTGCAACATTCAGAATCAGAGAGAACGATGGAGCATACAGGCATATGGAAGTTGAAAGCGGAATAATTCCGCTGGAGGATGGTTTCGATGGTATTTTCATCAACGCCAGGGACGTCACCGCCATCAAGGAGAGTGAAGAGAAGGCCCTTTTCTACGCATTTCACGATTCCCTTACCCAACTTCCCAATAAAGATAGTTTTACCAGAATGCTGGATATAGAAATACTCAAGTCTGTCAACCGTAAACGGATTTTCGCTGTAATGTGTGCCGATGTGGAAGGGTTTAAAAATATTAATGAAATTTATGGAACGGAGATGGGGGATATTGTAATCCGCGATGTTGCGTCACGTCTTAAGAATACTGTCCGTGAGGGAGACGTGGTTTCCCGGTTTATGGGTGATAAGTTTCTAATACTTTTCAGCGACATAAACAGCGTGGAAGATGCGGTCAGCCTTGGAGAAAAGGTGACCGGAGCTTTTCTGCACCCGTTCGGAATCGGTGAAGAGAAGATCACCCTCGGAGCAAATCTCGGTATATCTCTCTATCCCAACGACGGAGAGAGCGCTGATTCTCTTATAAAAAACAGTGAAACCGCAATGTACATGGCGAAGGAGAAAAATTCCGGTGGATACAGACTGTTCGATGTTGAGATGAATGAGCGGATGGTTGCAAAGCATCTTCTTGTAAGAGAGTTGAGGGAGGCTGTCAAGGAGAATCAGTTCAGACCGTTTTTTCAGCCGAAGGTTGATGGGGATGGGGTGATTGTAGGGATGGAAGCTCTCGTCAGATGGTTCTCCCCGACACGAGGGATGGTGTCCCCGGCGCTTTTCATTCCTTCCGCCGAAGAGAGCGGTATTATTCGTGATATCGGAAGAAGCGTTCTTTCCAATTCTCTTGGAGAACTGCATGGCTGGAAAGGTTCGTTTGAAAACATAAAGCTTGCTGTAAACCTATCCCCGCTTGAGTTCAAGGACCGGGAACTGCTTTCATTTGTAACCCGTCTTCTCGAAGAGAAAAAAGTTCCTGGACCCTCACTGGAACTGGAGATTACGGAAACTGCGCTTATTGAGAATGAGCGGGAAGCCATCATCACCCTGGAGGAGTTGAAGAATCTTGGAATAACGATAGCGATTGACGATTTCGGGACCGGATTTTCATCCCTTATTAAACTCAAGCAGTATCCTGTCGATGTAATTAAAATAGACAGGGCTTTTGTGGGCAGTATTCCCGAAGATGAACGTTCACTGACCATAGTGGCTTCCATTATCGAACTTTCAAGGAATCTTGGATTCGAAGTCGTTGCAGAAGGTGTTGAAAACGTGGAGCAGCTGGAGATTCTGAAAAAACTGGGATGTAACTGTTTTCAGGGGTTTCTATTCAGCCGTCCGGTCGATACGGGAGATATGAGCCAACTTCTGGAACGTGGAAGAATTACGATCTCCTGACGGATACAAAGTAGTTTTCAACACAGTAATCAATCGATAGAAAGAGTCTTTCGAGATCCTCTGGTCCGGGGATCGAACTTCCCGGAAAAAAACCGGTAGAGCTTCTTTTTTCATGGTCGAATTTTTCCGACCGGAGTACCGTTTCCTCCATGAGGAGAAGAGCCTTGTCGAGTGAGAGAAGATCGGGTTTTTCCGGATAGAATGGATAGGGAAGGTAGGCTACCTCAACCGATGCTGAAATTCTTCGAGTATCTTCAAAGACGAAGTGTTTGGATTCAAGTGTGGTTCTGATCTCTTCTGCAAAAACTTCAAGGTTATGGGAAATTTTATTTCTCAATATGACTAGAAACTGACCGCCTCGCCACCTGACCACGGCGTTTTCTCTTCCGAGCATGGAAAGAATGGTTTGGGCTACACTTGCAAGAAGTTCGTCACCCGCATCAATTCCGTATAGTCTGTTGATCTCTTTCAAATTACCTACGGATAGAAGGAAGATTCCATATGTTTTCCGGCTCCCCCGCTTGTTTGAGTAGGGTGAGTGTTCAAGGAGCAGAGACATTTCAGGCCGGAGGACTTCGGTGAAGTACCTGCGATTTTTTACGGAAGTGACGGGATCGGAGTGTTTTGATTCGGTAATCAAGCTCTTTCTTGAAGCGAGTTCCTGCTCAAGCTTTTTCCCCCGACTGCTCATGAGCTTTATGTGCTTGGTAATCGGAAAAATAAGCAAAAGCAGCAGGATGAGGGGGCAGCCGTAGCGAAAGAGGGTGGTCTGAGTCATGAAGGGATTCAGTCTGAATGCTATCTTTGCTCCTTCCCTGTTTTTAACGCCGTCGATGTTTTCCGCCCTTACTCTGAATGTGTAATCGCCCGGGGGAATGTTCGTGTAGAATGCTTCCCTCCTGGAACCGGCATCTATCCAGTTTTTATCGAAGTTGTCGAGTTTGTAGCTGAAACGGATACTTCCGTTTTCACGAAAGGTGAGGGCTGCATAACGAAACGAGATGGAGGATACTCCCGGTTCAATTTCCACAGGTCCACTCTCCATGTAGCGTGGTTTTCCGTCGGCCGTAAGGCGTTCGATCGTTACGGGAGGTATGTCGGGATTGACGGGTATCCGCATCGGATCGAAAGAGACAACCCCCTTAAGATTGCTGAACCATAGTCTGCCGTCGAGAGAACGAACGGCGTTGTACTGAGCAGCGCCGTTAAATTCGTTTGAGGGCAGACCGTCCCGCTCCTTGAAAAGCTTGCAACGGACACGATGAATTTTTCCCCCTAGAAACTTCTCAATCTGGTCTCGGCTGATCTTTGCAAGTCCGTTGTTTCCTGAGAGCCAAATATTGCCGCTGTTGTCAAAGACGGTATCGTAGACCACACCCAGCGGAAGGCCCTCCTTGCGGGTCATTTTTACAATGTTACCCTTCTCGTATATGGAGAGGCCGTTTTTGGTGGACATCCAGATTCGACCCTTCTCATCTGCGGAGATAGAGTATACATGAGCTGCCGAGAGGCCCTCCTTTTCGGTAATGTATCTGGCTGTTGTTCCGTTTAGTTTTGTGACGCCCTGATATGATCCGACCCAGAGCGTACCTTCTTTATCCTCATAGAGGCTGGTTACGTAGTTGTGGGAGAGCCCGCTCTCTTTTGTCATGAGGGTTGTTGTGCCTCCGGAGATTTTTGCAAGACCCAGACCGAACGTTCCAACCCACAGTGAGCCCCCGCTGTCGACAAGTATGGCGGAAATTCTGCCTTTCCCAGGAAATTTTTCCAGACCCTTGACCTCTTTGATGGAGTCGCCTTCTATGACGAAGACCCCGGTGTTTACAATGGCAATATATGTTTTTTTACCGGGAAATATGCTGGATACGGTACAGTTTCTTGGAATCATGGGATGAAAGGGAGCCGGATGGGCTCTGTTTTTGTCCAGATCGATGACACTTAGCCCTCCGCCCATGGCTCCGACATAGAGTTTGTGACCGTAGGTTCCGAGGGCGATTACGTCGTTGGATTTCAGGCCGCTTTTCTCATCGAAAGTAACAAACTTTCCCTCCTTCAGCTGTGTGACACCGCCAGATCGGCTACCGATCCAGAGAGAGCTTTCACTGTCCTCGAATATTGTTGCAATATAGGTGATTTTCATAGAGTCGGGAGAGATGGAACCGTCCTTTCCGATTCTGAAAAGACCGTTGGTAAGTGTGCCAGCCCAGATGTTTTCGTCCCTGTCTTCGAAAAGGGCGTAGATAGAACTCGTTCTCAGCCTGTTTCCTCCGATGGGAATAAATCCGTCATGCTGATCCTCCCGCAGGAAGATGCCCTTGCCCCTTGAGCCGAGCCAGAGTCGTCCACGCCGATCTTTGATTACCATTGAGATTTTTGCATCAGGTTTCCTCAGCGTTTTTATTTTTCCATCATGGAGAAGGTAGAGGTCTCCCTTCACATCGACAAAATAAAGACCGTCGTCGGAAGGGTAGATAGAGAAAATATCCGGGGCGGCACTCGAACCGGAAAGATCGACTTCCTCAACCTTTTTCCCTGATAGCCGATAGAGACCGCCCTGAGATGCAACCCAGATAATGCCTGACTGGTCAGACGCTAGGTGGTTGATATTGCGATTCATTGTCCCGTCTGCTGTATTGAGCGGCGATGTCTTGCCTGTTTTGAAGTCGAACTGAAACAGCCCGTCTCCATAGGTTCCTACGATTAGAGATTGTCCGTCCGGAAGGGCTGCAAGGCCGTTGATCCACATCGAGCTGGTTTTTCCCATCTTATCGAGCAGATGAAATTGCTCAAACTCACTACCGTTAAAGCGGACAAGTCCCTCCTCGGTTCCCATCCAGAGATAGGAATCAGGTGTCTGTACGATAGAGCGTACCGAGTTTTGGGGAAGACCCTGGGAACTTGTAAAGGTGCTCTTTATATATTGACTCAGAAAAATCTCCGGATTCAGTGCAAGGAGTTGAAAAGATAAAAGTGTTCCTATAAGAAAGTAAAACAGTTTTTTCATAAAAACCCTGATATGTGTGTGTCCAAACGCAATTCTGTTTTACATTTTATACAAATATAAAAAATTGTCAATCATATTTGCCATTGGCACATAAAAGAATAACTTTGACAAATATGGATATTCGTGTAATTATTAGGCGTTATTGCATTTAAATTAAAAAATTGTGGAGTCGAAGATGAGAGTTTTGTTTTTTTTATTAACGATCTTACTTTTCTGTACTACGCTGTCAGCCGGGGCTGCGTTTGCCGAAGCCAGAGACAAAGATGATAACGCCACCACCTGGACCTTCTTTGTAGATGACAAGATGGGTGCCGGAAAGTGCGGAAATGAGGCAAAAAAGATTCTGAGAAAGGACGGTTACGGTAAGGTTCTGTCCAACGCCTCTACGAAGTTGAATCACGGACATTGGGCCGTTGTTTTCGCATACTACGAAGTGAAAGGAAAAATCAGGTTCCGTTACGGATTCGGATTCAGCAAAGCGTCTGTGAAGGGTGCTGAAAAAGAGGCTGTTAAGAATCTCAAGAAATATGACAAAAAATGGAAGGAAAAGGAACACGGCTACGTGGTCCGGCAGACAAATTCATTCTAACCATCTACCCACCGGATCTTCAACCGGCAGCTTAATCGTTTCTACAATAGTATGGGAGAGTGACTTGGGATCTGTTTGCGCAGACGAGGTTCGATTGCAGGGCAACAGTGACCGATAGTTGATGATCACCGTTTTCGTTAGATACTGCGACCCCTGGGATATGGAAAAAGATAAAAGAATTCGGATAAATAATGTAAAGATTTCTACTTCAATGCGTTTTTGAGTGATTTTACAGTCCCGGCCAGAAGTATTGATCCAGCAAAAAGGAATATCACCAGTCCGGAAATCGGGATGCCGTCGAAATGGATGGATGTCATCTTGGAGCAGAGCTCGCCGCCGTTGTCGTCTCTGACTGAAATTTTTACAATTCCGGGCCGTTCAGCCTTGAATGTCAGGCTTTCACTGAACGGGTAGTTTACTGCCTTCATTATTTCGCTGTCGGGGGCGTAGGTTATCATTATGTTTTTTGCACCGGAAGCCTTCTCAACAGTGACGATACCCTCCTTGTTTTCCATAAGTTCACCGACTTTTACCAGGCACTTCTGGGCAGCGGAAATGGAAAACGCCCCGAGAATCAGTGTAAGGAACACGATTTTTCTCATTTTTCCCTCCCTCTCAATTTTGTGAGGAAGAAACTTCCTCCGACAGTAAAGAGTATCCATATGATGAGCACTGTTACATGAAGCCCCTTGACTGTTCCGGTCATGTTGTGGCCGTACAGTCCTTTGAATTCACCGATGAATCCGCTCATGATGAGTAGAAAGAGGAACAGGGGAACAACGAACTTGAGAAAATTTTCAAACCATTTTCCGATGTGCCAGCTTGACTGATCGTTGAGAACCTTTCTCAGTTTATCCGCTCCGAATACCCATCCGATCAGGATGGTCTCGATAAGTCCGGCGATGAGCAGTCCGTATCCGAATGCCCAGTGGTCGAAAAAGTCCAGAAGGGTAAGGCCGAGAGTTCCGTTGGCGTCCAGTTTGGGGTCTATTATGTGGGGAAGTGAGAAGAAGATGCTGCCTACGATTCCAAGACAGAAGGTTATGGCAAGAGCCTTTGTCCTCTTGATCTTGAACTTGTCGATGAGTGAGGTCGCCATGGCTTCGAGAAGGGAGATGCTGGATGTGAGACCGGCCATGAAAAGAAGGGTGAAGAACATTACTCCGAAAATCATCACCGTTCCTTCAGGGAACTGGGCGATACCTTCCGGCATGATGAAGAACATCATGCTGAGAGTCGAAGCCTTCGGGGCTATGGAGAATGCGAACAGGAGTGAGAAGATTGCGATTCCTGCGATCATTTCGAAGGTGCAGTTGAGAAAACTTACCGAAAGTCCGTCGTTGACGACATCCGAATCTTCGGGAAGGTAGCTGGCGTATGTTGTCATGATTCCGAATCCGAGGGAGAGGGTGAAGAAAATCTGGCTGAAGGCCCCTTTCCACACGTTGGGATTGAGAAGGATTGACGGATCAGGGGTGAAAAGTACCATCATTCCCTCGAACCCTCCCGGAAGGGTAAGTCCGCGGATGATGATGACGAACATGAAGATCCACATGGCAGGAACAAGCACCTTCACAAGTTTCTCGATGGTTTTTGTTCCCTTCAGGATGGCAAGCATGTTGATGAGCCAGACGATGATAACGAAGATGACTGTCTGATAGCTGGAGATGATGCTGAAAAAGTGGCACATTCCGATACAGACGTCACCTTTTTCAATGCCGAACTGGTCCACGGCTATGGGGGTCCAGAGCGATCCGAAAGACCTTATCAGCATTCCGAGAACCCAGCTTAGAATGGTGATGTAGTACATGGTGATGACGAAGCTGTTGAGAATGGCGAACCATCCTGTCATTTCTCCCTTGAATCCACTGGTGATTCCAAGAGATTCAGGGAGACCTCTCTTGAAAATCTTTCCGAGTCCCAGCTCCATGATGATAACCGGGATCCCAAGGAAAATGAGAGCGAAGAGGTAGGGCAGGTAGAATGCTCCACCTCCGAATTTGTAGGCGTTGGCCGGAAAAAAAACGATGTTTCCCAGTCCGATCGCCGATCCGGCTGCCGCCATGAGGAAGCCGAACTTGCTTTTCCAGGTTGATCGTGCCAATTTAACCTCCTTTCGGTTATGGAATAAAGTAGTTTAAACTTCTGAATTTTATGTTTTAAGCTAGTCTTAAAAAATGCAATACCAAAATTGATTATGGGGTAAAAGAGCTTCGATTGCAAGAAAGTTGCGGAAAATGGGATGGTTAAGTAGTTTTTCAAGCATCTTGCCTCTATTGAAAACACGGTCGCTCTCCATCAAATCCGTTCTCTGCATTTGTCGACTTTGCTGACGGTTTCCATCAGACTTTTGAATGTGAAGGGTTTTTGTATGAATCCCGCAAGCCCTTCCTTTGTAAGCTGTTCTATCTCCTCGTTTTTACTGTGACCGGATACGAGAACAACTCCTGTATCCGGACTGATCTCCCTGAATCTTCGGAAAAGATCAAATCCCGTTGTATCAGGTAGAGATATGTCCATAAGAACGAGACATATAATCGAGTGTTTTTCCTTAAAAATGGATATGGCCGAAGCACCTTCGGAGGCGGTCAACACCTTGTACCCGGATTCCGTCAGCATTGCCTCCGCGACCTCAAGGATCATCTGGTTGTCATCGATTACCATGATGTTTCTGGCGGCTTTCTCTTCAGATTTTTTCTCTTTCTCATGTCCGCGTTCCTGTTTCAATGTTTCCGAAAGTACCGATGCAAGAGCTTCATACGTTACCGGCTTACTTATATAGCCGTTCATTCCTGAGGAAAGACACATCTGTCTGTCCCCTTCCAGAGCGTTTGCCGTCATTGCGATGATGGGTAGGTCTATGAGTTTTTTCTCCTCACGAATTATTTTTGTCGCCTCGAAACCGTCCATTTCCGGCATCTGTATATCCATCAGGACCGCATCGTAGGATCCCGCCGTTATCTTATCAACAGCCTCTTTACCGTTTTCAGCCGTTTCAATTTCAGTTCCTGTGCCTTCCAGCATTGCGATGGTGATATTCCTGTTTACAGGATTGTCTTCAACCAGAAGGATTTTAAATCCTTGAAGATTGAACTTCTTCATTTCTTTCATTACTTCCTTGGGTTTAAGTGCGAGTTTTCCGGCAGCGGCCAACAGTTTCTCAAACAGTTCAACCGGGGTGAAAGGATTCTGGATAAGGTATGCGTCAGGAATGTTCGGATTTTCGCAACCGCGAATGAAAATTGTGGGAATTTCCCTCGCCAGCCTGTTTCTCATTGAGGTGACGAACTCTTCAGGGCCGAAATCAGGGAGAACGGTTTTCGATAGAATCACATCGAAGCCGTTTTCCCTTTCCAGAAGGAGCAGAGCGTCGGAACCGTTTTCGACGATTTTGTATCTCCAATTGAGAGATTCCACCGTTTTCTTGATAATCTCTGTTTCATCATGGAGATTGTTGATAATGAGAACGGAAATCGGAGGGTGATCGGGCTCCAGAATCCTATTCCGGTCGAGAATTGGAAGAGGAATCGAGAAACTGAAGGTAGAACCTCTGCCCGGTGCGCTTTCCACTGAGAAATAGCCCTTCATCAATGTTACCAGTTGATTTGATATGGCGAGCCCCAGACCGGTTCCGCCGTATTTTCTGGTGGTCGAAGCATCGGCCTGGGCAAAAGGCTTGAACAGCTGCCGGCAGAAAGATTTTTCCATTCCGATTCCCATGTCACGTACAAAGAAGGTGATCTTAACAATCATCTCACTTTCTTCAGCGATTTTTGCGCCGAGAGTCACCGATCCGTTTCTGTTTGAAAACTTGAAGGCGTTTGACAGCAGGTTTGTGAGTATCTGACCGATCCTTAGCGGATCCCCTTCCAGATTTTGGGGTATTTCCGGATCGATATCGATATGAAAATTGATCTTCTTTTCCATCGCAGTTTCAAGAAAGAGGGTGGACATTTCGTGAAAGAGCCTGTCGATTTTGAAAGCTCTTTTTTCAAGCTCCATCTTACCGGCTTCAAGTTTGGAAAAATCGAGGATGTTGTTGATGATTGAGAGAAGGGTCGTACCTGAAGTGTTTATTATGTTGAGGTACTTCTCTACCTTCTTCGGGATTCTTTCCGACATGGCCAGTTCCGTCGCTCCTATGATTCCGTTCATGGGAGTTCGGATTTCATGACTCATGTTTGCAAGGAATACACTCTTGGCACGCAGTGCACTATCCGCCTGCTCCTTTGCCTTCTTCAGTTCGGCAGTTCTCTCCTCAACCCGTCTTTCCAGAAGATCGTGAGCATCCTTAAGTTTTGCCTCCCTGCTCTGTATCGCCTCTCTCATTTTCTCGAAATTTTCAGTAAGTTGTTTGACTTCCTGGTATGTGTTTCCTACCTCGGAAATGGGAACATAGTTACCTCTTGCGAGATCTTTCGAATAGTTGGCGAGTTTAAGTATAGGCTTAACAATCCGTCCGGCATTGACGAAGGCCAGAAGAAAAGCGAGAAAAAGTGCACCGCCGCTGGCAATCCAGCTGAGTACTCTTACACGGTATGGGAGAGCAAAAACTTCTTCAGCGGGCTGAGTTACCACAGCAAGCCATTGATTCATTTGCAGAATCGAAACACTTCCGACATACTTTGCATTGCCCTTTTCATAAAGGGCCGTTCCCTCCTTACCTTTGAGTCCGAGATTAACGATTTCATGGTCCAGCATCTCAACTCTTCTGGAAACGAGTTTGTCATCAGGGTGGGCAAGGACGATCCCTTTGCGATCGGTGATAAAAGCGTATCCCTTTTTACCTATCGTCATGTTTTTTACGAGAGAAGTGACATTTTTTAGATTTATGTTCCCGGCGATAACTCCCCTTAAATAGGGAACGCTGACGGTGACGGTGACTTCTCCATCTTCAATGGATAGAAAGGGGCGTGACCAGTATGGCTTTCCTGTTTTTTTTGGAGTTTGGAAAAATTTTTGACCGGCCATGCTGTATCCGACAATCCCCCTCTCTTCGGGAGCTTCGAGGGTTACTTTTCCATATTCATCCGTAAGAAAAATGGATTCGAAAAAGGAGTGCTGTTCAAAAAATGTGTTGAGCAGCTCTTTTTTCAGTATATCGGATACCAGGTTGGATTTACCGAGAAATTTGGAAATGAAATTAAGTTCCTTCACCGGGTTGCTGAGAAACAGCTCGATATCTTCAGCAACATTTGTCGTAATTTTCATCTGGTTTGCAGCGCGCTCTTCCATCATTTCGTTGATGATTATTTCACTAAGGACTGTTCCGAAGATAAAAAGCGGTAGTACGGCAACAAGAATGAAGTTGAGGGTGAGTGCATTCCTGAAAGTCAATGGTTACTCCTCTACACGAGTGAATTTCCCGTTCTTGACGGTTACGATACTTATTGTTCTTCGGGCGTCGCCGAATGAGTCGATGGAAAAGGGGCCGAGAAGACTTTCATACCTTTTTTCTGAAAGAATGGTTTTTTTAATAGAGGTGGAATCTCTTTTGTCCGATTTTTCAAAAGCGGAGATGATTACTTTTGCAGCATCGTATCCGAATATGTTTACGAGGTTAAGCTCTTTTCCGAACCTGTCTCGAAAGTTTTTTGCAAATAATTTTGAGTCCCTGCCCGTTTCGTCGATAAAGTAGGGTGAGGGGAAAAGTGCGCCTTCGATGGAATCGCCGCCGTGTTGGATAATATCGGAAGTCATCGACCACTCTGAAGAGAGAAGGGTCAGGTCGATTTTTCTTTTCCTGATTTCCTGACAAAATCTTGCCGTGTCGACGGCGTTTCCGACGATCATCAGGGCGTCGGATGGGTTTTTAAGAAGAGATTCGATTGATCCATGGAAAAATTTTCGGAATTCGGGTCCGCTCTCGAAAGGATCTGCGATGAATAGAGTTCCGCCCAATTTTTCAAAGTTGGTCTTTACCTGCATAACGAAATTTTTCGAATAGGCACGATTTGCAAAATCGTATGTGGCTGAAATTTTTCTATATCCTTTCTTTACGTAGAGATATTCCGCAAAAAACGGGGCAGTGAGGAAATCGGGAGCGGAAACGCGCAGGTAAAAGTCGTCCATCCCGCTGAGATGATCGCTTGTCGCCGAAGGAGAGACCGCCAGAATTTCATTCTTGTTGAGATGGGGAAGGGCTTCAATGGAAGCTTGACTGATACAGGGCCCGATGAGAATCGATATTCCCTCCTTCTTAAAACTTTCGATGACTGCTCCGACATCTCCTGCTGCGTGGTGAGCTGCAATATCCTTTTGTACAAGCACCAGCTTTTTACCTTTTATGCCACCCTTGCGATTTACCTCTTCGATGGCGAAAATCACACCGTTTCTGGATGCGATTGTGTAGTCGGAATTTCTTCCCGAGAGGAGACCGAAAAAGCCTATCTTGATAATTTTTTCCTCAGGGAAATACACCTTGACAACGACAACCGTAATTGTGGCAGCGATTGTTGTCAGTAGGATAGCTGTTATAAGTCGCATTGTTTTCATATTGATCCTTAAGTGATGTTTGCATATTAACCGCTTAAGTTTATCAAAAACAGAGCTGCAGCAGAAGAGGTGCGATGAAATTGATTACTTGAATTCTTTGTAAGATTGACTGCGCGACACTGAAGACGCCTTAGATTTAACTTAAAAATGTATGAAGCGAACGAAGTCTTGATGTGGATAGCTTGTCCGTGTGGTTGGTTAATAATAGTTTAAAATGACGGTTATTAACTAATCTAAAATTAGCTTATTTGGTTATGGAATGGATGGAATGCTCTTTTGTTGGGTTGTAGATGGTGGGTGTTCTGGCGGTGATGGTTAGTTTCAGGAATAGTTGAGAGTCGATGATAAAATGAAATCGGCTGGTGTAGAGAGTAGATTTTCACATTTAAAAAGGAGCTGGAATCCTATTCCCGAGGTGTGAGAAGCGATTCATGAAATTCAGATGAATATATCTGTAGAATTGAAATTTTTGATTAGATTGATGATGGCGGCTGTGGTGAGATAAAATGATGCGAATTGAATTGTAGATGAGTGCTGATTTTATATGGTTCTTTTGTTTCTTGATTATTCAAAGAAAAGTTTTTTATCTTTGATTGGGTGCTGAAATTTGACTTTGCCAACCTTTAGTTAACGGAACGAGTTAAAAAAAAGATTTTTTATTTGCTCATCAAAATCTCTTTTTGACAAATGCTTTTCAGAGGTGTAGATTGTCGGCGTTTAACTGTAATTTGACACGGGGGGCGTTATGTTTGTTGTTTTGATTGACTATAAGAAATCACTTGATGATGTTGATGAAAATCTTGAAGAGCATGTGGGATTCCTTAAAAAGTATTATGCTGAAGGAGTTTTCCTGGCGTCCGGAAGAAAGGTGCCGAGAAGCGGTGGAGTAATTCTTGCCCGGTGTGAATCATCCGAAAAACTTAGAGAAATCCTTAAGGAGGATCCGTTTTACAGGGAGAAAATTGCGGATTACGAAGTGACTGAATTTGTTCCCTCGATGACCTGTGAAGAGCTCTCTTCTCTTAAATAGACATCAGAGGAATGCATAAGCGGGAAACGCAGTGACTTTCGAATGTAAAAAGATAGCGCTCGAAGGTGAGCAGGTTTTTAGTTGAAGAGTCCCTGAAATTCCAAAAATTTATTACAAGACATGGCGTGGTTTTTTGTCCGGACGAGGGCGTAATTTATCATTTTATCAAATGAAAAGTGTCTTTAAAAAGTAATCCGACTGATTAATCCCAGAGAAAGCATCGATGAGTGAGAGTAAAAAAGAATTGGAGCTACCAACCGGAATTGAACCGACGACCTGCTGATTACGAATCAGCTGCTCTACCGACTGAGCTATGGTAGCCCCAGCGAGGCCTATTATACGAATCCCGAAGCCTGTGTCAAAAAACATTTTGAAAAGTTTATATCCGTTTGTATTAATTGAAAATTTGTGTTACAATTATTAAGATCAGTGCGAAGACGGATCTTTCGCGAAATCGGCCACATGGATGTTTCGTTGGAAATCGAACCGCACTTTTCCGTAAAAAAATTCACAACTTCTCGGATTCTTGCAGATTTCCCTGTTCGAACGGAGTTCGGTGAGCTTTTGCGCTTTAAAAAATTCCTGTTTCAGGTGATTATGGACGTGTGGTTCTGCTGAATAGTTGGAGGATCCCATGTTCATAGAGAGAATAGGCGCTAACGTCTCGAATGTTTCCAGGATTCATGAAAAATTTCTCGAAAAGTCGGTAAGGCGGCTTTCCACCGGATACAGAGTCAACAGGTCCGACGACGATCCCGTTGGGATGTCGAGAAGGTTGAAGGACGAAACGTATCTCAGCTCGCTCCGGGAGTACGGCCGCTCTCTTACAGATAGGGTTTCTCTCGGGGAAATTGCGGATAACGGTCTGCGGGAGATCAATTCGGTTCTCAGTCGCATGAGGGATCTTTCAATATCCGCTCAGGATTCGGGAAAAACCCAGTCGGATCGATCCGAAATAAACGACGAGATGGATCTTCTGAAAACCGAAATCGACAAACTTCTCGAATCTACCGAGTTCAACACCAGAAGACTTCTCAACGGAACCCTTTCCGCTCTTCCATCCAGTTCCGACTCCGCTTTTGTGGATCCTGTTGTTCGGGGGGTGGGAAAAGACGGGACCTTTTCAGGATCGATTCGTTACGAACCTGAGAAAGAGGGTGCGAATCACGTCCTTACGACAAACATCTTCGAGGTCAAGACGGGACTTGAATCCATAGCAAACGATGACTACAACGGAGACAAGGCAACGGCGACTGTGGCGGAGAACTACAACCTTTCCGGAACATTGATCTTCGATTTCGACGGCGAGACAATTTCCGTCGACCTTTCCGGAGCGGGAAGGGATACGGCGATAACCGAGCTGCAGAATGACGACAATCTTGTGAGTTATGTCAACATTTCATCCGGAGGTGCGGCGAATGAGATAGTCTTCACTTCACGTGAATATGGAACGGATTCAAATTCCTGGGACGTTTTCGCCTTTTCCACAGCTTCAAAAACCGATTTTACGGGAGGGACCGATTCCATTAACGGTATTACTCTTGTTGGAAATCCCTCCGGACTTCTCTCCGGAACAGGCTACACGGTCGGACTCGACGACGACATTACATCCGGAACTGCGGAAAACAGCACAAACGCGCTGGCTCTTGCAAGATACAGATCGGCGGGATCCACCGATATTTCGGTCCTGACGGGTGCAATGACGGCACCGACCGGAGGAGGTTACGCCATGATCGAGGTGCTGGAGGATGCCACGATAAGCACAACTTCCGGCGATTTCGATATCCGTTACAGTTTTGACGGAGGGGACAACTGGAACAGTCACACTGTTGACGGATCCTTTTTCAGCGCGACAGGAGTCACCCTCACGGACGGCTTGACCTCGCTTGTCATCGGAAACACAGGCCTTACGGAAATGACGGTTGAAACCGGTGACAAGTATCTCTTCGGACTTGAGGACAAGGATTTCGCCGATCCCGCCGCCACCCATCTGGAACTCAAGATGAATGCGCAGGTCGACAACGGCTACGGTGTTTCGGCCCAGAGCACCACAACCTACAGCTTCGATATCTCCTCAATCGAGAGTTCGACTCAGACTCTCGATGTCGTACAGCTCGATACGACAAACGGGGAGTGGGTTACAGGATCGGCCGATCTTCAGTTTTCGGCGGTGGTCACCGGCAAGACATTCACCGACGTTGTGGAGTACGATATCGACCAGTCGGGAGGAGTTGCCAACGGATTGACGCCTCTTTCAGCCGTCGGCACATTTTTTGACGACGACGGCAACTTCATTCTATCCGATTCGGGAAACCGGGTTACATTGGAGATAATGGACGGAACCAGCGTAGACGTGGATTTTGTTCCGACCGAAACCGTCGCCGATCTTGAGGGGAAGTTGAGAGATGCTGTAAACTCACTCTTTTCAAATGTCTCCATGAACCGGGCTGCTGAGAGAAATCTTGTTTCATATGTTTCTGTCGCCGATGCGGATTCCACGGAGCGAAGCGCGGGAACATTCATAATCCGTTCTCCTCTTCCCGGTGAGCAGGGACGGATTTTCATCCACGGCGGCACGACCGATCTCGATGCGGCGTTCGCCTTTTCCGATGTTCAGGCTCCCGACGGCGAACCGTTCAGCGCCGATGTGGATGGCGAGAAGTTGAATCTTTCCGGCGGAGAGATCCATCTTCCCGAAATGGGGCTCGATCTAGATGTGGACGAACGTCTTCTGATTGAAGCGGGATGGAGCGGAAGGGAGCGCAACCTTCTCTTTTCGAGGCTTCCGGATAGGGATTTCAACATCGTGACGAAAGCCAATCCGCTGCGTTATGCATCATCAATAAGCGGAGGTGAGGATACCTATTCGATTCCCGATTTTTCAACAAAGGGGCTGGGCATCGAAAAGGTTGACCTCTCTTCGATTGAACTCTCCGAAAGGGCCCAGGAGCTTATAGATGGCGCCCTCAACAGGGTTCAGCTTTTTCTTGGAACAAGCGGAGGTGAGATAGAGCGCGCCTCTATTCGCGAAGAGTACGTATCCGGAGTCGAGGCGATTCGTGAAGCATCCATATCGAGACTGTACGGAACCGATACTGCAAGAGAGTATGCGGAAATGACAAAGAGACTGATGCTTCAGGATGTGACAGCGACACTTCTGCAGAACGGTGTGAATTTTCAGGAATCCATCCTTTCGATTTTGACCGGTTCCTGATTGATCCGAAAAAATCTGTTTTATAAAACTTACGTTCGAAAAATTACGACGAAATTCCGATCTTATCTCTAAAATCATCTTTAATGTTCCATTTCAGGATTTGATTGATGTTTGAAAAAGGCTGTGAATTCATGATTGTAAAATCAATCTTTGAACAATCGTGAGATCTTTTTCAGGTTGTTTGAAATTGTCCCTATTATTAAATTGACAAGGCTCTGCGATTTGATACATTATCGATGTGAACCGTTCCGAATCGTTCTTAATATATGGAGGAAAAAATGACAAAAAAGGTTCTTGTTGCTACCGAGAAACCCTTTGCTCCAGTTGCAGTGAAGGGAATAAAAGAGATAGTTGAAAATGCAGGTTACGAATTCAGGCTTCTTGAGAAGTACGCTGACAAGAGCGAGCTTCTTGAGGCTGTTGCAGATGTTAACGCAATCATAATAAGAAGTGATAAGGTTACTGCCGAGGTTATCGAGGCTGCCAATGAGCTCGAGATCGTTGTTCGTGCCGGTGCAGGTTACGACAATGTCGATCTCGCTGCAGCTACAGACAAGGGTGTTGTCGTTATGAACACTCCAGGTCAGAATTCCAACGCGGTTGCCGAGCTTGCTGTCGGAATGATGATATTCCTTGCACGTAACAACTACAACGGAAAGGCCGGACTTGAGCTGAGAGGTAAAAAGATCGGTATCCACGCTTACGGAAACGTAGGAAGATACGTTGCAAACATCGCAAAGGGATTCGGAATGGAAGTCTTCGCTTTCGATCCTTTCGTTGACAGGGCTGCAATCGAAGCCGACGGTGTAAAACCTCTCGACACAGTTGAGGAGCTCTACTCCACATGTAACTACATCTCTCTTCACATTCCTGCAAACGACAAGACAAAGAAGAGCATAGGATACGATCTTCTTTCCAGCATGCCGGAGAACGCCACTCTCGTTAACACCGCCCGCAAGGAGGTTATCAACGAAGAGGAGCTCGTCAAGGTTTTCGCCGATCGCGAAGATTTCAACTACGTCTCCGATATCGCTCCCGATTGCGCAGACAGCATCAGGGGAATTTACGAAGGACGTTACTTCTTCACTCCAAAGAAGATGGGTGCTCAGACAATGGAAGCCAACGTCAATGCCGGTCTTGCAGCGGCAAACCAGATCGTCGGATACTTCGCGAAGGGTGACAAAACCTTCCAGGTCAACAAGTAGTCACACTCTTTCAATATGAAAAATCGAATACTTATTCTGACAGGTGCCGGGCTCAGTGCGGAGTCCGGCATCCGCACATTCAGGGACAGCGACGGACTATGGGAGGAGTACGACATCATGGAGGTCTGCTCCGCCGACGGATTCCGCAGGGACAGGGAAAAGGTTCTTAATTTCTACGACATGAGAAGAAAGGATCTCGAGACCAGGGAGCCCAACGATGCCCACAGGATGATTGCGGATATTAAAAAGCGCTATCCGGAAAATGTTTTTGTGGTGACCCAGAATGTGGATAACCTTCTGGAGAAGGCGGAGTGCCCCGATGTGATTCATCTTCACGGCACCCTCACCGATGGCCGCTGCGAAGATTGCGGTCTTGTTTTCCCCATAGGGTACGAATCGACGAATGGGAAACTTTGTCCGGAATGCGGAAGCGATTCCATAAGGCACAACGTCGTGATGTTCCAGGAGCCTGTGCCCGAGTATGAAAAGCTCTACAGCATTATTTCCGAAACGGATCTTTTCGTGGTTATCGGAACATCGGGTCAGGTTATCGATGTGGGCGGAATCGCTCAATATTACAGATATTCCGTTCTCAACAACAAATATCCGGAACCTTTCATAGACAACCGCTTTTCAATGGTGCTTCACGAATCGGCAACCGAGGCGCAGGATAGGCTGAAGGCCGTCATGGAGCGTTTCGTGGAAAATTACGAGTTCGAGCTCCCTCAGTAGTTTTCAATCCGATCCGATCCGATCCGAAACATACGTCTTCTTTATGGAGCCATAAAGATGGTCTCCATCTGTATGGATTATTCTGTCGATTAACTCATTGATCGTTACAAAATCGATATGATCGATCAATCACTACTTCTTTTAAATTCTACAAAACCGTTTTGCCTATACCTGTTCTCCAGGCAACTGCAACTTAAAAGCAGATGGAAAAATTTATTGAAATGGTTCGGGAATGGGTACCGAGAAACCGTGTTGTAAAAAATTCAAACAGCATTAAACCGAATTTTAGGATACAGGTGATCTTTCTATTATCATCTGCTTCTGGCTGAAATGAAGGTGTGTTTGATTGTGAATGGGGGAGGAAAACAGGGAATATCGGCACTGTTGCCGGTTGTTTATCTTAATCTTGAATTGCAGCATAAGATGATTTGTTTGATGACGGTTTTTGTGTAAAGTCGTCATTTGAAAAAGTGTACGATCTACCTTTTCAAACTAATTGATATAGAAATGTTAAATTTTTTTTGAAAAAAATTATTTATGAGATAAACTAAGAGTGCATCAATGGTTAATTGTTTTGGTTACTGCATCTGTTTTTGGAGGAAAAGCATGAGAGATTTTATTGAATTTATCGCGAAGAAGCTTGTCGACAACCCTGAAGAGGTGGAAGTTAACTACATTCAGGGTAAAAGCACGGCTATTATCGAGCTCAGGGTTGATCCGAGTGATGTCGGCAAAGTGATCGGAAAGAGTGGTAGAACAGCCAACGCGCTTCGTACTCTTCTTTCCGCGGTTGCAAGCCGTCATAATCAAAAGATCGTACTTGAGATAATCGAAGAAAAGTAGTTCCATGCCAGTTAAAAAAAGGCTTACTGCCGCCTCCGTCGCCGGTAACAACGGCGGCGGAAGGTGGCTTTTTGTGGTTATACTCGCGGCGGCGGCTTTTGTTTTTTTCAAGCTTGTGACCGGTATCGTGACAAGAGCCCCCGGAAAGGGTACGGTCAAGAAGTTCACCGAAAAGTATGCCGATTCCTACAAGCAGTTTTTTGTCACGAAAACAAAGCGTTACCGCGCCATGGGTCTTCCCCTCAGTGTCATCGGAACTAATCTGGGTACGGATTTCTGGACAAAGGAGTTTCCGGCGCTTGTCAGCGCGGCCGAGGTGGAAACCAACGCAATCCTTCTCATGGAGACAACCCTCAACGGTGTCGATGCTTCAGAGACGAGGGAGATCGATCTCGCCGATCATCCGGAAATATGGAATCTTCTTTCCGAGGGCGCGAGAATTTCCGGAAAGAGTTCATTCAATGTTTCTGCAGGCGCCCTTTTCAATCTCTGGAAAAACGAGGACGGAGTGAGGGTTATTCCTTCAAACAGTCTCATCGGTGAGGCCCTCTCTTTTGCAAAAAAGGAAAACGTTGTTTTCGATTCGGAAAAGAAGAGGGTCTCGGTAGGGAAAAAGGGGACCCAGTTCGATCTCGATCTTTTCAAGGAGGCGCTTTTTCTCAAGAATTTGAAAAAGAGACTGCCTGAAAGTTTCGATTACCGTATCTATCTCGGAAATCGTCACGGAATATGGAAACTTCCTCTCGAACGCATGAGATGGACGGTTACCATCGACAATCCTTACAAGATCATGGGTTACGAAAGGGGAGCGCTGAGGCTCTATCTTGAGGAGGGAGCTTTCGCCATTTCCCGTCGCAGGGAGGACTACTTCAAGTATAAGAAGAAGATCTACGACTTTCCTGTCGATTGGAGAACCGGAAGGGGAAATGAGAACTCTCTTGCCGCCATGGTGATCGACAGCGACCCTGTGAAGGCCAGGCTCTACTCCTACGCTCTCTACATATCTTCCGATGAGGAACGCGCGGAGTTTGAAAAGACCTTTCCCGATGTTACCTTCGCCGTTCTTAAAAACGATGACAGGATGTACGTTCCGGAAAAGAGCAGAACGCACTATCTCTCGCTTGAGGAGATAGAGAATCTCAGGAAAAAGACCGCGGAAAAAGTTGAGCCTACAGACAAAAATTATCGTAAGTTAAAGAAAACTTTAGAAGATCTACAGAAAGAAAAATCCGGAAACTAATGAATCAGCCACTCTACTCTATCCTCCGGCCGGAACGGTTCGAGGATGTGGTCGGACAGAAAGACACGCTGAAACTCGTCACTGCCTTTCTCGACCGCGGTTACCTGCCGTCAATGATATTCTTCGGACCTCCCGGAAGCGGCAAGACTACTATAGCTCGAATCGCCGCAAGGATGTTCAATGCAAAACTCTACGGCTTCTCGGCTGTAAAAAATTCAACCGTTGAAATTAAGAAAAAGATCTACTCCGAGAAGGGAACACTCTTCGCCCAGAGGCAGATCGTATTTGTGGATGA
Source organism: uncultured bacterium (assembly GCA_942492635.1). Taxonomy (GTDB): domain Bacteria; phylum UBP6; class UBA1177; order UBA1177; family CALOFP01; genus CALOFP01. The sequence continues at coordinate 345,615 of CALOFP010000003.1, forward strand.
GATACACCGCTACAGCAAGTCCCAGCAGGATATATTTCTTCCGATGATCGAGGACGACGGTGTCGTCTTCATCGGCGCGACCACCGAAAATCCCTCGTTCAGCGTCAACAACGCCCTTCTTTCAAGAAGCAGGACCATCCGGTTCGAAAAGATCGGTGAGTCGGACGTAATCGAGATGCTCAAAAGGGGGCTCGATCATCTTAAAGTGGAAGCTTCACAGGATATTCTGGAGGCGATCTTCCGGGCAAGTTCGGGGGATCTTCGGATAGCCATAAACACTCTGGAGTCCGCCTACTATCTTTCCGACGGAAAGAGAATCGGATTCGAGGCTGTTAAAAAGGTCTCCTCGACAGCGGGAAGATACGACAAGAAGGGCGACAGCCACTACAGGATAATCAGCGCCTTCATCAAGAGTCTCCGGGGGAGCGATCCCGATGCCGCGATGTACTACATGATGCGCATGCTGGAGAGGGGAGAGGATCCGCTTTTCATTCTGCGCAGGATGGTTATTTTCGCCTCGGAGGATGTGGGAAACGCCGATCCGCGCGGGCTGCAGATTGCTGTATCTGGTCTGGAGGGATTCAAGAACATCGGACTTCCCGAAGGGGAGATAATCATGGCGCAGGTTGCAACCTATCTCGCCACGGCACCCAAGAGCAACGCCGCCTACATGGCGAGAAATCTTGCGAAGGCCTACGTCAAGGACGGTCCCGATCTCATGCCGCCGCAGCATATAATCAATGAATCGAGTCTCGCTCCCGGAGAGGAGAAGGGCGTCTACCGCTATCCCCACGACTACCCTGGGCACTGGATTCCGGAGAACTACTTTCCCGATGAACTCGGTGAAAAACCGGTTTTCTACAATCTGACGAATATGGGCTACGAAGCCAAAATAAACTCTTTCCGTGAAAAGATCAGGAGTCTTTATGATAAGGAAAACAGCGATTAGTTCGCTTCTGCTACTCTTCTCCAGTCTGCTTTTCGGCTATCACAGCTGTTTGAATAAATGCCCTATTTCAGACGAGTGTGCAATTTCTATATTTGCAAGAGGTGATTATAGAACATTTTTAAGCCATGAAAAAGAGGTTGTATTCGAAGGCAAGAATCAGGCGCGACTCTACAGAATCTTCGCACTTTTCGAAGTTGCCCAGTACGGCAGGATGGATTCCGAGATAAGCAAACTGGATGGAAAGACGAGGAGTTCCCTCGTTGTCCGCTACATAAAAATGCGGGCCGATTTTGCCAGAAAACGGTTCAGCGGAGCCCTTGCCCTCTACGGGGAACTTGAAGATGAGATGCCTGAATTCCTCAAGAGCAGTTCGCTCGGCTGTATGGAGGCGGATATTCTTCTATACCGCAAAAAGTACGAGGAGGCGCTCGGTGCCTACGACCTCTGTCTGAAGGAGGGCAGCAACGACGTCGCAGCCTTCAACTCCCTTCTTGCAAGAGAGCATGGAAGGGGCGCGAACGGCGAGCATCTGGAGAGTTATCTCAAGTTCATGGAGCGCTACCACTACTCGGAACTTGCCGCCGGAGTGAGAGAAAGACTTCTACGTCTCAAGAGGGAAAAGAAGATTCCGGGAAAGGATTCCGTATTCTTCGGCAGGTGGCTGGGAGTAATGCGCCGAATGGGAGAAATCGACAGCTTCTACGATGACACGCTTCTCGATGTGGAGGGTCCCGCCGATCTGGAAATCATCTCCTATCTCCAGCAGAAGGGGCTCTACCGCAAGGCTATGGATATGGTCGAGAAGAGACTCGAAAAAGGCAAGGACCAGTCGGTTCTCTACGGCTACGGCTGGAAAAAGTTCAAGATACTGGAACAGAGCGGAAAGGTTTCAGAATCGGCCGACTATCTTGCCACCATCGCGGAGAGTCTGAGCGGTGTCCGCAGGGAGCGGGCAAACTTCTTCGCCTCGCTCAACTACTTCGAGGCGGGGAGGACGGAAGAGGCCAGGACAGTTCTCGAAGCTATGGTTTTCAGGGAAAAACGCTCGAAATACTGGCTTCTCGCCCTCTACAAGCTGGGCCTTATCCATCTCTACGAGGGCAACGACACATACGCATTCGCGCTCTGGAGCAACATGCTCTACGACCGGAAAATAAATCCCGCGCGATACTACAGCGGACGAAGTGTGATGAGAACAATGCTCGACATGACGGCAATGATGGACCGGATGAGCAACAGCTGTATTCTCGGGGAGCATTTCGACGCAATCGACGGTGAAAACGGTGACGATAACGGAGTCCTCTCTTTCTACGATGTTCTCTACGCCCACATCTTTTCCGAGGGAAGTTTCGAAAAGAAGGCTGAACCGGGAAATTTCAAGAGCGACAGGAGAAGCCTCTGGAAAAAGAATCTGGAGAAGAGCAGCGAAGATCCCTACCTCCTGATCCGAAAGAAACTCCCATCCTTCACAAAAAAGGAGATGAAGAAGGAGTATCTCGGAATGATAGATCTTTTCAGCCGATTCAAGATCCGGGACGGCTTGCTTTTCTACGCCGATTTCGTGGCGAGCAGGCTGAAGGAGGATGTGGACGGAGACGAAAAGATTCTTTTAAGGAAGATTTCAAAAGAGCTTCTCGGTCCGATCTACAGACTTGCGGATGTTCCCGGAAAGAGAATCGACCACACATTTCCATATGTGAGAAAATCTCTCGGAACGTCGCCCATGAACGGAGACAGGGAAGTTTGGAAGGTTCTCTATCCGACCCCCTATTTCGACTCGGTTCTCCGGCTCACCGAGGAGTTCGATGTGGATCCGGCGACGATCTACAGCATCATGAGGGCAGAAACTCTCTACAGGAGCCATCTCGTTTCCCACGTCGGGGCGATCGGGATAATGCAGATCATGCCCTACACATTCGAGAAGATAGCAGCCAGAAGCGGAATCCGCATAAAGGATCCTTTCGATCCCTACCAGAGTATGAAGGCTTCCGCCTGGTATCTTGACCGTCTTCTAAAGAGGTTCGACGGAAACCTTCTTCTTGCCGCAGCCGCATACAACGCCGGACCGCACCGGGTCAACGAGTGGCTCGAAAGGTTTTCACACCTTCCCATGCGTCTTTTCATCGAACTGATACCCTACAAAGAGACTCGAAACTACGTAAAAAAGGTTGCGAAATACTACGAAATCTATTCACTGCTTTATGAAAATCGATTGTACGATCTTGGACTTGGAGGCGACGTTGAGTGTAAAGAAGACCCTTCTTTTGTTGATTTTTAATCTGCCGCTGTTTCTCTTTTCGGCTGAATTCACATTTCTTCACAGTTCATCCCTCACTTTCAGGGATAGGGTTCCCCACATACGTGTGCATGTGAGGGAGCATTCCGGACCCCTCTCCCTCGGAGGCAAGAATAAAATAAAATGCGACGGAAAACCGGTCGAAACCGAAAATGCCGAGGTGACCCTCACAAAAACCGTTCCCGGAAAGGTCCGCTACGTCGTTTCCCTCGAGGAGATCGCCCGGGAATCGATAAAAGAGTACAGATCCCGTCTGGACTTCTGGAAAAAGAGAACCGGGGGTGACGTGAGGGTTTTTGTAACCGGTGGAGTATTCTCTATTAATAACAGGAAAATAGACAACAGGGAGTTCCATATTGCGGTAAAAGGCGATCTCGACATAAAAGATGCCGGAAGACTGATGATGAGGTACAGGCACCGTTTTATGGACAGCAGCATAAACCTCATAAAGGTGATGGAGAAACCGACTGGCGGTGAATTTCAGGTGGAGTGGAAGGAGAATAAGATCACCTGTACCGACTTTCTGGAGATAGAAACTTCAGCAAACGACCACGATATCGAAGGTGAAAGCTTTCCGGGGAGACTCACACTCTATCTCACACCGAAAAAGGGCGGAAATATCGATCTCGTCGCACAGAGCGATGTGGAATCCCTTCTTGAGCAGATTCTGCCGGGTGAAATGTTTCTCTCCGCGCCCCTTGAGACTTTGAAGGCTCAGGCGATAACCGCCCGGACCGATATCTTCATGCAGCTCGGAAAGAGACACACAACCGAACCGTTCCACATCTGCTCAACGGTTCACTGCCAGAAGGTGCTGTGGAACAGGAAGGCGGAGCCTAAATTCAAAAAGGCGGTCAGCTCCACAAGGGGAGAGATACTTCTCCACAAGTCTCTCTACGTTGTCAGGGCGCCCTACAGCTCCAGCTGCGGAGGTCACACCGAGGATGTACGGCACGTCTGGTTCACCGCCAAGAAGCCCTATCTTCAGGGTGTATGGGACGGCGATCACGATCTTTCCCTGGATCTTACGAATGAGTCGGATGTCAAAAAGTTCCTTTCGGACAGTTACGGCGAGTGCAATGTCAAGCTCAACAGACGTCACCGCTGGGAGAAGAGAATAGGAAAAGAGAAGATGTCCACACTTCTTCTGAAAAAGAATGTGGGCGAACTTCTTGCGATAGAGCCGCTTAGGCGCGGAGTTTCCGGTCGAATTTACCGGATCAGGCTGCGCGGAACAAAGCGCAGTGTTACAATTCACGGAGAACTTGTCATCAGACGGCTGCTGGATAATCTGAACAGCTCCCTTTTCCTAGTTGAAAAAGAGGGCGACGAGTGGGTTTTCAGGGGAGCCGGCTGGGGTCACGGTGTGGGAATGTGCCAGATGGGGGCGATCGGAATGGGCAGGAAAGGTTTCGACTGCCGGGCAATTCTCAAGCGCTACTATCCCGGAACCGTGGTGGAATCGATCTACTGACATAGGAGGATAAGATGAGAAGAGTACTTTTTCTTTTGATTCTGGTTACGACAGGATTGCTTATGGCCGCCGGTCCAGTGAAGAAGAAAAGTTATTCACTGCCGAATAACGATGGTCTTCACATCTACATCACTCCGAAAACACCCGCCTACATTATCGATCTGGTCAGATCGAAGGGACTTGGGGTCGCCTTCACAATGAAAGGTGAGAATGTCCAGTGGATAAGAAAGATCCTGCCGAAGATAAAAAATGGAAGGCCCCTTGTGTTTCTCGGAAGGGAAAGTTCCGCGCTTCTCAAATCCCAGCTTGAGGAGATGGTCCGCTTTTTCGATTACAACATGACACTTGTTGTTGTGGATGGAAAGCGACCCGACATTCCGCTCAACAGGATACTGGTGATCGAGAAGAATAAAGGGGAGTTCATCCTCTCCGATAAGAGGAGTTCGGAGAAGGGGAAAACGCTCTCCGTAAGCGACAGCCGGGATACATTATTAAGCGGCAATGTTTCGGAAGGGTTAATTTTCAATAAAATGGGATTCGGTTTTGTCAGCCTCGACAAGGTGGATCCCCATCGTTTCCGGGGGCTTGGAGTGAGGGTGATCTTCTGGTCGAGTGAAGAGGGCCTGAGAAAATTTGTTGAAAAACGATGAATCATCAATAGAATAGTCACGGTTTTTACCTGTTCGAGGTTGAAAAATGCGGATTTTTACATTTTTTACAGCGATTATCCTCTGTCAGGCGCTTCTCGCTGGAAGCGGCTGGAAGGTTGAGGAGCTTGTCGAAGTCAACGGAATGAAGGTGAAGAAAACCTCATATCTCGACAACGACGTAATCCGTGTTGTCGACCGGAGCGAGAAGGCGGGCCACGAAATGGAGATCGATCTCAAGAACAACTCCATAACGACGGTAAACCACGTGAAGCGCGGATTCCAAAAGAGGAATCTGGAGCATTACCTAGGTTTTCTTGCCCGCATGACGGAGTCTCTCGGTGCCAAAAGGACGGAGAATGTCACCTTTCATAAAGAGAAGGGGAGCGAAACCGTCGGCAGCTGGAAGAGCGTTCCCTACCTTGTAAGGATCGACGGACGCGACTTCATGAAGGTTTGGGTTGCCGAAGCGGGAAAACTGGGTGAACTTGTCGCTCTTCGCGAAAGGTTCGCATCACTCATTCCTGCTCATCTTCTCAAGTACCGTTCCGTTGAAGATAAGATCCGTGATCGCTTCAACAAGTTGGGAATCATCGTGAAGATGCACCGATATTCGCGCCGGAAACTTCCTCCGGTGACCCAGACGCTGATAAGTGTCGAAGAGGTGAAAACGGAAAGGCACCGTCTTGTAATTCCGAAGGACTACAAGAAACATGCCGAAAAGAAGGAAGGAAAGTAAAAAGATATTTGGAGGAATCTGATGCTGCGGACACACAACTGCGGAGAGTTATCACTTGAGAACCTCAACAATGAGGTTACTCTTTCTGGATGGGTTGGAAACAAAAGGGAACTTGGACCCTTTCTTTTTATAATGATTTACGACCGTTACGGCCAGACACAGGTGGTTTTCAACGACCCCGACATGGTTGCCGAGGCCAAGAAAATAGGTCTTGAGAACGTAATTCAGGTTACCGGAACGGTAATCGACCGCGGCGACAACAGGACGGACAAGTACTCGACGGGAGACATCGAAGTCGACGTCACATCCTTCAAGGTGCTCTCCGAGTCCAAGCCCATGCCCTACGACCACAGAAAAGAGGCGGCCGATACGATCAAGCTCAAGTATCGCTACCTTGACATAAGGAAGAGCCAGATCAGGCAGAATCTCATAAACCGTGCGAAGGTTACGAAAATCGTTCACGACTACATGGACCGCCACGGATTCGTTGATACGGAAACACCTATGCTCAACAAGAGCACACCGGAAGGAGCCCGCGACTTCCTCGTACCGAGCCGTATCTCGAAGGGAAGCTTCTACGCACTCCCCCAGTCCCCGCAGATCTTCAAGCAGATCCTTATGATCTCCGGAATGGACCGCTACTACCAGATCGTAAAGTGTTTCCGTGACGAGGACCTCAGGGCCGACCGTCAGCCGGAGTTCACACAGATCGACATCGAGATGAGCTTCATCGACGAAAGCGACATCATGGGAATGACCGAAGGACTCGTAAGGGAGATCTTCAGCAAGGTCAAGGGAATGGAAATTCCCAACCCGATCGCGACAATTCCATACGCAGACGCAATGGAAAGATTCGGAACGGACGCACCCGATATGCGTTACGGAATGGAACTCATATCTCTTGACGAAATATTCGCCGAAAGCGAGTTCTCCGCATTCAGAACCGCATCCGAAGATCGCCGAATGGCAATAAAGGCAATCGTTCTCGAAGGAAAGGCATCCGAATTCTCCAGAAACAAGGTGAAGAAGCTTGAAAAGGAGGTTCAGGGTGACGGAGCCAAGGGACTCGCATTCATAAAGAAAGTCGACGGCGAGCTTGAATCCACACTTCTCAAGTTCTTCAGTGACGAGGAGAAGGCGAAGCTCAGCGAACTCATCTCCGAAGGATCGATAATGTTCATCGTCGCCGACAGCAGAAGGGTAGCGCTCACCGTTACAGGAAACCTCAGAAAGAGACTCGCAAAGGAGTACGCACTCTACAAAGAGGACGACTTCGCATTCGTATGGGTGACCGACTTCCCCGCATTCGAGTATGACGAAGACGAAAACCGCTGGGTAACACCGCACCATCCGTTCACCGATTTCATCGACGAAGGCGAAAAGGAGGATCTCTCTAAGATCATGTCCAGAGCCTACGACCTTGTAATCAACGGAAGCGAAGTGGGCGGTGGATCCATAAGAATCCACGATTTCGAAAAGCAGAAGAAGGTATTCAAGCTTCTCAAGATCAGCGAAGAGGAAGCGAGACTCAAGTTCGGATTCCTTCTTGACGCACTCGAGTACGGAACACCACCCCACGGCGGATTCGCCTTCGGACTGGACCGACTCATAATGATTCTCTTCGGAATCGACAACATCAGGGACGTAATAGCTTTCCCCAAAACAACATCCGCAAGCTGTCTCATGAGCGAAGCTCCGTCTGAAGTTTCCCTGGACCAGCTTGACGAGCTTGGAATCGCTTTAAAAGCCGACTAAGAGGTTCTTTCCAGAGATTCATATAGAAATTCCATATAGATAATAAAGTTGAACAGGTCGAGTTCGGATCGAAAGCGGCATTTTTACGTCGTTTTTCGACCGAACCGCGGCCTGTTCAACGAATTGTGACACACAACGGAGGTTCCAAATGCCCAGGCGTGTTTTAGTGCCTGTACTCTTCATGTTTCTGACACTGGTGGTCTATCCGCTCTACAAAGTCTATTCGAAAGCGCCCTTCGACCACTACGTACTCGCACTGTCATGGCATCCCGCATTCTGTGCAAATCACAGTGAAATGCCCGAATGTGAAAAAGAGAAAAATAAAAATAAAAGATTCAAGGGACTGTCCCTTCACGGTCTCTGGCCCAGCATGAAGAACGATCCCGACCACACATTTGCCTACTGCGGCGTTCCCAAAAAGATCGTGGAGAAGGACAAAGATAGAAAATGGTGCAGTATGCCCATGCTCAACCTTTCCCGTGAAGTGAGAAAAGGCATGTCAAAACAGATGCCCGGAAGCAAATCGTGCCTTCACCGCCATGAGTGGTACAAACACGGAAGCTGTACCGACCTCTCGCCAGACAGCTACTTCTCACTTTCCGAAAAATTCGTAGATGAAATCGGGAAGAGCCGGCTCAACAGATACCTCGTAAAAATGAGTGGAAAAACAGTTGAAAAAACAGACTTGAAGAAAGAAATAGCCGAGCAGTTCGGGGAACAGGCGCTCAACTACATCTCATTCCAGTGTGAAAAAAACAAAGAAAACTGGATCTTCTCTGAAATCAGGATCTACCTCTCCAAAGAATCCGACAACGGCACCATCAAGTTCCCCAAAGGCAACGTCGACAGAGAAGAAAACTGTCCCGAAAAATTCAAACTGTTATCAGCACATTCCTAAAGAAGTGATGACCGACTTCGGCGCTGCGTCTCCGGCAGGGTCCCCCTGTCATGTTTTTAGAATTCTCAACTGATCTCCTGAATCGTTGGATCTTCGAACACTGCAGAATCATAACGAGTACTGCCAACTGTTTTATTACACCGTATTTGTTCGTGCCTTTCGCGTCTTCTGCCGTTAAAAAGAATTTGTTCGTGTTGGTTCGCGTAGTTCGCGGCTGAAGTTGAATAAATTAACTTTAATATACTGCCTATGCAGTAGTACCCATCCTGGGTAAAGAAAAAAATCACAAAGCAACACGCATTTTTGAGTTTGGTAAAATTATGAGGTTTAAGCTGTTGATTGATATCTCTGCTCAGGTAAAGTTCAAGTTTTGTAAGCTGATAGATTCCGGATTAAATCGGATAGCGAGTGCACTGACGCTCTTTTTCGATCCTGTTGAAAAGAGAGGTCATTATTCTCAGGTAGAGTTCATCCTGCAGAAGAAGATCCTCAATGCCCGCGTCGATATTGGGGTTGTCGTTTATTTCTATAACGTAGGCCTTACCCTCTATTTCCTTGATATCCACTCCGTAGAGGCCGTTGCCGATCAGAGATGATGATCTGACGGCTGCATTTATTATGGCGGTGGGTACCTGGTTTATGGGGATTGTTTCGGAGTTTCCGCTGAAATCGGATTCTCCTTTCGATTCCCAGTTGTAGATTTGCCAGTGTCCTCTCGCCATGTAGTACTTGCATGCGAAAAGAGGGGTGTTGTCCAGTACTCCGATACGCCAGTCGTATTCCGACTCAAGAAATTCCTGTGCAATCACCAGGTCACTTTTCGAAAACATTTCCGCGAGTTTCGACTCCATCTCCTCGCGGCTGTCGACACGAAAGACATCGAGGGAGAAGGAGCTTTCAGGCAGCTTGAGTACCAGAGGGAAAGGCAGAGAGTCGATTATCGTTTCATCGCACTTTTTCTTTGTCAAAAGCCATGTCCGGGGTTGTGATATTCCAGCCTTGGAGAGCCGTTCATGGAGGTACACCTTGTTGGAACAGTGCAGTATGGACCAGGGATCGTCGATTACAACGAGTCCCTCAGTGTAGGCATGACGCGCGATGTTGTAAGTGTGATTTTCTATTGCCGTAGTCTCTCTTATGAACAGGGCGTCGAATTCGCAAATGCGGCGATAGTCCATTTTGGTTATGAACTCCACGAAAAATCCCACTTTCTCTGCCGCTTTTTTGAATCTATCCAGCGCCTTCCTGCAGGAAGGAGGTGTCTTTTCCTCGTGGTTCACCAGAATGGCCAGATCGTATTTGTACTTTTTGAGATGGGTGCGCCGGTAACGCTTTTTCTCGAAATAGAGGCTGAGGGACTCGTTCAGGATTTCGGGGTGATTTTTTGAAATGTGGTCAAGAGTGAGAATTTTCAGCTTTCTCACTCTCCAGCCTTCGCTCTTCACGAGGGAGATGGTGAAAAAGGGGATATTGAAAAGGGCGAACAACTTCCTGCCGAAATCCACATATCTGTTATGTTCTGTTTTGCCGAGTATTACCGTGAGTTCGAATGTCTCTTTAGAGAGATGTCTAAGCTTATCTTCCGCAAACTCCCTGATCTCGTCAAACAGACTCTGAGCGATCGAAAGATTGGATATGTCCTTTACCGACATGACCGATGGAGTCGTTCGGTGGTTGCGGGCCGCGGCCAGCAGGGAGACGTAGTAGCCTATGGAGTGGGTCCGGTAGGAACAGCAGAGGTTGAGCACGTGAAACCGGTCTGAGTTGCGAAATGTTTCATCCGAGAGGTACTCCCTTGCCGAAATAACGTTGACCATGGGCAGTTGAATATGTTGTTTTTTATCGTTGTCGACAACGATGATGTTGCCCCCCTTTAAGCTGCGGATGGGAGAATCGGTCAGTTTTTTCTCCATCCTGAAGGCGTTTTCACCGGGTCCGTAGTAATCGATAAGCTGGTGTGTGGTTTCAAAGAGAAACTTTCTGTACCAGTCCACCAGTCTCATGTTCGAGGCGTCCGCTTCCAGAGTTATTTTTTCAAACCCTTTTGCTACGGACAGGTCTGTGATGTGTTGAATCAGCAGTTCTCCCACTCCGGATCTGCGGAAATCCGGATTTACGGCGATAGAGTAGATACGAAGAGAACGTCGGTGCAGAAAAACGGTGGCCGCCCCGCTTTTTACCATTTTCTCTTTGTTTTGACCCTGCTCCACAACGTAGACAAGCTGGTTCGGGCTCGTCAAGCTGTTTTTGATGGAGCGACGACTGCTCTGGCGATGAGCGGGAAAGCAGGTGCTTTCCAGCCGCTGCAGAAAATCGATGTCTTCGGGAGCGGCTTCTCTAATGTTGATTTCATTCATGCGGTTTTACACTCTTTTCAATAGTTTTTACCGATTAAAATAACCACCTGGATCAAGTATGACAGGCGAATATAGCACCCGCAGTACAAAATGCAAGAAAATTCGACTTGGGCCGAAATAGCAATGTAAAAACAGGTGGTTACGGGTGATTATTTTGTGAGTTCAGCGTGCCGGGGAAATTTGTTTGGAGAAGTAATCTGAGTCCTTCGGATAAAACCGTACAAGGTACAGGTGAGAGAATTGTAGTTGTATGAAAATTGGACATACGATTAAACTTCAAATTTTTGTCCGATATATTGAATTGTCGTCAAAAGTAACTATTATTTCCCCTGAATAATTTTTTCAGAAGGGAGATACTGTTTTGGTGAAGAATAATGTTGTTTCACTTAACCGAAAGGGAAAAGAGGGTAGCGTAGATAAAGAAGTTCAAAATGCCTTGGAATTTCTTCCGAAACTACGGAAGGATCTTCAAAAGGGCGATTACGACAAGTGCGCAGAAATTGCCGGAAAGTATATTGCGACAATGAAAGATCCTCTTGATACCGCAACTTTCGTATATTCATTATCCGGTGACTGTATCAGGGAAGCGTATCTTTTTCTGGCCATCGTTCTCGAAGAGATACACATGACGAATGGATCTCTGGACGATGAAACACTGGCCGTTTTCGAAAAAAATATTCTGCAGAATTCTGAACTTGGAGATGAGCCGCTGAATGCTGCATTGAGTATGTTGATGGATTTCGATGTCGATAAAGATTTTTTTATGCCCTATGCCGCGGATAAATCGCCCGCGGATCTTTTGGCGGGTATGGAGCCGCTTCTTTTGAGCGATCCGTTCAAGTTTTACCTTTCCACAAGTGATCTTGCGGCGCATGATCTTTTTCCGGATGAAGAATCGGCCACAGCTTTTGTCTCACACATGTCTGAGAATCTAAATAATTGTGATGTGCTTTCGTTTCTTCTTATATCTCCATTGAAGAAGGTCAGGGATTCGCTGTTTAAAATAATGAAGGATGCCGAGCACGATGTGACGAAAAGATATGCCCTCAGATGTGCCGATTTTGTTGCTGATTCGGCATATTCATTGCAGCTTAAAAACATGTTCGATCCGGAAAAAATCGGAAATCCTCAATACGATACAGCGAAAAAGATTTTAATTACGAAAGTCGACGGGCAGGGAGATCAGTCCCTGATTTTCATAATGCACTCGCCGAAATTGAAGCAGTACTATTCGATTCACATGCTTTTCAATAGTGATATCGGGCTGAAGGAAATTTTCACATCCGAATACGCCTCCCTGAAATGCGTGAACAAAATAATCGACGATGTCTTTAACTCCGGCAATATGCCCGAAGATTTTGAACTGTTCGAAGTTTCACTTGATTTTGCAAAAAATATTATCGAGCACTATACAAAAGTTTCAATTGATAAGGAAACAGGGATCTATCCTGCATTTCCGGCACTCGGCGAAGTCCTTCCCCTTGAAAATTTCGCCCCGAAAGAGTATCAGCTACCTGAAAATATTTTTACCGAACAGAAGGTGGATGTTGACGGGATATTCAAAAACTGGGACAGCTACAAAGACCAATTTTTCATGAATTTTGTTCCGAGCAGCCCACTCATAATGGAAATGGTTTCCAAATCTTTGCACGAAACCGACTATGATGAATTTTTTAACAAAGTGATTGATCACACAAAAGACGCCATTGTTAAAAAACTGGAGATAGTTGTCGGCGTATACAATGAAACAGAAAAATTAAGCGACAAAAAGTGTCTCGGAGCCATCGCCACCCTCAAAGCCGTCGCAGAGCATAGAGAAAACAGTGCGATTCCCATGTTCCAGAATCTCGTGACTAAAGTGATAGAACACCACGAGCAGGAAATGGAACTGATGATACTGAGAAGCCTGGTTGACCCCGAAGATGAGCTAAACGAAAAGTATACAGCCGAACTGATATCGACAAACAACAAGCTGCTGAAAGAGTTTGAGAAATCTCTCAAAGAAAAAAAGTTGAAAGAGAGCACAATTAAGACTCACATGGAAAGCGTTACCTTTTTCAAGAACGAATTTCTCAACAATGATGATCCGCTTCAGGCAGATGAAGCATTTATGTATCTAGACGAATTTTTCTCGGATTACGTGAGCGAGAACGAAACCTGGTCAAAGCCTGCAAAAATGAAGCAAATGATCACAAGCATCAAGAAGTTTTACGCCTTCCTCCATGAAATTGATTACATCGATGACGAGGATATGAAGGATTTCAGGGATGCAATCAGCGGCATTCAAACAGAGTGGGGCATAAAATAACTTAAAAGGTTATTGTCGAAGGCGGTGAAAAATGTCTATCTGCCGCCCCGCCCCCCTTGTACATCCGCCCGATAAAAAAAATCAAGGTAATCAAGGGCATCAGCTTAATCTGCGGTCAAGCGTTCCATCACCTCATACTCATTCCAACCTTCCGAATGCGCCTTCCTGAATCTTTCGATCAGTTCCGAAGAATTTATTTCAACCGTCGCAGCCTCATCCGACGCCTCGATGAATTCAATCTCGTGCCAGATATGGTCATCCTCCCCGAAATATTCATCCTGAAGGTCCGGCAAACCGATTTCGGACGGAATAAAAAACATTCCCTCATTCAGATACTTCTCAACATCGTCCTGACAAAAATTTCCCGCCACGATGACCTCATTATAGCTCTTGTAATTTGATGCATCTCGGTAAAGAGGTCTTTATAATAAATGAGATTTATAATGCTGCAATGCCTTTTCTGAAAAATTCAAGCGATTGAAGGAAATGTTGAAAAGTCCTGGAAATCATTGTGAAATAGTTTTGTTGTGCATCTTTTAAGTGCAGTTTTGACCGTGGTGAGATCTTTTTTTACTTTATTTTTTATTTGCAGGTATTATCATTCTTTATCAAATTATTACTTCAAATGTGAAGGAGTAAGTAAAAAATGAAATATGATGACAAGTGGATGACAATAGAAGAGCTGGCTAAATATTTGAAAATGAGCCGATCAAAGCTTTATCATATGGTCCAGAAAAGTGAAATACCGGCATCGAAAATTGGTAATCAGTGGCGGTTCGATCGAGATAAAATAAATGAATGGATGAATGCCCATTCTAATAACATCGAAGGAAAAAAGGTATAGGGATGGATAGAAAAAAATTTCATGTCAGAGCAGTTGAACATCTTAAAAAGCAGTCGTGGATTAATGAAGAGGATATTGAAGAGCTCGATGCATCTATAAGTCACTGGTGTCAGACCCCTTATACAGACCTACCTTTTTTTAAGAGAGAAATGCGGAGAGAGTGCCTGTCACTATTAAGGGCTAAGTTTCTGGATAGCAAAAAGGAACCTTGTTTTACGAAAGAAAAGGCGGATATTCACCAAGAGGACCTGAGGTTCCTTTTTGAGGATGTTCCTTTTCCTCCACCTGAAAAATGGGATTTTACATTTATTGATCTTTTTGCTGGGATCGGTGGTTTTCGATTGGCTTTTCAAAAAGCAGGTGGTAAATGTGTTTTCTCAAGTGAATGGGACAAGTATGCAAAGAAAACATATGAAGCAAATTTTGGTGAATATCCCTATGGGGATATCAGGACTATAGATAAAAAAGACATTCCTCCACATGACGTACTTTGTGCAGGTTTTCCCTGTCAGCCATTTTCACTTGCAGGTGTATCGAAAAAAAATTCTTTAGGGAGAAAACACGGATTTGAAGATGAGACACAGGGGACGCTTTTCTTTGAGATTAAAGAAATATTAAGGATAAAAAGACCAAAGGCCTTTATGCTTGAAAATGTAAAAAACCTTCTTTCTCATGATAAAGGGAAAACTTTTGAGGTAATCAGGCAATCGCTTGAGGAGCAATTAGGATATGTTGTTAACTGGAAAATTGTTGATGGCGCTCACTGGGTTCCTCAACACCGAGAGCGAATATTTATAGTTGGGTATGACCCTGATCAAGTATCCATAAAGAAGGACGAGATAATCATTCCCAGTGGGCCGGATGCTATGTATGAGTATCCGGAATTGAATGAAATAATTAATAAAGAAGTTGAAGGTCATACTCTGGGGCCCGGCACATGGGATACACTTGAGAGACATAAAGCCAACCACGCAAGAAAAGGTAATGGTTTTGGATATAGTCTGCACGAAATGCCCATAAAAAAAGGAGCCTTAACACGAACTATTTCAGCCAGATATCATAAAGATGGCGCTGAAATTCTAATAGAACAGAAAGGTGACCGACCAAGACGATTAACTATTGAAGAGGCAATGCAGCTTCAGGGGTACGATCCTGAGCGATTTGTTTTCCCTGTCTCAAAAACCCAAGCTTATAAACAGATTGGAAACAGTGTTGTTGTACCAGCAGTGAGTGAATGTGCTTTGAAAATAGCAGAGACATTGAAGAGTAAGCCTTTTATCAACAAGGGTTTATATTAATGGACTATAGGTTTTCATTATTGTTTTCTAAGAATTTATAGATTTTGTTTTTCAAAATTTCCATGTCTTTTATTTCACATTCCCAGACTATAAGTATATTCCAACCTAAATCTTTCAATTCTTTAATGACCCGAACATCTCTTTCGATGTTTGCTTTGAATTTCTTCTGCCAGAAATCCATATTGCTTTTTGGATTATAGGCATATTTGCATTTGTGGTGCCTATGCCAGAAGCAACCATGTACAAATATTACAGATCTATATTTAGGTAGAACAATATCCGGTTTCCCCGGGAGATCTTTCCTGTGAAGACGAAAACGATACCCCATGCTGTGAAGAAGTGAGCGAACAACTAATTCAGGCTTTGTATTTCCTGATTTTATTCTGCTCATGTTCCAGCTTCTATTTTTAGAGGTCATTTTATCCATGCTTCAAGGTCTTTTATCTGGTTCTGTTGTGCTTTTACCTGTTGAATAAATTCACTGAGAGTTAGTATGGAATTTCTCCACTCTTTTGGAAAAGACTTAAGATGTGGTTCAGGTATAATAAGTTCAACATTATTATCCCTCATTTCTTGAAGCTGGTTACTGGAAACTCCTTCTTGGAGTGTGAAAAGGTGTTTGGTTGGTATTTTATCTGCTTCACTTATAATTTGTCTCCACCTGTCTTTGCAACAAGTTTTAGCAGCCATCATTTTAAGCTTTAAGTTGGGGAATCCTTTATCATGATAGGCTTTTCCTGATGGAAAGATGAAATCCGGCTTTTTTCGGTTTTCTGTAATGACCTGTGTTTCAAAAGCAATATTTTCATCAATCAATATAGACTCAAGGTTTAGTTCGAGTGAAGTTCCTGTTCGTGATTTTCTTCTATTGGAAACAGAGTGGG
Organism: uncultured bacterium; assembly: GCA_942492635.1. Lineage (GTDB taxonomy): Bacteria > UBP6 > UBA1177 > UBA1177 > CALOFP01 > CALOFP01. Next base: position 362,064 of record CALOFP010000003.1, read on the forward strand.
CGTATTTTATAAACTCTCCGACACTTTGGAAACCATTTCTTATTTTTGGTAAAACTTCAGCCTTTTCAATCTCTTCAAATACTTCAAACTCCATTTCTCTACGTTTCAGGAGAAGTTTGTCAATTGATTTTGTCCAACGGCTTCTAGGCAATTGTTGAACAATAAATCTGAAAAGATCTCTACCATTAGGAAAGCTTTTGAACCAGTCCTTAGGAATGGGAACCTCTTTTGTGGGTTGACTTGAAAATGAACTCAATTGGAACAATCCTGGTTCTACTTCATTCCCTAACCAGTTTTCAATCAAACACTCTTCTTCAAGTGATGACGTAACCCATCCAACTGAATATATTCTGTCGCCCTCCCTTGCTACGGCAAATAAAAATATACTTCCCGTGTTTTCCGGATCCTGTACTGGAGAAGCATTTCCGCCCCATCTTGTAAGTCTGAATTCATCATATTTTTTTTTCAGATTTTTTTCTGGAAAGTACTTTGAGTTGTAATAAACCGCTCGCAGTTTCTTTACAGAGTCTCCTTGGGCAGGGAAGTAGCATTCTTCAATAAATGCATCAGCATTATGTCGTTCTTTTGTGCATATTTCAGGAATAGTAGACTCAAAAAATATACGTGGAAAATATAGACCTACCTGATGGCCACCTGTCAAACCAGTGTCATTTCCGGAAAGTCTTTTCACAATCCAAGTTAAATTGTTTTGTTCAATTTCCTCAAGAAATCTTGATAGGGAGAGGTTTTTAAACTTTTGTATAATAGACATATTCATGACCTCCATAGTAAATTGGATGTTTTAGCGCATAAATCAAGGTAGTTTATAGCCGAGACTATAATATATTCACTTTGTTTTTCTTCATCAAAAAAGGGATTATTGATATTAAAATGATAGTGTACTGGAATAGTTCTTTTTACTTTAAGTGAATTGGCCAATTGTTTACACTCGTATAAAACAAACTCCTCTGCATTTAGAGTTGGTTAATATCCAATAAAAGTTATCTTATTTCGAATATGAAATCAAGGTAAAATTTTAAACGGATTGGAAAATATGATAAGCTTGTCGAAAAATATAAACAAGAAACTGCTTGGTAAAAAAGAGAAATGTCCGACATCTTCAAAAAATCCAAACGCTCCCTGATAATGTCGAAAATCCACGGGAAGGATACGAAACCGGAGTTGATTGTTCGGAGATATCTTTTTTCGAAGGGATTTCGATACAGGGTTGATGACAAAAGATATCCCGGCAGTCCGGATATTGTTCTGCCTCGTTACAAAACAGTAATCTTTGTCCACGGTTGTTTCTGGCACGGTCACGAACTATGCCGAAAATCGGCACTACCTTCTACCAACAGGGAGTTTTGGGAAAATAAAATCAAGACCAATATGGAAAGGGACAGGAAAAATATTCTCGAACTGGAAAAACTGGGTTGGAAGGTGATCGTCATCTGGGAATGCGAGATCGGTTCCCGCTCCGGGAGGGAACTGAAGCTGGCGGAAGTCGAGGAGGAAATAAGGAAAAATATTTCATGATCTGCGGTTAAAACAGTTTTCCAACTTAAATCTTATTGCATACATGAAGAAAATATGTCACATTGGTGATGCTTAAAACCGAAAGCTGTGTATAATCGGTTAGTCTTGAATGGTTTCCGGAAGGATGTTTGAATAATGGTAAATGTTCGTAAATACAAGTTGATAGATCTCTTTTGCGGTTGCGGCGGAATGACTCACGGTTTTTTCGTTACGGGTGAATTCTCACCGGTTTTCGCAAACGATTTCAATAAATATGCCGTAGAATCCTACATGGCGAACTTCGATGTCGAAGGTAGCCACACATACATGGGCGATATCGAGAAGATTCTCGAGAACGGTGAAATATTTGTTCCTGAAGCGGATGTGGTTATCGGCGGTCCGCCCTGCCAGGGATTTTCGCTTCTCAATAAAAAGAGGGAGAACGATCCGAGACGTTCGCTCTGGTTCCAGTACATGGAGGTGGTTCGTCGCAGCAATGCCGAGGTTGCGGTTATGGAAAATGTCCCGCAGCTTCTGACTTCTGCGGAATACGTGTTGATAGAGGAACATTTCAGGGAGCTCGGTTTCAATCATATCCGATCCTCGGTCCTGAATGCCGCCGATTACGGTGTTCCCGAGGTTCGGAAGAGAACTATAATCGTCGCTTCGAAATCGGCACCGATTTCGTTGCCTGAGCGGACGCATGCCGATTTCGGCAGAAACAATTCTTCGGATGCATCCGAAGATCTTTTTAACTCGAATTTGCAAAAGTGGTGCGACGTCAGGTCGGCGATAGGCGATCTTCCCGATCCCGTCGGTACGGAAATAAGGGATGAACTTCCGCCGTTGGATCTCCATTTCGGAAGGAATCCCACGGCTAAAAGCATGCAGCGTTACAGGGCCGTTCCGCCGGGAGGCAACAGGTTCGATCTCCAGAGAAACCGTCCCGATATCACTCCCGGCTGCTGGATAAGAAAGAAGAGCGGCGGTACGGATCTTTTCGGCAGGTTGTGGTGGGACAGGCCTTCGGTGACCATAAGGACCGAGTTCTTCAAGCCTGAAAAGGGCCGTTACCTGCATCCGGAAAAGCACAGGCCGATCACCCACAGGGAGGCTGCGAGGATCCAGAGTTTTCCCGATGAATTCAAGTTCGTCGGTACGAAGATCGAAATAGCCAGGCAGATAGGAAATGCGGTCCCGCCGAAACTTGCACAGGCGATTGCGAAGGAAGTTCTCAAATGTCTGGGCCGGTAGGGAATCTTTCAACTCTTTGAAACCTTAGTTTGAACGGAGTGTCGGATATGGGCTTTAATGACTCTGCGGAAGAGATCAGGTCGATCCTTCTCGAAATGGAGCGGTTGCCGGAAGATTATGATTTGCGTGGGAAGGTGCTCGGGCTCATTCCCGCATGGAGCAAGCTCCGCGAGCTAGGTGTCTCGCTGATCCCCGAGGCGTGCGGAAAGTCCGCAAGGGACAGGATTCTCTACTATTTCAGGCAATATCCGAAAACGATAATATCCCACAAGGAAATCCTTATAGTTTCCGGCATAAGCGAATGCGCAAGGAGGATAAGGGAGCTTCGCGTGGAGTTCGGGTGGTCGATCGTAAGCGGTCCCGTAGCAAAGGAGATGCAGGATGCGGGCGATTTGCCTGTCGACGAAGGTTTCCCCGATTGCGGCGGTATGGGACCCGACGATTACATAATGTTCGATGAGCGGCAGGACAGGGAAGCGGCGCTGAGATGGAATATAGCCAAAACCGTGAGAAACGGCAAAGGCGGTTCCAAATCGAGGATTCTGGACTACCTACTCAAGAATGTCGGAAAACCGGTCAGCGGTGAGGAACTCCGTTATGTAGCCAAGGGCGCGACCGAGTGGGCCCGCAGGGTCAGGGAGCTGAGAACCGAGGACGGTTGGTCGATTTCCACCTACTGGAACGGAAGGCCCGAATTGAAGAGCGGGATGTACCTGCTGGAGGACGAAGTACAGTTGCCCGTTCACGACAGGAAAATTCCCGATGCCGTAAGAAGGGAGGTTCTGCTTCGCGACGACTATACTTGCAAAAAATGCGGATGGAACAGGTATCTATGGAACAAGGATGATCCCAGGCATCTCGAACTGCATCACATGGAACACCATGCGAAAGGCGGTTCGAATGAAACGGACAACCTCATGACATTGTGTAACATATGCCATGATCTTGAGCATAGGAAAGGCTAGGGCGATTTGATGATCCTCTACGGGGTTCTTGGGAGTCCTGGGGTGAATTTCGTTATCTATAATCATGTAACGCCTCCGGCGCTGGGCGGCTGGTGTTTTGAATATTCGAATTATTTCTGGCGATTGAGGCGAGATTGACCCGGGGCTCCTGGATTGGCGCACAAGGGGCCGCGATCGATTTAACTGATTCGCTAATGAATTCATCACAAAACAAATATTCCGATTATTCCATTTGCTGTAATCCCTCGGAAACAAATAATCTTTTCATTCCAGCCTCTGAATTTGCTTATTTGAAAATATCGAGATCGAAAAAACGGTTCACAGAACAGGATTATTCAAATTTTGAGTGAAATAGCGGCTATTTTCATCAAATTATTAATTTCGTGAGCATCCAGGACGCTGAATCAGGCAAGATATTTTTTTTAAGATCGGATTACAAACGGAATCGAGATTTTTGCAATTATGAAAACTCGTAAACTCATTTTTTATTGATATGCTTAACAATTATTTATATTATAATTGGCGTTGAAAGAATGAATGTGGTTGTTTGCAATTTTTAAATTTGGAGAAAAAAGATGAGAAGAACTATGTTGTTTGCTGTTTTGTTTACTTTATTAACTGTTTTTGCCGGGTGTGGAGGTGACGACGGAAACAGTAATAAGACCAAGAATTCCAGCTTTGATGGGTCGGTTGGAGAAAGTGATGTTTCATACGAAAGTGAAAAAACTGAGGCCGGTCAGTTTTCCGCTCAGATAACCGGCAATATCATAACAATTTATCTCATGCCTTCCGCGGGTAAGCTCATTACAATAACAGGTGTAACTGACCAGGACAACAAGCTTCCGGGAACTCTCAATCTTCATGAAAATGGGCTCACATATACGGAAGATGCGAAATTAATGACCTACATATATGAGAGCGGTACCGTAAAAATAGATAAGTGTCCTGGAAATGTGGGGGATATCTTTACAGGTACACTTGACGTTGTTGTTAAAAGTATCGACGGCAGTACAACTTTGCCCATCAAGGCTTCTTTTTCCGTGACGGTGCTCAGCACTTCAGGAGCTAAACTTCACTGTTCAGAATCCTCTTCATCTTCGGATAGTGAAGTCAACACCCCAAAAAAATGTGGTTACGATTCCAAAGAGTGCGACGGCGGAGTTTGCTGTCCTTTCGAGGAGTGTATGTCAAAATGTGTCCTCGATAACTGCATGTCCGATTGTAAAGATAGTCAGGATCCCAATGCAATGATGGCGTGTATGGAGTGTATGAGCGGCTGTGAGAGGGAAACGTGCGCATCGAAGATGACAGACGCCTGTCAAACCGCCTATACGGCATTGGATAAGTGTATGGATACGAATGGCTGCGACGGCATTCTTGCTGATGAAGCTACTCTCTCATGTGCACGGTCCAACTGTTGCAGTGAAATGCAGGCAGCTTACCAGAAATAATCCGGGGATTTTCAGGCGTAACTGATTCAATTGGCTGATTTATCTATTTAATTCAAGAAATGCTTTTGGTGATTGGATATTGGATCGATGATGTGCTGCAGGTGCTACTTTATAAGTGCCTGCTGCATACTCATATCGAATTCGAAGGATATCTCAGAAGGAAAATTCTCCTGTTTCGCGGGAAGAGGTACGGATACCTTGACTTTTGCTTTCGAGTCGGTTTTCTCTATTACACCGTTTTTCATGTTGACGATGAATTCTCCGTACATTTCCATGGATAATTTCATTCCGGAGATTTTGTCTGATTTAACATCTTTGGCTTCACCGGAAAAGGTAACGATTGCAAATTTTTCATCGATAACTTTTTTCAAGGTGTAGACTGTGTCTATGGAGAAATTTATGTTGTTCTGGTTTTTGTCAATTTTTACGTTCCATTTATCACCGACTTTTACAGGTTTGTCCGGATAAAAACCGCGGGTCGATCCGTCTCCCTGGAACTGTTCGGTAATGGCTTTCTCAATTGACGGCTGGAATGCAGCCGGATCAAGCTGACCTTCGAGCCCAAGGAGTGTAACCATTTTTTTGCACATTTCCGGAACTATTTTTTGATCGAAAGTAAATTCGATCATTTTACCCTTCCTGTTCATCGTATATTCGAACTTGTGACCTTTGAATCCTTCAAAAATGGCGTTCATTACCGGAGGCAGCATGGCAAAGGGATTCTGTGGGTTGAAATTTACAATCTTTTCACCTTTTGATGTATCGGTAATCTGAGATGTCATTTTGTATTCACCCTTTTCGGTGACATCAACAACAGTTTCTTTGGTTTTCATCCATGCCTTGAAATCGATGTTTTTGAAAGCGATAGCCATGTTGGAGTTAGACTTGATGGCGATATCGGTCTTCGATTTGTAGGAGAATCCTTTGGGCAGTTTGTACTCCAGTTTGTAGGCGCCATCCTCGGTCCTGTAATGGGGAAGTGTCCCGCAGCTTGTAAGAAAGAGAAAAATCAAAATTAGTGGAAGTAAAAAATTCGTTTTCATAATGCCTCTTAAAAAAAATAATTAACCGAAGTAAAATATATGGAAATGAAGAGGAATGAAAGAAAAATTAAAACTTTAATAAAATATCCTAAGGTATCTTACCATCAGGGAACAAAACGGTGCAACTCTATGTGCCTCTGAAACTTTTTCAGCGCCTTTTCAGGTGCAGTAACCGGGATGTATGAAATACCCGGCTCTTTTTGAAGGTTGTTTCCGGTTCGAAGAGATTGTTCTGCCTGGTTTAATGGTTTTCCGGCTGGTATGAGAACCTTCTACATGTCGTAATTTACCCACAGTCCGACATACAGTTTTGAAGCCCTGTCATAGTTGCCGTACCTGATTATGGAAACTTTATAGTCACCCGTCATGGTCGGTTTGAAATCAAAATATTCGAAAGGACTGTCAAAACTGAATCCGCCTCCCATGTACTCTCCGTTGGGATTGTAGACCGCTACATCCAAATCCATTCCGATAGGATGCAGTTCCTGTCTGTGATCGTATATGTAGTCTCCTCTGTTGAGCCATGAAAGTGCAATTCTGATATTCGAATAATCGGTTGTCGAAACATTAAACGTGAACTGCAGTCCATCCAGCGTATCGATCTGGGGGAATGAGCCGTTTTCTCCCTCCCACACCATTATTCTGCCGTCAAAATAGACATCTCGGAAGTCTATTCCTCCTACGCCGACTTGTCCTTTGGTCGGATTCCGCGCATTGTCCCAATCTTCCACAATCTGAGAAAATGCATAGTGGCCTGATATTTGGTCTCTCGCGCTTGCAAGCATTGCCGCCTTTATGATGTGAGGCCTGTGCTTCATCCATGTGTAACTGCCTATAAGATCAGCTGCGAATGCCGCGGCATGAGGGGCGGCAAGGGATGTTCCGTTTCCCCCGATGGAGATGTTTTCTCCGGGTGCTGAAATTTCGGGCTTTTCATTTCCGGTTTCGGGGTTTCTGAAGCTGGAAAAATCGGCCATTTCATTTGTTTCGTCGTTGTATGCTCCTACAGTTATGACATTAAACGCTTTTCCGGGAGTCGTAACATGCAAATCGTCAATCTTGTAATCGCATACGTCATCCGCGTCGTTACAGTCGTAGTCGCCGGTGTGGTAACATTCGCAAAAATCCACGTCCGCATTGTTTCCGGCTGATTTGAAAACAGCGGTAAAATTGTTGTAGACATGGTTGTCGAATTCCTTGTCCGTGATGGTATATGCGGCGGTGCTGTCTATGCCGTAGGCGTGATTCTCCACATAAACAGCGGGGTTGCCTCCATAACCGTCAAGTTGATCCGCCGAGGGCACGTTTTCGTTACTGTCGCAGTAGATATAGGATTCGGGAGATACGGATCTGACGATGTCGACTACATCCCTTCCATGATAGCCGACCTGGTTGGTGTATGTATGGTATTTATACCTTAAGACGGGAGCAGTAACGTAGGATCCGTTCAACAGTACGGTCCAGTAATCAAGAACAGGGGAAGGACAGCCGCCTCCGTCAGGTGTTTCGCTTACAAAAATTCCTATGCCGTTACCCTGTCTGTTGTCGTAGTTCAGGGCCCATGGATCGATATTCGTAGCAATCATCGCATCCGCTATTTCAGGTTTCTTCTCTAGAAAAAGTTCAACTCCGCTTATCAGATCGCCTTGTCTTTTAACAAGCTCTTCTATCTCCTCTCTGCTGACTTCCAATGTGACGCTCTCTTTGCCTTTTTCGAAAGCTTCGGATATGTTTCGGTCCCTGCGTCCTGTTCTTTCGATAAACTTCCGCAATTTTTCTCGATTTCTCTCAAATCTTTTTGCTCTTTCCCGGCCTATTCTTTTCGCTCTGGCAGCCTGTCTGCTCTCTATTTCGCTTTCGGAGACTTTTCTATTGTTCAGGGTTACAACTTTTTTATCCCTATATTCGGCAAGATCGGCTTCAAGCACCGTTTTCGGTATCTTTTCTGTACCATAGATCTCATTTTTCAAGGCAACAACAACTTTGATTTTCTCATTCTTCGCTGAACTTTTTTTGTTCATAGCTCTTTCAAGAGATTTACCGATCACTCTTCTTTTTGATTTGGCTGATGATCTTTTTACAACCTCCCTGTTGTTTTCATCAAAAAGCATGGAATTAATTCTTCCCTCTGCATCTAAATATTTGACGACTGTAATTTTCCTGCCGTCGATCTCTTTTTTCTTTACGTGGGCGACACTGCTCCCTTCGGGGAGTTGGGAAATAAATTTCTTGTCAATACTTTCTGCAGATGCAGAATAGAGTGAAAGTGAAACGAAAAAAATTGTGATTGAAACAATTGCCTTTAAAAACATGATGAACACTCTCCCTTTATCCGAATAAAAATAAAAATGTTGATGTGTGTTTTTCAATGCGTTTCTTCTTTGACAAAGGAGGTGACCTTTCCTGAGAAGCTGGGTTGAATGGAAAAAATTTGCCTATGAGAGAGTACCGATTTTCATCGACTTTTTTAATCAATTCCCACTCGCAAAGTTGTTGCCGGATCTTGATATATCGATTGTGGACAAATTCGTGTCAAGGCTTCTATATATTGTATATGCATTGAACAACTCTAATATGATATTTGTTTTAATTGTTAATGCAATTAAAATAAAACATATCAGAATTGATTCAGGGCTTTTAAATGCCTCTACAGTGCAAAATGGGACCGGATGATACCTTTATACTTTTCATATTCCATAAAAATGTTAAACTTAAGAACATTAAACTTCTTGGGAGGAAAAATATGAAGGTCGCGATAATTGGAACCGGTGGAGTGGGGGGATACTTCGGTGGAAGAATTGCACGGCAAGGTCACGATGTTACTTTTCTTGCCCGAGGAGAACATCTCGAAGCGATGAAAAGGGATGGGCTCAAGGTGAAAAGTATCAACGGCGATTTTACATTGGAAAAGGTCAGGGCGACTGACAGCATCGAAGAGATCGGGAAAGTTGACCTCGTCATAATAGGTCTCAAGGCCTGGCAGATAAGAGAGGTCGCCGCAGATCTCAAAAAGATTACGGGGAAGGATACGACTGTTCTGCCTCTTCAGAACGGAGTTCTGGCAACAGAGGAACTTGCAGAGCATCTGGACCGAAAACACATCGTGGGAGGACTCTGCAGGATAATCAGCAAGATAGAGTCGCCGGGAGTCATCAACCATTTCGGAGTTGAGCCGGAAATTGTTTTCGGTGAGCTGGACAACGACAAGACGGAGCGGGTTTGTAAGGTTTCCGAACTTTTCGAAAGCTGCGGGATAAAAAATAAGGTTGCCTTCGATATTCATGCAGAGCTCTGGAAGAAGTTCATCGCCATCTGCGTCAGCGGACTTCTTGCCGTAACTCGTTCCACATACGGTGTTGTTCGTGAACTTAAAGAAACACGGGAGATGATGACGGGTCTCATAATGGAGATCTTCGAACTCTCAAAGAGAGAAGGAATAAAGATAAAACCGGATTTTCCCGAGCGAACCATAGCATTCATCGACACATTCCCATACGACTCCACCTCCTCTCTCACAAGGGATGTGTGGGAGGGCAAACCTTCCGAAATCGAATATCAGAACGGCACAGTCGTAAGGCTTGCCGAAAAATTCGGGTTGGAAGTTCCTATCAACAAGTTTATCTACAGCTGCATTCTTCCGATGGAAATTAAAGCTCGCGGCAGGAGATAGACGCCTTGAAATAACTCCTTAGTATTGCAGTAACGCAATTTCTCACACCCACCATCTCTTCACCCGCGCCCCTTTGCGATTTACGCAAGGAGGATAGATGCAATGTAAACAATTCTTAAATCCGTCAACTTAAACTATTTTTATTTAATAATGTATAATTAACTTTTGATATATTTGACTGCAAAAGCTATATATGTAAAGTCGATGTTAATATTGAGTAGAAAGGATGTTTGAAAAGGAGGATAATTGTGACTGATTACGGTTTTAAGAATTTAGTTTTTGAAGGAGGCGGCGTCAAGGGTGTTGCTTATGGCGGAGCACTTTGTGAATTGGACCGGATGGGAGTTCTGGAGGGTATAGAGAGGGTTGCCGGGACCTCCGCCGGGGCTATAACCGCTGTGTTGCTCGCCGTCGGATACGATCACCAGGAGGTTTCGGATATTGTTGCATCTACCGATTTTAATGATTTCAAGGATGACAGCACCGGCATTGTTCGCGATGCCAAAAGGTTTGTTTCCGATTTCGGATGGCATAAGGGGGATTTTTTCAAAGAGTGGATCGGAGATTTGATTTGCAGCAAGAAGAATAAAAAAGAGCTGACTTTCAAGGAGTTGCATGAATTCGACGATTCCATGGAACTCTATCTGGTTGCTACCAATCTCTCCGCCCAGGTTTCGCAGGTATTTTCACACGAACACACCCCCGATGTTGAAATAAGAGATGCCGCCAGAATGTCCATGTCAATTCCCCTCTATTTCAAATGTTTTCGATACGGGGAAAACGGAGATGTGATGGTGGACGGCGGCGTTGCCTGGAACTATCCCCTCAATATGTTCGATGACATCAGGTATGTTTCAAATCAGGTTAACGGAGAAGAGGTTCCGTACAACACCTCCGATGGATATGTTTTTAATCATGAAACACTGGGGTTCAGACTTGACTCGAAAAGGGAGATTGATTTCAACAGACAAGGTTGGTCGAACGAACCCAGACATCTCGATAATATTTTAAATTACACGATGGCACTCATCGGATTCATGCAAGAAACGGCAAACAAAAAGCACCTCAACAAGAACGATTGGAACAGGACTATATTTATCGACACTCTGGATGTAGAGACTACCGATTTCGATCTTTCAAAAAAGAAGATAGAGGATCTGATAGAAAGCGGCAGGAAAGGAGTCATCAACCATTTCAACTGGAGAGATGAAAGTTTCAGTCAAAAACCCGCGAAAAAGATGTAGTAGAATCAATAATTCAATTAAAATCAAAAAATCGGAAAAGCTCAATCAGTTAAAAATAACAATAAAATCAGATGGTAAAATGGTTCTCTCGGGAGTTTCGAAAAAAAACACTTGTTTTTCAGAACAAACGTTCTATCATTGATGTTAGTAGGAGGTGAGTGATATGCCTAGAGAGAGGGCCTACATAAGAGAAGATGTTCTTGAGGCGGCGACAAGGGTTTTCTGGGAAAAAGGATTTGCAGCCACATCAATGAACGATCTTGTAACTGCGACGGGGCTGAACAAGCACAGCATGTACCGTGAGTTCGGCAGCAAGGAGGGGCTTTTCCTGGAGTGTATCTCCCACTATGTGACAAAAACCAACAGGGATTTGATGTCCATTCTCACTGAGGAACCTATGGGTTTTTCCAACATCGAAAAATTTTTCCAAAACAGGATCGAATACATTCTCTCCGACAGGTATCTGGGATGTCTTCTCGTAAACAGTGCGATAGAGAAGGAGACGCTGAGTGATTGCATCAACGAGAAGTCCAAGTACTATCTCGACCGTCACGAGGCTTCGTTCTGCAGAAACCTTGAGGCGGCAAAGGATAGAGGTGAGATTCCAGCCGACAGGGATGCCGAGTTTTATGCAAAATATCTTTTCTGCTTTACCCAGGGCATGCTGGTTATGGGTAAAACCAATCCGGACAGAGCGATGCTTGAAAGACTTGTTGCGGAGGTTCTTGAAAAGGTAAGAAGTTAAAAAAATTTGCAGCAAATCAGAACGAACGTTTTGAACGGTGTTCGTTTGAGTTCAGTGGAGAGAGGAGGAGTAATGATAAAGGTTATTTTTACCAGCAAGGTTGCAGGACTATAAAAAGGAGAAAAAAATGAACGAAAAGAAATTACAGCAGGTATGGGACAGACAGGAAATCGAGCAGCTTATGTATCGTCACGCGAGATCTCTCGACAGAATGGATGCGGAACTGATGAAATCCTGCTACTGGCCGGAGGGGATTGAGGAGCATCAGGATCCCATATACCCTGATCTTTTCCATTGGAACGACAACGCATGGGACTTTGTTCCGGTTGCAATGGAAGGTTTTGAAAATCTTAAGGTGACTCAGCACAGAATCAGCAACATCCTCATAGAGCTGGATGGAGACAAGGCGACGGCGGAAACCTATGTCTTGGCTTACCATGTAGGTACGGAAAACGGCGTTGACCGTGAGGGAATCCTTGGAGGTCGTCATCACTTCAAACTGGAAAGGAGGAACGACGAGTGGCGTATAATGCACCGTTCAACAGTATTCGACTGGAATCAGAACCGGGATGCCACAGCTGTCTGGAGCGATAATTTCTCCGAAAAGTATAGAACCAAGAGAAACCGTGAAGATGACAGCTACAACTATCTTAAAAAGTAGAAAAATGCCTGAAGGGATAGAGGTGAATCTCCCCTCTTTTTTAAAGAGGGGCTGGGGGAGTTATTTAATAATAAGAAATAAAACCATTTCCAGGCGGAACCCAAGGTGGTTGTTACCATTTTTTTGAAGGAGTAGAAGATGAGAAACATTTCCGATGCCACTTCGATAGGTTCAATGAAACTTAAAAACCGGTTGTGGAGATCTGCAACATACATGAGAATGGCCGATGAAAAGGGGCACCTTACAGATGTCCGAATGGAAATATCTGCACTCTTGATAGAAGTAGATAAAATCCCCTCTTTGGGTTTAGATGCAAAAAGAAATAGATATGGAGAATTTTGAGGTGAAAAATGAAACTTGAAAGAATGTTCACACCGATAAAAATCGGGAATCTTGAACTGAAAAACAGGTTTGTCGTTCCCCCGATGGTTGCCAACTTCGTCGGCAGCGACGGAAAGGCCACCGAGCGTTTCATCGCCTATCACGAAGAGAAGGCGAAAGGCGGCTGGGGACTAATAATTACCGAAAACTACGCAATGGATCCCGATGCAAAGGGATTCACAGCACTTCCCGGACTCTGGAATGACGATCAGATAGCGAGCCACAGGGAGCTCACGGAAAGAGTCAAGAAACACGGTGCAAAGATCGTTGTCCAGATAAACCATGCGGGAAGACAGACAAGCAGTGCAATTACCGGGGTGCAGCCCGTGGCGCCGTCTCCCATTCCCGATCCCACAATAGGCGAAATGCCGAGGGAACTGACGGTGGATGAAGTTGCTGAAATCGTTAAAAAATTCGGGGACGCGGCGCTTCGGGCAAAAAAAGCCGGTTTCGACGGAGTTGAGGTTCACGGTTCCCACGGATATCTCATAAACGAGTTCATGTCGCCGTTTTCCAATAAAAGAACGGACAGGTACGGTGGAACGATCGAGAACAGAGCCAGAATGGCGCTCGAAGTAATCGCCGATATGAGAAGCAAGGTGGGCGATGATTTTCCCCTGATCTACAGAATGTCCGTGAATGAACTTGTGGAAGGCGGACTCACCACAGAAGAGAGCCGGGTGATCGCCATGATGCTTGAGGAAGCCGGTATCGACGCAATTCACGCCACAAACGGAGTTTACGCCAGCGCTCAGTACATAATTCCGCCACAGGCAGTGAGGCATGGCTGGAGCTCCGATATATCGGCGGAAATAAAGAAAGTCGTCTCCATTCCCGTAATCACCGTGGGGCGTGTGAACGATCCGTTTGTAGCCGAATCCATTCTTGCCGCCGGAAAGGCCGATCTTGTTGCAATGGGAAGGGCGTCACTTGCCGATCCCCATCTTCCGGAAAAGGCGAAAGCCGGAAAATTCGACGAAATTCAAAGGTGTATCGGCTGCATGCAGGGCTGCGCCGGAAGAAACGTGCAGCAGCTGCCCATAAAATGTCTGGTTAATCCCATGACAGGTAATGAAAGTGAAATAAAGATTGAAAAAGCTGAGATGAAAAAGAGAGTTCTGATCGCAGGCGGTGGAGTAGCCGGAATGCAGGCGGCAATAACCGCAGCGGAAAGAGGACACGAAGTCCATCTCTACGAAAAGTCGGACAGACTTGGAGGCCAGTGGCTTATCGCAGCTGTTCCACCTTCGAAAGAGGAACTCAATACCCTTACCGTCTGGCAGAAGAGAATGCTGGATAAATTGGGAGTCGATGTTCACCTCAAAAGCGAACTGAATGGTGAAGCGATTGAAAAAATGAATCCAGATGCCGTAATAGTTGCAACAGGAGCAAAACCTTTCCTACCCAACATTCCGGGAAAGGATAGGGCGAATGTTGTAACAGCCAACGAAATCTTATCAGGCGCCAAAGATGCCGGGCAGAACGTAGTCGTAATCGGCGGAGGACTTGCAGGAGCTGAAACGGCAGCACACCTTGCAAATCACGGAAAGCGGGTAACGATTCTGGAAATGATTGATGAAATAGCAAAAGATGTGGAATTTGCCGTAAGAGTGTTCCTCATGGAAGATCTTGAAAAACACGGCGTGAAAATGGTGACCGGCGTAAAAGTGAAAGAGATTCTGGAGAATTCAATTTCGGCCGAAGATTCATCCGGAAATGAAATGAAGTTGGAGAATGTGGATACCATAGTATTTGCAACAGGATCAAAACCGGAGAATTCACTGGCCGAAAATCTCAAAGACAAAGTAAAAGAACTAATTGTCGTAGGAGACGCAGTGGAGGTGAGACGAGCAATGGAAGCCGTGGAAGAAGGATTTCGAGCAGGATTAAAAATATGATTAAGTTGATAATTTCACTGTCTGTATCAGAGCGGAGAAATAAAAACTCATCCCCTTATTGTACTGACGCAGAAAAGAGAAAAGCTCCAGTGGAGCATTTCTCCTGCGGAAGGAGGCAGGGAGGGGTTATTCCCCAATACCGTTTCTTGCTAGAACCAGTAAATGGCAAATAAATCGAAACCGGTACACCCCCCAAAAAACAACTCAAAAAAGATTATTTCACCATGAAGGGCTTGAAGAACATGAAAAAGAGAAAAGATCAAATTCATTACTATATTCAATGTGATAACGATAACTTTTCTTTATGGAAAGGACTGGATGAACAAAGCCGAAAACTCTTTCTTCATGTCCTTCATGAACTTCATGGTAATTAAGATTTCTTATTTGGATTTGCGCGTATAGCGAGTGCATGCGTGAAATGCATAAAACTTAATAATTATTGATAGAAAACAGACAATCAGGAGAACAGCTATGGCAAAAGTTATAGGATTCAGCGGAAGCACAGTAAAAAACGGAGCACTTGAGAAGGCAATGACAGAAGTATTGAAGGCGACAGGCCACGAATGGGAATTGATCCGCCTTCACTCAATAGACATGAAACAGTGCACAGGATGCGTAGGATGCGGAACAACAAACCGCTGTGTGCTTAAGGACGATGCAACGGAAATGCTTGAAAGAATTTTGGAAGCCGACGCAGTAGTTTTCGGCGGAGTAGCAAGATACGGCTCACTCAATTCGCTCACAAAAATGTTCATAGAGAGACTTTTCCCGTTAATCCACCGCAAAAGACCAACCGAAGGAAAAGTGGCTGCATCCGTAGCAGGCGGATTCTTTCACCAGGCAAAAGTGACAGAAGAACTTGCCGGAGCAATGACAACATTCCAGATGAACAACGTAGGCTCACTTGAAATCGAAGGAAACGCATCCTGCTTTAAATGCGGACACGGAGAAAGCTGTGATTACAGCGCATTCCGCGCCAAATATGGCCCCGAAGCAAAAATAACAAAGGACGTATTCTACAAATTCGAAAACGACGAGAAAGCAAAAGCCGAAGCAGCAGAACTCGGCCGAAAAATCGCTCAGGCGATAGGGAAGTGATGAGCACCTTCGGTGCCGGTGATGACACCTGAAACAAGCCACTGAATTCAATAACGAATTGTAGGGGCGTTTCGTTGGAACGCCCGGCATTTCTTACCTCTTTTTTAATTGAGACAGATTAGAAAAAGGCTCCAGCGGAGCATTTTTCCTGTCGAAAGGGCTGTGAACCCATCCCCTCTTTTTTAAAGAGGGGACAAAGGGGAGTTATTCTAATAAAGCCCTAACCACATGCCGGGGCGACCCACCGAGTAGCCCCAACGTGTCCGAAAATCCTACCTCAAAAAAACCAAATAATCCTGCCTCCTGAACGATTCCTCTCATCAAAATCAAAATAATTTGCGCAAAATAGGCGATCATCACTGCTGAAAAAAAATATACCTTTAGAATTAACCGTTAAAGCTCCAGGATTATTTTTTTTGAAGGGTTTTCAGCGGCTGTGACGGACTGAAAAAAGTTTTACAACTGATTTCAGTTCCTGAACCGGTCACGAAAAAGATTTTTAAACAAATTCAGCCGCCAAATCGGCATGGATATTCTTTTTTGATAATTTCAGGGGATCAATTGGGTAGAAAAATGTTTTCTCTATGAATGACTTTAGGTGGTGGTGTCAAAAAGAAATTTTTTCGCGTTTTTCGCTCTTTTCTTGTTGAACAACTGTTCTTCGTGATCGTTTGGGGCTAAGAATTTTATAAATGCAATTATTTGATGGGCACGCTGCGCTTTGCCCATCATACGTTAGCTGTGTTTCAAGAGGGTAGGAGGGCGTGGTGTCGTCACCAAAAAAAAAGCGAACCGTTGCCGGTCCGCTCTTTTTTTAGCTTCTGATTGTCTGCTCTGGAGGTTCAGCCAACCGTCAGCCGGAGTTTGTTTGTCGTTTGTTTAATTCCAAAGGAATTAGGGGCCGGTCCCACCCGGGACCGGCGGGGGGAACTATATTCTTCCGTAGAAGGCGTCGAGGTAGAGTGCCTTGATCTCGCTGATGAGCGGGTAGCGCGGGTTGGCGCCTGTACACTGGTCGTCGAATGCCAGCTCGCTCATTTCGTCAAGCTTCTCAAGGAAATCCTTCTCGTTTACGCCTGCTTCCTGGATGGATGCCGGAATATCAAGCTTACCTTTGAGCTCTTCAATTGCTTCGATAAGTTTTGTAACCTTCTCTTCCTGTGTCTTTCCACCGAGTTTGAGAAGATCCGCTATCCTTGCGTAGCGAATTCCAGCCTTCGGAATTCTGTACTGCGGGAATGCTGTCTGCTTTCTCGGGTTCTCAGCAGCGTTGTACTTGATAACCTGAGAGATGAGAAGTGCGTTGGCGATTCCGTGGGGAAGGTGGAACATACTTCCGAGCTTGTGTGCCATTGAGTGGCATACTCCGAGGAAGGCGTTGGCGAATGCCATACCTGCCATGGTTGCTGCGTAGTGTACCTTTTCCTTGGCCTTAACTGCTGTCGCTCCGCCTTCGTATGATTCCGGAAGGTACTTGAAGATGAGTCTGATAGCTTCAAGTGAAATTCCGTTTGTGTACTCTGTTGCGAGAACACTTACGAGAGCCTCGATAGCGTGTGTAAGAGCGTCGATTCCGCCTGCTGCCGTAAGTCCCTTAGGCATGCTGAGTACGAGCTCAGGATCAACTATCGCCATGTTCGGTGTGAGGGCGTAGTCGGCGAGGGGGTACTTGAATCCTGTCTTCTCGTCGGTAACAACGGAGAACGGTGTAACCTCGGATCCGGTTCCGGATGTTGTCGGAATGGTTACGAGCATTGCCTTCTCTCCCATTGTCGGGAATTCGTAGATTCTCTTTCTGATGTCCATGAAGCGAAGTGCAAGGTCTGTGAACTTAACTTCAGGATGTTCGTAGAGTACCCACATGATCTTTGCAGCATCCATTGGGGATCCACCACCGAGTGCTATGATTACATCGGGGTTGAAGTTCTTCATCATCTCCGCACCTCTTTTTGCCGTGGCAAGTGTCGGATCCGGCTCAACTTCGTGGAATATCTCGAAATCTATTCCCATATCCTCGAGGATTGTTGTGATCTTATCTGTGTATCCGAGGTTGTAGAGAGGACGGTCGGTTACGATGAATGCTCTCTTTTTGTCCTTAAGGTCTGTAAGGGCGACCGGAAGTGCACCGCTTTTGAAATAAACTTTTGGTGGAACTCGGAACCAGAGCATGTTTTCCCTCCTTTCTGCAACCGTTTTGATGTTGAGCAGGTGTTTTACACCGACATTTTCACTTACGGAGTTTCCTCCCCAGCTACCACAGCCGAGTGTGAGGCTGGCTTCGAGCTTGAAGTTGTAGATATCTCCGATAGCTCCCTGGCTGGAAGGCATGTTGAGAAGAACTCTTCCTGTTTTCATGCGGTTGCCGAAGAGTGCCATACGATCTTTGTTGGCATCGTCTGTGTAGAGAACTGATGTGTGACCGATTCCGCCCAGTTCAACAAGTGCAGCAGCCTTGTCGACAGCGTTCTCGAAGTTATCTGCCTTGTACATTGCGAGTGTTGGGCTGAGTTTCTCGTGAGCGAAAGGCTCGGAGTGATCGATCTTTTCAACCTCTGCAATAAGTACCTTTGTATCTTCAGGAACATTTACGCCGGCAAGTTCGGCAATCTTAGCTGCAGGCTGTCCGACGATATCTGCGTTGAGTCTTCCGCCTGGAAGGATTGTGTTTCCGACTTTTTCCTTTTCTTTCTTTGTAAGGAAGTATGCGCCTCTCTTGGAGAATTCCTTTTTAACCTTCTCGTATACTGCGTCAACTACAACAACCGACTGCTCTGAAGCGCAGATAACACCGTTGTCGAATGTCTTGGACATGAGAACGCTGCATACAGCCATTGTTGTATCTGCTGTCTCGTCGATAACGGCAGGAGTGTTTCCTGCACCAACTCCGATAGCCGGTTTTCCGGAGGAGTAGGCAGCCTTAACCATTCCCGGTCCGCCTGTCGCGAGGATGATTCCTGTCTCGGAGTGCTGCATGAGGCACTGTGAAAGCTCAACTGAAGGCTCGTCGATCCATCCGATGATGTGATCCGGAGCTCCTGCCTCTACTGCAGCCTGAAGAACGATCTTTGCAGCCTCGATTGTGCTCCTCTTCGCCCTTGGGTGCGGTGAGAAGATGATTGCATTTCTTGTCTTAAGAGCGATGAGAGCCTTGAATATTGTTGTGGATGTCGGGTTTGTCGTAGGAACTACACCGGCGATGATGCCGATGGGCTCTGCAACCTTCCTGATTCCGTATGTGGAGTCCTCGTGGATCACTCCGCATGTCTTCTCGAATTTGTATTCGTTATAGATATATTCGGAAGAGAAGTGGTTCTTTATAACCTTATCTTCCACAACGCCCATTCCTGTCTCTTCGTGTGCAAGTTTTGCAAGTGTGACACGGTTGTCGTTTGCGGCAAGAGCTGCCTTTCTGAAAATGCGATCAACCTGTTCCTGATCGTAGGTTGCGTATTCATTCTGTGCTTTTTTTACAACTTGGATAAGCTGCTCAAGTTCTTCAACAGTAGTGACTTTTTTCACTTCCATCCTTTCCTCCGTTTCTGCAACTAAGTGTTATTGCAGGGTTATTAGATGATAAAAAAGTAATTTCATATTTTTTCTGTGAATGAATGAACAAATGGATTGTCAACCCCAGCCTGAGCTGTGATTGAAATCACTGCTGGGACCCTTATAACGCTTTCCGAAATCTTTTGCAAGAGTTTTTTAAAAAATTTTTCTCTTTTTTTCCAAAGGCGATTTTTTTTCAAAAAAAGGTTGAAGAAAAGCTTCGAACGAGTAAGCTTCTGTGCGATTTCCGGTTCTGTTTTCTGGGGACCAGATTGAAAGTTTGAAAAACGGGAGGATCCACGATGAAAAAAATAAAGGTTCGGGTCTGTCTCGGTACCACCTGCTACCTTATGGGGGGTTCCGAATTTACACTTCTTGATGAATACCTGCCTGCCGATGTCATGGAAAAGGTTGAGATTGAGGGAGCTACCTGCCTTGGCGCATGCTCCTATCCGAAAATGGGCCGTCCGCCATTCGTTGAAGTTAACGGTCGGATCATTGCGGAGGCAACTATCCAGAAACTTGTTGACATTGTAAAGGAAGAGGTGTGAAGAATGGTCTACCTGAACAACGCTGCACTAATCAAAAGGAAGCTGCTTACAAGGGTTGCTGAACTTACCCTTAAAGGCGAACTAGAAGAAAAAATTAACAAAATACCCTACGAAATCGCACCTAAAACCGACGAGCCCCGTCGCTGTTGCATATATAAGGATCGCGCGGTTTCAAAGTACAAGACGATGGCGATTCTCGGAATCGGTGTGGAGGAGGAGACGGAGGAGTTTACCGCACTTTCGACATACGCACAGATGGCTCTGGAACGTGAAAAACTTTCAGAATCCCACCTTACCGTAGTTGATCTTGCCTGCAGTTCATGTCTCAAGAAAAACTACACCGTGACAAATCTCTGCCAGGGTTGTGTTGCAAGAGCATGCATCATGAACTGTCCGAGAAAGGCGATATCAATGAAGGATGGAAAGGCCGTTATCGATCCCGCGCTCTGTGTGAACTGCGGAATCTGTCAGAAGGCCTGCCCGTTCCACGCAATTACCTACATGCCTGTTCCCTGTGAGGAGGCGTGTCCTGTGGGTGCCATCAAAAAGGATGAGAGGGGAATTGAAACTATCGACGAGACTAAATGTATTCATTGCGGAAAATGCATGACTGCATGTCCCTTCGGTGCAATCATGGAGCGCTCCCAGGTTGTCGATGTTGCAAAGAAAATCAGAGGCGCCAAAAAGGTCTCTGCCCTTGTTGCACCTGCCGTAGCCGGTCAGTTCCAGGCTCCGTTTGCAAACATAAGAAGCGCCCTGTTGAAGCTCGGATTCGACAGTGTTTACGAGGTTTCCGAGGGAGCCGATATTACAATCGAGCACGAAGGAAATGAGCTGAAAGAGATGATTGAAAAGGGTGAGTTCATGACATCGTCATGCTGCCCGGCATATGTCTCTGCAGTCAAAAAACATGTTCCCGATCTGCTTGCGCATGTTTCCGAAACCGGTTCTCCGATGCACTATATCGGTGAAATTGCGAGAAAGGAGAGTGAAGTTACTGTTTTTATCGGTCCCTGTACAGCAAAACGCTACGAAGCTTCCGAGGATGAGTTCATAGATCACGTCCTTACTTCGGAGGAGCTTGCAGCACTCTTTGTGGGTGCCGGAATTAACGTTTCCAAAGAGGAACCTGTAACTTCCGACAGGTCCGTAACATGTGCCGCAAGATCCTTTCCCGTCAGCGGAGGTGTTACCGAAGCTGTAAAAGAGTTCCTCGGCGAGGATGTTTCTACGCTCCTTATCGACGGTGTGGAGAAGAAGAGTCTTAACCTTCTCAGGGCAATGGCCAAAAACGGATCCAAGGCCAGCTTCATCGAGGTGATGGCATGCGAAGGAGGTTGTGTAAACGGCCCCGGAAACATAAGCAAGCCTAAGGTTGCGATGAAACTCATAGAAGACTACAAGAAAAACGGCTGACAGGGTCTACTCTCGATATTCTTTAAGGGCGGGTTCTCTGAAACCCGCCCTTCTTTTTTTTAAGCAAAATAATTCAAAAGGATATGACTTCGACTCATGTGATCAGAAAATTTTATGCATGGGCATGAGAAGTTGAAGAGTGTCTCAGGAAAGATATTTGACCATGGACATGAAGAAGTGGAATGATCATTCCGCTCAATATGATCGGCAGCTTCCTTCCGTTGAAGGGACTTGTCGGACAAAGCTGAAAAGTCTTTCTTCATCTCCTTTATGAGCTTTTCTATTTGTCATTTTGGGATAAAAAAGATCATGTAAGGAATGTACCCGGAAAAAAACTCTAAAAAAGATTCCTCACCGCCTTTTCTTTGAATCAAGAGTTTCCCATCGGTTATCGGCAACCTGCACGACAGGAAGTATCGCCTTTGCTCCCCAGAGCCTCGGGCGAAGCCAACCCTTGTTGTCGACGATGTCCTCTCTGAGAGGCATTTTTGCATTCCTGTCCACAGATAGGACTGAAATACCGTTTTCGTTGAGTTTCTTGACGCTTACGCGGCGCGGAAAATCCCTCAGTCGTTTTTTCCCACCGATCTCGACAAACCTGCCGCACTGCCCGAGATAGGTCAGCCCTACCGCTGCAGCCGCTCCGATAACTCCGTGGTTTTCTCCACTGACACTTGCGATGTGGGCGAATTGGCAAGCCTTTATCGCTTCGTCGACAGTGACTTTTGTGTCTACGCAACGTTTTGCAAAGTTAACGATGCTGTTTATGGAAGGGTTGTCTTCGGCAGCAACGCATAGTCCTGGATCGCTTCCTGTTGATGCGAGATCCTTGAGGTGAGATGTAGCGCGTTCGATGAGACTGTCTACAATGTGGGATCCGGCTGCCTCAACAATGAAACACAGTGCGCTGTTGTGTGAAGTGTAGTTGATATCGTCATCTTTCAACAGCTGCTGCCGCACAATCCCGATAAGTGTACATTCGGGCGGAAGTTTCGATTCGAAATCTCTTGCCACCCTGCTTGTGCTATGTCCCCCTTCGATTGAATCGGTGTCATCGATGCCCAGATAGATTCTCATGTCGCCCCCCGTAAAAAGATTAAGTAAAGTTGTTTTGTATACAAATCAATCTTAATAAGAGGCTTTGTCCGTGTCAACAAAATGAGCCTGAATTTTATCGTCAAAGTTGTGAAATTTTGGCGGCTGAAATGTTTTCACATTGGAATTGCAGGCTTTTAAGCCTTGGGGTATGTGGAATCAACGAAAAGTTGTCAAGTTTAAAAAGATTTGGCTGATGTATTGATAATGATTGATAAACACCTGTTCGGAATCAATAAAGAAAACAAAAAGAGGTGTAATGATTACGTTTTGGCTTTCGACTCCCGGACTCTTTTTGAGAAGAAGAGAGCTGTAGCGACCAAAATGATCCCAATGCCTCCTGCGATGCTGTATATGTCTGGAACCTCTCCCCAGATAAGAAAACCGACAAGAGCGGCAAAGAGAATTGAGGTATAGTTGTAGATGCTGATCTCGGAAGCGGGAGCGTAACGGTAGGCCAGTGTTAGTCCGAACTGTCCGAAACTGGCCGCCACTCCGATCAGGAGAAGAAAAAGAAACTGAATCCCCGTCGGCATCACAAAATCCATCAGCATGAGGGGAAATGTACCGATTACTGAGGCGAAGGAAAAGAAAAAGACGATCGTTTCGGGTCGTTCTCTATTTTTCAGGAATCTTATGAGCGTATAGGCTCCTCCGGCGCATATTGCCGAGCAGAAACCGGCAAGGGCGGGAAGAATCGAAAGATCAAACCTCGGTTTAATTATCAGAAGGGATGAGAGAAAAACAATAATTAAAGCCGGAATCTGTGCCTTACCGAGACGCTCCTTAAGAAAAAGAGCGGCAAAAAGGGTTACGAAAAAGGGCGAAAGCTTGTTGAGCATGGCCGAATCAGCAAGATTCATGTTGTTTATTGCAATAAAGTAACAGACAACTCCGCACAGTCCCAGAAGCGAGCGCGAAAGAAGATGAGGAAGGTTTTCCCTTTTTCCGAAAACCGGTCCGCCGCCACTTTTCCCCCTGATGAGGGCAAATGCCACCAGCATGCTTATGAGGTTTCTGAAAAACACCTTTTCAAATACCGGTATCTCGCCGGAAAGTTTTACAAAAGCTCCCATAAGGGCGAAACTCAGGCCGGAAAGGAGCATAAAGGCTACAGCCTTTTTTCTGTTGTCTTCCATAAATTCTCCAGAACGTTATTTCGGCCCCATGTTAAGCTTTTTTAACTATTTGTCCAGTCCGCTTTGAGGCCGGGCTTAACTTTAAATACTTTTGATACCCTGAGTCGAGCAGAGAAGATAGATGCAAATGGAATTCGATCCGGATCGGACTATTTGAGATATTTCTTGATGATCTTTTGGTACTCAGGCGAAGACTTTACCTGGTCGAGGGCTTTCTGAAAATCTTTTACCACCTTATCCGGTGTTTTTGGGTTGAAGGCAAAATAGAGCTCCGCCCGCTTAAGAACGTGAACCACGCTGTAGTCGCTGAATTTCTCCTTGTTCATCACCCAACGGGCAACGTTCTCCTCATAGGCGAGGAGATCTATTCTCTTTCCCGCAAGCTTCTTTACATTGCTCTTAAGAGTTGGAACCGTCTGAATTTTGGAGGAGGGGACTCCCGCAACTTTTAACAGCTGTTCTCCAACATCATCCTTTACAGCACCGATACGATATTTTTTGAGATCGGCCGGGCCGGATATCTTGATGCCCGAACTTTTACGGGCAAAAACGGAGACAGTCGTCGGGATAATTGGACCGACCCATTTGAAAAGTTTCTCTCGTTCAGCTGTTCTCGTCGTGGAAAAGAGCATGTGAGAAGGGTTTTCGAGAACGGTACGGTACCCTCTCGCCCACGGAACAAGAGAAATCTGACCTTTTGTCATCTTCGACTTCATCTGCTTTAAAACAAGGTCCAGAATGTCGACGGAAATTCCCTTGAGAGTTGCACCCTCCTTGAAGTTGTAGGGGGGGTAACTTTCGGTAAATATTTTTACCTTTCCCATATCCGCAACAAGAAAAAGGGGAACAAAAATGATGGTGAAAAGAAAAAGTACTGCTGATTTTCGCATCATTGCCTCCGTTGTTTGGTTGAAATACCATTTTATTCCACTGAGTGTGTTCAAGTAAATCGTTTGCTTAAATTTATTATGATGGAAAGAAGATTTTGAAAGATGTCGATAGTAGATGGTAGCGACGGAGAAGTTGACGGTTCCTTTTATTTGGGGAAAGTGAAAAAAGCTTATTGTTACGAATAGATGCCCTTGAGTGCAGCGTGAAAGCCTGATAGCTGGCAATATGGGGTAGTATCTTGAAATTCTCTGGTTTCTTTCTTTGAATCAGAGTTCCGCAAGGGAGATCTGTAGAATCTATTGATGACTCACATTGAAGATTCTCTTTCACCTATCGAAAAGTTCTTTCCGAAATTGTGACGGAGTTGTGCCAGTCTCTCTTTTGAAAACTCCGTTGAATGTGGCTTTTGAGTTGAATCCCGCACTGAAGGCGATTTCCATAATGTTTTTCTCAAGGTTTTTGTCTTCTGCTATCAGTTTTTTTACCTCCCTTACTCTAAACTTATTGACAAATTTATAAAAATTCATACCGACTTCAGTATTTAAAAGTTGTGTTAAAATAGGCGGTTCCACGTTGATGGAGCTTGCAAGGGAGCTCAATGTCAGCTTCGGATCCAGGTAGGGTTTCTGCTTTTCCATAAGATCAAACAGTTCCTTTTTCAAAAAACTGCTCTGATTCCGATTCAAGGATCTCTTTTCATACTTTTTTGCATGCTCTTTCCTCATATTCGAGACACTTTTAAAAATTCCAGGCTGGTTCAGAGTTGCGTAGGCGATTATGAAGATAAGGATGGCCTTGGCAAAATAGAATGTGTCGAACTGGGGAAGGGGCAGAAAAAAGAATCCGAAAAAAATCGCACAATCGGAAAAAAGTGTGGCGAACCAGAAAACAATATTTAGAAAAAGTAGCGAGTAGAGCCATTTGAGATCGATTTTTTCAATGTTTGAAAAGTATTTTCGTATGTTATCCTCATACCTTTTCAGGTGGGTCAATGTGAAAATTCCATAAATGAGTCCGTGCAGATCTTGGGAAACGTCAGGGAACAGGTGGAATATCATAGGAATATCAGGATGAAATTCGTTTCCTGTAAAAAGTTTTGAAAAGACAGGGAGAAAGGAAAGAGTAAAGGGCACTGTATGAATAAGGTCTTTCTTATCGATTTTTTCGATTCTCAAAGTGAGGGCGGAAAGATAAAAATAGAGCAGGGGACCGAAAAGAAACATGAGCGGAAATGAGACAGTGTATAGAACCGTAAACCTGTTTCCCGTATCATTAATCATTATAAAGGAAATAAAAAGATCTATTGAAGTATTGAGGGTCAGAACTGCGAGAATTCTATTCGCAAGGAAGTTCTTCTTTTTTAACCATAGTGCGAGAAAAACAAGACAACCCTGAATAGCACCTATGAAATATGTGTAAGTTACAAGCGTTTTCATCAAATCCAGTCTAATCGGACCCGTCTTTTTGTCAAAAAAAGGTCTTAACTACGTCGCAAAGACGATTTAAACTATCGATACAGTTAAAATCTACCTCCCTGAAGTTAAAAATGTACGGAGGAACTATTATGAAACTGAAAATTTTTTCAATGTTTACTCTTCTTTTTCTTTTAATCTGTTGTGGAAATGAAAACGAGGTAAAAGAAAGTGACGGAGACAACAAAACGACAGAAAAGGAATCTCAAACGACGGATTCGGACGCTACCGAAAACGAGGACAAGGATGAAAACGGAAGCGTAGAAAACTCGACAAAATATCCGGAAATTACGAAAGTCCCTGAATATCTCGGAACTCAATTCACGAACAATTTTGATCGCCACGTCGAGTACATTGCCCAGAACGGCGGAAAAATCCACATTGTTGCCCAGAATAATATTCGTAAAGGCCAGATAATCAGAGCCTGGAATGTTCTCAGTCACTACCTCACTGATTATGAGGGATCCGATTACGGAGCGGATAAGACAGGTGTGGCAAATAAAATGGCTGAAAACCGCGCCATTCTCTGTCTTCTTAACGGACGGGACGGAGAAAGTGAGGGTTTGGAACTTCCCTGCCAGTCTCTTTTCGAAAAGGAGATTCAGGTTGAAGGTGGAGATTGGTATATTAATCAAAACTACGAATACAGGGATGCGACTTTCGAGGAAATCCTTCACATGGTTCACGATTACGGAATCGGTGTCGACGGACCCAACAGCAGCCCCGGAGCGCTTCCGGAGTTTCAAAAACAGATTCGCGCGGCACAGGTCAACTCTCTTGAGAAGAAAATCTGGGGGACATCCTCACCCGACTGGATTGAGGAGTTGAGGCAGGAGAACAGCCTCTCACAGGAGTATCTAGCGGCGGTAATAGACAGCTACTACGGTCTCTGGGGTGCATGGGAAGAGAACCCGACTCACGGGATGTGGGGTGAGTACGTTGCCAAAACGAGGGGGGAAATAGAGACAGAAGATCCAATGGGAAATGAGTTGATGAACAGAAAATACTTTCATCCCCATCTCACATACAACGCACGAATTGAAGAGAGCTTCAGAGGAATTTTCTCTCTTAAATTCGATGAAAAACTTAAATACACAAACCACTCCCGGTATTTGAGGGACGTGACTCTGACTGGAAAAAACGATTCCGGAATCAGGGTTAACGAACTGGATAACTTCATAACGGGAAACGAAGGAATAAATACAGTGGTTTTTTCCGGAAACTCATCCGAATACGAAATAAAGAAAGCGGGCGACGAAACAGTCATAACAGATAAAAAAGAGAGTAGGGACGGGAAAAACCGGCTGAGGAACATTGAAAAGTTGGAATTTCAGGATAAAAGTGTGGAGTTGTGATCCTGATATTATGAAACCCAAAACCCCTGTTCCCGTAATAATTTAAATGTCTATATCGCTACCATTTCCCCGTTATTCCTTCAATTTCCTCAACCTTCCTTTGCCTGAGAATAACTTAAGCTTGTCATTACAGACATGAATACTTAGGTTTTTACAGCTCAGTTGGATCAGAATAGTAATAAATTTTTGTGGTTATTTCCCTGATTTTTACTTTTTTTTTGAAAAACCTTCTAATGACGATTAAGTATTTATTGATAAACGTCCTCAAAGCGCTATCATCATGATGATATCATGATAATAATTGCACTCTGAAAAAATTTCAAAAAAGAAAGCCGGAAAGGAAAGAGCAAAGTGCAGTTCAATAATCGATTACCTTTTTTCGATTTTTAAAATTTATAAACATGCGTGTGTGCGTTGTAAAAGATTTTATTATAATTTCATAATCGGATGTCAAAGGATCGAACCGGATATTTCCCCCAATCTCAAATAAAGAGCTGAGACCGGGACAATAGATTAAAAAACTGCCTCATGTGAAGAGGAAGGTGAAAAACTCACGGGACTTCGAGACAGGCTTTTACCAATGCTGATCAATATCCATGTAACTGAGAAATAGTTTTGGTTATACGAAAATTATCATAAAGTTCTGGCACGGAGTTCACAACATTGTCGCTGCTATAGCTCTCGGGAAAGTGGGGGCGGTCGCCCGCGAAATGAAAACGACTTAGAAATAACGGGCATTCCGACGAAACGCCCCTGGGGTTGATTTAATAAATTCGGTCAGTTGTGTCGGCGTTGGGTTCTTCCCCTCCAAAGCCTGCCGAAGAGCAGGCGTTCACAAGGCCGCGAAGCGTGCCGTTCACAAGCGAAGCGTTCACGAGGCTTGCGAAGCATGCCGTTCATCTTCCCCTATTTCATAAGGTCTTCGATTTCTTCGACTGTCTTAGGGATGTCGGATGATAGGTTTTCGTATCCCTTTTTGGTTACGAGGATGTCGTCTTCGATCCTGATACCGATTCCTTCTTCTTCGATGTAGAGGCCGGGTTCTACGGTAATTACCATGCCTGGCTTGAGTTCGCCGCGTCTGTCTCCGAGGTCGTGGGCGTCAAGTCCGAGGTGGTGGCTTACTCCGTGGTAGTAGTAGTTGGAGAGTTCGCTTATCTCTTTTACCAGGCCGATGGATTTGAGTCCTTCGAACAGTTCGTTCCTGGCGATTTCCTGGAGTTTGGGGAAGGGGAGGCCGGGTTTTACGGCTTCGATTACCTTCTTTTCGGCGTTGAGTACGATGTTGTAGATCTGTCTCTGCCTTTCGGTGAATTTTCCGTTTACGGGAAATGTTCTCGATATGTCTGCGCAGTAGTTGTCCTTTGCGGCTCCGAGATCGAGAAGTACGAGGTCGCCGTCGTTTGTCTTGTCGCTGTTTTTTCCGTAGTGGAGAATTGTGGCGTTCTTTCCGGTGGCTACGATGGAGGGGAATGCGTGGGGATACTTTCCGCTTGATGTCAGAACGAAGTCGAAGTGCGCTTCAAGTTCGTATTCTCCCATCCCGGGTCGGGCGTTCTTGAGCATGGCTTCGATTCCGTTTTTGGTAACTTCGACAGCCTCCTTCATCTTCGCTATCTCTTCTGCGCTCTTTATCGAGCGGGCTAAGGCGAGGTTGTGGTGCGCGTTCCTTATCGCTATGTGAGGAAAGCGGGTTTTAATCTCTTCGGCCAGCTTATGCTGAAATCTTGCGGGTTCGTCCCAGCTGTTGCTTTCGATGTCGAGGTAGATGTTTTCAACGTTATCTCCGTTGAGGAGCCTGTTGAGGTGACTTTCGAAGTCATCTCTGTCCACTATGTTTGCGATTCCGCTGAGTTTTGTTGCCTCTTCGGGGCTTACGGGTGATCCTATCCACTTTTTCCATACGGGATCCTCCTTAGGTATAAAAAGGGTTGAGTCGATGTTTTTTCCGCTTTTCGATATGAGTAGTACGGAATCCTCCTCTTCAATTCCCGTGAGGTAGTAAAAGTTCCTGTTTATGCAGAATTCGTAGTTCTCGTCGGCAGATCTGTGCGGTGCTTTTCCCGAATAGATCAGGGCTATTGAGTTGTTGCACAGTTCAGTTGAAAACTGTTCTCTTTTTGAAACGTAAAATTCTTTATTCAATTTCTCCTCCAAGAGTTGTTCATGAGGATTTTACTAATTTTTGATCACTTATTCAATTTCTTTAATTGACGCCAAGAATATTTGACAAAGGAAAATGAATATTATATTCTCCTCTTGCAATCTATAGTTCGTTTCTATTCATATATTTAATTAAATTCGGAGGATATCATGGAAAACGTGAAAAAAGTTGATCTCGATTGGGGAAAACTTGGATTCGCCTACATAAAGACTGATAAAAGGTTCCTTGCCCGCTGGAAAGGTGGTAACTGGGACGAGGGAAAGATGGTTGAGGACAACCACGTAACAATTCACGAGGGTTCTACAGCTCTTCACTACGGTCAGACATGTTTCGAAGGTCTCAAGGCTTTCACTGCAAAGGACGGAAGAGTTCTCCTTTTCAGACCCGATCAGAACGCAGCCAGAATGCAGCGCAGCTGTGACTCACTTCTCATGGCTAAGCCTACAACCGAGATGTTCATAGAAGCTTGCAAGAAGGTTTGCAAGGAGAATATGGCATGGATTCCTCCTTACGGAAGCGGTGCGGCATTCTATCTCAGACCATACCTTTTCGGTTGCGGTGAGAACCTCGGTGTTAAGCCTGCTCCCGAGTACATCTTCTCAGTATACGGTGTTCCTGTAGGTCCTTACTTCAAGGGCGGAATGAGCCCGGTTAACTTCTGTATCGCAGAGTACGACCGTGCAGCTCCACGCGGAACAGGTTCCGTAAAGGTCGGCGGAAACTACGCAGCAAGCCTCCTGGCTCACGAAGATGCAGTCAAGTCGGGATTCGCAGATGCAATCTATCTCGATCCTGCCACACGCACAAAGATAGAGGAGGTCGGTGCAGCAAACTTCTTCGGTATCACAAAGGACAACAAGTTCATCACACCGAAGTCACCTTCCATCCTTCCGAGTATCACAAAGTACTCACTCATGCACATCGCAAAAGAGTACCTTGGATTGGAAGTTGAAGAGCGTGACGTTCTCATCGATAACCTTGACGAGTTCGTTGAAGCCGGAGCATGCGGTACTGCAGCTGTTATCTCACCGATCGGCGGAATCGAGTACAAAGGCAAGCTTCACACCTTCTATGGAGAAGGAAAGGAAGTAGGACCTGTTACAAAAGAACTCTACAGAATCCTTACAGGAATTCAGTGCGGAGAGGTTGAAGCTCCGGAAGGCTGGATCGTAGAAGTTTAAAGAGTAAAATTTCAGTTCATGTTTGGGAGACGGGCTTGTCCCGTCTCTTTTTTTGTTTGTGAAAGAGTGGACAGGCTTTCCTCCAGACTTTGTGGGTCGCAAGTTGGGTGCATTGTTGTTTATGTACTTGTAATTAAGAATGAATCTTGACATCTGAATGACTTTTTAGATTTGGTTAGATTGTTCTACAATACTTTAATCCCTCCGGGATTTTGAAGAATTGACAAACTAGCTTCTTGATTACTTTTTTAAACTTAAGCCGATTGTTTTATCAATAAAGTTCTGGAGAAGACCCAGATTCTTCCACTTTTCAACTGGAGAAAGATCTATGTCTGAATCTGCAATCGTTGTCTGCTGTGCGATTATCCGGAAGGGGACCCGTTTCCTCATTGCACGCCGTTCCGAAGGCCACCTGAAGGGAAAGTGGGAGTTTCCCGGCGGTAAGGTAGAAGAGGATGAAACTCCCGAAGAGGCTCTTGAAAGGGAAATCCACGAGGAGTTTCTCGTCAGGATCAAAGTGGGTCAGCGGCTTTCGACCAGTGTTTTCGATTACGGAACAAAGGTTGTGGAGCTGATTCCCTTTGTTGCGGAGATTGTTTCGGGGGATCTGCGTCCCCAGGATCACGATGCCGTGGAGTGGATCGGTGTCGACGATTTCGAAAAGTTCGATATCGCCCCGGCGGATGTTCCTATTGTGTCGGAAGTGGCTCGTATTTTTAAGAAAGGTTGATTTTCAACCCTGTTTTTATACTATGATTCGGTCGAACAGTTTGTTGATCTGGAGAGATCGGGTATCCGGTTTATCTTCGGAGCGGAAAAGATCGGCGTTGTTTAATATTTTGGAGGTGATATTATGCTCTTAACTACTCTCAGAAAAGATATGATGATGGCTAAAAAGGAGAAGGACACTGTAAAGGCAAATCTTCTTTCGACACTTGTGGCAGAGGCTGTCATGATTGGTAAAAACGATGGAAACCGTGAGACAACTGAGCCTGAAATAATTAAACTTATCGGTAAGTTCATCAAATCGACCAACGAGAACATCTCCATACTCCAGGAGGCCGGTAAAGATTGCGAAACAGAGATTCTCGAAAGGGATATCCTTTCCGTCTACCTTCCCAAGCAGATGAGTGATGATGAGCTTCGTGATGCAGTTTCAAAAATCATCGACGAACTCGGCGAAAAGAGCCCGAAAATGATGGGTGCCGTAATGGGAAAACTCAAGGCCCAGTACGAAGGTCAGTACGATGGAAAAAGCGCCAGCGGAATAGTTAAATCAATGCTCAGTTAAACTTTTTTCAAAAAATGAAGAGCCCTCAGCTTGATTTTTGGCTTTTATTTGCTAGATTAAGGCTGGATCTTGTTTAACATAGCGTCAGAACGAAAACTGTTTACAAAATTGTACAAAAACCGGGGAGAGGTGTGATTTTTTCTTATCCCTTCTTCTTTCAGGTCTTTTAAACGTTTTTAAGTTTGACGCTGCAGAACGTAATTTCTGACGAAGGAGGACAGTTTGTGCGGTATCGCCGGTATCTTTAATGTTGAGAACGCTGAACAGGACGTAGCCAAAGTACTTTTTGCCATCCAGCATCGCGGACAGGAGAGCTGCGGAATCTCGACAAGGATCGAAAACGGAAATGTGCTTACCTATAAGGGAATGGGGCTCGTAAAGAACGTACTGACCCCGACACTGCTTTCAAGTTACGAAGGAAATATCTCCATCGGTCATGTTCGCTATCCGACCGCTGGAAGAAGTGATGCTCTGAACAGCCAGCCTCACTCCATAGAACTCGCCGAGGGTGCAAAGATGTCTATCTGCTCGAACGGTGACATCATCAACTACGGTGAGCTCAGAAAGTGGCTTGAGGATGAAAAGGGTTTCATATTCAAAAGCGATAACGACGGTGAGCTGATCGGCCGACTCATCGCATACTTCCATATCGTGGAGGGTGAGGAGATCGAAAAAGCGATCGCGATGACTCAGGAGAAGCTCAAGGGTGCATTCTCCTCGATTCTCGTTTACGGCGACCGCATGTTCGGTTTCAGAGATCCGCACGGATTCAGACCCTACTCAACGGGTCACATGACCTGGAACGGAAAGGGTGAAATCCCATCCGACGGAATCGTACTGGCTAGCGAGAGCTGCGCATTCGGAATTGTCGGAGCTACAAAGATAAGGGAGCTGGAGCCGGGTGAAATCATCGCCCTGGAGAAGGGAAAACCGATGCGCACGGTTGCCGTCAACGGCAAGAAAAAGCAGCACTGTGTTTTTGAGCTCATCTACTTTTCACGTCCGGACAGCGAAGGTTTCGGCGAGTACGTTTACGATGTGAGAAAAAAGATAGGTGCAGTTCTTGCGGATCACGATTGCGATCTTCCGCACGGAGATGATCTTGTCGCCATCTCCGTACCCGATTCATCCAACTTCGTAGCACTCGGATATGCAAACCGGAAGGGTTGCGCCTTCGACATGGCTCTTCTCCGTAACCACTACGTCGGAAGAACATTTACGAAACCCGATCAGAACTCAAGGGATGAGGGTGTGAAGCAGAAGTTCAATCCGCTGCCCGGATTCTTCGAAGGAAAGAGGGTTGTGCTCGTGGATGACTCCATCGTACGCGGAACAACGCTCAGGAAGATTGTGAGAATGGTCAAGGCAGCCGGAGCGAAAGAGGTACACGTGCGCATCGGTTCCCCGAAGGTTGTGGGACCCTGCTACTACGGAATCGATACACCCACAGAGGGCGAACTCATAGCAAACAGGATGAATCATGATGAAATCTGCGAGCACCTTACTGCGGATTCACTCAGGTATTTTGAAGTTGCCGATTTTCCCAAGGTTCTCAAAAACGCGGAAAACTTCTGCTACGCCTGTTTCAATAAAGACTACATCTACTCTCCCGACAACTACGACAAGGTCAACGCACCTTCCATGGGAGAAAATTAATGACGAAACCCATCGACCGACTTCTTGAGGTGATGGCTGTTCTCCGGTCCGAAAAGGGATGCCCCTGGGACCGGAAACAGACCATTGCGACTCTCAAGCCCTACATAATCGAGGAGGCTTTTGAAGTTGTGGATGCCATCGATCAGGGCGGAAGGGAACTCGTGGATGAACTGGGTGATCTTCTTCTCCAGGTTGTTTTTGCCGCACAGATCGCTTCGGAGGAGGGCAAATTCTCCTTCGACGACGTAGCCAGTTCCATAACTGAAAAACTGGTCAGGCGTCATCCCCACGTTTTCGGTGAGACCGTGGTTAAGGATGCGGACGAGGTTATCACCAACTGGAACAGGATAAAGAAGGAGCGGGAGGAGAAAAAGTATCTTCTCGACGGCGTTCCGAGCGCCATGCCCTCCGCGATTCTCGCCCAGAGGTATACCGACAGGGCGGCCTCGGTAGGTTTCGACTGGGAAAAGTGGGAGGATGTTCTTCCAAAGATAGATGAAGAGCTGGACGAGCTGAAGGAATCGATTGCAACAGGCGACAGGGACGAGATTTTTCACGAAATGGGCGATCTTCTCTTCGCCGTCGTCAACCTCTCCAGAAAGCTCGGAATAAATTCTGACGAAGCCCTCAGGGCCTGTTCCGCCCGTTTTCGTGAGAGATTCAACAAGATGGAGGATCTCAATCCTGCCGTTGTGGACGGAACCATGGACATCGACAGTCTCGAAGAGCTGTGGCAGGAGGCCAAGAGGAGTTTGAAAAAGGAGAAGGAAAGTTAAATGTATTTTGCCGGAATTGATGTCGGATCCCGAACGGGAAAGATTGTCGTACTTGGAGAAGATGGTGAACTTCTGCACTCTTAT
Organism: uncultured bacterium; assembly: GCA_942492635.1. Taxonomy (GTDB): domain Bacteria; phylum UBP6; class UBA1177; order UBA1177; family CALOFP01; genus CALOFP01. The sequence continues at coordinate 396,606 of CALOFP010000003.1, forward strand.
ATCACTGAAACTGTCAGGAATGCCGTACTGACCTATGAAAAACTGATCGAATCGATTCCGGAGGAACTTTCCGGAAAGGAACTCTGTACACTCGCCACCGGCTACGGAAGGGTCGCCCTTGAGCCGAAAGTGGATTACACCGCAACGGAAATCACATGTCACTTTCTCGGAGTCCGCCGTTTTTTTCCGAAAGTGGGAACGATTGTGGACATCGGAGGACAGGACAGCAAGGTAATAACAGTTGAGAACGACACCATACGGGATTTCGCCATGAACGACAGATGTGCCGCCGGAACCGGCCGCTTTCTCGAAGTCATGGTGGGAAGGCTCGGCTACACCATGGAGGAGTTCTGCGATCTGGATATGGAGGGAATTGATCCCGTTCCCATTAACGCCACATGCACCGTTTTCGCCGAGAGCGAGGTTGTGGGGCTGATGGCGACCGATACCGATCCCAGGGCGATCGTCGCATCCATAGCGCGCATGGCCGCATCCAATATCGGCGCAATGATTCGCCGTCTTCACGCCGATCCGCCCGTCGTCATGACCGGCGGTGTTTCAAAAATTGGTCCCGTTCGATATTTTCTTGAAAAGCTTGCGGATAGCAATATAATGACCCATGAGGCATCCCAGCTCATGGGAGCATGGGGCGCCGCGTTGCTATCAAGGAAAAAGTTCGGAGATGATCATGAATTGGAAACGGTATGTGAGGATTAGTCTCTTAGTTTTACTTTTTGTGACAGGCTGCTTTTTTATGTCGCTTGCCTGGCAACCTTTCGACGAGTGGGGCACGACTGAGGCCAAGCTCATAGAGACAAACGGCAACAACCTCTGCACCAGCTGTATGGGGTTGTATAAATGAGAAGACTTATAATCCAGGTGCTTTTTTTCTTCGTACAGAACCCCTTTCTACAGAACTTTTTCACAGGCAGGATCTATCCCAGTTCGGTCAGGGAGTACTGCGTTCCCACGCTGAACTGCTACTCCTGTCCGGCGGCACCGTTTTCATGTCCCGTCGGAACGGCACAGTACGTAATCGAGTATGCGCGACGGTTTCCTTTTTTCGTAACCGGATTTCTCATGACAATCGGTACGCTCTTCGGAAGCGCCACATGCGCCTACGTCTGTCCCTTCGGCCTTTTTCAGGATTTTATTTACCGAATATCTCCGATCAAGAGAAAGGTGAAAAGTCCCGTACCGAAAATTTTCCGCTATGCAAAGTGGGTGATGCTTTTCGGATTCGTAATCATAATCCCGCTCATCTACCACTTTCCCGCATTCTGCGCCTATGTCTGTCCCGCGGGAACGCTGGAAGCGGGAATTCCGCTGCTGATCGCAAATGAAGGACTTCGCCACAGCGCCGGAATGACGTTTGTCTGGAAGGTAATCTTCCTTATCCTCATAATCTTTTACGGAATGAGGGAACAGCGACCGTTCTGCCGTTTTCTCTGTCCTCTCGGACTGTTTCTCGGCTTTTTTAACAAAATCAGTCTCCTGCAGATAAAAGTGGATCCCGATCACTGCCGCGATTGCGGAATCTGCAGCGCATCCTGTCCCATGGGACTCGATCTTCCGGCAGAAGTCAACAGCATCGACTGCATAAAGTGCGGCGATTGCGCAACACCGTGTCCATTCCACGCCATCCACCGCGAATTCGCCGGAGTGAAAGTGAAAAGCCACTACGAGCATCCGGTCCCGATGGGAAGGTCGAAAAACCTTAGTTGCCATGAAGGTCATGAAGAACATGAAGGTTAAGAAAAAGCCTGTTGTTTCAGAACGATAAAGCGATCAGTAAATTGCCAGATACAGATCCGCAAGCTCTTGAAAATGGCAGGAATTCATAACCGGCAAAAACTTTTCCCAACCAAAATCAGCAACAGAATTCATCACAAAACAAATATCCCGACCATCCCAGCGGCTGAAATCGAGAAATTTAAAATATCAAGATCGAAATAAAGACTGGCAGTGCCAGATTAATTTTTTTGAGACCGATTGAGAGCCAATTTTCAATAAGATACAAATAATCCGATCGTTCCAGCGGCTCAATCGACCAGGATATTTTTTTCGAAGCCGAATTGGAAACGCATATGGGACTTCTCTCCCCCTCTTATTTTAAGAGGGGAATCATTGGGGAGCTATTAAAATAATATGGTCTCTCAACCACATGTATTTATTTGTTTTTGTTGATCTATTAGAATAACTCCCCCAGCCCCTCTTTTAAAAAGAGGGGAGGAATGCAGGGCGCACACGGAGGCACACCGCTACATTGTGTAGTTGAATATATGTGCTTGAAATCATATGGTTGTCGTAATGCCCCGTAGGGGCCGGCGTGTCGACACGGTTTCCAGAACACCGTGTGGAAGGATTACAGCGGTGTGTGTAAACGCACCGGTATGGAAACAAACCACATCCATGAACCCGGAACGGGTGACACTATTTCATGATTTTTTACAGTACGATTTCCAGGAATTCATCATAATCAAGTTCTTCAAGAACGATGTTCTTCTCTTTTCTCTCCTTGAGAATTCCTATGAATTTTTCAATGGAGATCTCTTTTGCGCCCATGCTGAGAAGGTGATCCGTAACTATCTGGCAGTCGATCACCTGGAAGTTGTGCTTTTTGAGAAGGGCGGAAAGGTAAAGCAGGGCGGTTTTGGAGCTGTTTTTCTCTTTGGAGAACATGCTTTCGCCGAAAAAGACATCTCCGATCGATACGCCGTAGAGTCCGCCGACAAGTTTTTCTTTCCGCCACACTTCTATGCTGTGGGCGTAGCCCATCCGGTACATGGTTGTGTAGGATTTAACCATATCTCTTGTTATCCATGTGCCTGCCTGGTCTTTTCTCGGGACTTTTCCGCAGCTTTCCATAACTCTTTTGAAGGCCCGATCCAGTGTCACGGTAATTTCCCGTTTTTTCAGCCATTTTTTCATGGATTTGGAGATGTGAACTTTGCCCGGAAAAAGTACGCATCGGGGATCCGGCGCCCACCACATGATGGGACCGGGATCGTTGTACCATGGAAAAATTCCCCTGGAGTAGGCTTCAATTATTCTTTCGGGACGAAGATCTCCTCCGAATGCCAGAAGTCCGTCCTCTTCGGCAAGCCTTGGATCGGGAAAGATAATTTCATTGTCGGGAAGTAGAAAAAGTGCCATCACCGGCTCCTGTTCAGGTCGGAATACGACGATTTTTCCAGATTGATGAAACTTACCGGCGAATTCATTATCCGACCTTTATCTCTATTTCGCGGCCTTTTGTGGTAACCGTGGCGTTACCGCCCTTTTTCAGTGATCCGAAAAGAACTTCGTCGACAAAGAAGTTCTTGACCTGTTCCTGAACGATTCTGGCAACTTCGCGGGCGCCGAACTCTTTGGAATATCCCTTTTCGGCTAGAAGATCGAGAGCTGCCTTCCGAACCGTCAGGGAGATGTTCCGATCCTTGAGCTGAGCCGCAAACTCGTCCAGTTCCTTCTTGACTATGCGGACAACCATCTCCCTGCCGAGGTTGTTGAACTGGACGATTCTGTCGAGCCTGTTCCTGAATTCGGGGGAGAAAATCCTGTCAACGGCTTTTGAAACCGTCGCCGTTCCCGTATCCCTCTCTGTAAATCCGAGAAGGGACTTTTCAAGATCGCGGGCACCGGCATTTGATGTCATGATAATTACAATATTCCTGAAATCGGCACGTCTTCCGGTGTTGTCGGTCAGCGTCGCGTAATCCATGATCTGCAGAAGCGTGTTGTAGATATCCTGGTGTGCCTTTTCTATCTCATCCAGAAGAAGAACGGCGTGGGGAGTTTTCCTTACCGCTTCGGTCAGCTGACCGCCTTCCTCATACCCTACATATCCCGGAGGCGCTCCTATGAGTCTTGCCACCGTGTGTTTCTCCTGATATTCGCTCATGTCGTAGCGGTGAAGGGTGACACCCAGTTCGTTTGCAAGCTGCCGTGCAAGCTCGGTTTTTCCCACGCCGGTGGGACCGACAAAAAGAAAACTGGCGACAGGCTTGTCGGGATTGGCAAAACCGGCTCGGGACCGTTTGATGGCATCCACGATGGAGTGAATCGCTTCATCCTGGCCGAAAATACTCTTTTTAAGATTCTTTTCAAGAAGTTTGAGAGTCGCCGATTCGTCCTTTGAAACGCTGCGCTCGGGAACGTTGGCGATTCGGGCGACGGTGCGCTCGATGTCGTTGACCTCGACTGTTTTCTTGCGGCTTTTAGTTATCCTCAGAAACGCTCCCGCTTCGTCGATAAGGTCTATCGCCTTGTCGGGAAGGTGCCTGTCGTTGATGAATCTGTCCGAAAGTTCCACGGCAGAGCGAAGTGCTTCGTCGGTGTACTTTATTTCATGATGCTGTTCATATTTTTCCCTGAGTCCCTGAAGTATTCTGAATGTCTCATCGACAGAAGGCTCGTCCACGTCGATTTTCTGGAATCTACGGGCAAGTGCCCGATCCTTCTCAAAAAACTTCCGGTACTCGTCGTAGGTTGTCGATCCTATGCAACGGATGCCGCCTACGGAGAGCAGGGGTTTGAGTAGATTGGACGCGTCCATTGCACCGCCGGAAACGGCTCCCGCACCTACGATTGTGTGGATCTCATCAATAAAGAGGATAACCTCCTTCTGCTCCGACACCTGCCGAAGAACACGTTTCATGCGCTCCTCGAAATCTCCGCGGAATTTCGTGCCGGCAAGCAAGCCGCCCATATCGAGCCTGAGAATCCGGCAACCTTTCAGGAGATCCGGAACCTCTTCCGCTACAATTCGCTGGGCAAGTCCTTCGGTAATCGCCGTTTTTCCCACACCGGCTTCACCCACGTGGATCGGGTTGTTCTTGGTTCTTCTGCACAGAACCTGGATGGTCCGCTGCATGATATCGTCCCGACCGATCAGCGGCTCAAGGGAGCCCTTTTCTGCAAGGGCTGTAAGGTCCGTTGTGAACATTTCGAGGGAGTCGCCCTCCTTTCTTGTTACCTCGCCCTCCTCAAAATCCCTTTCGACGCCTCTCTGATCCGGAAAACTGCTGATTCCGTGGGAAACGTAGTTGACCATATCCATCCTTTCGATTCCCTCATTTCGAAGGTAGAAGAGGGCGTAGGATTCGTCGAGCTCGTAGTAGGCCACAAGGACATCTTCGAGGGTTACCTCATCCTTTCCGGCGGACCCGGCGTGAAATGCGGCTTTTTCGAGAACACTTTGAAAACCTGAAGATTGGATAATCTCGCCGGTGGTGACCCTTGGCACGTGATCGTCGAGATAGTTTTTCAACTCGTTTCTCAGCTTCTCCACGTCACCACCGCAGTTGCGGATGATATCCATACCTTCCTCGTTAAAGAGGATGGAAAAGAGCAGATGTTCCGGAGTAACAAACTCGTGGTTCTGCTGCTTTGCCTCATAGAAGGCGCCGAGAATGATGTTGTTTAGCTCCTTGTTTATCCTCATATTCACTCCTTTTCACAGGTACATTTAAGAGGGAATTCATGCTGTCTTGCAAGATTGTGTACCTGCATGATTTTTGTCATGGCGATATCGTAGGTGAAAATGCCTGCTATTCCGCGACCCTTGTTGTGTATGTCCAGCATGATCTTTGTGGCTTCGGCTGCAGGATGATGAAAAATCATCGTAAGAACATGAACCACGAACTCCATGCTTGTGTAGTTGTCGTTGTGCATTACAACCTTGTACATGTCAGGCTTTTTAAGAGCGGGCCTGATATCCGCCTCTTCTTCTCCCTCGAAAAAGGGGAAATTTTTCTCACTCATTGTTGTCCTTTTAATGATCGATTTAAGATTTATAACACAAGGAAATAAAACTGTAAAGAAAGGTTAAGGTAACCTTCAGACAGCTCTTATCAGAGAAGCATGCCTGCAATGTTGGCGGTAAGAAAACATGCAATAGTTCCCGCTATCATGGCCTTGATTCCCAGAGAAGCGATCTCGCTTCTGCGCTCCGGAACCATACCGCCGATTCCACCGAGCTGGATTGCGATAGAACCCAGATTGGCGAAACCGCAGAGAGCGTATGTGGCGATGATCTGTGATCTCGGACTGAGAGTTATCGCAGGATCCTTCACCATCTTCATCATGCTGTCGTATGCGATAAATTCGTTGAGAATCGTCTTCTGTCCGAGAAGGGATCCCACTTTACCCGCCTCTTCCCAGGGAACGCCCATGAGAAAAGCGAAAGGACGCATGATGTAGCCCAGAACCTCCTGCATGGATGTTCCGAAAAATCCGAAAACGTAGTTGAAAAGGGAAACGAAGGCGATGAACGCGAGAAGCATCGCACCGACGTTTATGGCAAGGTAGACACCCTCGTTGGCGCCTCTTGCGGCCGCATCGAGAACATTTTTGTCGGAAACGGGAATATCGACCGCGTTGAGATGGCTTGTCACGGGATCTCCGGTTTCCGGAACCATGATTTTTGCAATTACGATCGCCGCCGGAGCACTCATCACCGATGCCGCGATGAGGTGGCCGGCATTAACGCCCATGTTGACGTATGCTGCAAGAACGCCGCCCGCGACGGTTGAGAAACCTCCGGTCATCAGACACATCAGCTCGCTTCTGGTCATATCCTTTACGTAAGGCTTGACCATGAGAGGCGCCTCGGTCTGGCCCATGAAAATGTTGGCCGCCGCACTGAGCGATTCCGCGCCGCTCGTACCGAGAAACTTCGTAAGAACCCGCGCGAATATCTTGACGAAAAACTGAAGAATTCCGAAATAGTAGAGAACTGCGAAGAGGGAGGAGAAGAAAATGATCGTAGGAAGAATTGAAAGGGCGAAAGACCACCCCGTCTTCATCAGCGAACCGAAAACGAACTCCGCGCCCTCATTTGTGAAGTCGATCAGCTTGTTTACACCCCGATTGAGAAAATCGAAAAGCACCTTGCCCGGATAGGTCTTGAGAACGAAAACCGCAAAGCCGAACTGCAGCAGGAGCCCCAGGCCAATTACCTTAAATTTTACCATTTTTCTCTGTTCGGACATGAGCCAGGCTATAAAAAGAAATACAAAAATCCCGAAAAAGCTAATAATTCTGTACATGGTCACTCCACAAAATGTAACAAATCCAGTCGGTGAAGTATGTCAGAAAACGCTCTATAAATCAAGATTGGGAAATAAAATGGAAAATATCGGGAATAAAAAATTTCAGCAAAAGAGACATTATGCGTTAATTCGCATTACCTTTAAAAGCCGGTTCATGATTGAAAGGATCATAGATTATTAAAGTTATTATATGGTTGAAGTAATATTTGCCGCTTTGCATAAAAATAAAGAAAAAATAATAAATTCGAAATAGGAATGATACTAATGATTGTACTTTGGTAAAATAGTTTGGAGGTTTTTATGAAAAAATTGATTGTTTCATTACTTGTTCTGGGATGTCTGTTCACTTTTCACGCATGTAAGGATAATGAAAGTACAGGAACATACGATTCGACACTCTACGGCAGCGACTACGGAGAGGAGACAATAGGCTATCGCAGTGGAAAACCGAAATCCGAAAGCAACGGAAAAGAAGATGGTATGGATCCGTCAAATGGTGACAAAGGATCCCCTGAGGCCGGAGGGGAGGGAAGTGACGGAGACTATGGGTATACAGGTGATGTGGCTGATACCGATTCGGACGGAAACCCAGGCGATACGGGAATCACGGATGAAACAAACGACAACTCCTCGGAACCCTCCGATTCGGATTCCGTTGTAGTTCCGGAAACAGATCAGAATACAGATGTTGATGCTGATGCCGTTGTAGAAGTTCCTGACACAGATGTTAATAATGATTCCGGTGAAGTCGATGAAGATTCGCAGACAGATGAAGATCAGCCTGCTTTATCTCTCAGATCTGAAATCAAAGTAAAGGAAAATCCCTTTAAGCTGACTGATGATGATCCGGCAACAACCTTTGCCCTGGATGTAGACAGCGCAAGCTTTTCCATTGTCAGGGGAGCACTCATGGACGGCGTACTGCCGAAGCCGGAAACAGTAAGAATTGAGGAGATGGTTAACTATTTCAAATATTACTACAGAAAACCGAAAGCAGACGAACCCTTCAGCGTCTACACAGAATATGGTATCTGTCCATGGAATCCGGCCCACAAACTTGTAATGATCGGAGTGAGGGGACATGAAGTGAAAATGGATAAAGCGCCCCCGGCAAACATTGTGTTCCTCGTCGATGTCTCCGGTTCTATGAGCGACCAGGACAAGCTTCCTCTCCTCAAAAAGGGGCTTCGGATGATGCTCAAACAGCTCAGGGATGTCGACACAATATCGATAGTCGCCTATGCCGGAGAAGATAAAGTTGTACTTGAAGGTGCGAAGGGAACCCAGAAAGAGATGATAAAGGAAGCCATAGACAATCTTGATAGCGGCGGAAGTACGGCAGGTGAGGCAGGTATCAGAAGAGCCTACCAGATAGCGAAGAAGTACTACAATCCCGAAGGACTCAACCGCGTAATTCTTGCAACAGACGGAGATTTCAACGTTGGAATCAGTGACGAGGATGAGCTCAAGAAATTCATATCCGAAAAGAGAGATACAGGTGTTTTTCTCTCCGTTTACGGATTCGGAGATGCCTGGGGCGATCAGGATGCGGTGGACAATACAATGGAAACACTCGCCGATAACGGAAACGGAGTCTACTTTTTCATCGACGGAAAAGAGGAAGCCAGACGCGCGTTCGGATACACATTTACCGATTCGCTCTTCACAGTTGCAAAAGATGTGAAGTTGCAGGTTCAGTTTAATCCGGCCCTCGTGAAAGCCCACAGACTTGTCGGATACGAAAACAGGATGCTGAACAACAGCGATTTTGATAACGACAACGTTGACGGCGGAGAATTGGGTAGCGGTCAGGATATGACAGCATTTTTTGAAATAATTCCGGCATCATCAGATGAAGTTGTGGCAGGAGATAGTGAAGAGGACGATTCCGATGCAGTTGTGGCAGGAGATAGTGAAGAGGACGATTCCGATGCAGTTGTGGCAGGAGATAGTGAAGAGGACGATTCTGATGCAGTTGTGGCAGGAGATAGTGAAGAGGACGATTCCGATACAGTAGCAACGGAGCCGGTAACCGGAGACAATCTGATCGAAGTGAGAATAAGGTACAAGGAGCCGAACGAGGACAACAGTTCTTTGATGAAAAGACCCGTCAACATAACCGAATTGAGAAAAATTCCAAGCATGAAATATCTTTTTGCTTCTGGTGTTGCCCATTTCGGTCTTCTTCTCAGGGGTTCAGAATTCACCAAGGAGGGCAACCTTAATGAAATTCATGAATATATAAAAAGTACTATTCCGGCTGACACCGAAGGTGCCATTGAAGATATGATGAACCTCATTGGAAAAGCAGATTCAATAAAAAAGTAGTCTACAACGCTCCGGTTTCTACCTAACATTCATATTCATTTTTCAATAAAACGAATGGCTTTCAAACAAATATTGCATTAAATTCTGAATAAAATTGACATCTCCCCAACTCGTAAATATGCTTTTTTCAGGTTAATTTACCAAATTATAAAACAGTGCTGAAAAAAGATGTTGAAGTCTTGGGAAAGCGAAAAACAGCTTGCTGTTATAGTTGAGGCATTTTAGGGGAAGTTTTATAGCGGGATTGCTTTCTTATATCTGATCTTGCGGCTTCTACATTCTATCTGTTCGGTTTTATAATAAGGAAAATCAACTGTAAACGTTTGGAAACAAAGACACTGTAGACACTGAATTATTACTGGGGGAGTGGATATGGAAAAGTTAAAAAACGAGACTGTTACAATGCAGATATCTTCATGGTATAAACACGAGAAAATGGATAAGGTTACAAAAGCAGTTGAATCTATCCTTGACGATTGCGGATTCAATATCAATTTCAGGAAAGAGTGTGGGATGTTTCTTACATCAGGGGAAGATCACTTTTCCTGCATTTCGGAAGGGAGTGAAGATCACGTTGTTTTTGAACTCGTGATGCGTAGAGTGCCAAAAGATTATCTTCTTACATTTATTGAGCTTTTTAACAAGTTGATCGAAAACGAGGAGATCGTTCCAAACGAGTGTATGCTGACTGACAACTGTATGGATATCTATCCTTTTTACACCCACTCTTTCACAAGGGGATCTGCACCGATATCAATAGAAGTTTTTGAAAATCAGGGAACGAAAAGCACAGTTTACAATCCGGGCGATAAAGAATACTGGTCGGTGAACGGACCTCAGCTACACTTTCTTTCCGATAGACTTTACCAAACACAGGAAGTTCCCGAACCATCAAAGTTTGCAGAAAAAATGCTGGCCAAACATGAAAAGAGAGCCTGCGGCGTTGTTTTCGACTGCGGATGGAGCGAGCAGAGAGTCTCTTAAAAAGCTTTGGAAAAAGTCGAATCACAGACACTGGAACGGGAGACACTTCTTCAAGGGAATTATGGAGGCAATCATATTCTCTTAATTCATGAAGAAACTTATGCAAATTAAGGTGCAAAAATCATTTGGAAGGGAATTTTATGAGAACATACCAGCTTTGACGATATTGGATTATAGGAAGGATAATGATTGTCATTCGACTTCAAGAATGAATTCGGCGACGTCTTTTAGGAGGTTATTGAACTCCGTGAAAGTTTTCTTGCTTTCCAGCACTGCTGGTTGGTCTTGAAGCTTACCGAAGGATTGGCCGATTATGACACAGCCTTCGGTATCTTTAACTACGTTACCCCAGTGAAAAAGAATGTGAGATCTGTCGGGAACACCGGTTATCTCAAAGGTTTCACCATATTTAGGTGAGGTTATACGCTTGCAGCGGTAGACCCCGTTTGGAATACAGGAAACTTTCTCCTTATTAAACAACCAGGGTGGCTCCAGAGTCAGGCAAAAGGGGATACCCTCATTTATCAGGGCTCCCATAGTAACCGAAGGACTCTTAGAAATTCGTTTGATAGACAGTCTTTTCATTTTTTCCCCTCAGTAGACTAGTTTTTCACATAATGGGAGTAAATGATAACTCCGGAGAAGTTGTAAACTCAATAGAGTAGGGAATATTTCTAAGGGGTTGGATATTTCAAAAAAATAGAGAGAATCGAGTAGGATGGAGCGGAGTTGATCAATCCGCTTCACCCTACTCGATTGTAGCAAAGAATCAAACACCAACCCCTCCCAAACTTTTCAGGAGCCCCGGCCGGGGTGAAACTGTTTTAGATTATTTAACGTTTTCCATCGGGATAAATCGAAATAGCGTATGTTTTTGGAATCAAGGGTGAATTTGCCAAAAAAATTGTCGTGCAAAAATGTATAAATAACGCCGGGACAACGTGTCCTCAATATACATTTCCATATGATTTAACTCTAGAATGGCATGTTTTGTCCACATGGATCAGATGGATTTGTAGGATTACCTATATTCGGTGGACATTATCTTGATTAATCTTGATAAAAATCATCTTTTTGTTAATCTTTTACAAATGTTTTCTCATATTTTTCCAAAGCGGAGATACGGATGAAAAATTTGATCGGTAATTATTTGAAAATTATTTTTTGAAAGTGAATTTATGAAAAATTATTATTATTTAGAAAACGGTGTTGTATCTGAGTCACTTAGTAAAGAGTCCATACTAATAATGTCTGAAACTGGAGAGATCAACTTTAATACAATGGTGTGGACCAGAGGTATGGATGGGTGGAAGTTTTTTGATAAGACGGACTCACTCTTTTCTTTAGAGAAGGATAGTGGAGAATGTTTACCGCCTCCAGTCCCTAAGCTGCATCCTATCGGCAACCAGAGAAGACCCTTTCTTAGGTTGGCAGCCAGAAGTATTGATATAATGATCTTTTTTATTTTATTTATGACATCAATGATTTTGCTTGAAAGCGTGATAGGAAGCGTTGAAAATATTATTGATGCAGTGCCTAATCTCATTTTTTCAGTGGGGCTTGCCTTGACTTATTCAATGTGGGAGTCCGCATTGATTTCCTTTTTTGGAAATACACCTGGAAAAGGAATTTTGAAAATTTCTGTCAGGAGAATTGATGGTACGAAACCAGCTTTTTCAGAAGTATTCAAACGTTCATTCAAAGTTTATTTTAACGGAATGGGATTGGGGATAGCTATAATTCATCTTTTTTGCATGCATAAAGAAAAGAATAACCTGAAGAGATTTGGTATTCTCTCTTGGGATCGTGAAGCCGGACTCAGGACAATTCATAGAAATGTTGGTTTTTTAAGAAGATTCATTGGTGCTACTTCCATTTTATTAATCACAGGTCTATACACAACAATAATCGTAGTTTATGTTGCTGAAATTCTTAAGCAAATCTAGGGCAGAAAAATGCTCCCAAGTATTCAAGGAAAATATTTACACTAAATAAATCCCGCCAATTCATCCAGAATAAAACGGATATTCAGGCAATTTTTGCCGATAAATACCGAAAAAAAAAATAAACAGCTATTTACCGTTCTGGAGCGTTAAATGGCTCTATGAGTAAAAATTAACGTCTGTTCATATGCTGAGGTTGGAATTCCGAAGCCATAAAGATTTTAGGGAGGCCGAAGACAGAACCCGGAAAGGGTGACACTGTTTGAGGAAAGTTGTCGAGGTAATCCGAGCCGTTGAATTAATGGTGAAATTAATATCTCATCCATACTGGCCGTAATTGAAATTAAAAGAGTTTAGCTGCCGAAAATAGAAAGAAGATCTGGGACTTAGGCGGTTGTATGTTTCCTGGTTTAGATCAAGCTGACAGGAATAATAGAGGCTGTTATTTTATTGACAAAGGCTTGCAATTGCTGTAATTATGGTTTAAATAATTCGACAATAAATTAGCTGAAGGAGATTGTTGTGGAGAGTTGTTCGTTAAAGGATATTTTGGTCCAAGCATTTATAAATATTGATTTTCCAGCTCAGTATATAGCCACAATGAAAACCCAAGGTGTAGAAAATGTTGGGATCACGGATTTTTACAAGGCTTTCATGGCAAAGAATGGAATTTCGGAAAAAAATACCAAAGGTAAAAATGAATAAGGATATATTGTGCGAAGCCACAATATCATCCGATATTGAACTAGCCCGGAGCGGGTTTACACTACATTAATAGGAAATATATTCTGGATAGAGGTGTCGAAGCCCGACAGTTTCACGTCAGCTTTTAGAAAAATGAAGTATCATACTTCGCAAAAGTGATACGATTTTCTACTTAATTGCATCATCTTTTCCCGACTTAACTATCAAGTCTCTTGTTTTATGATCTTTTTATCCATTTTTTCTCCATAAGACACAGTTATACATTCTTCTTTTATTAAAATGATTTCCAATTTTTCAAAACGTCATATTCGATCTGCTCAAGGCCCGGCACGGATGCTGATAAAAACGCCTGATTCCCGTGGGATGATTGCCTTGAGAACCATTTCCTTTTTGCATGATTTGCATTTGCAGGTCGGCCGTTTTACTTTTTCTTCCGATCCGGTTATTACGACATTGAGCATGAGTTGAAGTAAGTTCAATTTTTTCTTGGAGTTGCCGTGAAGAAAACCATAATCTCTGCACCTTCTGAATCCCTTGGGTAGCACATGTTTCAACACAAGGTAGAGAAAGGTTTCGCCGGAAAGAGTACGCGTTTCCTCTTTTTTCGATCCCGAATCGGTATAGCGGAATGTTACTTCTCCATTCTCATCCTTAAGAATCCTTTTTTCGGATATGACGCCTCTGTAAAGGTAGCGCGAAAGATACTCTAGGCCAGGCTGTCCTGTTCCTGTATTCTTTACATCGATAACCCAATCTTTTTTATAAAGATCGACGGGGATTTCCATCTCTTTTTCTTTCATTAATGCAATCAGTTTGCCTCTGAAAAGCAAAGAAAGAACCTTTGCCGGCATGAGATACTTTCCCTTTTTCTCTTTCCATACTCTGCCGTTTTCGCAGATGGCTCCTGACGGCACGATGTAGTGGATGTGCGGATGGTAATTGAGTCGCCTGCTGTTGCTGTGGAAAACACCGGTAAAACCGATCTCTCCGCCCAGATGTTTCTTGTTCGCTGCCAGCTGCTTCATCGCCTCGGCGGAAGCCTTGAACATCATGTCGTAGAATTGGCGGCCGTGCCTCATCGCTATTACATGCAGTTCCGCCGGAATTGTAAACGTGACCATGAAGTATTTCACAGGCAACAGTTTCGCCTTCTGTTTCTCCAACCATTCCGTGGTCAGATGGTTCTGGCAACGGGGACAGCTTCTGTGACCACACGACTGGTAAACCTGCCGCTCGGCTCCGCACGCAGGACAGCTGTAATGCAGCTCGCCGGAGGCCGCGGTGCGGCACTCCTGTATTCTGCGCATCGCCGTAAAACACTCCGGACGCAGTATTTCGCCAAACGTTTCCAATGTCTTCGCGCCGTGATTTTCAAATACGTTGGCGAGTGCAATCATTTTGTAATTTCCGAATAAACAGCTGAAATTATCTGTTCGATAACGTTATCCGCGTTTTGACCGGCTTCTTTTGTGATCTGCAGGTAGTTGAGTGTGGTTATTACACTTGAATGTCCCATGTTCGCCTTTATCTGAGGGATGGTAAGACCTGCCTCAAGAAGGTGAGTCGCATAGCAGTGCCTGAGAGAATGGGTGGTGATCTTTTTTTTAATTCCGACTTCCTCGACAGCCTTCCTGATTGCCGATTGGACGGAATGTGGTGTCATATGGCGATCGGTATTTCTTATCCGTTTCGGGTCACCCATCAGAAGAGGAAATAGAAGGTTCCGGTTTCTATGGGTTTTCCAATAGTCACGAAGGATTTCGAGAGTCGGTTCAGGCAGCGGAACATAGCGATCCTTGTTTCTCTTGCTGCAGCGTATGTGAACGAACATACGGTCGCTGTCGATATCTCCACATCTTAGATTCAGCGCTTCTGAAATTCGAAGCCCCATGCTGTATATTGTAAAAAACAGGGCTCTGTAGCATGGTTTTCGGAACGATTTTAAAAGTTCCGTTGTCTCACGAAGACTGAGAACATCAGGGAGAGTTCTGAAATTCTGAGGCTTTACGATTTTGTCCCAATCAAGCGGTTTTTCAATGACGAATTTCCAGAAAAACTTAACGGCACATAGTTCTGTGTTGACCTTTCCCCATGAAAAATTATCGATCATTTGACCAAAGTAACGCTTCATGTCGTTTCTTTTAAGGTCGATAATCGAATAGTCGAAAAATTCCGCGAACCTGCGTACCGCTCTGCTGTAGGCGGCAATAGTAGTTTCTACCTTACCCTGTAACTTGAGATTTTCCTGGTAAAGTGAATAAAGATGCTCGAATTCTTGTGCGTTTGATTTCTGCATGATATAACTCCATTCCTTGTAATGGTGGTGTTCCCCGTGAACACCACTCTTTTTCCATAAAGTTATATCTATTCTTGAATTTGTTTCAGAAAACTGCCGCGGAGCGGCTTAGTTCAATATCCTTTTTCAACCTGCTTTGATACTGGGGTACATGTACAACACCTTCCTTTTACCTCAGCAGTCTTTTTTCAATCAAATATCAGAAAGTAAAATTAACTGCGAAGAGTGGGGGATTAAAGTTGAATTTGATAACAATCTATCTCTGAAGCATATAGCTAAAAGAATGAGGAATGCTTTAGCGCATAATAGAATAATTATTTCAAAGGAGATGGATTTTATTTTTTGGGATGCGCATCCAAAGATAAAAGAGTTTTCAAAAGCAGAAGCAGTGTACAGCTTCACTTTCGATTCACTGATGTTTCTATTTATTCCAAAGTGGAAGGAAGCAATTTTAGATGCTTTAAAAAGAATTAATCTGTAGCCTTTGTCCAATTTCATTTAATTTACATGAAGGGATCACTTCCCCCCATCTTCCCACTTTTCTTGATTTACAAATTCATTTACGTCATAATGACCGCGCCTAAGGGGCGAGTGTTTTAACCAAATATTGATATTCGGAGGATTAATGGCTGTTAACAGGATCGTACGGATCGTTGAAAACAGGTGGGTTAACGATGAGAACTTCCTTCTCTCTGTTGAACTTCCGGAGAGACCGAAACCGGGCCAGTTTGTTATGGTTTCTCAGGCGGATGATCGGGCCGATCCGTTTCTTCCAAGGCCTATTTCTGTTTTCGACTGGGAGGACGGTGTTCTTCGTCTTCTCATAAGGGTTGTCGGGAAGGGGACTCGCCTTCTTTCAACTATGGATAAGGGTGAGCTTGTCCGGCTTGTTGGTCATCTGGGTAACGGTTTTCCGGATCACGAGGGTACTGTCGTTTTCGTCGGCGGCGGTATCGGTATCGCTCCTCTTTTCTATACTGCCAAGTGTTCGAAAGCTGAGGAGAAAATATTTGTTCTGGGTTTTAAGAACAAGGATGCGGTGATTATGGAGGATGAGTTTAGAAAACTCGGAAAGGTTATTGTAACAACCGATGACGGTACAAGCGGTCATCACGGTTTTCCTCACCAGTACATCGGAAAAATGATGGAAAATAAGCATCATATCGACATGGTTCTTACCTGCGGCCCCGAGCCTATGATGGAGGCGGTTCACAGAACTGTTCATGGTTCGGGAATCCACGATTTTCACTCTCTGGAGGCCAGGATGGGATGCGGTATCGGCGCTTGTCTCGGATGCAGGGTCGATCTTCCGGGCGGAAGCTTTCTCGTGTGTAAGGAGGGTCCGGTTTTTGAAGGTGATGAAATTTACGAGGAGAAGGCGTGATGGATCTTAGCGTAAAGATTGGAAAAACGGTTTTAAAAAATCCCATTCTCACGGCTAGCGGTACTTTCGGATACGGTCCGGAGTTCGAGCCTTACATGGATCTTTCAAAGATCGGCGGTTTCTGCACCAAGGGTATTTCTCTTGAACCGAGAAGCGGAAACAGGGGCGTAAGAATTGTGGAGACTGCTTCCGGCATGCTCAACTCCATAGGTCTTGAAAACTGCGGTTCAAAGGAGTTCCTTGTCGACGTTATGCCGAAGATAGAGCATCACGACACGTCCATAATCGTCAACTTCTACGCATATTCGGAGAAGGATTTTGTCGAGCTTGCGGAGGTTCTTTCTATGAACCATCGCATCGATGCTCTCGAGATGAATCTCAGCTGCCCCAATGTTAAAAAGGGCGGAAGCGCTTTCGGCGCCAACCCTAAAATGATCGAGAAGATCACAAGGGCGGTGAAGGATGTAACCGATAAGACTCTTATCGTAAAGCTTTCTCCCAACGTTACGGACATCGTCTCCATGGGGCTTGCCGCCCAGGAGGGTGGTGCGGACGCGGTGAGTCTTATTAACACTCTCATCGGAACAGCCATCGACAGGGATACCAGGGAGTTTGTTCTCGGCAACAAAATCGGCGGGTTGAGCGGTCCCTGCATTAAGCCTGTCGCTCTTCGCATGGTGTGGCAGTGTGCCCAGGATCTCGATATTCCGGTAATCGGAATGGGTGGAATATCAAATCTCGAGGATGTTCTCGATTTCCTCATCGTCGGAGCAAAGGCTGTCCAGATCGGTGCCTACAACTTCATCGATCCTGCTATTTCCCAGAAGTGTGCCGAGGGTCTTGAAAAGTACCTCACCGAGCGCGGCGAAACTCTGGATGAGTTGATAGGGTCTATTAAGGTTTAGTAGTCGAAGAGTTTGAGAGTGTAGGCGTTTTTTACGATTACACTCGCTTCGGTTTGTTCAAAAATCTAATCATTAAAATCATTCAATTCATCTTCATCAGGAGCGCATTCTCCATCCACCTGAAGCCACATTCTTGGAGATGCTCCTGTCCAGCTATCCATGTTATCGGAATCGTTTTTTGTTTCGCTTTCTGAAAAGCAGGCGGAGAATACAAAAACCGCTGTTACAATTATATAAAGATTCTTCATGTTCTTTACCTCTTTGATAAAATACAACTTTCTACATATTTAATAATATCACTTAGGTCGTGGCAGATAAAGTCTTGGATAATGAAAACCGGTAGTTCTGATATATATTGCTTTCCATCCATAAGTAGTAAAAGTATGTATTGGCCTTTATGATGTTTATGAAATCGATGTGAAGAAAATAAATTTTTACCTGCAAAAGCGTATTGTTTCAGGTGGGTAACGTCAAATGCTTTTGTTTTTTTCGTAGTTTGTTCGTTTTTCTTTTGTTGCATTTTTTGACAAATCTGAAAAAGGCTGTAAGAATACTCGTCCTGTCTAATTGTTTTTTATTTTTTGAGGTGGGGTTGTAATGACGAAGGATATTAATTGCGCTTCCTGTGATAATGTTGTTGTTCTCGACTTTGAGACAAGCGGACTCTCGCCTCAATATGGCGACAGGGCTATTGAGATCGGTGCCGTAAAGATTGAAAAAGGTGTTGTCGTAGATCGTTTTCAACAACTTATAAACCCCGGTTTTAGGGTGAGTTCCTTTATTGCAGGCTATACGGGTATTACCAACGAAATGCTTAAGGATGCGCCTTCGGCCTATGAGGTCATGAGCGATTTCTCGGATTTTATCGAGGGGTGCAACCTGGTTGCGCACAACGCCTCCTTCGACAAAAGGTTTCTGGATTACGAATTTTCAAAAATCGGAAAAACCTATTCGGGTGATTTTGCATGCTCTCTTCTGATTTCCCGGCGACTCTATCAGGATATTCACAGTCACAAGCTTGGAAATCTTGTGGAATTTCTCGCAATTCCCACAGACGGTGTGTTTCACCGCGCTCTTGCCGATTCCGAAATGACGGGAAGACTCTGGACGAAAATGACTGAAGATGTAAAAAGACATCGTGGATGCGACGTTTCTTTCGATTTTATGCGCCGTCTGTCAAAAACACCCAAACAGAAGGTTGCAAAACTGCTTTCGGGTGAGTAACTTTTTCCCTCCGACACTTTTTCTTTGAGAAAACTCCTATCTTTCCGGCCAATGTATCGAGCCTTTTGATTTTTAAGATATGGAGTTGTTCCATCATCTTTTTTGAGATGACTCGTGTTGCCTATATCTTTAAATCTGCTGTAATAACAATAGGCCAATTCTTTTTCCTTCCTACTGTTTGTGAAATTTCCAAATGATTTCGTTTAACAACTTGCTCTTTACTTGATATTAAAATTATGTATAATATAAAATCGAATAAAAAGAAGCTTTGGTTTTTAAGGTTTAAATAGCTTTTCGGAGGCTTTAATGAAAAAATCTATTGTTTTAACAGTTTTTTTCGCATTTTTTATTTTCTCCTGCGACAACGATCTCAACCGGGGCGAAGATGATTCGCGGAGTGTTGCTGAAGTCGGTTCGGAAAACAAAAGCGATTCAGATCTTCCTTCCGGCTCTGACGGCGGAAAAGAACCCGGAGCCGAGAATCAGTTTTGTGGGAACGGAATAAAAGAAGGGTATGAAATCTGCGACGGAAATGAGAGGCCCTGTTCATTCTACGGATTTAAATACGGTATGGCTCCATGTTATTCAGACTGTTCCGGATACGACATGATCAACTGCAGCGACGAACAGGTTTGCGGAAACGGGAGTGTCGAAGGAAACGAAGTTTGCGACGGAGATAAAAAGGCTTGCTTTAATTTGGGTTTCGAACACGGAATTGCACCGTGTCTTGACGACTGCTCAGGATTCGATACCGCCTACTGCAGCAACGATCCCGCATGCGGTAACGGAACGAAAGAAGGCTATGAGGTGTGTGACGGGGAAAAGGTTCCCTGCACAAACTTCGGGTACAAATATGGTATGACAGAATGTAAATCCGACTGCTCAGGATTCGATACCGATACCTGCAGCAACGAACCCATCTGTGGAAACGGAATAAAAGAGGGTGATGAGATCTGTGACGGAAACCATCTGGATTGCAGAAATTTCGGATACGAAAGCGGAACAGCTCCCTGTCTGGCCGAATGCGACGGATTTAACATATCCTTCTGCAGTGATCTTCCCGATCCCGTTTGCGGAAACGGAAAACTGGAAGAGGGTGAGGAGTGCGACGACGGAAACAGAAAAGGGGGAGACGGTTGCAGCCCCGACTGTGAGTGGGAATTCGTAGGAGGCGAGATCGATTTTGACGCCACTTGCAAACCGAAGGCTGCAATCTGGAATAAGCCGCTGACTTCTTTCCTGAAGTTCAGTTTTACAGGGAAAGTCATGGCGTACAATGGAGAAGACCCTCAGGAGTTCATGTCTAAAGATTTTTTTCTCGATGCAAGAATTCGAGGAAAAGATGCGAATGTAGGCTATTCGATACCTCAATCCCTTGATGAGCGGATTCAAATCCAATTTTTTGATCAGTATCCCCGAACCTATCCTGGAACGGAATCTCCCTCTTTCAGGTTTATAGTTGTCAGTTTAGAAGAGGAGGTCCTTAAAAAGGAGCAGGCTATTTCCGGTGGGCTTACGGTTGCAGACGATTCTTTTTCGGCTCAGGTAGTAGATCTGTGGCTGGATAAGGAAAGCTCGAATATTGAAAAAATGTGCGGCCGCTCAATTAATCTTCCTCAAAATTTTGCTTATTTCAGATCTTGCCAGAAAAATTCAACCTTTGGGCATGGTGAAATTCTTTCGCTGTGGGGTGTTCTCGAGATGGATGACAATCCAAAATCTTTTGCAGAGTCTCTGGAAGCGGGAACAAACTGCCTCTGCTATTACGGCGGCGCTGGGGATGGAACTCCCTGTGAAAGCGACGAAATTTAATCATACTCGCTTCAGATCTGTAGCATAAAGAGATCATATTGATGGGCACTCAGCGCTTTGTCCATCCTACGTTTCAACCGCTTTTTGCTTCTTTTCTAATGGGATTTAAAAGTATGCTTTTGCGCTCAGATAATAGATGTTGGGATAGGTTCCGAATTCACTGTGAATTTCCGGGATAAATTTCTTCTCGATCTTTTTTCCGAAACTCAGGTAAGCTCCGGCTTCGAGATAGATGTTATCCGTTATGTTGTATTCGATTCCCGGGGCGATCATTGCGGAGGGATCGGTCAGATTGATCAGAAGCTGCATCTTTCCCGTCAGCAGGGGAACTATTTCGTAGGTTGCTCCGGGAGCTATGTAGTGCTTGCCGAGAAGGTAGGTGCCGCCTTCGAGATAGGCCGGTTTTGATATGTTTTTTGCATAATTTTCGGCGTCGAACTCTCCTGCTCCGTTGTAGTGATATTCGATGAATGTGTAGAGATTGCAGCTGAAGTTGTAGTCGATTCCGGCGGTGAGCCTAAGGTAGTCTCTGTCGCTGTCTCTGCCGTCACTTGTAAAGTCGGTGAATGTCCATGCACCTTCGATCCATACTCCGGCATCGAAAAGTGAGCGGGTCATGTCGAATCCGAGAAGAAGATTCTTGTGGAAGTTTATTGCGATGATTGAAACGTCCGTTTCGAAAAGATAGAAACGGCCTCTTGCATAGACTGCGCTTTTTGTAAAATCTGCATCGTCTCCAAAAACGTATCCCAAGTCTATTTCATTCATTTCTCCGGCGGGAATGCGGACGCGAACCGCATCCACTCCGATTTTTTCCTCCCTTGAGAGTTCCTGGTATGCAAAAGGGCTCAGGATGTCTGTTGGATTAACAGCTTTTGCGCTTCCGAAGGAAATGGCCTGTCGACCTGCATAAATATCGAAATGGGGAGTTGTGAAGGTGAAAAAGAGCCTGTCGAGATCGTGCGCGAGGTAAAATTTTCCCTCGGTTACAATTCTTCTGTCGAAATCGGCAATTCTGTAGGGTTCAACCCGGGGCGAGAGTCCGCCCAGTAGTGAGAGATCTTTCTCTACTACCACAGGCGAAATTTGCCATGCAGCTTCAAAGGAGATCCAATCGATCTTGTTCCAGAGAACAGAAAGCCTGAGCGTGTTTTCAAATGTTGTGTAGGGTTTATCTTCAAAGGTGGAGTAGGGGTCCTCATCGGTACTTTCTATATTGGTGTTTTCGGCAAGATCGGAAAAGTAGAGAAGTGATTTTCCGTAACCTCTTATATCAAATGGGAGATCGAGTGAAAAGAGCTGCGCTGAAATCAGGGTTGAAAAAGCGAAAATGAAGAGCTTTTTCATTTTCGAACCTCGTCATTCTGGATTTCGCCGTCGTGGAGCGAGATGAGCCTGTCGGCCCTTTCCATGATCATTGTGTCGTGGGTTGAGAAGAGAAAGGTGATTCCCCTTGCCTGGTTGAGCTCCTTCATCATGTCGAGCAGGGATGCTCCCGTCTTCGAATCGAGATTTGCCGTCGGCTCATCTGCGAGAATGATGTCCGGTCTTGAGACTATGGCCCTGGCAATGGCCACCCGCTGCTGCTGTCCTCCCGAAAGTTCCGCCGGAATCCTTTTTTCCATTCCTTCCAGCCCGATTTCATTGAGGACGTGGCTCACTCTTTCCCGTCTGTGGGCCTTTGAGATGCCCTGGAGCATCATGATGTACTCGATATTCTCCTCAACTGTGAGAACGGGAATGAGGTTGTAACTCTGGAAAATGAATCCGATGTGGTCACGCCTGAAATCGCTCAGTTCACGGCCGCTCATCTCGCTTATGTAGTGGCCGCCGAGTGAGACTGTTCCGCCTGTGGGCGTATCCAGCCCGCTTATGAGGTTTAGAAGTGTGGATTTTCCCGACCCGGATGGTCCCGCAATTGCTGTAAATTCACCCCTTTCGATATCAAGCGTAACTCCCTTGAGGGCGTTAACCTCGACCAGTCCGTTTTTGTATGTTCTTTTAAGATCGCTTACCCGTATTACGTACTCTTTCATTTTTTCCTCCTTAAAGTCCCTTCTTCATTGCCTTCGACGGTGTGATTTTGGCGGCGTGGATCGCCGGGTAGATTCCCACCAGAATTGTGAAGACAAAGAGAACAAAGGGGTAGATGATGTACTGCTTTATGTGAAAAACAGGGTAGATCACGCCGAAGGTGACTCCGACGAATTCGGTTCCCGTGTAGTCGATTCCGGTGTAAATTAGAATTAGGTTGACCACCGTCCCTATAATAGAACCGATAACTATGCTGACGATGCTGAGGGCGCACGCCTCGAATATTATCAGAAGCGCCATCTGGAACGGCCTGGTTCCGACCGCCCGCAGGACTCCGAATTCAAACATTCTCTCATACAGCGACATGAAGAGGCTGTTCACGACTCCTGCGGCTACTACGAGAAAGAGAATGACGGCGAAAATCCAGACTGAAAACTGGGAGAGCTCTATGATGGAGCTGAGCTCACTGAGAAGTTGGGTCCAGCTGAGCGCCTCGTTGTCGTCCTTGGAGTAGCGGCCGAAGAAGGGGAGCGGTTCCATAGTGAGTTTTATATCACTGAATTTGAGGGCGATTTCGTGAATTTTGTTTCCAAGCCCCAGAAGTTTTTGGGATTTTTCCAGTTGGATAAATGCCATACCCCGATCCATCTCCCTGATTCCGAACCTGAAAATACCGCCCACTCGGAACATCTCCTGTGAAAGTTCTCCGGTTTCGGCCTGGGCAACGGTGAGAACGATCTTATCGCCGACTTCAACCTCCAGAATTTCTGCCAGTTTCTTTCCTATGAGAATTTTGGAATCGTCCTTTGTATCGAGATAAGAGCCCTTTATCACAGCCTCGTCGATTTTTGAAAGATTCTTCTCGTGAACCGGATCTATACCTGAAAGCATGACTGAATCGACGTTGGAGGGACTTGTGATCATGGCGTAGCTGACGGTTCTTGGTGCAAAATCGGTAAGATCCTTCTCCTTTCTGAGATTTTCAATGATGTTTTCATGATTTACTATGGTTTTTTCAACCTCGAAGGTTTTCCGGAATCCGTTTCGGTGTATTTGTCCCTCGCCGAGATATGTTGCGGTTGCAGAGCGAATCATGTTCTCCATCATGCCGATCATGAGCGCGTCCGTCAGCATGAGGCTGGCCACTCCGATACCAATGGCGAGAGCCGTGAGGAGTGTTCTCCGTTTGTTCCGGAACAGGTTCTTCCATGCAAGTTTAAAAAATAGCATCTGCACCTCCTAGTATGTTCGCATGGCGTCAACGGGGTTTGTTTTTGCAGCCCTGATGGCCGGAATTATGCTCACGATCACGGCCGAAAGAAGAACAACGATGAAGGGTGTGGTGAACGCCTCGGCAACAAGATCCGACTTGATCGAGCTGACTGTAATGCCACCGACGGAGACCGGCTCGGGATATGTTATTCCATATTTAACAAGGGGGTAATTCGCTGCTATACTTAAAAATATGGATATAGAATTGGATATGAGCGCTAAAATAAAGGTTTCGAGAATTACCGTTTTCGCAATCGTAACCGGTCTCGTGCCTATCGCCTTCATAACTCCGAACTCCCGTGTTCTCTCGAGAATGGACATGAGAACGGTGTTGAGAACACCGATCGCGACGATGATGGAGATGATGACGAGCATGACGTAGTTGCCCGCCTTGTCAGCCTCCATTGAACGGTAAAACTCCTGCTCCACAACTTCCCAGGGATCAACCTCAAAATCGTTGAAAGAGTTCTTTCGGAGATTCTCGCCGATGGAAGATGCTGTCTGTTTTGAAAGCTTGTAGGACTCCAGAAGCACCGCAATTTCGTGAACCCTTCCCTCCAGCGCAAGAAACTCCTGCGCCTTGTTGAGATGTAGGTAGACGGCGTTCCTGTCCGCCATGTTCGCACCCTCCTTGAGAATGGCCACAACCCGGAAAATCTCGTTGGCGATAGATCCGTCGGCAGCCTGGGTGATGAGAACGATCTCACTTCCAAGTTTCGCCTTCAGGATATCCGCCATACCGCGACCGATCATCGCCTCGCCGTACTCCTCATCCTTTGCCGGCTTGAGAAAACGTCCCTCGTCGATCTTTTTTTCAATGGTCGTGGTTTTTCGCTCCCTTTCCGGATCGATTCCTATGATTCTTGCGCCCGTTGTCTTTTTTTCAACAAAGGCGAGGGCCGATGCGAAAACACGGGGTGCGGAGGCTGCAACATTCTTCTCATCCGCTACTATCCTGTTCAGTGTCTCGGAAAGTGGAAAGTTTTTGTAAATTCCGGGTCTTTCCAGATATCCCTTTGCGTGGATCTGCACGTGTCCCGTCCCGCTCTTCGTGAAAAGGTCGATAATGTTGCCGTATCCGCCCTCGGAAAGTGCGAGCGAGACAGAGAGAAGAATGAAACCGATAATCATGCTGAGCGCCGTGAGAATCGATCTTCTCCGCTGCCGGAAAATGTTGCGGAACGCGATTTTAAGACTCAGCATCGTCACCTCCGTTTTCTAAGATTCCTCAGCGAGAATGTGTCTCCGGGCAGTTTTTTGTCGAACTCCGCCTCGAGATAGATGATTTTCGTACTGTGTCCCTTCTTTTTCTGGGGAACGATCTCCATGACGGATGGAATTCTCTTTCCGCCCATCTCCTTGACCTCGCTGAAACGCATGATGCGCATCATGCGGCCCTTTTCATCGTAGTATTCGTAGGTGAGGGGAATCATGTCGGATTTTCGGACACGGGCAACAATCTTTCCCCACACAGTCGCCGTTTTCGCCTTCGGAAGAAGCTCCACAACCCAGTTTTCTCCCTTCGAATCGGCAAGACGGGCCGTGTAGTCATCCAGCATCGTGCTCTCCTTGACAAGATCGTCGTTGGTGAAATCCGATCCCATCCAGCTGCCCATCATCATGCTCGGCGGCACCTTCATCACTTTGTTGATCTTGGGAAAGTAGTTCCACATCTCAGTCTCTTTCCGGAGAGTTGAGATACCTTTCTCCTTTTTCGGAGCGAGAATTGTGATGAAAGTTTTGTTCATTCCCCTGGACCACGCCTTCATGGTGAGAGTGCGTTCCCAGTGAGGAGTTTTGATAACCATATTCATCTTTGAATAGCTGGTTTCGGACCTGTAGAGCCTGTCCAGATGGTCCACGATCTTTTTGACTTCAGGAGCAAGTTCAACTCCGAAAAGTGGAAAAGAGATTAAAATCAGCGGGAGAATAAAAAATTTCCTCATGGTTTCCTCCAAAAATTTATGACCTGTCTTCAAAAAGTCTTTTCGACATGAGCTGGCTGATCTCCTTCCAAAGTTCCCGGAACTCACCGAAGTCGTCCACCAGAAGAAGATAGTTTTTCATTCCGGCGATGAAAGTCATCAGGGAAAGAATTGTATTTCTCAGCCTTTTCGGATCCGGTTCTCGATCAGAGAGAGAGCGGATTTTTTCTGAAATTATGTCTATATATCGCTCGTTCATCTCACTCACGACATCTCTCAGACGTTTGTTCGAGAGAACCTCATCCCAGAGAGAGGTGACTCCGCGTCCATTCCTGAGCATCTCTTCAGTACTGTTGATAACGTTTTCACCAAGCTTCAAGAGCATATCCTCCACGGAAGAAAACTCCAAGGAAAAGAAGTGGTTGATGAAAAGAGAGTGCATGGTCCTAATTGTCTCCTCCATAATGGAATCCATGTTGTCGAAGTGGTGGTAGAGACTGCCCTTGCCTATTCCCGCGCGCTCGACGATAGCCCGCGTCGTAAGACCCTTTTTTCCCTCCTCGGCAATTATCTGCATAACCGCGTTGATAATAGCCATCTTTGTTTTTTCACCCCGTTCCTTTCTCTTATCGCCTTTATCGATCATAGACACCTCCATTTTTTTATACCGGGCGCTCGGTCCATTAATTAAAGGTTAAACCCTTTTTAAATAAATATCAAGGAAAATAGAGTTTGAAATTCAAAAATTGTTAATTTTTTCTGGACAAAACATCATTGAGCGCAAATCGCAGCTACCCGTCGGGTGGCCCAATTCTTCTGAATAAGAGAAAAAAATTAATAAACAAGACTTGTTCCTGTAACAAAACAAAAGAACTAATTGACTGCGGAGAGTCACTATGAAGATTTTTACAATTTTTCTGGCAATTATGCTTTTTGTTGCATGTGAAAAAGATGAAACCGTAGAGAAGGAGATGGATGTAGACAATGATGTTCCCAAAAGTGATTTGATTCCGGATAATGATGAGTTTAACGAAAATGATTCGGAGGAGCAGGATCTCTCAAATCCGGACGAAGATGAAGAAGCTGATATTGATGCACCTGAAAAGCACCTGTTCAATGTGACAGTCAAAGACGGCGAAATTAAAGTTGCACAGAATGGTGACGATAAGATCTTCTTTATAGCGTGTACTAATCACATAAAGCTTTTCAAGAAAAACGGTGAGGAGAACAAGGGGATGATCGATACCGATCTTCCGTATCGTTCCCCGACAAGCGGTTTCTATCTTGACGGTGTTTTTCACCAGCCGAAGATGGACGAAGGGTGCGATGTAATCGAATGTGTTGAATTTAAAGGAGAAAGGATCTTCAAATTGGTCGATTATGTAGAAATGGGAAGCAAACCCTATCCCGATGACTTTGAAAAACCGGAAGGTGTAAATCTGCCGGATACGATACCGGAGTACAAAACAGTCCCCCTTTACGGAACTATCGAACTCAGGATCGAGTACTCTACGGATTCGGAATGTAGTGACAATGAATCCGTTATAATAAAGGAAAGTCACCTTTTGACTATAGAATCGCCCGCCAAAGCTCCTGCAAAGTACGCCTTTAAAAATCTTTCCTGCGGCAACAGCTACACCGGTGACGATACGGAAGGATTTCAAATCATTGAAACTGAAGATTCGCTCAATAGTGAGATGAAAAAGCTTTTCGGACAGGAAACACCACCCAAGCTTGAAGTCGATTTCTCAAAGGAATCCCTGGCTCTTATCCGTTTCGGTGAAAAAGGATCCGGAGGCTACGGCGTAAAGTTTACTGATTTCATGGAGTACGGTGATTTTATTGCGGCGGAAGTTCTCTATTCCACTCCCGGAAATTGTGATGCTGACAGTGTCATGACGTACCCTTACTGTATCGCATCCTTCAAAAGGAGTGTTAAACCGGTTTATACGATAGAACATCGGCTTCATGCCGAATGTGATTCAGAGAATTAAGAAAATTCTTTTTTTCCACAGATGAAGAGAAGATGAATTTTGAGATCAAATCAGTCATCACGGATTAAGAAAATTGGAATTTCCGACCATACTATTTTAACAAAGGAATCTGTTTTTCAATTCGGATGAATTCAGTAACTTTTTCATTGAAAATATTTTCTTCGAAGGCGTTACAAGGCTCATTTTTTTCCGGATAATTTTCCTCAGGAATTTTTAATTTAATCCGATGATAAAAATGATTTCTGTGCAAAAAGTTTCTATATGAAGGCTACAAAAAATCCAATCCGGCGAAAATGAAGACAGTGAATGCTATAGTCAAATTGACAATATCAAATAAATTACTAAAGTCACTGCAGTGAATTTTATTTTTGGAGCTTTGCTTTATGTCTTTCGATAAATTAGGTCTTGAAAACGGTCTGCTTGATTCAATTAGCGAAAAAGGTTACGAAAAACCGACGCCTATCCAGGAAAAATCGATACCTGTCATTCTCGATGGAAGGGATGTGCTGGGCGGTGCCCAGACGGGAACGGGAAAAACAGCAGCTTTTGCTCTTCCTATGATTCAACTTTTAAACAAAAGTGAAAGGGAGGGGCGTTATCCGAGAGCTTTGATTCTCACTCCTACGCGTGAGCTTGCAAATCAGGTTGAAGAGAGCATTCTCCAGTACGGAGCCAATTACGATCTGACATCGACGACCGTCTACGGCGGCGTCAGCTACACAAAGCAGATTGAAAAACTTACAAAAGGTGTGGACATCATTGTCGCCTGTCCCGGAAGGCTTCTCGATCTTGCAAAGCAGGGACACGCGGTCCTTGAAAATATTGAGATTCTTGTTCTTGACGAAGCGGACAGGATGCTCGACATGGGTTTTTCCTTTGAGATCAACAGAATCATGAAAATGGTTCCTGAAAAACGCCAGACTCTACTTTTTTCGGCAACTTATTCGGATGAGATAAAAGAGCTTGCGGAAAGATTTCTTGAGAATCCGGAGATGGTCGAGGTTTCTCCCCGCAATAAAACGGCTGACAACGTGGACCAGCTGGTCTATCCGGTTCGAAAAGAGCAGAAGTACGAACTTCTTTCGAGACTCATCAGGTGGGAAAAGTGGACCAGGGCTCTTGTTTTTACAAAAACGAAAGTCGGAGCGGAGACTCTCAAGGACTATCTGCTGAAAGACGATATAAAGGCAAAGGCAATCCACGGAAATAAAAGTCAGGCGGCCCGCGACTACGCCCTTGAGGATTTCAAGAATGGCGAGGTCGACATTCTCGTGGCAACGGATGTGGCGGCCAGGGGGCTGGACATCGATCACCTGTCTTTCGTTGTCAACTTTGATGTTCCACAGGCTCCTGAAGATTATGTTCACCGTATCGGCAGAACCGGCAGGGCAGGGAAAGAGGGTATTGCGATCTCTTTCGTCTCCGCCGGAGAACAGGATTTTATCAGAAAAATAGAAAGGGTTCTGAAGATAAAGATCGAAGTTCGGGAGATAGACGGTTTCCGCCAGGAGACAAGGGAAGAGCTGGAGTGCGCCAAAGTACTCGAAAAAATTAAGAAAGAGAAGAAAGCCAAAAAAAGCTCAGGAAGATCCTACGCCGAAAGTTCAGGCGGATACCATGGTAGAAGCGAAAGAGGCGGACAACAGAATAAAAAGAAAAAATCATCACCCGGAAATGATCAAAATAGAAGTAAAAACGGAAATAAGAAAAAGCGGGATGATGAAAACAGTGGAAAATCAAGCTGCTGTTCAAATTCAAAGAACAAAAGTGCAGGAAAAGGAAAATTTTCCAGAAAGAGTACGGGAGGCAGCAAAATAAGGTCTACAAGAAAGGGCCGTTCTCGATAGCATCTGCTTCTTGGATCTCTCTGAAGCAAATCAGGGAATACTATTTGACCATGAACATGAAGGGTATGAAGAAACAGAAAATGTGTTTTACTTAATATATTCAATGTGGTAGTAATGGCTTTTTTCTATCGCAGGGTCCGGATGAACAAATCTAAAAGTCTTCCTTCATGTCCTTGGTAGATGAGATTCCCTTTTTGAATTTAGATGTGTTCATCTCAAGACAAATGGAGCTTAACGAATGACAAGTAATTCGACGGAGTGATCAAACTGTGATCATCAGCGCAAGCAGACGTACGGATATTCCAGCATTTTTCGGTGATTGGTTCATGAACAGGATTCGCGAAGGTTATTTTGTCAGGGTGAATCCCATGAATCCCGAACAGAAAAGGGTTTTCAGCCTTAAAAGGGATGATGTGGACGCCGTTGTTTTCTGGACAAAGTACCCGAGAAACTTTTTCCCCCATGTTGTCGAACTTCTGGATCTAGGCTACAATTTCTACTTTCAGTACACTCTCAATAAATATCCTGCGGTTTTTGAACCGAATGTTCCCGGCATTTCAAAAAGGATCGATATCTTCAGGCGCTTGAGTCGTAAAATAGGGAAGGAGAAGGTGATCTGGCGATACGATCCCGTTATTTTCAGTAACGTGACGGATGAATCGTTCCATCTGGAAAATATTGAGATAATTTCCGATTTGCTTGCCGGACACACGGAAAGGGTGTTTATCAGCTTTCTCGATTTTTACGGAAAGGTAAAACGACGTCTTGCCAAAATCGAATCGGAGAATTCAATAAGGATTTTCGATGTCGTAAAAGATGAAAACAGGGAAAGACTGTTCGATTTCGCCTCAAAGATAAGTGAGATTCTCAAACCGAAGGGAATCATTCCCTTCACTTGCTCCGAAAAATTCGATTTTACTTCCCCCGGAATAAAACCGGGAAGCTGTGTGGACGGCAAACTCATAAACCGTATTTTCGGTCTGAAAAGAAATTTTGGAAAAGATCCGAACCAGAGAGATATGTGCGGATGTTCCAAGTCAATTGATGTCGGAATGTACAACTGCTGTAAATTCGAGTGCAGTTACTGTTACGCCAATCTCAACTCAAAAACAATTGCCGATAATATTGGCAGGCACAATACTCAGAGTCCTCAGTTGATGGGGGAATACAATGAAGATTGCAGTCAGTTGAAACTGTTTCCTTGACATGTTTCCACCAAACATAGCAACAGCGAAAAGAAGAGCAGGAAAATTTTTCTTGCGGATTCCTTCCTTATGCGCATATTGAAAGTAATTCGGTTGTTTGACGAGGAGTTATGAAAAAGATTTACAAGATTTTCGTCCTTACCCTTTCTATTCTGGCTGTTAATCTTTTGACTAACTGGGCTGAGAACCTGATGGTGGCTTATGGAAGAGGTTACAACCGTCTTCTTGCGACGGCTGCCGGCATGGGCGTTGTTCTCCTTGTTTTTTATCCGCTCTTTACATATCTGGATCGCTGGTCAGGCTCTCTTGCCAGATGGACGATGAATCTTGGAAAAAATGTTCTCGGGAGAAGAGTAGGGGTTACCGCTACTTTTCTTATCCTCCTTTTCCTTCTATTTTCTCTCTACGGTAAATTCTGGTTCGGTATCGATGCCGGGGCAATGGTTATGAAAAAGATTTTTCGCTTTTTCTCGACATAATGGGATGCAAAAACTTTTCTCTTCATAAATTCTTTCGTTAGTTTTTGACTTTTGACTCTATTTTCTTAAAAATGATTGCTGTCTATAACCTTTTTTTAGAGGAGAATTCATGTCATCCAACAGCGGAGCAAGATTAAGTGAAGAATCGATACAAAAATTAAGATCTTTCATAAAAATAGTTCATGGAAATGAAAGAACCCTGGACTACTTCCACGGATTCACAACGGCGTTCATTCTTTCACCCGTAATGCTTCCGATGGATCTTTTGTCCCGTGAATTTCTTCTGACCGAAGAAGAAGGAGAGTACTCTTTTAAAACAAATGAGCAGTTTATCGAGTTCAAGCGTCTTTTCACGTCCCTCAACAATTCGATAATGGCTGATGTTGATTCCGAAGCTTTTTCTCCTTACATGAACGGATACGATCCCTGTGATCCGGAAAAAAACAATCCGGAGGAATGGTGCATGGGGTTTCTCTGCGGAATGGAGCTGTGGATCGGCGAATTGGAAAAAGATATTGTGGAAAAGATAAAAGTTTCCCTTCTTCCGATTTACATGAGCGCGGAGCATGAAAGGGCGAAAGCTTTTTTCAAAAGCGAGGATTACGCTGCTAAAAGCGCGACGCTCGTATTCAACACCGTTCCCAAAATTGTTCCGGAACTCGAAAAGATTTTCCACAATGTCCGGATGGAGTCGTTGGGGCTCTCCAACACTCCCGAAACTAGTGATAGAGTCGGAAGAAACGACCCCTGTCCCTGCGGAAGCGGAAAAAAATTCAAAAAGTGTTGCGGAAAGTAGTGATACAGATCCGCACGGCAAGTGAGATCTTTAGGAATTCAAAAACCTGCAAAAATATTTCCCTATCTAAATCAGAGACGGATCGGATCTTGAGTGAAGTATTCCAGCAAATTCATCCGCTGTAATTAAATGAAAACAAATATCATGGGCAACCCGGCTTCTGAATTTGAGAAATTAAAAATTTTTAGACCTGGATAAGGGCCGGCGTGACTTGAATATTTTCTTAAAGATGAAATGTTGCGACTATTTTGATTCTAAGACTTCGTAGGCGACAACTCTGTTGTCGAAGAAGGTGGGGACAAGTAAAAGCTTATTCTTTTTTACGTATTCGATGTCTGCCGAGTTTATTTTTTCTTTTACTGTGTTGAGTAGTTTTGTCACTTTCAAATTATTTGATATGTAACTCACTTCTCCGTTCCAGCTGGAAATAATGAAGTTTCCATTACCTGCGTCTACTATTCCATCCGGTCTACCGCCGACGATTACAATATTCCGGATTTTTTTTGTCTTGATGTCAACCTCTTTCATATCCGATCCGCCGGTGGATGCAATATATAGTTTTTCATCCTTGAAAAGAAGGCCGTTTGGAGTGTTCAGCTTCTCAGATTTGAGAAACAGCTCAAATTTGCCCTCTTTTATTAGATAAATGGAATTGTCATGCCAGTCGGAAATGTATATTGTTCCGTCTTTTCCCACCGTGATATCGTTGAGAAATTTTCCGTTTATCGGATAACGGTTTACAATTTTAGATGAAGGAATATCGATCTCAACCACTACTGAAATGTCTGTTACAAAGAGCCGCTTTCCGCTTATTCCCATACCCTTGGGTGCGTCGAGTCCTTTTATCCATTTAAGTTTTTTTACATTTCCTGAAAGGTCGAGAATAGAAATAAAACCGTTTCCATCTTTTTCTGAAGGTTTGCCGTTAATGTTTGCAACGTAGATTCTTTTTCGTTTCTTATCGAAAATAACGGACTCGGGTACGTTTAAAACCTTCTTCGTTTCCCATTTTTTCTTTAAAAAAACCGGTTTTTCCTCGGCATGAAGAAAAAAGAAAATCATCAAAAATAAAAATGTGAACTTTTTCAAGTCATCCTCCGAAAATCTTTTTTGAAAATCGGACAATTTTATTACAAATCTTCAGAAGTGTCAAAAATAACGGACAGATCCGCACAAGCGGGCGAGTAGAAGCTTTTCCACAATAACGAAATTCAATTTCGATTTCTTGGTCGCAAAAGAAGAGTTTGAAAGTTCGATAAAGAAATTATCACAATTCCTCTACAATCATCACGGTCGGAAGGCGGCCGTCCCGATAGATGAATAATAGACGCCTATTCAGGTTGGTTATCTTTACAGTTATTATGAAGAGATAGAGAAAAAATAATGCCTGACTGTGAATAAAAAAACGCCACCGGCGTTATTCTGAAAATAGTATTTCGAGTCTTTCGAGATCCTGGGGCCAGGTTACCTTGAGGTTTGTCTCCTCTCCACAGACTACGGCGACGGGAGAGAGGTTGTGGCGGAAAACCATGGAGCAGTCGTCTGTAGATATTTCATCATTTTTCGAGAGCTCGTGGGCTTCTTTTATTATCGATAGATGAAATCCCTGCGGCGTCTGTACCCTGAGTATGGTTTCCCTGTCGGGAATTTCGATTATGTTTCCTTCCGAATCTATCCGGATGATTGTGTCGGTCGAGGGTACGGCTACGTTTACGGCTCCGGTGGTATCCAGTTTCTCTATAACTTCGGTAATTATTCTTTCTGAAACATTCGGGCGGGCGGCGTCGTGGATAAGGATTTTACACTCCTTTTCGGTAACTGCGTTCACGCCGATGGATGAGCTTTGGACACGTGTTTTTCCGCCGGGAAGGACTTTCGTAACTTTACCATGACGGGAAGCGATCCCTTTTACTTTTTCAATGTAGTCGGGGTGGGTGACGATGATGATTTCATCGACTTTCCCATGTTCCTGGAATTTTTCGATGGTGTGCTCCAGAACGGTTCTGCCCAGAACTTCTAGAAACTGCTTGGGCAGGGGAGCTCCGACTCTTCTTCCGCTTCCGGAAGCCAGAATCAATGCTGCTGTCTTCATATCCATCCTTCTTTTTTGTACCACTCGGCGGTCTCCTTGATTCCTTTTTCAAGGGAGTAGGAGGGTTTCCAATCGAGAAGTTCGGTTATGAGTTTGCCGCTGCAGATCCATGCGTCCTGTTTCATCTCTATGAGTTTCTGGCTGCTTAACAGTGCGGGCTTCCTCGTTATCATGGATATGAATTCGCTGGCGTAACCCAGCGGATAGACAAAGGCTTCTGGAACCTTAAGCCTGAGAACGCTATCTTTTCCGATGGCCTTTTTAATTGCAAGTGAAAGTTCGTTCCACGATGGTGAGTGGCTGTTACAGACAAAAAAGGTGTCGCCTTTTCGAGGTGTTTTGGCCGCCGTCAGGGTCGCGTCCACAAGATCTTTCACGTATATGATGGAAAACTTCTTCTCGCCGGTTCCGAGAATGAGCATTAAACCCATATTTATGAGCTTGAAGTAGTTGAAGATGTCTTTCTCTCTCGGTCCGTAGACGGCGGGAGGACGGATTATTGCAAAATTCCCGTCGTTGGACTCTCCCCACTTTTTTACCTTCTCTTCGGCCGCGAGCTTGCTTTTGCCGTACCAGGTGAGGGGATGTTCTTCCCTGCTTTCGGTCATCGGTAAATCTTCATCTGCCGGTCCGGCCGCCGCCTGGCTGCTCATGTAGATGAATCTCCGACCTGTGGATTGTTCCAGCAGTCTCTCTGTGTATTCGACGTTGACACGCATCATATCCTTCTCGTTGAGAGCTCTGGTGGCTCCGGCGATGTGGATTACTGTGTCGTTTTCATCAACCGATCTTTTGAGACATTCGGAATCGGTGAAGCCTCCTTTTATGATTTGTGCTCCACGTTTTTTAAGGGCTTCCGTGAAGCTGTTCTCCCGGCGTACAAGAAGGGTGGGGGTCACTCCGTCTTCAAGCAGCTTTTCAGCCGCGTGGGATCCCACAAATCCTGTTCCTCCGGTCAAGAGCACCTTTTCCATCAGAGTTCCTTTCCGAAAATGACGTGTTTTTTATAGATCTCTCCGCCCACTTTCTGGATATGGCTGTTCATGGCCTCGTTGTCCTCGAGAATCCACGACATGTCGACGTTCTTGTAGTGGGTCAGTTCCAGACCGTCGCCGAATATCTGGTTGTAGAGAAGAAAATCGAGACCGAGGTTCCTGAACTTGTGTTTGACCCCCATTATGACGACTCGAATCCTGTTTATCATCTTCTTTTTCCTGAAAAGGAAGTTGAAAACCGTTTTCGTGAGTCCACCTGTGGGATTTTCGTAAAGTATCTGGTTGAGATCCGGAATGGCGACAAGACATGCGGCCGGCTCTCCGCCTTTGTAGAGAAGATACATGATGCGGGGATCGGCGATAAGTTTGAAGTTCGCCGCAAGTTCATCCATTTCCGCACGTGTCATAGGGACGTAGCCCCAGTTGTCGCTCCAAGCCTCGTTGTAGATATCGTAGATGATATCGACATCCTTTTTCATGTTCTTCATGTCGATTGTGCGGATCTCGATGTCGTCACCGAACTTTTTCATGAGTCTTGCGCTTGCCCTTGTTACAAGATCGGGAATCTTATTTACATCGGTAAGCGAGTAGCTGTTGAGTATCTTTTCGGTACGGAAGCCTGCGGATTCGAGAAGGTCGATATAGTACTCCTTGGTGTAGGGCATCATCACAACCGGTCGTTTGTCGAATCCCTCGTAGAGAAAACCGCATTCGTGGTTAATGCTGAAGTTGTTGGGTCCCATCATGGAATCCATCTTTCTCTCCCTTAGCCACGCTTCCGCCTTTTCAAGAAGGGCGCGGGCAACTTCAACCCTGTTCACCGATTCGAAAAATCCGAAAAATCCCTGCTTTACGTTGTTGTGCTCGTTGAATCTGTGGTCAACCTGGGCTGTAACGGTTCCCACCGCTTTTCCATTTTCATATGCAACAAAGTATGCAGCTTCAGCATGTTCGAAGTAGGGATTTTTCTTCTTGTTGAAGAAGGTGTTCCGTTCGAATCTTATCGGGGCTACCCAGTAGGGATCGTCCCCGTAGAGATCGTACTGAAAATCGATGAAATCCTTAGTTCCCCTCTTGTCACATGAGACTTCCCGTACCTCTATCATTAAATAACTCCGAGTTTTTTACCGATGGATTCAAGTTTACCGAGAGCAAAATCTATCTGCTCTTTCGTGTGCGTCGCCATGAGACTTATGCGGATCAGACTTTCGTTGGCAGGAACGGCGGGCGGAATTACCGGATTGATGAAAACACCTTCGTCCTCCAGCATTTTGCACATTACAAAAACATTTTCGACATCTCCGATCATTACAGGAAGCACTGGTGTTTCGGAAAGACCTGTGTCGTATCCGAGTGCTTCAAGACCCTCTTTCATCATTTTTGTATTTTCCCAGAGCTGTTCAAGTCTCTCCGGTTCCCTTTTTATAATTCTGAGAGCGGCAAGAGCACTGGCTGCAGACGCCGGAGCCATGCTTGCGCTGAAGATGAGAGCTCTCGAGTGGTGCCTGAGAAATTCGATAGTCTTGTGATCGGACGCCACGAAACCTCCGATCGACGCGAGGGACTTACTGAATGTTCCCATGATGAGATCCACCTTGTCGGTCAGACCGAAGTGATCGGCTGTTCCCCGTCCGTTATGCCCCAGAACTCCGAGGCTGTGGGCATCGTCCATCATCACTACTGCGTTGTACTTCTGGGCAAGTTCGACCATTCTCGGAAGATCCGCTATATCCCCGTCCATGCTGAAAACACCGTCGGCCACGATGAATTTCCCCTTCTCTTCGGGAATCGATTTGAGAACCCTTTCAAGTTCCACCATGTCG
The DNA here is from genome assembly GCA_942492635.1 of uncultured bacterium. Classification (GTDB taxonomy): domain Bacteria; phylum UBP6; class UBA1177; order UBA1177; family CALOFP01; genus CALOFP01. The sequence continues at coordinate 433,704 of CALOFP010000003.1, forward strand.
TTGTGACGGTAGCGGTGAACTTTCGCCATGGAGAGTCTCGCGCCGTCGATGATGGAGGCGTGGTTGAGACTGTCGAGTATGACGTGATCGTGTCTTCCCGTCAGCGTTGCGATTACTCCCTGGTTTACGGAAAATCCGGTGGAGTAGAGGAGGGCCGCATCCTTTCCGACGAACTCGGCGAGCTCCTCTTCGAGTTCTCTGTGAATATCCAGAGTTCCGTTGAGAAAACGGGATCCTGCACAGCCCGTTCCGTACTTCTCTATCGCCTCCTGGGAAGCTTTCTTCACCTCGGGATGGTTTGTGAGTCCCATATAGGAGTTGGAGCCCAGCATAAGTACCTTCCTGTTGCCTATGAGGTAAACTTCCGTATCCTGTTCCGATATAATTTCCCGAAAGTAAGGGTAGACCCCGGCCTTTTTTGCCTCTTCGGATCTAGTATAGCTGTCAACCTTGTTGAATATAGCTTTATTTCTCATACATTCCTCTTCTATCCACCAGTTTCATTTTCAATTTTTAGAGTACATCCCTTCTGGATGGTCCGACATATTCAGCACCGGCCTGATCGATCCTACGCATAGGTTTCTGCGTTCTTTTCTCCTCGAAGTAGTGGGCCATGAGTCCCGGAAGCCTTGAGATCATGAATATTCCGTTGGCGAGTTCCTCCGGAAAATCAAGGGTGAGGAGCACGGCTCCTATCATTCCGTCAACGTTGAGGGGAAGCCTTGTACCCTTGACTGTCGACAAAGCCTCTTCTATCGACGTCGCAAGCTTTATGTGGAAAAGCCTCTCCTCTGGAAGATTGAGAAGACAGATCTCCCGAAGTGCAATACTTCTAGGATCTTCGGAGTGAACCCTGTGGCCGAAGCCGGAAAATCTCACCTTGCGGGAGAGTCGGTCACTCACCATCTCAGTTATCCTTTTCATGTTTATCCGCCCGTCGAGTTCATCGGCGAACTCCCTGAAGAGTTTCATGGCGTTCTCTATCGCGCCGCCATGGAAGTTGTTGATCGAAAGAAGACCCGATGCAAGAGCTGCGTTGAGCGGAGCGCCCGTAGACGCTGAGTTGAGCGTCGCAAGGCATGAGGGAGGCGTTGCTCCGTGATCCACCGAGCTGGTAAGGACCGCACTGAAAATTTTCGAATCCTCGATGCCCGGAAGTTCACCCTTCAGAATAAGGAAGACAAGGTCCGTGAACGTCACCTTTTCCATTATCTGCTCTATGGGATAGCCCTTTACCAGAATCTCGTTTTTCTTGATTGATGTGATCTCTGTACTCCAACCTGTCATGATACTACCTCACGGTTTTTTAAACAAGCCTGCAATCTTAGCATAGATGACGGGTCCGGTCAATTTTTATACAGTTTCAAGAAACGCCTCGATCCTTGTCTTGAGTCTTCCATCAAGCGATTTGAGAGGCTTGTCTCCCTCTACCGTAAGGATCGGAATGTTGAGTCCTGCATCCTTAACCATCTTGCGGAGGATGATGTCCTCAAGCTGTCTGTGACAGAATGCCTGGACATAATGAATTATTCCGTCAACTTCGCGGTTCGCAAGCTCTCTAAGCGCCTTCTTGAAACGAAATTCTGCCGCATAGGGGTAGGTGTAGTTGCGGTACTGTTCCGTTAGTGATCCGGCATCGCCTACCATCGCGAATTCACGCTGAATCTCGTTGTACACGACATATCCTCCCTTCTTCTCAATGAAGGTGTAGAGATCGAATATGGGTGGCACTCCCATGAAGGCGATTCGTCTGGCTCGTTTTCTTGATACACCGCATAGAGATTTCCTCTCGGAAAGAAAACGATCGAGCCGCTCCTCGTAGAGGTCGGGATCCCCCCCGTCGAAGTCCGAAGATGATACAAGCCAGAGATGGTTCTCCAGGCCGGAAATTCTCCAGGGCTCCCTGTTCGTCATCTCATCCAGCTCACGGAGCTTGGACCTGAGCGATGAAAGTCTTTTGCGCACCTTCTCACCTTCGGAAATATCCGTTCCCAGAAAGGCGGCAAACTTTTCAAGCTCTCGTGTTACCTTCTCCGGCGAACGGTCGAAGGGGTAGTTGAATATGTAGGTATTGAGACCGTACTGCTCCTCGATTATTTCGGTAAGCACCCTGGCGTTGGAACAGTCACCCTCGGTAACGGCAACGAAAAGACCTATATCGCGGTACTCCTCCATTGTCGAGACAACCGAAAAGAGCCCCTTTATCCAGGCGCAGGAGTTTCTAGGAAAGCCGAATATCTCGGCATGTTCCACCATCTCCATGCTCTTCTCCGATGTTACGAAGGTGTTGTTTAGATCCATGGGTACCCTGCCTGCGGCAAGAATGAGTTCCACGGGGACGGTTGTTGTAAAAGCTACTCTGTTTTTCATATCTGAATATCGAAAAATCGGTTTATATTATCATTTATATTTTTTTCAAGTTCCGCAAGGTGAATCGAAAGGGTCTCAGCCGCGAAACGGTAAATATGCGCCACCTTGCCGGGAGTGTTGACCTTTCCGCGGTAAGGAACGGGAGCCAGAAAGGGTGAGTCTGTTTCCAGCATCAGCCGATCCTTCGGAATGAAAGAAAGAATCTCCCTGAGATAATCGCACTTCTTTCCCTTGAATGTGAGAATGCCTGAAAGGGAAATGGATGCTCCTGAATCGAGAATTCTGCGCGCATCCTCAACGGTTCCCGTGTAGCAGTGGAAAAGTGTCCTTGATCCTTCGAATCCGTGGTCCGAAAGAATATCCAGGACCCTTGCTTCGGCGTCCCGCCCGTGGACTACAAGCGGTTTTCGAAGATCTTCTGCCAGTTCTACCATCTGCTCAAAAACCTTTTCCTGTCTTTTCCTATCGGAAAGATCGTAAAAGAAATCGAGACCGGATTCACCGACGGCAAGAATATCGTCAGCGATATTTCTTATCCACGAGGTGTCTCCGTCGAAACCGTCCGCTTCATGGGGGTGTATGCCTGCAATGTGAAATAGGGACACATTTGAAAGATCCAAAGCTCTCGATTGTTCGAACTCCTCCCTGGAGGAGACGATGTTGATCGCGGCCATAACACCCTGCTCAATCATCTCCCTTTCTATTTCAGACGCTTCAATCCCTCTCTCTCTGACCACCATGTGAAGGTGGCAATGGGAATCAATAAACATCGTTAATCCTTGTTCTCTGAGTTCTCTGAATCTTTCGGAGGTCTGGTTATGCGTTCCTGACGCTGCCTGGGTTTGTCGTCTCCGGATCTTTCAGGTTTGTTTTTTTCGGGACGCCCCTTATCGTTTTTTGGCTTTCTCGGTCTTTCGGAAAATTTCCTTCCACTTTTCGCCTTATCCGAATCCTGGGGCTTTCGCCCTTTTCCTCTGCGCGAAGAACCCTTTTCCACGCGATCTGATGATTTCAACTGCTTTCCCTTCTCCTTGAGGAGTATTTTTTCTGATGGAAGAATGGGGGCGATGTCGTCAACAGGGGGGAGGGCGGGCTTGTCGGCTACAAAGAACTTTCCTTCTTCGTCGCGGGATATGGCATCCTGGGGAATTACCTTCTCCTCGGGTCTTTTAGATCTTCTATCAAAAAACTCCACCGAGATGTTCTTCTGTATTACGTTTACCTTCTTTACGGTACCGATTCTTCCCGACACCTTGTCCTTTACCTGGCTCTCTTCCTCTGGGTAATCCTTGCGCATCTGTTCGTATCCCTCCTGTTCGTAGGAGAGACAACAGAAGAGTCTTCCGCAGATTCCCGATATTTTTGTAGGATTGAGGGAGAGATTCTGGTCCTTCGCCATCTTGATGGAGACGGAGGCGAAAGAGTGGAGGAAACGGTTGCAGCAGAGTTTCATGCCGCACGGTCCCATTCCGCCCATTATTTTTGTCGTATCTCTAACGCCGATCTGTCTCATCTCGATTCGTCGTCTGAGTTCGAAAGCGAGTCTCTTTATGAGTTCTCGGAAATCAACTCTGCCGTTTGCCGTGAAGTAGACGATAACCTTGGAATCGTCAAGGGTGTACTTGACTCTTATGATCTTCATCATTATGTCGAGATCTCTGTTTATTCTTTCACAGATCGATCTGGCCTCCGCAGCCTTCTCCTGAAGCTTCTTAGCTTTTTTGAAATCTTCAGGTTTTGCTTTTCTTATGATTCCGCCCTTGATGAAGTTTATCTTGTCCTGCTTTTCGAACAGCTCCCGGCTTTTCTCAAGTACCTGGGCAAGTTCCATTCCTCGTTCACTGAAAGCTACAACTATGTCGCCCTGCTTCAGAGTGTTGTTTTCTTCCAGGACCTCGGGGTAGTGGTACCAGTAAATCTTTCCGACAGGCTGAAACTGTAGTGATACAACCTCTTCGAACTTCGGTTCAGGATCGTCGTAGTGAAAATAGTAGGCATCACTTCCGCCGAGTGGAGATATGGAAGATCCGGCCTTCTTGTTTTTAGTGTTTTCCTCGTCCTTGAATCCGTCATCCATCCTCTCAAGTCTACGAAGTTCCCTGATATCCGATTCGCTGTAGTTTTCGTAGGCTTCTTTCGACTTGTCTCTGTATTTTTTACGGGTGGAGATTGATCCATCCTTGAATTTATTCATTTTTTTATACCAATGATCGTCTGTATGTTAAAAAACGCTATTGAATCTATACTGAAAAATTGCCTGTTCTCAAGAAATTTCAATATTTTTTTAGAGGATTCGGGCTTTTCCGTCCTCAGAAACCAGGCTAATATCGCAAGTCTGACCCTAGCCAGGGCGAGCTTCTCCGTATTGTTGGGAACCGTTCCCTTGGGTCCCTTTTCAAATGTGCCGAAAAGAGTTTCAGCCCGGTCGATTCCCTTGATCGATCTTGTGCTTAGAAGTGAGGCCGCTTCACGCATTTTTTCGATTTCCGATGAAACCTCTTGGGGGTCCATATGTTCAAAATGCTCCTTGACGAAGGGGAAGGCAGCCTTAATCAAATCCAAATCCGTCTGAGCGTCCCTTATGTTCAGGTCCGGAAGATAGAGGTTTATAACCCTTGAAAGAATTGTATCAAGGATTGAGTTTCTCTTTTTTACCGTAAGAAAGAAGAAGTTGTTGACGGGGGGTTCTTCGAGTTTCTTCAAGAGTGCGTTCTGGGCGGGAATAGTCATGGCGTCCGCCGAGCTTATGTATATGATCCGGTTTTCGGATTCGTATGGATCATAACAGAGAATATCGTCCAGACGGTTTATCTCCTCGGTTTTGATGTTTCCCTTATCCGACGGACCGATCTTTATGAAGTCGGGATACTGGCCGAACCCGACAAGTTCGCGAAGTTTTTCCGGCGTTCTATTCCTGAAGGGTTTCATCAGGATGCATGATACGTCTATGAGAAACTTCTCCTTGTCGTTTTCAGAACTTTCGCCCCAGAAGATGAATGCGTGGGGAAGGCTGTTCATCTCGAATCTTTCTATGATGCTGTCATGGATCTCTCTGTACACGTTTTCACTCTCCAAGTTTACATAATATATGTTATGCGAAGTTGTTTGGTTTGCAAGGCGTTCTAACCTTTCGTATTTATTAAATTTTCCAAAAGCAGATATTCCGGTTTGTAGAATTTGCTTCTACGCGACGAAAATACAACGGCCCAGGCCTTACCCTTCGCATTTTCAAAATCAGCCTCATTTTCGACAATGGTAGAGACCGATTCCAGAATGTGATTTCTACCCATAATGTAAAAACCTTCAACAAACTTTCGGCGATCATCCTCATCAGTCAGGACGATCCTTACTGTAAGATTTTCGCGCTCGGCATGAAATGTCAGCGACTTCAGTTTTTCCCATTGAAGCGGTCCTTCCTCGTTATCGGGAATCCACAACAGATACCTGTCTCCGGATACCGGTATATGCGCATACTCCCTCGGCTCTTCGGCACCGGTTTTCACAAGATAAGGGTTTTCCTCTTTTCTATCGGCGTCGAATCCGTATCCCGGAACATCAAAAATAGCTCCTTCGAAAGGATCTTTTTTCCATTGCATACCGTATAGAAACTTGAATGCCGACTTTTCCGGACCGATGGAAATACCGGGTCTTGAAAAGAGAGCTGTAATCAGAGATTTGAAACTTCCGGCAGCGTCGACCACCGCCGAGGGATTAAGTGACTTTATGAAAGAGATCGTACTTCTGCCTTTTTCAATCTCAAATGAATTACCGACCCGACCTTTCGTGAATTCTTTAACAGATCCATCTTCAATGCCTACGACGTACAGATTCATTGACTTTGAGAACTGATCCGATTCCACAATTTTTTCTATTTCTTTGAAGTCGTTTCGGAGATTATTTGCAAGAAGTACGGTCACGTATGGTACGAAACCGCGGGATTGAGTCATATCAGGCCTTCTTTTGTTTTATATTTGCGAGATCCGCAACCTTATTTACGATTCCGTTGATAAAGGCGGGGCTCTCCCTGTTACCGAACTTTTTAGCTATGTCTATAGCCTCGTTTATAGTCGCCTTGAACGGAATTCCGTTCGAATCGTCTATAAGCTCGGCAATGGCAAACCGGAGAATATTTCGCTCGATGAGAGCAATGCGCTCGATGCGCCAGTTCGTAGCTGCCTTTTCGATAAGATCATGGATGTAGTCGGCTTTGTCCTTAACTTCCCTTAGGAGGTAAACGACAAATTCCCTTTCTTCCTGGGCACTGTCGTCAGTCTGTTTCTGAAGAGGAAGATTGAAGTAGCGATAGTACTGCTCCACTGCTGTTACCGGAGTCAAAGATTTGTTGAACTCCATTGCGTAGAGTATCTGAAGTGTTTTTTCTCTCGATCTGCGTCTAAGTCCCATAGTTCCTATATTTTCTTTTGAAGGTTAATCATTTCTATTGCCGACATCGCGGCATCGAATCCCTTGTTGCCGGCCTTTGTTCCGGCACGCTCAACAGCCTGCTCGATATTTTCCGTAGTTACAACACCGAAGGAACAGTAGACACCGGTTTCAAGACTGACGGCTGCAATTCCCTTTGTGCATTCGTTGGCCACGAAATCAAAGTGCGGAGTATCTCCGCGAATAATGACACCCAGACAAATGATGGCATCGTATTTTTTATCGCTGTTTGCGATTTTTTTTGCAATGTGAGGAATTTCAAAACATCCGGGAACCCTGTAGACGTCTACGGCATCAGCTTCGTGCCTCTCGAGACAGTCAACTGCTCCCTTGAGAAGCGACTCCCCGATAAAGTTGTTGAAACGTCCGAGAACCACCGCAACGCGACTTCCTCTCGCCGTAAGCTCTCCGTTTATGTTACGAATCTCCATCTTTATCTCCTGATTTATCGTTGAAAATTTTATGTCCCATTTTTTCCTGTTTGGTCTTCAGATATCCTATGTTGTCGTCACCGACTCCGACGACGTTCGGAACCTGCTCGACAACCTCGAGACCGTAACCCTTTAGGCTGACAAGCTTACGGGGGTTGTTGGTGAGAAGACGAATCTTCTTCACTCCGAGCGCGATAAGCATCTGGGCACCTATTCCGTAGTCACGAAGGTCATCCGGAAAACCGAGTGCGATGTTGGCCTCGACCGTATCCATTCCGTGATCCTGAAGATGATAGGCCTTTATCTTGTTCCCGAGGCCTATTCCCCTTCCCTCCTGTCTGAGGTAGAGAATCACGCCCTTGCCGTCCTTCTCAATGAGATTCATTGCATTCTGCAGCTGGAATCCGCAGTCGCACCTTATCGATCCGAGAGCGTCACCCGTAAGGCATTCGGAGTGAACCCTTACAAGGACAGGATCTCCTGCAGCGACGTCGCCCTTGACAAGTGCGATGTGCTCAAGACCGTCCACTTTGCTCTTGAAGATGCGGATATCGAACTTTCCGCCGAATCTAGTCGGAAGTTGAGCCTCGGCCACATTTTCGATAAGAGATTCGGTGGCGAGTCTGTATGTGATGATGTCTGCAACCGAAACTATCGGAATATCGTGCTCGTCGGAAAACTCCCTGAGCTCCGGCATGCGAGACATTGTACCGTCTTCATTCATTACTTCGCAGATGACAGCAGCGGGGGTAAGTCCTGCAATACGTGCGAGATCGACCGATCCCTCAGTCTGGCCTGTGCGAACGAGAACTCCGCCGTTCTTGGCCCTGAGAGGGAATATGTGTCCGGGTCTCGCCAGATCTTCAGGCCTTGCATCCTTTCGGACAGCTGTGCGAATAGTATGAGCCCTGTCTTTTGCTGAAATTCCGGTGGTGACACCCTCCGCAGCCTCAATCGAGATGGTGAAACCTGTACCGAAACGGGACTGGTTGTTTTCCACCATCAGCGGAAGATCAAGTTTGTCAGCCATCTCGTTGGTCATTGTAAGACAGACAAGTCCACGGCCTTTTTTCACCATGAAGTTGATATCTTCGTCCCGCACATGTTCTGCGGCAACGACAAGATCACCTTCGTTTTCACGATCCTCGTCGTCGACCATTATCACCATCTTGCCATCGGAAAGTGCCTTCGCGGCAATTTCAACACGCTCAACAGCTTTAATGCTCTCTTTATTATCGAAAAGAAGTTTTTTCATTTTTCTACTATCATAATTAGTCAATTAAATTTCTTCTGACAATTATCGCCTCACGCTCGGGACCGACGGAAACGATGTCAATCGGTGTTCCAAGAGATGATTCGACATATTCGATGAATTTTTTCAGATTCTCCGGAAGATCGTCGTAGTTGCGAACTCCGGTAATATCCTCGCTCCATCCTTCGAGTTCCTCGTAAACAGGTACGACCCTTTCGAGATCATCCGAATTGCTCGGGAAGTACTCTATTCTCTTTCCGTCCAGCTCGTAGGCAACGGCTACCTTTATCTTCTCCATTCCTGAAAGAACATCCGCCTTTGTAAAGGCAATGGAGGTGAATCCGTTGATCTCGAATGCAAAACGCAGGGCAACCAGGTCGAGCCAGCCGCACTGACGCTTCCTTTTTGTAGTTGCACCGAACTCGTGTCCCCTACTTCCGAGAAGTTCTCCGTCCTCACCTTCGTCGATTGTGGGGAAAGGTCCCTCGCCGACTCTTGTGGTGTAGGCCTTGACAACGGCAATGGATTCCTTGAGTCCGCCTTCGTTTATTCCCGTACCCTGCATCGCCTGTGTGCAGACCGTGTTGGATGATGTGACGAACGGATATGTTCCGAAATCGACATCTAGAAGACTACCCTGGGCTCCCTCGAAAAGAACGTTTCTACCTGATGCAAGTTTCATAGGAGAAAAACCGTCTTCCACTATATAGCAGGCCACCTTTTTACCCACCTCGATATACTTTTTGACGGTCTCTTCCACATCGATCGGTTCTTCGCCGTAGAGCTTTTCGAAGAGTGCATTCTTCTCCTTGAGAGCAAAGCTTATTCTTTCGCGAAGAGTCTTCTCGTTCGCAAGATCACCCGCCTTTACGGCGATCCTCGCAACCTTGTCCTCATATGCAGGACCGATACCGCGACCGGTGGTTCCGATCTTGCGATCCTTCTTGGACTGCTCGCGACAGTGATCAAGCTTTCTATGGTAATCCATAATAATCGTCGCCCTGTTCGATATCATGAGATTCTTCGATGTGACCTCAAGACCGCTGGCCTTCAGCCCTTCAATCTCCTCGAGCATTTCGATCGGATCCAGAACAACACCGTTTCCTATGTAACAAAGCTTGTCGGCTACGATTCCCGACGGAATGGTGTGAAGCACATACTTCTTACCGTCGACGACAATTGTATGTCCGGCGTTGTTACCGCCCTGAAATCTTGCAACAATATCAACATTCCCGGAAAGAACATCAACAATCTTGGCCTTGCCTTCATCGCCCCACTGGGCACCTGCAACCACGTATCCTGCCATTCAAACTTCTCCAAAAGTAAAAAAAGACATCAAGAATTCTATAAATTAAAAAATCATTCTCAAGTTTTTATGTTTAATTTATCCATTTTCCGATTCTGTCGAGATGGAACCCTCCCTCGGAACTGACGGAAAACCAGATAAGGGAAGGTCTTCCCTTGAGATTTTCCATGGGAACAAAACCCCAGTACCTGGAGTCGCTGCTGTTGTCACGGTTATCTCCCATGACAAACATCATTCCATCGGGAACTGTGAACTCACTGTTGCAGAGCCTGCATCCTCGAGCAGTTTCAAAAGGCTCCGTTTTGCTGTAGAGAACGGGATACTTAACTCCGCCAAGGTTTGTCTCCTCATAGAGATCGCAAATCCTTTCAGATCCGTCAGTTTGGATGTATTTGAATTCCCTCACGAATTTTCGACCGATTTCAGCTCCGTTAACAGTGATTTTCCTTCCATCCAGACGAACAGTGTCTCCCGGAAGTCCCACAACCCTCTTTACGAAATTGATGGAGGGATCGAGCGGAAAGGAGAAAACCACAACCTCCCCTCTCTCTGCTTTCTTGAGAGGAAAAAAGTGGCTCTTGGTAAACGGAGGTCTGAGTCCGTAAATGTATTTGTTAACAAAAAGCATATCGCCGATGTATATTGTCGGAACCATCGATCCGGTCGGAACGCGGAAAGATTCGAAAACAAAAAATCGAATAAGCAGCGCCGCTACAACAACGATCCAGATTGAGTCTATAAACTCGACCAGACCGTTTCTTCTGTGCTTTCTAAGAGTCGCTCTGAATCTTTCATCAACTCCTGAAAGCACCGATTTGAGCTCACTGTGCTGCGGTCTGTTGTCCAGCGTCCTGTCGATGATGTCCAGAAGGGCCACGGCCTCCTTTCCTTCATCAGGTGTGAGCCTTCTCTTTCTTTCAATCCAGGAAATCTGCCGCCTCTTCTCCTTCAGCTTCACAACAAGCCTCGGGGATAGAAAAAAGAAGAGTCTTAATCCCCAGAGAAGATCCATCAGAAAATCCAGAAAAAAGATTGCTGCTACAACCGAGACCGAAACAACGAACCACATAGTAACTCCTATTTATCTTCTGAAGATGTGTCAAGAACCACGAGAAACGCCTCCTGGGGAATTTCGATGTTGCCGAGCTGCTTCATCCTCTTCTTTCCTTCCTTCTGCTTCTCAAGGAGCTTGCGCTTTCTGGAAACGTCGCCGCCGTAGCATTTTGCGGTTACGTTTTTACGGTATGCCTTTACAGACTCCCTGGAGATGATTCTGGATCCGATTGCAGCCTGGATGGCAACCTCGTACATCTGACGTGGAATAACCTTTCTCATCTTCTGCACCATGGCCCGGCCCACGTAGTACGAGGTACTCTTGTGAACAATAAGGGAAAGGGCGTCGACAGATTCGCCGTTTATGAGAATATCCAGCTTAACAAGATCCGACTTCTCATAATCCAGAAATTCATAATCCATGGAAGCAAATCCGCGTGAAACGGATTTCAGCTTATCATAAAAATCGTAAACCATCTCACTCAGGGGAAGAACATACTCGAGCATGACTCTCTCCGGGGTGAGGTAGGACATGTTTGTCTGACGGCCCCTCTTATCCTGGCACAGTTTTACAAGAACACCTATGAATTCCGAGGGGGTGTGAATATTTACCTTTACGAAAGGCTCCTCAATGTGCTGAATGAACTGCTGTGGAGGAAGCTTATCCGGATTCTCAAGATCGATCACCTCGCCCTTTGTCGTCACGACCTTGTATGCAACGGAGGGTGCCGTGGTAATCAGCTCCAGGTTGAACTCCCTCTCGAGTCGCTCCTTTACGATTTCGAGATGAAGCATTCCGAGAAATCCGCAGCGGAAACCGAATCCGAGAGCGGATGATGTTTCCGGCTCAAAGCTGAAGGAGGAGTCGTTGAGCGCCAGTTTTTCCATCGCCGACTTGAGCTCCTCGTACTTGCTGGTCTCGACTGGAAAAACTCCGCAGAAAACCATCTGCTTCATAGGCTTGAAACCGGGAAGCGGTTCGGATGTTCGATTTTTGCTATGGGTGATCGTATCACCGATACGAACCTCGTTGATGGTCTTGATTCCGGCCGAGATGATCGCAACCTCACCCGCACTGACCTCCTTACAGGGGACGATGAACGGCACGTACTTGGAGATGTCGAGAATTTCGTATTCCATCTGTGTATGCATGAGATAGATCTTGTCACCCTTCTTCATGGAGCCGTCGTAAACCCTTACGAGCATCCTGACTCCGAGGTATGGATCGAACCAGGAATCGAAAATAAGCGCCCTTGTTGTATCCTCAGTCGACTCGGGAGCGGGAATTCTCTGAACGATAGCATCCAGAACCGCCGGAACACCGAATCCCGTCTTTGCGCTCACCTCGAGGGCATCGGATGTGTCGATTCCGATAATCTCCTCAATCTCAGACTTCACCTTCTCAACATCGGCGCTTGGAAGATCCACCTTGTTGATCACCGGAATGATCTCGAGATCGTTCTCTATCGCCATGTAGACATTGGCAAGTGTCTGGGCCTCGACACCCTGGGTTGCGTCGACGACAAGCAGCGCACCCTCACATGCGTTGAGAGCACGGGAAACTTCGTAGCTGAAATCCACGTGTCCCGGAGTATCGATAAGGTTAAGTTCGTAGGTTTCACCCTCGAAAGTGTGTTCGAGAGTAACCGTCCGAGCCTTGATCGTGATACCCCTTTCCTTCTCCAGCTCCATGTCGTCCAGGAACTGATCCTTCTTCTCTCTTTCGGTAAGAGAACCGGTTACATCCAGCAGTCTGTCCGCAAGTGTGGACTTGCCGTGATCGATATGGGCGATAATTGAAAAGTTTCTGATATTACTGAGATTTATTGTCATATTACCAATTCCTGTATTCACACATAACCATTTATCGAGACTTTATAGCAGGAGAATATTCAAAATGCAATATTTTTTACTCCTGAGTAAGAGGCGAAACATCCCCCTTTCCCTTGTAAATATGCCGTTCCGGAACCGTTCCGCGAACCGACGAAAGCGGGTATACAACGCTGTTTTTTCCGATGAGTGTTCCCGGATTCAGAACACTGTTGCACCCTATTTCCACGCCTTCTCCGAGGATGGCGGAAAACTTCCTTAATCCTGTATCCATTTTCTTGTCGTCGACACGGACCTTTACGTTTCCGGGAATCGAGCGAACGTTTGAGAGAATAACTCCGGCTCCGACGTGGGATTTGTATCCCATAACCGCATCCCCGACGTAGTTGAAGTGGGGAATCTGCACGTTGTTGAATATGAAGGAGTTCTTCAGCTCGCAGCTGTTTCCGATTACCGAGTTGTCCCCGATAACCACCTTTCCGCGGATGAATGCACCGTGCCGGATCTCAACATTACGTCCGATGATCGCCGGGCCCTTCACCGTGGCCGTATCCGCAATTGTCGTACCCTCTCCGACCCAGACATTTTCCGAAATTTCGGTAAAAGTGGAATCGAGACGGGAAGCGGCGGACTCGATGAACTCACCGATCTTCGGAAGAATCTCCCATGGATAGTTCACACCCTCGAAAATATCCGAAAAGTCGCTTTTCGAGAGATCGAAAAAATCTGAAATCAATGTCATGAAAAGTCCTCCTCTATCCGAAAATCAACGAAGGGATAAAAAGAAAAAGATTTCTCAGAAGTCCCACAGGATAGAGCAGCGCACGGATGGCACCTGTCATCAGAAGGAATATGAGAATGAAAAATCCGTACCTCTCTATCTTAAGAAAAAGATAGTCGTACTTGGCCGGCAGTATTCCCATGAGAATCTTGCTTCCGTCCAGAGGTGGAATTGGAATCAGGTTGAAAACTGCAAGGTATAGATTGATGTAGATAAATGCATCGATAAGCATCGTAAGGCTGGAGTTTCCAGTGTAGCGATAGGAGAGAAAGAGAAAGAATCCCGCGATGAAAGCGAGAGTGAAGTTTGATAAAGGTCCGGCAAGGGCGACAAGCATTGTGCCCTTACGGTGATTCACATGCTGGTAGAAGTTGAAGGGGTTGAAGGGTACCGGTTTGGCCCATCCGAAAACGGGACCGCCCATAACTATCATCATTATGGGTAGAATAACCGTCCCTACTATATCAAGGTGAGGTATGGGGTTGAGCGTGAGCCTCCCCATCATCTTTGCCGTAGGATCTCCCAGTTTGTAGGCCATGTAGCCGTGACTCACCTCGTGTACGATTATGGAAAAGAGCACCGGAACCGCCCAGATTCCGATTCGTATCAATGTTTCTGTATTCATTCCGTTCCCTCCTTATTCCATCCCCTTTCTCGGATGTAGTTTGTTGAATTCCTCCTGTATCGCCTTCTGTTCCACGTGGGTGTAGATCTCGGTCGTGTTGATGCTTGCGTGTCCAAGCATCATCTGAAGCGATCTGAGATCTGCTCCACCCTCCAGAAGGTGCGTAGCGAAGGTGTGCCTCAGCTTGTGGGGCGAAATATCCTTGTCGATTCCCGCCTCCCTTGCGAAGCTCTTTATTTTCTTCCATATTCCCTGTCTTGAAAAGCCCTTTCCGCTTTTATTTAGAAAAAGATGATCGTCGAACTGTCCGGGCTTCATCAGAAAGTGTCTTACCCCCATGTAGAGCTCGATATATTCGATCGCCCTTTCGCTGAGTGGAACAATTCTCTCCTTGCTGCCCTTTCCAAGAACCCTGATGAGGCCGTCGGCGGGAAAGATGTCTCCCATTCTCAAATCTATCAGCTCGGAAACACGTAGTCCGCAGGAGTAGAAGAGTTCCAGAATCAGCCGGTCCCTCAGCCCCTCCCTCTTTGTGATGTCCGGGACATCCATAAGCCTCTCGGTCTCCTCCTCGGATAGGAAAACAGGAAGGTTTTTACTGAGTTTTACAGGTTCCAGAGCTGAAATCAGGTTTTCATCGATCATGTCGTACTCGTGAAGGTACTTGAAAAATCCCCTCAGACTGCTCACCTTTCTCGCCAGAGATCTCTCCTTTACTTTAAGATCCCTTGAGAGATGGATGAGATAGTTTCCCAGATTCTCTATCGTGAGAGAAAAAAGAGCACAGCCCTCCATTTCAAGAAATTCCGCAAAGTGAAGAAGATCCCTCTCATAGGCCTCAACACTGTTTCTCGAGAGCCTCTTCTCCAGCTTTATGAAGTTGATGTAGCGTTTCAGAACTCTTTCGGTTCTTTTTTCCATATCAGGACCTTACGCAGTTACGACCGTCATTCTTGGCGCGGTAGAGGTTTCTGTCGGCAACGGTGACCAGATCTTCTCCGGAAGCGATCGACTCGTCGTTCATGCTGGCCACTCCGATACTTATGGTGATGGGAATCGCCGTTCCGTTGTGGTAGACCGGAATTCCGTCAAAAAGCTTACGGATTCTGTCCGCGATAATAACAAGGTGGTCGCTGCTGCAGTTCCTCAGTATGAGAGCGAACTCCTCACCGCCGTAACGACAGAACACATCTTCGTTTCGGAGGCGGGCAGAGATTCGCTTGGTCATCTCCTTCAACACCGCATCCCCGGCGATGTGGCCGTAGGTGTCGTTCACACTCTTGAAGTGATCTATGTCGATGAGAAACAGGCCCAGGTTGTGTATGTGCCGGAGAGCATAACTGAATTCCCGGCCAAGCCTGTCGATGAAGTATCGCCTGTTGAAGATCCCCGTGAGAGGATCTTTGACCGATGACTCGTAGAGATTCATCTGGAATTGGGTTTCAAGGCTGTCCTGATAGGCGAATTTGAGTACAGTGGTGACTCCGAACTGAATTTTGTCGCCGTCGTTTAGAACAGCTTCCCGTATCTTGAATCCGTTAACGAAGGTGCCGTTAGTACTTGCGAGATCCTTAAGAATCGGAACGCCTCTACCATCAAGCTGTATTGATGCGTGCTCCCGTGAAATGCTGCTTTCAATAATCTGGATCTGACAGTCACCGCCTCTTCCGACCTTTATGATCTCCCCCTCGATGGGATAGATCTTTCCGATATTTTCGCCGGAAATGGTGATGAGGTACGATTTCATGCGTTCGCCGTCGCCTCTGTACTGAGCCAGCATCTCATTCAGGTTGGTAATCCGAGTTTTTTCTTCTCCCATCTCTTACCTCTTGGAAAGCGTTGTAAAAAGTCGGTCTCCCGTAGTCACCCTCTCTCCCTTTTTAACCTTCATCTCATCCACCATCGCGTCAGGAACAGCCAGCACGATGGTTGAACCCATTTCGAACCTGCCGAATTCGTCATTCTGCCTGTAATCTTTGTCCACCTCAGTCCATCGGTCGAAGGGAAGATCGTCCCCGAAAACCATCTTCATGCTTCCCACGAAGGTGGCCCCCACGGCTGCATAGTAGAAGGTGTGCTCTCCGGCATTCGCCTTGACGACAACCCTCTCGTTTTTGACAAAAAGATCGTCGATGTTGTTTACCGACAGCCTGTTTACGGGAAAAAGACGCCTGCCTGTGTGGTAGAATGATGCAACCCTCATGTCCACCGGCGTATGAAACCTGTGGTAGTCGCTCGGTGAAAGATAGATTGTCATGAGGTGCCAGGGCGATGAAAAATCGACATCGTCCTTTAGAAATTTCGTGAGGCTGTAGCTCTTTCCCTTTACCTGGGTAACAACATCCCGGTCGATCTTCTCGAGCTCCGTAACGACGCCGTCGCAGGGAGAGAGAAAATAGTTCTCTACCCGCTGCAGAGGGCACTTCGTCGAATCGAGTTTTCGTATAAAAAAATCACAGAGAGAGCGGTAGTCGCCGACCTCTCCCTCGTATCGATCCATATCGATTTTGTAATATTTTTTGAAAAACCTGATTACTCTGCTTATGAGGAACGACGGTTTTTTCAGCTTGGTAAGGAACCCCCAAATTCTACTGAGATAAGGAAATGAAACAAAAGAAAGTGATACAGAGATAAACTTCTTCATAGTCAGCTACGCTCCAAAAGCATAAATTTACGTGATACATAATAGTGATAAGGTATGGTATTGTCAAATTGTCGATTAAACTTCGAGAACAAAGACAATGATATCATCGTCTACGGAGCTGTCACTCCGAACCATCTTATCGAAAAGAAAGTGAGGAAAGTCCGAAAGAGGAACATCCCTAAGGGATTCGACCACGGGAAGCAGTCTCTGACAGCCGTTTGTCCAGACAGCCGATTCTTCAGTTGTTTCGACAAGTCCGTCGGTGTAGAGAACAAAACGGTCACCCTTTTCCACCTCAAGCTCGGTTGCCGGATAGTACGCGTCTTCGAACATTCCTATGAGGTCACCGTCGTTGTCGATAAAACGGGCCTCCCCTTTGACGGGAATGTAGATCGCCGGCGGGTGAGCCGCGTTGATGAAGCGAAGACGTTTCCTTTTCCTGTTGAGTTTCAAGTAGAAAGCGCTGAGGTACTTGTCCGGCGGAAGCGTCTGGATGAGAACCTGATTCATCATTCCGATGGTCTCTTCCTCGGAATAGATGGGAGAGCTGTTCTGCCTCAGCAGGGCCTTTACAGCGGGATTTATGTAACTTGTGGCGATATCGTGCCCGCTCACATCGGCGACAAAATAACTGTACACATCTTCTGAAATCTTGAGAACGTCGTAAAAGTCGCCGCCGGCTTCCAGAAGAGTGTTGTAGTATACGGCAAAGGAGGCCCCCGGAAGCGAATCGGGCTCGATAAGTATGGATTTGGACGCCTGTTTCACCTGTTCAAGTCTCTTTGTCTGGGATTCGATTATTGATTTCGTGGCAACTCCAAGCTTGAGATGTACCTTGACCCTGGCCTTGACCTCATGGGGATGGAATGGTTTTACAATGTAGTCCACAGCACCGAGGTCGAATGCCTTTATCTTGGATTCGTGATCGTCGTTTCCCGTCAGGAATATGACGGGGATGGCGCGTGCCGACTTTATGTCTCGAAGGGCCTCAATCACCTGAAACCCGTCCATTCCGGGCATCATGATGTCGAGAAGAATCAGGTCGGGATTGTAGCCTTCGAGGGATGCAACCGCTTTTTCACCGCTGTCCACAGCCTTCACCTCGTACCCTTCCTTGAGAAGGATGTGCTTGAGATGGTTGAGGCTCAGCAGGGAATCATCAACAATGAGGATGTTAAACTTGTCAGGCTTCATATAATTTCCATGAAAAGGTTAATACCGCACTTATATTATCATTGATTCAAAAGTTGTCAAAATAAAACAAGATTAGAAAGAGTTGTAACCTTAATTCACTGGGGAAAGAAAATCCCCGAGGGATGAGATAACGGCGAAATACCGGTTCGATCCGAGAGGAAGAGATGTATAGTTATCTCTATCTATGCCTCCGATGAATATTACCGGGTGGGCGGAAACCTCGGCCGCCTTTTCGACAATATCTCGAACGTGTGACCAGGGTGTATCCTTTGTTGATGTTGGGAAAACCGGTCCGAATCCGATATTGTCGATGGGAAGTTTTCCGGCGGCTTCGACCTGATCGATCGTATGAGTGGATATGCCGACAAGAAGCTCGGGATAGTTTTTTGCCACGGTTTCGTATCCGAGAGAAATGATATCCTCGTGTCCGAGATGAACTCCGTGAAACCCGGTTTCGACAGCCATGTCCGGACGATCGTTCATGAAGAGAACTGTTTCTGTACCCTCGAACAGCTTTTTGATGATCTTGCCGTTTTTCAGAAAATCCTCATCGGCACCGTTTTTAATCCTCAGCTGAACTCGCCTGGGATTGAGACTTTTCACTCTTTCGAGAAATTCAGGATCAACAGTTTCTCCAGGCTCAAGATTGATGATCGGGTAGATATATCGGATTTTTTCCATCACAGCTTAATCCCCAGCTTCTTGATTTTCTGATTAAGGGTGTTCCTATGGATGTTGAGGAGTTCTGAAGTCTCCTTCTTGGAGTAGGAGCAGTGTTTGAGCGCGCTCTTGATGAACTCCTTTTCGATGGATTCGAGAAAAAGGTGGAAGAACTTTCCGGGATTGACGTTGCTGCCCAGATCGTCCCAGAAACTTTCCATCTTTATGGAGAGAATTCTGGTAGCCGAGTAGTGGGAAAGAATCTCACGCAACCTGCCGTAAGGAAGAAGTTCCATCCCGTCCTCGCTCTTGAGAACCCGCTTCAGCTCCGAGACGTTGTACGGCCACCAGTAGCTCAAAAGCTTGTTCATTCTGTCCTTTTCCATCCAGATTTCATCAACTTCGCCTCTTGATACAAAGTATTCCACGAATATCGGAATATCCTCGATCCTGGCTCTCAGAGGCGCTATCCACAGGGCCGAGTAACCTTCGTCTTCAAGTTCACGAAACCGGGTCATCTCAGATGTGACGATAACACCTTCCGGATTTTCGGGAAGCCCCACCTCATCCACCTTCAAAATCCTTTCGTAGGGATTGGACAGATCCGGATAGAGGTTTTCAAGGATTTTTCTTGCAACGATGCACTTACCGACACCCGATTCTCCGCCTATCACGATGGGTCCGGAAGGATCAACACTGTTTATAAAACGACGCATTGCCTCCGCCGTCTTGCTGATACCGATAATCATCCGATTTTTATCTCAAAAAAGTTTTCAATTGTGGAAACAAGCTCCTCTCCCTCCATTTCCGGAAGAAAAAGTGAGCTTCTGAACTCCGAACCGCCACGGCGGCCCTTGGAGTACCATGCGGCGTGCTTTCTGAGGAGAAGCTTCGCCTTGAAGTCGGAGTATGCCGAAACTATTTGTGAAAAGTGAAGTTCCACAAGTTTCCGGCGTTCATCCTCAGTAGTCAGACGCTTTTCGGAAAGTTCCCTGAAAAGCCAGGGGGCACCGAGAATTCCGCGGCCGACCATGATTCCGTAGAGATCGGAGGAGAGAAGCGACTCCTGATCACTCAACTCCCGGATATCTCCTGAGTGGACAACCTTGACGGAAAGCTCGCCCGCAATTTTTACAGAAAGATCAAAATCGCTTTTTCCCATGAACATCTCACTGCGAAGACGGGGATGGACAACAACGATGTCCGCACCCTCACCTTCCGCGATGCGGGCGATTTCAAGAGCGTTTTCGGTTTCAAACCCCTTGCGTATCTTCACGGAAAGCGGTTTCTTCGTCGCTCTTCTCGCTCTTTTTACGATTTCGCGGACAAGCTGGGGATCCTTCATGAGAGCCGAGCCGGCCCCGGTCTTTATGACCTTTTTTACGGGACAGCCCATGTTTATGTCGAAACCGTAAAAGCTTCGCTTTTCCTCAATAATTCCGATGGATTTTTCGATAGCTTCGGGATCTGATCCGAAAAGCTGGAGAAATGTCATGGGCTCGTTTTCGGACACAAAAGTCATATCGACGGTCTTGTGGTTCCCGAAAACAACCGCCTTGGCGGAAATCATTTCGCTGTAACAGATGTCGGCTCCGGCAGAGTAACACACCTCCCGGAAGGGCCGATCGGTGATATCGGCCATTGGCGCTAGAAAGTATTTCATAAATCAATTAGTCAAAGGATAGTTGTTTCTTTTTTATCTTTTCTATAAGAGTCGTCCGATTGAGACCGAGCTGACCCGCAGCCTGATTTTTATTGCATTCGGTTGCATTCATTGCGTTCTTAATGAAATCGGTTTCTATTCCCTCCAGAAACTGCTTGAGATCGAAATCCTCAGGAATCTTCACCTCGGCCCAGTTGATCCCGAAAGGATCGCCGGAGGGTTTTGTTTCACTTTTCGTCTCTTCCGGAGTTTCCAGTCCAAGAAGCATGGCGAGAGGATTTGCATCTATTCCCCTGATTTTAGGAGGTAAATCGTGCTCCTCAACAACCCCTTCCGATTTTATGACAACCATTCTTTCAATACTGTTTTCAAGTTCCCGAATATTACCCGGCCAATCGTACTCCATCATTCGTTCAATAGCGCTTTTGTCAAGACCCTCAACATTTTTATTGTGTCTCTCATTGAATTTACTGATGAAATGATCGCATAAAACGGGAATGTCATCCTTTCGCTGACGCAGCGGAGGTATGTGAATCGGGATAATATTGAGGCGGTAAAAGAGATCTTCCCTGAAGTTTCCCTTCCTCACCTCCTCCTCAAGATCCCTGTTTGTGGCGGTAATAATCCTTGAGTGAATCTGGACGATGTCGTTCGATCCCACCGGCTGAACCTCCCGTTCCTGGAGAACACGGAGAAGCTTCACCTGGAGATGAAGAGGCATCTCACCGATTTCATCGAGAAAAATCGTTCCCTCACCCGCAACCTCGAAACGGCCCTTCCTGTCGGAAAAGGCGCCGGTGAAAGCACCCTTTACGTGACCGAAAAGCTCACTTTCAAGAAGGTTTTCGGGAATCGCACCGCAGTTTACAGGGACAAAAGGATTTTCACTCTTCTTGCTGAGCATGTGGATGTACTGGGAAAGAACCTCCTTTCCAGTACCGCTCTCTCCGCTGATCATGATGGTAGCGTCGCTGTCCGCCACCCGTTCCACAAGCATCAGGAGGGATTTGAAGACATTGGAAACCCCGAGCGGTTTCCTGCACTTGATCTCCTTGCCCTTCGGTGCGGCCGGTTTTTCCTCGATCACAACCTTCTTTTCGTCCTCCTTCTTGATCCTGATGGCAAGATCTATCATCTCGTCCGGCATCAGGGGTTCCGTGAACATGTCGCGCAGACCGGTTCGGAACAGAGAGAGAACTCTTGAGCCGTCAAGCTCGTTTCCGAATGAAATGACTATGTTGGAAGAGGAATCCTCTTTGAAGAGAGCAACAATCTCCTCCGAATCCATAATATCCGTATCGTGATCCAGAAAAACTGTTTTCCTGCCTCTCGAAGAGGCGAACTCACGAACATCTCCCTCGTTTTCCAAAACGTTGAACAGAATCCGCTTCTGAGAGAGAATTCCGCTGAAAATCATTTTGTATCGAGGATTTTTTGTAACAACCAGGTACTTCATTTTTAACCCGAACAGTTCATTTTTTGACACATTGAATCTAGTGAAAAAAATGACACATGTCAACTTTTTTACACCAACTGCAAATTTAAAAGAAATTGAACGCTATGCAAGATTTTAAATAGCTCACCCTAACCATTGTGAATAGTTGACTAAAAAGTAAAAAGTAGGGATTCGGATGCCGAATGACCTCTCGTCGTTTTTTTCTTCAGGAGCTGTCGCAAGTGGAATTTACCTCCGAGAAGTATCGGATTTTTGACAATCCTCCTCGTCATTCCCTTTACAAAGGTTTAAACTGTAGTCGGGAGCCCACTTTTTATGGGATACTGAGGCAAACCACTACTGAATCCGGAGGCGAATTTAATGAGAATCGCTTTTCACCTTCTCGTACTCTACTTTATTCTCTCACTCGCAATCTACGTACTCTCCGACAGTATGATGTTTTATCCGCCGTCACCGACATACCTGGATAGAGACATAATCAAGATCAAAACTTCCGACGGAATAAAACTCAACGCCCTCTATCTTCAAAATCCCCGAGCCGATTTCACAATCCTGTACAGTCATGGAAATGCGGAAGATCTTGGAATGATAAGGACCGCCCTGTACTCCGTTTACCAGGCCGGTTTTTCGGTTTTTGCATACGACTACAGGGGGTACGGAGGAACCGAAGGCTTACCCTCCGAGGAAACTTCATACACCGATATCGAAGCAGCGTACCGTTACATGACCTCCGATCTTAAAATTCCATCCGGAAAAATTGTTCTGCTGGGAAGATCCATAGGAGGTGGACCGGCATTCGAACTTGCATCGAAAAAACGGATTGCCGGATTGATTGCCGAAAGCACATTCACAACAGCTCTAAGAGTCGTCACGCGCCTTACGCTTTTCCCCTTCGATCGTTACAGGAATATAAAAAAATTGAAACACATTAAGGTTCCGCTTCTTGTTATCCATGGAACCGAGGACAGGGTGATCTCTCCATCTCACGGGCGAGAAATTTTTGAAAAAGCGGAGGAACCGAAAATGTACTTTTCCGTGGAAGGTGCAGGTCACAACAACATTCTAAGAGTGGATAAATCGGGATACGTTGATGCATTGAAGCGATTCAGGTTCCAGCTGGAAACAAGAAGAAAAAACGGAAAAAAGGACATTTAAACAATTCGATGAGTATATCTGCGGCTCATTGAAACGAACAAAGCCCCGGAAAAAAGGCTGTAGTAAATGCTTCTGTCCGCATAAAATATCGGATATTTTTACATTGAATTTCTGCCCATTCGCCACATTTTCGATTATCGTTTTTTACTTTCATCTTTCAAAAGATTCGGTGAGTTCCAAAAGAGTTTAGAACAGAAAAGGTCGTTGGTGATACGCAATGTATATGTTATAATTCGGTGGCTTGTCTTTAATTTTCCCGGAGGAGGAGAAAAATGAACCGAAACTGTTTTAATAAAACTTACACGTTTCTAGTTTTCACGTTTTTTTCTCTGACCTTGTCCGCTCAAGTAGGGGGCGTTGACTGCTCGTTCAACAACGGCACTCAATACGGTAAAATCACCACCGACTTCAACGGATTTCACGAGATGGGAAACGCCATGAAGGTTTACAAATCCGGATCATACCTCGATTACATAGTCATAACGGGCGGAGCCGACCACACCGACGGAACCACGGAATATGTCGGTGTTACGAGGTACAAACCCGATGGGGAGCTGGATACCTCTTTCGGCGGAGATGGAAAGGTTATGACAGACATCTCCGGTTCTACATACGACAGGGGACGTGCCGTCGGGCTATATACCGACGGAAAAGTTGTTGTTGCCGTGGGCACATCCACCGACAAGATGACAGTTGTCCGCTATCTTGCAAACGGTTCACTTGACACATCTTTCGGATCGGGAGGTATTGTCACCCACTCCATCGGTACGAGTTACAGCTACTGGCAGGATGCCGAAATACAGAGTGACGGAAAGATAATCCTCGTCGGTCAGAGGAGAGACTCAAACTACTACAGATCGGTTGTAATCCGATTGAATTCAAACGGGTCCGTAGATTCAACATTCGGAGGCAGCACCGGTGTGGGAGTCGACCTTGCAGATGACAACGTCGGGGAACTGGATTACGGAATGGAATCTTTTTCAAAGGTGAAGATAGATTCAAACGGAGATATCTGGACATGCGGCTGGGCGAGACAGATCGAAGGTGCGAGCAAGACCAACCGGGCAACCTTCGCCAGAATTTCTTCGACCGGTTCCATAATCACGAGCGGCGTTGTGAATCTCGGCTACGGCAGCGAATCCTGCGGCGGAATAGACATATCCGGAACGAGTTTCGCATACATCGGCGGTTATACGAACGATTCCGAAGGCGAAAGGGACTTGGGAATCGCCAAACTGTTCGCCGACGGCTCTCTCGACACATCATTCGACGGAGACGGGAAGGTGCTGGTCGAAATGGGAGGCAGCGACGAATTCAGGGGATTGGCAATACAAGGTGACGGAAAAATCGTCGTTACATCCAACACATACGGCGATTTTGCCGTAGCAAGACTCAACTCCGACGGAACGCTGGACAGCTCCTTTTCCGATGACGGAATCAACCTGATCGATTTCGGAGACGACGACAGGCCCTACGGCGGAGTGCAGCTTCAATCCACAGGGAAAATTATTCTCGGAGGCTGGTCCGGAAGCAGTGAAGAGAGAAATTTCGCAGTTACCAGAGTGATCGCGGAACCGACGGACATGGCGCTCTGCGGAGTAGAGGTTAACCAGAACACGCTGCCGATCGAACCCGCTACAAAAGGAGACATTCTCCGAATGAATATCGAGGTTTCCGGTACACTGAACCCCTTCTCCGCATCCGGTTTCATCTTTTCGACATCGGGAACGGACGACACCTCAGACATATCTTCCGCTGAACTTTTCTATACCGGCAGCAGCGAAACCTATGCGGAAACAACATCTCTAGGCTCCTCAAGTTATCCCGACGGCTCTTTCGATTTCCCGGCTTTCCAGGCACTTCAGGCAGGTTCCAACTACTTCTGGCTCTCCTATGAAATTCCCGAAGCTGCGACTTCAGGGAACCTTGCGGATGCGACGGCCCTCCAGGTGACAATCGACGGCAGCAATCTCACATTGAACAATGCCCCCGAAGGAGCAAGAGAGATCAACTACATTGCTCTACTTGAAGATTTCGGGGAAACAGACGGCGCAGCCTTTCCTGCAGGGTGGACAGCTCACGATGAAGACGGCGACGGGAGATTCTGGAGTACCTCGGAAATTGACTCTTTCGGTTCCCCGGGGAAAAACGGCGCCGGAGTCGGAAGCGAATCCTGGTACAGCAACAACCTCACTCCGGACAACTGGCTTGTCTCCGAGGTTGTTGATCTTACAGATTACGCATCGGCTACGCTCGAATACTGGATCGGCGCCATCCACGACTCATATGGCAAGGAAAATATGCAGGTCTACATCTCAACATCCGGGAACACACCCGCAGATTTCACCGGAGCTTTCGGAGCACTTGTCGATTCCTACACAACAGCCGATTCATCCTGGGTAAAAAGAAGGATCGACCTTTCCGCATATGCGGGTCAGGCATTCTATATAGCCTGGAGGCATAACCAGAGCTATGCTGATGAAAACTGGGCGATTAGACTCGATGAGATTTCCGTAATCGGCCCGAAAAATACAGCAAACCAGGCCCCTACCCTCTCGACGATAACAAAATCGGCTAATCAGGATACGGATATAAATTTCGCTGTTTCTGATTTTTCCGGCGCCTTCAGTGATCCTGACAGTGACCAGATGGCAATGATCAAGATTATCTCTCTTCCATCAAATGGAACACTTGAACACAACGGAAGCACATTTGCAGTTCCATATGAAATCGATCCCTCATCTTTCGGAACATTCATCTACAGCCCGAATTCCAGCTACGCAGGCAGCGATACTTTCAAATGGAATGCAAGTGACGGAACAGAATATGCCGTAACAGATGCGGATGCGAACATAGCACTTTCCGACAGTGAGGATCCCGTCATTTCCAGTTGTCCCGGCGACATAAATGAAAACGCGGACAGTGGAACATGCGACGCTGTTGTAAACTGGACGGAACCGACGGCCACAGACAATGTGGGCGTAACAGGCTTTACAAACTCCCATAATTCCGGCGACACATTTTCCCTCGGAACGACAAACGTGATCTATAGTGCGGATGATGCTGCAGGAAACAATTCAACCTGCACATTCGACATCACAGTCTCCGACAACCAGAATCCCGCCATCGTCTGCCCTTCAAACATCGCTGTCGATAGCGATGCCGGAGCATGCGGCGCAGTGGTAAACTTCACCGAACCTGTGGGAACGGATAACTGCAGCGCATCGACCAACAGGACTGCCGGATTTGCTCCGGGATCCACATTCCCCGTCGGAACCACGACACAGACCTACGTTGTAACCGACGGAAGTTCAAACAGCGCCACATGCAGCTTCACGGTGACGGTAAACGACGTGGAATCGCCTGAAATAACATGTCCCGACATAACGGTCGACAGCGAAACGGCATCCTGCGGCAAAGTTGTCAGCTTTACAGCTCCCGAAGGAACGGACAACTGTGGTGGATCTTCAACCACACAGACGGGGGGACTTTCATCCGGCTCAACATTTCCGAAAGGGTCGACGGTGCAGACTTTCAAAGTGACGGATTCCTCCGGGAAAACAGCCGAGTGCAGTTTTACGGTTACCGTAAACGATGCGACGGATCCCGCTGCGACCTGTCCCGCAGATCAGACAGTTGAACTGGATGATGCGTGTACAGCTTCACTTCCGGATTACACAGTACTCTTAACTTCTTCGGACAACTGTGATTCATCCCTTTCTATAGCTCAATCGCCTGTTGCCGGAACCTCCACTTCAGGTGCGGGGACCAACGTCACTGTCAATCAAACGGCAACGGATGACGATGGAAACATCGGCTCCTGCAGTTTCAATGTGACGGCAATCGACAACATCGATCCCGCCATCGTCTGCCCTTCAAACATCACTGTAGATAGTGCTGCAGGAACATGCGGCGCAGTCGTAAACTTCTCAGAACCTATGGGAACGGATAACTGCAGCGCATCGACGATTCGAACTGCCGGAGTTGCACCGGGATCCACATTCCCCGTCGGAACCACGACACAGACCTACGTTGTAACCGACGGAAGTTCAAACAGCGCCACATGCAGCTTCACGGTGACGGTCAACGACGTGGAATCGCCCGAGATAACATGTCCTTCCGACATAACCGTTGCTTCGGAATCGTCGTCCTGCGGTAAGGCTTTAACTTTTACAGCTCCCGAAGGAACGGATAACTGCGGAGGATCTTCAACTGAAAGAATTGAAGGACTTTCATCCGGCTCGACTTTCCCGAAAGGTTCAACCGTTCAGACTTTCAAAGTGACGGATTCCTCCGGGAAAACAGCCGAGTGCAGTTTTACGGTAACCGTAAACGATGCGACGGATCCCGCTGCGACCTGCCCTGTGGATCAAACAGTTGAACTGGATGGTGTGTGTACAGCTTCACTTCCCGATTACACAGGTATCGTAACATCAAACGACAACTGTGATTCATCCGTTTCTGTTTCCCAGTCGCCAATGTCCGGAACAACGATTTCAGGTGCGGGGAGTGAAGTTACGATAAGTGAAACTGCAACAGACGACGATGGAAATGATTCTGCATGCAGTTTCAAGGTGACGGCAATCGACAATACAGATCCCAGCATCGTCTGTCCTTCAAATATCACTGTAGATAGTGCTGCAGGAACATGCGGCGCAGTCGTAAACTTCACCGAACCTGCGGGAACGGATAACTGCAGCGCATCGACCAACAGGACTGCCGGAGTTGCACCGGGATCCACATTCCCCGTCGGAACCACGACACAGACCTACGTTGTAACCGACGGAAGTTCAAACAGCGCCACATGCAGCTTCACGGTGACGGTCAACGACGTGGAATCGCCCGAGATAACATGTCCTTCCGACATAACCGTTGCTTCGGAATCGGCATCCTGCGGCAAAGTTGTCAGCTTTACAGCTCCCGAAGGAACGGACAACTGTGGTGGATCTTCAACCACACAGACGGGGGGACTTTCATCCGGCTCGACATTTCCGAAAGGGCCGACGGTGCAGACTTTCAAAGTGACGGATTCCTCCGGGAAAACAGCCGAGTGCAGTTTTACGGTTACCGTAAACGATGCGACGGATCCAACTGCGACCTGTCCCGCAGATCAGACAGTTGAACTGGGCAGCACATGCAGGGCAAATCTCCCTGATTTTTCAGCCGAAGTTACGACAGGCGACAACTGTGACACCTCTCTTTCGACGGAACAGACTCCTCCTGTGGGAACAGTTGTTTCGGGAGCGGGAACAGAGGTAACCGTGACGGAAAATGTTACGGATGACGATTCCAATTCATCATCATGCAGTTTCAAGGTTACCGCCGTGGACAATATTGATCCTGAAATCAACTGTCCTTCAAACATCAATGTCGACAACGATTCTGGTGTTTGCGGAGCGGTGGTAAATTTCACAGAGCCTGTGGGAACGGACAACTGCAGCGCATCGACGATTCGAACTGCAGGACTTGCACCGGGATCAACATTCCCCGTGGGAACCACGACTCAGACCTATGTTGTGACGGACACCACGTCAAACAGTGCCCAGTGCAGCTTCACGGTGACGGTCAACGATGCTGAAAATCCGACGATCACATGTCCACAGGATATGAACGAGCCATATCAATCCGCTACAACGGGAGCCATTGTCACCTTTAACGATCCCCAGATAAACGATAACTGTTCCGTAGCCTCTCTCAGCCGGGATTCAGGTCTTTCGAGTGGCTCGGAGTTTCCCGTGGGATCGACTGAAAACGGTTTTTCTGTAACGGACAGCTCCGGTAACAGTGCGAACTGCAGTTTCCGCGTCACAGTTGCGGCTCCCTCCATTGTCGTTAATGAAATCGATTACGATTCGAACGGAAACGGCGCGACTGAATTCATAGAGCTCTACAACTCCGGATCCTCCGCCATCAATCTGGATCTTTTTGAAATCAAGCTTGTGGACGGAGACGGAAATGAAATTTACGGAACTGTGAATCTTCCCGATTTTGAACTTGAATCTGACAGCTTTTACGTCATCTGTGCCGACGGCAACTCCGTTGAAAACTGCAACCTGCAGACAAGCCTCGGCAACAACTTTATCCAGAACGGAGCTCCGGACGCAGTTGCGCTGAAACTTTCAAATATCCTCATCGATACAGTAAGTTACGAAGGCGACGCCGGTTCCCCCTACACCGAAACCGAAGGAATCTCCGAACGGGATCCCGATTTCATGTCTCTAGCCTCGATTTCCCGTTTTCCCAATGGAAAGGATACGAACAACAACAAACTGGATTTTCTTCTCAGCGTTCCATCTCCCGGAAAACGCTCGGTTGAAAATAAACGGCCGGCAGTCACCGACATTTCTTTTGTTATCGATCAGGATACGGAGCTCGAGCTCGACTCTAAAATATTTGAACAAGCCTACAGCGATCCGGATAATCAGGAGCTTATCAAAGTCGCCGTAACGTCTCTTCCCGCTCACGGCAAACTGTTCGATAACGGAGTTGAGATAACCGCATTCCCATATGAAATTTCAAGAACAGCTCTCAACATGCTCTCCTATATTCCGCAAAATTCCTTCGCGGGAAGCGACAGCTTCGGCTGGAACGCCAGCGACGGATTCCATTACGCGGAAATCGGAGCTGAGGTGAACATCACAGTCAACGACACGGAATCTCCCGTAATTACAAGCTGTCCGGCAAACATTGAGGTTTCAAACAGCGATAATTCCTGCAATGTAAAAGTGGTCTGGACGACACCGATTGCGGCGGATAATGTCGGCGTTTCATCATTTACAGGTAATCACACATCCGGCGAAAGCTTCCAGCCCGGAACAACAGCCGTCACCTATTCCGCTACAGATACAGCCGGAAACAGCTCTGAATGCACTTTTGATGTGACTGTAAAAAACAGGGACTCGGACGGTGACGGTGAACCTGACTGCACGGACGGATGCGATAGCGATCCGCAAAAAACCGCACCGGGTATTTGCGGATGCGGAGTATCGGACGATGATACGGACGGCGATGGAAATGCTGACTGCAAAGATCTCTGCCCTGACGATCCAGCTAAAATAGCACCCGGCTTTTGCGGATGCGGAATAGGCGACACGGACACCGACAATGACGGAGTACCGGACTGCATTGAAGAATGTGACAACGATCCTTTGAAAACCGAGGCCGGAATCTGTGGATGCGGCATAGCCGATACGGACAGTGACGGCGACGGAACCGCCGACTGCGAGGAGGAGTGCGACAGCGATCCTCTGAAAACGGTTCCGGGAATCTGCGGCTGCGGCATTGCCGATACGGATAGTGACGGCGACGGAACCGCCGACTGCGAGGAGGAGTGCGATAGCGATCCTCTGAAAACGGTTCCGGGAATCTGCGGGTGCGGAATAACGGATGCGGATTGGGACGAGGACGGAACTCCCGACTGTATCGATAAATGTGTAGAGGATCCCTTTAAGACATCTCCCGGTATCTGCGGCTGCGGTGTTCCGGACACTGATTCGGACGGTGACGGAGCTCCTGACTGCAACGAGCAGTGCGACAACGATCCTTTCAAAACCGAACCGGGCATCTGCGGATGCGGCATAGCCGATACGGATAGTGACGGCGACGGAACTGCCGATTGCAAAGAGGAGTGCGACAACGATCCATTAAAGACAGAACCCGGTATATGCGGCTGCGGTGTACCGGATACGGACACAGATGGAGACGGCACACCAGCCTGCAACGAAGAGTGTGACAAAGATCCCTTGAAAACCGAGGCGGGAATTTGCGGGTGCGGCATTGCCGATACTGATAGTGACGGCGACGGAACGCCGGATTGCAACGACCTGTGTGCCGACGATCCCGCCAAAATCGAACCGGGTGTTTGCGGCTGCGGAGTCGTTGAATCAGATGTCGACACAGACGGTGACGGAACAGCCGATTGCATAGACGAATGCGACAAAGATCCGGGCAAAACCG
Source organism: uncultured bacterium (assembly GCA_942492635.1). Lineage (GTDB taxonomy): Bacteria > UBP6 > UBA1177 > UBA1177 > CALOFP01 > CALOFP01. Next base: position 464,523 of record CALOFP010000003.1, read on the forward strand.
AACCGGGCATCTGCGGATGCGGAATAGCCGATACGGATAGTGACGGCGACGGAATCGCAGACTGCATCGACATCTGCGAAGGCCACGACGATTCTGCAGATGCGGACGGCGACGGAGTTCCCGACGGATGCGACAACGATTTTACGGGAAGCTGTGATTCAACCGTTCCCGTTACCGCCCTTCCCTACGAAAACAGCGTCGATACCGCCGGAAGAACACCGCACATCTCCAGCTATGGTGAAAATTGCGGCGGAACAGATCAACCTGGTGCCGAAATTGTCTACGAATATACCGCCTCATCCGATTTGGAAATTGAGATTACCGTAACAACCGACGCAGAGATTGATCCTGCAATCCGAATAGTTAAAGCCTGCGGAGAGGACAACGACTGTGTCGGATCGGCCGATGAGGGTTCAAGCGGTGCGACCGAAACAATCGCTTACTCGATGGCATCCGGAGAAACCGTTTTCATAATTGTCGAACAGATGACAGAACTTTCCGGAGCATTCACCATCTCCATCATGGAAGTCGAAAAGGAAGAGGATGATGATTACCTTGAGAGTCCCGATAGCGATTCTGATGAAGATAACGATGAAACGGTCGACGAAACTCCTGATGATGATGAGGATACCATTTCCCAGGAGTGTAAAACCATAACTATAGGCTCAATAGACGCTTCCGATAACCCGGAAACAATGAACACCTACTACGCAAAAATCCAGTCAGCCATTGGAGAGATCCTTGTTCCCGACCGGTTGATGCTCCAATTCAAACAAAACGGAACCGGAACCTTCGATCTCGGGACAGGAAAAAACACAAACTACCAATCCTGTGATCAGTGTCTCCTGGTTTTTGAAGATTTAACGGAAAAGGGTGCCGTAAAAACCTATTTCCAGCAATCGGGAAACATCAACGTTACCGAAGGAACAGTCATGGATGGAGAATCTGCCGGAAGTGTAATCTCGGCCAAACTTGTAGAAGTCACAATAGATCCCGAGACATCAAAATCCACACTCGTGCCAGGCGGTGCCTGCATAGAAATGCAATCTGCGACATGGGACACAACAAAAGAAGAGCCGGTGGACGAAGACCATGAAATCGTAACCACGGATGAAGATGATGATGAAGTAGTCGACATTGAAAAAAGTGATGAAGAAATTGAAGACATCGAAAATCCGATTAAAGACGAAGAAGAGATCGACCCGACGGATAAGGACAACGAAGATGTTCGTCCCGCCACATCCGGATGCAGCTGTTCAATGATTATATGAGAACATTAGTGATGAACGGCCCGTTTTGCGAGCCTTGTAAACGCTTCGCTTGTGAGCGCCTGCTCTTCGCCATTTTTGCCGCGATATTTTCATAAATGATAAAATCCTGATTCCGTTTCCAATCTGATTTCAAAAAAAATATCCTGGTCGACTCAGCGGCTTGGATAGTTGTAAAATTAATAATTTGATAAGGTTGGCCGCCATTTCGGTCATAATCAGAATATTCCGGCCCTCTCAACCGTTATTTCGGTCTCGATATTTTTAATTTCATGATTTCAGTGGCTTGATTGGCGTTGATATTTGTTTCCGTGGAATTTTAACGGCTGGATCGTGCGGGATATTTGTTTTGTTGAAGAATCTGTCACTGATTCAGGGAGGAAAAAGTTTTTGCATGTTTGTGAATCTCTGCCGTTTTCGGGAATTATATTTGTGAAGCTTTTTTGAAAAAAAAGCCGGAGGTTTCCCTCCGGCCTGAAATTATTCCGCTGCGGTTCCGAACTGTTCTGCAAGAAGTTCGAACGGTTCGGGAAGTGTGGTTACCTCACCGGCTTTCACCTCGATATCCTCGACCACAACAGGTTCAAATCCGGCGGATTCGATAAGGATGTCGTAGATTCCAGGTTCAAGGTAGGCCAGTTTGAAAACACCTTCCTCGTCGGCAACTGTTCCGCTGTAGGACTCTTTCGATCCGTCCAGCATGGAGGTTACTGCAACCTGCTCGGCGTCGCCGATAACTTCACCGGCAATGGCTCCGGTCGTCTTCTTCTCGACGAGTCGAATGACAGGAGACATGATGTACTCGCCGGTTCCGCGTTTCTTTACCGATTTCATCGCGTCGAAATCGGCAACAAGCTCGGTAGTAATGCCCGGTTCGATTGTGAAAGGACGTACAAGTTTGAGAGTTCCTGAAGGAAGCTTCATCGGAATCTCTTCACCCTTGATAACTACAGTAGCAAGTTTGACGGTGATCCTGATCTGAGTGTACTTTCCAGGAGCAAGATCACTCACTCCGAGCTCGGTAAACTTACCGTTGTTGAGCTCAAGGAGGTTGATCTTTCCCTCATCGGATTTGAGGGTAATCCAGGAACCGTTTTCTTCGGCGCTGTTCTCGCCGGATTCTACGTCCTCGGGATTCTCAGCCTTTTCAATTTCGGATTCATCCTCAGGATTGTCGGCTTTTCCCTCTTCCGAATCTTCAACTTTTGCATCATCGGATCCACCGCTCTTTGATCCGTCTTCAGCAGGCTTTCTGAAAGCTGCAACCTCTCCGTACTGGCTGTCGCCTTCGGACTCTCCTCCGGAAACAGCTGTATCGGAATCAGATGACTCTTCAGCGCCGTTCTCCTCACCGTTCTTGTTTTCCTCGGTGTTTTCGGATTCATCGCCTGCATTTTCCTCGGTTTCCTTCTCATCTTCGGAAACTGCGGAATCGCCCTTGTCCTCTTCGCCATTTTCAACGGAATCGGAGATGGCATCAGCAACGTGAACCTCAACCTTGTCGAAAACGACATAGACAGCTTCGTATACTTCGTCAGCTGGAGCGTCAGTAAGAAGAAGCTTTAATGATCCCCTGGTTACCGTTTCGGTAGAGTCATCGGAAGATGAACCGGAATCAGTGGAGTCTCCCGTTTCAACACCGGAAGAAGAACCGGTATCGGCGGAATCCTCAGTTTTTTCATCTGTAGAAACATCTCCAGATGAATCGGAACTTGAATCTCCCTCGGTAGAGGAAGGTGTGGTTACATTCTGGTTTTCCGTCTTATCTTCGGGATCAAGACACCCCGAGAGAGCGAAAACGAAAAAAACGAGAATGCTCATTGTAAACAGTTTTTTCATTTTGTCCTCCTTACTTCATGTTAACAAAACAGAGTAGGAGGTAGCTGGCAGCGTTATCCCCGAAAAGTGCGCTGTTCTACTCCCAATTTAAAAAACAACGGCACATAAGAACATAGAGATATACGCCTAATTTTGCTTGCCCAACCACCCACCATTGCAAGAAAATGTTTACAATTAGAGAATAGCATAAACAATAGACTTTTTCAAGTTTTTTTAATCTTGGCTATTTTCAACCCACTGAAATTACATTGAATAAAAGTGTGTTAGACGCAACAATGCCTGTTTTTTCAGGAGGTTCCAAAAAAGTGAAAAATAGAACAAAAACATTTTTTCAGGCAAAATTTCAGCCCCCGTTTGAAGCCTGGTTAGATGTGAACGGCTGCGCTACGCGAGCCTTGCGAACGCTTCGCTTGTGAACGGCACGCTTCGCGGCCTTGTGAACGCCTGCGCTTCGGCAAGCTTTGGAGGGAAAGAACCTCTGCATCAGCACAACCCGCCGAATTCGTTGCCGGTCCGTGGCGATCCTGTTGCAGAAACCGAAACCGCCCCACCCTCTTTACGGGAGCTCCGGAGCGACACTGTTCACATTACCGCATATTATTGAATTGAATTTTAAATCAGATCAAACTCAATGAACAACCGTCCGAACTTTTCTTGTCTTCGCGCGGAGCAGGATCTTTATCGTAATCTGGGATTGGAATCTCTTTATCACCGGAATTCTGATCGACATCGGTTTCTTCTCCAGCTGCAGCAAGACGGCATTTGGATTCCGTTTTTTCACAAATATAACCTTCCGGGCATTCAGAATCCTTAGAGCATGGGTTGCATCCTCCGCAACTGTCACCGCAGATATCCAGGGGTGATTCGGGACACTCTTCTTCAGCAGCTAAATAGAGTACCAAGTACCCTTCACTGGGTTGATCTCTCGTAATAACATCTCCAATGAGATCTGATTTTATCCTTATATAGCCGGCAGTTTTTTTGAGATGGCGCAGACCGAAACGAATGATTATAGGATCATCATCGCTGCCTAGTTTCTCCTTGAGAACAAAGGATTCATCGAATGGAATTTTTCCCTCTTCTTTATCTGCGACCGGTTTCCAATCTGTGCCGTTGTAGTTCTTATCAGCACTGTAACTCATCTCGGCAGAACCCGGGATATACTCCACGTCACCTTCAAAAGTGAGTTTAATTGAGGGATTTATCAAACTGTCATACCAGCAGTGGTGCTTTATGTGCATGTAGACATAAAAATCTCTGCCGGCACAAATTCTGACTGGATCACCGGGCTCTTTGAAATTCGAACACACTCTTAACGGCTTTAATTCATAAACAGGTTTATAACGACATAATTTCATGTCGTGTGACATCAAAAGAAAGTTTGGAAATATTCGATCATCTCCTCCACTTATTTCAACTTTTCCTGTAAGATCCTTTTTATAATATCCTTTTTCAATCTTGGGTGAAATGAATGTATCAATATCAACACCGACATTTTCATTATCTTCCAAACAACGATTTTCAATAGTTCCGTCACTATTTATAAAAGGTATTGTTGATATTGAATCAAAAGGTGCCGATGTTTTCTTTTCTTTTTGCATTTTATCAACGCACTGTTGATTTGCGTGGAATTCCTTACCAATAGTGCCTTCCGAATCAATAAAAGAGCCATCAATAAATATTTTCATACCTTCGGACTTTGAAGAAGTACCCTTTCCTCCTCCAACAAAAGAAGTTAATTTTATAAATGATCTATACCCAAAATATTTAAAATTGAAATCATTAAGATGTTTTTCGTTTTTTAAGGTTTTAAAAGCCGGGTATAAATATATGTTTTTAGTGTTAACCCACGGGGTGTTATAAATAACAACAATGGACCATGCTGAGAGCATCATGTCGTTTTTTTTGTAGATTTCATCTTCAGAGCAGTTCAGGCCCGAGAGTGTATATTTACCAATCAAGGTATCGTTATCTATAAACCCTTTGTCTTCACCTTCCACTTGAATCTGGTGGAAAAAATCCGTAACATCAACACGGTAAGTAAAGAATCCTACCGAAGATTTTTCACTTTCCGGCAGATCAGATTTAAAATCATCTCCGGAGATAAATTCAAACTCAAAACTGTTTTCCTGTTTTTCTGCTCGTTTTTGAGGAGCTTCAACATCATTTTCAAGTTTGCCGTTATAAGAATCAGGTACAAACTCCAACTTTACACTGTTGTCCAGGAGGCCACCCTTCTTTACAATTTCAGGATCAACGGATCCCATCCAGACAAGAAATACTTTTTCTACACGCGCGTCCCTCGGTATATTCTCTTCAACAAGTTCAAAACTGCTTTGGGAAACACATTTCTCTTCAATTGCTCCTGATGCGTTGGTTTTATTTGCAATGAGAGAGTTTCCCATCACAAAAGCATCACCTGAAAATTTAGTCCATTCAAATTCAGCATTCGAATTATCTCCTGTGAATTGCTGAATGAAATCTTTTCCCTCAGTAGCGAAAAGAAAAGAAGAAAGGGTCAAGATTAATAATAATGATTTTTTCATTTAAGTTATCTCATCTCTTTCCAATGAATAATATATTTATAATAATACCTCACCAATTTGTATTTTACGACATGTTTGGATTAAGTAAATGATTTATTAAAATAATGTAATGTGATTTAGTTAACAATAATTCAGAACGGCTGCGCTACGCGAGCCTTGTGAACGGCACGCTCCGCGGCCTCGTGAACGCTTCGCTTGTCGGGCACACCTCAAAAAGATTCAAGTTTCTGAATAATCTTAAGAAATTCAAGAAAAACACAGGAAAAAAAACTTTAATGAATGACTAAAAGTGTAAAGATGCCGGACTGTCCCTCTTTGCGGTTCGGAAAGAATATTGAAATTTTGTGCCCTAACCCACATGCCGGTATATGTGTGGTAGAAAATTCGCTCAATCGCTCTGTAGCATTATTTTTTTGCCTTCGAACGCTATGGCGATTTCTAGGATGTTTTTTACTCCGGCGTTTTCCAGTTCGGCTCGGTAGTTTTTTTCTTTTATCTGTTCTTTCGCCTCTTCAATCGCTTGTTCCAGTGTTTCATTCAGGTCCGGTTCCACCTTTTTGAATTCAAAGATAATACCAAAGTTGGTTTTATCCCTTGGAATCAGCATTACGTCATACCTTCCGTAGCCGGATTCCCTGTTTGATTTTATTTCGAAAACGTCACTGAGGTGGGCAATCATGCCAAGAACAAATCCATGATAGAATTTTTCGGGTTCCGTTCCTTTTACATCAAAATATGAAAAGGTTTTCTTTGCAAAGTTCAATAGAATTTTATGAAATGTCCTGACATCTCCTTCGAGAAGGGATTTCCTCAGGTAAATTGTGTCGTTAGGGATGTTCTCCTTGAACCAGTTCGTAATTGTTTCCGTGAATACCGATCTTACTTCACGGTTCGGGATTACCAGTTCGGCTTCCCATTTTTCACTTCCTTCTATTATATTCGTACGGATCAACTTCAAATATCCGCTGAAGAGCATGAAGTTCCACAATGTTTCGCTGGAACTGTCGATATCCCGATATACGATGTTATCGGTTACATTTTCAACGATCGATTTTCCCTCCAGTAGATCCTTAAGTTCCATTTTTACAACCGGATCCGCCGTTGTGATAAGATCTTTTATCATGTCGTTGCTGGAGGTATTTGCCCACCATGTCTTGAAAATAAAACCGTGATCTATGAATTCCAATATCGACCATGGATTGTAAATATATGTGTCGCCGAAAACGTATCCGTTGTACCAAGCACGAATTTCCTTTATGTCGTAAGGTTTTTCATAGTAATCTAGAATTTCGATTACCTCATCTTCCGTAAATCCGAATTTATCCTGATGTTTCGGGCTGAGAATGGATGCGACACCGACGTTGTTGAGCCCGGAAAATATACTTTCCTTGGCGACCCGGAGAATTCCGGTCATCACCGCTCTTTCCAGAAATTCGTTATCCTTCATTCCGCCGGAGAGAAAGTTTCGCATGAACTCTACTATCTCTTCGTAGTAATTGTAAAGGTATCCCGCCTGTATCGGCATGTCGTATTCGTCTATCAGGACGACAGTCTTTCGACCGTGATGATTGTAGAGAAATTGTGATAATTTCTTTATCGAACTTTCAAATTCTTCTTTTGCGGCTGTTCGATTAATTATCCGCTGGTAGTAATCCCTGTCGTCCTCTCTTAAATTTCCATCTAAAACATAGTCATGTCTTTTAAATTCACTTGAAATAAGATCGATTGTTTTGTTGTAACACTCTTCCCATTTTCGGTTTTTCACATCTTTGAATGTCAAATAAATTACAGGATACTTTCCGCATTTCTCCACATATTCATCACCGGCCTTCCAGATTTTCAAATTCTCGAACAGTTTTGCGGGATCGTATTTGTCATTTAAAAAATCGTTATTCTGAAAAAAACATTTCAGCATATTAAGGTTCAAAGTTTTACCGAAACGTCTGGGACGCGGGATTAGAGTTGTGGTATCGCTCGAATCGATTATCTCCTGGATAAGCAGAGATTTATCCACATAGTATCTGTCTTCTTCGATAATTCTTCTAAAATCACTGGAACCGAGAGCCAACTTTTTCTTTTTCATAAACCCTTTCTCCCGCCTTTGAAAAACATGCGAAAATCATTTGTAAAGATTAACGAAAAGTGTGTTTTTATCAAGAAATTTCAAGTAAGAACCAACACGAAGGAGTCAACAAACCTGCTCAGGACACACCACAACCGCCGGAAACAATTTAAATATTCAAAATACCATCCACCCAGCGCAGCGTGAGATGGTTATTATCCCGTTCCCAGTTCTGATACCTGTCCCGGGACCATATTTCATAAGTTCCTGATTGCCTTCATTACGGTTAAAACGTCGCCATATCGCCGGTTCGATTTTCTGCATTGCAATTTTCAACAGATAAAGTCCGTTTGCTCATTTTTTCTCCTCATATTTGGACCAGAAACTTCTCTTGCGCCCATGTTTTTCAACAATTTTTTCAAAGAACACCATGTGATTCTCATGATTTTTCCAATCCTTTATCGTTTTTGCCATCCCATCAAGCTTTATCAGATACTTGACACCGTGAGAATAGGTTTTGGTCTGAGCCCGTTCCAGGATCGAAATAAGAAGAGCGCGATAAATGAGACTGGCCGCAAGATTCCGGTTTTCGATAACCATCGATTGGGCCAATGGAAGAAGATGGTTGTAATACCAGCCATTCAGCTTCTCAGCCCTTTCAATAATGTAGTTTTCCGCTTCGTCAATCTTGCCGACTTTCATTAAAAAATCGGCATCATCACTGCGAAAGCCCTGACTTTCGAGGATAAATGCAACCTCATCTTCGAGCACTTTTTCCTTTTTATCATTTCCTATAACATCCAGAAGTTTTTCAAGATTTCTTAAGGAGTGGTTGGATCTTAACTCTTTCAAAAGAAGATCTGTCAGTTTTTGAGTATCGCCTTTTTTAACGTAGATCTTGTGGAGAAGGTTATTCCTCTCATATGATTTGAATGTTTCATCTTCCGAAATCTTTTTGACCCAGGAATGTGCCGTCTCGACATCTCCACTTTCAAAATAAACTTCTGCAATATCTATAAAAGCTGCAGTTGACAGCTCTCCCCAATGATCTTTTTTAGCTTTTTCATAAATGATAGGATCCTTGATCTGGCGGGCAAGTGATTGCACCTGTATAAGATAATGGTTTTTATTTTTATTGTCTTTTGCAGCCCACTTTTGAAACTGTTCTATCATCTTGCGAACAATCTTCTTCGGAAGTTTTTTTCCGGCAACATCTATTAGCGAATCCCGAACCCCGTAATTGTCCTCTTTATTCAAATTAAGAATGATGTTCGCAACTTTTTCTTTATCCTCATACCTTTCCGCATATTCAAAAAAGAGTTCTCTTGCATCATGTGTAAAAACCATCCCGACATGACCTAAAGAATCATCGCAGTGTCCTATTGCTCCCTGGTCGGTTTCATAAAATGCAGCGACGAGTTCCATCCCTTCGACAGGATCCTTTACAAAAGATCTTATATCCTCAAGAAGCATTTCCAGTTCCTTGGCAAAACCCGCAGACTCCCTGCAATGCCTGAACTCCCTTGAATTTTTCAAATCTGCAAGACGATATTTGACAAGCACAATCCCATCGCTCGGCGGTTCAATCAACCTTTCAACCAGTCTCCAGGCAACATCCGATTCGGCGGCGACAGTCAAAAGAGCCTCCGCCAGAACATCCGCCCCAAGATCGATTAACTTTTCTCTTCTACTTTTTCCCATATGCGAACCCTCCTGGAAAAATAATTGAACAATTCAGGTAAAAAGAACACAAGAATTTTGATTTGTACTAAAAAATATATATTTCTAAAAACTTAAATCAATTCTTTTTCGTCCCCAAATGGAGACAGATAGAAGATTATTTTTACAGATCCCCTCTTTAATAGAGCAATTGTAGCGTTTCGTTGGAACGCCCATCCCGGAACCCCAGCCGGGGCAAGACTATTGTAGAAACCGCGCCCTCCCCACCCTTCCCGGGACGGCGGAGTGACACCGGCAATCTCGCCGCAACAGCCCGAAACAATACAAATATTCAAAAAACCATCAGCCGAACGCCGATAGACGTGACAGGATTATAGAAACGAAAGCCCCCAGCTCCCCAAGAACCTCGGAGAGGTGACATGACAAATCACTCCGCTTGTCGGGCGCATCTCTAAAAAGATTCAATCCTCTGAATAATCAAATGAAATTCACTAAAAACACAGACAAAAAAACTTTAATGAATGAATAAAAGTGTAAAAATGCTGGACCCCTTTGGATCTTCTCCTTAAGGCATTAGCTCTTTTTATCTAATTGAGGGCCATGCCGAAAACAAGACCGGCAAAAAATGCACCGATGACTATTCTTTGAAAGAATTTTTGCCTGAATACAGCTAACATTTCGATCTCTTTAAGTTTCTCCGGCTTTTTCAATTCAACTGGCATTTTCTGGATTATCTTTTTTTGCTGTTCGTGGGATGCATTTTTTTTATCATATATCATCTTATTTCTTTCCTTAACTATGTAGTTTGCAGCATCGGCAGGTACACTTTTGTGTTGGGTTACAAATTTATGAGCAATAAACTGGTCGTTCTTGTGACCAACAGCAAATACAACCGGCTTTTTCTCTGACAATTCAGCAATAGCTCCGACAACATCGGATTCGTCGAAAAGAATCAGTTCATGTGGGCTTCCGCCTCCTCTCACAATTGCAACGACATCCGAATCACTATCCTCTCCCGCTTTTCTTATCGCATCACATATTGACTCAGAAGACGAAAGATTCGCGTTAAAGAGTTCGGTAGAGAAAGCCTTTTTGCCGTAACTGTTGTAGCAGTTGTTTTCAAAATCTTTGTATCCTTTACTGTTTTCAGAGGAAACTATTGCCACTTTTGAGGGAATCTTTTCTATCTTTCTGGCACCATTCCAATTTGCTGTAAAAGAATCTATCTTTTCATAGTTGTTAATGAAACGGTAAGATTTTCCCTTGTTGTTGTAAATTCTTTCGGCACTTAGTGAAATCTGTACCGCACTTCCGTAACTCTTTTCTTTAGCCAGGTAAACTTTTCCTTCAACACCTATGCTGTCATGTTTCTGTGGCAGTTCACTTATTGATAAAGGTAGAAAAACTTTTATCTGATATTTAAAATCATCTTTATCCATAAGCTCTAAAATGGTTCTACTTCCGCTCTTATAAACATTTACAACCTCCCCCCACACTCTTATTGGGTCCCTAGATAGATCCTTTCTGTAACTTTCGATCGTTTCGTTGTTTAAAAGTTTATCCCAGAGATTCTTTACGAACCATGGATTATTATCATCTCTTTTAAGCATGACAACCTCCAATTAATAATAATAAATAGGCTTTATGTGAGAGACTATATATACAGCAAAATGTTTTCTACAGCAATTTTAATAAAATTTAAATACATTCAAGATGTTGCAATAAATTAATGTAAATCAATTCTTTTTCGTCCACAGATACACATAGATTGACATAGATGAAGATTACTTTTTACAGATACACGCTTGAATAGCCCAAAGTTGATAAATGACGATAAATTATTTCCCCATCTGTGGAATAAAAAAGCGGAGGTGTGGCTTTAATCCGCCAGCTCATCATCCCTCAGGGATTTGCCGTTTTTGTCTTTCCATTCGAGGAGGCCGTTGGCGCTTCTTCCGGCGACAATTGAGGCGGCCATCGAAGGGCTGGAGAAGATTTCGTTGTTCCGGACGACAAGATTGCCATCGATCTCCTTTATTTTTCCGTTTTCCATAAGATGTTGACGTTTCTTTATTAGGGATTTATCCATTGACGGTGTTGTGTCTCTCGCGATTCTGGAACCCTTGTGGACAACGAATCCCTCCGACGTTCTCTCTCCAGTAGCATCGGCGCCGCGGGCCGATTTGAGATAGTATTTTTTGGTGTTCTTTGTCGCGCTCTCACCTATCTCTTCAAAAACCTTGTAGCCGAGAGTTCCCGTCAGAAGTTTCATATTGTGAAAGAACTCGTTCATTTCCGCCTCGTCCGCCTCGGAAATGGCCGATTTTTTGGGAACATTGGTATTATCTAGTACAAATCTTCCGGCCTTTTCCGCCGCTTTGTACATTGTATGTTCGAGAAACTTTATGTGAGCCTTGTTGAGATTATCATCCTTGCTGACAACAGCAACAACCTCGTTGAAAAACTCCTTCGTATCGAGATGTTGTTTCAATCTGTCGAAAATACCCTCGCTTTCACCGATATAAACCTTCTCCTTATCGTCGTTATCTTTTCCGAAAAGAAGGTAAACACCGGATTTATTAAGATCCTCCCTTTCAGAAGACTCCTTAATCATCGTCCTCGGAATCTTATAGACCCTCCCGGTCCAATTGGAAAGCTCACAGTACATCCGACCGTTATGAACACCGTCCATGAGAAAAGTTTTTATGGTTTTTGGGAATTTCATTCAGCGCTCCGTCTTTTTTAATCCTTTCCTTCGCTACATTATACCCTCGAAGAAAATATGCTAAGTCGATTTGATCTTTTCAAAAAAACAAGAAATTGACCAGCCCGTGTTTAAGCACGAGTATGGTTAGAAAAAATAACCACCAGCTATAAAATCATTTCACTTTTATAGATTTACTTATTTTCATAAATTCAACCTTTGAAACATCTGGGCCTTCAGCCGGGCCAGCAAATGCAATCATAAGAGCACGGTCACCTTTAGGGATAATCCATATTTCACTTCTAATTTTGAAGATATACCCATTTTTGTTCTCAAGCGTGTATTTTACAATAGCTTTTGCTCCATTTTTATTGGACAGCTTTATTTTTACAGGTGTTTGTTCATACTTAAAGTCTAAAAATTGTTTTTCCATCGTACCGCAAATTATTTTCAATACTGCATCTGGAGGAAAAGTTTTAAGTTTTCCCAAATGGCTATACATAACATTAACAGTTGGGGTCACATCTAACTTTGTTTCTGGATTTTTATACTTACTTATTGAAACAAGCGGCAATCTTGCTTTTGTTTTTAATAGTTGCTCAAAATGTTTATCATCAAGATTAATACGATTCCGATTTTCTTTAACAGCATCTGTTGTCAAAAAGAACCATTCTTTGGGTTTAGCAATTTCAATTCCTACAATCTCATTGACATAGGTATTTTCGGTTGAAGCGGCAAAAATTACAAAGCTGAATAAAAACAGAAACAATGTTGCAGAAATTTTCATAATACACCTTGTGTTTTATGGTTAACAAATTGATGGCTAATTTATTTTTTTCTAATTGTGAATGACGGAGCTAAAAAACTTCTTGCCTGCCATTTTGCCTCAATAAACTCTCTCATCAAATAGCATTATAATATTTAGAATTGCGTTTTCAAGATAAAAAATTTAACTTTCATTTGTTAAAATAGGGGTTGTCAAAGTCCCTCATTTCGGATCTAAGGACGACAAGTAGCTTACATCTATACCTAGGTAAATCTTCAATCTTTTCTCCTTCTGTAAACTCACAACTTTATTTTCCCGGTCTCAATCTGCCTTGTATTCCGTAATCCCCGAACCCAAGGAATCGCAGGGATAATTCACGAATCATTACCGAATAACTTCAACATGAACCACAGGGGCGCACGCGCCGGCGTGTGCGCCCTTCCCCGAAACCGGAATCAAACCGTAAAAAAAATGTATATCTGCCGCCCCTCCCCCTTTCTTGCTATACAACTTTTAGGATAATCTAAAGAAATTCAAGGAAAACACATACAATAAAAACTTTAATGGATGGCTAAAAGTTAAAAAATGATGGTGTGGCCCTCATTTCGGATTTGATTTCAACGATTTTCCTTTTCCAAAAAATATATATATTAAGGACGAAATAATTAATATTAGCGATATAATTCCGAGAAACTCTAGTAAATTCTTTTTTACCCATTTTACAACTATATTTGAACCAGGTCCTTCTTTTAGTTCATTTCCTTTATTCTCTATTTCTGATATTAGTGATTCCTTTTTTGCTTCCGCTTTCTCAAGTTCCCAAATCATATCATCTGCCTCTGGATCTTCTTGACAAATACTTTCACTAAAATCAGCGTGGTACATAGCTTGTTTATGAAAATGCTCCACGACAAGATAAAGAAAGGCTCCGATTCCTGTTATCTGACAAGGAATATTTAAATATTTTTCTATAAAACCGAGGTCGAAAATAAAAAAAAGGACTATTGCTAAAAACGAAAGAAAAAGGACCAAATATTTAGTTATTCCAATTATTCGTTCCATTTCATAGCTTGGATTATTTAGAAACCGACCTTCTTTTAACATCTGAGACTCCATTATTTTATACTATAGACTCAAGAACAAAAAATATAAGCTCAAGATTAAAGGCAGATATATAAATATTCCTAACTCAACTGGTTCACAATCGCCTTCACAAGGACTTCTGCCCTGCCCTCACTTTTCTCAAGATTTTTTTCTAATTTGTCACAAAGTTCCATCAGAGCATCCACTTTGGTGACAATGCGTTTTTGTTCAACATTAGGAGGTAATGGAAAAACTCTGTTTAAAACATCATCTCTACTAATACAGGAATAGCTATACCAACAGAAAAAAAAAATTTTTTTCTAATTTGTCACAAAGTTCCATCAGAGCATCCACTTTGGTGACAATGCGTTTTTGTTCAACATTAGGAGGTAATGGAAAAACTCTGTTTAAAACATCATCTCTACTAATACCAGGAATAGCTATACCAACAGATAAATTCTTCAAATAATCAAAGCTTGTTTTCATAAATAAAAGCACGTAGGACCTGTTAGCATTAATGGGGCGAAGGGCCATTAACTGTCGGCTAATAGCCGCTTTTTCTTCAAAAAGCAAATTTGTTTTACCAACTCCTGAACCTTTAACTGTAAGTAAAATATCACCTTTAATAGCTAAAGCTCTATCAACTTCAGTCCACCTACTTGGAGTCGGTGATTGATTGCCAAAATCAGCTGGACCTGTATAGTAAGAAAAACCTTTATTTATAGTATTATATTCATTAGGTTTTAGGTGTTGTCCAGAGACTAATTCTATGAGGTCACCAATTTTGCATAAACACCACCCTTCCGGCAATTCAAATGGGATTTCATCCTCTTTTATTTCGGGTAGAGGTTTCTGCTTTTTTATTTTTCCTTCTTTTATCAGTTTTGCCTTTTCATTTTTGATTTTTTCAAGAAGGACGCTGGCGGGTTCGTCGTTTGGGTCTTGTTTTACTAGTTTTCCCTGGACTGCTAGTTGGAGGATTGCCTTTTTTAACTCTTTTACATTCTCCGGTGTGGAAAAGAGGAGGTTGAAGTTCTCCACTATATTTTGCCAATTCGATGAAAAATTGTCTGAATTTTCAGAAGTCAGAAGTTGATTAAGAGATGATTTACCCAATGAAAGTCTCTTTGCATCTTTTTCAGCTTTCTCTTTCTCCATTTTGTCACAAAGAGCCATCAGGCTATCCACTTTGGCGACAATGCGTTTTTGCTCGGAAATAGGCGGTACCAGAACAGGGATACTGTTCATCTTCACCTGATTCATTTTTGGCTGAGCTGTACCTGTAACATATGGTTTTAGATCAATAGAATTTATGTATAAACAAAGATAATTCAAGAAAGGTTCTGATATACTATCTATAACGTGTGCATGATTATTTACCCAATATTTACCATATGCCATGAATGCAATTGGAGTTGAACGGTTTATTAAATTTGCACCATCCTCACCTATTAGTAGTAAAGTTTTGTCAAAAATATAACCATCTATTTTATCTATAACACCGGATGCACCGTAATAATCATACTCACCTTGTCTGGTAATTCGGACGTCTCTTGACAATGGGATCCTATCACCGTCTCTCAAATATATTAATTCTCCAAATCTTTCTATTAACCAACCTTTTGGTATTTGGTATTTTTTCCCATCATCTGTAATTTTGGCTATTTTTTTTGTTCTTTTGATTTTTCCTTCTTTTATCAGTTTTTCCTTCTCTTTTTTGATTTTTTCAAGGAGTATTTCGGCGGGTTCATCGCTGGGATCCTGCTCTGTGAGTTTTCCCTGTACTGCGAGCTGAAGAATCATTTCTCTTATTTTTTTTATGCCTCCTGGGGCGTCGGCAATTATATCAAAGTTTTCAAAAAGCATATTTACAATTTCAATATTTTCACTCATTTATTTTCAAGCCTCTCTTTCAATCTCTGCTCAATCAATTTCCGTTCCCGTTGCAGTTCTTTCGCAAGCTCTTCCTCTGTCGGAAGATAGAGCATGTATTTAGATGCAAAGAGTTTTTCATTGTCATTAAGAACTGAGTATTTCACTATTGTGGAATCTTTTTCAGTGCAGAGGATAATTCCCACTGTCGGGTTATGGTTGTCATTCTTTTCAAGATCGTCAAACATTCTTACATACATGTCCATCTGGCCGACATCCTGATGTGTCAGCTCACCTATCTTTAAGTCGATTATGACAAAACAGTTCAGATGGTAGTTGAAAAATACCAGATCGATGTAAAAATTTTTGGTATCGGTCACAATCCTTTTTTGCCGGGCAACAAAGGCAAAACCTTTTCCGAGTTCGAGGATAAAGGATTGAAGATTGTCAATAATTGCCTGCTCAAGGTCGGCTTCGTGAAACTGTTTTGAATCAGGCAAACCTAAAAAATCCAATATATACGGCGACTTTATAACATCGCCCGGTTTTTCGACTTCCTGGCCTTTACCGGCCAGCTCCAACACTCCTTTTTTATTACTGCTTTTCAGAAGCCGCGCAAAGAGAAAGGAGTTAATCTGCCGCTGCAGAACGGGCACACTCCAACCTTCTCTTTCTGCTTCAATTTCGTAAAACATCCTTTCGTTATTATTTTCCACCTTACTCAGAGTTCTGTAGTGCGACCAGCTCAGTGAGCTTGAAAAACCGTTAACTGAATCACTCTTTTCAACTGAGAATTGCATGTCATCCAAAACTCCACAAGGCTTGTGGAGAATTGCTTCCGAGTCGGATTCTCCACAAAGCTTGTGGAGAATTACAGGGTTCCGATTTGAGTACACAAGGTAGAATTGCCTGAAATACCAAAGATTTGTCGTTGAAAATCCTTTGCCATACTTTCTGTTGAGCTTTTTTGAGAGATCTTCAACAACCGTCTTCCCATATTCGGCCCGCTCTTCACCGCCCTGAATCTCCTCGACTATTGCTCTGCCTATAAGCCAGTAGGCAATCACCATGTTGCTGTTTACACTCTTAACGACATTTGATTTTGCCTGCTCAAGTATGGAGACAACTTTGTCAAAGAGATCGGCGTTTTCAGGGACTTTTATAAGCTCGGAGCCCCTGTCTGTGGTCATTTTCTGTCTCCAAGCGCTTCCATGAGCTCTTTTTTAAGCTGATCCCTGGTATCTTCCATCTCTTTCACGATTTCGTTGTAGTGCGTAAGAATCTCCTGTGGATCACCGTGATCTTCATCAACAACGTTGGGATTCTTGATATCGAGGTTGTAGTTGTTCTTCTCAATTTCCTTCAGCGACACTTTCCAGGCAAATTCACTCTCTTTTCTCTTCTTCCACCACTTTTTCTCGGGCTCGAACTCTTCAATGCGTATGGGCTTTGACTTGTTGTAGGATTTGTACCCTTCCGGATATGGATGCTCGTAGTACCACACATGTTTTGTGGGACCGCCTTTTTCAAAAAAGAGAAGGTTGGTTTTGATGCCGGTGTATGGATTGAATACGCCGTTCGGTAGCCTCACGATTGTGTGAAGATTGAATTCATTTAGTAGTTTCTGCTTTATCCTTGTCTTCACACCTTCGCCGAAAAGTGTTCCGTCGGGAAGAACTATTGCGGCTCTTCCGTTGGTTTTAAGCTTTTTCATTATGAATACAAGGAAAAGATCTGCAGTTTCTCTTGTCTGAAACTCTTTAGGAAAGTTTGCTTCAATTCCATCCTCTTCAACTCCACCGAAAGGCGGATTTGTTATTATGCAATCAACTCTCTCTTTGGGTCCTATTTCACGCAGGGGCCGTGAGAGTGTGTTGTCGTGTCTGATTTTTGATGGAACTTCTATCCCGTGCAGCAGCATGTTTGTGACTGCAAGCATGTGTGGAAGCGGCTTTTTTTCAACACCTAATATTGAATCCTGAAGTATTTTTTTATCATCGGGAGTTTTCACCTGTTTTCTGAGGTGTTCGATTGAATTTACAAGGAATCCACCGGTTCCGCATGCCGGGTCGAGTACGCTCTCGCCGAGCTTCGGATTAACCATATCGACCATAAACTGGGTTACAGCTCTGGGCGTATAGTACTCACCGGAATTTCCAGCCGACTGGAGATCTTTAAGGATTTTTTCATAGATATCATTAAAAAGATGCCTGTCTTTCGATGATGTAAAGTCGACATCGCCCTCGATGGTGTTGATAACCTGTCTGAGCAGTGTTCCAGATTTCATGTAGTTGTAGCTGTCTTCAAATACGGAGCCTACAACTCGCGCCCTTTCGTCGGCACCGGCCTTGGATGCAAGCGTTTTAAGCGCCGGAAAGAGATCGTTATTCACAAAATCGATAATTTCATCGCCTGTTATGCCCTCTTCGTTTTTTGCCCATGCTCTCCACCTGAATCGGCTCGGTATTGGTGATTTATAATTTGGAACTGTTATTTCCCACTCTTCTTCCTTGTCGTCAAATATTTTCAGGAAAAGAAGCCACACTATCTGACTTATTCTCTGAGCGTCACCATCAACACCCACATCCTTTCTCATGATATCCTGAATTGTTTTTATAAGCGTTCCGATTGTCATATTCTCTCCTATCGAAAATCCGTGCTACGCCACAGTGTTGTATATTTCATTTTCCAGTTCTGCTAAAGCCAGTTCATACTGTTCTTTTCCACCGAAACTTTTTATTATTTCCACAGGTGTTCCGATTTCTGAAATCGGATGAATTGTTAAAACCTGCATCTGTTCAATGTGCTCAATTCCTTCGTCCGCGTATTTTTCTACCAATGCATCAAGTACTTTTCTGGCTGTCTCACCATATTTTGTAAAAGAATCTCTCTTTTTTACATTTTCAGCACGCTCTTTTCTTGTAAGGGGCGGCTGTCCCCAAGCAATATGACACACCAGGTCAAAAGGATCAAGTTCTTTTCCCACTTCGTCATAAAGTGCGTCGAGAAGAACTCCGTTTTCTGCAAACTCTTCCAGAACCGCTTTCTTTTTGTCCGATTCACTCCACTTTTTTATAAATTCATCGAGGGATTTGTACTCTTTTGTTATTGTTTTCTTTGTGTAGTCTTTTAGAGATTCTGTAATAAGTTTTCCATCATTGCCGTAATACTGCACTCTTTCAGCAACAACACTTACACAAACATCATTTACGTGATATTTTTTTACATCGGGTGGAAGATCACCCTCCGGAAATCCGGGATAAGCATCGCCACCCTCCGGAAAACCGCCTTCAATGCCTCCATCGATTTCTTCCTCTCCCTCTTCTTCTTCCGGAGGAACCGGCGAGTCATCGGGTTTCGGATTGTATATCTGCACAGGTTCACCATCAAAATCCGGATCGGCAAAAAGCTCTGTTGCCTTTTTGAAATCCATTATTGTGAAGTAGAACTTGTCGAAATCTTCGTTTATTCTTGTGCCTCGTCCAATGATCTGTTTAAACTCTGTCATTGACTGAATCCTCTGATCCAGCACAATAAGTTTGCAGGTTTGCGCATCCACACCGGTTGTCATAAGTTTTGATGTTGTAGCAATTACAGGGTATCTCTCTTCAGGATCGATAAAGTTGTCAAGTTGAGCTTTCCCTATCTCATTGTCTCCGGTAATTCTCATTACATATTTTTCGTTATCTGCGGCAATATCCGCATTTTCGTTTACTATTGCCTGCCTCATACGCTCGGCATGGTCAATATCCTGGCAAAAGATTATTGTTTTTGCATACCTATCGGTAGCTTTTAAAAAGTCCGAAACCTTTTTAGCGACAAGCTCTGTTCTTGCATCTATCACTAGTTTCCTGTCAAAATCGCTCTGGTTGTATATCCTGTCTTCAATTTCATTCCCGTATTTATCCACTCTGCCCTTTTCCGGTCTCCAGCCTGTCAGATCCTTGTCAAAATCTATTCTGACAACTTTGTAAGGTGCTAAAAAGCCATCTTCAATACCCTGTTTTAGTGAATATGTGTATACAGGGTCACCAAAGTAATGAATGTTTGAGACATCTTTTGTCTCTTTGGGCGTAGCGGTGAGTCCTATCTGTGTTGCCGTTTTAAAGTATGTTAAAATCTCTCTCCAGGCACTGTCAGCTGCCGCACTGCCTCTGTGACACTCATCAACAACAATAAGATCAAAAAAATCAGGTGAAAACTGCTTGTAGATGTTTTTCTCTTCTTCGCTTCCTGTTACGGCCTGATAAAGTGAGAGGTATATTTCGTAAGCTTTATTTGCCTGTCTCTTCTTTATTTTTGTCATGACTTTTCCAAATGGCTTAAAATCATTTGTCTTTGTCTGATCTACAAGGATATTTCTATCTGCCAGAAAAAGAACCCTCTTCTTTGCGCCTGATTTCCAAAGCCTCCAAATGATTTGAAAAGCTGTGTAGGTTTTGCCGGTACCTGTAGCCATTACCAGCAGAATTCTGTCATCACCTTTTGCAATAGCATCAATAGTTTTGTTGATTGCATTCATCTGGTAGTATCTTGGAGTTTTTCCGCTGCCGTCATTGTGATAATCATGGGTAATTACTTTTTCTTGCTCTGGAGTTATTCCTTTTGATTCGCAATAAATGCCCCAAAGTTCTTCAGGCGACGGTAACTGATTTAAAGTTATTTCTTTTTCAACTTTTCCGTCACATGTAAGTTTATTGTGAAAAAGGAAACCATCTCCATTAGAACTGAAAACGAACGGAACATCTATCATTTCTGCATATTCAAGTGCCTGTTGCATTCCAGCACCCAATGAATAGGTGTTGTCCTTTGCTTCTATGACTGCAATGGGAATGTTCGGCTTGTATTCTAATATATAATCAGCTCTTTTGTGTTTACCACGGGAAAAAACCTTTCCTCGAACAATTATGCGACCTTTTGTGAGAGTAACCTGTTCTCTTACCTGGGTCATAATATCCCATCCGGCTTTTTTTATTGCAGGAGTAATATATTTGGTACATATGTCCTGTTCTGTCATTGATTTTTTATCCATATGACACTCTCCATGGTAAAATGATCTAAATAATTTAGTCAAATTTAGAATACAAATTCAGAAGACTCAAAGCAAACTTTTTATTTAGATTTATCAAACAAGCATAAAGGAACCTGAATTGATCCGGATTGTTTTTATTCATTCCTATTTAATCTTTAGTGGGTCTAATTCCCCGAAGCTTGCTGCGGGGTTCTTAATTAAAATGAAAAAGCATTGACTTTGTATTTCTATATCATATTCTTTTATTAATTATTTGAGAGGTGTAATATATCATAATGAAACGTCTGGAATGCAGTGACTCTCAAGAGGCTGCAATTTATGTGCGGAATCGGTGCTGTGATTCTGAAAAGGATATTTTCGATCGTATGCACTATTATTTTCCGTGGTACAAAGCAAACAAGGCGACAATTATGAAACTTTCAGAGGCAAAATCACCTGCCGGATTAGAAAACCTAAGAAAATTTGTTAGAAGAGAACAAAAATGTGACAGATAGTATAAGGGTAATGATCTTGCACAACATTGATGGACTTTCATTGCTTTAAAAACTAAAAACCTTTAATAATTTCCGGAGGCAACTATGAACTATTGGCTTTACACGGTATCAAATTCAAGAGCGAATGAAGAAGGATGGTACTTTCTGCAAGATGACGGAACCAAAAGAGACGCAACAGTTGAAAGCTATTTGGAAATTGTCAGAAAAGAAAGTTTTCCTGAGATTAACAAATGGCATGCCCATTATCTACTGAAAAATGTGAAAGAAGGCGACCAAATTGTAATATATGGAGCAGGCCATCATATTATCGGTTTCGGTAATGTAAAGGGCTGCGATCTTAATGAAAAAGAAATCCATATTGAAATTGATTATAAAGCCACTTTCATGCTCTTAAAGAAGGAAATAAAAAGAGACGACTTCAAAAAGTACATATTAAATGAAAAAGGTGATATTACTGAGAAAAGGCAACTGAACAACGTCACAACCATTGACAACCGTATTTCGGAATTGCTCTTCAGTGAGGAAGAAAGAAAAGAGATTTTCTACAATTCAAAAAAGAAAGAAGTGAATCAGGAAGAACGCGCATTCAGGGCCTGGAATATCCTCTATGAAGTTGCCCAAAAAAGAGGGACAATAACCTACAGTGATCTTGCTCAGAAAATGAATGTTCATCATAGAACTTGTACATATTTCCTTAATAAAATACAGACATATTGCATGGAAGAGAAACTACCCCCTTTAACAATATTGGTTGTTAGTAAAGACAACACTACTCCAAGTTCAGGTTTTATTGCCTGGGATGTGGATGATTTTGAGAATGGTCTTGAGAAAGTTTATGAAAATTCGGAAGTTTTTAAAGACAATCCATTTGAATATGCCGCCGAAGGGGATGTTCTCGATAGTTTGGTTAAGGATATTTTAAATGGTGATAAAACTTATAACCAAGTATATGCGCGAGTAAAAACAAGAGGTCAGGCTCAGAAATTTTTCAGAAAAGCCCTATTGGATGTATATGACGGGAAATGTGCTTTTTGCGATTTAAATATTGAGAGCGTACTATCAGCCTCGCACATATTACCATGGAGCGAAGCAGATCAAGTCGAAAGAATAAATCCGACTAACGGTATTTTGCTTTGCGGAAATCATCACAGTCTCTTCGATAGTGGCTTTCTAACAATCAACGAAGATTATGAAATAGAAAAAGGTGTCAAAGAGCTTAAAAAGAATCAGTTCACACATATAGATAATATTATCGGTAAAAAGATGAATCTTCCGAAGAGAAAGGAATTTCATCCTGATATCGAAAATGTCCGTAAAAAAAGCAGGCTTCTCTCCGGTGACAAATAATCCAATATTCTAATAAAAGCACAGCTGTCATGCATACATACCTTTTTAACCGTCTTTTACAACAATAATCATTTGAATTCTTTTATAGTTTCACCCACTCCGGGGCTCAAGATATTTGGGGAGGTGGAGATGTTTCCTTGGCGGCTACAATAGTTTCAAACCTCCGGTGCTGGGCTGCGGGTTTTCTGGTTAAGGCGAAAGAATCCTATAACACAAGATTTATTGTAGCGCTTTCAAAAACATTATCGCCACTAACTCAGCTCCCCTTTCAGGCTCGGTACAAATATTTCTGTGAAAATAGCGGCTGGAGCGGTGATTATTAAAATAATTTGATGATTTAAGGGACCGGGTTGGTGTCGATATTTATATTTCGGTGAGTTCAGGTGCTGTTTTTGGTTCGGTGAAAATAATGTGGCTTTGATAGGATCTGTTTTGATGCGGATATTGTTTTTACGGCTATGTTAGCGGCTGGTATGTATCAAATAACTTTTTGGATGATGTTTGAGACACGTTTTTGGTTTTTTGCAAATATTCTGGATGTGTTTACTGAAAATGTTATGTGGAAACGGAAAGAAATTAAATGAAAGTATGGTTTATTGTTAATCACAACTAAGGCTAATCTTTAACGACTAGAACTTATCTGTCTATTTTAATATCAATTGATGAGTAAATAAATAAGGATCACAATTTTTGATTACTTTGACTTTGCATATAACTTTCCGTATGTTTGTTTACGATTTTGGATTTTTAGTTTTTAAGGGAGAAAAATTATGTCGAACAGTAAATGGAAATGCATGAAGTGTGGTAATACACATTTCGAGACAGATGAAATTGCCACAACCGGTACCGGTTTTTCAAAATTTTTCGATATCCAGAACAGGTCTTTTACTACCGTCACCTGTATAAAGTGTAAATACACTGAAATTTATAAGACGGAAACCAGCGGTCTAGATAACATCTTGGATTTTCTTGCTGATCTGTAAATCAATTATAAGCACTCAATCTGTTTTTCATGCCCAAGAATTTGTTGGATAACCATGAAGAGCTTGAAGGACATGAAGGAAGATTTTAAAATGAAGAACAACTGAAGATGTTCAGCGCTTATAGCTCCGGGTTTACTTGTATTGCAATTTGTGCCGTAACCGGAATATTTCTGATTTATAGTTCATCGGTGAAAAGCGTTTTTTCGGAATCATTATAACCCGGATTTAATTGGCTTTATACTTTATCTTCATGTTCTTCATGCCCTTCGCGGTTGTTTGTTCTATTTTAGGAGAATAGCTCCCCTTTGATCCCCTCTTAAAATAAGAGGGGGAATTTGTGATGGTTTAGGTGAATTTCATGAAGTCGACGTTTACTACGGGGAGATTGTTTATGGTTCTGTGGGCTATTGTTTCCACCAGTTTGCTGAATCTTTCGTTCATTTCTTCGGGTCGGAAGTGCTTGTGCATTACGGAATAGAGTGCAAGATCCCTCAATTTGAGGAATTTTGGAAGTTGCTCGATCCAGCTGCCGTCGAGTTTGTTTTCCTTTTTGTATCCTTCCATAAAATTGCGGGTGAGCCACCGGGCCGTTTCATCCTGCTTTTCCTGTGGTACGTAAAAAGTGGATCCGTAGTAGATCGCTATGGCTATGTCGCTTGCGAACCATTTGTAGGCGCAATCGTCAAAATCGATTACCGTTATGTTTCCGTCTTTTACTATCAGGTTTCCCGGATGTGCATCGGTATGGATCAGTCCGTAGGAGTGTTTGTCCTTGGGTAGTTTTTCAAAAAATTCGAGAAGTTTCTGGAATTTCTCAAGGACATTTCCGTCCTTTTTACCCAGGTGTTTCCATGGATGGAAGATGTCGTCTTCGTGCCACTCAATTCTCTTTTCTATTGGGTTTTCAACCCTGTAATCTTTGGTTAGTCGGTGCATTCTTCCTACGGCCGATCCCCACTTTTTGAAAAAGTCATCGCTGTACTGATCGTATCTGCAGTTCTCCCCTATTGCCTTTTCGAAGCTTGTTACAAAAAATGTGCTGCCGTCCTCGGCTTCAACCGATTCGACAAGGTTTCCATTTTTAGAAAAAACTGGCCTGTAAACATGCGCCCCGTTCTCCTTAAGGTAAAATATCCAGTTGAGTTCGCCGCTTATCTGGTGAAAATTGCGGTGGGAACTGTGGGTTATTCGCAGAACATACTCGGTTTCTCCCTTTCTGTAATCGTATATCATGGCTTCGAATCCTCCTATGAGTTTTATGCTCTCAAGGGAGGATGAGAAGTATTCGGCTGCCTCTCTTTTTACATCGTCGTTGCATAACTGTTTTACTTTTTCTTCCATGTCCCGCTCCTGATTCGTTATGTCTCAAAATGTAATTTATCAGAAAGAATTTAGAATGCAAAAATTATGAAAGTTAATTTTGTTTAAGTCAACGACCACCCCCAAAGGAGGAGTCAGTGGATTTGCCCCTAAAAGGTGGCATGTTCTCATAAATTTTCCTACCAAATGATTTTTTCACCTTAATTTTAGAAGTTATCTGAGCAGAAATGTCAATCAACAGCTTAAATCTCATAATTTTACTAATCTTAAAAAGGCGCGTTGCTTTGTGATTTTTCAGGTCTATTTGCTACAATACTGTTATCCCTACGGGATCAGGAAGGATCTCTCATAACAACAAGCAATTCAAACAATTGCATTATTGAGAATTTTCGGGATTAGTTTTTGAGAAGCTCTTTATCGTACCTTAATTTTATTTCTACAGTAAGATCTTCGGCAAAGGGTGTCTTCGCGGTATTTAAATATGTCACTGTTGAGATCCTTTCAAAGAACAGCTTTTCTTCTTCACCGTTCTCGAGATTTACCTTTATTTCACCATTAACCTTTATTTCAGCAAGAAGTTTTTTCTCCTTATCTTCTATTTTTAGTACACCACCTGAAATTTCTATTATTGCGTACTTTTCTTTTTCTACAGCCTTTAGTGTGTATGCAATTTTTGTTTTAACGGGAATGCCCCAAAATGTAGTCGAATCCTGTTTCGTCCAGGTCTCCCCTATCTTTACCGGTTTTTCAGGAAGATATGCATTAACGATTCCTTTATTCCTTTCGCTTGCATTTTTGCCGATATGTAATGATTTTTTCACCTCATTAATTTGGCTTTCGTAGGTTTCACCGGTTATTTCACTGAAAGTTCTCGCAACCTTTTCCGCAATATCCTTTTCATATTCGAAGCTCGCCATCCTGCCTGTTCTATCGATTTCAAATTTTATTTTGGAATCGTAAAGAGTGTCAATGAGTACGTGGTTAAAAACGGATGACTTGCCGATAGGCCAATTCTTATAATATTTCGGTACGATATTTTCCCTTTCTGTCTTAGTCATTACCTCTGTCATGAGATAGTTGCCATTATCCAATACATCTTCAACCAGAATATCGGAATAATTCCAACTTTTCTGTTTTATAATAGGAAAAAGGGCAGAGGCGTTGTTTAATATATTATTTTCGGAGATTTCAAGGTATCTCCTTTTGTCACCTTTTTTCATTTTTATTTCAAATTTGTAAAATCCATCTACCGTTTTGTATTCAGGCAGGGAGGCACATCCGGATAAAATTACAAAAAGTGAAATCATTAAAAATAAAAATTTTGTTTTCATAGCAGCTCCTACAATTAAAAACATATACGTGTTAAAATACTAAAAAAAGTATTAGATTGAAAGAAAATATAGGCACGGACAAAAATGAATCAAAGGCTGTAACAAGATAATCAACAGAGAAAATTCATTTGATCACCATGAAGTTCATGAAAGACATGAAGGAAAGAGTTTTTTGATTCAGAATTTGCGGGTGGTTTTTTATTTCTTGAGGAGGGCGGGTCGACACGCCGGCCGACCCCTACGGTGGTAATGTGAGGTGTGCATGTAGATTTCGCATATCCGATGATTTTGGATATTCTGAAAAGATTCTAATGACATGTCAGGGCGCACACGGAGGCACACCACAATCCATCAATTGAATTCCATGTTATCCATGGTGAAAATTATTTTAATGATTTATGAGGGCTTGGGCGGTGGGGGTGGTTCTTTCTTTGAGTTGCTCGGGCGTTCCTTCAAATACTATTTTCCCGCCCTGGTCGCCGGCTTCGGGGCCGAGTTCGATTACCCAATCGGATCGGGTGATTACTTGGAGGTTGTGCTCGATTATGTAGATTGTGTGGCCTCTCTTTTTCAGTTTTTCGAGGAGGGCTATCAATGTTTCTATGTCGCTCGTGTGAAGTCCTGTGGTTGGTTCGTCTAAAATGTAGAGGGTTTTTCCTTCCGATGGGTTCAACAGGTCTACTGCGAGACGTAATCTTGTGGTTTCCCCGGCGGAGAATGTGTCGGCTCCCCTTCCGAGCGGGATGTGGCCGAGGCCGATTTCTTCGAGCAGCCGTAGCACTGTTTCAATTTTCCTGTCTTTGAAGAAACGGAGCGCTTCGGAAACGGTCATTTTGTAGATTTCCGCTATGTTTCTCTTCTGATACTTTACTGTGAGAGTCTCCTCCGTGAATCTTTCGCCTCTGCAATCGGGACATATTTCTCGGATATCGCTGAGGAAATCCATGGAGATTTTGACTGTTCCCAAGCCCTTGCAGGTTTCGCAGCGGCCGCCTTTTTTGGCTGTCTGGAAATGGGATTTTCCGATGCCGAACTCTTTTCCCTCTTTTGCAAAGAGGTTCCTGACTTTTTCAAATATTCCGGTTATTGTCATGATGTTTGAATATGGCGTTTTTACTCTCGATGTATCGAAAGATGCTACGACATTTTCAAATTTTTCATGACCGGTTACAAGATCGGCACCGACCGGTTTTCCTTTTCTTACGGATTGAAGAACGGTTTCAACAACGAGGCTCGATTTTCCGCTTCCGGACAGTCCGGCAAAGGCTACCATTCCGCCTGTCGGTATTTTAAGCTCCTCTATCTTAAGGTTGTTGAGGGTTGCGTTTTTAACACAAATTCCTTCAGTTAATTCGCTTTTTTCGGACCAGTCCAGAGGTCCCATTTCGAGGAGTTTGGCGGTGCTTGTTCCGCTTTCTCTGATTTCCTCCAACGTTCCCGTCGCGACTATTTTTCCGCCTTTCTCCCCTGCTCCCGGTCCCATGTCGATTATGTGGTCTGCCGAGCGGATTACTTCGGCATCGTGCTCGACTACGACGACCGTGTTCCCCTTTTCACGAAGCTTTTTTAGCATGGTTATCAGTTTTTTTGTGTCCCTGTCGTGGAGTCCGCGGGTCGGTTCATCCAGAATGTAAAGGATATCGGTAAGTTCTCCGCCGAGGCGGGATGCAATTGTGAGCCTTGTGAGTTCGCCTCCGGATAGTGTGGAGACCGGTCTTGAAACGGATAGGTATCCAAGCCCAGCTTCCTTTATCCTCTGCAGTTTCTCAAGAATTTCTGCGGAGAGGTGGTTGAAAACCGCACGTTCGGCTGAAGATATGGAAGGAGGTAAATTGTTGAATAAATTCAATGTATTTTCTACGGAAAGATCGGCGAGTTCCTTTATGTTCATTCCGAGAAATAAGGTTTTCAAACTCTCCTTTCTCAGCCTCGATCCGTTGCAGAATCCACACTCGATCTCCTCAAGAAGTTCCTCAATAGAGGGTCCTCGAAGAGTGGCGTGCTTTATGCAGTACTCTTCGTCCACGTAATGGAGAAGCCCCATCCAGCCTTCTTCAAAGTTTTGAATTCCCGAGCGATTTCCTCTTTTGTAGTGCCATTCGACGTTGAATTTTTTATCTCCTGCGCCGGAAAAGAGGATCTCCCTTTCGTTTTCGGATAGTTTTTCGACCGGTTTTGAGAAATCCAGCCCCATTTCCAGTTCCACGGCTTTCAAAACCGCCATGTGGCGTCCGTGAGGATCTCCATAAAAATCGGTAACTTTGTGGCCGGAAAGCGCTCCGCCGAAAATTGACTTTGAAAAATCGCGAATCACCTTTTCCCGTGATGTTTTTTTGACTTTTCCCATTCCGGAGCAGTGCGGACAGGCTCCCATTTCGTGGTTGAAGCTGTAGGCGCTGGAAAGCGAATTTCCGTCAAGTCTTGAATAGAGCAGGCGGTAGAGATCGTAAATGCCCGAAACTGTTCCGACTGTCGAACGGGGTGAAAAGTTTGTGGCTTCTCCGCGAATTGCGACGGCGGGCATGAGCCCGGATGCCTTGTCGATATCCGCCTTTTCGCCGTGATCCATGTAGCGCCTCGCGTAGGATGAGAATGTGGTTGAAAAGAGCGATCTGCACTCTTCGTAGAGTGTGTCGAATACAAGTGATGATTTTCCGCTTCCGGAAGGTCCCGTAACTACTGTGAGTTTTCCTGTGGGTATTTCAAGATCCACATTCTTGAGATTGTTCGTCCTTGCGCCTTTTATCTCTATCGGTCGTAAACTCTGATCCTTGAACTTTTCGGAATCATTCTCAATTTCCCCGTCGAAATGAACTTTCATCATTCTTCCTGTATGGGATTTTTCCTTCAAGAGTCCTGCGGGTGCGCCTTCGTAGAGAATCTCTCCGCCGTCGATTCCGCTTTCCGGACCAAGATCGATCACCCGATCCGCCTGCTCGACGATGAAAGGGTTGTGCTCGATAACGAGAATTGTTCCGCCCTCCTCCCGCAATCTCGAAAATGACCTTAGGAGAAGAGTGATATCCTCGGGGTGAAGCCCGCTGGATGGTTCGTCGAGCGTGAAAAGAACGTTCTTTGCGTCCTTTCCGCCGAGTTCCGCAGCAATTTTAATGCGTTGCGCCTCGCCTCCCGAGAGTGTTCCGCTGGGCTGTCCCAGTTTGATGTAGCCGAGCCCCAGCTCGTTCATGACCTTGAGGGGATCGGTGATCATTTTTTCTCCTTCGAAAAATCCGATCGCCTCGCCTATTTCCATCTCAAGAACGTCGTGGATCGATTTATTGCGGTATCTGCATTCCAGCACGTCGTCCCGGAACCTTTTTCCGCCGCAGGCATCGCACTTGATCTGCAGTTTGCCCATAAAATGCATGCCGGTGTCGATAACTCCGGCTCCTTCGCATTTTGTGCAGCGTCCGCCCTTTACGTTGAATGAGAATGTTCCCTTGTCGAAACC
Source organism: uncultured bacterium (assembly GCA_942492635.1). Classification (GTDB taxonomy): domain Bacteria; phylum UBP6; class UBA1177; order UBA1177; family CALOFP01; genus CALOFP01. Next base: position 494,301 of record CALOFP010000003.1, read on the forward strand.
GCGCTTTTTCGAATCAGGTAACGATGCGAAAAGCTCCCGGATTCTATCGAAAAGCTTGGTGTATGTCGCCGGATTACTACGCGAATTCTTGCCGATGGGCGATTTGTCGATGGAAACTGTCCGCCGGAACGGAAGTTCCAGCGAGAGAATCTCCGAAACCATGCTGGATTTTCCCGCACCGGAAACACCGGTTATCAAGTTGAGCGAATTTCTGAGAATTGTGGGGGTTATCCTTTTGAGGTTGTTTTTTGAAAGTTCGGGAAGCGTAAATTCTTCCCTGTCGTAATTTGAGACGGTTGGAAGAGTGCGCATCTGCCGAAGAAAGCGATTTGTGGAGGAGTCCGCCCTTTCACTCTCAAGAAAATCGGACAGCTCTCCGCTGTAGATCACCTCGCCGCCGAAACGACCGGGACCAGGACCGATATCGATAATGTTGCCGGCAAGTTTCATCATTTCACGGTCGTGGGCCGTCATCAGGACGGTGTTGCCGTTGGAGCGGAGGGATTTTATGAGATTGCCGAGAACCTCCCGGTCACGGTAATGAAGACCAGTCGACGGCTCGTCCAGAATATAGAGAACTCCCCGGATATCCGTCCTGATCTGGTTTACCAGCTTCAACCGGCGAAGCTCACCGCCGGAAAGTGTAGCGGAACTTCTGGAGAGCGGAAGATAGGAAACACCTGTTTTTACGGCAGGTTCCAGAATGGAAAAAAGCTCGTCACGGATAGATGAGGCGACCGGCGACAGATTGTTAAGATCTTTGAAAAAACCGAGAAGTTCGGCAATCGTCATATCCGCAAGTTCATCTATCCTCAAACCTTTGAATCTGACCGAACGGGCATCACCCGAAAGTCTCGATCCGCCGCATTCCGGGCATACGACGCTTTTTACGAAACGGAGAATATTCTGGTTCCTGTCGCGCCGGAGAATATCCTCCATTACAGGAAGGATACCCTTGTAGAAACCCTCCTCACGAGGCTTGGCCTTAATTCCCTTCCACTTCATCCTGCTTTCGAGACTGTGTTTTCCGTAGGGAATTTTGAGACGGTCGCTGCCGTTAAGAATCATGTGGATGTCGCTTTCCGAAAGCTCGTTCCAGGGCGTATCCACATTGAAACCGTGGGCGTTGCACACCCTGTCCATCACATCGATAGTCACCTGGGAGTAAATCGTGTAACCGTCCGGCTTTGTTATTACAAGTGCGCCTTCCCGCAGCGTTTTGGAGGGATCTTTTACAAGAAGCGAGGGATCGATTACCTCCTTTACGCCGAGGCCGCTGCAGAGAGGACAGGCACCCTTGGGGGAGTTGAAACTGAAAAGGGATCGATTTATCTCAATATTCCTGTCGCTTAGCCCTTCACGGGCGAAAAGAAGGCGAAGAAGATCGTAGGTGCCGGAAACCGTACCAACAGTGGAACGGGGATTGGTAATGGTTCCGCCCTGATCGAGCGCAACCGCCGCGCGAAGTCCGGTAAGGTATTCGACATCGCTCTGATCCATCTTGCCGGCGATCTCCCTGGCCCGACCCGAAAGAGTTGAAAGGAACCTGTTCTGAGCTTCCCGGAAAATCGTGTGGTAGATGAGAGACGACTTGCCGGAGCCCGAAACCCCCGTGACGACGGTTATGCGGTTGTGCGGAATCGAAAGATCGATGTCCTTCAGATTGTGAATATGAGCCCTCTTTATTTTTATCCCTTTTGTCATGGAAACTCCCCTAAAAAATAGACACCGACAAAACAGCACCAGCCTGCCCAAAGTTAACAATATGGGTCCTATGGGATATATAGGTCTTATAGGACCTATGTTTGCACAAATACCAGAAAATCTGCCTTACCACTAACTCTATAAGCCTCTTGCAACCTATAGAAGTCCTGTGTGGCCTATAAAACACTAGTTAACCGCAACCGCCCAACACCCGACAACTGCTGCGAGCGAAAGGATTCCAAGAAGAAATTGTATTGATTTTTTCGGAATTTCATAGCGGCTGAAAATCGCGCCCAGCGCTCCGCCTATTGCAATTCCGTTTACAAAACCGAAAAGGTGGGCGTAGATATCGCTCTTTTCAGAGGAGCCCAGCATGGCAAGAATCGCAAGTGCAGCGCCGAAGGATGCAACGGGTCTGAACCCCTTGGACCGGAATGCCGGATAGACCTGGATCGTACCCAGAATGGCGACCGCTCCGAACACCGCGGTTGATGCTCCGATTGCGTTGTGGGCGGATCCGTAGGCGTAGGCATTCACCAGATTTCCGAGAAATCCGGAAAGAATCACCGAAGCCCAGGCAACTCCGCCGCCGATTCTCGAGGATATCGCAGCTACGATAATTCCTCCGAGAACCATGTTTCCCATCAGGTGGCGGATATCGGCATGGAGCGTGAGCGCGGTTACGGCACGCCACCACTCGCCTTCCGTAATGAGCGTGGCTGAGGATCTGCCGAGCTTCAACCAGTTCAAATCATCAAATGATAAATTGAGGTAAGCGTGAAAAAGAATTGGAAGAATCAGGGCGAAATAGAAGAAAAACCGGCTGTAGTCAACCTTTTTACGCACGACGATCCTTGCCTCCGCAGCCCGTTTTTCCTCCCGTTCCCTTTCCATTGCGGCGATTTCATTGAGAACACGCTCCGCATCTTCACCGGAGACAATTATGCGATGATGAAATCCGTCCCGCTCGTACATGTAGTGAATGTTCAGTGAATCCAGGAGAACCGAGTAGCGTTTCACCTTTTCCCTGTTGCGGGTCTGAATTGTGAGATTGTCCATAAATGCTCCGTAGTTTTGTTCCCCCTCTTATTTTAAGAGGGGGCCAGGGGGCGTTATTGAGATTGAATATTTTCAACAACTATTTTTATTTGTTGATTTTTCATCAAATTAAAATAACTCCCCCAGCCCCTCTTAAAATAAGAGGGGAGATTTCTTCGACTTTTCAACTGTTTCTCAACTTATCTTCAAACGGCAGCTCCAGCTGCTCGTATTTCTCTATGTGAAAGTTGGATATCGATATTCCCAGAAGCCGTACTTTTCGAGTTTCTGCCTCTGTCGAGTTTTTTAGGAGTTCAAGAACTACCGGCAGGGTTTCTGAAGCCTTGTAGACTGCATTGGGGAGTGTCCTGTTCCGTGTGATCGATGTGAAGTCGTCATACCTCACTTTCAGTGTGACGGTGTGCCCTCTCACACTCCTTTTCGCCATCGATTTTTCCACCCTCTGTGCAATTTTTTCAAGATGTTCAGCCATCTCCTCAATTCCTTCAAGATCAACCTGGAATGTGCGCTCCTTTCCTATGGATTTTCTCTCCCTGTGGGTCGTCACCGGCCTGTTATCCTTACCGCGGACAAGATCGTAGTAAAGCGATCCCGCTTTTCCGAAAAACTCGATAAGATCCTTGCGATCCCTCTCCTTCAGATCCTTTCCTGTCCGGATTCCAAGATCGAGCATCCTCTTCTCAGTGACTTTACCGATTCCGTAAAATCTGCCTATGGGAAGCTGTTCCAGAAATTTTTCCGCCTTTTTCGGCGTAATTACGGTAATTCCGTCGGGTTTGTCGACGTCGCTCGCCACCTTTGCGAGAAACTTGTTGTAGCTCACTCCCGCGGAAGCCGTCAGTCCCAGTTCCTCCTTGATGCTCTTTTTTATTTCAAGCGCAATCAGCGTGGCGGAGGGATTGTCCACCTTGTTCTCCGTAACGTCCAGGAAAGCCTCGTCAATGGAGAGCGGTTCCACAAGATCGGTGTATCTGTGAAAGATTTCTCTTATCTTTGCCGAAATTTCCACATATCTCTCCATGCGCGGTTTCACGAATATCGCATCCGGACACAATCTCTTCGCCTTGGCACAGGGCATCGCGCTGTGAATTCCGTACCTGCGGGATTCGTAGCTGGCTGCCGAAACAACTCCCCTGCCTTCGGGAGAGCCTCCCACAACAAGCGGCTTTCCCTTGAGAGCGGGATTGTCCAGCTCCTCCACCGAAGCGAAAAAGGCGTCCATATCTATGTGAATAATCTTGCGCATGCCGGTTTCAACCCCTTTGTATGAATTTTTTAGAAATGGCGGCGGTATTGAATGTTGAACAGCCGGATTTTTGTGAAGATTTTAACTTTCTAAAACTTTTCATCATTGGAATTTGTATCAGGATTGAAATGACTTTTCAATTTTATATTCAGGAGAATACGTAAAACCATGAAGGTCATGAAGAACATGAAGATTAAGAAAAAGCCTGTTATTTCAATTAATAAAAGAAACAGAAAACAGTGCTTACAATTAAAAATATGATCAAGAAAAATCTTCATTCATGATCTTCACGGTGATCAAATGAATTTCTTCATTGGAATTCACATTGATCTTTCGGAAATAACATAACAAATTCCGGGCGTTCCAACGAAACGCCCCTACAAAAACATCACAGCAACCATTTGATTTAATTGCATTATTACGCATTACCCCTAAAGAAAATGCAACTCAGAACCATCTCTTCCTCCGGAAGAGATAGATCATAAGTGTCGATATTACAAGCGAGAATACAAGGAGAATTATGAAGGCGTTGGGATTGTCCTGGAGCGGGAGTCTCACGTTCATGCCGTAGAGGGATGCGACGAGAACGGGTATCGTGAGGATGATCGTTATGGACGTGAGGAATTTCATCACGATATTCAAATTGTTGGATATGATCGATGCGAACGCTCCCATCATTCCGGAAAGAATGTTGCTGTAGATGTTAGCCATCTCTATGGCCTGCCTGTTCTCAATTTCGATATCGTCCAGAAGATCGATGATATCCTCCTCCGGTGAAAAGATACGGGACCTTTTGAGTCTCATTATCATGTACTCGTTCGATTTCAGCGATGTTGTGAAGTAAACAAGACTCTTCTCGAGGTTGAGCATCTTTATGAGCTGGTTGTTCTTCGAGGACTCCTGGATCTTTTTCTGGATCACCGTGGTGATGTTGTTTATCTGCTGCAGGTATAGAAGATACTGGAGTGTCGAGCGCATGATGATGTTCAGGATGAAACGCTCACGATCGAGAACAGAAAGATTTTTCGCCTTTCCCGAAATTATCTGATCAAGCGCCGCAACTCTTTCGGAACTTACGGTTATCACGATCTCGCCCACAAGGATGATTCCCATGGAGACGGTGGCGTACTTGAGACCCGGATTTTCATCGTCGAAAGTCGGCACCCGGACAATTATGAGCGTGGCGTCGTCTTCCTTCTCTACACGGGCACGCTCGTCGACGTCGAGCGAGGATGTGAAAAAATCCACGGGAATGTTGAGCTGTGATGCGAGGTAATCAATCTCTTCGGGCTCGGGATCACAAAGATCTATCCAGCAGCGTCTGGCTATGAAGCCGATCTTTGTGAGTCCCCGCTTCGTAGTCGTGTAGACCGATACGTTCTCGAGAATCTCTCCTTCGTTGTCGTGAAGGAATTTGAGTTTTCCGAGAGCCTCCATTCGGAGTTTGCGCTTTTCGTCCTCTTCGTCGAGAATATCGACTCCCCTGTCGACGACTTCCCGCCGTTTTGCCTCAAGGGACTTGATGAACTCTTCCTGTTCCTTTTCGGACATGTTGAAAACAAGCTCGATAAGGTCGTCGGTTTCAATAAGCCTTGAGACTTGACGTCGAACTTCCCTTTCAAGGCAATAGAGAATTGAGGCGCCGGTTTCGGATGGAATAACAAGGATAATCTCAGCTATTTCCTCGATCTTCAAAGGTTCGAGGAATCCTGCGATAACCTGCGGTGGATTTGATTCGGCGAATGCCCTTATGTCTTCGAAATGCTCCGCGTCGAGCATCTCACGCAATTCCTGGACAAGAAGAGGATTCTTCATGTCTGCCTCCTGTATTCAACGGAGGCGTCTATTGTAGGGTTCTCTTCGGACCCGGCCTCCTGAATTATGAGTTTAATCTACTTAACGGGTCTTCCATTAATATCCTCAATAAGACAAAAAAAACCAACACCATCTTATTCAAAAGCTTGTAAAAGGCAAGATTTAGGAAAAGAAATGGAGTAAAGTCCCCTGAAAAAATGAAACATTTTTCTATTCCGAATATGATTTCACCGTTTTCCACCGCCATCCGACAGCATTTCAGCGGAGTTTTTTCAACATCTCTTTACTTACACTGTTAACGAATGAAAACACTTTTCGAGTTCTGTGACTGCAGTCACGGCGCAAAAACCCGAGGCAGGCCGGTATCGTGAAACGTTTAACAACAGCAAATTCGAGGGGATCGCCCAATTCCTTCCATGCCTGAAAAAAATCGGCATTCTGCGGCACAACTGTTGCTCATCCTGCATCGCGTTCCTTTTCAACCATGGAGAATGAAATGAAACACGTAATCAGGATATGCCTCGGAAGCTCATGCTTCTCCAGAGGAAACGGAAAAACCCTTGAGGTGATACAGAAATATATCAAGGAGAAGGGTTTTGAAGCAGAAACAGACTTCAAGGGCATGCTTTGCCACGGTTTGTGCGACAAGGGTCCCATAGTTTCGATTGACGACAAGATATATGAAGAGGTGGACTCCAACGGCATCATAGAAATCCTTAACGATATCTACGGAGGCTGAAATGGACCATCTTCAACCGATTTTCACGGAAAAAAACAACTGCCAGGACTGCTACAAGTGCATTCGCGAGTGTCCGGTAAAGGCGATAAAGATTGAAAACAACAGCGCATGGGTCGAATCGGAGCGCTGCATCTACTGCGGTCACTGCGTCGAAGTGTGCCCTCCTCAGGCAAAGAGAGTACGGGACGACGTTCACAGGGCAAAAATGCTTGTCAAATTCCACAGGGACGTCTACGTCAGCATCGCTCCTTCATTCCGATCGGAATTTCCGGGAGTTGATCCTGCGAAACTTATCGGGGCGCTCAAGAAGATGGGAGTTAAGGGAGTGAGTGAAACCGCAGTCGGAGCGGAGATCTACTCCAGAAAGGCTATCGAATATATGAAATCGAGCGACAAAAAAGTCCACATTTCATCAGCCTGCCCCTCCGCCGTGGAGCTCATACGAATATACCATCCCCACCTGTGCGACTACATTCTTCCGATAAAATCACCTCTTCTACTTCATGCGGAGATGCTGAGGGAGCAGTGCGGAAGCAGAATAAAGGTCATTTTTGTTGGTCCATGCATCGCCAAGAAGCTGGAATCTGATCGTGATAACGACAATCTCGATGTCGCAATAGGTTTCAACGATCTCAAAAAGTGGTTCCAGAGTGAAAATATCGCTCCCGCCGAAGTTGAACCGGATGAGGAGGGATTCCTTCTCGGAAAACCCGCCTCCGGATCACTATACCCCATCGACGGAGGTATGGTTGCCGCGATAAGAAAGGACAAGAAAGATATGGCGGCCGGTTTCGCATACATGAGCTTTTCCGGTACGGACAACATCTCAAACGTGCTCGATGGAATCGAAGAATGTGAAAATTCTCTGTTTCTTGAACTTCTCGCCTGCCACGGCGGGTGCATCAACGGGCCACTTTCCACACGGAAGGATTCAACCGCCATTAAGCGACTCAGGGTTGTAACCGACGACAGGGCTTCGGACTGGGACGGTCCCGACTGTTCCGAGGATAAGAGCTCGGCCTACTACAACCCGACTCCTCCGCGTCATACCGAATTCAGCGAACTTGCAATAAAGAAGACACTTCTCACCGTAGGCAAACTCTCCGAGTCTGACATGCTCAACTGCGGAGCGTGCGGCTACGACAGCTGCAGGAAATTCGCAATAGCCATGCTGGAAGGCCGCGCCGAAAGATCTATGTGCGCCTCGTACATGAGAAAGGTCGCCAGCGACAAGGCTTCGGCTCTTCTGCAGAAGATGCCTTCCGGTGTAGTCATCGTCGACGATAAGCTGAAGATCGTGGAATCCAACGCGTCATTCGCAAGAATTCTCGGGGAGGATATCGAACGTCTCTACGCAATCGATCCGGGACTTGCAGGAGCGGATCTCACAAAGACTGTTCCGTTCCACAAGCTTTTCGCCTCCGTTCTCCAGACGGGTCAGGATACGCTTGAACGTGATGTGCGCTATGAAAAGGGATTGCTTCATGTCTCCATCTTCACTGTACAGCAACATAAACTGGTCGGAGGAATCATCCGCGACATGGCAAGACCCGAGGTCAGAAAGGACGAAGTCATCCAGAGAGCCCGCAAGGTTATCAAGGACAACCTGGCAACGGTACAGAAGATTGCCTACCTTCTCGGTGAAAACGCTTCCCAGACCGAAGAGATTCTCAACTCCATCATAGAGAGCCACAAGAACGGCGAATCGGGAGAGTAGAATGGGAAACAGCACTTACGTAGAGATAGATTACTTCCAGAACAGGAAGATGGGATACAACGCCTGCGGTGACGTTTTTCTCTCCCGGAGGGACAAGGATGCCAACAGGACCACAATGGTGCTCAGCGACGGGCTCGGCAGCGGTGTCAAGGCCAACGTTCTCGCAACCCTTACAGCATCCATGGCAATGAACTTTACAAACGCCCATGAGAAAATAGGAAAAGTCGCCGAGACAATTTTGAACACACTTCCGATCTGCTCCGTGAGAAAGATAAGCTATTCCACATTCACCATTGTTGATGTGGAATACGACGGCTGTACGAGAATCATGGAGTTCGACAACCCCCGCTCCCTTCTTCTTCGTGACGGAAAAATTTTCGATCCCGGCTGGGAGACGATGGAGCTGAAGGGAAAGAATCTGGGAAGAACTCTGCACTACTGCCACTTCCAGGCAAAAAAGGAGGACAGGATCATCTCATGGTCAGACGGAGTGATCCAGTCCGGCATAGGAACCTCTGAGAACCCTTTCGGCTGGGGAAGGCAAAATGCTGTCGATTTCACATTGAATGCTGTTCTCAAGAACAGGTTGATATCAGCCCGCGATCTTTCCAGAAAACTTGTCGACAAGTCCGAGCTAAACGACTACCACGAACCCCAGGACGACACCACCTGCTCCGTGATCTACTTCAGGGAACCCCGAAAACTTCTGCTTTTGAGCGGTCCCCCCTTCGATGAAAAGAAAGATACGACGATGGCCATGGCTGTCCGTCATTTCAAGGGCAAGAAGATTGTCAGCGGAGGCACCACAGCCGCCATCGTTTCAAGAGAGCTCGGAGTTGATATCGAAGTGGGAATGAGATCCACCGACCCCGAGGTGCCGCCGATCTCCTACATGGAAGGGATGGATCTCGTGACGGAAGGCATCCTCACCATAGGAAAGGTGGTGAGATTTCTTGAGAACTCCCCAACCCTTGAGACCAGGGGAGACGGTCCCGCCGAAATGATCATAAGCCACCTCAGGGAGAGCGACATCATCCATATCCTGGCGGGAACGAGGGTCAACAACGCCCACCAGGATCCCAACCTTCCCGTTGAGCTGGAGATCCGGAGAAACATAATGAAAAAGCTGAAGAGACTTCTCGAGGAAAAATTCATGAAGGAAGTTAATCTTCAGTTTATATAGGGACTCGCTTCAACCCATCTAACTGCAGGCAACTGTAAAGACCGATCCAAAAACTTCTTCCTTCACCAACTTCACTGTCTTCAAAAAAATTCTTCGGTACAGGACCCAAGTTATCGGCATATAACGCTTCATGTGCTTTTAATATTTTTCTACAGACGATTTTAACGACTTATCTTTCATACGATAAAAATTTCGAGGTTAGAACAGCCGATGGAATAATTGAAATATTTTCATCAAAGCTTCCCAGGTATTTTGATCGGCTTAAATAAATCTACGACTTGAAGCAAAACAATATAAGGCGATTTAATATTTGTATTCACAAGATTTCGGACCGAGATCATCTGCCATTTTCTTTTTTTGAAGGATACACCACACGGTAAGAGTGATAAGGAAAAAATCCGCCATTGAAAAAGTGTAAAAAAGAGGTTCTGTTTTGTATCGTAAGATGCCGATTTATTGACCGGTATCGAAAATTTTTAGAAAAAATCCCGGAATTTTGTAGAAATATTAAAAAAAAATTATATTTGCTCGATAATTTCAGTATAAATATGTTGGATTTTTTGATGGAAAATATTGATTTCAACGGAGAAGCAGGAGCAATCCATGTGTAATGAGATGACGGTGAACCTTGAATTTAAGGAAAAAGGAAGGGTTGTAAGCGGTGGCGCTTTTATCGATGAGAACAAGGAGAAAGTCAACGCACTTTTTGCGTTCGATTTCAGGGCCGCTCAAGGCAAGGAGGATCCTTCAAAGGTTGATATCTATTTCTTTAAGGAGTCCGATTCGGCGGATGAAGAGGAGTGGAACCAACTTCTGGATGCCATGCATAAGCACTGGGGTAAAGGTGACTCCCTGGATTTCAAGAATCTTTTCAAGGGAGAGTTCTCTCATATCGTATGGGATATCTTTTCGGAGGAGTTCCCTGTGGAAGCTGAAATAAGGGATATGAAACGAGTTGAAACCATGAAAAATGATCTTATAGACCAGAGAGAGAGCAAGGAAAAGGCTGAATCATTTCTTTCTCGGGTTGAAAAGCTCAAAGCCGATTTCGAGACCGATTTTTCATTGATAAGGGATGTCATGAATTCCCTTAAGACTCTTCAGAAGGAACTTGGAGCCGCAGGACTAATTCCTAAACACAAAAGGTCCCTTAGAAAAATCATCGACGAACTCTACGCCGGAATTGAGGAGAAAAGATCCGTTGAGCAGGAAAAGAACCTCAAGATTCTCTCCCCCATGGTAGACGAGGCTATAAGACTCTCCAAGGAGTGCGAAAACTTCAAGGAGGCCTGGGAGTACCTGGTAAAACTTCAGGATGAGTTTAAGGGTAAGATGCTTGAAAAAGATGCCCACGACGCTCTGTGGTTAATGGTTCAGGAGAGTTTTCAGAGACTGAAGGGAAGACAGAAGGAGTACTTTGAATCTCTCAGCGTCGAAAAAGATAAAAATTACAATGAAATAAAACCTCTCGTTATTGAGGCAAGGGAAATTGCCAACAACGAGGAGAGATTTAAGACCGCATGGATGAAACTTAAGGATATTCAAAATAAGTTCAACAGCATAAGACTCGACAAAAATCACAGGGATGAACTTCGAACCGTTCTCCAGGAGAGTTTTGAAAAGTTGAAAGAGAGGGAAAAGGCCTACTTTGAGGAGAAAGAGGGCGAGTGGACGAAAAATTACGAAGAGTTGAAGGAAAAGCTTTTTGGCGCCGTCGAAAAAGTTCGCACAGAGGAGCTGTTGAAGAATGCCTGGGATGAACTGAAGGGAGTGCAGACTCTATTCAAGGGAGCCAGAATGAAGCGCGAGCATCAGGAGGAGCTCTGGTCCGTACTTCAGAATGCCTTTGAAGAACTCAAGGTCAGACAGGATGAGGAGCGCGTAAATTACGACAGGAAAGCGAGGGACAACTTCAAGATCCTTCAGGAAAAAACGGAAAAAGCCCTTCACGAAGCCTATTTCAACAAGAACTTCAACGAGACTTTCAACGATCTCAGAAATCTTCAGAAGGAAATTTTCACCACCAGACCGGTGAAAAGAGAGAGAAGAGAGCAGCTTATTGAAAAGATAAACAGGGCTTTTGAGGTTCTCAAGAAACGTCAGGACAGCTACTTCAAGGAGAAAAAGCAGGTCTGGCGTGAAAAACAGGAAAACTTCCTGAGCAAGATCACCTTCAAGAAAGAACAGCTTACAGCCGAGCTTGAAGAGCTTGATCCCCAATCGGATGAGGCTTCTTCCATCAGGAAGAGGTTGGACGAAATTGAAGGCACAATCAGGGAAGTTGAAGAGAGTCTTAATCCTTCAGAAAACTAATTCCGCATGACACTTCTGTTAGGTCAATCCGTGGAAAAAAGTTGATCATCCATTGTTTCGTGTCGAAGACATTTTTCTCAGCATTCCAGATAACTTTTCTATGTCCACGGGCTTTCTTGCGAACTGTGCGTCACCTCTTTCGATAAGTGTCCTGATTTTTTCATCAGGTTCGGATCCTGAAGCGAACAGCACCGAAGTCTGAGCCATCATCTCCTTTATCCTGATGAATGTTTCGTAACCGTTCATCCCCGGCATAGCAATATCAAGTATAATCAACCCATTGAAATCCTCGTTCTCCTCCAGCCAGGAGATAATTTCCTTTCCACCGGGAAAAACCTCTGTCTCGTATCCCAACTGCCGAACCATTTCTGATGTCACTGCTCTTATCACCTGTTCATCATCGACGACAAGAACTTTTCCCCTTCCTCTTTTCAGCTTTAATTCACCTCTTTTACCTATCGCTTCCGGATCTCCCTCGGCCGCCGGGAAGTAAACTGTCATGACGGTTCCCTTTCCGGGCGTCGATCTTACATCAATGAACCCGTTGTGCTGCCTTACGATGTTGTAGACCATGCTGAGTCCCAGACCAGATCCCGATTTCTCCTTTTTCGTTGTGAAGAAGGGCTCAAACATCCTCGAAATCACCTCTCTCGTCATTCCGATACCGGTGTCTCCTATCTCCACCTTCCGATACAACTTGCCGTAAACAGCATCGGGAAAAAGAGAACAGAAACCATCGTCAGCCTCAACCGTATCGGTTTTAACTCTCAAAATTCCTCCCTGCTCATCAAGGTTCTCTCTCATAATTGTCATCGCATGGCTCGAATTAAGACAGATATTCAACAGAAGCTGTTCTATCTGGTAGGGATCACCTTCCATAGTCAATGGCTCATCCCCTGCCCTGTTTTCCAGCTGAACGCTCTTGGGAAAACTGTCCTTTGCAAGTCGAATTGTGTTGGAAATAGACTCTCGCAAGTCAAATCTTTTGACGCTCAGCTCATGCTTTCTTGATAGCATGAGGAGTCTTTTAACCATATCTGCAGCTCTGTCCGTTGAATCGGACAGGGTTTTCAGGAAGGAGTTGATCTTTTCCCGGTCTTCAAGAGATTCTTTGCCGAGAAACAACTTTAGAAGTTCTGTTGAGCCTGAGATTCCTCCAAGAAGGTTGTTGAAATCATGAGCAAGACCGCCGGCAAGGTTGTTTACCGTTTCCATCTTCTGCATCTGTCTCAGCTGCTGTTCCCTCTTTTCAATGCCTGTTATCTCATCTACAATCACTACGGCTCCTGAAGTGTGGTGTTCTGCAACGAGGGGATTGACTGTCACCTGGAATATGTCCTCTCTTTCCGCCGACTGGATGGTAATTTTTTCGATCGCTCTTTCGTTTTCGTGAACCGATTTCTTCAAAATCGATTTGACTCTTTCCAGCATCGGAAGAATAGTAAAAATGTCATAACCCGAAAATTGTTCCGCATCTATACCGAAACGTTCAGTTGCGGAACTGTTCATCCAAAGAACCCTCAGTCGGTTATCCACCCTTACAACTGCCGAGGGAAGGGAATCGATCACCTCGCGGATAAGATTTCTTGCCTCTGCAAGCTCTCTTGTTCGCTCAAGAACACGATCTTCAAGAATCTCTCCGGATTTTCGAAGACGTTCTCTGAATTTCCTCCTTTCGGCGATCATGATATCCGCCTGTTCGGCAAGCATGAAAAACTCCCTGAGATCAAACCGGTTAGGATCTATACTGACGTCTTCCATGGCGGCTTTTTTGAAAAAAGAGATAAACTCTCCGAAACTTTTTCCCAATCTTTTCCTGGCAATCCAGAAGATTGCAAAGGAGACGGCATAAAGGACGGCGGCAATGAAAAGTATTGAATAGAGCCTGCTACGAATGGTTGCCCGAAGTTCGGATCTCTTCTCAAGCACGAGATTTTCTATTTCATCCATGTAAACTCCGGCACCGATTATCCATTGCCAGTCTTTAAAACGTTTCAGGAAGGTTTCCTTGTTGAATACCATGCCGCGCTTATCCGGTTTCTCCCATTTGTATTTTACGAAGGTTCCGCCGGGTTTTGCGGATGCCCTGACAAAGTCATCGATCATTTTCTGCCTTTCAGGCCCCCAGACCCTTGTTGCGGTATCTTCTATAACCCCCTCCCTGAATCCGCTTGAGAGAGTCTTACCTTCGAGGTTGAGTACGAAAACGTACCCGTTCTTTCCGAATCTGATATTCTTTATCCAATCGAGTACCTCCTCCTGAATATCTTCTTCAACAGTGTCCAGGTACTCCCCAGTACCGATTACCCAGTCGAATGGTTTGAAGTATTTGATATATGAGATTTTCGGGAACATGTTTCCCTTTTCTCCCGGTTTTGTCCATAAATACCTTATGAAACCTTCCCCCTTATTTTTTGCAAGAGCAAGCATCTCCCTGATCATGTACCGGCCGTCTGCAGTCCTCATGTTGATGAGATTTCTGTTTTCCATTTCGGGCTTGTCGGCAAAAAGCCGCTCCACGCCTGTCATTTCTGTTGCGAAGTAGTAACCTCTCCCCCTGTTGAATCTTACGGTTCTAAGCGATTCGATAACATGTCTTTCCATGCCTCTTCGAGTTAATCTGCCCCTGTTTAACGAGACAATTCGCTCAGCCATCACATGAGCCTCTTCAACCCGGGATTTTATGGTGCTTTTCAGACGAGCTTCAGTGGTACCTTTCTGGTACTCGATATATCGTAGAACCTCTTCAACTTTCTCCTTTATGAGGCTCCTCTTGCCCCGTACAGCCTGGGATCGAAGGGTTTCCAACTCATCTCGATATCCTTCGTACTCGGTTTTCACCCAGAAAGATCCCATGACGAGTGTAGCCGAAAAAACCGATGCCAGCATGATGAAGAGAAAAAGTGTAAATATCGAAGTCCGTTTTTTCATGACGTTCCTGAGGAAATTTCCCACTATTTTTATTATACATCCGCATTCGAAAGGATAGAAGCGGATGAGGAGTATCTTCAACCGCCCGGATTATGCCTGTATCTGTTTCACGAAGTATTTTATAAATTCAATTAAAAATCATTTCATTTATTGAATTAACCGGGCTTTCTAATTACTATTGGACGAACATTTTTATGGGGTGTTATGGAACGACGAGTAAAAACTTCACTTATTTCAATCGGTATCGTCTCTGCTCTTACACTTTCAAAGTTCGGTCTCTATGCCCTCTCGGGCAGTATTGCCGTTCTTTCGGAGGCGTGGCACAGTTTCACCGATATAGCAACCAGCCTTCTTGTGCTTCTGAGCATCTGGATTTCATCAAGAAAATCTAGAAAGTCCACCGAATATCCGGAAAAATCGAAAATACCGGACGCGGAGACGATTGTCGCCGGAGTTATCGCTCTCTTTCTTCTTTTTATTTCCGGTTCGATCTTCTACAACATCTTTACCGGTGAACCGGTAACCGTCTCACATCCGCTGACCACAGGCCTGATCTTCATAGGGCTCAGTTTCGGCAGCTACTTTCTCTACAGGTTCCAGCGTTCGATGGGAGAAAAGGAGAAATCGACGGCACTGAAGGCGGACAGCCTCCACAGCAGGACCGACATGGTCATCTCTCTTCTCACCGGCTTCTCCCTCGTCATTTACAGCATCGGTATCGATCTGGACAGAGTTGCAGGTGGAATTATCGCAACACTTATTTTCGGATTCTCAGTTGAGCTTCTTGTCAACGTGGTCCACCTCTACATACGGGGAGAGCGAGATTACATTCATCTTCACACCGCCGCTTCGATTCTGGGAGCGCTGTTCAGCAGAAGTTTTTACAGAAACCTCGGAAGTTTTCTTGAGAAACGATTTTCAGGCGCCGAAAAAGTAATCTCTAAATCAAAAAAACTCATGAAAAAGGCAGGCTCTATCCTCCTGCTCTTGGGGTCGGCGGCACTCCTGATTTTCTGGTTGTCAACTTCCGTTTTTACTGTTCAACCTTCGGAAACCGGTGTTGTTCTGAGAATGGGAAAACTGACGGACGATGGAAAAACCTACACGCCCGGCCTTCATTTCAAGCTCCCCTTCCCGTTCGAAACGGCCCTCACCTTCGATACATCAATCGTTCGTTCTCTGGCTGTCGACAATCAGACAAAAGGGGCCATGGTCTGGTCAATGGATCACGGTGACACAAGAATGTTTCTGAGCGGAGAAAACACTCTGCTTCTTCCATATACTGTTCTTAATTACCGTGTAAAAGATCCGGTAAAGTTTGTTTTCAGCCACAAAAATCCGGAAAAACTGCTTTTAAGCGTCAGCACTCAGGTTCTGACATCTCTTTTTGCTGAAAAGAGAGATCTGGAACTTATTTCAAGACACTGGAAAGAGCAGGCTGAAAAACGAATAGAAAAGATGCTGGATCCCTTTAAAATGGGCGTTGAGATAGTCTCCCTGGAAGTGAGGGATATCCATCCTCCCAGAGAAATCGCATTTGCCTTCGAAAATGTCGTGGCCGCTCGTCAGGAGCGTGAACTGAGGCTCAACGAGGCTCTGGGCAAAAGAAGCATAAATCTCCACAGAGCCAGTCGAGACGCATACCAAAAGGAGAGCGAAGCCGAATCCTACAGGCTCTCCTCTCTGAGAAAGGCCGAGGGAGAGGCCGAAAGCTACAGACTCCGCTTGGAACCTTTCGGAAAATACAGGCCAGTACTTAAAAAATGGATGGATATAAGCGCCAAGGAGGAGGCCCTGAAAGGCAGAAGGAAAATTGTGGTCGACCCCAAAACCGGAATATCCCAGGAACTTCTCTACATTGAAAACATTATGAAAAAGGGCAAAAAATGAAAAAACGTCTACTTATGATCATATCAATTCCGTTAATTCTAACTACCTTGTTTTTTTCTGTATTTACCGTCAGTGAAAGCGAATGGGCGATTGTAACCCAGTTCGGAAAACCTGTTAAAGTTATAAAGGAGGCCGGTCCTCACGTGAAGCTTCCCGGATTTTTCCAGAAAGTCACAAAGTTCGACCGCCGTCTCAACCTGCTGCAATCCGACCCGGTTCAGCTCATTCTCAAGGGACAGAAGCCGCTTATTGTGGGAACCTACATCGCGTGGCGGATCGAGGATCCCATGAGATACTTCCAGTCGGTCGGAGGCTACGAGGAGAACGCCATGCAGAAACTAGGCGACATGGTCAACTCCGCTCTCGGAATTACAATGGGCGACTACAGCATGGAGAACATAATAAACACAGACAGTGAAAAAGTGAAAACTACGGATATAGAAAACAGACTTACTGCTGAAATAGATAAAGATGCCCGAGAAAAATATGGAATTGCCGTTGAAAAAGTGGGAATCGAACGCATAGCCTACCCCGACATCGTAACAAAGGCGGTGTACAGAAGAATGAAATCCGAAAGGGACAAGGAGGCGTCAAAGCTTCGTGCCGAAGGAGAGGAGGAGGCCGCCAAGATTCGTTCAGAAGCTAAAAAGAGAGCATCCGAAATAGAAGCGGAAGCTGAGAAGAAATCGCTCATCTTAAGAGGCGAAGGTGATCGTGAAGCAATGAAAATATACGGCGAAGCGTTTCGCAAAGATCCCGAATTCTTTGAATTTACGCAGTCCCTTAAAATGTACGAGAAAGTACTGAGAAACGACACCACCCTCATTATCTCCACCGATTCCGAGATGTTCAGATTCCTTAAAAAGGGAGGCAAGAGAAAATGAGCAGCGTCCGCAACGAAATAAAGGATACACTCCGGCGTCTTTTCACATTTTATATCAAATGGGTGGCACTCGTGCTCCTTGCGATTTACCTTCTCACCGGAATATACAGGATCGAGCAGAATGAAATCGGCGTACTCACACGACTGGGCAAAATTTCCGACAGCAACGTCCAACCCGGTCTACACTACGCCCTGCCCTACCCCGTAGACAAGGTTGAGCGCATAGCAATAAAACAGGTCAAGACCCTGAAAATCGACACATTCTCATACCTCGATCTTGAGGATGGGAGTCCCACCGAAAAATTTATCAATGAAACCGGCCTGAACCCTTCCTGCATAACCGGAGACAACAATATAGTAAGTGTATCCCTGCTGATTCGCTACACTGTGGTAAATCCGGTAGCGTACCGTTACGGAACCAGGAAAGTCGAAGATCTGATAAGATCCGTCGTTTCATCACTAGTTATGAGGAGAATGGCCACAATGAATGTAGACACCGCCCTTACAGCCGGGAAAAGAATGCTGCAGCAGGCCGTTAAAAACGGTGTGAAGAACGAAATCGGCTCACTTGAGGAGAGAACCGGAATAGCCCTGACAAGTGTTGAAATAGGCAAAATCGATCCTCCGGTTGAAGTTCAGGACTATTTCGACAACGTCGTAAAAGCAAGTGTTGAAAAGAAAAATCTGAGTGACAAAGCTGAAGGTTACAAAAACAGGATAATTCCCGAAGCAAGAACAAGAGCAAACGAAAAAGTACAAAAAGCACTATCCTACAAACGAAGAAAAATCCTGACGGCCGAAGGAGAAACCAATCGGTTTATCTCCCTGCTTGAAGAGTATAAAAAATCAAAACGCATAAACCGTGAAAAAATCTACCGAAACTTCCTCGAAAAAATTCTGACAAACCTCCGTGAAATCCGCGTAGTTGAAAAAACAGGAAAACCCGGAAGAATAGTTATTCAATAACCACCTCTTTATCCGTCTACCATCGAACACGGTATACAAATATAGTCCGAACCTTCGTTTCATATATATATTTCATATCTTTTTTTTACCTTCAAAAACAAGTGCAAGATTCAGTGAATGATTCACTGCATGGTGCATTATCATCGGTATTCAGTTCTGAGTAACCTTTATGCGAAAAATTGTTTAATTTTTTGTTAAAGAGGTTAACTCATTATGCAAGGCAATAATCAAAAAAACAACAACGCAAAAATTCAGCACGCGAAGATCGAGCTGCCGAAGGGCGGCGGCGCGATTCGTGGAATCGGGGAAAAGTTTCAGGCAAATGCTGTTACCGGTTCGGGATCGTTTTCGGTTCCACTTCCGGTTTCTCCGGGTAGGGGCGGATTCTCCCCTTCCCTTTCTCTTTCATACGATTCGGGTAGCGGTAACAGTCCGTTCGGCCTGGGATGGAACATGGATCTTCCATCGATCACAAGAAAAACGGCCAAGGGACTTCCCAAGTATCAGGATAGCTCGGAGAGCGACACTTTTATTCTCTCCGGAGCGGAGGATCTTGTTCCGGTGAATGGGCAGCCTAATGTTTACCGCCCGAGGACGGAGGGTCTTTTCGCGCATATTGAAAAGGTTCCCAACAGTGACGGGACTTTCCACTGGAAGGTTATTTCAAAGGACAACATCACAATTTTTTACGGAAGGAGTGAAAACTCCAGAATTGCCGATCCGGAAAATCCTATCAGGATATTCTCATGGTTAATTGAGGAGAGTCGGGACGCAAAGGGAAACATCATCAAATACGAATACAAGCCCGAGGAGGCTGAAGGTTCGGCGCTTTATGATAAGAATCGAGGCGAGGTCACCGCAAATCGTTACATCGAAAAGGTTCTTTACTGCAACGATATTTCCGGAGAATTCCGCATGCAGCTGGTTTTCGACTACAACGATGAGCCGAATATGACACTTGATAGCGGTGTGAAATGGGCAATGCGTCAGGACCCCTTCTCCAGTTTCAAGTCCGGTTTCGAGATTCGTACCCAGAGGCTCTGCAGAAACATAATCATGTTTCACAAGTTCGGAACCGATTGGGAACCAGTGAAGAGGATGTATCTAAACCATACACAGAATCCTGTAGCGACAACTCTTAAATCAATTCAGCAGTTCGGAATAAAGAACGGCAAAGAGAAATCGATTCCCGCGGTTGAGTACACCTACTCAAAAGCCGTTCCGGACACGACGCTTCGCACTCTCAGCGACGAAAGCATGAGAAACCTTCCCATCGGTCTTTCGGGCAACTACCAGTGGGTCGACCTGGACAGCACCGGTCTCTCCGGCATTCTCTACGAGCAGGCCGGCGCATGGTACTACAAGGAAAATCTCGGAAACGGAAAATTCGGTGCGCTCCGCTGTCTCGATCACAGACCTTCGATGAGATCTAAAAACGCACCCCAGATCATGGATATCGACGGCGACGGCGAAAAGGAGATGGTTCTTCGACAGTTCGGCATGAACGGATATTTTGAATACAACGACGGTCGCTGGCGTACATTCAACTCTTTTCAGTCGATCCCCAACATAAACTGGAACGATCCAAACATGAGAATGATCGATCTCACCGGTGACGGCAGGGCGGATATTCTCATAACTGAGCACCGTCTTATCCGCTGGTATCCTTCGATCGGCAAGAAGGGACACGACCGATCCGAAGAGGTTTTCTGCGGGCTCAATGAGAACGAAGGAGCAAAAATTGTATTTAATGATGGTACGGAGAGCATCTACACCGCCGACATGACAGGCGACGGACTCACCGACATCGTTCGTATCAGAAACGGTGAAATATGCTACTGGCCAAACATGGGATACGGTCGATTCGGCAGAAAAGTTACAATGGCGAACTCACCGATTTTCGATTATCCCGATATGTTCAATCAGAAACGCATAAAGCTTGCGGATGTGGATGGTAGCGGCACAACCGACATAATCTATCTCGACACAAGAGGCGCCGTATGGTACCGAAACCGCAGCGGAAACAGCTGGAGCACCGGCGAGAGGATCCACAACTTCCCGATTACCGGAAATATGGATACGGTTTCACTCGTCGATCTTTTCGCCGACGGAACCCAGTGCCTCGTCTGGTCATCTCCCCTACCCGGATACGGCCCTAAACTCCAGTACATTCAGCTGATGAAGAACGGAAAACCTCACCTTCTCAAGCAGATCAACAACAACATGGGAAAAATCGTAAATCTGGAGTACAAGCCATCCACACACTACTATCTTGAGGATAAAAAGGTAGGAAAACCTTGGGTGACAAAACTCTCATTTCCCGTTCACGTTCTGAGTAAAACGGAAACAATCGATGAAATCTCCGGATCTCGTCTCACCAGCGAGTACTTCTACCACCACGGTTACTTCGATCCCCACGAAAGAGAGTTCCGCGGATTCGGCATGGTGGAAACAGTTGATACCGAAGCATTCGATAAATTTAAGGATACAGATACGGAAAAATATTACGTAAAACCCATCCGTACAAAAACATGGTTCCACAACGGCGCATTCATAAAGGCGAGAGACATAGCAAAACAGTATCAGAAGGAGTATTTTGATGCTGTCGGCGATATTCTTCCGGACACCGTAATTGAGGATAAAGATCTTACTTTTGACGAACTCCGCGAAGCCCACAGAGCGCTTAAGGGAACAACTCTTCGGCAGGAAGTTTATGAGGACGGATACATAAATGAAAGTGGTAAAAATGTCCCCTACACGGTCTCGGAATCCAACTTTTCTGTAAAAAGGCTCCAAAAGAAAGGTGAAAACAGGCACGGAGTTTTCATTGTTCATCCGAGAGAAACCATCACCTGGCATTACGAGCAGAACGTAGAAGATCCGAGAATCGGCCACCAGTTTACACTCAAAACCGATGAATACGGGAACATTCTTCAAACTGCAAATGTAGCCTATCCGAGATTGTTTACTCCTGACAAGCAGGATCCGGATGAGAAAAGAGAACAGAAAAAACTGCATGTAACTGTGGAAGAGAAGAGTTACTTCAACCATGCTGGATCAGATTACAATTTGATTGGAATTCCCGTTGAAACAAAGAGTTATGAAGTCGGCTGTCTTGAAGATATCACTGACAAATACTTTAAAAGTGAAGCTGTATCCATGTATGTGGATTCAGCTCTTGGAAAAGAACTGATTCCTTTCGAGGGAAAGCTTAAAGAAGGCTGGAAGCAGGCGCGCCTGCTTTCCTGGACACGGGAAATCTACTGGAACCACGATCAGAGTGGAGAGGCAGATCCGAAGGCTATTCCTCCGACAGCTCTTCTTCATCACGTTGAAATGGCGGTAATGTCATCTGACCTTGTAAAAGGAGCCTATGGCATGGAAGTACCCGGGCAACCAGCTCCGTCAGAACATGCTTTGATAGCTGACGGATACAAGAAGAAGATCATCGCTGGAGAAGAATGTTTCATCAAAAATGGGGATTCGCATTTTTTCAAGAACAAAGACGGTGAATATAAACCATTCTATGCCATTGTTTCAGAAATGGAGATGGTTAATGCCGGATACAGATCAAAAGATAACTACTGGTGGAATCCCGGACTGATTCAGTTCTATCACAAGGCAGATAGTTTCTATCTTCCAATGGCCACAGAAGACAGCTGGGGTAACGGAGTTTTTATCAAATATGACTTCTTCAAACTCTTTCCGGAAGAGGCACATGACGCTGTCGGCAACATCACAAAAGCAAAAATCGATTACCGTACACTGAAGCCCTGGCAGCTGACAGATCCCAACGATAATACAACCCAGATCGTTACAGATCACCTTGGAATGGTTATCGTTACATCCATTAATGGAACTGAAAGAGAAGCAAAGAAGGGTGATACTCCTCTATTTGATGACAAGGGGAATCTTCTTTTTGCTATTGAACCAGTAGATTCCATAAGGGATGTTGCTGAAAATCCAAACACATACCTGAAGGATGCTACTACATTTTTCCATTACGATCTCGATTCCTGGTGGAGAAGTCAGGAACCTCCGCAGTTCATCCAGGTTGCACGAGAAATCCACGATTCGGATCTTAATTCCGGCAACCAGAGTCCGGTTCAGATCAGTATCGGCTATTCCGACGGTTTCGGCAGGGAGATCCAGTCCAAGTTGAAAGTGGAGCCCGGTGACGCATGGAAATTAATCGACGGTAACTGGCAGAAAACCCACAGCGCTGAAAGATGGCTCGTTAGCGGTAGAACCGTATTCAACAACAAGGAAAAACCGGTAAAACAGTACGAACCTTTCTATTCTCCCACCTTCGACTGGGAACCCGAAGAGGCAGCCGTCGGATTCGGATCAACTCCTCTTATTCATTACGATCCGCTGCTTCGAGTGATAAAAACTGAAAAACCTTGGAGAAAATACGGTACAGAGGAATGTTTTTTCTTTTCAAAGGTCGAATTTACTCCGTGGGAAGTTAGAACCTGGGACGAAAACGACACCATTCATGAGACAAACTACGTTTCCGAGGTAACAACATCGGAAGGCATAAAATACAGCGTAAGGAATCTTCCAGGACTTTCGTATAACGACAAGTCAGCCATCGAAAAGGCGCTTCAGCATATCAATACGCCTGTTGTTACCATTCTTGATTCCCTCGGAAGAGAGTTTGTAAGCAAATCAAAAAGCGATAAGGATACCGAGCTCACAACGTTCACAGAGTTCGACATTACCGGGAAGCCGCTGAAAATAACAGATCCAAGACAGTTCATACTGAATAAAGAAAGAACAGACTCGGAAAAAGTCCGGACTTTTTCATACACCTACGACATGGCGGGCAATGCTGTCAGAACAGTTAATATTGACGCAGGTGACGACAAAATCCTTACGAATGTCATGGGTAATCCCGTTATGAGCATAGATGCAAAAGGACATATTGTTAAGGTGGAATACGACGCAATTCACCGGCCGGTATTAACCCGTGTCGAAGAGAATGGGCTTAGTAATGTTGTTGAAATCTTTGAATATGGTGAAACTGTTTCGAATATTGAAACAGCCAAAGCATACAACATCCGTACACAGCTTATTTATCACTGGGATCAGTCCGGAGTTACCAAGTTCGAACACGGTTACTCCATAACCGGTGAGGTACTTCAGAAAAAACAGTGTCTCAGGGATGACTACAAAACGGAAGTTAATTGGCCTCTTGAAATATCTCAAAGAAATAAGCTGCTGAGTGATGAGTCTTTTATCAGTGAATTTACATATGATGCTCTGGGCCGGGTTACGGAGGAATTATCTCCGGACGGATCTGTAACAAAACCTGTTTTCCATCAGTCCGGAAAACTCAAAGGTGTCAATGTAAAACTCCGAAATGAATCCACCTTCAAACCTTTTGTAAACTCAGTCACATACAACGCAAAAGGGCAGCGAGAAAAGATTGTTTATGGAAATAGCACGGAAACAACCTACAGTTATGATGAAAAACTTTTCAGGTTGAAAAGTCTTCTCACGAAAAGAATTTCGGACGAAAAAACTCTTCAGGATATCGAATACACCTACGATCCTGTCGGAAATATTGTCAAGATCCATGACAATGCCCACCAGACTGTTTTCAACTGCAACCAGAAGGTTTCTCCGGAACACGAGTTTGTCTACGACGCTCTTTATCAGCTTAAAGAAGCAAGCGGAAGAATGCACAAAAGTTTTACTGAAAACAGCCGTCTTTCCGGCTTCAAGCAGAGTGAATTTCTATCCACATCCACAAGCGACAGTCAGAATCTCGTGAATTATGACAGGCGTTACCAGTACGATGAAGCAGGAAATCTTGCAAATATCACCCACAGCGGCCTTTTTACAAGGAACATGATTGTGGATGAAAGATCAAACAGAGCTTACCAGGATAAAAATGTTCCGCAGAATTTTTCTGATCTTTTTGATTCAAATGGAAATATGAAAAAACTGGACCATATTGAAGAAATAAAATGGGATTACCGGGATAACATCTCTTCCGCCACAGTGATAAAAAGATCCGGAGAGCCTGACGATGTTGAATACTACGTTTACGATTCCGATGGAGAACGAGTAAGAAAAATATTTGAACGTTACCGCGGAAATGGTATAGTTGAAATCGAAGAGAAGATCTATTTAGGTGGAGTTGAAATAAAACGAATCCACACTAAAAATGGTTCTTTGACAAGTGAAAAAAAGCTAGAGCGTTTTACACTCCACGTAATGGACGATAAGTCGCGCATAGCGACCGTCCATAACTGGAGCAAGGACGACACACTTCGAGAAATCAATAGCAGTTCAGATCTGAACACCAATAAAATCCGCTACCAGTACGGCAACCACCTCGGCAGCGCATCCCTAGAATGCGATGATTCAGGACAGATCATCAGCTATGAGGAATATTTCCCCTACGGTGGAACCAGCTTTATAGCTGGAAGAAACGCCAAGGAAGTAAAACTCAAGGAGTACCGCTACACAGGTAAAGAGCGCGATGATATCACCGGACTCTACTACTATGGTGCAAGGTACTATGCGCCTTGGTTGGGAAGATGGATGAGTGCAGACCCTGCTGGAGCCAAAGGATCTGGATTGAATATGTATTGGTACTGTAGCGGGAATCCGATTAACAGGATCGATCCGAATGGAATGGCTGATGAAGACAAGAACCAGAAATCATTTTTTGAAAAAACATATGAGCTCGGAAAAGGATTTGTAAAAGGAGCTGGGAAGGCAGCTTTAAAGGGTTTATCAGGTATTTTGCTAATGTGGTTAGCACCAGCAGAAGTATCTGAAGAATTCCATAATCATATAGCACTTACTTACAAGAGCGCAGGAGGCGGTAAGTCTGGAGTTTTTTCATTATTGCAGGAAATTAATCCGCTATATCATGCGAAGAACTCTATAAATCGTGGTTTGACGCTCATAGAGCATGGTGACTATGAAGATGCTGGAGAGGCATTTTTTGGTGCCACTGCAAGTAGCATAGAATTTGGTCTAATGGTTGCAGGTTTAGGCAAGGCAAGAAGTATCAGGCCAGAAGGCAGGAAACTGTCCGGAATTGATGTTGAATTACCTAGTCTCACCTTAGACAACAAGCCGAATTTTTATGTGCGTTCAAATGGAGATGTGATCCCATCAAAGGGCTATAGATATATGGATTCTAAGGCAGATTACTTAGATAGCCTCTACGAAAGTATGGAAATTCCAGCTCGAAGTGATGGGACATATATATCATTCAATAAGTATGATGTTGCAAGTCCTGAGAAATTGCAGGTACCACATTATGTTGACGCCTCCATTAGGGCAGAATTTGATACCTTACAGTTATTAGATGATATATCAATTCCATATGGAAATTGGGGTAAAGCTAACTATTTGGAACCAATTACTAAAGATTTTCCAAAATTTGGACCTGGAGGAGCCACACAAGCAATAACCAAGGAAAAAATTAAGATAGATAAATTAACAAAGCTACCAATACAAGCGAAGAAATAGGAGATATTATGGATATTTTTAAGCTTTCTCTGAAAAGAAAGGAACATTTAAAAAGTTTAGTTACTGATGTTCTAAAGGAAAACAATCTCAAATACAGCGAAGATGAGATTGAAAAAATTCTCGAAGAAGTGCTAAATACTTCTTACAAAATAGGAGGGAGCTGTCGTGATGAAGTAATCAGAGAAATTTTGAGTACCTACATAGATAAAAACCTTCCTTTATTCTAAATATTAGCCCGGTCTATGAGAAATCCCAAAAGCAAACCCCAAACATAGCACAGGTGGCTTAGAGGCCGGCATTTTTACATTTTTTGTTTAGATATCAATCAAAGCGCCTATTTCTGTTAATCCGTTGATTTCAATTATTGTATTTGATTTCTCAACTTCCTCTATCTAGATGGCGGTGACTTAGCAAAGCATATTCTCGTAGAACCCATGGACTTTCTCTATTTAGCAAAACATCTAGATCAGCTGATGAAGTCGCAGAAATAGCTGTAAAAATTACAAAAGCAGCAAACAAATCTGAAGATGTGCTAGAAGACGGATCCCATATTATGTGCATTGGAAGAAAAAAAGCTTTAAGACCAAATACTTCATATAAAAGTGCTTCAGGATATCTATATAAGACTGATGATTTAGGAAGGATAAAAAGAAAACCCTTGGAGGGACAGGTCGGCACTTTTGTACTTTTTGTTACTTATTAAAGATTTTATCTTCCGTCTTTCTGATAATTTTGCGGAGATTTTCTGAATCGTTGATTTCTTTTTCGAATGTGCGGATTAGTTTTCCGGCTGCATGATATTGCATGCCGGCGAGTCTCGCAATTTCTACTATTTTTAAAGTGGTGTGCTTTTTCAGCATGAACAGGTAAAGCTTTCGGGCAATATTTATTTGAAACTTTTAACCCACTTGTAAACAGAAACAACTTAGCTCTACCCCCTGAATGGAATAAAATGTACGGTATCCAGCAATTTCAAATAAAACCCGGTACATTAATTATATCAGGAAATGCAGCACCACAGTTCAAATTCGGATCTAACTATATTGGAGGAATAAAACAATGGTACATAAACGATCTAAAGAATCTGATAAAACATTAGAAGTTAAAATCACAAAATTTACACAGTATTGTAGTTCAATTTTAAGCCAGATTGACGAGGCAATAATGAATGAAAGTGATTGTGTGGATAAACTACAGCTTGCTCGTATTAAAAATGAAGTCATTCAAATGAAAAAAGTACTATCTAGTGATGTTTTTATGCCTACTTACAGTAGGATGATTGTTGACCAATGGGATCATAGCTTTAAATTAGGTGAAGAACTTTTAGAAATCTTTGATTTGTATTTAGAACTATAAAAAAATTCCAATGGGGGATAGTTATTACCTTGGAATCCAAGACCCAAACTTATAATTTTTCACCTGTTCTTTGACAACATCCTTGTTTCCAGTATGATTTTTTTCAGCAGTCTTTGATCCCGTACACTTCTTCGCTAACGCGTTGTGGGACACTGACTGCTTTATTCTATTCCAACTTATTAATTTCACGCTTAATTCGCTGACCAAATAGAAAAGAATATAATTGTTTTTTTAAGAATAGCTGATATTCTTCCGTGAATAAAAATATCAGCTCCTTCCCAGCCCATAATCTCAGTAAAAATTTTTTCCCTATTCCATCTCAATCCTTTTATACTCTTCAATACTAATATTCTCAACCATCGAACGGCTTATCCAGCTTTCACATAAATGAATAAGGATATATTGTGCGAAGCCACAATATCATCCGATATTGAACTAGCCCGGAGCGGGTTGACACTACATTAATAGGAAATATATTCTGGATAGAGGTGTCGAAGCCCGACAGTTTCACGTCAGCTTTTAGAAAAATGAAGTATCATACTTCGCAAAAGTGATACGATTTTCTACTTAATTGCATCATCTTTTCCCGACTTAACTATCAAGTCTCTTGTTTTATGATCTTTTTATCCATTTTTTCTCCATAAGACACAGTTATACATTCTTCTTTTATTAAAATGATTTCCAATTTTTCAAAACGTCATATTCGATCTGCTCAAGGCCCGGCACGGATGCTGATAAAAACGCCTGATTCCCGTGGGATGATTGCCTTGAGAACCATTTCCTTTTTGCATGATTTGCATTTGCAGGTCGGCCGTTTTACTTTTTCTTCCGATCCGGTTATTACGACATTGAGCATGAGTTGAAGTAAGTTCAATTTTTTCTTGGAGTTGCCGTGAAGAAAACCATAATCTCTGCACCTTCTGAATCCCTTGGGTAGCACATGTTTCAACACAAGGTAGAGAAAGGTTTCGCCGGAAAGAGTACGCGTTTCCTCTTTTTTCGATCCCGAATCGGTATAGCGGAATGTTACTTCTCCATTCTCATCCTTAAGAATCCTTTTTTCGGATATGACGCCTCTGTAAAGGTAGCGCGAAAGATACTCTAGGCCAGGCTGTCCTGTTCCTGTATTCTTTACATCGGTAACCCAATCTTTTTTATAAAGATCGACGGGGATTTCCATCTCTTTTTCTTTCATTAATGCAATCAGTTTGCCTCTGAAAAGCAAAGAAAGAACCTTTGCAGGCATGAGATACTTTCCCTTTTTCTCTTTCCATGCTCTGCCGTTTTCGCAGATGGCTCCTGACGGCACGATGTAGTGGATGTGCGGATGGTAATTGAGTCGCCTGCTGTTGCTGTGGAAAACACCGGTAAAACCGATCTCTCCGCCCAGATGTTTCTTGTTCGCTGCCAGCTGCTTCATCGCCTCGGCGGAAGCCTTGAACATCATGTCGTAGAATTGGCGGCCGTGCCTCATCGCGATTACATGCAGTTCCGCCGGAATTGTAAACGTGACCATGAAGTATTTCACAGGCAACAGTTTCGCCTTCTGTTTCTCCAACCATTCCGTGGTCAGATGGTTCTGGCAACGGGGACAGCTTCTGTGACCACACGACTGGTAAACCTGCCGCTCGGCTCCGCATTCCGGACAGCTGTAATGCAGCTCGCCGGAGGCCGCGGTGCGACACTCCTTTATTCTGCGCATCGCCGTAAAACACTCCGGACGCAGTATTTCGCCAAACGTTTCCAATGTCTTCGCGCCGTGATTTTCAAATACGTTGGCGAGTGCAATCATTTTGTAATTTCCGAATAAACAGCTGAAATTATCTGTTCGATAACGTTATCCGCGTTTTGACCGGCTTCTTTTGTGATCTGCAGGTAGTTGAGTGTGGTTATTACACTTGAATGTCCCATGTTCGCCTTTATCTGAGGGATGGTAAGACCTGCCTCAAGAAGGTGAGTCGCATAGCAGTGCCTGAGAGAATGGGTGGTGATCTTTTTTTTAATTCCGACTTCCTCGACAGCCTTCCTGATTGCCGATTGAACAGAATATGGTGTCATATGGCGATCGGTATTTCTTATCCGTTCCGGGGCACCCATCAGAAGAGGAAATAGAAGGTTCCGGTTTCTATGGGTTTTCCAATAGTCACGAAGGATTTCGAGAGTCGGTTCAGGCAGCGGAACATAGCGATCCTTGTTTCTCTTGCTGCAGCGGATGTGAACGAACATACGGTCGCTGTCGATATCTCCACATTTCAGATTCAGCGCTTCTGAAATTCGAAGCCCCATGCTGTATATTGTAAAAAAGAGGGCTCTGTAACATGGTTTTCGGAACGATTTTAAAAGCTCCGTTGTCTCACGAAGACTGAGAACATCAGGAATAGCCACTGAAATTCTGAGGCTTTACGATTTTGTCCCAATCAAGCGGTTTTTCAATGACGAATTTCCAGAAAAACTTAACGGCACATAATTCGGTGTTAACCTTTCCCCATGAAAAATTATCGATCATTTGACCGAAGTAACGCTTCATGTCGTTCCTTTTAAGGTCGATAATCGAATAGTCGAAAAATTCCGCGAACCTGCGTACCGCTCTGCTGTAGGCGGCAATAGTAGTTTCTACCTTACCCTGTAACTTGAGATTTTCCTGGTAAAGTGAATAAAGATGCTCGAATTCTTGTGCGTTTGATTTCTGCATGATATAACTCCATTTCTTGTAATGGTGGTGTTCCCCGTGAACACCACTCTTTTTCCATAAAGTTATATCTATTCTTGAATTTGTTTCAGAAAACTGCCGCGGAGCGGCTTAGTTCAATATTCATTATCTTTGATTTTCCATATCGCTTTGGTACAAAGTATTTGCCTCGACATAGATCATCAGATGCCTTCGATAATTTTTTCCGCAAAGGGCGGGAAGATAATCAACATCGAGGAGAAAATCTACCTCGGCAACGTTGAAATCAAGCGCATCCGTCAGGTTGATCCGGACAGCTTATTGACAACTGAGAAACTGGAAAGATACAGCCTGCACGTGATGGACGATCAGTCGCGCATAGCGACTGTCCATCACTGGACAAAAGATGCATATCTATCCGAATTGAACAGCCACACCCAGCTCAATACCAATAAAATCCGCTACCAGTACGGCAACCACCTCGGCAGCGCATCCCTGGAACTCGATCACACCGGTCAAATCATAAGCTACGAAGAGTACTTTTCCAACGAGTGTTCGAATAAAGTGATTTTATTTTCTATAAAATCTATAAGAAAGGTTCAAAGTAAACCTGTCAATTTTTGTACATACAAAGATAAAAACCATAATTTATTCTAAATATTCACTTTTCTCATATGTTAATTCACCTCATTACATATGAATGCAATTTCTCCTGTATCTATGTCGATTTTTTCTGATGTATCAATATTTTCAAGATAGCCAGCTATAGAAACAACCCCTTCCAGTACAGTATTTTTCTTGTATTTGGTAACTCTAAAATTTATCTGAGTATTATTATTATGAAAAGATTGAGCACTAAATATCCTGGTCTCATTTTCCCGAAAACTTGCGAAAACGTTATCAAAACTTTTACCTAAGACAATTGAGTCTGTTTTCACTGAAATTTGTAGATCTTTTGGTTTTGTTAAAGCTGATATTCCATTATTGTGGAAAGATATAAACAGTTCAATATTTTCGTCAGCAAGATGCTCTTCCTGACAGTAGATGTCAACAAATTTAATATCTTCATTAATATCACCAGACAAATTTACTTCCCAGGGACCACCATTATCGACCTTTTCTTTATCACTGCTATCTTCTTCACAGGGGCGATCTTGCTTAATATCATTCCAAATTAGCGGATCCCCACCTTCCTGCGATGAACAGCCAATATAAAAAATTAAATAAATAGCAATGAGAAATTTTTCCATCAGGACCACCTGTTGAAATGTAGATTTAAATAATTATAAAAGAAATATCGTCTATTTTTGCGAATTTGTCAAATTTTTACAAATTATCTTAAAACTACTTTAGATTTCGGAAACAGGAAAGCGAATGCAATAATTATCAATTTCAAAAACAATTATTACCCTGAATTAAAAGATAGTTGTTGGTTGAACATTGATTTATCTCAATAAGAAAAGGTTTTTTAGAATACATATAAGTTTACTTTGACAGGGAAAGTGGATTTTACTTTTCTGCCTTTGTGGTGTCGAGAACGCAGCGGGCGTTGTATCTTCTGTTGTGCATGCTGTCTTTGCTCACCATTCCCGACATGAATTTTATGTCCCATGCACTGTTAGGATCCTTCTTTACCATTGTCTTCGACCAGAATCCCTCCTTCGGCATTGCCGGGAAATCAGTAACAGCTGTCCCTTTGGGGTTGTCGATTTTTACCAGAGATATAAGCTCTTTTATATCTGGCAGTCTCCAATTTGTAAGCCCGGCATAATCAAGGTTTTCACAATAAGCAGATGCTTCATCCCATTTAACCGAAAATTTATAGTCTTTAGTCCATACTAAACCTGTAAGGTTGTCTTTGACTGTAGCATGGGTCTGAGTTTCCTTCTCACCATCCTCATTTGTTACTTCAACCTGTTTTTCTGTAACAGTGTAACGCTGTGCAAAAAGGCTTGCAGCGCAAAAAAGTATAGATATTAAAACAATTGCTTTCTTCATTTTTCCCTCCTATTCACCGACTCTTACACATCTCACGTTGGATGTGGATGTCTTGTAAGTAAAACCTGCACTTCCATTGCTGAAGTATATTCTCCATGCGCGTGGACTCGGTTCATCTGAATCCAGCGGCTTGAAATAGGCGTAATCGGAAGATGTCCAGAAGTACTTGTTTGCAGGCATTTCAGCAAAAAGATCTGTCTTTATGGCCGGATCCTTCTTTTCGAAATCAACAATTGTAAAGATCTCGTGGTAATCCGGAACATGCCAGTCCATGTATCCTGCATAGGTAAGATTTGCACAGTACTCCTGCGCTTCCTGCCAGTTCACAGGCTCTTCAGTACCCTTCTGCTGCCAGATAAGCCCCCTCTTTGTATCGATTACAACCGGTTCGTCTGCCGCAGTTTTATCGAGAGTAAAGTCACTGTCTTCTGCAAAAATGTCAAAATAGGTGCTTCCGGAGTAGCGAACTACCATTACGAGGTTCTTGTCGTCGTCCATTATTACTTTTTCTTCAACAACATCCTCTCCTGCAGCATCATGCCATGAAACGACCACTTTATCATCGGCCGGTTTTGCGCTGAGAGTTACCTCTGTTCCTTTTGCGAAACAGCGCTTTTCTGCCTCCGAAGCGGGTGTTGTTTCAACCTGTATATTCATTTCAGGTCTTACTTTGATTGTGAGTCTGACTTCATCCATACCACAACCGTTAGGATTCACCGGTTCGTCATCCTCTTCCTCAACAAGGTCTACATCCTGGATTTCATCCTCATCAGCTTCAAAATCATCGTCAACAACAACATCTTCCTCTTCACCATCAACAAGGTCATCGTCTGTTTCCTGATTTCCGTTGTCAACAGCTTCCTCATCTGTTACGGGATTTTCCTCTTCAACCTTCTCATCCTGATCAGCTTTTGAAGGTTTTTCGAAATCATCCTTCTCTTCTTTTACTGAATCGTCATCTGCGGATTCTAAGGAATCCCCGTCGCCTGTTTCGTTTACGATGCCCTGATCGCTATCTGTTACGTTGTCGTTAACCTCACCACAACCGATAAGGATCATTGAAAAAATCAAAAACAGCACGCAAGATCTTTTCATAATCTTCCTCCTTGAAAAGTCTAAATGTGCGCTGAGTGGAAAATGCTGAAGAATGAATTCGGAATCCGGCTGAAATTGAGCGTGACGCTCCCGCCGAATAGTAATTTGAATATCTTCCGCGTTTTACACTCTGCACCCAGAGAGTAATAAAACTTTATGCTGTGGCAGGTCTCCTGACTCGAGGTGTAAGAGCTAGGCGCCTTCCCGGTTTCCCAGTGACATATTGCTTCGCTCAACCTCTCACAGTGCCTGGGGGCGTGCAGTTTTTTAACTGACTTCCCTTTTAAGCCGTACAGGCACCATCAGCGGAGGCAAGTCTAACGAAAAGCGAGTACGTGTCAACTTTTAAAACAATTTTATTTCTCAAGAATCCAACGATGTTGATCTCAAAATCAATTTCAGAAACTCTACATTCCACGTCTAAGCACTGTTTTAATTGAACAATAATGTTTCTTTGAACAATTTTAAAAACAGATTGAAAAAAAAGTCAAATTTGCAAAAATGTGAAAAAAGTGATAAATTTTTATAGCTTAACTTCAATGACATCAACAATCGAATAAGGAGGATTTTATGACAAAGTTTTTTGCAGCAATTGTCCTTTCGCTTTTTCTTCTTTTCTCCTGCGCAACAGAAGAGGCTGATTCGGTCCCGCTTGAAGCTGCAGGTCAGGATCTTGATCTGGGGTCCGCTGACGAGGAGATGGAGGATTCAGATCTTGCAATGCCGGACAAAAAAGACGACGAAAAACCAGATCCCAGCGACGGCGATGTCTCACTGGATCCGGAAGTAACGGAAGATGTTGTGGCTGTCGTATCCACCCAGCCTTCAGCGGACGAGATTGAAGTTCCCAGATTTCTTCGTGTTTCAGCAACATTCAATCAACCGGTAAGGTGCGACGAACAGCCCGGAGCCGCAAACTACAAGAATGCGGTGAGCCTTATTTTCGTACATACGGGTGAAAAGATCAGCGGAAAAACGGAGTGCTCGAGAGACAAGAAAGCCGTCTACTTCTATCCCGACACTCCCCTTCTGCCCAAATCCCGGTTCACATTCCACATCGAACCGGGTATTCAGGCTGCACACCCGGTAAACGGTTCTACTCCAAAAATGAAAAATGAAGATTCCTTCTCATTTACCACTTCCAGAAACAAGCTGGTACACGAGGATTTCGAACGAAACCTCTACACCTGGAGCTGCTCGCTTGTTGATGATTCGAATAATCAAAGCGGCACCTGGCAGATCGGAAAACCTGCCGGAGGTTCCTACATTACGGAGGCAAGGTCGGGGGAAAACGTTCTTGCCACCTGGCTCGGACTCGGTTATCCGGATAAACACCAGATGGTTTACCAGACAATGAAGCTTCCCATGGGAAACGACTACGTTTCCGCAAAATTCGAGTTCTACGCCTACGTGAACTTCGACATAGTAAAGGATAAGTGGATCGGAGTAATTCCCCACATTCTCGTTCTCGACGAGGAGAAGGGTATTTTCAGTTTTCTTGAGAAAGAACCTAAATTGAATTCCGACAATCCCAATCTTATCGGCGAGTTCACAACACGCGAAGATCTGGACTATCTCGAGTATATAGATACGGGACTTGGATACATCGACGGTGCCGATGCCGAGGATATTCTGGGAACGATCGGCGCAGTCGTCGATATAGTCAAATTTGCCACAACTCCGGTATTCGACGGAATTCACGGAGATATCGGAGGCGACAACCTCTACGCGAAATTCTGGATCGACGTTTCAGATTTCCGTGACAAGGAGGTAACAATTGCCTACAACTTCATCAATGAGGATTCCCAAACAACGCTCATTCCCGGCATCTACATCGACGATGTCAAGATCGTTGCAGAGTACGAACCGTTCGTCACAAAAATCGAACCACAGTACGACAACACCATCAGGATAGAGTTTTCCGAAGGTGTCTCCTGCAGCGATGATTTCAACGAGCCGAGGGCGTTCGATGCCGATAACGATGAAAACATCTACGTCATAGTCTTTGAAAATGAGGGAGAAACACTTTTCCGGGAAGTAAAGGAGAGACGCGTCAAGGGGACCCTCGCCTGCAGCGACTACAACAGGGTCGTCACCTTTACGCCCGATAAGAACGAAACTTTCAGCGCATTCGGTTCCAACTACCGGGTCCATGTGCTTAACAGCGTAATCGCAAGAAAGAGGGACCTTGTACCAACGACGGACGAGGATACAGTGGAAGAATTTTTCTTCAAGAGCTACCTCCGCGACGATTTTGAAGATGAGGACAACCTGGACATATGGAAAATTTCAGCCGGCGCTGAATTTCTCAAGGAGACCGAATCAGATCATCTCGACATCTGGCAGATCGGAAAGCCGAACTACATGAAGATGGGGTACATTGTGGGAGGAAAAAATTCCGAAAACGCCATGGCCACACTCCTTACAAGCGGAGCCACACTTAAGGAGACGGGTTCCACCACAATCTATCCGGACACTGTCATAAAATTTATCGAGGATGCGAAAGAGAGTTGGATAACTTTCGACGCATACGTGTTCACCAGGAAAAATAGCGGAAAGTGGTACTACGGCACCGAACTTCGCGTCTATGAGAAGGATCCGGAATCAGCCGAATGGAAATACTCTGCAACACCGCAGATCATTGACCTTTCAGAAACAGGATTGGTCGGCGAGTTTCTCGAAAAATCCGGAATCGGAGCAAAGACCAAGACCGGTCTCAGAGGTCATTCAAAGGACAACACCTATTCCAGATTCGCAGTGGACATGAATTCGTTCGTCGGAAAGGAGATCATGATCGGATTTACCTACTTTAACGGTGACAATGAACAGATCAGCGAAAAGGGCGTGGTGATAGACAACCTGAATGTCTACAGCCTTGGAAATGAGTAACGGAATACGGAGGAATTTATGAAAAAGGCTTTATTTTCAATATTGTTGGTATTTTTTGTTTCAGCTTGTGTGAGCGACGATAAAACAGGTGGTGGTGAAGCATCATTTATCGATTCAGATACAAAAATTTCGGATAGCGAAGATCTCGGAGGCAGCTCCGATGACGGTGAAAACTCCCCCGGCAACGGCTCAAACAACTCCGATTCGGAAGAGAAAAACGACGGTTACTACTATCCCGACGAGGACAAAGTTGAATTGACTTCCCTTGCCATCGAACCGGATCTCTCCGAAATAGCCGTTGGGGATGAGATTCAACTCAAGGCAACCGCGACATTCAGCAACGGAAAGAAACAGGATGTGACTCTGCTTTCCCGATGGGTTTCCATTGAGGATAAGAAGATTCCCGTCAACAATACCGACAGAAAAGGTGTCGTAACCGCTCTCAAGGCTGGTGAAACCAGAATATCCGCGGAGTACATGTCAAAAGTTGCCGTTACCGAGCTTAAATCGGTTCGCCTTCTCAGATACGACGATGTCCGCCAGAAATCGGCTCATAACACGTATCAGCGTGAGGAATCTGTTCTCGACACTCTCATCTATCACCGAATACGCTCGATCGAATTCGATATTCATCCCGGTGAAACAGAAGGGGTATGGAAGGTCTATCACTCATCACTCGACAAGAAAACCAGCTGCACTCACCTCTCCGACTGCCTCGACCAACTGATTGTTTTCGATAAGGCGGTGCCTGAACACGAGGTTGTAACCGTTTGGATGGATGTAAAGGAGGATTGGTCGGACAGCCATTCGCCGGAAAAACTGGACGCTCTAATCAAAGAGAAAATCGGTGAAGAGAAACTTCTTACCCCGAAAGTTCTTCTCTCCGAATGCGAGGGAACAGTGACACTCAAGCAGGCCGTTGAGAAGTGCAACTGGCCGACTCTTGACGAACTCAAGGGAAAATTCATCTTCGTACTTACCGAGGCGACTTCCAGGCTTCAACACTACGTGGGTGATGGTGAAAAACCTGGTGAAATGGCAGCTTTCACCGCTCCCGAAATCTCAGATAAGGATGAGGTTGACAACTACCACTACCAGATCTTTTTCAACATCAACGGCCCCGGAGAAGCTGCTGTTGAAGTTTTCAACCGCGGATTCATAAGTCGCGCCTTCAATATCGACAGTGAGCAAAAGTGGCAGGATGCGGTTACAAAAAGAGTTCACCACATAGCCACAAATCTGGTGAACTACCACGAAGACCCCTGGGCCGTCACTCACCAGGAAAACTGGTACCCATTCTCCTTCATCGACAAGGATCTTTTCGACGATAGAGAGGAGAAGGCTGACATTATCGGTGTAAAAGTCAATTCTGATGACATATGGTCGTCTTCCGACAACTTCTATTTCCTCTATAGAGAAGTCGCCGATCTCAGCGAAGATCGAAGCTACACCACGCTCGTCTCAACAGTGGGAAGTCACGTGGAAGGCTGGGCAAAGGGATGTCTCATGGCAAGATCTTCCATCGAACCAGGCTCGTCCTACTTCGCCGTCTGCAGGCCCGCAAACGATCATAAACTCCGTATTCAGTACCGTTTGGAAAAGGATAAAAATTCGGAGGCCGTAGAAGCCGGAGATATAGCCGCTGCAGGTACTATCAATCAGGCGGACGTTCCCTATATCAAACTTGTAATTTCGAAAGATTCAAAATGCGCTTCGGGTTTGGGCTCCGTCGACGGGATCGAATGGGTTTCCATCGGCGAGGAGACCTGCTTCGAAACACCCCTTTCCCTAGACGGAATCGCTTCAGCCTCTCACGGCGAGGCCCAGGTAAAATTTCTCTACCTGAATCCCAAAAAAGATGAACAAATCCTGACCACATCATCTTTTTCAGGAAAGGAGAAGATCGGTACGGTACGAAGTGCCGAATCTTCTGACGGAATATTCTAAAAAATTACAACAAGGTTTCTATCCGTTATTACGTCATGAAATAAAAACCGTCGAGACAGTAGATTGAGTCTTTATTTAATCTAGACGAATACATCTCCGTTTTCGTACTGTTGCCGTGGACTAGAGCATTTCAAAAGCTTTCTCTATGAGATTCTGACGGAGAAAACTATCAGGTGAAACCTGAGTTAACGAAATCGATTCAATACAGCTGTTTGCTTTTTACATTTGGACAATATATTCTTTGATTTTAATGTGTTATAGAGAAACATTTTTCGACAGATAAGATGTTTCCGCGGAGGGGTCAAGACAGTTCTGAGTCTTTACATTGTCTCTACCTGAATTTTTTGCTAGATACAGAGCCATATCGGCTCGTTCAACGATCGATTTAATGGTGTCTTTCAAATTTATTTCAGCAACTCCGCAACTTATGGTGATCTTTTCGATTCTTTGACCTGTTTTTGCAATCTTAAGTCTCTTTCCCGATAGGGTTATCCGCAGTTTTTCTGCGACCTTTACGGCATTTTCAAGTGAGGTCTCCGGAAGTATGGCCAAAAACTCTTCCCCCCCGTATCTTGCCGAAAAATCACCACCTTTCAAAAATGTTCTCATTGTTTCCCCTATGAGTTTCAAAACTTCGTCACCTATCAGGTGTCCGTACTTGTTGTTGAAATTCCTGAAGTGGTCAACATCGAACATGATGATTGAAAATTGTGAACCGGTTTTCATGAAACCTTCATAGGCATCGTTTAGTCTTCTATCGAGAGCCTTTCTGTTGAAAAGACCTGTGAGAGGATCAATTATGGCCTCTCGTTCGGCCTTATGTAGTCTCTTTTTCAGGTTCAACGCGATGTTGTTCGTCTCCTCAAGTTGCTCCTTCAGTTTTACTGATGAAACAAGCATCGCTCCGGTCTTTGAGATCATTTCATTTGCTATCGATCCGATCTCCTTGATGTCTTTCGCGTTTTCGAGCTTTTCCGATGACGATTTCAGTGAAGCCCTGAAATCCTTTGCGACCGAATCCGTAAGCATCAGTGTGTTGAACAGCTGCTTTAGAATTCTTGTCGTCTCCTGAAGGAATTCTTTATGTCCTCTGGGATTGTCAAAATATTTCCTGTAAATCTCGATACTGAATTTCACATCAATTTTTCCGCTCTTGACGATTATCCCATCGATATCGCGACAAAGGTCAAGATTTTCACCTTTGCAGTATTCGAACCATGTCAGATAGTTTTCAGGGATCAGAGGTACCTTGTACTTGTGCATCATCATGATTGCATTTTTCGCGGTTTTA
The DNA here is from genome assembly GCA_942492635.1 of uncultured bacterium. Lineage (GTDB taxonomy): Bacteria > UBP6 > UBA1177 > UBA1177 > CALOFP01 > CALOFP01. The sequence continues at coordinate 533,488 of CALOFP010000003.1, forward strand.
GCGACTTTTTCGATAGTACAATCGAAATTTGCCATTTTTATATGCCCCAACACTGTTTTTATTTTGCTCAATATTACTTTTGTTGGGGTGTTTTGTCAATATTATGAGAACATTACAAAAGTTAATTTCTGATTTTGCTATCAGTTCGTTCGTTATGCCTGCCGAAATGTACGTACTTATGATATGTTGAGTCAGCAAGCCTCTTTATGAAATTCGGAAGATCTGAATTTCTCCATACTTCACGGAATCGCTGTGAATCTAGCAGACGTTGACTGATGGTGAAATGATTGAAAACACTCGGATTGAACACTACGTCGTCAACCTTTATCGTCACCTCCTTTCCGAAAACCTTCTTGAGAAATGTACTGACGGTGAATTCAAAATGATTGCCCAGATCTATGCGATCTTCAGCGTTGTTAACCCGCTCCCTCATCTGATGCAGAACCTTTTTTTCTAGACTGGTAAAAGATAGTTCCTTCATAGTACCCTCCATCTGGTGGCCGCCCATATTTAATTATACAAACAACTGCGGTCCATAATCAAGCTGCGTTCCGAAAGCTTTGCCTCACTCTCGTCCAAATCGTGATGAATCAAGACAATTCTTTCACATCTGTTCACAAATTTCTAACTCCACCTAAAATCTGGGAATTCGAGAAACTGTTTAATTAATTGAAAATGAAAAACGACGGCTCCTCGAACCCTATCGAAAAGCCGCCGAATATTTAGTTCTATTGAATTGAGAGATTTTATGAAAGATCGAATTTCTTCTCTGAAATCCAGCTCAGATCATCAAAATCGAATTCGGTCACGCAGAGTGACTCTATGTTGAATGTCTGGGGAAATTCGATATCTATGCAGTAGTTGACAACCTCCTCCATCTGAGATGAGTTGAGATCTGTCGCAAGGGTAATATGTGGAACCCAGTCCTGAGGAAGGTAGAGAGGATTAATTTCACTGATGCATCCATCGGAAGCTTTATGCAGTTCCTGGTGAAATGCAGAGATCTGTGGATTGTTGGTCACGCCCAGGTAGGCTGAGTTGTAGTCGTAGGGAAAAAAGCCTATTGAAGATATGGATACGGAAATTTTTTTCCGTTTCGTAACGAACTCTTCAACCGCTTTTTCTAGTTTGGAAATGGAGTTTCCACGGTAAAGGGAGAAACTCAGATGGGGTTTGCACCCTTTGATTTTCAGCATGCTTGATGTGATCTGTCTTTCGGCGAGTTCATTCCAGATATCCTTGACGATCTGGTCACTCTCCTGATCAAACAAACCTAACACTCCAAAATACTTCATGTTTTTTTCCTGCAAAAAAAATTCTAAAACAGAAATCGATTCACTTTATCGATATAAAAGAGAACCGTTGATCCTATTGGTTCGATATTATGCCAAATGTTTATTGGTTGTCAATATAAACTGTTTCCACACGCTTCTTTTTCAGCCGCATAATAAAGAGTTGTCAAATTTTTTGAGATCAAAATTTTTCATTTCTGAACATCGAAAAAAGAATGAAGAAATGGATTGTAATAGTGTGTCCTATTTTGAAAAACAGAGAAGAACATTAATTAATTTGTAATATCTAATGCTTAAAATCAGGTGTTCTCAACCATCACTCCGAGCCGGAAATTTTCCGACCTCTTGTCAAACAGCTTCAGGATTTCGTGAATTTATGGGAAATGTTACTCATCACCGAGGTAGGCGACATAGGAGAGATCGGATGCTTGCTTCTGGAGAAGGAATTTCGGGGATTTTTCAAAAAACAGAAGATTGTACCCCTCTTCCAGAGAAAGAGACAACTCATCTATAGGTTTTCCGTTGCGAAGATGGTCGTACTGTGAGGCTTTTATGGATAGAGATGGAAAATGGGACAAAAACTGCTCCATCGAAACAATGCTTTCACTGCGGATATCATCTCTTGTTACGGTCTCTGATAGCTTTGTGGCGTCTAAAGATCGATAGGAACCGACCGATTCACGGGTAAGTGCCGTCATTACGGCACCGGAGCCGATTTCGCAACCGATATCATGAATGAGAGACCTTATGTAGGTTCCGGAACTGCATTCGACTTCGAACCGTATGCTCTTATCATCAACCGCCTCTAGGCGAATCGAGTGAATGGTTACTGTTCGCTCCTTCATTTCGACCTTTTTTCCCTCTCTTGCGAGATCACAGGCTCTTTTTCCCTTTATCTTTATTGCCGAATATACCGGCGGCACCTGAGTTATGGTTCCGGAGAATTTTTTTTCAAGCGAGGAAAAATCGATCTCTTTCGCATCACCGCTCCAACCTGTATCGGTCATCTCCTCCTGGTCATCGTGGCTGTCGCTCACCTTTCCAAGAAGCATTGTTCCGCTGTATGATTTTCTATCCAGAGTGGCGAATCGTATGAGCCGTGTTGCGCGGTTGAATGCGACGATGAGAAGTCCCTCAGCGAGAGGGTCCAGAGTTCCGCAGTAACCGGCTTTCTTAACGCCCACGATTCTCTTGAGTTTATTAAGCGCATGTGCAGATGAAACTCCCTTTTCCTTGTAAAACAGCAGGAAAAAGGAGGCAGTATTATGAAATTTCACGGTTGACGATCTCCTCTATGAGGGTGAGCCCCTCTTCGTATGTTCCGTTGAATACGAAACCTGCGGCGTTGCGGTGACCTCCGCCGCCGAAACTGTTCGATACTGAGGCAGCATCGATGAATCCGTCGCTTCTCAGACTCACCTTGTAGCTGTTTTTTCCTATCTGACGGAATCTCGCGGCGACTCTCACTCCGGCGACGCTTCTTGCGTAGTTTATGAAGCCGTCTGTGTGATCCGGCTTGAGTCCGAAACGGTTGTACTGCTCGGTTGTGAGAAGAATTGCTGCTGCCCTTCCTCCGCATAGAATCTTCATTTCTCCGATGACCTCGGAGAGAAAACGAAGCTGTTCAATCGGAGCGTTATCCCATATTTGGGAAGAAATTTTTCCAGGCTCAACATACTCCACCAGCCCGGCCATTATGGAAAAGGCTTCACGATCCGAATTGTCGTACCTCATTCCTCCGGTATCGGACATGATCGCGGCGTAAAGACACTCCGCAATCTCCCGATCCATCGGAATTTTGTTGGATTCCATGAACCTGTATACGATCACGGCTGTCGCGGCGGCGTTCTCATCCAGAAAATAGTGGTCGTAATGAGTAGACGGATGGCTGTATGGCACATGGTGATCCATGAGGATCTTTTTCCGGCCGTTAGTTTTCAGAAAGTCGACCATCTCATCCCCGACCCTGTCAGGATTGCCGGTGTCGAGAAAGAAAACCATCTCGAAATCCTCTTCGGGAATATGGTGAACCACACCCGAAGAACCCTTGAGAAATGTGAAGTTAAACGGGAAAGGATCCCTGCAGTAGAGGGTAACATCCTTTCCCATACCTTTTAAAATTCGAGAAAGCGCGAGTGATGAACCCGTAGCGTCGCCGTCAGGATTCACATGTGTAACTATCAGTATTTTTCGAACATCCTTGAGCTCTCCGTATAGCTCGTGAAGTTCGGCGCTGTACAGGTTACTCATCACGCTCCTTTTTTATCTTGTCGAAAACTCGTTCAAGATTCATCATCTTCTCAACTCCGTCGTCGAAACGGAATGTCAGCTCGGGAACGTGCTTGAGGTGGCTGATCTCCCTTGCCATGAGAAAACGAATTCTGCTCGCTTCCTCACCGAGGAGTGTCTCCACCTCTTCCCTGTCCGCATCACCGTAGCAGGTAAAGTAGATTGTCGCCTCCCTCAGATCGGAAGTTATTCTTACACGGCTCACCATGGCTGAGGCTATGGGACCGTCACCATACTCCCGCAGGAGTATGGTGCTTACTGTCCTCATAATTGCCTGGCTTACCCTTTTCTGTCTTATGGTATCGGCCATTACTTAACCTCGTCTGCAGTTTCCCTGTCCTCGTAGAACTCGAGGATGTCGCCTTCTTTGAGGTCGTTATAGTTTTCAACGCCCATACCGCACTCGTATCCGGACTTAACCTCCTTAACGTCATCCTTGTAACGTTTAAGTGAGCTGAGGAATCCTTCGTAGATAACGATATTCTCACGAACAAGCTTAACCTTGCACTTTCTGGTAACTCTGCCTTCGAGAACCATGCAGCCGGCAATTGTTCCTGCCTTAGGCACCTTGTAGAGAGCTCTTACTTCGGCCTTTCCGATGAATTCCTCTGTGATGATCGGTGCAAGCATACCTGTCATAGCGGCCTTAACCTCGTTGATGAGATCATAGATGATGGAGTAGATCTTAACATCTACATCCTCTGCGGAGGCAAGCTGCTTGGACTTGTTGTCGACTCTGACGTTGAATCCGATGATGATACCGTTTGAAGCGGAGGCGAGAAGAACGTCGTTCTCAGTAATTCCGCCGACACCGCTGTGGATTACCTTGATTCGGATCTTGTCGTGCTCGATCTTTCCGAGAGACTGAACGATTGCTTCCACAGAACCGTCGACATCGGCCTTGACGATGATGTTGAGATCCATGGTTTCGCCCTCCTCGATACGGGAGAAGAGACTCTCGAGGCTCATCTTCTTTTCCTTCTCGAACTTCTCGGCCTTGGCCTTGTTCTTTCTAAGTTCAACAAGTCCCTTTGCCTTCTTTTCGTCTTCGAATGCGTAGACAAATTCACCTGCCGAAGGAACGGAGTCGAGTCCGGTTATCTCAACCGCGTTTGCAGGAAGAGCCTCCTTGACCTTTTTTCCGGTCCATTCGATCATCGATCTTACGTATCCTATTGAAGCACCCACGACAACGAGATCTCCGACCTTAAGAGTTCCTTCGCTGATAAGGGTTGTGGCGACAGGTCCCCTTCCGAGATCCATCTTGGATTCGATAACTACGCCCACGGCCCTCTTGTTGGGATTGGCTTTAAGGTCCATCATCTCAACCTGGAGAAGAACCGATTCGAGAAGCTTGTCGATGTTGATTCTCTGCTTTGCGGAAATCTCGACGAAGAGGTTGTCTCCACCCCACTCCTCGGGAACGATTTCGTACTTGAGAAGTTCCTGGCGAACCCTTTCCGTATTTGCTTCGGGCTTATCGATCTTGTTGACCGCCACGATTATCGGAACTCCCGCAGCCTTGGCGTGGTTAATGGCCTCGACTGTCTGCGGCATTACACCGTCGTCAGCGGCGACGACGAGAATAACGACGTCGGTAGCCTGGGCACCGCGGCTTCTCATTCCCGTGAAGGCTTCGTGACCCGGAGTATCGAGGAAAGTGATGCTTCCCTCTTCGGTCTCAACGGTGTACGCACCGATATGCTGGGTGATTCCGCCGGCTTCACCGTCGACCACGTTGGTGTTCCTGATGGCGTCGAGAAGCTTCGTCTTACCGTGGTCGACGTGTCCCATAACGGTGACGACGGGCGCCCTCTTGACAAGTTCATCCTCGGTATCCTCGTGGGCTTCGATGAAGTAGTTCTCATCCTGGGCGACGTTCTCGACCTGGAACCCGAACTCCTCCGCAACCAGAGTGGCTGTATCGAAGTTAAGACGGTCGTTGATTCCAGCTATTTCACCCATCTCCATCATTTTTCTGATTACGATGGCGGCCTTGAGTCCCATTCTCTTCGCAAGATCGGAGAGAAGAACGGTGTCCTCGATCTTAATAATCTTCTTTATTGCCTTTGTCGGATTGATAACCGCCGCAGGAGCCTTCTCTTTGATTTTCTTCTTTTTTCTTCTCTTCTTCAGGTTTCTGATGCCCTGACTGTCCACATCTTCTGCAATATGTCCAACGTCACCCCTGAATTTGTCGATCACTCTGCGCTGCTTGGGAGTTGCTTTTGCCTTCTTCGGAGCCTTCTTGGCCGTACTCTTCGGCTCTTCTGGACGAAGCACCACCTTCTTCTTCCTCTTCTCTTCCTCTTCAGTCTGAGGTTTCTTTTCTTCTCCCCTGTCGGCATGTTTAACTACCGGTTTTCGATGCTGTTCATCTTCCTCAGCCATGATCTCCGGAGCATTCTCCTCAGAAGGCTTCTCCTCGACGACATTTCGGGGTTCAATCGAAGGTTCAATGTCCTCAATTGCAGGCTCAGCCTCTTCTCTCTCCTCAGCTTCGGCAGAAGGAGCCTCCACCTCGGATGGAGCAGTTTCAGAAACTTCCTGTTCAACGTGAGCTTCAGTCTCTTCCTCGAGCTGAGTTTCGAATACGTCTTCCTCTACAGCATCATCTTCCGAACGCTCCTCTTCAGGAACAAAACTTCTTCTTCTTTCGCCGCGCCTCCTGATTATAGTGGCGACCGACTTTCCCTCTTCGGCCTCTTCCACAGGAGCCGCTCCCTTTCCTGTAAATTTTTCTCTTACGAGCTTTTCGTCAGCTTCGGAGATCTTGTTGAAATGGCTCTTGTAAGTTTGACCCTTTTCCCGCAGGAACTCCAGAACATCTTTAGCTCTAACGCCCAGTTCTCTGGCAAGTGCAGCTATCTGCATTTATGTCTCCTGATTAAAATTATTAAATACATCTAAATAAAACTTCATTCTCTCAGCAAGCTCACCCTTTTTAACGGCGAGCACTCCGACAGGCCTGCTGGCAAGAATATTACCGAGCTCCTGCTTGCTGGAGAACCTGGTCGTCGTCGTCCCGGAATGGGTCAACCGTTCAATTTTACCGACAACATTTTCGGAAATGTCTCCGGCCAGGATGACTATTCCGAAAAGGTCGCCTCCCTTCTTGAGCAGGTCGACAACAATATTCTGACCCTTGTACAAAACCCCGCTTTTCCTGGCGAGGGAGAGAAAGTGCAAAAACGACTCTCTGGCTCTTTCCGCAACAAATGCATTCACACTATCCCGATCGATGTAAAAATCGGGATTCCCCTTGTGGAACTTTTCGCTGAGCCGTTTCTTCTTGTACAGTCCTCGAACACAATCAGTCGACGGACAGGTGTATATCGACCGACCCGGAAGAGATCCGAGCCAGTCGATTACAACCCTGCCGTTAACACTGGCGTAGCGGAAAAGCATCTTCTTCTCCGCCTTGTTCCCGCAGACAACACAGGTTCGAGTGTTTTTTTCACCCTTGTTAATTTTCATCACCTTCGTCATCTGTGGTTTCTATTCTGCTGAAGTCGAAGACGGCGTCGGCATCGATTTCACCGGCTCTCAATCTCTTGACTCCTGTAAGTTCGTCTATGTGGGTCGACAGGCTGTAGCGTATCTGTCTCGCCCTTCTGAGGCTGAGTTCGGCATTCTTCGAGAATGTATCCGTATCAGGCTCACTCTGGATATCTGCAAGTGTAAGATATCCTCTCTCCTGAAGATACTCCGCCAGCTCCTCATTGATACAACGGAGAGTGGTAGTCGGAACGTCGAGCTTCTCCTCAAGATCTTTTTCGATCTCGATGGTTCCCATACCCTTCTCAAGCATCTCTCCGGCCTGCTTTACAATTTTCGACGCATGATTCTTTGAAATATCGGGAAGCTCCGCAAGCGATCCCGGTTCCGCGGCAACAATATCCTCAAGTGTAGTATAGCCGAGCTTTATGAGAGAGTCTGCCATACTATCGTTTACTCCATCGATGAAGAGGAGTCTTCTCCTGGCCTCTTCAAGCATCATCTTCATCTGTGATTCACTCTGGATATCGATATTCCAGCCCGTGAGCTGGGAAGCGAGACGTACGTTCTCTCCGCCTCTACCGATTGCAACGCTTAGCTGATCGTCGGGTACGATTACATCCATGCTGTGCTCGTCCTCGTCTATAACGATCTGGCTCACCTCAACGGGACTGAGAGTGTTGCAGATGTACTTGACAGGATCTTCATCCCAGGGAACGATATCGATCTTCTCACCGCTCAGCTCGTGAACGATGTTCTGAATTCTCGAACCCTTGAGACCGACACATGCACCGACCGGATCGACATCGGAATCGGTACTGCGAACACTTATCTTTGAACGGTGTCCGGGATCCCTCGCCACACCCTCGATTTTAACAATACCCTCTGCGATCTCGGGAACTTCAAGCTCAAAAAGCTTGATAAGAAACATTGTGTTTATTCTGGAAAGAATGATGTTGCAACCCTGATTGGTCTTTGTAACATCGGTGATGTAAGCCTTAATGCGGTCGTTGATCCTGAAGTTGTCTCCGGGAATCTGCTGACTGTATGGAAGGTAGGCCTCAGTCTTACCGATATCGATGATCATTCCGCCCTTTTCGTAACGGCGCATCGAACCGGTAATGATCTCACTCTTACGGTCCTTGAACTCGTTGTAGACGATCTCGCCTTCGACGTACTTTATCTTCTGAATAATGATCTGTTTCGCAACCTGAGCGGCGATACGACCAAGCTCATCGGCCTCCATCTTCACACCGAGGGTGTCTCCCAGGGAAACGTTGGGGTTGAGTTTCTTCGCATCTTCGAAGGATATCTCAAACTCGGGATCGCGAGCTTTGTCCACGACCTCCCTGAAGTAGAAAGCCTGAAGCTCCCCGGTAGAGTCGTCGTACATGATATCCACATCGGCATCTCCGCCTAGCTTCTTCTGAACAGCCTTGTAAAGGGCCTCTTTCAGAATTTCAATAATGACCTCTCGGTCTATCCCTTTCATCTTAACCAGCTGATCAACCAGCTCCTTGAGATTGAGTTCCATCACTTATCTCCTTCCCAAACTAAAGTAATCTTCCTTATGAGTTCCTTTCCTATTCGATAATCCCGTTCTCCGTCCTTCAGAAGGATAGCCTGGGAATCCTCGTCAACTCCTGCAAGAACGCACTCGAATTTACGACGATTCTCAAGTTTCTCTCTGAGCTTAACGGAAACCTTCTTCCCGACAAAAAGCTCAAGCTCATCCCATCTTCTTATGGGACGATCAAGACCGGGAGAACTTACCTCCAGGTAGTACTTAAAGGGAAAGACATCCATGGCATCAAGATAGTCCGAAACAACCGGACTGAATTTGGCACAGTCTTCAAGGCCTACGCCTTCGCCTTTGAGGCTGTCAATGTATATCCTGAATATCCCGTTGTTTCCTCCGGGAATATCCATTTCAATTATCTTAAGCCCCATAGCCTCAGCCAGGGGTTCGAGCTTTTCATAAAGCTCTTTCGCTTTTCCGGTCCACATAAAAAGCCTCCATTAAAAAAAAACGGTATTTACCCCATCATGAAAGGACACAATACAATATCCCCTCGATCCGGAAATAAATTACCGACAGACAATAGATACCACAATAAATGAAAAAATCAAGAATTTAATTCGTCATATAAATAGTATGTCGTATATTCCAAAATGGTATGCGGAATTTTGTATATTTACGACCTGATCGGATTGGAAAAAGAGCGTTTGACAATTTTCAGGGTCGTTACGAATTCTGCGTTTCCCCGCATTGCGTCAAATGGAATACCCATTCTATGAAGTGAAACAATTTCAATAACGGTTGCAGCTGTCTCCTCATCAAGCGCTGAAAGTTCAAGATCATATCCGATACGGTTGAGTCTACTTTCGAGAATCTTGACAGCCTCAGGATGTATGTGGTAGAGAGCATGAAACTTTTCGTGTGCCTCCAGCGCCTTCTCAACACGCAGATCGGAGCATGACTTCACCATAATGCAGCTAAGTTTCTTCCCGCTTTGAAGCCGGAAGGCAACCTGTCTTCCGTTTTCCGCACCGTTGTTATAGATCACCTTTTCGGCCTCGATCCCCATACGACGAACAATTGAACGCTCTTCACGATCAATATCTTCAACCGGACCGTTGTAGAGAAGACACCCCATTCCGGAAATATCTACAGTCAGACCGATCTCCCTGAAGCTGATAACATTCTCCGTATCCGCAGAACACCCAAAATCGGAATCAGTCGGATTAAGCGTAGGTAACGCCCAACAATTGAAAGTTATCATCAGTAGTAAAAGAAGAGCGGTTTTTCTCAATAAATTCTCCTTCAAAAGGTGCGGCATTCTAAGGCTTTCCGTCAAATTTGTCAATCGATTGAAAAGAGGAAAACCACTCCCGCAACTTCTATTAAATACATTTCGTATCATCTATTGACTTTCGGGCATCTTGTTTGCTACAATTAAGTGGTGCGGAAAGAATTCAATCGAAAGGAGAAAAGCCATGCGTAACATACTATATCTGCTTATTTTATTAGTCACGCCAATTCTTTCAGGAGCCACAGTAGACACTGAAAAAATCATAGAAGAACTGCTGTCTTCAAGGCCTTATACTCAAGAGTTAAAAAAAGAGGTCGGACATACCGTCCTCATCAAGGCAGTTTTTATTCGATATGCCGATAAAAACATCCTTTTCTTCCCTCAGAAGATAACTGGATCAAATAAGAACGTTGACTCACTGGCGTCAAAGCTCCCTTTTCCCCAAAGGTCAAAAGAACTGCTTTTCTCAAAAAATCCCGATGGAATTCTGATTATTCCCAAGTCACTCTCCGAGAACTATAAATTCAAAAAAGAGATCAGCTACACAATTGCATTCTCTATAAGAAGAGGGCTAAAGATTATTTTCATTGAACAGAGTGCGGGGATAGTTCTTCCCGAAGAGAAAATCATCCTGAAAGATCCTTTGGAAAAACCCGGGTTCTCAAAAGAAAAGATTGACTTTAGAGCACACTGAAGGAGGCGTCGATGAAAAAGCTGATCATAACCATCTTACTCATACTTTCAGGCTTACTGTCCGGGTATGAACATGACATGTACCAGACCAGCTCCACGGTTCCAAACATAATGCTGATGATAGATGCTTCCGGTTCTATGGATTACGGCGTATACGACTGGACAGTAAACTACAGGGATTACGCCAGAGCCGTATGTACCCAAAACGATTACTGCCTCCAGAGCAGCATGAACCTCAACTACAGATATTCCAAGGATACCGTAAACGGCGCCTACTGCGACAACATTAACGGCACCTGGAATTCATGGCGGGACAGCATGTATGGAACGTGGCATGGAACAGATTCTTCAACAGGTTTTTCCCGAAACCATGTGCTCCTCGTCTACAACAATACAGACGCCAATGGACGACCTGGAATTTTCGAACGATATGGAGTTCCGAACGATCCCGGAAATCCTGATATTAAATGGAGCAGCAGCGACTACTTTGTATGCGGCAGTCAAAATTGTCTTACTAATGACTACACAAGAAATTGGGTGATCGACCCTGACAACGAAACAACCAAAGATATTCCAGTGGATGCAAGTGGCTACATTCGATTCAATTCAACTACGAATCTTTCATTTCCATCCACATCTTATCGTTGTGTGTACACCGGAGACGACGATGGTGACGGGATTGCCGACTGTCCGAGAAAGATAAAGAGGGAAGATCTCATAAAGGAACTCAAATCACCGGGCTACATGTGGACCGGTTACGCCAACACCATGGGAACAAACAACGTAAAAGACGACCAGCCGGTCTTTTTCGTTTCGGCAAACTGGAAAAACATACAGCCGTTCTACAACCTTCACCTTCTTTCAAATGCCGGAGACTCCAATAAATACCGGCCTTCATGGAAATACTGCACATATCCACTTAACAGCACGATTTCTCTGAACGAAGGAAAAGCTATCGGAAAAAAATCCGCTTCCGGCAGCTTTCCAGCTGCAAACAGATGGTGGGGAACCGAAGGAGAAAAGATCATCTTCACTGTAACCACCGACAACTCTTCCATCTCATACAATAAAACTGGAATAACGATCGACAAATGGAGATACACGTTCTCCGATACTTGCGGCGATACCGATACCACATGCTGGAATGAGGAGGTTTTAGACAGTCCGATAATCACCCCGAGGATCTCCACAGATGGAACGGATTGCTCAACCCTTGATCCCAACACATCAAGTAGTGTCTGCAAAATCCCCAGCTACTACAACACCGACATAATATTCAAGAAAACCGGAGCAAGAAAAATACAGGCCCACTTCAGCTTCTTCGAAATGGAAGACAGGTACGATATCGTAATGCTCCGAACCGAAAACCAGTGGCACATGAATCGTCGTCTGGATGCTACAAATCAGGCAATAAGCGAAATTATCCAGGAAAAACCTGAGGTGCCCTGGTCTGTCGCAAAGTACCCGGGCTTCGCCGACAACGGCACGCTTGACGAGGGTGCGATCATACTTTCAGGACTCAAATCAAACAACCCTACCAGCCACATGAACTCACTGACATCACTCTATGCAAGCGGGTACACCCCTACAGGCGAATCTCTCGTAAAAGCTTGGGATTACCTATACAACAACAACAAGCTTCTGTGGAGCTGCAGGGACAACCACATAGTAATTGTCTCCGACGGATACCCCACAGACGACCACCCGAAGAATTATCTTCTTGGAAACAACACCGCCGATTGCAACTATGACAGTCTGAGTCCACTCCTTCTCAACACCGGTTGTAATGGGGCCCCGGGATACCAATCAGATTTCAACAGTTTTTTAAACAACAACAACGCCGACATGCATCCGAACAACATGGAAGGAGCTGCAGACTACCTGTACTCACAGCACGGAGTTGATCTTTACCACACCGTACACGACGGCGACACCCTGACAGATCACCAACTCGGAAACCGTCTGATAGTGAACGCCATATCCTTCGGCTACGATGTTAAGAGGCTTGAGGATGTGTCTGATTACGGTAACGGAGAATACTACTCGGTTGGAAATTCACAGCAGATAAAGGAGGCTATCAAACAGGTTGTCATATCCGCAATTGACAGGAACGCCGTTGCCTCGGCCGCTCCCGCTGTGAATGTCGTGGAGCAGGAGGACGGAAAGCAGTACAGCGGGAACACCGTCTACATTCCAATGTTCAAACCGAGAACTCCCGGTCACTGGTGGGGAAACATAAAAAAATTCTGTCTCATTAACAAACAGGATACGGACAACTGCCTGAAACTCGACCAGGATCTGGACGGTGACAAACAGCTTGACGACAACCCGGGAACTATTCTAGAATTATTTTCCGGCGACACCAAAAACCCCGATATCATTTCCGAAAACGGTATAAACGAACTGGTTATAGCTCAACTTTCTGCGAGTAAAAGATCTATCTATATACCCAAGACAAAGGCCGGCGAGACAGATCTCAAGTTCCAACCCATGCTCGATTCGGATATTTCCGACAAGGAGATTCTTGATTTCATGAAGGGTATCCGCGATCCCGTTTTCGATACGAGCGTCCCCCCTGTTCAACTTCCGCCGAATGTTGTGGGAGATTTCTATCACGCATCACCACTTCTCATCGGAGATCGGATAGTAACCGGAACAAATGCCGGATTCATCGACATCTTTATCGATCCGGCTCTCGAAGGTAAAACAGGCCCAGCATCCGAGGATAAAGCAGTCATTCCTACACTTGAAATACTTCAAAAACATAAAAACGGCGATTTTAAAAAAGCAATCGATAAAATCGACATGTACGGAGTAGATCTTTCCCCGTCCAGAATGCAATTCAGCTCATCCCAAGACAAATTATTTGTCGGACTGAGACGCGGCGGAAAAGGATTTATTCTATTCGATACCGAAGCGCTTACCGGTACCCTGACTGATTACGCCGTGATGCATGTAAACGGAGAGATCGGCTACCTCTTCTCAAAACCGTTTCCCATAAATTTTAACGGAACTACCTGCTTTCTTCTCGGTTCCGGTTACGATCCCAAATTCGATCTGGATGAATCTTTCATATCAACAAGCGTCTACTACGGAATAAAGTGTTTTAATCCGGACGGATCAGTCAACATGGACAGAGGGACATTCGTCGACGAAGTGAAATATCCCGATTATCCCAAATATCCGGTGGTTGCAGAGCCGTCCGCTCACAAGTTTGACCTGCCGAGCCTTCTTCTTCAGGATGATTTCACATTCCGGAACGCTCACATTGTCCAGGCCAACACCATCTACTACGTCGATCTTTTCGGCAACCTCTTCTCTTATCTGTCCGACGGATCGGTTGAGAAGGTTTTTTCACTGCCCGGTCAGCAGACGGCACCGGCAACCGTTACAGCTTTTGAAGCGAAGAAGGTATTCTCCAAGCCCATAACCTACATTCGAAAGCCCTACTTCAGCACCATTCGTCAGGTTTGGGCATTCTTTGGAACCGGAGACACCACTAGACCGATTTTCATTCAGAAAGGCAATAAAATCATTGGTATAAAGCACTACACTTACGATCCGAACGATCCAAAGCAGGACGGTGCCAAAACCTATCACGAAGAGGATTTCACAGGGTTTCTCCATTCGAACGATTACGATTTCGCATTCGGCCAGTCAAACTCTCTGGAAACACCATCCATTACCTATACTCTTGAGGAGATTGAGAACTTCCCTGCCCCAGCAGATCCACCTGCCGGTAACCCCCTCGGGAAAGACAAAGGTTGGTACGTGACGCTTCCGGACAACCACATCCTTATAGGAAATATCCTCTACTTTGAGAAAAGGCTCTTTTTCACAACCTTCAAAAAGTTCGAAATGGACGAATTCGGCTCAAACAATCCGTGCGTCAAACCGGGAACCGGTCAGTCTTTTCTCTGGATAATATTCGCACACAACGGAATGCCGATAGCCGACAATCCGGACGCTGCTCTGGACGACAGAATATACGGAGTAATCGGAACGGATATGGCCTCGGAACCCGTTTTGACGGTTAATGAAGAGGGGAAAGCAAGAATCATCGTAGGTCGAGGTCACGACGGTAACGTAGCCATTTTCGATGTCCCGCCCCTCCCCCCAGAACCTGAACCTCCTTTCGATATTCTCTGGTGGAAAGTTAATTAAGGAAACAACTCTGCTAATGTTCAAAAAATTGACATTCACCCCTGTATAGTCTATCATTGCTCTAATTTTATGCGAGGTTGGAGATGAAGAAAGGATTCACACTTCTCGAAGTGATCATTGTTCTGATAATACTAGCGATTGTCGCAGGATTCGCAGTACCTTCATTCACTGGATTGAGCACTGAGAGGCTAGTAAAAAATACAGCGACGGATCTTGCCATATTTTTAAACAATTCCAGAATGTGCGCCAAAGGTTCCGGCAATGAGGCTACAGTAACTCTGACAGGCCAGGCTACCGAAAACAATCCGTTTGTATTTGCACTTACATGCACCACAAAAGATGGTGTTGATATGGCACCAAATTTTGTAAATCCAGCAACACTACAAATAGATAGCGATCTAAACCTTACAGGTCTTGCACAGAATGGAACACTTTCATACCCGGCAAGAGGTCTTGTTAATTTTGTAGATCTGACTCTTCAAGACAATGGACTCTCCCCAACATTTGTTTGTACAATCAGCTTTTCAGCATTAGGGCTTGCGGAGGTGTCATGTCAGTAATAATAAAAACGCTCAAAAATAAGAAAGGTGCGGTGATAATCGATGTCATGATAGCTGTTATCTTTTTCGCTATATTTTCACTCAGCGTTTACAAGCTTATCTTTACCGGCGGAACGACAACAGTCTTGGAAGATATCGACACGGCGAACGAAATTACCGAATTCATGAACTCCATCACCGAGGAGCTGAAAATTCATATAACCTGCACCGGAGGTGCATGTACGGTCCCCGGCACTTTTTCAGCAGAATCCTCAAGCGGCAAATTCGAGGTAAAAACCGCAGATGTCTCCGCTTCGGCCGATGCAAACGACGGCACCATAACGGTAACCGTTTCGATCAAAGAGAAAAAATCGGACGGAACTACATCGGAAAAAAAGAACTTTACATTCAGCTACTAGGAGGCAGGTTTGAAAAAAGGTTTTTCTCTAGTTGAACTCCTCGTCGGACTTTTTCTTATTAGCATAATCGGGCTTGTCGCCGTAAAGTTTATGGTAACCGCCGGTGGAGGTGGAAAACACCTTGAAAAAAGGGAAATGCAGAGCCTGAAATCACAGGTTGCTTCCGATTACATACATTCTGAAATCGGTTCCGGCGGAATAGCCGGTAATATGAACCTGCTCTTCCTGAAATGCGGAGCCGGCGCCGCAAAGTGTACAGATGCCCATTTTGCAGTTAGAACTTCCGAAGCATCCGGAGTTATTATCGCCGCCGGAACAGGTAATGTCACAGTAGTTCCTTCAACAAGACAAACCCCGGATGGCAATCAGGGCCGACCGAATTGTCCGAACATCTCAAGAATGAGCATTTTTGATGAGAACGGACAGCATATCAAAACAACCGCTGATTCAGCGGCAAACAACACCCCCGCCGCGGCTGGAAATCCGACATGCACGATGACGACCGATACAACCGGTGTTGACGTCGGCGACTTTGTTGATTTCAATGTGAACCACCTTTTATTTAAGTGTGAAAAAATAGACGACGAAAAAGGTAGCCTCACCATCGACAAAAACGGACAGCCCGATATGACTACAAATCCCAATGCAGCCGACCATTTTTTCGCTTCAACAGGCAATACGGACAACAAAGTAACAATTGTCGAAGATATTCCCACCTGCAGCACTGGCCAGACCTGCGGTGTTGGTGCAAATACATTTCAATGCCCGTCAAGCGGAGTATGCTGCAATATAAGCTATGTGGTTGATAACTCCGGAGCCATTCAGACAAATACAGAATACAGTGACGTGCTAAATGTTCTCGGAGCAAAAATTCAAATCGCAGTAAAAAAAGATAAAGAATCCACAGGGAATGACGCCAGGAACAACTCCATTATTAAAACAATTTTCGTTGGAAGAAAGGATAGGAACTGATGAAAAATAAAATATTTAACAACCGTGGTTTTGCTACAATGATTGTGCTTCTCATATTTCTCGCGCTCTCCATTCTTGTTCTTATTGTTGTTAAAAAACAACACACAACCATTGATGAAGCTACCCATTCCCGCTTGAAATCTGTTAGTCGCTCAGCAGCCGAATCAGCAGCAAGGCAGATAATCAGGCAGGTTGTCGCAAGCGGAGGGGCCACCACCGGAATCTCTGTAGGTTATTTAAGCTCAAACGACTCCGGTCTTCAAAAACAGGTTTTGATTGCCAGTTTGCCTGCCGAACCCACCGCCGGTTCGGTAAACTGCGCAAACCCAGTGAATAACAATACATATCAGCTTACACAAAACAGCTCTGACGGATACTTCATACTTCCCGCTCAAGGACTTTGTAGGATCGACGAAGACACCTATACGCTCCGAGTTATCGGCTTCAGCGATCAGAACGGTACGGTAAGAACCGAAGTTTCTGCCGGTTTCAAGAAATAAATTTTTCGGAGGATAAATATGAAAAAAGGATTTTCACTTATAGAATTGCTCATCGTTGTGGCAATAATCGGAATTCTCGCCGCAGTCGCGATACCTACCTACAGCTGGTATATAGAGCGTGTAAAAAGAGAGGAGACAAGAAATGCAGTTCTTTCACTTAAAACTGCAATGGAAAGATATAGGCTAGACAATCCAACTTTTCAAGGTTGGGACACAACCGATCACTTTTCAAATATTACAAAATTCGGTGTCAGCAACACAATGGGAAAAGTTAATTTAGCTATATCAAATATTGCTGCAGGTTCTTCAAATTACACCATAACAGCTACGCATCAAAAACTCGGTGGTTATAATTGTACAATGAACCAATCTTCCAATGACCCAGTCTGTGTAAGCCCTTAATCATCGTAACAGATAATCTACAACTCTCAGCCTTTTTTCAATCCATTTTTTCATGTATTCGAAGTCTTCGACATAGGTGTCATCGTCAAAGTAATCTTTTTGAATGTTCCACCGTTCGAAATTTCTTTTGTAGGCTCCTCCCCTTTCGAGAAGGTCGAAGTATGTTTCGATTCTTTTTGTGAGTTCGGATTTTGATAAAATTCCGGTGCGGAGTTCTTTCCAGCGTTTTCTTATCTTTGCCTTGTATGGGTCTTTCGCAAAAATCCGATTTGTGAGAAAGTTTCCCTGCCTGTAGTTGGTCCCCACTTTTTCACCGTCAAAATGTCGCCCCAAAGCCGAATCCAGATCCCAGGGCAAGAAAAAGAAAAGGTTGTTGTTGTCTTTTGCCAGAAAGTAGTTCTTATCATCATTGTCAAGCGCGGAAATAAGCAGCTGGTGGATGTGGTAATCGACTACGTTTTCAATATCAACCCTCTTTTCTATGCCGTTAAAGAATTCCTCGGTCGGCGCTTTCTTTACGAAATCAAGAAACTCCTGAAGTTCGTCCCAGGATTTATTTGTAATCGCCACTGGACCTTCGGGGTATTCGAGCTGGTACTTTAACCTCATCTCTTCAAAATTGTGATTTACAGCCTTAAAGAGAATTCCATCTCTTTTATCCAGACCGGGCATTTTCCTGTCCACTTTTTCACTCAGGACATATATTCCGTTGTAATGTCCGTTTAATATCACCTCAACAAATCTTCCACGTACTGTTGAACGTATTTCAGGCTTTTCAGAAGGTCTCCACATGTCATTGAAAATATCCAGAGCAAGCCTGTTCCTCATAAGGCTTTTATCAAGGTACGCGGCGTCAAGAAGCCAATCGTCGTCGTATCTCATCGAGAGGAGCCTTGCGTCTCTATTTTCATTAAAGTCTTCTTCGCTGCGAAGTTCCAGCCTGAAACTGTTTTTCCTATAACTTTTGGAAACCGCTCCACGAACTTTAATGGCGATGGAGTGCACGGAACTTGTCTCTTCATCGTTAAAAGATGTTACGAACATGCGTCCACGGACTTTGGCTCCGGATGGAATTCCGGTCGACGATATTTGAATAACGGGAAGATTGGTGTAAGCGATGCGGTATTTTGAGTCTTCATCATCTCCGCGAATCGTCAATTCCGATCCTTTGGCAAGATCTTCCTTTTCGATTGTGACTGTTCCGTTATTTTCAAAGGGTTTACCATTGATTAGAAGCTTTTTCTCTTCTCTCAGGGAAAATGAGAAATTCATTTTTTTCGGAAACTCGGAATCGTAGTCGACAGGAAAAAATATTTTATTTTCGTGAAAATCGATTGCGGCTCTTCGTCCATTGATTACAACATTCTCAATTTCTTCGGATGAAAGATCATCAGCACATGAAATTGCTGAAAAGATGAGAAGAATTGTTAAAATCCATTTCATTTTTTTTCTCTTACGAAAAGATCGAATCTTCTGCCGATAGTAATTGCGAATTTCGGGTACTCGTACTCGTCTTCGAAATCGGTGTAGTCCGAACCAGAAAACTTTGCGCGTGATACGGAGTATGACAGCTCGAACATCGTGCTTCCGTCACCCATGGCTTCTATTCCGACGGAGACTCCCCAGTAGAATCCTCCTTCGGATGAGTCGTTCTCGGCCATGTTGTCTTTTGTAACAAATACAAAATCGTATCCGGCTTTTCCGGAAACCCATGTCCGAAGCGAATCGTTTCCGTAGACATTGTAACGCAGAAGTCCGTAAAGCGGCATCATGGAAAAACCGTATGGTTCAAATCCCTTCTGCTGCCGTGGCTCTCCTTCATATGCCAGTCCCAGACCGAATTCAATATCTCTAACTATGAACTGATCGAAAAAGGATCGTGAATAGTCAACCGAAAATGCGTAATTCACCGCCGCATAGAGTTCCTGATCCGCATCAACGCTTTTTACATCTTCCATTTTCGACGAAACTTCCATCTGGGAAGGAAGCAGAAGCGAAGCCTTCACATAAAGTCCTTCAGCTGAAAGTAAATTAAAACTAAGAAGAAGAATTGCTAAAATTGCTGATCTCACAAAAAACCTCCTGATCAATTGAAGCTATACAAACAGACTGTCGATTCTGTTCTTTCCGTATTCATTTTTACCGACCATTTTCATTATTTTATCTGAATAATCGCACTAAAAATCAAGTGCACAGATACCTTCTCTAATATTTACACAATTAACTTTTAAATTGCTAGAAATTATTGCGAAATTAGTTTTTCAAAAATACAATCATATTTTGCAATTGAAATATTCCAATCGAATTTCTCAACGCTTTTACGGAAAACAGTTCTGTCTATTGTTTGAAATTTGTCGATGGTTGTCTTAAGAAGAGATAAAAGATCCTGAGGGGTTTTCTTGTAGAAGAATTTCTCGGTACTGTCATTTAAAAAAACCGAAGGGTAAGAGAGTCTTTGCGGAAGAACCGGAATCGTCTCACAATACATCGCCTCGGCAATACTTATCCCGAAAAAATCCTGAATCGATGATACGGGCAGAATATCGGCTCTCCAGAGCCAGTTGGCATACTCCTCGAATGATTCCGCATATCCGAACTTTACAATTCGATCCCCGAGAAAATTTTCAGCTTCCGTAAATATCTTCGGCGAATTTCGAAACGCCTCACCGAGAACTGCAACTTCAAATTCGTAGCCGGCATCGGCAAGCTTGAATAGAGTTTTGAAGAAATCTTCCGGATTTTTGTCGTGTTCCCACCTGTGGTTCCACAGTATGAGAGGTTTTTGCGATTGGGTTTTCGATTCCGGCTTAAAACGATCGAATTTGCAAAGATCGATTCCCAGATGGAGAACCCGGCTCTTTTTCTTTAGCTCATCGATTGTAAAAAGGTTTTTGTTATCCGGGAAACGGCGCAGAAGATCCTCCGCTCCCATCAGAAAGGAGTCCATGTTGTAACGGGAATTGAAAAGAACGGAATCGGCGGAGATAGCCGAAGTGTAGTTAATAAAGCCGTAATGGTGATCCCTTCCGTTTATTCTGCAGCTGTCGTTTTCGGACCAGGGGTATGCAAACTGGTTCTCGTGGAAATATAAAATCGCAGGAATTCCAGAAGTTCTCTCTCTCGTAAGTGAAAGAAAGAGGGAGAGATCAATCATATCCGTAGCGAAAATGAAATCCGGTTTATAATCGCTCACCATGAAGTTTTCGGCAAGCGTAACAGCCCCGCCGTGCATTCTCCACTTCCAGTGACGCCCCGGAAGATCCAATATTTCCACGTTGTGGCTGCTGAACTTTTTAAGATTGTTTGCGAAAGAGCGGTGGGAACCCGCTCCAAATCCTTCCAGAAGAAGGATATCAGATGTCAAAGTAATCCTCGTTCATCGGATAGAAGTTCTGCTCAAGAACGATTTTTTCAATATCGTCAAGAGAAAACTCACCCGCTTTTTCAATTTCCTTTTTAACTTCATCGGTTGTAACAGCCATAACAGGCTTTTTATATCCGTTTTTCATATGAACTATGAAAAGTTTTTGTTTTTTGATCGTATCCTTATCCATAATAATCCTCCTTCTCAAAAAAGCGGGGATAAACTACCACAAATTTAATCTAAGGTCAATCAGTGAAAGACTTTCATTATGATTATTTTTTAAGGAATCCTTAGAATCGTGCTTTTTTCTCAGGATGAGATAATGCTGCCGCTGCTCATATCGTACTTCATCTGAAAACCGTCATTATCGGTCATCTCGACAATTTCACCGATAATTTCGGCATTTGTAACGTTGGGAACATTGATTGTATGCTCCACTCTTCCGCTTACCGCCTGAATAATTTTAACGTCCTTCTCCGTCACTGAAATTACACGTATCATCGGCGCCCTCCCTTTAGCCCCTTCAATAACAAAACGTAATGACTTTTTATTACTCAAACATCTTACGATTTCCACCCGTTTAAATCAATTTTAAATTCATCGTGTATCTTTTGCCGTCCATCATGATTAAACATGACTTTGAACAGGTTCAGATTCTAATAGAAATCGTAACTTGCCTGGAAAGCTCATCTTCTATGGTTTATTTTGCATCGGAAGCACGATATGAACAACTCTGATCTGTTCAGTTTTGTGTCGAATTGTATTGTATAAAGCTGCTGGATTAACAATAGGTAATTATGAAGCTGCCGAACTCATCAATAATAGTATTTCTTGGCCCACTTTTTCTTTTCGAAGTACTCTTTCACCGATTCTCCACGAAGCATAACATCCTTAACTTTCAGCATTTTTCCAATTTTAAGGGGCTTGTCGAGAATAACCACGGGAGCTTTTTTCATCTCTCTCTGAATATATCTGTATGCCCACCGCTTTATCTTCTTTCCCGGCTCCAGGCGAACCTTCAGCTGCACCTTAAAATCCTGATCGTGTCCATCATAATCACAATTCAAAAGATATTCTGTCGCAGAGTAGATCTTTTTTACCTTATAGCAAATAGTCTGATCTTCAGCATAAAGAAATGAAAAGATGAAAAGAATAAATAAAAATGAAAACAATTTTTTCATACAATCCTCCCTCGAAAAATTAATTTTTCGGAAGAACACAACAAGGAACCATAGCTTTTAAGCCACATACTTTCTTTGTGTCTCCTCCACTACCCAGAAATAAAATTATAATGTCACATTACTTTCCGCACACTTTTAATAAAATATATATTTTAAAGTACAGAAGTAATCCGACGCTCCCGTTTGCATAATATATAATCAACAAAACATGTCAAGGTTGTACTAAAATAAGCTTAAACAATACGGCAATTATTCAAAATACATTTATCACAAAGTATATGTTAATCACTTCTGACACACTTGATTATATTGATTATCAAATCCAGAACCTGTAGAAATATAATCAATCAGTAGAACAGTTGTCTATAACAATGAATACGTTAATGTCAGTCTATTTTATCATTCACAAACAAATCATTTTTCTACTACACCTAATATTAAAATTATAATTCAAGTAAAAAATCAATTCAAACAAGTGACAGCATAAAATATTCTACCATCTTGAATAAACTGGTGATTCAGTACGATTTTTTTATACAGACATTTATATTGGAAAAAACTTCCGTAAGAAAGTAACTTGTTGATTTTTTGAAATAAAAGTTAAAAAACAGGGTTTTATATAATTTGTTAATGTGTTATGGGAGCTGTCTTCTCCTTTAACCATTCTCTCTCATCTTCATCTAGAAGATTACAGAGTCCTTTGTAAACATCCGCGTGGTAACTGTTGAGCCAATCCAGTTCATCATCGGACATAAGTTCCGGAACAATAAGGTTTCGATCCATCGGACAGAGCGTCAGATCTTCGAAACGAAGGAAAGATCCATACTCGGTCTCATCTCCCTCCTCTACCACAACGAGATTTTCAATACGAATACCGTAGGCTCCCGCCTTATAGAATCCCGGCTCGTTGGAGAGAATCATACCCTTCTCGAGCGCGATTCCATTGAACCTCGGACTAATATTCTGAGGCCCTTCGTGAACATTCAGATAGGCTCCAACGCCGTGGCCTGTTCCGTGAGCGTAGTTGAGACCGTTGTTCCAGAGAGCTGCTCTTGCAAGAACATCGAGATGTGCTCCTGTTGTTCCTTCCGGAAACTGTGTCATCGCAACTCCTATGTGGCCCTTTAGAACAAGTGTGAAATTCCTTCGTTCCTCTTCGGTAACCTCGCCCAGTGCCACAGTTCTCGTGATGTCGGTCGTTCCGTCGAGGTACTGACCGCCGGAATCGAGAAGAAACAGTCCCTTCGGCTCGAGCTCCTTGTCGCTCTCCACCGATGCGCTGTAGTGAATAATTGCTCCGTGCTCTGCATATCCTGCGATTGTGGAGAAACTCGGACCTACGAAATCATCTCCCTGCTTCCTGAATTCGGTAAGCTTTTCGGAGGCTGTGATTTCTGTGATTTTCTCCCTTCCTATGTTGTTTTCAAGCCAGCGGAGAAAACGAACCATTGCGGCTCCGTCGCGACGGTGAGATTCGCGCATTCCTTCGATTTCGTTACAATTCTTCCTAGCCTTCATTGGAGTCGTAATATTCATTCCCTTGAGAACTTCTGTTTTCATGAGCTTGTAAAGGTTGTATCCGGTTTTTGCAGGATCGATATAGATTTTTCCCTCGGAAACCTTTTCAAGATATTTTTCGACTTCTGCATACGGACGAATAGTGACACCGTCATCTTCAAGTGCCTTTCTGTCGCATTCCGAAAGTTTTTCCTCATCTGTAAAAAGAAGAGCCTCGGACATCGAAACAACGGCATGAGCTATGGCAACGGGGTTGCACTCAACATCCTTACCGCGGATGTTGTAAAGCCATGCGACATCGTCAAGTGATGAAACAAGGTGGTGTGTGGCTCCCATTCTATTCATCTCTTCACGAACAGCCGTAATCTTCTCCTCTCTCGAAACTCCTGCGAATTCGATAGGGTGAAGGGCTATTTTTTCTCCAGGAACAGCCGGTCTGTCATTCCAGAGAAGGTCAAGAAGATCCTCCTCTGTCCAGAGAGAAATCCCCTTTCCGGAAAGCGTCTCTTCAAGGTCTGTAGCGGAAGAAACCGAAAGAACCGCGGGATCAAACCCGACCTTTGCTCCATCTGCAAGCTCTCCTGAAAGCCATTCGACGAAGCTTGGAGTTTCGGGCATTCCCATCTTGAAAAGATCGATTCCAGATCCTGAAAGCTGCTCTTCGGCCTGGAGGAAGTAACGACCGTCTGTCCAGAGTCCGCCCTTATCCTTTGTGATCACAACGGTTCCCGCAGAACCTGTGAATCCGCTTATCCATGCGCGACCTTTCCAGCGATCGGCAACATATTCGCTTTGATGGGGATCGCTGCTTGGAACTATCCATGCGTCGACACCCCTTTCGTTCATGAGTTTCCTAAAATTTTCAATGCGTTCTACTATTTTCATAACATCCCTCTCTAAAATAACTAAAGATCGGTAAAGAATATAGAATTTGCAGATGAATATCAACTTTAATAGATTAGTTATGTGAGCGTTATAAAAATATACCGGATATTATTCTCATCTTGATTTTCTGAACTGAATTTGAGATAAAATCCTTACCGTGGAAGAGAGAAGTGATCATCCGGACATCTAACTTTTCAGCTTTATCAGAATTTTGTAAATATACTTTAAAACATAATCCAAATCTTCTTTATTTGTATCCAATCCAAAGCTGAATCTTATAGTTCCGAAATTTTCGGTGTCTGCTCCTACTGCTGTCAAAACGTAGGATGTCCTGAGTTTTTTTGAACTACAGGCTGAACTGGCCGATACGCTGATTCCGATTTTATTTAAACTTCTGATGAGGGCGCCGCTGTCAAATCCGGGAAATCCGACACTCAGATTGTTGGGAATGCGATTTTTCATTGAACCGTTTACAACAATACCCTTCTCAACATCCTTTAATCCTTCAAGAAAATATTCTCTAAGGCCATTCAATCTGATGGTTTCATTTTCCATCTCCGAGTGACTCAGTTGGGCTGCTCTGCCAAAAGCCATTATTGATCCTACATTTTCAGTTCCTGCTCTCAGACCGTATTCCTGACCACCTCCATGAATCTGGGGAACCAGAGATATTCCATCTTCAACATAGAGAGCGGCGATTCCCTTGGGGGCGTATATTTTGTGACCCGAAACAGACAGAAGAGAAATCCCCATATCTTTAGGATTCAAGGAAATCTTTCCAAAAGCCTGGACAGCATCAACCATGAAAGGAATTTTTGCAGATTTGCAGATCTTACCGATTTCACCAATGGGATTGATTGTTCCGATCTCGTTGTTGGCGGCCATTATGGATACCAGGATGGTGTTGTCTCTGATAGCTTTTCTTACTGATTCAGCTGATACCATCCCCTCGTTATCAACATCAAGATAGCTCACATCGAAACCGATTGTTTCCAGGTATTCCATTACCCGAAGTACCGATGGATGTTCCACTTTGCTGGTAATGAGATGTCCCTTTTTTTCGAGATATTTGAATGCCATACCTTTAATGGCCAGATTGTTTGCCTCCGAGCCTGAACCTGTGAAATGGATTTCATGTGGCTCGACAGAAAGCGGTTCAGCTATCTCTTTTCTGGCGTTAAATATCAATTCCGTCGCATAATCCCCCTGAACAGTTTTGCTGCTCGGGTTTGCGAAGGTAAACTTCCCTTTGTGATAGTCGGCCAGTAATTCGCTTACTTCAGGGCGGATATGCGTAGTTGCATTCTGATCCAGGTAAACCTCTCGAAAATCGTCCGGATTTATTTCAGCGCAGGGTTTACATGATTTTAGTTCAGGATTTCTTTTTTGTTCAGCTTCGAAATACTTGCCTAGCTTACGTTGATAGTTGTTCTGATGAAGTTGATGATAGATACTTTTCTTCCACTTTATTATTTTTTTTCTCTTCCTTATTAAAACCTCTTCGTCCGACAATGTTTTGTAGTTTTTATTCTTTTTATCATTTATTATCGCTTGCAGCAGTTTTTTATCATTTCTGCAATTTACAAGATAGTTCAGATACCTGTCGTCCTGTAATGCTCTGTTTACCGCAACATCAGACAACAAGTTATCAAACTCCAGCAGTTCATTAATCTCTGATTTTATTTCTTGAAATATTTTTGTTTCCATAATTTGTAAATCCCTATAAATATTATGGCAACATAATAGAACTTTTATCATGTTGCCATAAAAAAATAATACTATGGAGTTCTGATTATTACTGCATCTTCACCATAAGGTATTGAGGCACCATCTGTTGATTTTACATTTTCCACTGTAAGCAAATATTTTGACTGTCCTTTTAATCCATCAACATCAAGAATTGTTCTAGATGGATGGTCGGGATCAATTTTTACACCAGTAATTTTAACTTCAGGAGTAAACTGATAATTTTTAATATCACTGGCTGAGTCCGGATCCAACGCCAGATCAAAGAGAACTGTTACATTCTTGTAGTCGATACTGGCATATGCCCCTTCAAGAACCAGCTGTTTGGCTTTAGGTTTGGCACATTGTGGAATCGGGAAAAAGCTGGCGGAATTCATATATGTTTGAATCCTGCAATCCAATGAAGGATATTCGGGGAAAGTTTCTAGATTACCAGCTGAGTGTTTTTTATCAACAAGTTCAAAAACGCCTCTTATCTCTTGTACCGCATTTTCAAACATGTTTACAAAATGATCATCTGTATATGTGTTCCTCATATTTTCAATAGAGTTGTAATCCATTTCTCCTATCGTGTTAAATTCACTGTTGTGGGAAGCCTGTAAAAAGCCCAGAATCAGTGCCCATCCATCGTCACTGATGTTCTTCAATCGAACCATTGCACCGGTGACAACAGCAAATTTTTGTCCATCCTGCTCCCAGGCATACGCATTGAAAGTTTTATTGTACCAGTCAAGAATAAAGTTTATTTCAGGTGTTATCATTTGAGCATATTTGAACAACTTTTTAAGGTTTCTCATACCTGTACGCGCACTGTAAGGATTAAATTCACCATTATCGTCCACATCTTTTGCCTGCTCCGGTGTAAGGAATCTGTATGCTCTTTTAGGTATGTTAATTATCTGGTGTCGCTTCGGAACAAAGCCTGCAGGCCATCTATTTTCATCTCCAAGGAACTCATCAAGTTCCTTACAACCAAAGTTTTTAGCATATTCATGTGTGCCAACTTCGTAAACCTTGTTGGGATCTGAAAAGCTGAAAACGATCTCTTCTTCATCCTTCAAAGAATCATAGTAGGATTGAACTGCGTAATCAGCTGATATAATGCCATTACTGTTAAGAAGATGACCATCTAGAGTTTGTAAATTGAGATCTCCTTCCATTTTGATTGTTTGAAGT
Source organism: uncultured bacterium (assembly GCA_942492635.1). Lineage (GTDB taxonomy): Bacteria > UBP6 > UBA1177 > UBA1177 > CALOFP01 > CALOFP01. Next base: position 560,939 of record CALOFP010000003.1, read on the forward strand.
GCTGTAAAGTGGTTCCCTTGTGCTACAAATTGGACGACTGCATTTTTTCCATCCTTGGTTGTCAATTTATTTCCAGGTATCAAGTGTTGAACTTTTTTTAAAGTCCTGCTGCTATTCATAAGAAAAAGATGATCGGGTGATACTATTAGATTTCGTGGCTTCGATTCGCCTTCCATCAAGTAGTTTACACAATACAATCCCGGCAGCATTGCTGATGTGAGATCTCCATCCCGGTATTCAACTTTTGTTTTTTTCCAGTTGATTTCACGACCGGTAGCCATAACATCATCTCCAGAATGTATTTTTTCAATTGCTCTGAATTTTTCAGGGGAAGTCTCGATCAAAGTTCCCTTTGCAAAACAAGTACAACAGCAATAGCACCATTCATGATTGTAGGGATCAAAAGTTGGTACAGGATCATCAACATTTGCCTGCATACTTCGACAATGTTGATCCAGATACGTACTAGCTTCTACACAAAAGGGCAGACCAGATGGTGCTACTCCACTACACAAATGATTATAACTTGAAGTTTCCTTTTTGATATTATCCAAGCATTTTTTTGTAGCCATTCTATTATTCCTCTAAAATAAATGTTTATTTTCAATTGGCAAAGAAACCACATAATATCCTATACATCTATTGGAGTCATGGGCTTCTACAATGTTTGATTACATCTTTTCTTAATTCGCCACTATTATTACAACAACTTGACTCAATACAACATCCATTGGTGTTAATTGGAATAAACACTTTGTCTATTTTGATAGAAAAGTTTTGTAGTGTCATAATTTTTCTTTCAACGATTATCTTATTAAAAATTGACTGTACCCTGGTAGTAGAAAATTATCTGGATATCTTCCAGGGCATCCCGGTTCAGTGACTTGCCGTCTTCTGTTTTTAAACTGGCGGGTACTTTTGAAAGGTCAAAAGAGATCTTCTGAATATCACCAACTATCTTTTCTATCTCAATCGGCCTGCTGAACGAATAGACAAAATCGTTGTCGGCACTGAGATTTATTTCAGGTGAAAGATTTTTCGCTATTTGAAATGTCATGTATGAGCCCGGTACGGATGAAGTTGACTCAATTTTCAAATGAAAACCGTTGATTTTTGCGTCGGCAATATTTCGAGGAACGAAGTCAGGCAGTTTGAAGCTCATAGACGGGCTGTTTCCTCCAGTCGGGGCAATAAAGAGTTTATTCCATGCAGTTGGATAAAATTGCCTCAGGGTGATAAAATTTCCCGCATTAAATGTGCTCAACGCCTTAAGGTTCTCCACTTTCTTCCTGAAAGCTGAACCGCCGTCATATGCCGTGTATTTAAGTGAAATAATGACATCTGAAATTGAGTTGAAATCGATACTGTTTGTGGATTTCGGCATACTCAACCTCCAGGAAGAAACTGCACCTGTTCCTTCAAAGGGTAAGTATCTGCTATCCTTGAAATTGAGCTCGAATACACCACTATCGTTATCTGCTTTTGAAATTGCAATTTGTTGATTTACCCAGATATTTGATCTCAACACATCTGCCGGCGGAGTTTTTGCTCCCTTTCCACCAATCAGGAAGTTAACGGCATTGACAGCCTCGTCATCAGCAACGAGAACGGTTTTGTTGCTCAGCTGTGTCAACGTTGCATTTACGCTCTGATACGGCCCAACTATTGCCGGTATGGTGATGGAGATGGATTTGATTTTCCTTGCGTAGTGACCCGGGAAATCGTAATCAAAAAGTTTCTCGGAGAGTTCGAAGATACACTCCCCTTTTTCCCTGAACTGTACCAGAGCATTTGGATTGATCTGCAAAAGGGATATGTTTTTTTCAATTTCCAAATATCTCAGATCGTTATCGATACTGAATTTCTCCATCTGATTGAGACTCAGGAGCAACCCTTCTGCCGCTCCCAGACCTTTATGCAGACTGTCCCAGTACCCAAAATCGATGAATGACTTGTCGGTATTGAACTCATACTGGAAGGCCGCTTGCGTTGCCATTGCCATGTCGTGTGCAAGTGTATAGGTCTGGAAATAGATGGTTGAAAGCCGGTTTACCAGCCATTGATACAGTTCTTCGTTTGTAAACTTGTCTTTCAGGAACAATTCATTCTCTTCATTCTGCTTGATGCTCTCCATGTGGATTCTTAAAGCGTATTCAGCAATGGCCTGCTTTATTTTATTCGAATTGATCTGTTCCTGAATCTGTTTGGCATCAAAATCCGCCAGTTTTTCCTGAAAAGCCCAATCGGATGCGCGACGATCGTAACCGGCCATGGTTAGAGAAAGCTGGGAGGCAAAGTTGGAAACGGTGGCTCCGATTTCAAAAACACCTGAGGCTGCATTCAAGGCACTTCCGATCTGTTCACCTCCATATGTCATGGCAAATGGAGAGCCTGCCTGTGGAACTGCGTACCCGATAGAAGCCGCCGTTTTTGTTATGCTGCCAAGAACATTGAAAAGCATTGCGGCAGTCATTGCAGCCATGCTCAGATTTTCCTTATCCGAAATTCCCTCAGATTGTAATTTTGCATAGTGATTCTTGCGATAATTTGCACTCGCGAGACTTTCAGCCAGAGCCTTTTCCGCAGTCTCAGCATCTTCAATTTCTTTTTCCTTTATTGATGTGGTCAGATTCAATATCGTTTTTTCCTGCTGCATTCTGATCAAATTCATTTTTTCCGCATCTTTCTTTTCAAGTGCACTCAGCAAAGCAGAGCCCAGTGATGAAAGTTGACTTGCGAAACTTTTTGTTTTTTCCAGCAGGTAGTCGTATTTGTAAAAAGGAATCTGCCGGGATATCTGAGCAGCAAAAGATAGAGCAGAGCCGCCTCCGGCAACGGCACGTATCAACGCCATAGGAGAAATCGGAGGTGAAAATAGCGGTAACTGCTGGACAACACCATCAATATTCATGCAGTGCCTTATCTTGAACAACCTGTCCTCTACCCTGTCCCAATATTTAATGAAATCTTTATTCTCGGGTATGTAGAAATATGTGTTGATTCCGATCAGAGGAATGTTCAAGTATTGAACTGTATCGGAATCCCAGAAACTTTCAGATGAATTCTCAAGATCGACGAGGAAGTTTTCCAGTTTCTTTTTCACCCTACTCTCGTCACCAGATTTCAACTCATTGAAACTTTTTGGTTTCAGGTCAGGAGCCTTACCCAGCGATTCTGGACGTTCTCCAAGTAAATCCTTAGCCAGCAAATAGATGTTTGCAGCTTGATTTATGGTCTCCCTGGTGTTCTGGGAATATAAAAAATCTCCCCAGTCCAGCAGGTTGTCGATATATTGCATTACAATTGTTTTTGCGTATGCAACATGACGGTATTTTGCAATTATATGAGGATCAAAGGGATCGTAATTGTACTCTCTGATCTGTCTTTTATCCGCCAGTATCTCTGCAATCGACTCCTTCTTCATTGAACGGAACGGCAAAAATCGCCAGAAACGATCATCCGGATGTTTTTCATAATCGTCGTGAACCGTCTGGGTCGGGTTGAAAATATATTGGAACCAGCTTTTCGCCTCTTCAAAATGTTTGTTTTCATTTAATTTTTTTGCAATCAAAAATGGAGTGTGAAAGAAGATTTCCCAGAAATAGTCTCCGAAAGAACCGTTGAAATCCATTGTGGTTTCAGATGGAGGTATGACATATGGAGGCGGATTGTCGCTGGAATCTGCATAAAATCTGTTAAACGGCAACTCCGGAAGCGTCTGAGAATCGATAGTAAGCAGGTTGTCTATTCCACCTGCAAAAAGGCGTTGTGTAAGTGAAGATATCGTGTTTGTAGTCAACCGGGTAAAATTGAATTTGGAGTCCATCAGGGAAATTACTTCATCCGTAAAGGCACCGGTTCCTATGCTGACATTGTTCAGCATGTCCGGGAAAGGCGCCGGTTGAATATAAAGAATATCCGAGTATTTATAGGTTTTTCTTTTCTCGGGTTTAACTAGAAAAGCTTCATCTGAATTGTTAAATACAAACCAGCCGGGTTGATTTGCTACATTTATCAGCGATGATTTTTTCTCTGAAACATAGTTGAGCAGATTGAGGGGTTCACCATCCGTTACGGCTGTTTTCGGATTTTCCAAACCGGCAAGATTGTTGCCCCAGTAGTTGTCTTCAATCAAGTTCTGACTATTTTCAATCAGCAGAGAGGATTGTTCTCTATTCAAGTCTGCCCTGAAGGGTTGAGGATTTCCCGGGTTACAGCTTTTATAGTCTGTTATCAATAAATAGCTTTCGGTTTTTGCCAGATTTTTATCGATTAAAAATCCAGATGTGAGTGTGACAAAGTTCGATTTCTTTAAGTACGAATTTTTAGCAATTATAGCGGCATCGTATACGGATGAGTTAAACGTATTACGTTGTTCTTTGAAGCTGTCCTTTTCAGGATTATCTTGAATTGTAGGCTCTTTATAATCCTTTATGCTCGGCACCTCAGCTGCCGCGCCGAACATTACCAAAATCTGTTCTGCCCCTGATCGTTGAGGAATAATGGAAAAAGCCGATTTTGAATGGTCGGCAACCCAGGCACTCGCAGTTAAAAGATTGGTATCGTCAATAATCGAAGCTACCAGATGAGTTTCGTTGTCGCACTTTATTTTGTCACCAACTGTAAATTCATCCAGGAATTTTGTACCGATACCCGACACAGTCATCATGCCCTCTGTTATTACAACTTTTCCCTCTCCTATGAAGGGTTCGAATCGACCTGAATCACTCAACGGTCTAATTTTGTATTTTGCCGAATCCGAATCATGAAGCCAGGGAGTGGTTACTACAAGTTTGTCGGCACCTGTTATGCTTTCAACTACATGTATCTCCCCCATACATTGAATTTTATCTCCGGCCTTTATTTCTCTTTCAAAAAGTGTGTGGGTTCCCGTTACAATTTGAGAATTTTTTGAAAATTTTATTGTACCCGAACCGACCAATCCTTTTCCGGTTGAAACGGCATAAGGAGCATGCCAGAATTGATTTTTTTCGTCTATCAAATCTACTACGCCGCTACTGTTTATCTCAGCATACGTAATAGGATAGGCATTTATGATAATATCCTTTTCCAGAATCTGAGGAGTCACCCAGGCGTTATGGTAAAGAAAGGAGTATTTAATCGTAGCCTTGTGGACAGTTTCCGAGTTTAACGTCTGCTCCTTCATAGTGCTGCTCTTCCCGGTATCGATTTCTGCCCAGAAGATAAAAAGTCTGTCGAAAGCGTAAACCGGAGACACCGTCTTTGCGGGAATGCTGAGCTTAATTTCCTGCCAGTAAGACCAGCTCTCCCCGTCATCAAGCGTTCGGAAGTAGTATGTGTACGGCTGGGTATTCGTGCGTCCTATCAGGTAGATTGTTTCCATCTCCTGCCCCGTATCGCTATCTTTCCTGATACAGCTGTAGCTTGACACGTAAACAAGGTTGGCAAGAACAGCAAGCTCTTGAAAATAGGTGAAGAAACTCTTTTCAACGTTGGCCTTTGTTATATCGTTCTGCAAGATGTCCGATGAGAGGTTTTTAAATATTCCGGACACATCCTTTCTCAGTGAAGGATCGATATAGTTTTCGGGATATAGGAAAATTTTTCTATTTACCTCCCATGTTCTGTATTGTGAAATCCATGTCCACCAGATCTTCGGTACATTAATCTCTAATATACCCGGTTCCAACATCATTCGGCATCGTTGCATATAGAGTTGAACTGATGCGATTCCCTGAGATATTAACGAAGTATCGGCACAGGCACTCATTTCCACATCAATCAGCAGGTATTGGTAAAGAGCGTCCGGAGAAGTAATGGAGGGATTTTTGAAATTGAAAAGCCAGAGAGCATAGGCCAGCAACGCATTTCGGGAAGATGTATCGGTTACTTTATTTATTTCATTATTCAATTCGCTTGATTTTTCGTTTCCAAACTTCCCGCTGATCAGCGATTTGCAGGCAGTAACCATGCTCTCATAAAAGTTCCAGTTTTTCTCGATAATTGTCTCTCCGTCTGTAGAGATCTTCATATGACTGAGGTTACAGAGTTTCATAATGAACTCTAAATCCGTTTCCAGCTTATCGCCCATATCAAAGCAGGCCTTCATTCTTAAAATACCGGCTACGGTATCGTAATCATCTGTTGCTGATTTGGTTTTGTCCCAGAAGTAATCTATCAACGTTGAAATTTGTTGTGTGTCCCATCCGGTAACCTTTGAAAGCAATTTAAGTTTTTTGTTTTCGGGAGAGCTTTCGGGTTCAGAGAAGTAATCCAAAAGAATATTGTTTTCTTCATCGTTATATGTGATCTCGAAATGCTTATAATCTGATAACGATTTGACATTTTCCACTGTCAACTTATCAATATTATTGATGCTGAAATGTTCAGGACCGCTTTTCCCTGTAATGTACGACAACTCTCCGGCATTCAGTTTTATTCCTTCCGCCGCAAGCTGCCATTGGGAAACTGTTTTTATGAAGTTACTTAAATTATCAGGAACTTTTCCCGTATCCGGAATAACCGTATAGAAAGCGAACAGGTAATTTGTAAGTTTACTTTGCCTGCACGCTATCGGAATAAGTGATGTAACTATTCCTTTTTCTGTTCCCAGGAAGTTTGCTAACTCCTTTGTCAGATTGTTTATCTGCATATCTTGAGTTGCATTGAGTTTTTTTATGAGATCCGCGATGTTATTTTTTGTCTGCAGTAAAATTTGTCTTATTTGTTGAATGAGAATGTCGTCTTTTTCTATACCCAGAATATCCGCAAGAAAATCAAGGTTGGTTTTTTCACTGAAATTTTCTACGAGACTGGCTGTAGTTTCCACACTCAATGATTCGAGGACAGGAGGCGAACTGCTTTTCAGTGCATTAAATACTTTCAAAGAATCATCTGGAGTGATATTTTCAATCAATTTATGAAAAGTATTCTTGTTGAAACCGCAATCCCATCCGTTTTCATTAGGGATTACCGGAAGAAGAACAGAAATATCATCATAAACTATTTTATCGTTTGAAAAAACACCTGCCTTGTTGACCTTATTGTTTTCCACCAGCCTGTTGAAAATCTGAGTCGCCTGATCTTTGTCCAGATCATTTATCGCCAGCATATCCGGAATCAGCTTTATTTCATCGGATGATTCGGCCATCCCGTTGACAAAAACCTTTATATCGGCTTGTGTGTAGGGTTCACTATAGGAATCGGTGCATTTCCCATCGCATATGTAGAGAAGCTCATACACATCAAATGTGGATTCATCAAGCCAGTAAGAGATCTCAAGAATCCGTAGTATTTCATCAATGGTTTTTTGAAAGGCATTTGCAGGAGGCTCAAGGTAACTGTCGCCATCAGGATAAAAAATCAGGTGTAGAAGAACAAGGTATTCATCCAGTGTTAATCCTATTTGATCAGAAAGAAATTGAATTCTGTAAAACCAGCTTAGATTTTCCAGATTCAACTCTACCGTCGGCTCACCTTTTTTTCCCACGATACAAAGAACGTAACGAGCCAGCTTGGTAAGATCACTGTCGTTAAGCATCAATGCGGCCCGCATCCTGTTTCTTATTGTTCCGTTATCACCGTTCTGGTCATCAATCGTCCATGTTTGTACAGGATTTCTGAATGGATCAAACGGAACAGTTGAAGTTTTTTCGTATGGATCTTTACCGTCCAACAGGTTCGGATTGTTGAATACCGAATCAAAAAAGCTGGGAAAATCGGAATCGATATAGATTCCCCAGTTTTTCATATCTGAAAAAAGTGCTCCCGCTTCCTCCATATTTAGTTTGGAGGAGTTTTTTATGGATTCGATTTTTGCAAGATTGATGATCAAATCACCAGTAATTTCATTTGCATTGATGGCGTCCATGGCATAGTTAAGGTCGGCAAAACCCCATTGGATAACATTTGCAAGTCTGACGAATCTGTTTATACGATCGAGTCTACTCAGATTGAGCTCCGCAATGCGTTGCACATGGTTATCCGGATTGTCGGATAAATAAATTGCCATCGGCGGCGTCTCTTTATCCGTATTGTTTATAAAAAAGCTTTTGGAAACAGCTGATTCAATCTCTTTTTCTGTCAATTTCTGTCTGAGAAGTTCATTCAGCTTTTCGCGTGTCATATCTGTTCGATGGATGAAATTGTCAACAACATCCAAAGCGTTTTCCGGGAAAATCACAAACGGTGAGCTGCTCTTTGACTCTGTGAATTTTGATTTCACATTCAGTTCAGTATCGGAAACAATGTTGTCAACTGTTCGAATCTGACCATCTATCTCTATCTCAATGCCAACTTTCAGTTGAGTTTTAAACTTCGTATCCGTACCTGTAACTTTGGTTTCGGCCTTGTTTGCCGATACTGTTCCGATCCCCTTTACCGGCAAACAATCTTCAATGTTTGTTACTTTCGATTGAGGTTGAATAGTGTAACTGCTTCCGGAGTTAACTTCCCAGGCAGATTTGAGTATCATCTCCGTGTCAGAAACAATCTCCTGGACTTTGTTTCTTTTTCCATTTACCTGAACCAGGTACCCTGCTTTAAACTCTTTTGTGAACTCCGAACCCTGCCCGAATATTCTTTTTACTTTCTCTGGAAAAATTGCGATACCTTTTCCTTCAACTACCCTTTCGTGAACATCTTTGATAATAAAGTAGGTAACATCTGGAATTACACCCGGCCACGGCGTATCAACTTCAAGTTGTGTGTCGGACATAATCCTGGTAACAGTCTTGGCCATATTTGCTGCTTTTATTTTGTCACCGACAGCAAAGTCTGTGGTGAAGTGTGTGCCGTTTCCCTGAACTATTCCATCTGCCGGATCATATCTGATTGTACCGGCACCTTTTTCCGGTATTTCGGCTTTTATGACAGTGTAGTGGGCGTCGACAATTACGCCGGGCCATGGAGTATCTACCTCAAGCTCGGTATCTGAAATGACTTTAGTCACTTTTTTTGTCATCTGTGCAGCATCTATTTCGTCTCCCACCCTAAAATCTTTAGTAAATTCAGTCTCTTTACCCACAACTTTTCCATCTGAAGGATCGTACCTTATCGTTCCAGGCCCCTCAAAAGACGAACCCGTGTTGAAAACCGAGTAGTACTTAAAACCAACGGTAGATTCCAATTCTTTTTCAGTTGTAAGTTCAGTGTCTGAAACCACATCCTTTATCTTGATCTTTTCTCCGTTAACTAGAATGCTGTCACCCGGATTTACTTCTTCAAGAAACTCCGTATACGCTCCGGTTACTTTTGATTGACCGCTCATGAACCCTACCGTACCGAGCCCGATCACCCCAGGATCCTTTATGTTTATCGTGTATCCATAATATTTACTGAGAGATTCGGCATCAGGTGCGGGTTCTGAATACATTGAAAGTTGGGTTACAGAGAGCCCCAATTTTTCTCTTGCCGCATCCAACTCTTCAACATCTGATGAGTTTTCAAAATCCGCAAAAATATCGGAGAGTTTTACTCCCAGTTTACTCAAAACGACTCTGATCTTATTGAGCGGCAGGTTGAATGGAAGATTGAATGGATATTTCGATAGAGCAACTTTTTCAAATGCGTTATCTATATCTCCAATAGACTGGATATTACTCTGTAGAACCCTGTTAACCACCTTGATGTACGGAACAATTTCATTTGTATTCTTGCATGTCAGTTTCATATCAAAAAGGTCCGGTCGTCTTTCTTCAAGTTTGTAACCTGCAGGAATTCTGCGAACAGGATTCATGTTGGGGTCCGTGATATAGTCATCTGTGATTTGCATGATATCCTGAAAATATGCGGCAGGTCCGAAAATTGTTTCGCAGTGAGGACTTTCGAAATAGTCAAGGTCGCCAAAGAGATATTCATAGCTCGGAATTCCTTCGTAGTATTCGATAACCGATTCATGGGTATTGCTGATTGTTGAAGCCCTGTAGTGAGGAGAAGCAACAAGATCTTTCACTATTCCGAATTGTTGAATTGCAGATAATTTTATGTGTACCGCTTTTTTATGAAATTTCGAAGCACTTTTAATATCATCATCAAAAATTTCGGAGTTTTCCCGAACAAACTTATGCTCCGGCATCGATGCAATTTTGCATGCAGAATTCAAACCTTTTTTAATAAGTGCCCCGGCCACTTCCCTGTCAGGAGAAATTCGCAGCAATCTCTGATAAGCCTTTAATTCTTCCAGCTGTTTTTCATCCTTATCCAGATTCACTCCATTTATGGCGCTCTTATCGTGAAAATCAAAATTCATGATGTCAAAATCGGGATTGTTTTTGTAAAATGATGAAAATTGGGAACCGTTAAGTTTTAAAGTTTTTTCAGCCACGATGTTCTCCTTTTTACTTTTATCTTCTTTTCATTTTCAGCAAACCGCTTTAGTAAACATGTAGTTCTCGTCATTTTTGTCAGTAAGGCGTAAATCTCCTTCGATAGCTTGTTTTAACAGGAACATATTTTCCTGACTTTAGTCTGATAAACTCCATTGTTCCTCCAGCTTTTTCACGTTTGCGAGCAGCCTGTAGCTGTATACGGGCTGACTTTGAGCGAAATTGAGATGTTGGAGCAAATGATGGTTTTGAATATGGTCCGCCTTTTACGAATACAGGCGTTACTCCGCTTCTTTTTGATACAACTCTTTTAATTACACCTTGAACTCCAGCTACGGATCTTCGATATATTGAGGAATCGTTACCGGAGGTAATCATGTGGAAGACTCCCTCATGAGTTCCGATTAGTCCTGAACTTGAACTTCCCCTTGTCGTTAATGCAAAATTATATGTGGTTACAGCAGCTTTTGGAAATTGTGCCTTGTATGCCAGATGGTGAAGCTCGTACGTCCTTTTGCCCTGCACTGGAGTAAAATCAACGTCCGGAAAAAACTTAGGAAATGATGTGTTAGTACTTGTGCGAAGTGCTTTATACGCTGTTCTTTGATCTGTTGATTGATCTTTAGGTTTGCCTCCTGCACTGTCAATAGCCCCCGCAAGAGTAGGATTAGTCATGGCAAAAGCTCCTGTGAATTTCTGAAAATATGTAACAAGATCACTTTCAAGAGGTTTGCTGAAAGTCTGACTTTCATCCGTAAAAAGAGCAGGTTTGCTGTAAGCTTCGTCATGAACCCGATTTGCAAGTTTCAGTGCCTCTTCAAATTCAGTCGACGAAATAAATCTCACATCCTGAACCAGGGCTTCGGAATCTTCTTTTACCTGTTTTTTGGACTTTCCGTCAGGGTCCTTCATTGAAATCGGATTCCCCCCGACGAATGCATACAGGTTCATTCCGTCGACAGTCCCTGCAGGGTCCGGTTTCAGCCAGCGCCCAAGCCATGAGATGTAGTAACGTGCTCCGTAGTAGTAAAGTCCGGTAGTGTCGTCCCGCTCCTTACCCGAATAGCGGTATTCCTTCAGTTTAACCTCTGCTTTATTCTTTCCAGCAATTATGGCTGTTCCACCATATGGGAAGTACTCTTCGTAACTTATGAGCTGCGCCTTTTCGTCCATCTCCAGAGAAACCGAACCTAGGTTGTTGTCCATTTGAAAGCGGTTGCTTCTTGTCCTTTCTTTTTCCGGATGTTTTTTATCGGTTTTGATGTAATGGATAATCGCCACACAGGTTTTATCATCCATTATTCGGAGAGTTTCTCTTTCAAAAGTCGGTTTTTTGGAATCTCCACTACTCCCCGAATAGTTTCTTTTTATTTCGTAATTTCCAAGATAGGTCTTCTCTTCAACATGAGTTGTCTCACCGCCGTTCGCCAGTCGTTCCGAGACTTTGCGGGTACGTTGCTCGTGGCTGTCATAAACGTAGTAATCGCAGTCATCCAGCTCATCCGGGCGAGATATTATTCCAGCTTTCACCAGATTTTCACAGCAGTTGAACGAAAGATCCACACTGCTGTTAATATCCAGTTTTCTCAGGTTTCCCGAAGCGTCATAATTACCATTTTTCAGACGGTTGTTGTTATTCTCAACCGGAGTTTCCTTTGTCCATGAACGTGAAGCTGCGGTATGCTGCTTTTTAACAAGATTACCGGAATCGTCATAGCTATAACTTTCCGAATAGTTTTCCAACTTATCGGCATCATTGATACTCGGCAGTTGAGAGAATTTTGATTGTTTGAAATCACCATCTTTTGAGTTGTTCTTGAATGTATCTGCATTGATTCCAGGATGCTGTCGGCCATTGGCCTTTATCAATCTGTAAAGTGCATCGTAGGTATAGTCCGATAGCGGATCCACTTTTTGATTGTTGTTGAACACGGTCTCAAACGTATTGTCGCGTGTACGTGTAATATTTCCCACAGGATCGTAAACGTATTCAATATCCTGTACTGTTGTTTCATCATTTCCTTTCGATGACCGTTTACTCTTTATTCCAATAAGGTTAAGGGTTGTTTCTTCATACTCGTATGTCGTATTTATACCGTTTCCATAATCGATTTCAGATCTCTGGCCTTTGGCATCGTAAACGATGAGGTTTACTATCTCCTGTTTTGTTTTGTCTATAAACTCAACAGAAACTGTATTGAGTTCTCCGGCTTGATTGTAAGTGTTTGTGGTGACTGAGCCGTCCGGTGTTGTTTCCGTAATCAAATGTTTTACTGCATTGAAGGTAATTCGGCTTTTATAAATCTCTTTTTCCAATTCAGGTCTTGGAGTAGTGTTCCAGTTAACTGCAGTTTTATACTCCTTCACCATTTGCCTCGATGTTTCAAGGGCATCACCCTGAATGCTGTAGGTGCTGTTTACCACAATTCCTGAAAGATCGTTGAGACTGTAAAGCGCTCCCAGCAAATTATTATCCTGCAGTTCTTCTTCTGTTTTCTCTTTAAGCAGCTCATCTCCGTAGGTGAAAACCTCGACAAGATTAAAATCGTCATAGGAAACAACAGGTCCCGGATCCGTTATCTTTTTTACCCAAAGTTCCTTCTGTCTCTGAAGTTTGTCATAGGATATCAACTGACAGTAGTTTCGCCCGCTCCAGGACCACAACTGAGCTCCGAATATATTGCTGAAATGTTTTTGAATTCCTGCGTCGACACTGTCGGTATAAACAGGTGTATGTGTAACTCCGCCCTGTTCATTCTTCTCTCCTGAATTCATGGCATAACGGTATTTGAAATTGTAGTAGTCGGTTCCTTTTGTCTTGTTTGAGTTGTAGAGCCTCGGATCGATAGATTTTACATTTCTACCCAGGATGTCGGTTTCATGATACGACGTCAACTCATTCTCCGCTCCCTTTCCATCTTTCATCGTCTGAATGTCCAGGAAAATACTTCCGGTGTTGTCAAAAACCTTTTTTTCAGGCGTGTCGTAAAAGAGGGCGGATTTTTCCAATGCATCCTTTTCATCTTTCTCTTTTTGAGTGGGATTTTCCGGATAATTCTTGAAAAATTCCATGTAGAATCTGGAATCTTTTACGGTATCGTTAAAATCAAAATGCCTCTCTTCCCAGGGAGTAAATTCCACCTTTGAGAAAAATCCTTTCGGCGTACAGGTTCTTATTACCCGTTCCAGGGGATCGTAATGAATTACTGTTGGAGGCGGACATGGAATATCCTTCTGTTCTTCGTAATCAGGACTGTTTATAAAGTACGGCAAATACTGTTCGAATGGTTTACCCTTGTTGTTGTAGACGGTCCTTCCGGAAACCTGCCAGCGTTCGCTTGTCTCTTCCCTCACCGGCTTGTTATCCTTATCAACTTTTAATTTTCCATTTTCCCTTATGAAGGCAATTCCCGCATCGGTTTTTGCTTTCTTTTCCAGTACACGCCCGAAGCCATCGGTGTAAGTTATACCAATCTGGCAATACGGTGTCTTTTCCCTGTCCTGTGAAGACCAGAAGTTGTTTCTTACAATGTCAATTGAACAGACCGGCTGCTGATTTTCCCTCCAGCCGTTTAAATTGTAGTAAAAATAGTGAACCGCACCCTGAAGATAGTTCTGAGGATTCTTTATCACATCTTCAAAATCGGGAATTTTCCTCTTTTCATACTCAGCGGTGATCTCTCCTTCAGGATAAAGCGTCATTCCCCCTGCCCTGTTGCCGTATTCCGTACCGATCACCGAGCTTACAACTACCTGTCCCATCGGATCAAAAAGCACCTGTGTTTTATTGTTGTTGCTGTCTGTCAACTGTTTCGGTTGATGGGTAACGTAATCTATCTGGGCTTTTGTTTCCAGTTGAGTATCGCTGGATAGATACTGGATATTTTTTATCGGAAATAGTTCGTAGTCATCATATTCTACGACAGCTTTTGAAAAAAGTGATGAGGATTCCGCAACAAATGAGTTTTCTGTTTTATAAGGAAGAAAAAAGGGACCGTATTCGTTTTTTATCACAGTCGATTCAGAATATGAATCAGGCTTTTTCGGAATTGAATAGTACTGTACAAGGCCCCTATTCCACCAGTATCCAGAAAGTTTATCAAAGAGGTATCCGCCTTTTGACTCAAGGGTGTCCCCGTTTAATCTCTTATCAAAAACTTCATCTATGAATGTATCTGTACAAACTGCCTCTTCAATATGATGCGGCAGAGCTACAGAGGAAACATTACCAAGGTCAAGAAAGTTATTCTGTTCTTGATCCCAGAAGTATTGTTTCCGCCATGTCAGTTGACGTACCTGCACACCGCCTGTGAATTTACCGTCATAAGAAATAATGTTTTTCCTTTCAGGCAACCCGACAGGTTCCAGCTGCCTTTTTATCTCTTCGCAGGAAAAATAGCTTCCATTCCCCAAGACTAAACCGGCCAATTCGAAATTCTGGTCCTCGCAGGAAAGATGACAGTACAAATTGTTGCCGGTTAACGGCTTCACGAATGTGTTTAATTGAAGGGTTGCCTTCAAACTCTGCTGTTCCGGGTGAACTTTACTGGATGATTCTTTACCTTTCCGTCTGGGAAGAAAAACTGTGCATGACTGCAAGACATTTCCGAACTCATCAACTTCCAGTGAGAATTGCTGCTGAACTCTAGGATCTTCGGAATTCCGTTCATAGTGGTAAGATATACTCTCTTTCGGATTAACCATAAAAACGGCGAATTTGTTGCACTCCCTCTTTTGATGAAGAACAACTTCCACATTAGATTCCTCCACGGAATATGGAACATCATTTCCATCCAGAGCGTAAACTTCGGTCCTTATCACACTGCCTTTCAGGGAGACATATGCCTGCCGGATTGTTTCCGCATCGTCACTTTCGATATTAACTTTCGGAGCCGGGAAATCGTAGGCACCTTCATCTCCCTGAAAAAACTGCTTTTTGTAATGGTTATAAATCTTGCTATTCTCGACAAATGCTCCGGTATGGTGCCATGTCCTTGTGTAAACGGGCGGAACATAATTTTCTTTGTCTATTTCCTGAATCGAAAGACCCGCGTTTCGGCTATTGTTTTTGAAATCCGCATACACCTCCGTATCCCAGGATTCCACATATCCGAAACCTCGAAATTCTCTTTCGACATGGTCATAAAATCCTTCGTGATATTTAAAGCTGTGGGTAAACCGACTTCCCGTAATTTTGTCTATACTTACAATTTTTTCAACCAGTTGAACAGGGAATGGAAGTTTAGTAAACCATGGATTTCCAGCCTTTTTATCTTCCAGGTAAAATCTGGTTGAACTGCAGTAGTTGATTTGAGTAACTGCGCCGAGATTGTTATCGATCTCATTGAGAAGATAGGGCTTTATGGATTTTCGCAACATACCGTCGAGAGTAATTTCACCGACAAAATTGTAGTAGTAATGCGTGGGAACAGGAGCCATTTTGGATAAAACGAGGCAGGTTGTTCCATTACCCGAAATGTCCAAAAAACTGATTTTATCTATATCGCTATATTGAGCGGGCAGGAAAATTGTTATGGGATCGGAAAAACAGTTGCCGTTCTGGTTTAAAAAGAGCTCTACCCTGTCTGAATAAACATATAGAATATCTATTGTCCCTGAACCGTCTATGTCAGCCAGAAATAGTCTGGAAGAGTCGAACTCTTCACCAAAACGAGGGCAATTGCCGAGAGTTATTTTTTTTCCGAATTTGCCATATCCGAAATCCGGCCAGCATTCCACCATGCCGTCTGTGATTTTTACTCTGTGGGAAAGACCGTCCCCAAAAATGTTTGCAAAAGTTACATGTTCCTTTTTATACCCTTTTTTTATTGAAGGGAAATCATGTTGCTTTAAAACTCGTTCTGAACGTGAGTATCCCTTTTTACCTCCGGACGGATAAACAACCAGGTCATTTATTTCGTTAAGCAAAAGATCTGTTTTCCCATTTCCACTGAGGCCTGCCATTTCCATATCTGAATTGGCGAAATCTGCAGGATACGACTCAAAAGGCCGAAAATTGTCCCAGGAATCATCACTGTTTCTTTGATAGAAACCGTGTCTCGATCCATTTTTGACGACAAGTTCAAGCTCTCCGTTTCCTTCCAGATCAACAAGTGAGGCAGTTCCTTTCTGAAAACTCCTGTCTATCGGAAATGTCTCCGGAGGATTTGGAGCGGAGTATTTTCCACCGCCCTCAGGTTCGAGATAGAATAATGAATTGTAACCGCTATATAAAAATCCCGGAATTCCTTCGCCTTTTAAATCGACAGGAAGAAACCCGGAGCTATCGAGCTGTCCCGGGATTGTGTTTTTTCCTATTTCAAGCTTTTCAAATTCAGGATTCTGGGGCGGCGCAAACTTTGAAAAACCGAAGGTCAAAGGCGGCATACTCTGTAGTTCGTATGAATCCGTTGCATTTTTTCCTTCTCTCCTGAAACCGGAAAGAGTAACCGACTTCACTATTGAAGGACCGCATGTTTTAATCGCTCCATATTTTTCCGGATTTTCATAATCGAATGACACGGTTTTTACGAGAGAGGGTGCCCCAAGCTCCTTTTCAAAATTATTGAAAAGGAGAATATTTTTGCAAATTCGGCAGGTGCGAATTTCAAAACCGCTTTTACAGAAAGAAAACGGATCCGGCCTGTAGTCCCATTTTTTTACAACGCTGTATGGATCCTTTTTTCCTTTATCCAGATCGGAAATATCGTATTCGCCGTAATCAAAAATTACTTCGAATGCAAACTTGAGCGTGTTTTTCTCATCAAAGTAGTTACCGTATTTGATATTTTGAATATATTTGTTGTTGTAAGAGTGTCCTTCTTCCCACACTTCATTCAGCAGATTGTCCCTGTTTTCCGATTTGTAGGAGTAGAGGATCCTATTGCCTTTAGAATCAGCCTCCTCTTCCACAAGCCATTCAAATATTTGAGAATTATCATCAGGATTGTAAACTCTTGATTGCCACGACTTACCGAAAACAGATTTTTGATTTTCTGAAGTGGTTATTTCCCAGTAAGATTCACTCTTGTCCTCTTTTACAAAATGCTTTATGGTTGAAAAACTGCCTTCGATTCTTGGAAGATACTCGTAAACATCGAAACCGTTCTTCTTCGAGGGATTTTTCAATTTCAGTACAAGTTCCCCCGCACCGGCAATAAAAATATCTTTTCCGTCATATTTCGGAATACCTTTTTCTGTTCGGATAGATATTTTCGGTATCGATAGAGAAAATCCGAGTCCAAAAATACCGTTGCCTCCGCCAGAACTGTAATCAACTGAAAGACGTGGTTCAAAACCTCTAGCAGTTGAAACCGGAATCGGAATGGAATAACTGCCTGTCCCGGAAAAAGAATCCGGTTGGAACGTTTCACCTATCCCCTTTATTGAACCACCACCTTTTGGTAAAGAAATAGTTTGAGCTTTTATTACTGTATCTTCAAACCCCTTTCTGTAACTCATTGTATCCCACCTGGTCTTTTTTAATTTTGCAACAATTTGACCCATGTTAAACTATTTGTATTTGATAGTCAATTTAACAAAAACCGCTTCTACTTTTTTTATTGAACTGTTTTTATTAACACGTATCGTATCGCCTTCGAATTTTTTTAACCATCGTTCCATTTCTCGCTATGATTTCCCCATGGAATTCTTCAGTCACCCTTAAACCGATGTAACATCAGCACCTAACTAAAAATTAAATAAATTTTTTCACAGCATTATTTAAGGGATAAATGCAACATTTTTGTTGATAAAAAAATGTGTAAGCATCCAATTTCTTTTGCCTGCAAAAAATTAACAGGATCAAACTTCATGGCTTTTTAATGACATTTTGCATTAATAAATCCCGTCAGTTAAAAATTTTTTTGATATATTGACCGATCATCCTGAGACAAGGCCATATCCACAGGTTGCATTTGTTTGCCGGACTGGTCAGATTGTCTATAAAACCAATGTTATTTTCGGTGACTACCCGACAGTCAGGCGATTTCTGCCGTCGGATTTACTTTTGTACAGGAGCGTATCGGCTCTTTTGATAAGAGTCTCCATGTCATCTTCCTCATTGGCCATTGTTGCACCGATCGATATGGTTACTTTCAGATTTCCGTCTTCATGAGAAATGTAGGAACTTTCGACAAATCTCCTCAGCCTGTTGCCTACGAACTCTAAGTCGGCAGCTTCAAGATTAGGAATAATACCAATGAACTCCTCGCCTCCCCATCTTCCGAAAAGATCAAACGGCCTTGCGTTTGCGACAAAGTTGTTTGCAACGAATTTCAGAAC
Organism: uncultured bacterium; assembly: GCA_942492635.1. Classification (GTDB taxonomy): domain Bacteria; phylum UBP6; class UBA1177; order UBA1177; family CALOFP01; genus CALOFP01. The sequence goes on from CALOFP010000003.1 coordinate 579,529, forward strand.
GAGATCACCAACATCGTGTCCATAGGTATCATTGAATTTTTTAAAGTGGTCTATATCGATGAAAAGGATTCCGAATGAAATGTTGTAACGCCTTTTCTCCTCGAACCTGTTGGCAAGCTCCTTTTCAACATACTTTCTGTTGGCGATTTGTGTCAGGGTATCGATAAAAGCAAGTTTTTCCAGTTCCTTCATTCTGATTTCATTTGCCTCAAAACCGCTTACATCCGTGAACAACTCTATCCCGCCGATTACCCTGCCCTCCTTATCGGTCATGGGACTTACACGGACTGAAACGGGAACTCTGTGACCGTCCTTGTGGTGCATGTACACTTTAGCTTCTCTGGATTTACCGTCATCCATGGTTGCAGCGAGCGGACAGGCTCCTTCACACAAGCTCTTGCCCTCGTTGTCTATATGCGTAAGAATATTGTCGAAACAGTGTTTTCCTACCACCTCATCCGCACTGAATCCCGAAATACGCTCCGCCGCCTTGTTCCAGAAAGTGATTTTTCTCTGAAGGTCGACAAAATAGAGGCCGTCATTCAGGTTTTCCACAATCCGTTCCAAAGATACATTACCAAATTTCATAACGACCCCCTTTCTTTTCTGATTCTCTAACTATTTTATCTCATACGAGGGTTCTAATTCCAGTTTGCGAAATATTTTACAGGAGATTTTGATAGGTATTTTTGATAAATGTAAAATTGATCCTGACAGAGCGTCAGATTACCATCGGCAAAGCCTGAGATTTACATTTGATTAATTAAACATGCATGTTAGATAGCCTTTCCATTTTCATCCCACTCCTGGATGTTGCCGAATTGACTACCGTTTCTAAAATCACCTTCCATTTTCTTTTTACCGTTTTCATGCCAGTAGATCATGTGTCCGTTTTTTTTGTTGCTCTTGTAGGTACCTTCCAACTTTTTCGAACCGTTTTCGTACCACTCCGTGACTTTTCCATCCACTTCCCCGTTCCTGTAGTCACCTTCGAATTTCTTATTTCCGTTTTCATACCAGGTCACAAAATGTCCTTCCGCCTTACCGTTATCATAGGTTCCTTCGATCTCCTTTTTTCCATTCTTGTACCAGAATGTAAATTTTCCGGATCTCACTCCCCTTGCGTAGGTACCCTCTTTCTCTTTTTTACCGTTTTCATACCACGAAACTACATGGCCGATTACCTTCCCCTCTTCGTAGTCGCTTTCATAGTTTTTCTGACCATTTTCATGCCATGCAACAGCTCTTCCTTTAAGCGCACCTTCCTGATATGTTCCTTCGAACTTCTTTTGACCGTTGTCATACCACATTGTGGTCGCTCCGTGCAGTATTCCATTTTTATAGTTACTGATAATGAGCACCTGTCCACTTGAGTGCCACTTAGTAAACTTTCCATCTTCTTTGTTGTTCACATAGATAACCTCGGAGTACTTTTGACCGTTCTCGTACCATTGATAGGCGGGTCCCTGTGCCTCACCATTTATATAGTCAATCTCAAGATTTTTTGCTCCGTTCTCATGCCATGCAATCATGTGTCCATCAAGTTTTCCTTCAACATGTTGGCAATCAAGCTTTTTCTGACCGTTGGGATGCCATTTTAACATCTTTCCATGCTCTTTACCTTTGACTGCATAGTACTCCATTTCAAGTTGTCCGTTTTCATACCAGCTTTTAACATTGCCATGAAGTTTTCCTTCAACGTATTCGGCTTCAAAACTCTTCGTTCCGTTTTTATTCCACATAATGAGAATGCCCTCTGCCAAATCATCTTTATAAACACCCTCAACCTCTTTGTTGCCGTTTTCGTACCATTGCGTCTTCAAACCATTGGTTTTTCCTTTTTTATAGGTTATCTCACTTTCCTTTCTTCCGGATGCATACCAAGTAGTTACAATTCCTTCAGCCAGACCTTTTTCATAGGTTCCCTGAAGCTTCTTCTGCCCATTCATGTGCCATTCGGTAAGCAGGCCCGTAACTTCACCGTTAACGTAGTAGAATTCACTATCTTTCCGGCCATTTTCATACCAGCCGATAAAAGTGCCTTCTTCCTTGTCATCGATGTATTTACCTTCCGCTTTCTTGCGGCCATTTTCATGCCATTGGATCATTAGACCGTGAGCCATTCCCTTTTTGAACTCTGCCTCCATCTTCTTTTTACCGCTTCTGTACCAGTAAATGGCAGGTCCATCCTCAAGTCCGTTCACATAATGTACTTCACTCATTTTATTACTGCTGTTCTCATAGTATTCCACAGCCGTTCCGGTAAAACGCCTGTTCTGATCAACATGATAAATGACTCCGTCAACTTTGCTGAGAGAGGATATGTTTGCAGATGTTGCACAGGAAACTAAATGCAGAATTAAAAAAATAGTCAGGAAAGATTGTTTTTTCATTAAAATCTCCGGATTAATGTTATTTTCAATAAGCAATTTTTAAACAAAAATTCTAGATGCAATAAATATAGATATAAATGATAAGTTTTGCAACAAATGATTGTAAATATTTTCCTCATTAAAACAAATATTTAAAGAGTCGTAAAGATTTTTAACAAACAGAAGATTCTTGTCGACACCGTATAATATTTATGTGCCATATAGTGTAAATGCAGAGGGTTACATGATAAATATTCTGTAGAAATCAGACAACAGATAAAAGCTCATTCACACCAACAAAAAGCAAAACAACAGAAAATTCCTATAAATATCTAAAGAGCGAAATAATTTCAGATTACAACGAAAACTATTGTTTTTATTATTTTGACATTTGTATTAATTATCCATATCTTTTGATGTTTCAATGGATTAAGCACTTCCATAAGGAGAGATGATGGAAAATGAATCGGTAAAAAATAAGATGGAAATAAATAACCCCGCAGCAAGCTGCGGGGTATTATAAGAAACACTCAATCCTTACCTTACGGACATTAAGCGCAATATACTAATCGAAACATTTACCTTTATAGAAGTTCTCATTTTCCAGCTTTTTTGCAGTCATTCGAAACAAAACACACCCGTCAGGACATACAACATCTTTACAATATTTACTTTTGCCACCGATATTCTCTAAATCTCCACCACTTCTAACAGCTTCCATTATTGGAAACATAATCATCATCACCTTTGAACAAATTCCTTGTCCATCACTATTTACAGGACATCCATATGTGCAGGTATACTTATCTCCAATTTCTTCACCATTTCGACAATATCTTTCTGTCTTATCTCCTCGTAGGAAACCTGCAACCTCTATTTCCCATTCATACTCTTCATCGTACCATTTCTTCATAATTCACCTCCTAAAATAAATTCTAATAACCACTATACTCAGGAAAACACAAAACTCTAGGCCTATTATAGTTCATCTTTTCACAAAATCAGCTTTCGCATAGTTTTGATACACTACCTATACGTAAACTGTTTATTGAGACTCAGAAAATAATCCAAATGAAAAATAGAAAGTCAATTCCAGGAATACTCTCAAATCGTGGGATGAATTAATATAGGTACCGATTGGACTAGAAAATGAACATGATCTTTATCGTTCCCTATTTCAATGAGTGGATCTAATAACTGTTAGATATTTCGAGACAGACATCTTTCAGTGTTTCGTCTACGCTTTTTGAGAAAACAACCCTTTGGTATTTACTGGGCATACAAAATGATACATGAACAGGGTTACATTGTGACTTTTCCTAATATGTTTAACTTTTTCTTCCTTATCTGTAAAACAAATTTGCATTTCCTCTTTTATAAAATTTTACCGAGGAAATTCAACATTCCTATTAATCTGAACAAATCCAGTAGAAATACAGACAATAAAAACTTTAATGAATGACTAAAAGTACAAAAGTGCCGTCCCGTCCCCCATCTGGTTTCCCTCTAACCACTATGTAAACGTGTTTTTATTATTTTGACATTTGTATTAATTATCCATATCTTTTCATGTTTGAATGGATTAAGCACTTCCATAGGGAGAGATAATGAAAAATGAATGTGAGAAAGTTGGTATTCGCGGCTCGTTAATACCTTTTGCAATCATAACTGCTATTTGGCCAATGGCGTTGATTTATAACACTATAAGATTTTATTTTGAGATGTTTGAGCCAGGCACTTTGAACTTTGCATCAGAATATGCTCTATTCGCAAAACACCAATTCGTAAATGAATTATTCATATGTATTCTAGTAGAAATGATTTTTTTGATTATTTACTCTATTTTTCAAATATATCTTTTCATTAATAAAGATTATCGTTTTCCAAAATTATTCATCATTGCAATTTTATTTAAAGCTTTTTCACTTGTTCTTATAACATTAACACTATCCACAATTATTCCTGATGTTAACTTCTTTGAAAAAGAAATATTTAAAAATCTTTTTGACTATAGAATTTTCGAAACCACCTGCATCATATACCTACTTAACTCAAAAAGAGTTAAAGCAACATTTGTGAATAATATGCCCGAGAGAAAAAAGGCTGCGCCGCTTGAAAGCATAAACCCAGAGACCGGAGTTTAAAATGCGCAAAATCACTCTGAAAGAGAACTATCCAAAGCCGGACATCTTGCTAATGCTGAAATCAGAAACGAACTCCCCTACTACCGCGTTGCAGTTCTTTTGAGCCTACCATACATGTTCTTCAGTGAAGTAACAGTGTTTTTTGACCGGGATTACTACGGCAGGTTCTACAATGGCACAAATTTTCTGCCCGACAACAAACGTCCCAGCAGAATTTTCAGCACCCCAATCCTGGAAGGTTTCAGTGAATTTGGCTACATGCAAGAATGGGAAGAAGAATTTGATGACGGCGAAATCGTTGAAATGTCCGAAGAGAGATGGACAATCGGTCAGCCACTTTAGCCAACGAACAACGAAAACAGTTTCTTACCACAGATGTACACACAGATACACACCGATAAATAGTATTCCTCATCAGAAATAAATGGAATCATAGCTGGTTCGACATTTTGATCTTAAAAATTCCCGGAAACGAGCACCGGTGTGAAATCATTGCAACCAACGCAAAAAGATGAATACAAATCCGTACTTCCAGATTTCCCCCAGCTCCGGAGGAGTTACATTATTGTAGCAAAGAAAAACACCGCCAACCCTTCCCCGCATTTCCCCAAAGACCCGGACGGGGTGACACTATTGTAGCCGGAAAAATACCCAACAATCTCTTCCGGGAGCTCCTGTAGTTTTGACATTCTTTACCATTATCACCACCACCTAAACACTTGTGAAATCCGAAAGTATTTTTATTCTCCAGTCGAACCCTTCCGATAGCGCCCCAATTCAAGAGATAATTTAAATCGTTGAAACGCCCTTGGCCGAACGCTGGAGGCGTGGAAGGATTATAGCCAACGAGATCACCCCACCCTCCCGGGAACCTCGTAGAGGTGACATTATTAATTTTCAAGATCTCCGAGCTTCTGAATATTGAGATTTATTTTTATTACCGTGAGTCAAAGAGCTCAGAGGGCAAATTTACAAATAATTCCGCCGAAATACGGGCTGTTTTCACGCTGATATTTTGTTTGCGTGGAGAATGCTGTCCGGATTCGTCAGGAAATAAATTTGCATCTCCTCTTTTATAAAATTTTACCGAGGAAATTAAACACCCTATTAATCTGAACAAATCCAGTAGAAACACAAACAATAAAAACTTGAATGAATGACTAAAAGTACAAAAAGTCGAGTAGAGCAAGTGTTCCAGTTTGGTTTTACGGATGTTTTCGGGCTTCCCAGCTCCATCTAGAGAACACTTGCCCCCTCACAGAAGCGTGCCTGCGGTTTTCCCGCACACGCCTCTTCGCTGCTGTTCACTTCAATGTGCATTAGAAGTACATGGAGTGGTAAATTCTAGGTTTGGGTAACGGATAGGCTTTTTGATATTTGCAAAACTGTTCCCATGTAAAGCTCTTCTTCTGGCTTCTTCTGTTCAGCCATTTGAACACTATAGACTCAACAGCATCAAGAAAACGTGTAAGATGCCTCAGGTTGTCACTGACACCGAAATAGCGGTAATGTCCAAGCAACCTTGTTCTTATACCCTTCCACAGTTCCTTAAGTTTATGCTTGCTTCTGTTTATGCTCATATAGAGTTTTACTTTATGGACAGCACGGGCAAATCGAGCTTTCGCGGTTTTCCTCGCAACCTTCGGATTCCCTCTCTTGCTCTTACCGATATAGTGAGTGAATGCCAGAAAGTTAAAAGTCCCATTGCCTTCATCATCATCATCATTATCCTTCCATCGTATGGTGAATCTTATAATTTTGGTTTTCTCTTTCGAGAGTTCCAAGCCGAATTTTCCCAGACGCTTTTGCAGTTCATCCATGATAAAATAAGCTTCTTCCTTATGCTCCGTAAAGATCACAAAGTCATCTGCGTACCTCACCATACTCACAAATCCTTTACAGGTTTTCTTTATCTTTTTCTCGACCCAGAGGTCGAGAACATAATGAAGATAAACATTTGCAAGTATTGGTGAAATTATGCCGCCTTGGGGCGTTCCCACCTCTACTGCGTAGAAGTTGCCTTCCTCCATAACGCCACTTTTCAGAATACGGACAATGTATCTCATAAATGTGGAATCGGAGATTCTTTCTTCAAGACACCTCACCATCCACTTATGATCGACATTGTCAAAGAAGCCTTTTATGTCCGCATCAATCACGTAGGTCACCGGACAATTCATTATCGTATTGTCCACTACTTTCAGTGCCTGATGCTGGTTTCTTCCTTTTCTGAAACCATACGAGAACTCTTTGAAATCCACCTCATAAATCGCTTCCAATATTCTGGTCATGGCCATCTGGATAATTTTATCTTCCACGGCAGGGATTCCCAGAGGACGGACTTTCGAGCCGTCTCCTTTGGGAATGTAGGTTCGCCTCACGGGCTGCGGACGATAGCTCATCCTTTTCATGCGGACAACCAGATTTTCAAGATTCGCCTGAAGATTCTTTTCGTAATCCTCAACACTCACCTTGTCTATTCCGGGAGCTTTTCCCCGCTTAAGCATGTAGAAACATTCTTTTAGATTCGATACATTCAATAGGTGAATAAGATTTTTGAACTTACATTTCCTATCCTCCTTCGCCATTTCGGTTATAAGTTTCAATTTCGTTTCCACTACTTCCTCCAAATCGGTGTCTGGTTCATGTTTCCTCTCAACTTTACACAACAACGTCCGCCCCTTCCCCACGTACACGGCTTTCCCGTGCTCAGAGTACTACGAGCGGATCCGACTTCCTGACGGACATCTCCACATCCTCGCCTTCTCAGCTTGTTTGCGGATATCTCATTGAGAATCCGTCAGGATCTCCCAAGTTCCGACGCAATCCATTCGACACCATGTCATCGTTTCTAACCCCGAGGCGCAATTATGAGCTCACCAAATCGCCCATAAATGTTCTGTCTTCCAGAGCGGCAACACTGTCGACCAACCTAAAGCGTCAATTTCGGGGCTACTACAACGTTCACGCTTACGCATTACAACCTGGTATCTCCTTCCAATGAGCTTCGCCTGTTTTGTTACCGCCACAGACGTCATTTTCAGTAACAGGCTGGTGGTTAACCTTTACCTTTACGGGATTTTAACCCGTTGGATTGCGCCAGCTTCGCTTGGCGCACTGCCGCCCTGTCCCCCATCGAGTTTGAATAAAATGAAGAAATCCACCAGAAACGCAGATAATAAAAACTTTAATGAATGCCTAAAAGTGTAAAAATGCCGGTCTTGATCCGCTTCGAATATGTATATCGTCGAGTAGAGCAAGCATCTGTATTCTAAGACGATATTATCATGGGTTCCCAGCTCACCTATTCAGATGCTCACCCCCTCACAGAACCGTGCGTGCGGTTTTCCCGCACACGGCTCTTCGCTGCTGCTCACTCCAACCTACGAACAAGTAAATCGAAGATATAAGTTCCAATTTCGTTGCCATTTCATTATCCAAATCGGTGTTCGGATAAATGATGTTTCCTCAAAACTTTACACAACAACGTCCGTCCCTTCCCCACGTACGCGGCTTTCCCGCGCTCAGAGTACTACGAGCGGATCCGACTTCCTGACGGACATCTCCACATCCTCGCCTTCTCAGTTTGTTTGCGGATATCTCATTGAGAATCCGTCAGGATCTCCCAAGTTCCGACGCAATCCATTCGACACCATGTCATCGTTTCTAACCCCGAGGCGCAATTATGAGCTCACCAAATCGCCCATAAATGTTCTGTCTTCCAGAGCGGCAACACTGTCGACCAACCTAAAGCGTCAATTTCGGGGCTACTACAACGTTCACGCTTACGCATTACAACCTGGTATCTCCTTCCAATGAGCTTCGCCTGTTTTGTTACCGCCACAGACGTCATTTTCAGTAACAGGCTGGTGGTTAACCTTTACCTTTACCTTTACGGGATTTTAACCCGTTGGATTGCGCCAGCTTCGCTTGGCGCACTGCCGCCCTGTCCCCCATCGAGTTTATTGGATAAGGTTGTTTAAATGAAATAATTTAACGACAACAATAGTATATAAAATAATTGACAAACTATACTAATTATTTAGTTTACTTAATAGTAAGTAAATAATTGCCGGTAGGTGATTGTGAAATATTATTTATCATTATTATTGTGGAGGTGTTTATGAGTCTAAAAACAACTTATTTCTTGGCGTTATTTATTGCAGTTTTAGCTTTCGGGTGTGAGCCTGGTGAAAAATTAAATGATTTCAATGAAAACACGGATGATACGGCAAAAACAACAAGATCTCTGGGCAGCACCAATGTCAGTGGTCCACATTGGGACAAAGAAAAAAAACTATTTATGGAAGAGATGCATCACCACATGAGAATAGCCGTAATGAGTAAAGCATATGAAACATGTGTAGATCAAGAAATGAGATCACTATATGATGGCTTTGAATGCGATATTGACCCACATCTTAATTTGAGTATCTCGGCAAAAATTAAAAAAGTAATTGATATTTCCAGAACGGATACAGATGTTACTGTTAAAAACAGTCCATCATCATTAGATTTTATAGCGGCAGCGCAACTTGGCAACTATGGTACCAATGACGAGAATTTTAGATGGGGGGCATGGTTTAATGATGTATATTACGGTCAAGTATATAAAAATAACAGAGAGTGTGTTAAGGGGGAAAAACCTGAAATAGATCACTGTTATTTACATATGGAAGACTACCCTTTCCCTTACAACGAAGGTGCCGCCACGACTCTTCATGAGCTCATGCACAGACATGGGTATTCTGATGATAGCTGTGGAAATAATAGTGATCCAAGTTGGGACAAGCAAAAAAGAACCGTGTCTTATATTGTGGGTGGTTGTATTGAAAAAGTTGTTAATGAAATGGGGGAAGACCAGTACGAATTAGGTGATGTCGGTTCACCATTCGGTCCAAATGCAGATGGGCAAGCGGATTTAATTCATTTCAGAGATGATGGAGTTTATGTTTCGCTTTCAACAGGTTCAGGCTTTACTACTCCAACAAAGTGGATTAGTAATTTCAGCAAAAATGAGAACTGGCACAAGCTCCAACACACAAGAACTGTTGGTGACGTTAATGGCGATGGAAAAGCGGATATTGTCGGATTTGGAGTTAATGGTGTATATGTAGCTTTATCAACAGGCAATAGTTTTTCATGGGAGGGTCGTTGGACGAATAATTACTATTACGATTATGGTTGGAGAAACTACAAACATGTTCGGAAAGTGGCAGACGTAAATGGTGATTCATGTAGCGACATTGTCGCATTCGGAGAGGACTATGTGTTCGTATCTTTATCAAACTGTAACAGTGGTTTTGAAAAAGCATCCCGTTGGCATACAGATTTTGGATATAATGATGGTTGGAGGGTTGAAAAACATGTTAGAGATATTGGTGACTTCAATGGAGATGGGAAAGCTGATATCATTGGATTTAAGGATGATGGTGTTTATGTTGCATTATCGAACGGCAATGAATTTGGTTCTAAAATAAAATGGATTGATGACTTTGCCTACAATGTTGGTGGATGGAGAGTTCATAGTCATGAGAGAATAATTGGCAACATTAACGGTGGATCAGGATGGGATGACATTATTGGTTTTGGAAAATATAAAGTTTATCTAGCTAAATCAAGAGGAAACTCGAGTAAGGGCTTTGAATCCAAAGCGACTGCTTATAACGGACTAGCCATTGAAAACGGTGGATGGAGAAAGGAACATTTTAGAGGTGCTGCTGATGTAAACGGAGATGGAAAAGATGATATTGTTGCCATTAGCAAATATGGTGTTTTCGTTGCACTCTCAAACGGAACGACTTTCGATAGCACTAAAACTTGGATGTAGTTGTAGATATTTATTTGGTTCATTACTTCCGCTTTCCCAAAAGGGCCTATTTCTGAAAACAATTCTTCACTAACCCTCTTAACATTAGGTTGATTATCCAAGTAGCCAACGAGATCACCTCGCCCCCCGGGAACCTCGTAGAGGTGACATTATCAATTTTCAAGCTTTCCGAGCTTCTGAATATTGAGATTTATTTTTATCGCCATACTCCAAAGAGCTCTGAGCACCAATTTCAAAATAATTTCGTCGAAATAGCGGCTGCTACGGCCTCGATATCTTTTTTATGGCGATTTTATCCGCTGGGGAGAGGTTGATATTGTTTTTCCGGGATTTCCGGGGTTCGGATAATGTTTTTTGAAATCGGGGAAGTGTCGATAGCGCCTTATCTCATATCCCACCTATTCCTCAAGCTTAAATATTTTGGATCCGATCTAAGATTTTTATTTTTTTCGCCCAAATATTCAATTGTATTGCCAATATTCTCGCTCCAACTATTACCATTTCCTGGCAAGATTACGGATAGCAAAGATATTATCTCCTTTGAGTAATTACAAATAAAATCTTCATCAGACGTTATATAGTAAGGAATTATAACTCTTTCATCTTCAATAACAGTCATATGAGGTATTACAGCTTCGAGCAAATTTGGAAAAATATTCTTGTTAGATAAAATTAAATTACAAAGATACTTTGTAGTTGTTGAATTCTTAACAACCTTATGAGTCGGCCATACCTTATTAAAAAACAAATTTGCTATATTTAACCAATCTATTGGTGGGGTTGACAAATTTTTTTGTATTCTCAACAGAATTTTCTCTCTGAATTTATCATTGGATTTTAATATAACATTCATCAACTCATTATCTGTTATGTATTGTCTACTTTCATCTGTGTTCTTTACCGCTGCCCATTGCATAAGAAGCAATTTTGCAACTACATCACCTGATATTTTTCCTCCTTTAACTCCTTCTAACATATGAGGTTTTATAATATTATGTAATTCTAGATCTATAGGCCTAGCTTCAAATAGGAATCCTGACCAGAAAGCATCCTTATCTTTTAAATCTTTACTATTGAGAATAGATAAAAGATTTTTTGAAGTCCAATTCTTAAAGTGGAAAAAAAACCATTTTAAATGCTGAGTCAATACTGCAATTGTATGGCGTCGCCTATCATCATTTAGTAAAAGCAACTTTTCCATTAAATATAGTGATCTGGACCCTTTTTCATAAATAATTGATTTTTGACTTTTTGCTTCAAACGCACACAAGACCCCTGCAATCTTGCCTATATATGAATTTATAGCTTTATCAAGCCAATCAAAACAAAAATTATTCTCTTCATTGTATATAGAGTTGCATTCTATTATGCTAATTATTCTTTCAATTATTTTAATAAAGCTATTAGGATATTTATCGTGCAAATCATCCCAAACAGCAACCATCCATTCACATAAAGCACCAAAAAACGGTATAACATCATCAATAGGATAGATAGAAATCCGTTCAGCAATTAGTGCTTTAAGTCTTGGACTATCGTCAATACGAGAACCGTGGTACAAAAACTTACGCCAAAAGAAAGAATATTCATTCTCACCTATAGCTTGATGTAAAGCAGTAAATGCCCTAAGAGGAAATTTTGCTGATAAACCTGAAAAAGGATCTTTTTCCAATAGAACACTATCCGTTCTACCTGTAATTTCTTTTGCCTTTTTTAGGATGTTTTGGACAGGCTCCTTTAAAAGTTCTTCACATCCACTTTCTGTTGATACTGTACCACCACGGATTTCCATTGACCTAACCGCTTGATTTGCTTTTTCAGGTTGCCACTCAGGAACTATCAATTTCAATCTACCTATCTCATCTCCAATATTGAATTTAAATAGACAGCCTTTGTTCGACAGCCATTGTATTCGGTTCAAAATTTGCCATGCACTAGCTTCTTTATAAAAGATTTCATCGACATCTTTAGCCCATCCTTTTAGCAGCCTATTTTCAAGAAATATTTTTATTTCATCATTCAATTTATTCCAATGATTGGATAATGAAAAAAGAAGGTCCCTTTGATTGTGCTCACTCCAAAAGAATTTGTCACTTAAGTTAACCATTATTTCACTGAAAGTATTTAAATTAAATAATTCATCTTTTGCAATAGCCCATACTCTTAATCTGCAGAAAACGTAATCATCTGCTTGCCAAGATAAGAATTCCTGTTTCGCTTTTTCACAATCGATTTCTACTAATCTTTCAAAAAGTTGTGAAAAGTATATCACTAAGCCTGAGATATCCCTAGATCGACTTAAAGAACATATTTCAGGATCTTCATCTTGGATTATTGGTGAGAAATTAGTGTTAAAACATCCTGCTTCATTCGCTATTTTTATAGCATGCTCTATGTTGTATCTTAGCTCCTTAACAAATGGGCCTAACCATTCATCAGGGACATCAATATCATACAAAATATCAGGATACTCCACGCCCAACCCGATAATCTCTGTTATATAATTATTCTCAAAATTTTTTGGAACTCTTTGTCCATAGAAAGTTGTAGAAAACATTAAAGAGGGCATACACTTTTTCATAAACCTTCTTAAAAAAGAAGTGTCCCAGCCGCATATATTTAATTCTTCTCGTATGCAGCATAAAGAGTTATGAATATTTGTTGGACATTGGTTTTCAAAACACTCAAATATGTAATGCCAAGCTTTCCTTATTATATCAGAAAATCTCCCTACAGTTAGCATTTTAAATAGTATTTTGGTTTTTATATATGGGTGTAAACCTCTTTGTTTTGCTGCCCACCATGGAGCTATAGGTTGATCTGCTACATTTATAAACCACTCAGCAATATTAGCTAATCTTGGTGTCAAAAATGGCGTTTTAATCGAATATTCACCATTTATTGAAGCATACCTATCGTGTGGTAAATTTCTTTTATCAAGATTTACAATAGCGAACGCATCCCATTCATTTTCTTGAATTTTTCTTTCTGAGTAGTGGTAAAGTTCTGTATCAAACTTTTCGGGTTTAAAATCAGAGTCAAGCCCATAAATTTCGAATGGATCAATAGTTTTACTATTTTCACCATTTATATCTTCTTTGTATGGTGTTGAGTATCTGATTTTCGGATCAAATACGCAAAGCCATTCAGCAGGTAAAGGTGGATGAGCTTCTGAAAATCTCCTTGAACCTTGTATCGTTGAAACTATGTGCGCAACCTGACCTCTTTCAAAGGCTTGCATTTTTTCGGGTCCTTTTCGAGCTTTTTTAAATACTTTTTCATACCATTCATCAGGATTTCTTGCTCGCTCTGCCCATGCTTCAAGTGTGTCCCAGAGTTGTTTGTATTTATTTTCATTGGAAAAAGGTATCGCCTCCACACCTTTATGGTTCCATCTTGCTGCAGCCTCGCATGGACTACCTTCTTGGAAAGCGTAAACACCGTTTTTTATGGTATCCTTTTTATTAAGTGCTTCTAATAGATATTGGACTGGTGGATCATCTGCAGAATAACCGACAAATACCACAACATAATGCTCCATAACTTCTCTTAAGAATTTTGTGGCCCACCCATCGGCTAAATAGGCTTTCCCAAACTGAGAACTGGAAAGAACAAATTCTGTACTCTCAGACCCGGAATAATCTTTTTTTGCACAGCCATGTAGATATACAATACCGTCAATTCCTTCATTTCTATTAACATTCGGTAATCGAGGTGGCTGCCAAATTTTTTCAGCTTTACAACAATCATCAAACAATCTATCAAAATTTGTAGTAACCAGTTGAATCTTTCCAGATGGTGTTGTAGCAAGATCAATTAAAGTCTTGTGTGCAGATAAATCGACATTTTCAATCGGTTTCAACACTTTTGCTACATTTTCCTCAATATCATCAGTAAAAAAATCGCGTTCCAATAGACCAAATACTCGATCAACAGATATGAGTCCACTTACACCGCACTTTTTTTCCACTCTCCTTATTTCTTTTAAAACTCTTTGGATTGGATCATTCTTATCAACATGTAATTTGTCAACCACTTCGTCTGCTAAGCCTAAAAAGTCTTTTAGGCCCGCTCTTGCTCTCGAAACTCCGGCACCACAAAAAAAGACTACACGTCCTTCATCACGCGCTGTTAGCAACTCGTCTGGTATTGATGGTCCATTTTTTATAAATCTCATTGATATTAATTTTCTCCTGTTTGAATGTATCTCAAAGCTTTTAACCTAGAATCATTTCATTTCTATTTCTCCACGCCTACAGTGATCAACATATCCAAATATTCGGATAATTTTTTGAGCAATATCCAATACTTTTTCTTCGTCTAATTCACTTCCATTCCAATTGGATTTATCAATAATCTCATAAAAAATCTTTAACGAACTGGGTGGTAGATCTGCTTCGGGACTTTTCATTAGGTGGATAATCTTCTTGCGAGCCTTTATAACTTTTTCTTTTAGATCGCCCCTTCCTAATAAGACAAGGGAAGCTTCGTAAAAACCTTCCCAACCATACTTACAATTGTTTATCATCCTTTTATCTTCTTAAAAATTTCTAACTGTTGTTTAAATAGTTCTGAAATCATTGAAGTCAAGGACTATTTGAATTTTCTTAACAAATATTTTGTAAGCCCAAAGTTTGTTGAGGTTTCAAGAGTTTTCTCAGGAGAAAATGTTCATAGAATTCCAGTAAATACAAATAATTTGGACAAAATAGCAGTGGTAATCGCCGTGGGATTTTGTTTGCGGCAATTTTAACAGCTGGTGTTACTCGGATATCTTTTTTATGGTGAATTCAGGGGTTGTGGGAAGGTTGGCATTTTTAACTTGTAAACTTTACTAACATTTTATGGGCTTACTTGGCATATCCAAAACAATAAGGTAAAAACACTGCTCTAAAATCTCCTAGACTCATTTTAATCCCTCTAAATTATGGATGCAAAACACTTAATCTATAGCCCTCTTTTATTGATGGAAAATGGTTGATCTCTCTATATTTCGTCAACTTTTCAATTGCAGTCTCAATTTTATTATCATCTTTTCGGGCTGATTGTAGTACCGACATTATAGTTAGAACTGTAACTTCTGAATCATCTTGCCCCTTACTTTCTTTTGCTTTTGAAAAGCATTCATTTTTATGTGCAGTGGGATATTTCTCTTTTAATATTGTTTCAATTGGTGCCCAAATATCATAGACATACTGACCATACTTTATGCAATCCTCAGCTTTTGGTATTATTCCTTTGTGTACGACATTGTTTCTTAAAACAGCCATATCTGTTATTTTTGTTTTCGATAAATCTGTGTAGTTCTTGCCTAATAAAAATAGCCAAGTACTTACAAAAGCTCCATATTGTCTTTCTGAAGAATTTTTAAAGTTATAGGACGACCACATCTCTTTTAATTGGCTCACAATTTCCTTTTCCCGCGCAATAACTCGTAAAACAAACTCATAATATCTTTCTAATGATGCTGCAAAAGATGTGATGGCCTCTCTGTAATAACCATCCAGATAAGCATGAGCACCTATATTGAAAAGTACTTCATGTTTTGGTGTTCTCAGAACAGTTTTCGTTTTGTGCCCTTTTTTACATACAAATTCATAAACACCATCGTCTGTAACCGAACAAACTTTTGAATAAACCTCGTAAGGTTCCTGCGAGCTTACTTGTTCAATCTGCATGCACTCGCTACAAGAAATTAAAAGTTTCATTTCACACCTTAGTCAATTTGAAAAACTTAAGCCATATACTTATTAAGTTATTTCAAGCTTTATTTTTGTCAATTTAATTCATTTTGTTATTTTATGGACCAATGAGATTGCAACTCCCTATAACAACAATGTATCATTCCGGTTATTATTTGAATATTGCATATTATTTAAAGCAGTTTCGATCTATCTCCTCGGCAGTCCATAAAAAGATTTTTCAGCGAAAAACAGTCGCTGATTTTAACCCGATACAAATAATTTCGTCAAAATAGCGGCTAAAATCGTGGTAATATTTTGTCTGTGGCAATTTTGACGATTGCTGTGCTCTGGATATCTTTTCTATGGCGATTTCAGCGGCTGGGATTAGGTGGATATTGTTTTTCCGGGATTTTCGGGAATTGTTTCGAGAGGTAGAGTGCCAGTTCTCGACGGTTGGATCATCAACAAGTGCTCGGTAAAAATATTCTCTCTTTTTCATCGGCTAGATTTTTGAAAATACAATCTTCGTCCAGGGTCTGGGTTAGACATGATATGTCGCCGCCTGACGGGGCTTTCGGTTGTGTCACCCTTTCCGGGTTCTGGGATGTTGGGTGTTTTCTGACCGGTGCGCTTACGCACACCGCTACAATCGTTTCACACCTCTGGTGCTGGGTTGGTGGTGTTTCGAGAAGTGAGGCAATTTATTTAATTTAATCAAAATTATAAGCTTGTTTTTTTGATTACCATGAAGAGCTTGAAGGACATGAAGGAAGAGATTATTTTTTGACGCGATTTTCAATTTTTTTTTACATTTTTTATTAATCTTCATGTTCTTCATGACCTTCATGGTTTTACGTATCCAATTGTATTAATTAATTATTTTGCAAACTAACACAGGTGTCGATCGGTTGTTTTTTATTAGAATAACTCCCCTTTTATCCCCTCTTATAATAAGAGGGGGAAAAATTCAGAGGTAAATGCGGGCGACCCACCGGGTAGCCCCTACGGATCGTTCACAAATATCATTGTTTTTACAGGATGTTACACAATCTCTGAGGTTTGAATTTAAATTCAGGAGTTCTGGAGGTCGTTCCAGGCGATTTCGCCGTTTATTATTGTGAGGCGGCAGCGGCCCTGGATTGTGAAGGGGTCGCCTTCGTAGACGGCTATGTCGGCGTCTTTTCCGATTTCAAGTGATCCTACCCGGGAATCCATTCCGCAGATTCTTGCGGGATTTATGGTCACGGCTTTGAGTCCTTCTTCCCAGGGTAGTCCTTCGCGGATTGCGTAGCCGACCATTTCGGGCAGATGGTTTATGGGGATTACGGGAGCGTCGGTCATTATCGCAATGAGTACGCCCTTCTTGTTCAGCTCGTAGGCTGTGTGGAATCCTTTCTGGCTGAGTTCCTCTTTGGATACGGTTGTCATGCTGGGACCTACGATGCAGGGTACCCGCTTTTCGGCGATGTAGTCGGCCACGATATGGCCCTGGGTGGCGTGCTCGATTACGAGGTCGATATCGAATTCGTCACGGATCCTGATTATCGTGGCTATGTCGTCGGCTCTGTGGGCGTGACATCTTAGCGGCACTTCACGTTTGAGTACGGCTGAGAGCGCTTCCATCTTGAAATCGAATTCGGGTTTACCCTCCTTCTTTTTCCTGCCGTTCATGTAGTTTTTCGCCTTTGTCAGCGCTTCCCTCATCACTGCGGCTACTCCCATTCTGGTCATGGGCGAGTTCTTTCTCGATCCGTGCACTCTCTTGGGGTTTTCTCCCATGGCGGCTTTCATTCCGCAGAAGGGCTCCACAACCATCTGGTCCACTACGGTTCTTTCGATTGTCTTTATGTAGGCTGACTGTCCGCCTATGACGTTGGCGCTTCCGGGTCCGGTGAATACGGATGTGATTCCCGCCTTTCTTGCGTGCTCGAAGGCGGGGTCGAAGGGGTTGATTGCGTCGATCGCCCTTACGTGGGGCGTTAACGGATCGCTCTCTTCGTTTCCGTCGTCGTTGGCCCAGATGTGGGGCTCGGAGTAGACTCCGAGGTGGCAGTGGGCATCTATGAATCCGGGAAAGACTGAAAGTCCCTTGAGATCGTAAACTTCCTCGTCTTTCTGCGGTTTAATATCCGTGCCGATCTGCCTGATCTGTCCTCGTTCGATCCTTATGTCGCCGGAAGGGACGGGATCTCCCTTCATTGTGTAGATTTTTCCGTTTTTTAGTAGCATTCTCCCCTCCTACCCCTCTTCGGGAATCAGTACGGCCCTCGGTTTTGCTCCGTCGGCCGGTCCCACAAATCCTTCATCTTCAAGTATTTCTACCATCCTCGCGGCTCTATTGTATCCTATCTTGAACTTTCTCTGAAGCATGGATGCAGAGCATTTTCTTGTCTTTCGGATGTACTTTACGATATCTCCCTTCAGCGGATCCTCTTCGTCATCGATTCCGTCGCTGTCGATCACTGAGTTACCGGATTCAAGAAATTCGGATGGATCGCTCGAGAGTACGATGTTCTCTTCAAGCGCCACACCTTCTGGGAACTGATCCTTGATGAACTTAATGACGGCCTTGATCTCTTCTGTCGATATAAATGCTCCGTGTACACGGGTCGGCTCGCTGGATCCCGGCGGTATGAAGAGCATGTCTCCGTTTCCGAGAAGCATTTCCGCTCCGCTGGTATCCAGAATCGTTCTGGAGTCCAGACCGGATGCAACCCTGAACGCGATCCTCACGGGAAGGTTGGCCTTGATTGTTCCTGTGATTACATCCCTTGTCGGTCTCTGTGTCGCGATGATCAGGTGGATACCTGCGGCCCTCGCCTTCTGGGCGATTCGCATTACGGCTATCTCCACGTCCTTTCCAGCCACGGTCATGAGATCGGCGAACTCGTCGATGACAACAACGATGTACGGCATCTTTTTGAGTCCGTCTTCGGGATTTTTGAGATTCTTGTTAACGTTTTCAACTTTTTCGTTGTAACTGTTTATATCACGCACCATGTTTTCGGCAAGTGTACGGAAACGGTTTTCCATTTCGTCAACTGCCCACTTGAGTGCGAGTGCCGCCTTCTTTGCGTCCACAACTACCGGAAGAAGAAGGTGCGGAATTCCCTCGTAGATGTTGAACTCGTTACCCTTGGGGTCGATCATGATGAATTTGACCTCTTCGGGTGTCATGTTGTAGAGAAAACTCATTATGAACGTGTTCACACCTACGGACTTACCGGAACCTGTCGTACCGGCAACCAGAAGGTGGGGCATTTTTGCAAGGTTCGTCGCCATGGATGTTCCGTCGACCGTTTCACCCACTGCAACGGGAAGTCCCTTGTCGCGCTGTGATGAGAACTCGTCGCTTCCGAGAATGGAGCGAAGACGGATCATCTGCCTGTCCTCGTTGGGAACTTCGATTCCGATGTACGGTTTACCGGGAATTCTCTTTACGACACGAATTCTTTTTCCGCCGACCACTATTCCCAGATCCTGCTCCATGTTGGCAACCTGACCGACTCTGACCCCTTCGCCGAGTTCCACTTCGTACATGGTTACAACTGGCCCGATTGTGGCTCCGACAACCGAGACGTCCACTTTGTGCTGCTTTAGCTTTCTTTCGATGAGAAGTGCGATCTCCTTGATTCGCTCCTCTCGCTCCTTCGAACTCTGCGCGGCTTCGTCCTTTTTCAGCATGTTAAGGGGCGGAAGTTTGTAGTCCTTGAGCTTTCGGAGAACCTTTTTCTCCTTTTTCTGGCGACGTTCGAGTGTCTGAACTTCGATATCCTTCTTGTCCGATGGGGTTTCAACAGGCTCCTGTTCAACTTCGGGAAGATCTTCCAAGGCCGGTTCAACTTCCTTCTCCGATTCGAGAAGTTCCATTTCGCCCTTTATCTTCTCCTTTATTTCGGCCTCGTCAACCTCTTCGATTTCCGGAATGGACATCTCTACTTCTTCAGGGTTCTCACGTTTGGGAATTGAGATTTCGATGGCATCGGCCCTTTCGGATCTATTCTTCGGAGCTTTTTCCTCTTCCTCTATTTCCTCTTCATCATCGGGATCTTCAAAAAACTCATCTTCGTAACCTTCCATGTCGATAAGTTTCGTGTTTTTCGCCTTCTCCTTGATATCTCCGCAAACGCCTTTCAGGACATCCGGAATTTTGGACGCCTTTTCTACTCTCCTTTTAAGAATATCTGTCAGTGAAATCTTGAATGTCACGATGATGTATACAGCGAAAACCATCAGGAAAAAGAGGCAGCTTCCGAAGTTTCCGAGATAGAGTAAAAGAAAGCGGTCGAGGATGCTCTTTCCCAGGTAGCCTCCGGTGATTCCCCAGCCGAGGGGATCTTTCCCTATAAGCTGCATGAACGGCGAAATTGACGCGAACAGGATCGAGTTGAGAAGAAGATGCTTGAACAGCCGCCTCTTCATGAATGTAAAGATGAGAAGTGCAAGCAGCAGCGGAAAGATAAAGGCCGCGTAGCCGAACATTCCGGAAAGCGATGAGGCTATGTGGTAGCCGGCCCTTCCGGTAAAAAAGGTGTTGTTCATGTAGCTCTTCATTGCGGCACTGTTGAAGTGGTAGAGACTGAGCCAGACGAAAAACGAAAAGAGGCTCATCACGGCAACTCCCACTTCCATCATGAGAAAACTGCCTTCAGATCCCTTCTCCCTCTTTTCCTTTGCCTTCTTTTCAACATTTCTACCCTTCTTGAGGTTAACTCTGCTACTTTTCTTCTTCGACACGGTAAACTCCAAGCGATATGTTATCCTTAACGGCGAGCAGCTTCGTCCGGTAGAGCTTCAGAAGCTTTCTCTCCTCCTTTGTTCCGAGAAGAATCGAGACGGCTCCCCATCCTTCTCCTTCGATTTTCTCGTCGATTTTCTGAATTACTCTAAAAAAACCTCCGTTTCTCAGGATCTTTTCGATCCGTTCAATCTCCCTTTCGGGATTCTTCGATCTCACTACGATGGATGCAACACTTTTACGGCTGTATTTGGGATTCCCGAAAAAGGCTTTGATCCTTTTTGCTTTTCCGGGTCGAAGTGAGGTCGATTCCGAGAAGATTTCTCCTTCCTGAAGATAGAGATTCCTGAAATTTCCCATTCCGAGCACCCTGTCGTTTCGGAAAAGATGGGAGCTTATGCGCTCAACCGGGATGGCTGCGGACTTCTCCCTTATCAGGTCACCTCCGAGAAAGGACGGCGATCCGGTGAACATCTTTTTTGCGACCCGCAGCGACAGCAGGTTGGCGTAGTATGAATCCGGATACTTTCCCTCGAACTGAGCGGCACTCAGAATCCATGAGAGAAATCTTTCGGGCTCCATGGATGCTCCGGCAGGAAAAAGAATCTCGGAGCTGTACAGTTTCACACGAACCTCAGGGTCGTATCCCATGAACTGGGGCGAGTAGTAGATATTTCCCGATTCTGAATTTCTGTAGGTTTCCGTCAGCGAGTAGAGGTAACCCAGAAGCTGCTCGTCGCTGAAAGGAAGGTTCATGAATGATACGTTGAATTCCAGTCCGTTGACTTTGTCGGATCTGTCTGATGGCGTCACCTGCTTTCTCTTCCAGCTCTCCATATGGAAACGGATCTCGACATTTTCATCTCCGAGTGGATGGAGCCTTGCGAGATCTCCGGGATAGAGCTTTTCACGCCATCCCATCTTCCTGAAAACGTTGAAAAGAAAGGGAACGTTGAGGTAGCGGTTTTCCTCATCCGCTTCCACAAGCACCTTCCAGCCTCCGGCCCAAGGACCTGAAATATTCGGTATTTTCAGCATTTTCAGATAGTTGGAAAAATAGACCAGGGACCGTGAATTACCGGAGATTTCAATTCCCGCATATGGCCAATCCATTGCTTCTTCCGCGCCCTCTTCTCCCGACACCTTTTCCACTTTCCCGCCCCTTTTTACAAATGTGAGGGCGTTGTCGGAGTTGAAAAATGCGTTGAGGAGATAGGAGGCTATGGGATTTCCATCGGCTTTTCCGGGAACGACATCCTCAGGGATCTGCGATCCGGTGAAAATACAGTAGTTCCGGCCCTTCTTTCCGTATGCAAAAACTCCGGTTTCCGCGGGAAGGGACGATTTGAAGATCTCTCCGGCGTAGTCGATGTCACTGTCTGTGGTTCCTTCGGGAAGTCTGGAAAGCCTGTAGCAGGTTTCGTAAAAGGATGCTCTCACATCCTCCTTTACAACTTCTTGGGATGAACAGCCGGAAAGTGCTAAAAGAAGGAGGGGGAACAGCCCCCTCCCCGATCTGATTGAACAGAAACCTTTCTTATACATACTCTTTGATGGGAAGTTCACCTTTGAGTGCGTAGAATCCGCCTTCTGCGAGCGCCATCATCTCATCTTCCCCAGGGAAAACTTCGATAGTTCCGATGAATCCGACACGCTTTCTGATCCATTCACAGAATCCCTTGTCGTAGGCTACTCCGCCTGTAAGAAGGATTGCATCGACCTTTCCTTCGAGAACCGCTGCGAGTCCGCCGACTTCCTTTGCAATCTGGTAGGCCATTGCCTCGTAAACGAGAGCTGCTTCCTTGTCTCCGTCCTTTACGCGCATCTCAACTTCGTATGCGTCGTTTGTTCCAAGATATGCAACGAGGCCGCCGTTACCCTTGATCATCTTCTTGACGTCGCCGATGTTCTTCTCTCCGCCGAAGCAAACCTTTACGAGCTGTCCTATGGGAACTCCGCCGCTTCTTTCAGGTGAGAAAGGTCCGTCACCGTCGAGTGCGTTGTTTACGTCGACGACTCTGCCGTGATTGTGAGCTCCGACTGAAACTCCGCCGCCCATGTGAACGACGATGAGGTTGAGTTCGTCGTAGTTAAGACCCTTTTCACGTGCGTAGCGACGTGCAACGGCCTTCTGGTTGAGTGCGTGGAAGATACTTCTTCTCGGAAGTTCCGGCATACCGCTTATGCGTGCGATTTCGTCCATCTCGTCAACAACAACGGGATCTACGATGAATGCCTCGGCATTCTCGCCGGCCTCTTTTGCGATTTCACGGGCGAGGATTCCGCCCAGGTTGGATGCGTGCTCACCCATGAGCTCCGCTTCGAGGTCGCGTACGAGCGCATCGTTTACACGGTAAACACCGCCGGGAATGGGCTTAACGAGTCCGCCTCTTCCGACGACCGCCGTGAGTGAGGAGATTTCGATTCCCGTAGCCTCGAGTTCCTTTACGATGATGTTCTTTCTAAAATCGTACTGCTCAAGAATTCCCTTGAACGGTGCGAGCTCCTCAACGCTGTGCTTGAGGTTCTTTGTGAAGATATCCTTGTTGTCTTCGTAGACAGCTATCTTTGTGGATGTAGATCCCGGATTTATTGCAAGTATTCTCATTTTTTCCTCCATTAGTCCATTGCAGCCGCAAGAGCGATCGACATGAGTTTAGCTGTATCTGTATCGGCACGTGATGTGAGAACGACGGGAACCTTTGCTCCCATGATTACTGCTGCGGAAACTGCTCCGCCGATGAAGTTGAGTGACTTGTAGAGAACGTTTCCTGCCTCGATGTCGGGGCAGAGGATGATGTCCGCGTCTCCGCCCACTTCACTCTCGATTCCCTTGTGGTGGCATGCTTCTGCTGAAACCGCGTTGTCAAGAGCGAGAGGTCCGTCAACGATACATCCCTTGATCTGTCCTCTTTTGTTCATCATAGTAAGCATTGCTGCGTGAACGGTCGGCTCCATTTTCGGGTTGACGACTTCAACGGCACCGATTGCTGCAACCTTGGGATTCTTCACACCGAGCTTGTGGTAGGCTTCAACTGCATTTTTAACGATTGCAATCTTCTCCTTGAAGTCGGGAGCAACGTTCATTGCGGCATCTGTTACGGCGATAAGCTTGTGGTAGTGAGGAGTTTCGAAGAAGGCAACGTGGCTGAGCGTAGCACCCTTCCTGAGTCCGTTCTCCTTGTCGAGTACCGCACGGAGAAGGTCTGCCGTTCCTACGAGTCCCTTCATGAGTACATCGGCCTTTCCTTCGCGAACAAGGCTTACCGCTACTCTTGAAGCCTTCGCAGGATTCTTTTCGTCAATTATCTCTATACCCTCAAGGTTGAATCCTATCTCGGAGGCGATTTTCTCTATTCCCTCCTTATCACCAACGAGAAGGGGCTGTACGATTCCCTCCTTCATGGCGTTTCCTACAGCTTCGAGAACCGGTTTGTCGGCTGCAGCTGCTACGGCAAGACGCCGTGTTTCTTTCTGTTTTGCAAGTTCGATAAAACCCTGAAGGGATTTCAAAATCATTCTATCCTCCTTTTTCGATCTTGAACCATGTCTTCTTAAATATATTCGGATACTTGGACGTCATTTCCGTTTCAAGTATCTCTTTAAGCTCGTTGTTTGTCTCCACATCGAGTACACGCTCGAGAAGCTTTCTCCCCTCATCGTGAAAACCGCTGCGGATGATCTTCTTTATTATCGGCATGGCCATCGGGCTCATGCTGAGTGAGTGAATCCCCATTCCCATGAGAAGCAGTGAGAAGAAGGGGTCACCACCCATCTCACCGCAGACACTCATCTCTATTCCGTTCTCATCCGCTATCTTCGCAAGGTTGTTCAGCGCCCTGATGACAGCCGGATGGAAGTGCGAAAAGTACTGGCTGAGACTCTTGTCCTGCCTCTCAACCGCCATCATGTACTGGATGAGATCGTTTGTCCCGACACTGAAGAAATCCACCTCCTTTGCAAGGATATCCGCTATGAAAAGTGTGGAAGGCAGCTCGATCATGGCTCCGACCTTTATCTTCTCCACAGCACTTTCCATTCCCAGATCCTTCGCCTCCCTGGAAAGAAGTTCCCTGAACTGACGTATCTCGCAGACGGAGGATACGAAGGGCAGAAGAATTTTGAGGTTTCCGAGTTCGCTCGCCCGGATGAGTCCACGAAGCTGTGGAATGAATATTTCCGGATAGCTGAAGCAGAATCTTATGCCCCTGAGTCCCATTGACCCTGTGTTGACGATGTTGCCCTCCTTGTCTCCGCCGAAATCGAATACCCTGATGGTGACCTCCATCGGGAGTGCCCGGTGAAGTATTTCGTAGTAGAGATGGTAGTGCTCGTCCTCTGTGGGTATCGTCTCGTTTTCGAGAAACATGAGTTCGGTGCGGAATAGACCTATGAATTCGCCTCCGTACTTCTTGACCTGCTCGACCTCCTCCTCTATCTCGATGTTCGCACCGATTCTCAAGCGGTAGTCGTCTTTCGAGAGGGATGGAAGATGGGAATCCTCCAGAAAGCGGGCGAAGTACTCGTCGTAGTGCTTCTTCCGCTGATGGTATACGTTGGTTTCGACGTTTTCCGGGTTGATTATGACATCACCCTTCACTCCGTCGACGATTATGTCGTCGCCGCGGCTAACGCTCTTCATCAGATCGTTGACCGCAAGGACGGCGGGAATTTCAAGAGACCGGAGCACGACGCTCAGGTGACTTACCCCTCCGGGCATCTCCAGAACTATTCCCTTTATGAAACGGTTTTTCGAGAGACTGCTGAGATCGGAAATCGTGAGGCTGTGGGCGCAGAGAACAAAATCCTCCTCCGGAAGATTCTTTATGTAACCGCTGCCGGAATCCTCTCCGAGAAGCGAGTTGAGAAGCTTGTCCTTTATAACTTCGAGGTCGGCTATCTTTGCCCTGATGTAGTAGTCCCCTCCGCTGTTTCTGAGCATCTCGGACATCTCCTCGAAAACGTTCAGAACAGCCCATTCCGCGTTTATGCCGTCATCCATGATCTCCTCGCTCACCTTGTCCAGAATCATCGGATCGACAAGCATCATCCTGTGAGCTTCCAGTATGGACATGGCCTCTCCGGGAAGTTCCTTCCGTTCCATGATGTGGCGGATTTCGCTTTCGGCTGAGTCTACAGCCTGTATGAATCTCTCACGCTCATCAATCCGAACGCTCTCACCTCCCCTGAGTCGTGTATGGGGAATAAGGGAAAAGTTCTTGTCGATGAAAAAGAGAGTTCCGATCCCGATTCCCTCTACGATCTTTTCCCCCGAAAGGGCGATACGTGCACTTCTTCCCGATCTTTTTACCATCAGTTCTCTTCGTCGAATTTGTTGTTAACAAGAGTCAGAAGTGTGTCCATACACTCCTTCTCATCCTCTCCCTGGGTAATGATCCTTATCATGCTTCCGAATGGTGCGGCAAGCATCAGAATACCCATTATGCTCTTTGCATTCACCTTTATGCCGTCTTTTTCCATCTCAACTTTGCATCTGAACCGCTCCGCCTTCTTGACAAAGAGACTGGCGGCCCTTGCATGCAGTCCGAGCCGGTTGATGATTTTAACTTCGTTTTCCACAGCTATCTCCTCTCTCTTGCCATAAGCAGTTTCTTTGCGCTCATCTGGCTGTCGGAACCGCACTGTACGATTCCGGCCACCATCTCGGAAAGATCACACTCTTCGTCATCCATATGCTCGAATGCGTAGATAACCATCGGAAGATTGACGCCCGAAACGATATCCACATTCTCCTTCTTCGCCAGGGTGAAGGCGACGTTGGAGGGACTTCCCCCGAATATGTCGACAAAGATGATTACCTTCTCTCCGGCCCGAATCCTCTTTTCGACACTCTTTCTTATCTCTTCCTGAAGCTTGTCCATGTCAGGAAGCATGGAGTAGTCGATGGATACGACCTTGGTTCTTTCGGTATAGTTGCCCTTCATGATGAATTCTGCCGTCCGCACAAGTGTCTGACCCAGTTCACCGTGTGTAATCAAGAGAAATGAAAACATTACTCCTCTCCCATCCTGCTAAGTTTTTCATCCAGTTTGCGTTCGAACTCCCTGGCTACGTTTATTCCCTGTTTCTTGAGAAGGTAATCTCTCGAGATCGCCTCCATGATGCTGCTCAGGTTAGATCCCTGTCTTACGGGAATAACGTAGTAGGGTTTTTCAACCCCGAAAATTTCGTAGTAGCGTACGGTTGACCCTATACGCTCGTATTCGAAGTGATTGTCCTCGTCCCAGAGCGCCAGCCTTACTACGGTATCGATCTCCTTTTTCATCGACACCGCCGTAACCCCGAACATCCTCTGAAGGTCCACAAGCCCTATCCCTCTGATTTCAAGAAGGTTTTTCATCATTTCGTTACTCGAACCAAGAAGACGATCCGGAGGAATGTACTTGATCTCGACAACGTCGTCCGCGATAAGCTTATGCCCGCGCATGACAAGATCGATCGATGTTTCACTCTTTCCCACGCCGCTGTCGCCCATTATGAGCATTCCTACTCCGAAGACGTCTATCAGCTGGGCGTGGAGGGTTGTAAAAACTGCGAGAACCTTGTTGAGGTAGTCCTTGATGTAGTCGATGAACTTGCTGGAAATCATCTCCGTCGAAAAGAGAGGGATGTCGTACTGCTCCGCAATCTCCAGAAAGTAGGCGGGCGGTTTCACCGGATCGGTGAATACGACGCACACCGGCTTCTCCCTGAGAAACGTGGTCACCATTTCCCTCTTCTTTTCCTTGGAAAGGGTGTTCAGATAATCCATCTCGCTCTTTCCGAAAAGCTGAACCCTGTCTCTGTAGAGGTGATCGATGAATCCCGCGATGCTGAGTCCGACAATCTGAACGCGGTTGTCGGTGATTTCCCTCTTCCCTATCTCCGCCTCGGACATGTTTTCCAATGTCAACTTAAGCTCTCTCTGCTCCAGGAGCTTCTTCATCGACACCGGACCCGACATTGCCATCAGTCCAGCTCCTCGATGATTCTTATGAGATCTTCCGTGCTTTCTGCCGAGATAAGTTCGGATCGTATCGACTTGTCGTTGCAGATGATGGAGATCTGCGAGAGAAGCTTGAGGTAGAGAAGGTTGTTCCCTTCCGGAACTATCAGCATGAAGACAAGTCTTACTCCCTCACCGTCAACGCTTCCGTACTCCACGGGATTCTCCGTAGTCGCGACAAGAAGCACGATATCCTTTATTCCCCGAATCCTTCCATGGGGTATTGCAACCCCGTTTCCGATGCCCGTCGTTCCGTACTTCTCTCTTTCCAGAACTGCGTCGACAATACGTCCGGCATCAAGTCCCCGCTCCCTTTCTATACGGGCGGCGAGCTTTTCGATAAGATCTTTTCCGTTCTCCGCATCAACGCGGCTCACTACAAGTTCTTTTTTAAGAAAATCAATTACCTTGCACACTGTCAGCTCCCGATTGAAAACTCGTAATTCTTCTTCCTTTCTCTTGCTGAAGGAATTTTCAGTTTCGCCCTGTACTTTGCTACGGTACGACGGGCAACCACGATACCCTCTCGCGAAAGGATGTTTGCAATATCCTCGTCGCTGAGGGGCGAGGTTCTGTTCTCGTTCTCCACGATTTCGGTAATCTTGGATTCGAGATGTCTGTTCGTAGCGGGTACGGCCTCGTTCACCTTCTTTACGAAAAAGTACTTGAGTTCGTAAATTCCGTGAGGCGTAACCGCATACTTTCCGTTTGTAAGCCTCGATACCGTACTCTGGTGTCTTTCTATATCATCGGCGATTACCTTGAGCGTAAGGGGCTTTAGAAAATCCTCCCCGAACTCAAGGAATGCCTTCTGGTATGTAAAAATGCTCGAAGCTACCTGGTAGAGAGTTCTGTTCCTCTCACTCAGGCTCTTTACGATCCACTCCGCAGCCCTGTAGCGTTCCTTCATGAAATCACGACCCTTCCGGTCACAGGACTTTTCCATCTGCTTGTCGTATACGGAAGTGTTGATCTTGAGAGAGGGAATGAACTTGTTTTCCATCTCTATGATCACCTCTCCTCCGACGAGGTGCACCCGAAGGTCGGGAACAACCGTCTGTGCGATGAAGTTGTCGTATCCGAATCCAGGATAGGGAGGAACCCCCTTCAGGACGGAGAGCATATCCTTGAAGAGCTCCTTGGATATTCCAAGAGAGCCGTAGACTCTGTCGTACTCCTTTCTGGAGAAAAGATCCAGCAGCTCGTCGGATGAAACAAACTTCTTGAGCGCTTCGCCCAGCTCGCCTTCCACTCTTTTCGGTTCGCTCTCGGAAAAGAGAAAGCAGAGGTAGTCCTTGAGGCTGTGACATCCCACACCTTCAGGTTCAAGTTTCTTCATCTCCTGCCTGGCGGCTCTCACAAAATCAAGCTCCGCTCCGAACATTTCGGCGATATCCTCGTCATCGTCCCTCAAAAAACCCATGGAGTCCAGATTGTAGGACATGTAGACCATGAGCTCCTTTATCTCATCATCGAGGGATGTGGCGTGAATCTGACGATCAAGCTCCTCAGCCAGCGTCTCCTTGCTTGAAACAACGTTCTCATATGAAAAACTGGAGACGTCGTAATCGTTCTTCTTGCGAACGTGCGTATCTCCGAAACTGTTTCCCGCGTTGTTTTTGTATGTGTTCCAATCGAAATCGGCCATGACATCTGACATGTTCTCGTAACCGTCCGAAATCTTCACATCCTCAGTTCCCTCGGAGGAATTTTTGGCGCTGTCCTCGTAGGCTTTCAGGGCGTCCTGGTTTCTGTCGCCGTCCCTGCCCGTATCCAGCTCCTTTTCGTACTCTTCTCCCCAGTCCTCCACCTCAAGAAACGGATTCTGGGAAAGCTCATCGATGATGAACTCCCTGAGGTCGACCGTGTTCTTCTGAAGAAGTTCGATCCCCAACCTCATTTCCTGAGTCATATTGAGCGTTTGGGTCTGTTTTAACGACTGTTCAAGTCTTGGTTTCATAGCATTCATATAGCTACCCGCAAAAAAATCACCGCATTATATATGAAAACGAACCTATTGGCAACAATATTGCATTGAAATTATCACCACCAATAAATTCAACCACATAACATTCTCTAATGGATTCTCATGCTTAGCGGATCCACCCCCTTTTTTCAAAAATCGCTAAAAAAATCGGACTGCAATGAAAAAAAATTATCAAAAGGACCAAAAAATCAAAAAAGTATACACTTATTCCGGTCAACCGTCGATTTTCATTTGACTTGCAGTTTTTTGTTGTTATAATTCCCACGGTTTTTTGTATTTATAAGGTAACTATTATGGCACTTGACAACATACTTTCTTTTTTCACAAGCGATATCGCAATAGACCTCGGAACCGCCAACACTCTAATCTACGTAAAAGGAGAGGGAATCGTCGCTAACGAACCCAGCGTCGTGGCAGTTCAGCAGAAGGACAGCAGAGGGGCAAAATCTGTTATTGCCGTAGGAATCGAGGCGAAGAAGATGATAGGAAAAGCTCCCTTAAACATTGATGTAATCCGCCCCCTCAGGGACGGAGTCATCGCCGATTTCGAAGTAACTCACCAGATGCTCAGATACTTCATCAAGCACGCATACAAGAAGGGAAGCCTCATAAAGCCCCGCATCGCCATCGGAGTTCCCTACGGAATCACCGAGGTTGAGAAGAGAACCGTCCGCGAGGCGGCGCACAGTGCGGGCGCGAGAGAAGTTTTTCTCGTCGAACAGCCCATGGCAGCCGCAGTGGGATCGGATCTTCCCGTTGCCGACCCGACAGGAAACATGATCGTCGACATCGGCGGAGGAACCACGGAGGTGGCAGTCATATCCCTGGCCGGCATCGTCTACTCCCGAAGTGTGAAGGTTGCCGGAGACAAGATGGACGAGGGAATCATCAACCACATAAAGAAGAAGTACAACCTGGCTATCGGAGAGCGGATGGCAGAGAACATAAAAACCACCATCGGAAACGCCTACGCCGATGAAAAGAAGGAATTTATGGAGGTCAAGGGTCTCGACCTCGTGGCCGGTGTCCCGAAGACGATCGAAATCAACTCCGAAGAGATCAGGGAAAGCCTTTCCGAATCTGTCAACTCTATCGTTTCAGCAGTAAAAACCGTTCTCGAGAACACTCCCCCTGAACTTGCAGCCGACATAGTGGACAAGGGAATCGTGCTTGCCGGAGGCGGTGCACTTCTCAAGAATCTTGATATTCTCATCAGGGAGGAGACAAACCTTCCCGTAATCATTGCCGAGGATCCTCTCAAATCGGTTGTTATGGGAACAGGTAAAATCCTTGAAAACATTAAGCTTTTAAAGACAGTATCGCTGAGCTGATTTGAACAGGAAGAGACTTTTCATAACGGTTCTCTCCTTTACCCTGCTGCTCTTTTTTCTCGCCCCGCTTCCGTTCAGTGAATTCGGGCTGCGTTTCGCCGGCGTCGGATCCGTCAGAATCTTCTTTGACGAGAGGATCAAGTCGCTTTGGAAAAACGTTGAGGTTCTGTTCGAACTTCACGCCGTGGGAAAGAGAAATCGCGAACTGGAGAAGGAGCTTTCCAGACTTCGCGTGAACCTCATGATGAACGAGGGCATAAAGAGGGAGAACGAGGAACTTTCAAAACTTCTCAAGATAAAGGACAGCTACAGCCGCTACGCCATAATACCCGCCCGTATCCTCAACTATTCGGCGGTAAATCCCAACAGGATAACCGTGCACTTTCCGCCCAAGTACAAAAGATACATGTCGGGAAGGGCAACGGTTGTTTCCAGCATGGGAATGGTCGGCCTGGTCTCCTCATTTTCCGAGGAGTCGGCGGAAGTGGAACTCATAACAAGCAAGCAGTTCACCATTCCTGCGGTTCTGGAATCTCGTGAAGAGTGCACAGCCGTTATCCGGGGAAACGGACGGAGCCTCTCCATACTCTTTCTCGACAAGGTTTGCGGAGAGCCTTCGGCCGAAGGAAAGAAGCTTCTCAGCGCCAACCTCAGCCAGAACTTCAGCCTCCCCTACATTCCCATCGGAATAATCGGGAACCTTGAGGAGGACAGCGGAAACATACTCTTTCTCAAGGGAGAGGCCATTCCCCTTTTCAAGAAAGGAAGACTTAATCATCTGTTCATAGTCGTCGGGGAGAGTTTTCAGGATGAAAAGCTTCACCGCTAGTTTTCTATTCAACATTTCACTTCTTTTTCTTCTCTTCTCACTCACGCTCTACGTTCTCGGAGTTTCCCCCTTCCTCTTTCCCCATCTTCCTCTCTACTGCACTCTTCTCTCCTATGAAAAGAAAAGGAAAAAGCGGCTCGTGACCGGTATAACCACACTCATCCTCTTCTCGTTTCTGTCAACTCCCCTTCCCATTCCATTTCTGCTTCTGCTCGCCACCCAGCTCTACATCTACACCCGACTCAGTTTCAACGTCACCACATTCGATATTCCGGTTGTTGCGCTCATGGCAGCATTTTCATCCGGTTTCATCGTAAACATGAACCTGGCCGCCATGCACTTCATGACAACGGGAACCGTTCCCTTCGGTAACATCGCACTCAACCTGATAACATCCAGTGCCATACTTCTGTTTCTGTTCATCACATTCAAGGAACGAATAAACCACATATTTACAAGGGACTCCTGGCTATGAGAATTCTCAACCAGATCGAAGAGGTCAAAGGTGTTTTTGAAAAATCCCGATTCCTCTTTCTCATAATCCTTTTCAGTTTTCTGGTAATACTTCTTCGTGTAGGTTATCTCCAGTTATTGAAAGGTGAAGAATTTCTAAAAAGATCAAAAAACAACTTCATACTTTCCGAAAAAGTTTTTCCCGCCAGGGGAGACATACTCAGCAGGGACGGAAAGCAGCTCGCCACGACAGTTCCCTCATTTCGTATCTCCCTCGTTCCCATCTTCTTCTCCAAACGCTCGGAGATTGGAGAAAACGTGGAACGAATGGCATCGGTACTCAACCTCTCCTCCGCAAGTAGCCGGAAAATTCAAACTGAATTATCCGGATGCAGAGGACGATGCAGATACCTGCCTCTGACCGTCAAGGACGAAATGAAAAAGGAGGAGATACTGGCGCTGTCCAGCTACCTCTCAATGATTCCCGGTGTCTACATCTCATCATCCTACAGAAGGGTCTACCCTTTCGAGGAGCGCGCGGCACACATAACAGGATACGTATCCAAAATTACCAAAAAGGAGCTCAAAGGCGACGTTCCGTACGATTCGGAGAGTTTTACCGGTAAAACGGGACTTGAACATCTCTACGAATCCGAACTTCACGGCGTATATGGAAAGACATTCCACGTAATCGACTACATGGGAAGAAAAATCGAACTGCCATCCAGATCCATGAAGGAGACGCTCCCCTCCTTCAAGCCGGCGAGAAAGGGAAAGACCTTAAAGACAACCGTACTCTCCTATCTTCAGGACGAGGCGAAAAAGGCATTCGGAGACCAGGCCGGAGCACTCGTCGTCATGGAAGTTAAAACCGGAGACATACTGACACTTTTCTCCAGTCCAGGATACGATCCCAACCTCCTTGCAAGGAACAAGATTCCCAAAAGCGTATGGATGGAATACAGCCGGTCCATACTTCACCCGCTGCTGAACAAGGCAATAAAATCAACCTACTTCCCCGGATCGACATACAAAGTCGTGCCGGCTATGGCGGGGCTCTACCACGGAGTCATCACACCCAGGACAACCTACCGCTGCAACGGCTGTCTCGTATTCGGACGGGAAACCAAATGCTGCTGGAACAGGGGCGGACACGGAATTGTCAACCTACGCTACTCACTAAAATCCAGCTGCGACATCTACTACTACTTTCTTTCCCAGGAGCTGGGCCTGAAGAGACTCATGGATTTCTCCAGTCTCTTCAATGTCGGCAGAAAGACGGGCGTGGATCTTCCCGGAGAGGAATCCGGAATTCTTCCAACCTTTCCATGGTTCAAGCTTAATCACCACGGAAGAAAGCTGCACAAGGGCTACCTGATGAACCTCTCCATCGGTCAGGGAGACATCAGAATGACTCCCCTTCAGATAGCTTCCATGTACGCCACAATAGCCAACGACGGAATCACTCTCAAGCCTAAACTTGTCAAGTCCGTAGTAGACGACAGCGGCAGGGAGGAGGTCGTGCCTGATGAAGTAACCCGTGTTCTCGACATAGACAAAAGCATATTCAAGGAGATGATGGATTCCCTCTGGGCGGTTAACAACGAACCTGGAGGAACAGCATACAGGCATATCGATCACACTATTCCCAGGGGAGTGGGAAAAACCGGTACAAGCCAGGTCATCTCCAACACCCAGAGACGAAAGATCGATTTCCTTGAAGAGGACAGGAAGCAGCTTACGGAGGACGACGCCCTCTTTGCAGCCATCTATCCTTATGAAAACCCGGAGATTGTAGCGGTCGCCGTACTTGAACACGGAGGACACGGCGGTGCCACAGCCGCCCCGATCGTCTACCGGATCCTGAAGGCATATCACAAAAAGGGGGCAATTGATGAATAGGGCAAAAATCGACCTTCTTCTCATAATGCCGCTTGCCACCATTCTGGGACTCGGACTTTTCACCCTCAACAGCGCCCTCAGCTACAACAGCACCAAATTCTTTATCCAGGGAGTATGGGTTATTCTGGCCGTAATCGCGTTCCTCGTTACTTCCTACAGAAACAAGAGAACCATGAAACACCTCGCCACGCCGCTCTTTTTCGCAAACATCATACTGCTCATACTCGTACTGGTAATCGGGAAAAAAATCGGAGGGTCTCAGCGTTGGCTCGATCTCGGATTCATGAATTTCCAGGTATCCGAGCTTTCCAAACTGGCAGTCATACTCTTTCTCTCATACCGACTCAACCAGAAACCGACAATGAAAGACGGCTACAAAGTATGGGATCTCATACCTGAAGTCGGTGCCGTGCTTCTCACAGTCCTTCTCATCCACAGGGAGCCCGATCTCGGAACAGCGCTTCTCGTGATGATGCTCTCCGTATCGATCATAGCCTCCACAAAGATAAACAAAAAAAGTGTAGCCCTTCTTACCCTTGCCGCGCTCATTCTCGCCCCCATAGGATGGAAATTCGTCCTCAAGCCATATCAGAAAAGACGTATCGTTGCCCTTGTCACCATGCACAGCTCGGAAAAATCCGATCTTGCGCTCACAAGCCAGTACCACACGAAACAGTCGATAATAGCCATCGGGTCGGGAAGAATATCAGGAAAGGGATACAGGAAGGGAACCCAGAACATGCTTCGGTTCATACCCGAGCACCACACCGACTTCATCTTCTCCGTCTACGCCGAGGAGTTCGGATTTCTCGGAGTTTTGCTGCTCTTTTCACTCTATGCAATGCTTTTCCTCAGGGCGATCTGGATAATCTCGACGGTAAAGGAAAAATTCGAAGCCCTCATAATCGTCGGAACCATCAGCATGCTGTGGCTCCAGATCATAATCAACATCGGAATGGTCACCGGAATACTTCCCGTGGTCGGAATTCCCCTTCCCTTTTTCAGCTACGGCGGATCGGCTCTCATGGTCTACGCCGTACTCATGGGGCTCATCCACAACTTCAGCATAACAAACCGATACAGACAGTAAACGCCCGGAATTCAATCCGCCGTTTAGACATCTTTTCCATACGGCACCCTTTCCCGGCTTGATTTGTTTGCTGCTTCAATAGTTATGCGGATCCGTATCCTTTCCCCACCACCGCTCTGTTTTTATTAACGATTCTGCATACAGCGCCGGAATTAAAGGGACTTGTGAAGTTGATTCAGACCTCACTTTAACATGAACAGCTATCTGGAGGGTCTAATTCTCCGAAGCTTGCTTCGTCTTTAGAATGGAGCAATTGTTGAACCGTAGCAGGTTCAAAGAGCGACATTTCCATGGCATACACCGTGGCTTGCTGCGGAGTTCTTGATTATTCGGCAATTGAGCCGACGGCGATTTCAAATGACCAGATGTCCATCACCTATCAACTGTTTTCTCACCTGATAAAGCAGAATTTTCATCTGTGTTTATTTCAGGATAAAAAAAGGGGCTTCATCTGAGTCTATCGGTGGGCATCTGTGGAATAGAAAAGGGGCGTACTCAGCGTACGCCCCGGGAATTTCAGAATCGAAGGAGTTCTACGATGCGCGTTCTTTCTTGAGTTTTCCGACCATCTGATGTCTTGTTTTGGCGCAGAGTACCGATTTTCTAAGTCTTATGGAAAGCGGTGTAACTTCGACAAGCTCGTCTTCACGGATAAAGTGGATGGCTCTCTCGAGTGTCATGGGTTTTACCGGTGTGAGTGTGACCGAGTCGTCTTTTCCGGCTGCCCTGACGTTTGTGAGGTTCTTTCCTTTTGTCGGGTTAACGTCGATGTCACGCTCTTTTGAGTGCTCTCCTACTATCATTCCTTCGTAAAGCACATCGCCGGGTACTAAAAAGAGTTCTCCGCGGGGCTCAAGGTTACAGAGTGCGTATGCGATTGCATTTCCGGATCTGTCGGCGACTATGGAACCTGTGAACCTTGTCGGGAACT
Source organism: uncultured bacterium (assembly GCA_942492635.1). Classification (GTDB taxonomy): domain Bacteria; phylum UBP6; class UBA1177; order UBA1177; family CALOFP01; genus CALOFP01. Next base: position 615,826 of record CALOFP010000003.1, read on the forward strand.
CACCTCTGTAGGGTTCGTAACAGTCAAGAATGGAGTTGAGGATTCCCGTTCCCTTTGTGTCCGTGAGGAACTCGTCTCTGTATCCGATAAGTCCTCTTGAGGGTACGCTGAATTCGATCTTTATTCTTCCCATTCCGTTGTTTACCAGGTTCTCCATCCGGCCTTTGCGCTGGTTGAGTTTTTCGGTAACGACTCCCATGAACTCTTCACCACAGTCGATGTAGACTCTTTCGATCGGTTCGTTGAGTACTCCGTCGACGGTTTTGTAGATAACCTGCGGTCTTCCCACGCAAAGCTCAAATCCTTCACGTCTCATCTGCTCGATGAGGATGGCCATCTGGAACTCGCCGCGACCCTTTACGAGAAAGCTGTTTCTCTCATCGGTATCCTCCACCTTCATCGCAACGTTCATCAGGGTCTCCTTTACGAGTCTTTCTCTGATTTTAGACGACTGAACGTGTTTTCCTTCCTTTCCGCTGAGCGGTCCGGAGTTGATTGAAAACATCATTGAAACCGTAGGCTCGTCGACACGGATTCTCGGAAGAGGACGGGGATCGGCTGTCGATGCGATCGTGTCTCCTATGAACACGTCTTCTATTCCTGAAAGAACGATTATGTCTCCGGGATTCGCCTCCGCAACGTCGCTGTAGCTCATGCCGCTGTAAGCCTGCAGCTTGGATACTCGAAGCGGCTTCTTTTTATCGTTTTCCTGAAGGCAGACAAGGCTTTCATTCGATTTGATGTTGCCGTTTACAACTTTTCCGATTGCCAGTCTTCCGAGATAGTCGCTGTAACCGAGATCGCTTACGAGCATCTGGAAAGGCATTTCGTCGTCGTATTCGGGACCTGGAATGTGTTCGACGATTCCGTCGAGCAGGCAGTGAAGGTTTTCCGTTTTCTCATCGAGTTCCCTCATAGCAAGTCCGTCACGACCGACTGCGTAGAAGAGAGGAAATTCGAGATCGTCCTCAGACGCACCGAGATCGATGAAGAGATCGTATATTTCATCCAGCACCTCTTCGGTCCGGGCGTCCTTTCTGTCGATCTTGTTGATGACGACCATCATCTTCAGTCCTGCATCCAGAGCCTTCCCGAGTACGAAGCGGGTCTGCGGAAGCGGTCCTTCCGATGCGTCGACAAGCAGAATCGCACCGTCGGCCATGCTGAGCGCCCTTTCGACTTCAGCTCCGAAGTCGGCGTGACCGGGGGTGTCGATTATGTTTATCTTGGTATCTTTCCATAGAACCGAACAGTTCTTGGCCGCGATTGTGATTCCCCTTTCCCGCTCCAGATCCATGGAGTCCATGAGTCTGTCCTCGACTTCCTGGTTGTCCCGGAAAAGTCCGGACTGGCGGAACATGGCATCCACGATCGTGGTTTTACCGTGGTCAACGTGGGCAATAATGGCAATGTTTCTAATTTTATCGTTTTTAACCTTCATTCACTTTTCCCAAAAAACATTAAACGAAGGCAACTATAGCCACAAAACACCTTTTTGCAAGCATTCGAACATAAATTTTTTTGCAAAGCATGAAGGTTCGAATAAACTTCATCTTCGGAGGTCGTAGTATGAAAATGTTGTTTCTTCTTTTATATCTTTCGGTTCCGTCGACGAATCAGTGTGTGGATGAAGGGTACACTCCCGACGTTCCCATGTCTTTCCCGATTCGTGAGGAGAAAGAAAGGGAACCTGCAGGTTTACGGAAAAAGTCGAGTCCTTTACCAAAAGATCCCGTCCCTCCCCTCTTCTACGCAATCAGGGACGGCGACAGAAAGTTGATTGCGAAATTGATCGAAATGCCGGGAGCGGTGAAATCTTCCGATCCTTCCGGTTTCCGTCCCCTCCACGCCGCAGCAATGAGGGGAGAGACTGATATCGTTAAGATGCTTCTCGGTGCGGGGGCCGATCCAGATCCAGTATCGCTTGAGGGGCTGACACCACTCCATATCGCCGCCCAGAGAAACGAAAAGGGTGTGGTGAAGCTTCTCATCGAAGCGGGGGCAGACCCTGAAAGGGCTTCGGGAGACGGAATGACTCCCCTCCACTTCGCAGCCGCCGGACAATCGGTCGATGTTATAAAAGTAATCCTGAATCACTCAAATGACGTTGATCCTGTAACCGCAGACAGTCTGCAGACACCTCTTCATCTTGCCGCATTCAAGGGTAATGCCGATGTCGTGAGAGAACTTTTACGTCATGGAGCCGACGTATCAAGAAGGACGATCAGAGGCTACACCGCCGTATCCTTCGCAAGGGCTGCCGGAAAAAGGGAAATCGAGAAAATCCTCGTCATCCACCGCCGCTCCGGACATTGATACCGCTTCAATCTTTTCAACGAGATCGTCCAGTTCGTAGGGTTTTTGAAGAAAGGCCTCCACACCCATTTCAAGTGCTTCGCTGACCCTTGGATCGTATATGTAACCTGACACCAGCACAACTTTCGGATCCGGCCCGATCTCTTTCATTGCAGAAAACACCTCTTTCCCGCTCATTCCGGGCATGGCCATGTCCAGAACCACCGCTTTGAAACCGGCTCCCTCCCTGCTGTATATGTCGACAGCTTCGATCCCGGATGTGGCTGCAACAACGTCGTATCCCCTGGAGGCAAGCATTCTTCTACCTGATTCCAGTACAAGATCGTCATCATCCACAATCAGTACCCTGCCTGATCCGAAAACTGCCGACTTTCTTTCGACGGAATGCTCCGCAGTTCTCCGGCGCTCTCTCAGAACAGGCAGATATATCTTGAAAACGGATCCTTCGCGAGGTCTTGATTCAACTCTGATCGACCCGTTCATCGATGTGACGATGGTATATACCATGGAGAGACCGAGCCCGGAACCTCCGTCCCCCTTTCCGTGTGTAAAAAACGGGTCGAAAATCTTTTCAATCACTTCCGGCTCCATCCCAACTCCGGTGTCTCTGAGGGAGAGCATCCAGTAGAGACCGCTCCCTATCTCCGGCGCCTTCACCTTCTTCAAGAGTATCTCCAGAACACCTCCCATATCGTCAGTCGAGTTACGCATTAAGGTCATGGCGTGAAAACTGTTGATTGCAATATTAAGGATAACCTGCTCGATCTGCTGGGAGTCACCCAGGACGAGAGATGATCTCGGTGAAGGCTTCCACTCTACCAGAATACTCTTGTCGAAGGTTTTCCTGCATATTTCCACTACCTGGGATACGGCCTCCTGCAGATCGACAGGCTCCTTTGCAGATTCCCTTCTTCGGGAAAGGGACAGCAGCCTCGTTACCATATCTTTCGCTCTCTTTATTCCCCGTTCTATGATTTCGATGTCCGTCCTGAACCGCTCTGTCAACTCAATTTCCTCCAGGGCATCCCTTATGAGTCTTGTCGATCCGTTTATTCCACCGAGAATATTGTTGAAATCATGAGCCAGACCACCCGCCAGATTGCCCACCATCTCCATCTTCTGCGCCTGAAAAAGCTGGTGGTTCGACTGCTTGAGTGCCTCTTCCCTTTTTCGGACAAGTTCCTCCAAATGATTCTTGTAGTGTTTCAGCTCCCGTTCCATCTCTTTTCTGGCCGTGATGTCTCTTGCTATGAACAGTTTGCCGATTTCGTTTTTTCCTCGCATCAGCGTGGTTCTTGAAAAGAATATGTCCTTCTTCTTATCACCGATTTTAATGCGAACTTCATCGTAATCGGTATCGCTTCCGGGATTGATGTATCCTCCGAGAACATTCTCCATTTTTTTTCCTAGAATTGAGTCTCGATCCTCTTCAAAAAGAGAAAGGGCACTGCCGTTGCACTCCACAATTTTTCCCCGTCTGTTTACAAGGATCACGCTGTCTTTCAACTGTGAAAAGAGCTGGTTTGCATTCTTGTCCACTCCTACCGATAAAAAGTTGTGTCTGGCTATCGCAACAAAAATGAAGAACGTCTCAAGTGCCATCATTGAAGATGCAACGTCCGGAACCTCCTCCGCCTTCATTATCGAGAGTACGAAGACTGCGAAAAATGAGGCTGTCAGGAAGGAAACCAGGGATCCCGAGAACATGTAAAACAACTGCTGACGAAAAAGGTTGTCTTTCTCGGACTTTAATCGGATAAATAGACGGGCGTTTACATAGAGACCGGGTATTATGCTTGTGAGTAACACCGCCGGAATGTATAGCGGCCCTGCCAGAGGCATAATTCCCCAGTCGACAAACTTGATGTCGGCAAGAACGAGATCTGTTCCGAGAGTGAATGCGGTAATCGTAATGGTCATGAGAAAGTAAATTTTGAATAGAATGGTGTTCCTGATTGCCAGCAGCTTGTGAACAAGAAGTACGAAAATAGGCCCTAGAGGCATCCAAAAGAGGGTGTGAAGTCTGTGAAAAAGCCACGCTTCCGGGTAATCCAGCCCCGGATGCCACAAAAGAAATTCCGAAAGTTCCCACAGGGAGGTCATCCCGATAAACAGCATGAAGTAGCGACCGAGAACCGTTTTTCGTTGTAGAACAAAAACGCAAACACATAGAGATGCATTTATCAAGAATGCAAAAAACGGGATTAAGCAATAGAAATTAGCCATCACAAATAAAAAATGTCAGTTTATCAAATATTTAGCCCATTGTACTAATTTTTTATCATTACACAAAAAAAAGAGTTTCTATTTAAGGTTGAATAATTATCATGGATTCAATCAATAAACTTATGATTTCAAATTATGGAAGAGAGTGTGCCGGAGGTCTCCGGTTTTTACAGCTGGGATCCTTTTTTACGATAATTTTAAAAACCGTATAAGTTTTCCGGCTCATCATCAGTTAATACCCAATGATTCTAAAACATTTTTTAAATACAGTTCAAAAATTGTATCAGAAAATATTTCTCCGCCCACATAATCATTGATTTATCCACAACTTTACATATAACTATGGGGACCGATTTTTTTTGTTTATAAGAAGACGGAGCGAGAAATGATAAAAAATATGGAAGTCAGAGTTGAAAGCGAGATAGGAAAACTTGAAGGTGTAATTCTCCACAGGCCTGGACAGGAAATCGAGAACATGATTCCTGAAAACGCAGAAGGTGCACTTTACAGCGACATTCTTAACCTCTCTGTTGCATCTAAGGAGTACGATCAGCTCTACGGCGCACTGGAAAAACTCACGAACGTCTTCAATGTGCGTGATCTTCTCACCGACATCCTGGCCAACGAGAAGGTGAAACAGACACTTCTCAGAAGGGTATGTTCCAGCGAGAAACTTTACGATCTCGAGGCGGAACTATACAGCATGGACGCACCGACTCTTGCAAAACACCTGCTTGAAGGTATGGTGATGAAGAAAAACTCTCTTACGAAGTACATGTCAAGCGAACGATATGCACTTCTGCCCCTATACAACTTCTTCTTCACACGCGACGCCTCAATGTCCGTATTCGACAGCGTTCTTATCGGAAAGATGGCAAGCAAGGTAAGGGAGAGAGAGTCCATAATCATGGAGGCTATTTTCGACTTTCACCCTGCATTCTCAACAAAAACGGTCAGTCCCTACAACAGCGTAAGTGACCTTGAAAACATCTACATAGAGGGTGGAGATGTTCTCATTGCAAGAGAGGATGTCCTCTGCATCGGTACAGGCCTTAGAACTTCACATCAGGGAATCGACTTCATTGTGGAAAAGTACAGCAAGCTCAGGAAGCCGGGAAAACTGCACATCATAGCGCAGGAGCTTCCCCACTCCCCCGAGTCCTTCATCCACCTCGACATGGTTTTCACATTCCTTGATAAGGACAAATGCATGGTTTACGAACCGGTAATAATGAATAATCCCAAACTCCAGACTGTTCACATTGAGATCGAAGACGGCGAAGTAAAGAAGATCTACGACGAAAAGAACATACTCGAGGCACTCAAGGGGCTCGGGATGGATCTTGAACCGATCAGCTGCGGAGGAAGCGCAGACGAGTGGACAATGAAGCGTGAGCAGTGGCACAGCGGAGCAAACTTTTTCGCAGTGGGACCGGGACAGGTCATCGGATACGAACGCAACACCAACACCATCAACGAACTTGCAAAACACGGCTTCTCCATCATCCGCGCTAAGGATCTCATCAGCGGAAAAGAGAAAGTAACAGCCGACCAGAAATTCGTGATCACGATCGAAGGAAGCGAACTTGCCCGAGGAGGCGGCGGATGCCGTTGCATGACGATGCCCGTAAGACGTCAGCCTGTTGAGTGGTAAATCAATCCGAATCCTTGAACTATACTGACCCGCAGCATGCTGCGGGTTTTTTTCGTTAGAAATCCTCCTGAAAAGATCTACCTATTGAATAGTACGACGGCCCCGTATCTTTCGTAAAAACTCATCTCTTCTCATGTCGCCTCCATGTCAGCCGGAAACCACCAAGGTTTTCTATTTGAAACATTTCGCACACCGAACATTCTTTTGGTACAGGGGCTGTTCTTTTACTTTTTCAATCCCCTGCCCGGGTAAGACGAGTCATATTCCCAATAAATCAGGTAAAACCCTCTTTTATCGCCATTAGAATAAACCGCAATCCGATGCGAGTTACAACCATTTGTTATTTTTAGTTATTTCGGCCAGCACATTTTTATGTGCATTTTGATTTCCCCTTTTATTTCAATGAGTTTTACTCTCTAATCATGGGGTTATAAACAAAAATGTTGATAAGTGTCTACAACCATTGAAGAGGATTTCAACAGAAGAGGTTCCGATCAACACAGCAACAACACTCCGTATTGTTTAAAAAACCTTAAAATTGCTATCTTCTTCTCAGAAAACATCCTGAAGAGAATAGAAACATTAAACTATCACGACTTGCTCTCATCACCGGCCGTCTTCATGTAGTAGTCAAGAGAAAAAGATGCCGTAAGAATTGAACTGTCAAAAACAGCGAGACTCTTTTTAAGTTCCCTGGCCTTGAGGTGCCCCGGATATCTCGACTTAACTTCCACACCTACCCTCTTACCCTCTTCATCTATGTACATTGCATCCAGCTCAGGAAGATCTCCATGTCCGGCAGAATCGAGAAAAAGACGTACGTCTTTTGCCGTAACCCAGCTCCTCCGTTCCTTCGGAGTCAGGGAGAGGTAGATAGTGGCCAACTTGAGATCGTGAAGAACACCTTCCTCCGACACATTTCTTACGTGGATTTTCCTCTGCTTCAAAAGGTTCTTTTTCACATGGGATTTTCCTTTTCTCGTTAAAAGGTAAACTGACAATAATCCTTTTTCTGTCTCGAACCGTTCCTCTTCAATCATCCCCCTGTTCAGAAGAGAAGTCACAATCAACTGATCCTTTTCATTCCGCAGCATGAACATGGAAAGCACCCCTGTAAGTGAAATCATCAAAAGAGCATCATCCTCCCTTACAAAGGTAGTCTCAGCTTTCATTTTTTCCGAAAATTCCTTTTTCTTTTCCTTCTTAAAAAAATCAAAAATACCCATAACAATCTCCCAAACTTCTATCTACTTAACGAAATATAAAAAACCTCAGGAAAAAGCTCAAGTTTTAGTTGGAAAAGCTTTATATTACCGGATTCATTCGTTAGAAACGGCCCATTCCTGCAAATTCAATTTCTCAAGAACTTAAACCGTTGATTTCTTGGATTAAACCAGATCACTTGACCACTCAAAACGTAGCTCATATTATTTTCTATCACTTACAACATAACAACGGGAGGGAAAAATGAAACCACCTACCACCCATCGTAACATTCACGAGTACCACAGCTTCTCCACAAACGCCATCAGACCCTACTACGACATGATGCCTCACTGGATAAGGGAACAGGTAGATCTTACTCACCAACGTTACCAAATTTTTAAAAAGATCTACTACGAAAACGAGAGGAACGACATAGACAAAAACCGAAACCGCCAATCACTTGAAGAGTGGTCCTCCGATTCAAAAAAACTGATAAGAAGGATCTACTACGATCTGAAGACATCGGTGGACAGGAATATTCTCTGCTGCTACTTCGAGAAAAAGACCCCTTCAACGATAAAGAAAGAGCGTGATCGCCTGGCCGTTATCAACCGTCTCCTTGAGGTTTCCTACCATGTAGATCGAAACGAAATAGAAATATACATGGAGAAACTTCGTAACATCAGAAGGCGAGGATCGGAAATTCTGAACGCCAGGAGCGATCACAAACTCGCTCGAAAAAACTCCTCACAAAAACTGATCAAAGCCAAAAAGCATTGGTTAAGTCAGTACACCAAGATGAAGCTGGCGATAAAAGCTTACTTTTATGAGACAGAGGTCGACTACCACGATTTATTCCTTGACTTCAGTAAGAAAAAGGGCTCGGATGAACTGGAATCACTTCAGCAAGAATTTGAAAAACTGGAAGAAAGAATTGAGCATGAGCACATTCTTTCCTCAGGAGAACTTGAAATCGCCCCGCCTCCTTCACAGTTCATGGATGAAGAAAACATCCTCTAGTCCAAGGGGAAAAATCTCTGTATGAAAGAGACATGACAGCAACCAATAAAACGAATCGACTCAAACGCGTTGTCTTCTGAGCAAACAACCTTCAACTTATTTGATACGTCAACGCCTATTAATAAATCCTGTCGAAATATGTCGGTCTAAGAATGGAAGTATATTGAAAAGAGAGTTTCTTCAAGCTCATTTCCCCTGGCAGCGCTGTCAAAAAGAATGGCGATTGTTTTCCCCCGACCATCCGATTCAATCATACAGCATTGTATTATCATGAACTTGCACTGAGTCCACTGTCCGAAACAGGAATATAATGATATGAATAACGGCAAGTTGGGTCATTGTTGCTTCAATCATCAAAATGGCGATGCTCCGACAACCTGATCAAGAGACAACAGTTATTCGAATAATCAATCTTTCAAAAACAGATCAACTTCATCTTATGTTTCGATTTGATTTATTTTTTCTTGATTATCATTTGTGATTGACTATTATGATTGTGTTTACTCGTAGTAGTTTTTTTAAAAAATAGAATATTATTTACCCATTTCGCATAAGACCGATCTAATTAGCGACCGGTCGATTCTCTGTTTCAGTCAACTGAGAGGGTAAATAGTTTTTGTGCACTCGGCTACCCTTTCCGGAAATTCCGTTGGGGATGGCCACCAAACTTTATCGGTCAGTGGTAAGAGGGAGGAGAATGTCCTCCTCCCTTATATTTTCAGTTTAGGCCAGTTAAAAGATCTCAGAACACCCGAAACCTGGAAAATTCGAAAGTAAAATCTTGAGAAACGTTGGATTTTTTCTATTCTCAAATGTTGCTGAAAGTTGTTTTTGCTGTAAAATTCAACTGTTGTAAAGACATTCAATACTTTGACGATTGCAAAATGTCTTTTTGGAAGGCTATTCCCACCGAATATTCGAAGTTTGCTAGAAAACAAATAATGAACAGCCGCCGGAATGCTTCTTTTTAGGTTTTTCAGGCGTGTCTTCATCCATATCCTGAAAATCGGTCATCTCATCCATATCGGTGAAGTCGTCATCAACTTCGCCATCAAAAGGGTCGTCGTCTTCCTGTTCATCCAGATCCACAGAGATGTCATTCTCAACAGGCTCTTCATCTGAATCAGGTTCTTCGATCTGAAAGGGAACATCTCCTTCCGTATTTTCAGCTATCCACTCTCTGTACTTGGAAACCCTCGTATAGACTCCGTATTTTTCCGGTCTCGCACATCCTTCACCCCAACTGACAATACCCAATTGAACGTACTTACCGGCTTTTGAAATTACAAGTGGCCCTCCGCTGTCACCCGCGCATGCGTCCCTCTGTCCCTCTTTGTATCCGGCACACAGCATAGTTTCTGTTATTACTCCGGAGTAGGCGGTGGGTTTGTTACAATCTTCGTTTGAAACAATCGGGACTGTGACGCTGTTGAGTACATCGGGAGGCTGCCCACTCTCTGAAAGAAGTCCCCATCCCATGACGGTCGTATCTGTCCCCGGCGGAGGATCTCCATTTTCAAAAACGAGTTTTACCGGCTCCGTTTCAGCCTGAGAAGCAAGCTTGAGAAGGGCTATATCGTTAACATTGGTATCCCAGCTGAAATCGGAGTGGAAAATTACTGAATCCACGTCAACAAGCTCCCCTTCACTGCTCTCCATTGAGACAAGATTTATCCGCACATTGAGATAGTCCTCCGGAAAGGGATTGAAGGTAAACTCCTCTAAAACACAGTGACTGGCGGTCAAGACCCAACCGGGGTGAATCAGGGCCGCACCGCAGAGATTGTAGCCGTATTCGGCATCCACTATTGCCGTCATGAAGGGGTAATCGCCAAGTTCTACCTCATCGCCCCCTACAATTCTAATTTCAGCCGAGAGTATCGTAGTTAAAAGAAACAGTAACCCAGGGATAAGGCATCCTCCATTTCTCATCACAACCTCCTTAATTAAATTGCCTGCACCTTTGAAAAGAGAGCGATCATCAAAACCGGCAAACTATTTCAAACCATAAGACTTCATATTACGTTATTTCCTATCCCATCACAACGCACACCGGATTCATTCAGCAAAATTTGAAAACAACAAAATTCACGCAATCGACATCAATTTATATTTTTAATTGTATTCATCTTATATTTATCTTAAAATATTTATTAGGTTTGGGTAGAAATTCTATATTTGATAATCAATATTACAGGGGGAAAGAATGAAACTATTACAAATCACAATTTTTACACTCTCTTTCTGCTTCCTTCTCTCTTGTGCTGAGGGAGAAAGCGAAAATTCCAGTTTCTCGGGTAACGATTCAGACGAAGTCATCATCCGGACGGACGTTGAGGATCCTGATGGAAGCGTAACCGCGGACAAGGACAAACAGGGATCCGAAATTGAAGACGAAAGTCCGTCAAATCAGACAGACGACAGCAACAATTCCGGAGAATCCGACAAGGATCAGGGAGACGACGATCACTCTTCCGACAAAAACCCGGACACAGAAACTGTCGATAACGATACAAGCAGTGAATCTGATTCAGAAACGGTAGATGACCATACGGACGGTGAACCGTTTTCGGACGATGACCAATCCCAGCCTGGAGGAGACGAGCCACTGGTTGCCGAAATAGTGGAACCTGCCGGATACTCCACCGCAGAAGCTGGAAATGATCTGATTTTCAAAGGAAAAGTAACTGACCAGAAGTTTCCTGAAAATCAACTCAGCATACGGTGGATATCGGATAAATACGGCATAATTGCATCGGGTAATCCCGACAGCGAAGGAAACACGCAGGTCTCGACGAACAAACTTCAAGCCGGTTATCACAACATTACCCTTGAAGTTACAAATCCAGACGGTATTAAATCCACAGACCAGAAACTTGTAGGCATCTGTAAATACAAGGATCCGGAAACATTCGATTCCAATGCACTTCCTGAGGGGTGGAAGATATTCAAAGATGCGAAATGGACCAAGCAAAACGAAAACGGTTACCTGGAAATGACAGGAAACGAAAAAAGTAAAAAAGGAATGATCTACAATATCGCTGAGAAGGTCTACCCGGGAGACATCTCAATAAAGTTCAAAATACGTACCGGTCCAAACAAACAGGACACTCCAGACAATTCCGGAGCGGACGGTTTCGCCATGAGTGTTGTAAACCTTGAAAATGTCGAACAACTGGAGGCATACATAAATACGGTGCAACATGGCGGTGGCCTGGGGTATGCCGTTCAGGCCCCGTTTGGAACCAACAGTACGGGGAATGCGGATGACGCATTCGGTGGAGAAAACATATTCCTGGGAGAAAAGAGAAGCGCATTTCACATCGAGTTCGACACCTGGCAGAACCATGAAGGAGGTTCGGCTACGGGAGATCCGGCTGAAAACCATATCGCGATAATGATCGACGGACAGGCAACCGACCACAAGCTCATAAGCAAGACACATCTTGAAGACAATCTATGGCATGACATACAGATAAAGACAAACGGCGAAAACATTAAGGTCTACTTCGACGGTGTAGTAAAAATCGACGGAAATATACCGAATTTCGGATTCAGGGGCGGCTACATTGTCTTTTCCGGCTCGACCGGACTCTACACCAACTACCACAGCTTCGACGATCTTGTTGTTGTCGACAAGTGCATAGTTCCGCAGATTTAAGTTTCAAAAAAGTTCTTCAAGGTAAATCAATTCTTTTTTTGTCCACAGATTCACACAGATGAAGAGTATTCTTTTCGTTGATACATGATTGATTAACAAATCATAACTACTCAATAGAGCAAAGTTGATAGACAAAAATGAATATTTCCCAATCTGTGTTTATCTGTTTCCATTTGCGGACGAAAAAATTTATCGAACATTAAAAACAATATTTTTGTTTTAATTCGTCCCTTATGTTACTTTTACCCCATGTTCTTTTTTTTCAACTTTTTATCTATTCATCGGAGGCAATTATGAATATGAGATGGAATCTCGACAAACTGTATCCTTCATTCGAAAGCGACGAGTTTAAAACCGATCTGAAAAAGGTGGATGAACTTCTGGACAACTTCTCGGAATGGGCTGAAAAAACATTTTCCGATGATCCCGATTCCAAAGATGTTATGGAGAGATACATCTCCTTTTCAATGGAGATCCACAACACCCTATCAAGACTTTCCGAGTTCAGCGAGCTGACATGGAGCGTCGAGGCGAAAAACGAAACCGCCATGAAAATGAGCGAAGTTCTCGAGGAGAAAAAGACAAAGCTCACGACGCCGGACGTTCTTTTCATGCAGTGGCTCGGAAAGGTGGAGAACTTCGATGAGGTTGTCGATTCATCCGAAACTCTCAAGGAGCACCGCTTTTTCCTCAGCGAACTTAAAAAGAAGGCATCCCATCTTCTCGGAAAGAGCGAGGAAAATATCATCTCTTCCATGAAAAGAACAGGTTCAACCGCATGGAGTAACCTCTGGAACAACCTCTCATCAAACCTTCTGGTAGAGATTGAAGATGAGGGAGAAAAGAAGGCGCTCCCCCTTCCGATCGTCAGAAATATGGCCTACGACGGAAATGCAGAGAAAAGAAAGAGAGCTTTCGATGCGGAAATTGCCGCTTATTCAAAGATCGAGGAGCCTTGCGCGGCATGTCTCAACGGCATAAAGGGTGAAGTCATAACAACTTCCGCGATGCGCAAATTCGAATCTCCAATGGCGCTTACTCTTGAAAGTTCGAGGATGGAGAAGAGTACGCTCGATGCTATGCTCTCAGCCATGCGCGAGTTCCTTCCTTCCTTCAGGAGCTATCTCAAGAAAAAGGCTGAGCTTCTGGGACACAAGGGATCTCTCCCCTTCTACGATCTTTTTGCTCCCATGGGCGAAAAGGAGATGACCTTCACATACGACGAAGCTCACAAATTCATAGTCGAAAATTTTGCGAAATTTTCTGAAAAGCTCTCCGATTTTGCAGATCACGCATTCAAGAACAACTGGATCGACGCAGAACCAAGGGAAGGAAAGAGAGGCGGAGCATTCTGTGCGAATCTCCATTCAATCGGAGAAAGCAGGGTTCTCAGCAACTTTACCGGTAGTTTCTCCGACGTGAGGACCCTTGCACACGAGCTCGGTCACGCATACCACGGACTCTGCCTCAAGGATGAAACAATCCTCAACAGCGACTATCCCATGCCCATAGCCGAAACAGCATCCATCTTCTGCGAAACGATCATCAACGACGCGGCACTTGAAAAAGCGACAAGAGAGGAAGCATTCGGAATTCTGGAAGCCGACATCTCCTCCGCCACACAGGTGATAGTGGACATTCTCTCACGCTTCATTTTCGAGAGCACACTCTTTGAAAAGAGAAAGGACTCCTCACTTTCCGTGAATGAGCTCAAGGAGATCATGCTGAACGCACAGAAGGAGGCCTACGGAGAAGGACTGGATGAAGATAACCTGCATCCCTACATGTGGATCTGTAAACCGCACTACTACTACGCCGATTACAACTTCTACAACTTCCCATACGCATTCGGACTTCTCTTCGCTAAGGGAATCTATGCAACCTACATGAAGGAGCCCGAAGGATTCACCGATCGTTACGACGACCTTCTCAAGGCAACCGGAAAGAACGATCTCGTAAACGTTGCGAAAATGATGAACGTGGATATAAACTCAGCTGATTTCTGGAAAGGATCACTGGAAATTATCAAAAAGGATATCGAGAAGTTCGTGAACCTGTAAATTTCCAGATAGAACTAAATCAATCAAAACACCTAATCCATTAGACGAACTGCAGCGTGCCGGCATGTGCGATAGGAATGAAGAACGGCATGCTTCGCAAGCCTTGCGAACGCTTCGCTTGTGAACGGCTCGCTTCGCGGCCTTGTGAACGCCTGCTCTTCGGCAGGCTTCAGAGGGAAAGCACTTCTGAATCAGCACAACCTGCCGAATAGACTACCGAACTGCGAGACCTTTTCAAGGTAGGGACACTTTGCCTCGTCATTTCCGCTATGCTATTTTCTTAAATGCAAAAATCTCGATTCCTTTTCCAATCCGACCTCAAAAAAAATATCTTGCCTGATTCAGCGGCTTGGATGCTCATGAAATTAATAATTTGCGGAAAATAGCCGACATTTCGATCAAAAACAAAATAATCCTGATCGCATCAGCCGCTTTTTCGATCTCGATATTTATAATTCAGCAAATTCAGCGGCTGGTATGAACAGATTATTTGTTTCCGATGGATTCTGGCGGATGGAATCACCGGAATATTTGTTTTGTGATGAATTCATTACCGAATCAGTTAAATCGATAGCGGCCCCGTGTGCGCCAATCCCGGGGCCCCGAGACCGCCTGAAACAATTCAAATGTTCAAAATGCCATCAGCCGAACGCTAGCGGTGTGACATGATAAATCTTCCAGCTTGTCGGTAATATCACCAAACAGATTCAAAATCCCGAATTAAATAAAGAAATCCGCTAGAAACACAGACAATAAAAACTTTAGTGAATAACTAAAAGTGTAAAAATGCTGGCCGGACCCACATTCCGGTTCTGTCCGTCGCCTTTACATTTTTAATTGTAAAATCATCGTTGATGCTTTTCACCTTTAATCCATCCCTTTTTATACCTTCAAGATGAGACCCGCGGGCAAAAAACGTGACATCGTGACCATGCTGTGCAATTCTTACACCAAAGTATCATCCCCACTCCACCGGTTACGATTATCGCGACCTTCATATTTATTTCCCCGAAGAAGTTTAATGAACCTTAGTATAACATTTTTATGTGAGCTAAAAAGTGGGATAGTGGGAGGTTAATTTTTACAGGAAGCTCAGTTTTCGCCGAGAATGTGAAATGCGGTTTTCTGGTAATTCACTCTTGTTATTACCACATATTTTCCTTCAACATATTGAATGGAAACCGGCACATCTGGAATTGTTTCCGTTTTCACTTTCTTGAATTCATTGTTGAAATACTCGACAAGAGTGGCGCCATTTTGTTCCCTTACGGTTATGATTCCTCCATCTTCCGTCCACACTGCATCTTTAAAATCACCGGGAATTGAAGTATCCAAATCTAGTGTACGAGCATCAAATATTTGTCCACTACCGACTACAATTGAATTTCCATCCTGCGAAACTCTTAGAGGTCCTTGCAAAGAACTGCCGCCCAAAGGTCTGTAGATTTTATAATCGGAGATCTTTCCAGTTACCTGATCAATCTTCCTGGATTCGATGAATACGTCAGAATATGATCCTAAGTGATATGAAATTCCTTTTACCGAATTCCATGCTGTTCTCTCCGGATCATTGTTAGAATGACTACAGTCACGATTTTCAATAATTTTCTTATCTTTTTCCACTCCATTAAATGAAAATGTATAAGCCACACAGTCATCCTCTATCGCGTACACGGCAAATAGAAAGTTACCGCCATTACTCATTTCAGAAACATTTCTGCCATTAAATGTAAAAAGTTGTTCAGGAGAACTTTTATCAGCCGGTATTGTCGTTATTTCACCGTTGTTGTATTCAAAGTAAAAGCGATCCTGATCCTTTATGTAGACAACATCGTACAGGTGTGCCCATGGCTCGACAAAAGGGAATGAACCTATCCTGATAGGGTCAAGATGTGCCTTATTTTTTGAATCCCATCTGAAAATAACATTTGAACCATACCTGTGACCATTAAACCACTCAACACCGTTATCATAACGATACCAAGTACTTTTAATATAAATTATCCCGTTATTTCCGGAAAATACTCGGCTAGGGGTAAAATCTGGAATACCAGTGGAGATATCACAGTTAACTCCATCACCATCTTCCGGCAGAAAACATGCGGAATGTCCAGGATATGCATCAAGTTTCAACCCCATTTTGTTGTCCTCCTCACCTATCCCCGGGTTCCAGGCATCCGGATATGCATCTCTATCTTCATCAATCGACGCTGCCGGATTGTATGGAAATGCATCCTTTAGATTATCAACTCCGTCTCCATCTGTATCGTTATTGGGTTTATAGTAGGTAAAAATATTTGATTTGGGACCGGAAGAGATAATTATGAATTCATCTTTATATGGGAACATGTATCTTGCGTAATCTTCCCGACCATCAATCGCTTCAACAAGAATCCCACGATTATCGTATCGCCGTGTTCTAGAAAGATAAAAATCTCTCTCTTTATAGAGAAATAGAAGCTCGTTGTCTGCCGTCCATGAAGCTACTTCAGGGAAATCAGTTTCAAAATTCAGAAATCTCTTAATATCCATAGATTCTGTGTCATACACAGCATGGCCGGAAAAAATATTAGAGCCATCTTCTGAGACTGCAACTGAACTGTACCATAATGCTTTTCCACTCGTAATGACTTCACCTTCAGAAACTAAGGTGCCATCCAACTTGTTGAACTGTATGTAACTTAGAGTTCCATTGGAGTTATAATAAACTCGCCCCAGAGTTTCACTCCAGACATATTTCATATAAGATTCATTATAATATTTGGTATCTACACTTTCAACAAGGGAACCTTCTGGATCGAAAACCTTTTTCTTGCTTTTACCCCCGACAAATAGAAATTCTCCAAAAGTAACCATTCCATTAATTTCATAATCGGTTGATGTAAAAGGTAGTTCCTTGAATGTATCAACAGGAGAGATGTAAGTAACTTCTCCTGATCCATATCCCAAATAAATTCTGTTACTGTTTTTGGAATATGCCATTGAAGTCGGATATTTCTCTGAAAGAATTTTGGTTCATCACGATAATGGTTAGTTAAGAAAAAAAATTGAATATAAGAATGGACATGGTAAACCTCTTTGAAACACGACTAACAAGGAGTTTCCATGTCCACGAGTTTACTTTATCACGGATTTTCAATTCATCAACATAAATATTTAAGTACACACTACTCTGGAGGGAAAATCTTTTTCAATACCGAACAAAAAGAAAGGTTAAGCTGTCCCTCTTGCGGTTCAAAAGAAGTAATTAAAAGCGGTAGTAAAAAAAGAGTGTTTCGCCATTTACCAATAGGATTTAAACCGACATTTATATGTTGGAATGTACCTAGAGTAAAATGTCATAAGTGCGGTTCAGTTCAACAGGTGAAAATAGATTTTGCACAACCAAAAAAGAGCTACACAAAAGCATTCGCCAGATACATTCTTGAATTTCTTCAATGTGCAACAATCAAAGATGTGGCAAGAAATCTGAAAATGTCCTGGAACACCATAAAAGATATCGAAAAAACACATCTGTTAAAACACTATTCGAAACCTCGTCTGAAAGACGTCAAACGTATTGCGATTGACGAATTTGCCATCAAAAGGGACATAAATATATGACCGTAGTTATAGATCTTGACAGCGGAGCAATAATCCACGTGGGCAAAGGAAAAGATGCAGCCGCTCTAAACAGCTTCTGGAAACGTTTAAAGCATTCAAAGGCAAAAATAGAAGCTGTCGCTACAGATATGTCACCCGCATATCTTTCAGCGGTCAGAGAAAATCTTTCGAAGGCAAAACATGTCCTTGATCACTTTCACGTCGTAAAGCTATTCAATGACAAGATATCAACCTTGAGAAGAGAGGTGTACAACCAGACAGAGGATAAAGCCGAAAGAAAAATACTTAAAGGTACCAGATGGTTACTTCTCAAAAATACTAAAAATCTAAATTTCGAGAAAGGTGAGGATTCAAAGCTTATAGCTGCTCTTACATTGAACAAACCTCTATATACGGCCTATTATCTAAAGGAAGAGCTTAAGCTTATATGGCAGCAGGATTCAAGAGAAGATGCAGAACAGTTTTTCGACCAATGGATAAAAATGGCGAACACTTCAGGCGTAAAGATTCTGAAAGATTTTGCAGATACGTTAGTGGGTCATAGGGAAGAGATACTGAATTACTACGATTGTCCGATATCTACAGGACCTCTCGAAGGGATTAACAACAAGATAAAAACTTTGAAAAGGAGAGCATACGGATACAGAGATTTGGAGTTCTTTAAACTGAAATTATACTCCATGCATGAGCAAAGATTAGTTTTCAGCAACTAACCATTATCATGATGAACCAGAATTTTCTTATAGCCGACAGGAATTGAACTCAGATACTTTTCATTCTCCAAGTCATATCTAACTATTTTGTAAGAGTTACTATCCGAATTTCGGCTGTTATTTAAAATGTAGACTATTCCGTTATCATCAATTGCGACCGCCTCAGGATCGATATATTGCGGATCTGTTTTTGAGTAATCACAATCCGATCCGTCTCGGTGTTCCGGAAGGAAGCAGTCGTTATTTCCGGGAAATTCATCCAGTTTCAAACCGGTTGTGCTGGTCGATTCGTCATGTCCTTCATTCCAAACATCCGGATAACCGTCTTTGTCTTCATCTACGGAAGCGGCCGGATCTCCGGGAAAAGCATCCTGAGTATTGTCAACTCCATCACCGTCATTATCATCAGATGGAATAAATGTGTTCAACTTAAATGCTCTACCGACAACTGTCACAACAACGTACTTCCCTTTATTACCTACAATGGCCAATGGGCTACCTGAAAAATTTTTCCTTCCTATCAGCTCCATTTCGTTGTCTCTTATTTCAAGAACAGTGTCGTTTATCTCTTTATAAATGGAGATAAGTTCATTACTTTCAGTCCATACAGCATCATGGAAAGTTTCGGGAATTGTAGCGATATATTTAGATGCGTTTATATCGAATAACTCGCCGCTTCCAAGTGCAGCAAAAGATCCTTCCTTAGAAATTATTATCGGAAGTCTTTTTTTAGATTTTTCAGAATTTATGTAACCACCATTTTTTAAAGTAAGATCAGAATCATCAACAGACAAGTAACGGAAATTATCATCCTCATATTTATAGAGAGTAATAAATTCGCCCTTCGGAATATATGAATCCATCCTCGTAATGCCTGTTTGATTTCGTCAGAGTGTTAATTAATTCACCGTTCTTATCATAGATCATCTTTGATCCTGCATGCCCGTAGCGATCATCTTTTACTGTAAAGAAAAAATCTTTTTCTGCTGAAAAATGGTAGATGTTGTATCGGGTGTTAAAAAGAGTGGTCTCTTTTTTGGGATCCAATATCGATATCGCCGTTACCTTATCCCTGTCATATGCAAAGTAAAGTCTTTCATCATCTTCTGAGTAGTCAAAAAACTCCGGACCAGTACCTGTATCCAATGGGATATTCCGCAAATTAATCGGCCTGAGAAAAGTTTCACTTTCCGAGTCCCATCGATATAACTTCTTCCATAATTTTTTAAAAAGATAGACAATACCGTTTTTGTCAATCAATACTTTATCCGGTACAAATTCGGGAATATTACTTTCAATATCACATTCGGTGCCATCACCATGTTCCGGCAGATAACACTCAGAATCATTGGGGTACGAATCAATTTCAAGACCTGTAGTGCTGTCTTCAGATGTTTTGCCTTCATTCCATTTATCAGGATAGCCGTCGAGATCGCTGTCAACAGACGCAGCGGGATCATTCGGGAATGCATCGTCCCAGTTGTCTACTCCGTCGCCATCCGTATCATTGCTTGGAACATAAGATGAAAAAAGAATGCTATCCTCATTCTTTGAAATAATAACATAATTACCATTATTAGAGATGATCTTTATTGCCTCACCTGGAACAGTCAACCTTTCAATAATCTTTAATGAGTTGTTACGACGTTCAACCAAAGTGTTTTTCCTGTATGTGCGGATTGTTACAAGGCCATTATTTTCGGTCCATATGGCGTCTGTAATTTTACTATTTCCTGAGTACTTAATTTCCAGTGTATTTGCATCGTAGACATCACCATTGCCAACAATTAATTTTTCGCCGTCAGATGAAACTCTTAAAAGAGGCTTTACTTTTGATGTATTAACAACTTTTCCACTTTTCGAATCAATTACATTTCCACTTTCACTATCAATATGCTCATATTTTAAACTATAACTTCCATTTAGGATATACAAACGATTACGACTGGAGTCCCACTTATAGGTAGAGGAATAGCTGCCTCCTTTCTCCATATGAATAAAATTTCCGTCATGTGAAAAGAATCGGTTTTTTCTATATTTATGGTAGCTACCATTTCTTATGTAATCCACAACAAGTGCAAAATCTCCAAAAGCAACAATAGTCTCAGGTTTTTCTGAAACAACAGCAAAGGGATTTTCTTCATAGTATTTATCTAAAGAGATGAAAGTTACCTCTCCGTCTTCGTACCCTAGGTATATGCGATTAATGTCTGAAGAATATGTTATAGATACAGGGGTTTTTCTCTCTTCCAATGGCAAAATTCCTGTATTAATTGGATTAATATACTTCCAATTTACCGGATCCCAACGAAATATTTTATTAAAAGCCTTGCTGAAGAGATAAACTATTCCACTCTTGTCAGTAAATATTTTATCAGGAATAAATTTGGGGATTTTTTCATAAATCTCACAAACACCTTCATATCCATGATCGAGAGTGTAGCATACTGAATCATTTGGAAAAGCATCTAGTTCAAGTCCTGTTGTACTATCAGTTTGATTTTTTCCGACATTCCAATTATCAGGATATCCATCTCTGTCACTATCCTGTGAGGCAGAAGGATCATTTGGAAAATCATCTTCCACGTTTTTAAATCCGTCACCATCACTATCGTTATTGGGAGTATAGAAATTGAATTTTGCCCTGTCATCATAATGCGTAATAACTAAATATTTGTCACCCATATCCAGAATACGTAAAGGTTGGCCTTCAAAAATTCTGTTTTCAATGAGTTTTCTTTTACTATCACGCCTTTCAACTATACAGTTTTCACCACTCTTTCTTATGGTGATAATCCCTTCATCTTTCATCCATACGGAATCCAAGAAAGAAGTATTTATGAAATTTTCAGCCTCGAGGCTTTCTGCATTAAAGATATCCCCTGTTCCCAAAATAACACTCTTTCCATCATTTGAGACCCTAATTGGATATTTTATTTTATAATCTGCGTGATAAGGAAATGATTCATATTTAACTATTTCTCCACTTTCATTATCAATCTCCTCATAAGATAGGGATTGAGGTGAACGATGTTGTTTAAAGAAGTAAACGCGATTGTAAATAGGGCTCCATGTATAAGTCATGGAATATAAACTACCGTAATTTGTATCTTTTAATACTCCATCCGTGGAAAAAATGTAATGGCGATAGTTAGAGCTACCTGTGTCTTGAGCAAGGATAAAATCTCCGACAGCAGCAACTCCACACAGAGAGCTGTGTGTCTGGGCGAAAAATGTTTCTCCGCTGGTCAAATCAACAGGTATTCTTGTTATCTCCCCATCAAGATATGCAATATATAAGGAGCTGGTTTTCTTTGAATAATCAAAACCGGAAAGTATTCGGTCATTTTTGGATTTTAAACCACGTATAGTTATTGGATTCAAATACTTTCTACTTTTTGAATCCCATCGAAATATGCTTTTTTTAACCCGGCTTAAAATATATACGATACCATTTTCATCAAATCTTATATTTTCAGGAAAAAAATCGGGAATATCGTAATCTGTCTCTTCATCCGAATCCACATCGGCATCACTAATGTCATCATCGGCAGCATCGCTATCATGGAATTCCTCATCTGAAATTTCAAAATCAGAAGTTTCAGAGTCATCTGTTTCAGCATCGATATTCACTGAGTCTGTAGTTTCAATATCACTGGTTTCAGAATCACCGGTTTCAGAATCACCGGTTTCAGTATCACCAGTTTCAGAATCGCCGGTTTCTGAATCCTGAGTTTCTGAATCACCAGTTTCTGTATCGGTATTTTCAACATCGACAATTTCTGAGTCGGTAGATTCGGAATCGGTAACTTCCGCATCTTCTATTTCATTATCACTGTTTTCATTATCCTGACTCTCGGAATCATTTATTTGAGAATCGGTTGATTCGGTATCAGGTTGTTCGGTATCCTGAACTTCCTCATCGGAAGATTCAATATCCGAGTTTTCTAAATCGGCAGTTTCTTTATCTACTGTTTCATTGTCATTTAAAATGTCTTTATCTGAGGAGGATAAATTATTATCCACATCAGAAATCGATTGATTCCGTTCACTCTTTTTCCCATCCTCGCAGGAAACTGTTAAAAAGATCATTGTAATTAAGGCTGCTGATAAAAACTTCTTCATTATTTATTCCTCGTCACCATTCTTTTCCACGATTATATCCATTTTTTGTTTTATAAAAAGAATTATTAATTTTTCTTAAAAACACCCTATCAAAATAAAATAAATTTGATTAATAATTTTCTCTCTGTATTAAATGAAATCAGGGCATATCCTAATTTTTTCTAAACTGGAGGTGGATTTGAAAAAGAGATTTTATAATTTCGCTATTATTGTTACACTCCTTTCAATATCTGTAGGCTGCGGTAATGATTCCGAAAAGAGCACTGGTATTATTTCAGATCAGGATTTCCAAATCATTAACGATGAAGATGAAAAATCGGAAAATGACAGTGCACAAAATGTAGAAACTTCTGATGTTAACGGTGATTCGCAATCCGGAGATGATAAAGACGACAGTTCAAATTCAGATAATGAATCAGAAGTTGTTAATGATGATGAAACAAATCCTGAGAATGATCAGGAAACACCGGACAGTGAAGGGAATGACGACGGGAATACGGTTGTCGGCTGCGGAAAGGCGGCTCCGGATAAGGATGAAACCTATGTGAAAATTTCCGTAACAAGCGGTGATAAAACCCAGACTCGTCAGTTCTGGATCTCCATTCCAGCCGATTACAACCCGAATAAAAAAAACAGGCTGATTGTGGGACTTCACGGTAGGGACTACTCCGGCGTGAAAATGAAGGATTACCTGGGACTTGAAGCAAAAGATACAAAGGACAACGAGATTTTTGTCTATCCCGACGCTCTCAAGCGCTACTGGGAAGGCTGGAATGTTGAATCCATAGGATGGCAGCTCGGACCTGGCGCTGAAAACTCTGCCGGCGCAGGCATGGAAGATGTTGATTTCATGTACGAAATGGTCATATACATGAAGAAAAACTACTGCATCGACAATTCAAGGATCTTCGCTACAGGCCAGAGCTGGGGCGGCGACTTCTCCAACGTTGTGGGCTGCGCCATGGGTGACATATTCAGGGCTGTCGTTCCCGTTGCCGCAAACGGAGATTACTATCTCACCAGCCCCCGGGTAGCTTGCACTGGGCACACCGCAGTATGGGCGATGCACGGAAAGGCCGATCCCTACTTTTCAATTGAAACCGGTGAAAAATACAGGGATTTCTGGATAAATGAAAACAGCTGCAGCCAGAATTTCACCGATCTCAACATCTCCACCGCTAAAGGGGAAATAGAGTACTGCGTCGAATACGATGGCTGCAGCGAAAGAACCCTCTACTGCAACTACCATGCAGAATTCAACCACCAGATCCCGTGGGACTACTACGCTGAGAAAACAATGGAATTTTTCAGATCGTTTTAAGAGTCGAAGAGTCTGGAGATCCAGCCGCATTCATTGCCTATCCGCAGGGGAGTTTCGCCGAAACGACCGGTATTTAATCAGAATTTTTCTTACGGGTTGACCCACCCGCTCCGTGAGCTCCGGAGGAGTGCCACCGTTAGTCCCTCCACAACCGCCTGAAACAATTCATAGGCGTGACATGATTATAGAAACGAAATTCCCCAAGCCTTCCAATAACCTCGTAGAGGTGACATGATAAATCTCATCACGTGTCGGATACACTATGAAAAAGATTCAACATTCCATAAAATCCAAACAAATTCAATGAAACGCAGACAATAAAATCTTTAATCAATAATGACGCCCTGTCCGGCATCCTGCCCCCTTTAACGCATTTTAGGATTGTGCTTCCCGTATGAGCCCTTTCCCATTCGACCGCCACGAAAAGATTATAGGAATTTTGTGCCTTGAACCCGATCCCCTGATTAAGAAATTCTTTTTCAGCCGCGAACTACGCGAACGGTCGCGAACAAATGCTTTCAATACCGAAATACGCGAAAAGTGCCGATTTTTCGAGGTGCGTTTCGAGACGTAACGTGCTACGTCTCTACGGTGGAATACTTTGAAAATTCGGAAAGAATTCTAACGACATGTCCGGACACACCAAGAAGACACACTGCGGTTTAATCATTGATTTCCTGGTGTTAACTATGGTTGCTGGTGATTTTGTGAGGAATTATTTTGCGGGATTTTTCTTTACGATTTCACCGGAGATTTCCGTTGGGACGGATCGAAGTTCGTTTGTGCCGTCTCCGACCTGGCCGGAGAAATTGTCTCCCCAGCAGTAGAGCTGGTATCTTCCGGATTTCTGCCTGATGGCGCAGCTGTGTCTTTCACCTGTGGATATTTCAACCCAGTCGTGGTAACCGCCGGCAACGGAGACGGGCTGAACTTTTGTGAAGTAGCTTCCATCTCCAAGCTGGCTGTGCTGGTTGTAGCCCCAACAGTAGAGGTTGGACTGGCCACTCTCTTCCCTTATTCCACATGTGTAGTTGAATCCGCTCGAGACTTTTTTCCATCCTCTGTTGTTTCCGGTTACGGGAACAGGTGACAGGCGGGTTGTTCCTGATCCGTCTGCGAGCTGTCCGTTATTGTTGTAGCCCCAGCAGTAGAGCGAGTTCTTTCCGCCGTCGGCCCTGACACCGCAAGTGTGATAGTAACCGGCACTTACGGAGAGCCAGTCGTCGTATCCGCCGCCGACTTCCGTTAAGTTGAACACCTTTTTCTCTCTATTGCCGTTTCCTAGCTGTCCGTCGCTTCCGGAACCTGTGCAGTACAGTTTTCTCTTGTCTCCTTCATTCCTGATTCCGCATGTATGGAAATAGCCAGTGGAGACGGAAAGCCACCCGTCGGAAACGGATGAAACTTTCATGGGAGCCACTACCCTCTTCTTTCCTGCAATGCCGAGCTGCCCCCAGCCGTTTCCGCCGAAGCAGTAGAGAGGTCTCTTTCCACCTTCATCTCTTATGGCGCATGTGTGGTGGTAACTTGAGGAGACTGTTATCCAGTCGTTGTGTCCTCCTGCGACTTCAGTGGGACGACGAACAGTCTTCCTGTTTCCTGTTCCAAGTTCCCCGTTTCCGTTGCTGCCCCAGCAGTACAGTTTCCTGTCCCCTCTTCCTATTACACCGCCGATTCCGCAGGTGTGGTGTTTTCCGGAGGAGATCCGGCTCCAGACGTATCCTTTCATCCTGACCGGTTTCGGAAGGTTCCTGTCCCTGTCGCTCCTGTCTCCGAGCTGTCCTACTGCGTTGTTTCCCCAGCAGTAGGCAAGGCGGCTCTTTCCGAGCGAACATGTGTGCTGGTAACCGTTGCTTACTCCGTCAAACTGAAGGGGAATGATCCAGTCGTAGTCCGCCGCTTCTGAGGAGACGTTACCGGAAATATCAACCGCCTTGACCGAGAAGAGATGTTTTCCCTCTCCCAGGTTGTCGAAACGTACGGGAGGTTTGCATCCCACCCAGTTTTCATCATCGAGTTTGCAGATGAATGTGGATCCCTTCTCGTTACTTGTAAATGAAAATTCCGCGTTGACTTCGATATTGACCTTGGGAGGGAATTTCCCCATCTTTGCGACGGGCGGTGTAAGATCCACTTTCCATGAGTGGAGGTCGGGCGTGGGATCGGTATTTCCCGCTTCGTCCACGGAACGGATTTTAAGGATGTGGTTTCCTTCTTTCAGATCCTTTAGTTCAAGATTTCTACTGCAGTTTTCCCACTTTCCGCTATCCAGCTGGTACTCGAACCCACCCTTTTCCGTAGAAGTGAAGGAGAAGGTCGCATTTGTCTCATTTGTCGCAGCTTCGGGTGCCAGCTTTATCTCTGTATCGGGCGGTGTCAGGTCGATTGTCCACTTGTGAAGCTGGAACTTTTTCTCCCTGTTACCGGCACGGTCTATTGCTGCAACTGCAAATGTGTGTTCGCCTTCCACAAGAGATTTGAGATCCTTTTCACCTCTGCAGGGAGCGAAATCGCCGCCGTCGACGGAACAGATGAAGGTGGATCCCTCTTCATTCGCACTGAATGTAAACTTTGCTTCCCGGGTGTTCACAAGCGAATCCGGAGCAGTTTCTATCTTTGAAACCGGTGAAACGGTATCGACGGAAAAGATGTAGGCCGAAGGTGTGTCGTCAAGATTGCCGGCGTTATCGCGGGCACGAACCTCGAATTTATGGGTTCCGTCCTTCAGATTTCTGTAGGATCTCTTACCGTCGCACTCTCTCCACTTTCCGCCGTCGATTCTGCAATGGAAAAATCTTGTTGTCTCGTTGCTCCTGAATTCGAATTCAGCATTTCTTTCCGGCGATATCTCGGCAGGCTTCCTGAATATTGTGGTGTCGGGAGGTGTGAGATCCACAATCCAGTTGTAGGATACGGATTTGGGTTCCTCATTTCCCGCAAGGTCGATAGATCTGACTCTCAATTTGTGAAGTCCCTCTTTGAGATCCTTCATGTTGTGGTTTTCATCACACGGTTTCCATTTTTTCTCGTCGACGCTGCACTTGAAAGTAGCTTCTTCAGTCGACTTGAAGCTGAAAGCTGCCTCTGTTCTATTTCCAAGATCGGCAGGTTTTTCGACGATTGTCGTGGTGGGAGCCACGGTATCGACTGTGAATGTATAACGGGGATACTTCTTCTCGAAATTTCCCGCCCTGTCGAACGATCTTACCCTGAAGGTGTGCTTTCCATCGGCAAGCTTGAAAAGTGTTACGCTCTCCTTGCAGGAATTCCATGGAGCCCTTCCTATTCTGCACTCAAATCCTGCTCCGGGCTCGTTTGTGGAGTACTTGAACTTTACATTGGGATTTTTTGAAAACTGCGGGGGAAACAATCTGAGTGTTGTCACCGGAGCAACCGTATCCACTTTCCACTGTCTCTTAACCGCTTTCGGATCCCTGTTTCCGGCTTTATCAACTGCGGCAACTTCAAGTTTGTGATCACCCTGGGCGAGAGACTTGAAGATCTGTTTCGAATCGCTTTTTTCCCACTCACCTCCGTCCAGACGGAAGAGAAAGTGTCCGGGTTCACTGGAGTTGAATGTGAAGGCAGCCTCATTTTTATTCACAAGCCCGGTTGGTCCGGCGACTATGAAGGTTTTCGGCGCCAGCGTGTCGACCGTAAAGCGGAAAGATTCGGTTCTCGAACGGTTTCCTGCCCTGTCTTCGGCATAAACGGAAAATGTATGAAGTCCGTCCTTCACACTCTTCTTTTCAAAAGGCGAACGGCAGCTTTTCCATTCATCACCGTCCATACGGCAGCTGAATACGGCCTCCTCGTCAACTTCGAAAGCGAAAGATGTTTTCGAACTGTTCCAGAGCTCGGAAATCACCGGTTTAAGTGTTACTTTCGGCGGATTCAGATCTATCATCCAGCGGGCGACAGGCGGGTTGTTCTCCCTGTTTCCGGCCATGTCTACCGCCTTTACTGAAAATGCGTATTTTCCGGCCTTGAGCTTTTTGTAGATTGCGGGTGACTGACACCTTCTCCATTTGCCCTCATTGAGACGGCACAGATGACGTGAAACGGTTTCCGATGAGCGGAAACTGAAGCTCGCATCTCTCGTGTTGACAATGGGCGAAGGGTTTTTGAGTATTCTTGTTGTCGGAGGAGTCGTATCCACGATCCATGAGTAGGATGCTCCCGCCGTCTCCTCGTTTCCCGCCATATCAGTCGCCTTCACCGTAAAGGTGTGACGGCCTTCGGGAAGTCCCTTGAGTTTGTGGTCTGTACTGCAGGGCGTCCATGCGCTCTTGTCGATCCTGCACTTGTACTCCCTCGCCTTTTCGGAGGGTGTGAAAGTGAACAGGGCATCAGTTGCACTGCCGAGGGATTCGGGCATTTTCACTATCTTTGAAACCGGAGGAACCGTATCGATTTTCCAGCTGTACAAAGCTCCCTTGGCCTCGAGGTTGCCTGCCCTGTCGATGGAACGTACTCCGAAACTGTGGGTGCCGTCCTCCAGAGCTTTTATGTCGAAGGGTGTCTTGCACTCGCTCCACTTGCCTCCGTCAACTCTGCACTGAAATGAAGATCCCTTTTCCGTTGACGAGAAAGAAAAGCTTGCAGATGTGACATTCGTAAGCGATTTCGGTTTTTCCATGATCGAAGACTTCGCTGCCGTCCGGTCAACTTCCCACACATGAAGAAACGGCTCCGGATCGATATTTCCCGCACCGTCCTTTGCCCTTACGGAAAGTGAATGGCGCCCCTCATTTACCTTAAATAGAGAATCTGCATCACACCTTTTCCATGGCTCGTTATCCATTTTACATTCGAATGAGCTCTTTTCGTTGGATCCGAATAGGAAGCGGGCCGCTCTTTTGTTGGTCAGTACCGGCGGAACCTTTTTCGCAGATGTATCGGGAGGTGTGATATCTACTTGCCATTTGAAAGCGGCAGCTGTCTTCTCAACATTTCCGGCGATATCCGTAGACCTGAATCTTGCCGCATGCTCTCCCTCCTTCAGATTCTTGAAAAAGTGCTCGATGTTGCAGCTTTTCCAGGCACCTCGATCCAGAGCGCATTCTATCTTCCGGGTTTTCTCACTCGGCTTGACTATGAACAGCGCCTCGGTTTTTGATGAAATGGAAGCGGGTTTTGTGGTAATTTCCGTTTCAGGAGCAACAGTATCGATACTCCATTTATGTGTTTCACCCTTGATTTGAGTGTTTCCCGCCCTGTCGATTGCCTTAACCACAAAAGTGTGATCACCGTCTTTCAGATCCGACAGTTCGTAGCCGGAAACGCAGTCGGTGAAGGGCGAACCGTCGGCTGAACAGATAAAACCCCGGGCAGGCTCATTTGCTTCGAATTCGAACCCGGCACGGGCGGAATTGGAAACAGCCTTGGGAACGTTCAGGAATTCTGTCGTCGGAGCTGTGTGATCCACCATCCTGCTGAACCGCAGAGGAGTCGGATCAAGATTTCCCGCTCTGTCCCTGGATCGAACAAGAAGGATCGTTTCACCCTCGCCAAGATTCTTAAGTGTGGTTGTCTCACCACAGCTCTTCCATATTTTCGAATCTACGGAACATTCGAATACGGTGCCTTTTTCTGTCGATGAGTATGAAAAAAGAACCTCCTTTTTGTTTGTCAGTCCGGTGACGGGAATAGACGTTCTTGTATCCGGAGCAGTCAAATCAGTCGTGAAGCTGTATCGACCCGGGTCACTCTCGACATTTCCGGCTCTATCGATTGCTCGAACATGGAAAACGTGTTTTCCCTCCTTGAGTCCCTTGTAACTTTTGGGCGAAATGCAGGTGCTCCACTTTGTTCCGTCGAAGCTGCACTCGAATCTCGATCCCTCCTCGGATGAGGAGAAGGAAAATTCTACATTCCCGGCGGAGAGAAACTCCGCAGGTTTTTCATCAATTTTCGTATCGGGCGGTGTCAGGTCGACTATCCACGAAAACTCGGCCGGACTCTTTTCCCTGTTTCCCAGATCGTCCACGGATCTTACTCTGAGTTTGTGTTCGCCCTCCTTAAGTCCCTTGTAAAGTGGCCTGTCAAGACATACTGAGAACGGAGCACCGTCGAGGCTGCAACGAAATGTAGAGCCTTTTTTGGATGATTCGAATTGAAAAAGCGCCTCCCTCTTTGCGGAAGGTGACTCCGGTCTTCTGGAAATTGTAGTTTTCGGCGGAGTACGGTCGATCAGGAATTCGTAAGTTGCCGGAGTTTTATCCATATTTCCGACAAGATCCAGAGCTCTGACTGAAAGAACGTGCTTTCCTTCAATAACATCTCGGAAAACCATATTTCTTTCGCATTTTCTAAAGTCAGACTCTCCCAGTCTGCACTGAAACTCGCGCACCTTCTCGTTGGCATCGAACTCGAATGAAACCGATCTCATGTTGGAACGAGGTTCGGGTTTTTTCTTTATCTCCGTTGCGGGTGGAGTGATGTCGATTTCCCACACATGACTCGTGAGAGATTTCTCCACATTGCCCGCGGCATCTATGGCCCTTACCCGGAAAGTATGGCTTCCCTCGGGAAGATTTTTGTAGTTTCCCTTATCGCATGAGCTCCACTTCTCTCCGTCCAGAGAACATTCGAAGCGGGCCGACTTGTCGTTGCTTGAAAAAAGTATTTCGGCATCCCTATTTCCGGTAAGTTTTTCCGGAGCTGAGGTTATCTTTGATCCCGGAGCTGTAAGGTCTACGGTAAATTCGAATTTTGAAGGCTCATCCTCACGGTTTCCAAGATCGTCAACGGCCCGGACAAGGAATGTGTGTGTTCCCTCCTTGAGATTTCCGTATCCCTTTTTGCCGACACAGCGTTCCCAGGCGCCTTCGTCGAGCCGACACTGGAAAGTTGAATCTTTCTTATCCGCCTTAAATGAAAAAACAGCTCTTCTCGAGTTGGAAAGCTTTTTCGGAGTTTCAACTATCTCGCTCTTGGGTTTTACAGTGTCGATACGCCACTCGAATGTGGCGGGAGATGCATCACGGTTTCCCGCGCTGTCCACAGCCGCCGCGCTGAAAAGGTGGGTACCGTCGGAGAGATCGGTGTAGGAAGATTTGTCCCTGCAAACCTTCTCCTCCTCACGGTCAATCGAACACCGGTAGGTTACATTTTTTTCATTTGCGTAGTATTCGAAAGATGCACTCTTCTCGGCCGTTCTCTTCTCCGGTCCCTTATTGATGGTTGTCTCCGGAGCCGAGAGATCGATATCGAATGCGTAACTTTTGGGCGTTTGCTCGCGATTTGCGAAACGGTCTTCGGAAACAAGGTAAAACTTGTGTGTTCCCTCCGAAGGAGAACTGTACCTCTTCGGTGAGGAACACGCCTCATAGTTTCCACCGTCCAATCGGCAGAAGAATTTAACGCCCTTCTCCTTTGAAGAGAATACGAACTCTACGGATTTGCTGTTTGAAAGCGGTGCCGGTCCCCTGTCGATAAAAGATTCCGGTGGAGTGAGATCCACCGTCCACTTGAAGATCTTCTCCGGCTTTTCCGGATTGAGAACCGAATCCACAGCGAAAAGGGAGAATGTGTGCTCCCCGTCCTCCAAACCGGAAACGGAAAACGGGGAATTGCACGCTTTCCACTCTCCGCCGTCGATTTTGCACTTGAAAGTCGACTTCTCGTTTGCTGAAAAGCTGAAAGAGGCACTTTTTTTTCCCGTCACCTTTTTCGGTGCGCTTTGGATTTTCGACACGGGCGGTGTTGCATCGATTTTCCACGAAACAACAGCAGGAGTTGAATCGGCATTACCGTCCTTGTCCACTGCCGCAACGGAGAGTTTGTGTGTACCCTCCTTAA
Organism: uncultured bacterium; assembly: GCA_942492635.1. Classification (GTDB taxonomy): domain Bacteria; phylum UBP6; class UBA1177; order UBA1177; family CALOFP01; genus CALOFP01. Next base: position 647,534 of record CALOFP010000003.1, read on the forward strand.
GTTTGTTGAGATATAGAGGTGAATTGCAGTTTTTCCACTCCTCACCGTCCAGTTTACACTTAAATGTAACCGTCCCCTCTCCACCGCTGAAACGGAATACAGCGCTTGTCTTTGCAGTAACATCTGCAGGTCTGTCGGCAACCGTCGTTTCAGGGCCCGATCGTTTTGATTCCTGGGCGGTCAGGGTAAAACAGGCGGCAAGAAGAGATGCAAAAAGTAGCACAAGAAAACATCTGCCTAACATCAAACTTTCTCCTTTAAACAATGATTCAGCTTAATCTACCATACTTATAAATGCATTTCAACTTTCATAAAACCTTTAAAGGGATCCCGCAATGTTTCAATATGGAAACGCACCATTGGAATCACACCTTGACACACCCTCTCGAAAAGCTAAAATGCTCATGGACGTTATGGAGCATCGTATGGAAAAAAATTGGTTTTTTATTGTCAATCCACACGCGGGAAGTCTCACCTGCGGACAGGAGTGGAACAAAATTCATCCCCTTATTGAACATGAAGGCATCGATTTCATGTATCGATTTACAGAAGGTCCGGGACACGCAACAGAACTTGCAAAAGAGGCGGTAGAAAAAGGATTCAGGAATATCGCATCCGTCGGAGGTGACGGAACTGCAAACGAAACGGCTAACGGAATTCTTCTTCAGGAAAAAGTACCGTCACACCTCATAAAAATGGGGCTCGTTTCAGTCGGAACGGGAAACGACTGGGGAAAGACAGTGGGAATACCGAAAAACTACAGGGAAGCTGTTCGAACTCTTGTTAATGGAACACCTTTCACCCAGGATGCCGGAATTGCAACATTCTACAAAGATGGTTTCAGACAGAAGCGCTACTTTCTGAACATGGCGGGAATGGGTTACGACGCATTCGTATGCGAGCGAACCAACCAGCTCAAGGAGAAGGGAAAAACCGGAAAAAGTCTCTACCTCTGGACCCTGCTCATGGGACTTTTGAAATTTAAAAAAGTAAAACTAGAATTCGAGTCCAAGGAAAAATCGGCACAGACGAAGGCATTCAGCCTCAATGTGGCCATATGCAAATACTCCGGAGGAGGAATGATGTTCGCCCCCAACGCCGAACCGGATGACGGACTTCTCGATCTCACCGTAATAAAGGACCTCGGTGTTCTGAGCATAATCAGGCACCTAGGCAAACTGTATGACGGGTCCTTCATCAACCTCGACTTTGTTGAAACATATAGATCCACTTTATTCAAAATAAAAACAAAACCGGAAATCACACTGGAACTGGACGGCGAGAACGTCGGCTCATCTCCCTTCGAGTTTTCAATTACCCCGAGAGCCATCACTGTGATGACCAACAGATAAACCCTTCTCAACTTCTTATAAATCATTTTGTTTACCTTGACACCGCCTCGAAGAATAGAATCCATTAGGAAGCACAACCACACAACTCTCTACTCTTTGAAAAAAGCGCTTTTCAGGTCAGGTGTCAAAACAGTACACGCACAATCATCATTTGCTCTAAAAAACCACCCTAACGACACCGGCAGCAGACTAACCAAGGATTAAACGACCATTACCTCGACCGACAAAGACACCCGTGTATACTTTTTCCATTTACCTTTTTTAGCAGCATTAATCGAATCGATATCCAACACATCTTTTATCGATTCGTTTTAAAACCCCTTTTAACACTCTTTCAGTGCTTTATCGCAAAATTCATTTTTCTTTACGACAACTAGCAATGAAATCCAGAAATCAAACAAAGTCAGACTATTGACACCCTCTCGAAATTTGCAAAAACCATCGAAAATCATCCGCCGACAATTCATCACGGAGTTCAGTTGACCACAAAAAACTATGTCAGACCATTGACACGATCATTTTCACTACTGGACCATCTCTTCAAAGACGCACAAACTTCACCACGCACGCATTGTATTCCATTACGTCTCCAGCCAGACATCCTGAAACTCGACTGGCGTTAAAATCCTGCACCAAAAATTTACGACCCTGCCTTTCCACAAAGCCTATCCCAATGCAATTTGTTTCATTATTTCATTTTTACAAAGACAGCTTACCCTTCATCAAAAATGTGGTTTTCTCCGGTCTTCATGAAGAATTTGCTTTATCCTTGAATTTTATTTTATTAACCATAACTTACAAATAACATATCTGCAATTTGAGGAATAAATTTAAAGAAGCCCGGAAGGACCGAGAGCAGATATCTTTAATTAACAGTATTTAATCACTAGTTCGATCAAAATTACTAAATCAATTTTCCGGAGTTATCCGGAAGACATTTTTCAGAAATGTGAAGATGATGCGGTGAAGTCATCGATGATATCAAAAACTCGATTTTTGAAATCATCGATACTATCAATTTTCTTCAGTTCGTCGAAAAGTTCCCCTCCCCCGGGATAGAAATCGTGATGGTATGACCAGAACTCTTTCATTCTTCCCAGGAAAAGTCGATCCGTCTTTGTATGCCTTTCATAACTGTCGAACAGTTTTCTGTTGAAGACTTCAAGAAGTTCCAGTTTCCTCTCCCCTCCTTTTACAAGAGAAGGAAGAAAAGGATCACGCAGCACTCCCCGACCTATCATCAATCCTCCAAGCGCTGGAAATCTTTTGGCGATCAATTCAAAGTCTTCCTGTTTTCGAACATCTCCGTTGTAGATGACTGGATGAGCTGAAAGCTCCAGAAACATGCCGAATCTTTCAAGATCCGCCTTTCCGCCGTAATTCTGGAGGGCGGTTCGGGGATGAAGAGTTATCTCCTTGAGAGGAAAACGGTTAAGAATTGAAACAAGACTCAAAACAGTATCGGGATCATCGAAACCGAGCCGAAGCTTTATGCTCAGGGCCGGACCCTCAGAAAATTCTTCAAAGTACTCCTCAAGCGTTTTTTCTATCCTGTCCGGAAAGCGGAGCATTCCCGCTCCACGATCCCTTTTCATCACAAGCGGGAAAGGACACCCGAGATTCCAGTTAACCTCCCGAAACCCATCACTTTTCAAAAGCCTTGTAAAATTTGAAAGTTCATCAAAATTCCCCGCGAGAACCTGGGGAACTACGGGAACATCTTCAACCGGAAAAAGTTCTCCGCAGTCAAAATCGCTCAGCCTGTTCTTTCTCGGAGTCGATAGAAACGGCGCGAAAACCCTGTCCAAACCTCCAAAAACACTGTTGAAGGGATCTCGGAACGGTCGTCCGGTAACTCCCATTATCGGTGCAAGATATATTTTCATAAAAACAGTTCCTCCTGACCCAATGATATCCATAATCCGACTCTTTTCAACAGCTGAGATAGTCAAAGAACTTTATTCTGATGAAAGTGATCATTCATTTTTCAAAATTATTTTCTTTTCTCTCCTTCAAGGAGCTGTTTGCAGCGAAATATAAATTCTCGGTTTCAGCAGAAAGCAATAAACAGTCAAAGTCCTTGTTTTTGCTAAAACAAACATCGCTTCAATTCGAAATATCTGTAAGCCGTCCTGTTGAGATCCGGCTAAACAGGACAATTTCCTTTTCAACTCTCGGTAACTCTTCATGTAGTTTTTATATAAATAATGTATTATCTCCTCTCTGAAAAATTCATTTTTAATTATTTTTATATACGATATAGGGGAATATTGGATTAAAACAATTTTTATCAGTTCAGGTAAACATATATCCTTCAGAAGGACTGATACAAAGAGGATTTCTATGATAGGCAACAGCAACAGAGGCGGCAAGAGACTTTACGCATCATGGATTTTTGTATTCATTATTGTGGTTTTCATTACTATTCTCTATCAAAAGGGAGACGGAGGCGACTTTTTCGGAATCGCCGAAAGCCGGGAAATCACCATCAACTCGGAAGCTCCGGTTGAAATACAGAAGATAAACGTAATCGAAGGGGAGTCGGTTGAAAAAGGCAGAAGACTTGTTGAACTTCGAAGCCCCGAACTCTCAATGAAAATCAACAGCATAAGTCACCAGCTTGACAAGTTGAAGGCCCAGACGGATGTGGACGCTACGGAAATTCTCTCGACTGTCCAACAGCTCAGTGCCGAAAAAGCTTCCAAAATAGGAGAACTATCTTTCCAGATCCGGGAGCTTGAAAACCGTTACAATATGAACAGACATCTTCTTTCCGGTCTTTCAAGCGTCGGCGATCTGAAGGATAAGGACCTCAAGAATCCGCTCACCATGAAGATTGAAAGTTTAAAAAAGGAGATGGAGCTGCAGAAAAGACGCTACGATCTGAGGATTTCCCTTCTTCGAAAAAGTCTGCAGCATTCCAAGAATCCCAACTCTATTCAGATTGCCCAGCTGGAAAAGGAGCTGGAAATGCTTCGTAATGAAAATAACAGCCTCACAATCAGCGCTTCCCACTCCGGAATAGTCGGATCGATAAACTTCAAGGCAGGGGAAAAGGCAGCCCCATTCTCTTCCATCATGACACTCTATCGAAAAACACCTACTTTTATAAAAGGTTACATTCACGAAAACAAACACACCTCTGTTTCTCTTGGTGAACAGATCGGGGTCTACTCTCTTTCGGATCCCCGCAATGTAACAACCGGTACTGTGGTCGGCATGGGAAACAGAATTGTTCAGTACCCGGGAAGGCTTCTGAAACATCCGGAGATGATCCTATGGGGACGTGAAGTCATTATTAAAATTCCTTCAACCAACAGTTTCATTCTTGGCGAAAAAGTCCGCATGAGCTCCCTGAACAGGAAAAATTCCCTTTTAAATCGTCTGGCAAACATATTCAAGCCCTCTTCCGTTCAGGCCGGAGAAAAGTCGGTGAAAAATTCATCCGGCAAAAAGCCCGCTTCGAATAAAAAATCTCCGGAAAAAGCCGAACCGATAACCACTCTTAAAACCGGTTCGCTGGAGGCATCTGCGATTCTCTACATTCCGGAATTGGAGCGATACGCAGTTCTCAGCGACGATACTCCTGGAAAAAAGCCCATCATCTTTCTCATGAACAGTTCCGGTAGAATTACGGATGAGATACGAATCGAAGGTCTCAAAAAAATTGATGATACGGAATCTATCGCGATCGGAAGAAACAACAACCTCTACATCGCATCATCCCAGAGTCATTCAAAAAAAGGAAAACTTAAAAAAAGACGGAGACTTCTCACCAAAGTTAATTTCTCAGGAAAAAGATTCTCTCTTGCAGGCAAGGTCGATCTCTACACACTTCTAAAAAAGGCTGCAGAGGTTGAAAAAAATCTTCCCTGGGCTCGATTCATTCTCTCCGGAGTGGAAGAGAGATCCATCGATATCGAGTCGATGTTCTACGACAAGGGAGATCTCTATCTCGGATACAAGGCGCCTCTTGACGGAAAGGACTCCGTAATACTTCGAATTAAGGGAATCGACACAATCCTTGCAGGTAAAAAAGTGGAAAAAGGAACCGTCTCCATCTGGAAACGGATAAAATTGGAAGAGGATTTCCGGATATCCGATCTTCTCAAGTTTGGTGACGATCTCTATATAACAGCTACCCGATTCTCAGCAGCAAAAGGGGGGAAACTCTTCCTCCTTAGAAAGGAAATTCTCTCAACAGTCAGGAATTTCGAAAATCTTCGTCCGGAGGGAATTTCGGCAACGAACGATCCTGACACACTGATCCTGACTTTTGATCAAGGCGGAAAAATGCCGTCCAGCTTCCTCAAGATCAAGGTAACACCATGAAAAGTTTTCTATATTCAGCTATCGCAGCAGTTCTGATTGCGCCTGCAATCTTGACGGCCGGGAAAATCACAGCTTCCGATTTTCTCAAAACGGCAAAAAAAGATTTTAAACTTGTAAATCACCAGGAACTGGTCGACTATCTGGAAAGCTCTTCAGCCACTACTCCATACATTCAGAAGATCGAATTTCGTACAGAAACACACGATTTCGACATCAGGGAGCAGAGCTACTCCCTTCGTTTCTATCCGCGGGGAATCGGGGAAACCCACCATGCGGCAAGAGTTGCATCCTTCATGAAAAAGAAAAGCGATGCACAGCACAGGGAAATCTACAACGAGGCTCTTCTAAACCGCTACGAAACAGTTCTCTTCTACCTTCAGGTGGAAAATGATATCGATCTTCACAAGAAGAGAATGTCGGTTATTGAGGATAGAATCGCCGTACTCAGAAAAATAGCGAAAATTCAAGGAGATACGACGGCTCTGATCGAAGCTGAAGACAGGTATATAGACCTGAGGCTCGACCTTGTAAAACTCCAGAATATTCACATAAACATCAAGGCGCAGATAGAACAGATAACCGGAAAGGAGGTCGAAATAGCATTCGATGAAAGCGAACTTCTACCCCTTGAGTCGGTAGATAAAAAATTTCTTAAAGAGTCTGAAAAATCCATTGCCGACAACATATATCTTCAGGTTGACCGAATTGAAATTGAGCTGGCTGAAAGCCGTTACAAACTTGAAATGGCAAAAGAAAGGGATATTCTCAGTTTTCTGAAGCTGAGTTACGACAGCAAGGACAGCGACTACCCTGAGAGGGCGTTTTCCATTGGATTGGGCATCAAACTTCCCTTCATAAATGAAGACCGGGAGGGACTGGACCGGAAGAAAATAAAATATCTTTCTGAAAAGCTCAAATATGAGGAGGAAAAAAGGGTTTATTCCGAAAAAGTTGTATCCCTCAAGCAATCGATAAAACTCCTTCTTCAGCAGTACGCTATTCTCGAGGAGAGAAAAAACAACGGAAATGCAAAAATTTCCTTTAAACGCCACCTCTCGATGGAAGGCGCCGATCCTCTTACCCTTCTAAAACTGAAGGAGAGCATCATTAAGAATGATATCAGACACAACCAGATCCGCTTTCTAATTCTTCACAACTACCTGTATCTACTCGATGCTTCAGGAAACCTCTCTCCGGAAGCTCTTGTAGTTCAAGGGAAGCGTAAAGGGATATCGAAATGAAAACCGCTGAACAGAAAGGCATTCCTCCGGTTCTCGAGAGATTCGAGCTCAAGTACACCGTTCCCTTCTCCATGGTTGAACCGATTTCACGATTCGTCGAGGTTTACTGCTCCCTCGACAAATACTCGGCGGATTCGGCTGACAACTTCTATCGTGTAAACAACCTCTACATGGATTCTCCGGGATTTCTCTTTCTGAAAATGCGTCGGGAGAGGGCTGAAAATCGTTTCAACATGCGCATAAGATCCTACGGAAACAATCCGGTCCCGCCCTTTTTCGTTGAAGTGAAACAGAAAATCGGCGACCTTGTGAAAAAATACAGAGCTCCCCTTTCCGGTGACTCCTTCCTCCGTCATTTTCAAGAAAACGATACGATCAAGTCGCTTTACGAAGGAAACGCCGAACATGAAAGGAATTTCGATCTTTTCAACAGACTTACCGTCACATACGATGCACGGCCCAAAATTCTCACACAGTACAGAAGAAAAGCTTACATCAGCGACGTAGACGACTACGCCAGGGTCACCTTCGACATAGATCTACGCTTTACACCGAGAAGCAGTTACGATCCGGTTCCACCGGCAGGCTCCATGATTCCCTACGACAGCGAACAAATTTTCGGTGGAGATGCGAATGTGATTCTGGAACTCAAGTGCTACACCAGGAGTGTTCCTCTCTGGATGATAGATCTTATCCACTGCTTCGATCTAAAAAGAAGAGGCTTTTCAAAATACATGTACGGAGCTCTGCAACTTCTGGAATTCCACAGGTACGCTTCTCAAGACCGTGTATCTTCGTCTGCGGAGACAGTATAGATGTTTACTTTTACAGGTTTATCAAATACAAAAAAGCGAAAGATGTTCATTTCGTCATTCACAGCACAGGAGAATTAAATGCTTGATTTTCTTACACTACAAACGTCGTCGGCCAACCCGACCTTCATAACGGTGCTCTACAGTGTCCTCATATCCTTTCTCCTCTCCACTCTCGTCGGAGTAACCTACATAAAAACATTCCGAGGCCTCTCCTACTCCCGAAATTTTGTTCAGGCGCTGATTCTCAGTTCAATTGTCGCGTCCACAGTAATGCTCGCCATAGGCGACAGCCTTGCAAGAGGACTCGGAATGATAGGAGCACTGGCAATTATCCGATTCAGGACCAATTTCAAGGATCCGAGGGACATCATCTTCATGTTCGCATCGCTCGCTGTCGGAATCGGTTGCGGTGTAGGCGGATACCTTATCGCAATTATCGGAACACTCGGTTTCGTACTCGCATCCTTCATTCTCTACTACGCACCACTTTCGAGAGAGAACCTCTTCGACGGAATGCTTAGATTCAACATGGAAAACAGAGAAGAGGAAAGGTTGAAACTGGAAAAAATCCTCAAATCCCACTGCAGAACTTTCGCACTCATAACCCTCAGGGATCTTAATCAGGGAAAGAGACTGGACTACGCCTACCACATCAAGATGAAACCTAAAAAAAGCGATGCACAGCTGATCGAGTCTCTTCAGGATGAACTGAAAAGCGTAAAAGGCGTATCCCTGATGCTTCAGGAAACAACAATTGAACTTTAGGAGAAATACCATGAAAAGAATGTTATTTGCACTTCTAGCCTTTCTAATGATCGGCTGTGGAGAGGATGAGTCGAATCACGATAAAGCCGCAAGGGCCGACGACACATACTCCAGCGTCGTCATCAACGAGATAGTTACCAAATCGACAGAAGGAAAAGACTGGATAGAACTCTATAATCGAGGAGAAAAAGATGCGGAGATCTCCGGCTGGAAAATGCTCGATGAAAAAGAGAGAGAAGAGCCGTTTGTATTTCCCGAAGGCACCATGATTAAGAAAGGTGAGTATCTCGTAGTGGAAAAAGGAGAGAACGGCTTCGAGTTCGGGCTGGGAAGCCAGGATGCCGTACGACTCTTCAACAAAAACGGAGAACTCATGGGAAAAGCAGCCTGGATCGAAGGCGACACGCCTGAAAACCAATCCTACGGAAGAATTCCCGACGGCACCGGCCAGTTCACAACAATATCCAAGCCGACCCCCGGCAAAGCAAACGGCAAGTAAAACTGAAGCTCTGGAATATAGGACATATAGGGCCTATAGGCCTTATAATATAGGTCCTATGGGACTTATAGGTCATATACAGGAGGCTTCCAATGAAAAACGGTTTTATTCCCAAGCATGGCGGTTATCGGGATCTTCTCTCCTACAGGAAATCCCTGATTGTTTACGATGCAACTGTCTGTTTCTGTAAAAGGTTTCTTAGCAGATTCGATAGAACTGTCGATCAGATGGTACAGGCTGCTCGTTCCGGAAAACAGAATATAATCGAGGGTTCCATGGCTTCGGCCACTTCCTCCGAAACTGAAATTAAACTTGTCAATGTTGCCAGGGCTAGCCTCGAAGAGCTTCTCGAGGACTATCACGATTTTTTAAGAGTGCGCGGTTTCCAGCTTTGGGACAAGGATAGCAAGCCGGCAAAAACTGTAAGGAAAATGGCCTACCGCCAGGATGAATCCTACGAGACTTACCGAGCCTTTATTGAGCAACGGTCACCCGAAACTGTCGCCAACATCATCATTTGCCTGGTTCATCAGACGAACTACCTGCTTGATCGACAGATTCGCCGGCTTGAACAAGGTTTTCTTGAAAAAGGCGGTATCAGGGAAAGAATGTATGACGCCAGGAAAAGGCAAGGGGAAAAGTAATTCCCTTCACCAATTCATCTTTTAAGAAATCAGTAGGCTGTACAGACGAGATCGTCGATGATGATGTGGTTCGGTGCAACAGTGTTGCTGACGTAGAAAATGAACCTGAATGCCCTGGCGGGTGTTGCGAAGTTCATTTTAAAGGGGATTTCAACCCAGTCGGAAGAATCGATCGATACGAATTCGGTATCTTTCGCCCAGCCCTGTTTTGAATACCAGCGGTGACGAAGATCACCCTTTCCCTTCACAAAATAGTGACAGCTGTAGTTTCCTGCCGGAATATCCATTCCTTCGGATGTGAATCTGTCTGCAGGCTGTTTTGTAAAGTTGATCTGAAGTGCACTTGATCCGCTGTGAACCACCGTTTTTTCCTGAACGACAAATTCCGGTTTCATCTCGGTCTTGGCTGTGTTGTCGCCGCCTTCAAAATCCAGTCCGTACCACGAAATCGGAAGATTGTTGTCGTCTCCATGATATGGAACTGTAAATATATCCCACTGTTCGAATCCGCCGTTTTTAATCACGTTGGACTGGTCATCGGCAGCTACGCATGTGTGATCTTCACCCCTGCATGCGGGAAGCGACTTGACGCAGTCTGTCGTTCTGTCGCATCGGCCATCGGAAAGAACGCAGAGGGCCGTATTCGGATCGCACTCTTTCCAGCTGTCGCACACAACTCCGGCACATGGATCTCCCGCCACACAGCTGTGTGTCGATTTATCGCAGACAGGTGACCCTCCGTCCACATCACAATCGGCAGTTGAATTGCATCTTCCCTCTGTGAGCTCGCATGTGTGATCTCCCGAACACTGTTCCCACTCGTTACAATCTGATTTGTCGTTACATCTTCCCTCGACCGCTACGCAGGCCTTCTCCTGGTTGCTGCAGGTTTCCCACTCATCACAGGTTACAGTATCGCAGAATTCCGGTGTTCTTTCGCAGGCAACGTCGTCAATCTGAAGGTCATCATTTTCCGCGCCGGTATTTCTGAATGAGAATATGAGTTCGAAGGAATCCTCAACATCGGCGTTAAGCTTGAATGAGTATAAGATCTTTTTCCACTCGTTGCCAGCCGAGAGTGTGTACCCGGAATAACTTGAAAAACTTTCCCCGTCGTAAAAGCCGTTTCTTATCTCACCGTTTCCACGAACCCAGTAGCTGCAGGTATACTCACCGCTTTTCATCGAGCGACCTGCGGTTGTGAGGCGTGCATGCTTGTCGCCTCTGTTTACGAGCTGGCAACTTGTTGCGCAGCTTTTGGAACTTTTGGAATATTCGTTTATTTCTGAAACGTTATCTCCCAGTTCTGCACCCACATTGGTTTTTGATCCCACCCAGGAGTTCGGGGAGCTGCTGTTCCAATGTTCAAATGATCCGTTCTTTACTACGGCATCATCCGAATCGAAGGAGGAACAGTCCCCCGCAGGAGTATCGTCATCCTTTTCCGATTCAGCGGAAGTGTCGTCATCGGACAGCTCGACATCATGATTCTCCTCATCGGTTTCATCGCTGTCATCGTAATTGGTGTCCGAGCCGTCCGAATGATCTTCATCACTCTCGGGATCAACAGTCGCATCGGAAACGGTATCGTTATCGATATCCGAACCTGCCTGGTCGCCGCCGTCGGCATCTGTTTTAACAACTGTGTCCTCATCATTTCTGTTTGAAGAACTGTCGTCCGAGCTACTACCGCACGAAGCAATAAGAGAGATCGAAATAAAAAAAAGTAAAACAAATTTCTTCACAGGAACCTCCGTATTTCAAAGAGAGAATTTTCGATGAGATTATATAGCAGGCACTTTTAAAATCAAGGAAGAGTGGACGGTTACGGACCATAAAAAATCGGGATTGATTTTGAAAAAGCGTCTTTCCCTTTTTTAAACAGTCAGAGAATAACTGCAACAGCTAATCTTTATTGAAGATTTGCTTTTCAGAATTTTATAAATTGGATAAAGCTAATGAAATTTTGATAAAACGAGAGAGAAAAAAGCCGGGAAATTTTCAACGAAAATCAGGAAATCCTACCTGGTTCTGATTCCGATATACCTGATGTTGGGATCCTTGTCTTCCGGCTCTGTGAAGGTGCCGTTGACGGGAAGGAAAACGGAACCGCCTCCGCGAAGTTTAACTCCGGCTCCGTTGAAGTAGCTGTTATCGAACTCAAATCCCTGTTCACCTCCGAATCCGTAGGGACCTTCAGAATCGTTGAGAAAGAGTGCAAGCCTGAAGTTGATCATAAACCGGCTGAGGGTCATTTCACTGTCGATCCTATCCTGAATCACATTCTCCACACAGCTGTTGTCGTTTGCTTCACACTCGATTATCTCTTTGTAGATTGTTGTGTCGTTGTCAGCCTGAATCCTCAAGTACTGAAAGAAGAGGTAGGACAAAGCATAGTTGGAGAAGACTTTGTCGTTATCGAAGTAATCCCAGAAGAAAAGAGAGTGTCCGCGACCGATGGCCCCTTTGTAGTTGTAGTTGTATATGGAGAGCTTGTCCTCAATAATTCCACCGTAGAGATGCTGTGCCGCCATGGCGAGCCCCTCATCGATCCAGAGATAGAGAAAGTCATCTATTCCCATGTCTTTTTCAACAATGCGGTTTCTCTTGGAGTGAACCATGTGCTGGAATTCATGTGTCAGCGTTGAAAGACAGCCTGGAGTCAAGTGATTGTTGTTCCTTGTTGTGATGTATACGATGTCTGCCTGGTTTGTGTTCGGATTTTCTGCAGACGGCTCAAAAAGATCTCCGGGAAAAAAGAATCCCGAAGCAAGCGGCCCGAGATCGTTGAAAACGATGTTTACCTTACCTTCCGTAAGTTGTGGGTTGTGGAAGTTTTCCGAAACAAGCGGAAAAATTGTTTTATCGAACTCTTCGCCGATCTGCTTTGCCCTTTCGGCAGTAAGACCTACGCCCTGAACAGCCCACACGAGGGCCTTTTCGCCTGCATAGAGAAGATCGGTCATATATTTCTTCGATCCCTCTTCTTCACCCGGCTTTTCTATGAAGAAAACTCTGGTATCTCCTTCCTTGTACTCGGAACCTCGTCTGGGCATGACACGCGACTCGGGATCTATTCCTTCCGGAAGAGGAATGTGAATGCTTCTAAGGCCGGTCATCCGATCCCCGTCCGATCTTCTCTGAGCTACGTTAATTTTTGATTTCAGTGTACCGCTGAAATCCATCTGCTTTCCGTCGACAGAGCTGTTTATGACAAGAATGACGTTTCCTTCGTAGTCGGGTCCCTCAAAATCGAGCCTTTCTAATTCGCAGCTTTCGGTATCCCAGCCGCTGCAATCAGCGAGGCATGTGGTTTTGGAGCTCCTGTATTTCCCGATTTCACTGCAGTCTACAGTTCCACCATCACACTTTTCACCGCTGTCGACATTCCCGTTTCCGCATAGGTTTTCCGGGATATCGGTATCGGTAACAGTTACGGTGTCGTTATCGGTTTGAACATTTTCTTTTTTGTCGCTGTCGTCGTTTCCGCAGGAAGCGAAAATCATCATGCAACAGATCGCTAAAATCGATAAGTTGGTTTTCATAAATACTCCCATTTTTAAAAAACAAAAATCCCCCGCACAGAAAGTAAAACAATTACAACGTAAGTCAAGTAATAAAACCCATTTTTATACGGTTTAATTTTGAGAAACCTATAACTATCGGTAAAAAATGAAACATCACCTGCTCCGGTAAAACCTTTTCAGCGTCCCATCGTCTCAGCATCGCGAGGAAAAGGAAGCTTTCCGGGCATATTTATCGGCAGAAAGGAAACATCCTCAGCATCGAACAAAGATGGGGGAGCTTTTCAACGGCTCTCCGAATGGGGGCTATTTTTTTCTGATGAAAGGCGTACATCCCTCCACCAACCTTCTGCCCTTGGTTGAGAACCAAACAGTTCGAAAAAAAATTCGTTTCAATTTTCTTTTCGAACCGTTCGGCCACTCTCCGGACAAAGCATCCATTTGCCCTGTCAATTCATATCATTAGAAAATCATCCATATAAAAAACATGCAAAAAGCACGTTAAAAACCGAAACATCCTGCATGGATTTTGACACGCATTGTTTTTCATGTTAAAATTTTTTTATCTGGCAACAAGTTAAGGAGGTTGTCATGCTTACGAAAAAGCTGCAGAATTTTCTTGATAGCCACCATGTGAACTACAGGACCATTCCGCACATTCCCGCCTATACGGCAATGGAAACAGCTCAGAAAACCCACATCCCCGGCAGGGAGGTGGCAAAAACCGTCATCGTAAAGATAAACGGGGAACTTGCCATGGCTGTACTTCCATCAGACTGCAACATAGACTTCAAAGAGATGCGGGAGGAGCTCCACACAGAGAACATCCAGCTTGCAACTGAGGATGAATTCAAGGAGAGGTTTCCGGACTGTGAGGTAGGAGGCATGCCGCCTTTCGGTAACCTTTACGACATGAGGGTTTATGTCTCCAAGGAGCTTGCGGAAGACGAGCAGATCTCATTTAACGGAGGTAATCATTCGGAGCTTGTCCAGCTCGATTACAACGAATTCGCGCGCTGGGTCAACCCGAAGATCGGTCAATTCGCTATCAAGTAAATCCATTTTCAATTCCCGGGTTCAAACCCGGGAATCTTTTCCGTCAGCAGGCCGGCACAAAACAGCTTCCAGCAAGCTGGAATCTTCAACTGTTATTTCCCGTACCTTACACTCAGGACAGGCAGCTTTGTCCGACCCACAATCCTGGCCGTTTTACTGCCAAGCAGAATCGAGAGAGCCGGATTTCTTCCTCTTGCACCCAGCACCAGCAGATCGCTTTCAAGTTCACCGGCAGCTTCGATAATCCCCTCCTCCACATCCTCCCTGCAGAGAAAAAGAGGTTTAACTTCAACAACTTCCCGATTAATGTCCATGAGAAAACCATTCATTCGGCTGGTGGCATGCTCTTCAATCATTTCACGGAAAGAGTTGAAATTCATTCCGTTGAGAGAGAGTTCATATGGAACACTGTAGATGTGAAGCAGGGAAAGATGCCTCAGTGGAGATTTTTTCGCCAGCTCAAAAGCGATTTTCAGTGCAGCATGAGAGCCCTCGGAGAAATCAATGGCGACCGTAATGTTCTTTCCTGCATGGGTGACACCCTCCGGCACAACCATGCAGGAACATGATGATTTTCGCAAAAGGCGCTCTCCAAGGGTTGTCATTTCCCTGTTTTTTCCGACGATGAGAAGATCAGTTCCGTCACTTTTCATGAAGGCCAAAAGACGATCAATTGATTTTTCGCGGTAGTAGCTGAAGGAGCTCCTCAGGTGGGAGATGTTGAGATGAGCCCCGACATATGAACGCATCTCCTCCTCGCTCATCTCTTTCTTCTCGCTGGTCAAAACGGGAAACCGTCTCGCGATCTCATCGGGAATATCCTCTCTTTCATGGACAAAGGCAAACTCCACGGATTCAGGAGAGATAAGCTTAAAGAAGTTATCCAGGCAAGAGAGAGGAGAGTACCCCTTGCGGCCGATCTCAACTACTGCAAGAACCTTTCGAAATTGATTCATTCCGATCCTCCGATCCTATTTTCCAAATAGGATAACAGATAGATCGGGCCAATGATAGCTGCCACGGGTATTTTCACATAAGAGAAAACCAGCGAACAATTGCCGCGACAGCTCAATACAACCTCAGACAAACACTCCGCTTACTACTACAGCATTGTGTATTACTATTCAAAAGGTATTAAACACCCTTACGATTAAAAGCCCGGCAACGTCAACGGAGCAAACCCCGCAAATCTCAATTCTAATTAATGAATTTTTTCATCATATTTTTCAACATGTTATAGTTTTTTTAATTTTATTGTTGAAATATTTTTGCGATATATTCAAACATCATTTAAAATCATTCTGTTGCATTTAGAGCGCTTTTAATTATTTTTCATTGATCTAACAACCATTTCCCCGAAGGAACTGGTCAGAGGTCATTTAGTTTTACTTTTTCTTTTCTAAAGGAGGTCAAAATGAAAAGGAAAGCATTAGTTCTTCTCTCAATTATTTTTGCAGCGGTTTCACTGGCAGCCAACGACTACTATCCCAACAGGGGTGACGACAATTTCGACTACAAAAGTGAAATCGCCACAGGCAACGTAGTAACCGACAACGTAATCGAAACCTACGGTTCCAACTGGAAAAAACACAGCAATTTCGGAGGATTCGGAGAAAAGTGGATCTGGACGGGCAACTACTCCAACGAGCTCTATCTTCTTCAGGAGGATGGAAACTACGCGAAGCTGGTGGATTTTGACGACGCCGTCGGAACTCACTACACGGGCAACTTCTCCATGTGTGCAACCAGGGCAGAAATCGTCGCGAAGGGGCAGACAGTTTCCGTTCCTGCAGGTGTATTTGAAGATGTTGTAATCGTCGGCTTTTCCGGCCCATGCAACGATGCGGGAATCGTTACCCAGGCCTACGCAAAAGGAGTCGGTATAATCCGCTGGGAAAACAGCATGATCGCCGGCTCGAGGTTCACAAACATGATTTCCGGTACGGTAAACGGCGTAAGCTACCCGAAAAAACCTGAACCTGCCTTCAAGGTTTCCGCATCCGCAGACGGTTACAACTACTACTTCAACATGATGCCCGGACCTGGAATGGAGGATCGTCCTGCGCCCAAAGGTTACTTCCAACTTCAGATTGAAAACATGAGCGGAAACACACTCAATGTCCACTACACAAGCGGATGTCTTTTCGACATGGCAATCAAGAACGCAGATGGCGAAGTTGTAAAAAGATACCTTGACGGAAGGATGTGTACAGCCAACGCTCCGATAATCCAGTTCGAAAGCGGTCAGACTGCCACATTCGGTGACTACATCGAATTTACCGACGAAAACGGTCACGCTATTCCGAACGGATCCTACACACTCGAGATCTACAACACCGGAACACCCCAGTGGAAAGCATCATTGCCTTTCACCATAAGCACCGCATACTGAAAAAACCGAAGTACCTGACAAATTACAAGGGCTGTCCTTCAACGGACAGCCCTTTTCTTTCGGATACCCAACTATTTTAAACGATTTCGGATTAGAGAGTCGAGTTGGATTCTCATGACTCCCACGCAAAGTCATCCTATGTTAGAAAACAGGGACGGCGAAACCATCTCGGTCGACCAGCGATCACGTCAAAAAATCCATTTGATTATCTCAAGGCTGTCGAAAATATCACTATCGAACCTCTCTTCCTTATACTTTCAATTTCCGGGATCATTGAAAAGTATTTAAAATTAAGTCCTGACCCCGAAACCAGAAAACTCAATGCCGAACAAAATCGTATAGTTAGCATTTTTTGATTTTTTTTTACTTTTACGGACCCATATTTTTCTATATTTGGCACGCTGCTTGCAACTATGGGGATGCGTTGTTGATAATGGTTAACATGGGCAGCAATCTCCAATCTCCTCCAGTTTGGAGGCCGCTGCCCTTCCCTTTTTTTGCCTTTTACTTAAATCCCTGTAATATAGTTTGGTTGATTAGGTCATCATTCGTTGTAAAATCGGTATGATCGGCATAAAATCGTTTTAAATTCAAGGCGATACATCTCGGTACTGCTGGAGATTGAAAACAATTTTCTGTTAACCTCTCCGATTTTTGATTTGAACGGGACTTTAGCGATGGAGCCGTTTGTGCCGACTTTTTTCAGGAGTATTTGAGATGTACACATCGATTATTGCGGAGATTTCCTCCAATCATATGGGTGATTTGAGCGTTGCGAAAGAGATGATTCGCACCTGCGCCGAGGCTGGAGCCGATTTTGTCAAATTTCAGTCATGGCAGGAGAAGACACTCCGTCCGGACTGGCCGGATCACGACTGGTACACAAAAACCGAGCTTTCGGACAGGGATCACGTCGAACTTATCGAGGAGTGCCGTAAGAACAACGTAACTTTCCTGACAACGTGCTTCGATCGTGCCAGAATTCCCTTCCTCGCCTCCCTCGGGCTTAAATACATTAAGGTCGCGAGCACCGATATCATGAGCTTTTCCATGCTTCTGGAGATCCGTGAAAAGTTCGAACACCCTATTGTCTCTACGGGGATGGCGAAACCGCAGGAAGTTGAAATGGCTTGTGAAATACTCAAGGCAGGTGATTTCTCCTTTCTTCACTGCGTATCGATATACCCAACGCCCATAGAAAAACTGAACATGGGAAGAATGGATTGGCTCAAACGTTTCACACCCAGTGTGGGACTCAGCGACCACTCCATGGGAATCGACGGTGCAAGGATGGCGGTCGCAAGAGGAGCAGCATTTGTGGAGAAACACTTCACCCTGGACCGGAATCTTCCAGGAAAGGATCACGCGATATCCATAGTTCCCGAGGAGTTGAGAGAGCTGTGTCGGTTTCGTGACACCGTGTCAAAAGCCTTTTCGGAAGAGAGGGTTAATCCCTTCGACGATGAGCTGGCGGTCAGGGAAAGATTCGTGGGCCGCTGGGGAGACAACCGCTGATGAGGATCGTAAACTTCCCCGAAAAGAGAAAAATATGTGCCGTTATTGCGAGCCGCGCCAACTACGGAAGAATGAAATCTCTTCTCCTTGCAATGCAGCAGGATGAAAGAATTGAACTTTCGATCATCGTAGGAGCCAGTGCTCTCCTTGAAAAATTCGGAAACGTCAAGGAGCTGATCGAGTCGGACGGTTTCTCCATCGACGCCGAGGTGCACTTCATGCTCGAGGGCAGCTCTCCCCTCACCATGGC
The DNA here is from genome assembly GCA_942492635.1 of uncultured bacterium. Lineage (GTDB taxonomy): Bacteria > UBP6 > UBA1177 > UBA1177 > CALOFP01 > CALOFP01. The sequence continues at coordinate 665,919 of CALOFP010000003.1, forward strand.
AAAGTCGACCGGAATAGGACTGATGGAACTCCCCACCATATTCAACATACTTCGTCCCCACATTGTTCTGACCCATGCGGACAGGTTCGAAACCATGGCGACGGCGGTTGCCGCAACATACATGAACATTCCTCTCGCCCACACACAGGGCGGAGAACTCACCGGATCAATTGACGAATCCGTACGCCATGCCATCACAAAAATGGCACACATACACTTTCCGGCAACCGAGGACGCATGTAGAAGAATAGTTAAAATGGGAGAGAACCCCGATCTGGTTTTCAACACCGGCTGTCCGGCCATCGATACGATAAGAGATATCGAGCTCGCCCTTCCGAACGATTTTTTTAAAAAAGCAGGGGGAACAGGTCGGATTCTTGACACAGGCAAACCGTACCTTGTGCTGATACAGCATCCCGTCACAACCGAGTTCGAATCCGCGAGAAAGCAGATAACCGAATCCCTCGAAGCCGTAGCGAAAACAGGAATGCAGACCGTAGTTCTCTGGCCCAACATCGACGCAGGATCGGACAGCGTCTCCAAGGGCATACGTGTGTTCAGGGAAAATCACTCATCCGAACTCCCCTTTCAATATGTCAAAAATCTGCCGACGGAAGATTATGCGAGACTGATCAAAAACTGCGCATGCCTTCTGGGCAACAGTTCCAGCGCACTTCGGGAAGGTGCTTTTCTCGGTGTTCCTGCAGTCAACATAGGCACGAGACAGAGTTTCAGAAGCAGAGGGAATAACGTGACGGATGCCGGTTACGACAGGGAAGAGATATTTAAAATGGTAAAATATCAGATTGAGCACGGTCCGTACGAATCGGATCCCCTTTTCGGAGACGGAACCGCAGGTGTCAAAATCTCCGACATCCTCGCATCCATACCCTCACTTAATCTGCAGAAAACCTTTCATGAGGTGCAGAATGTCTGACAACCGAAAGGGATCAAAAGAGTACTTCGATCTCTCCTGGAGCGGCAGGAAGGAGGCAAAACACAACTACTTCACCCTTAATGAACCAAAAACCCAGATGCAGCTGGCCTTCAGCAGCCACTGGGATCTTTTCAACAGGATGCTTCTCAAGGGTAAAAAAGGAGTGTGTCTCGAAACCGGATGCGGCCGGGGCAACATGAGCCTCTACTTTGCGGATGCCGGGTGGGATTGCCATCTTCTTGACATATCCGAAAACGCCCTCTCGGTAGCCCGCGACAATTTTGAATCGCTCGGCATGAAGGGAGAATTCCAATTCGGCGACGTCCACCAGCTCCCCTACGAAAAAGAGAGCTTCGACTGCGTATTCTCCATAGGACTTCTCGAACATTTCGAGGATGTAGAACAGATAATCGAAGAGCAGCACAGGATACTGAAAAAGGAGGGAATCTTCATCGGCTACGTAGTACCCGAAAGAAAAATGAACGTCCAGACCCTTGTCAAACCGGCAAATATCCTGCTCTCAAAATTCAAGAAGTTTTTTGACCCAAAAGTCGACATCTTCAAGAACGACAGAGAACTGCTCTACAGAAGCGATTTCACAAGCGACCACTACATGAAGATTATGAAGAAACTTGGGTGGAAAGAGAGCGGAAGTTTCGGAACGTTTCCCATACCCTCGGTAAGCTACTCCGAAATTTACCCATTCACTCCCCTTCCGGAAAAGCTGGAGCGGACAGTTGTGACGCTTCAGAACTCCTTTCTGAACCTCCGGTCCAGAGTTATGGAGTACCCATGGATGTGCAGCGAAGTTTGGGGACAGGCATTTGTTGTGTGGGGTGTCAAAAAATGATCTTTTTGCCTTCCAAGACAACTTTAAAACATTTTCATGACAGATGAACAGCGCATTCTGCGCGGAGGAAATCTTAGAATGACTCAAACATTTGAATATTCACTGACCGTCGGCAGAGAGTCGATAGACGAAAACGGCCACGTCAACAACATCGAGTACATGAAGTGGATGGAGAGAGCCGCCATCCTCCACACCGAAAGTGTGGGATGGAACCACGAAGCGTACAAAAGAATCGGGAGAGCCTGGTTCGCAAGATCCAACCACATCGACTACTACAAACCCACATACGAAGGTGAAGAAATCACCGTAAAAACATGGGTTCAGGACATGAAAAGAATTAAATCCACCAGAATCTACGAAATCATAAGATCCGAAGACGGCACACTCCTCGCAAAGGGAGAGACACAGTGGGTATTTGTAGATATCGAAACAGGAAGACCCGCAGCGATCACCGACGAAGTGGCGAAAGCGTTCTTTGGAAACTGACAAACACGATTTATCAACTAATACAAATTTCCAGCAAAATCAGCGTCTGATGCGGTTTTCGACTGAAGGATTCCCGTCGGAGAACCCAAATAAAAAGTCAGGGGAGATTCGGACCGAAATCCCGACCTCCCCTGGAGCAACTAAAGAGAGTTACTACTATTCACTCTTTGCAACTCTTGCAAGAAGAGCCTTTGCCAAACAATCATTCAGCTTAGTATTCATCTGGCTTTCCTTAAGCTTTTCAGCACACTCGATGTCTGCAAGACACTTAAGAGCGGCATCAAACTTAACCTTATCGAACTCATAATTCTGGTTATCTGCACCAAAATAGGCAGCGATATCCTTTTTGGCTTTGGTTGTCTCAACACACTGCTGTGAACCGAAGTAGTCAAGTCCATCTCTTACTTTAATAACAGTTTTACCGGCATCGTCGTAGCACTGTACGTTTACATCACACTCGTTACCGAGATACATGTCGTAACCAGCCTGCATCGAATAGTTTTCATCCTTTTCTTCTTCTTCTTCACATGAGATCGCAAGAACTGACAAAAGAGCAATAATTGAAACAAAAAGCAGTTTTTTCATTGTTTTCTCCAAAAAAAATACGATTAATCAACGCTTAATTAGCTAACGAATGTTTCTAACTAATTTTTACTCGAAAAGCAACTATTTTTCATAACTGATTCAACTTTTATACGTAACAGTATAATTAATTTCAGAAACATATTACTAATCTTAAAGATAAAGAAATTTATCGATATCCAAGAACCATTTAGTTTCACAGATAACAGCTTTATTGAAAATGTTACACAAAATCAACAGAAAAGCATCGTGCACTCGCCAACAGGATATCGTTGACCTGCAAAAAGCCGTTTCGCTGCATCCGCCCGAACCCAATTCCATGAAGTCTGTTCGGGCGATTGGGATATCGGTGACCGGGATAGAGGTTATCCTTTGATACTGAAGGGTTTGTAGGGTTTGTCCTTCTTTTCGGCCGTGACGTTTTTGAATAGGTTTCTTCTCGGAGGGGCTTTTTGGGGTTCCGGGGCGGCTTTCTCGGCGGGTGCCTCCTTGCCGACTGTACCCTCTTTTGCCTGTCTGGCTATTTCGACCCACGCTTCCTTGAGGCTGGAAAAGATCTCTATGGCTTCCTTTATCATTGCGGGATCCTTTTTGATATTTCCCGTCATCAGCCTCTCCTGAATGAACCCGTAGAGGTTGAAGAGGTTTTTCGATATCTCCCCGCCTTGATTCATATCGAGCATGTTGCTCAGTTCGTTCACAATGTTCTGGGCCTTTGTTATGTTGTAGTGGGTTTTCTCTATGTTCTTTTCCTGTATGTAATTTATAGCGCGGTTCATGAACTTGATTCCGGCTTCGTAGAGCATTACCACAATTTCAATGTTTGATTTTCCTTCTATTTCGCGTTTGAGATATTCGGTCTCAAAATCTCTGCCGGCCATTAAAACCCTCCGTCAAATCCCTGTTAGCCGATGCCCAGCTTCTGGGCAACCTGGTTGCTCTGCTCCTGGAGTCGAGCCATCTGCTCTTCCATTGCGGTGAACTGCTTGTACAAAGTCTCCTCACGTAGTTTGATACGTTTTTCGTACTGCTCGTACTGATCATACAGAGATCTCAGCTGTCTGTCTATATATCCGTTGGTTTTTGTTTGTTCTTTCAGAGCTCCGCCGGTCGTTATCAGGTTGTTTATCTGGGTTTCGATCCTTCTGGCGAGTCCCTTTTCCGATTCGACTTCGGAGTTTTTCGCAAAGAAATCAAACACCTTTTCGGGATTATCCCTGAGGTTGTTCATGAATTCGTAGTTTCGTTTCAATTCTTCCTTTATCGATTCCTTGTACTCCTCCTCGGTCTCTGTTTTGGGATCGTATTTTTTTATGAGATACCCCTTTTTCTTGTCTTCGAAGCCGCCGACGCTTCCAGCCTCTATCTTGATATCCATCAACGTGTCGAATTCGGGGTCCCCGTTAACCATGGGGGTATTCACTGTCTGACGTAGAAAACTGTGAAGGTTCCTCAGGCTGTTTTCGTTGCGGATCATCTTCTGCTTTGAGTAGAGCTTGTACTTCTCCTCGTAGGCTTCAACTTCCGTCATGGTTTTCATGCTGTCAAGCTTCTCTTCGGACAGGGGGGTGAGATACTTCCGGTTCTCTTTCGTAACGGCCGGCGGGTTGAGCTCCTCGAGAATCCTGTTGTATTCGAAGATGAAATCGGTGACCGCGTCAAGTACGGTGTCGGTGTCGGTATCGACTGTGATGGTGGCCATCGAGTCGCTTGTGGACATGAGGTTGAGCTCCACACCGCCGATCACGTCGTCCACCTTGTTGGATGTTCTCGTGTAGAAAACACCGTCAACGACCAGTTCCGCGTCGGTTCCCAGACTTCCGGTGTCGCTTTCGAGGCTCGATTTCACGGCAAGGTCCCCGAAATAGTCCTGCACAGTGTTGGCCGCCTGTGTCGGTTCGTCTGTTACGATAAAGAGTCCTGCTGTTCCCGAAGCTATGGATGTCATGTTGATTTTTCCGGAGCCGTCGGTTGTTATGGTCGCATTCTGGGCTACGGTGGAATCGGCAAGCAGGGCCCTGGTGAAGTTGAGAGCGTTGTACTCCGCTGTGGCATCGGCGCCCACTCCGTTGGATTCGGTCATCGTCGCTCCTCCGAGGCCCATTTCCGATCCGTCTCCTGCGGCACCTTCGGTTATTCTGAAATCTATTCCCTGCGTTGCGTTGAAAAGGGATATCCGGTTCTCTCCCTGGAGAACAGCCGGAACCTCGACAGTTGAGCCGCTCCAGTATGATGCATCGTTCCACGCCGCTACGAAATCCTCGTCGGTTTTGAGCGTATCGGCACCGGTGTAGGTCCAGGTGTATGAATTTGCGGCTCCGCCCGTATCTGTTTCGATGGTAAAGGTGGTTCCCGTGGGAAATCCGTCGACCCACTTCATTTCAAGAGGCGTTGCGGTGTAGGCTCCGCCCTGTGTCGTTGCCGGAACTGTAACCGTTGTCTCTCCGGCAGAGCCCCTGCTGAAAACAACCTTGTCCACGCCTCGATTTCCTGCCTGGGCCTGTCCGATGACGCTGCTGGTTCCGTAGGAAACGTTCAGCGCCTGGAGAATGTTGGATGTGTCGTAAACTCCACCCACCTCTATCTTGTCGGCGTTCGTATCCACCGAGAGAGGATCAGCCTTGAGTATGAACTTGTCGCTGTTTATGTCGTAACTTGCCACAACTCCGGCGTTTGAATCGTTTATCTTCGTAATCAGAGAGTTGAGTGAGTCCTTTGAAGGATCCACGTAGAGTGTCACTCCGTTGATGGTGAACGTACCCGTAACCACAGTTTCGGAAAAGGATGCGTCAGAGATGAAACTCTCCGGATCGATTGTCGCAGTCATGGTGCCGGGATGGAGAGATCCGCCGTGGGACAGGGAGAGCTTGGCCATCCGGAGGAAGTTCGTGGTGTCTCCGGCGTCCCCAAGCGAAATTTCGCTTCCGGTGTAGTTTTCGTTGGCGGTCAGCATGAACCGGTCGTTTGTCTTGTCGTAACTTGCCGTTACTCCGGCACCCGAGCTGTTTATCATCGCGATGATATCGCTTACGGTTGCGGTCGTCATGTCCGGAACGGTGATCTTCTTGCCGTTTACCGTGAAAGTTCCGCTCTTGTCGGATGCGTAGACAAGGGTTCCGTTGTTGAACTCGATATCCTTTACCGGCTCCAGAAGATCCAGGGTTCCGTCCTTGACAACGTCGTCTCCGCCTTCGATTTCGGGATAGATCCTATCCGTCGTCCTGAGCTGGGAGTTGATCCTGAGAGTGGCGGAACCGTCTGTCAGCATCTCTCCGGTAGCCGGAACAACCGTAAATCCTGGAAGCATTCCCGTTTTCGAATCGTTTAACCGGTTTCTCAGATCGTCGTAGCCTGTTTCGGATATCCACCGATCCGTAATTTCGGTCACAGATGAGAACTGGGCGGATGAAAGTCCGAGCGGAGTCATGGCTCCTCCGCTGTTGAATTTTATATCGGTCGAATCGTTGGAGTTGAGGTTGTAGAAGGCGAGTCTCTCGTTTCCCGTACCGTCCAGATCCTCTGATTTTACCATGACGTATGTGAGATCCGTCGTTCCCTCCTGGGTGTTCAGGTAGTCGTTGATCTTCTTTTCAAGATCTGCCGCCACATCCTTCACCTTTGTTTCACCCTTGAGAGCGAAATCAAGATTTACGTCGAATGTGTAGCCGTTGACCGTCAGGTTGAGATCGTTTGTACCGTCGGGAGCTGCCGGGGCGGCAGCGGGATCGGTCACTATGGATCCGGCCATTGTCCCCGAAGTTGCCGCGCTCTCCGCAACTGCGCCGGTGAACTTTCCTATCTGTCCGCCTCCCTCCCTGATGTAGGTGGCTTCTGCAATGTAACGGGCTGAAGCTCCGGCGCCTGTGGAGGAGACCTCCAGATCGATCTTTCCTTCGAAACTTGTCTCGGGTCTTCCGTTTACGCCTGTTATTCCTACGGTGTTGGGAGGAGTTTTCAGAACCGTCGCACGCGTGTAGATACTTCCTGAACGTGCGGGAACGGCCAGGTTGTTGACCCTTACGGAGTAGCTGCCCTTGACGGCGGTCATAGATGCCGTACCGGTCACTACGCTGTCGTTTGAAGTTTTAAGACTCTTGTCGAGAAATGTGGATTCCAGCTTCAGCTTGAGCGTGGTGTCCTTGAGCTTCTGCAGACTCTTCATCTGCTCCTCAAGCACCTCCTTTTTCCTGTTCTGGGCGGTCATCTTGTCGTTGATCTTGTTCATGGGCTTTCTCTGGATATCCAGCGAAGCCTTTACAAGAGCGTCCGTATCCATCCCTGAAATTACACCGCTGATTCTATTTGGCATCCTTCTCTCCCTTCATATCTCCCTTCTTTTTTCCAGCCTTCCTGAAAACCTCATCTTCCCTGTATCTGAGCTGATCCTCCTTGAATTCGGGATAGAGCCTTCTGTCGTAACCCTTCTCCTCAGGCATCGTATCTTCTGCAGGAACACAGATCATTGCAGGAGCGCCCTTCTTCCTGGGGGCAGGTTTTCTTTTCACCTTCTTCTTCTCCACAAGTGAGACAGCGGTAACCTTCTCGTTAAAAACAACAAAATCTCCCATACGAATTCCGCTGCCGGGATTCATGTCGGGATTGAACTTTCTGAGAGGTCTCGCGTAGAGCCCGTCATCCCACACATACTCAACCTCAACGACGGAAACCGGATAGAGGTGAGAATTCCCCACATCACGACATACCGTCATCTGCATTCCGTTTCTGATTCCCATTGCCTCACCGACCGGCACCCATACGCCTCTTCGCTCGTTGAGCTTGAAGAAAACGTCCGTCACCGGTACGACCCGTACCGAATCGCCGCGGAACAGAGGGGTGCACGAGGAGGGAGTAAGAGTGTAGGTGTAGTATACCGAGGGAACGGTTTCCTCAGGCTGCGGCTTCTTCTCTTCCGGAGCTTTCTCAACCGGCTGCGAAACAGCTCCGTTTTTCTCTGCAGCCGCCCTTTGGGGTTCCTTTTCCTCCTGAGTTTTTCCGCTACTTTTTTCTGCAGGCCTTGTCTCTTCGCCCTTCTTTCCGGCTTTTTCCGCAGGCTTTTTCTTCTCAGTCCCTGCCTCTTTTTTTACCTTATTTTTGCCGTCATCAACTTTTCTATCTTTTTCACCTTCTTTTTTAGAATCTTTTTTATCCGCTTTTTTTACCTTCTCATCTTTACCGTCACTCTCATCCTTTTTATCCGGATCATCCTTTTTTTCATCTTTTGAATCCTTCTCCCCGTCCTTTTTCTGAGACTGGAGATAGAGTTCGTAGAGCGATTTGGAAGAGTCCTTTTTGGCCTGCGCTCCATAGAGGGAGAGTGCCGCAAGAACAAGTATGAGAGCTATCCTTTTCATCTCTTTTCCATCTCCTCTTTTCTCTCGAACATACGGTTTTCAAGTATCAGTTTCATCCTGAGCATGGTGAATGGATTTATCGATTCGACCTTGAAGTTCCTGCAGTAACCTATGAGACAGTCGGACCTGGGATTTTCATTGACAAACCTGTCGATCAAAATATCCACACTCTCCGCACTGTAGGATTTATCCCTGTAGTGGAGAGTTATAGCCTTCTCCTCATTTACCGACATTCCCAGAATCGATTTCTTGTTCTGGAGCGATTCGAACTCGATGCTCGACTTCACATCCAGAAAGTAGTTTTCCCTCGTCGTATCGTACGAAACCATCTCAAAATCGATATCCTTTTTGACAAGAACCGAAAGGGAGTTGAGGAATGTGAAAAGGCTCACCATGAACGGCCTGAAGTTTCTCCTGCCCAGCCGATATCCGCCGGCGTAGGATCCTGCGAAAAAAACGGCTATCTCACGAATTTCAGGACCCATGTAAAAAATCTGGGTACGCTGCTCCTTTCTTTGCTGAGTCATGTGCCTGTAGGGCTCCATTCCCTCCCCTACGTTGTCGACGGTGTAACGGGTCACCCCCCTGTCCCTTGTCGCGTCCAGAAGATCGGTAAAGTTGTCATACTCCGCATACTCGCCCTGAAGAATCAGGTTGAACCTTCCGTTCTCCCTTATGATGAAGGGAAGCTCGATCTTCATCCGAAGAAGCCCTTCGATTCTGTTGAGAACCGGACGGTAGTAGGGGTCGTAGCACATGGAGATCCTGTAACCGTCCTCAGAAAGCGGCATCTGCTCCGCAAGCATAGAAAGAAGCGGGGAAACCTTGGCCTGCTCCCTGAAGTTGAATGTCTGTATCTGATTCAGATCCCGACTCTTAACGAAGAGGCTCATCTCGGTTATGAACGACTCCTCATCCTCGCCCACGTTGAGAATATCCTCCATGGAGCTGATGAAGTAGTAGTTACCCCTCTCCTTGCGCTCCTCTGTGTAGTTCATTCCGATGAAGACGGTTTCATCCGAGTTGTACCAGCTCTCGATATTGTTCCACAGTTTGCTGGCCCTCGACGTCACCCTTCCCGGCGCCGTGACGAATTTGACACCCTTTTTCCAGTCGATCCCGTTGACTACGGCGAAGAGAAACGTCTCCTCTATGCTGTCGCAGCGGTATACCGTTTCCGTTTTCCCGCGTCTTTCGTCCGACAGGGCCAGCTCCCACTCCCTTTCAACGCCCTCACGTCTGGTGACGATTACGGTTTCGTACTCGAAGGATGAAAACCTGACGGGGTGAAAAAGCCGTTCCAGATAGCTATTTTCAAGATTGAAACGCTCCTCCTCCCTGCGGGAGAAACGGTAGAGAAACGGATCGCGTGTTTCACGCAGCGCGCCGATCAGCTCCGTCATCACCCTCTTGAGGCGGCTCTCCTGGGAAAGGGATTTCCTGTACTCTTCGAGAGTATAGAAAAACGGTTCCTCCAGAAGGGGTTCAAGATGGGAGAGCTTCTCCAGAGAGACGATTCTGTCCATTCCCACGGTTGCCGAAAGCCTCTCCTCCCGCATTGTGAGGTAGAAACATCTGTCAACGACATCCAAAAGCTCTCCCTCGATCTCCTCCCGGAGCATCAGGTAGGCCGGAATCAGCGGAGAGTAGAAAAGCTCCGGAGTAAGAATGCTTTCGTCCATTCTCCTGTAGAAACTTCCCGGCTCGGAAGCCTCCCTTGTCAAAATGAAAAGATGAAGAAGAGACTCCATCAGGCTGCCGTCCTCGTTCCTCATGAAGTGGTCCATGAGAAAACGGGTGAAGGCATCGTGATCCGGAGTTTTCAAAAATGCGTAGATATCCGTGTAGAAAAAACATCCGTCAAAGGCGAATCTCTTTATCTTCTCCTGCCAGGCGTTTCCGATCGTGCTGAATCGGTAACCCTCGTAGCGGAAGAAGAGGTAGGGAAGCCCCAGAGGAATGAAGTGATTCATGAGAAGGAATGTAAAGGTATCCCGTCTGAATCCGGGGTATGGTCTTTCAGAAGAGCTTCTCACTATCTCTCCCGAACGGAGATCGACGAACGCGTAGTCGAATCTCTTGTGAAAGATCACCCTCATCCAGTCCAGTATGGAACGCACCTTATCTTCGTAGATGTCCACGCTCTCCTTACTCTCCTTTCCCTCCATGAAAAAGAGAAATCCGGGTTCGTCGTGGTAATCCGAAAATACCGCAAGCTTGAAAAAGAGCTTTCCCGGCGTCAGGAACCTGTTGAGAAGTCCCTGCCTCTGGGCAAATGGAAAGTTCTTCGAAAGAACACGCTCGCGCTTTCTCAAGGAGTGAATATCCGTCCCTGGAACATCAGCTCCCTGCACATATCCCGGCAGCCCCGGCAGATTGTAGGCCAAGAGAAGATGAACGAGATCGATCGCTTCCCTTATCTCCTCACCTGCAAGCTTTCTTCGGACGTCGAAAAGCCGTTCCCAGCCTTTCAGGTTTTCAGAGACATACAGCCTGAAAACATCCAATTTTTCATTAGTTACGGGGCCCTTGAACATATCTGTCACCATCAAACAGTAATTAAGGCTGATATTTTACTCAAACTGAACCTCAATTACAAACTTATCACATAGAGGCAACCTTGCGATTGACGATGGCAGCCTCCTGCTCTTTTTTCTGCCTATCGTTTTTCTTTAATTCCTGTTTGACGATGAGATCCTGATTCTTCTGCATCTCATCCAGGATGTTGCAGCGTGTGGTGTAGCTCGAGTTGTTCATCACGGTCTGCATTCCGAGCATCTTCTTGTAGTTGACGATCAGAGGAGCAAGCAGGTTGGCTGTCATCAGTCTCGGATCCCCGTGTATGGAGACCAGTACCGCTATGACTATGTCGTCAACGTTGCTTGTCTGAATGGGCGCCAGATCCTCGACAGTCAGCTCGACGTTGTAGTCGGGCTTGAATGTGTAGGGATCGATAACGACAAATGCCAGGTCGGGCTCATCGGCCGACTGAAGCCATTTGAAGGGACTGTCCTCGGCGTGATCGAGGATAAAGTAGTTAAAACTGTTCTGAAACCCGAGAATTCCCAGGGGCATGTGTATTATCTTGTCCCTCGGCACATCAAGTTCGCCGAATCGGCTTGTCTTAACCTTCATGGTTGCCTCCTATAAATTTCCTTTCTGTACGTTCTTGAAAAGGGCGGAAAGTTCGTCCATGGATACGTTCGCGTCGGCCGAAACACGGTTCTCCTCCATGATTCTCTCGTAGAGCTCTCCCCTGTACACTGGGAACTCCATCGGGGCGTCGACCCCTATACGAACCTGCTTTCCCTTGATCTCTTTGACAACGATCATCACGTCCTTTCCGACGTAGATCGACTCTCCAACCTTCCTGGTCAATGTCAACATAGTACCCTCCCTGGTCTATGCATTAGGTTACTTCAAATAGGAGAGCAGACTGAGCCCCAGCACCTCTGCGGTCGTGGCCATAGTCGTCTCCAGCGTTGTCTTCATGTTCTTGAAATCCGTCAGGGCCTTGGAAACATCCAGATCCTCGAGCGCGGATTTCCTTATCTTGCTCTGCAGTTCGTTTGTCTTGAGCACGGCGTCGCTGAGCTCAACCTCCTTTATGAGGCTTCCCGTCTCGCTCATAACGGCACTCACCTGCTCCAGGGAGGCGTCGAGCTCGTCGATCCTGTCCTGGATGGCCTCCGTGTCGTCCGCGAGAAGAGCCTCGGCGAGAGTCGTAAGGGTCGTAAAAACGTTGGTTCCCCCTCCGACCGTGCCCGTTAGAATGCGGCTCCCGGGAAATGCGACCTGCTTGGTGAGTCCTGGACTCAGTTCAAGCAGCCTCTCGGCGTCGTCACCACGGTAGGTTCCGTCGGACAGGAAAGGCTCCCGTCCCGTTCGGTAACCTCCGAAAAGGTGGTATCCGTCGATTTCCGTATTTCCAGCCGCAACAATATCCTCCATCGCCTTTACGACCTGATCCCGCGCATCCCTTCTGTCATCGGTGGCGGTCGTGTCGTTGGCCATCCGGAGCGTAAGGGTCTTCACGGCGTCCAGGGTCTCGTGAATAGTCCGGAGCGCGTTCTCGCCACCCTCAAGCTGGCTTCTCGCCTCACCGATATTCTTCTCCCAGCAGCCGGTCTCCTGAAGAAGCCGGTCCTCATGCATGATCCTGCGCTTTGCAACCGGATCGTCGCTGGGATTCTCGACCTCCTTCTCGGTGTTGATCTTGTGATGGAGCTCGTTAAGCCTCGTGCTGTTGCCCATCATGTAACTCTGACCGCCGAGATAAACCTGATGAGAGCTTACCCTGAACATCTGTTCCCCCTATCGTTTCAGATTCAAAATTGTTTCTAGCATGTCGTCCGCCGTCTGTATTACGCGGCTTGATGCCTCATAGGCCTTCTTAAACCTGTTGAGGTCTATCAGCTCCTCGTCCATGTTCACACCCACAAGCGTCTCCCTGAAATTCTCAAGCTGAGTCGCCTCCTTGGTCGAAAACTCCAAACTCGATTTGCTCTTCACCACATCGTGCCCCACGTTGCCTACCGTATTCTGATAGTGGCTTGTGAGAGTTTCGCTGGATCCCGCGAAGAATCCCTCGACAGTGGCAAGGCCCGTCATCGTTATGGCGTTTCTGTTGTCACCCTGTGCACTGTGGTAGTTCTGGCTCTGCGAAACCGCAATTCGCATCGGATCATTCAAAATATCCATATGAACGGTAATCGTCGAGGCGTCTATGGGATCACCAACAATAAGTGTGTCGAAAAAGTCACCTCCGCCGAGCACCTGTGCGGCATCGTCCGGGGGCGCCGGTGAAGCGGGATCGTGAACCAGCGTGTATGAGCCGTCCGGATTTGTGGCGTTGTTGTGAATCCTGTTCACCTCAGTGGCCATGGTTGTGGCCAGGGAATCTACCCTGTCCTTGTATCCTTCGATGACGGTATCCCTGACTTCAATGATACCCGCCAGTTCACCCTTCCCGAGCTCATCCGTTACGTCGACGAAGGTTCCGTCCGCCCTCTCCACCCTGATGCGGGTCAGAGCGTCGTCCGATACGGCCAGCCTGTACGCCTTCTTCCCCGAAACAAGCGGTTCTCCGTGATCTATCGCAACGTTGAGAAAACCCCTGTTGTCGGTGTATGTCTTGACCTCGACAATTTTGGAGAGCTCCCGCACCTTCTGCTCCTGACGGTCTCTCAGATCGTTCGCCTGATCTCCCTTGAACTCCTGAATGGCGATCTCCCTGTTGAGATCGGCAATCTCCTGACTCAGAATGTTCACCTTCTTGACCATCCCGTCTATCTCCGGATTCATTTCGCTCTGAAGATCCTCCAGGTCACCCTTGACCCTGTGGAAACGGTCGGTAAGACTTACGGCCCTCCTTCTCATGTTTTCACGAAGGGCAAGATCGTCCGGTCTCTCCGAAAGGAGCTTGAATCCGTCGAAAAAATTCACCATCGCACTCTGGATATCCGCCTGTGTGGAATCGGAAAAGATGGCCTCGGCGCTCTTGAGCGCCTTGTAGCTGCGCTCGTTGAAACCCAGTTCCGCCTGATTGTCAACCATTTGACGATGTATGTAGCGGCTATCCAGTCGATCCACAGTCAAAACATCGACACCCTGCCCGATCTGTCCCGGTCTTCTCATCATGGGATCCCTGGCCTCGAGTATTGCCCGCTGCCTGGAGTAGCCCGGAGTATTGACGTTGGCGATGTTGTGACTCACCGTCTTTATGGCGTACTGGGATGTGGCGAGCCCGCTTTTTCCTGTATTGAGGACGGTCCAGAGTCCAACCATCACACCCTCCCGGCCAGTATGGCGCCCCTCCGGACACCCATTTTCTCCCGGCCCTCTTTTCCGTATCCGGTAACCTTCTTGACGACTCCCGTAACGCTCCTGACCGTTCCGTCTATGGTCCTGAGGGCGTGATCTATGAGCCTCTGGTTTTCCCTTCCTATCTCACGAGTCTCGCTTGCAAGGGATTCCATTTCATCAAGAATCTCCTCTATCATCGATCTTCTCTTATCGTTTCTCATCATCTGGAGTATGAATGCCATGTCGATCTTGACGCTTTTGCCGAACATCTCGCTTGAGATCCCCTCCAGAAGCACCCTTTTCTTTTCGTGGCACACCTTCGTGCTCTCGATACGTTTCACCTTCTCGCTGTTGATGGAGAGAAGCTTCTCCATATCGCAGGCCACCAGAGCCTCCGACTCCTCGATAAAGAGTCTGCGAAGCAGTCTCAGCTCCCCCCTCTCCTCGAGAAGTATCTCAACAATCCGTTCGGGTATGTTGCGCATCACAGATCACCTCCCTCGATCACCTGTACGAGCCTTTCCGCCAGGGCGTTCCTGTCCACCCTGTACTCACCCTTTCCGACGAGGTTGCGGTAAAACTCAACACGATTCATGTCGAGTTCGTCCAATTCATCCTTCAGCTTCTTCAGATGGTCAAGAAGCTCCGCCTCCTTTGAGATCGAAAGAACTTTCGAACCGTCCACGGTTCGTCCGTTAATCTTTTTCTTCTCTTCTGTCTCTCCGAGACCTTCAGCCCTCGACTGCTTCGTATTTCTTACAAGCAGTTCGTTTACTACGCCCTTGTCCACCTTCATGACAGCCTCCGTCACTGAAACCTGTACAACTTACCCGGATCGACCGCCTTGCCCTCTCCGTCCCTCACCTCGAAGTGGAGGTGGGGACCCGTGGAGCGCCCGGTCGAGCCCACAGTTCCGAGGGATGCGCCGGCTTCCACCGTCTGGCCTTCCCTCACATTCACATCTCTTAAATGAGCGAAAAGATAAACCTTTTCATCTTCGCCACGTACTTTAATGCAATTACCGTACCCGTTCTGCTCCCCGGCGAAAATAATTTCTCCCTCGACGGGTGATCTGACCCCCGAGCCCTCGGGCGCCGCCAGGTCTATTCCGTAGTGAAATCGCTTTGTTCCGGTAAACGGATCGCTTCTGAAACCGAAGGGCGAACTGATGCGAAAATTTCCATCCACAACCTTCGTATTCATCACTTCACTCCTCGAAAGATCCCTGTACTGATCCACAATCGAGCGGGCGAGGCCCATTCCTCCGGCCGCAGCCATCTCCTCGGCCATAGCCGTCCTGTGCATCGACTTGTAGAGATCCATCGCCCTGCTCTCTCCAAAAAGAAGCCTGTCTCCGTCGTTCTCCTCCGGCATCGCCTCCTTCAATAGCTTTTCGATGAAGATCGCCTCGAAACCCTCGGCCGCCTCCTGAAGCTTCTTCTGCCTCTGGAGATCCGCGGGCTGCCGGATCGTTCCGGGAGCTGAAATTCTCATCACATCACCTCGATTTCCGCATCTATGGCGCCCGCCTTCTTGAGCGCCTGGATAATTCCGATAAGATCCCTCGGAGTCACACCCAGAGAGTTGAGCCCCTCCACAAGGTCGCTTATCTTTCCGCCCTTCATCATGGTGAGACGCCGTTTCTCCTCCTCTATCTCGGTAGTCTGCCGCTCACCCGTCACAGTCTTTCCGCCGCTGAACGGACCGGGCTGTGAAACGTAGGGATCACTTTTAACCGTGATAGTGAGGTTTCCGTGAGAGATGGCCGTCTCCCTCACGACGATGTCGCCGCCCATGACCACGGTTCCCGTCCGCTCGTTGAGAACGATGACCGCACGCCTGTCCGGAGTGACCTGAATCTGTTCCAGGAAGGCGACCATCTTTATGGGGTCGAAACCCTCCATCATGCCCACACGGATCTCCCTTCCGTCCAGGGATGTGGCAAGCTTCTTTGCAAAGTAGCGGTTTATGGAATCGGTAACCTTGAAAGCCGTCGTGAAATCAGCCTTTTTGAGCATAAGCGTTATCGTTCCGTTCTTGACGAAGGGAGTCGAGAGACTGCGCTCCACAATTCCGCCCTCGGGAACTCGACCCGTAGTCAGATGGTTCTTCGTCTTTCCGCCCGCACCGTATCCGCCGACACTGATCTCACCCTGGCCGACAACGTAAACCCTTCCGTCGGGACCCTTGAGAGGAGTCATGAGGAGAGTTCCGCCGCTCAGACTCTTGGCGTCTCCAAGGGAGCTGACGTTTATATCAACCTTGGCGCCCGCCTCGGCAAACGGAGGAAGCGATGCAGTAACCATGACCGCGGCGGCATTTTTCACCTTGAGCCTCGCAGGATTAACCTTGACGCCCATCTGGCTGAGCATGTTGGATATGGACTGGATGGTGAAGAGAGCACCCTGCCCGTCACCCGTTCCCGCAAGACCCACGACAATTCCGTAGCCCACAAGCTGCTGACTACGAACGCCCTTGATGTCCACAAGGTTTTTGAGCCGTGTTCCCCCGAAGAGGGTTACTGGGATGAGAATAAGCAGTAAAAGAATCCGTCTCATAAACTCCTCCTAAAAGGGCCATATCCAGTCGAGGGCTCTCGAAAGGAAACCCGGACTCTGCTTGTCCGAAACCGTTCCCCTTCCCGCAAACTCGACCTGAAGCTCGGCGATGCGATCGCTTCGCACGCGATTGTCGTTACTTATGTCCTCGGGCCTTATGATTCCCGAAAGGTAGAGATGCTGCTCCTCACCGTTGACCAGAGTCACCTTCTCACCCTCGATGAAGAGGTTTCCGCTCCTGAAAACCCTCTTGACCACGACCGTTATGGTTGCGTCGATGGTTTCCGCCCTCGAAGTGTCGCCGGCTCCCTCGAAATCGTTCTTGGAAGAGGTAGCGACCAGACTCGAAGCGTTCATATCCTTGTGCTTCGCAACGAACTGCTCCCAGAGCCCGAAACCGTTTGTCAGGCCAAAGCTTGCCTCGCTGCTTCTTCCGAGCTTTGTGTCGGCCTTCTTCTGGGCCTTGTCCGACTCGTCGATGGTGACGAGAATGATGTCGTTTATCTTGTGTGCCTTCTTCTCCGAGAACATCGAGGTGTTTGAAGCCCGCTCGCTCCAGAGACTTCCCTCGCTGAGATTCTCCTCGTTGGTTTCAACCTCGATCTCGTCGAGTTTCCTCTCCTTCCTGTTGTAGTAGGAAATACGCTTTACGCAGCTCGGCAGAAGAAGAACCATGAGAATCATTATCGTGACGCTTCTCATCTCGCACCTCCAACACTCACCTCATCCTTTCCCGTTACCGTGGCGATGAATATCTTTCTGGAAATGGGGTTCTGAACGTAGACGCTCTGTGACATGGAGCCGTTTCCCTTAGCCACGGCAGCCATGGTGATGACGACGCTTCCCCTCCTGAAAACAGCGGTAACCCTGCCGCCTCTCTTTACCAGATCGATCTTTCTGACCATGTGTGCAAGGGCCGGTGTTGATTTTTTGACAGGCACACGGGTGACATACCCCTCTGCATGTGTCAAATAGTTGTTATGCCTGCGACCCTTAACGAGAACCTTTGCAGGAATCAGATCGGACGGAATAAGAACGGAACCTCGATCAAGATCCCTTGCGAAGGTATAACCGTCGGCGTAGGCCTTCATATCGAAGGCTATGACCCGGATCTTTCCCCTCACCCTTGCGTAGATCCTCTTGGGGCCGCTGTAGCAGAGCTGTGTGGAATTGACCCGAAGCTCCTCAACGTTTTTCGGCCTCACGGAAATATCTGAAACCTTCCACTCGGTGACACCCGGACAGCGGGCCTCAACGATATCCGCAACCATATCCTCAAACCGGTCGTCCGGCTTGAAGGCGAGAAGCAGAGAAGGAATCATAATCAAAAGGAAAAGTCTACCCATTACTACCCCCTGGGAAGGTTGACTGCGGTCTGGAGCATGGAATCCGAAGTCTTTACCGACTTGGAGTTGAGCTCGTAGGCCCTCTGTCCCACGATCATCTCGACCATTTCGGAAACCATGTCGACGTTGGAACCCTCGATAAACCCCTGAATGAGACTTCCCGTTCCGTTCTCACCCGGAATGCTGGGAATGGGAGCGCCGCTGGCGGTACTCTCCTCGAAAAGGTTCTTACCTATCGCCTTGAGACCGCCCGGATTGATGAAGTTGGCGATCTGGATGTTTCCGATCTCCACCGCATCAACCTGGCCCGCCTGCTGAACACTCACCGTACCGTCCTCACCGATCAGCACGTTGACGGCGTCCGGCGGAATTGTGATCTGCGGCTCGACCGTGTATCCGTGTGAATTCACGAGTCTTCCCTGGTTATCCACCTTGAAGGCACCGTCCCTGCTGTAGGCGATCGTTCCGTCCGGCTTCGCTATCTGGAAAAAGCCGTTACCCTCGATTGCCACATCGAAAGGATTCTGGGTATTCTTCAGACTGCCCTGGCCGAATTCCTTCGTGGTATCGGCAACATGAACACCGAGACCGTACTGGGTCGATGTGGGGTTGGGATTACCCGCAGTGTTGGAAAGACCCGGAGCCTTCTCCGTCTGGTAGAGAAGATCCTGGAAATTGGCCCGGTTCTTCTTGAATCCTGTGGTGTTTACATTCGCGAGGTTGTTGGACACAACATCGATCTTTTTCTGCATCGCATTCATGCCTGTTGCAGCAATATCTAGGGATTTCAACATTTTCCCCTCCTTCCTATATGTTTCCTACTTTATTGACAGCCTTATCGTCCATTGTCTGGTACGCCTTAATCGCCTTGGAAGCGGCCTCGTAGTGACGCTGAACCGCTATCATGTTGGTCATCTCCTCCACGATGTTCACATTGGAACTCTCCAGAAAACCCTGGTGAACCGCGCCCTCGAAAGGCACCTCGTTGCCATCCTCCTCAAGGCGGTAGCGGGTATCGGACACCTTCATGAGCCAGTTCCTGTTATCCACATCGTAGAGCCCGAGTGTGGCGACCTCCTCCTCGCCCTGGTAGATCACACCGCCTTCGTTGATATGCACCTCCCTCTCGGGATCGAGAAGAATAGTGTTTCCAACGTTATCGAGAACAGGGGAACCGTCGTGGCCCACAAGCATTCCGCCGTCCGAAATGCGAAGAGACCCGCCGCGCTGGTAGAGATCCTCCTCACCGACCCGGACCTTGAAAAAACCCTCACCCGAAAGTGCGATATCCAGAGGATTGTGAGTCTCCGCGAGAGAACCCTGAGCCCAGTCCGTGTAGATTCCGTCCACATCTACGAAGTGCTTATCCTGAATGGCACCGTAATCATCCATCATCTCGGGAATCTCATCATTTCTGTAGCGGTGAACGTACTCAGCAAAAAGCGCCTTGTCCCGCTTGAAACCCGTTGTATCGGCGTTGGCCAGATTATTTGAAACCCTCGCCATATCGCGCTCCGCGGCGACATTGGCGCTCAGAGCCGTATAGATTCCGTTTGTCATCCGCTCCTCCTTCTTCTGAGCATCTCAATCGTGTGGCGTTCCGAAGCCGAAAGCCCCTCATCCGAAGCGACAGAAAGATCCGGCCTCGCCGCAGGACGGTAAACCGGCTCCCTTCTCTTCTCGTCGACCCTCTTAAGAAGCTCCCTGATATCGTCCTCCTTCTCCTGAAGAACGCAGAGCAGCTCCGTAGCCATCCTGTTGATTTTATGAACCTTTTCCATGCCAGCGTTCTCACGCTCCCTCATGGCGCCCATATCGTCCTCAAGCTTCTCGATCTTGGAAAGCAGCTCACCCTCCCGGCGTTTCTGCTCCCTCGTGAGGAAGAACATACTGAGCGTCGTTCCCACATAGAGGAGAACTACAATTGCAGCCGTCACGGTCTCTCCTCCATTGAAAAATCAATTTTTACCGTACAAGAGGATGAAAGGAACGGATCGCATTCGCCGCCGCAGCCGCTGACGCTGCATCCCGTACCCGAGTAGCGGTAGCAGTGAGTCTCCGATCCAGTAAACCTCGTATATGTCGAACCTCCCGAAGGAAAATCCTTACCCGTACCCTCCTGGCGCACATTCACCAAAACGCTGCAGGACGGAGATTCGTTGAAACTAATCGAGTAGTTGATCACGTAGGCGTTGCTGCCGCCCTCGAAGAAACTATCCAGATCGATTCCCTCGGCGTGATAGTAGAAAGAACCGTCGGAGTTGAAACCGTCGTAAGTGTAGGTATCGTCGCTCTGCTTATCGATGACCACATAGTGAACCCTGGAAGCGCCCACACTCTCGATGGAAGAGAGCTCAGGAGCAACCTCCGTCACAGAACCGTTGTAATCGTAAGTTCCGGAGAAGTTGAAGGGCTTGTCCTCATCGGAAATCACACCGCCGTTTCCGTCCGTATCCGTATCCGCATCCGCATCGGAATCATCAATATCTTCATCATCCGCATCGTCATCAGGATAGGAATCATCATCAAAATCCTCATCATCATCGAGATCTGCATCATCCTCGTCCATATCGGCATCGGAAACATCCGCGTCAGCCGCATCCTCATCGGAGACATCCGCATCCTCGTCGGTAACCGAAACATCCTCGTCCTTCTCCTCATCGACCGGAGCATCCTGATCGGCAGTCGAAGGCGTTTCAGCGTCGTCCGTGGAAGAAGTATCGGCATCGTCGTCGGAAACCTCGCACTGTCCCTTGTAGCACTCCGTATCCATGCAGACACCGTCTATGCAGTGCTGAGCACCCGGACACCAGTTATTTTCCGAACAATCGTAGAAGCAGCGATTCTCGAAACACACCTTATCCGTCGGACAGTCACTGTGTCTCACACATTCGCTCGGAGCGCAGCTGCTACCGAGGTAGAGCGTCAAAAGCGAAATAAAAACAAGTAAGAAGCAGAGAAACTTGCGATTCATCGATCTCCTCAAATAAAAATCCACCAGGTGTTGGTGCAAACTCCGTGCCACTGATTCGGATTCTGACAACATGTGAAGGAAACAAGCACATCTGTGAACGCTTCGCTTGTGAACGGCACGCTTCGCGCCCTTGTGAACGCTTCGCTTGTGAACGGCTGCGCTTCGCGAGCCTTGTGAACGCCTGCCCTCCGGCACGCTTTGGCGGGAAATGCCAGCGTGTGCGCCCTGTCTTCAGAACGGCACGCTTCGCAGCCTTGTGAACGCTTCGCTTGTGAACGGCTGCGCTTCGCGAGCCTTGTGAACGCCTGCTCTTCGGCAGGCTTTGGCGGGAAATGCCAGCGTGTGCGCCCTTCCCGTACCACCCTTGGATCGCTCTAGATAATTGTTTTATGGTAGAAATTGGGAATCGCTCCGGTGTGTCACCCGTTCCGGGTTCGGTTGTCGGTATCACCACGCGCACAAACCCACAAGCACCGAGCCACCAGAGATAATCTAAATAGTCGAAACGCCTAAAACCGAACGCCGCGTGGAATGATTATAGCAAATGAAACCTAACACCCTCCTCTTCTTAAAGAACCCCGTAGGTGGTGAAATTATTCTCCCCATTTCTGTCACACAATTTTCAAAAATACAAAAATACCTCTTCCGTTTCCAATCCGACCCCGGAAAAAATATTCTCGTCGATTCACCCGCTGGGACGCTCAGGATATTTGTTTTCTGAGAATTCTAGCGGCTGGATTGAACGAATTATCTTTTTTGAAGACAATCCAGCCACCAATCGGGCTGGATTAAAAGTTTTAGAGGGAAAACAGGCGCTGCTGAGGAGGGCATAATTGTTTTATGGGAAGGCTGGGATTTAGAAAAAAAGGATTTACAACTCACATTATTGATTATTTTTCTCTATAAATTGATATACTTTTTCAACAAGAGTCTTTGCTGGTTCTGACATCTTTGACCATTCAATATTGCTTTTAACAGAATTTGCTAACTTCACTTTTGCATCAGATTTTAAAGTATCACTTTTTGCAACTTTTTTAGAGAAATTACTGTTACTACAAACATCTCTTATGTATTTGCCAATGTACTCCTTTCTAAAATCTTCTTCTTTAAATGCATCTAGACTTAAGTTATCTTTTTCAAAAGCCTTATTGATATCATCTTTCGTGAGCAAGTTCTCTATCTCTCGCACCTCTAAAACCTCATAATGGAATTTTCCATCGCTTTCGTTAGCCATTTCTTTAAATTTTTCATGTCGTGGAATTTTGTTAGGCCCATCTTGGTCTGCAATTAGAAAAACTCTATTTGACAGCATGTGGGCTTTTATGTTCTCTGTTTCCTCATCACTCCATTCGTAATGGACAATATTTGCTCCACCGTATTCGAAAAATGAAAAGTTCACATCTTCTTTGAATTTTTGGCCACCTTTTTCCTTTTGATAAGCATCCAAATAGGCTCTGATGTAAATCCTGTCTGTTATACCTTCAACCCATATCGAGCAGTTTGCTAAAAAGACTGAGCCATTTTTAACTCCAATTGAATCCAGTATTTCATTGCCACCCTTCTTAACATTCCTGACGAAGAATTTAGGTGTGCTTTCACCTTCTGAGATTTTCTTTTGAAAATTGTAGATCGAGACATCTTTTGCGGCAATATCAATTGAAGTATCCAGAAAATGGTTCGAGTGGGTCGTTATAAAGAATTTCATTTTATCAAAAGCCTTTAGCCGTTCTAAAAAACGACGCTGAAGGCCCGGATGCATGTACATTTCCGGTTCCTCCATAAAAACAAGTAAATATTCATCTTGTCGCATGAAAAGTGGAAATGTCAGGATAATTATTGATTGAATACCATCACCAAGCTCATAAATGGGCCTTTCTTCTTCATCCCCTATTTTTACATAGACAACATCTTTTTCTATTCTGGGCACAAGTGTTATCGACTTACTATCAAAGAACTCATCGCTCAAAAATTTTTCAAATTCACGAACTTTTTCCCTATCTTTATGGTGCCCAAGCAACTTTTCCTTTAATTCTTGATAGATATTCAGTCCGGTAAACACCGCAAGGTCTGAAATCCCGTCTTGTTCCTGCTTTTGCTTTTTTTCAAAATAATCATTCATAGTCCTGTGGCAGTACACATCATTGTCGTTTGCGTTGTTTTCACAAAATTTATTTCTGCTAATATCTTTACACCTGAGTGGTCGTAAACCTCTTATTATTGGGAAATAGATTTTCTTTACTTTGAGTGGGTTTAAAGGTGATTTTAAAAGAGAAAGACATTCAATTGTTGCCTCCAAGATTTCATTTTTCTTTGCCGTAGGATCTATTTCCATGGTAGTTGTTTTAATTTTTTCAAGTGATGATGACATAGTATTAAACTTTTGGATCCAGTTAGATTTTTCACCAGAACTCCATATAGACTCAATCTTTGTCTTGTAGCTGCCAGTTAAACCAAAAAGCTGTTTTCTTAAAACATTTTCATATTTTCGATGCAAATCCTCTACGAACTCACCTCTTAATTTTTCAAGAACCAATTCATCAAGATTCCTTTTAATTATCTCTCGCATAAAGCGACTTTTACCTGAATTATTAGCACCTATAAATATATTAATATCTTTTGTATTATTTAAACCTGTCTTATTCTGGTTCGTTCCTCGTAAGAATATTTGGCTATATTCTATTTCGTAATCTGCCCACCCCCCTTGCTCTATTGGAATGTTTTCAAACCACTCTCTAAAATCAACATTTTCTAACAGGTCAGTCAATAGAGCCTCCATTTATATAAAAATTAATGTGAAATACATTACAAAATATTTTTTCCTCCGCCTGGGGCTTTTTGAATGCGGCGTCATTATACCAAATTTTGATTCCAATCGCAAAGATAGCGCGAATCAAAAATTTAAATCAATCTTCAGAACTGCATTTCAAAAATTAAAATCATTTTCATAGTTCCATGAGCCCAAATTCTCTGGGGATAGATATCGTGACCTTTCCGGGCATTGGATTTATCCAATTATCTTTTTTGACTAAGATACAGCCGTTGGAGTGATCAGATTATTTGTATTTTGCTGAAGATAGCCCCCAAAAAAGAAGAAAGAGTTGCATGCATAATGTCGACGGATGGCCAGAGCGGCTATGTGCTCGGATCAATATATGTCCCCGGATCGGATTCTTATAAATTGCCGGAACAAACAGCAGACGGTAAAGCTTTAAGCGATAAGACAAGGGTCTTGGAGCTAAAGGACGATACAGTTCTTTCCGTGAAAATCGGTGAAACCACTATGGTAATTGATAAGGATAAGGCGACAGTTAATGGAAAGGATATAAAAATGAGTGGGAACGTTTCAATTGAAGGAAATGCTGTTGTTAATGGGCTGTTAACAGTTGAAAAAAACATAGTAGGTAAAGCAGAGGTTAGAGATAATTATGGAACTTTGAAAAATTTAAGAGATATATACAATAAGCATCAGAATATTGGTAATTTGGGTGCACCAAGTCCAATATCCCCTGATGCTATAGTTTTACCTGACTAATGTAAGTAGCATTCTTTTTCAGATGTATCAGCATTCTCAATGCAGCCACATTTAAAATTAAAAATATTTGGGGAAAGAGTCAGACTATTATTATTAGAATCATTGCAATTTCCATTAATTTTTAAAGACCCTCCTAATGAAATATAAGGATTGTACTTATTAAGAATTATTTCGACATTATTATTTCCTGATAAGCTAGAAAAGATATTGGAGTTATTAGCTGTTTCAACAGTGCTGTATATATCATTGTTCTGAGAAGAATACTTTCGCCCTGCTACAATATTTTCTCCTTTAAGTCTTGTAATTATTCTGGGAGCAGAAGCATATTTTGATGAGAAAAATGATATGATCATTTCTTTACTAAGATCTCTATATGAACAATGTATATAATTGAGTTCTATCTCCTCATTCACATCGCCGGTGACCTTTACTTTCCAGGGGCCTCCGTTGTCGAAGGAGGAACATTCATCGCCGGACCAGCCCTCTTCGCAATCGCATTTGCCTGTATCGGGATTGCATGTCCCGTGATCGCAGATTTTGTCAGCACAGAGGTCTGTATTTATGCATTCAAGACCTTCGGCTTTGTAACCATCGTCGCAGTCACATACGGCTTTGCCGTTGTCGTTACGGCATGTGCCTCTATAGGAACATCCGACATTTACACAGGGATCTTCTTCAATTTTCTCGCAGTAATAAAAATCTTCCCGGACGTATCCATCATCGCATTCACACATTGCATATCCATCATCAATGAAGCATTTCCCGTGCCCTGAACAGTCAATATCAGCACATAAGTCGCTTGCACTTTTTAATTTACACTCAATGCCTTCTGCTTCATACCCATCTTCACAATCACAAAAGGCTTGACCGTTATTTAAAAAGCATTTTCCATGACCAGAGCAAGTTACATTGGCACAATTGTTAGGTCTGGACAGCACAGTACCGTTTTCAGAATCATCACCACATGAAATAAAAACAAAGTTTACAAAAAGAATTAATATAAATAGCTTTTTCAATTTAAAATCCCCTATTGCTTTTCAAATAATCTTTAAACCAGTTTTGATTTTACAAATCATAAAACTAATATCAACAATAAAATATTTCTTTTTTTAATAATATCACAGAAGCAATGGGGACGGGGCGGCATTTTTGTACTTTTAGTCGTGCATTAAATATTTTATCTTAAGTGTTTTTTATCAAAACCATTGGCTGATTTTTCATCTTTTTCCATTGATTTAAAACAGGTGAAATCGTTTTTAAACAGATCTGTTTGAAACATCTCCATCAGTCTAATATTACCTTTATAGTATTTAAAATATTGATATTATCATTTTTCCAGTCATACTTATATCACACGTTAACTTTTTTCTTGGAGGTACTATGAAAAAGCTAATTTTAATTTTTATTCTTTTCTGCTTTTCCTCCTGCTTTGCAGAAGGAATGTCCATCACCCCTAAAGTAGAGTTTCTTTACGGTGTAAGTGATTTTCATGATGATTTGGATCTGAATCCCGGATTAGGTGGAGGAGTTATCTTCGGCTACGGATTGACGGAAAGCCTTGACCTTGAGGTTTCCGTTTCTTTCAACTACTGGATCACAGATCCGCCGGAAGAATTTGATTTCACCTACTGGACAATTCCGATACTTTTCGGGGCAAGATATAACTTTACCGAAATGTTCGGAGCAATCGGAGGACTCGGTTTTAACTATCAGGAATATTCAATTGAACAGGATGTGCCAGAAGAATTTGTTGGAGGAACAAGAGAAGACAGCGAATCCGAAACGGATTTCTCTCTCTATTTCGGCGGCGAGTTTAAATTTTCAAACATGGTTGCAAGACCTCAGGTCTTCTTTACATTTCTTGATGATGACACATCCACAGCACTAATGGTCGAGCTCGGTTACAGGATCGGCCTCTAATCCCTGCAAATCAACTTCAGAACCACCAAAACATTTACTATTCCGTTCGGAGAATTCATCTAATTTCATAATATTTGTTTTTCCTTAATAAAATTCCAATAGTGTCTCAACTAAAGATTTTTAACTTCATGAGGAGAAAAGTCATGAGAATTATTCATTTTTCAACGTTAGTTTTTCTGTTAATTTTATTCAGCTGTATTTCCTGCAGTAACGAAAAGAAAACGGAAAAATCCGACAACGACCAGATCTATGTGGATGAAGATACAAAAGATGGTAAGTCTGATTCAGACAGTAAACTGCCGGATAAGGGTGACGAGGATACTGAATTGAGCGATGAATCCTCCGATTCCGAAATTGTCGACGAAGATGTGGATGTAACCGACGATGATCAGCTTTCGGGCCTCAACTTCGAACAGTACAAGAATTCCTATGCAGATATTTTCTGCGGGCACATGTTCTCCTGCTGTCCCAAAGGGTTCGATTATCTTCATACGGATATCATGTACCGGATAGAGTCGGAACAGGATTGCAGAGAATCCTTTTTTAATTTAGAAGACAATCCTCGCTGGGAGTGGAACCCCGAGAAGGCTGCAGAATGCATAGCAAAGATGAGGGAAATTGCAAAATCATTCACCTGTGAGAGCTCTATCGACTTTGTTGAGGCCCAAATCCACAAGTTATTCGAACTCGGTGCAATATGCTACGAAACAAGCGAAGGAATTCAAGATGTCGGCCAGGAGTGCAAAATGCACGATGAATGCAAACCGGAACTGCTTTGCAACGGTTCTGCCTGCTTTAAGCCGGGTCTTGAAAGTGAAAGTTGCGAACAGAACACGGAATGTGATTTCCGCGAAAATCTCTACTGTTTCGATAAGAGCTGTGCAAAATACAAAAACGAAGGTGAAACGTGCGGCGACGAACAATGTGAGCCTACAACGCTCTACTGCGGTTCCGAAAATAAGTGCATGGTGAAAAGGGGTATCGGAGAGTCTTGCGGTGAACATTATGAATGCATTGACTACTTCTGCTATGAGGGTGTTTGCAGAAAAGATCCCATGAACGGCGGTAATCCGGATCCTCTGAACGAAGTTTGTATTGATAATTGAGGTGAGGAACCGATTTATAAAATCCGATAGTTTTTCTAAATTCAGAAATTCAATCTCATTCCTAGATAGTAGAGTTCCGTGGAAAAATTCAGATGGCTCATCTTATATGGAACAAGGCTCCCTCTGAAAAGACAGAAGAAGTAACCGCTCTCCAGATGAATTCGCCTGGTAAGGGCAAGGTCGGCTCTGACCACTTGATATGTGGACTCCTCCCCTATATTGAAAAGCGATTCGAACGTTACCGCCAGTTTTGACATGGGAAGCAAGGTGATCCCATGGGATATGTAGTGTTCTCCGAGGAAAAAGGGTTTAAGTGACCGCATGCTCATGAGGGAAAAATCAAATGCTCCCGGCTTGTCGGATACTACCTTTCCGGTGCTGTAACGATAATCTATGAACCAGTGGAGCCGTTTGAGAAGAGGAATTTCAAGCCCGCTGTTGATATCGACGGCATCCTCATTGTACTTGTTCTCAACCATCGATTGGAATCTAAACATAGATTTCATCCAGAAAAGAAAGTTTCCGTAGTAGGTATACCTGTCGAGATAGAGATAGTATCGGTCCTTGAGATCAAGAAAAAATGCCGAACCGAGATATCTACCGTTCAGTTTACCTCTCTTTACAAACTCGATGATGTCCACATGAACACAGGTGTAGCGGCGAATTTCACTGTAGAGTGAAAGATTTACTGAAACCTCTGGAAATTCGTAGGGCAAAAACCGGATGTGGCCGATCGCTTCCCTGTCGACTTCTCCTGAATTTAGAAAAGGAAAAACTATATTTCCATGTTTGACAAGGGATATTCCCACAGTGGAAACCGGAACAATAGAACCTGAATAACCTTTTGAAACAATTATAAACAGCGAAATGAAAACCAAGAACAATCGATTCAAAACCCTATCCCACCCTCAAAGACAGCCACTACTTTTATTATAATGGAGGGAGTTTAAAATGAAAGGATCTATTATGGAAATAGCTTTGCAAAAATTCAATACGCTCTTTTTCCCAGGCAAATGCACAAGCACAACTCCCGGGATCAACGCTCTTTAAAATTCAGGTGAAAGGTTCGAACGGATCAGGTGAAAAACTGAACTAATCGAGAATCTCCTGCCTGTGACGGAGGGCAACAAGCTCGTTTACAACGTTGAGTGCCGCTTCGTAATTGGGTTCGTGGGTCACTTCATCCACATACTCGACATAGTTGACCTTGTCGTTTTTGTCGATAACCACCACGCCCCTTGCGAGAAGCCTCTTTCCTTCGATAACGAAACCGTACTTCATGCCGAAATCGAGCTCGGCGTGATCGGAAAGTGTGAGAACTTTTTGAATACCTTCGGCACCACAGAAACGCTTGAGGGCGAAGGGAAGATCAACTGAAATTGTGAAAACAACAACATCGTCGAGTTTTGTCACCTCTTCGTTAAAGCGGCGAGTCTGATTGGCACAGACGCTGGTGTCGACCGAAGTCATAACCGAAAGAACCCTGATCTTGCCCTTGTAGTCGGAAAGGCTCACAGAATTCATATCGTTGTCGAGCAGCGTAAAATCGGGAGCCATCGCTCCCCTTTCGATAGCGGTACCGAGAAGATTAACGGGAATACCACCGATCTTTACCGCGTTTTCTCTTTTTGTCATATCCACCTCCACGTTTTAGGACGAGAAATTCATTAGCGGCATAATACCACATGATTTTGATTATTTGAATATTTTGACCCCAGATTGACCGCAGATTAATCGGACTTTCTTGACTACTATAACTGACCACTGATTTAACTGATTGGGATGATTACCACGATTACTTTTTGGCCTTGTTTCTTGTTTGGCAGTTTTGCTGTGGTTGGATCGTAATCCGGGTAATCATTTAATCTGCTTAATCTGCGGACCACTGATTTGTCGGATTGGGATGATTGCCACGATTTCTTTCAGACCTTGTCTATGGTTTGGCAATTTTACTGTGGCTAGTTCGTAATCCGGGTAATCATTTAATCTGCTTAATCTGCGGACCACTGATTTGTCGGATTGGGATGATTGCCACGATTTCTTTTTGGCCTTGTTTATGGTTTGGGAATTTTACTGTGGATGGTTCGTAATCCGGGTAATCATTTAATCTGCTTAATCTGCGGACCACTGATTTAACTGATTGAGATGATTACCTTGATTACGGCTATGCTGTTTGTCTCATTTGGCACCTAAAACCAGACACCTATGCTTATCAGATTTCTTTTAACTATTACATGATTTTTGCTTAGTGGAATTTTTTTGGCGGCAAAATCGTAATCCAGGAAATCCCTTAATCCGAGGACCACTGATTTAATTGATTGGGATGATTACCTTGATTTCTTTTCGGCCTTGTTTATGGTTTGGCAGTTTTGCTATGGCTGGATCGTAATCGTGGGAATCCTTTAATCTGTTTAATCTGCGGATCACTGATTTAGCTGATTGGGATGATTACCTTGATTTCTTTTGGCCTTGTTTCTGGTTTGGGAATTTTACTGTGGCTGGATCGTAATCGTGGGAATCCTTTAATCAGGTTAATCTGTGGTCAATCTGTGGTTTATCAGGCGTTTATATTCCAAGCTTTTTGCCCCAAAATTTATCAGTAGTCCTATTTCCATTTTAAAAGCTTCAAGATAGTTGAGTGTTTGGGCCAGATGTGTGTCGTCCAGCTTTTTAACAGCTTTCAGTTCGACGCATATTAAATTGGCCACCAGAAAATCAACTCTTCTTGTACCAATATGATTATTTCTATAATATACCGGCATTTCACACTCTTTTTGAAATTGGACACCTTTTTCGACTAACTCAATTTTTAGTGCTCTTTGATAGATAACCTCAGGAAAACCCGGTCCCAGGGTCGAATGAACCATCATGGATGCGCCAATGATTTTTCCGGTAAGATCTGAATATCTGTACTCCATGACTCCCCCAAAACCGCTTATTAAGCTAATTTAGTATGTCTACCACGATCCGTCGACAAACACCAGACCACTGATTTAATTGATTGGGATGATTACCTTGATTTCTTTTTGACCCTGTTTATGGTTTGGCAGTTTTGCTATGGCTGGATCGTAATCGTGGGAATCCTTTAATCCGCGGACCACTGATTTAGCTGATTGGGATGATTACCTTGATTTCTTTTTGACCCTGTTTATGGTTTGGCAGTTTTGCTATGGCTGGATCGTAATCGTGGGAATCCTTTAATCCGCGGACCACTGATTTAGCTGATTGGGATGATTACCTTGATTTCTTTTTGACCCTGTTTATGGTTTGGCAGTTTTACTATGGCTGGATCGTAATCGTGGGAATCCTTTAATCCGCGGACCACTGATTTAGCTGATTGGGATGATTACCTTGATTTCTTTTTGACCCTGTTTATGGTTTGGCAGTTTTACTATGGCTGGATCGTAATCGTGGGAATCCTTTAATCCGCGGACCACTGATTTAGCTGATTGGGATGATTACCTTGATTTCTTTTTGACCCTGTTTATGGTTTGGCAGTTTTACTATGGCTGGATCGTAATCGTGGGAATCCTTTAATCCGCGGACCACTGATTTAACTGATTGAGATGATTACCTTGATTTCTTTTTGACCCTGTTTATGGTTTGGCAGTTTTGCTATGGCTGGATCGTAATCGTGGGAATCCTTTAATCCGCGGACCACTGATTTAGCTGATTGGGATGATTACCTTGATTTCTTTTTGGTCTTGTTTCTGGTTTGGGTATTTTGTTATGGCTGGATCGTAATCGTGGGAATCCTTTAATCAGGTTAATCTGTGGTCGTTTCTGTGGTGTTTTCTGAGGGTTCCGGCTCTTTAGATATCTGCGGTTCTGGTTCGGTGATAATCTGTTGTTTTTCCTTTCCGAAAAATTCCGGCAGTTCCATTCCGGCCATGTTGAAAAGATCCTTCATCGGCGGTACGGCTCCGGCCATTCCTTTTATGAACCCTGCTGTTGATGATTCGCCGTTTCCGCCGTTATCCCAGACTGTTACCTTGTCGATCTGGATGTTCTTTATCGCTTCCACCTGTGTTTTAACAAGTTCTGGCAGCTTGTCGGCGATCATGAGAAGTACCGCTTCCTTTGCCTGTCCGTTGGCTGATTCGACGATCTTTCCGAAACCTTCGGCCTGTTTCATCAATATTTCGAAGTTACCCTTTGCCTCTGCCTGGAGTTTTGCATAGAGTGCGTCCGCTTCACCTTTCGCGTGGCGTCTTATCCTTTCAGCTTCGGCTTCCGCGGCTATTTCAACCTTACGTTTCTCAATCTCCGCCGGGATAATGATGTCGGCTTCCTGGGATGCCTTCTCCCTATCGGCCCTCGCCTTTTCGGCTGCCATTTCTGCGGCGTATGCCTCCTCAAGCGCCTTGGCCTCGGCTACCTTCTCTGCCGCCGTCGCCTTTCTGTTGGATTCGGCTTCGGCCTCCCTTCTTGACGCTTCGGAACTTGCGATGAAGATTTTCGCCTTGTTCTCTCCCTCTACGGCCTTTGCATTTGCATCGGAAACGGAAATTCTCTCTCCTGAATGGGCTTCTGCCTCACCCATTTTGGCCTTGGCATTGGCGCTTGCAACCTGTACACGCTCGTCCTGCTTCGCGTTGGCTTCTCCGATAGCACCGTCCCTGTTCTTTTCGGCAACCGACTTCTTGGCATCGTTTATCGCCTGAGCTGCAGCCTCTTTTCCAAGTGCTTCGATGTAACCTGACTCGTCCTTGATATCCGTAACGTTGACGTTGATCAGCTTAAGACCGATTTTTGAGAGTTCGGCTTCGACATTCTTTGATACGTTGGCAAGAAACTTGTCGCGGTCGGAGTTGATCTCCTCGATGTTCATTGTCGCGATGACAAGACGCAGTTGCCCGAAAAGAATATCGGAACTGAGATCGATGATCTGGCGCTGGTTGAGTCCGAGAAGTCTCTCTGCAGCGTTCATCATCACTTCCGCCTCCGTCGAGATACCGACGGTGAAACGTGACGGAACATCGACACGGATGTTCTGGCTTGAAAGGGCGTTCCTCAGGTTGACCTCGATGGACATCGGTGTCAGGTCGAGGTACTGGTAATCCTGAATAACCGGTATGATGAAGGCGTAGCCTCCGTGAACACAGCGGGAAGAACGACCGGCTGCCGTCTTTCCGTACACGACAAGAATCTTGTCTGCGGGACATCTTTTAATTCTCGAGATGATGAACATGATCGTCACGAGAAAAAGAGCCGCAATAATCGAAACAAAAATAAGTCCCTGCATTTTCTCCTCCTACAGTTTCCTGACTACTACATATCTTCCTTTAACCACTTTTAAAACCTTCACCTCCGCTCCTGTGGGAATCTCCTCTCCGTCGGTGACGGCATCGATCTCCATGAGCCTTCCGTCAACTTTCAGATGAACCTTACCCTTTCCCTCCTCCTTCGGCGGAATCCGGAGGTAGCATGAGGCGATCGTATCGACGGCGTTGTTGAGATTGGCATTCCCCGACTGCTGATTCTTAATCGCCCAGTAGAGAAGAAAGGAGACGGCAACGACGACAACAACCGCAGCAAAAACGGAAAAGAGAATCGTTGCGGTAATCCCCCACCTGTTCTGAAGCCCCGTCAAAGCTGCCCATGAGAATATCATGATAAAAATAAAAAGGTTCTTGATCGTCAGGATGTTGAAGCTGGTCTCCAAATCGCCCGAATCGGGAGTATCCGCATCGTCAGGAAGTTCAAGATCGCTGTCCATTGCCTCCATTCCGGCACCGATAAAAGTGAGAACCGACTGAATGATGAAAATCAGGGTCGAGGGCACCGCAAGAAACCAGAGCACCCTTTCGAACATCGTCAAACCATCCCACCATTGATTCATAATATTCTCCTTTAACAAATAACTACTAAATATATAAGCAAAAGATAATCATAGTCAATTCTTAATACAACATAGTAAACCATATTTAATTATTTCAGGCCTTTTAAATACTGTGAGATAAACTGAAAAAAGATTTTTTCAAAAATATTTTATCCTGATATCGCTAACATTTTGTGAAAGTTTTACAAAAAGGCTGCTCAACCATTTGTGACAGCATCATTTAACCTGCATCTGAAGATCGAAAAAGAATCGATACCGAAGATTAAGCTGTCAATAATATGTCACCTTGAAAATAGAGATGACTGATTTTCAACAATCTGGTCACAGTTCATCTTATCCGAAATTCTTGTCGTGTAGAAAAGACTTTCTCCTACGGGCGTGATCTCTCTTTGAGCCTTTAAAAGGTCGTTGGTTCCGTCAACAACAAACTGCTCCTCCCCCCACTTCATCACACCATCGATGCGATCACGTTCCAGGAGCTCGGAGCTCAGGGTCCACCAGGTTCGCTGGACCATGAATATGAGTCCGTTTGCAACCCCCTCCTTCACAGCCGTAACCCCGGGATTTCCATCACCGTCATGGTCGAAGATCCTGGAATCATCAGCCGCTTCGGGCAGCGGATCCGATGTGAAATCGGAATAGTTTCTTACGCCTCTTACCTCCCATCTTCTGGGTTGAAAAAACCTGAAGGTTCCGTCTTCCTCCACAATTTGAGCCGGCTCCTCAAAAACCGTTTCACTTTCCAGAAAAGCAGGCGGCAGTACTATCGATCCCAAAATTCCGTTTTCCCCCACCCTTATCTTCATGTAGCAATTCTCTGAATCTATTTGGATCTTTTCATTCTCCTGATTGAAGACACGTCTAACGATTTTTACGGCCACACCCAGAGTGCTTCCGAATCCCACCATTTCCGTCTTGGAGCGAATTACCTGTTTCTGGGCCCACACTCCGTTCAGATCCGGAAGATTCTCGGCCATGTCGGATCCCTCTTCGGCATTTTCAACACCTGTTTCATCTTCAAAACCTGAGGTCAACTCATCACAATCACTTACGTCTTCCGAGGGAGGCTCTTCGTATTCGGAAATATTACTGAAGTTTCCCACCCCATCTCCATCATTCGAGGCGTAGGCAGTTTCATCGCCGGCTTCCGATTCAAGCAGCGGATTCATATCTCCGCCTATGGTGCAGCCGACCATTAAGAAAGCGCACCCGATCATCAACACTCTTTTCATCATCCCGCCCTCCCAGGAAAATGGATAACATGAGATTATAACGTCCTCATTTCTTCAGGGTCAAAGGTTGATTTTTTCGGGAATAAAACCTGAATATTTTTAGGAACAAATTCGAATTTCACCCGTACAACGCCCCTGCAATGTCAAAAATCCAACCAATGATTCAATCCTTACCCAAAGATGGTTCCTCAATATACTGTGTTTTAATTCAGAACTTCGGTTAAAAAAAAGGCGGACCATAAGGCCCGCCTCATCATACTGAAAGGATTGATTTATCTGTTGAAGAGTTCACCCTGGTGATCGAGTATGTACTTGCAGTCTTTGCTCTCGTCAACTTTTGTGGAGTAGAAGTTGCTTGTTCCCTTGGGGGTTGTGGTACGCTGAGCCTTGAGTGTGCCGGAAGTTCCGTCCACAACGTACTGCTCCTCCGCCCACTTTACAATTCCGTCGATGCGGGTGTCGCTGATGGAGGTTGACCTCAACTCCGTCCAGGTCCGCTGAACAATGTACATGTTCCCGTTAACGATGCCTGTCATCCTTGCAGTAACACCAGGATTTCCATCCTCATCCTGATCGAATATACGGGAGTCGTCCTTGCTGTCCGGCATTTTTTCGTTGATAGGATCGTCCATCTTCACGCCCCTCACTTCGTAGCGTTTGGGCTGGGTAAAAATTAGCGTTCCATTTTTCTCAAATATTCTGGAAGGACTCTCAACCACTGTCGCATTCTTTCGAAACGCTTCGGAAAAGAGAACCTTGTTGTCACCGAGAACCTTTACATTGGACTCAAGAAAACAGAGTTCCGTCTCTATTTTCACCTCTTCGCCAACCTGTTTGAAAACACGGCGCATAATCTTCGTAGTCGTACTGCTGGCACCCGGGAGTCCCTCAACATCGCTGTATCCCGGAGTAACCTGTTTCTGAGCCCATACTCCGCTGTATGGCCCGGTTTCTTGGGGATCAGGATCTTCATCGGGCTTCTCTTCGCTGTCGGGAATCTCTCCTGTATCTCCGGTATCTCCCGTGTCGGTGTTGTCTCCTGAATCTCCTGTGTCGGTGCTACCTCCCGTATCCCCTGTATTGTCACCTGATCCCGTGTCTCCACCGGAACCTGTGTCCCCCGAGGTGTCACCTGTATCTGTCGTATCTCCACCATCTGTATTCGGATCTTCTTTCGAACCGTTGTTCTCATTGTCGGTTTTTTCATAAGCTCCGTTTGCATCATCCGGAAGCTCCGCGGTTCCGTTCATATAAACGTCTCCGCCACCTATCGTGCATCCGAACGCAATGAAAATCGTTGAGATAACTGCTGTAAAAGACAAAAAACGTTTCATGTGAGCCTCCCTTAGTACTCAAGTCTCAACTGTAATCCGGCGGAAAGAAAAAAGCCGTCACTGGAAAATCCCGGAAATCCCGGGTTGT
Source organism: uncultured bacterium (assembly GCA_942492635.1). GTDB lineage: Bacteria > UBP6 > UBA1177 > UBA1177 > CALOFP01 > CALOFP01. Next base: position 701,862 of record CALOFP010000003.1, read on the forward strand.
TGGTCTGCAGTCCCTTTGATCCTTCAAATAGAACCTGCTCACCCTTCTGCGCGTCGAATATTTCGCAATGGGGCATCTCATCAACTACCGGGTGCTTTGCACTGGGATTCTTGACATGATCCCTCGGAATAAGAAACTGTCCCTCAAACCCTGCGCTTGTGACCAGTTTGAAGTTTCCGAGGTTAAAGACCTCTTCCCATCCAAGTCCGAAACCTACCCTGGAGTTGTCGACGTAGTTGGTACGACCTACCTGATCGGGAACCGGTGTCGGATAGTAGATGAAATCGAGACCGAAGCTCCTCGTCGCCATCTCCAGCCGGGATCCGGCAGTAACGGATATCGTGTCGGCCCACTCGTCAAGCGGCCTTTCGTTATGCCTGTTCTGGTACTTGCTCCACCTGCTGTAGAGAAGGGTTCCGTGGAATTTCAGGTTGGAACCGAGAACGGCGAGATCGTATGTACCACCCAGCGCTACTCGAACGGGCTGGTAACCGTAGCTGTACTTCATCTTGAGCCTTGTAATTTTCTGATGCTCTTCGCCGTTTTGCACCTCGGTAACCCCGAATACAACTGTTTTGGTATCCATCTCTATGTTGTTCAGTGAGGTAAGGTGAAGTGTTGAAAATATTGAAAGCTCCTTAAGTGGTCTGATTTTCGCAGAAAAGTTGGGGTAAAGAAAGGTCTTCACCTTTACATCTGCATTGAGGAGCATCTTATCCTGAGCATCAACATCAGGCAGGTAGGCCGTATTGTCGGCAGCTGTGTGATTTTCCATGGAAAGACCTATTCCAAGGGAGATCCAGTCGTAAAGTCTTCTGGCCAAAGCCAGTGTTACCACGGGATGTGTAAGGCTGTCTCCGTACAGTTCAAAATGGAGTGAGTTGGTGAAAAACTGCTCCCTCTCATCAACATAGAAAGGCTGATTGGCCTGCATCTCACCGGCAGGAAGAAGGGTGTAGACGGCAATCGCCGTATCGTCGTCGATTATCTTTTTCACCGCACCCATTGTGAGGTAGAACACATCCTGGCTGTTGTCGAACTCCCCTCTACCGCGAAGATGGAGAACCTCCTCGGTCGGGAGCGGTTTGAAACTGTTCACACCGTCCCAGATGGGTTTATCCGATCCCCCTGGTGCAAGAACCGAGCCCACCTCACCCGGCACATCGTATCCGCCCGGCCTGTTTCGCAGGTCGATGTTCATGAAAGTGAAAACCCCTGCGCCACCCACCTCAAGAGAATCCTCCAATTCGAGGATAAGAGAGGGATTGAAGTATGCCGCGGAGGCACCCATGGGTATGGCTCGTCCGGCAAAGGGATTGGTAGTCGAGGGAGTGCCTATCAGTTCAAGAGCCGAAGATCCGAACATCTGCACAAAAAATAATACAGTTGCAAGAAAAAGTGTTTTTTTCATACATCCACCTGATAATTTGTTTCAAACGGGCAGAGATTTATAGCAAAAGAATTTTAAAAGGTCAAGAATTGCATCCTTCAACTTGAAAAATGTAAACAGAATCATATAATGGCCACGAATCGACCGGGGTTGAAAAACCGTTCGGGAGAAGCCGGAGCACACCCCTTTCCCGGTCGCCTGCCCCAGTCGGAGAAAGCGATATTCAAAGGAACAGTTTTCAGGGGAAAAGGTAGATGAAAAACTTAAGTTCGATAGTTTCCGCCATAAACCGTGAGACCATGGCATTCTTCGAAAAATCCTTCACCAGATTCGGATTAACGAGGGGAACCACCCCAATCATTCTTGCCGTATTTGAGGAGGAAGGTATAAACCAGAAGGAGCTTGCGGAGAAACTCCATATGGACAAGGCAAACATCACCCGTGCCCTCGATAAACTTGTGCAGCTCAGATATATCGAGAAGCGCAAGAACTGGCACGACAGCAGGATAACGAACATATACTCCACCGAACTGGGTCAGAATATAAAAAAAGAGCTCGATGAGGTAATGAATCAGTGGGAGGAAAAACTTTTCAGCGAGTTCCGCACAGAGGATAGAGAGCCAATTCGAAAACTCCTCTCAAAGATTGAAGAGAACGCCTGCACTTTCTTGCATAAATAGTCATTTTCTGCTAATTTGTAATCGATTTTACATTCCCGTTAAGATAAACAATTTAATAAAATGCTTTTTTTAGCAAGCACTTAAACATTTTGACAAAGAAATTCATTTTCTCTACTCAAATTCCAAAATCGGAGAACGCCGTACTCTTCCCTGTTTCATCTCCTCGAAACGGAGCTATTTTCAAAAGGAAAACAAATGAGACCAATATGAAACCCAGAAAGTCAACAAGGAGGCATATATGAAAAGATCTCTCTTTTTCACTCTTTCGTTTTTACTTGTTATCGCCTGCAGCACTCCGGCGGTGAAGAAGGCTGCAAAACCTGTAGCTCCAGCTCAAAAACAGTCAAAAGCCGACCCCGACTGCGGAAAAAAACTTCTCCTTTCCCTTCGGGAAGGTAACGGAGATGAGGCAAAAAAACTTCTCACCGAAAACTGTGATGTCAACTACCGTTCACAAAGAGGAAACACCCCTCTCATGTGGGCGGCAAAGGCAGGAGATCCGACAATCGTTTCCGCTCTCATCGAGAAAGGGGCTGATGTAAACGCCCTGGACGGATACAGCAGCGAACCGGTTCTCATGTGGGCCGTAAAGAAAGGTCATCTGGAGGCGACCCGAATGATGGTGGAAGCCGGATCAAAAGTGAATGCCGCCGATCAGTACGGAACCACGCCTCTCATGGACGCGGCCAGATACGGTCATGAGAATATTGTCAAACTGCTTCTGAAAAATGGCGCGAAAATAAACAATTCTACCGAGAACGGCGAAACAGCCCTTCTCTATGCCGCCGGGAACGGACACTTCGAAATCGTCAGACTTCTGGTGTCCGAGGGAGCCAATATAAACGCCATCACCTCCGACACCTCGGAAACCGCTCTTGGAAAGGCCAAAAAATCCGGTTTCGACGATATCGTCAAGTTCATATCCTCCGCAGGTGAAGAGGAAGGAACCCCGATGAAAAGAGAGTACAGAAGGGGCGACACGGAAAAGATCGGGGAAATACCCTCGATGGACCGGCTTGAAAGAGCGTGGGCGGGAAAAAATCTCCCGTCAGCCCTCTCCTCACGAGATATTAACAGGCAGATGAACTCCTACCTTACAAAAATCAACCGCTGCTACAACAGGAGACTCGACGCCGGCGATAAAAACCTCTTCGGTGAAATGAGACTGGACATAAGAATTGCCGGAAACGGAGAGGTTCTTGACGTAATGATAATGGACGAAAAGTACCAGTCGACCTACTTCGGCGACTGCATCGTGTCGGCAATCAAATCCAGGAACTTCAAGATGTTCAAGGAAGAGCAGATGAACTTTTTCTACTCCTACACATTCTAACGATCAGGTGATGCTGCAAACCAGATTAATTTTGCGACAAGAACTTGTTTCATTACGAATCTGCTTTCAATTATTTCAATTGATTTGATCTCCCTCAGATTAATCTCCATAACATATTTTCCGTTGATACTGTGTAAACCCGCTCCGGGCTGGTTCAATATCGGATGAGACTGTGGCTTCGAACCATATATCATTATTCATCCTGACCGTTTCAGCCGTCCAGTTTGAAAAAATAAAAATATCGAGAGCGGAATCAGAGCTGATAAGTGATGATTATTTTGTTTGAAGCCTATTTTACCGCTATTTTCATGAGAGCATCAATTTATACAAAACCAACATTGATGCGAACAAAAACCACATCTTTATATACATAAATAGAGTGCGTTAAATGCATAACGATGTAAAAAATGGACCAGAATTCCTCTTTCGCACCAACAGTTTAAACATATTACCCAACCATAAAAGATCGCCGTATCCTATTGTTTTTATTACATTCCAAAAGGTACTGATAATGTATCCGCACTCAAAAACCGTAAAAAACGGACAGCTTTAGAAAGGAGGACGAACAGAAAACCGTTTTTCATTAAAATTCGCGACAGGATCTATTTTCCGATTTGACAACTTTTTAGGAGGAACTGATGAAGAGACATCTTCTACCTGTTTTTTTTCTCTGCCTGCTCTTCCTCATCGCGTGTGGGGACGGAAGCAGTTCCGCAAAAAGCGATGCGGATAAAATCGATGGAAACGACATCGACACAGAGCAGAGCGACAGCAGTACGGACGAAGAAAAAGACGGCGATTCAAAAGCGGACAAAGACCCCGACTCAGACGATGCCGACGTTGATGGTAAAACCGATGACAAGGACCAGACAAAACCCGATGACGATATCGTAAACGACGGTCTCGATGACTCCTTCCTCAGCCCGAACAACGGATTAGCCTACAAGATGGTGACCAAGATCTCGTGGGATATCGGAAACATAATTGAACCGACCGTTCTCAAGGCGGAGTTTCCTCTCGAAAACGGCGAAAAGGTTGTTTTCAAATCTTCCGGAGCTCATGCAATGGCCGGCACCACGAAGATGAACGTAATTCTTGAGTCCGAACAGGCTGTCGACGGTACAAAATACACAGTAAGAACTGTTCTGCCGAACGACAACCTCAAGGCTCTTACCGTAGCCGGTGAAAACAGTTTTACCACCGACGGCAACTTCTACTACACGGAAGTTACAAAGTATGAAGTCAAAAACAACACTGTCGTTGCATGTCCTACTCATCTCAACCCGATGCCGAACAAGAAGGATGAGCTTTTCGTTCTCTCAGAAGGGATGAAGTGGATCGGTGAAGAGACTCTCGGTCTTATGATCAACACCCGCCTCACGACAAACAAAAGGGTAATTGCCGATGCTTATAACACCCCTTTCTATAAGAACACATGCATATGTATGGATTCCGGAGCAACTGACCCCAGAGATTGTACTTTCGAAGAGGCGGGAGAGACTCCTCCCGAGTGTCTTAAACACAGCGACTGCGCAGATAACGCAGAAGGAAAGACTGCATGCAACCTTGATATGTCAAGCGACAGCCGTTTCACCTGTATCAAACCGATTGAGGTCGAAACCTGTGAAGCGGATACAGACTGCGAAAAAAACACAAACGAAAAAACAAAATGCGATCTCCAGTCTGTCAGCGACACATACAAGAAATGTGTGAAGCCGAACGAAATTTGCCGCACTCTCACTGTCGGCAACTTCACGGCAACAAAACTCACCAATGTGGAAGGTTACTACTACAAGGCAAAAGTGGAACCGAATGTGGGAGAGGATCAGGAAACTGAAACAGGAAAAGTTCTTCCCGACTACCTTTACATTGAATTTTACGGTAACGACTACTCAACAGCATCCACATTCGATCTCGGAGATGCCGAACATTCAGACTATCAAGCTACCGATGAAGCGATAGTTCTCCGTGAAAACCAAGGCCCGTCTTTTTATGGAGATTCCTACTTCCAGGCAGAAGGTGAGCTTAAACTTGAGAACGTGCAGCTTGATTTTGGTAAGAAAAGCATGACAGCCCGTTCAAAGGGATCCGTCAAGAACCTCAAACTTCTTCAGGTGTTGGAAGCTGACAGCACAGAAGCGCCGAAATGTTACTGGATTCTCGACGCTTCATGGGACACAACTGTAGATCCGGTTTGCGGTAACGGAAAGATTGAAGATAACGAAACCTGTGACGACGGTAACAAAACAGCGGGCGACGGTTGCAGCGATGCTTGTGCTGTCGAAACCGATTACGTCTGTACCGGGGAACCTTCAGCATGTCTTGAGAAAGTTGATCCTTGCGCAGGAGTAACCTGTTCAAATCACGGAACATGCGAAGTTGAAAACAACAGCGCAGTGTGCGTTTGTGACGACGGATACGGATCAAAAGATGACAAAACAGTATGTCTCCTCACCGGAAACAGCTGCGACGCGCCCATGATCAAGGTTGATTCAACCGGCGAATACACATTTACAGCAACAGCTGCCAAGGGATACACGAATGAACACACACCTTCCTGTTCCACCGGCTATGAGAGCAGCGTAGACTACATTTTCGAGCTTTCCCTTGAAAAAAGATCCGATGTCGTACTTGAAATCACAAATTTTGAAACCGACGGAAATTATCCTGATACAGTGATGTATCTCTCTTCCACCTGTGGATCCTCCGATCTCGCATGTAATGACGATATTGCACTGCAGAATTCGCTCAGCAAGATTGAAACAACTCTTGATGCAGGTACATACTACGTTGTTCTCGATACTTTCACTAAAGCCGAAGGTACCTACACTGTGAAAGCGGACATCAACGATGTGGCAACAGGTCCGGTCTGCGGAAACGGAGTGATCGAAACAGGAGAGACTTGTGACGACAAAAATACAACCGATGCCGACGGATGCAGCTCAGCATGTGCTGTTGAAGCCGATTATGAATGCAGCGGTACTCCTTCTACATGTAACAAGAAGATCGTATGCGGTAACGGAATAGTCGAAACAGGTGAAACTTGCGACGATAAAAACACTGCCGATGCCGACGGCTGCAGCTCGACTTGTGCTGTTGAAGCAGACTACGAATGCTCCGGAGAACCTTCTACATGTAACAAGAAGATCGTATGCGGCGATGGAAAAGTTGAGGGTGACGAGAAGTGCGACGACGGCAACACTGTAGACGGCGACGGATGCAGCGCAACCTGTACTATCGAAACACCGGTAGATCCATGCGAAAACGTTACCTGCGCAGCCAATGCAACATGTAAAAATCAGGAAGGCAACGGAGTCTGTGTATGTGACGACGGTTTCAAAATGAATGATGAAGGCGACACATGTGTGCTCATGGGTAACACATGCGACTCTCCGATGGAAAACATTATGACATCTGGCACATACACCTTTACAGCGACAGAAGCAAAGGGGTTCACTGGTAATTTCGCACCTCCGGCTGAATGTCTTCCTTATCCGGATACTCCATCAAGTTTTGACTATGTCTTTTCTTTGACAATTGATAAGAAGGCTAAGGTAATTATTGATGTTACAGCATTTCAGACATCCGGCTACTACCCGGATACTGTTATCTACCTCTCCTCGACTTGTGGTGATGCAGACATCGCATGCAACGACGACAAAGCAGAACGAGACGCTCTCAGCAAAATTTCAAAGAATCTCGAAGCCGGGACATACTACGTTGTTCTTGATTCCACCTACACTGATTCTGGATCCTATACTGTCGATATTACAATTACCGATCCTGATCCGGACCCAGTATGCGGTAACGGAAAAATTGAGGAAGGTGAAGCCTGTGATGACGGTAATATTGATGCGGAAGACGGCTGCTCAGATTCATGTGAACTTGAAGCCGGTTTCATCTGTAGCGGTGAACCTACAACCTGCATAACCGAGGCAAGCCTCTGTGAAAACGTAACATGCTCAGATAAAGGGACCTGTAGAGTTGTTGAAGCAAAACCTTATTGCGATTGCGAACCGGGTTACGGTGTCACAACAGACAAAACTGTATGCCTCCCCCACCCGGAACTTGTAATTAACGAGGTTGACTACGATCAGTACACAACAACCAGCAGCCCCATTGATTCCAAACAGTTCATTGAAATATATAACAAGAGCGCCGAACCCGCTGATTTGACCGATATAAAAATATTCTATGTTGACAATGCAACAAACACATCCTACTACACCGTCCCTCTTACCGGAACAATTCCGGCAAAAGGCTACATGCTGCTTTATAGAGGATCAAAATGGTATTCGTCCGAGATCAACAACCTCAATTGTGAGACTAAAAAGGTCTACGAGGATATGAAGTCCGGAGCAGCAGGTATCGTCCTTGCGAAAGTCGCCGGAAAAAGGGCCGATGTTCTCGATTCTTTCAGCTACAGGGCGTGTATCACCGGAGCGACACTGGAAGGAGTCGATGGCACATTCGATGTGTGTGAAACGGCTATGTCTCCAAGTGATTCAAATATGTATGGTGCATCCATTTCAAGAATCGAAGACGGTTACGACACTGACAACAACAAACACGATTTCAGGTTCGTAACACCAACAACGCCATGTGCGCCGAACAAAGTTGCAGCAAATGACGCCTATACTTTCATCAATGGAAATTTTGAAAGTGACGTTGAAACTCTAACATCCAAACCCTACAAACTTTTTGAAGGATGGGCGCCATATTATTTCTCAACAGTCTCAACTGGGGACGAAGCTGGGAACAAATACTACAATGTAGAGTGTAAAAGTTCAAAAAGAAATCCGGCGGTTTTTCAGACCTACTTCAAAATGGGTGCAGATGCTCCGAATAGCATTACTTTCAGGGCAAAAGGATCCGGAACAATGCTTTTCCTACTCTCAACGAATGATGGTGACCGCTACTACAAGTTGGATGCGGCAACAGGTTCTTTCAACTACGCAGAAGGTGTCGATTACAACACAGTTGATGCCTATATCGATTTCAACAATGCCGAATGGAAAACCTACACCATCAATCTCGGTTCCGAGCTCGATGAACTCATAAAGAATGGAGAGATAATGACACTCACTCTTCATCATAAGATTGACGTCCAGCTCTCTGCAGGTTTCGACGATTTCGTAATCGTAAAATAGTTTCCCCACCGATAGTGCCCCGGAACTCCCATCCGGGGCCGCTTTTCAAAAAATATGAAAATCTGGAAAGATCACGACACTATCATTCGTCTGAAAACTCTTCCCTGTACGCCTTGGGGGTCATTCCTGTAAATTTTTTGAACGATGCATTGAAGGTTGATTTTGACTTAAATCCGGCGTTGTAGGCAAACTGGAGAATACTTTCGTCCCTGTTACCTGTTTCAGCCAACTCTTTTTTCACCTCCTCTACTCTGTAAAAATTGATAAAGCTGTTAAATGTGTACCCCGATCTTCTGTTTATTACCTGAGAGAGTTCATTTGTAGTCATTGATAATTCTTGTGCAAGATCTCTGAGATTTATATCAGGGTTTCTGTAGATCTTTTGCTCATTCACAGCTTTTTCAAGAAGTTTTTCATACATCTTGAAAACATCTTCCTCCAACCTGGCCCTTCCATACTTCCTGTAAAGTTCATCACTGATATGGTTAACCTCTTCAAGCTCATCCTGCAGTTCCTGTTTTTCTCCGATCTCTATCTCAAGCTCTCTTGCCATATAGAAATCTCTCCTGGAATAGTACTCAATTGAGTAGGAAACAAACATTCCTATTACGTTGGCACTTATAAAAAAGAAGTTGTTGCTGATTACAACGTAGGTCGGAGTTTCAACTATCCCTACGGCAACGATCTCATAGGAAACAATTATAATCAATGCCGAGATTGTGGCATGTATGAAACGCATTCGGACAAAGGAGTAACCGAACATGAAAACCAGAATCAACCCCGCATAGTAGGAGTAGCTTGCCAGGGAAGGAGCAACTGTAATCATTGCAACTATTCCAAGTCCCGCAGATATTATGAGCGCCATCATATGTAAATGAAAAAAAGTGTTGAAACTTTTAAAAAATGAATGAGAAAAATTACAGACTATGACCGGAAGAACTATCCCGAAACGGACAAACAGGGTAAACGCCTTCTCCTGGGGAATCAGAAGAGTATCAAGAATACCGAAAGAGCTGTAGAGAATTGCTCCTACAATCAGCGAAACTCTAATCTGTCTAAGAACTTTGGAAATGTAAACTTTCCTGAATTCATTCTCAAGCGCATCATCAAATGCAAGTGTTATCGGATGAACAGGTATCGAAGAATTATTTTTACAGAATGAAACAAACTTTTTATACACACCCATAGGTTATCTCTCTGAATATAAAAACAGCAAACATAGAATCGAACCGAATAAAAACAGATCTATCATTAAATCCAGCATTTATTTAAATTTCATATTTTCTTTGGAAAAGAATTATGTTCTATTGAATTAAATAAATCAAGATTTTCAAATACTTCATCAGTAGAAACAACTATCAGAAAGAGCTTTTAGAAGCCAAAGCTATCAAACTTGGTTTAGAATTTTTCCTGGAGTTAAGGATTTTCGGTAACGCTTACAGAAGATCCCGTTGAGCTGCAGCTGATATATGGACTCAGATCACAAATCTCCTTCACCGGCGTTCCCCAGTTGTAGTGGACATCCTGAGAATTAAAGATATCTTTAATTGTTTCATACGGTTCCAATTCTCCATCTATGAAACCATTAAGAACTTTCCTGTGATAATTCAAATTGGCACCGTCGCCCCATCTGACAACAGCTGCAAGTTTTCCGGAGCTGTTCAATATTCCCGAGCCTGAACTGCCCAGCAGTAGAGGAACCTTTTCAAAAAGTACAATTCTGGAAGTGTCATATCTTCCAAAGAGTGCTCTTTGAATATCATAATCAGGATTCGTGTCATCTATCTCTTCTATCCAGTCCTTTGCCGTTTCCGTGCCAAAATATGATCCTGAATTGGCCTTCATCGGCAGATCCCCTGGATGACCGATAACCGTAATCGACTCACCCGGTATCAGGTAGTCACTGTTGATCAGTGGTGTGGGAACAACGGAGACTCCGTCAATCTGGACACCTCTGTCAATTTCCTGGAATGGCCTGAGGGTTTTTAACGCGATTATCGCATAATCCGCGAATTTCCACTTTCCGGCAAACGAATCGACAACTCCTGGAATATTCCCATAGTTGTAGTATGTGTTTACAGGATAGAAGCTGCCATCCTTTATGTAGTTCCGAACAACTTTTCCATTTTCGTATCCGTATTCGAACAGCTCACCGTTCTCACGGTAATCAAATTTTACTCCGACCAGCTCTGAATTTCCTATGCAGTGTCCCGCGACAAGAAAAAAGTGCTTACTTATCAAGGTCCCGCTGCATCCCGAAATCTCCTCAGCCGTTCCGTCAGCGTTATCGACTCTGACAACAAGCCTTCCTACTGCCCGGCTTCTCTGATTAACGGTAGAGGAAGAGATGTTGTTTCCGTTCCACGTACTGCTGTTGTTTCCATAACTGCCAACCGGGGTCATTTTATTCAGGCACACGTGATTCGGAAGAATTTCTCCCGGTTGCCAATTAAAGTCATCAGGATCCAGAGGAAAGACAGGGGTGGAAAATCTTCTGCTGTCGGAACTGCAGTAATCCATCACCTCATCGTCAACACAACTCAAGGTGTTTGACGGATCGTGCTCATATCCCTGTTCGCAGGAGCAGTAGGCGGTTCCGAAAACACTCAGGTTACATGTTCCATGACCCGAGCACTCCTGCTGGTAACAGGGATCCGGAACACATTTATATTTATCAACAACAGATTGAAGACCGGGAAAAGAGACATAGCGATTCCATGTGTACGCCGGATCGCATTGGCAGTAACTGCCGAAAAGCCCGTATTTTAGAGTTCCGTGCCCAGAACAGTAGTAGTATGTCTGAGCTGAAAGGGTTCCTGAAAAAAAGAAAAGGAAAATACCGATCATTTGAAGCTTGATGATATTTTTCAAAACAGAATCCTCCGTTCTAAGATGTTTCTTTTTAGACTTTTAAAATTAAGAAAACGCCGGACAATCCATTCAACAATTGTTTGAATTGTCCGGCTGACAAAAACAGTCGACGCTGCCGTAAATAGATATTCAACTACTCCTGGATGGGATCGTCAGCAAGAAAAACTATATTTACCTGTGCACTCATATCCGCTGTCCAGTAACCGCTAAAGTTGGATAAAGTTAAAACCCATCTGTAACCTTTCCCATGATCTGTGGCCCGCACCTCATCACCAAAGGGATCCATTCCCTTATGGAAAGAATAGTTGCCGTTGCCACCTTGAGTTGTATAAACTTTGTCGGCTCCGTTAATAAGCTCGAGATTGTCATAAATAAATTTCCTTGAAGTCTGCAAAAAAGTGCCAGTGGATATTGCTTTGGTCCTGTAGATAAAAGAACCGTGATTGCTTAGATGCTGAAGAGCTTCATCCCGGAAATCTACACTTCCCGAAGACATAAGGAAGGCGTTAACCTCCGCATCGGAAGATACGTAGGAGTCCTCTGCTGTGCCACCAAGAAAGAATTGGCATCCTCCGCTGTTTTCGTAACGGTAAGCTGTTACGTAGTAGTGAGTTCCCTGATAGTTTATGACCATATCCATAATATAGTTGTCACAAACACCTGCATACATGAAAGTTGAAAAAAGCAATGTCGAAAAGGCAAACAATAATTTCCTCATTTTTTCCTCCAAAAGAAAAGTGGTTGGTTCGAACAATAAACACAACTCGGGAAAGTTTTAATGGCCATTTATCACTTCAACCCTGATTGTCATCAACTTCTAGCGCTGAAAAACAGCAAAATATTATTTTGGAAAACACATTCGTAAGTAGTTACACCGGATTAAAAAACATGTCGACTGAGTATGAAAACAGAGACCAACTTTATCAAGAATTGAGGTGCAGGTATTCACACATGGACTTTCATAATCTCGTTATTATTAAGTAAATTAACCAATCAAGAAAAAAAGACAAAATTTAAACAGCCACAGCAAATTGTAACTGCAGCTGAAAAAATTAATCCTGGGTTTTGCTTGACCATGCTGATTTTAATAATTTTGTTGAGAAGAAATCATCGTTTTTGGAATTAAATCAGTAGCGACCGAAATCATCATCGTCTATTGAAATCGTCATTTCAGGCGATACAATTTCGATATCGCTTCCTCTTCTGCTTGAACTATCCTTTCTCAAATCACCGGAAGGTGGAAGCATGAACAGATCCTTTGCTCCGGATACTGTGGGCCTGTTCGTCATATTCATTCGTCTGTCGCCTGAAACACCGGTGAGCCTGAATCTTGAAACCATCGAACTGAGATGAGTTGCCTGGCTGGAAAGCTGTTCCGATGCCGCGGCGCACTCTTCGGCACTTGCGGTATTCTGCTGAGTAACGGCATCTATCTGTGTCAATCCTGAATTGATCTGTCCGATTCCCGAAGCCTGCTCGTTACTGGCTATTGAAATTTCGGCTACTATTTCAGTAACCTTTTTCGCTCCCTCAACAATTTCATTGAGTACTTCAGTTGTCTTTCCTGCAAGGTCAGCTCCGTTTTCAGCCTTCTTTACGGCGCCTTCAATCATTTCCGCTGTCTCTTTGGCTGCCTTAGCGCTTCTTTCGGCGAGACTCCTCACCTCTTCCGCAACAACGGCAAATCCCTTTCCGTGTCTTCCGGCTCGGGCAGCCTCTACTGCGGCATTGAGCGCGAGAAGATTGGTCTGGAATGCGATTTCATCTATAACTTTAATGATTTTCGAGATATTCTGGCTCGATTCGTTGATCTCATTCATTGCGGAAACCAGTTTCATCATCTGACTGTTTCCGTTCTCTGCGGCCTCTTTCGCATTTGCAGAGAATCCGTTGGCCTTTTCCGCATTTTCCGCATTAAGCCTGGTCTGGGATCCAATTTCCTGCATCGAACTTGAGATCTCTTCAAGTGAGCTCGCCGATTCCGTAGCGCCCTGGGACAGAGACTGACTTGCATTGGAAACTTCGTGCGATCCGGACGTAACCTGATCAACTGCGTTACTTACCTGGGAGAGGGTTTCGTTAAGAGCATCCAGAGTCTTCTTCAGATTGTCCTGGATTACGAGGAAGTGTCCGTGAACCTCCATCGTATCTTCATCCGGATTGTCGACAGTGAAGGATGGGGTCAAGTCTCCTTCCGACATTCTTTCGAGTACATTTGTAAGTTTTGCTATCTCCCTTTTCTGGAACGCTCCAACCTTATCCGCCTTCTCCTTAGCTTTCTTGACCTGTTCCACCTGTTGTGCAGCGGCTCTTTCCGCTCTCTTGGTTTCGGTCTGATCGACTACCACTTCCAGACCGGCTACAATTTCACCGGACCTGTTTTTTATCGGTGATGCTGAGTAACTGATTTCAAGATCAAGTCCGGAGGGGTGCGCATCTGTTTCATTTGTGATTACGGTTCCGGTACTGATACACTTTGCAATCGCACATTTTGAAGTGTTGCAGTCGGATGTCTTCATATGAGTGTAGCACTTGCTTCCGATCAAGCTCTCCTTTGAAACTCCGGTCACTTCAACTCCCTTGTCATTCATGAATTCAATATCAAACTGCTTATTCAAGATCATAACGGGAAGAGGAATGTTGTTTATGTGACTGACATATGTCTCCACAAGTGAGTTTGTCTCCTCAACCATCTCTTTCCAGCTTCCCTCCAGATTCTCCGTATCGGCCTTTGTCTCAAGCTTTCCGTACTGAACATCGAGGACCTGCTTTTTTATCCGATCCTGAATTGCGGTCATAGTATCGATACAGCCGTTGAGATTGTTCTTTATCTCATTAAAATCGCCCCTGTACTCCTCTTCAATCTTCGGTGGAAGATTGCCCTTTGAAATTCTTTCTATATATTCGGCTGAAACGTTGATCGGACCTACGAGAGCGTCCACGATCGAATTTATTCCCTCAACCAGATTGGACCAGTCACCCTCGAATTTGGAACTGTCGCCACGATCTTCCAGCATTCCCTCTTTTATGTTGCCGACAACCCTGTTTACACCGTCAAGAATCTGTTTCAGGTTAAAAATCAGACGGTTGACACTCTCCTTCATGGTATTGAATTCGCCCCTGTACTCATCTTCGATTTCAGCAGGCATATCCCCTTTGGAAATGCGGTTGACGTAATCGGAAACCATTTTAATCGGCGCCGCAAAGTTCTCGGAAATCTCGTTAACTCCACGCATCAACTTTCTCCAGACTCCCTCGAACTTTTCATCATTTCCACGAACCGAAAGATCACCCGATTCCACACCCTCTATCAGAACTCCCACCTCTTCGACAAATTGACTGATAGTTGTAATGTTTCGGTTCAGGTTTATTTTTATTTCATTGAAGTCACCTTTGTAATCATCTGTAATCAAAGGTGGAATATCGCCCTTTGCAATGCGATCCACATATTCGGCCATTACGTTGAAGGGCCCCATGAATGCGTCGACCACGTTGTTAAAACCGTCAACGAGACCCTTGAACTCCAGATCGACGTCATCCGGATTTCCCCGAACATCAAGTCTGCCGTCTCCAACAGCTGAGCTCATATCCGTAAACATATTGAGGACGTTGCCGATTCCCTTAGATATAGAATTTGAAAAAAGGTAGCCGCCCAAAAGAGCCAGCATGGCAAAAACAAAGGCAAAGAGAAGAACCGTGCTTCTTAGCGCATAGACAGGCGCATCAACTTCTTCCATGTCGATTTTTGTGAAAATTCCCCACTTACTGTCTCCGGCTTTAAATGTTGCAAAGGTTATAAGTATATCGTTGCCTTTCGAGTCGACATAGTGCCCTGTTTTTCTGTCTGTTCCACTGAAAGCTTCATCCCAGTACTTTGTAGGGTTCATCTTTTTCCCGATGACGTATTTTCCGTTTCCCATTGTCACCATGTTGCTTCTGAAAGAGTAGGTTCCGTCCCTGTTTTTTGCGGCGAGGTAGCTCTCTCCGCTTTTTCCCATTCCGGTGCGTTCCTGCATTATGTGATTTATCCCTACGGGAGAAACCTGAAGACCTATCGCTCCGACATATTCACCGTCAAGAAACGCAGGCTCGACGACAAACATCGCATGTTGACCATTTGAGGGTGAATAGGGTTCAAAATCGGTAATTTTAGTCTGCTTACTCTGTTTGACTTTTTTCCAATCTCTGGCCAGGTGAGTGTCTTCGCTTTTGAGCTCTGTCCCAAAATCGTTTTCCATTGCGGCCGTAATGAGAACTCTTCCACTGTTGGGAGAAAAGATAAAAACGTCGTAGTATCCTTTTGATTCCATATAGTGTTTTACAATGTGATGGTACTTGTCAAAGACCTCCCGGAAAGGCGGAAAATCAAGCATTCTTTTGCCTTTATAGCCATTCTGCCTTGCCAGTTTGCTTACTTCGTCAAGTTCCTTCACTGCCGGCGGAACAAAATGCATTCCTGCGAATGATTTTGCATCCTTTACGGTTTGCTCGAAGAAGGATTCTATCTGGTGTTCCTTAATTTTGGTAATAGCCTCAATTTTTCTGTAGGTTTCGTCGTGTAGTGACTGCGTGGCATTTCCCATGAAAAGGAAATAGATTATTACCACCGGCACCACCGTGGCAATAAAAAAGCCGGCAAGCAGTTTTGACCTGAGCGTTAAATTCTTCAACATGTTTCCCTCCCCGTCTGTGATCAACCTCTTCCACCCTATTCGATCCTCCGCTTATTTCACGGATTGATATTTGTACCACTCATGACACTTCAATGTCAAATCATAAACATTTTGAATCACTCTTTACGCAGATCAAATATGGAAACAGCTATCCAAGTACAAAAAACCCAAAACACGCAATAATATCAGAGAATTAAAGACAAGAACAGTTGGAAGGAAAACTGAAGATCTAATCCAGCATTACAGCTTTTTCAATTATAACAGCTTCTTCAGGAACATCTTCCATAGAGCCGTTGACTATTGTTTTCACATTTTCCATTTTATCGACCGTTTCTCTGCCGGTTTCAACAAGACCGAAAGCGGCGTAATCTCCATCCAGATTCCCAGCATTATCGAAAGCTATGAAAAACTGACTGGTGGCACTGTCCGGTTCATCTGTTCTCGCCATTGAGAGCGCATAGCGAATGTGCGTTACGTCTTCACTGATCTCCAGCTTAATCGGATCATTCGTATTTTTTCTTTCCATAGCCGGATAGGGAAAATCCTCATCAATCCCAGGCAAATATCCGCCGCCCTGGGCTACGAAACCCTTGATTATTCGATGAAAAACAGTTCCGTCGTAGAACCCCTCTTCAATATAGCGCACGAAATTTTCTACCGTAATCGGCATAGCTTCTCCGTAGAGGGCTATCGTAAATTCTCCCATGTTTGTAACGAACTTCGCACGGCGGGTTACCTTTGCCATGTGCTCGATTTCAGGTTCCTTTTCACCTTGAAAATCATGATCTCCTACTTCCACATCATCAACATCCGACTGAATTATATCGGAATCATTGCTACTTTTCGCCTCATCAACGGGATCGGATCCGTCATGGGAACATGCGATGGATAGAAAAAGGAGGGCTAAAATAAGCATAAATTTTTTCTTCATTTGCAACCTCAATTTTTTTATTAACACATTGAAGGTTAGCAGAATGAAATTAATTTTCCAGATTTTAGACTATTTTTTGTGAAGATCAGAGTTTGTGACAACAATTTGGCGTTCGCTATCGAAAAAATATTTACCGCCGTATGGTTCGGAAGGAATTTCATTTATGTATCCCTTCTCAAGAAGTTCTTTCAAATCCCTGCCGGGCCATTCGCCCTGTTCGGAATGGTAGCGTTTGGAAATATCCGTAAGAGTAATCAGATCACCGAAAAGTTTCAACCTGGTCTCGAAATGCATTTTCATGTGCTTATCCTTGGCTGCCTGATACATTTCCGCCGTGTATGCGTAACCGAGCCTGTATCCACCGCCCCTGGTCGCAACCTTGGTTACAAGCCAGAAGAGGTTTTTCGGTGCCCCCTTCATCTTGGCCCCTTTGAGCATCAAGGGATAAGCCCTCTCCATATCCCTGAGATAGAAAAAGTAGTTGTACCCCTTCCTGAAAACAAATTCGTAGTCCTCAGGATAGAGTTTCTGTCCTATATCGAGAAGTCTCGCCGCAGAATCGATAGCTTCGGGTGTCCCCATGCTTGATATGACGGCCTCTCCGAAAAAGATCACGAACTTCAGCTTGGGATTGAGCGCCATGATTACCTCTACCATCTGCTCCATGAAGGGGTAGGTCTTGTCTGTGACATAGTGACTTCCGAAGTAGTATTGAGCCTTGGTAAAGAGAAAGTCGGCCGCAAAGGCGTCGTAACCCAGGAAAAAAACCTTGGCCCATTCCGGCTCCGGGTAGGTGTCGATTGTCTCAACCTCCGGTTTCGGATTGTCCATGATATTTCCGCGGCAAATGTGGTAGAAGGGAATCGATAAAAATATGCAGAGAAGTGCAACTATCGATGAAAGCTTCACCCTCACTACCGCTCCCTCCTTATTTCGTCACGGACACTCACGACAAGTTCCGCAAGAAATCCCATAAAGAAGAATATGAGTCCCGAAAGAAAGAGTATCACAACAAAGTAGAGCATGGGACGAACCTTGAAAATCACATTACCGAGAACAAAGGTTGAAAAAAGCATCCAGGCGACAATTAAAATAGATGTCAAAAGCTGCAATGCTCCGATTGTCCCGAAAAAACGCATCGGCGCCTTCGTGAATGTGAGTATGAATTTGACCGCCAGGGAGTCAAAGAAGGCTATGGGTACCCTTTTTAGTCCGTAGTGACTCTTTCCCGACTTTCTCGGATACCATTTCACGGGAACTTCAACGGCCCGGTACCCTCTCGCATGAAGAATCTGCACTATAAAGCGATGCCAGTCGCTCCGGAGCTCCAGATCGGGAAGACACTCCCGCCTGAAAGCCTTGATCCAGTTCATGTCCCCCAGTGAAAGTCCGAAAAGGGTCCGGCTTATGGTGTTGTAGATGGAGGAGAGAAACATCTTGCCGTCTCCCCTGCCCTCTCTTTTTCCGCAAACTATGTGGACATCATCACGGAATCCTTCCAGAAGCGCAGGTATGTCCTCATCGGGACGGGATTCCAGATCGCTCGGAAGAAAGATGATTATCTCTCCGCTGCACTGCGCAAAACCGGTTTTCATCGCCTCAGTGAGACCTCTGTTGACCCTGTGGCGAAAAAGCTTCATCCACGGTCTTCCGGGCTGAAGCTCTGTCAGCACGTCGGATCCGCCGTCGGTAGATCCGTCGTCGACCAGGACAAGCTCGATGTCGACGCCGGCTCTCTTTCCCCCGGCTTCGACACGCTCAACAAGTTCCTTCAGATTTCCCCTTTCATTTGCGAAGGGAACAAAAACCGATACGAGCACCCTTAATCTTCCTCCATGGAGAGATCTATCTTACGTTTCTCTTCCTTTTCGTTTTCCCGGTAGAAAATGGCGATGTTTCCGATCATTCCGACGAGCTCGGCTTTCACCTCTTCGGCGATATCGGCAGCGATCTCCTTTCTATCCTCCTTGAATTCGATGAACTTCACCTTGATGAGTTCGTGTGTATCCAGCGCCTCGTTTACCGCACCGATAAGGGTTGCAGTCATTCCCTTGGCACCAACCTGAACGACAGGCTTCATACTGTGAGCAAGTCCCCTTAGGTACTTTCTCTCTTTTCCGCTGAGTTTTCTCATTATTTCCACTCCTTTCCCTGAAAAAGACCGTTATCGGCCATATATTTTTCAAACATCAATAAATAATTCTGCATTGTTATATTCCACTTAGGCGCCAGAAGATAGGTCCCGGGTGAAGTCGTGACCAGCCTGAGCACCGTTATGTCGGAAGGCAGAGACGATATGCATTTTGCAACTGTCCGCATGTAGCCCTCACTGCTGAAAAGCTCAAACGGCTCCTGCCGATAACTTTTTGCCAGAGCCGTTCCGTTGTGCACCTGAAGGTGGTGGAACTTTATGCCCTTCACGACCTCCGGCTCTATACTCTTGACGACCGTCTCGAGCATCATTTCCTCCGTCTCCCCGGGAACTCCGAGAATCACATGAGGCGCAACCTTTATCTTTCCGCAGCCCATCTTTCCTATGAGATCAACAGCCGAGAAGTAGGATTCCGAATCGTGTCCCCTGTTCAAGAGAGCAAGGGAAGAATCGTGAACACTCTGTAGTCCCAGTTCTATCCAAACTTCATCAAGATCCCTTGCCGCATCGAGAATAACCTCTATCCGCTCCCTGTCGATGTAGTCGGGTCGTGTGGAAACGACAAGACCGACGATTCCGGGAAGTGCGCAAGCCTTCGAAAAGTGGCGTCTCAGATCTTCCGGATGGCCGCAGGTTGAAGTTCCGCTCTGAAAATATGCAAAAAACTTATCGGCGTTGTAGCGCCTCCCCATTCGTGAACGCACCTTAACGTACTCTTCCGAAAAAGATTCGTCGTCAACATTCAGAGATCCAAACGGAATGAAGCTGTCGTGATTACAGAAAGTGCAGCCGCTCCATGGGCAGGGTTTTCCCATGTGAAAAGAAATCCTGCAAACCCTTCCGCCGAACCGCTGCTGAAGGTATGTGTTAAAAGTGTATACGTAATCCTGAATCAAATCATCTCCTGCAGAGAGTCTTAAACCGCAACATTATACAGATGGCAACTGCCTTTATCAATTTATTTGATTAATTGACACCCATAACTCCTTTTCTATAATAGTAAAACGTTTTTGGGAGGAGCCTTATGACGAAGGACATTTTTATACTTTCGCCGGCGGACCGGGTGAAAGAGAGCGGAGATCTCAGCGATCTTCTTGCAAAACGGTTTGAAAAAAGAGCCAGGATAAGATTCTTCGAGACACTTCGAAGAGGAGTCAGTTTCACAGAACCACCAGAAGGAATGCCGCTTCACCAGAAGTGCCTCATGAAGGGCTATATGAAAGATGGAAAACCGACACTGGCCAGGTTGATTCCGGGAAGTTACCTGGTACTGAGAAAGCTGGTTGCTGAGTTGAAAGAAAAGGACCCGGTTATTTTTCTTTACGACGATTTTTCCCCCCACTTCCAGGTACTGTCCCTGCTGTTGAAAGAGGCCGAAATCCCCTATCTCACCTTCTCCGGCCATTTCTACCGACCCGATGCCGTCATCATAGGGAAAGACACCGTCGACTTCGGTTCCGTTTACAGGGACAAAAATCTTAGAGAAACCCTTCTCAAAAAAAAAATGTCCGGATAAAAACATCGGAAAGACATTCAACCTACCGAAAATTGCAGACAACCCGACAATCCACATTGAAACTCCTCCGGACAAGGTTACGGGAAAAAATCTTAGAAAGATCCGCAACAGACCCATGCTGTGCAGACAGCTGATTGCGATGTTGAATGCGAGGAGACCCCACCCGGAAGTTGTAATTCACAACAACAGGTCGGATGGAAATCCATGGGAAGAGGACACCCGTTTCCAGCAGTGGAGCGACAAGCTGGCAAGCAGATGTGTGGCGGACGGCAAAGAACCGGATAAAAACGCTATTGTTCTCACCTGGAGTACCGAAAGGTTTTTCCACCACATAAAAAGAGGAATCCCAGCAATAGTTTTGACAAGATCACTGAGCGGTTCTCTCTTCAACCAGAGAGGATCCATCGAGGAAGTGATAGAGAGCTACAGATCGGCGCATCTGAAAGAGCTCTGTCTTTTCATCAACGAATTCATGACCTTCTCCGAGGAGAAGAATCACCTCTGGAAAAAGCTCCCGTTTATGATTTCCTGCAAATAGGAATTTTCCACAATTAAAGACAGCACAACAGTTCACCTTTCCCAACATTTCGCTTTACTTGCTTGACTCTTTATTTGACTCATATCAAACATCTCCCACGTCTAATTTCCTTTTGCGTTATAAAATTGAGGCTTCTTCGAACTTATTGAATAGCGGGAAATCGTAATTTACCGTCTGTTCTTTCCCGGAGCCGGAGGTTTTCCTGTGAGAATTGTTTTCTGGAAATTTTTCATCTTCAACCTCTTCTCCACCGGTATGGTTCGTCCTGAAAACGGATCGATTCCCGTGTAGTACATAAGGGTTGAAAAGGTGGAAGGAGTCGGCGTAAATATTTGAACCTGCTCGGGTTTTGCCCTGAGCCTCCTTTCCATGAAAAACTTGAGACTTCGCATATCACTATCGGTACACCCAGGATGTGCGGCAATTATGTAGTAGGTCAAGAACTGCCTCAGATTGTGGCGGCGATTGAGTTTATAGAAGAGCTCCCTGAAGGCGACCAGCGAGGTGCTGTCCGGTTTCCCCATCGCTTCGAGAACGTTGTGTTCCGAGTGTTCGGGCGCAATCTTCATCTGTCCGGAAAGATGGTGTTGTACGAGCTCTTCAAGATAGGTTTCACCGAATTTATTATCCGCAGCAACCATGTCGTAGCGCACTCCCGATGCGACGAAAATCTTTTTTATTCCCTTTATGGATCGAAGTTTCCGAAGAAGCTCTATCTGTCTTTTGTGATCGATTTTCAAAGCTGCACAGGGTTCGGGAAAGAGACATCTTTTATCCTTGCAGGCTCCGGACTCCTCCTTCTTCCTGCATTCGACACCGTACATGTTGGCTGTGGGTCCGCCGACATCACGGATATGTCCCTTGAAACGTTTGTCTCGAACCATGCTTTTCGCCTCACGGATAATCGAATCCTCCGATCTCCATCGAACTCGCCTGCCCTGATGAACGGCAATGGCGCAGAAGTTACATTCGCCGTAGCATCCGCGATGTGAAGTGATTGAAAACCGGATCGTATCGAGCGCCCTGATTTCTCCCTGTCTTTTGTAGAAGGGGTGGGCGTCCTGCATATATTCCATGCCGTAAACGCTGTCCAGCTCCCCCGTCGAAAGATAGTATGCAGGAGGATTCTGGACCAGATAGCGATCCAGGCATTTCTGGTAGAGGCCGTCCGCATTTTTCGGATCGCAGTTCTCATAAAAGCTTTTGAACATTTCGGAAAAGGCTTTTTTATCAGATTTCGCCTCTTCAAAAGAGGGCAGTTCGAGGTAACCTTCGGGAACGTCACGTGAGATGATGCACGTCCCGCGGATTCCGGAAAGTTCTTTCCCGGCCTTGATCCTTTCGGCAATCTCAACAATCGTCTTCTCGCCCATTCCGTAGGCCAGAATATCCGCCTTTGAGTCGAAAAGAATGGGACGGCGAACCGTGTCGGACCAGAAATCGTAATGGGCAATACGCCTGAGACTCGCCTCGAGACCACCGATTACAATCGGCTTTTTTTCTTTGGAATACTGCCTGATCAAATTGGAGTAGCGGATTACGGCACGATCGGGACGGCGGTTGTTCTCTCCCCCCGGTGTAAAATCATCCGACCGTCTCTTTTTGCCGGAAGCCGTGTAATTGGCAACCATGGAGTCGACAGAACCGCCGGTAACACCCCAGAAAAGCTCCGGTTCTCCGAGCCTCAAGAGATCCTTGTCGCTTGAAATGTCCGGCTGGGCAACAATCCCGACCCTGTAACCGGCTTCCACAAGCACCTTTCCTATCACGGTAACACCGGAAAAACTGGTGTCTATGTAGGTATCTCCGCTCACAAGAACTACATCGAATTTTTCCCAGCCCAGCTGACGGGCCTCCTGAACAGTCGTCGGTATGAACATATATCCTCCAAAAATCTTCAAGGATGATATTCGGAGGCGAAAAATATGCAAGAAAGAATGATTTCATACTTCAGGATGAATAAATCCCACACCACCTCTTTATTCGGAAGACTCTCAATTGATGACATTGTTTTCCAGATTTTTCTTGTGCTATTTTCATAAATGTAAAAATCCCATTTCCGGTTTCAATAGAACCCCAAAACAATTATCATGACCTTTTCCGCAGCTGAAACGGTCAAATTATTTATGAGTGCGGTTCGAAAAGGTCTTCGTTTATGAAAAGTCATAGCGTCGAGGACAGTTTTGAGTTAATTTGAGATTAATATTCGCGGATATTGATATATAATCTACACAAAAGACCTTATTGATGTTTGTTTCCTGAGAATTATTGCCGCTGAATTGATCGAAATATGTTTTCAAGATCTACCCTGTCGCTAATTCGGTTTGAAAAAAATTATTTCAGATTTTTTAAACTTCTACAGATTTCACTTACCCCAAGGTTCCCAAATTGATTTCAAAGGACCTCCTTTAATTCTAATTGAATACATTTGCAATTCGTTTTCACCTATCTCAACTTTCAACAAACATAAAAACAGAGTCGAAATATCAAAATAAGATGATCCTGATATGCAGCTCCAAACTGCAATCCCTCCATCATTTTCAAAAAAATATGAGTACCTTTTTTTGACACTCCTTCGCTGCCAATTTCAGCCTACCAAACAAAACAATATTCTCCAATACAATCATTAACTTCCAATTTTTTCAAAGAAAATATTCCATTACAAAAAAGAGGCTTCAATTATTCCAAAAAACGTTAGCAAAAATCTTGCCAAACACTGGTCTCCGGTTGAAAAAAATGAATTTTCCAGTATAATTCACACAGTTCTTTAGTAACAAAACAAGGATTCTTTATGCAAAATGTAGTACGTAGCGACGAAAAAACATCACTATTCGGTCTCAAGGTGAACGGTCCGGTTTTCTGGACTTCTGCCCTTGTGACCATCCTCAGTGTAACCCTCTCACTGGTTTTCCGTAAAAACATGGAATCTATCTTCAAGGAGGCCCAGAATCTCATTGCCACCAACACCGGCTGGTTTCTGATCCTCTCCATTAACATTTTCCTGTTTTTCGTCATCTACCTGGCTTTCAGCAGATTCGGAAAGATCCGTATCGGAGGAACAAAGGCCAAGCCTGAATTTTCCCGTTCGGCCTGGTTTGCTATGCTTTTCAGCGCCGGAATGGGTATAGGTCTTCTCTTCTGGAGTATCGCCGAGCCGGTTTTCCATCTCAACGCTCCGCCGAATGCCGATCCTCAGACGATTGCCGCCGCAAGAGAGGCCATGAAAATCACTTTTCTCCACTGGGGTCTTCATCCCTGGGGAGTTTACGCCCTCGTGGGTCTGGCCCTTGCGTTTTTCACCTACAACAGGGGACTTCCCCTCACGATAAGATCGGTTTTCCACCCTTTTCTCGGAGATAAGATACATGGAAAAATCGGAGATGCCATCGACATATTCGCCGTACTTGCAACTCTTTTCGGACTTGCCACCTCTCTCGGATTCGGTGTTCAGCAGATAGGAGCCGGTCTGCAGCACGTCATGGGGATACCAAACACGCTCCTGACGCAGATCATATTGATCGCCATAATAACATCGGTTGCAACAATATCTGTCGTGACGGGAATCGGCAAGGGCGTAAAGATATTGAGCGAAATGAACATGAGGCTTGCTCTTTTGCTTCTACTCGTAACCGTCTTTCTCGGACCGACCATTTTTATTCTCAAGGCTTTCGTACAGAACACGGGAATTTATCTTTCCGATCTTTTTTCCACGGCTCTCTGGACAGAAACCTACAGCAACGGCGGCTGGCAGAAAAACTGGACGACATTCTACTGGGGATGGTGGATTGCCTGGTCACCTTTTGTCGGAATGTTCATTGCCAGAATCTCAAAAGGAAGAACCGTCCGGGAGTTCGTTCTCGGAGTTCTCATTGTGCCGACAATACTCACTTTTCTCTGGATCACCGCATTCGGAAGCACGGCCATCAAATTTGTACTGGGTGGAAACAAGGCTCTCGTAAACGCCGTAAACAGTGATGTTTCAACTTCCCTCTTTACATTTTTCGAATCATTTCCCTTTACCACAGTCCTTGCAGTTCTCGGTGTCATCCTGGTCGCAAGCTTTTTTGTAACCAGCTCCGACTCAGGATCTCTCGTCGTGGACAGCCTCACTTCCGGAGGAAAGATCGATGCACCCGTAGGACAGAGAATTTTCTGGGCTCTTGCCGAAGGAACCGTTGCAGCGGTACTTCTCGCCGGAGGAGGATTAAAGGCTCTCCAGACAGCATCCATTACCACGGCACTCCCCTTCACCGTCATACTTCTTGTGATGTGCTACAGCCTTCATATCGGACTCAAGGAGGAGCTCTTGAGAAACGAAGAAGCGGTACTAAAGAAGCGGGCTGAAAAATACAGCAAACTGATGCTGAAACTTGCAGAGAAACAGAAAAAAGAGGTAGAGAATGAAAAAAAGTAACTCCATGAATTTCGAAAACATTCTTGTCGGTCTGGATCTTTCCAACATGGATGAGCTTCTCATTCAGTACACCTCTTTCATCTGCGCAAAGCTGGGTGTGAAAAAGATCTACTTCTACCACAACGTGAAAAGATACGATCTACCTGAAAACATCGAAAAGATGCTTGGGAATGTGGATCTTTCAACTGAAATCGAACAGGATGTCGAAGAGCTGATCGGCGAATATTTCAAAGCGGAAACGGAGTACGAAATACTGCTTTCCGAGGAAGATTACACAGAAGAGATAATGAACTTCACTCTCAAGAAATATGGGATCGACTGCGTGATGGTTGGCAAGAAAGAGGCTCTTCCGGGATCGGGAGGACTCATATCCAAACTTGTCCGCATGGTTGAGTGCCCCATCTTTGTCGTTCCCGATTCGGCCCGTCACTCCCTTTCCAACATACTGGTTCCCGTGGATTTTTCAAAATATTCCAGAAAGGCGTTCCTTTTCGCCCATTCAATCGCTGAAACAACCGGATCTTCAGTAGAATCCCTGCACGCATACCAGCTTCCATCCCAATATTTTCCATTCATTTCATCCGAAAAGGCTACCAAAGAGATGGCCAAACATGTGAGGGAAAAATACCGTAATTTTGTTAAAAAGAGCGGCGTGGAAACGGATACCGAATGCAGCTTCATAATGACGGAAGACAGCGACATCGCGGAATATATCAAACAGCATGCCGTACAGAACCGATCCGATCTCGTTGTGGTTGGACACAGAGGAACAAACGCCCTCTCAACCTTTCTCCTCGGAACGGTTGTCGAGGGTCTTCTCAACATGAGCGCCAACTTCCCTTTTATCATCGTCAAGTAGATTTCCGAAAGCTGACCGGACAAATATTTCCTGAAAAATCACAACTGAAGTTTTTTCAAACGCCCACACTTTACAACGGCAAAAAGTTGGAAAACATCCCTGATTGTTTCCAACATTCCAAATGCTCAACTTATGCTCAAATTTATGATCTCAGTGTTTTCGGGAATTTATTAAATGGCATGGTTTTAGCTTTGATAGAAAAGTTTTTGTTTGTTTTAACCGGGAGGTGATTTGTTTTCCAAATCCGAAAGACATTTCCTAAAGCGACTCTTAATTCAACCTGATTGTCAAAAGATGAATCTCAAAAGGAGCTTTGAAAATTAACATGAAAAGTAGAGTAGTCCTAAATATCGTTCTCTTTTTCACTATTTCGTTTTTCTCGTTTTCGATTACGGTTTTTGCAATCTCACTACTTCTCGACGGAAAACCATCTGGACAGCATCTCTCCGTTCACAGAAATAAAAGATCGAAAAAATTGCCGGAGATAAAAATTCTCAACTACGGCAGGGGCAAGGAAAGCATAGCCGCGTCCAATGTTTTCAACCCCTCGGATAGGGAAATCCTCTTCGTGGAAAGAGTGGCGAACATGAGTGCTGTCAGAAAAGATGAAAAAGATATTAAACAAACACTTTCGACCTTTCTGGAAAATCCTGAGGAGTGCCCAAGGCTGGACAAATATGTTCTCTCCGGAACAGCTTTTGCGGAACCTTATGAGGATTCCTCCGCTACTGTGATCGAGGGCAGGAAAAGGCAGCGGCGCAGAAGAGGAAAAAACCAGGAAACAAAGGTTCTTTCTATCGGAGATGAACTTAAGGAGGGTATCCATCTGGTTGCCGTCAGGAGAAATATCGCTTTCTTCGAAAACAACTCCAAAATCGAATGTCTTGGGGATGTTATCGGCAAAAAAGGAAAAAAGAAGAAGAAAAAGACCGCAAAAGTTTCCAGGAAAAAAACATCCTCACGAAATTCAACCGATTTCGATGTGCGTAATCTGGGAGATAACCGCTACGCGATAAAGAGGAAGGATCTAATGAAAGCGACAACTTCTCTCACCTCCCTCGCAAAGCAGGCCAGGATTGTTCCGTCTAGAAAACATAACGGTTTCAAGATCTACAGAATCAAATCAAGCAGCATCTATAGGAAAATCGGCCTGAAAAACGGAGATATCATCCAGAGTATCAACGGAATATCCTTAAGCAGTCCGGATAAGGCTCTGATGGCATATCAGCGGCTTCGGAACGCAGACAGACTGGACTTGGACATTGTGAGGCGAGGTAAAAAGGAAACTCTAGAATACGTTGTAGAATAGGAGAAATCAGGGTGAATATTTGCAGAAATGCAGTTTGGGCAATCGTTTTATTTTTTCTTTTTTTCACTGGCTGCGCCACCTCCGGAATCAAAAAGGAAACCGGACATGGAGAGCCCGACAGTGTTAAAAAAACAAATTTTACATGCCCTTCATGTACAGCCGAGGTTGAACTCTATGTAGGGCTCCCCTACGGAAGTCACAATATCGGCCACAGTTTTATCAGGGTAAAAAACGGAGAGCATGGAGATGAGGTTATCTACGATTTCGGTCGATACGGAAAATCGTGGGGCTACCTGAAATTCAGCGGCGAGGGAATAATGCGGGTATGGCGCGGCAGTGAGTCCGTCGACTTCTTCATCGCCAAGCAGCGGGGATTTCGAGACACCGTCGGTTACACCATCAGAATCAAGCCCGAAATGGAAAAAAACATCTACATTTACTACGAATCACTGATATCGAAAGCGGAACAGCTCGGCGATTACGAAAACCACGAAAGATACAGGCTTAAAAGAGATTTCGACGGTGTAACTGTCCAGTGCACGGCTATGGCCCTGGAGGGGTTGAAGAAATACATGCCGGAAGAATTCTATCAATCCCTATTCGATCCAAAATTCAACTCCGGTCGAGGTTTCACCCGTGAGCAGCGGGAATACTTCTTCAAGACACAGAAAAAACTGGGAATCGATCACCTTGCCGTACCGCTTGACGTTATCGAAGCACTTGACAGTGCATTAAAAAACAAACATCCGCTTTTAAGAAAAAGACAAACGTACAAAAAATTTTCAAAAAAAAATTGATATACGGAGCCTGAAAACATGAGCGAAATACTTCACTACACCACACCTCCGAAAGAGATAAAATCAGAAATCAAGGAGCTGTTTTCAAGCTATCCGTTCAAAGATTTCCAGCTCAACTCCCTGGGAGTCACAAAGGAGGAGATGTCCGAGTACCTCTGGTCCACAATCTGCAACAACGCCGATTCACTTTTCCTCGCCGTTGCTGAAGAGGGAGAAATCAGTGGTTTCATTTATGCATCCCCCAACAACTTTGTCTCAGGACACCTGGAAATATCCTCCTGGTCAATACGACACCTCCTTTTCCGGGACAACGTTGAAATCAAGGATAGGAAGAGACTTCTGAATACGACTCTCTCTCTGTTGAAGGAGAAAAACGTGGAATTTCTGGATACCAGGACGGCACCGGAGGACAAAACCAACCTGAGCCTGCTTCAGCTATCCGGATTCGATACCGTCGGAGTAACCTCCAACTGTCTGTTGAAACCCCTTGCCGAGATACCTGAAAAACCGGAAGGTTTCCAGATATCTCATGCACAAAAGAGTGACGAGGATGAGATTCACTCCCTGGTAAGAACAAATCACAGGCACAACCACTACTACTACGACACCCGATTTTCAAGGGAAAAGGTGGAGAAACTCTACGGCAACCTGGTAAGCAAAACGATCGACATGAAAAATACGAAAACACTCACGGCAAGAGATGGCGATGGTGTTCTCAGGGGGGTGGTGACATACAAAACCGCGCCCAGAATCTCCTGCTTTACCCGTAAAAAACTGGGGAGTCTCGATTTTATCGCGGTGGATAAAAGATGCAGGCAGCACGGTCTTGGAGATTACCTCAATCGAATGGCCCTTCACGAGATGGGCAGGAAATCGATCGAAGGGGTAATTGTACGAACCATGTTCAACAACTACAACGCCCTTGCCGCCCTCGGAAAATTGAACATGAAGATCACTTCGTCGGACATTATTTTACATAAATGGCTTTAACAACCCAAAATGGAGGTCCATCCTATGAAAAAGCTTTTTCTCTCACTTTTTTTAATCACGCTCTTTTTCCTTTCAACAGGTTGCAGTACGCTTTCCGGAAAAAACTCATCCGGTTCCGTTAAATCATCCGGCAGTCTTAAAAGTCAATGCTCCGGAGGAAACGGTGAGGCGTGCTACAAAATCGGTACCGCCTTTTACAAAGGAAAGAGAGTAGAGAAAAATTTCAAAAAAGCGGGCAAATACTTCTACAAGGCGTGCAAAGTAAAATACGCCGGTGGCTGTTACGCAGTGGGACTGCTCTACAAAAACGGTCAGGGAGTCATTGAAAACTGTGAAAAGGCCGACAAGTACTTTGATATGGCGTGCAACGGCGGTCACACAAAGGCTTGCGATCTTCTCTGGAAATGCCAGAGAACAGATTCGGAAAGAGACGAAGAGTACGATGAAGATGATGAGTACTACGATGAAGATGAAGAGGATGAAGGCGAAGAGTGGTGAGAGATACCCGGACAGTTTTCAGCCGCGAATCCGGATAGCTGAACATTGATTCTGAAACACAAAGGAGAAAAGGAAAATGAACAAAATGCGTTATGGAAAGGGAAGAAGGGAGAAAGTGCTCGGGCCTGTAGAGGTAACAGTTCACGATGATGTGGAAAAGGCGATAAAGGTTTTTAAAAGAAAGGCCGCCAAGGAGGGTCTTTTCAAGGAGATGAAAAAGAGACGCTGCTATCTCCCCCCTTCAGAGAAAAAAAGAATAAAGAGAAAAGAGGCTGAGAAAAGACGCCGGAAAAATTTGAGAAAGAGAAGTTACAGATAAAACAACCGTTCCTGTAAAAATTTGAGATCATCTTCCAGTTTTTTATATACAAAGTTCATATGCCTTATCCATAAAAAAACTTTTTTCACACGGAAAAACAATATTTTTGGACAGATCAATACATCCAACCACTTTATAACAAAAGATATTTTTATGGAAATTATTGAAGTTTATGAAACAGATGTTATGCTCACATACAGGAAAACCAATTGAAGGACACAATGAAATACGGAGAATTTGATAACCTTTCAAAAGAGGAACTGATAGAAGAGATAGTAAGGCTACGGGAAAATCAGGCAAGAGACCTGAGTATTGTAAATGACGCCCTCCACTCTTCCGTCAGCGCCGTAGTTATTTCTGATCTTAAGGATAGAATCACCTACGTTAATCCCGCTTTCATAAATATGTTCGACTACAATAATGAAGAGGAGGTCTTCGGTAAAAAGGCTGCTCGCCTTTTCGCTACCAAGAGGGTAAAGAAATTTTCCGATGTAGAGGAAATTATCGGCGACTCTGAAGATATTGATGAATTTCCCGTGAGACAGAAAAACGGCAATATCATCACTGTTGAAGTTTCTTCCTCTGTTGTTACTGACCAGCAGGGAAAAGTTGTGGGCCGTATGGCAAGTCTCGTGGACATCTCCAAGAGGAAGGAGGCCGAGGCGGATCTGAGAAAAGCCAAGGACGAACTTGAAAGGATTGTAGAGGAGAGAACAAAGGAGCTCAGTGAAAGTGAAGAAAAGTTCAGGGTTCTTTCCGAAAAATCGCTTATCGGTATTTTTATCGATCAGAGTGACGGCCTTAAATATATAAATCCATCCTTTGCAAGGATATTCGGCTACGATTATCGAGTGGACAGAAATTCCCTGCTCGATAAAACTCTGAAAGATTTTATTTTTATCGAAGATTGGGAAAAGATCGCAAATGTCAACAGGAAGTTGATGTCAGGCGAAATTACATCCACTTACTACCAGTTCAGGGGAAGAAAAAAAAACGGCAGCACAACAGTTCTCGACGTATACAAATCACTTATCACCTACAGGGGAACGAAGGCCGTCATAGGAAGCATCATTGACATAACCGAAAGAAAAAAGACAGAGCAAGAGCTGAAAAGAAAAAGCGAGGAGCTGGAAACTCTCAACAAAACTCTGGAAAAAAGGATCAGGAAAGAAATTGAGAAGCACAGGGAACAGGAACAGCTGCTTATCCAGCAATCAAAACTTGCAGCCATGGGAGAGATGGTCGGAGCAATTTCCCACCAATGGAGGCAACCCATCAGCACCGTTAGCCTAATACTGGAAAATATTGAAGAGTCCTACGAATATGGTGATCTTACCCGAGAGTTCCTTAAGGAGTCCGTTAAAAAAGGAGTGGAACAGATTCAATACATGTCCAAAACTATTGACGATTTCAGAAATTTTTTCAAACCGACTCAAGATAAGACGAACTTCAGCATAAAAAATGCGGTCGAAGAAACACTATCGATAATCAGGGCTCAGATGGACAGTCATCTGATAGAGATTCTTTTTACACCGGAACTTGAAGATGATGGAAAGATAAGCGGATATCCCAACGAATTCAAACAGGTATTAATCAACATCATCAACAATGCCAAGGACGCGATCCTTGAGAGAAGGGAGAACGATCTCAATCTGAAAGGAAAAATCAGAATAAAAGTCTTCACCGATCATCACAAAGTAATAATCACTATCAGAGATAACGGAGGCGGAATCCCGATAGAGGTTCTCGACAGAATTTTCGAACCATACTTCACCACCAAGGAACAGGGAAAGGGTGTGGGAATAGGTCTCTACATGTCGAAAAGGATCATAGACAACAACATGAAAGGCTCACTTTTTGCGTCAAACATCGACGACGGTGCTCTGTTAACAATAAAACTCAGACAGGTAAAGGAGGAATTTTCGGAAAATGGACAGGATTAACAACTCGAAACTCGCCAATATACTCCCGCTCTACGTTGAGGACGACGAAAAATTGAAGGAGGAGGTTCTCAAAGCTCTTAAAAGAAGATTCAAAACAGTTCTAACTGCATCCAATGGTGCCGAGGGTCTCAAAATGTTCAAACAGTACTCCCCTGACATTGTCATAAGCGACATAAAAATGCCTGTAATGGATGGAATAGAAATGGCGGAAAAAATAAAAGCCATAAACAGCAGTCTACCGATAATCGTCACTACAGCATTCAGTGAGATCCCCTACCTCCTTAAATCGATAAAAATCGGTATCAGCCGCTACATACAGAAGCCCTTAAAGATAAGGGACCTCATTCAGGGAATAGAGGAGGTCGTCCTTCCGAAAATCCAGGAACACGAGATCACTGAACTCAAGGAAGAACTTGAAGGATCCTACAACTTCATTTTCGGAAACAGCGCAGAAATGAAAATGGTTTACGACGAAGTTAAAACCGTTGCGGCAACAGACTTCACCATTCTTCTCCAGGGAGAAACCGGCGTAGGTAAAACCTTTCTCGCCCGCTGGATCCATGAAATAAGCAGAAGATCAAAGGGACCTTTCGTCTCACTTGACATTTCAACAATCCCAGAAAATCTTATCGAAAGCGAACTCTTCGGACACAAAAAAGGTGCTTTTACAGGGGCGGAAAAGGACAAAGAAGGTTTTTTTAAAAAGGCCGCCGGCGGAACAATTTTCATCGACGAACTGGAAAACATCCCCCTCAACATTCAATCAAAGCTCCTTCGAGTAATAGACGAAAACAGGATATATCCGGTTGGAGAAGCAGAACCGACAAACGTAGACGTGAGAGTTATATGTGCCTCAAACAGGGATATTCACCGACTTATGATGGAAGAAAAATTCAGAGAGGATCTTTTCTACAGACTCAATGAATTCTCCTTGGAAATACCACCGCTCAGAAGAAGAAAACAGGATATAGAACACCTCGGCAATATTTTTCTCGGGGAAGTCTCCAACGAACTTTCCAAAAAAATCAAAGGCTTCACCCCTGATGGACTGGAATTTCTGAAAAACAGTGACTGGCCTGGAAATGTAAGGGAACTTAAAAACGTCGTAAGGCGATCAGCTCTTTTCGCATCATCCCCGTTTATCGGCAAAGAGGAAATATCCGGATGCGTCAATCCTTCAAACTCCGGAAAAACAACCGGGAGAATTTCAACCGGCACTCTTGTTCTTTCCGAAGTTCTCGAATCTGTTGAAAAAGAAACGATAGAGAACGTTCTCAACATCACAAAATGGAAAAGAACAAAAGCAGCCGAGATTCTTAAAATCGATTACAAAACTCTTGTAAGAAAGATTGAAAAATACGGGCTTGAATAGCCTTCCTGTTCCACCCATCCCATTTTATTGGCATCAGTCCAACTATTTTATCCAAGCCGAAA
Source organism: uncultured bacterium (assembly GCA_942492635.1). GTDB lineage: Bacteria > UBP6 > UBA1177 > UBA1177 > CALOFP01 > CALOFP01. Next base: position 735,659 of record CALOFP010000003.1, read on the forward strand.
AACAAACAACCCAACAAATTCAAGCAACTACCTAATGGCACACTTTTAGCTAACCTAACCGTACAACTTTGAATCGGCTTTTCGGAGAAACAATGCATTTTATGTTTGAGAAGAAAAACAGCCGATCCGAACCTGCTTTATTGATTGACTTGGAGGAAAAAATTGATGGATTTTAAAATTCTTAAAAATGAGGGTGATTTCAACAATGGATTGACCAGAACCGATTTTGTGGACTTTCTTCACTCAAACCTCGGTCAGTACGGAGACCCTAGAGAAGATATCGACAAGTGTATCACCTACGCTTTCAGCAAAGCCGAAGGAAAGGGAGGATTTCTCCTTGCTGGCTTCGACAACGAAAAACTGGTCTCTGCCCTTGTGATGAACCACACAGGCAAAAGTGGATACATACCCGAAAACATCCTTGTTTATGTCGCCACCAGATCCGACATAAGAGGAAAGGGATACGGAAGAAAAATTATCGAGAAGGCTGTCGACGCAGCAGGAACAGATGTCGCCCTTCACGTGGAATACGACAACCCGGCAAAAAGGCTCTACGAAAGAATTGGATTCGAATCTAAATATGCTGAAATGAGGTTTAAGAGGGGTGATAATTAGTATGAGCTTTCTTAAAATCGACACTAATAAAATTAGAGAGAACGTAAGAAAGATCAACGAATTCATGGCGAAAAAGGAGAAGAAATGGACTCTTGTCCTGAAGGTCCTCGCAGGTCACAGAGAGGCTCTTGAAAACATTCTGCATGACCAGACCGTAAAAAACCTTCACTCTGTTGCAGATTCAAGAATCTCCAGTCTGAAAATGGTAAAATCCATAAACCCGGAAACCACAACCATGTATATAAAGCCTCCGACAGTCAAATCGGCGAAAAATGTTGTAACATGCGCCGATATTTCTCTTAACTCATCTAAAAAGACGATCGAAGCTCTGAACAGGGAAGCAAAGAAGCAGGACAAAAGGCATAAAGTAATAATTATGATAGAGCTCGGTGAATTGAGGGAGGGCATTTTACGGGAAAACACCGTTGATTTCTACTCCAAGATCTTCAAGTTGAGCAATATCGAGGTGATCGGTCTGGGGACAAACCTGGGGTGCATGTACGGAATCGAACCGACATACGACAAACTTATGCAGCTCTATCTTTACAAGGAACTTATCCAGTCGAAATTCAAGAAAAATCTGGAAATAATATCAGGAGGAAGCAGCATCACCCTCCCCCTTATAAAGGGAAATAAGATACCCATCGGCATAAATCACTTCAGAATCGGCGAGGCGGCCTTTCTCGGTACCTCCCCCTACGGCAACAAGAAATTTTCAAATCTATCGTCTGACGCCTTCAGCTTTTACGCAAACATCATCGAACTCGAAAGGAAACAGACCAAACCGGATGGTGTCTACTGCAACGGTAACGTCGGTCACGCAGTAAAAACCGACGGCAATGATGAGGTGGAGCATCACTACCGGGCAATACTTGATTTCGGCGCACTTGAGGTTGACGGGGAAAAAGATCTGGAACCGGTAAATGCATGGACAAAATTCATCGGAACGACATCCGACATGACCGTCTATGACATCGGAACGGATAAAAAGCAACTGGGAGTTGGAGATACCATCCGTTTCAAACCTGGCTATATGGGAGTCGCGCGGCTGATGTCATCAAAATTTGTAAGTAAAATTATTGTTAATAATAACGATGTTCCAACTGCTTAGCTTCAGCTATCTCTGATTCAGGCAGAAGAGTCTCACTGTTTCATTGGTATACGGTAAGCAGTCCTTTCCCGTTTTTCTTTGAAATATAAAGAGCTGAATCTGTTTTTTCAATTATCATTGATGTCGAAATTGTCTTATCATCAACTCCAGAATCGCTCACACCTATACTTATTGTTATACTAAAATCTTTGAGTGTTTCTTTTACATCTCTAAGTAACCTATTCCCTATCTTTGCAGCCCCTTCTGAACTGGTTTCTGGCAAAAGAACTGCGAATTCATCGCCACCGTATCTACTTATAGTGTCAGTTTCTCTAGTGTTCTTTTTTATCAGGCTGGCGACTATTTTCAAAACATAGTCTCCCTTTTGGTGCCCATAATGGTCATTTACTTTCTTAAAGTCGTCTATATCAATTATCATCATTGCAAATGTGGAATTCCTTCTCTTATGTTGGAGCACTTCATAATTTAGAGTGAATTCAAAGACTGTTTTATCGAAAAGATCTGTTAAACTATCCTTGACAGCAATGTTTAGAATATCATCAATTTTCTTCTCAGGTATAACAACTGGCTGCTCGATCGAGCCGTAAATATTTTGCAAATAATCCAGAGTTGCAACAACCACTCCTGGATTCCTCTTTAAAATTTTAGAAAGATTCTTTTTATGTTCTATAATTTCTGACCAAAAATCAACCGCTTTTTTAGCTGCAAATCTTTTATAGGATAATGAATATATTAAATCTGAATAAACCAAATCACCTTTCCTCTTGATCAAGTTGTCAAATTGCTTCTGCTCTTCTCCTGTCAGTTCTCTGTCCCCGGCAATTGCAGAGACAAAATCTACATCTAGAAGCTGGTTTTCAATCATTTCAGATATTTCTTTTTTTGTTTTTTTCATAACTTCCCCTCTTTTGAAAACGATCCTAATATCAACAAGCACTCTTTAACATGGATTTTATGATATTATTCTATCAACAAACTTGTTGTAATGCAAATTACAGGACAAGATGAGTACTGCCAACAGCATGCCTAAATGAATGAGGATATATATCAAACACATATCGTTGGTCAATTTTTCAAAAATCTTGCCAGATCCTCCAGGGATAGGCCATTGCCATTAATCCAATTAATTTAGAAAGCTTCCAGACTTCAACATTCCAAAACTTAACTATTTAAAAATATATACGAACAGTTCTTGTCTGGCACGCTTTCAGCTGGGAGTACATTGATTAGTCAATTGAAAAATATATCGTGTTGGAAAACAGATGACTGAACTTTAATCTAAAAAGGGTTCAATTCCCCGACGCTCGCGTCGTTTTTATTAGGGAGCAATTTTGAACTGTTTCAAGTTCAAAGAGCGACTTTTCCATGAGATACCCCGATCCTTGGGTCGGGGAGTCTTCATTTTGCAAAATATTAGATGTTAATGACTTGTAATCGGGCTGGTAAACAATCTCAAATGAGCTCACCAAATCGCCCATAACTGTTCTGTCTCTATCTACCAAACTGAAGCGTCAATTTCGAGGCTACCAGAACGTTCACGCGTTCGCATTACAACCGGTATCTCCTTCCAATGAGCTTAGCCTGTTTTGTTACAGCCACAAACGTCATTTTCAGTAACAGGCTGATGTTTAGCCTTTACCTGTGCACGATTTTAACCTGCTGGAGTTCGCCAGCTTCGCTTGGCGTACGCAATACTTTAACAGTAATAGCTATCTGTAGGGTCTAATTCCCCGAAGCTTGCTTCGTTTTTATAATGGAGCAAATTTTGAACCGTAGCAGGTTCAAAGAGCGATCTTTCCGTGGCATACCCCGTATCTTGCTGCGGGGTTCTTGATTCCCCTCGGGAACCGGATGGTTTTAAAAAACAAATATGATCAGTCAGTTGAATTTTAAAGATACTGTGAAGATCACTTCTTCCTGCGGCGCTTTTTTATCTCTTCAAGCTGTTTTGCAAGAACGTACTGGGCAATAAATTCCTGATGTTCTTCCTTTATCTCAATAATCTCGACACCGACGACCAGCCGGAATTTGGGGTTGTGGGAACGGATGCTGTTTCTCATCCCGATTTTTACAGGCATCATCTTTCTCTTGATAAAGAGGTAAGCCCAATACTCACCTTCCTCATTTTTTTCAGAAAAGAAATCTTCATAGGTCAAGTCGGTGAAGAAGGAGAGACCACCGGCGCTCAGGGCGTTGACTTTGAAACTGTTTCTCTGTTCATCCATGACAAAATCGAGATGAACCTGCTCATCACTCGCATCCACCCGGAAATAACGACGCATATGAAGCCGATATATCGTCTTCGGATATGGAAGAAGCAGTGCCTTATGGCGGGAGGAGTAACGAACGGTCTGAATAACAAATGCGTAAAAGACATTTTCCAGGTTGAAAATTACAACCGATTTTTTCTTCTTTGCAAGTTCCTTCTCGGCACTCTGGGGAACAAGTCTGTCGATAACGATATATGGCTTATCCGCCTTAACAAACTTCACAAACAGTGTTGTTGCGTTTCTCTTATCATCCTCCCTGGACGGTATGACGATGTTAACCTTTTCACCACTTTCAATGAGGGACTTCAGGTAGTTGAAAATCTGTTTGGAATCCGCAATCTCCTGAATATTGTCGGGACATTCATCATCTTTGAGCAAAAAATCGAATTCTTTCATAAACTCCCGGATAAATGATTTTTCAACACAATATACATAAATCTTGGGTCAAATTCAATTATTCCATATTTCCCCTCCAGTTAATCCTTCGGTCTGAATGAATATCATAAGGCGGAAAATTTATACAGTGCGGGAGAGAGACACCCGTTTTACAAAGTCCTCCTGACACAATAAATCTTGATTTCCACCCCTTTTTGGATACATTCCTATGGATAACTTTTTTAGGAGTTTCCATGAAGAAGATTGCCATACTGCATACGGGCGGAACGTTCGTTATGGAATCCAATACCGATGGATTCCTGAAGCCCGGCAACTACGCGTTTGATTACATCGAAAACAGTGTTTATCCACTGTTTCCTCAAACCAAAATCGAACAGTTCAGTCTCTGCAACATCGACTCTTCACTTTTCAAACCCTCTCACTGGGTGTTGATAGCCGAGAAAATAGAGGAACTATACAAAAATTTTGACGGTTTTGTGGTTATCCACGGTACTGATACGATGGCCTACACATCTTCAGCCCTCAGCTTTATGCTTACAAATCTGGATAAGCCGGTGATTCTTACAGGTTCCCAGCTTCCGCTCAAGGCAAAAAGAACTGACGCACTACAGAACATCATTACCTCCATTGAAGTGGCGATTTCATCCGATCTCAAAGAGGTGTGCGTTGTTTTCAACAACAAGGTTTTCAGGGGAAACAGGGTTAAGAAGAAGAACACCTGGGACTTCGACGCATTTTACAGTCCCAACTTTCCTCATCTGATAAGCCTCGGAATCGATATGGAGAGAACTCACTATCCATCTCTTCCTTCCCCGAAGGCAGAGCTTGAGGTTCAGAAGACACTCAATGAGAAGGTTATCATCATTCCCTTCTTCCCAGGTCTCGATTTTTCAGCACTCTTTCCAATCGTAAAGGAGAAGAAGGTGGACGGTATTGTGGTTGAGGCGTATGGAAGCGGAAACATACCCAGTGATAATCCTGGACTTCTGGAGCTTTTCCGCGAAGCCGCCGAAAAGGAGATCCCCATAGCCGTCTGCAGCCAGTCGCCGGTTGGAAAAGTAAATCTGAGCCTCTACGAGGTTGCTTCCCAGGCAGCCTACTTCGGGCTGATTTCGGCTGTGGATATGACCCGGGAAGCGACGCTGGTCAAGCTGATGGTCGCCCTGGGCAAGTTCAAAGATCTTGAGAAGGTAAAAACATATATGCTTTCCAGCGTCGCTGGAGAAAAGGAGGAGTCGTAATGCTTTTAGGCCAGACTATTAAACACAGTGGATTCGTTACAATTCTCGGCGCACCCAACGCCGGAAAATCCACTTTCCTCAACAAACTTCTGGAGAGCAAAATTTCTATCGTCTCTCCGAAGGCACAGACTACGAGGAACAACATCAAGGGAATCTACACAAGAGAAGACACCCAGATCGTATTCACCGACACACCTGGAATTACCCCTAGCGATTTCGGAAAGCTTCTCAACAAGTGGATGAATAAGTACTCATTCAGTGCCGGAAAAGAATCAGACCTTGTCCTCTTTTTCGTGGACGTCTCCACTCAGCATCCGGAAAAGGGAATCGGCGAATCTGAACTCAATATCATCAACAATCTCAATCCGAAACAGAAAACGATTCTTGTAGCAAACAAGGTGGATACGGTCAAGCGAATGAGAGCGGACGACACTATCTCCGTTTTCAAGAAGAAGTTTCCATTTCACGAAACCTGCATCATCAGCGCAAAGTCAGGCGAAGGCATGGACTCGCTGCTGGAGAAGGTTGTGTCGGAACTTCCCGAGGGACCTCTCTACTTTCCGGAGGACTACCTGAGCGATCAGGAAGACGATTTTCTTGTTGCCGAAATTATCCGCGAAAAGATGTTTCTCCTTCTCAGACAGGAACTCCCTTACTCCATAGCTGTTACTGTTGAAACTATTAAGGATATTCCCGAGAAGAAGCTTATCGACATCAACGCTACCATCCACGTTGCGAAGAAGAGCCAGAAGGGAATGATCATCGGCAAGGGTGGTCAGACTCTTCACGATATAGGGAAATCCGCCCGTGAGGAGCTGGAACAGATATTCGGCACAAAGGTGGCGCTGCACCTTTTCGTCAGGGTTGAGGAAAGATGGTTTGAAAAGGAAAGCCTTCTGAAAAAAATGGGTTACGAAAAGGATTTCGAAAACTAACCCCCATCTTCAACTCAGATCGACAAATCCCATCCTCCCGACCATCTTATTTGACTCCATTTTTAAAGTTACAACTTTCTTAGAAAAGCAAAAAAACCCGATCACCAAAACATTACATATAATAAATGAAACTGCAATAGTGTTTCTTTCGAATTCAAGTATGAATTATATAAAAACTTATGCTTGGATATTTATTTTTTTTTAATAATTTTACTTTGTTTTTATTTGACAACTTAGATAAAAAAAGTAATTTTACAATGCTATTGTAATTATTAAATTGGAGGACAAATTGAAAAGAACCTTAATTAGTGTATTTTTGCTTCTGTTTTCATTTTCCTTATTCGCGGCCCTTCCCAGCGGATCACCTTTTGACATTGGGGATGAAGATGATGCCGGCAAAATGGATATGAAGTTTCAAAAATCTGCATTCGTTCTTGCTGAGCGCTCTTTCGCAGTGGGAAACATGCCGGTACTCTCACTCTCCGTTTCCAATCACGACAGCTTCTACCTTCCTTCGATAATGCCAATCCAGCAGGAGGGAAAGTTCTACATCGCACACGGGGGATCCGATCTCAAAAGTGAAATAGGAGTAATCCTTCCCTCATTTGGCAGGAAGTTCTACACACACATCTTCTTTAACAAATCAAATATGGTCAATACACCGAGCGACCTTATCAATCTTGCCGGATACGGTGATGTTCTAGATGACTCCACCCCGAGCTTTCTTCCCGAAGCAAACCACCTTTTCGGAATCGGTCTTGCGTACGGAAGTAAAACAATGGGATTCGGTCTCAACTTCAAGGTTTATACCGGTAAAAAACAGCATAAAAGCATTGTTGAGGGAACAGATCTCGATTCCGATGATGATCCCATAGAGATCAGAAAGACCGCATCGGCAACGAGAGGTCAGCACAGGATACAGTTGACGCCGACATTCTCTGCTACATTCAGCAACGATGCCCACCTTGACCTCGGAATCGACTTCAACTATCAGTGGATCAGCGACGGCGTTCAGGTAAGGGAAGATAAAGCTTTCGAATACGACGGCAACGTCGATTTCTCCATATTCAGCCGCTACATTCAGCCACTGTCCGAAAAAACCAAAATTTCCGGCGGATTTTCCTTTAACTACCTGGGGGCAGAAGTAAAGAAGAAATTCCACACACCAGAGGATATCAGAACAAAAAGCGAGAAGACAGATCTCTCCTATATCGCCCTGGCCGCAAGATTAGGCCTTATCATCGATATTTTCGAAGATTTCACATCCGAAACAGGAGCTCTGGTCACATATGGAACACTTTCGAACGATTATAAAAATATTCATAATGATCCTAACATGGGAGTAAACGCAGTCAGTAAAACAAATTCCGAAGGCTCTTTACTGGGATTCACCCTTACACAGAAGGTTTCATACCGCTTTACAGACTGGTTCAAGATGAGTGCCGGTGTTGCCAAGAACTTTTCGGAAACCGAATCGAAAAGCAAGACAACAAACCTCGACAAAAACACAGAGGACGGAACAATCCTCGCAAATCTTGAAGAAAATCTCAGCCAGGACGAAGGTTTCGGCAAATACATCGGTATGGATTTCGACTACCGCGATTTCAACCTTTCCATCATTGCAAATCTTGATCTTATCTCAAACGGAGCATACTTCATAAGCGGAACATCGACAGATCAGATGGCATTTCTCGCAAATCTCAGTTACACCTGGTAGCACAGGTTCCACTTCTTTTCAAAAGGCCGGCCGCTGAGCCGGCCTTTTTTTTACAACACTTCCAACTCACTCCAAAATCAGGAACAGTAATCTCCGAAGAAACCGATACGATCTTTTTGCGGTAGATATTTCCACATCCTCACTATAGACAGAGAACGTTTTCATTCAGGATCTCTTATTCAGCATTCAGAACTCAAATGTGTGTCTGACGGTTAATTGACCTGTTTTCTGATAACTGAAGATCTATTCGGAAGATAAAATATTCGAAATCTCTGTATTGTCAATTCCTGGGGGCTACTTCTCTTCGCCACTTGATCCTTTGATCTTTTTCCAGGGTTCCGCTTTTCCGCCCAAATACTTTTTCAGAAATTCCTCCGTCCTTCCGAAAAAATCAAGCTTGTTTTCAGGTCTAGCGAATCCGTGTCCTTCATCTGGATAGACAATATATTCCACGGTGAGGTTTCTCTCCCTCAGCGCCGTCACCATCTGATTGCTTTCCTCAATATTTACACGCGGATCATTCTTTCCCTGGGCTATGAGAAGAGGTTTTTTTATCTTATCCGCATGGTGAAGGGGTGAGCGTTCTTTGTTAAGTTCTTCGTCGTTTTCGGCGTCGCCGATTCTGAGAACCAACTCCTTCTTGAAAGTTTTCCAGTATGGAGGAATTGTCTTGAAAAATGTCTTGAGGTGGCTGACTCCCACAATATCCACTCCACACGCATAAAGATCGGGCGTAAATGCGAGTCCGGCGAGAGTGGCGTAACCGCCGTAGCTTCCCCCCATTATGGCTACCCTTTTCGGATCGGCTATTCCTTCGTTGATCGCCCACTTGACAGCATCGGTAAGATCATCCTGCATCTTTCTGCCCCACTCCTTGTTTCCGGCGTTGACAAAGGACTTTCCGAAACCGGTGCTTCCCCGGAAGTTCACCATCAAAACCGCGTAACCACGATTTGCAAGCCATTGGGCGACCGCATTCATTCCCCAGCTGTCTCTGTGCCACGGTCCGCCGTGGGGATGAAGAACCATCGGCAGATTCTTCACCTCTTTCCCTGGCGGAAGTGTGAGGTAGGAAACCATTTCCAGACCGTCTCTGGTTTTAATTACTACGGGTTTCATTTTGGCAAGCTTATATTTTTCCAGAGCGGGTTGGTGTGAAAAAATGAAGCGCGCTTTCGTCTGATCCCTGTCGTAGTGGTAGTAGCGATAGGGGGCGTCGTCGGTCATGTATGCTACGATCCACTTTCTGTTCTTGAGATCCGCCGATGTTACGAAAAACAGTCCGTCTCCAAGTTTTGAGAGGTACTCGAAATCCTTTTTCACCGAATCGTCGAGTATTTTTATCTCCGGTTTAAGATAGTTTACTCCCACAGCAACTATTTTGTGAGAGACGGGATCCTTCATAACGCTTCCGATATCGACCCTCTCGTCTTCGGCAACAACCTTTTCAATTTCGCCCGACTCGATATCCATCAGAACGAGACGAGCCTTGTCGCTTTCCAGAGTGGATTTGAGATAGAGCTTGCTGTTGTCGGCGGTAAATGCTACGGGACCGCCGTTTTCTCCGAATGGAAAGGTGATGAGATCCCGCCACTCGGAATGTTCATCCGCTCTTATTCGAACAATTGTGTCACTGTTTTCTGGATTCTGAGCAACGGAAACTCGGAGGATAAAGTTGTTGTCCGTCATCCAGCCGGCAACATCGCCGGGATTTTCAGCAACCATTTTGAGTTCACCGGTTCTAAGGTTCAGCCGATACATATCGAAAACAGTACGGTTCCTTTTGTTGAGTCCGACGTAAATCCTGTCTGGGTGCTCCCTGTGAGTTATGAAATTCTGTGCCCGTACTCCGTCGAACGGTGTAAGATCCTTTGTCGAACCTGCTTCAAGATCCGTCGCATAGAGATGCCAGTTTTCATCACCTTCCTTGTCCTGGATGTAGATGATCTGCTCACCGTTGTAGGCCCACCCGTAGGCCCGGATTCCTCGGTTCTCATCTTTTGTCACCATTCTGTCGTCCTGTTTGCCCACACTTTTCACCCAAACGTTGAGGACATTCTTTTCGGACGGGGCAAGGTAGGACAGTTTTGTGCCATCAGGCGAAAGCTGTAGTTGCACCTTCTGAGGATTGCCAAATAGAATACGCCTTGGAATAAGATCATCATCACTTTTCTGCTGCAACTTTTTACCTGTGGTGGTGCAGGAAAAAACCAGCAGGGATGTGATTGCAAGAAAAAAAAGTCGTTTCATTTCAAACCTCCCAAAAATGATAGAAAATAGGGAAAACCGATATAAATAACTTCTCATGTGAATTGAATTTTAACTCTTTTTTTAATTCTTTCAAAAATAATAAACAGGGAACACCACCATTTAAGATGAAACAGATTGAACTGTTCCCATCAAAAGAGAAGTCCCCGTCTGATGAGTATTCGCCCGGCTCCATTTCTGACTACCTGGTCATTGCGACAACAAGACCTGGCGCGATAAAAACGATTGAAAGAAAAGCTAATTTTTTCATAGGGTTTTCTTTAACTCCTGGATTAAAATCGATGATGTCGCAAAACATTTCATGAACATCTCCAACACTTTTGCAACAGAAGTTTGCGCATATCTTGAAAATTCGGAGCAAAAAGAGATCCGAAGATTTATTCACAATATTATCAAGCCATTGAACCACACCAACGATACTGCAAACGGCAAGGAATCGGTTAACTCACATTTGAAAATTTTATCAAAGATTCGGATGTTTCAACCCCACCCTCTTTTCTCACTTAAAAACCAAGGAAGTTTATTGACTTTGAATTTTCGGGAAATACACTTTCAGCGGATTTGATATCGGAGTAGAAATGAAAAGTAGAGTTTTAAAGATCGTATTCTCTTCGGCACTTACAATAATCGTATATGCAACATTGGAACAACTCTTTAAAGAAAATTCAATATATCAACAACACCTCTCGGATCTTTTTTCAAGTTTGGCAATTGCAACCGTTTTTTACCTCATCTACCATTTTTCGAAAGGCGGAACCCCTCCCAAGAAAAAAGATGACGAATAGCGGTAACACCTACTCTTTGCATAGATCAGTGGCCAACACAACGCAGCAAATCATTAAATCAACAGTGAAATCAACCACCAAACACGAAACATCTCCCAAACATACAATAAGATCATATTAGCTAAAAATATATTAGCTACCTATTAACGCAATCTAATCGCCAAAAATTTATTGCTAATTGAGTATAACCATATTAAACTCTACGTACGTTTTGATTGTTTTTTACCGGAGATTTTATGGATTGTCTCTATAAATCGGGACACAGAGCCAACAAAAACCCCAGCGATGAAAAAAAATGTTTCGTTTTTGAAAATCGCGTATATCACTGGTCCGATGACGGGACCAGACTCACTCCGATCCATGAAGAAAAACAGACAGGTTCAAAGGACAATCAGATAAGCGATGACTCTCTTTTTCCCAAAAAGAAAGTAACCTTTAAATTTCCCGCATAGGGAATAGTTCTATTCCAACCATAATTGAAAAAGCAAATTCCAGATGCCTCTTCAAAAAGGCATCCGTCTAAATTCGTTGACTTCACGTGCTACTTCACCACGAACGCCCATAGCAAACCATTAAAAGCATTGAGCTATTTAACCATACCACCAAGGAGTTTCAGCGAGCAATTTGAGGTACGGTTGAGTCATACGGTATGCTCTGCATGGAAAACACAACCGGTCGAAACCGAGTATGCTTCAAATGAGTGCAATTTTTTTCACGATGCATTTTTTTGCACTCTGCAAATTTGAAGCGCGTGCAATTATTTGCACTTCACCGTCAAAAAGCTACTGATTTCAACACCCGTGCCAACAGGTCCATCCTTTGCTCCATCTTAGGGGAACTATGATGGAGGAGACCATGAAGCGCGACAGCCTTTACACAATATTAGGAATTACACCTGAAGCAACAACAGAAGAGATCAAACAGGCATACCGCCAGAAAGCTTTTGAACTTCATCCCGACCGAAATCCGGGAGCCGATGTGAAGATGTTCCACAAGGCAAGAGAAGCATACGAAACACTTTCAAACCCTCTCAAGAGAAAACTCTACGACGCCTGTTTGAATAGCACTTTCAGCAGAAAAATGAAAAAGGACAAGTCAGGAAGCAAGACAGGTAATAAAAATTCTAACGACAGCTCAATTATCCACAACGTCACCCTATTTGTCAGTGCAAAAGAGCTCCATCGCGGAGCGGTTCTTCCAATTCATTTCCGCGGAAAATCAATTCAGGTCAGAATCCCAGAAAGAAGTTACGACGGAAGAAAGCTCATATACCTTACGGAAATTGAAGGAAAAAGCCTCAAGATCACGGTCGCCCTCTCCCTCAAGCCCGGTAACGAAAGAGTTGCCGGAAACGGAAATGTCTATATGGGAAAAACCATCGACAGCAACATGGCAGCTCTCGGAGGAAAGATCGATCTCATTACACCGCTCGGTGAAACAGTGACTGTTACACTTCGGGGGGGGCACAGAAACGGTCAGATGATCCGACTCAAGGGAACCGGGCTTTCAAGAAAAAGCGGAGAAAGAGGCGACCTTTTCATCACTCTAAACATTAAACGCGTCTACATCGACATCCCTTCCATCTTCAGTTTCAGACATGCCCAGAGCAAATAACGGCAATACGAACCAATCCGACATGCACCCGCAGCACTCTGATAAACTTCATCAGGTGTTTCTCCTCAACTGAATCTACCGCTTGCCGATTTTCATCAATTTCGCCGAACAATTCAAACAACCTTTTCCCTTGAACCGAGTACAAATTTTCTCCATAACCGTCTATTATCGGTACAGATAGCAATACCTCCCCGTTCGGCACCTTCAAATGCTTTACAATCAATATTTTTTTCCTATAATAGGGACCGCGTCAGGAGGAGAAAAATGGCTATACTCAAGATGAAAACCGTCGGTGACTCGGTTTTGAAAAAAGTCGCCCCTAAAGTTGAAAATATTGATGAAGAAATCCAGGAACTTTCCCTCAACATGATCGAAACCATGAAGGCTGCCAGAGGCATCGGTCTCGCGGCTCCCCAGGTGGGAATTTCACTCCGCATGGTTGTTGTCGACATGGGTTATATGGAGTACGATAAACTGGTATCCGAAGGTAAGGAACCTGAAGAGGCTGAAGTAATTCCCGTCGTGATGATCAACCCTGAGATAATCGAAAGGGAAGGTCACTACGAAATGGAGGAAGGCTGTCTCTCTGTTCCCGGATACAGGGCTCTTATCGAACGTGCCGGAAATATCCGTTACAGATATACGGATCTGGAGGGAAAAACCGTGGAGCGCGAAGCCGTGGATCTCGAAGCTGTTTGCGTTCAGCACGAGATAGATCATCTGGACGGAACACTGTTCATTGACAAGGTTTCCAGAATCAAAAGGCGTACGGCACTCAAAAAGGTTGAAAAGTATCTCGCTAACATCAAAAACTACGAAGAGGACAGTTTTGAACATCGTCTTTATGGGTAGTCCCGAAATTTCCGTTCCCTTTCTCGACTTTATTCATGAAAAAGGAGCGAACATCATAGTCTTCACTCAAAAAGACAAGGTTCGCGGTCGTGGAAAGAAACTTATAAAAACACCGGTTAAACAGAGAGCAGAGGAACTCGATATTCCCGCTTACGATATGTCGATCAAAAGCGGGGAAGCCTACGAAATTCTCGAATCTTTCGAACCGGATCTCTATCTTGTAGTCGCATACGGACAGATCCTGCCCAAAAGGGTTCTCGATCTTCCGAAAATTGCTCCGTTCAACGTTCACTTCTCACTTCTTCCGGAATATAGAGGGGCAACACCGGTGAACAGCTCAATAATGAACGGTGATGAAAAAACCGGAACCACGATCATGTTCATGGACAGGGGAATGGACACCGGCGATATCGTCTACATCGAAGAAGAGAATATTGCACCAGAAGACAACGCCACTACCCTCTTCGAAAAGCTGATAAAGAGATCGGTTAATATTCTTGACAAAAACTGGAATGAGATCTCGGATAACAGCTTTGGCCGTACTCCACAGCAGGGAGAACCCACATACACATCCCTGATCACAAAGGATGATCTCATGATTCCTTGGGAAATGGATGCCGAACCGCTTCTTGATAGAATCCGGTCGCTTACCGACGAGCCGGGAGTACGAACCATATTCAGGAACCGCTATCTGGCCGTTGAAAAAGCTTCGCTTGGAGACGGATCCGGAAAAGTTCCCGGAGAGATCATAGAAGTTACGAAAAAACAGATAACCGTCGCATGCGGAAGCGGATCAATACGGATAGAAAGGGTTAAACCGGAAGGCAAGAAATCCATGGACATGGCGGCTTTCCTTAACGGCTACCGCCCTGAAGCAGGCGAAAAACTCAGCTGCCGGAGAGATTGTGAATAGACACAACAGAGTAAAAAGTCCCAAACTAACGGCTGCATACCTCATAAACAAGGTTCTGGACCGCAGCCTTTTCCTGAATGAACTACTGAACAACAGCGTCGACGGATTTCCGTACAAGGAGAGACAGTTCATAACCGAACTTGTCTACGGCACCATAAGAAATCTGAGATATATCGATTTCTGGATTCAGAGGGCTTTCAAAAAACCTCTCGTCAAGATTGAAAAAACAGTTCTGACACTGATCCGTGTGACTGTTTACCAGACACTTTTCATGACAAACAGAGAGGTGTGGTCGGTTACACACGAAGCCTCTGAACTGATGAAAAAGATCGGCAAGAAGAAACAGGCCGGTTTCGTCAACTTCATTCTCCGTGAAATTCAGAGAATCGAACCGTCCGAGGAGAGACTCAAGGAGATTGTGGGCGAAGACCGTGATCTTTTTCTCCAGGTCCTCTATTCCTACCCCGAGTGGCTCTACAACCGGATAAAGAATCAGGTCGGTGAAAGAAGCGTTGAGAGCTACCTATCATTCGGTAATAATGCTCTCGGCATCACTCTTCGTGTCGAAGGTGATGAAAAAGAAAGGGATAAGGTTCTCCAGATGCTTCTCGACATGAATGTTAAAGCGAAAAAAGCTGAGATCAGTCCGTTCGGTATCTACACCGACAGGGCTGTCAACTACAACATGATCAAGGACCTGGGCAAAGTATTCATCCAGGATGAATCCAGTCAGCTGACCGTTCTCGAAATGGAGATAGAAAAGGGAGAAACAGTTCTCGATCTCTGTGCCGCCCCCGGAGGAAAGACTTTCTTTCTTTCCCACCTCACCGGAGACGAGGGGAAAGTTGTGGCAGCAGACGTAAACCGTCACCGTCTTCAGTCCATCATCGATTCGATAATGAAATATAAGAAAAAGAATATCGAGGTGCGGCTGCAGGATTCTACAAATGTTCGTGAAGAGTGGGTCGACGGTTTCAACCGTGTTCTTATCGACTCTCCGTGCAGCGCAATCGGAACGCTCAAAAGGCATCCCGAAGTAAAATGGCTTAAAGAGGAGTCCGATCCCGGAAAAATGGCAAAGCTTGCCGAAAAGATCCTCGAAGTGGGATCGAAGTATGTCAAAGTGAATGGAATACTTCTTTTCAGCGTCTGCACCTTCACCCGAGAAGAAACAACCGAACAGGTCCAGAAGTTTCTTACAAAACACAGTAACTTCAAGATTGAAAAAGCGTATCACACCATCGGGAGCATCCACGATCGCCGCGATGAGTTTTTCATAGCAAAAATGAGGAGAATTCGATGACAGCCAAGATAGCGCCTTCCATATTGTCGGCCGATTTTCTTAAAATTACCGAAGAGATAGAATCCATAAAAAGTTCAGGGGCAGATCTTGTCCACCTTGACATCATGGACGGGCACTTTGTTCCCAACATCACTTTCGGCCCCTTTATCATCAAGCAGCTGAGAAAAATCTCAGATCTTCCTTTCGACGCTCACCTGATGATAGAGAATCCGACAGACTATCTCGACGCATTCAAAGATGCGGGTTGCGATATGATAACGGTTCACGTTGAAACCGAAAAACACCTTCACAGAACACTTCAGGCAATAAAGGCGCTCGGAATGAAGGCGGGAGTTTCTCTAAACCCTCACTCACCCATTGACTTTTTAAAATACGTTCACGATCTGGTCGATCTGGTTCTCGTTATGTCGGTCAATCCCGGATTCGGAGGACAGAGCTATATCGAAACGGCGACAAGGAAGATTACGGAGCTCAAATTCCTCAGAAAAGAGGTAAAGGGTTCCTTTGAGATCTCCGTCGACGGCGGAGTGAACGACAAAACCGTATCTACGATTATCGAAGCCGGAGCAGACATCCTCATCATGGGATCCCACTTCTACGGAACAGCTCCCGAAAAGAGAGCAGAGCTGGTTTCAAGAGTTAAATCATTATAATCGACGGTGATGAGCGGCAATGCCGCTTTTCCGGGATTGCAAATCGAACCCAATACATTTTTCTCACCCAAATATTCAGCAGATATATTCATTTGAACAAACAAACCAAAAGACCTGTCTTTCCTGAGAGAGGGAAATTTTTCAACGGAATCGATTTTGTTTACCTTGTCGAAATCTCAGGCACAAACTTTAAACAAAGGTATAAATAATTAATTTTCAAATATCTCAAAATATAATTCTAAGAGGCAATTTTGAAACTGTTTTATAGAAATAATTGAATGTTTTCAATTTATCTTTATACTGAATATTGAAATTACGTGATAATTGAGAGGACAAATTGAATTTTAAAGAAAAAAGAAGTTCTTTTTCAAATCAACAACCTGTTTATATAGCATTAAACAACATTCCGAGCGATTTCAAGAACACATGGCCCAGCTGCTGTAAGCGATATTGTTTTATGGATATTTACAACAACCTAAAAAGGAGGTCCACTTTATGAAAAATCTTTCACTCCCATTTTTGCTTGTACTTTTTTCCCTATTCATCATGTCTGTTGGATGCGACACTCTTCATGACAGACCGTCTCGTGGCAGTTCTTCATCCGGAAATCTTAAAAGTCAGTGCAACAGAGGAAACGGAAAGGCGTGTTACAAACTCGGTCTCGCCTTCCATAAGGGGCGTGGAGTAAAACAGAATTATAAAAAGGCAGGAAAATATTTCTATAAGGCTTGTAAAGTCAACTTTCCCGATGGCTGCTACTCCGTTGGACTGCTTTACATGAAGGGTAATGGAGTTGTGGAAAACTGTGAAAAAGCTGACGACTACTTCAACAAGGCCTGCAAGACAGGACATAAAAAAGCATGCTCCCTCATGTGGAAATGCCAGAATAAGGATTCCGAAGAAAAAGAGGAATATGACGATGAAGAATACTCGTCCTACGATGAGGAGGGCGACTCCTATGAGGAAGAGGAGGAGAACTCAGAGGATGAGGAGTGGTAAAGAAAGAGTATACTTGATTCAACAACCTTTCATCTAATCAAACCAAAAATTTTAAAAAATAGACACATTTGTTTTGACACCGCAGTTTATTTATTAAAACTTCCAGTATCTTGTAAAAATCCAAACAGTTTAAAATATTTTTAAAGATTACTTTGTGTCCATGATACAAAATCGTTACTGTCTTCAATTAGAAACCGAACATCTCCTAAAAAGATAAATTTTCATCTTCCCTGAAAGTGCTATAATCTTCTCCAGTTTATGCTGAGGAGAGAATATATGATTATAGACACTTTGGAAAAAACAAACAGCGATATTTTCTACAAAACTATTGCCGAGCATTACGATGAGATTTTCCCTTTCCACCAATCAAAAAAGAGTTTCATGGAGCAGTTCCTGACTCCAGAAAGCCGGATTATCGATGTCGGTTCTGCAACAGGCGCCCTACTCTTTTCTTTAAGCGGAGCGAATCGGAAACTTTTCGGGATTGAACCATCTGAAACACTTTTGGACATTTCAAAAGAGCGGTCTAAAAATCTTCAGAAAGATGTTATTCTCCTCCAAAACGGGATGGAGGATCTGGATACTCTTTTTGAAGATGAATCACTGGATTTTATCAGTTGTGTGGGAAATACTCTTGTACATCTCGGCAGTTTGGATGAGGTCGAGATCTTTTTGAAGAACTGTCACAGAAAACTAACAACAGGAGGTTCAATCGTCATCCAGATCGTAAACTATGACGGCGTGGAGAATAATAAACTCCCGAATCTTCCTCTGATCGAAACAGAATCGATTGTCTTTGAAAGAAGCTACACAAAAGAGCCCCATCAATTCCTCTTCGACACCACCCTTACAATAAAAGAGAGCGGAGAGAAAATTTCAAATTCTATCCCCCTTCTGCCAATCACTTCAACCCAACTGAATGCACTCCTAAAGAAATGTGATTTCGAAACCATCCGCCTCTATTCTTCCTTCGAATCAAAACCATTTGATGGAAAAGGAAATCGACTGGTGGTGTCAGCAAAAAAGATTCAGTAAATTTTTCATCAATAACCAAAACTATGAATTTATTGGAGGAACGTCCTAATTGATTGTGGATTTCAAAATAAAAATGGCTGATTCAGATACAGAGCTGCAGCAATCATTATCGAGGAAGGATGTGTTCTTTTCGAAAAAAACGACTTGGATCCCCACTATTATTCTATTGGTGGTGGAGTTCATTTAGGGGAAAAAGCGGAAGGTGTTTGAAGAAACAGAAATCGAATATGAAGTTGACAGACTGGCCTTTATTCATGAGAAAAAAAAATCTTGCAAACGAATAGATTCCAGAGCTCTCATAGATTTCAATATTTGTTACTCGGAGTTTGCGGATAGTTTTTTTAGATTGCAAGAACGGAACAACCGGAACCGGATTCTTTCTCCGCACCGTTATCGGTACTTTTTTCAGTTGAATCACCACCGGTTGCTGCATCTTGAGTTTTGGATGAATCGTCTACCGATCCCGCAGCATCGCCTTTATCGGAACTCTGGCCATCTCCCTCGGAATCATCTGTTGAGGAACTACCGTCGCCTGCCGAACCGGGTTCATTGTTGTTTGTTTCCTCTCCTCCGGTAGCTGTATCTTCTCCCGTTTCCGGACGTTCGATGCACTCCTCGCACTTTTTCGTTTTAAGGCACTCAAGAACCTCTTCTAGTTTCTTCTTCCCGTCCGAACCGTTTCTACAACAGGAGGCTATACTTTCTCCGTTCTCGGTCCATTCACCTTTCAGAAGTTTTGCCTTCTCCTCTTCCGAAAGCGGTTTCGCTGAAATGTAGTCACCGCACTTGTTCGTCAGAGTATCCATAGCATCAACGCAGAGATTCAACATCTCATTACTACAGATCTCCTTCAGATCAGGAGCCTCTTCGCCGCACACCTCGACAAGTTTGGCCAGGCATACCTCTTGGCTCACAGGTTTTTCCCCTTCTGACGAATCCGAACCTCCTTCAACCGGATCGCCGGCAGGCGGTTCCACAGGATCTTTTCCGGGATCCCCTTCCGGCTCAACGGGATCAGTCGATCCGCCGCTTCCTTCGGAAGATCCTGAGGATCCTTCACCATGTCCGTCGAGGCATTCACAGCTGAAATTGTCAGGGGAATAAAACTCGCATTTTCCGGCCGGATTTTCGCAAACGGTCTTTTCCGGCTCAGGCAGGCATGAGGATTCCAGAAGTTCCATGCATTTTTCCTGGGTAAGGACCATGTGAATTACGCATGTTCCGTTTTCACACAGATTTTCCTCCGGGCAATCGGAATCGTTTTCACAGGCAATATCCGGTTGACAGCTGCCCGAACCGGTAGTCGGCGCATCGTCCCCGGTGCCGCATGTGCACTCGTTCCATCCGCTTTCATAAATCGTGCAGGTTCCATTTTCGTTGGTACATGTGAGGCTCTCTTCCCCCATAAGGGAAAAAGAGCCTACAAAAATAAAAATTAAAACTCCAATTCGATGTTTCATTTGTTTCTCCATTGTAATTTGTTAGGTACTGCAGAAGTATAGTATCTACTTTTTCCATTTTTATTTAATTATTTTCTGAAAATACCGAATTTATCTTTCTATGGCCTATTTTTTAATACACAGAAGAAGCTTTAGGAATTTTGATTCTTTTCTAGATGTTGTGTGTAGAAGGCTGGATTCAGGTTTCAAAAAAATGCTCAAGAAGGAAATTTTTTAACTCTTCAAAATCCCTGAGGTATCAAAGCATTGTATATGTTTTTTTCTGTAGGTTGAAAAAAGTAGAAAATCAATCTGGGTGAATTTGCGGAAGAGTTTATACGCCGTTGCAGTTTTTCTCGATTCTTTCCCTGACCGTTTCGACTATCTCTTCGTAACTTTTATCTTCGGGGAAAATCGGAGGAAGATACTTTACCCTGATTTTACTGAATGGTTTGGGAAAAAGACTGCCCTTGGGAAGCGCTTTGAAGGCCCCGCTGATCGCAACGGGTACCACAGGAACGTTGAGCTCCCTGCTCAATATGGCGAATGTTTTCTTGAAGTGGCCGACCTTTCCGTCGCGTGTTCTTGTTCCTTCAGGAAATATGATGATGTTTTTTCCCTGCCTGAGAACATCCGCCATCTTGAGAAGCGACTCTTTGACATCCTTGTTTATATCCATGACGATCACGTTGTTTCTCGCCGCAAGATACTGTCTCCATTTACTTTTTACGTGCTTCGCCTTGGCAAAGAAATATGTCTTCTTAAGGATGGAATCCTTCACGTAGGATGCGACAAAGAGTCCGTCGAAAAATGACTGGTGGTTCGGAGCGATGATGAAGGGTCCCTTCGGTATATTCTCAAAACCTGTTCCCTTGAATCGGAAGTAGCACTTGAGCCACAGTTTACCGAGGTTTTTAATTATCGTATGGGTAAACATACTCCTGGGAAGTTCTAGATCACTCTTTTTGCTGAGAATCTCCTTCCAGTTTATCTCCAGAAGCTCCATTCGCTGCTTGTTGTCCCTGACGTATTCAGCTAGGGCTGTCACAGATGAATGGTGCATCAAAATCTCTTCATCCAGCTCGACACCGAATGTCTGCTTTAGAAAAAGCTGGAGCGAAACCTTGTCCAGACTGTCAAGTCCGAGATCTATCTCTATATGGTCTTCGGGATGAACTTCGCTTTCGGACTGATCCACAAGAAACTTCTTGAGAAGAGCATACTCCTCAAAATCGGGCTCCTTCACTGTACTCTTTTTCTTGGAGGATACTGATGCGGCAAATTCCGCAAGTTCGAAACGTTTGGTTTTTCCTAACCTTGTTTTCGGCAGTTCTTCACGGATCAATGAGAACTGCATTATCTTCTTGTACGGTGAAACCGATCGGTTGAGTTTGTCGATAACCTCCCACCGGAAGTACTCTTCCATATTGGCAATTCCGTCCCTCTTCATCCGCTCCAGTTCGGGATAGATGAGGCAACGGATCGAACCGTCATGAAGATAAACCGCAACCTCCTTTATGTAGGTCGTCATGGCTGTGAGCTTGAATTCAAGTTCCTCAGGGTTGATATTCTTTCCGCTGGGAAGAACCATGATCTCCTTCTTTCTTCCGGTCACGAAAAGATAACCGTCCCTGTCGAAGTATCCGAGATCGCCTGTGTGAAGCCAGCCGTCCTTCAAAACTTCTGCAGTCTCCTCAGGCCGGTTGTAGTAACCTTTCATGATGTTTCTTCCACGGGCCACGATTTCGCCGTCCACAATCCGCACAGTATCGGGATACATCTCGAATCCGCTGCTTCCGATCTTTACATGATCGGGTCTTGTAAAGGCCATCATCGGAGCGGCCTCCGTCATACCGAAACCGACAAGGACCTCAAGCCCCAACGTCTCATAATCCTTTGCGACTTCGCTGTCGAGGGCAGCTCCGCCGCACACAAGATACTTGAGATTTCCACCCATTGCATCGTGAACTTTCTTGAAAAGCATCCTGGACAGTTTTCTGGATTTAATCTTCGAGGCGATCTTGAAAATCGTACGGGCAACGAACGAGCTGTCTATCTTATCCCGAATTCCCTTTCTGATGAGTTCATAGAGTCTCGGCACTGCAATCATTATGGATATCTTGTAATCGTGCAGTACCCTCTTGAGCTCATCCGGTTTCATGGAGAGTGCCATGTAGGCGGTAGCTCCGACACAGAAAGTTGCCGCCATGGTTCCGAAAAGAGGGAAAACATGGTGAAGCGGCAAAAATATCATAACCCGGTCGTGAGGCTTATAGATCTCAAGATGCTTCGTAACAGAATCGATATTCGCCATTATGTTGTCATATGTGAGCATGACCCCTTTCGGAGAACCGGTTGTTCCCGAAGTGTAGAGAATTACGGCTGTATCCTGCATATCGTTGAGCTCGACAGGATAGGGAAAACACTCGTCCCAGCCCTTATTCTCCATCTCGTCAAAAACTATGATGTTGATCTGGTAGTCGAGATCTTTTATCGCCCCCTCTGCCTTTTCACGCTGACTTGCAGAGGTGAACAGAATTTCAGGTTTACAGTCGTTCAGAATGTAGGCAGCCTCCTCTGCAGTTCCCATGAAATCTAGTGGAACAACAGTCGCATTTTTTCTCCAGGCCGCATAAAAGGCGTAAATCCACTCGGGCCTGTTCTCGGAAAGAATGGCCACCCTGTCACCGGCGTTGATATCCAAACGGGTGGAAAGGAATTCGATTCTCTTTAAAAGTTCCTTATAGGTGATTTCCCTCTCGCCGTAGACCAGAGCCACCTTCTTATAATCTTTTATAAACAATTTTGCACTCCCTTAATTATCAGGCCCGTTATTTTAAAGGACATCACCCTCTCTGTAAAGAAGAAATGTGAAACAAACGCTATTATATGAACAATTATACATTCTCACCCGTCGAACTCTCCGAATAATCGCACATCCCGTTAGAGTATGGCAGAGAATTACTGCACGATATCCCGAAAAAAATATTTTTAAGTTTTTCCACTGCAGCAACCGACAAATGCCAAATCCCATTTTTAATTCCAAAATGACGTTGAAAAAACTATATTTCTCTAGTTAATCACTGTAATGAACTTGAAATCAATAAATCCATAAAAAAAGCAGTTGAATTAACCGTAAAACAGATACTCTTATCTAGTCATCCGCTCAGTCGGCCTCGATATCTGTTTTAATACGATTTTAAAAGCTGAAGCGATCATGATATCTTTTCATGATCAAATCTTAGTCTTATTTGGGTTTGTAGAAATTTTAAAGATTTCCAAGCACCTGCTTCCACTCACATCTAGATTTGGAACGGTTTACGAGAAGTTTGATTTATTCAATTTTTTCCTGTACTCGGTCGGGGTCAATCCCGTCTGGCGTTTGAATATGGCGTTGAAAGAGGATTTTGACCTGAATCCTGCGCTGTAGGCGATTTCAAGAAGACTTTTATCAAGATTTGCGGAATCCTTGAGCTGTTTTTCTACCTCACTCACTCTGTAACTGTTTACGAATGTGTAGAAATTTTGATCAAGGTAGCTGTTGATTGTCTGTGAAAGATGGTGCGAGGGAATCGATGTTTTTTCGGATAGCATCCTGACGGTAAGCATGCTGTCAAGATATGGTTTTTCCTCCTCCATGCATTTTTTTATTGTGGCAAGGTATCTTCTCATGCTCTCCTCATCAACATTGCTGGTTCTGTACTTCTGTTTCAGCTCTTCTTTTACATCATCAAGTTCCTCTTCTGCAATGTTAAGCTCCTGCATCTTTTCTGTAACTAGTTCTTCCAACTTTTTTTTCTGTATTTCAATTCTTTTTAATCTGTACCTGTGAAAAAGATAGAGCATTGTAAGAAAAAGAAAAGCGGAGAGAAGATAAAATTTTGCAGTCTGATAAAAATGCGGCATCTTAATTATAAAAACTTCTGCACCGGATTCATTCCAAACACCGTTACTGTTTGCTGCAATTACCCGAAATCTATATTTTCCGGGGAGAATATTTGTGTAGAAGGCTCGTCTCATCTTTCCTGCATCGATCCAGTCATCGTCTACACCTTCTAGCATATATTTAAACCGGACTTTTTCAGGAACAACATAACTTAATGCTGTATACTGAAAGGATATTTTTTTCACAGAAGAGTTTAGAACAACTTCTCCTACGGTTGGAACCGCTTTCCCGTCCACAACAACTTTTTCCATCACAACCGGAGGAGGCAAGGTATTCTTTTTTTCTTTTTCCGGATTAATTGATACTACTCCCTTCACAGTTGGAAAATGAAAGACACCTCCCCTTCCAATTGCAGCGGAAGGATGAAAACCTCCGTTGCATTCGCTTGAGATCATTCCATCTTCCGAACCGTATCTTGAGTACTTCAGAGTTACTTTCTCCCCTGCCGCTTTTTTTATCAGCAGTTTTCTGCTGACTTTGAAGACACCACGGTTACTGCTCATCCAAAGGTTACCGTTGTCGTCTTCCAAAACAGCAAAAATCTTGTTATCGAAAAATCCATCCTTTCTTGTAAACGAATGAAAAAGTCCATTTCGGTAGAGAACCACTCCACCGCCTCTTGTACCAATCCAAATATTTTTCCTGCTGTCCTCGAATAGGGAAATAACCGGATACTCGGAGTACCCGTCATTTTTTGTGAATTTTTTGAGCTCGAACTCGTTAAGCATAAACAGGCCTCCATTAACTCCGGAAGCGCCTATCCAGAGGTTGTTTCCAGAATCAAGAATCATACTCCTTATTACGGCATCTTTGAGATGGATGTTCTCTTTCACCCCCCTGGTCACGCCGTTTTCTTCTAAAAACAGTCCATTTTCATATGTGGCAAACCACCGTTTCCCATCTCTGCCGTCGACTATTGCACTAACCTCATATCCAGAAAGTCTTCTGGGAATTCTGTAGCGACGAAAAGTGCCCTTTTTCAAAACATCGATTCCACCTTCTCCAGGCCCATAAGATGAGGAAATAAGAACCTCTCCTTTTGTGCCTTCGTGGATGGTAGTAATACGGTTTCCGCTGAGTCCGTTTTGTACTGTATATCTTTCAATTTTATCATCAGAGACAATTTTAAAAAGCCCGCCACCCCTTGTGCCAACCCATAAATTACCGGCCTTATCTTCATGCAATACTACCGGCATATATTTATAGAATAGATTTAAAGCCGTTTTGTTGACAATGTTTGTTCTTCTGATCTGATTCAGCCCCCCCTTCCATGTTCCAGCCCATATCGATCCTTCACGATCTATATGAAGAGAGGTTACCTTGTTGTCCGAAAGACCTTCGGAAATGCCGAAGCGGTGAATTTTCCCGTCATTAATGATATTGATTCCTGAGTCATTTGTCCCGAAGTAGAGAGTGCCGTCCCTGTCTTCTGCAACAGATGTTATTCTATTGCTTGAAAGGCCAGTTTCTTTAGTTAAGTTTTTAATATCACCGTCAGTGAATCTATATATTCCGTTTTCAAATGTCCCCGCCCACACAACACCTCTTCTGTCCAGGTGAACGGCACGAACACTCTTTCCCGATAGTTTTTCCGACAGTTCAGATCGAACACATTTTCCCTCTTTCAGGATACAGATGCCGCTTCCGGTTCCTATGAGTAGTGTGCCGTTTTTTCCCTCGGTAATTGCGAAAATTTTACTTCTCGAAGAAATTGTCTTGTTGGATAGCTTCCCTATCATGTCATCGCTAACGTAGTGAAGACCTCTGCCGTATGTTCCTAACCAGATTTTTCCTGAACTGTCTTCATACAGACTTCGAATCATACCGATGTCAAAATCTTTGAAAATGCCTTCGGAATAGGATGCAAGACCTTCGCCCCCGATCCAGAGACTCCCTGAACTGTCCGATAAAAGTGTCCTGATGTAGTCTCCTTTCATCTGGGGAGTACTCACACTGTCGAAAACCTTAAATCTAACCCCATCGAATCGAACAGCACCCTCTGCAGTTCCAAGCCATAGATATCCATCTTTATCCTGAGCAATGGCAACAACCGAACTCTGGGGAAGCCCCTCCTCAACCTGCCAGTTTCGAACTGTGTATCCGGAAAGAGGAGAAGATGCACTCAGGAACGAGAAAAGGAGAATCAGAAATAAAAAAATGATTCCTTTTCTGAAAAAATCTGGTATTGAAAACAAATTCAAATCTTCCTCCGATCGGAAACATTACCATTGGAAACGGGACATTACCCGAACCTTGAAGTGTTTCCGGAATTAAATTTACCTGCATAAAGAATAGATTCGCGTTTAGAAAAGTCAAATCTAGGATTCATTTTATTGCCGCGGTTATGTATTAAAAATCATTAGAACCATTTACCCATCAGAGACTGTGACAGTAAAAGGAAGGTCGGGTTGCATCCCATGTAAGATACTTGCTTTACTGGACAAAATATGCATTAATACTTCCATGAGAATACTTATTCTACTTTTAACTTTTTCAACATCGCTTCTGGCTGTCGATATAGCAGATACAATCGAAGCACAGCTGAAGAAAAAACTATTCACGGCAATTCAGGTTTCTGTGGTCGAAAATGGAAAAAGTGTATACTCCGAAAGTTTCGGTTTTTTATCAAAGAGAAAAAAGGAAGCTGTTACGAAGTCCACTTTTTTCGATCTTTCATCTCTTACGAAACCTCTTTCAATAACTTCCATGTATGCTTATTTTTCCCATAGAGGATTACTGGATCTCTCAACTCCCATTGAAAAATTTCTTCCTCAGCTGAAATCAAAAGCAACTCTGCTTGAACTTCTTCAACACAGAAACGGTTTTGCTCCCTACTCTCCTCTGTTTAAAAAACATAAAGGAATTAAGAGTCTCGCCGGAAAAAAAACGGCTGTGATAGGACACATAGCAAAACTCAAAAGATCCGGAGACTTTCTCTACAGCGATCTCAACTACATGGTGCTCGGTTTTATTCTTGAAAAGGTGATGAGAAAATCGCTGGATAAGATTTTTGCCGAATTTCTGAAAGAGATGGGCTACACCGGCATTTTACGCTATCCCACAATGAGAAAAAAAGGTGAGCGGGCGGCTTTTTCAACGAGTAGAGAGTGGATTCCCGCAGACCCCAACGCACTTTTCCTTGGGTCTGTTTCCGGACATGCCGGACTTTTCGGTTCTTCGGAATCTGTAGCCCGGTTTCTTTCACTCCTGCTTGAAAAAAAGTGGTTCAGATCTTTCATAGAGAAGGGAATAGGATTCGATCGACCTGAAGGTCCCCTTTCGATATACGGAAAAAAGGCAGAAAGCGAAAATGTCGGACACCTAGGCCATAGCGGCACGGCATTCCTGATCGACTGGAAAAAGAAAAGGATCTCGGTAATCCTGACGAACCGGTCTCACCTGAACAGTTCTCTTGAAAAGATCAACCAAGTTAGACGAATTGTTTTCGATAAAATTCACGACACCTGTTTCAGTGACGTCTGTCCCATAACATTCTGAATTTAAGCCATTACGAACCATAGCCATTGAATAATCGGAGGTTACAGATAAACTCCTACCGTCCCGGCACTAAAAGGGGAGGTAGGAGTTTTTAATCGGGTGTTTGATGAATATCAGCAGCAGTTTGTATTCAGTTTCTTGAAATTGTTCGAAAAACCAATCTTCTTTATCGACTTTCTGGTATTTGACTTTACCACATCCCAGAAAAGAGCATGTTTTTCCGGGCTGAGCACCCTTGCTGTTATCTCTCTGGCTTTTTTTCTCTCGACCCTCTCAACAATTGCGAAGGCCATCTTATAGTGGGTGTCGTACGGATCCTCGTTGAATTTCTTTCTCAAGTCATTGATAATTCCCATTTTCTCATTGTCGCTCAAATACAACACGGTTACCTCCCAACCACTTTAAGTGGAGTGTTATTCAGAGGAATGAAAAGAGTTCGCACTTTATTGTCGAACCGATTCACTCCCGACCCTTATCTCAATAAGCACCGCATAAGATAATTTCAAGAAGTGAGAATTAAAAAAATCAACAACCAACAGAAATCACTAAGACATCAACTTATAAAGAAATCATTTGCGACGCTGGATAAGCTAAACAGTCATTCAAAGAACACTTTCGATAATACAAACAATTTTTACCCCTGATTTATTCCGACAAATTCGTAAGTTTTGTGAAAGATTTCACTTTTTGATGATTCTTTTACGAAAAGAAGAGCCGTTGATTAATAATGAACTTGAGCCAGATCCGAAAACGTTGGCGCTATTTCGGACAGCACAAAAGTTGATTACTTACCGTTCCAGACGAATTTGGACTTAAGACCTTTTTTCTGATAGTGATCAACAGCTGCGTTGTGCTCCTTGAGACTCTTTGAGAAATAGTGGTATCCGTTATTCGTCGAAACGAAATAGAGATAACTTCCGTTTTTCGGATAGAGAACACTCTTTATGGCGTTCTCACCGGGAAATGCGATGGGGGTTTTCGGAAGTCCTTTTCGTGTGTAGGTGCTGTAAGGGTGATCCGTTAGGAGATCCTTTTTACGGATATTTCCATCGAAATTCGGAAGCATTCCGTAAATAACCGTGGGATCGGATTGAAGCTTCATCCCTCTTTTCAATCGGTTGAGAAAAACGGAGGCTATCAGAGGTTGTTCATCTCTCACTCCTGTCTCCTTCTCGATTACTGAAGCCAGCTTCAAAACCTCGTAAGAAGAAAATCCGCTTTTCGATATCTCTTTTGAGTATTTCTCAAGCACCGCAAACATCTGGTTACCCATGTGGGTCAGAATGCTTTCCAGGGAAACTCCTCTTTCAAACTTGTAGGTTGATGGGAAAAGAAGCCCTTCGCAGCTCTTCAGATCCTGCCCTCCGACTTTCCTCAAAAGCTTCCCTGACTTGCACAGATTGAGAAAACTCTCATTCCCTTCAATCCAGTCCAGTTTCTTGAACACTTCATTAGCATCGTACATATTATAACCTTCCGGAATTGTGAACGAGTACATCTTCACCTTACCTTTCACAATCTGGTTTATAACCTGTACGGGACTCAATTTGCCTTCAAAATGGAATTCACCGGTTTTCAACTGTTTTTCAACCGCCATTTCCTTTATGAGGAAACCGAAAAAGTTCCTGTTGAGAAACTCACCGTTTCTAATGATTGCCTTCTTTTTCAACTTCAGCCTAACCTTCCGCCAACTCTCACCCTTCTCAATATTGACAGTGTCGTTAACTTCATAGGCTGTGGTTTTAAAATGGTCATACCGTTTGTAGACGGAGTAGAGGTAAAGTCCGATGGCAACTACCATTATCAGCAGTAGAGAGATAATTTTTTTCATCCAATTTCTCCGAAATTTGTTTAACGAAAAATCAAAAAAGTATAGCATAAAGCTAAATAAAGCCAAAAAAATTCAACCAAAGTATAATCTTCTGATCTGATCACACCAAACTCGAGAAGCATAGGAGTTTGTTTTTTCTAGCATTATTAATCAGGCATATTTTTTGCTTCCAGACAAGGCACCTGAAATCAGAAGTCTTAACAAAACACCATTGGGGGGCATCCACGGTCGTTCCCGGCCAGCCCCCTTATTCTTTTCTCTCTAAGTTCCCGGTTATTCTCAAATCCAAGTTGAAGGTTTATCGAATTTAACAAACAATGCCCCACGAACTGACTTTCCATTCTCACACAATTTTTTAACCAGTTTCACTCTCATATTTCAACCTCTTCCTTGAATTTGTATTAAATTTTGATATAATTTCCGGCTGGAACCTAGATAGGGAGGGTAAAATGAGCAAACAAAAAACAGAAAAAAGTAAACAGAACACAAAAAAAGCTCCAACTTTCAACGAGTCTATTGCGATCAGGGAACATGCCGAATTTCACAACTGCTACACAATCCAAAGTGTTAAAAACGACATCCGTTTCCTAAAGCTTATCTACGGCGACAAACTCGATATTTGTGAGGAGGATGTAACTGTCGGATTTATCGACAGCCTCAAAAGAATAGGAAAGGATATATACTTTTTCCTCGTAAGCATGGGGGACAGTTTCAGTCCGCAGAACTACATAAAAAGAAAACATGAATTCATAAAAAATTCCATTCCCGACGGAAATATCCACCTCTTCTTCCTTGCATGGAACGGTCTTATTAAGAATGACTCTTTTAAGAGGCTCATGCTTCAAAAATTCAGACTCACTTCATTTAACGACACCCTCTGTTCAAGAGACATTCCAGCTGTTGGATCCAGTCTTTCACGCTACAGAACGAAACTTGTTCTCGCAGACGACATGGCTGTATATCCGGACGGAACAAGAAGACTCCATGGACGCACACTGGACGACGGAAGCGGACTGAACATGAAGGAGGGGATCATATGGCTTCCAAATGGCAAGGCAATGCCGGTTTTTCCACAGACATACGTTCCGCTTAACCAGACTCACGTAATTCTTGTACGTCACGGAAAAAGTGTTCACGAATCAGGCGGAGACAATCCGGAGTTTGTAGGAAGCGGTTACTGGGACACATGGGAAAACAACCGGAGGGTTTCCGGCGGACGGGGCAACCATCTGAAGGAAGCTGGAATCAACACCGCAAGGGAACTGGGAAAAGACTTCAAGGTAGTGGCTGACACTTTAAACGAGAAGGGCTATCCTCTCTGGTCATGGTCAAAGGAGGTTCCCATACTTGTCTACGGAAGCGAATCTGAAAATACTGAACAGACTGCAAGATACTTTCTTCAGGAATCAGGCTACACAAACATATCATTCAACGCGGTTTACGGCCTGAACTCCCAGAAATACGGTGCCCTCACACACCGATTCAAGAAGGAAATCTTTGCTGAAACCCTAAAAATCTACGGAGACACACTCGAAGGGGATGAGGCTGCAAAGAAATCTGCCGTAAAGAATATGTTCAAGAACCGATTTTTTCATTTCCCTCAGGGAGAAACACTTCTTGAGGCGGACTGGAGGATCGCATACAGCTTTGTTGATCTCCTGAAGAAGAATCAGGGAAAAAGAATCGTTCTCTGTGACCACAGCGGTGCGATCCGGGTTTTCGCTGCGATCATCAAGACACTTGATTTTGCCGATTACTGTTCCCTAAAGGAGGCTCAGGATTCGATTCTTGCTCTCTGCTACCAGCCGGGACGCAACGTCCGTTACGACTACCTCCAGAAAAAGGAGTTTCCCCTCAGAAAGAGAGTAAAATAGACTTTTCTGATAAATGATTCCTTGGATCCTGAATTGATCTCTAGTCTTCCCAGACAATACTCTTGATGAGTGAAAGACACTGTTCGAAATCCTTTTCTCGCATACTATCTCCGCTTCTCGCTTTTGCTGCCTCAAGTATGTTTATCAAAACATTTTTTCCGTTTCCTGAAATCACCAGAGGATTTTCCTTCAGGGACTCCATTCGACTCTGAAGTTCGAGAGAGCTGAAAACACCTCTGGACACAAGGAAATTGCCCAGAGGTGTCCTGTCATATGTAAGCGCCGTTCCATCTTCATTGAAAACGAAATCCGTAAGGTCGAACATAGCTTCGACATGACTTTTCGAAAGATGGTAGGTTCTTCTTACCCTGTCGTACCAGGCCATATCCTGCCTTGATTCCTCATCCAGAAGTTTAATGGAATCATCGGACATGAACGTATCATAGATTCTGCGATTTATTTCAGGGATGGAGACTCCCTCGTTGGGAAGAAGTGCCGTTACGAAAATGTCGGTATGTTCTCCATGACGTGTAACAACTGCCGGAATATCGTAGTTGACTACGAAGTATTCCCCGATTTTCTTTATGGTCTGACCGTAGAACTCAAGAAGATCCTCTCTCGGTACCATTGTTTCGAAAAGTTCGTCGGCATCTTTTTTTAATCCGTAGACAAGAATGGCGTCATAGGCACCGACAATCTTTGCCTTTTCAAATGAAGTCTTGAAATAATTCTCAAATCGACCAACCATTTCCGGATATCTTTCCAGTTCAACTTTGCCCCCTACCGCGAAACGAAGCTGGGTGGCATAGTGATGAAGAGTGACCGCCTTTTCATTCATGAAACGTCCGCTGAGGTTAGCCATGTAGACACTGTCGCAGAGAGAGTGAACCGCCCTCACGAGTGTCGCCTCGTAGCCGACCCTGTTCGTTTCCGGTCTTACGGCAAGAATAATGACTGGCCTTCCTGCCGCTTTCCGGCAGTTGTAGGGAATAAGAATGTCGGGCCTGATTTCCGCCAAGGTTTACTCTCCGATAAGAAGTCCCTTCCCCTTCATTACGCATGGGTTGAAAGTGGCGAAATCGGCTTGGTGAATCAAAACACCTTCGATTCTCTGTGGCCGGCCGTCACCCTCTTTCGCGTGGCATATTATAATGTTCTGGATCTCCTGACACAACCCCGCCTCGGCCGCCGCTATAGCTCCGGAGATCGGATGTCTTGCACACATTCCTGCATAGCTTTTTCTGTACTCTCCGCTCTCCGTCTTTTCAATCTCCATTAGTTTTCCGACATCGTGCAGAAGACCTCCTGCGATAACCCAGTCCCTCTTAATATCGAACGGAACTTCAACATAACTCTCCTTCATGGCATCTGCCAAACCTAGGGCTCCCATGGTTACGGCAACTGTGTGCTCTATCAGCGATGTCCCATATGTGTCTGTCAGAAGAGTGAAGGGAATTTCTTCGATTTCTTCAAAATTCGACCACCCTCCCCTCTCTGCACATTTTGCCCAGATTGCCAGCACCTTCTCTCCAAGTTCCCTGTCCTGGAATTTTTCGATAACATTCCGGAATCTTTCTCTAAACTTGTCTTTCATTTTCAACTCCATTTTTCTTAATTGCAGAAATAGAGTATAAAAATAATTATTTCCAGTAAAGAAAAACTTTAACCAAATTAACACCAACGCCCGTGGCAAAGAGAGGCTGAAACTCTATTTTAAAACCTTTTGATTTTTTTCTTGACCATTTTTCAATCACGTCCTAGAGTAGTCTACCATTTTAACTTTTAAGGGAGGGTTCCATGAAAAAACTTTTGACTATCATCATCATTGCCTTTTCACTTTCAATTGCCTACGGTGCAAAAAAACAAGCTAAAAACTTCACACTGAACAAAAAAGGATGCTGCAGCAGACATGGTGGTGCTGTTAAATGTGTTGACGGAAAGGTTTTCTGCAAAGACAACAGCGTAAGTAAATCCTGCACCTGTACAATGAAGAGCTCAATGAAAACTCCGAAGAAGAAAAAAAATAAAAAGTCCTGATGAATCTAAACCCTCCCTTCAATAATCCGTAGAAAAAGGTGTAACAGACGAAGGGAGGGTATCCATGGAATATCTTATTATTTTCATAATTACAGTGCTTTTTGCAGAGAACATTTTTCTTCTCTGGGCTTACAGGAAAAGTCTTGACAACAGCGAGCTTAAAGAGTTTACGGATTTTGATAGTTTGCCATCAACCGAGATATGACATTTATCGTAACGTACAAAAGAAATAACAGAATTTTAAGAATGCCTGTTGAAGCAAGTTCGCTTTCGGCGGCCAGAACGGTCTTTTACAGGTATTTTTGCAAAAAATGTGCAAAAATCATCTCCGTAAAACCACACAAGAAGGAAGAAAGCTCTTGACAAATCTGATTCCTTTGATTTTTTAACCACTTCTTCGTACACGAACATGCCCAGCACAAACCTCGCACAACAATCCCAACCTATTGTTTTTACGAACCCTTTCACATCGATCACTGTACAAGACCCAGTGATCTCACAAAAGTAAGATTCAATCGACAAAAGCAGAAATTGACAAGAGATTGTACCCTCTATAGAATGTTTCGGTAGCTATCTTTCAAATTCACAGGGGGTTACCGATGAAGAATTTGTTATTACTTGTGGCATCTTTTCTCCTCTTTTCAACCGTTGCAGCTCAATCTGCCAAAGAGGAAAAAAAGCCAGCCGAAACCTCACTCAAAGAGAGCGAGTCGACTACCAAAGCCCCGATAATAAAAAAACAAAAACCTGCGAAAAAGGAAAAGAAAGATAAATCAAAAATTAAACTAAGGAAAGACGATATCCTCTCTCATAAGCCAGGGGATGGAGCTGAAACAACTGAAACTCCTAAGTACGACAATGCAACAGTAGGAATCGGAATCGGCATCCCCTACGGATTTTTCGGATTTAACGGCGAAATAACGCCTATAAAAAAGAGATGGTGGGAACTTATGAGCATAGTTGCCGGCATAGGTATGACTCCCAATGAAAAGTTTGCCTACAATGCCGGTCTCAGATTTTACCTCCTTCATCCGGAGCAGATAATAAGACCCAGAATTACAATTACCTACGGGACGAATGCATATATTGACGTCGACAAGACAATCATGGAAAACGGCAAGGTTACCGGCAGAATCAGACACAACGAAACAGCTCACGGGGTTAACATCTCAGCTGGAGCCCGGGTCATGTTCGGCGAGGAAAAAAGACACGGGCTCGATTTCGACATCAACATCATCGCCTGGTCAACGGCATACGACAGGATCGACGAGCTTATTGACGATGGTCATGTAGACGACGAGGATGAACCTTTTCGTATATCCATCTCCGCAGGATATCGATTCGCCTTTTAAATCTAAACCCATTTTTTCATAACCAGATTCGTTTCCAGGAAAATGGATCCTCTGATAAAGTTTTGAAAGCGCTCCAGCTGAATAAAGAGTCAGTCACAATATTAATTACAACGATTGTTGAACATTTGAAAGTGTGAAGCAAGGGAGTTTTCTGCTGTTTTTATCTTATTTCATATCTTTATGAATCTTCGCCAGGGAAAATCATCCTTATTAAGGGTAGAGGTCATCACCTCCTCCATATTTATTCCCAGATCTCGCTGAGATTGCTTGAGGTTTCCTGTTAGAACGTAATGCTCCAGAAGATCAAGTACTTTCTCGTCACCTCTTCCGAAGTATGCCTGGGCAACGGATTCGTTATATGAAAAGAATTCGATTTTCATGTTCCGGAATTTTCTCAATCCCGATTTTACCTTCTTTATGAACCGTTTGTAGTCGGAATGCTTCATCATGCCCCGCCCCTGAAAGGGGGTGAAGGCTTTGGGTGAGAACGGCGCAAAACTTATCGTTATGGGCACCCCCTTGGCCGCAGGAGCTATTTCGGTCATGAGCGAAACTACCGCTTCAGCTTCCTCAACAGGGTCACTTCCCGGAAGACCGGCTATGAAGTAGAACTTTCCCTTCATCCTGAATCTGGAAAGCAGGTCCACGGCATTCACGATGTGTTCATGCTGAACTTTCTTGTTGATCAGAGATCTGATATTGGGATCAGCCGATTCGACGGCCAGGGTAAGATTCTTCACTCCACAGGAGGTAAGATCGGAAATGAGATCGGAATCTATCGACCTTATCTTCACTGATGACAGGGAGAGTCCGGTTCCCGCATCCACCGCCATCTTCACAAGTTTTTGGAAGTATGATGTGTCCGAAATACTTGTTCCCTGAAGTGCGAGACTTTCACCTCTTGTGATGGCTTCACGGGCGGCGGATAGAAGAATTTCCTCGTTGGCCTCCCTGTATTTTCGGTAGATGAAGCTTGCGGCGCAGAAGTAGCAGCGATCGTCGCAACCTCTATTGAGTTCCATTATGAAACGATTACCGAAAAGATTTCCCTCTTTGTGCAGCACCCTATTGGAGTGGACTGCAAATTTTCCCTCTTCGGCTCTGTGAATTTCAGCTTTTCGTGATGTGGAGACAGAGTACGGAAGTGTGAGAAGTTGATCCCGAATATCACCAACGGTGTCTTGTGAAAGTGCGTGTAGAAGTTCATTCTCCATCGGCTCACCTTCTCCCACAAGAATCACATCGAAGAGTTCGTAAAGAGGTGCCGGATTGAGTGTCAGAGCAACACCTCCGCCCACTATCAGCGGGTAACGACGATCTTTCCTCTCTACCTTTCTCAACGGGATTCCCTGCTCCTTCAGCCATACGGCAAGGTTGAGATATGAAAATTCGTATGAAACAGTTACGAAGATCAGATCGAAGTCTCGAATAGTTTTTCCGGAAAAGTATGATCGGGGAGAATCCGTAAAAAACAGGTCCAGATCCAACTCTTCACGATACCTGTTGACGAAATAGTGAACTGCCAGATTGGAGAAGGCAAGCTCCCTACTCTCGGGAAAGAGCAGGGCCGCCTTTGCAAAAACTTTCAGAATTAATCTTCCTTACTTGAAAATACCGGTTCGTTGAGAAAAACCATCTCTATCTGCTCACTCTGCTGCTCTCTAGCCTCTTCGCGCTTTCTGCGCCGGAGATAGGAGGGAATTGAAAAGTCGTCCGGATCCACATCTAGAGCTTCGGGAATATGGATGATGATCTCCTCTTCCTCCATCCTTTCCGCTGATGCGGCTATAGTATTCAGATCCGGTTCGAAATCCTCTGAAATAGCCTTCAGTTCGTTCGTTATGATCTCCTTGACCTTTTCGTTGGCTGGTCTTTCGCGATCGAGATCGAAGAGGTTTACCTGATCGGTTGTTTCAAACTTTTTCTTCTGAACAGCAGTTCCGTCTTTCTTTACCGCCTCAGCAACTATGAGAGCATAGACTCTGTCGCTTGTTTCATCTGCTGAAACACCCCATATGAACTTGGCGTCTTCGTGAATCTGGTCGGACACGAAACCGGAAGCTTCGTTTAGCTCGCGCAGAGGTATGTTCATTCCACCGAAGTGAAGAAGAACTCTCGATGATCCTTTTATTGAGATGTCGGAAAGAAGCGGATTGTTCATGGCTTCTCGAACAGCGTTGATCGCCGCGTTCTCTCCTGTTGCAGTACCGAATCCGATCATAGCTACTCCCATGTCGGTCATGATCGTCTTAACATCTGCAAAATCCACGTTGATATAGGATTTTACAGAGATGAGTTCGGCAATGTTTCTGACCGCATCAAGAAGAACCACGTTGGATCTCTGGAACATCTCCTTGGCGCCGTCTGTCGGCTCTGCCATCTCGACAAGCTTCTCGTTCGGTATTACAACCAGCGTGTCAACAGCGGATTTAAGCTTCTCGATACCCTCTTCAGCAAGCTTCATCTTTCTCTTTCCTTCGAAGGAGAAGGGTTTCGTGACTATACCGATTGTGAGGATGTCGGACTGCTTAGCGATTTCAGCGATAACCGGAGCCGCACCAGTGCCTGTTCCTCCGCCCATTCCGGCGGTTATGAAAAGCATATCCAGTCCTTCCACGGCTGTCGCTATATCTACCTTGCTCTCTTCGGCAGCCTGCTCACCCACATCAGGCTTCGCTCCGGCTCCCCATCCGCTGGTATGAGTCGCACCGAGCTGAATTTTTGATTCGGCCCTGGAATTTTCAAGATCCTGAGAATCCGTATTAGCTGCAATAATTTCAACGTCATTAAATATGCTATAGGAGAGGTCCGATTCAACCGATCCGCTGAACTCCTTCTCCTCAACCATCATGTTAACGGCATTACATCCCGCTCCCCCTACGCCCAGAACCCCGATTTTTACTAATGGATTATTGAGTGTTGGCGACATTTTATATCCTCCCCGATTTATCTTTCCTACTGAAAGAACTTCTCAAAAAACCTGCCCAGTTTTTCGAAAAATCCGCCCGACTTCTCCTTCACGGCATAATTTCCATGGCGCAGAGCGCTGTAAACGATACCCACCGACGAAGCGTAAGCCGGATCCCTAAGCACCGGCGCTATTCCGAAGCTGTCGTCTTCGACAACCGGACTTGCGACCCTTACCGGAAGACCGAGAACATCCTCGGCCAGATTCTGTATATGTTTCAATTTGGCTGTTCCGCCGGTAAGAACCACACCTGAAGTGATGTGACTCTCCCTGACATCGGAGTTTATCTTCTTCCTGATCTCAACCATGATATCCTCGACCCTGGGAGCAATAACTCCGGCAAGAGCCTGGGACCGGACAATCTTAGGTACTCCTCCGCCGATTGTGGGAACCTCGACCTCCTCGTCGTTGTTCACCAGCTCACCAACGGCACTACCGTATCCGCACTTTATCTTTTCCGCATCTGCAGGCGGAATTCGAAGAGCGTAACTGATGTCCATGGTTATGTTCTTTCCTCCGATAGGAAGTACGGCCGTGTATACGGGATTTCCGTTACGAAAAACCGTAATATCCGTAGTTCCCTCTCCTATATCGATAAGGGCAACTCCAAGCTGCTTTTCGTCCTCTTCAAGAACGGCGAAGCTGGATGCCAGACCGTTCACGACGAGACCTTCCACATGGACGCCCACCTCTGTCACAGATTTAACAAGGTTCTGGATCATGGCGATTGAAGCCGTAACGATATGAACCTTCACCTCGAGCCTCTTTCCAGCCATTCCTCGAGGATTCTTTATACCCGACTGCTCGTCGACAATGAATTCACCCACCTCTACGGCGACTATTTTCCTGTCTCCGGGCAGGCTGATATTCTTGGCCTGTTCTATAACCCTCTCGATGTCGGCCTGAGCAACCTCATTTCCCTTTACGGTAACGACACCGTGGCTGTTTATAGAAGTTATGTGTTCACCGGAAAGTCCTACAAAGACGTTTTTTATATGCTGATCCGAGACCTTTTCAGCCTCGTCTATCGAACGCTGTACAGCCTCCCTGGTAGCCTCCATATTGACAACTGAACCGGAAATAATTCCCTGTTTGTTGTCCGAAACCCCCTTACCCGCAAACTGGAATGTGTTCTGGGGCCCGACATTAGCTACAAGGGTGGTTACCTTGCTGGTACCAACATCAAGTGCAACAATAAGATTTTCATTCCTGGGCATTCGATTCACCTCTGGTTATCTTCCGTATACGAGTCTTCCAAGCACGACTCGACGATGATCTCCTTCACCGTCGAAGTGGAATTCACCCGCGTACATCTTCTTTTTCTGTAGTTTATGCAAAGTGTTAAAAAAGATTTTTCTCTTGCTTCCGAGATCGTCGTCGTTGGGAACCGCTCCGAGATAGACCCTGGAAACCCTCTTTCCGCCGACTTCACAATCCATACTGTAATGATTTAAGATATCGTAGTAAATTCGGTTAACCCTGCATTCGGGTTTACCTTTTTTCCACTCTTTCACTATAGCAATAGCCCTCTTTATCCTCATCCTCCGGTCGGCCCCCTCCACAGTTTCACTGTCGATATAGAAAAACGGAAGGCTTCCGTCGGCCTCCCTCGGATAGGCTTTTTTGAACACCAACCCGTCACTGTCGGCAAACCAGAGGGAATACGCGTTTTTACCGCTATTCGCCTTTTCCGAACCGTTGATTATCATAGCAGGTTTGTATTCTTCTATCAATATTTTTATTCTGTTCGGAAACATTTTTTTAACAGCACATCGACGGACCCATCTGTTTGCATAGATAAACAGTTCCAGCCTCCTCTCCGACAGCTCGAAGTAGCTTCGACGCCTGTCCAAACCGGTTATTATGAGCAGCTCGTCACGTGAAATACGATCCGTACCCTCTATCTCCACTCCGTCGGGGTAGACTGCGAACTCCTCACTGTTTTTTGTTTCAGTAATAAAACGATCGGTAAAAACGAAAAGAAAGTTCAAGGAAAACAACATGATATAGCAAAAAATTAAACAGAAACCTCCTTTTAAAATCTTTAAAAAGAGCCTCATACGCCGAGCGCCTCCTCAAGTAGAATCTCTACAAGTCTGCCATAGTCGATTCCTCGTTCGAGAGCTATCATCGGGAGCAGACTGTGGCTAGTCATCCCCGGCAGTGTGTTTATCTCCAGCATGATGTAATCGGATCCGGAAACGATGAAATCTGAACGTGTCGCCCCGGAACATCCGAGAGTCTCATGAATATCGAGTGCGGCCTTCCTTATCTCTTCCCGTACGGACGGGTCGTACTCTGGATTCACCACATATCTAGTACCGTCGCTTTCGTACTTCGCCTCAAAATCGTACCACTCCCCTGCAGGAATGATTTCAACATCACCGAGAACTTCATCACCGAGAACGGCAACGTTGATCTCCCGTCCACGGAAGTATCTTTCGACAACAACTTCCCTTCCTTCGGGAATCGATGAGACCACATCGTTCCACTCATCCATGTTTCTTACGAGGTAGACACCCCGGCTTGATCCGTTTTCTGCATCCTTTACGACGAGAGGAAGACCGATTTCCGGTTCCATTCCACTTACCACAGTGCAGCTGTAACCATCAGCCACCTTTATTCCGCAGGAGTTCATTATTCTTCTTGAAATATTCTTGTTCATTCCCATTGCGGAGGAGGTGACACCGGATCCTGTATAGGGAATTCCCATAATGTCCAGCATCCCCTGAAAACGGCCGTCTTCACCCCATGTTCCGTGAAGTGCGTTGAAAACAACATCCGGAGCAATTTCTCTCAGCCGAACATCAATATCTCTGTCCATATCAACTTCAACAACTCTCGTGTATCCCCTTCCGACAAGACTTTTGGCAACCATGGAACCGGTTACTAGACTAACCTCACGCTCGTCTGAAAATCCGCCC
Source organism: uncultured bacterium (assembly GCA_942492635.1). GTDB lineage: Bacteria > UBP6 > UBA1177 > UBA1177 > CALOFP01 > CALOFP01. The sequence goes on from CALOFP010000003.1 coordinate 776,235, forward strand.
TTTACAACGGCTATCAGGGTATCTTTTGAAAGTTTCATTTCTCCTCCTGATTCAAAAACCTCACCTCGTTCTCGAGAATGGTTTGGTATCTTACATACACTTCACCGACGATGTGATCACGCAGCTGTGCAAAATCGACACTCCGAGCCGCTCCACGGTTGATGACGATGTTTGCATGATTTTCGTAGATCGCCGCGTCGTTCACGTTGAATCCCTTCAGTCCGGAACCCTCGATAAGTCTTGCGGCAAAGTCGCCTTCCGGATTTTTGAAGAAAGATCCGGCCGAGGGATAGGGAATTCGGATTCTCTTTTTCAGATAGCTCCTGATATTTTCCGCCACGGTTTCCGGAGACTCCTTTTTAAGCTGAAGTTCGAAAGCCAGGGCTATGAAGGGACCGAAAGGTTTGTTCTCCATGCTTCTATATGAAAAGGATGGCGTGATCTTTTGAACCTCTCCGTTCTCCACAAAAACCATCGAGTTTACAATCCCGTCCCACGATGCGCCCTTGGGTGCCGCATTTCCCATGATCGCCCCGCCGATCGTTCCCGGAATTCCGGCAAGGAACTCCGCTCCCGAAAATCCGTTGCGGGAGAGGTATTTGAGAAATTCACCGTTCTTAACACCTGCGGGAAGGTATGCCGTCACATATTCTTCGTCAAGATCTTCGGTAACGCTGTCTCCCAGCGGAGTTCCCATGTATAGAACCGGCCACTTGAGATCTCCGGCGATTACGTTGCTTCCTCCGCCGAGGACGTGGTACTTCTTCTCCTTGAACGAGAACTGTACGACGTCGTCGATATTGTCCGGAATAAAAAGATCGGCCCTCGCATCCGACGGTCTTATCGTCAGAAGTGAGGATATGTCGGCATTTTTCTTAAATTTCATTTCAGCAACTCAAAAAGTGTGTTTATATCTCCTGCACCCGCCGTAACGAGAGCCTTCACCCTTAGCGAATCGAGACTCTCCTTTAGGAAAGATGCCGCATCCGCCACGGAATCGCAGTAGTAGACTTCCATCCCCTCACCTTTGAGATCCTCATAGAGATCTCTGGAAGTTTTTCCTTCCGGCTTTTCACCCGCTCCGTAGACCGGGAGAATTATGACGGGCTCGATCTTTCGAAGTGAATTTCTGAACTCTTCGTAAAAACGGTTGAATCTTGAGTATCGGTGGGGCTGAAAAAGAAGTGCGAAATTTCCGTAGCTGTGCACACCCATCTCTATGGATGCATCCAGTTCGGAAGGATGGTGACCGTAATCGTCCACAAGCTCCGCATTTCGGAAAAAACCTTTTTTCTGAAACCGTCTCTCAACTTCCGGAAGTGTGTCGAAAAAGTTATCCGGAAGAGGTTTTGCGCTTAGGTCGCTCCGCTCAAGGTAGAGAAGAGCCGAAAGGAGGGCTGCCGAACGGTTCTGGATGATGTGGAACGGAAGATTCTCCTCTCCCACCACATATTCATATTCGGGATGGAGAAGAACCCAACGCCTCTCATCGATTACGAAATCCATTCCGTTGACATTGGAAACTGTTTTGGGACACTTTATCTCTTCCCTTGATGGAAATGTGAGCGCCCCGAAAATATCGAAAAGGTTGTCGCTCAGGCTGTACCCCCTACCCACAATCAAATCCGACGGTCTCTTCTTGAGAATGTACTCCTCGAAGCTGTGGAGCATCACCTCCTGGGTCGGATAAAAATCTACGTGCTCGTGTTCAAGGTTGGTGACAGCGAGAATATTGCACTTCACATGGAAGGCCGAACCGTCGCTCTCGTCAAGTTCCACAATCCACGGTCCGTCCGGATCTCCGGCGATGAAACTGCTGCCTCCGCTCTTTCCACCGGCATAGAGATTGGGATTGACGCCGAACTCCCTGAGGATCCTGTAGATCAACCATGTGGTCGATGTCTTTCCGTGGGAACCGGCCACTCCGATGGTAAAACGGCCGTCAAGAAGTTCCGCAAGAAAAAGTCCCCGGCGAAAAACCTTCATTCCCCGTCTTTTCGCCTCTGCAAGCTCGGGACAGGTTTCAGGAACCGCCGTAGAATGAACAAGAATGTCGGCATTTTCCAGGTGGGTCGTATCGTGACCGATATCGAAACAAACCCCTTCTTTTTCAAGCATGGCGGTGTATGAGGAGGCTTTCATGTCGCATCCGGAAACCCCGTAGCCGAGTGACTTGGCGGCAAGGGCGAGTCCGCTCACTCCGCATCCTCCGACAGCCATGAAGTGAATATGCATATCAGGCTCCTAAATTTTTCATCATATCTTCAACAATAAGTCTGGAGGCATCCCTTTTCTCCTTTTCGGCTGAAAAGGTAACCGTTCCCTTCCGGATTCCGTCCAGGAGGGAATATAGTTTCCGCCCCTTGACCGATTCCGATCCGGCATCCTCGATCACCGCTCCGCCGCCTGAACCTGCCACCTGCATTGCATTTTTGTACTGGTGGTTATCGGTCGCTCCCGGAAAAGGGAGAAAGATCGCCGGCTTTCCAAGTGCTTTCAGTTCGGCGATTGTGGTTGCTCCGGCTCTGCAGAGCATCACATCAGCCCGGTTGTAGCATGCAGCCACATCCTTCATGAAAGGAAGAACCGTACATTCGGCACCGCATTTTTCATAAAATTCCGCCATCGCGTCATACTCCCGGCCTCCGGTCTGATGTACTATGTGGAAGGCATCGAGAAGATCTGGATATTTCGAGAATGTGTAGCGAACCAGACTGTTGAGGGAGGCTGCACCCTGACTTCCTCCAAAAATGGCGAGAACCGGCTTTTCGGTTTCAATATCCATCTTTCCGGGATTTTTGAACTCCCTACGGACAGGATTTCCGGTATGCACACTCTTGTCACCGAAAAGGGAAACAGTCTCGGGAAAGCTGACGTAGACTCTCTTGGCGAATCTCGAAACCGCTTTCGTCGTAACACCGGGAGCAGAGTTCTGCTCCATGGCGAAAATCGATTTTCCCAATATCTTTCCAGCAAGAGAAACGGGACCCGCCGCAAATCCGCCGAGGGAAATGACGGCGTCCGCCTCATACCTTCTCACAACACCGACAGACTGGAGAACGGCATAGGGAATTCGAAGAAAAGAGCGAAGTTTCGCGGCGATTCCGCGGCCCTTGATACCCTCGACTTTTATAAGCTCAAGCTTGTACCCCTCTTCCGGAACAACCCGCTCCTCAAGTCCGCCCTTCGATCCTGCAAAAACAACTCTGTGTCCGAGAGTTCTGAGCTCTTCCGCAACGGCGATTCCGGGAAAGAGGTGTCCGCCGGTTTTTCCTCCGGCTATTATGAATGTGTATCGATTTTTCATCTCTCCTCCTAATAGGAAAAGTACCTATTATCGGCAACGACGCTGTTCATTATGAATCCGATCATAATGGAGTAACTGAGAAGTGCCGACCCTCCGTAGCTGATGAAAGGCAAGGGAACACCCTTGTTGGGCAGCGTCGACGTGACGACGGCCATGTTGATCACCGACTGCACGGCAAGCAGCATCACAAACCCCGATATCAGGTAGAAGTGGAACGAGTTGTTCCGCGTCAGCGCAAAATATATTCCCATACCGAACATTCCGAGGAACGTTAGAACAAGAAGCGTCGATCCTACGAAACCGAGCTCCTCACCCACAATGGCGAAAATAAAATCGGTACTGGCCTCGGGAAGATACTTCATCTTCCTCTGGCTGTTTCCGAATCCCACTCCGGTAAGCCCGCCTCTTCCCATGGCTATTTCGGACTGAACCTGCTGGTAGCCAATGCTCTGCCGATATTTCCATGGATCGAAGAACGCCTTGATTCTCTGCATCCTGTAGGGCTTCATCATAATCATTACGGAGAAGAGGATCGAGGCTAGAAGAATAAGTACGGATAAATATTTGAACTTCATACCGCCCATGAGAAGAAGCATTGTCGAGACGGAAAAGATGATCACGCCCGTCCCGAGGTCCGCATAGGCGATTATGACGACCACGGCGGAAACGAGACTGAACGGATAGATAAGTTCATTCAGCAGTCCGATCTTATCCCTTTTGTTGCATATAACCTCCGCAAGGTAGAAAACCACTACGATTTTCGCAAACTCGGAAGGCTGTAGCATGAATATTCCCAAATTAATCCATCGAGTTGACCCGTTCACGGATGTTCCTATCACGTAGGTTGAAAGAAGCAGCACAATTATGGCTATGAGTGCATACTTTATCCAACTTCTGAGAGCCTCCACATTCACCATGTAGGCGAAAGAAAATCCCACAGTGGCGACCATAAGATTCTTCACCTGAGAAAAAGCGATTTTCCAGACGAAACTGTCGGGTGAAGAGACGGTGAAAACCCTCACGTTGAAAACATTGACCATGCCGAAAACGACAAGAAAAAAGAAAATGCCGAAGTATACCTTTACAGCTTTCGACATCAGCAGCGCTCCCTGAGATCTTCAACCTTCCGGCAGAAGTCATCTCCTCTCTCTTTGTAGTTTGGATACTGGTCGTAGCTGGAGCAGGCCGGAGCGAAAAGCACAGTGGATCCCTTTTCCGAAAGCCTGAAAGCTTCACGGACAGCCTTTTCCATCACACCCGCGCCGACAACGGGAACAACGTCCCTGAATGCCTCTTCGATGACAGCCGCGGCCTCGCCGATTGTGACGACAGCGCGACACGTACGCCTGATCTCATCTTCCAGAGGCTTGTAACTTCCTCCCTTGTCCACTCCGCCAAGAATGAGAACTACGGAATTGTCCTCCATTCCCCGGAGCGATGTGAGAGTTGCGCCGACGTTGGTCGCCTTCGAGTCGTTTATGAATTTGACGCCTTTCACCGTCCCCGCAGAAACTGATCTGTGGGGAAGTGATACGAAATCCGTCAGAACGCTATCGACGGCTTCCTGATCCTTTCCGAATTCGGAAACGGCTAGAAGAGCCGCCATTATATTTTCAACATTGTGAATTCCCCGGAGATCGGATTTTTCCATATCGATCCGGAAATCTCCGAAAACAAGAAACCGACCGTCCCAATCGATGTCGCTCTCTCCTCTCGTTGAGAAAAGCATCCTCTTTTCAACTCGGTTACGTGTCTTTTCCATAAGAATGGAATCACCTCCGTTAACAATCACCTTTCCTTCCTTCTTAAGAAGATCGGCAAGTGCGATTTTGGTATCGGCATAGTGATCGAAAGAGTCGTATCGATCCAGGTGATCCGGCGAGACGTTGAGAATGAGAGCGCGATCCACAGGCAGCGATTCAAGCGTCTCAAGCTGGAAGCTGCTCAGCTCCACAACGAGGAAATCGTAACCTTTCCCCACTCCTTCCGTCATCGGAGTTCCGATATTTCCGCAAAGGAATGATTTGTATCCGAAAGCTTCCAGCATTCTGTGGATAAGCGTAACTGTGGTTGATTTTCCGTTGGTTCCGGTAACGGCGATTACCCGTTCACCAGTCACGTGGCGGGCAGCCAGTTCCATCTCCCCTACAACTTCGACACCCTTTGCGGCGGCATCGGCACGGAGAGGATGATCCGAGGGAACACCGGGACTGACGATGAGAAAATCACAGCATTCCGGAAGCTCTTTTCCGTCAAGGGATTTTAAGCCTTCAGGAAGTTCAATATCCCGGTCATCGTATACAAAAACAGTTTCTCCTCTATCAAACAGGAATCCGGCAGCAGCCTTTCCCGAAATTCCGTATCCAAGAACAACAGCACTCATCAGCTCTCAACCTCCAGGATTCGTATCAGTTTTTCAAGCCTGTTCGACCGTGAACCCTTGAGAAGAAAGTGTCCTTTTTTCGGAAGAGCAGATGCAAGTTCATCTATCGATGTATAAAAACTAAAACGTGAAATATCTTTATTCTCTTTTTCCAACTTCTTAAATTCTTTTCCAAAAAGGAAAACCCGCGTAGCAATTGTAGAAAAATGAATATAATTTACAAGTTCTCTATGAAAATGTTCGGAAAAACCGCCCAGTTCCCCCATCTCTCCGAGGACAAGGAAGCGATCATCCGTCGTCCCGTCTTCTTTCAGGAAAGAGTCGACGGATTTTTTCATCGAGTCCGGATTGGCATTGTAACAATCCAGAGTAAACTTCCTTTCGCCCAGGACAACGCTCTCTCCTCGGAAAGGAGGAAGTTTGTAACCTTCGAGAGCCTTCTGGATTCTTACGGGATCCATTCCCTCTGAAAGAGCAACTCCTGCAGCAGTTACAAAATTCTCCCGCATGAAATCCGGAAGTTTTGAAAGATTCCACACTCCCGAAGATCCGAGATGGCGGAATTTGACATCGGCACCCTTTTCAACCGAAAGATTATTCTCCTCTTCCGATCCGAAAGTGAAAATCTCTCCGGTGAATTCATTTTTTTCCAGCCATTTTTTCACAAATGGATCGTCACTCGATGCGACGGCACGGGTGTAGTCGCCACCGAAAATCTCAAGCTTCGCACCCGCCAGCTCTTCCCTCGATCCGAAGTTTCCTATGTGGGCCGTTCCGATGTTGGTTATCGTGGAAACTTGGGGCTTTGCAATCGAACACAGTTTTTCAATCTCACCGGAATGGTTCATTCCCATCTCCAGAACCGTATAGTCTGCAACAAGAGGCTTCGCAAGAAGAGTTACCGGCAGTCCCAGTTCATTGTTGAGGTTTCCTTCCGTAGCGTGAACGGTTTTTCCGCTCACCTTCAGCATTGAAGTTATAAGTTCCCTCGTCGAGGTTTTACCGCTTGAACCTGTTACGGCAACGACTCTTGTGTCGATAACATCCCTGAATTCGGAGGCCAGTCGGGTAAGGAAATTTTCTACATTCTCGACCCGGAAGTAGTTATCCCCTTCCATCTTCCGACTTCCGACGCAGATTACACCTTTCTTCAAAAGAGATTCGACAAAATCGTGTCCGTCGCAGCGGGCTCCCTTGAATGCAAGAAAGATATCTCGCGACTCGCACTTTCTGCTGTCTATGAAAACTCTTCCGAAAAGTCCCGGGTTGGATCTTTTATCCGCGCCGACCTTCGCTAGTGCCCTGTTAAATACCAGATGTGACAGCATGGCGCGCCTCCATACATTTGAGGATTGTTTCCCGATCCGAAAAGTAGACGGTCCTGTCGCTGAAAATCTGATAATCCTCGTGGCCCTTTCCGGCTACGACGACAATATCCTCGTTTTCCGCGATCTCTAGAGCCCGCTCTACGGCTTCTGCCCTGTCAAGAAAAACGGAAGGTTCCCGTGTCATGCCGGTTTTAATATCTTCAACAATATTTTCTGGTGATTCGGTTCTGGGATTGTCGTTTGTCAGAATAACACAGTCGGAGTAGCGTTCCGCAACCGTCCCCATCTGGGACCGCTTTCCTCTGTCCCTGTCACCGCCTGCGCCGAAAACGGTGATGATTCTTCCGGCGCCTTTTATTTCGGACAAAGAAACCAGAATATTTTCAAGAGCATCCGGTGTGTGGGCGTAGTCTATGAAAACCCTTCCTTCACTACCCACACGTTCCATCCTACCCGGAACTGAAACGCCGCCAGCGAGAATCGAAACAGCCTCTTCAGGCTTGACGATATCGGAAACGGCCAGAATTGCCGCCATCATATTCTGCACATTGAATCTTCCCACTAGCGGAAGATGACCGGAGAGCTCCTTTTTTCCGCAGCGAATCACGTAATCCATTCCGACACTTCCCATTTTCAAGGAAACGAGAGAAAGATCCGCCTCCTTTCCTTCGGCGGAGAAGGTACGAATCCGACGATCCTTCAATTCTTCAGACAGCTTGACTCCCGCTGGATCGTCAACATTGACCACGGCGATTCCGCCGGATTTCAGATAACGGGTAAAGAGAAGCTTCTTTGCCTCGAAATAGGATTCAAGATCTCCGTGAAAATCGAGATGGTCTCTTGAAAGATTGGTAAAAACGGCCACATCGAACTCGGTCCCACGAATTCTCTCCTGGGACAGGGCGTGTGAACTCACCTCACTGACAAGTGTGTCCACACCGTCGCTGCGCATGGTCCTGATCAACTTATACCAGCTCCATGGAAAAGGGGTGGTGTTGGGAGCCTTGAGACTTCTTCCGTTCCAGCGATACTCGACCGTACCTATAACTCCCGGTTTCGCCTTACTCTGCAGAAGATGTTCCACCATGTAGGAGACGGTTGTTTTTCCGTTGGTTCCCGTTATTCCGATGAGGGAAAGTTCCTTTTGCGGCTCACCGTAGAAAAGCGGTGAAATCTTGGAAAGAACCTCGCGAACGGAATCGACCCGGATGTAGAAACGGGCATCGCTGGGTTCCTCCCCGACAATGAGTGAAGGATTCTTCCTCTCCACCTGGGGAATGAACCGGTGACCATCTGTTTTCGTGCCCTTCAATGCGAAGAATGCAAATCCGGAACGCACCTCACGGGAGTCGACAGTTATGTCGAATATGCGGAAATCATCTGAAATGTTTGTTTCAATTATATGATCGGCAACATGGGCCTTAAATTCTGAAAATAGCAACTATTCCTCCGACTTATCATCTGTCTCCAGAGTAATGACTGTTCCAAAACTTACCATTTCCCCGGCTTTGGGGTACTGACCTGTGATAAGATTCTCCCCCTTTCCGGCGACAATGATATCCAAACCTGACTTATTTGCAAGGTGGATAGCCTTTGATATGGTAAGTCCTTTAAGTGACGGCACCTTTACAAGATCGAGAGGACTCACGTCAGGTTTGCCCTGATCCGGAAGAAAGGGGGCTGTGATTTCATTCTCATAAGGAATGGATGATTTTTCCGACTTATCCTCACCGTCATCCTTTTCCAGATAGACGCCGAGAAGAGGAAGGGATCTCTTTGCAACTTCCCGGAAAACCGGTGCGGCAACCGTACCCCCGAATTCCCTTCCGGCCGGTTCGTCGATGACGACCATCATCACAAGCTTCGGCCTGTCTGCCGGAACCGCTCCGAGAAATGAACAGACGACCCTGTTCCAGCTGTATTTTCCTCTCGAAGCATCGTACTTTTGTGACGTACCGGTTTTTCCGGCAACCTCGATACCCTTGATCCTAGCCTTTTTCGCCGTTCCCTCTTCCACAACCTTCACGAGCATCTTTTTCATCCTGACGTCGCTGTCGTACCTAAAATCTATTCTTTCCGGCACCGGCTTGGTCTCATATAGGATTTCACCGGTTCTCGGATTTTCGACCCTGTCTACGATCGTCGGCTGCCAGAGCACACCTCCGTTGAAAAGAGCACTCATGGCCCTGACATTATGGACAACGTTTGTCGCTATACCCTGACCGAAGCTGATGTTTCCCTTGTCGATGGGATACCATTTCTTATAGTCCCTTATTTTTTTATAGGATTCGCCCGGAAGCTGAATACCGCTTTTTCTCCCGAATCCGAACATTCCGAAGTATTCGTAAAGTCTCTTTGATGAAAGTCGGTCGGTAAGCAGAATTGTTCCGATGTTACTGGAGTAGACAACGATATCCTTAAGGCTCATCCACGTGATAACCTTGTGGTCACGGACCCACCTTCTGCCGTAACGATATCGTCCCTTGTGTCCGTAAAATATCTCTCCAGGTTTAACATGATTGTCATTCATTACCGAAACAATACTGAAAACCTTCATTGTAGAACCCGGCTCGAAAAGGTTGGCAACGGAATAGTTTCTTCTCTCTCTCGGTGAATATTTGAAGTAGCGCTCTGGATTGAAGGTGGGATAGTTGGCCATGGCCAGAATCTTTCCGTTTTCCGGATTCATCGCGACAACGCTCCCCCACTTCGCCTTGCTCTTTTTCATCATCTTTCCCAGTTCCTCTTCGGCAATGTACTGAATTCTGGAATCGATGGTGGTTACAAGGTCAGCGCCGGCGTTATCCAGGAGCTCCTTTTCCACATCGAGACTTCCCTCTCCGGAACCCGGAATGTAGAGCCTCTTTATCTTTCTGTCTTTTCCGCCCAGATAGCTGTTGTAGCTCATCTCAAGCCCTTCCAGGCCGCGACTGTCCGTCGTTCTTACAAATCCGAGAACGTTGGCGAACAGATTTCCCTGGGGATAGATGCGCCTGTAGCCGTCTAGAAGGATAATGAAATTAAAGTCGCTGAGTGCTCTTGAGAGCCTTTTTATCTCTGCTCCATCCGCATTCTCATCCCTTTTCAAAGTTTTAAGCCGTTTTCTTATTTCCGACTTTTCCTTTTTAAAAGCCTCGATTGCGGCGTATCCGAGATTCTTCTTTATGTAGTAAAAATGCCCTTTTTTCTTTAAAATTTTCAAGAGCTTAGTTTTTTTACGCCCTGTAATGACCGCAAGAGAACGGGCCATCAACTCCTTTTCGGCGATTCCCGCAGGATCGACGGCGAGATCAACCTTGGGTTCCGAAAGGGCAAGAATTTCACCTTTCGAATCTTTGATCGCCCCCCTCTTACTCTTTACGACCTTTATAACCTCACTGAAGGAGGAGTAGCGGTCAAGCTTTTCGTGCTTGAGCACCTGAATAGAGTAGAGCCTGTAGATAATTACAAAAAAACCGATTCCCACCATAGTAGCGAGAAAGACAAGTACCTTTTTTTCACGTGCCATCTACAGCTTGATCACCCTCTCCCTGGTTGCGGTTTCCATCCCCAGTTTTCCGGCCTTTTTCATGAGAGAACCTGCTGACATCATTCTGAGATATCGTCCCTCAAGTTCATTTTTCTTGAATCCGGCCTCCCTGTTCGCGTCGACGAACCTGCCTATCTTGACAAGCTGACTCTTTCTGTAGGACTTCAGGTAGGAATTGGTCCCGAGAAAGATCGCCACCATTATGAAAAGTCCCATAACCGTAAGCATCGTGGGTGAAAAAAGTTCCATCTTCGCCCTAACCTTACGAAGAGTGAGCAAGGATTCTCCGAAAACCTCACTTTTCTTTCCTCTTACGCCAGCATATCCCTGCATCTATACCCCCAACTTCTCTAAAACTCTCAATTTGGCACTTCTTGCACGAGGATTTTCAGCCTTCTCCTCATCAGTAGCGCCGGCAAACTTGTAAACCTTCACGTTTTCCGTGTCGTTAGGACCTTCCGGAGAGTAGAAGACCGGATCCTCTCTTCTTGCCTGAAAGAAGCGCTTGACGACCCTGTCCTCTATGGAATGGAAGCTGATGATTCCCATCTTTCCGCCCTGATTGAGAAGTCTATACCCCTTTTCAAGCATGTCGTTAAGCTCATCCAGCTCCCTGTTGACAGCCATACGAAGAGCCATGAAGGTCTGCGTTGCCGGATGAATACCTCTCTTCGGGTGTCTTTTTACCTTTTTAATAAGGTCCGCGAATTCTCCGGTTGTGGTAAGACCCTCCTCGACGCCTTTTTTCAAAGCACCGGCAACTCGTCTAGACTCCCTCTCCTCTCCGTAGGCGCTGAGGACATCCTGAAGCTCCTTTTCCGAGACGCGGGAGATAAAATCAAGTGCACTCTCACCTTCATGAAAATTCATTCTCATATCCATCGGACCGTCAGTAAAAGAGAACCCCCTTTCAGAAGTGTCGAACTGATGACTGCTCACACCGAGGTCCGCAAGTATGAGATCCGGTCTATCCTCCTTCATAAGGAAAAGAACCTTGTCGATTTCAGCTGCCCTGGCGTGTGCTATCTTTACCCGCTCAACTCCCTCGAACTTCTTCTTGAGATGCCTTATCGCATCGGGATCACGGTCAAGCAGCACAAGGGTCAGATCGGGATAGCGATTGAGAAAAAGCTCTGCATGTCCTCCACCACCCGCGGTAAGATCGACATAGAGGCGTGGAGAATCAAGTTCCATAAGCCTCATAACCTCATCCGCAAGAACCGGTAGGTGTTTAAATTCCGTCATCATTCACCTGCCTTCTTTTGTCTGTACTCGTTCATAATATTAAAAACCTCATCAAAATCTGATTCATCCAGGCTCTCGGAGGCCTCAAGCGCCGCCTTATCCCAGATCTCGATACGGTCACCGCAGCCGAGAAGAACAACCTCCTTCTCAAGCCCCGCATATTCAATAAGATGCTTGGGAAGCCTGACCCTGTTCTGAGTATCCAACTCCAGACTCTCAGCCGTCGAAACGTACCAGCGAACGAACTTGGCCTTGAGCTTTCCCTCCGGAAAAGAGTTTTCGATATCTTCCACCTTCTCAGCCCACGCATTCTGTGAGTAGAGCTCGATGTAGCGATTATCGGGAGAAACCCCTCGAGAGAGAACAATCGACTCGCCGTACCTAAGGTTCATGGGCTCGAACCACGAAGGCGGAAAGGGTACTCTCCCCTTAGCATCCACCTTATAGTAATTTCTACCGTGAAACGAGGCTTTCTTCACCACTTTTTCCCACAATCATGAACCATTCTCCCACATTTTACCCCCAAACCTGTTAAAATCAAGAAAACTTCAATCATTTTTTAGTGGTATAAAGAATCTGAAAACGGAGATTTGATCAGATAATAATAAAATTTGCTTTTGACACCTCCGGTATATACCATGTATACGTATTAATGCTTTTTTGAGACGGTGACCAAGCGATATGATTAAGAAAACCGGACAGTACTTCCTGGACATCGGGAAGATTACCGTGGCTCAATTGAGAGAAGCCATGGAGATTCAGAGAATTAAAAGACACTACCTCGGGGAAATTCTAGTGGAGAGGGAATTTGTCACCGAGGCGGACCTTCTTGTATACCTGTCGAGAAAATTCGGAGTTCAGTACGTCGGCTCGGCCAAACTTGAAAAATTGACCGTTCGAGATGAAATATTGAGTTTGATTCCCGCCTCACTTGCAGAGTCCAGACTCATATTTCCCATAAAGCTCGACAGGAAAAACCAGAAACTGACGATTCTCACATTCAAACCCCAGGATCTCCGCGTCATGGACGATCTCAAGGACATGCTTCACGACATTCGCGAAGTTGTACCGGTCATCGCCTACTCCAAAGCCATACAGGCGCTTGTCTACAAACTCTATAAGGGTGATCTCGGAGCCTTTGAACGACTTGTCCACAGGCAGGTCAGTTTCAAGAAGGCCGAACAGAGTAACCTCTACAGCAGCAACTCCCAGATTATGAGTGTGGACAGCCTCGCCCACATGGTGACATCGGAGCCCGAAAAAGAACAGGAATCCGAGAGCGTCTCATTCACCCAGATACTGAACCGCGGCGAAGTGATGACCAGGGAAACAACCGGAAGCGTTGTGAGGGATCTTGCCGGAGCAAACGGAATACCTCCTTCCAACAACGAACTGATTGAGATATTCAGAATATTTTCCGGACTTCTCGATCTTCAGCGTGAAGAAGGATTCCGCGGCCACACCCAGAGGGTGACCCTCCTTTCAAGAAAGCTGGGAAGCCTCGAAAAGATGACCGAACTACAGCTGACAGAACTCACCATAGCCTCATATCTTCACGACGTAGGGAAACGAGTCCACCTCAACGCCTTCGATATTCAGGAAAGAATCCAGTCGGAGCGTATCATCAAATACGCCTCCACACCATCCAGACTGTTCGGAACACTCCGCCTGCCCAGAAGATCGCTTAACTACCTTTCCAACATGTACGAAACCTGGGACGGCGAAGGATTCCCCAACGCCCTCTCCCGGGAGGACATTCCCCTCGGAGCCCAGATACTCCTACTTGCCGACACATTCGACTATATGACAGTAGTAACGAACATACCGAGGGAACTGGCATTTCACCGAATCAGCACACTAGGATTCTTCAAAGAGAGCCTGTTGTCGCATCTTCGTGAAATTTACGGACTGCAGGAAAAGAAGGCCACGAAGATCTCCGGAAAAGCCCTCATCATAACGGGAAACACCGAACTTCGCTCCCAGATAGAACTGCAGCTCTCCCAGGCAGGCATCCAGAGCCTCTCGTCCTCGCTCATAGAAACAGCAGCCATTATGCTCAAGGAGCACCGCCTCTCAATCCGCTTCATACTTTGTGATCTCAGCCTCAAGAAAGGGCACATCACACCCTTGAAGCTTCTATCCGCCATCCAGAAGAAGTCAATCTTCGAGCACATAAAATTCTATCTCTTCTCCACTACCGGAATAGAGTCATCCACTGTTATAAAGGCAAGCTCACTCGGAGCTGCAGCCATAATCCAGAATTTTGATTCCGAAAAGAACCTTCCCGACATCATCTCCGCAGTAAGCGAACAGTAAACACCATTTCGTAGAGAGCATCCGCTTACAGCCGTTATTTCAGACTCGATATTTTTAATTTCCCAAATTCAGCGGCCGGGATGATCATGATATTTGTTTCGTGTTGAATTCAGGTGCTGATTTCGGGTGGAAAAAGTTTTTGCAGGTGGATTTTCCGCATCGGTGTGTAGCGCGTCTCCCTGTCGTGCCCTTCCCATAGCCCCGGCTGGGGAGAAACTATTATAGCACCCGAAGCCGCCCCACCCTCTTCGGAAGCTCCGGAGGAGTGACACTGTCATTTACACAGATAACAAGCACTGGAAGGCCGATATATACAAGAAAATGACTTTATCAACGGAATCATCAAGGGGCTACATCATCGGGTCTGCTTACACACCGCCGATGGAAGCGCATAAGCTACCGGCGGCACCGGAAGGAAAATCGCTGGACGACACAGCAAGAGTTCTGGAACTGAAGGACGACAGCACCCTCTCCGTGAAAATCGGGGAAACGACAGTTGTGATCGATAAGGATAATGTTTCTGTTAATGGAAAAGATATACTTTTTAAGGGTAAAGTAAAAGTTGATGGTGCTCTAACTGTTACTCAAGGACTAACTGTTGAAAAGGGTGGTACAGTTGTTAAAGCTGGAGACATACATGCTGAAAATGGCGATGTTAAAGACGGAAAATCTATTAATTCGCCTAGCATGTCAAAAATCAGGGAACTTTTTGACCTTCACCAGCATGCAGGCAACCTAGGCGCTCCAACGCCATTATCTACTTTACCGATTTCATAAAAATTAACATTACTGTCTCCCACAATCATTAGGATTATTATCGTCCCTTATGCAAGGACACTTAAAAGAGAAATTTTTCTTATCAAAAAATATTTTCTTCCCATCATTGCTCAGCAAGCCATTTATTGTTACCTCTCCTTTAGCCTTAACTTTGCTTTCATAAAGGTCAAAATATATTTGGGCACCATCATCAGAACTACCGTAATGTCGATTGCTATCTAAATTTAAGTGAGTGATTAGATAAGAATTGTCTTTATTGAAAGTACCACTATTAAGATAATCGGTATCTAAAGATATGAAAAATGAAGGATGCGGATTATTAGCTGATGTATAAAATGTTATATAGAATTCATTCTTGTATTTGTTGTTTTGCAAGGGTCTTTCACCGCACAACAATTTATTAAAAGTTATCTCTTCATTAACATCTCCAGTCACCGTAACTGTCCACGGGCCCCCATTATCAAAGCTTTCACAGTTATCCCCTAACCAGCCCTCTTCGCATTCGCAAAGTCCTGTGTTTGAATTGCAGGTGCCTTGATTATTGCAGTCTTTTCCGGCGCAGGGATCGGAACTTCCCTCTTCAACGCAGTTGGTGCCCTGTGCGTCGTAGCCCTGTTCGCAGTTGCAGGCGGGCTTTCCGTCTTTATCGTAGCAGTTGCCGTGTCCGGAGCATGTCACACCGGCGCAGGGATCGGATCCGGTGTCGGTGCCGTTACCGGTTCCGTCATCCAGGACACAATCGATTCCTTCTGCCACATAACCTTCTTCGCAGTTGCAGGAGACGAGATTATCTCCTATTTCATAACAGGTCCCATGCCCGGAACAGATAACCCCCTTGCACGGCCCACTGCCGCCTCCGACGGAAACACCATCGTCATCATCATCCCCGGTACACGAAACAAAGCAAATTGAAAACAAGAAAAATAAAACCAAAAACTTTTTCATCAAATTCTCCATTACGTATTGGTATTTATGTTAAAACATTTTCGATTATAAGAAAGGATAATGCAACAATCAATTTTATACTGGTTTGATTTAAAAGTTCGTGCGTATATTCCAAGCCGGTGCATTTAAACACTACAGATTTATGGATTTACTCGGTTTACCTAAATAGGAACCCCCCCTATGGTACGTGAATATAAATGATAGTGATTTTAATCATTATAGGGCGGTCTGAAGTGAAAATGATAAATCTCGATCCGATCTATCTTATCTTTTGAGAATTTTCTCTCCGGCCCCGAGTCCGTCAAGCATTGCATCTTCCATGGCGTTGTAAGTCCATCGGCCGTAGCGTCCTACGAGCTGGGTGGATTTTCCTTCCATGACTGAATTTACTTTCTCCATGTCGTCAAAGTACTCGTTATGGAAGATTACGTAGCCGTTATCGATCACTCTGTAGTCGGCAAATTCTACTTCTTCGGATTTCTCTATCATGCCCATTTCAACAAGTGTGTCGATCGAGGCTTCCTTGAATTTTTCAATTTCGCTGAACGGTCCCTGGTGTGTGTACTCAATGTAGACGCTGGATTTCCCTTCTGGTGCCATTTTTCCGTAGATGTTGGAGAAACTGCCCATCCGGTAGGGAAGAAACTTCTCTTCGGGAAGATAGACCCAGTGCGCTTCGTGCTTGAGTCTGTTCTTGAGTCCGATGTTAAGATAGCTTACGGAAGCTATTTTGAGTCTTTTGGCTATCTTTTCGGCCTCTTCGCTGAATGATCCTTCTACCATGTTGAGAAAATCCCTGAGAGAAATGGAGGAAACGAGGTTTTCATACGTTATCTTTTCTCCGTTTTTCAGCGTAACGGTTTTGTTGTCGAGATCTATTGCCGTCGGCTCGGTGTTGAAAAGGTATTTCTCCTTCTCGGTTCTGTCGAAAAGCCTTTTTACAAGTGACCCTATTCCACCCTCTTTGGGGTAGTAGAAACTTGCGTTGTATCCGACTTTCTGCTCCGGAGATGTTATTGCTCCTTCGACAACCTGCTCCAGCGTTGGCTTGGGTACGTAGTAGTCGCACCAGTGGCTGGCCATCTCCTTTGGGTGAACTGTGTATATCTTTGAGTTGTACGGAATCATGAAGTGTTTGGATATGCCCTCTCCCAGATATGCCATGCACCACTCGTAAAAGTTCTCCTTCGCCCTCGATTTGTCAGATTCATACATCGCTTTTACAAACCCGACGATACACTCCTTTATCACCTGAGGAGGCAGTCCGTAGGTGTTGGACTGGAACGGATAGAGTGTATAGGTTCCGTGTGAGTAAACAAATGTTTTCCTTACTATCTGAACGTGCTCGTCTCCCGGAAAGAGCGAGAAAAACAGATCCTTTGTCTTTTCGCGACACAGGTGGAGCCAGTGACCGGTCTGATCGAATGTAAATCCCGATTTCTCTTCGGATGTACAGAGTCCGCCGGGCGCTGATCCTTTTTCAAGAACGAGGAAATTTTCACCCCTCAAAGCGTAAGCCGTTGATATTCCGGACAATCCTGCACCAAGAACAAGTGTATCTACATTTCTCATAAATATCTCCATTAAAGATCGTTCAGCGGGATTATAGAAAAATGAAATGATTTTTGCAAAAAAAAGCCGCCCGATCGGGCGGCTTTATGATTAATTTAGAAATTTCTCGGTCGAGCGTAGTTAACTTTGATATTTCTTCCGGCGATCTCAGTATCGTTGAGCTGAGAAATTGCCTTTTCGGCATGCTCATTCGTGGACATCTCCACAAAACCGAATCCCTTGGATCGTCCTGTCTCCCTGTCCTTGATGATTTTTGATGAGACTACCTCTCCGTAATCCTCAAAAACTTCACGGAGAGAATCGTCTGTCATTCTGTAGTTAAGATTACCGCAATAGATCTGTACTGGCATGTTAAAACCCCTAAGCTAGATAAAAATACTCCAAGAGCGCTCAAAATTTTCTTTTTTTCCGATTTTGGGCAACTCACACATAAAAACTATAAGCTAAGGATTAAAAAAAATCAAGACTATTTGAAGAAAATCTAAGAACAATTATTTATCCATCGTTCGAAACGGATATCATCAGGCGGATGCAATAGTCTGGAATCGTATGCGAACTCTCTTACCAAGCCATCCAGAAAAGATCCGCAGCCATTGATACATTCCGTCAGCACACCACTATCCTCAGAGATCATATCCAAGGGCACAGTTGAAAAACGCTCCTCCGGATCCCTGATGCCGAGAAGAAACCGGTCCATCCTTTTGCGCCTTCTCGTGTACTCTCGCCTGCAACGGAAATAATCGTTTCCGAAAAAATCCAAACCATCGTTTTTTCTCATAGTTCCCTCCAATCTGTCACCGTAAAAAAATTATAGCACAAGATTAAAAACAATCAATGATTCCGGAGGATAACAAATAGTACTCAGCTGACCTGTCCTGCAAAACACAATTGTTTCAGATTTTTTAAAATCACAGACTATACCATCGGAACCAAATCACCTAAAAATGGATCGCCCCCCATCCAAATTGTTGGGTTGAGTCTGTATTTTGTATAAAACAAGAATAAATATCTGCAGAAATCAAATTAAATTCGATACAACGATACAACCGACCCTGACTTTCATGTTAAAAGAAAACGTTAGTGGACTACGAATGAAATTAAAAACAATTTTTAATTACTCTCCATAATTTGACGCAGTCAAAAAAGAATAATTATCCTTTACGGTTTCTAAAATTTACGGGCCGGAATCCGGTCAGATTATTTTCTTGAATCTGGCGATATCCTCGGATTTTCCTATGACGATCAGGGTATCACCCCTATTGAGCATGAGGTCGGCAGAAGGATTGTATACGAACTGCTCCACACCGTTTTCATCCCTCGTGACCACAGCCATGACAAGAACGTTCACAGTCTTCCTGAACATGCTGTCCCGAAGTGTCTTGCCTATGCACTCCATACCATCCGAAAGGTCGATCTCCGAGATTCTGACGTTTCTCTTCTTGTCCCTCATCATGGTGTCGATGAATGTTGTAACGGTTGGCCTTAGAAGCTCCGATGCGAGCCTGGTACCACCCACTCCCGCGGGACTTATCACCTTGTAGGCTCCCGCCTTGTAGAATTTCTGCGTGTTGGATTCGTGAACACATTTTGTGGCAACCTTTAGTCCGGGATTGAGCGAACGCACCGTCACGAGCGAGAAGAGGTTGTCCTTATCCTCGGGAAGTGTGAGAACCATTCCCTTCGCCTTTTCAATTCCCGCCTGCCTCAGAACATCCTCATCGGATGCATCACCGCGGACAACCGCAATCTTCGGAGAGAGATATTCCGCCACCAGCTGAAAAACATCCTCCCTGTTGTCGATTATTACAAGCGGGTTGTATGTGGCGTAGATCTCCTTTGCGACGTGGTATCCCATCTCACCGAATCCGCAGATAATGTAGTGATTTTCGTAGCCGCCGATCATCTTCCTTACCCTCCTTTCCCGGAAATAGCTCACCATCTGACCTGTTACCAGGATCTCTGACATTATGGAAACAAAGTAGACAAATATGAGGTAGCCCCACAGAACTACGAATATGGAAAACCAGCGGCCTTCGGGATGACGTGAAAAATCGAGTATTTCACCGTATCCCACCGTGGTTATCGAGATAACCGTCATGTAGAAACAGTCGAAAAGTGACCATTCGGATCTTCCGATCAGGTAGTAGACACCCGTTGACACGAGAACGAACAGCAGGGTGAAAATCCCCACGATCCTGAATTTTCTAAAGGGTGAACGGCGCATGTCAGCTTCTGAATTGTCGGATGATCAAATCTACGATCTCCATGTTGAACCGGTGAAATGGCTCGTGATAGTCGAGTATCCACAGCATCAGCGCGGCAAACAGGGAGATCGCAAACATAAGAACTAACTTCTTCAAAGTTCGTTTCTCACGTACTCCACAGCATTCTTAAAAATCCGGAGCCCTGCTC
Source organism: uncultured bacterium (assembly GCA_942492635.1). GTDB lineage: Bacteria > UBP6 > UBA1177 > UBA1177 > CALOFP01 > CALOFP01. Next base: position 796,049 of record CALOFP010000003.1, read on the forward strand.
CCTCTTCCGGAAGTTCATGATCCCTTGTCCATGAGGGATGCTGGGTTTTGTTTACGAAAACCTCGGGATGGGGCATCATTCCGATCACGTTGCCGTCCTGATTGGTGATGGCGGCAACCGCAAGCTCCGACCCGTTGGGATTCTGCGGATAACTTCTGGTAGGTTCTCCCTCGTCGTCCACATACTGGAAGGCAACGAGATTCTCCCTCTCGATTCTTGAGAGTTCGTCGGAAAGCGCCATGAACTTGCCCTCTCCATGCCTTACGGAAACAGGAAGAACATCGATTCCGCGAAGGAACGGTGATTTATTCATGGAGTTTGCCTTGAGCCTCACCCAACGATCCTCGTATCTTGCTGAATCGTTGTGTGTCAGAGTTACCCTCTGCTCGGAGAAAACCGTATCCCTGTTGCCGGGAAGTAGTCCCATTTTGACCATGACCTGGAATCCGTTGCAGATTCCCATCATAAGTCTGCCGGAACGAACGTACTCGGTTATCTGCTCTCCAAGCTCCTTCTTGATTTTGAGCCCCAGAACCTTGCCGGAAGCGATGTGATCGCCGAAGGAAAAACCTCCGGGGAAAACGACGATACCGAAATCCATCAAACTGTATTCGCCTTCGATCACCCTGTTTATGTGGGTTACGACGACGTTGTCGGCACCCGCCATTTCGAATGCCCAGCCTGTCTCGACATCGCAGTTGATGCCGTATCCATTTATTACAAGAACGTTAACACTATTCATCAGTCAGTCCTCTCAGTTTAACTTTTTCAGGGGTTCCTGCCAGCAACGCTTCAGTTCTTCGATGGAAAGGTTCACAACACCCTGTCCGGAAACGCCGGTAACCTTCATGAACTGTGAACCTGTGGTCTCTCCGACAAGCGCTATGTTGCACCCAGCCATGGTCTTTTCGAACTCTTCACGATTTTCAGGTTTTACGCTGAGAAGAATTCTTCCGTTGGATTCGGAGAAGAGAACAACGTCGTCCCTCTTCGCCCCCTCTTTGCAGGGAACAGCGGAAAGATCCAGTTTGACACCGTAACCTCCGGCAAATGCGGATTCGGCAGCAGCAACCGCAAGTCCACCGTCGCTGAGATCGTGCGCGGACTCGACAAGAGAACCGTTTATCGCCTTGTGAAGCGATTTGTAGACGGCCATGTTTGCATCCGCGTCGACCTTGGGAACGGCACCCTTCTTCTTGAGTCCGTGGTAGAGAATATACTCGCTGCCGCCCATTTCGTCTGCAGTTACACCTGTAAGGTAGACAAGGTCACCTGCATTCTTGAAATCCATGGAGACCATCTTTTCAACATCCTCCATGCTGGAGATAAGAGTGAAAAGAAGTGTCGGAGGAATTGAGATCTTATCTTTCCCGGAACCGTAATCGTTCTTCATGCTGTCCTTTCCCGAGATCAGGGGAATTCCGTAGGACTTACAGTAGTCGTAGAGCGCGTTGTTGGATCTTACGAGAGATGCAAGCTTGTCCTTTCCATCCGGATTCTTTTCCTCATCGTATACGGGATCGGGCCAGCAGAAGTTGTCGAGACCCGACATGAACTCGGGATCGGCACCTACTGCAACAGCGTTCCTGACCGCCTCGTCGATTACGGATGCCGTCATCCAGTATGCATCGATATCGCTGAATGTGGGCTTGATTCCGTGACTTGCAACGATACCCTTCTTCTTGAAAGGTGAAACCTTAATTACCGCAGCGTCGCTCGGACCGTCCGCATCCTTTCCGCAGAACGGCTTTCCTGCACTTCGTCCCTGAACTTCGTGATCGTACTGACGGACCCACTCCTCCTTACTGGCGATGTTGAGTCTTGAAACCATGTCGAGAAGGATGTCGCTGTAGTTCTCATATTCAGGAAGCTCGTACTCCATATCCTCATGTCTGTTCCAGACCGCCTGAAGCTGGTATCTTGGACCGCCGTTATGGAGGAACTCCATGTCGATAAGAGCGACAGGTTTATCTTCATGATAGATCTCGAGGGAACCGGAATCGGTAAATTTTCCTATAGATGAGATCTCAACTTCGTGAATTTTCGCAAGCTTTTGAAGTTCCTCGTAATTTTCCGAAGGAACAGCTATCGTCATACGCTCCTGGGCCTCGGAAATGAATATCTCCCACGGCTGAAGTCCGTGATATTTCAGCGGAACCTTGTCGAGGTTGACGAGAGCACCGTTGGTATCCTCCGCCATCTCACCTACCGAGGAGCTGAGTCCACCGGCACCGTTGTCCGTTATGGCGCTGTAGAGACCTCTGTCCCTCGCCTCGAGAATGAAATCGATCATCCTCTTCTGAATTATCGGGTCACCTATCTGTACCGCAGTCGCAGGACTTCCCTCGTGAAGCTCCTCACTGCTGAAGGTTGCTCCGTGGATTCCGTCCTTTCCGACCCTTCCGCCGGCCATGATGATGAGATCTCCGGGTCTTGCCTTCTTCTTATGGGTCACCTTTCCTGCCGCCTTCTTTGGCATGAGTCCGCCTGTTCCGCAGAATACGAGCGGTTTTCCGATAAAGCGGTTGTCGAAGAAGATGGATCCGTTTACAACGGGAATTCCGCTCTCGTTTCCGCCGTCCTTGACTCCGCTGTGGACTCCTCGAAAGATCCTTGCGGGGTGAAGAAGGTTAGGACCGGGAAGTTCACCCTTGTAGAGAGGTGAAGCGAAACAGAAGATGTCGGTGTTGAAAATGGGACGTGCACCCATTCCGCAGCCGAGGATGTCCCTGTTTACACCGACGATTCCCGTGAGGGCGCCGCCGTAGGGATCGAGGGCCGAAGGTGAATTGTGTGTCTCGACCTTCATTGCGAAGTAGTTTTCATCATCGATTTCAACAATTCCGGCGTTGTCGACGAAGACAGATTTAAGCCATGGTCTATCCTCAGTCAGTTCGTCGGTAACCCTCTTGATGTAGCTTTTGAAGAGAGAGGAGACCTTGTAGGATTCTCCGCTGACTTTGTCGCTGTACTCGATGTCGGCAGCGAAAATCTTGTGCTTGCAGTGCTCCGACCATGTCTGTGCAAGAACCTCGACCTCGCAGTCTGTAGGTTTTGCTGGAAATCCCTTTTCTCTTCTTTCCAAAAGGGTTTTTTCATCCCTGTAGTGGTTCTGTATCGCCTTCATTTCGTCGAGATTGAGTGCAAGAACGTTCTCCCTTGAGAAACGTACAAGCTCCTCGTCCGAGATCTCAAGATCCACCTCATTGACGGTGATTTCGGTAGTTCCGGAAACGCGGGGGGTCGAATCGCCCATTCTCACGCCTGACTTCCACTCTTCCGCACTCAAAATCCTGCAGCTCTGGATGAGTTTGTTGGCGAGAAGTCCCGAGGCGATTCTCTCGACCTCCTCGGAGGAGAGCTTTCCGGAGAAAAGATACTTTCTGCCGGAGAATATTCTGTCCTCGTCGCATCCTTCAAGATCGCAGAGAGTACGGATGCCCCAGAGGGCGGTTTTCCCCTCGTTATCCGTAACACCGGGAAGAAATCCCACCTGGATCATCCAGTCGAATTTGTAGGAGTCACCGAGGTTTTCCCCCATTGAGGAGATCTCGGTAACCGGATCTGTGAGAACTTTATTCCGGAATTGTTCAACCTGTTCAAGCTGGACACCGTCCACGTCTACAAGATAGGTCTTGAGGACGCGAACTGCGGTCACTTCCTCTATTCCGAAGTCGGATTTGATCCTCCTGAGAAGCGTGGCTCCAACAGGATCGTTAATCTCCTTTCGTAATCCAACCTCAACTCTAAAAACCATTATATAGCCTCCACTACATGTGTAATATTTCCGTGGCGATTTTATAAAAAAGAGAAAAAATATTCAAGTTTAGCATTCAAAATAGTCACGCTCTTTCAACGGCTTTTCGTAACATCCTGAAATGGATGGACTCTTGCAGGATCCAAAAACAATGTTTTTATTTCATTACGATCAATTTGACACAACAACTGATACAACGCCTCTCCATTTAGGTATCGACCTTTTCTTCGGACCGTTCAAGGGCTCAGAAACTCCCGACGAACTTTCTTCTTTTCTCCCATGATCCTCTTTTATTTGATATCTGAACTGGGGGGTCCAAAAGTCGAAAAGCTTAAGAGTCGATGGGTGCAGGAGCGGAAAAATTCCTCACCGACAGATCTATGATTACTGGTCAGTCCCTTCTACCGAAATGAAGCTTTTCGGAGAGAATGTCAAAGAAAGTTCTTCTTTTTGAGGGTATCACCTTGAGAACCCTGGAAGCCTCCTCTATAACAACCCGGTCTCCTTCCTGGATCCGGAAGGAGCGTCTTCCGTCGATCGTAAGATTACCCCGGGATTTACCGCCCACCAGCACCTCTATCTTCCTGTTGCTCGGAATAACTATGGGTCTGTGAGTCAGGGCGTGGGGAGCCATAGCGTTGATAACCATGCTGTGTGACGAGGGAAAAAGGATCGGTCCGTTCAGTGAAAGGTTGTAGGCGGTGGAACCGGTTGGGGTTGCAATGATGACACCGTCAGCCTTGTAACTTGAAAGGTTGTTTCCATCGTAGCGTACTGTGAATTCAAGCATCCCTGCATCGTGATTTCTGGTCAACACCGATTCGTTGACGGCAAGGGAGCTCATGCAGGGTATTCCGCATCTTTCAAGAACGACTCTGGTGACAATCCGCTCCTGAACACTGTGATCGCCATCAAGAATCTCACGGATATCGTCGATCTCATCCATCTTCACTTCCGTGAGGAACCCAAGACTGCCGCCGTTGACGCCGACCATCGGAACGTCGTGTTCGATCGCAATGTGGCTTGCATCAAGAAAGGTACCGTCCCCGCCTATAGAAACTACAAGATCGATACTTTCGGGAATTTCGGGATAGATATGGACGGAAAAATCCTTCTCACGGGCAATGGTTTCGATCATTTCTACGGCCGTGAGAATATCCTTCTCCCGAAGAAGATCCCCGCGCCGGAAGATAAGAATTGAACCGTTCATGCGTCCTCACTTCAAATTTTTGAGAAGATTCTGTCTGTGGAATTTTTCCGGGAGAAAATCATACTGGGAAGAACTCCTCTCTTTTATAACGGTATACTCTGCCACAACGTGGACATTCGGCTTTAATATCCTCTCCATCCTTGAAGAGAAACTCTATGCTTTCTCGGCCTATTCCGTCGATCATGGACTTCATGCTGAGCTTTGAGCAGCCGCAGAAGAATCTGAATTTGGTCTCTTCTACTGAATGGAACCCTTCATCTTCAGGGGTGTGTCCTTCCTTAATGCGTTCCGCGATCTCTTTGAGCTGGTCGAGATCCTCTCCGCCGTCTTTCTTGAGAAGGTAGAAAATTCCGTGGGATTCGAAAAACAGTGTTGACGGATGTTCAGAACGGACAAGGAAGCTGTTGAGAAGTTTTACCATCTCGGGAGTTCCCTCCTCCTCCACCATACTTTTGTTCCTGTGGCTTCTTCCCGGAACGAATGTTTCCATAACCACCCTGCTCTTTTCCTCGGGGGCAGGATCGTACTTGTATCCTCTTGCGGTAAAGGATCCGTCGCCCGTATCCACACTCGCGAAAAACTTCATGCTCCTTCCCGGAAGAAGAACGTTCCAGCCACAGACACCTCTCGGCGGCATGAATGCGGACCAGGCGGTTGAGAGGGCTATAAGCAGCTGCAGACGTCCCATATCGTCTCTCGGAATCTCGGCAACTCCATGCTCTATGAAGTTTTCAAGATAGTCGCTTACAAGATCGGCGATATCGTTTTTCACAAGGGTGACGCCCTCTTCCCTGTTTCTGTATATGCAGACTGCCGTACGATTTTCAATTTCACTATTCAAGTTCATCCTCCCGCTTTTTCAGTTTGATGTTCACCTTGTTGTTTTCTCCTGTGGGAGAAAAGACTATCCCTCCGATAAAGGAACCCTTCTTCAATTCTATCGTGTAACTTGATCCTGTTTTCAACACTATTTCGGCAGGGGTCTTCTTCCCCATATCAACCTCGTTCACGATCACACTTGCGCCGGGAGGAGTGGAGAATATGAAAATCCTCTCTTCCCGAACCATAAGCTTTGTGACGTAGTAGTAGATACCGCCGGCAAAGAGAACCATCAGAATCATTGCCGCCGCTGCAAAAATGGGGGTTTTACTCTTTTCGGCCTTAACCTCTCCGCTTTCAGTTTCTTCCGGTACCCTGATCTTCTCGTTAAGATCCAGCTCCTCCACATCCTCTATATCCTTGAAAAGTTCATCCATCAGGTATTCAGCCTGGGCACGTTCCAGGATCCTGTTCATCTTAAGGTAATGGGATGCGAACTCCTTCTTCAGTATGTTGGTAAGAGACTCCGAACCTTTTCCGGAAACAACGGCCTGGCGCACTCTTACAAGTTCCCGCATCATTTCGCCTGCAGACGGGAAACGTTTGCTCCGATCCTTCTCTAGAGCCCTAGAGACGGTCTTTACCAGTTCTTCCGGAATATCCGGCCTTATCTCACGGATATCTGGAATTTCCTCGTTCAAAATTTTGTTAATGATGACAGCGTCATTTTCAAGATGCTTGAAAAGCGGCCGACCTGAAAGCATCTCGTAGAGTATTATGCCAAATGAAAAGATATCACTGCGTCGATCAAGGGATTCCTCTCGGCACTGTTCGGGCGACAGGTAACCGAATGTTCCCTGAATCGAATTCAGAGCTGTCTTCATCAGCTTCGTGTAGGTTGCATGGGCTATACCGAAATCCACAACCTTAACATCGCCTTTGTAAGAGAGAAGAATGTTGTTGGGGTTCATATCCAGATGGACAACATTGAGGAAAATGCCGTTCTTGTCCTTGGTGTTGTGTGCATGGTCAAGACCGTTAAGAACTGAAATGGAGATATCGAGAACTATATCCAGAGGAAGGTTTTCGCCTCTCGACTCGTAGCGGTTCACTAGTGAACCGAGGCTCTGACCGAAAACATACTCCATAGCAATGTAGTACAGACCGTTCTCCCGTCCGAAATCGTAGATTTTCACAATGTTCTCGTGACGGATGTTGCAGATAATACGTGCTTCTGCAAGAAACATCTTTACAAAGGCCGAATTACCGCTGTATCGCTCCAGTATCTTCTTTATTGCTATGGGCATACTGGTTACAGGAGAGTTTATGTGTTTCGCCAGAAATATTTCAGCCATCCCTCCGGTAGCAATCTTACTCAGAAGGTCGTAGTCCCCGAACCGTACAAGCATCTTTTACCTACTCCTCATCATCCAAAACAATTCGCTTTTCACCTTTCATAAGCGCAATGTAGTCATCCACAACGCGTTCGCTGTTTTCATCCGACAGCTTGAGAGCCCTGCAGTAGAGCTTAAGAAAACCTCTTACGTATACGACGGAGGGAAGTTTGGAATAGTTGTCGTCCTCCATCGCGCGGACAACGAAGTGGGAAATTTTGGTGGCCTCCGATATGGTCTTGATCGAAAGTCCGGCCTCCTCCCGGATCTTCCGGAGGAACTCTCCGTTGACCGGAACGTCACCCAGCTTTTCAAAGAGCTGGTTCATCTCCTGGGCCTCGACTTCAACCATCGAATCCTTCTCATTTTCAACAGCACGGCCGAACATATCCTTCTTTACAAATTTAGGATCGGCTTTCTTCTGCTTGTGATATCTCTTGAGCAGCTGCCTTATGTCGAAAGATTCGGGAAATGAGAGCTTGAGCGAATCGGCTGTGCCCTCCATCTCCATGTCGTACTCCCTTCTCTTGTCCGGATCGATTAGAACGTCGTAGACGCTGTCTAGAAGAGAGTTGAAAAGAAACATCTCCTCAACATCGAAAAGGTGTCTCATCAAAGGATGCTGCTGACCGTATATGCGCTTCATCCTCTCGTACTGTTTTTTTATGTCTGAAGTCGATGAACCCTTCTCAAGTCCAAGTATTTCGTAGTAGTTCAGTGGCTGCAATTGTCTCATCTCCGGCTCTCCCTGGATAGCAGATCGGTTAGTTTTCTGTCGATTGTGCTGAGCACCTCGAGGAACTCGCCTCCCCTTTCGTTTGTCACGACAGGTGTGGACATTGCTCCGGCTCCCGAAAGGAATTCAGAATAGGAGATCTCTCCCAGGTTCGATATCTCGAAACCGAAGTAGTTACGAATAACCTGCGGATAGAGTTCGATTATTTCCGAATCAGAACCTGTCCTGACGTTGTTGTAGATTACACCCATGGGTGTTCCGTAGACGATATCGGAAACTCCCTTGGAGAGCCTTGGCAGATTTTCTGCGAGAAGAAGAAGCAGATTCCTTGGGGTAAAGAGAAGATCCGGTCTGGTACGCCTGATGTTCTGTGTGACACCGTGAACCCTGTGCTTGTCCTCGAAAAAGGAAAGTCTATCCTTGAACACCATCTTCATAAAAAGATTGGTTTTTTCTATCGATGCCTGATCAGGATTGGTAAAAACGATGTTGTAGTCGACAATCGAGGTTACCGCTATGACATCCCTGTCTATACTTGATCCGAGATCAATAAAGAGGTAGTCGAAATCGCTCTGTGCTATCTCAGTCTGCCAGCGGATAAGGTGATCGTGAATTGACGAATCCCCGAGGAGCGGTCTCAGATTGGAAAAGAACTTCAGATTGGAGTAGTCTGTTGAGACAAGCGGAAGAACCGAAAAGTGGTCGGTAATATCGCTTGTCACTGCGTAGTATGGAATATTCATGTAGTTGTGAAGGCTTCCACCGTTGGGTGCGGCATCCATAAGCAGCACCTTTCTGCCCTTCTGGGCGAGGTATATGGCCATATTCGCCGTAACCACCGAGGTTCCGACGCCGCCTTTGGCGGATAGAACAGATATCACCTTTGCCATCTAAAAATCCTTGAAACTGTTTTCAAAACTAATTAACTTTCGAACCTGCTTCTGGAACTCACCGTACTCCGTTCCCGGGACAACTTTCCTTTTGAGTCGGAAAACTACCTTCAGTTCACTGCCCCGGAACTCCGCAATGTAGAAGAAGTATGGGTTGTCAAGAGAGAAAGGTTTTAAATCCCGATCCTTGCCGGAAATTTTAAAGGTATATTCTTCTGCCGCATTTTCAATAAAAAATGGATAGGACCTCTTTTCCGGTTCGATAAGTCTGGAAAAAAGCATGTTCGCCGGTTTCGGAAATGAGAAGGAACTGGTCCGAAACCTGACTATAAGTGGTTCCATCTGCATATCGTCAGCAGGTTTAACGGAATCGCTCTTTATGCCGAGAAGAGAGAGAAAGGAACCGACGGACCCTTCATCGCCTCCTCTCGAAAAATAATGGAACCTTGCAAGGGATGCTGCCATCCCGCTGAACTGAATTCGTCCTGTACCATGTTCAATTCGGATCTTGACTGAGTTTTCTTCTGCAAGGCCGACTTTTTCAAAACGGTAGGAATCGTCAGTTATTACAAGTGCCTCAGCACCCTCAAGAACGGGATTAAGAGCCCTGTAGTTGTCGTAACTGGAAATCGGATCGATGAAAAACCCCCGTTCGATGCCCTCCTGCTTCGGTATGTGGAGAAGAACATAGTTGAACTGCATGTAGGGAAGCTCTTTTATGAGACTCCCTTTTTTCCTCGTCTTGACAAGGGCGTAATCGGCTCTCACCGACGCTGTATTCAAAAGTTTTCTAAGCAGAAGAGCCTTCTCTCTTGATGTACCGCTCTTCTCATCAAAAGTATCTTTTACAGGTCTGATTTCCGAAAATTCAAATCCCCTTTCATCATGTACATAATCTATTTCTGTTGAAACAAAGTTTCTAAGGGACCTGACTTTATCAAGAACCGTTTCATCATCCGCTGTAACTCCTTTGACTAGAGTCCCCATTCCTTTTCCGTCTGACGAAAGTCGCCTAATTCTGGCCCTCACCATTGCCGAGAACTGACTCCAGGAGTTTAGGGTCGAGTAACTCACCATGGGAACAACATCGATCATTGGAATCATTCCTGCCTCTCTCGGCGGAAGATATGTCTCTTCAGCCTTGAACCTGTGAACGGTTCCGAGACCGGAAACAGACTCCTTCTCACTCTTAATATCTCCACGGCTGTAGAAATCCACATCCATCTCGTCGGGAACCAGCATTGTAAGACGACTTTCGATGTTGTAAACGCCCGTCATTCCAAAAAACCACCTTGAATGGATTCCTCCCTTCATGGCGTGCTGTTCTTCATTCAGTTCCATCGTATAATCCAGGGTGTCACCAGGTTCAAGCTTGTCCGTATAGAGGTACCTGCGATCTGCCTTCCAGCGCCGATCTACGCTTCCGTTGGCTCGTATGATCCGCGCGTTCCGCAATTTCCCCAAAAGTTCGACACGGGAAAACTCCTCGGCACCCTTCGAATCGAGAACTTTTACAGCCATTCTGTAGTGTGAACGGATGAATCCCGTATGAAAAAGCCGCTGAAGACCTTCGTCAAAAAGAATAACATAGTGGTGTCCCAGAGCTCGATAGGGTTCTGTATCGATTCTCTGAATCCTCTCAAGAACATCCCCGTCAGAGATGCCGTGACTCTTAAAAAAAGAGCTGTCCGAACCTTCCTCAATAAAATCCATCTTGCCCCAGAGCGTTTCAGACTGAGGATTGAGCAGCGAAGCCTTTCTATACAGTGAAAACGCCTCTTTTTTTCTGCCGACGAAGAGAAGGGTGTCTGCAAGCACTTCATGAAGTGTCGGAGCAGAGGGATTCAGTTTAAGCCCTCTCCTCAATATTTTTTCCGCTTTCTTGTGCTCTCCAAGAGCATTGTAAAGAGCCCCAAGTCTAGCGTGAAGCTCCATATCGTCGGGCAAAATCCGGAGAAGCCTCTTCATCACCTCGAGTCGCCCCTCATCCATTGCACTTTCCCGATAGAGAGAATCCAGCCCCCTGAGCAGCTCCATGTCGAAAGGAAACAAATCAAGAGCTCTACCTCTCCATAGAAGGGCTTTCTCAACATTTCCCATTCCGGCATATGCATCGGAAAGATAGATGTAGCCGGGCAGGTAATTCGGATACTTTTCAATCACCTTGGTTCCCGTCTCAACATCAAAGCGGTAGAGCCTCCTCATGTAGTAGACATCGTTAAGCGCAAGTAGAAATACAAGCCTCTCCTTTTCATTCTCCAAAGCTTGGTCCAGAAGTGCGTAGGCCTCCCGCTGTCTTCCCTCTTCATGAAGGTAGTCAACAAGCGTCGTTCTAAACCTTGTGAATCCGACATAGTGTTTAACAAGAAATTCCATCAGATTTTCAAAATAGGCCGGATCCTCGTCCGCATAAGCTTGAGCCAGAGCAAAAAGAATAGGGGCACTCCTGCTTCCTCCGGTCCTTGCATAGAAGCTTTCAAGCCCCTTTGCACTGTAACCTCCTTCATAGAGCTCCCTCCCAATTATTCCAAGATACTCTTCCGTCAGAGATGAAGGCTGATTTTCCCCTTTGACCATGGAAACCGTACCGTCGTACTGACTTATCGGTCCTGAAATTTGCGGATTCCCTGAAATGGCCGCCGCAACATCCACCCTCTCCTCTTCGTAAGTGGAGATCTTCACAAGTATTGCATGGTCGCCTTCGGAGAGGTTCACATCTAAAACCGAACCGAAGAGTGCCGCCTCACCAGGTTCCCTGACTTCCAGAATCATTTTGCCGTCAATGTAGACCCTATGTGGAGCGGAAATCCTGACACCGAATTTATGCCGCCCAGCTTTTTCAAGTGAAAAAGTGCGGTAAAGGTATATATTTGAGTTAGTTAGCGGATAAATATAGTTCGAGAGTGAAATTCTATCAGACCGGGAAGGCATCTTAATAAGCCTGGTACCACCGTCAAAACTCTTATTCTCCTGAAACCGTCTCTCCGTTTCCGAAACCGTTTCCAAAGAAGAGTATCCGCCGTAAGGTTCCGTTTCGAGAATCAGATAGGAATCTATAAAACCGTCGCTTTCGGCGATCTCTTCTGTAAGACGATCCATGCCAAGCTTACGGGCAGCCTCTTTCTTCCGGGTGTACAGGGCTGTGCGACATAAGAATCCACAGTCAGAGACTGGAGCATCAGCAAGCCTTCTCATTTGACCGGAGCTGAGATGCATATCCCCCATCATACGGATCACCGCGAGAGCCAGAGTTCCGTCGGTGTTCGAGACAAGGGGAAGAAGGTAGTTGAAGGCCCTCCTGTCGTCTCCACGAAGGAAGTGAGCCTCCCCTAGAACAAAAGCGGCAAAAGGACACGATTCAACATCAAGTTTTTCAGCGTCTTTCAGAGCTCTCTCATAGCTGTAGATGTAGTTCTGTTCTACCGAACTGCATAAAGCCGGATTTACAGCACCGGAGACACCATTCGTTTCCGGAACAGTGGCACAGCTAACTAGAGTGCCCAGAATCAGAACCGGCGCAACTCTCGAGAAAACGCGCAACAGATTCCTTTGAAATTGACCCATCTATCACTCCAAATTCGGTAACAATACCGGTTAAAAGATCGGCCGGAACGACATCGAATCCAAGATGAAGTCCTCTTGAGGACCCTGGAGAGATGCGTCTGCCGTTTATCATGAAGAGCTCCTCCTCGGAGCGTTCCTCAATAACGATATCGTCGCCGCTCTCAATTGCAAGATCAAAGGTTTCAAGCGGCAGTGCAGTAAAGAATGGTATTTTGTGGTAGTGAGCGTTGACCGCTAGTGAGTATGACCCGATCTTGTTTGCAAAATCTCCGTTCGCCGAAAGACGGTCGGCTCCGATTACAACAACATCTATCTCCCCTCTTTTCATAATCCAGGCTGTGGTGGAGTCGGTAATAACGGTGTGTGGAACACCCGCCTCTCCAAGCTCATATGCAGTCAGTCTGCTGCCCTGGAGGTATGGTCTTGTTTCGTCGACCCAAACCATCTCAACCAGTCCTCGACGATGAAGTGAATAAATAACGCCGAGGGCTGTACCATATCCGCCTGTGGCCAGAGTACCTGCGTTGCAGTGGGTCGATATGCGGAGTTTTCTACCTCCGGTCATCTTCTCAATATAATCAGCTCCGGCCTCACCGATTTTAATATTTCTCTCAATATCCCTATCGTGCACTTCAATCGAAAACTTCCTGAGAACGGCATAAAGTTCATCGGGAGTCAAGTCGAGCGAAGCCTCTACTATCGGCCTCACCTCATCAAGTACATTACGGAGATTGACTGCAGTCGGTCTGCTTCCAAGAAGGTATGTGTAATCCCTTTCGAAGTTATCCATGCTGACCTCGTCCCACTCTCTTGCGGCAAAGGCTATTCCGGCGGAAGCTGCCGCTCCTATTAGAGGCGCACCCCGAAGCTTCATCTCCTTAATAGCCAGATAGACATCTTTCATTGTGGTTGCTTCGAGAAATATTTTTTGTTCAGGTAACGCTATCTGATCAAGTACTTTGTACAAATCGCCTTCCCAAAAGGCAGGTCTAAACACATTTTCCAACATTTTCACCCCCGGAACAGTCGTCAATAAGGAAGTTGTAGTGAGATCCCTTTTTCATCGAATAGTCGGTATTTGAACAGCCTAAGAGAAAAAATACTGCGACAAGAGCAGCAACAACAACTGCCGCACCCACAAGAAGAGGTATCAGCATTTTTCTTCTTGAATCGGGACGTACGAGCGTTACCTCCGTCTTTTCGAAGTCATCTTCACACTCGTGAAAGGAGAGTATCTTCTTCTTGTTGATGTCCTCCAGCAGCTTTCTTCTTCGCTCATCTTCTGCGGCAACGAGAAACGGCTCGGGATCGTACTCCGTTCCCTTTTCTATGTATTCGAAAAGATAGTCTCCAACCCTGATCTCATCACCGTTTCGAATATCCACACTCTCAAGAGTCATACCGTTAACTACCAGGGGAAGCGTCCTGTTTGAGTCTCCCTTTACCAGCAGATTTACCCTGCCATCGTAAATAATCTTGGAATGAACCTCTGGAATATCCGGGCCGAAGATGTATATATCTGCTCCCGCGTGGGATCCTATCACGGTTTCTGCCCCATCCACAGGATAGACACGACCGCCTATTGAACCGTTCTTGCTGAGGATAAGATCTTTTTCCGCAACTCTTGGTCCGATCTTCTCCCTTGCTGAAGAGGTCGAAACCGAATCGTCCTTTTCGAGATAGAGATGGTAATCTCCCATGGAGATGACATCTCCAACGAATATCTCAACCTTTCTTGTTATCTCCCGGTTGTTAATGAATGTGCCGTTGTAACTTCTCATGTCCTCAACGACAATACGGCCGTCTACGACCTCCATTTGAAGGTGGTGGCGTGATATATTTCTCTCGTCCAGAACGAAATCATTATCATGTGCCCGGCCTATTCGAATGATATTTGAATCAAACGAATGTACCGAAAGCTCGTTCTTGTCATTCTCAACAATCAAATTCAGGGTCATCGATCTCCCTCGCTATAGGTTGAACATCCTGTCAATCCGATAAAACAGCTTTTTCATCTCTCCCTTCCTGTCCTTTCCGTAAAGGGAAGAATAGTCTCTAATCTCCTGTCGCAGACACTTCACTGCATCGTCTCCGGAAAGTCCTGTCAGTGCATCTATGAGAAGCTTCATCATCTCATCCATGTAGAGATGGTAGTGCTCGAAACGGTAGGCCGCCGGAACATATTTGCGGTCATGAAGAATCTCTTTCCAGTTCACCTTTCCGCGCACAGGGTCGTAGTTTAATTGTTTGTAGAGCGGCGCGTACTTTTCCCTCAACTGGTCAAACACACGGGTCAGTATTTCGGCAACTCCCTCCTTTGAAGAGGACTTCTTCATGAGATCGACAGACATACCGAAGATATCGAAGTAACACAGCAGCATCGAAACGATCTCGTCGTTTTTGAGAAGCAGCTTTCTGCTCCACCGGCGTTCATCATATCTGCGTGAGCATTTGAACGAAACCGTCGGGGAACAGCTTTCGGCTTCCCTAAGGTAGTCGACAAAAAATGCCTCCCGTTCGTCCAGTTGATAGCACTTCTCTTCAGGCTGATAGTAGCTGAACGAAGAGAACTCACCCGAATCGAAAATTGCCATATTGGTTACAAATCCGTGGTGAAAAGCCATACTCCCCGATAGACGCTCACTTCTTATGTACTCCAGTGATGCCTGAAGATCCAGCAGCTCATACCTTCCGAAGAGAGCCAACTCACCATGATGATAGCGGGCCAGATGTTCAACAGTGTCGCTGTCGGCCGAATTGGTGTAAATAGTAACCCGCTCCTTCTCAGTCAATGAGTCTAGATCCGCACGATCTGAAATCCCAGTCGAAGAGGGCGTCTCGAAAACATCAGCGGAATAGATCGAGGAGTCCTTGATGTAGATAAAACCGTATCGGTCATCCGCTATGCAGAGAAGATAGCCGGAAAAATCCTCCTCAAACCGTATGAGGTCATTCACAACGGAGGTAAGGTACCTTCCCTCGATATTTTCAAGTAAATTCAAATTTTTTTTAAAAGGAAGCAGCATTCTTTCTCATATGCTTTAAAAAAACAACTTTATCTTATACCATCATTTACTTTTGTTGTAAATATTTCATACTCACAGAAACAAAAAAGGGGGAAGCAGAGCTTCCCCCGAAAACAGCAGTTTGTCAGTTTCTTATACAAGACCCTGATCAAGCATAGCGTCTGCAACCTTCTTGAAACCGGCGATGTTTGCACCGATTACGTAGTTGCCTGGATGTCCGTACTCGTCTGCAGCAGCCTTTGCGTTTGCATGGATGTTAACCATGATAGCGTGAAGTTTTTCGTCAACTTCCTCAGCTGTCCAGTTGAGTCTCATGCTGTTCTGAGACATCTCGAGACCTGAAGTTGCAACACCACCGGCGTTGGCAGCTTTTCCAGGTCCGAAAAGAACACCCGCATTGATGAACATCTTTGTAGCTTCAAGAGTAGTAGGCATGTTTGCACCCTCTGAAACACAGATGACACCGTTGTCGATAAGGTTCTTTGCGTTATCTTCGTTAAGCTCGTTCTGGATAGCACATGGAAGAGCAACGTCAACCTTTGCTTCCCAAGGTCTCTTACCAGCGTGGAAGACAACACCGTCGAACTTGTCAGCCATATCCTCAACTCTATCCCTACCGCTTGCTCTCATCTCGAGCATGTAGTTGATCATCTCAGCTGTGAGTCCGTTCTCTACGTATACGTATCCGTCAGGACCGGAGATTGTAACAACCTTTGCACCAAGTTCAGTAGCCTTTGTAGCAGCACCCCAGGCAACGTTACCGAAACCGGAGATAGCAACTCTCTTTCCTTCGAAAGTCTCACCCTTTGTAGCAAGCATTTCAGCAGCGAAGTAAACGTTACCGAAACCTGTTGCCTCAGGTCTGACAAGAGAACCACCCCAGTTGAGGCCCTTTCCTGTAAGAACACCTGTGAACTCGTTTCTGATTCTCTTGTACTGACCGAACATGAATCCGATCTCTCTTCCACCAACACCGATGTCTCCTGCAGGAACGTCTGTGTTAGGTCCAATGTGTTTACAGAGCTCAGTCATGAAGCTCTGGCAGAAGCGCATAACTTCGTTCTCTGTTCTTCCGTTCGGATTGAAGTCACTACCACCTTTTCCACCGCCCATGGGGAGTGTTGTAAGGCTGTTCTTGAAGATCTGCTCGAATCCGAGGAACTTAAGTCCGCTGAGTGTAACGGATGGGTGAAATCTGAGACCGCCTTTGTATGGTCCGATTGCACTGTTGAACTCAACTCTGTATCCACGGTTTACATGGTACTCTCCCTTATCATCAACCCAAGGAACCCTGAACTGAATGATTCTTTCGGGCTCAACGAGTCTTTCAAGAATTCTTGCATCTCTATATTTGGGCTCCTTCTCGATGATCGGGCTGAGAGATTCAAGAACCTCTTCTGCAGCCTGAAGGAATTCCTTTTCCCATGGGTAACGTGCCTGAAGATCAGCAAGGACTTCGCTAACGTAAGCGTTCATTATCGCCTCCTTAATTCAGAAAAAAAATGAATAAAATCCTTATAATACCTATAAATTGAACCTTGAGACAGGACAAGTATTACAGATATATCTTTTGCTTGTCAAATTAAATTTGAAAAAAAAAAATGTTGTTCTCCACATTTTTTTTAATAAATTGTAATGCGATACCGTACTAAAAAAACATGAAGGCCTTGAAAATGAAAAACACAGGCAGTTACCAGTTGCTGCAAGACATTGAGCTTATTGACCTTGCTCTTGAAAACAACCAGCGTGCATGGCGTGAAATCGTCAATCGTTACTACGCAAAGGTGTGTTCGACCGTACTACGGGTTCAGGGTAAGGGAGAACATGAGGATACCACACAGGAGGTATTTATCGAACTCGCTAAATCTCTTAAGAATTTCAGGCGAGAATCGAGTTTTTCCACATTCCTCTATCGAGTAACAGTGAACACTTGTTATCGAAAGATGAGAAAAAAGGAGCGAATTAATCTTGTCGGAGATGCCATGGATTTTATTTCATCGATTTTCACATCAAAAAACGATGATACAAATCCCGCCAGGATAACGGGCAAGATTGAAAACATTGGCTCTCTCAACAGTGCGCTCAGAAAACTGACGCCTGAAAAAAGGATTGCCGTGATCCTTTTCGACGTTGAGGGTCTCTCCCTGAAACAGATGGCAACTATTTTCAAGATTCCCCTTCCGACTGTCTGGTCAAGAGTCTATCACGGCAGGAAAGAGTTGTTGAAACATATGGAACGGTACACAAAATGAAAAACAGACATCTAAAAACAGAAGAGCTTCTTGCCGTTGCCGAAAAGCGGTTTTCATTGCTCCCCGAAGCCGAAAGACATATAGAGTCATGCGAGTGCTGTTCATCGACATTAAGATCATTCAGTGAATCGATGGATCTTCTGAAAGCTCTTAAAAACACCGAGGTGCTCCAAAACGCATCAGCTGCAAATAAAATTGCAGACGCCTCCTTCGCCTACATATCCGGAGAAGGTGTCGAAAAATCCAATAAGCACAGTTTTTTTAACCCACTGGCAATTGCATTTTCACTCTGCCTTATCTTTGTCGTATCTCTTTCACTATCACATTTTTACGACACACCCGAATCGAAATCGGATTCATATGAAAGTACATTGGCCGACGACCTTGCCAAAGTTAACCTTGAGCCCGGAACAGAAAACAGTGGGACTGTACCACCAATGCCTACGAAACTCTCTACACTTTCTAAAGGAAGTGAATTCGCAATGAAAAGAGCAAGAATAAGAGTTCTGGATGACTCCGATGTAGCAGCTGAGAACGAGAACAAAATTCTGCTCAATCGAGGTACTATCGACGTGGAAGTAAAAAAAGGTGGTGATTTCCACATACTTGCCGGACAAAACTACATTGTGCGAGTTCTGGGAACCCGTTTTGTCGTGAAAAAGCGTGAAGATTACTTTTCAGTTCGTGTCATAGAGGGGCTGGTCGAAGTCGTAGATAAAACCCACGGAAAGAATTTCACACTTGAAAAGGAGATGAAAAAAGAATTTTTCATAAAAAAGATTGTTCATCGTCCCGTAGAAATTAAAAAAACTGTTCCGCATCAACGACTCAGAACTCCCTCCACTTCCTGTTCAACTCCAAAGAAACCGATTATCGATTACTACACAAAGGCAAAAAAGGTTCTGAGTGCCGGAGAACTTGATTCCGCATACACTCTTTTCAAAAAAGAGCTCTCTTCGGGTAAAAACCGAGAAAGAGCCCTTTTTGAAATGGTACGAATCTCAGAGAAGAATAAGAATTTTGCGGGAGTCGTTTCTCTTCTGGAAAAAAACAAACCTGTTCTGGAAAGTTCAAAACTCTATGGGGAAGAGTTCTACATAAAGGCGTGCAAGGCTCAAACGCGAATAGAGGGAAACAACAACCTCTCCTACTGCACTGCATACCTGAAGAAATTCCCTGAAGGTTACAAAACCTTCGAAATATCCGATCTTCTGGAGAACAGAAATGAATAGAAAAATTTCCCGATCCCTTCTCCTTCCATTTCTGCTTCTCACCTTTTCCTGTTCCGATATGAATGTAGAGCTTGATTCTTCAGCAGAAAAAACGGCCTCCTCCGGTGACAACGGGGCCGGCAGCGATACAGGAGACACAGGCTACGAAGTGTGTGACTCAGACCTCTCAGCTAATCCCGAAGAACCGGGAAATGAAGACTCCGCAAATGGCAACGATAAAGGTGATACTGGAGATATGGGAGACTCCGGTGACACGGGAAGCTCCGGAGATACAGGCGACTCAACGGACCAGGGAGACACTGGAAATTCCGACGGTGTTGACGATAATATAGATTCAGATTCAGGAGACGAGACACAATCAAACGATGACGAGTCCTCCGAGCCTTCAATTTCCGATGATGACTGTTCATGGGAAGTGCCGGATCACCAGGATGGTTCTAACGATGACGAATTTCCGATAGATGACTCATCCAATGAAACTCCTGTAGATCTGGACACGCTACCCGAAATTCCGGATTCCGATATTATCCCTGTAACACAATGCGACTGCACAGACGCTCCTTCCTTTGAACCGGTTTGCTGCAATGGAGTAACTGCTGTCTACAACCGCTGCTACGCCAACTGCCTTGGTAACGAGTTTAAAATGGTCTGTGACGAATCAATCGCAGAGGGAAGCTGCAAAGGCGACACACCTGATTCATGCGGCTGCATACCGGACGATTTCAACTTATACAGATGCATCTCCGACGGATCAATTTACATCAGCAGCTGCATGGCCGGTTGTTTCTGTAAGGATGGTTTCGAGAAAATTTAGTTCACCTATTCAACCCTCAATGAATATTTGAAAAATTTCAGTTTAGAGACACCGGATCAAATACTATTCCTTCATTTCTACAAGCATAGGAGATCCAAAATTCACTGACTTCAACATCTCTATAAATCTTAAAATGAGAAATGTTATTCAACTTCCAAGATGGAAATCCCTAACACCTGAACTGGAAATGTGCAAATAAGCTTATTCCCAGGTTGGAATAGATGACGGCTTCAAACGGAGAGGTTGTCAGTCACCGAATCCCATGCCTATTCCACGGGCTGTCCTGACAAGGGAGTTCATTTCTGGATCTACAACATTGTAACGGGCAATCGCCTCTTCGAGAGAAACTGAAACGATATCCGGATGACGGTAGGCGACCATTTCTCCGAACTTGCCCTCTAGAACCATTTCAAAAGCTTTCACTCCGAAGTTCGTCGCAAGAATTCTGTCGAAAGCATTCGGAATTCCACCTCTCTGGAGGTGTCCGAGAACTGTCGCTCTCATATCGTACTCGACTCCTGCGTGCTTGAGATCGTCGATGAGTTTCATTCCTATTCCACCCAGCTTGGGATTGTAGTATCCGATCTCCTTTATCTCTCGTTCAACCACCGATCCGTCCACATGTTTTGCGCCTTCGGCGACAACTACGATGGCGAATCCTCTGCCCCGCTTATCGAACCTCTTGTTGATATCGCTAATTACGGAATTCATATTGAATGGTATTTCCGGGATGAGACAGATATCTGCACCTCCTGCAATGGCTGCATGAAGCGCAATCCATCCGGCGTAGCGACCCATGACCTCGAGAACCATTACACGGTTGTGACTTGCTGCCGTCGTCACAAGCTTGTCGATTGCATCTGTAGCTATCTCAACCGCTGTCTGAAAACCGAAGGTGTAATCCGTGCATGAAAGATCGTTATCGATCGTCTTGGGAACTCCGATTATGTTGACACCTTTTTCGAACAGCTGCTGTGAAATGCGTTGGGAACCGTCGCCACCGATACTGATGACCGCCTCAACACCCAGCTTCTTCATATTCTCAATGAGCTCATCGCTTCTATCAACACCCTGCCAACTTCCGTCGTCTGCCTGTGTCGGCCAGGTAAATGGGCCACCTCTGTTGACGGTCTCGATTATGGTACCGCCTTTAACGTGAATACCGCGTACTTTCTTCCGGTCCAGAACTTCATATTCAACAGGGTCCCACAATAGACTATTGTAGGATTGGATTCCTCCGATCACTTCCCAGTCGTTTTCCTGTGCCGCCCGCTTTACCACGCCTCTGATAACAGCATTCAATCCTGGACAATCACCGCCACCAGTAACAACAAGAACTCTTTTTTTCATACGCGCCTCCATTAGCAAAGTACGCCTCCATCCTATAGGAACTGGAAATTTTTGTCAAAACTACAGGCAGGTTATCTTTTATGGTCATTGAAATTCGTTGAAAGACACTTAATTCGGATAATTCGGAAAAGAAAACAGAACTCCGAAATGTTGAATTTTCAGCGATTTTTTTTTCTGATGGTTACAAAATTCTATTCCACCCAGATTTACTTCGAAAAACAGCAGCAGGCTGCAATCGATTCGAAGGAAAAAGCGTAAAATTCGTTACTTTCAAAAAAAATTCGCTAATTTCATTGTGAAATTCGGTATTTTCAAATCTTTTTATTGAATTACTATTTTCTTTTAGCTATACCAATAGTCGACAGTTAAACCTTTTTAAGGAGTAATTATGAGTATTGTTAATCAAGTTAAGGAGTTCAAGAAGAACTTCTGGATCGCCAACGTCATGGAGATGTTTGAGCGACTCGCCTATTTCGGGGTTCGCGCCATCATTCCCCTTTTCATGGTCTATTCTTCCGACAGAATGGGACTCGGTCTCACCTACACGGAAAAATCACTTATTTTCATGGTGTGGGCGGCATTCCAAAGTTTCGTTCCCTTCGTGAGCGGTTCATTTACCGAGGTTTTCGGTTACAAGAAGAGCCTTCTCACAGCTTTCACAATCAACATCATCGGCTACATCTCTATGGCTTTCGCATCTGGTTTCTGGTCTATGATGGTCGCATCAGCTCTTGTCGGGCTCGGTTCCGCCATTTTCAAACCGCCTGTACAGGGAACTGTTGCAAGCAGTGTTACCGATGAGAACTCCAGCCTCGGCTTCGGACTTTTCTACTGGATCGTTAATATCGGTGGTGTTCTTGCTCCTTTCATGGCTTCCGCGCTTCGTGGAACCGAAGGCGCATACACTTGGGATTACGTTTTCTACGGTGCTGCGGCAATTACCGTTATAAACATCTTCATAACCCTTACCATTTACGAGGAACCGCCTGTAACTGCTAAATTCGATAGCTTCAAGGGCGCGCTCAGCCAGGTTTGGAGAAACATCACAACTGTTCTCAAGGATGTGGAATTCCTCGTATTCCTTCTCATTTTCTCCGGTTTCTGGCTTATGTTCATGCAGCTCTGGGATCTTCTTCCCAACTTCATCGACCAGTGGGTCGATTCAAGATCACTTGCCCAGTACCTTCCCGATTTCATTCTCGATAAAGGCAACGTAAAGGCTGAGCAGATGATCAACATCAACGCTGCATGTATCGTACTTTTCATGGTTCCATGGTCTGTGGTAACCGGAAAGTTCCCTCGCCTTTTCGCTATAATCGCGGGTATGATCATTTCCGCAGTTGCTTTTGCGGGCAGCGGAATTTTCATGACAGGCGGAATCGTCGCTTTCATGATCGTTCTCTTCTCCTTCGGTGAGATGACATGTTCGCCCAAATTCAGTGAGTACATCGGTGTTAACGCACCGGCGGAAAAGAAGGCTCTCTACATGGGTTATGCGAACATTCCTTTTGCTATCGGCTGGATCGTAGGTAACGGAATCGGCGGTCCTCTTTACGACAACTACGCCAACAAACCGGTACTTGCAAGAGACTACCTCATCAACGTAAAGAATATCTCCGCAGACACGGTAAACGCTCTCAAGGATTCCGAAGTTGTTTCATATCTTGCAAAGAATCTCGGTGTCGACAGCTACGAGGCAACAAAAGTTCTCTGGGACACGTATCACCCCTGGAGAATATGGCCAATCCTTGCAGCATTCGGAGCTGTTTCCATCATTCTCATGATCATCTTTTCTCTCAGAAAAAAGAACAAATCCAAATAATTCCAAATATCTTTTCTTTTTCCCTCATTCGTTGACAATTATATTCATTTGACTATAATTCCCTTGGTTTTTTAAGGCTATCCGGGGGAAAAATCATGCCTACCGAACAACAGATCACGCTTCTTGAAAAGGCCAGGGAGCTGATGAAAAAGAAAAAGGAACTTGAATCTGAAATAGAAAATCCCTTTACCAATCAGACACTCAGAGAGAAGAACAGGAGTGAACTCATCACTGTCGAAAGGGATCTTGAAAAAATCAAAAAGCAATTATTTGAAACAACGAAGTGAAAGGGGAAACGCTATGCCAATCTACGAATACCTTTGCAAAGAGTGTAACAAAAAACACGAGGTAATACAGAAGATATCCGACGAGCCGCTCACAGTCTGTCCCGACTGCGGAGGAGAGCTCAAGAAGGAGGTATCCCTTGGAAGTTTCACTCTTAAGGGTACCGGCTGGTACAAAACCGATTACGCCAACAAACCCGCCTGCAACGGCTGCTCATCATCAGGCTGTTCTAACAAATAGGAGATATCTATGCTGCTTAAAGGAAAGGAACTTGCAAAAAAGATTGTCGATAACGTAAAGGCGAAAAATCTTCCCGAACTCACTCTCGCCGTATTCCACCCGGTTGGAGACGGTGCGGCGGAGAGCTACCTGAAAATGAAACAGCGCTGGCTTGACAAGGTCGGTTTCAAAATGAAGGTTTATCCTGTCGAAGCTTCGACACCTCTCGTAAACTTCTACCGCGATCTCGAAGAGGCCAACAACGATCCCGAAATCCACGGAATCATGATAGAAATGCCGCTTCCGATCGAAGTTAACTACTGGAATATCCACACAAAGATCAATCCGCTCAAGGACGTCGACGGAATCACATTCCACAACCAGGGTGAATTTTTCGCAACAATCACCGAGAGAATCGTTCCCTGCACATCCGTTGCCGCGGTAAGGCTTCTCGAGCACTTCGACATTCCAATGGTCGGAAAGGACGTTCTCGTTATCGGAAGAAGCAACATCGTGGGACTGCCCCTCTTCAAACTCTTCCTCAACAGAAACTCCACACCGACAATCGCCCATCGCCACACGACCGATCTTAAAAAGCACATTGCGCATGCGGACATCATCGCGATTGCCGCAGGAACACGCGGTCTCGTGACATCATCCGACGTGAAGGACGGAGCGACAGTCGTCGACATCGGCATCAACGTTACGGATGAGGGCAAAGTCGTAGGTGACTTCGTAGTCGAAAACGACGAAGAAAATAAGCGAATCAACTACTCTCCGGTTCCCGGCGGCGTAGGTGTGGTAACCAACGCAATCATGCTTGAGAACCTGGCAAAATGTTATGAATTCCAGACAAAGAGGTAAAAGATGAATATCGATTCAATAATGAAAGCACTCCCCCACCGTTTCCCGTTCCTTCTCGTTGACCGGGTACTCGAAAAGGGAGAAGACACGATTAAAACACTCAAGAACGTTTCCGCAAACGAGCCCCAGTTCCAGGGTCACTTCTCATTCTACCCCATCATGCCGGGTGTTCTCATCGTAGAGGCGATGGCTCAGAGTGCAGGACTTCTCTTTTCCGAGGAGGGAAGCGACAAGAAGATGCTCTTCATGGGAATCGACAACTGCAAATTCCGCCAGGAGGTTCGACCGGGGGATCAGCTCATCATGGAGATCGAGGTGATCAAGAAAAGAGGCAGCATCCTCAGATTCAAGGGCGTGGCGAGCGTCGACGGCAAGAAGGTTGCGGAAGCGGAGATGATGGCAGCCCTCTCAGATGCTTAAAATCAAAGCGATACTGAAATCCATCATTTCGGATTCTGCCTACAACAGGCTGCTTCTCCATTGGGGAGAAATTGTTGGGGAAGGGAACAGGGAGCTTCTCTTCCCCTTTGAAGTTAAAGAGGGAGTCCTCTTCATCGCCGTGGAAAATCCCATGGTGAAAAGTTATATAAAAAATCTCGAACCGATGATTCTTGCGCGCGTACACCGCAAGCTTCCCGGAATCGGTATAAAATTCCTGAAAATTTCCGTAAGACCCGACTGTTTTCCCGGCAGGAAGAAAACGAGGAAGGGAAAGAAAAAAACATTCATACCACCCTCCGCCGAAGAGATCGAAACCATCAGGAATCGACTTGTCAGCGAAGGGATCGAACCGCATCATGCAGAAAAGATGGCACAACTGGAGGCACTGATTGTTCAGAAAAACAGTTCGGATTGACCGTGAAAATATCGTAGAGACCCTTCTAAACTATCCGGCAGACGACTACAAGGTACTGCTTCTGTCCCGGGACACCCTGCAGAAAAGCGAATCCTTTCCAAGCGAATGGAAAATGAGCAGCTACCTCCACAGTTTCAGTCCGTCCAACCGCATAAAGGGAATTCTTCTTGCATCCTCCCATCCGGCAAAGATAGACGACATAAGGGACATCATGGACGGAAGTCTCATCGAGTTCATGCTCGTCGTAACCCAGTCCTCCGACGGAATTCCCGAAACTGCACAACTTCACATAAGGAAGGGAAAGGATGTGCTGAAAAGCGAATATCCGTTTTTTCTCATGGAAAAGGAGTTTCCCATCGCCGTAACCGATTCTCCGGAAAACGCCATACTGATCGTTAACCGGAAAGAGCAGCGAAACTTCATCAGGGAATCCGTAAAACTTCTGGAAGACGCGGGATACACCTTTGTCGAGGCCGAAATCATCAAGGAACTGCACTCTAACAAGAAGAGCATCGATCACTTCATCTCCCGTATCGAAGCACGTTACGATCTCTTTTCAACCATTGTTTTCGCCTCGGAGATCGAAAGAAATATACAGGCGAAACTTGAACACATCACCAAAAAGACAATTATCGGGCGTGAAGAGCTGATTATCTCGATCTTCCAGAAAAGAGCAACAGGATCCAGCGGAAAACTGAAGGTGGCCGCCTCCGTAATCGCCAAGGAAAAATCGGTCTTCAAGAACAGGATAACCGGTCTCAGCAGAATCAAGGGAGGTATCGGACTCAAAGGTCCCGGAGAGACGAAGGAAGAAGAGAGAAAAAGAATTCTCAAACTCAAGGACAAAAAAGTTCGCCGTGGACTGAAAAAAGAAGAGCAGAGACTTGAGTTCCAGAGGAAGTTCCGAAATAAGTCAACCTTCCCAACAGTTTCGATCGTCGGCTACACGAACGCAGGCAAATCAAGTCTTTTCAACGCCCTGCTCAACGAACATGTGGTTGAGGAGAGCAGCAATTTCTTCTCCTCCATCGATCCCATAATCCGCCGTCTTTTCCTCTTCGGCAAATCGGTTTTCCTCGTCGACACCGTCGGACTGGTTGAAGGAATGAGCAAGGGAACCGTCGACGCATTCCATCCCACATTCAAGGAGATTGAAGACAGCGCACTCATACTTCACATCATCGACGCGTCAGACAAGAACTGGCGTAAAAAAATGGAGTTCGTTGAAGAGCTCCTCTTCAAAAATGGAGTTTCCGAAAGCCGAATCATAAGGCTATTCTCCAAACGTGAACTGGTTTCTCTCCCCATACAGGGAGAACTCTCATACTCCGTTTTCGAGAAGAAGGATATAAGGGGAATCAGGGAGTTCATCTTTGAGAAGCTTTTTGCTTCCAAAACCGAGCAGGAAAAATCGTAACAAATTCATTTTTCGGATGCCACCTGGTTTCTGAAAACATCTGTCTTTTCAAATGCATTGACAATTAGGTTGGATCGGATTTAAAAAAAAATGTTTTCTTCTTGATACTTCTCCGTCCTTAGGTCAGCTATTTCTTTTTGAAAAAAGGATTCGATATGATAATATATTGAAAAATTTTTCGGAGGTCGTTAAATGAAACTGTTACTTATCAGAAAAGATGACAAATACATTTCAGTTGCAGCGGATGATGTTAAGCTTATCAACCGGGAGATAGATACCGTTCCGGATGAAATCAAGTTCCAGGAGCAGACTATACCCGTCCTCGATGTTGATGATCTTATAGCTCCAAAACCGGACACAAAAGAAACAATACTCAACGAAATCAAAACAATACTTACAGAGGGCGATCCGGATGAAATTCAAAAGATCACTTCACTGATTTCAGAGCTTCAGCCAGAAGAATCGGATGAATCGGGAGAACTCTCATCCACAATTTACAACGGTCTCAAGGAGATTCTCGAATCGATCAACGATTTCAAGAAAACAACGGTCAATAAGCTGGACAGCAGCCTGACAGAAATTGCCGGAGACGCCCTGCCCGAAACTTCCGACCAGCTTGAAGCGATAGTCAGGGCGACGGAAAAGGCGACCAACACCATCATCGATACGACAGAAAAGATGCAGGACAGCCACATAAGAATCAATAAGGAGATGAAAAAGATCAGCGAGATGAAAGAGCAGCTTGAGCGTGGTCTCGTCGGTGTAATCAATGTAATGGACAGCATGGAAAATATACGGAGCGAAAACGATGCGCACCTTATGACCATCCTTGAAGCCCTCTCATTCCAGGATATCACCGGCCAGCGCATCTACAAAATCGTGGAAATCGTCTCCAAGATGGATAAGAACATCAAGCAGATCGTTCTCGACCTGGGTCTAAAGATCAAGAAGAAGGAGGCAGATGCCGATCCGGAGACCATAAAGAAGGGAGAGGAACTTCTCGCTCTCATGAAGGGTCCTCAGGAAAACGGTATAAACCAGAACGACGTGGACGATATCATATCCAAATTCCTCTAATATCCCCTACCTTTTCCCATAAGTTTGCATATTTTCTGAAAAAGTGTATATTATCTACCGCTTTTGGTCCTTTTTGATTGGGAGAATTTCATGCAGCTTGTAGAGAAAACACTAGAAAAAATATTAAAAGATACCATTTCGAATATTTATCCTGATTTTGAAAGCTGGAATAAAATCTTTGTCCAGAAAACAGGAAACGAAAAGTTCGGCGACTACCAGACAAACTTCGCCATGGCTACAGCCAAGGATTTCAGAAAGGCTCCGAGAGCGATAGCTGAAGAGATTGTTGCCGCTATTTCTGAAAACGAGGTTATTAAAAGTATCGAAATAGCCGGTCCTGGATTCATCAACATATTCATGAAGGAAGATTACATTACCGAATGTGTTGAGAAAATCGGAAAGGAGGAGTTCGACTTCTCGTTTCTCAACAGAGAGGGCGAAGTCGTTGTGGACTACTCATCCCCCAACATCGCAAAACCGATGCACATCGGCCACCTCCGTTCAACGGTAATCGGTGATTCCATAAAGAGAATTTACAGATTCCTCGGTTACAACGTAATAGCCGACAACCATCTCGGCGACTGGGGAACACAGTTCGGAAAGCTCATCGTCGCCTACCGCAACTGGCTCGACAGGGAAAAGTTCGAGCAGAACGCAATAGAGGAACTCGAGAGAATATATGTTCTTTTTGCCCAGATGGCAGCCGAAGACGAAAGTCTGAACGAAGAGGCGCGGCTGGAGCTCAAGAAGCTTCAGAGCGGAGACGAAACAAACAAGAAAATGTGGCAGGAGTTCATCGATGTCAGCATGAGGGAGTATGAAAAGATATACAACCAGATGGGCATCAGCTTCGACACATACTACGGAGAGTCCTTCTACCACAACATGAATGAGGACACTCTCAACCTTCTTATCGAGAAGGGACTTGCCGAGGAGAGCGAAGGTGCACTCTGCGTTTTCTTCGACGAAAAGGAAAATCTACATCCCCTCATCGTTCGCAAGAAGGACGGCGCATACAACTACGCCACATCCGATCTCTCCGCCATCAGGCACAAGATCGACACATACGACATAAACCAGGCCATCTACGTTACCGACGACCGTCAGCAGGCGCACTTCAAACAGGTGTTTAACGTAAAGGATAAACTCGGTCTCGATATCCGTACCGAGCACATCTACTTCGGTGTAATGAAGTTCGCGGATGGAATTTTCTCGACAAGAAAGGGTAACGTTATCCGTCTTGAGACTCTGATAGCTGAAGCTGTAAAGCGGGCACGCGACATTGTTGAGGAGAAGAACCCAACACTCTCAGAGGAAGAGAAAAAGAACATAGCCGAAACAGTTGCCCTCGGAGCAATCAAGTACGCAGACCTGAGTCAGAACAGGACAAGCACAATCATCTTCGAGTGGGACAAAGTTCTCAGTTTCGAAGGCAACACGGCTCCCTACCTCCAGTACAGCTATGCAAGGATTCAGGCTGTCAAGAGAAAGGGGCTCGACAACGGAGTAAACTACAGCGATATCGAAAAGATAGAACTCTCAAACGAGTACGAGCGCAATCTTGCGACTGCACTTCTCAACTTCCCCAACGTTGTGCTTAAATCAGCAGAAAGCTACAAGCCCAACCTGATCGCCGACTATCTTTTCGAGCTGGCACAGAAGTTCAACAGCTTCTACAACTCCACTCCGATCCTCAAGGCGGAAGAACACGAAAGAAATTCCAGGCTTCTTCTCGCCCACAAAACCGGAAAGATCATCCAGACCGGACTCGATCTTCTCGGAATCAATACAGTTGAGCGGATGTAGCCGAACTTGACCGCAGTTCAATAGATATTATAATCGCCGGTAAGCATATGTTTTCAAGGAGTTAAGAAAATTTATGAGTAACAGGCTTCCAGTACTTGCTACAAATAATATCGGTGCCTACATAAAAAACGCTCTGAGCATCTCCAGTCTTTCCGCGGAGGAAGAAATTGAACTCTTCCGCAAATTCCAGGAGGAAAACTGCAAGGAATCTGGTAGAAAAATCATACTGGCCAACCTTAAACTTGTTGTAAACCTCGCCTACAAGTTCCGTAATTTTCGCGATACAGCGGATCTGATCCAGGAGGGAAACACCGGGCTGATGACCGCATTCAAGAGATTCGATCTGGAAAAGGGCGTAAGGTTCACCACATACGCGACATGGTGGATTAAAGCCAAAATCCAGGAGTTCATCATCTCCCAGATGTCCATAGTTCGATTCGGAAAGACAAAGGACGAAAGAAAACTCTTTTTCAATCTTGTCTCGACGATAAAGGATATCCAGGGATATGAAGCCGGGCGTGAACTTTCGACAGAGGAACTCGTATCCGAAATAGCAAAAAGGCTCTCCCTCTCCCCTTCCATGGTGAGAGAAAGCATGAAGGTGTTGACATCATCCACCGACGTTTCCATTGAATCGCCATACGGGTCCGAAGAAAACAGTCGAGCCCTTGTCCTCTACCAGGATAGGGACGATTCGGAAACCCAGCTTATTGAGACAGATCTCGATACCAAGATGAAGAGAGCTCTTCAAGACGCCATGGAGGAACTGAACGACCGGGAACAGTTCATTATTCAAAACCGTTTCCTCACCGAGGAGCCAATGACTCTTGAAGAGATAGGCGCACTCTACAGCGTCTCAAAAGAGCGTATCCGTCAGATTGAAGCCAGGACAATATCCAAACTTAGAGATAAGGTCTCGGACCTTGTCTAGTATCCTTGTCTAGTATCCTTGTCTAGTATCCTTGTCTAGTATCCTTGACTAGTCCGGCTGTTTCCCCTAATCTTAAACCTGAGTTAACTATCTGTGGAAGACTATGAAAAAACATCTTATCCCTTTGACTTTCCTGATTATTTTATCATGCACTCAGGAAAGTGTCTGTCCCGAAGGAGCTATTGAATACAACGGACAGTGCTATATTGAAAAAGGAGTTCCTGAAAAAACTTCAAAAGCCGCCGTAACACCCGAATTTCTCAAAGTTATTCATATCAATGACAAGAAAGCCCTCGTAACGTGGCATCTCTCATCAAGAAACGACAAAACAAAAAAGCTGGCCGTCGCCGCCCGTTATTTCGGCAAACCTTTTGACAAGGTAGCCGAAATTCCAACAGATACGACTTCCGCGGTTATAAATCTAGAGGAAAGAAAGGCTGACATCGCAATTGTCGGAGTGGACGAAGAAGATGTAATGCAGAAACCTTCCCGTCTTGTGACGACAACCGATTTCAGAGGAAGCGAAGCCGAACTGAACGGAAAAGTTGAATCGCCCTTTACAGTAGGAAACGGCAATTCGATCCAAAAGATTACAGACTCCCTTTCCGTCCAAAACGTTCTGACGGTCAGGAGAGGAACAACTCTTATCGTGGAGGGATCTCTTCAAGTTGCAAACGGTGAAATAAAAGGAGAGGAAGATTCCACCATAGTTATAAGAAAGGAAGGCTCTCTCCTACTCGACAACGGTGCTATATCCAACTGCACGGTCGTTCTTGAAGACGGAATTACCGTGGAAAACCATTCGTCACTCAAAAATGTTACAATTCCCTCCAGCAACCTTTCATCAAAAGGTTCCGGCAAACTGAAAATATCCGATTCACTTATTCTCGATACTGTCATTAAGAACTTCAGCCCGTCAATTGACATCGACAACACCATATTTCACAACACTAACGGATACATAACATCCGATGGAAAAGTATCCATAAAAAACAGTGTATTCCGGGATGTCGAAGGAATCGCACTTATCAATTTCGGTGATCTCTTTTACGGAAATAGTATCTCCGATTCCCAAGGCATCGAAGGCGAACCCGCCCTTAAACTTTTCGGGGGAATCGTTTTAGCCAACAGCTTCGAAAACAACGTTATTCCAATACAGTTCCAGCAACCGGAAACACTTTTTGCCCTGAACACCGTTTCGGGAAGTAAAAAATCCTTTCTATCAATGACCATGTCCCCTGGAATCTTCACCCTCAACAACTGGTCCGGCGAACCGAACGGTGAAGAATCTGAGGCACTCTCATTTTTCACCCCTACACTTTCCGAACCTTTTACAAAAACGCAAAATTTGAATTCGCTGCTGAAAAGCGATCCTGTTCACCACATCACATTTCACACCGACGGAACTAGAAGTTTCGCCAGGTTCGGAAAAAGGGAGTTATCCCTCACAAATTATGAATCATCCCCATTCAACGGCAAAACACTCCGCAACCTATCATTCTCAGACGAATTCATAACCTTGACAATAAAAGCGACCGACGGACTCGGACAAGTTTCCGGAACCGTTGAAACACCGACACGCAAGTTCACCTCCATCACAGGCAGGGCGATCGCCGAGGACAATGTAATCTCCGGATTTTTCCTTTTTACCGATCCAATCGAGGATTGTAGGTAACCAATTTCCATGAATACAAAAATCCTATTTCAGTTTCCAATATAACCACAGAAAAGCATCGTTGCCGATTCAGCCCTCGGGATGATCAAATTAGTCGTATCTTTGTGAAATTGGCAGCTCATTTCATATCAAAACAATTAATCTTATCCCGCCAGCCATTATTTCGGTGGTGATATTTTTAATTTCATGAATGCGGCGGCTGAAATAATCGGATTATTGGTCTTGACCTGATTCTGACGATTGGAAGGGTAGTTCGTAACTGAATGAATTTCTCAAAGTTGTCAGCCTTTCAAAATCAAGAATAGGATTTCGAAAGAAGTGAGGATTTTTTCAACAGCGTCATCTATAACTGAGAAGATTGAGATCGACGGCGCAATCGATTATCTTTTCAAATGCATAATCAGGGCGTTTCCTCATGAGATCCGTTCTTTCCGTTAGTTTCTTCGCCAGCGGAAGAAGAATTTTTGCGGATTCGGTCCTGAAGAACTCCATTTTGGGACCACCGAAATCCATCAGGGGCCATCGGTATCTGTCTAGTGCGTCAGCATCCTTAAAGATCATAAGATCGTGATTCATTTCAGGAGCGTCTGCATCATCAACACTGTGGAAGTGACAGAGGTAGGCAACCTTATCGACATCGGCTTCAGGATCAAGATTGTGCAGATTATCCTTCACCCATAGTGAAGAAAAATAGCCATGATCACGGTTCAAACCGTCGTCAATTCTTTTAATATCGTGAAGTGCAGCAGCCCAACCTAGAGATTTTCGATCCGCCAGAAGTCCCTCCTGTTCTGCCATTCGGGCAAGAACCTGGGCATAGACGAGAACCCTCGTGGTGTGAGCCATGCCGTGAATTCCGGCCGAGGAACCTCTTTCGAACCATGATATATCAGGCTTGAATTTTTTTATCGAAGAGACAAGTGCCGGCACAACAGAAATGGTCATATTTTCCTCCTCCTTCAACGATTAGAATACAGAAAAGAGGATTCTATTCAAAATTAATTTTGTCGTTAAATCCTGAAAATTAAAGACCGACCGGCACCTTGTTGTTACTCTACTCAGGCTGGACTCATTTTGGTGATGATTTTTTCCAAAGAAATTGGAAAACTGCACTGAAAAGTATAAAAGCGGCGACCAGCCCCGTCGTGATTTTCCCGGGCAATCCGCCACCCCGGAATCTAAACCTCGTATCAATTGAGAATCGTATGGATAGGTAGGATTTTCTGTTTTTGGGATTCTATAAAATTTACTTGCTCCGAAGATCAATGAGATCGTGAACTATCGGAAGAGAAAGTTTATATCGGACAGAAACAAAACGTATGAGTGCTATCACAAGGATCGTAATGGTGTAGATAAGCGCAGTTTCCTCATAAAGGATCTTAAGGAAAAAGAAAATGGCACCCCCGGCAAGGCAGGCTATTCCATAGATCTCCTTTCTCATGATGAGAGGAACTTCGTTACAGAATATATCGCGGAATACTCCACCCATGACAGCGGTAACCGCGCCCATGATAATTGCAAAAACCGGATGAACATTGAACATCATAGCCTTGTTTATTCCGATAACCGTAAAAACGGCAATTCCGACTGTGTCGAAAAAGAACAGGGTCTCCTTCAACTTCAGAAGATATTTTGGAAAGACAAAGCAGAACATCATGGCACAGACAATTGTGACAAGGTAGTTGATATCGTGCATCCAGAAAACCGGTGTGGAACCGAGAAGCACATCCCTCGTTGTTCCTCCTCCGACTGCGGTTAAAAGCGCAGCAAGAAATGCTCCAAGAAGATCGAAACGCTTTTCCGATGCCGCCAAAGTGCCGCTGACAGCAAAAGTAAAAGTTCCAATAATATCAAAAAGATAAATCACATCCATCTCCACCCCCACAGCGAGAAAATTTTGCTCAGCCAATCTACACCCTTCCAAATAAAAAATCAAGATGAAAAAATTTTTTTTTGAATTGCCAGCAAGACAAAACATTTCAAGCATCTATTCTCGGTCATTTCAACGAGTTGAAAAGACCGGCAACACTATTTAAGTTCACTCGCCATGAATCGGCGGGGGCATCTTGAAGATTAAAAAATTATTCTTTATATTTAGTGGATAGCCTCACATAACGTAATAGCGGCGAAGGAGAAAAAAATGAAGCATGTGGAAATCTTTACAAACGTCTCCTGTGAAGGAAACCCCGGACCGGGAAGCTACAGTGTCGTACTCAGCTATCATGGAAAAACAAAAGAGCTTTCGGCCAGTTTTGAAAAGAGTACCGGACACAGGATTGAACTTGCCGCAATGATAGCGGCCCTTTCCGCTCTTAAGGAGAGATGCTCCGTAACTTTCTACTCCCGATCTGAATTCGTTGAGAATGCCATCAACCGAAAATGGGTGGACGGATGGGAGAAGAACGGATGGAAAAAGGCTGACGATGAAAAACTGAAAAATTCCGATCTCTGGGCCGAGCTTCACCCTCTTCTGAGGCTTCATGAAATAAAAATCAAGAACCGAGGGAAAAAGGAAGGAGACCCAAACACTTCAGGAAAGAATAGTGGAAAACCAAACACCTCTAAAGGCGACAAAAAGAACTCGGAGAATTCAAGAATGAATCCAATGTTCTGATTTCGGGATATTTTTTCTGCCACAACTCCTTTAAAAACCGATTCTCATTTACAGCCATATTTTCATCATCTGCCGCTTCCCCGAGGAATTATTTAAAGTGGAAAATCTTCTAACTATCGTTCAAAACGGAGAGCACAGCTCTGCCGAAAAAAGATGCTTGTTACATTTTCCTGTTTTTGAAAACTTAAACAATAGAGGAGCGACAAAGACAGCTTCAACACTCTTAACCTCAATCATTACGGATTGTTGTAATTTTCAACAAAATTTGAAAGTTGAAAACAGCCCTCCTGTATGATATCATCTAATTGTAAACATACTTGCATCGGTGGGTGGTTGGGCAAGCAAAAGAATCGGCGTATCTTTCTCTGCTTTAGTTGTGCTGTTCGTCTTTTCAAAAAGAATTCGGACAACGATCTTTCACTTGGAGAAAACGCTGCCGGCTACCTCCCTACTCTGTTTTGTTAACATGTAGTAAGGAGGACAAGATGAAAAAATTGTTCACACTCAGCATTCTTCTATTTTTCGTTTTCGGTCTTTCGGGCTGTCTTGAGCCCGAAGACAAGACGGAATTGGAAGATGTAACCACACCTTCCTCTGACGAGGGAGAGTCAAATTTCAACGTTTCGGACGAAGCTTCAACTAGTGGGTCCTTAAAAATTCTTCTTACGGATGCACCCGCAGAAGAAGTGTACGAAGCTGTCTACGTTGTTTTCGAAAAGGTCGAAGTGCACATGGCAAAGGGTGGCGTTTCCGAATCCGGCGAAGATGGCGAAGGTGATTCCGAAGGGGAGAATGAATGGGAGGAAAATGCAGGAGAGGAATCCGAAAACACCGAGGAAAACAAAAACGGCGTTGAAGAATCCTGTGATTCCGACTCAGCTGTTTACGAGGGTGAAGACGAAGAGGAGAGCTACCATATAGAGAGGTCGGCTTTCAGGAAGGCTCCGGAAAAGGATGATTGGAAGATGATCGAAAATCCTGACGATGAATCTCTCTACGAGGATGAGGTTTTCTCGAAAGGAAACGGATCGTGGATCACCATCAAATCAGCTGAAGAAAATGACTGCTACGCAGATGAAAGTTGTTCAAAAATCAATCTCCTCGATCTCACTAACGGAAAGTTCGAACAGCTGGGCGTAGCAAATATTCTTCCAGGAAAGTACACCCAAATCAGGATCACCGTTAAACTTGCAACTGTCGTGATCAACGGTGAAGAGATCGAAATGAAGCTTCCTTCAAGAGCAGTAAAAATTGTACGTCCATTCACGGTTGAAGCAGGCGTTACAACTGAACTCGTTGCAGATTTTGACGCAGCAAAGTCGATCCATAAAAGGGGAACAGACGAGTACATCATGTCTCCGGTCATAAGGCTTGTGGAAAACAAGGCAACCGGAGCAATCACCGGTGATGTTGTCGGTGACGCCGAGCAGGTTATCGTTACATCCATGGTGGATGGATCGAGAGAGTCCTACAGCGGTACGGTGGCTGACGATGATGGCTATTTCAAGCTGGCCTTCCTTGAACCGGGAGTTTATGACATCCTTATCGAATCGTTCGGTTTCCACTCTTTCTCGATTGAGGATGTCGAGGTAAAAGCCGGTGAAACAACAGCTCTCCCAGAGCCGTTCGAACTTCTTGCCAGAGAGTTCGCGGTAGTGGAATAAGTGCTTTCGGGCGAAAAGCTCCGACTTTTATATCTTTTAAAAACTATCCGCTCAATTTGCTCTATTCTTTCGGATTTATCTGCAATAACGTCAACTTACAGCCTTTTATTCTGGCAATACGAAAAGATTACAAACAGGAATTTCAGCAACATCTAATAAAATACATTCCTTCTCCTTTCAATTAAAATAAATTTTGCTATAATCATCAGCCGTCAGATCCGGGAACTCTATTTGACTTCCCATTTTGTCATTTTCTGCCGCATTTTATTACGGGGGTTTTATGAAAAAAATTGTTGCTCTTATGTTCGTTATTCTTTTCTTATCAGGCTGCGGAGGAACCGGAGAGGGAGATGATAAACACCTTCCCACAGCTGCTTTCGACATCTCCTACATCGCTGAAAACACGCGTAAATTCGAAAACAGATCTCTTGATGCAGAATCGTTTTCATGGGATTTCGGAAATGGAACAACATCAAACGAAAAATCTCCCACGATCACGTTCTCCGAAGGATCCTTCAATGTAACCCTGACGGCGCGAAACGGTTTCGGGGAAGACACTGTCTCGAAGGTTGTCTTGATTAAACTTATTGAAAAATCTAAAGTTACACTTCATAATCCGGAAAATATTACTCCAGCTGGATTTGATATTTCTTGGGATGTTGAAAAAGGAGATCAGGCAGGTATTTCCGAATTTTTCATCCAACTTTCTTCGGATGAAGAGTTTAAGAATGTCCTTGAAATTCCGAATCAACCTGATTTCGGAACGGGAATGGTAAAAACATATCAGCACACAAATTTTTCGTTTCAGGACCTTACACCCGCAAAAGAGTACTTCACACGCATAATAACTAAGTATACCTACGCTGGAGAACCAAGTACTCTTGTATCGAATGTAGTAAGTGCAAAAACCTCAAACATGCCGGATCCGGCTATAACCATTGAAAAAAACAGCGAATCACCTCTCTTTTTCCGCTTGTCGTCGAAGATTTCCATTGAAGGGACCTGGAGTAAAACTCCCGAGATGACAATAGAGTTCTTTTCCGATAAGGAGATGACCATCCCGTTCAAAGTTAATGACGGGTATAACGGGGAAACTTCAAAACTTGAAGGGAACTACAATTTCTCTATTTTGAAAGAGCCATCCACTATAGTTTTTCTTCGTGCGACTGCAACATTCGACGACGTAAAATCGGTTTCTTCATCATCATTCAAAACCGATGAAAGCTTCATGATTGTAAGAAGCGAGGAAAATTTACTCTGGTCCGGAGATCACTCTGTAAAGATTCCGGGACCGGAATCAACCGGCTTTGAAATCGGAAATCCGACAGGTGAAAAAATCATTTTCAACGTAAAAGATTTCAAGGGCCTGGGCATTTATCCGCTCTCTCATTCCACAGACGGGAATATGCCCGACAATTCCGCAATCTATTTCGATGGTAAAACAGAATATCCCTACTATCTTTACAGAGACGATATTCGCCTCAACTGCTACAGGGAAACCGAGGATGCATACTTCATGCGCGCAGAGGATACAAATGGAAGTATATCCCCTTTCATTTCACTAAGGCAGACGGATTCCAAAGATAAACCGACAGCTTACTTTTCCGGAATGATTTTCAAGATTACAAAGTAGGAAGTAGTTAAAAGCGGCTACTTTTCCTGACCTGTCAGCTTCACATCACAGAGATAACGTGACGCCATCAGTCTGGCGACACCCATGTAGTCCGGCCTGAAGGAAATGGTGTCGCCCACTTTCATTTCATTTTTCTTGCTTCCCAGATCGTAGACGGACATGTCCGATGTTTCACCGACAAAGGAGACCGTTTCATCGAGTGGTTTGAGTGCCGAAGCATCTACATCCAGAATTCCGAAATCGACTACAGCCCTGTAGTGACGTTCCCAGCAATGCTGGCTTCCGTTTTTTGAAACATGCCCTACGTTGCCGTCGCACAACTTTCCCTCGGGACATAGTGTTTTTTTCTTGAGCTCAATTATGCTTCCCCTGAACGTAAATGCATCTTCGTTAAGATCCATGAACCTGCTGTTCGTCAGAGGTGACGTCCCAAGAAAAACCGCTTCCCCTACCCTGAAATGGTTCATTTTCGGGGGAATTTTCCTCTTTTCAACAAGCGGCAGCGTTATTGAGCTTCCTCCGGAAACAATGGGAAGCTCCCTTTTGAACTTTGCCTGTATAAGTTCTCGGTAAAGTGACAGTTGCATCAACTTGTCATATGTCGGCTCTACTCCGTACATACATCCGAGATTTGTTCCAAGTCCGATAATCTCAACATGTTCAAGTTCAAAAACCTTGGAGTAGAATGAGACCGTATTTTCCCGGAGAATTCCCTCCCGAAGTTCTCCCAGTTCGATCATTATGATTATTCTGTGAATCTTTCCCCTCTTCGCCGCGACCCTGTTTATCGCCATTATCGATTCTATCGATGTACTTAGGGATATATCGGCATAATCCACTATCTCTTCAATCTCATCAAGGGGCGTAGGCTTGATAAACATTGTGGTAACATCCGGATTTATATCTTTTATCAGCTTGAGATTTACAAGTCGTGAATCAGCTACGGAGTGAAGATTTCTTACAATATCCCTGTTAAGAATACTTTCCAGCACACCGGAGTTTCCTCCGAGCACCTTAAGAACAAGAGTCCATGAAAATCCGTTTTCTCTTAGAAAGCCATCAACCTTTTTGATGTTTTCAACAATTTTTGCGGTATTTACAAGAAGTGAAGACATGTACCACCTCTATCGTATAAACCTCATTTCTGCATACTTAGAGACAAAACCTATCCTTTCGTAGAGTCTTTTTGCGGGATTGTCGTACTCCACATGAAGAGCTACATCGCCATCCACCATTTCGAGCGCATAATCAACGACACTGCGACCTATTCCCTTTCCTCTCTGATCAGCCCTGACGGCAAGATAGACAAGTATATTCTCAGGTATGTATTCACCCATCCCGGTTTTATTCATCACAAGGGCACCTACAAGGCCATTCTCATCGAAAAGAGCGAGTGCAAAACCACCCTTACCTTCCGCGTGAGAAAATGCATAATCAAGCGAACGGTCGATTGCCGGCTCGGGATCTGTGAAGTTGTCGAGATAACGATGAATAAAGGATACAAACTCGTTTCGGTCTGTCTCTGGACTGAAATCGCTCTCTTTCTTCACTATTTTCCACTTCATATTTCCCCTCCTGTCATATTGCTATCCTTTCGAAATTTTACTTCCTTCTTAAAACCGCCGTCAACACATTCCTTTCATCCAGATTTATTACAATTGACTGGATAGAGAAATCTTCAATAGAATAGAGCGTTATTCACAAACAACGGAGAAAATAATGAATATCGAAGAAACCCTCCAGATCCTGAAAAAGGACTCCATTCGCTACCTTCGACTCCAGTTCATCGATATTCTGGGAATTCCCAAAAATGTCGAAGTTCCCGAGAGTCAGTTTCAAAAGGCGCTGGAAGGAAAAATAATGTTCGACGGTTCATCGATCTACGGATTTTCAAGGATCGAAGAATCCGACATGCTTCTCCAGCCCGATCTTGAGACACTCACAATATTTCCATGGAATGAGGCCGGAGGAAAAACAGCCCGTGTCATCTGCGATGTTCTGACAACCGACGGGAAGCCCTTCGACGGCTGTCCGAGGACTGCACTTAAGAGGAACATCCGGGCTGCAGCGGAAAAGGGGTTCGAGATGCTTGTTGGACCGGAGCCTGAATTCTTTCTCTTTGAAACAGACGAACACGGAACCCCGATTCTAAACGTTCACGACAACGCAGGATACTTTGATCTGGCTCCCCTGGATCGTGGAGAGTTCGTCCGAAAGGAGATTGTTCTGCTGCTCCAAAAAATGGGATTTGAAATCGAAGCTTCCCACCACGAGGTCGCCCCCGGCCAGCACGAAATAGATTTCAAGTACGACAACGCCCTGAAGACAGCTGACAACATAACGACATTTACCTTCATCGTCAGAAAGGTTGCGAAACATTACGGACTTCATGCCACATTCCTTCCGAAACCGATTTTCGGGATAAACGGATCGGGAATGCATCTTCACCAGTCACTTTTCAAAGAGGGTGTGAACGCATTTAACGATCCCGAGGGCGAGCACGGTCTGAGCTCTACTGCTCTCCACTACATTGCCGGAATTCTTGCACACGCAAAGGCCCTCGCCGCAGTCACGAATCCACTCGTTAATTCCTACAAGAGACTCCTTCCCGGTTACGAGGCTCCAGTAAATATTGCCTGGTCACTGAAAAACCGGAGTCCCCTCATAAGGGTTCCGGATAAACGGGGGGAGGAGACAAGAATTGAGTTCCGGGCTCCAGATCCCTGCGCAAATCCATATCTTGCAATCGCAGCCTGCCTTGCAGCCGGAATGGACGGGATAAAGAAAAAAGCCGATCCCCCTCCCCTTGTGAATGGAAATATATTCGACATGTCCTCGTCAGTAAAAGAGAATCTGCACATCGAATCTCTACCTAAAAATATTTTCGAGGCGGTAATCCAACTTAAACATGACACCGTAATTTCTAAATCTCTTGGAGAGCACATTACGGAAGCGTTCGTGAGGGCCAAGATCACGGAGTGGGAGGAGTACTCGTCAAGGGTTCACGGATGGGAGATGGAAAAGTACATTTCCATGTACTGATTTCACCACCGTCTTGACCCGCATTCCCATTTGGTTGTATTATTTTTTATTATCAACAGCAGTATGGGTGTGATATGAATGAGACATCGTCCTTCAACGCATGCGCCAGACCCCACCTGATACTTATCGGAGGAGGAAGTGCTGCAGGAAAAACAATGCTGGCAGAAATGATAAGGGAGAACTTCGCCGGAAACGACGTCACTATTCTCTCACAGGACAACTACTACAAGGATTTAAGTCACCTTCCGGAAGAGGAGATCAAAAGTTACAATTTCGATCATCCCAACGCTATCGATCACTCGGAACTGATAAGAGACATACGTTCCTTTCTTGCAAACAGGGAAACAGCCGTACCGCAGTACGACTTCATAACACACGCAAGAAAGAGAGATCATCTTTTAAAAAGGCCGACAGAAATCATTATACTCGAAGGAATATTCGCCCTTCATTACGATCAGCTCGCAGATATTGCCGACCTGAGGATATTTGTCGATACAGACGAGGATATCCGGCTCATCAGAAGACTGAAACGTGACACAAACGAGCGTGGATTTACAATGAACAGCGTTCTTGAGCAGTATATGAACACGGTAAAGCCGATGCATCACAGCTTCGTTGAACCGACCAAGAGAAACGCCGATATCATAATCCCTGGCAACAAATCCTTCAGCAAAGCTCTTGAAATGCTCGAAGGATACCTTCTAAGCTATCTTGTCAGGGCTGTGAATACCGAATAAAAGGAAATTATCCAACAGAACGAATCGACCCTATAGTTTTTCCAGGAGTTCCCTGATCTCGTCAGAGAGCATAGTCTCTTCCGAAGTCTCCTTGTCTACGACACGGTTTCGTCCCCTCTGCTTGGCGATGTAGAGAAACTGATCGGCGAGCTTTATTGTGTCGTCTATGGATGCCTCACCTTCGTATACCTCCATGCCTAAACTCATGGTCACAGACATATCTTTTCCTTCGTACAGGAATTTGTGAATTTCAATCTC
Organism: uncultured bacterium; assembly: GCA_942492635.1. Classification (GTDB taxonomy): domain Bacteria; phylum UBP6; class UBA1177; order UBA1177; family CALOFP01; genus CALOFP01. Next base: position 837,993 of record CALOFP010000003.1, read on the forward strand.
TCTTCGAATCTTTTCAGACACGATGCGGGCTCCCCTTAGTCCAGTTCGAGGAAGCAGCAGAATGAATTCCTCACCTCCCCAACGCGCTACTACATCACTTCGTCTGACCATCCGTCTCATGATATTCGAAACTTCCCGGAGTACATAGTCACCGGCATTGTGCCCATAGTTGTCGTTTACCTGTTTGAAATAGTCGATGTCCGCCATTACTATGGCGAATTTCTCACCTGTTCTCATGGAACGTTTTTCTTCGTACTCAAATCTCGACTGCATTTCACGTCTGTTTAGCAGCCCTGTAAGCTCATCGGTCCGGGCCATTTTATCAAGATCGAAATAGAGTCGAATAAGATGCTTTCGGAAATAGGATGTTGAATATTCGTAAACCATCACCATTGTGGTTAATGCGAGAAAGGATGTTATGAACTGAAAGTAGATTTTGCCGGTCACGGGATCGACTGCATTTTCAGGGTGTATGAAAAGCACAAACAGTGCCCCGGTAAAAAACAGCGCTGTGGAGATAATCCCTTTTCTGAATCCGAGGGTAAAAAATGCTACAGGCGGAAAAAGATAACACCATAGAATTCCGGGAAATATGGAGTCGCTTCCGTAAAGGAGAAAAATTGCCATCGGTCCGACAATGATCGTTGTCCTTTTCAGCCCGGAGGCCCACTCCTTCTTTCTACTCGCCAGTAACATATTGAGATTTGTGGCAACGAAAAAGAGTATCAGGGCTATGGAAATTGCTGTGTCACTGCAAACTACAGCCTCAACCAGAAAAGCAAGAAACACAATAGATGCCATAATAGTGAAAAATCTTAATATCACTTTCCGTCTGCGCTTTTCCATTTCACGATTTTCACAATAGGATCCCGGATGAGATTCCCGAAACAGCATCCTGAACAGAGAGTTGATCATCTATTTCTCCAATAAACGGCCGGATAAACTCGTGACCGTATCCGGCTCGAATCGCCTCCCGATCTTCAATATTCTCATATAGAAGATGATGATCGGGAGGTTTTATAAAAATCCGCCCCCTTTTTCCGGCCAGTCCGACTATTCGTTTAATTTCACAAGGGAAAGATTGCGAAACGCAGAGAATAAGGCGAGGTCAAGGGGCTGTCTGAACTAGAAGTAGGCGTTCAGCATAAAATATGCGTTGTGAATCGTTTCATCAATTTTCGGAATTCCATAACCTTCTGTAAAAACGTGCCCCCAGGGATAATCAATGTGGTTGTAGATGTATCCGAGTTTCACGTGAGCTCTCGTGTGAATGGGAAGCATCACATAGCTCTCGGAAAAGAGTCCACGTGTTCCGAATCGGTTGAGTCCCGTTGTATCCGGAACAAAGTAACCGTAGAACTTCTGTGAACCGTAGTTTACATCACTTCCGATTTTCACGTTTTCACCAAAAAACTTGATCGGAAGCTTCACTCTGAAACCACCATAAATCATGTAACCTACAAGATTTCTATTCTTATCCTTGCTGGCCCCCATAATTGTAAGGTTCTTGAGGTGAAGTGGTTCGCTACCAGGAACATCCATTGTTACCTTGAGGTATCCCTGATCGGAATCTTCTTTTGCCTTGACAGTGTTGATACCGGAAACAGTACCTGATAGATACATATCAACAGGAAGACTGAACATATTCGTAAACTGAGCTGCAAGGTTAAGACTCATGAAAGAACCGAGATTTGACGATCCGTGAACATCGAATTCTCCTCTGTCTACATCCGGAGCTTTAAGCTTCGGTGTGTAGTAGCCATAGAGACTGACTCTTGATCCTTCAAATGGAAGAACCGATTCAATTTGAGCGGCAAAAACCATCTGCTCACCAATTTCAGGATCGTTAACAAAAAGATTATTTTCAATATCATCAGAGAGATACACTCTGGGGATAGCGGCAAATCGAAGGAAGGTATCCTTCAATCCAGCAATTTTATCGAAGTCGAAAGTCATATAGATACTGTCGACAGGAGCGTTGATCGCAGATTCCGGAGCTGTACCGAGAGAGGGTGAATCATTTCTGATTCCATATGGTATACCATCCGCAGTCGGTCCGCGACCGATGGTAAAGGCAAGCCAGTCTGTTGCAAACCAGTCAATATAAAGACGTTCCATGTATACGGAGGAATCTCCTGGATAGTAGCCACGTGACGTATCGTATGTTGGAACCTGAACATCACTGTATGCACCCCATCTCGATTCAAAAAATTGTTTGTACATTGTGAGCCAGGATGTGAACTGAATGTTCTTTCCAAGGTTACTGGTCATCTTGATACGGCCACGAACATTCATAAGGGCAATTGAAGAGTCGTCAACGCCATTCTTTTTCGGATTGTAGAGTAATCCGTAGGATCCTACGGTATGAACTACAGGCAGCTGCTTCTTTAGGAGCGGATGCGTTCCGATGGAGAGAGTATTAACGTGCAGGTCGGAAAGCTTGTAGTTATCCTTATAGAAGTAGTTGTTCATGGTGAATCTGAAATCGGCCTTCATCTGAAGACGGTCCACAAGTGTGGAAGTTTCTACCTCATCGATTCTCTCTTCATTTTCTTCAAGAACATCTTGGCTTTCGTCAACTCTTGTCTTCAGCTCGTCAAGCTCCTTTTTGTATTGCTCAAGCTGCTTCTTAAGCTTTTCTACGTCGGAGTCACCCTCTTCCGATTTTTCAGCTGCAAATGCAAAAGTTGCACAAAGGACTATAAGCATCAACAAACATTTTTTCATTTTCTCCTCCCGGCAGATTCACCCTTTGAAGAATCCGCTGCATTATCTATCAAATACTTCTCAATAACCTTCAACTCATCCTTCGTAACAACTCCGGATATATCTTTCTTTCTCTTGTGCTTGTTTCTCGTAAAGAAACGTTTCCACTGCTTTGAAGCATATTTGGACGTCGAAAACTCGGGAGCCTTCCCCTTCTTGTGACACTGTCCGCACTTGGATACAAACAGGTCCTTTGCCTTGTCCGACCCGGCTGTAAGAATCAGCGAGCCCATAAACAGGCTTACAAACAGAATCGCTGTAGCCACTTTCCTTTTCATCTAAAACTCCTATCAATAAGACTTCAAAAGTTTCACAATCTTATGCAGTTTCTTCTTCTCAGCATAGGTGACGGCATCCATGCCTCGATAGTTTTTCGCGCCACGGTCGGCACCCTTCGCAATAAGAAATTTTACAAGTGATTCGTTCTTTCTAAACACCGCCTTTATGAGAGGAGTGTTCCCCTTGGCGTCTCTTGTATTGATATCAGCACCGCGAGCAATCAGCAACCTGATGGATTCAAGATTGGCTCGATTAACAGCATGAATCAAAGCAGGCGTCCCCTTCTTATCTTTCGAGCCCGGCTTCACACCGTAATCAAGAAGAAGTTTAAGTTTATCCACATACCCCCTTCTTGCGCACTGAGCAAGGCTCTCTCCGTCGGGCTTCAATCCCAATTTTTTTATTTTTTCTAGAAGCTGCGACTCAGGCGATTTTTTACTATCACCCGATTTCACTTCTGCGTTCAATGCATTTCCAGGTTTCTTTTCGGCAACACTCTTTCTTGAGTCAAGAAAAGCGGTAAGCTTTGTCAATCCCCGTCTTCTGGAGTAACTTATCGGGGATATTCCCTGTTTGTTTTGAGCTTCAGGATTCGCTCCGTAATTCCATAGAATTCGGGCAGTTGATATCCTCTTCCTCATTACAGCCTTTAGCAGAGGTGTGTATCCCTTATCATCACGGATATCCACGGTGGCTCCCGCTTTCAGAAGCATACGAACAACGTCATCATGCCCCCTGTTTGAGGCGTTTATCAGAGGAATGCGTCCCTTTCCGTCCCTTGTGTCCGGATTCATTCCCTTTTTCAAACAGTAGGATAAACGTTCAACATCACCGGAATAGGCGGCATCATTGAAAATTTCCGGACTCACCTCGATTTGAACGGAAACTTTCTCCACCATCCCAGTCTTGGCAACCGGTTCGCTTTTTACAGCCTTCTCATCCTTTTTGAGAGCAACAACCGGAACCGATGGATAGGTCTCTCCTGAGATATCCGGTTTTTCTGAAGGAGCCTCCGCGGTCGTCTCAATCTCCTTCGGCTCGACGGGCTCCTCCGCCTCTTTCACCCCGGGAGCCTTTTCCTGAGGCTTGATATTATTGATATTATCAGTATCCTTCTTTTGAATTTTTTTCCCGATCTTTACAGACCGTTTAATCGTACGCAGTTTGTAAACCGGTTTCTTCTTTTCAGCCTTTTCTTCAGGATTTTTTTCAACCTCTACAGGATTCTCTTTCTCCTGTACTTCGTATTTCGAAACCGTCAACAGCGCAGGATTGTCACTTGTAGCATAGAAAAAGCGAATAGGACCACTATCCTGCCTGTATGTAAAGAAGAGCTCTACCCCGACGGTTTCGACTACCTGTCCAGGAATATTGGCCGAATAAAAACCGTCCACTCGCCTCAGTTTCTTTATTTTCCATTTTTTGGTGTGATTTGTACGGTAGTGTACTTTGATCTGCAGAAGATGGCCCTCCTCCACACCGATTTTCACCGGAAACTCGCACCCTTCCACCACATCTTCAGGAAGATGAAGGCTGAGAGTAATCTCCTTCTGCTGTTCCTTAACCGCCGGTTTGGCGACATTAGGATAGTATTCGGGCTCTTCATTGCACGCAACGAGACCTGCAACAATCACCCCGAATAAAACCTTACCCCAAGGTTTCATCAACTTCCTCTCCCGATCCCTAACGATCCCACAATTTTTAAACAAAAACACGATAGTATTATGCAAAACGATATTTAAATATCGACCGACCTAACGATTTCGGATACTTAAATTTAAATTTCAAGTCCCAACTCTTTAGATCTACCCCACAACGTCAACTCATTGTATCTTTTAGAACCATTTTGTAAAGTCTATCGGTTTCGTTCGGTGAAAAAAATCGAAACATGGGTTCATTCGAATGGTCTGCAGATCCAGCTTTCCTCGATACGTTCTTTTATACATTCCACACCTTCAGGGCAGAACATTTCTCATTTATTGAAACAAAGAGATCCCGCATTTAAAAATGACATTTACCCTCAACAAATCCTCTGCTCGCTCTATGGAAAGTCCGATACAAGCTTATCTCTTCTGAAAGGCAAAAACGGAAGTCGATGATTTGGAAATCAAAAAAAGAATGGTCGGGATGAGAGGATTTGAACCTCCGGCCCCTTCGTCCCGAACGAAGTGCGCTACCAGACTGCGCCACATCCCGACTGCGAGAAAAAATATACTCTTCTGAAATTCGAATGCAAACTTTTTTTTCTATTTTTTATAAAAAATTCTACCTGTCGAAGGTTTCTTCAATATTTTTTCCATCTTGAGGTACTCCACAACAATGGCGGGTACGCTGTAGCCCGTATCTCGCATCCCCGAAACCCTCTTCATCACACCGTAACCGTCCCCTCCCCTCGCAAGGTATGAGTTTGTGGCGAATCTATATTTCCTTGAAGGATCTACTGGCTTCCCCCCTATCTTCGCGCTTTTGAGGTTTCCGTCTGAGATCTCAACCTTCATTCCCGAAACCTGAAGTCTTCCTCCGTGTCCGGACGGTAGGGCTGCAAATCGCTCCAGAAGAGAGAGTAACTCGCTGCCGGAAATCATCCCTACAACCATAGTGTCGCTGAAGGGAAAAACTCCGTAAACATCCTTCTCCGTCACAATTCCCCTGGCAATTCCACCCCTTATCGAACCTGAGTTAATGAAGGAGATATCGGCTCTTCCCCGCTCCCGCATTACATCAGTAATAATATTCCCTATCTCAGCCTCCCGGCTTCTGACGTAAGACTTCTCACCCTTAAGATCAAGAAGGACTTCACCGATCTTCTTCTTTGAGAATTCGCATTTAAAACCCTTGAGCATTGAGAGCATCACCTTGTCTTCACGGCGCTTTTTTATCCTGTAAATCTTGTAGTTCCGCTGAACGATCTTTCCATTTTGAACATGGAGATCGACACGACCAAGCCACTTGCCGTAACCGCCGGTCTGCACTATCTCAACGCCGTTAACAACGGCCGGCTTCTCCAGATGGTGTTTCGTATGACCGCCCACTATCAGATCGATTTTACCGAACTTTTCAGCAACCTCTCTGTCGGTGACGGCACCCTCGAAACCGCTGCCGTTTTCATAGTAACCTAGGGAGGAGAGAAGAATCACGAGGTCGTTACGTTTTCTCAACTTCGGAACAGTTCTCTTCAAAAGAGGCATCGGATCCTTCACGCGGATTGAACCGTCGATTCCCGAAGCCGAAATCGATTCGAAAGATTTTGAGCTGACGCCGATCAGGGCAACCTTCAAACCGTTGGGAAGTTTCTTCTCGACAAAGCCCTCTCCCAGCTTCTTTCCCCTTTTTGAAAACATGTTGAGGGAGAGAAAAGGAAACCTGGCTTCCCGTTTCATCTCACTGTAAACATCCAGTCCCAGATCAAACTCATGGTTTCCAACAGACATCGCATCGTAACCGATAAGATTCATCCCCTTCACCAGCGGAATATTCCGGCAGATATTGCTTCTCGGATCACCCATTGTGATATTCCCCCCAGAAAGAAGCAGAAGTGAACCGCCCTGCATCTCCACATCCTGACGGATCTGATCCACGAGAGACTTCCTGGCGGCAAGACCGCCCATCGGCTCCCCCCCCGGCTCCTGAAAAGCCCAGGCCATCCCGTGGGTATCATTTGTAAAAAGAACAGTTACCAGCTTCGGCTCACTCGCTGAAACAAGCAATGAAATAAAAAAAACAAACAGAAAAATCAACATTCTCTTCATTACTTTCTCCATTCTCAGGAAATTTTATATAAATTAACTGGAATTTATCCCAAAGTCAAAAATATAAAATCACCTCTTACCACACACATTTCAGACCTCCCTTACAATTCTTTGGAAGTATCTACAAATCCATCCCTAGTTGCTTCATGAAGACCTTTTGTAGCGTGTAATGTGAAAACTCATTTATTCCAACGCACGCATTTTCTCACAGCAACGCAAAGCATTTTATCTTAATTGTTTTTATTTTTTCTCTCTGCCGAACAACCGACACCCTTCTCCAAAGGTTCAATTTACCATCATTTAAAAAACCTTAAACCATCTTATTCAATATATCTCTACGCACTAGTCTATCTCCCAGCAGTATTACTGAATTATCATCCCAAAATTATATATACTGATCGAACAACATAATTGTTCAAAAAAAGCAATAAAAAAGATTGACAGAAACCATTTATTAACACACAATAGCTTTATTGTTAATCGTTATATTATTTTTTTATTGAATTGAAAATGAACAATTCATCTTCTACCATCGCATATAATCTAAAAACGCTAATTGATACCATTTGAATATGATTAACAGCTATGAGAGGCAGCATTGAACCCTACTGTATTCAGTATATACCTGACTCTCAAGGAGAACAAATATCAACCTAAGGCTCACTTAAGAGTTCTTATAAAAACTAAAAAGGAGAAAACAATGAACACATGTTTTGAAAAACTTTCCCTCGAAGATTTAAAAAACTGTAATGCAGGAGATTGTACTAATTATTGTGTTGTGCTTCACGATTGCCCAACATTGTGGACTTGTAATCCTTTAGCAATCCCCCCCTGTTTCACGAAAGTGTGCCCTACTTTGGTGTAAAATTAAACAAATAAAATTGAGATAACTTTTTAGAGCCTTAGGTAATTTTTCATATTCCGGGATCAACACAAACGACTACTTTAATAACTCTTCTATTTCAAATACCAAGTCCTTTAATTTTCACATCTCCAAATCACAACATATTTTGATTCATATTGCTCGCTCATTTTCTTTATCATTTTCTACTTTCCCCTTTTGAAAACCACTTATCTACAACCACCACTGCATTATTCTATTTTCACAGATATTCTTGACAGTCTTTTACAACAAAACAGTATGACTTTAACTTAAGGATTCTCTTAACATCAAATATGTTAATCATCAATTGTTCTTTTCGAATAGCTGAAAATATTATTTACAGAAAACATTGACATATATTTTATTTTAATACACAATAGCTTTGTTGAGCACTTTTAAATTAATTTTTCTTCAAGATAAATGTGAACATGTCTTTTCAAATATTAGGTTTTAAACTGGAGTTCTCAAACAACAACAATTATCGCTGGAATTGCAACAACAAAGAAGTTTTGATTCATGTGTAATATAACCTTAAACAAAAACAGGAGGCAACATTGAACGCAAGTAGATTTAATATTTATGTAAAACTGAACGATGAAGAACACGCCATAGTTCATGGATACACAAAAGCGATAGATGTGGTCCCATCTCCTATTGCCGAGAAGATTTTAAAAAACGACTTAAATAAATTTGAAGAAGAAGAGTTATCCTATATGGAAGAAAGAGGCTATATTACAGATATGGCAAAAGAGGAGGAATATGAAAAATTCTACAAATTTATAGATGAACTTCATGAAATAAAACTACAAAATACTCCATACTCAATGGTAATTCTACCCACTTACAATTGCAACCTCCGGTGCATATACTGTTTTGAAAACCCGGATAAAAAAAGAAGAGTGGCTACAATTTCCGACGATCTGATAGACAAGGCTTTTGATATTTACCTTAAGAACATAGAATCTATTGAGAAAGCAATAAAAAAAGAAATACCTAAAGCTCTAACACTTTATGGAGGTGAGCCTCTCTTCAGCCAAACCAAAAATGCCATAGAAAAAATAATAAGAAAAGCCAAACAGCACAACATAACCGTTTCTGCCGTAACAAATGGAGTAGAGCTGGACCTATTCGAAGATCTCTTGGGAGATGATGGCATTTCTAAAATCCAAGTATCCCTTGATGGCCCTCCCCATGTTCATGACAAAACAAGATGTCATGCAGATGGAAAAAGTACCTTTTTCAAAATCGCAGACAATATCGAAATGGCAGCAAGAAATGGAGTGAATGTAGCATTAAGAGTTAATATTGGAAAAGACAACATTTCCGACCTTGAAGAATTAGATAAGTTTTTCATAAGTAGGGGTTGGGACAAAAATCCATTGATCAAACCATATCCCGGAAAAATACAAGCTGCAAAGGATGTTCACCAAAAAGATGTACTTACTTTTAACGAGCTGGATAATTTCCTAAGAGAAAAATCATTTTGTGTTCCACCTACCTCATCAGGAATTCTTCATCAATTCATGGACATATTCGATGGGAACAATCATGGGTCCCTAAAAACAGGATTCTGTGGAGCCAACTACAACATGCTACTTTTTGATGCACTTGGAGATCTTTATAAATGCTGGGAGTATGTCGGCAATGATGACTACATCGTCGGCAAGTACGATGAAGGTGAGATCAAATCCACAGGGAACATTATCGAATTCTGGAAAGAGCCCCCTTCTAAAAACAAAATCTGTTACGAAAAAAAATGCAAGCACCTGATATTTTGCGGAGGAGGTTGCAGAGCAGACATAGTTAAAGGAAACAACCAGAAAGATGGTTATTGTGCATTTTTCTACAAAACTTTTAATAAAGCAGTAAAGGACTTTATATCGTTAAAAACTATTCTAAGTGAAAAATACGGAAACACTGAAATAACGTCAGAAATTATAGAGAAAGAAATCAGCAACCTGGCATGAAGTCCACAAAAATAACACCTAAGGCTCTGTTAAGAGTTTTTAAAAAATAGACAATGGAGAAAATCATGAAAAATTTTAAAGCGATGAACTCATCTCTTGAAAAACTTTCTTTTGAAGAATTGAACAACTGTAATGCAGGTGGATGCAATGATGTTATCTTGGGAGACTACTGTGCAGTTCTAGGCATATGCGTACCCTTTTTTGAATGTATAGGGCTTGTTTGTAAACCTACAATGATAGGATCTTAATCGGAAAAACTAAAGTTGAAATCATGCCAACCTTTATAAACTAATCTACCGGAGCCTTAGGTTCAACAAAAGAAACAAATATTCATTCATCGAATATATCAGCAATGAGAAAGCTGCAGCTTATAATCAAACAATCTTTTGCAACCTCTTAAAAAAATCTAAATCATTAGCCGATCAACAAGACACAAATCAAGAAGATCGAATTGTTCTTTTATTTGAGTTTGTTCTATAGCATGTATACAACTTCATCCAAAGCAGCAACATTCTAAACTACATTTATCAATTTCCTCTTCCACACATAATATATTAACTATTCCTTAAAAAACATTGACTTTTCATCATAGTAGAAAATAATAATCGAAACTATTTACCCACTTTTTACCGGAAACACTAGAACAGCTTATGTTAATCCAGCAAAAACAACATCATCCATGTTAATTGAAACAATATCACATTATTAACACTGTTATGAAATTTTTCAGCCAATTGACTATCAATTTTCATTTATGCGATGTGATCTTTAAAAAAACGGAAATAACCTTTAGCCCTCTCAGGATAGTTGATAGTGTATCACTATTAAGAATTTCTCATATTTCCAAAAAGTGTTTTCATACACCTGAATTTCCAACATTCGAAAAATGGGACTTTCCAAAAACAAAAGAAACACAGATTAAAGCTAAGGCTCTGGAAAGAGATTTTATAACTTCCAAAATTGGAGAAAAAAATGAAAAACTTTAAATCAATGAATTTGTCTTTAGAAAAACTTTCGTTTAATGATCTGGACACATGCAATGCCGGAGGTGACTTTTTTTATGTTTGCCAACCACTAACAACACCTCCGCCTTGTCCAACAAAATATCAATGCCCTCTATTGGGATGCATTTATTTAACATGCACACCAACAGATTTAGGATAAACTAACTCACCACTGTTTAACACAATAATCTTTCCTGAGCCTTAGAATCTCAAATCGCAACACACACAACTTCTCCCCAAAACACCAAACATTTCAAAAACAACAGAAATATATTTTATTCTATTTTGTTTTCATTTTCACTCCACCAAAAACCAACACTCTTCCCTAACAATCATATTTATCTGCATTTAACAAACCTTAAAGCATCTTCTTCAATATATTTCGACACTCCAGCTTATTCACTCTTAGTATTCCTAAACCTACATCTACGAATTAAATCTATTAAACAAACAACACAATTTTTCAAAAAAACATTGACACAACCTACTTATTAATACACAATAGCTTTTTGTTAATCATTACATTGTTTTTTTAAATGATTAGAATAATGAACAATTCATCTTCTATCATTACAAACAGGGAAAGAATTATTGTGTACCGTATTGCGTGCTTCCTACTCAACCAAGGGGACGACATTGAACTCAAGCAAATTTTACATACATGCAAATCCAACGATAACATTAGTGATTTACAAAAATGAAACCAGTAATTTCGTATGACAGCAAATATCAACCTAAGGCTCTTTTAAGAGTTTTTTATAAAAAAGGAGAAAACAATGAAAAATTTTAAAGCCATGAACACATCTTTTGAAAAACTTTCTTTAGAAGATTTAAAAGACTGTAGTGCCGGTCATTGTACTACTTACTGTGTAGTACTTCACGATTGCCCAGAATTGTTCACTTGTAAACCTCTCGCTATTCCACCCTGTTTCACGAAAGTGTGCCCTACTTTGGTGTAAATTAAATAAGTAAATTTAGATAATTTTTAAGAGCCTTAGGTAGTTTTTTCATTTCCGGCAAACTTTGAAACATGATTATTACTTTGAAATGGAGTGTGATTTTAGTTTGAACTTGCAGAGTCAATACTATGCTACAATCTTTCTGGGTTACACAAAACGGATTATTATTGTAATTAACAATATTGTTAACTATAATGACATTTGACCAACATTATTAAAATGTATTATGAAATTTATTTTTATTATCACTTTTCTATCTTTTTCTATACTTTTTGCAGATGAAAATTCTAATCGACTATCACTTAACCATTCGGTTTCAATCCTTTTAAAAAACAGCAATCACCTAAAATCAATAAAAAGAACAGAGGAGATTACCTACGCCAGGTATCTCCAGCAAAAGTCAATTTACAATTTCACTTTGAACGGCAGAGCTGCGGGAAATCGGGATTACAATCCTTCAGACAGCTCCCCTACCGTCAACTCTCTTTCATATGGTGTTGGTTTTTCTAAGACTATTCGCTCTGGAATTCTTTTCGACGGTTCACTTAATATGATTCATTCTCAAACTTTTTTACAGGAGGATGAGTTTCACTCCAGGACACCTTCTCTCGAACTCTCCACAAGGCTGCCTCTATTGACTTCATGGAGACCTTCGATAGCGGCGGGATACGAAACCGCCTCAAGGATTGAATTCGAGGCGACAACTTATGAATCTTTTGAGCTTGTCTCTTTAAAATTGGTGGAATTGATATCGTTGTACTGGAACTATGTTGCGAATTTGGAACATCTCCGGATTCTCAATGAAAATCAGGAAATGACAGAGAAGCTGATCGAAGATATTCGGGAACTCATAAGGTTGGAGAAAAAACCGGAATCGGATATTATTCCATTTCTGGCCAATCTGTCGAATATAAAACTTTCAAAAAAATCAGTTCAAAAATCCACCTACAATATCCGCAGAGATATTCTGAATCTGCTGGAAATCGATTTTGAAAACAGCGATTTTAATCCATCCACACCTCTTGTCTTTTTCGATTTTCAGGAACTGAATATCGAAAAGACAAAAGATTACTTCATAAAAAACGCAATGGAGTACAGAGGACTATTAATTGCTGATAAAAAGAAGCTGTCGGCACTCAAAAGCCGATTGAAAACTTCACAGGACCTGACAAACGACAATTTCGATCTGACCATATCCTCCAAAGCTTTTAAAAACTACCTCTCGGAAGATACTGACGAGTATGCCTACTCTGTAAACGGAACTCTTTCCTACGATTTCTCTTTTGAAAAAAAGCGTTCCGAAGGCGTCTATGCGGAAAACCTTGCTCTATATCATAAACAGCTTATTGAAAAAGCAATAACCGAGAAGGAGGTGAGGAAGAATATCATTTCCAAAATTGATTCGTTAAAATTTCTTTCCTCTATGATTGCGGAACGAAAAAACGAGATTTCCCTCTACAATAAAAGTCTTGAGAATGAAAAGGAAAAATTTAAACTTGGAAATTCTACTGTAATTGATATTTTAAATACTGAAAACCTTTTACTGCAGGCGAGACTTAAGAGTATATCGGACAGGCTGGACTTTGCTGTAAAGTTCACGGAGCTCCAATTCGAATCCGGTATGCTGATTAGAAAAGAGAGGGACAGATTTGTTTTTAATGTAGAATCAATTACCGATGTCAACAACGGATTCTTGATATATGGAAAATAAGAAAAAAAATATATTCAGGGAAGAGGCTCTTCAAAACCGGAATCACCATGAAGCGCTTGACAACATGATCATGATTGTAACACCTCTCGGCTGGGTTGTTGCATCTGTCCTGTCTGTTTTATTCTTTGCCCTTCTCTTCTGGAGTTTTTTCGGCACAATTTCCCAAAAGGTTTCTACCGACGGAATGCTTTTGAGAAAGGGAGGTGTTTCGGAAATATACTCAACGGGAAGAGGCGAAGTGCTGCGTGTTATTATCAACAAGGGAGATCTTGTTAATTCCGGTGATGTCATAGCCGAAATCGAACAGCCTCAACTAGAAAAAAGAATTAAAAACATTGAGGAAAAGCTGACGGAACTGAAAAAAAACCACGAAGAAGTCCTGAAATACGGGAAAAAAGATTTCGATTTGAAGATAAACAACTATTCCGGTAAGAAAAAAAATATTCTGCTCTCCATAGAAGCTACAGGTAAAAAGATCAACTACATAAAAGAGCGTTTGGAGAACGAGACACAGCTCCTAAACAAGGGTCTTATAAGCAGGGAAACGTTGACTGCTACAAAACAGAAACTTCTCGATCTTGAAGATCTTCTTCGCCAGAAAAAAAACGACCTTGAAGCGATTTCAATTTCAACTAACAGCACAAGAAAAAATTTTGAAGAGCAGAGGATACAATTGGAGAAGGAAATTAATGAAAATGAGAGAAATCACAATGAACTGCTCCAGCAGAAATTTTCCAGCTCCAAAATTGTTGCTAAAAAGAGCGGTATTGCCGTTGAAATAAAGATCAAGAAGGGAGACTTTGTTCATGAGGGGGAAGCTGTCGTAACAATCGAATCCGTGAAGCAGGAAAACGAACCTCTCTCGGCCTATCTCTATGTTCCCGTTGCTGATGGAAAAAAGATTCTCTCGGGGATGGAAATCCAGCTTACCCCTTCAACTATAAAGAGAGAGGAGGACGGTTTCATCTACGGATCGGTCGAATCGGTTTCCTCTTTGCCTGTTTCAAAGGAAAAAATGGAAAGGACTCTCAGGAACGGAAAAATTGTTGAGACACTCTCACGAACAGGGGCACTATTTGAGATAAAAGCTAAACTTTCGAATAAGGGCAACGGTAAATATCGATGGTCCAATGAAAAATCCGAAAATATCGACCTTAATAGCGGGACCTACTGCACAGGGCTGATTACTGTGAAAAAACAGGCTCCCATCACTCTGCTGCTCCCCTACTTTAAAAAGATTTTCCCGGATTAATTATGTTCAAGAAAAGAAAAAGCTATCTTTTCAAGACGCCTGTTATTCTTCAGATGGAATCTGTCGAATGCGGTGCGGCTTCCCTTGGAATTATCCTGGCCTTCCACGGCAAGCACATTCCGCTTGAGGAACTGAGGGTGGCATGCGGTGTTACCCGTGACGGCAGCAGCGCTGCCAACATTGCCAATGCAGCACAGAAATACGGTCTTGATTTTAAGGGGCTTCAACTTACCGTTGAGGATTTGATGGAGGACGATTTTTTTCCTTCGATAATATATTGGGGATTCAACCATTTTGTTGTCATTGAAGGATTCAGGAACAACACTTTCTACATAAATGATCCCGCCTCAGGAAGAAGAGAGGTGTCTCCCGATGAATTCGGTAAAAGATTTACGGGGGTACTGCTTGCCTTCGAACCTTCGCTAAATTTTAAAAAATCCGGCAGGGAAACATCCATATTCACCATGATGTCCCACTGGATCAACGGTAGCAGGAAGGCTGTGGTCTTTTTTGTCATGACCGGACTGTTCCTGGTATTCCCGGGCATAATTATTCCCGCATTCTCCAAGATTTTCGTCGACGACATCTTGATCGGACAGATGGGGCTTTTCTGGTCTATCCCCCTGATATTCGGGATGCTTTCAACTGCATTTCTTAATGGAACTATAACCTGGCTGCAACAGTATTTCCTTCTCCGATTTCAGGAAAAGCTCTCCATAAAGTCTTCTTCACATCTTATCCGCCACATTCTCCATCTGCCGGTTCAATTCTTTTCACAGCGCTATTCCGGTGAACTGGGCAGCAGGGTTGCAGTAAACAATGAAATTTCAGCATTTCTGGCAAACAACCTTTCAAGATCACTTCTGAGTCTTTTCACTATTGCTTTTTATGCCGCCGTAATGTTTGCCTACAGTTCGAAACTTGCCGTTACGTCCATTTCTTTAACATTCGTAAACTTTATAATTCTCTACCACTTCTCCGGAAAAATAAAATCCAGGAAACTTCAATATATGCAGGAAAGAGGAAAACTCATCGGTATAACATCCTCCGGTCTTTCCGCAATTGAATCCTTGAAATCCGCGGGAAATGAGAATGATCTGGTCGACCGTTACAGTTCGGCCCACGCAAACTCAATAAATAATGAGCAAAGCTTAAATTTTTATACCAGTGTATTGATGTTCTTTCCTCAAATACTGTTCAATGTAAACAATGTCGTAATACTTCTTTTGGGAAGTTTTGAGATTATTGAAGGCAACATCACAATGGGAATGCTTGTGGCATTTCAGGCAATAATGGGAAGCTTCTACCAGCCAGTCAACTCACTTCTTGCCATGGGCGGACAGATTCAGGAGATGAACGGAAATATTAAGAGGGTTGAGGATATTCTGAAGTATCCAGTTGATAAAAGTTATGATAAATCGGAAATTGAATTTAACGAATATATAAAATTCACATCTCTTGAATTTTCAAATGTGACTTTCGGATACAACGAAAATTCAGCACCGCTTTTCAGCAATCTCAGTTTTTCTCTTCCTGAAAGAAAAAGCATAGCGATAATTGGAAGATCGGGAAGCGGAAAATCAACCGTCGCTAAACTGATTTCCGGACTGTACTCTCCGTGGGGTGGAGATATTCTTTTTAATTCCAGATCCATAAAAAATATTCCCGGAAAACTTCTGAGAAACGCTGTTGCCGTCGTTGATCAGCCCCCCACCCTTTTTTCAGGAACGGTCAAGGAGAACATCTCGATGTGGGACAGGACTGTTTCGGACAGTGACATCGTAAAAGCATGTAAAGATGCATGTATTCACGATGTAATTACAAAAAAGAGCGGAAACTACAACCATATTGTCGAAGAGGGTGGAAAAAATTTCAGCGGTGGAGAAAAACAGAGAATGGAAATTGCCCGCGCTCTTGCAAAAAATCCTTCAATGCTCATTCTTGACGAAGCGACAAGCGCTCTTGATCCGGCTACGGAAAAGGAAATTATGAACAACATTGAAAAGAGAAATATCAGCCTCGTTATAATAGCCCACAGGTTAAGTACAATAAGGGATTGCAACGAAATCATCGTACTGGATAGTGGAAATATTATTGAAAGAGGAAAACACAGTAATTTGATTAGCCTCAATGGATACTATGCAAGAGAAATTAAAACAGCAGAATGAATCCGAAGAAATGATGCTCAATGAGGCGTACACCTCTTTGGCCGGTGTCATTAAATCAAAAGCGGTCGGCAGTTTTCAATCCTTCTCTTCGGATTTACTCTTCAATACCCTCAAGTTTATTGAACAGTTTTCAGATATAAAATTCACCTATGTATCATTTGAAGAAAAATCCCTTGACATCAGGGAAAAGATAAAGGAAATTGCGGAAACATCCAACCTCTATACCAGAAAAATAAAACTTGCTCAAAACTGGCACAAGAGAGATTGTGGCACATTCCTGGGCTTCCTTTCCGACAACACTCCTGTTGCCGTTTTTTTTGAGAAGAACAGGCACTTTCTGAAAAACTTAAAAACCGACGAAACAGTAAAAATCGATTCTCAAACAGCAGCAGAGCTGAAGGATTTCGGTTACTACTTCTACAAACTATTTGAAAACAATCGGAAAATAGGATTTGCAGACCTTTTCAGGACAACTTTCAGTAAATACGATCTCAAGGAACTTCTGTTTATCATCAACATCGGACTTTTCGGAAGTGTCCTTGGAATGCTGTTCCCTTATCTCACCGGAGTACTTTTCGACACAGTAATTCCCAGTTTTGAAAAGCTGCAGATTTTAAATATCATTGCCGCAATACTTGCAGTCAATGTTTCATCCTCAATCTTTCAACTAGTGAGGGCTACGTCCTTTATTAGACTGAAAGGAAAATTCGCTATAAATATCCAGACTGCGATTATTCATCACCTTGTTCGTCTGCCTATAAATTTCTTTAAAAAATTTACCGTCGGGGATCTTGCGGACAGAAGCAACAGTATGGAAACCATTATTCATCTTCTTTCAAACGTGGCAGTCGACACCCTGGTTTCCGGCATTTTCTCCCTAACGAATATAATTCTTCTTTTCATGTACAGCGGTACTCTTGCCCTTTACGGCATAACGTCTGCAATGCTTTTTGTAACGGTTAATCTTATCGCCTACTACTTTTTGCTGAAGCATTCAAGAAGATACATGAAACTGAACGGGGAAATTTCCGGATTACTTCTGCAGGTCATAAACGGAATAGTGAAGATAAAACAAAACAGCGGAGAAGGGCGCTTTTTCAGCCTCTGGGCAAAAAAGTATGCGGAAATGAGGAAAGAATCCTTCCGATCGGGATTGATATCAACCTACCTGAACGTCTTCTCTTCATCATACAACATAATTATTACAACAGGGCTCTTTGCCATCATCATCTTCTATGAAAATATTTCTCTCAGCACAGGTGAGTTTATTGCGTTCAACACTGCATTTTCCATATTTCTTTCCTCAACAATATCCATATTCACTTCAATAATTTCCGTTTTTAATATCTTTCCAGTCTACGAGAGGCTTCTTCCGATCATGAAAGAGCTTCCCGAAGCATCGGGAGACAAAAAGAAGCCAGGCCGAATTGACGGAAATATAGAGATAACGAACCTCTCTTTTAAATACGATAACGAAATTTTCCCCGCACTCTCCAACGTCAACATCAAAATAGAAAAGGGATCCTTCGTAGCAATTGTCGGCCCCACAGGAAGCGGTAAATCAACACTGTTCAGATTAATGCTCGGTTTCGAATCATGTACGGTCGGCTCAATTTTCTATGACAACCACGATATGAGAGATCTGGACATAAGGTCACTCAGAAAGCACTTCGGAGTTGTACTCCAGGATGGCAAAATCGTAAAAGATTCTATTTTTTCCAACATATGCGCCGGAGCTGAAAAGACATATGACGAGGTAATGGCTGCAGCTAAAACGGCTGGAATAGAAAAAGACATCCTGGAAATGCCCATGCAGGCACACACAGTAATTAGCGAGGATTCCAGTACGATTTCCACAGGACAGAAACAGAGAATTCTTATCGCCAGAGCACTTCTGAACAATCCTTCGGTTCTCTTTTTTGATGAAGCGACAAGTTCAATCGACAACTCAACCCAGAACTTGATCATGGAAAATATCAGATCTCTTGAAGCCACAAAAATCGTAATCGCTCACAGGCTTTCGACAGTGAGAAATGCCGACACAATATATGTGTTGGACAACGGGAGAGTTGTCGAATCAGGAAAATACGATGATCTTATCTCCAGAGACGGATTCTTCAAAAATCTGGCGGAAAGGCAGCTTGTCTGACATCTCACGAAGGAGATGATTTCCACTTCGGGTTTGTCGCTTGACAATCATCTAATAGCCTTCGTGAATTCACATGAAGGATTCAATCAAATTAATCTTGAGTACTTTGATGGGATACTTAAGGATTTGGAAAAACCAGTAAAAACAAACTCTTCCAATCTATTTAACTTTGTGCCGACGGAAACGTGCCTGTTGGCCTTTGAGGATTGTTTTTCCGGCTCATGTAAATCAAAAATCATGAAATTCGACGCAAAATAATTAGACAGAATTCCTTGAACAATCCTTTTCGGGTTTGATTTCAAAAAACCATATTTTTTCATTTGATAAAATGATAACGATCATATGGATTTCATATCTTTTATCGGATAGGCACGAATTTCAATAAAGGGCTGGGTGTGTAATTTTCACTAGATAATATTATTTGCCTTTAGATATTTTGCGTAGCTCTGATCCGCACCCTTAATGTGATCCGCAAGCCATGTTTTGAGGAAATCGAGAACTTCGAGAGTGAGAGAAAGTTTATTTGAGTTGAACTTCTCTTCAAAGTCAGCCACCTTTTTTACAAACAGCTGGTGCAATCTTATGTGATTGTCCGCCTGAGGATAACCGAACTTCTCAAAGATCTTCTCCTCGTTCTTGAAATGCGTCACCGTGTACCTTGAGAGATTTCCTATGATGGAACCGAGCATTTCGTTACCCTTCCCTTCTCTCATGGCTTCGTAAAGTTCGTTTATGAGGCCCACAAGCTTTTTGTGCTCACGATCAATTGCAGGAATTGATGTTTCAAGATCTTCAGTCCATTTTAAAAAAGACATTTTCACCTCCGTTTCCCAAAAAATGAATACTCATCTCAATCCAATGATAGTAAAAAAGATTATTACAGCAAAACAAATTTTCTTTTTGAAAGTTCGTGACGAAGTTTATGGACGATGATCTGTTTCCTGGCTACTAATTCTCGCCATCTCACTCAAAAAAAGGGGCGCCCGAAGACGCCCCCTTAAGGTGATTGATGAGTATCTTATCTATTTATTACCACATAGAATTCTCTTCCCTTTCTTTCTATGAGAAGGAGGATTGATTTGGATTTTTTAGTCATTTTAGCAAAATCCGTTACCGAACGGATTCGTCTTTTATTGACCATGTGGATAACATCTCCGGGCATTAGTCCGCTCATTGCTGCAAGGGAGTTGTTATCGATCTTTTCAACGACTACCTGCTCCTCTTTCTTAACTACGGAGAATCCGAACTCCTTGGAGTAGTAGCTGCCGTTTGTTGCACCAAACTGGAAGTCGGCATCCTTCTTGAGAACAATTGTGAGCTTTTTGCTATTTCCATCCCTGATGATTTCCACGGGAATCTTCTTATCAAAACCGCTGAATCCTACGGCACGACGAAGCTGGGCTACCGATCCAACCTTGCGGTTGTTGAAGTTGGTGATTACATCTCCGGAGCGGATTCCGGCCTTCTCCGCCGGGCTTCCCTTGGCGACTGAGGCGATAAGAACTCCCTCGACATTTTTATTGATTCCGAGATGGCTCTTGAGAGCGTCAGTCAGTGTCTGCGGGAAAACTCCCATCTGTGCTCGAACTACCTTTCCGCCCTTTTTAAGCTGGGCAACTACCGACTTAATCATGTTGGCCGGAACTGCGAATCCGATTCCCATGTAACCGCCCGATTTGGAGAATATGGCGGTGTTCATTCCTATCACCTTCCCATCAATGTTGATGAGAGGACCGCCGGAATTGCCCGGATTTATTGCGGCATCTGTCTGGATGAAGTTTTCGTACTCGGTCACGTTCATTCCCTCCCTGCCGGTTGCACTCACGATTCCGAAGGTGACGGTATGTGAAAGTCCGAAGGGATTTCCGATGGCGATGGCGAAACTTCCGACCTTCAGTTTGTCCGAATCGGAAAACTCAAGCTCCTTGAGATCTCCTTTCTTGAAATTCTCAATCTTCACCAGCCCGATATCGGTTTTGGGATCCGTTCCTATTGTCTTCGCACGGAACTTCTTCGTACCGATGGTTATCTCTATCTTGTCGGCACCGTCGATAACGTGGTTGTTGGTTACGATGTAGCCCTCATCCTCATCGATAACGAAACCTGTTCCCAGTCCCTCCTGCTTCGGATTGAACTGAGGAATTCTTCCGCCGAATCCGAACTGTCTGAGAAAGTCATAAAAGGGATCGACATACTGCTTCCCCTTGAAGGTTCTTGTAGTCTTTATGAATGCGACACTCTTTTTCGCATCCTCGCTTATCTTAATAATCTCCGACTGCAGTCGTCCCATATCCTCAACTGATGCCATGGCACCGTTTGAAACTACAGGAAGATCCCTATCCTGCGGTAAAGCTGAAAGTGAAGTGAAAGATAAAAGAACTGAAAATGTCGCGAGAACAAGTGCTCTTGCAGTTTTACTTGAAGATTTCATATCTACCTCCGAAATCAATGATCTACGCAGACATAAACATGGTAGCACTCGAAATTATTCCTGAGAACTCTTTTTATCTAGCCACATCGGCAAAATATCCATTATGAATTCGGAAACTTAAGCTGTTTAGAAAATTCCGGATCTGTCGGGATGAACTTTTGAAGTGTCTGTTTCTGCCTGACCGATTTTTAACGAACGAAAATCTGATATGCTGTCACTATTCGATGAACTTTAAACGATTTCATGCCGATCACACCGATTTCGCAACGAGCAAGGACTTATCCAGCGGAGCCATCAATAGGATCAAAGTCCCCTAAGCGGTTCTCCGGCGAGCATATGCATGTGAAAATGTTTAACAATTTGCCCTGCATCGCTGTTTGTATTTACCGTAAGTCTGTAACCGCTCTCGTCAACGCCCATCTCTTTTGCCATCTTTCCTGCGATGGAAAAAATTGATCCAAACCAGTTGGAGTCCGTTGTATCGAAGTGATTTACGGATTCAAAATGCTTTTTGGGTACAATCAGGAGATGAACGGGATACACAGGATTGATATCTTTAAAAACTACGAAGTTTTCATCCTCGTAGAGAAAATTTGAAGGAATTTCACCGTTGGCGATTTTGCAGAAAATACAATCGGACATTTTTTAACCTCCTTAATAATAGTTACAAGAAATTATTATATTGTGACAAATTCAATTAACAAGTTTTAGAACAGGTTGGAAAAGACATTCTTAAAATTCAAAAAAGGTGCCCTTGTAGCCGTATGCCCCAGCCAAAGTTGTGGGAAGTTGAAGAGTTGAAGAATGGAAAGGTGGGAATGTAGAAGAGACAGAACAGGTTATGAATTCCCAAGAGAACCTCCCCTCTTTTTAAAAGAGGGGTTGGGGGAGTTATTCAAACAAATAAATATATTCAAAATAAAAAAACATCCGATATCACCATGATTTAAGGGATAATTTAAATCGTCGAAACGCCCTTGTCCAAGGGCCGAAGGCGTGGAAGGATTGTAGCAAGTGGCATGCCCGTCAACCCCTTTTTCAAGTAACCCCGAAGGCGGTGAAATTATTAATTTCCATTATGGTCACACAATTTTCCCAAATGTAAAAATTCCGATTCCCCTTCCAATTCGACCTCAAAAAAAAATCGTCGTCGATTTAGCCGCTGAAACGGTTTCAAAAAATTTAGTCTGCTCACATCAGCCGTTGTTTCAGTCTCGATATTTTTAATTTATCGAATTCAGCAGCTGAGAGAGTCAGGATATTTGTTTTCAGTGGAATTTAACGGATGGATCGAGCAGGATATTTTTATCATGATGAATTCAGGAGCTGATTCGGGTGGGAAAGTTTTTGCAGGTTTCTGAATTTCTGCCGTTTTCAGGGGGCTTGGGGATCGGGTCTACACCCAGGCCGACCCCTACGGTGATTGATCGGCGATGCTTGTGTTTTTTATCCAGGCGATGTCGTTTATCGACGATTTTGGGACGATCCCACCAATTTCGCAACAAGTGAGGTCTTTTTCAATGAAGCGATTAATTTCTACTCGCCCAGTTTGGCTTTTTCGAGAACTGTGATGTTGCCGTCCTCTTCGAAACGGATGAGGTATAAGTTGTGAATTCCCTGGACGTATTGAAATTTTACATCTTCGTAAAAATTCCAAGCTCTTTCGATTGAATGCTCTTCCATATCGTTCATGGCGAGGGGAATTATTGGATTCCAGTTTTCGGGAAGATACTCTTCAATGAGTTCATCGCAGAAAATATTGAGAAAGGTGTTTACGATTGCATTTACGGCGCTGAACTCCTCGTCTTTTTCAACTTTGAAGTAGATCATATCCGAGTCGTTTCTTCCGATTTCGCGAACTTCAACATTGAAAGGTTTGATTTTTTCCGCGAATCTTGAAAAATTAGCTCTCAAGACTTCGAGATTTTCATTGGAAAGATAACCTCCCTGAAGCGTTACGCTGGGATGCTCGAAAATCTGAACCGATTTGGCACCGTATCTTTCCTCAAAAAGTTTCCAGAACTCCTTCACCTCATCGTAGAGTCTGCCTTCAAGAACCGAAAGAACAGCGACAAGATTCTTTTTCATACTTTCTCCTCCATAAACCGCCGGATAAAACCGAATTAATCTGAACCGTCTGCAAATCTAAAACGGAAAGTTGCGACCGTCCGGGAACGGGAAACAGGGTTCCCGAAGAAACTGAATTCCCGGAAATTGAAACAAAAGTTTCAGAGAGATCCGTTCTTTCCGTAAAAGAGAGACCGCCTCATGATACCCAAAGTTTCAATCTCTTCAACAAAAAAAAACGGAGTCCTCAGAGGACTCCGTTGATGTAGAGTGCGATGACCGCCGCCGCAATCAGGAGAGTCAGGTACATTATTACGCTTCGAGTCAAGGTTACTTCTCCTCCGGCAGGGAGTCCCATGAAATCGAATCGATTACGTAGCAGTCTCCGCGCTCTACCTTTGTGCCGGCAAAGCCTTTCACTTCCACCAGAACAAGGTTCTCGATCTTTCCTTTAGATCCTTTCGGGTCTTCGGATGTCGGATCGTCCGGCGCAACGATTTTTTCGATCACCATTGTTCCGGATTCACTGAGAAACTCTCTTTTAAAGGGGGCGGGCGGGTTGTCGCTTGTGAGCCAGACGCTCTGTTCGGCACCGCGATTCAACTTGTTGAATTCGGACCCTAGATCAAATGTTCCGACCATCTCTGCGGAAACATTCCCGGCACCGTGCCAACCAAAGCGAATTCTCAATGTATCCGGAAGATTAACATCATCAATATTTGGAGAAACAACCGCTGTGTACTTGTTACTCGTACCCGATCTTTCGTGTTTGACTTCGGAAACCGTAAGCTTCGTACATGTTCTCGGTTCACATGAAAGCTGATCGTCGCTGCACCAACTGTCGTCGCTGCAGCTTCCGCATGTTCCCCCGCATCCGTCGGTTCCGCAGATTTTCTTGCTTCCATCCTCCGTATTACAGTTCGGAATGCAGAATGTGTCCCAGGATGCGTTGTCGATCTCAAGACATATGGCTCCCTGAACCTGGTGTACGATGTTCTTTGAATGATCGACGTTCACCTCCACGAGACGAACATTTTTAAGTGTACCTCTTGATTGACCCTTGAGATCGTTATCCGGATTCTCCTTGATTTCGCTGATGTTCAACGTTCCCTTCTGCTGAAAGAAGAAGGCTCCATATTTCATTCCGACTGGAGAATCCTTGAAATCCTCCATGATGACGAGACATTCGCTACATGAGTTGAGCTGTTTGTTATCTCCTTCTCCGAGATTGTGGTCGCCGACGGCTGTAGCGGAGTTCAGCGCAAGCACCATCTTGTCGTCAACGGCCTCATCTCCGAGAAGCGGCTTGAAAACGCCTTCATAGGATGGCTTTGCCACATCGACAAAGCCGATCTTTTCGATATTGAGTTTTGTGCAGCTGTAGGGTTCGCATGCCGTACCTTCGGCGTTGCACTGCTCATCGATTCCGCCGCAGGCATCCTTTTCCCCGCAAATTCCGCCGCATCCGTCGGATCCGCACATTTTCGGAGTTCCGTTCTCAAGTTCGCAACTCGGTCGGCAGTAGGTGTCCCACTTGCCGGATACGATTTCGATGCACTTTCCGTTCGATTTGAATCTTGTTTCGTAACTGCCGTCGTTGACGTAATCGACTTCGACGAGCTTTACATTCTTGATATTTCCCATGGAATTTTCGGTAAGATACTTTTTATCCGTAAATTCGGCTTCTTCAAGAGTTATCGATCCCGAAACAGGCCAGTAGGTTCTTTCTGAATTTCCCTCATCATCAAGATCTTCCCTCAACATCACCCATTGGGGCGACGTAGAGATATTTTTGTTCACTCCCTCACCGAGATCGTATGTTTTAAGCTCCTGTGGACCGAAAAATCGAATAAGAAGAGCATCCATTCCCTTATCTCCGCCGATATTTTCGTTGAGACGGGAATAGAGATCGTATCCGAGACCGTTGTCCCCTACTTTCCCGAATTCCTTGAGAGTCACCTTCTCGCAGCTTGCAGGCACACAGCTTCCCTTATCTTCACTGAATCCCGCGTCACATGAGCACTTTGCCACACCGTCGACGTCGGTGCATACGCTTTTGTTCGGATCACCGCATGGATTTGGACTGCAACTGTCCTTTTTTATATCCACTGTGAAAGTGAATTTTCCTTTGGCATCCTCGTCATTTTTCTGGGAAATGGAATCGAGGTGGACAAAGTACTCCCCTTTCTTGAGACTCAGTCTTACACGGCTTTTAAAATCGTCTTCAGCTTTGTCATCGTTACAGCCGGACTCAGCTTTGCCGCAGGTTGTGCCGACAAAAAGAGTCGTATCGTCATTCGGACCTTCTGTGATGTCTATCTCGACAATTGAGTCCTCTTTGAGAACCAGTTTGTAGACGGCATCGAATCCGTTCTGGTAGGAGGAACAGACGGCGTCGAAACTGTCTGAAAATCCGGCTTTATTCGTATCGAAGCTGAATGTTCCGGATGCCGTTATCGCCTCAGGATTGTCTTTGCAGCTGTTCTTGGCGACTGGATCAACCGGTTCGACCTTGTCATCATCGTTTACCGGCTTCTCCTCCTTATCATTCTCATTGTCGTCAGTGACATCATGATCGGCAATTTCATTGTCCGTATCGGTTTTTTGATTCGAACTCTTGTCACCGCCGCAGGAAATCACTGCAGCGAGCAGAAAAAGAGTCAGCGTATAAAAATATTTCATTTTCATTCCCCTCGGATTATTAATTACACACGCCCCAAGGCATACAGGCCTTTCCTTCCGCACAGTGCGAGTTGTCCGTACATTCGACACATCTGTTCATGAACGGGCTGCAGACGTTTTTGCCCTCGCTGTTGTCTTTACAGTGATCGTCGGATTTACACTGAACACAGCTGCCCGAATCACTCTTACAGAAGGGAGAGTCCCCGCTGCAGGTTGAATCATCTCTGCACTGCACACATGTATGATCGGCACCGCAAACCGAGTAACCCGGATCGGTACAGTTTGAAGCCTCTGTCTCCCTGTTGCACGCAACGCACGCCTTCTTTTCAAGATCACAGGCCGGAGTCATACCGTCGCAGTAGCTATCCGCAGTACATTCGACACACTTGCTTGAAGTTTCGTCGCATGCGGGAGAAAAACTCTGGAAACACTCGGTCGATTCATTTACGGCGGAGCTGCATGTCTGCGGCATTGTATTCCATTTTGCTCCTGTGAAAACGAGACACCTACCGTTCGCCTTGAAAACCAGATCGTAATCGTCATTGAATTCAAGTTCCTTCATCAGGACGCTGTTCATGACACCTTTCGATTTTCCCGCTACCTTTCCTTCGCTGTTGAACTCGGCTTCTTCAACACTCACAACACCTTTTGCAGCGAGGAACTGTGTTCCGCCGTAACCGTCTTCGTATATCCTGATTCTCACTGGAATGTCTCCCGAAATGGCATCATCCGCATTAGTGATATCGAGAACATGTTCTTTTTTCATATCGCTCGCACCGGTAAGATCGAGTGAGAAAATATCTTTCTTATCCGAATTTCCCGTATTCGGAGTGTAGGCGGCCTTGTAGTTTCCTGATTCACTACCTTCAAGCTCTCCGATATTGATGACATCACAATCGGTTACACATGTAAGATTGTCCGAAGAGTTGTTGTAGTAGCCGTTTTCACAGACGCACTCGGCGACACCTTCCTTAACCCGGCACTCTCCATGCCCCGAACATGTCACATCTTTACACAGATCGATGGCCGGACGGGTAACGGTTATTGTATAGGTCTTTGTCGTAGTAGTATCCTGAGCTGTTACCTTTACCTTTATTATCGTGTTTTCGCCGGCAGGTTTAAGCTGAACAACTTTCTTGGCCTCAAGCTCTTCGGATTTTACTCCATCTATCTCAACTGCAGCATGTTCCTCTGTGGCTACGGCATTCAATTCAGCTGTTTCAACCTCTGATGCAACTGTAGCCGCATAGTCGAAAACATCGGCACCGAAAGCAGGAGTGAGATCGATTCCCTTGAGTGAAAGAGTTTTGAGGGTAGCGACGTCGGCTGGAACAAATTCATCCTGATCATCATCAACGGACTCCTCATCTTTATCAACTACCGGATCTTCATCGTCGACAACCGGATCCTTGTCATCTACAACTGGATCCTTGTCGTCCACAACTGGATCCTTGTCGTCCACAACAGGGTCATTGTCATCTACAACGGGATCCTTATCTGATGTTGCGTCAACATCAACAAGAGTGTCCTGATCACTTTCTGTTTTTTTTGATGAACTGTCATTACATCCGACGAGTACCATCAAAAAAAGAACAATGAAAAAAGTTAACTTTCTTTTCATCTTTTTTTCTCCTATGCAGTTACACTAAACATTTTGAGCTTAGCATCCCGCAGGAAAAGTTGCGCCTTGAGTAAAAAGAAGTTGAAAATTAGCGTACAGAAGCGTCCTACATTGCTAGGACAATCTTTTTTATGATGACAATTCAAAGTGTTACACCAATTAATTCGACCTAGGTAATTTGGAAAATATTTTTTCCTTCCCGCGCCATTTTTACCATTTTTCGATCTGAGTTCCTTGTTTCAGGCCCAGGTATAATTGAAAAATACGACATCCGCTTTTTCGAAAATAGAAAAAAGTTTCAGTTTCTCTATCTGCGCTCTTATGAAAAATTTATGAAGGAATTTATGATTGCGTTGATAAAGTCATCTATTTCGTAGAGGAACTTGCCTTTATTCGATATTCGGTTGGTGACATTCCGGTTACCTTCCGGAAAATAGAGTTGAACCCGCTTTTTGACCTGAAACCGCAATCGAATGCTATGGATAGAAGATTTTCAGTCTCATCCGGATCTTTAAGCCTCTCCTTGACCGCATCGACTCGGTAACCGTTGATGAAACCGTAAAAGTTCTGCTCAAAATGAGAATTGATCACTCTGGAAAGAAGGTATGGCTGAATATCCAGCTTCTCGGCAAGAAGCGAGAGATTGAGATCGCAATCGAAAAAGGGTTTGGAACTCTCCATGAAGGCTGTCAATTTCTCCGCTATTGAATCTTCCACTCCTCCTGCAACCGGAGCGCTGTCGGACATTGCCCTGGCCATCATGTCGGTTTCCTTGAATATATCGGGCTGGTTTATGACAAAATAGCCGATTGCGCAGATCCAACCTGTCATGAAAGTGGCGTTAAGATGCATCATCCCGGTGGTAAACCAGGCAGGAAAATCCAATCCGGCAATATAGAGAGGTGCCACGAGAGTACCCAAAGACCAGACAGCGAGATATATGGATACCAGAGTAGAGAGCCAGAGAAGATTTATTCTCTCGATCCTTGAAAAGTACTCTTCAATCTTCCGTCTGTATGATTTGATAATTTTGAACATTGAGAAAAGATAGATCCACCCGTAAATCAGCTTGATCAATCCGCTCAAACCGCCGGAAAAAGACCGGTAATCGGTTTCAATTCCACTGCTGGTGATGTAAAAAACTCCATCGTCGGGAAAAAACAGATATGCCGAAACATAGTAAAGCAGTGCAAGGACCGCTGGAATAAAGTGGATAAAATCCCTCTTTCCGATTCGATTCAATGTCCTCGTCGTTACGGAAACGTACAGGTAAAAAAGCGGCCAGTATAGATAAGTTAGCGGCCCTACGAGATAGCGAAAAAATGTTACAGTCCCCTTCTCCTTGAAAAAGAGACCCCAGAGAATGGTGGAGAGAACAAGAATAGTGAGGGAAAGCAGACGATTCGCGTATGAGTTTTCCCTCTTGAAGAAAATGACAACGGAAAGAAAAAGCCCGAATAGCGCACCGAAAGAGTGTATTATCAGTATGGGCTCGTCCATATGCTCCTGTCCCCAGTAATTTAAACAACTACAATATTACTTAACAAGTCGAAAATTTCAATAATTGTTTAAATTATCATCATTACTTTTGACAATTATATCAAACATTCAGCCTTATCCTTTTAAGACGCATCTTCTTTTTGATGCACGGCACTCAATGTAAGACAGAGCAATTACGACGGTCCGATTTGCCTCCCTCCAATTTTCTCGTATAATAACCATCCTTGATGTTTTTTAAACAATCAAAGAGAGCTATGAGAAAAGAAATTATTAAACATTCACACTTTCTGAAACATCCGTTCATTCCGAACGGTCCTGTTTCCCTTGCTCTTGCCGATAGAAGAATTTCAACAACAATGGAAAATGAACTGATTTCTCTCGGCGTATCGATTGTCAAAACAGCTCCTTCCGAGAAACTCTACGAGGCAATTTCATGTCATCCCGATGTCCTTTGCACACATCTTGGGAACGGTTTAATCATCGCCGATCCCTCGATTCAACCCAAACTGGGTGATAAGCTAGAACCTTTCGGTTTTGAGGTTGTCTGCGGAAAATCGACTCCTTCATCAGCCTACCCGCAATCGGTTCCTTACAATGTCGCAGTGGCAGGAAAATTCTTTATCCACAACATGAAATATACCGACCCGACACTACTCCGCCATCTCAAAGAGAACTACACACCGCTCAATGTGAAACAGGGTTATGCAAAATGCTCGATAGCTGTTGTGAGTGAAGGGGCGGTAATTACCGAAGATCCTGGAATTTTCAAGGCAGTTAGGCGAGCAGGAATCGACGCAATTCTCATCGATCGAGGGGACATTGTTCTGGAGGGAATGGAATACGGATTTATCGGCGGTGCTTCAGGACTTGTTGATAGAAATAAGCTGGCATTTTTCGGTGACCTCGCTTCCCACAGGAACAGTGCTGATATTAAAACATTTCTTCGAAACCACAATGTGGAAGCCGTATCACTCTCCACCGGTCCGCTTATGGATCTCGGCTCCCTGATTCCCCTGATGACTCGAAAAGATAGACTTTACTGAAGATGAACCGCCTGGCAATAGAGCTGCCTGCCGTTTTAAACTACGGAAAGAACTGCACTGATTGCCGGTAAAAGAAAGGGCGGGTACAAGACCCGCCCTAGAAATAAAATGGTATCAGAAGACCTTATTTCGTTTTTATTCCGATGTAACGAATATCTTCATGACCGTTTCCAGGATCTGTGAAAGATCCGTTGATCTTCATGAATACCGAACCACCCCCACGGAGATAGTAGTTCGATTCGTAGGAGTAGGGTGTTTTGAACTCAAATCCTTCCTCGCCCATGAATCCGTATCTTCCCTCCTTGTCGTTGAGATGAAGAGCAATCCTGAACTGAATCATGAAATCGGCAAGGCTCATATCCGGATTGATGTATTTCTTTATTACATCTTCAACCGCATGGTAGTTGTTCTGTTCGTTTTCAATGATTTCTGCGAAGATCTTTGTTCCCTGTCCGGCCTGAAGCCTCAGGTAGTTGAAAAAGAGGTAGGAGAGTGAGTAGTTTGCGTATACAGCTCTCTTGTCCTTGTAATCCCAGAAAAGAAGGGAGTGGCCTCTCTTGATTGCCCCAACCATGTCTTCGTTGTAGATGTTTTCGATAAGTTCCTTCTGAACCTCTCCCGCATATAGATGGTTTGCACATTTTGCTAGACCTTCATCAATCCAGAGATAGGAGAAATCAGTCGATGTCTTCTGGTCCCCTTCCTCTATTATGTTGCGTTTGTTGTGCACAAGATGCTGGAACTCATGAGCAATAGTCGCAAGAGCTGCAGGCTCTGTAAAATATTTAACACCTTCCTGATGTTCCGCTGTGGAAATATAGATCATCTCCCTTTCGTTGGAATATGGATGCTTGTCATCTCTTGCAAAGAAATCGTCAGGCATACAGTATCCGGTTGCGAAAGTTCCGAGATCTGCAAGAAGTATCGTGATTTTTCCTGTCTTGAACTCGGGTTTGTAGAAGTTGGTTGTGATCAAATCGAATATCTTGTTATCGAACTCTTTGCCGATCTCCTTCGCCCTTTCCCCTACGACAGAAGCCTCTTCGGTTGACCAGATTTCACATTTTTCACCTGCATAGTAGAGCGTGGCCTCACGCTCTTCAAGTGTCTTCATATCGTTGACAAAGAAGTATTTCTTGTCCCCCTCTTTTCCCAATTCTGATTCTGGAGCACGATCTTTTACCGTGTCCGTTTCAAGAGCATTGGAAAGGGGAAAATGCATTCCTCGCGGAGTCGCTACAAAATCGTCCATGCCTCGAAGGGCAAGAGAAGCTCCGGGAGTCGGAAGTGAACCGCTGAACCTCTTTGTTTCACCATCCGTGGATACGTTTATGACCAGCAGTGTATCCCCTTCGTACTCGGGACCTTCGACATCAAGCCTTGTGTCGACGCATTTGTTCTTGTTCCACCCTGAACAGTCGGAAAGACAGGTGGTCTCTCCCTTTGTTCCAGAAAACTCGGTCGAACAGTCGGCTTTTCCTCCGTCGCACGCCTCACCTTCCTCGACAACGCCGTTTCCACAGACGGCTGTAGCCGATGCATCGGAATCAGAATCAGAATCAGAATCAGAATCAGAAGCTGAATCTGATTCTGTTTCAACGTCCGTGTCGACAGCTTTCTCTCCACTGTCTCCGGAATCTCCGCATCCAATCAGAAAAATGAAACAAAACAGAATCGTTAAGTAAATCTTGTAGTTCATTACTCCTCCCACTATTAAAAAAAATCCCAAAAAGAGTCGGAATTCGTTCTTCCCCCGGTAGAAAAGAGTAGAAAAATTTAGTATAAAGTCAATCATTTTTCCTGATCCTTCAGACAAATTTGGTAAATCGGAATATAGATAATGAATACCTTAATCGATAATTTTGAACTGTTCAAACACCTCTGAAATCGTACCCACAACTTAACAGAAAAGAATTATTGTGGATAATTGTCTGTAAAACTTATTTAAAAAATGAGTTGAAATATCCGAGAAATTAATTCCTGCGACTAAAAATCCAGGCTGCTATACCTGACCGGCACTCCCGGTCGAAGCTGTAAGATTGTTTATTTTTTTCTTAAAATCGGCAAGACTCTTCCCCTTCAACCTTCTGTGATAGATCGAATGAAACTTCTTCGGGTCCACTACTCTACCCCTGGTTCCGCGGTTCACCTGATAGTGGAGATGGGGAGCAAAGGATCTTCCTGTATTTCCGCTTTTCGCAATGAGATCGCCGGGCCTTACACTCTGCCCCCTCTTTACAAGTGCTTTGTCGAGATGGAGGTATTTGACCGTATGATCGGATCCGCTTGCCTTTATCTCGACACAGAATCCGTTGTATCGTGTTGCCCAGTTAACACGTGTTACCGTACCGTCGACAGTCGAATAGATGTTACCGCCGACGTGCATCTTGAAATCGTACCCGTCGTGACGGGGACGTCTGTCCTTGAGAACGGATGTTATCTGAATGTAGTCGTCCACCGGCATGTGTTCGAAAACCGGCTCGACCGTCCGGCCGTCGTCGTAAAAGAATTTTTTATGTTTACTCCATGAAGGCTTGTGCAGGTATGCATTGATGTTTTTACCGAATTTCTGAGAGTAGTATTCGACAGCCAGAACCTCTATTTCATCGGGCATATCGTTCCTTTTCTTCTTCTCCTCGTCCGGAATCACGCGAAAAGCAACTCTAAGGTGATCCCCCTTCCTGAGATCTTTTCTCAGGTCAATCTTCCACACCAGAGGTCTGGCGACATGGGCGCTGAGTAGTTTAGGAAGAATTGGCAGCTTGAAAAGGCCGGCCAGTCTTTTCACCTCGGCACTTCCGTTAAAAACAGTGTAGAAACTACCCTTAACGGGAATGGAAATGGAAACAACGTCTCCTATACGATGATCTTTGGATACTGCGGTTCCTTTTCCAGTTCTCTCCGCTGCATCAACCTTGTTCCGACCGCTCTCGGCAACATTTGCTGCCGAACTCTCAGCAGAATTATCATCCGAAGAGGAAGGGGGTGCCATACTAGGCCCGTTTTCAGCTTCCCGATCCTTTAACTCTTCAGCTGTTTTCAGCTCCTCCTTTTCACTGGACCCGCAGACACAGCACTCATTTTTCCCTAGAAGAGAGATCAAAAGGGCTATAGCCAGGACAACATTTGAAGCAACTAACGTAATTTCCAATTTTTTATTCATAAAAACTCCCTTTTTTCAATATTGATACAGACTCAGAATCAACTACACGATATTTTCCGGTGGGGACTTCTTGGGTGCATAGTGAAGAAGAGAAAGCTGTTCATTCCCGAAAAGATATTCCGTTGAACTACAAACCATGCCGGGACGAATCAAAACAGATCCGACAATCCAGCCAATTGCATCGTCTTCTGGTTTTTCAAAATTTAATAGGAAAGGACATTCTGAGGAAGCTGGGGAACCGTTGCGGTAGTAATCCTTGTGATTTCGAAATCCCAAGCATCGTTCACTATTTCTTTGCAGAAAGTGGAGGGCGCCGTCCTCAAACCTAAGGGATTTTTCTATCCACAAATGTGGTACTTGCGCAAAATGGTATATCCCAGCAACATAGTCGAAAACAAGGAAAAGCAGTATGGATAAAGTGATGCGTCGCACCGTCAGACCTCTCGAATTCAAACATGGAACTATAGGTTTTTAACTTCATTTTGTCAATTTTATACTCTCACTGTTGTTTAATTTTTTATCCCCGAACCGGGGTCAGGACTTAATTTTAAATACTTCTGTGGAAACAACTTGGCATTTCATTGAACACAAATCAACGGTTGAACAGAATTCGATAAGGTAATCAGAGAGTTGAACAATCAATCGTTTCCAGCTATGAAGATTGAGCGATCGGAGGGGCGAGGAGAAAATTGTTTTCAATTCTGAACAACAGCAGTTGCTGTTACAATGAATTTAAAACGATTTTATGCGGATCTCACCAATTACGTAACGAACGAGGACATTTTCAGAGCCATCGATCAGAGTTCGAAAAGTTTTCTACTACAGTCGATATTTCTGATGATTCAAAAGAAAAAGTATTTAAAGTTAAGTCCTGACCCCAAACATCAAACTGTAATTATTCAGGAAATGCGATAGCGAACGGGGTGGTTTTCTGCTCAATGTCGGAATCGAGTCCAAGCTGAAATGAGAAATCGTTGTTGCCCCAGCAGTAGACTGTTCCGTCGAGTTTCAATGCACATGTGTGAAAATCCGCCACGTTGACGTGTGCCCAGTCGGTATCTTCGTTTACTTTTGTGGGAACGTTCTTCTGACCGTCGTAGTTGGGCACGCCCATTCCGAGCTGACCGAAGTCGTTGTTGCCCCAGCAGTAGAGTGTGTGATCCGCCTTGATGGCGCAGACGTGACGATCCCATGCGGATACTTCGCGCCAGTCGCTGTCGGTTCCCACTCTTGTTATCTTGCCCACGACTACTGGAGCATCCGGTCCGAGTCCCAGACGATCAGAGCTGTTGTTTCCCCAGCAGTAGAGGGTTCCGTCGATTTTTATTCCGCAGAAATGGTTCTTTCCGAGTGCCAGATCCCACCATTTAGCTCCTGTGAACTGTGTCGGGACCTTGTAGTAATCCCTGAATGTTTCCCACTTGTCATACATGCGCCCCCAGCAGAAGGCGAACCTTTCCTCGTTAATGGCGCAGGTAGTCTCCGGTCCGGCTATCAGACGAATCCAATCTGTTTTTTCACTTACCAGAACGGGAGTTGTGATGTTGTTTGAAACTCCAATCTGATTGTTCCCGATTTTCGCGGTATCGTTGGCCCCCCAACAGTAGATCTTTCCTTCTTCTGTCATTCCGCAGGCATGATCGATTCCTGTCGCTACATATTTCCATTTCAGATCTTCTGCGATCACCACGGGAACCTTTTTCGAATTTTCATTTCCTGATTCTCCGTTCCCCAGTTCACCCCAGGAATTTCTTCCCCAGCAGTAGAGAGCTCCGCCCTCCTTTATTCCGCATGTAAAATCCCGTCCTGCCGAGACATGAACC
Source organism: uncultured bacterium (assembly GCA_942492635.1). Lineage (GTDB taxonomy): Bacteria > UBP6 > UBA1177 > UBA1177 > CALOFP01 > CALOFP01. The sequence continues at coordinate 873,210 of CALOFP010000003.1, forward strand.
CACTCCTTTTCACCTATCTTCGTCGGAGTTTTCACGCCGTCTATATTCGCTTTTTCCGTATTCGCACCGTCGTTGCCGATCTCACCCGAACCGTTGCTGCCCCAGCAGTATAGTGTCTTGTCGTTGTGTATCGCACAGGTGTGTACATTTTTCGTGGATACGTTCCTGAATCCCGATTTTACGACAACCTCATCGTCACTGGTCAGTTCGCTATCGTAATCTTCGTACTCGATCTCTTCATCCGGAGTTTCAACATTTCCACCTTGTCCGTCGTCGGGTTTTGAAGAGTCATCCGTCAAATCAGCATCGTTGACCGGATTTTCTTGGTCATCATCACTGTTTCCACTATCCTTAACACCCTCATCGTCCTTTTTTTCACCATCTTCCGAGGCTCCCGTTCCGTCATCTTTCGAATCTTCTGTTCCGCCCTTATTTTCCGGATTATCCAGATCGGACACATAATCGTAGTCGTCAACGATTCCCTCGCCGTCCGAATCCTTCTCCTCGGACATGCAGGATACAAAGACAAGGACAAAAAGAGTCACACAGATAAATCTCTTCATAAAAATCTCCTTTTCAAATGTTTGTGTTGGTTTGCAACGTTTTCTCAATAACCTATTTTTTATATTTTTACCAGTAAAATCATAAATTTTTATTGTGAAAATTTATTATCTTGTCCAAGTTGCAACTTTACTTATCACAATAGTTCAATTCTTCTTACAGGTAAATATTTTTCATTATGGATTATTTTCAGAATTGAAATCTTGTTTCTCTTTAAACATATGAAATTCAATCAGGTAAAATTTTTACTCTAAGCCTGCAATAAATTGAAAACATTACCGCTTTTGGAAAATGTCTTCGTTCATGAAAATCGTATAGGGTAAAATTGACATCGCAGAAAAAGTAGTTGTCCCTTGAGAAAGCAGGGCTGTCAAAAAATCACCTTAAAAAGATCAAGGGCGGCTCGAAAGCCGCCCTCTGCTTATTCTCGATTCAAAATCGACCTCCGTTTTACTTTGGAGTATTGCTATTAATTTTTTCTTCAACAGGCTCCATCATCATCTCCTCGTCCCTCTCCATTCTGCCTCTTCTTTTCTCTCCGTCCGGAAAAAAATTTCTGTAATTCACTTCACTTTCCCAAAAATAGCCCCTCATAAGATGTTTTACCTTCCTGTACTGACTATCCCATTTATCCTTTGCTTCATTAAGGGTGCGTATTGCCTTTTTCTTGCACTCCATCGATTCGCTTTTGCGCTTGAACACAATCTCTCCGTCCTCTTTCAATTTTGCCAAACGATCGATGTGATTTACAAGATCGGTTTTACCCGGATGCTCATTTACCGCCAGCATCTGGTTTACGGCCTGAAACCGCTCGATATCCCTGTTTATCTCCGAAAGAGTACGAAAACCCAGATATTCTGGTATGAGTTTTTCATCTCTACCCTTCAGCAGATAGAAAATCTCCTTTATGAGTACATCCGCCTTCTGAGTCCACCTTGATCTAACCTCTCTGGAACTGTTCTCATCAACTTTTACCTTAGCACGTTTGTAGTACTCGTCCCTGTAGTTCTCTCCAAGCTCCTTAAGTGCGGATATTTCCTGCTTGAAGTAATCCGGCATTGTTTCCATGTGCCTTGTGATAGCATTTGCAAAGTGATCATGATAGTTAAGAATCGCCTTGTGTTTCATTGTTCTCCTCCCCCCGATTAATTGTCGATTGAAGAGAAAGTCTAACACTGCCTAAGTGCAATTGCAACGGTTGGTTACTTTCGTAAAAGAATAAAAAGATGACGCCGGAATTTTTTCGAAAAAAATAATTTTTTTCAGGATTTTTTCACAATCCGGCGTCTCAAGAAATGTTCTATGGAGATGTTATCCTGATTATCCGAAAGATCTTTCAAAAAGTTCGGCAATTGCCTTTTCGCCCTCTCCGGAAAGATTTCTTGTTCCAGTTCCGCAGAAAGTTTCATGGGAAATAACAGGCATATCTTCTACCCAGGTGTTTTCCTTCCAGGTAAACCAGCAGTTTTTATCCTGATCGTAGACATGGATGGGTCTGTGAAAAAGTTTCGCGAGCTCTACAGCCCAGCCGGTTCCGCCTTTTACAGTGTTATCCTCTTTTACCCAGCCCACAATAAAAACCTGAAAACCGTTATTGACAATATGGAAAATGGACTGCATAACCTTTTTGATTTTGTGGATCTGGCTGTAGCCTCTACCCATACGCTGGCAAACGATCTCCATACTGATGTCCCCTTTCCGAAGATCTTCTTCAGAAAGCATCTTCACGCCGCGCTCTCTTACGATTTCGTGTCCTTCGTAGGAGAAATTTGTCTCTTCAACTCCCCACTTTTCACAATTTTCGCCGAAAGCGGCCTCTGTGCCCTTGAAACCACCGCTGAAGAACTTTGTTTCTGATGCTTTTACCATCTCACCCCTCCATACAAATCGTTAAAAAATGCAATCAAAAAAAGATTGAATAACCAAATACCTATCACAAACACTTATAGTTTCAGAAGGTACCTCTGTCAAATTTCTTCAAAAATTAAGGGATTCACAGTAAAAAAATTTATACAGTTTTAAGAAGAGCGGGCATTAAAAAGTTTCTTCGGGAGCCGCAGACAAATTCAAAGAAACAAGAAGAGATACCCTGCAACAAACCGGACGAACGACGCTGCGGTGTCCATCAGCAAAGCTCATCCTCTTTTAAAAGTTATGATAGGAAAAATCATCCTTGAAAATTCGATATGTGTTCCTTGCGATTTTCCAGCAAATTTATTTTTTATTTCGAACAGATTGAATTTTGATTTTCGAGAAAGATATGGGATTAAAAATCATCTACTGAGAAGATTTGGCTCCCTTTTTCGCCATTCCCATCAGATTTGCAACTTTTTCATCTATCCTATCAGATGATTCATCTGTCTGAATAAGATAGCCAATAATCGGTGTGACCTTCGCTGCTATCTTCTCATTAACGAATGTATTCAACAACTCGAAGACGATTTTCATTTCCGATCCGCTGCGGTCCCTCTTTAGATCATCTACAATTGTAGCAAGCTGCAGGGAAGTGTTGAATGAAAGGAGAGTTCTGCTTTCAACTTTTCGCCGGCAGCTTTTAAGAACCCGACGAACACCTTCATCCGTTAGCTTATATTTTTTCCCTATCTGATGAAGTTTTTGAGGTTCATATGAATGTAAAAGCCCCATTCTCATAATATAAATTTTCCGATCCCTGGCCTTCGAAACAGTGGATTCGATATGTCCTTCGACAATATCCAGGATCTTTACCGCAGTTTTCCGGTTAAATTTCCAGCACTCTTTTGGTAAAAATGTGCTATATGATTTTTCTGCTACATTTTCTGCCGACACCTCTTCAATTTGCCTCACAAGCGAGTGAAAAGTCATTCTGTTCGATTTAAGCGGATTCTTCCGACGACCATTTTTCACACTGTTTCTGTAAAGCAGATCCTGAACATTTGATTCACCGGCCCTGCACCTGAGAGTATTAAATTTTACCGAGTAGTTAACCACTGAAGCCTTTTCTATCGCCCCAAGTTTTGTGTTGAAGTAGTCATATAAAACTGTCTGAAGTTCCCTGAGGGTTTTCACTCCGAAATTTTTAATTCCCAGGAGTTCCTTTTCCCTGTAGTTGGAGAGATCGTGAATATTTTCTATTCCTGCATCCACAAGACAGTTCTTAAGGCGTTCCGAAATGATCCCATCTTTATAAAGTTTCATAATTTCCATTTCCACACCCCCGTACATTGCGTTTTCTATAAAATACATTAAGTTCTTTTTTAATCAACTTTCTGCGGCATTTTTTTTCATGATTCGGTTTCATCTATTAAAAATCATGACCTTAAGACGGATTTTAATATAGATACCCCTACAATTCCTGATCTTTTAGAGATAGGAAAGTGTTCACAGCTACATTCCGCAGGATTAAATAAAATTTACTTTTCCACTCTCTTTATTCGGGAGACTCCTGAAGATCGGAATTTCTTGTGTAAATATTTCTACCTGAACAACCGGAAAACGACATAATAATTGACTTTTCTTAATCTCAGTGTTAAACATTTACATGAAACATAGAGCAACTAACTCTTTTTTCCATATTTCGGTTTTTTTTAGATTTTTCTACTGTCTGAAGGAGAGAAGCCGTAAGGATGAAGATTTATGAAGGAAAAGTGCCTTCCTGCGGAATATTCTGCGGAGGATGTCCCAACTTCAACAGGAAAAAAAATCCCTGTCCCGGTGCATCCTATTCCGATCGTTGTGAAAAATGCAGAAGCTATCACATATGCTGCAGCGATCAGGGAATTGAACACTGTCACCAGTGCAGTTTTTTCCCCTGCCGCCGTCTGAAAGATTTCTCTGATAGATGGCTCAATTACGGTCAGAACTGTATAGAAAACCAGAAATTGCTGAAAGAAATTGGAGTGGATGAATTTTTAAAAGTCTTCAACGACAAAATTTCATCGCCGCAAATAGATTCATCATCCGATTAACCGGCCCCATGATCTTTTGAAATTCTAACCACTTGAAAACCTGCAGATTCTTTGACTTCGACAAGAAACAGATGCTAAGATTCCCCCTCGGCAACAATATGTGGAGGCTTTGGATGAAACTATTACTTGTTCAACACGGTAAAAACCTTTCCAGCGAAATTGATCCGCAAAAGGGACTTTCTCATGAAGGTGTATCGGAAGTTTCAAGAATGGCATCGCATTTAAAGGATTTTCAGGTTTCCGTTTCAATTATCAAACACAGCAGTAAAAATCGCGCAGCACAAACCGCGGAGATTTTTTCACGAGCGTTGAATCCACCGGAAGGGATGGAGGCTGTCTCCTGGCTTAGTCCGCTGGATGATGTAAGTGAGGTCGAAAATCGACTTGTAGAAGGAAAGACAACCATGCTCGTAGGACATCTTCCGTTCATGGAAAAACTCGTTTCCCATCTTCTAACAGGCAACGAACATAAACCTGTCATCAGATTCCGTAACGGCGGGGTAGCTTGTCTGTCCAACGAAAGCGGCCCATGGATTTTTGAATTGTACTTTGTTCCTGAGCCCGGAAAGTAGGTCAAGTTCATAAAAAGCTCGAATATCCTTTATCGGTTATCAATTTTTACCTCATAAAACTCAAGTAAATACCCAATAAACTGTACATACTCACCCTTCATGAGTAAATTGTCTTTCGACAGATATTTTTAATTTGGGTGCGACATGAAAAACACAGAAAATGAAACAACCATTCTGAGGCTTCAACTCTACAACAGATTTTTAAAAAGTGCAATCGTCAAGCGCTATCCACTATCGGAGGAGATGATCAGGGAACTCGATATGGAGTTCAGAGAATCCGAAATCGATCTTCTCAAAAGAAAGGTTGAAAAATTCGAATGCACTGCATTCCACAACTTTGACTGCCCTGAATGCGGTTTTTCGGGAATTCTCCCTATACGCACCGACACGGACGGAAAGTATGTAAAATGCCCGTTCTGCGGCACAGACAACTCGGTATAGATAAGAAAACACATAAAATGATATTCTACATTGAAAAATCGAAACAAGTATAAGGGAGAGCTATGACAAAATTCACATACCTTTCAGGCTACCCGGAAAATCTTCTATCCCAGGTAAAAAATTCCATCGAAAACAAAACTCTTGGAACACTTATTTTTAATAAATATCCGAAAAAACATGACATTACTACAGACAAGGCTCTGTACAACTTTACGATGGATATCAAAAACAGTTTTTTAAAAAAATCGGAATCCGTAAGCAAAATTATTTACGACAGCAAAATAAGAGACATTCGAAATGCTCTAGGAACCCATACATTTGTTTCGAGAGTTCAAGGATCGAAGCTCAAGGCAAAAAGAGAGATAAGAGTCTCAACAATTTTTAAAAATGTTCCTCTTGAATTTCTCACAATGATAGTCGTTCACGAACTTGCTCATCTGAGAGAAAAGGAACACAACAAAAGTTTCTACAAACTCTGCGAATATATGGAACCCGACTACCATCAGCTGGAGTTTGATGTAAGACTATACCTAACCCATGTCGATCTTTTTGGAAAACTCTATTAAGACCCGATTGGATATATCCTCTCCATCAGGAATCGCCCGTAAAATTACTGCAACGGTGTCACTTAAAAAATGTCAGCGAAAGAAAAGCTTCAAACTTCTGAGTTTACAACAATCCTGAATCACAATTTTTTTACGTATCTCCAGCACCAATTATTCCGAATGCGGAAATATTTTTACGGACAGGATGACATTTACTTAAAAAATCATTATCTTTACGGCAGTAGTAACCGTACTTTTTCAGATGAGGAACTTTTTCTATGCAAAATTTTAGAAAATTCGGCAAGAAACCTTTCAATATTGTAGTTGTGCATGGCGGTCCGGGTGCGGCGGGTGAGATGTTGCCTGTTGCCCAGGAGCTGTCGAAAAATTACGGAGTCCTTGAGCCTCTACAGACAAAAGATTCGGTTGAAGATCAAATTGAAGAGCTTAAGGAAACTATTGAGGCGAATGGGGATTGTCCGGCGGTCTTAATCGGTTTTTCCTGGGGCGCATGGCTTTCCGTTCTTGTCTCTTCCCGTTATCCGAGTCTTGTCAAAAAACTTATCCTTGTGGGGAGCGGTCCTTTTGAAGCGGAGTATGCAAATTCGATAGATGAGACTAGGATGAAACGTCTTTCCGAAGAGGAACGAAAAGATATTGACGAAATTATCAGTTCAATGAAAAACTGTTCCGGTGATGATAGAAATAAAAATCTCAGTCGATTGGGAGAGATCTTTGCAAAAGCGGATTCCTTCGACCCCTTTCTTCCGTTAAACCTTTCGGCGGATGTCAGGCTGGACATATTTGAAAAAGTTTGGCCGGAAGCTTCCGAAATGCGCAAAAGCGGCAGACTTCTTGTAAATCTGGGAAGAATCACCATTCCCGTTACCGCGATTCACGGAGATTACGATCCCCATCCCGCAGCTGGAGTTTCGGAGCCTTTCGCTAGAGTTTTAAGCGATTATAATTTTATTCTTCTTGAAAAGTGCGGACATAAACCGTGGATTGAAAAAAACGGAAGAGATATTTTTTTTGAAATCCTGAAAAAAGAGATCGATATTTCCCAATCCGAGGAAAGAGATGTGTGAAATTGTCAACTGCGATAACTTCACACGTACCGAATCACCGTGAAAACAATTTTTACTCTTTCAGTTTCCGCATCTTCCGGAATCCATCTGATCCGACTTTTCAACGGTACAACCGGCTGCTTCAACTTCCGCAATCGCTGAAAAATCCTCTATGCAGTTGGAACCTATCTGCAATTCATACAGTTTTTTCATATTCTTGAGAGGTGAAATATCTCGAATAACGTTTGTATTGATCAAAAGGGAGTTCATCTCCGTCATTCCCCCAAGAGGAGAAATATCTTCAATTCGGTTATCACCAAGTCCGAGCTGTTCCATTTTTGTCATATTCTCCAACGGAGTGATGTCCTGGATCTGGTTCCACCAGAGATCCAGTACCCTGAGATTGGTCAACTTGGCAAGATACTGTATTTCACACTTTGCTATTTGATTCATCTTAAGCACTTCAAGCTCGGTGAGATTTTCAAGAGGGGAAATATCCGCCACCGAAGTGGAAGTAAGATCAAGCCTGACAAGTTTGTTCATATTTCTTAAAGCATCGATAGATTTTATCTTGGTTCCCCATAGGTTGAGACTATCCATTTCAACAAGACCCTCAAGAGGAGAAATATCGGTAATTTCCGTTTCCTTGAGGTCCAGGTATACAAGCTTTTTGAAATTGGAGAGTAATGAAAAATCCGTAACCGGATTACCGAGAAGTTCAAGATACTCAAGTTCTTTTAAATCTTTAATGACTGTCAGATTTGATAGCCCAACCCTGGCAAGCAGGAGCATCTTAAGCTGCGTCATATTTGAAAGGGGGCCAAGATTAATGGATTTGTTGTAGGCGACGGAGAGGCTTGTCAATGACTCAATTTTCTCAATAGGAACAATATTCAAAAGCTCGTTGGAAGCCACATTGAGTTCTTCAAGCTTTTTAAGTACTGACAGCGGAGAAAGTGAACCGATCTTGTTGCCCGCCAAATAGAGTCTCTTGATATTTATAAGATTCTCGGCTCCATCAAGCTTGACGATATTCTTATCTGTGCAATCAAGCTCAAGAATGTATTTAACATCGCCCTTTGTCAGCATTCCGGTGGTTTTTCCGATGGTATCCCGTATGCACTTTTCAAGGTTTGCGTCGGCGAATGTCACCGGATTTTCGTCACCGGGTTCAGGTTCAGGTTCACCAGAATCGTTATCGGGAGATTCAATCTCCTTCTCCGGCTGCTCGGAAGTGCCGTCATTCGTTTCGCCACCGCTATCGCCCGAAAAGCCTCCTTCCTCGTCATTCTGAGGATCAGTGTTGTCCTTCCCTGTGTCGCCTTCAGGAGCCGTTCCGTCATCATCCTTTTCCCCGGAAGAACCGTCCTCTCCTCCATTCTCGCCTGAACCACCGTTTTCACCTTGATTTCCGGCACTTCCCCCTCCTTCCGACCCGGAGGATGAATCGCCATACCCCAACTCATCGTTCAGCGCGCCCTCCTCATCCGAATTCTTCTCTTCGGTTACACATGAGGCAATACAAAACAGAAAGGTGAAAAGCGCGTACACAAAGATTCGCTTCATTAAAATCTCCTTTTAAAGTTACATTCCAGCATATTTCCATCAACCCGATCAATTGAGACATTCACTAAAGATCCGGCTGCTATCTCGCCGGACCTCGCCCATGCCATCGACCTTCTTTATAAATATTTTCGTTTAGTTACCGCAACAACAAAAAACTACAAATACTCAACAGCTCAAATCAATTTTTTCGACCTGCCCAGGCATCCAGCAACCTAAATCAGTCGACTTTCCACCAAAGAATATTTAACCTTATGCTCAACTCCCTTCTAACCTTGATTTCCAAATGCTCACTTTTCTCATCGGTACTGTCGGACGAACCCAGAGCGGGCTTCAACTTCGTCTCGGAGTCCGAATCACCGTTCCCATGGGGATCGCCAGGATCTCCAGGGATTCCGACTATAATCCTTTCGCAGTTGTTCTCGACAACAGGCTGGGATGCTATTCCCTGTCCCAGATATGACCAGATTCTGTCATCCTTGAAATCGGAATTCTTGAAAAGAGGTCTTCCGCTCCAGGCGTTCACCTCCCATAGGTAGGACCATCCGATACTGTTTTTCGGTTTACAGATATTCTTATCGGCCGCCTCATCCTTATAGTAGGAGGGCTTGGTATAGGTTACAAAGTAGAGTCTGTCCTTGCAGTAGACCGGACTTCCTATCAACAGCGTCTCTTCCGGAAGTTCAAAAAACCACCCCTTCTTCTCATCTGGAAGAGTTTGATTCCCTTCGGATCCATCAGTCTCATTTTTTCCGGCTTTTCTCGGTTTCGTAACATCAACAAGATCATCTCTCTCAATTTTCCCCTTCGGCGGGATGGTATCTTCCCCTGCACCGTGAGAGAAATGGTTGAGTCCTATGACAAGGTTGGATTTGTAGGATTTTTCACATTTTTCCAGATCCCAACCACGGCAGTCACTGCAGGGTGCGGTTCCTGAAAAATCCGGATCGATCTCACTGCAATCTATTTCCTGCCCGAGTTCACACTTCTCCACGCCTCCGTTTATAAATCCGTCGCCGCAGTATGCTGATCGACATCCGATGCACTCATCCGTATTTATGTCGTTTCCGTCGTCACACTCCTCGTCACCCTCTTTTATGCCGTTCCCACATCGTATACATGCCGAAGAATCCAACCGACAGCCTCCGTCACAGGTCAGATCCCCACTATCGAATCCTAATGATTCGCAACTTTTTCCTCTCAGATCGTTGCCGTCGCACTCCTCAACGGATTCCGCGATACCGTTTCCGCATTCTGTTTTTCTGCACGATACAGAGGTATGAAAAGCCTCTCCCGTCAAAGGACGTGGTCCGTCTGAAAAGAGATGGATTCCTTCGTGATCATATAGGGTGTAGCGGTTATCCTCCTCGTGCTTTCCGGCTGTGTACCGAAGCGTCAGCGCATCTCCGTCTTGGACAGGGATAACTTCTGTACTGTAGCTGCTAAGGCATTTTGATGTACCCCTCGACTCGCCGTTTATAAAAACTTCAACATATCCTCCTTCCCAACCGTTGTGATAGCCGTCGATCATTTCCAGTTTCCACTCACAGCTGTCGGCATAGAGAAAACTGCTCGCAAAAAAGAGCGCAATAACAAATGCAAGCCTCATATTTACAAAGTCCATGATTTTCATATCTCTCCCCTTCATTTGGCCGTCCTGGAAATGTCACCGGTTCCGTAAAAAACCCAGACTTCCCTCTTTTTCGCTTTATTTCCATTGTTTTCACGCTCTTTCATCACGGGAACGGCAGATCCGAACACCTTGAGCAACTCCCGGTTTTTCACCTTCTGCTCCCTCTGCATCGTAAGATCCGTAATATCGAATACTCTCATCGCACTTTTCGGTCCTCCATCCTTGATCTGAGAATAAAAAAGAGATCCCATGAGGTCAACGTAGTAAAATCCGTTCGAATCAACAGGATTTCCCTGCTCGTCTACAGGATATTCGAGAGGAGACTTGTCGTACTTTGTCTTGGCATCCGTATTGAATGGGTGAATGTCTCCCGTTACCGGATAGGCTGCTCCCTCCTTGGATTTGATGCCTGTCAGCGCCGATTCTTCCGGAACGGTCGATCCGATCATCCCCCAGTAAACAGCCGAAGGGAATCCGTGATATTGAAACGGGTCCTGGTCGTTCCTGTCGAAAAAGGGATCGTAGCCAACTGGAGCCACGATGTATGAATCCGTGCCGTTCCTATGCAGTCTCGGGTTTCCCCATGCCTGACCGAAACCATCCCGCCATCTGACCACTTCTGCACCTTCGATACTCTCCTGCCAGAGATTCCCGGTTTTTATGAAGCTGTACCCCTTGCCTCCCCGTCTGTAACCGAGAGAAACAAAGTCGGCTTCCCCATTCTTTATGCGGCATGGAGTCAGATCGACGCCATAGAGTTCAACCTTGTTTGACGATACGGCGAAACTGCCCCTCAGGTGTCTCCGGTAGATCTCCTCTGATGGAATGAGCGACATCACCTCGTTTCCGCTTTCCCTGTCGAAAATGTGTAAAAATCCGTCGTTCCCTCCTACCGCTATGTATTTGCGCTCCCCTTTGTCGAGAAGCATCGGGGAACTGTGCCAGAAATCACCCAGCGGATTGTCCCTTACCTTCCGCTGCCCCCCCTTTTCATATTCGTAGCCGTTTACCCAGTTATCAAGCCTTTCATCCACTCCGGAAGGTGGCCACTTCCTGATCTTTTCTCCCGCCTTCTCCAGGTAGTAGATTTTACGAATGCCCGATCCCCCTCCGGTTTTCAAGGCACCTTTCAACTTGGCGTTGGCACCGGTTTTGAAACCCTCTTCGACAACGGACACATTCTCCCTTGTGTAGTACAGACCCGAAAAAAGTTCCTTCCTTCCCTCCGTGTTGGGAATAAGGTTTCCCTTGCCGTCGGAGTTCTTTTTAAACATACATTCACCCTCCTCCCCTTCATTCTGGAGGCACACCTTGTTTATGGTTCCCCACCAGTGTCCCGGAGAACGCGGCGCAAACATTGAGAGATAGGCCTCGTTTCCGAACCTGTCCTCATTCTGGGAAACTGCCGGAGCGGCGGAGATGGAGGGGCTGGAGTCCATCGCAGCGGAAACCACCTGCTTTACCGCCATCTTGAGTGAATCTGGATTCGAAACAGAATAATACTGACCTCTCCTTCCATGTGGATCATCGGAGGAAACCTCGGTCAGTCGCTTGAGCCTCTGCACGTCGTAACCGAAGGATATGGCGTCAACTATTATACTTTCTCCTCGGTTGACCCCATCCTCGGGTTTGGATGGATCATCACCGTCGTGACCTTCCCTGTAGAGCTTACCCCTGCCGTAAAACAAGGAGGGACCGTAAAGAAACTCCGACACCGACTCCATTCTGTTTTCGGAGCTGTAGTTGTAGGGACTATCCGTTCCCGGCCAGAGCCAGGTATCCTTGGGATCGGAATAACGCTTCTGATGCCCCATGTACTCCCTGGGAAGATCCCACGTAGGATAACCATCCGAAATAATTACGACGTGATTGTCCCTACAGGTCCAGAGTCTATCCTGATTTCGAAAGTAGTAGTCCCACGATTTGAGAAGTCCCTCACCTGTGGGTGTTCCTCCTTCGGCAAAAAAGGAAAAGATGGCGTTGAACTGCTCAACGTAATTTGCTCCCAGGTCGGATCTGAATGTTCCGTGGCTCACATAACTGCTTGAATCCTTGCCTGTCGATACGGGATAGAATCCCACAGCCCATGGAAGTTTCTCCTCCTCGAACGATTTCTCACTTATCAGATCCGTGAGGGCATACTCGACCGCGTCGAGGCGCCGGTTCATTCTCCTGTGCGGTTCATGCCGCAGCATTACGAAGTCCCCCGAGGTGTCGGCCAGGTCGAAAACTTCAAACAGCGCCTGGATGGCGACAACGTTGCGTGCATGAGGTTCTATAACGATATCGACGGCGTAGTTGTTGGGAATGTAGTAACTTTTTCCCCGGTAGTGCCTGTATGTTTTTATCGGTTTCTCATATTCGTAAATCTGTTCCTCAGGTATGGACTCCCAAGCCATCGACTCCTGACCCGCAAGTTTGTAGCGATATTTTGTTATCGTTATGCCCTTACCGTTTTTCCTCTCGTCATAGGCATCCGTAACTACAGTGAACACTATCCGCCCCTCATGGGCATCGCCGCCCCACCAGAAAGGGTCGGTTCCCTCGTATCCCTGGAATCCGCCTGATTTCTCCCGGCTTATCGATCCCGTTTTTTTGGCTTTCATCTTCCCTAAGACATAACTATCCTTAACTATTTCGGAATTTGCATATTCCTCACTGAAAGTGCAGGACTTCCAAGCCGGAACCTTCCTGCTGTAGGTGCCCTCCGGCAACAGATAGAGGTTGTAAAAGGGCTGCATATTCTTCCAGTTTCCGGTTGTCATAAAGACCGGTTCCCTGCTTTTATCGGCGATATAGACGTACCCGGTCCATGCATACCCGGGCTCCATCAGCTCCATCGCCAGCTGCTGGGGTGTAAGTTTTCTCGGGCACTCTCCCTGCTCGACAACGCCATCGCCGTCGGCATCGTAGGCACACTCATAGAGGGCTTTTCTCGTTGTTGTATCACAACCGTCATATGGAGCGCCATTCATTTTGTACGGCAGATACAGTCCGGAAAATGAAACATACGGACAGTAGTCCCATGTCTTCATTCCCGCATACTGGTTGAAAATGACATGCCCTTCATCATCCGTCGGAATATCTTCATGTTGTGAAGGGTCGGAACAGGGGTATAGATCGTCGCTTTTGCATCTGTACATGGGTGCATGGGAGGATATGCTCCGGTTGTTCCTCACGCTCTCTATAAGCTTAGGGTCCTCCTTGAGTTTTTTCCTTACATCCTCCATCCAGAGAGGATTGATGATCCACCCCCTGGTGTAGTTTCTCTCGGAAAAGTACTCATCGTATCCCTGGTACCAGTCCCTGTTCTGCCAATTTATCCGGGGATCCGACGGATCTTTCGCAATCAGATTAACCTCGTCATACCCCACCTCACGATTTTTGTTGAACATCATATAGACTTTGTTTCTGTGGGTAGTGTTTTTGTGGAAATCAGTATAAAAATATTTTTCCCAGGCATCGAAATTCCGGCATTCACTTTCATTGACGGTGTCGGCGGCATAGTGATAGGAGTAACCCAACTGATCCTGAAGACAGTAGTTTCTCTGGGTGCATACAGCTTTTGCCCACGCCTTGTAATCCAGTTTCCAGTCATAAACGCCGTAATCCATCGATCCTGATGTATCGACCATAAAGAGAAGGTTGGGACTCGGTTTGGAGTGCTGGTAGAGATCGTGCTCATATCCGGCGGCAAAACCAAACAACTGTAAAAACAGAAAAACAGCTGCAAACTTTTTCATGATCGTCCCCCTATTTCGATACGGGACCCTGGGCCCCATCCTGATTAACTCTGTACTCTGTCCTTCTCACAAGAAGCTGAGAGTGATCCAAAACAGCAACGGGTTCGGCGATGCCTTTTTTGACCCTGAAAATAATCGCGAACATATTTCCCCTTTCAAGTATCTGGATTCTGTTCTTGAGGGATCTTTTCCACTTCTCCGTCACAACTCGGAGTTCCCTTGGTTCCTCTCCAGGATCACGTGAAAGATCAAGACCTTCCGGAAACAGATCGCTCAAGTTTCCTATCCCAGAATCTCTAAATTTTCCCTTATCCACAGACGAAACCGGAACACCGGAACCTTTGGATAGAGTGCTGATCAGCATGTGAACAGAACCCTCATCAACATTCAAAGCAACACCGGTAATGGCGAACATGCGGCTAAGATCGTCCCTTGAATAAGTTCCGCCATCACCAACCTTTTTTAAATAATTATGAATTGCTGTTTCAGGGATAACCATACCGGCATTTAAAAAATGAAAAGCAAATAAAAATGCGATAATCAAAATCCTTTTCATCTAATTCTCCTTACTTTATTCGATTGTTTCATAACGATATTGCAATCACCGGACAAATCTTTCGACCGCGCTTATAAGGATGAACAAAAAAAGTGCTTTTTTTAGTTCTAACTTATAAGTTCGAACGTTTTTTTGCTTTATTTTCGAGAACTTTTCATTTCTACAACACCATCAACTTCATCTATCCATTGTTTTATCTAATCCAGGTTACATGCAGACAACCCGGCAAAGAGCACAAAACATGAAACCGTTTGATCGCACTTTTCCCGTTTTTCTAACTCGGATTTCAATCGTTTAAAGAGACAGAGACCCATCAACTTTGGCTATCGCGGAGATCTCTGAAAACAGTCAGACTCATAACGGCCCCAAGATGGATAATTTGAAATACCCAAACCACGATCCCTCCCCTCTAACGGACGAAAGTTATTGTGGTGTTCTGCATGTTATCGAAGCTATCTTACAATGAAAGAGCTGCGAATTCTGAGGAGTGTAGTAAAATGAGGAAGCCATTGACTCGAACAAAATAGTTGACCTTTGAGTAGAAAGGATTACATTTTTCTGTAAAAATGAGGGGAAACAGCAACATTGCACCGTCGAAAC
The DNA here is from genome assembly GCA_942492635.1 of uncultured bacterium. Taxonomy (GTDB): domain Bacteria; phylum UBP6; class UBA1177; order UBA1177; family CALOFP01; genus CALOFP01. The sequence goes on from CALOFP010000003.1 coordinate 888,438, forward strand.
ATATGAGATATTCGCCAGTCACTGAAAACAGTGTTGGGCCCTTTTCCGAGCCCCCCGGCTTTTCGCATAGAAAATCTTTCGCCGCTGAACGCCCCGGGCTCCATCCAGCCAATTCAACCACATGAGGACATATTTATGAACAACAACGACATTTTACGAAGAATCCGCTACACTTTTGATCTGAGCGATTCGAAGATGATTACTATTTTCGGCAATGCCGAATATGAGGTTACCAGAGCCCAGATCAGCGACTGGCTGAAAAAGGATGAAGATCCTGAATTCAAATCTCTACCCGACCCCCTTCTCGCCGTTTTTCTAAACGGTTTCATTATCGAAAAAAGAGGAAGAAAAGAGGGTCCTCTTCCTGAACCGGAGAAAAGACTCAACAACAACACCATTCTGAGAAAATTGAAGATCGCTCTGGATCTTAAAAACGAAGATGTGCTGGATATCATGGCTATGGCGGATTTGCCGATCAGCAAACATGAACTCAGCGCATTCTTTCGAAGACCTGATCACAAACACTACAGGCTCTGTAAGGATCAGATGCTCAGAAATTTTCTACTCGGTATGCAGTTGAAGTACCGGGAGTATGCATAACCAAAGGTATCTCCTGAGGACAAACAGCCTGCTCCTGAATATATTTTCTTGATGCCTTAAGCTTTCTGCAATTTTCAGCTCCTTTCGAAAGTCGAATCCTGTAGTTCAATTCCGATTTCAAAATACAAGCTGCCATGAGCATTGATTTTTGTCCGATTAAGAAATTTCCTTGAGCATTCTTTTCATTTCAGGCACGCTTCGCTTTGCCCATCCTGCCTTTAACCGATATGGAAAAATAGATAGAGCTGGTTACTTGCCGAGAATGGCGTTTCTGAGATCCTTGTCCGCCGGATTGTCACCCAGCCATATGCCGAACAGAGCTTTCTTGAAATCCAGACCTTCGATGATTCCTCTATACTTTTTATTAACGTTTACGACTGTACCTACTCCGGGAATGTACACAAATGTTGCTCCGTTGCCCTTTTTCGGCTTTCCCTCGAAGTAGGAGAGGAAGGTCTTTATCCGACCGTCCAACTTCTTCAAAACCTTCTCATCCCTTCCCGTCGAATATCGGAACCCTTTGGAAAGGGCACTCATTAGATCCCTTTCCTTGATGCCGCCGTATACAATATGAAATGTCATTGACATGGCTTTATCTGAATTTATCAGTTGGTGATTGTCCTTTGTTGGGTGCTGAGTATAGAGAGCTATGGCATAGATTTTGAAAAAGAACTTCTTGAGAAATCCGACACCGTTCAGTCTGAGCTCCTTCTCTCCTCCCGTGTGGAAGGTATCCGGAAAAGTCATGCCTCCCAGACTCTTCCCCTGGACTCCCACAGCAAACGTTACTGCTAAAACAAATACGACAAACTTCTTCATCCTGTCCTCCATCAAACCCTGATTAAAAAATAACAAGGTGCCGAATAATTGTCAACAGAAAAACATTACTCGCAGATTAATTTGAACATTTTCAAACTGTTGTCCAAAAAGAATCTTTTATTGATTTCCATCGATGAAGATTGATTTACAGACTGTACGCCCCTCCTTTCACCTTGACGTTCCGGCTGAACGCGGGAAACATGCTTTTCTCAACACTGTCAATCTTCCACGTTTAAATACGACAAAAGATCATAAAGTTGTTTTTTCCAATGCAATATAGTAGGTTGTTGCCGCTTAGTTTGATTATTTTCATTCACCTTTCACAAACGGGGTAACACAATGTTCAAAGTGATTTTTATTTTACTCTACACTGCTAAGGAGATCGTGAAGATCGTGCTTAACAGGATGAACTACACGCACCTGAAAAACCATATCGGCCATATTCCTCCGGAGCTGGAGAGTTCTATAGATAAACCCAAACTGATGAAAATAGACGGCTACAACTCAGACAAGATGAACTTTTCCCTCTACAGCTCCCTGTACTCGGCCCTTCTTCTGGCCGGATTTCTCTTCTCACCGCTATTCGGAGAACTGGCAAGAGTTTGCGAATCACTGCCTCTACCCTTTCAGTTTCGAGGAGTTCTGTTTTTCATGATTCCAGCAACTATCTTCTCTGTACTGGAAATCCCATTCGATTACTACAGCCATTTCGTAATCGAACAGAAACACGGATTCAACCGCTACACAGTACCAGCCTGGATAATCGACAACCTGAAATCATTCGTTCTCACCACAATATTCTCCCTCGTTCTTATTTCGGCACTTCTCACAATTACCGGAGAGGAGGTGAACCTCTCTGTTACAACCGTATTTATGCTCTGGTCCGCACTTGTTCTCTTCGCCGTCATCATCATCGTACTGACACCGACACTCATAATGCCTCTTTTCTACAAACTCAAACCCATTGAAGACCAGGATCTTAAAAATAGGATCGACGAAGCCGTAAAGAAATCCGGCTTTCAGATCAAAAGAATCTTTCAGGCAGATGAAAGCAAAAAATCATCCCATGCCAATGCCAGTTTTTCCGGCATTGGAAAAGCAAAGACCGTAGTCATCTTCGATACGCTCATAGACAACTACTCAAATTCGGAGATTACGGCTGTGCTGGCCCACGAAATCGGTCACGGCAAGAAAGGTCATATAAGAAAGATGATGGTGTTCTCCTTCGTTCTCATCCTTATTTTTCTTCTTTTTGCATCCCAACTTCTATCGTCGGATCACCTCTACAGTTCCATGGGCTTTCCCAAGGTTCTCTATGCCGCACTTTTCGCGGCGCAGATTTTCTTCGAAACCGCTCTGTTTTTCCTAAAACCCCTTTTCAACCTGCTTTCAAGGAAAAACGAATACGAGGCCGACAGATACGCTGTCGAACTTACGGGAGAACATGAGGGAATGATAAATTTTCTGAGAAAAATTTCCGCAAACGAACTTTCCAACATCAACCCCCATCCTTTCTATGAAAAGTTCTACTACAGTCATCCTTCTGTTGTGAAAAGAATAGATGCCATAAAAAAATTGATTTCTTCATCATAATTTCCCCGAAGATGCCTTCTGCATCCATTCCTGTAAATCATCCGTCACACAACATAGAGAACTCCTGCCGCAGATTTATGAATCACCCGATTTTTGCATCAACCACCACAAAATGTAGTGTGCGATGAAAAAAAATGTTGTCCGAAAAGCAGTTCCGTGAAGTGTAAATTCGTTACCAAATCGTTAAAAAACCCAGAAATCACAAAGAGCTGGAGGAATCAATACCTTTTGTACACGTTTAGGGGCAGTGCACCATATGTAGTATCTTTTTCAGATCTTAACACCATATATGGTATTTTTCTTGACTTCCCTGAATCAGCTGGCTATACTCACGATCGACGGTTTTTACAACAACTACTTTAGATAGGAGTGAGCAATGTTTAAGGTTGTCAAAAGGAACGGTTCCATAGTCGACTTTGAAATCGATAGAATTAAATCAGCAATAAAAAAAGCTTTCGGCGCGACCGAAATGATCTATACAGATGAGATACTTGACATCATAGCCATCAGGGTTACAGCAGACTTCCAGAAGAATATCGTAAACAAGACTATCGACCTGGAAAAGGTACAGGACAGCATCGAGGAAACTCTCGAGAAAACCGGCTACACAGAAGTGGCCAAGGCTTACATCCTCTACAGAAAGCAGCGTGAAAAACTTAGAAACCTCAAATCCACCGTTCTCGACTACAAAAACACCATCAACTCCTATCTTAAGGTCGAGGACTGGAGAGTTAAGGAGAACTCCACCGTTACCTACAGCGTCGGCGGACTTATCCTTCACAACTCCGGAGCTGTGACGGCCAACTACTGGCTCAGCGAAGTTTACGATGAAGAAATAGCAAAAGCTCACAAAAACGGCGATTTTCACATACACGATCTTTCGATGCTTACCGCCTACTGTGCCGGATGGTCTCTCAAGCAGCTTATCGAAGTAGGTCTCGGTGGAGTAGCAGGAAAGATCACCTCCGCTCCTGCAGCTCACCTCTACACGCTCTGCAACCAGATGGTCAACTTCCTCGGAATCATGCAGAATGAGTGGGCCGGTGCTCAGGCGTTCTCCAGTTTCGACACATACCTCGCTCCATTCGTAAAAGTTGACAAGCTCTCCTACAGAGAGGTGAAACAGGCCATCCAGGCTTTTGTTTTCGGTGTAAACATCCCTTCACGATGGGGAACGCAGTCGCCCTTCAGCAACATCACCCTCGATTGGGTCTGTCCTGACGATCTCAGAAACATGCCGGCAATCGTTGGCGGCAAGGAGATGGCTTTCACCTACGGAGACTGTCAGGAAGAGATGGGTATGGTCAACAAGGCGTTTCTTGAGATCATGATCGGTGGAGACGCAAGCGGAAGAGGCTTTCAGTATCCCATCCCTACATACAACATTACAAAGGACTTTGACTGGGACAGCGAAAATGCCCATCTGCTTTTCGAGATGACGTCGAAGTACGGTACTCCCTACTTCCAGAACTTCATCAACTCCGACATGAACCCGGGAGATGTCAGGAGCATGTGCTGCAGACTCCAGCTCGACAAGAGGGAACTCAGGAAGAAGACAGGTGGTCTTTTCGGATCGGGCGAGAAAACAGGAAGCGTCGGCGTTGTCACCATCAACCTTCCGAGAATAGCTCACGCAAGCCACAGCAGGGAGCAGTTCTACAAGAAGCTTTCCCAGCTCATGGACATAGCAAAACGAAGCCTGGAGATAAAGAGAAAGGTAACAACAAAGCTTCTCAACCAGGATTTCTACCCCTACAGCAAGAGATACCTCGGCAACTTCGACTCCCACTTCAGTACGATCGGACTCGTCGGCATGAACGAAATGTGCCTCAACGCAGCGTGGGTCCGTACATCGATTGGAGAGAAAGAGGGTAAGGCCTTCGCCGAAGAGGTGCTCGACTACATGAGAGAACGTCTTGCGGACTACCAGGAGGAGACAGGCAACCTCTACAATCTTGAGGCAACTCCCGCCGAATCCACATCGTTCAGGCTCGCAAAACACGATACCGAAAAGTATCCTTCAATAATCACAGCTTCCGGAGAGGGAGAGACACCCTACTACACCAACTCCTGTCACCTTCCGGTCGACTTCACGAACGATCCTTTCGAGGCACTTGAGCATCAGGAGCAGCTCCAAACAAAGTTCACAGGCGGAACAGTTTTCCACACATTCCTCGGAGAAAAACTTCCCTCTTGGAATGCGGCCCGTGAACTTGTAAGAAGAATCGCGGAAACATTCCGTCTTCCCTACTTCACAATATCCCCGACCTACAGTATCTGTGAGCAGTGCGGCTACATAACCGGCGAGATTCACACATGCCCCACATGCGACTCCCAGACCGAGGTCTACAGCCGAATCACCGGATACTACAGACCCGTAAAACACTGGAACGACGGAAAGGCCCAGGAGTTCAAAAAGAGAAAAACATACAACTCAGCCACTCCAGACACGGTAGTAAAGGAGAAAGTGTGGAAAACCGTTGATTCCGCCGGCGGTGTATTTGCAAAAACAGCAAGCGACGACGAAAAGAGACTTCTCTTCACAACCAAGACATGCCCCCAGTGCCCGAGAGCCAAAGAGGAGCTCGAGGGAATGAACGTCACGATGATCGATGCAGAGAACCAGATCGATCTCAGTCGTCGTTACGGAGTCAGAAGCGTACCCACACTGGTAGTTGAAAGAAACGGAAAAATTGAGAACTTCAATGGAATCAACGGAATAATGAAGTTCAAAAAAGGATTTTAAGCAAAGTCGAAGAGTCAAAGAGTTGAAAAGTTAGAAAGAAACAACTTCAACAAACCCGCAATTTCAAAAATTCCGCATCGTCCGTAAAGTTCACAGCATCTTCCCAATCCACAAAAGAAATTAATCTCCGTCTCTCCTTTTTTTGTCTTTCCCCCAAGAAAAAGCTATAATCAGCCATAAAAAAAATATCAGGAGATTATGTTAATGAAAACGAAAGTATCATTTGCCGCATTTTTTCTCTTTGTTTTTATCTCGCTGTTTTTCTTTCCCGATTTCCGAGTCGTACTTCCGCCTCTTGTGGCGATCGGACTGGCATTTCTAACCCGGGAAGTACTTATTTCACTTTTCAGCGGAATCTGGATAGGAGCAGTAATTTCAATAGGTTTCAATTCACCTTCCGGATTCTTTTCCAGTGCCGGGAAGGCGTTCTTTAAAACCATAGACACATACGTTGTGAAGGGTCTTGCCGACAGCGACCACGTCATGATCATTGTCTTCTCGTTGACAATCGGCGGCATGGTTGGAATCGTTTCCCGCTCCGGCGGTATGAAGGGAATCGTCAACTCCCTTGCAAAACGTACTAACACTCCGGCCAAAGCCCAACTTCTCACCTGGCTTATGGGCCTTTTCATCTTTTTCGACGACTACGCCAACACGATCATAGTCGGAAACAGCATGCGGCCTCTAACGGACAAACTAAAAATAAGCAGAGAAAAACTTTCCTTTATCATCGACTCCACCAGCGCTCCTGTTGCATCCGTATCTCTGCTCTCGACATGGATTGGCTACGAACTTGGCCTCATAGGCGACTCGTTCAAGCAGATCGGGCTCGACACTGATCCTTATATGGCATTCATCTACTCACTACCCTACCGGTTCTACGCATTTCTTCTGCTGTTCATCATGCCGTTCATCATTTTCATGAGAAGGGATTTCGGTCCCATGTACGATGCTGAAAAACGGGTAATCAAAACCGGCAGAATCTGCGATCACGAAGGAGAAGCGACAACGGGATCAGAACTTGCAAAGCTCAGAATGCCGCCCGATGAAAAGTGCCGCTGGTACAACGCGGCAATTCCCATTCTCCTGATGATTCTCTCGACTTTCATAGGAATCTATGTCAGTGGATTGGCAAACAGTTCTGATCCGAACGCCCCATTCAAGGATATAATTTCCGGAGCCAACTCCTTTGAAGTACTGATCTGGGGCTCCCTTATCGCCACCTCCGCAGCCGTCATCCTCACCGTATCGCAGAGGATCATTTCACTGGAAGAGACCATGGGCGCATGGATCGAGGGTGTAAAGTCGATGGTAACGGCGATAATAATTCTTTCACTCGCCTGGGGTCTCAGCAGCGTGACTAAGGAACTGAAGACCGCCCAATACATCTCTTCCGTCTTCTCATCATCTCTTCACATCGGGTTTTTGCCGGTTCTCGTATTCATCGTCGCCTCAATCACCTCCTTCGCCACGGGGACATCCTGGGGAGCCATGGCAATTCTCTTTCCAACGGCCCTTCCACTCGCCCACGCGATCGGGACGGCCCAGGGACTTCCGGCGGAGATAGTTACGGAGATAATCTACGCCGTCATCGGTTCCATACTTACCGGGGCAATCTTCGGTGATCACTGTTCGCCCATTTCAGATACCACAATCATGTCTTCGATGTCATCCGGAGTCAACCATATGGACCATGTCCGAACACAGCTTCCCTATGCGCTTGTTTTCGGAGTCATATCAACTCTCATGGGTTATCTTCCCATCGGATTCGGACTGAACCCCTTTCTTTCCATGCTGCTGCAGTTGGCGGCTGCCGTGACTGTAATCCGCTACCTCGGCAAAAAACTTCCGTTATCCCAAATCCAATCACAGGCTCCCAGCACCTAGACTCCAGTTTTTCTCTCAGCCGAGAAGGAAAGGTCGCTCTTTGAACCTGAAACAGTTCGAAACTGCTCCGTTACAAGAAGCGAAGCAAGCTCAGGGGAACCGGCATCTTCAGATCGAATTTCCCGTTAAGATCTCTTCATTTTCATCATTTTTGAACTTCAGGAAAAGTGTCTTTCAACTAAATACAAAATTGATAAGAATCATGAATCACTGAATTCGTATATTAAGTGCATATTCTCCTATTTGCATTAAGATGTGGAAAGGAGGCATTTTGTACAGGAATTATTGTCTCTCAAGAAAATTGAAGAAATCATTGCTCAATATTTTCATCTTCTCCATACCCTGTTACCCGGTTTCTTCCTGATCTTTTTGCACGGTACATTGCTTCATCTGCGTGAGAAATCACATCTGCGGTATTCATTCCGTGTTCCGGATAAGAGGCAACTCCGAAAGATCCGGTAAGGGAGATCTTTTCCCCATCATGAATATGATATACGTATTCCGGAAACTGTCTGCACAAAACTTCAGCCTTAGCCATCGCCTTTTCATGTGATGAATCAGGCATCACAACAAGAAACTCCTCCCCGCCGTAGCGACAGACGATATCATTTTCCCGGAACATTCTTTTTAGAAAAAAGCCAACCTTTTTGAGGACTTCGTCTCCAACATCGTGGCCGTAATTATCGTTGATCCTCTTAAAGTGATCCACATCGAGCATTACAAACGCAATAGTGCCGCCCTGTCTTGAAATTCGCGCATCTTCCCGTTTAAGAAACTCCTCCATGTATCTTCTGTTGTGGAGCCCGGTAAGAACATCAGAAAAGGACTGTCTTCTAAGCGCCTCCCTCAGTTTCACATTGGCGAGAACGAGTGCAAGGTGATCACTGAAAATAGATAAAGGCTCCTCTACGCTGCTGTTTTCCCTGAGAAGATCTCCGCCATCATCTCCAAAACGAAGGTGAATTATTCCTAGTTGTTTTCCCTGAGCTGAAACCGGATTGCACAGGTAGGTTCCCCTGTAACCGTCACTGACGTGAGCGCACCTTGGTGTAACACTTGAAGCCCATACCCGGTAGGTTTTTCCTTCCCTCACAGCCCAACAGTCGTTCTCCCGTATAAACGGGCTGTTTTCCATCTCCCTGCCCCAGAAGGCGACAGGTTCATAAATCTGTTCGTTTTCACGGTAAAGGAAAAACACCCCTGAACTGCCAGGAAAAAGCTTGGCTCCGAAATAGCTGATAAATCCATATGTTTCCTCTACCGTTTCACACACTTGCAGTTTTTCACTCAATTTCTGGATAAGACTCTGTTCAAGATTTCTCTGTTCAAGTTTTGCTATCCAGTCTGAAAGAGCCTCGGTTCTCTCTCCAACCCGTTTTTCCAGCTCCTCATTCGTCCGCCGGAGTCTATCCTCCGCAGCCTTTCTCTCGCTGATATCACTCATGAACCCTTCAATGTAGAGCAGTTTTCCTTCATCATTGAGAACCCCTCTGGCGTTAAGTGAAACCCAAATAACACTGCCGTCCCTTCTTTTCATCCTGAGCTCAAATCCCTTCACCTCCTCCTGAGTCGTAAGAAGGTGCATGAATCTCTTCCTTTCATCGGCATCCACGTAGAGCTCGCTTCCGATATTTCTAACCGTTGACACAAGCTCATCCTGACTTGAATATCCGAGCATCTTCGCCATCGAGGGGCTGACATTGAGAAAAAGTCCGCTGGGGGTTGTCTGAAAGATACCCTCTACAGCCCTTTCAATAATTGATCGGTATCTCGATTCTGAATCCCTGATTCTTTTTGAGAATATTTCAAGCTTCTGCATAAAACTGTTGAAATAGAGGGCAAGTTCTCCCATTTCATCGTGAGAGGAGACGTTAACTCTAAATGAAAAATCTCCTCCATCTCGTGTCTCCCACTCCTCAAAACGCTGCTTAAGCTCCCTCATAGGTTTTGTAATTTTACCCCCGACCACTACAGAAATAACGGTTATGAACACCAGTGTAATAACCAGAACACCGATACCTACATAGTATCCCCGCTCAAGAGGTGAATAGAACTCTTCCAGATAACTGGAAGATGCCACGATCCATGCCAGTTCCGGAATGTGATTAAAAATGACAAGCTTCTGACGAGCAGTTTCGTCGCTGGGATTTTTCCAGGGATAGATAATTTTTCCGTTTTTTCTTTCAATGAGCTCCTTGATGAACATCCGACCTGTCGCATCCCGGGATTGAATAATGTTAGTTCCCTCCAGCTCCCGATGAATAATGAGTTTGCCGTTCATGTCGATGATGAAAGAGTATCCGGTTTTTCCGAAAGTCTGTGAGAGAACACTGTCGCGGAAGTCAGAAGTATCGATAAGCTTGATGAACTCCTCCCGATAGGTAGAGGCCGATATAATCCAGTTCCAGGGTTCGAAATAGACCATGTAGACCGCCTTCGGCCTCATCTTTTTTTCTCCGGGATTGGCCCACTCGTATTCGAGATACCCTTCCCTTACCAGAAGCTGTCTCCTTATATGCCTGTATTTACTTAAGTCACTCTTCAAAAGCTCCTTCTTGGGGTGGATGATAATGTGTCCGGCTGTTCCAAGAACATAGAAGTAACCGGTTTCTCCGATCTGCTGGGAAAGGAGAATTTTGCCCGCTCTTTTTTTAGCCTCAGCTTCGCTTATCGTTCCGTTTCTATAAAGACCGTAGTAATAGGCTACGATTTCCCTGTTCTTCTCAGCAACCCCCCGCAGTCGATTCTTGATTGATGCATCGACGGTACTCTTTACAATAGTCAAAATGCTTTTAGTCGAGTTGTGAAGCTCCCTTTCTATGCTGTTTTCCAGATTGGATTCGAAAATGGAGATGAGAAGAAAAATACCACTAAAAGTCACAAGAAGGAGAACAAGACCGTAGCTCATAAAAAGTTTGTATCGTATTGAAATATTCCTGAATTTATTCATGGCAACTACTCTCTTTGGCCTACTAAAATGGTAGCTCCGAATCAAATTCAAGTCAAACCGCCAGGCAGAGCCGAAGAGAGTTTATTCAATGTTATCAAATAACTATGCTAATTGAAAACTTTCAGGGCACCCCAACACCGAATCACCCTCTTTTCTGACAAAAATCGACAAAAAAATTGAACTTTGTACAGACATCCCCATCTCACAACATTCCACCTAATAAATACAGGGGATTCATGCTCTCCATCCAACTAAAGCAAAAATATACTGGCAAGCAAATTCGCTTATCATCAATTGAACTATTCAACTTGTCCCCGTTAGAACCTCAAGATCCGACAATACTTTTATCCATCAGATGGAAAAAACTATTATGAAGGAAATATGATTATTCCAAAATTTGCATTGACATTTCAGGATTTGGGATGATTACTTTTTCATGATTCTCTTTTTAGAGAAGATCGAAATCTATTTATTACGACGATAGAGATCCTGGAAACCGTTTTAAACCGATTTTTCGGATTTGTCGGTGTGAGCGATTTTAAGATAAATCTTTTTCAGAACCAGTGCTGATCTATCCTGCCGAGATAAATTTCTTCACTCTTTCCGGAAAGCAGATAGTTCTTCAACTCCTTTCCTATATTGGGATATAGATTCAGGGAATCAAGCTGTTCAATATCCACCCACTGCAGATCTTTTGCCGTGGTCTCATCTGGATTCAAATTTGGAGAGCCCTCTTCAATTGAGCCGGAAAAAATCATGTGAACAGTTCCTTCCTTCAGTTCATCTATGATAACATCTCCGACACAGATAAGATTTTCAAGCACGATTTTTATGCCCAGCTCTTCAAAAACCTCCCTGACGACTGTTCCCCTCATTGTTTCCTTGCTTTCAGGATTGCCACCTGGAATACCGAGTACGAGATCTTTTCCGTAATTATACTCCATCAAAAGTATCTTGTCGTCCTTCCTTATAATTACACTTGGCCGAACTCTCATGATTCAATCTCCCTTTAATATATTCGATAAAAACAGTTTACTCTCTAGAGTAATAATTTTAAAAGAAAAAAATGAGAAAAGAATTATTTATACACAAAATTCTTTGAACGGAAAAATGTAATCTTAAAAGACAAAATTAAAGAAGTGGAATTTTGACAAAAGGCGCAGTTGGTGCCGGAGGCCGGACTCGAACCGGCACAGCCAAAAGACCGAGGGATTTTAAGTCCCTTGCGTCTACCAATTCCGCCACTCCGGCAAAATAATGGAGGCGCCGCCCGGATTCGAACCGGGGATGGAGATTTTGCAGACCTCTGCCTTACCACTTGGCGACGGCGCCACTTGAAAAAATCACTTAAAAATGATCAAAAGGAATGGAGCGGGAAACGGGATTCGAACCCGCGACGTCAACCTTGGCAAGGTTGCACTCTACCACTGAGTTATTCCCGCTCAGCACTGACTAATATAGTGAAAATTAACCCCGTGTCAAAGAAAAAGTGAAAATAAAATTAAATTTTTTACAACCATCAGAAATATCATATGAATTAAGGCAAAAATTATCAACAGCAACATTCTGTATTCATATGTTTCATTAACATCGCTTTTTTTACCCCTCCGACAACTGCAGCAGAAAACTTTTATACAGGGTTCAACAATAACCGGACGATTTCTTTAAGACAAATACAAACGTGAAAAAAAGAGAACTGCCGGCTCAGCTGATCACCAACTCCTAAGTCTGGAATTTTTAAACGCCAGAAAAAATATTTGTTGATTTTCCGATCCATAAATCAGCAAATTGTAGAAGTGTTAATCTAGAAGTTCAGAAGAAGATCTGAGTCACACTGTCAGGTTCGGCGGAGATTTTCGGGCATCTTACAAAGGTTGCGTTTTTGCTGGAGATTGTGGGAGAAGACCCATTTTCAATCGTCGCCCTTAAGAGATCTGATCAGTTATTGGTTTGAATTGGGCTTCTTTCTTATAGAAGAATGCATGAGACATTCATTAATGGCGCTTGAAATATAGTCCGGAAAATTCTCGCTGCATCTTTTCAGCTTGTCGTCACGCTGTTTTCTTGTCATGTAGCCCTCTTTTTCAAAAGGAGGTCTGAATGAATACCATTTCGGGACAGGATAACCCGCTCCTGCTTTGGAGAGCTCCCTGTTAAGGGATTTTTCCTCCCCTATCGCCACAGCCCATGCAAGGAAATTGCCACCGAAACTCTGCGCATTTCTGTAGAAGCTGTATGATGAAAAACCATTCTTAAGATTTTTTGAGTAGTTAAGCACATCTAGTCCTGAAGGAGTATATTTTCTCAGATGAGTCTTGAAGTATGCCGAGAGAACTACCATGGCGAAAAAAACCGCTCCCATTCCCATCGAGTTGCCGGCCGTTCCCAAGTAGATCATCTCCGAAACACCGACAACCAGTCCGAGAACAGCAAGTTTGCTGTTTTTTGTAAAGTAGTTTTCATCGAAACTTTTAGAGTAGTAGGTTTCAAGAGAAAGCTCCAGCTTTCTCCAGAGAACCGAGGACGAGCTGCTCATTTCAGCCTCATCTTTCTCTGCAAAAAGTCTGTCGAAAACTATCTGTTCATCTTCTTGCAGATCTTCAGGAACAAAAGATTTCTCCGTTCTCCTTATTATGAATTCTCCGTTATCATCAATTATTTTGATAAAACCTTTCTCCGCCAGAGATATTAAACTTGCAATGAGGGAAAACTTATCGAATTTCATCATGTAGAGATATCTGAGAGAGCCTGGAGAAAAGTTCTCCGGTTTTTTCAAATCGATAATCTCGCTGTATCTGAACCTGTTTCTCCCGAAAAGAAACCATGCAATAACATAGTAGACCGTCAACAGCAGAACTGCCTTGAAAATGTCATTTGACACAAATGTATTTAAATGCATCCGAATCTCCTACCAACTTTCAGCAAAATCAAATAAATTCATAAATTTGAAACCCCTTCACAGCGAACCCGTCTAAATTTTTTCACTATTGCACCCAAGAGAACTAATCAGCTCATGGAGATCAATCTTTCCTTAAGCGACTCTTGAGATCTTCAATTTCTTTAAGAAGATTTTCCCTCTGTTTTAGATCCTCTGAAGAGTCAATGATAAGAATTGCAAGAACATTAAAAGCACAGCCGAGAAAAAACCACCACCATCCGCATCTTCCCTTTGACGTTGCCGAAACATAACATACGGCACCACAGGTTAAAAGTAGAACTATCGTCAGTATGTTCCCAAAAATTGAGGTGTAGGATCCAAGGGAGCCAAAATTTACCATATCTCTTCTCCGAACAATATTTCTTCAATTTTATTAAAACATAACATTTCGTCAATTAAATAAGATCACTTTTTATACAACTATTTCGCTCTTACCATTTTATAAAAATCAAAATCAAAAAACTTTTTTATTCATCAAACTCTCTCCGTAAATTTGAAACAATCACTACTAGCTGCTATATTGGAACGTTTTCTATTTCTTTTAAAAAGGATCGACTATGAAGATGTCTTTGAAATTTACAGCTCTCTCTCTTGCAACAGTTTTTGTTGCTGGCGGAATCGTCTACACAATAAAAAATATTAAAGAAACAAATATAAAGATGGGTGAAAATCAAAAGGGATCCATCCAAGTCAATGTAACTGAAACCTTTAACCGTGAAAACATGAAGAAAGATCAGATAGAGATCGAAAACAACCTTCATATCGACTCCAATCTTCGTGCATTCAATAATTTATGCAAAAATGGGGAGATCAACTCATGCATCGCCTCAGCATGGTACTACATTTTAAAAAAGGATCTCGACCATGCTGAAGATTCTTTCAGAAGAGCAACTGAAATTGATCACAATGTCGACAAATACACATACTACTTTAATCTAGGACACTACCACCTTTTAAAAAGCCATAGGGAAAAGGCCTTGAAGCTATACGGAAAATCACTGAACATTTCTCAAAAGCCGATTGATGAAATGCGGCGAATCGTCAATGATGACTTTAAGAAATTGAGAAAAGTCTATCCGGATAAAATCAAAGCTTTCAATTTAATCGAACAAAACCTCCTGGCTAAATTGAACGGCAGGGATAAATAGTCAAACATCTTTTTACCGGTACGAAAAAGAATTCTTTATTTCTAAATTTTGCAAAATTTCTTTGTAAATGATATTTTGTAAGCAGTGTTTCGACAGCTGCGATGTTTATTCCGTTTAAGACTGAAACAACGGGGCTTTGCAAGTTTAAGGTTTTTCCTTCATACTGTCATAAATTCCATCTCCAGTGTAGTTTTGCGGGAGATGTATCGAATACAGGAGTTGCGAGTTTCGCCCATGATAGAGAACAGAACAGAAAATCGAAGATTTAAAAATAATCTCCGTAGAATGATTTCTTGGAGTTTTTTTGCGCTTCTTTCAGTCGTTATCATTCTTGTCTTCTACACACTGCAGCACATAGCAAAACCAATTCTTATTGAGGAGCACAAGAGGAGAATAGAAGAGACCGGCAACAAAATAATTGCAGAACTCGGCAAAAACGCATCAATTGCGGAAACCCTTGCCGCAACAATAGCTAATTTCGGTGAATCTTCGGACAAGAACCCGGAAACATATATGAAAGTTGTTCCCTTACTCCTGGATCTTGAGGAGAGTGGAAACCTCATCGCAGGAGGCGGAATATGGCCCGAGCCCTTCTCTTTTGACGTAACCAGAGAGAGAAGAAGCTTCTTCTGGGGAAGGGACAAGAACGGTCGACTCCAATATTTCGATGACTACAACAACCCTGAAGGAGGAGGATACCATCGGGAAGAGTGGTATGTTCCAGCAAGGTTCTCAAAAGAGGGGAAGTGCTTCTGGTCAAAATCATACCTTGACCCCTACTCTCTTCAGCCCATGGTGACATGCAGTGTAGCCATGAAAAACGGCAACAAGTTCGACGGTGTCGCAACAGTTGACATAAGACTCGAAGGGCTCAGAGATTTTTTCGAAGAGTCGGCCAAAGATATCGGAGGATACATATTCGCCCTCGACAGGAACAACCGGTTCATAACCTATCCCAACGGAAATAAGGTACTTAAAGAAACCAGAGACAGCTCAGGTAATGTTACGAAAGAATTTTTATCCACCGCCGAATTCAGCCTTAACAATCCTCTTTTCAAGCCACTGCACAACACACTGGAAGAGTTGAAACAGAACGCTCTCTTGACTGCGGCACGCTCCCCCTCGTTCAATCAGGACATCATCATCGAAATCAACAAAGGATCTGACAAGATAGGAATGGCGGAGGCAAAACTAATATCCTCAATCCTTGCCGACCCTCTGAAAAAAAAGACCCGCTACAGCAACAAACTGGACTCACTCTATATTGAGAATGATCCAATTCTCCGGGAAGCTTCGACAGCTACAATTTTTCACACTCCCGGCAGCTACTGGAAAATCGTGATTGTTTCCCCATACAGGCTCACTGTTGCACCTGTTAACAAAATCACTTCGAAACTCCTCACATACCTCGTAGTGATGCTTGTCGGAATACTTCTTCTCGCATTTCTTCTTCTCAGGGAAAAACTTCTGCTTCCCTTAAAAAAAATGACCGCCCAACTGAAAGAGATCGAAGTAGATTTCGACGATCTCTCACTCCAGCTTGATGTAATTTCCAATAACGAACTCGGTGAACTCGCCTACTACTTCAACAAGAGAACAGAGGAGAGGGCAATTGCGGAAAAAGAGGTCGTTAAGGCAAAAAAGCTTATGGACAACATAATAAATTCTATGCCGGCCATTCTCATATCAACCGACGACAGAGGATTTATCACAGGCTGGAACAGTTCGGCAACTGAGAGCACGGGAATAGAAAAAAGAGAAGCAATGGGCCGACAAATCTTTGAAATAGTTCCTGTGATAGCAATATTCAAAAAAGATTTCCATGAAGTTTTGAAAACCAGGATTCACAGGGATTTTCATCGTCAGAAACTATTCAGAGAGAGATTCACAACGGTTTCCATATTCCCGCTGATCGCCAACGGCTTAACGGGAGCGGTAATTCGCCTTGAAGATACGACGGAACTTGAAAAGAAGGAGGCCCAGCTAAGGCAAAGTCAGAAAATGGAGACAATAGGAACACTTGCCGGAGGACTTGCCCACGATTTCAACAATGTTCTTGGGGGTATAACGGGATCTCTATCGATTCTCAGGTTCAAGATGAAAAAAAACGGGAAAAACCTTCCTCAGTCGGAGATTGAAAACTATCTTGAGACAATCGATAAATCTTCGAAAAGAGCGGCAAATATGGTACAGCAACTTCTCTCAATATCCCGTAAAAACGAGTTCACATCGGTACCTCTCGACCTTAACAAGGCTGTTAAAAATATTATGAAGGTATGTGAGAATTCATTCGACAAATCTATTGGACTCTCCTCCGATTTCTTTGAAAAACCGGCCATGATCAGCGGAGATCCAACCCAGATCGAACAGGTACTTCTCAACCTCTGTGTAAACGCTGCCCATGCCATGACAATAATGCGTAAAAAAGGTAAAAAATGGGGTGGCAGACTATCTGTTTCCATCAAATTCCTGTCAGCCGACAAATATTTTCTCAGAACCCATACGGAAGCTGAAAATAGAAAATACTGGGTACTCTCTATCACCGATACGGGGATCGGTATGTCGTCAGAAACCCTATCTAAAATTTTCAACCCCTTTTTCACAACTAAGGATGGAGGACGCGGAACAGGACTCGGACTTTCCATGGTTTTCAATATTGTGAAACAGCATGGAGGCTTTATCAACGTCTATTCCGACGAGGGTTCGGGTTCCACATTTAACCTGTATCTGCCCGTTCTTGAGACAGAGAGTAAAAAGCAAGAATACATTGAAAACCTCTCCGAAATTCCCAGGGGAAAAGGACTCGTTCTTATCGTGGATGATGAAACAGTAATGAGGGAAATTGCCGCAGAAATACTTGAAGAGTGCGGCTACAATGTGGTGACCGCCGAAAACGGAGCGGTAGGCGTAGAAATTTTTAAAGCTCGCTATAAAGAAATATCAATGGTAATTCTCGACTTGATTATGCCTAAAATGGCCGGAACCGATGCATATGCGGAAATGAAGAAGATTAATCCGGAAGTAAAGGTTCTTCTTGCATCGGGCTTCAGGCAGGACGAAAGGGTCGATTACCTTCTGAAGGCTGGAGTCCAGGCATTCGTCCAGAAACCCTATACGCTGGAAACACTTGCGGAAAAGGTGTTTCAAATCGTTAACGATAGCGATAAATAGTTCTCTGTTGAAAAAGTTTTAACAGGAATAGCTATCTGGAGGGTCTGATTCATCGAAGCTTGCTTCGGCGTTCTTTATTCAATTGTAACTTCAAAAAATGCAGTTTCTCTAGAATCTGATACCGCGGGAATGAAAAACCTCCACATGAGCGCTTTTCTTTTCTGTTTCAACCATAAAAAGCGGGTATTTCGGGGAAATTCCTAAAAAGGAGTAACACCCCACTCAGTTACGACAAATCCCTCTCTTTCGAAATGGGGAATTGTCGGTTCGATCAACTTTTCGTTTCCGTTTGCGGATGGAACAACGGCGTAGAAAAGTCGGAGAATCGAATCCGGATTCTCTGAGATGTGAAGCAGTGCCATCTTTTCAATCTGCTCTTTCATCTGTGGATAAACGAGGTAGAACTTCGCATCTTTTAGTCTTGGAATCCACCACTCTATGAAATCTTCTATTTCGCGACCGACAAAACCGAAATCGGAAAGGTTTTTCCTGAAAAATGTTTCAAGTTCCGCCCTATTCACAACCCACCCCTTCTCGTACTGATAGCGATCCGGGGTTGAACATTCGTAGAAAAGAAAACCGTACTCGCCGTCGATTGTTCCATCTGGATCAACGGTCACGTTCCATCCCGATCCGTACTCCGGAATTGACTTTACAACCCTTCCGCCTGCCGGGAAAGAGAGCGTGACATTAAGATCCGTTATCCTTTCCGGGTAGATGTAGATGTTCGGTTTATCAACCTGAATATCCGGTTCCTTCTCAATGAAGTTGTATCCTTTTTTAAGATCAATCCCATCCTGGTAATAGGTGCCGTCTTCAGACTCCAAAGTGTAGTCGCCATCCTTTAGATCGATAATAAAACGGCCCTTCGCATCAGTCGTAAAGTATCCTTTTTCCAAGCCGTTTTCAGTTACTTCAACATACACCTTTTTATCGGCAAGATAGTGGATACAGAAATCTTCCGGCCGAATGAATATGGATCCGTTTATGTAGCCTTTCATGATCGGATCGAGATCGACTTTCACTTTCTCACCGTAGGATGATTTGTAAAATTCCGTGAAAAATCCCTCTGCTTTTGCGTAGATGACATATTTAAGATCGTTGGTATTAACGTCGCCGGCAGATTTGGCATCGATTTTGAGTTCACCTTCAGTATCGAGGATTTTCTCCTCAATAAGAGCTCCCGTTTCAGCATTGTAAATGGAGAGAGTAATGTTTTTGGCGACATCATCAAGTCCGGTTTTATCATAAGGAACAGAGATCTCCTTTAATTCAGTGTCGGCATCGCTTGCCGAATCCTCATCGTCACCTTCTTCAAAATCGACGTCTTCATCCTGTTCTCCGCCATTGTTCTGATCGGAATCGGCAACGTCGTCCGGCTCTTCTCCAGGCTCGGTATCATTTCCGGGCTCCGTTCCCGGATTTCCATCATCATCAGCTGATGTGCCCGGCGTTCCGTCAGTGTCGTTTCCAGACAGGGAAGCTGAATCTGAATCATTCAGCTGATCCGTATCGGAGGCGGCATTTCCATCTTTCGATTTTGCACTGCCGTCACATGAAACAAATGTGAAAAATGAAAACAAAATCGCCCAAACGATGATGATTTTTTTTGATTTAAACATGATACTCTCGACAAAAAGTTACTCAACACTTTCTTTAGTGAAGAAATATGGAGACTTTTATTAAAATTGGCGATTATTTTTTTCATGAATTCAAGAAGATAGATGATTATTCATCTATCTTGACAAACAATCTATTCAATCCAAATCGCAGAACGAACCGATTGAAACATATTAAACAATCAGCACGAACTTTCGTTGAAAATGGAATTCTTTTGGGAATTATTGGAAATCGGCAAAAAAAACTATCTGATCTTTATGAGAAGTCCCATGAAGATGGTTGTTATGAGAACCTGTGCGATTGCAAAACGGATAAGCACTTGGGAATTGGACCATTTCCTGTTGATTCTGAAGTGATCGTGAAGAGGAAAACGGATTGAGCCGAAAATCCGGATCTTGAAGAAACGGAGAAGAGCAACCTTAACAAGGCCCGTTCCGCCGTTTACAAGCAGCATGCTTGCAACAATCAATATGAGGAATGGATTACCGGACATGAGTACGGAAACTCCAATAAAGAATCCGATAGCTCTCGATCCCGCGTCGCCCATCAGAACCCGGCTCGGATAGGCATTATGCCAGAGATATCCGGCAAGGCATCCGGCAAGGGTAAAAGCCATTATTGCCCATCTGGCTCCGTCGGTGTAGTGAGGGATGAGAAGGTATTCGCTAACGGTTCCGTGGCCAATTACGAAGTAGAGAAATCCACCGAGGCTTATCAGGGCTATGAGCACAAGTGATCCCGACAGCCCGTCCACTCCGTCTGAGCAGTTTGTTGCATTGATCGAGATCCAGAGCAGCGCTGCGCTGAAAGGAGCATAAATGATCGGCGGAACTGTGAAAACCGCTTTTGTGAAAGGCAACCATATCTGAACGTCGCTGCAGTTGCAGAGAACAAGAGCTGCTCCCACCGCAAGAAGCATGTCTATTGCTCCCTTTTTATACTCACCCCAGGAGGTGATGCTCCTGTCATCCAGATATCCTGACAGCATCGTAAGAAAGGTAATCAAAAGTATAAGTATGGTCTGCAGACTGAAAGGCACGACAAGAAAAGATATTACAACGAAAACTGAAATAAAAAAGAGTCCGGCTCCTGTCGGTTTTCCCTTAGCCTTCTGGCTTTCGGCTGCAAAGGCGCGGCCCCTGTCTGAAGGAAGAATGGAAAAAGCTTTCGGAAGAAAGTACCAGACCATCAGGAATCCGAAGAATAGTCCAAGTCCTATAAGCAGAAGGTGTGAAGTGAGAAGCCTGAAAGGCCCGAAAAATTGTGTGAGATACTGACCAAGAAGATAAAGCATAAAAAACACCTCAAAATTCATTACCCGCATCATGATACACGGCAAGGGAAATGTTTACAAGATTTTATACAATTTCAGAATCGATATCCGATAAAGAGCTCTCCCCCGATTTCAGCCATCATGACAGTACCTTTCTCCAGGAAACTGAAATCGAGGCTGTTTTTCGACACGATACCTCCAAAAACCGTTTCGCTGTTGTATCCCGCAGAGAGACGAATTTCCCCACCAATTGAAACAAAGGTACGTGATTCTTCGTCGTCAAATGTTTCGAGGGATTGAAACTGAAGGGAGGGTCCGCCGTAGAAGAGCCCGGAAACGTAGAATCCGTTAAATACGAAGATGTGGGCGTAACCGCATCGAACGGTCAGATCGTTGAATGCAAAACCGTTGAAATCAACAAAGTCATGATTCTTCGAACCCGCCCATGCCGGATCTCTTTTTCCTGCATCCTCAATCTCAAGACGCCTGAAACCTCCACCGAGAAGGAATGAACCGGCACTGATATGTTGAATCTGAGAGAGAGAGAGGGCAGCCGGTAGACTGAACTGCTCCCAGTTGAAAACGTAGATCGCTCCGACATCAATGGTCATTCCCTTCATCTCATCGAGTATGTAGTTATCCACATTAAGATCATCCGTAGGCTGAAAGTAGCCCTCGTACTGTTTCAGAGTGGCTTTGAAAACTACACGGTTGGAGAGGAATTCAAATCGAAAATCGGAAAAACCGGTTGATCCATAATTTTTCTCATCGTATCCCGGCATTTCAAATGGGTATGAGAATGAGAAACCGAGATTGTACCCCATAATCGAAACTCCGATAGAGGGCACAGGAACCGTCCTGAAAGAGAGTGTTTTACCGCTTTCAGGGGCAATCGTGGTAAATTGACGCTGGAGTGCAAGAGTGGGCTTAAGAGAAAAATCCCACATCATACCGCTGTAGGGAGGGCTCTCTTCAGCACACAGAGTTCCGCAGACAAAAAGGAGAATTAACGCAAATATGTACTTTTTCATTTTTTACCTCCAATGCCTTTTATCATATCTTAAAATAATTCATCCTTCAATAAAAACTTGCAAATTAAAAAGCGAACAAGTAGATTTAGAAAGCGCAGGTTTCCCAATGTCTTTTCTCCAGGAAACAGTTGTGCAAACGACATAATTTCACTGTGTGATTAATAAAAGCGGAGGTTCTAATGAAAAAGATCATCACATTACTTATCTTCCTTGTGGCAATTTCAGTCAGCGGCTGTTTTTCAACACACGTAAAACTATTTTCTAAAAGCAGCGACCCCCTTCATGAATACAAAGTCAAGGGTAAAGGCGAGCAAAAAATCCTGATGATCACAGTGAAGGGCGTAATTTCCGATTCACCTAAGAGCGGACTGTTCGAATCCCGTCCGGGAATGGTGCAGGAAGTACTTGCACAGCTGGAAAAAGCAGAAAAGGACCAATCTATAAAAGCAGTTGTCCTCAAAGTGGACTCTCCCGGAGGCACAATCGTCGCAAGCGACATCATCTACCACCAGCTCATGGAGTTCAAGAAAAGAACAGGAAAAAAGATTGTTGTCATGATGATGAATATGGCCGCGTCCGGTGGCTACTACATCTCCCTTCCCGCAGATCATATTGTTTCCCATCCCACAACAATAACCGGCTCCGTCGGCGCAATTTTCGTCCGTCCCAAATTCAAGGGATTGATGGATAAGATCGGAGTCGGAGTTGAGGTGAGCAAATCCGGCAAGAACAAGGATATGGGCTCACCCTACAAAGAATCGAACGAAGATGAAGCGGCCTACTTCCAGAATATCATTGACAAGATGGCATCCAGATTCTCAGGACTCGTTCAAAAGCATAGAAACCTCTCTCCCGAGACAATGAAGACAGTCAGAGCTGCCGGAGTATTTCTATCCGAAGAGGCAAAATCACTCGGGCTCATCGACGAAATCGGTTACATGGAAAACGCCATAGAGAAAGCACGCTCACTTTCCGGAATCGAAGGCGAGTATAAACTTGTGGTCTACAGACGCGAACACTTTTCCAACGACACCGTCTACAACAACGTATCCGCCGTTTCCGGAGGAGGAAGCTCCCCCATCTCAATAAAAATCCAGCCAGTTCCCGAACTCAAGGCCGGCTTCTACTACCTGACCCCGCTCTTCTCATTCAACGAAGAGTAGTCCCCCATCCGGGGTCAGGACTTAATTTTAAATCTTTGCAACGAAAAGAAGCGCATAACCTTCCTGATTAATTCAAAAAACAAAACTTTTATGATCGCATCGGATCCGTAAACAGGAGATGTATGATTTTGGAAGGAATCAGAACCCGTTCTTTGCCTACTCAGTCTATGTTAGATAGAAAGATGAACCGGTCCGAAGATTCACGTACTGGAAAAGTATTTAAAATTAAGTCCTGACCCCGAATGCTAGGATTTTTCGTTCACGAGGTTGTTGATCCATTTGCCGGTGAGATACCTGCGAATTCCGAGGATGAATTTGACTAACTCTTCGCTGCAGGCGAGAAGGAACACTACGTAGAGGGGCCATTTGAAGAAAATTCCTCCGGCTACCGCAAGAGGTACGCTTACGAGCCAGAGTGCTCCCGTTTCGATATAGAGAGCCGCTTTCGTATCTCCGCCTGATCTCAAGATTCCCACGATATTCAATGCGTTGAATGCCCTGAACGGCAGAATAACGCAGAAAATCAGGAGTACTCTCATGCACATATCTCGAAGTTCGCCGCTCATCTCGTAGAGATTCAGAATCGGATCTGCGAAGAGAAAAACTCCGAGTGAAACTGCTCCGGAAACGATGAAGGAGACGGTTACCAGCTTTTTCGCGTACTCTCCAGCCAAATTCATTTTGCCGGCGCCTATTTCGTGACCGAGCATTGTTGCGGCTGCGTTGGCTATTCCGATGAATGCGACAAACGCTATTCTCTCGACGCTGTTTTCTATGTTCACCGCAGCGACAGCCCTGGTGCCGAGACGGGCATAGACGACGTTGTGTGCCGTGATTCCAAGTGCCCAGACAAGTTCGTTTATAAAAACGGGCGACGAAACCTTTAAATACTTCATAAAGAACTCTTTCTTTACGGACAAGAGTTCCTCGAATCTTGAAGCCAGCGGATATTTTAGAATGTAGACGGCAGCTATCATAACGAGACACTCGAGAGTTCTCGCTATGGTCGTTGCCCAGGCTGCGCCCTCAATTCCCATCTCGGGGAAACCGAATTTCCCGAAGATAAGAAGATAGTTGAGAAATCCGTTCACAAGAAGTGCCATGGTACTTGTCCACATGGGCAGAAGCGCCTTTCCGACGGACCTCAGCTGCATGGCAAATGCAAATGAAATGGCAACTATCGGGTAGGACCACACAGTGATTTCCAGATAGCGGGCGCCCGCTTCAATAACCGCAGGATCCTTTGAGTAAAATCCTATGGCTGTCTCGGGAAACCACCAGCCCAGGGTAAAGAACAGCATTCCGATGGAAAGCCCGAGCATAATGCTTAGTCCGAGAACACCGTGAACGCTCTTCATATCCCGCTTTCCGAAAAACTGGGCCGTAAAAATTCCGCTTCCGCTGTTGACTCCGAAAAGACAGAGAATAAAGAGAAACATTATCTGATTGGCCAGGCCCAACGCCGCAATGGCCGTCTCGCCACGTGTCCCTATCATGAAAACGTCAACCAGGTTGACCGAAGATATGACGAGATTCTGGAACGCTATGGGAAGCGCCAGATTAAAAAGTTTTTTATAAAAATCCGATTTAAACATCAATTAACTCCACACATTCAACTGCTCAAGTAAAGAGCGGAAAACCGATTCCATGAAGATCATCAGCCGGATAAATTCAATCGGAATCCGTGCAATTGCTATCCCGGCCGGATCTGTCGATCGGTCGAAAACCTTTTACTGAAAATAGAACCTTTTTCTAAAATGGATTCTGTCGAAAAAAAGAAATCATGTTTCCGGAGCACCCGATATCAGTATAAGTATCCAGGCAAAAGACTTTCGAATCTTCAATTTCTCTTTTAAGAAAGTTTTTTCAGGAAACAAATTCACAGATCCCACCGTTCCGTTTTCGCAGGGTCTTAAAAACCTTTAAGCACCTCAACATGATTCTTCAGAAGTTTCGAAGGGTTGAGAACCCTCTCGATTCGTGCGTAGGCGTTGTGGGTGTGAATACTTTCCAGATGGAGTGTCTCGATCCTGAACCAGTTGATATTCTCATCTTCCTGCATGATGGCAGTCACATTTCGGACGATATCCTCAGCGAACTGCGGATTTTCATATGCCTTCTCCGTGACGAATCTCTCATCACTGCGCTTAAGGAGAGGGTATATCTCGCAGCTGGCCGCGGATTCAACCATCTCCACGACATCCTCGATCCAGACGAAATCGTTGAAGTTGCAGTAGACGGAAACAAAACTTCTCTGGTTGTGTGCCCCGTAGTTGCTGATCTCCTTCGAACAGGGACAGAGCGTCGTTACCGGAATATTGATTCCGAGAATAAAGCTCTCGCCATGCTCCTGATCTGAGTAGCCGGAAAAGATCGTATCCACTGAAAAGAGACTGGTCGCCTCGGAAACAGGGCTGCTCTTTTTTATAAAATAGGGAAAACGGATATTGAACTTTGAACGAGGAGTTTCCAACTTCTCCCGCATATCTTTAAGAATATCGGGGATGTTAGCCATGGTGATTTCACCCTGCACCGTATTGAGTATCTCAAGGAACCTGCTCATGTGAGTTCCCTTGAACTGAGGCAGAAGCTCAACCATCATATCTATCTCGGCAACCGTATCCTGGACGCCGAAAAGCCTGTCCTTTACACGAATCGGGTAGCGAATATTGCTGACACCGACATGATCCACCCTGATATCTCTCGTATCTCTCTGATTCTGTATATCCTTCATCCGATCCCCCACAAGGTTAACGGCGCTATTATAGCTATAATTAATTAAAAGTAAAACAAGAGTCAACAGCTATAGAATCAACAAACTGAATTCCCTGATTTTTTTAATCATTCCTGCAGCCAATTAAATAAAAAATGATACCACAGACAACATCCGGGAATGGATTGATTCCAAATTTCGAACCTTCTTCAAGAATTTAATCGTATACTCATCCTCAAAAATAATTCGAGAAAGCAGCAACCTACTCTCCTTTGATATATCAGTTATACAACCCCTTAAATCATATATACTGCTGTTCAATAATTTTTTCAGCCCACAACAGCACTTCTGGAACATCAAAAACTTGCACCAAAGGGCTGTTGATGTGTATTATGTCGTGCTTAAAATATTTTCGGAGGATTTTATGAAGAATAGAAACGAAATTAAAAAAGAGTACAAGTGGAACACTGCCCACATCTACAACGATATTTCCGATTTTGAAAAGGACGGAATGAAACTGGCTTCAATAATTGAAAAGATTTCAAATTACGATGCCGACCTCAAAAATTCCGAATCCGTCAAAAATCTTCTCGATCTATATTTCGAGGGCGCCAGAATTGTCTCCCTGATGGCAAGTTACGCCGACCGTAACAGGGATACCGATATGGCCGTATCGGAACACCAGGAGCTGGTTGGAATAGTTGAAGGTTTCACGACAAAGCTTGCCGCGGCAGCTTCCTGGATGGAACCCTCATTCCTCGAACTTCCCGAAGAGAAGCTTTCGGCATACCTCGACGAGTTCTCTGACTACAGCCGATACTTTCACGGTCTGATCAGAAACAAACCTCATACTCTCTCAAAGGATGAGGAGAAGATAATGGCCCGCTTCTCTTCCATCGCATTTGCGGATTACGAAATATATTCAACGTTCAGTTCCTCCGACATGCCATACCCCATGGTGAAACTCTCCGACGGAAAAGAGATAGAGCTCAACACTCCGGCCTATTCGGTTCATCGCCAGTCGGATAACAGGGACGACCGGAAAACGGTTTTCGATTCCTACTGGGGTAACTACGACAAGTTCAAGAACAGTTTTGCCAAGATGCTTCACTACCAGCTGAAGTACTACGCCACGAACGCCTCGATCAGGAAATTCGACTCCTCGCTGCATGCGGCCCTTCACCACAACGAACTTCCGGATAATTTCTACACCGGGCTCATTGAAAACATCAGGAAGACACTTCCGGGACTCCACCGCTACCTCAATCTCAAGAAGAAGGTTCTCAAGATCGAAGATCTGGGTTATCACGATGTTTACGCTTCGCTCGTTCCTTCAACGAACAGGAAAGAGTACGGCTACGAGGAGAGCGTGAAGGTTGTTTCCGAGGCGATGGCTCCGATGACCGAGGAGTACAGAAAGGTGATTACTGATGGAATGCAGCCCGGCAGCGGCTGGGTAGACGTATACCCCAACAAGGGAAAAAGGGACGGCGCCTACATGTCGGGAGAGGCATACGATGTTCATCCGTTCGTTCTTCTCAACCACCTGGATGACTACAACTCACTTTCAACACTTGCCCACGAGATGGGACATGCCCTCCACAGCTACTACTCCAACTCAGCACAGCCCTATCCCAAGGCCGACTACTCCATCTTCGTTGCCGAAGTTGCATCCATCTTCAACGAGATACTTCTCATCAACCACCTGATCGATAAGACCGAGGACAATGAGGAGAAGAAGTTCCTTCTCAACCACTTCATAGAGATGATTCGCGGAACGATTTTCCGCCAGATGCAGTTCGCGGAGTTCGAGAAGAAGATTTACGAGAGAGTTGAAAGTGACCAGATGCTCACTCCGGATTTCCTCAACGAAACCTACCTCAAGACTCTTCAGGAGTACTACGGGGAGAAGGAAGGCTGCATGAAGATCGATCCGTTGTACGCAGTCGAATGGGCTTTCATTCCCCATTTCTACTACAACTACTACGTTTATCAGTATGTTGTGGGATTCATCGGTGCGCTCACACTTGCCACAAAGGTTCTCGAGGGATCACTGGATCCTCAGCAGTACATAGACGGATTCCTCAAGGCCGGATGCTCCAAGGCTCCCGTCGACATACTCAAGGATGCCGGAGTGGACATGACATCGGAAGAACCATACAAACTTGCCGAAAAGGTTTTCCTTGAAAGACTTGAGGAACTTGAGGCTCTGCTTGAGGAAAAGTAGTTTCATAGTTGAAAAGTTGAAGAGTTCAAAGTTTTAGAGTACCGGGAATTGTTCCCGGGCTCTTCTCCCTCCCATCCACGAAAAATACGAAAATTCTCTTCTGCCGCGAACTGCGCGAACGGACACGAACAATATTTCGTATCTGAATTTTCAAAGGGCTTTGGATTCTTCTTAAAAGTTGTGCATCGAAATTACAAATTCTTCCCTCTCAACATTTTCCCTGTTCGCGTTTGTTAGCGTTGTTCGTAGCTTAATAAATTTTTCGTGGTTGGATTTGTCTTTATGATGTTTTTGATGATCCTGGTCTATTCGGACGAATACAAGACAGTTACTACTCGACTTTCCACCAGATAATTTTTGTTGGCCCGGGTCCGGGTTCGAGTTCTTCTGCAAGGAGGTGTCCTTCGTCACCACTGGCTGCTCCTGCTCCGTGGAGGGGGCCTTCGGTCTCTCCGCCCCCTGATCCCCGGCTGACAATAAGTTTTGTGTCCACGATTATAGGTGCCGAAGCCATTCCTTTTCCGAGATAGTGGGTGAGTCGATCATCCTTGAATCCGGGATTCGATCCCAGGGCACGTCCGTTGAATGCATTCACTTTCCACAGGTAGGACCAGCCGGGTCCCTTTTCGTTTTCACAAACGTTTTTCACGCCTCTCCAATCTCTTGTATATGTAACGAAATAGATTGCACTTTGTCCCTGTTTGTTCTTGTAGTACACCGGGCTGCCGACCATCAATGTGAAAGGGGGCAAATCGAAAAACCACCCTTTTGCAGGAGATATCTTTGCATCAGAGTGCTCCTCGCTGTATAAGGATGCGTGCCGATCTTCTTCGTAATCTGTCTGGTCAACCATTGTATCGGCTCCTATCTTCTGTTTTGCTTCTGCAGGTAATGAATCGCCCTTCGTATATGTGAAGTTCCTGAGACCGACAGCCTTGTTCATCTCTGCATCGTTGCACTGGGAGTAGTTCCACTGGCAGTTCTTACACTCCACATCTCCACCACCGACCGCTTCCCATACGAGGAATCCGGGTCTTCCCGGTTTGAACCTGCCTGTCGGACACGCTTTTATGTTTCCATCACAACTCTCTCCCGGATCAATTTTTCCGTCGCCGCATCTGCCGCACTGGCTGTGATCGTAACCGGAACAGTCGCTGCTGCATGGAGCGAAACCGCTTGTATAAGGATCGGATACGCTTAGAGATGTACACTCAACTCCCGGAAGTTTTGTATCGCAAACTTCACCCCCAGAAACAACTCCGTCCCCGCAATACTCAGTCTCCTTCGTACATGTTGGCGAACAGCCGTCCCATCCGTTATTGTTGCCGTCGTCACACTCCTCAACACCGCTCTGGACGAAGCCGTCACCACATGTCGCATTTTTACAGGCGATGCATCCATCTGTATCATCTCCGTTACCGTCGTCACACTCCTCAACACCGTTCTGGACAAATCCGTCGCCGCAGGTCGGGTTTTTACACGCTACGCAGCCGTCGGTATCATCACTGTTGCCGTCGTCACACTCCTCAACTCCGCTCTGGACGAATCCGTCGCCGCAGGTGGCGTTTTTACAGGCTATACAGCCGTCGGTATCATCACTGTTGCCGTCGTCGCACTCCTCAACTCCGCTCTGGACATATCCGTCTCCGCAGGTGGCATTTTTACAGGCGATGCAACCGTCTGTATCGTCACTGTTGCCGTCGTCACACTCCTCAACTCCGCTCTGGACGAAGCCGTCACCGCAGGTGGCATTTTTACAGGCTATACAGCCGTCCGTATCGTCACTGTTCCCATCATCGCACTCTTCTACTCCGCTCTGGACGAAGCCGTCACCGCAGGTGGCATTTTTACAGGCGATGCAACCATCCGTATCGTCACTGTTGCCGTCGTCACACTCCTCGACTCCGCTCTGGACGAAGCCGTCACCACAGGTCGGGATTTTACAGACTGCACAACCGTCTGTTTCATCGCTGTTGCCATCGTCACACTCCTCAACTCCGCTCTGGACGAAGCCGTCACCGCAGGTGGCATTTTTACAGGCGATGCAACCGTCTGTATCGTCACTGTTGCCGTCGTCACACTCCTCAACTCCGCT
This sequence comes from uncultured bacterium, assembly GCA_942492635.1. Lineage (GTDB taxonomy): Bacteria > UBP6 > UBA1177 > UBA1177 > CALOFP01 > CALOFP01. The sequence goes on from CALOFP010000003.1 coordinate 918,412, forward strand.
CTGGACGAAGCCGTCACCGCAGGTCGGGATTTTACAGGCTGCACACCCGTCCGTTTCATCGCTGTTGCCATCATCGCACTCCTCAACTCCGCTCTGGATAAATCCATCGCCACAGGTGGCATTTCTACAGGAGACACAACTGTCGGTATTGTCCCCGTTAGCATCGTCGCACTCCTCGGGACCTTCCACAATGCCGTCGCCGCATACCGAACACATGCTGGTATCGATATTCAGTTCCCAGTTGTTAAGTTTACCTGTATCGCTATTTGCCGTATCTGTAACCACCAATTGCCACTCGCCGTCAGCATTTTCCCCTCTGAAATTGTCAGAGAGATCCCAGCATTTTTTAATATCGTCAGTGTCACCACCGGTTTTATCGTGAAGTACTACCGAAGTTCCGGAAGGCGATATAACGGCTACAGTCAGATCGCCCTGGTATGTGTGTGTAATATCAACACAAACCTCAACCGTTGCACCGTCACAGACAACTCCCTTTCCTGATACATTTTTCTTACTTGTGATACCGGAGGGATCATTGTCCGGAATATCTGTTGGCTCATCCTTGCATGTGCTGTCGCAACCGTCTCCGTTACTGTTGTTTCCGTCATCGCACTGCTCGTTGTCGTTTAACACTCCATCACCGCAATCTCCTGTAATTTTTTGACAGTCGGAAGAACAGTAGTCGCCATCGGATGTATTGCCGTCATCACACGATTCACCCGGGGAAACAATTCCGTTTCCGCAGGTTGAAGCCGTACAGTTCGAATCACAGCCGTCTCCATCGACCGCATTTCCATCGTCACACTCCTCTCCGCCTTCTTTTGTTCCGTTGCCGCAAACTTCAACAGGATCGCATCGATAAACTCTCACCATGTCACAGGTACAGTCTGTGCCTCCACACTCTTCTACAAAATCAATATCTATTTGAACTTCAGTAATTTCGTTCAATGAGACCATTTCCCAGCACTTTTTCTCGTTGTCACCGTAATTCGAATGGGAAACTGTGTTGCCCCCGGCTGAAGCACTGAAACCGGCACCATTGACTCCGCCATCCGATTCAAACGTCACAAAAACTCTGTTTGTCGCTGTGAATGAGTTGGTGAATGTTGCCGGACTGCTTGAGCATCTCCTTGGGGCAACATATGAACAGTTTGCACCTGCGGGTAGATCACCCGATGTGCTGCAACCGTCTACAGGAGAACCGACTCCGGGCTCGGCAGAATAGAGTGTCGTACATAAAAAAGCAGCCGCCAAAATCGCCCACAAACCCGTATTTATTATTATTTTCATCAAAACCTCCTACTTCACAGTGACTCTGGTTTTATCACCGGTTCCGTAAAACACCCAAACTTCCCGGTTTTTACCCGGTTCGTCGCTTTCTCCCCGGACAACAGGTTTGGCGCTTCCATATACCTTGAGAACGCCTTCATTTGTTATGCCGTCCACTCTCGGAGAGAGTTCCTGACCGGAAATGTAGTCCCTCGCCGGATCTCCGATAAACTGAAATATTTCAACAGGAGTTCCGTTGCTAAACGCGGCGTAAAGGTTGCCAAGAATATCTGTGTAATAGACACTGTTTGCACTATCGGACTTCGCTGAGGTAACCATTACATCCTTGTCCTCTTCTCCGTTCCATTCAAACGGATATATCTTTCCGATAACAGGATAGGCGGGAATTGTCGGAGGAAATACGCTGTTGGGATAGTCGGCAAGGGAGTTGTGAAAACCGCCGAAGAAAAAATGGGCTCCACCCAGGTGATAATTAAAAGTTTTGGCATCGTCATCATCGAAAAATGTGTTGTACCCGGAAGGAACAACAATGTAACGCTCTGAACCTCCTCCGAAATTCACTGAAATCAGGGATGGACTGTCCCAGATCTGACCTATTTCCGGACCGCTGTCGTTATCTCCCTTCTTCCAGATTGTTCCTTGAGCCGATTCAGAGAATTGTCCGTTGAGTTTGTCTATGAGATCACCAGTCTTTATGAAGGAAACCCCCTTTCCACCGCGACGGAATCCCATAGCAATGTAATCCTTTCCGTCAGCCTCCAGTCTCGTGGGGGTGAGATCCACTCCGTAGAGTTCGTCCTTTTTGCTTGAATAGATGTAGTTTTTCTTGGTGTGATTTAGTTTTATCTCCTCGGACGGTACGACAACCTTTAGCTCCTCACCATCGGTATTGAAAAGATGAAGAAAACCGGAGTTGCTGCCCACCATGAGATAGCTCTTGTCGCCGTATTCCACAAAGAGCGGTGAAGAGTGCCAGAAATCACCCAGCGGATTTTTTCTCTTAATCGGACCTGTTTCGCTGTTAAGGTAACCCTGAAGGGAGCGTCTGACTTCATCGTTGCTCGGATTCCAGACTTCGAAGACTCTGTTCGATTCGTTAAGAGCATAAACAGTTCTGTTCGTCCCGCTGAGAGCGGCTTTAACAACGACATTGGCTCCGGTGATGAAACCGTCTTCCTTTACCGAAGTATTTTCTTCGTTGTAATCCAGGCCGGAAAGCACCTCCTTCGCGAATTCATTGGTTTTGTAAGTGTTATCTTCATTCAGTTCGTCAATAAAAAGACAGCGATCACCGTCCTCCCCCGCACTTCCTATAAGACAGGCCTTGTTGATGGTTCCCCACCATTGGCCGGGCGCCTGTGCGGAGAATATGGGAATGTAGACATCGTTTCCGAATTCCGATCCTTCAAGAGATATTGCAGGAGAAGAGGAAACTCCGGCGTTTCTGTTGATCGCACTGTTTGCAACCTTACTTATCGCCTTTACTATATCGGGGGTATTCTTAGCCGATTCGTAGACACCGATCCTTTTAGCTCCGTCCTTGCTTACGATATTCTTCAATCTCGGAACGTCGTATCCGAAACTGATGGCATTGACAATTATCCTGTTGGAATCATCAAAATCCGCCTCCGTAGGCTCCTTGCTCCTGTTGTAGTAGAGATCGATTGTAGGATCGTATAGGAAATCGGCAACTCCCTGCATATTGTCATTATCTTTAAGATAACCGTAGAGATTACTGATGTAGTTAACCGCACCGTCCGGATTTTTAGGAGCGTGAAGCTGGAAGGAGTCGGTGTATTTTTCCGTACCCAGTGGACAGTTACTGCTGTATCCACCCCAGCCGTCGCCGACACCGCCCTCATTGTATTTATCGCACTGGTAGTCGGCGAGATAGGACCTGGGACTATCTTTGGTCGGATAACCATCAGAAATCACTATCACATTATTCTGCCTGCAGGACCAGAGCTTATCCTGATTGTTGTAGTAGTAATCCCAGACCTTCACCATTCCCTGACCTGTAGGAGTGGAACCTGAAGAGTAGAGGACGTTTGCCGCGTTTGTATGTTTTTCCCAGTCGTGATCCTTCAGTCCCGAGAGAACGGCACCACCCGTGTGAAAAAATGAACGGAAATCGTCGTCGTCGTAATCTCCCCAGCCGGATCCCCAGCCGCCTCCGCCGCTTTCAACTGTTCCAAGTCCGGCATATAGAGACAGGCCCCACGGCACCTCAGGCTTTTTCTGGATAACTTCCGTAACCGCATCTCGTATTGCATCCTGCCGAGTGTTGAACCTCATCCGCGCCAATCTATCCTTTCCCTGTTGTGTGTAGATCATTACGACATCCATAGAGTCTGTCAGATCAAAATGCTTTATGTGCACCTTTATTCTACGGACTCCTTCCTGCCTGAAACGGAAGGTTGCAACATAGTTCTGTGGCACAAAACACTGATTGCAGCTGACACCGCTTAACGAGCCGTTTCCGATACAGAATTTCTGCAGATATGCCCTAAGAGGCTTATCCGGCTGCCCCTCTTCCGGCTCCTCCCAATCAGCCTCATCAGGACAAAAGTCATCCTTTTTACAGACCATCCATTTATCTATTATAAATCCCCGCATGAGAAGATCGCAGCTTCTGAGAGGTGTATTGTCGGAGAGCTTTTCACCTGTATCAATTGCTATAAACTGGTTGGTTCTGGGATTGTTGTTTGCAGAAGTTGATGGATCGGTAACGAGAGCAAAAGAAACATCACTCACACCTTCGGGAGCTAAGTACCAGGAATCGGAACGGGAATCACCTCCGACCCATCTTTCGAAAGGTCTCCCGTCGTTTCCGGATGCGGTATCCGGAATAATATCATCATTCTCATCAACACCCCAGTAGGTACATGTTCGCCATGCCGGTCCCAATAATGTACCGCTTTTATAAAAGTAGAGGTTGTCCATCGCTATCTGGTTATTCCAGTTACCCAGAGAGAGAAAAAGAGGCTGGGTCGCACCGGAGGAGCTCTCCCTACTGTAACCGGTCCAGAAATATCCGGTGTCTTTCAATTCGGCAATCAATTCAATTTTCTTTACCCTTCTACAGGGAATCTGCCCGGTTCTGCATCTGTAAACGTGTGAGGGAAATCGAAACCCTCCCAAGGGCAAAGGATCGTAGTTGAATTTCACGTAACCTTCCGAATCGGTAGGAATTGATGATGGATCTGAAATATCCCACCCTATCGTATAATTTACACCGCTTCTGTGCCTGTAGGCTCCGGAACTTGCTGACCAGACAATCTCATCATCCATAGGATCCCCAGGAATCCAGTTGCCATTTTCATCTGTGGCAAATCCCGGTCTGTAGGAAGATGAGTGATCGTTGTAGGCTAGAAAAACATAGTTTTTTTCAAAATATTCACCGTTTTCATCCAGCATCTGCCCGGGATATGGGCAACTACCGCCCGATCCTTTCGCCATACACTCCCAGCTGTATCCACCGGACCCGATGACCCTGTCGTTCAGATAGTCATAGGACTTGTTTGTATAGGCTCCCTGACTGGACTGACGGCAGAAATCACCGGGACCTGCCGCGTTTGTAATATATTTTGTGAACTTGCTGTAATCTATGTTGTGATCATAAACATGCCAGTTCATTGATCCGGACCTGTCTATAAGGAACATAATGTTGGGAAGAACTCCCTCCGCCTGAAACAGCTCATGCTCCTTACCGAGGAGGAACATTGAACAAAGGATGAGAGCTGAGGCAAAAATTATTTTCTTCATGATCCCTCCTCCTAAAATTTCGGTTTTCCGGATGTTTTAAGGTAGTTTTTTATCTGATGTTCATATCTTTTATAGAGCTTCTCAAAGTTAGCGTAATCGTATGTTTTCAAATACTTAAGCTTTGCAAAAAGCAGTTCCATTTCATTTTTAATTAGCACCGGTTCCGGTTCCCCGTTTACGGTTTTGAAAATTACCGTATAGATCTTTCCGGACTCCAGAGAATATTTTTTCAACTTATCGTATCTGAGAGGGATAAACCTTGCTCCGTCGGATTTCTTCATGCAAAAACCAGGAATACACTTGAACCCTCCATTGAACAGTCTTACACTCTCGGTGAAAAACATATCTTTGAAAAGCTGAGAGGGAAGAAGATTGTCCCTGTATCGATTTTCGTTGCCGTTGAAAACAACTCTGTACGGTTGATCACCGCTGTCCATCGGAATGAAATTCACTCCAGGAATTACAATCGCAGGATTTTTAAAAACAACCAGATTCCTGCTGCGATCAACCGTTGAAACAGTCCCCCTCAGGAGGAACATATTCTCAGCATCTCCCTTCTCCACCTTGATTTTGTTGAGGGTAAGCAGCTCCTTGATCATTCCAAGATTGGTCTGCCTCCCCGCAAATAGGGTCGATGAAAAGATGAAAAAAAGGAGTACAAGCATTAGTTTTTTCATAAGACACCTCCTGCTTCGGGTTTATCGTATGTTTGAAATTTACCAGTCGCAGAGAATAAATCGTCCGTCCGTATGGAAACGAACCTTTTTTTTCAAAAAGAAGTTCGCCTCCATAGGTTTGAACCGATAACCCCTTGTTTTGCTGTGCATTTCAAACCTTCAACAACCTTTTCGAATGCAAAAACAGCAATCGAACAGAATATGTTTTGAATTCCTTTCGTCATTTCTATGTCGATTTTTTTCATCTGCCAAGAAAATTTCGACGGCTTTTTCCGTCTCAAAACGATTTCACGATACGTAGCATGCTACGTATCTACGGGTAAATCCACGGTCATTGTGAATTTACAACATTTAAATTCTCAGTTGCTGAAATATATTGATCTTTTTCTTGATTTAAGCTGATTAAACACTTAAATTTAATAATGTTTTCATCATAGCAGGGTTGAATTTGAACAAGTATTTAAAAAGCCTATCGAATCCCACAAAATCCTTAATAATTTTCGTCATATTCGCTATTCTTGTAATTTTGAGAGTGTACATAGAGTCCGCAATCCTCGGCAGCTTTTTCAACTACTACGTTGTTTTCCACCACCTGTTCTGGTTCACATCGGTGCTTCTGTGGAACCTAATCTGCTTCCGTCACATTGTGAAAATGGAGACAGGGAAGCTCGTCTACCTGCCTCTTGCCGTGATAATCGTCTACATTCCCATGATCTATGCGCAGATTGAAGCCGGAGCGGCACAACTTGTCTACATCAAGTCCCGAAATCCCGGTGATATTTTTTCATACATCATCACACTCATGTACACGCACCCGAAAAACAGCTATATGTTCCCCGAACTTCTCATTCTGCTTGCAGGAACAACTTTTCTCTCCTGGAAAGCTTCAAAAAGCATCCCGAAAACTTTTATCAACACATTCGCAGCCTTCTACTGCTCTATGATTTTCGGTTTTCACTGGTTCGGAAGACTTTACGACAAAAATCCCTATATCAACCTCAAAACCGAGTTTCACAACCACGTAATACTTTCGCTCGTATACTATTCCATTTCCCTAATGCTGCTGATTTTTCTCTTTCTGCCGGAATTGAAAAAGATGGGACGGGAAATTTTTTCTCCTCTTGTTTCAGGTGTCACTTTTTCAGTTTCAGCATTGATTCTCCTGCTTTTGAACATTTTTATGCACAGAAATACATTTATTGACCTGCTTTTCATCTTCATTTCGATCTTCGCATCATTTTTCTTCCTCACCCTATGCTTCCGGAAAAAAATTCCGACAGGATTCAAAATACTCGCTCTGATCTATTCCATCTCAGCATTCATGATGTTCCTTTTCCCCACAATCGTGATATTGAACCACAGATTTTCCAGCTGAAAGAATTTTTAATCGTATGGCTTTCCGAGCACGTTATAGCGACCGGTAGCTCGCCCAGGCATTTGGCTAAATTATAAAGAGGGGGTAAATGCCTGGCGTTCCAGCGAAACGCCCCTGCAATTTACCAGGTAATTACGAGCAGATAAGCCTCTTTTTTCAAAAGGTAGTTTTTTAAAATTCGATAACTCCCCCAGCCCCTCTTTAAAAAAGAGGGGAGTTCTCCCAGCCTTTTTCTGCGCTGTCTCAATTAAAATTTTCGATCCCTCAAGCTGCTAAATCGCAGTAATCTCTATGGGATTTCCTTTCATTCATGTTCTTCATGCCCTCCATGGTTTTTACGTATTCTTTTGTACTTGTTACTGTTCATACAATATAGTTACTGTCCGAATACAGAGATTAATCTAATTACATGACCTGGCGCACACAGAGGCACGACCCTACAATTCGTCATTGAATTCAGCGACTTGGTTCAGTTATCATCACCTGAACCGGAGGTGCTCATCAATGGTATTTGGATCACCCTTTTCTGTATTGGGATGGGGTTTTTCCAGTGAATTTCTTGAAGAGTGTGTTGAATGTGGTTTTTGATTTAAATCCGGATGCGAAGGCGATCTCGAGGATGTTCCTGTTTTCAAAATCGGGATCCTTGAGAAGTCGTCTGGCTTCGTCCACTCTGTAGGTGTTCACGAAGTTGTAGAAGTTCTTGTTGAGCCGGGCGTTGATTACCTGGGACAGGGTGTGGTTGTTCATTCCAACCATTTCGGCAAGTTGGGGCATTGTGAGATTGGAATCCCTGTAGGGTTTCTCCTCTTCCATGTAGCGGAGCAGCTCCTTTATGTGCATATCCGCAAGTTCATCATCGATCCTGTTTTTTTCATACTTTTTAATTGGTTCTTCGCCCTCTTCCTCGGTGTTTTTTTCTACCTTTTTTCTTTTCCGAAGAAATGGAATCGTTGCCAAGGGCGGAAACAGTAGAAGCAGAAACCAGAGTTTGTTGAATCTGCCTTTTTTGATAAAGGATACGGCGGCTTCATCAGACCATTTTCCCTCCCGTTCCCTCACCCTGACCCGGAATGTGTACTCTCCCGGTTCTAGACCGGTGTAGAAAACTTCCCTCCTCTTTCCGGCGTCGACCCAGCTGTTGTCGAAACCTTCGAGTTTGTGGGAGAACTCCCTGCGATCATCCGGTGATAGTGCCGGAGATGTGTAGTGGAAAGAGATCCTCTTATCTTCGGCCCGCAGTGAAAAACGTTTCCACGGATCCAGTATTCTACAGTCGGCCACAACCTTTTCCATAAATATTCCTGGGACTTTAGGCAATGACAGTTTCATTGCCGAAAAGCCCTTAACTGTGGGATAGTAGAAGGTTCCGTCGTGACCCTTTACTGCTGAAGGCTGAACTCCGCCGGTACACTGGCGTGTTGACATTCCGTCCATCGTGCCATAGGAAACGGGTTTGACTCTGGCTCTCTTTCCGTATGCCGCCTCTTCAAGATCGGAAATTTTTACTGAAAAGACTCCCCTGTCGGAACTCATCCAGAGCCTTCCTTCTCTGTCTTTGAGGATGGAGTAGACAACATCGGATAAAAGTCCCTTTCTCGACGTCACCGGGAAAAACTTTCCTTTTTCAAATAGGTTTATTCCTCCTCCGTGGGTTCCGATCCATAACCGGCCCTCTTCCGCTTCGAGAATCGAGAGTACTGTATTGCTTGAAAGGCCCTCTTTTTCTGTGTATCTGGTAAACCTGCCGTTGCTGAACTTCTTGAGTCCGCCTGAGGTACCCATCCAGACTGTTCCATAACGATCTTCATGGAGAACCCAAACCATGTTGTCCGTCAGGCTCTCTTTCGGATCGTAGGTGGTCACCTCTTTTCCGTCTATTCTGCTCAGGGCCCCGCCGAGTGTACCTACCCACACTCGTCCGTTGCGATCCCTGGTCATTGCTCCGATAACTTTCGAGGGCAGTTCTCCCTGAAATTTCTCAATTTTTCCATCTTTCAACAAATTCAATCCGTCGGCGGTTCCCACCCAGATTTTTCCGGATCGATCTTCGAGAAGCGAGCCGATGATGTCGCTTGAAAGTCCGTTCTCTTTCGAAAAGGCGGTAAATACTCCGTCCTTAAAACGGTTCAGGCCTCCTCCCCCGGTCCCTATCCATAAGGCTCCAGAACGATCTTCGAGAACAGCGTAGACTTTATCACTGGAAAGTCCGTCACGAACTCCATAGGAGGTAAAGGGGCCGCGGGAAAAGCTGAAAAGTCCATCATCCGTTCCGATCCAGATATTTCCCAAGGAATCACGGCTCATCGAGAGAATCTCCCTTTCACCTGTAACATTTTTGCAGACCTGAAGATCCTTTCCGTCAAAAAATGAGAGTCCGTTATCACCGACAAGAAATCCCTCCTCAAATCCGGAGAGGAGAAACCCTCCGCGGGAGGCAACTTCCGTTTTTCCGCCCCCCCTATTCAACCTGTAGAGTTTTTTCCCGTCCGATAGTATGAGAGAGTCCGGCGCATGTGCTATGGATACAACTTTTCCTTCGTCGATGCTGAGGCTGCCCTTAAGTTCGAATTGACGAAGGCCCTCTCCTCCGAAAAGGTAGGTTTTATCGCCTATGGTTTCGATCTTTCCGGAAAAGGATTCCACTCTCTTGAAATTACCGTCGTTTCTGAGGTACAGACCTTGCGGAGTTGAAAAAACGACTCCGTTTTCTACCTCCCCGATTGAGATGATCTCTCCCCCGTGAGGATTCTCAACAACCTTGATTTTTCTGCTTCCCCTACTTTCAAAAAGCAGATCCCCCTTCTTCGTTCCGGCCCAAAGGTTACCCGACCGATCAATGAAAAGTGATGTTATGGATTCGTCTCGAAGTCCGTCGATATTGGATCTGTCGGCTACGGAGAATGAAAAACCGTCGTAACGGACAAGTCCGGAACCTGTGCCGATTCTCAAAAACCCTTTCGAATCGGTCACGATCGAGGTAATCCTGTTGTGCGGAATTCCATCCCTTGTGGAAAAATAGCGTTTAACATATCGCTTCAACGAAGCGCAGCCGTCCCCTGCCTGAAGCAAAAATGAATAGAAAATCAATGATGTTAGAAGAATCAGTCTGTATCGCAGCTTCATACTTTTTTAAACATTACCCTCGTTCGAAGCACCGGTTTCAGTATATGATTTCAAATTGAAAAATCAATTTTTGAACAGAGGAATTAATGAGGTGGGAAGTCCGCAAATCCTGGCAGGGATGTTTCTTAACGAACGCGGACTTCCCTTTTTCTCAAACTATCTGAGCAGTCCCAGGAGATTCTGGGGAAGTTTGTTTGCCTGTGCGATCATGGATGTAGCAACCTGTGAAAGGATCTGCTGCTTCGAGAACTCTGTTGTCTCTTCCGCCATATCGAGATCCTTTATTCGGGATTCCGATGCGAAGGCATTTGCGGACTGAACCTCGAGGTTGTTCGCGGTGTGACCGAGACGGTTGATGATGGCACCCAGTCTTGCACGCTCGGAACTTACCATGTCGATAGCATTGTCCAGCTTTCGAATCGATCCCTGGGCAAGATCCTGGGTTACAACCATGACCTTCTCGATTCCGAGTGCTCCCGCCGTCATCTCTCCGATGTAGCTGTCCATGGTCTGACCTACGTTGGCACCGATCTGGAACGATTTGGCGTTATCCACGATGTGGACGTACTCCTTCACGGTTCCCACACTGTTGGAGAAGACGTACTTCTTGTGGGCCGCATCCCAGCTGATGTCGACGTCGAGATTCGGGTTGAGCTCTATGTCGACGCCCTGGACAACATTCCTGAGAACGGCATCTGCCACCGTATCCTCACCTATCATCTTTCCGGTGTGTGCATCCCTTACCGTTACCGTCATGGGATCGAGGTCAGGCGACTGTATTTCAGCCAGAGATAGAGCATTCAGAACTCCTTCGTCGGCACTGAAATAAATCTTTCCTCTCGTTCCCATCTGAGGCGATCTGATGACGATCGTTCCCTTTACCGCCTCATCGCTGAAAGGTGTGGACTCGGTAACGTAGTCGGCCACGTGGGAGTCGATCGTCTCGTTCCCGGTTCCCATTCCGAGTCCGCCGTCCTGCTTGCTGCTTACGATGGCGTTCTCTATCTTGTCCGAGACTTCACCGATCGTATCCTCGGGATCTATGAAAATGTCCGCCCGGTCGCCTTCGGCGTTGTAGATGGTTATGCTCTTTCCGTTCTCGCCAAGAATAAAGTTTCCGTTGTTGTCGTAAAACTTGTCAATCTGGTAAAGCTTGGTGCTGTTGAAAGCAGTTCCGCCTCCGCCGATGACATCAAAAGTAACCTGGCTAACTCCGCCGTCGGTTGCGATGGCCGAGTTTGTGGCCGATGTACTTTTCAGTATGTCCACACTCATCTCGATCTCGCCGAAGGTGACGTCTCCAGTCTCGATATCAAGATTTCCTACTGTAAGCCTTGTCGCCCGCTTGTTGAGCGAGTCGCTGACAAAGGAGTATGTGGGTCCGTTCTGGGTGTTACCGCCGAGACTGTTGGGGAAAGGTGACACAACCTGCACTTCGGCATGGGTTGCGTTGTTGAAGTCCTCGTCGTTGAGCGCGATCAGGACCTTGTCCCCTGTGTTTATCGTATCGCCTGCGTTTAGTGCGTTCAGTGTGAGGCTTACGTCGTCACCCTGAATCGTCACATTTGCACCGGTATCGATGTTTCCGAGGTTGTACCAGGTGTTACCGTTATCCATACTGGCCTTTGCGAAAATGGCGTTGGTTCCGGCTCCGTCAACAACTCCGCCCTGGGTGATTTCCACAATTGCGTAACCGCTTCCGGTCTGTGCCACGGTATCGCCCGCCGCAACGGAGACGTAATTGGCAAGAGATCCCTGAGTCGAAGCTGCGGTTATATCTCCGCCGATTCCCTGTTCGTATGCGGCTACAACGTGTGCGGTATCTCCACCTGCGTTTATGGCCACCTCGTTGTCCACATGGATTTCATACTTCTCGGTTGTTCCCATGGAGGACGGGATTCCGGTCGGGGCGCCTACATTCTGGACTCCTGTGGGATAGTCGTCTCCTCCGCTGAATGTGTAGACGGCTGTTGTCGTGACACCTCCAACATTGCCTGTGTTGGCGTAGAGTGAATAGACGTTGCCCTCCGTCCCATCAACATCAGCTTCGATGTTGATGAATGTGTTCGCACCGGATGTCACGACATAGGCCGTAACATAATCCTGCAGATCTTCGTTCTGGTTTATATTTGTGGCAAGATCCGATGCAGCCACACCTGCATCCACCGCAAGATCGTAAGTGACTCCTGTTCCGAAATCGAATGTCAGTGTACCGGAGTTGGCCGTTGTACCACCGGCGATCTGGAACTGAAGCTGTGCGTTGGAGGCGTTGAGGTCGACATTGTCGACCCCGATCGCATCCGCCTTCAGCGAAAATATATCTGTTTTAAGTACGTTATTTGCTACCGGATCCGTATCGATCTCAAGCTCGTAGTTTCCTTCGGCAACGCTTCCGCGAACGACTACATTCACGTTGTCGCTGCTGGCACTCCAGAGTGCTGAAGCGCTTCCGTCAAGGAGCTTTTTCGTATTGTACTCTGTCGAAAGTGCAATACGGTCCACCTCGGCAATCAACTGTGTGACCTCCTTCTGGATTTCACCACGGTCAGTCGCGGTAAGAGTTCCGTTGGACGCCTGAACCGCAAGCTCCCTCATTCTCTGCAGAATAACCTGTGTCTCACCGAGTGAGAACTCAGCCGTCTGCAGGTAGCTGATGGAGTCCTGAACGTTCAGGGAAGCCCTGTTCAAACCGCTCAGCTGGGTGTGAAGCCTCTGAGAGATGGCAAGACCGGAGGGATCGTCGGCAGCCCCGTTGATCCTGAGGCCGGAGGAGAGTCTTGTAATGGACTCCTGCATTTCCCCCTGCACCTTGAGCAGTCGACTGTGGGCCTGGAAAGCAGCAACATTGCTGTTTAATGATATACCCATAGTTACCTCCCTATCCTAAAATTGAGTTCAAAAGCCACCGTTACCCTCTGAGAAGCTGAAGCAGGTTCTGGGGAATCTTGTTGGCCTGTCCCAACATCGCCTGAGCAGCCTGGGTCATCATCTGGTTCTTTGCGAACTCAGCCGATTCTTTGGCGATATCGAGATCCTTGATACGAGCCTCGGAACTGAGAGCACTCTCTTTCTGGCTCTCGAGGTTCTTGATTGTGTGATCGAGACGGTTGATGATGGAACCGATTCTCGAACGCTCACTACTTACCTGGTCGATGGCGTTTGAAATCTTTGTCATAGCCTTCTGAGCAAGGGCGGGATCTACAACCATTGCGTTGTCGATTCCGAGACTGTGAGCAGTCATCTCACCGATGAAGCTGTCCATCGTCTGACCCTCGGAAGCTCCGATCTGGAATGATTTAGCGTTGTTCACGATGTGAACGTACTCTTTTACCGTACCGGGAGAATTGCTGAATGCGAACTCACGTTTTCCGGCATCCCAGGTTATGTCCACATCGAGGTTCGGGTTGAACTCTATGTCGACTCCGGCGACTACGTTGTGGAGTGTCGAGTCTGCAACTGTATCCTCTCCGACAACCTTTCCTGTGTGGGCATCACGAACCGTGATTGTCATAGGATCGATATCCGGAGTGTTGATAGTCACGAGCGAAAGGGCGTTGAGAATATCCTCTTCGGCTGAGAAGAAGAGTTTTCCTCTCTCTCCCATCCACGGTGAACGAATGATCATTGTTCCCTGGAGAGCTTCGTCTGTTCCTGCTGTAGGCGACTCTACGAAGTCGGCAATGTGATCGTCGATGGCGTTGTCGCCCGTTCCCATTCCGAGTCCGCCGTCCTTCGTATCCTTGACGATTGCGTTCTGGATCTTGTCAGCAACTTCATCGATTGAATCTTCGGGATCGATGAAGATTTCGGATCTGCTTCCGGCCTCGTTGTAGATTGTGATGTACTTGCCGGAGTCACCGAGGATGAAGTTTCCGTCCACATCGTAGAAACGGTCGATCTGCCACAGCTTGGTTGTTCCGAAAGCCGGACCGCTTCCGCCGTTGACGTCGAAAGTGACTGACTGAACCGCATTGTCTGCAAGGTCTGCATCGCCGTCACCTGTCGAGAGAGTTGTAACATCGACATCGACGGTGCCGAACCTTATGTCACCCGTATTGGTATCCATGTGACCGATTGTTACGGATGTTGTCTTGTTGTTGAGGGAGTCGGAGGTAAAAGACCATCTCGGACCGACCTGGGTCGTGTTTCCCTGACCGTCGACAAATGGAGTTTCAACCATAACTTCCGCATGATCGGCGTTGTTGTAATCCCTGTCGTTAAGTGCGATGAGAAGCTTGTCCCCTGTGTTTATTACGTCACCCGCGTTGAGGGCGTTGATCTGGAAGGAGGCGGATCCGTCACTGATAGTTACGGCCGCACCCGTATCGAGATCGCCTGTGTTGAACCAGGTCTGACCGTTGTCGAAACTTACCCTTGCGTATACATTTTCCGTACCGCCGGCACCGTCAACAACGCCGCCCTGTGTGATTTCGAGAATGGCGTAGCCGCTTCCGCTTTGTGCAGTTGTATTGCCCGCAGTAGCGTCGACTACTATAGCGCCCGCCGTTGTTGCCGCAGTGATTGTTCCACCAACGGGCTGTTCGTAAGCCGCAACGATATTGGCCGTGTCTCCTGCAGCATCGGCTGAAACGACGTTGTCCGCATAGATTCTGTAAGTTCCCGATTCGTTATCCGAGGGAGGCAGATTGTCGGGACTTCCGATACCGGTAATTCCTGCAGGATAGTCCACACCGCCCGTAAGATTGTGGGCAAGACCGTCGGTGACGAAACCGACGTTGTTTCCGCTGGCCTGGATCGAGTATGCGTTTCCTTCCTCACCTTCGACGATAGCTTCGACAACAACGTTACCGGCGGCATTCTGGAATGCGCGGACATACTCGTTGACCTTTTCGTCCTGGTTGATCTGTGCAACGAGATCGGCGGATGTGATACCTGCGTTGACCGGCATGGAGTAGGTACCGCCGGCGCCGAAATCGAAATCGATGGTACCGGCGTTGGCACTTGTACCTGTGAGAGTGTAGCTTGCGTGAGTCGCACCCACATCCACATTCTCAACACCCTGTGCGGCGGCCTTTACCTTGAAGATATCGGTCTTGAGAACGTGGTTCTCAACCGGGGTTGTGTCGATTTCGAGCTCGTAGTTACCTTCCTGAACCGCTCCGCGAACAACAACTGTTACGTCGTCGCTTGAAGAGCTCCAGAGAGCGGAAGCGCTGCCGTCGAGAAGCTTCTTTGTATTGAACTCGGATGAAGTTGCAATACGGTTGACTTCCTGCTTGAGCTGATCAACCTCTTTCTGGATTTCCTGACGGTCTGAGGATGTGAGAGTACCGTTAGATGCCTGGATGGCAAGCTCTCTCATTCTCTGAAGAATGTTCTGGGACTCGTCAAGAGCCGATTCTGCAGTCTGCAGATAGGAAACGGCGTCCTGAGAGTTCATGATCGCGCGATCTATACCCAGATGCTGGGTACGAAGACGCTGGGAAATCGCAAGACCCGACGGATCGTCCGCAGCGGAATTGATTCGAAGACCGCTACTTAGTCTGTTGATTGATTTCGTAAGATTCTGGTCGGCGCCTCTTAAGAAGCGATGCGCGTTGAGCGCAGGTACATTGGTGTTAAGTCCAAGACTCATGATACTCCTCCTTGAGTAACTGTTCCTAAAAACTTCCCTGTCTACAGGAACCCCACCCAACAACCTTGTCGGGCGAGTCTATTAAGGAAACTCATGTTTCCTTGATGTCATTCAGCCGCATCCTTGCGGCTTCGGCGGCTCCGGTGAGCCATCGACACCATTTACTACGGAATTGAGCAGAGTCACTTTAGCGAAAGAAAATATTTCTTGAGAAGAAAGCCGCTATAAGTCCCATAAGGCCTATAGGACTCTCAATGAAAATACTCTATAATACTGAAGATCCATCACAGTACACTTCAGGAGGAAAAAATGAAAAAAATGGGAGAAATCCTTCTTTCGAAGGAGCCCTTCTCGGAAATTGTAATGGGCAACACAGCCCTCGTGAGAGCTTTTGTCGAAGCCGGGGCGGAGGTTGTCACTTCCTATCCCGGCTCCCCAACTCCGGAGATCGCTGCAGCGATAGGAGAGATCCCTGAATCGGATCGCCCCTTCTACTTCGAATTTTCAACAAACGAGAAGGTTGCCACGGAGATCGCGCTTGGAGCCTCACTCGCGGGAAGACACTCGGTCGTCTTTTTCAAGAGCGTGGGACTCAACGTGGCGATGGACGCGATCATCCAGACATCACTCATGGAACTCAAGGGCGGACTTGTGATCGTTCTCGGTGACGATCCCGGCTATCACAGCTCCCAGAACGAGCAGGACAACCGTCACTTCGCCCGAATGTCCTACATGCCCGTATTCGAGCCGGCAACACCTACGGAAACCTATGAAATGTTCCTGAAGGCTTCCGAACTTTCAAAATCTAAACAGATGCCGGTGATTCTCCGAACCACAACCCACACCTGCCACCAGAAGGAACTTGTCTCCTTCTCCGGCTGGAACGGTAAAGCGGAAAACATGGAGGTGGGATTCAACCGGGACCTGGGCCCGTTCGTTCCCATAACATCCAATCTTTACGGAATGAAAAAACGGGCGATAGAGAAGCTGCTCGCCGTTGGGGAACTCACCGACAACTCAAAAATCAACCCGGTCGAGGGGGGAGGCTCCCGCCACGGAATAATCACATCGGGAACCACGGTGCTCTCCGCACACGACGCCCTTCTTGAAACGGATGAAAAACCTGACATTCTGAAACTCGGGGTTACCCATCCCATTCCGAAGGAGATCATTACAAAGTTCCTGAAGGATCACCGTGAAGTCCTGATTCTCGAAGAATTGGACGACATTCTCGAAAAAGAGATAAAAAGCCTTGCATTCGACAGGAACATCAACGTCACCATACTTTCAAGAGAGGGCGCCGATGAATTTATAGGAGAACACACTCCGGATAAAGTTCGCTCCATAATCCACCGTGTCTGGCCCGGAGTTGCGGCGGAACCGCCATCAGTGTCAACTTCCTCCGACATTCCTCCCAGGCCCCCCCAGATGTGCCCCGGATGCGGACACAGAAGCGCATTCTACGCAGTCGGCAAGGCGCTTTCGAATGAGGATATCCGTATTGCCGACATCGGTTGTCACTCACTCGGATTCATAGCACCCTACAACATGGGAGATGTACTGGTGTGCATGGGCGCATCGACGGGAGTTGCAAGCGGCATAACACTTGCCGGAGAAAAGAGAAAAGTTGTTGCCTTCATAGGAGACTCAACCTTTTACCATGCGGGAATTCCGGCTGTTGTAAACGCACTTTTCAACCACCACAACGTCACTCTCATAGTGATGGAAAACGGAACAACGGCAATGACCGGTCATCAGAATCATCCCGGTACCGGCAGAAATTTCGACACGGAAACCGCAAAAATGCCGATCCGCAACATTCTTGAGAATCTCGGAGTCGAAAACATCTACGAAACCGACACATACATACAGAAAGATCTCACCGAAATGACAAAGGAAGCGCTCTCCCAGGACGGACTCTCCGTCGTAATCGCCAAACACCCCTGCATGCTCAAATGGACCAGGGAGCAGAGAAAGAAGGGGTGGAAACCGGTACCCGTGAACATCGACCAGGAAAAATGTACAAAAATCAACGAGTGCATATCGACATTCGCATGTCCCAGCTTCAACCGGAAGTATGACGGAACAATAAGTGTGAACAGGGATCTGTGCATCGGCGACGGCAGCTGCATCCGGACATGCCCGAAAAGCGCAATAGAAATAGGAGGAAAGGATGAAACAGTTTGACATCTACATCACGGGAGTGGGAGGACAGGGCGTCGGGCTCCTCAGCGAAATGATAATTCGCGCCGCACACAAATCGGGCCACAAAGTAAAGGGCGTAGACACCCACGGACTTGCTCAGCGGGGAGGAATAGTGGTCAGCAGGGTTAGACTCGGTGATGCGAAATCACCCCTGATAGGAAAAAACCGGGCAGATCTCGTATTGGCGCTGGATATAACGGAAGCTGCCCGAGCGGCTGAAGAGGCACTCAAACCTGGTGGTACCCTTGCCTTCTACAAAAACGACCTCCAACCGCTCCCCGTTCGCCTTGGAAATTCCAAACCCGTCGATATAAAACGAGTTGAACAGGCGGTAATAAGGAAAGAAGGCACCCTTTTCATTTTTGAAGACAAAGTAGATGATCCCCGCATGCAGAACATAGTTCTCCTCTCACATCTTGTGAAGAAGAGACTTCTCCCGAACATTACCGATCGGGAAGTAATTGAAACAATGGAAGATCTGATGGAGGGAGAAAAACTGAAGAAAAACTACGAAGTATATCGAAAAATTGCCCCATAGATCCCGTTCCGGGCTCGATTAAACAGCAAAGACAGTTGAAGAAAATCAAAATGAAGTACCTATATCAAAGAAAATGAGAAAAATTAAATCAGGGAAATCAGGGAAATCAGGGAAATCATGGTAATCAGATTAATCAGTGGTCCATTTACAGTCCATCAGTGGTCAATCTGCGGTCAGGTCAGTCGTATCTGGAAAGAACGGCATCCCTGCCTTTATCCCGTTCGCGACTTCCGCTTTCGATCCTTCTCCTGCCGTGCCGATGTCCGTTGAAATGCGCCCAGTGGTAGACGAAACGCCTGATTGGAGAGAGGAGCAGCCCCTTAATGTCAAAACTTTTCAGATGGGGTGGAATATCGTGAACAACGGAAGAAGTGTACATCCTGATCATATCGAAAACAGATTCTTTTCCTCCGAAAATGAAGGCATCGGCCTCCCCTTCCACATATCTTCTTCCATAGATCTGCTTCAACGTGTAATTATGTGAATGAATTACGGAAACGTCAGACACATAATTTATTTCGAACCCTTCTCTCAGAGCCCAGTTTCCCCACTCCGTATCTTCCGATGCCCAAGCATCACTGTAAAAGTTATGCTTCTCCCAGACACTTTTACGGATAGCCGCCATGGGAAAAGATATCCTGATCCAGGATGGAGCCTCTCCTGTCGATGGAAATGATTTTTGATAGTCACTACGCACCCAGGTCTCCGCATCCGGCCTCGGGACCTGGCGAACGTAGGCTGCAGCCACATCAGGATTCCTCAAAGAATCAACAAGCCTACCGAGAACACCCGGTTCAACCGGAATGGTATCGCTGTTCTGGAAGACAACAATATCACTTTTTGCCTGCGAAACCGCCATGTTGAGAACATCTCCCGGAAAGTAGTTCTCAGGAGGAATCTCCACAATTCTTGCCGGATAGGCTCCAACAATCTCCAGGGTCCGGTCTTTTGAGCCGCTATCTATAACCACAAGCTCAAAAGATCGATAATCCTGTGAAAAGAGTGCACTCAGTGCCTGAGCCACCGTTTTTTCAGAATTCCTGGTACGCATGACGACGGTTATATCAGCCATACCACTCCTCCGGTCCCAAAAGTTCAGAAATGTAAAGAGTTTTTCTATCCGCAATGTAATCCAGAATCCTTTCGACGGTTTGAAACCCGTCTGCGAGGTACATGGTTATGGGGTGAATGATAAGAGTGGAAATTGCACCCCGCCTTTCATTATGTCTCAAGCCTTCGATCACAAGTTCTCCCCACCGTTCTATTTCATATGACTCCGGTCCGAAATCGTCAGAAAAGTTGTACCGCCGGAGCCACCGATCAACCCACTCTCTTGTCCTCTCGGCATGATATATATGCTCGTGATCGGGAATAATGTTTATTGGAAGATTGAAAATTCCGCTCGGATGACGCTCCGGACCCCTGCTCAGTCTCTTCACTCCGTCGGAACAGAGTTCAACGCCGGATTTATACAGCAACACATCTGTCTTCGGACCGTGCATGTACATATGATTTCTCCAGCAGCGGATATGGCGCCCCGTCCTCTTTTTGATAATTTCAACAGTTTTTCGAATATCTTGATGCTGGTACCAGCCGGGGCCATTGTAATTTCCCGTAAGCTTATTCCATACTCTGTGAAAAATTGCCGGTTCAAAACAGTTGTAGGTGTGTCCGCCCACCTCCACAAGAGGATCAAAAGCGATAGGGCTTAGTTCACCCCACTGCTCTCTGAAGCAGCGCCCCGTTATGAAAAAGGTAACCTTAATATTCCTTTCCCGCAAAAGCTCAAGAAAGCGGACAGCTGTTTCAACCTCCGTAATATCACAGAGTTTCTGATTTCCTGTTCCCAGGCTCTGATGGTGAATATCACCCGTAAGACAGATCATTCACACCTCAATCTAAAGAAATCCCGTACTTTTTTACGGTACTCATGAAATTTGTATCTCCCAGTTCGGACCACAGCTTCAAATACCTCCGGATAGCGGTAAAATCGTCACCTAGAGGAACAATCTTCCTGAGTAAATCACGATCAAGTCCGTAAAGCAAAAACGGGAGTACTACGGCAAGCTTGCCCTTTGCCGGAAGCAGTCTGAACCGAAGCGAAGTCCCTGCAGGAACCCGCCATCCTCTCTTTTGAATTGTACTTCGTACTCTTCTCAACATCTCGGGAACTCTCTCGAAGGTCGGTTCATTTTTAAAAAAGTGCAATAAAAAAGCATCCCAATTTAGATAGTCCAGATTAAGCCTGCTGGCTTCGCATGTTCTGTGAACAGGCTCCAGAAGTGAAATAAGATGCTCGTTCCACCTTGTGAGATCCATATTTTCCAGATCGGGATATTCGGGACGGAAGCGAAATTCCATGGCATCGTCATATATCTTTTTGAACTTCACCGGAACCTTCAGAAGTTCCTTCATGCGCATGCGTTTTTCCCTGTAACTCCAATGGTACATATTGTAAAAGTAGAGAATCGCGTCTCCGTAACCGACAACAGCCTTCATTCCGTGCCTGTAGATAAGTTTCCGTGTTTCCTCATCGGGGGAACTCTCCTGAAGAATCAGCCTGTTTATTAGAAGAAGCGTTGCCCTGTTGATGAGCAGGTCCCTGGCATCCCAATCGGGAATACGGTCGAGAGAAAAGTGATTCAGCCCGGGAATGAAACTCCTGTCGCCGAAAACGTGGCGATGACCGAATCTCATGTCGTACCACACAATTCTCGGAGGAGAAAATCTCAATTTCCAGGCGGGAACAACGGATAGATCGATTCCGATGCCTATCTCCTTCGCGATCTCTCCTGCTCTTTTCCTGATTCCCGATTCAATAGTACGCAACCTTCCCGGCAAAAACGGCTTTACAACAACAATGAAATCCAGGTTGTTATGAGGATATTCCCTACCCTCCCGGACAACAACGCCCCCTTCGCCTTTACCGTACCCGCCTGTAAGAGCAATTGAAACCAGCTCCCGCTCATTCATCTCCCTGCTGAAAACATCTCCTATTCTACCGGTCATTTCGCCAATCAACTTCTCAACCTTTGAACCGCCCCTGACAGTAAACCTATCCATCCCCTCCTCCCTTCTCTCAACACAAAGTATTGATGGGTACCATTTCCACTACAGTATTGCTCAAATCAACCCTCCCCATAACAACGAGGGAAAGAAAAAAACCATCGTCGAGCTCCCTTCTCAGAACCGAAATCTCTCCCCGACTCTCCATATCGTCGATATTTATCGAACGGGGATCTGATGAAAACCCCTTTCCTATGGCCTTAAGAAATGCCTCCTTGGAAGTAAACAGCCTGAAGAACTCATGGAACGGCTTTTCACTGTCTATGATTCGCTGTCTTTCGTTGTCGGTTGCGATTGTACCGAGAATCTCATCTATATCGAGCTCCCTTACCTTTTCCACATCAATTCCAGGCTCATATTCGCTGGAAAAAGCCACAGCAACCACCCCCCTGGTGTGTGTAATGCTGAAATGAATATTACGATTCTCGAAAAAAGGTTTGCCGAAGCGGTTTTTTCTGACCGAAAACAGCTCGTCACCCGTAGCCTCGTTGAGATAGCGTTGCATAAGCCTTCTCGAGACAATCAGGTTAATTCTGTCTGAAAGAAGCCTGAATCCCCTGAACCTATCCATCTCCTCTTCGGAAAGTACAACTTCAGCTCCCCGACACAGATCCTTATGATCTATATATCGATCGATTGTAGTGTAGAGAACACGCATCCTGATCCCTCCCTATCTGAAAACCTTTTTATTATACATTTCGTACTCTTTGTTGTCCACAATGCTTTTTCTTTGCAAAGCCACACTTTTTTGGATAGGATAGGGCCGAACAACCGAACGGAGGAAAACATGGATTTCAGTTCAATTGCCGAGTATATTGAAACACTTACAACAACACCTTCCCCCACGGGATGGACCGCGGGCGTTGAGGAATTTCTTATAAAGAATGCCGAATCAAAAGGAATCTCATACAGAAAAACCCTCAAGGGAGCGGTAATTTACAGTTTCAATGGAGAAAGCAGCGAGGGAGCGAGAATGTTCGCATCCCACGTGGACACGCTCGGCGCAATGGTAAAAGAGGTCAAGGAAGACAGAGTGGTAATCACACCCGTAGGAGGATTTCCCGCACTCTACATCATAGGCGACTACTGCACAATTCACACAAGAGACGGAAAACAGTACGAAGGGACATTCCTTCCCAACAACCCCGCAGTTCATGTAAACAGCAAACTGCGCGAACTCAAACCCGATTTCGACAACTGTTCACTCCGGGTGGACCTTGCAGGAGACCTCAGTGAAGCAATTTCTATCGGCGACTTTGTCAGTTTCGACCCCTGCTTCAAAGTAACGAACGGTTACGTCAAAGCCAGACACCTTGACGACAAGGCCTCCGCAGCCATACTTCTGCACCTTGCCGATCTCATCATCGGAGGAGCCGTAAAGCCTGCAAAAGATATCCACATATTCTTCAACGTAACGGAAGAGACAGGACAGGGACTCGCAGCATCCGAAAATGTGGAAGAGCTTGTAATTGTTGATATGGGCGTTGTAGGAGAAGGATGCAACGGCGACGAGCAGGCGGTTTCCATATGTGCGAAAGATTCATCGGGCCCCTACAACTATCAGCTCACGAACCAGCTGATCGACATATGCAAAGAGAAAGAACTGGATCATAAGATCGACATATTCCCCTTTTACGGATCTGACGGCAGTGCGGTTCTCAGGGCATGCAACGACATTAAAGTGGCGCTTGTAGGACCGGGAGTAGGAGCCAGTCACGGCTACGAAAGAACCCACGAAAAAGCACTTCTGAGCACAGGAAAACTTCTTGTCGAGTATATAAAAAGAGGATAACTTACTATCCCGACACATCTCAAAATCAAAAAAATCCGACATAGACAATTTATGAAACCTCTACTCCGACAGCATGATAATTCCTGCTACCTTAATTTGAGGAAAACCGCTAACGGAATTGCAGAAATCCAGACATCCGTTTGACCGACCCTGAAAAAAACTGTTAAAGTTTCATAAGGAACTTCCTGATAATTGATCCCGGAGGGTAAAAAAATGAAAAAAAGAACTCTATTCACCATCCTCACCTTTTTTCTGCTGCCCCTTTCGGCATTTTCTCTGACAATCGACGTTGGAGTGGAAGGCGGCGCGGCATTCAGCGGCTACAACGACGTTAGAATTCCCGGAGACGAAGGAACAAAGCTTTCCTTAACCGACGAACTTTCAACCGAACCAGCGCCGGCACTCCGAGTCGAGCTCCTGACTACTATTTTTTCGAGGCACGACATCAAGTTGCTGGCCGCGCCTCTCCGACTCTCAGCAGAAGGAACGCTGGAAAAAGATGTCCGTTTTACTGACCAGGTATTCACAAAGGGAACAAAAGTGAAGGCGAAATACCGATTTGATTCGTATCGGCTCACCTACAGATACAACTTCTACAAAACCGAAAAGCTGCAGATAGGAATCGGGGTAACAGGAAAAATCAGGGATGCAGAAACATCACTTGAAAACCACGATAAAAAGGGAAAAAAGACAAATACGGGATTTGTTCCCCTCCTCAACTTCAAATTGAACTGGAAATTCAACGAACCCTTCAGCCTGCTCATCGAAGCCGACGGCCTCATCGCACCCCAGGGCCGAGCCGAAGACGCACTCATAGCACTCAACTACCATCCCGTAGATTTCATGACAGTGAAAATCGGTTACAGAATACTCGAAGGCGGAGCCGACAACGACACAGTCTACACCTTCACCCTCATCCACTACGCAGTAGCCGGTTTAAATTTCCGATGGGGTTTTTGAAGATCCAAAAACCGGAACCACAGAAATCCATTCACCCCACCGAAATATCTCCTTTTTGTCCACCACAGCCGCTAAACCTGCTTCGAAAAAAATATTAGAGGGAAATCAAGAACTGAAATTACTTAAAAAAAAATATCCTGGCCAAATCAGCCGCTAAAATCATCAAATTATTTTTTCCAAGAGCTCCTGAGACGCTGATTTATCTAAAAAAAGAATATCTTGAGGAAACTGAAAGCTGGAAATACCTGATCATTGTTTCTATGAAGTTTTTATTGGCTGACCATTGTGGAATATTTTGTATATTGTCTTTTAAGATTAATTTCCGGAACCTTTCTCTTCACAAGATACGATAGCCTGAATCAACAAATTTTCAAACTCTTCATCATCCGACAAATCCAATCTTTTAAAAAGATTTTTTAGATGAGGAATCAATTCTGGATCTGCTATCTCTTCAGCAGCTTCAATGCTCAAGCTGCCAATATATTCATCTTTCCACTCTTCTATTAAAGCATTCACAACACACGGATCTTTCCGAAGAGCAAGGCCGACCAGAGCCTCACCTCTTATTTCCGAATCCTGATCATCCAGAGCTGAGATTAACGCATCACGAATTTCAGGACTATCCATTTCCGTCTGCGCCCCCAAACCGAAAGTGGCCCAATTACGAACTTCCTTATTTGAATCGCGGCTAAGCTTAATCAGTGCAGACATGGCACTCTTATCGTCATGGCCTGAAAGTCCCAACACTACTCCATACCTGATATCGGAATCGTGATGATCTGCTAATTCGATAAGATATGGAATCGCCCTTGGATCGTTTCTGTGACCTAATGCAATAGCGGTTGAGTAAAGTACGTTCGGATCGTTATCTTTCAAAAGTCGAGTTAGTATATCGACACTTTCATCTTGAAAAGTCCTGTCGCTCCACCCAAGTTGTGCAAGAATATCCGCGCCAATAGCTCGATCTAGAGGATCTTCACTTTCGGAAAGTCTTTTTCCAATATCATATTCCCTTTTCCCGCCACGAAAATGCAGAATCGCCAATTCCTCACAATAGTCCTCATCAGATTCAAGATATTTTCTATAAACCTCTACTAACTCCTCTGAATTTCTCGTATCAAATGCATATTGATGAGCTGTATCCCGCATTTTTAAAACACCGCTATTTATTCAAAACTTTAACCATAGCAATGTTAACATACTCAAAACAAATCTTTACACCAGAATATAAACTTCATCATAATTTAACAGATTTTATTAGAAACATTGTCTGTCCCGACAAAAACAGACATTTGATCAACTTAAATTAAAATTACGTTTTAATAAAGGAGAGATCAGATGAGAAATGGAAGCAAACATTACGATCGGGATTTTAAAATCAATACAGTACAAATGGTTCTCGAAGGCTCAAAAAGTATGAAGCAGATCGCTGAAGAACTGGATATTAAATACCACACTCTTGTTGGATGGAAACAGGAGTATCAACAAAAAGGAGAAGCTGCTTTTCCAGGCCGGGGGAAGGAGCTTTACGCTACAGAAGCCGAAAAGGAAATCGCTGCTCTAAAAAAGCAATGGCCATCTCAATGCGCGAAAAGTAGAGAAGTACCTGATAATGAAAGAATTGTGTGGAGAATACAGAATCACTGAAATGACCAAATTTCTAAAAGTAAGTAGATCAGGCTACTACAAATGGCTCAACAAAAAGCCAACAAAAAAAGAAAAGGAAGACGAGTTCTTAAAGGTTCAGGCAAAGAAAACCTTTGAGGAATCAAAAAACAGTTATGGCGTTAGGCGAATCTTGGAAGATTTCCAGGAGGCGGGGATAGAGTGCGGAAAACATCGATTAAAAAGACTTATGAAAGAAATGAATATCGTTCCATTTGCAGCTAAAAAGTTTAAGGTAACGAAGGATTCAAACCACAACAAAAGAGTCTTTGAAAACCTTCTCGATAAGGAGTTCCATGCAGACGCACCAAATCAAAAGAGGGTTGGTGATTTCACCTACATATGGACAAATGAAGGTTGGCTCTATCTAGCCATTGTTATTGATCTTTTCTCTAGAAAAGTAGTCGGCTGGTCTATGTCTACAGATATGGATGCCAGGCTCGTTGTTAGTACCTTTAATATGGCAGTAAATTCAAGAAAACCGCAAAGTGGATTGATATTTCATTCAGACAAGGGCTCTCAGTATTGTAGTAATGAGCCCGGTCCTAAAACCCCAAGCTCCCAAAACTTTGTTTCAAAAAGTGAAAATCTTTGGAGCCGTAGTTCTGAAGATCTTCCAAATTTCCACCAAAAATTCGTTCCAGAAGGCGCGTGAGGCGCTTCAAGAGCATGTATGCGGCGTAAAAATATGAAACCAAGCCAGTAGAAGATCTTTTTCCAAGCTCCCAGCGGAAAATTCTCATAAAGTTTGCGGCGATCGCTCTGGCGACAACGCAAAGCTTTATTCGCTTTTTGCCTCGATATTTCAACTTCTTACCGCTTCTTCTGTCGTGAAACATTTCATGCATGGTTCTTTCGCTGCCCGATCTTATGTTGCGCCTCTCCTCCGGGATCTTTTCCCTGGATTTGTGACGTTTCTGCTTCAGATAGTCTTCATGTTTAAAATAGTGTTTCCCTTTGCGTTTATTGGCTGGACAGCTTCCCGCATTTGGACAATCAAGGCATATTTTTGTATCGAATTTCGCTCTGTATCGCTGTCCGGTTTTGCTTACTTCAGCATTTTGAAGCGGACAGAAGACCATGTATTTACCGGAGTCACTTCTTTCTATTGTTAAATTTGCTTTGGTTTTACGGCCTCTTACAGCAGATTGAACACAGGTCCCGCCATGCTTGTCGAGTTTTCTGTCAAGTTCTTCACTGCCGTAGGCTCCGTCACCGTGAAATTCATTCATTCCCTTCGCCATGTAGTCTTCGATTCGCTCCTCGAGAAAGGTGCTGTCATCAATGTTGTTGGGTGTAACATCCGCGTCAACTATGAGAGCAATTTCTTTTTCTTTATCAACCACTTCCGTTATCTGTGCCAGGAACCCGGTGTTCGATTCATCGCGCTTTTTCCGGTATGTGGCATCGGTGTCGTCCGGCGACTGCAGGGAACCGGAACCCACTTCGCTTGAAGGTTTTTCTTTTATTTTTCCGGAGGTTATTTCTATCTGTTCATCGAATATACGGCGGAACACATCGGAGAAAACATCGTTTTCGGCGTACTTTTTTTCCAGATCCATCTTCAATCCCACATATATCTGTTCGATTTTATTAAGGGCTCCAGCGGTTTCGTCGGATGTGATTCCGTAAACATAGTTCGATGAATCCTTTTCGACATAGGGTTTGAGTAGTTCCTCATACTTTTTCTTATCGTCGTCCGACAGAATTCGCCACACTCTTCGAACGCCCTCCACCAGCAGCTGCAACCTGCTATATTTCCTTATATTTGATCCGATTAAAGTTGAGTCGATCCTCCCGACCTCCATGCTTATACCGAGGCGCTGTATCTCTTTTTCGGTGATTTCCGAAAAAACCTCCTCGAAGAGGTCAATTCCTTTTTCCTCCTGAAATGTTGACAACTTACCGATAAACTTAAAGAGCGTGCTGCGAGAAAAGCTTTTATCAGCGATGTTCTCCAATCCTATAGCAGCACGAGTCAAAAGGTTGAAATCTATCTGGTTGAAGAGTTCCCTGTAGCTCCATTTTTTCATTTCTTTCAGTATGATGGCGGCTACCATCATGTTTACCGGAGCGTTGGGTCTGGAAGCATTGTTGCTGAAAAGCTCTTTGAAGTTATCCTCGTCGATCTTTTTGAAAACCGCCTCATGAAAGGCCCATTCAGGCGACTTCATGAGTTTGTTCTTCGCCCTTTCAGGCAGAACAAACTCGGTTGACTCAAAAGTGAGTTGCTGGTGACTATTTTTTCTAAACATACAAAACCTTAAACAATTACTGCCGCCATTATACACTTTATCGCTGTTAATTACATGTATTTAGCTGGTTCTAATAAAAGATTGTTTGTGGCTTATTTTACAAAACATGAAACAACAGCTCCGGCTCAAAACCTTTTGAGACCGGGCTCAGTAATAATTTTGTAGAGGCCGTGGACAATATAGGAGCCATTCAAAGAATGAGTGGCAAAGGAAACTGTTACGATAACGCTGTGACTGAATCTTTCTTCCATTCTATTAAGGTGGAAAGTTTAAACAACTACACATTCCTGTCCCGCGAAGGGGCAAAAAGATGTATTTTTGAATATATTGAAGTCTTCTATAAAACAAAAAGAAGGCACTCCTACATGAATTATATAAGTCCGGTGAACTTTGAAAGAGTTTATGAATTCAGAGGATTGAAGAGATGTGGGTGACCGGGTGTCTACAAACACCGAGACGGATCAGGATGCTCAAAATTGGGGATTACTTGAACAATAAATATCTAACAATTTTGAATCAAAGCCTATCAATATTGATTCTTTCATTTTCAAAAATCTTCACAAATAAAGTATTAACAACCAAAACACGATTACATATAACACTACATTTGACATTCACCAAAGTTAACATAATCACCATTCGATGTAACCGGAAAAATCAAGGCTGCAAAAACATCACTTGAAAATCACCAAAAAAAAGGCAAAAAGAAAAATACAGGATATGTTCCCCTCCTAAACTTCAAATTGAACTGGAGATTCACCGGACCCTTCAGCCTGCTCATCGAAGCCGACGGTCTCATCGCACCCAGGGGCACTGCCGAAGACGCACTCATAGCGCTCAACTACCATCCCATAGATTTCATGACAGTGAAAATCGATTACAGAATCCTCTAAGGCGGAGCCGTCAACGACAGCGTCTACACATCCACCCTCATCCAATACGCAGTAGCCGGTTTAAATTTCATTTGGAGTCTCTGACTAATAAAGAACACCGCAGCAAGCTACGGGGTGTGCCACAGAAAGGTCGTTGAACCCGCTACGATTCAAAATTGCTCCAATATACAGAATTAGACCCTCCATATAACCATTCCTTTTAAAAATTCTTTTCATGTAACCTCTTATTTTTTACGACTTTCTTCTTCTAACAAATCCTTATTAATAAACGGAGAACACCCCCTCTTGTTTTTGCCATCATAATGTATTACTATTATCATATCTAGTATTTAGTAAATATATGGGTGTTAAAAAATGCAGGAATTATATCATATTATAAACGAGTCTAACAAATTACGGGACATAGTATACGATGCAAAATTCGAACCAATAAAACCTTTCTTAATAGAAGGATTTGAGGAGGATGGTGAATATAATAGAAAAATAGAAGTCATTAGCAACTTTCTTCCATGCAATAAATATTTTGATAACCATAAAATACTTACAGAACCTTTTTCCAACAATGTTTTAATAAAACATGTTGATTTTGAATCAAAGGGTCGAGGAGGGCTAAATTTTAAAATCGAAAGAATTTATACATCATTTCTTTCATATTCGCAAAAAGGAGAAATCCTCATTAAAGAACAAACTTCAGCCTTTTACCAAGAAATAAAAAACATTATTGACCCAAACATTAGTACATATTTCAAAGATTCAATTATGGACTGGCTATTTTTATCATTTAGAACAGAATTAATAAATGCTAGAGTAGTTTTTAACAAAACAATTGGAAAAGATACTTCTATTGGTGTTCGATACGAAGAGATGGAAAACATTGATGAGCTTATTAACAGCATAAATCTCTTACCTCGTTATCAGAATGTATACGGTCCTATTGAATTAGCAGTAGGGTTATTAAAAGACGGTAGCATAAAAAGGATAGATGACCTTCAAAATGGGATTTATAATAGCGATTTAATAGAGAACTGCACAGGCTCGATACTCAGGGTACTACCGATACAAATTAGAATGGCACGTGATAAATTCCTACTCTTTATTGAAGAGACTGTGGATTGCGTTAATGAAAATTTAACTTTAATTGATAATATTGAAACTACTTACAACGACTCTATTATAGGTGATGGTTGGACCTTTAATTTCCCAAAATTGCAAATCCCTGACCAAATATCTGGTAGAAATGGCTTTATTTTCTTTGATGGATATATAAGAGAAAAATATTGTGGTGAATATATGAAAATATTTGAAAATCAAAAAGGGAAAATTATTAGACTCAGTAGATTTCCAAATAAAAAACAAATATTAAATCGTTTCTTAAATATCTACAATGAAAACATTGTAAAACTTGACGACATTCAAAATATAGAATACAAATTCACAAACATAAAAGGGATTTCTTATTATTTTGATTTTGAAGGAAATATTAAATTTATAACGGATAGAACACATAATAATTTAATATACTTTAATTATATAGGCTCTTTGATTTCATACATAATAGATGCATCAGGTAATAAATATAATTTTTATTACAAGAGTGATGGATCACATAAGTTAGTAAAAATTGAATCAAATCTTCATTGCGTAGAATATTCAGTCAAAGAAATCCATAGCAATCATAATTCATACATTTTAGAATGCATTAGAAATCATAATTACATTACTAGTTATGAATACAACGATGTAACAATTAGCGAAACACCTCTTTTTATTAATGGGAAAATATCCATTCCCATTTTAAAAAAGGAAACAAATCCTCTTGGAGGCTCCACTGTATTCAACTACTACCCGCCTAACATTGCAATATTTTCAGCTGCTTTCAGCAAATCATCTATTGCAACTTCGGATTCTAGCCTAACTTTGAAGACGGTTAAAAATCCTTGGCACATTAAAAACATATACCGAATGAAGAATTGCAATCAACTATTGATCGCTCATAAAAAAATTGAAGAAGGTATTGTATCAGATTTACCATGGAAACCATACTATAGAAAAACATATTCAATTTATAAAAACCATGTTGTTGAATATGAATTTAGAGAAAATTACGGAAAGCTAAAGCTATTCAAAAAATCTACTAGATTTATTTTATGGAACAATGGCATAGAGCCAAATATTGAAAATCCTCTTTATCATATTGGCAATATTATAAAACAAGAAATCTTCAAATATAACCATAAAAACTTATTAACAGTAAAAACAACATATAATAGCAGCCCATTTGGCCAATCATTCTCATATGTTTTAAAAGAGAAATACTTGTATAGTGAAGATTCAACAATAGCCAAAATTTATAGACTACCCATTGAAAAGATAATTATCCAAGAGCCAGGAGGCCTAGAGATAAGGAGATTAAAATATTATTACAATGGTACATTACCACTCATAAACGAGATAAAAGGCGATATTAAAAAAACTCGATACCAATACTTCACGCCTAGGGACCAGGATCCTGGATGTTGTGGAAAACCAACAATTATTAAAGAATTCAAAAACAACTCACAATTATTTGAGACAACAAAGATCTGGTATGACAAGTACGGTAACATTAAAAAAATCAAAAATGCCTTAAATAGAATAACGAGCTACGAGTATGCACCAAATAATGGCCTTGAAGAAGTCTTCATTTGGAAAATAATTGAGGAAGAAAGAAATGACTAGCCTTATTACTACTATAGAACACAATGAAATAGGGCAAATTACAAAAATAGTTAAACCATTAAATAACTACACTACCTTTGAATATGATAAAAATTCTAGACTCACTGCAATAAAAGGCCAAGATGGCTGTGAAACATCATTTGATTATTATGAATGTGGTTGCAACAATCCGAGTAATTTTACAATCATAAAACAAAAAGTGAATTTAAATGATATCGACAACCCAATATATATTAATACAAAAATTGTGTCGGACAAATTCAACAACTTAATAAAAATTACAAATTTAAACGATAACATAAACACAACAATTAATTACGATAGTTTAGATAGAATTGTAAAGGTTGTTCGTGAATCAGGCTCTTCAATTTCATTTAAATACGATGCATTTGATAGAATAATTGAAAATCATAATTTATTAGGTGGCAAAACAACTATTAATTACAGTGACAATATAAAATACCGTAAGATAGAAAACAAATGGGTCTTATCTAAATGTAAAACAATCGTTAACCCTAATGGCGATATAATTGTATACTATTACAATATTCTTGACTTGTTGATTGCCATTAAAAGAAATGTGGAAGTTAATGATATATATAAAGATGTATTTTGGATTTATGAATGGGATAAAAGACTAAGACTTATAATGGATAAAAATCCTTTAGGCAGAACAACTAAATACAACTATGATACGCTAGACAGATTAGTTGTCAAAGAAGTAGCTGGTAATTTTAAAGAAATTTTCCAATACAACAATATTAATCAAATTATTAAATATACTGACCCGAAAGGAAATGTAACTAATTATAAATATGATAGTTTTGACAGGATAAATGAGATCCTAAAACCATTAAAAGACACTTATACTATATGTTATGATAGCAACAACAACATTTCATCGGTAAACCACAATGGTAGTATTTCTAATTTTCAATATGACTCCCATGATACATTAATATCTTTTAAAGACCCAAACAACAACACTTATAATTTAAATAAGGATCTGTTGTTAAGAACAACCTCATTAATTGATCCATATAACAATGTAGCAGATTTTATTTATGACTCTAGGAATAATATTATTGAATATATAAATTTTTCAAAACAATCATCATTATTCACATTCGATAATGACAACTCTTTAATTGAAAGCATTGGACCTGGAGGACAAAAGTCTAAAATCGAATATACCACATACAGAAACGGAATGGTTGCAAGTACAGAAAGAACCATGCACGGCAAAACTTATTACAAACGAGATAAAACGGGAAGAATAACATGTATAAAAATTTCTGAATTAAACATTGAATACTCTTTTAAATACAACTCCTTTAATAATTTAACAGAAGTCGTAATGCCAGATGAATCGACATGGAGATTAAAATATGATGAAATAGGAAGGTTAAAAACCATAAAATCTCCTGAAGGAAGGACCAAAAATTTTAGCTATAGTATTTTAAATATGCTTATTTTATATTACAAAGATGATTTTCTAGAGAAATGGCACTTTAAACATGACAAAAATGGCAATGTTATTGAAATAAAAAATCCTCTAGGAGGTATTGTAAAATGCAATTACGATGAACTAAACAGACTAAGTCACTTATCACCTTTCGAAAATAAACCAATTAAGTTCAAATACGATATATTCAACAGATTCATCCAAATAATTGACTCAAATATGAATCAATTAAAAATCTCATATAACAAAAATAACTTAATAACTCAAATTGTGGATCAAGAAGAAAAAACAATAAACTACAAATACAATAAATTAAATTATTTAACTTACACTTCGTTTTGTAGCCAAAGTGGCAAATATGTTGAAAAATATAATTACTACCCATCTGGAAAAATAAAAGACGTGTATTTCGAAGACGGTTCCAGTATAAATCTATATTATGATGAAAGTGGAAATTTGCAAAAAATCTCAGATGAAGAAAATTTGATTACTAATTTTATTTATGATGACGTATTTAATTCTCCTACAACTATATTAACACCAGAGAACCTAGTGATAAATAGAAATTTTGATGCAATTGGCAGAACAACAGAAGTTAACTCAATTGGAAAAATAAATATAAAATACGATGACTTAAACAGAATTGTAACAATAAACACAAACAACAATAACGAATCCATCCATTATTTTAGCAAAGATGGCAATTTGATTAAATCTTTAAGGTATCCATGCGTTTTATCAAATTGCAGACCACAAACAAACACAACAGAAACTATCTACTCATATGATAAATGCAATAGATTAAAGTGCCTCAAAAACTCCTTAAACAACATAATAGAATACAATTACAATGACATTGGTCAATTAGAATGTGTTACTGTTAATGGATCTACAATAGGAGAAATTGTCAAATTCAACAAAGATGGTAATATTGAAAAAGTGCAAGATGCAAATGGCTTTATTATTTATGAGTACAACCATATTAATGGCTTTCTTGAAAGAATAGTTTATTCTGATGATAGAACCACAATTTTTGAATACTATAAAAATGGACTTTTAAAAAAAATACGTTATTCAGATGGAAACTTCAAAGAATACTACTATGACTATGCTAATAAAATATGTGAAATAATTGATGGAAGTAAAAAAATTCTTCTATTCAGAGATAATAGACTTAGAATTTTCAAAGAAACAATAATTCCAGAAAATATAAACAACGAATTCATTTATTATAAAAACGGAAGAATCAAAGCCATTAATGATATAAATTACATTTTAAATAAAAATGGTCAGATTGAAAAAATACATTTAAACAATAATGCCCTTAAACTAAAATACTATGAAAATGGTCTTATAAAAAAAATATATCACGATAGTGGTTATTTTAAATTTTTTGAATATGACGTATCAGGCAATTTAATAGCTATAAAAACACCAGGGATTTCATACATGCTTTTTTACGATTGTTTCAACAACATAATCTCAATAAAAAAGACTAACTACAACAATACTATCAATGTTACAAATTTTTTTTATGACACTGAAGAGCAACTTGTATTCATTACAAAAGACTCAAACAACATAACATCATATAATTATGACAAATGCGGTAACATTATTTCTATAAAGAATGATTTTGAAAATATTAACTGCATAAGGACTTTTGATTGGTCCAATCAAATGATTGAAATAGTTGAAAACAGCAATGTTTATAATTTGAATTACGATTCAAAAGGCAATTTAATTTTAATTTTTTATGAAGACACTCAAAGACTTTTTAATTTTGATGATGAAAACAAACTCAAATCTTTAAAATTAATTTCAGGAGATTTTGAAAAGATTGATTATGATGCATTTGGGAGAATAATTAGTGACACTATATCGGACACACATATAAAACTCAAACATGCAGGTATTTACAATATAGAAATACGAAAAAACAGTGATAAAATTGAACTAATCCCTGACATATATAATTTTAGACCCATTGCATTTCTAAAAGATGATAGAATAATTATACCAACTTGGGTCGCAGGAAACATCCTAATAAATCACGATGAGGAAGGCAACATTTTGTCTGAACAAAAAATTGATCCATATGGTGATAATTATATAGATTATATATCTGATTTTGCCGGAAACTCATTCTGCTATAAAGGTTACTATTCTTTAATATCCAATAACATAAAATGGGCATTTTCTAGATTCTATGATACAGAACTAAAATATTTCTTATCACAAGACAGAGTGATTACAAACGGCTCTAAATATTACAAAAACAAGGACCACACAAATAAAACCACAATAAACAGAAGAAAATCACTAAAAAACAATCCTCTAAAATACACAGATTTTCTAGGGTTAAATGACTATGAACAAGCTGAAATTATCATCATCATCATCATTATTATTATAACAGAAAACAACAAAAACGAAATGTTATCACCAAATAACTACAACAACAATGGAAGCAGCTACTTTCAAAACAACCATAGTGCAACAATAGAAGAGATCTCTGAAATAAACAATGTTACAAATATTACCAACCAAATATATTCAAAAATCCCCAAATTATTTGAAAACATAAACCAATTAGACTTAAATGGTGTTGAATCCGGACCAAATGCATTTCGTATGGACGAATCACCATTTATCTATGAAGGTAATGAAAATATAGGTTCGATGCAAAATTACGGTAAACAGTACAAAATAAATTTCAACATAGGTCAAACCATAAATGCCGATGCTAAACAAATAGATCTACTTGAATCACTTAAAAAAGCATTGGGATGCCTAAACGATAAAGAATTCCTCGAAGTAGAAACTGGCAGTAAAATTATTGAATTATTTAGCACAGAAAGTGATGAATTCCATTGGTGGGTTAATGAAAGAACCAAAAAAGTTGGTAAATCATTATTTCACACAGCGTTATTTAAAGTCTTCTTACCAGGATTAATTGCCGGAATAGGCATGTACAATACACAATTAATTGTTAACGCAGCATACGAAGCTGGCCTAATTGCCCCAAATGCCTTAGGTAATTTATCTACACCATTTTCTGAAAAATTATTAAGAACAACAACATCTTTTTTTGAAATGAATATTGATTTAATATTGAAAACCATTATAGGCGAAATAGATCCAAAAAACCCAATACTGAATGATTTTTCAAACAAAAATATCGAAGAAATCTTGAAACATTTATTTATTGACCCTCAATAAAAATAACTTCTAAAAGAAGCAATTGCGCCTTTAACTGTCTCTCAAAAAAGCTGGAGTATTTAAATACCCGGCAACCATCGTTTCACTTTCAAAACATAAAGCTCCATATGACAATCAATTAAATACATTTTTCAAATTGAAGACAATCAACAACTACTAATATGATCGGCAAATTAAAATGCTTTTTTCGTAAGATTTTCCTTTTTTGACTTTCAACTGTAGAAATGCTATTATGACGCGGTAATTTTTGAATGGGGAGTTTGATATGGCGTACACAATAATTGAAAAAATTTTCCGCGATCATCTCGTTAACCCAGAGGACAAGGTTAAACCGGGTGAGATCGTCTGGATCTCCATGGATCACCGTACCGCCCGCGATTTCGGCGGAGCAAACGTTGTAAACAACCTTGAGGCAAATTTTGAAGAACCTTTCCTTGACGATCCGGCCAAGACGATGTTCACCTTTGACTGTGTCGTTCCGGCCAACACCATCCCCTATGCCAAGAATCAGCATCGGTGCCGGGTTTTCGCAAGGGAAAACAGCATGAGAGTTCACGATGTGGATGCGGGTATAGGATCACACATTCTGATCGATCGCTACGCCCGTCCGGGAATGACGGTGACGGGAACCGACAGCCACCTCAACATCATGGGTGCGATCTCATGCTTCGGTCAGGGAATGGGCGATGTGGACATGGCCTACATTTTCAAGACCGGAAAAACCTGGTTCGAGGTTCCGGAATCCGTAAAGGTGACTTTTGAGGGAGAGCGTGGCGAGGAAATTACGGCAAAGGACATCGTTCTGTTCATGCTTGAAAAGTTCGGCAGCAGAACTCTTCTGGGCCGAGTTGTTGAACTCTACGGCAAAGCGATCGAGAATCTCACTCTGGACGAAAGAATTACAATTGCAAGTATGGCAACGGAGATGGGTGCTATTTCCATAATGATTCCGGTCAAGGGTCTCGAGGAGCTCTTTCCCGAATCCGTGGAAGCCGATCCCGACGCCACCTACGCCAAGCACTACGTTCTTGATCTTTCGGAGCTCGACTCTCCTCGTGTTGCAGCTCCTCCCTATCCGCACAATGTAAAGCCCGCGGCGGAACTTGAGGGCACACTTGTAGACACCGTATTCATCGGATCGTGCACAAACGGAAGGATCTCCGATTTCAGGGACGTTGCAGAGATAGTAAAAGGTAAAAAGATAAAAACAATGGGATACATAGTTCCCTCCACACGAGAGGTTTTCGCCCAAATGCTGGAGGAGGGACTTGTCGAAACCCTTTTTAACGCCGGGTTCGTGATATCCAACCCGGGCTGCGGAGGATGTGCCTCCGGCCAGATCGGAATGACCGGAAACGGTGAGGTTATGATTTCCACTTCCAACAGGAACTTCCAGGGCAAACAGGGTAACGGACTCGTTCACCTGGCCTCACCCCGTACTGCGGCATACTCCGCCCTCAAAGGAGAAATAATTGACAGATAGCATCAGACCACACATTCTTTTTGTTCACGACGCGCCCCTTCTTGAAGGAGGCGTTACAAACCTCTACAACGACTACATCTCAAAGCTGCTGGAATCCGTCTCAAAAGACGTACAGGTTTCTATTTTCTATCCGGTTACCACGCTTCGAGGTGAGCCCTACTCCCTGAAAAGATCGTCTGTCGGAGATATTGAGCTTGCCTCGGTTGTTGTGCCTCCCCGCTACAAGAGTTTCAGGGAAATCTTCTCAAACAGTCACATAGAAGAGGTTTTCGGTGAATTCCTGAAGGAGGGTACCTTCTCATGCGTTCACTTCTTCAGTCTGAAGAATCTCTCTCTGAACCTTCCGTTCAAAGCGAAGGAGTGCGGGATACCGACGGTAATGTCGGTTTTCGACCACCAGCTGCTCTCACCCCTTCCCTTCTGGCACGAAAATCCCCCGGCCATTAAACTTTCCAACTTTGTGGGATCACCCCTCTACAAGTTATTCAGGAGAGCCGAATCGTTCATCGGTGGAAAACGCCACTTCAACTGGTTCGAACAGGTTGGGAGATACAGTGCCTTTTACAACAGTAACAGCTACTCATCTCCGGACATTTCACTTCTGGAGGAGAGGGACGCTGTTGCCCGGGAGGCGATGAGCTTTATCGATCGCTTTCACTTTTTCTCGAGAAACACATACAACTCCATATACAAGGATCTTATTCCCCAGGAGAAGGTTTTCTTCATGGAGCAGGGAATCGATACATCCTTTCTGGAGGAGACCAGACCTTTCGAGATCGAGGGCCGTGTCAGAATAGGCTTTATCGGTGAACCGCTTCCCGAAGAGGGGATCGACACACTCGTCGACGCATTCTCCATTCTCAAGGAGAAGGGTTACGACAACGAACTTCACATCTTCGGTGAGATATTCGAAAATCGTCCCTTTATCGACCTGCTTAGAAAAAAGGCCAAGGGGCTGAACATCCGTTTTCACGGACCCGTAGCACCTTCGAGGGTAAACGTCACCATGGCTGAATTCGAAATTCTCGCGATTCCGTCAAGGTGGCACTCCAGCGATACCTACCTTACCATCAACGCGATTGCCGCAAGACGTGCCGTTCTTGCACCTGCCTACACCGAGGCCGGCTCTCTCGTGAAGGGAAGCGGACGTGGCATCGTGTTCCAGAGGATAACGGCAGAGGCCATCGCTTCATCCATTATCGATCTTGAGGAAAACAGGAAAAGACTCTACTACTACATGAGAATCATCGACGATTTCCGTTTCACCAGTATTACCCAGAACGTTCAGCAGCTTCTCCGTCTGTACGGATCCTTCCCCAAGAAGGACGTTTCTGAAAAGGTGATGCTGGGCAGGAAACACTTCAAGAGAAAGGCTGACCGACGACGGGGCGTATAATGACGAGAAGAAAAATCGAGATTGAGTCATCCACACTTGCCAAGGCTCTCTTTATTTTCATAATCCTGCTTCTGGCTGGTTTTTTCCTCGGGCTCTACATAGGTAGAAGCTCCGACGGCAGGGAAGCAGCGCTTCACACCGATGAGAATTGCAACGAGATAATGACTGCCTGCGCCTACAAACTCGAGGGTCTTACCAAGAAGTTCGGTGCACTCAAACGCTTTGTCAAGAAGCAGAAGCTTTACGATGAAAAGGGGCAGCTCAGAAAGGATATGGTGTGCAGCGCTACGGATACAAAACGTCCTTCGGAAGATAAGAAGGAATCCTCTGTAGAAAAAGCCCCCGGGGAGAACGAAGTGAAAAAAGAGGCAAAAATGGAAACAGCGGTCAAACCGGAACCACAAACACCGAAGGCAGATCCCGTTTCCAAAAAGGAGAATGCATCCCCTCGGAAAAAAAGTGGAAATGACTCACCTGACAAAAAAAAGGAGGCTAATCCATCCAAGGTCGATATAAGCGATGTTATGAAACAGTTGGACAACCTCGACCAAAAAAAAGATAATATTAAGTCGAATGAAAAAGAAGGGAAGTGTGCCTACGCCATACAGCTCTTTTCCGGCAGGAACAGGGAACAGGCGGTTTCAGCCAAGAAGAGGCTCTCGATCCGGGGAATCCGTCTTGTCAAGGGCACCGTAAAGGGGTCTACTTGGTACAGGCTCAGATACGGCTGTTTCGGATCGAAGGAAGAGGCCGAAATAAAACTGCCCTCACTTCGGCGCAGGGAACCGTCGGCAATTGTCATCAGCAACTGAAGGTGCCATGATAAATACTCAGAAGTCGGAAGTCGAATATATTCCAATCAGAATAGACACGATAAGCGACGACGAAGTGATCGATTTCGATCTCTATACGCTTGAAAAGAACAGATACTTTCTGTTCTGCACAGCCTTTTCCAATTTCAGAAAGGGAGATCTCAGCAGAACATACATTGAAAGAACCCGTTATCTCTACATTAAGAAAAAGCACAAAAAAAACTACCGCAGATACGTTGAGAAAAACCTTCCCAACATTCTGCACGACAATGCCATGGAAACGGAATCAAAAGTAGAAATCATCTACGATGTTTCCAACAGCATGGTTGTGGAGATCTTCTCGGATACTAACGCGATGAAACCGGAGAGGGTGGACAACTTCATCGGGAATGTCATGGACTTCATGTTCAGCGAGAAGGTGAAGCTCGGGGAGCTCATCAAATTTGCTGAGCACGATTTCTACACATACAACCACTCGCTCCACGTTTTCATCTACACCACGATGTTCGCCTCATTCCTGAGATTGACAGACAAGAAAATTCTCTCCAGTCTAAGTCAGGGAGCCTTTCTTCACGACATCGGAAAATCGATGGTGAGTACGGAAATAATAAACAAGCCCGGACCGCTCGATGAGTCTGAGTGGAAAGAGATGCAGCAGCACCCTGTCTACGGATACCGAATCGCCCAGGACACGATGAAGATTGATGACTCCATCATAAAATCCATAATTCTCAACCATCACGAACGGCTCGACGGAAAGGGATACCCTTCCGGAAATTCCAACATCTCTTTCTACGACCGGATTGTGGCAATAGCGGACACCTACGACGCCATCACCTCAAACCGCGCCTACCAGATGGCAAAGAATCCATTTGAAACACTGAAATATATGATACAGACCCAGTCCAAACGTCTTGATCTTGACCTTATGCAGAAGTTTGCAATCATGTTAGGGAGTAAATAATGAAAAATCTTTTTTCACTGTTTTTTGTTCTCTGTCTCTCATTCACCCTGTTTGCAGGTGAAAAAGAGAAGGAACAGACAATCCTGCTGAAAAAAAAGCCTCAGACCGAAAAAAAGGAGATGAAGAAGAAAAACGGAAAACAAGGCCGTCTTTTCTTCAAAAAGAAAAAGAGTGAAACTGAACTCAAATCTCCATCATCTTCAAAACCGGAAGAGAAGAAAACTCCCTCAACCAAGAAGATAATCCATAAAAGGGAAAAGCTTCCGGAATCCGAAAAAAAGATTGAAGAGAAGGAAAAGGAGGCGAAAAAGGAGAAGAAACCTTTCGTGAAGGGAGAAATAGCAAACGTTGGATCCCGTGAAATCATCCATCCATACAACGCCATCGGCGTAAGAACCGGATTGACCAGAATAAACGACATCTACTACCTTTCCATCGATCCCAACACCGATTTCAATCTGTGGGACGGTAAACTTCTCATGGGATACCACCTGCCCTTCAATATAGAGATAATAAACACCGATATCACAAAGAACGGCGAGGACTCCCTCTTCACTCTCCGAAGCGAAGACTGGGACGAATGGGAAGACTACCTTAGAGTTATAAAGCATTTTCAGTACGGCAGAACCGAGGACCAACTCTTCATCTCCATGGGTTCCAACTTCGCCTACTCGGTAGGTCACGGAACCGTGATGAAGCGCTACGTATCCAACTACGACCCGTCCACAACCAGAATCGCCGGAAAATTCAACTACTATAACGACTACATGGGATTTGAAACGGTAGTCGGGGACATACCTAAATTCACCACAATGGGAGCGCTCCTTTTCGTAAAACCCCTCTCCTTTTTCTGCAAGGGGTACAGATGCACATCACTCTCATTCGGCTACACATTCGCAGTCGACAGGAAGGCTCCCAGTAAACTGGGTTACGTTGACTACATAAATTACGATAATAACGACTACTTTAACGGAAAAAATCCCTTCCCTCCAAGAATAGAATCCGATCCCGATTTCGCCAACAGACCGCTTGTGATCGACGAGGGTGCGGTTTTTGTTCACGGAGTTGATGCGGAATTCAAGTTCTACAAGGATCCGTACATCGACATCAAGGGATTCGCCGACTACTCCTGGCTTCAGTCGACCATAAAGAAGGAGGAAATCTGCAACAGGCCCGACGGAAAGTGCCAGGATCCGGGAGGCGGCTTCACCTTCGGTCTCCTTGGTCGATTCAACATCGACGAGAAGAGACGCCATGCAATTCGTACCCAGGTGGAGTACCGTCTCTACGAGGACAGCTACGTCCCATCATTCTTCGATACATTCTACAATGTTGAACAGTACGAAATGCTGACAAACGTCTTCGGTCAGAGCAACTTCCGACCCGATGGCCGAGGCAAGTACGCAAGGCTTCTGAACGAAGCCGAGGGAGATCTGGTTCACTCTTTTCTTCTCGAGTTCAACTACAGCTTTCTGGAAAAGTTTTCACTCTCGGCCGGAATAGAGAGCCTCAAGGACAGTTACAACACCTTTTTTCACCTGGAATTACCGGATTTCTACATACTCAAGGCGATGTTCTCCTACTACAAACGTGGAATGACAAGCCTCGGAGACACTTTCGACAGTACCGATGTCGACACAATGATGAGGGGAGTTCTCAGAATAGAGGTACTTCCGGTTCTCTTTATCAACGGGCATCTCGGAAAACAGTGGGTTTTCTGGCCAGAGAAGAAGATACGTGAGGACGACGACCTCCAGGGACACTTCCTGGCAGCCTGGGACTGGGGACTCAATATTGAGATCGGATACGAGTACTGAGGGAGAGAACATTGAAAAAATCAATAATATTTCTTTCTGCAATTCTATTTTCAACGCTGCTTTTCGGCGAAATATTCCTGAATGGAGTAAAGGCAGAAGGTCTCACAAATCAGGAGTTCAAGAACTGCACGGTTCGCTTCGACGCAAACGGCAACCTGCATATAACAGCTCCCGGGATAAAAATCATACAGGAGGAAAAGCAGAGGAGACCAACAGAGACATACTACATCTCCATCGATACGGAAAAATTGATCGGTAACTCTCTGGAGCTT
This sequence comes from uncultured bacterium, assembly GCA_942492635.1. Taxonomy (GTDB): domain Bacteria; phylum UBP6; class UBA1177; order UBA1177; family CALOFP01; genus CALOFP01. The sequence continues at coordinate 961,764 of CALOFP010000003.1, forward strand.
TTCATAAACGGAAAACGGGTAGAGATTAAGGGAGACGACTCCCCCACCCTCATGAATATATCCGCATACCTTGTTTCGGGGGAAAACTCGCTCGCCCTGATGGCTCCTCCCCAGAAGAGAGAAAGCTCTCTTCATCTCATTGTAGGAACGGGCAAAAAGGGGAACAATGCCATTTCCATCGAACCTATCATAGATCGGAACGAAAAGTTTGCCGACAAGGGTCTGCAGCTCACCGTAAAAGTAACAACGGAGTAGTTTTATGAAAAAAATCACCTTCGCACTTCTCATCCTCATTATCGCAGCATGTTCCACAGCAAAGAAGGATCCTGCAAAGGAGTTTAAAAAGGCGGAAAATCACTATCAGCTCAGTCTGAGCGCCTTCCACAGGGGCGATATCCTCTCGGCAAGAAGAGAGATCAACATAGCCATTCATTTTGCTCCTGAAACGGCCCACTACCTCAACACTCTCGGGCTTATTCTTCTCAACGACAAGGAGTACGAAAAGGCTGAAAAGAGTTTTCAGAAGGCTATATCGCTGGATAACCTTTATACCGATCCATACAACAACCTCGGAGTTCTCTATCTTGAAAAAAACAGGGTGTCGGAAGCAAGAGAGATGTTCCTCAGGGTTCTGAGCGACCAGATTTATCCCTATCCTCATTACGCACTCACAAACCTCGGAATCATTTCCGTACGTGAAGGAAAAGATCAGGATGCGGAGAGATATTTCAGCAGGGCACTGAGACTCAAGCCCGATTACTGTACGGCACTCAAGGAGATGGGACTTCTCTCAGACAAGAGGCAGGATCGCAAAATGGCCCTATCTTACTACGAGGATGCGGTAAGGTACTGTCCCGACTACGTTGAAGCCCTCTACCTCGCAGCGACAAGACTGATCTCAGAAGGACGGGAAGAGGCAGGGAAACGTCATCTTCAGACCTGTCTAAACATTGAGCATCTCAACATACACGCTTCCAACATTCCCTATATCCGCCAGTGCACCTCCCTCGCCAAAAGCATGGGACTCAAGTTGAAGGTGGAAAAATCAAAGGGAAGGAAGGAACTCGGCGGGGAGTAACCATGGAGTTCGTAACAGGAACAATTTACTCAAAAATAAGCCGCGGAGCGGGAACCGTTTACGGAATATTTATCGAAGATAAAGGACCTGTGACCGGCTACTCACGAATCAACGGACCGGTGCTTTTCGACAGGGTCGAGAGTACCGTTCGAAAAACCCAGAGCGGCCTTTTCATGAACGAGTTCCATCTAGTCGAAAGGTCGCCGCTCCACACAAACCCGAAACATCTGATGCTCGCCTGCTATCTTTCCACTCTGATAGGCTGCTTCACAGAGGGCGGCCCGGGAGAAAGGAAGTTTACAGATTCGGTGATCGAACTTCTCGGCCGAAGAACCATCTGCAAAGACGACCTTCGTTCAACGGAGATGAGTTGGCTTGAAGCAGTTGGCGTAGGACGGGAAAACAGAAGAACACACTTTGAAACCATACAGGAATACACAGGAAAACTGCTAGACATAAGGGAACGGTCGATGGAGACCCTTCCCGAAACGGGGGATGAGAGATGGGAAAACTCAACGGTGTCAATATAACAAAACTGATTGCGGATACGGTTCAGAACCAGTTCAGCGGACACATAGTTTTCAGGAACGGCAACAGTGAAAAGAAGCTTTTCTTCGAAAACAGGTACCTTACGGGTTCAAGCTCCAACGACCCTTCCGACTATCTGGGGCAGTACCTCATCAACGAGGGAATAATCAACCTGGAGCAGTTCAACCGTGCATACAAGACAGAGCTTGAAACCGATGTAAAGATGGGAGCAATCCTCAATCTCATAGGCCTCGCACCAGTCGATAAAATCAGCGAATCTCTGACCAACAAGATTGTCGATACGACTTTCATAGTCTCCTGCTGGGGTTCAGGCGAGTACGAGCTCTCTGAGGATTATCCACTCACCGCAAATACCGTTGACATAAGGTTTTCACTTGACGATCTCACAAGGCATCTCAACATCAGAGGCAGCGAGTTTTCGGATATCATACAGATGTTCGGAGTTCTCGGTGAAGTTCCCGAAACGTCCATCCTGGACAAGGATGTTTCACGGCTGAAGAAGCTTGATCAGCAGATCGTCAACCTTCTTTCCATCGGTAAGACTCTGCCTGAAACACTCCGGGCCCTGCCGGTACACTTCTACCTCATAGCCCGGCACATGCACAAGCTGTTCGAGCAGGGAATACTTCTTCCCGGAAAGGGACACTCTCTGTCTGAGCATCAGATTTATGAAAACCTCCTCTCCATAAGCGGCAACAAGAAACCTCAGGAGATCGAGGAGATCACCCGTGAAGAGGTGGGAGACATTTTCAGGCTGGCCGAGCAGGCCTCCGCAGACAAAAATTACTGGAAGGCGGCTCTCTACTACAGGGTTCTTCTCAACATCAACCCCAACAACATAGTTTTCAGGGATTCACTGAATAACGCCGAATACCAGTACACTCTCTACTTCTACCGAAAAGTTCTGGCTCCTGCGGCAACAGTCCGCCACAGCGAAGGTGTTGGAGTAATCTCAGATCCTTTCGAGGAGAAGGTTCACCTTCTTCTTGCAAAACATCCCCTAAAGATACGTGAAATAGTGAACTACTTCAGCGACCACTACCCTGAAGTAAAAATTCTCAACAGCATTGAAAGACTCAAATCCAAAGGATACATAGTGGAGGTATCATGAAAATCGCGATAGCCCAGACCGATGCGGTTTTAGGGCGAATTGAACCCAATCTTGAAAAACATATCTGCTACATTGAAAAGGCAATTGCAAAGGGTGCCGAGACCATCCTCTTTCCGGAACTCTCGCTCACCGGCTACCTTCTTGAAGACCGAGTTAAGGAGATCGCCATCTCGACAGATGAACTTCTCGAACTGTTCAGAGGAAAGATATCGGGAAACATCACAATCATAGTCGGATTTGCGGAAAGGGATAAACTGGGACACATATTCAACTCCCAGGCGGTTATAGAAATGAACGGCGGCAACTCTAAACTAGTCTCTCTCGCTCGGAAGGTGAATCTTCCGACCTACGGCATGTTCGACGAAGCGCGTCATTTCAACTCGGGAGATTCCGTAAGCCTCTTTTCCCACGCCGTCGAAGCTTGTCGCGCCGCGACACTTATCTGCGAGGACATGTGGCATCCCACTCTTCCCCTCGCGCTCTCTCTCGATTTCAACGACGTACCCTCCATTCTCTACGCCCCTGCCGCATCGCCATCCAGGGGATACGAAGGCGAAAAACCGTCGAATCTCGAAGGATGGGAAAAGAACATATCCTTCTATGCGACGGCTCTCGGCATGTACATTTTCAACGCTCAAAGAGTCGGAGTTGAGGACAGCCTCATCTTCGCAGGCGGAAGCATGATCGCCTGCCCCGACGGATCGATCATCAGGGCGTCACTCTTCAGCGAGGATCTCATAACGGCCGATGTGGATATATCCGAGGTGACGGCGAAGCGCCAGAAGACGAGAATCATTTCGTCAAAGGATCGTCACATTCTGAAAACCATGCTTTCCTGAGGTACCCCATGAAAAAAACTGAAATAAACTGTGAACTTGTAAAAAACAGTCTCGTCTACTTCCTTAAAAAGGAACTTTCACGCATAGGATTCAGCAAGGCGGTTCTCGGTCTTTCCGGAGGTCTTGACAGCGCCGTGGTAGCATACCTTGCAGCAGAAGCGCTCGGCCCCGAAAACGTAACGGCACTTCTTCTCCCCTACAGAAGTTCATCACAAAGCTCCGTGGATCACGCCATGGAAGTGGTGAACGATCTCCGACTTACCCATCACAGACTGGACATTTCTTCCGCCGTGGACGGAATAGAGAAGAGCGCGATGGTCGATCCAGAAAAGATGAAAAACAGCCGACTCGGAAACATCATGGCACGCCTTAGAATGATCGCCATATTCGACTACTCCTTTGCGGAAAAGGCGATGGTTCTCGGAACAAGCAACAAGAGTGAAATCGCCCTCGGCTACTCCACCCTCTTCGGAGACATCGCATCCGCCATAAACCCCATCGGCGATATCTACAAAACCGACATCTTCGCCCTCGCGAGACATATCGGAGTTCCCGATGAAATAGTGAACAAACCACCTTCGGCGGACCTGTGGGAAGGCCAGACCGACGAAAGTGAAATCGGTTACAGCTATGAGACAATGGACCCCGTTCTCTACCAGCTTATCGATAAGAGGAAGGCTCCAGAAAATGTAATCGCCATGGGATTCGACGAGTCACTCGTCATGTTTGTGCACAAAAGACTGATGGCTATGCACTACAAGAGGAAAATCCCCATAGTTGCCAAACTCTCATCTAGAACCTTCGGAGTGGACTACCTCTATGCAAAAGACATCGGAAGCTAAGAAAATCGCCGTATTCGGCGGAAAATTCGATCCGCCTCACCTCGCCCACCAGCTCATCATTTTTCTCTGCCTGGAGAAGTACGGAATGGATGAGGTGTGGATCGTACCGAGCTACAGTCACGCGTTCGGTTTCACCCCCTCCGACTTCGATCTGAGGGTCGAAATGTGTTCATTTCTCCAGGGTTCTATGAGCGAACGTGTAAGTATTCTGGAAGATGAAAAAGAAATCGACAAAGAACCTGTCTACACGATCGATCTAATGAAACATCTTCTTGAGAGGTACGGCAATCACGATTACCACCTCATCATCGGCGAGGACAACTGGAACGCCAGGGACAAGTGGAAGGATTTCGAAACGCTGGAGAAGATGACAAAGCCGATAGTAATCGGAAGAAACGGATCTTTCGACAACTTCTTCCCGATGGCCGACATATCCAGCTCTCTCATAAGAGAAATGATTTCCGAAGGAAAGGAGGTCTCCCATCTTCTTCCCGCAGGACTCGCAGATTTCATAAAATCCCGATCACTCTATTCCGCCTGAGACATCTCACGGAAAACTTTATCTCAATCCTGCTTCCACTACACAATAAAGAGATAAGAACAGAAGTGCCTTCATAACTTCCCTTATGACCGCCCTTAAGTTCGTCCCAAATTGGATCGACTTCTTTAGGTTCCTTTAAATATTTGGTAAAATTCATCACAAAATTTTTGATTTAAACATCAAACATTTGAATTTGAAAGAATAGCACAGCCTTCGTTTTGATCAGAAATAGCCTCTGAGGGAAATATCTCGCAGGATTGACTAACGGTCTATAAGAACTTATGAAAATATTTGAAACAGTTATTTCTTCTTCGAATTTTCCAAAGGACAGACATCCGGATGGAGATTACAGTAACACTTCAAGTCCCTGTAGGTGAGATTCGGTCCTGTAAATGATTGCCAGGCGATGTAGTCGCCACTCATAATTGAGCCTCCATGATTGTATAAATTCCGACTGTCGGGTGGCATTGAACACAATCTCTTATTTTCATTTATCTTGTAATAACAAATTTTGGAGTCTGGATCAGAGCTATTTGGGCTATTCAACATTTCCCTATACCATATTGTATTATTTATAACGCCTTCAGGAGCAAAAGTATAAACATTCTCATTGCTGGCAGTAACTGCAATGTCTTTATATGTGAAATTAATGTCTGATCCCTGCTTTTCTATTTTAGCCACAACAAGAATCTGATCTCTTCCTGGTTTTCCAGATCTGTAGACAAAACTGTTGTGATTATTCTGATCAAATTCAATATTGTCTACATTTTCCCCTTGCCTGTTTATCTTTTTGCAGTCAGAATAAGACTTGGGATATTTAGTTAAATCGCAAACATATCCATTACCGTCCTGATCATTGGTTCCCATATAATCTCCGCCAAAACTGACAAAGTAATCAAGTCCTTTTCCAAGGTTATGCCACTTCCACTCACCTATTTTCGCATAACTCATCAAGCTAGGTGAATCATCCGTTTCCTGGATAACTGCATACACCCACTTGTCGTTCATGTAAGAAGAAAATGCTACGAACCTGATTGGTTTATCATGAGCAACAGAATATCCTTTATTCTTATCATAATAAATAAGATATCTTTTTTGAGCAGCATCCATAAATGAATTTTCATCATAAATTTTACTATAATCATCAAGAAGTGAAAAAACATTACCCTTGTAATACGCCATATTCCTAGTGTCCGATGGCATAATTATTCTATATCCCTTAATATAAACATCATATTCAAAAACTCTGTGGTCCGTCGGGTAGTTATATATTTTTTTTGATGTTGAAATGTCCGTGTGCATCATAAATCCAATCTTTCCATCACTAAACCCGAAATGTTTGTGATATGGTACCCCTGTTCCCCAGAAGACACCTTCCATATTAGGATTAACACAGATATCACACTCTGTCATCGGAATCCATTTCCCATCTTTATTAGTAACAGGTTTTAAGCCTTCGACTACACATGGATATGGATGACAATCTCTTTTGGGAAATGCTTTTGCATATTTTTTATTCGGTTCATCCCAGAGGTTCCTAACACATCTGGGATCATCTGCTGCAGGTGTATCGCACTCTCTACAAAAATGCATATTTCCCTCTTTATCATAATATGGAAAATTTGCCTCTCTTAGAGGTGGGCAGGGAGGTTCTTCAACGACAGAAATATCTTCATCCGGATATTTTTCATTATCAATTTCATCAGAATTATTATCTTCAGGGATTTCTTCAAAATCTTCCGGCTCCAAATCTTTTCCGTCTTCCTTTCCCAGCTCTTCAGATTCAACCACAGCAATTATTTGATCCCGATCGACATCTTGATCCGTCCGAATTATCTTTTTCGACTCGTCGTTACATCCCAAAACTAGGAAAATAAGAATAATGAAAAGGATTTTTTTCATATCCGCTCCATATTATTTTGAATTTACATAGATCAATTATAGGAAATTACTGGGATAATTCAATTATCCAACGGACAAATATCAGGATGAAGCTTGCAATAAATTTATCGGAACACTTTAGAAGATATAAAAAAGAGACTATCTGATGTAGGAGCCGTCTTTCTCGCTCAATCTTCCAAAGAAGAGCAACCATTCATCATATTTTTTGACAACACTGTCGAAATAGGGCTCTTCGGCAAAAATCAGTTGCTCATCAAAAGAACCATCTTTACTTTTGTAATAGTTAGCAAAACCGCCGTAATAGAGTCCCTTATTCCAGTAAACCTTTTTAATACCGAACGAGTTCTTCTCCATATGCAAACGTTTGCTCCAGTCAAAAGCCAGATCCTCTCCTATTTTATATGAAATAATATAAGAGTTGTAAACACCCTTGGTCTTCTCCTGTGCAATCCCGCTTTCGGGATTAAAAAGAATATCGAACTCCTTATTCTTGTTAACAAAGAATGAAACAAAAAGCCTGTCGTCGGAAACCGCAAGACTCGGCTTATTTAAAGCGCTCGTGGCTCCTATCTTTCGAATCCATTTAACCGCACCATCCTTTTCAGAGTAGTAGAAAAGAGCATACTCTCTGTGCTCTCCAAATGCTTCTACAACGGTATCTCCCATATGGAAAATCTTTGAGTAGACAGTAAGCACGACCACTCCATCTTGCAACTTTTCAATCTGCTGCATACTCTCCCATCCGGCACCCCTGGAACCGATTAAAACCACCGGATCGAGATTCTTATCAAGTTTTAGGAGATAACCGTTGTAGCTTCCGCCCTCATAAACAATTTTCATGGAATCAGGATCATCACCTACAATCATCTCATCGGAGTTAAACTCTCCAACAATCCAGATATCCTCGCCATCTGCCACAGCATCTTTGAAGCCTTCGTTTTTTGTCCCTCCAAATCTTCTAACGGCTACAACTTTTCCATCTCTGCTGAACTTTATGGCAAAACCGTCATAGAGACCATTTGAGGTATAGACCTTATCATCAATAGTAATGCTTCCGCCCATAACACCTGTGGCAACAATTCCGTCCGAAACAACTTGCACATTCTGAAAGTTTACACCTCTATCCCAGTTGCCTGGCAAATGCCAGCTCCAGGCAAGAGAACCGTCAGAAGCTATTTTTACAACATAACCAGCGCGGCCTTTCGCCTCAAGCTCGGCGAACTCTATGTTATCAAGAAAAAATTTTCTCTTTTCATTCAAGTCATTCGAGATATTGCCGGTAACATATAGATCTTCTCCGTCGTAGGCAATATCCGCATTTGAATTTCTGTATTTTATGGCGTCACCTGATATTCTGTGTTGGTTTATAAAATTTCCTGCCCGATCTGTAGTCGTGATGGATAGAAATTGCGGAATCGAGTAGTTACAGAAAGCGGGGTATGTGGAATCATAATTTGAAAATTCGTTGCAGCCGCCATTTATGTATGTTGCAAAACTGACCCTTTCGCCATTGGATGATATAGACTGAAAGGTTGAAGATATCGTTGCATCTTTACTAATAATTTTTGCTGTCCAGCCCCAAACACACTTGCCCAGAGCCTCTTTTTTTACGTAGCCGTCCGCACACTCCCATCTGCAGGTAGTCGGCTCCGGACTCCACAGTCCTTGGTACCAGACCTGATCGATGAATCCCTCCTTGTTGATCTCGGACCATACGGCATGCTCAGGCAACTCGTTAATGCAGGGAACCTTTCGAAAATCTGAAATGCACCTGGTGTTTTCTTCCCTGTGAAAGCCTTCGTAACAGTCACAAACTTGAATACCGTTATCAAGCCTGCACACCCCGTGGTTATTGCACCGCTCGGGAGCACACACATGAAGTTCTCCCTCACCGTCATCAACATCCGCATCGTTGTTTTCATGATCCTTATTCTCATCATTATCCTCATCGGAATTGATGTCCGAAGGATCACCGTCAAACAGATCGACATCTCCATATGGAGAGACCGTATCGATTTTTTCATTACTTGGATCTTCATCTCCTGAAAGAGGTTTGCAATCCGAATCAACATTTTCATTATCCGCATCGTTTAAAGTTGCATCATGCCCACAGCCGGAAAAACAGAGTGAAAGAAGGGATAAAAGCATCAGCAAGACAGGATATTTCATTTAACCTCCAAAAAAATATAGACAGTTCTTTGTTTCATTATCAATACACAAAAGCTCCAATCGAGCCTTTATCTCCGGAGCCATCATATTGATTTCATTACCCTATGTCAACTCCAACAAACCCAACAATCGCTTTTTTTTCAAATACCTCACTGTTTTTTTAAACAAACTCAAAAAACAGTGCACTGTCAAAATTGCCCACACCGATAATTCGATCTCCCAATCCGCATAATCTAGTTCTCCTTTTTCTTTCGTTAAAAATCCTATTTTCGAATTCTTTTGAAATCCATAAAGAGAGAGAGGTAAGTAAAAGCGACAGAGCAGCAGGCACTTTTGTATCAATTACAATACAACAACGACAATGTTCAAATCATCGCCCTTAATTTGATTTTTTCAACAAAAATTATACACTCAAACGGATTGAACTGCTGGAGGATTTATGAATAAAAAGGCAATAATCGGCTTTCTGGTAACCGGACTGCTTTTCTACTTTCTTTTCAGGGACATTGATTTCGCGCTCTTCCTGAAACATTTGAAAGAAGGAAATCCCCTTCTCATAATTGCAGGCGGACTCATCTACCTATCCGGATTCATATTTCGCGGAATCAGGTGGCGCATACTCCTTTCGCACATAAAAGAGATCCCCTTAGCCGAATCGGTAAAACTCACAGGCGTAGGATACGCCGTCAACAACGTTCTCCCCTCGAGGATCGGTGAATTTACCAGAGCATACCTGATGGGAAACAGGAACAGGTTATCAAGAACATCATCCCTGGCCTCCATTTTCGTGGAGCGTGTATTCGACGGGCTTAGCATCGTCGCCATATTGATGGGTCTTCTTTTTCTGTACCCCTTTCCCGGCTGGGTTCGCTCTCTTTCACAGGCTGCCGGAGCTCTTTTCGGCATTCTCTTTCTCGCGATCATCTTCAGCTCAATCTCCTACCTGCCTCTCAAACTTCTGAGAAAAATCGAACCGATGTTTCCCAAATTCACGGCTCCCCTTTTCAGGATCGGTGAAAAATTCCTGCATGGAGCGGCATCGATATCTTCAATATCCGAACTGATTAAAATTCTGTTTCTCTCCTTTTTCATATGGGGAATAGAAGTTTGCGTCTACATCGCAATGACGCATGCATTCAACGTCGAAGCCCCGCTTCTTGCCTGCTTTCTCATGCTGGTGACGGTAAACCTTGGTATGCTAGTCCCCTCCACACCGGGCGGCCTCGGGGTATTCCAGTTCATGGTTGTCAAGTCACTCGGCATTTTCAACATAGCCTCCGGTCTTGCAATGGCAGTAGCCATTGTGCTCCACATGATCCAGATAGTACCGATCACAATAATCGGGCTCTTCTGGCTTGCAAAAAACCACATTTCCATCAAACGGATAGAAGAGGAAAAAAATGAAGTATAAATATCTTTTCGGACCTGTTCCTTCTCGCAGACTCGGAATATCACTCGGCGTCGACCTCATACCATATAAAACATGCGATCTTGACTGTCTCTACTGCGAATCCGGAGCGACAACCGATCACACCGTAAAACGCGCCGAATACTACCCTCTTTCCGAAATCAAGGAAGAGCTCAGGCACTACCTCTCCGGATCACCTAAACTGGACTACATAACATTTTCCGGAGCCGGCGAACCAACACTCTATTCAAGAATGGGCGAACTCATAACTTTCATAAAACAAGAGTTCCCCGCCTATCAAATAGCCCTAATAACCAACACCACACTCTTTCACGACCCCGAAGTGAGAAAGGAAGTCGAGGAAGTTGATCTCATAGTCCCCTCCTTCGACGCAGCCGACCAGAAAACATTCGAAAAAATCAACAGACCCGTAAAAGAGCTGAAGATAGAAGAAATACTAGGGGGATTCCTGACATTCACAGAAACATTCAAAGGAAAAATCTGGGCAGAAATATTCATAGTCCAGGGAGTTAACGACAAACTCGAAGTACTCGAAAACCTCAAAGAATGGATGGACAAGTTCAACCCCGAAAAAATCCAGATCAATTCGCTCGACCGCCCCGGTACAGTCGAAGGACTCGAAAAAGCAGACATGGACACCCTTCTCCGCGTAAAAACCGTAATGGGTGAAAAAGCCGAAATCGTCGTACGCCGTGAAACGCGCTTGGAGATGGACGCATTCGATGGAAACGTGGAGGATACAATAACCAAAACCCTTCGAATCCGCCCGATGACAATTAAAGATCTCTCATCCGCCACCGGTCTCCACGAGCTGGAAATCGGAAAATACCTCGGCATACTCGAAGAAGAAGAAAAAATAACAGTAAAAATCACCGGCGGACATCTGTTTTATACTTTGAAATATAAATAGAACGCCTTGGGCAGCGGAGCTGCAGAACGGCTCGCCCGGCAAGCCTCGTGAACGCTTCGCTTGTGAACGGCACGCTTCGCGGCCTTGAGAACACCTGCCTCCGGCAGGCTTTAGACAATACAGGAGTAGTGTTAACTGGTTATGTCGAAACAACTCCTCCGAAACCTCTTTTCCCGGAACTCCGCCAGATAGAGTGCAATATTCTCCTCACATTTTGTAATTCTATTTTCATAAATGATTAGTTCCCATTTATTCTTAAAAAACTCGAAAAAAATATCTTGATCGATTCAACCGCTGGAACGATCAAATTATTTGTATTTAGATGAAAATAGCCGCCAAATCGGCCTCAAAAAAATTAATATGCTCCTGACAGCCGTTATTTCGAAACCGATATTTTTATTTTCTTAAATTCAGCGGCTGGAACGGTCTGAATATTTTTTTCCTGGCGATTTTAACGGCTGGTGTTCGTGGTTTTTTAAAAGCTATTTCTCTATTCCTACGCGGGCTTCTACGCCCTTCTGGTAGTAGTGTTTGATCTCTCGCATTTCGGTTACGAGATCGGCTTTTTCGATAAGCTCTTCGGGGGCGTAGCGGCCGGTGATGATGACTTCCACGTGCGGTGCGCGGTTTTCCACTGCCGACCAGAGTTCGTCGAAGGTGAAGAGGTTGTAGAAGAGAGCTATGTTGGCTTCGTCAAGGACAACCATGTCGTATTCTCCGCTTTTGAGTATTTCCTTGATCTCCTCAAGTCCTGCTCGAGCCGCCTGCACATCTTCATCGCACGGTTTGTTCTTGATGAAACATCCTCTTCCGTACTGCTTGAGCGAGAGATTATCTATCTTCTCCACAAGGCCGAGTTCGCTGTAGTGCATTCCCTTCACGAACTGGGCGATGAAGACCTTCTTTCCCGCGGCGATGGCTCTCATGGATATTCCTAGCGATGCCGTGGTCTTGCCTTTTCCGTTTCCGGTGTAGACCTGTACGTACCCTTTTTCCATCACATCTCCTCCACATGGAATTTTTCCATGAGTGATTTTCTGTAGGCTTCAATATCTACAGCTTTTCTGTGAACGCCTTCCTCCATTCCGGCCTTGGCAACCGCTGTAGCCTCTTCGATAAGGACTCGGGGATCGAACGGTTTGGGAATGATGTAGTGGGGTCCGAAGCTGAGCTCCTCCAGTCCGTAGGCGTCGAGAACCGATTGGGGAATGGGTTTTCTTGCGAGCTCGGCAAGGGCCTTGCTTGCGGCCACCTTCATGCCTTCCGTTATCTTTCTCGCCCGGATGTCGAGAGCTCCGCGGAAGATTGCGGGGAATCCGAGAACGTTGTTCACCTGGTTTGGGTAGTCGCTTCTTCCGGTTCCGCATATTGCGTCGGGTCTCGCCTCCATTGCAGCATCGTATGTGATTTCGGGATTGGGATTGGCCATGGGAAAGATTATGGGCTTTTCAGCCATACTCTTCACCATCTCTTTCGAAACGATATCGGCTGCTGAAATTCCAAGGAAGACATCGGCTCCATCCATGATTTCCGCAAGGGTTCTGGCTTCCGTATCCCGGAAAAGAAAATCGTGGTAGGAACTTATGGTCTGCGGCCTTCCCTTGTAGAGAACTCCGTCGATGTCGGAGGCGAAGATGTTCCCCTCTTTCGCTCCGAGATTGATGAGCTGTTTTGCAATCGCGACTGCCGCGGCTCCGGCTCCGCTCATTGCGATTTTCACTTTAGAAATATCCTTCCCGGCGAGCATGAGTCCGTTCAGGACTGCGGCTCCCGCGATTACCGCCGTTCCGTGCTGGTCGTCGTGGAAGACGGGAATCTCCATAGCCTCTTTCAATCGTTCCTCTATCTCGAAACAGCGGGGAGAACTTATGTCCTCAAGGTTGACTCCGCCGAATGTGGGCTCCATGAGCCTAACTGTCTCGACGATTTTGTCGGGATCCTTCGTGGCGAGTTCGATATCGAATGCGTTAACGTCAGCAAATCTCTTGAACAGAACGGCCTTTCCCTCCATAACGGGTTTACCTGCGGCGGCTCCGATATCGCCGAGTCCGAGTACGGCGCTTCCGTCGGTCACAACGGCCACGAGATTGCCTTTGGCTGTGTATTCGTACACCTTCTCCTCGTCGTCCGCAATTTCAAGGCAGGGAACTGCAACACCTGGCGTGTAGGCGAGTGAAAGTTCCGCCTGATTTTCACATCTTTTCGTAGGAACTACAGCTATTTTTCCCGGGATCGGCTCCCGGTGGTATTTGAGACTTTCCTCCTTCATCGGATCCTCCTAAAAGGTAAAAATGCGAAAGATGGTTTCGCTGTCGATAAAAAGAAACAGTGTGCCCGCAAGGGCAAGAAAGGGTCCGAAGTAGATGGCGTGGGCGAGATCCTCTTCCGTTCCGCCTATCTCTTCGGCCGTAATATCCTTTGCTATTCGCTTGGTCTTGAAAACAACCTTTGCGATTATGTAAAAAAGTATAGCGGAAATCGAAGCTACGAAGAGCACTCCTGGAAGTTTGAGAGCACCGGTGAATGCTCCTATCATTGCAAGAAGTTTGACGTCTCCGCCTCCCATTCCGATCTTTCTGGTGACGAGGTAGAAGACGACGATGACCGTAAGGAGAAGTCCCCCGCCGATGAGAAGTCCTGCGAGAGATTCGTAGAAAGATATCTTTTCCGAAAGCGCTCCGTAGACCAGTCCCAGGACCATTCCGGGCAGAACTATCCTGTCGGGAACGATCTGGCAGCTGATGTCAACACCGGATACGACAATCATCGACGAGATGAAAAAGAGTATGAAGGGAAGTTCGACAGTCAGTCCGAAGTAGACGAATGCGTAGAGAAAGAGAAGTCCCGTAACCAGTTCCACTACGGGATAGACGGGAGAGATCCGTATGCCGCAGCCTGCGCAGCGACCTCTGAGAAAGATATAGCTGATGACCGGTATGTTTTCGTACCACTTTATGCCTCTTGAACATTTCGGGCATGCGCTTGGCGGGAAGACGACCGATTTTCCGATTGGAATTCTATAAATACAGACGTTGAGAAAACTTCCCCATACCATTCCGAAAATGAGTGAGAAGACGGCGCAAAGCCTCAAAAATCCTTCGTTATTCAACAGTTCTTCCATTGTTCAGCTACTCCTTGATTCCAAGTTTGTCCATCCGGTAACGAAGCGAACGTTCCGTCATTCCCAGAAGAACTGCAGTTTCATGACGGTTCCAGCCGGTTTTCGTGAGGGCTGCCCGGATGTAGGACCTTTCAACATCGGCCAGCACTTCGTCCAGTTTCAGGGGGAAGTCGAAGGAGTTCTCCTGTTGGATTTTCCTGCTCCCGACACTTTTGATCTTCTCCAGCTCCACAACTCCCGATTTTGAGAGAACGACTCCTCTCTCGATCATGTTGTGCAGTTCCCTGACGTTGCCGGGAAAATCGTATTCCATAAAAAATTTCTCGGTGTCCGGTGAAAGCTTCAGAGTTCGTCCTTCCCTCTCCCCGAGTTCATTCAGGAACAGCTTGGAAAGGGGAATGATATCCTCCCTTCTTTCCCGCAGAGGCGGTATTTCTATTTCAAAAACGTTGAGCCTGAAGAAGAGATCGCTGCGGAATCTTCCTTCGCTAACCTCATCCCGAAGATCCCGGTTGGTCGCGGCGATGAGCCTCACATCGGCACGAATGGTTTCCACTCCGCCGACCCGCATGAAGGTGCGCTCCTGAAGCACGCGAAGCAGTTTGACCTGGATGTTTTCACTGAGTTCCCCGATTTCATCAAGGAAGAGGGTACCGCCGAATGCCGTTTCGAAGTATCCTTTCTTCTGTTCGTGAGCTCCTGTAAATGCTCCCTTTTCGTGTCCGAAAAGCTGGCTTTCCTGAAGGTTCTCGGGAATGGCTCCGCAGTTTATGGGATACCATGGACCGGAATTTCTCCCGCTTCTATCGTGAATATACCGGGCGAGAACCTCCTTTCCTGTTCCGCTTTCACCCGTAATGAGAACGGTCGAGTCGCTGGAGGCAACCTGTCCTGCCAGATCGAGAAGCCTTTTCATCTGGGGACTTTCAGCGACTATCGATGTTTCACTTTCCTGCTTAGGCGGAGTACTCTTCGGTTTTGAATTCCTGCCGCGCTCCTCGAATGCCCTCTTGACAATATCCCTTATCTCCTTCACGTTGAAGGGCTTACTGACGTAGTCGATCGCTCCGAGTTCCAGTGCTTTTATAGCCTGTTCAGTGGAGGCATAGGCGGTGATGACTACTACCTGGGTTCCTGGCGTCCTCTTCCTGAATTCGTGAAGAAGAGGAATACCGTCGATAGCCTCAGGCATATTGTAATCCATCAATATCACACCGTATTCATCGGCAGCCAGTCTTTTAAGCGCTTCGTCGCCGTTCCCTGCCGTATCAACCTCATATCCATCCTTCTTGAGAAGGATCTTGAGAAACTGGCGCATGCTGAGTTCGTCGTCAACAACGAGAATCTTTTTACCGTTCAATCACTCCTCCGTAGTCGGCAGTACGATGAGGAACTCGGTCCCCGATCGCGTGTTCGAAACGTTTATGTCTCCACCGAGTCCCTTAACAACCCGGTAGACTATGGAGAGTCCGAGACCGGAACCTCTCTTTTTCGTCGAATAAAATGGATCGAATATCCGTTCGATATCCTCCGGGGGAATACCTCCACCCTGGTCCTGAATATATATGTTGACCTTTCCCCCGTCAACCTTTGTATAAATTTCAATACGACCGCTCTCCTCCATGGCTTCGGCGCTGTTGAGAAAGAGATTCCAGAAGATCTCCTTCATCCGGTCCGGATCCGCAGTTACGGTTGCCGGAGAGAGCTCGGCGATGAAGGCGACTCCGCTGTGGCTGGCACGGAATATTCTCACGACCTCCTGGAGCAGCGTCGAAAGGTCCAGTTTCTCTCTCTTGTCCTTGCGTTCTTCAGTGTAGTTGAAGAGGTTGTCCAGAAGTCTCTTGACCCTGTCTCCCTCCCTGCGAACGATCTCCATGAGGCTCCTGCTGTCCTCATCCTCCGTATCGAAGGAGGAGAATAGTATCTCGGTTGCACCGATGAGGGATGTGAGCGGATTCTTGATCTCGTGGGCTATTGAGGCCGTCAGCTTTCCGATTGCAGCCATCCTGTCCCTCTTGACCGTCATCTCCTCCCTCTTTCTGGCCTCGGTAACGTCCGAGAAGAGAAGTACCGTCTGGTTCTCTATGTGCGGCATTACTGCGACGTTGAGGATAAGTCCGTTTACACGTTTCTCCCTCCACTCATTGCCACCTCCTCTTTCTGAGGGTGAAATGGGTAGAAGACTCTTGAGATGCTCCTCATATCGCCGTGCGTAACCGTTCAGATAGACGATTCTTCCGCCCTTAACGATTATGACACCGATCGGAATTGTGGCGAAGATGGAGTAGAACTGCCTTTTAACCTCTCTGTTTTTCCTCTCTCTTTCGACAAGTGCCTGATTCATCCTGCGAATCGCCCTTGCAATTCTGCTGGAAACTGCACCGGCAAAGGAGAAGAAGAAGAGGAACAGGAACAGTGTAGCCAGCAGAGAACTCCTGTCCAGCGTATAGAGTTCCACCAGCTCTTCGCTGATGAGGGGAACAGATCCGCTCCTGACAGTAACGGCAAGACCGAGAAGCATCAGAAAGGCAAGTACGACGGAGAAAATCGCTCCACGCTCCTCCGTTAGAATTCCGGAATAGATGATTGTAATTATACAGACGTAGATGTAGGGAGATTTCAACCCGCCAGAAAGATAGGCGATCATCGTCCAGAACAGTATTTCAAAAAAAAACTGTGTGTAGGCAAAGAGGGAAAGCAGCCTCTCCGGTATGAAGCGGTTGAAGATTACGGCCCATATGTTGAGAAAGATGAACCCGAAACTGACAACAAGAAATGTTTTGCTGGAGAAGGAGAACGGATCTATTCTCTCCGTCAGCACGGGAAAGAGGTAGAAGGTGAAAAGAAGTGCGAATAGAAAGAAAAACCTGATGATGAAAAAGGAAAAGAGGTTGCTTCTGAACTCCTCCGACTGGGATGGGAACATGCTAGCCGACGGCCTTCGCCATGCTGAAGATGGGAAGATACATGGCAACAAGCGTCACACCTACGATTCCACCGATGAAAACCATCATGATGGGTTCGAGCATCGATGTGAGTGCGGCGACGGCAACATCAACCTCCTCTTCATAAAAATCCGCGATTTTATTAAGCATCGTATCCATGGCACCGGTAGCCTCACCGACACCGATCATCTGTACGACCATTGAGGGAAATATTCCTACGGCATTAAGAGGGGTCGTCATATCCTGACCCTCCATAACCCGTTCCCGAACCGTAATGATTCCCCTCTCCACAACCTTGTTACCTGCTGTCTTCGAAACGACACCCAGTCCCTCTACAAGGGGAACACCGGAAGAGACCAGAGTTCCGAGAGTTCTCGTGAACCTTGCGACCGCGACCTTCTTGATAACCGGTCCGAGGATGGGAAGTCCCAGAGCAAACTTATGGAATCCATATCTGAATTTTTGATTTTTGAGAGCAAATTTAAAACCGAACACAAAGGCGACAATGGCGGCGAGGATGTAAAGTCCGTTTTTCTGTGCATACTCACTCATATCCACAACCATCTGGGTAAGACCCGGAAGTGACTGTCCCTGACTCATGAACATCTCAGCAAAGGTTGGAACAACCTTCACTAGAAGAAGGGCTATTACACCGATGGTTACGACAAGAATGACGGCAGGATAGGTCATTGCACCCTTCACCCTCTTTTGAAGCTTCATGTTCTTTTCCAGCTGTATCGCAAGACGATCGAGAATGGTGTCAAGAATACCGCCCACCTCACCCGCAGCGATAAGGTTGACGTAGAGTTCATCAAATGCCTTGGGATGTCTGGACATGGCGTCTGAAAGACTCTTTCCCTCTTCAACATCACTCTTTACCTTCCGGAGAATCCTCTTGAAGGCTACAGTCTCAGCCTGACCGGCAAGAATTTCAAGCCCCTGGATAATGGAAAGACCGGCGTTGATCATTGTCGAGAACATACGGGTGAAGATAACAACCTCCTTCATCTTCACGCCGCCGCCGCCGATCTCCAGCTGCGTCCAGTCCCTTTTCAGGCTGCTGGCTCTTATTCCCTGAGCGAGAAGGGCATTTTTGGCGTTGCGTTCGTCATCCGCATCTATTCTGCCCTTTACCGTTTCGCCCTTTTTATTCATTCCGACGTACTTATAAACTGCCATCGCTTCCTCCTACTTTTTTACCGTGCTTCCTGAGCGAGCGATAAGGGTGGAAAACTCATCCGGATGGGGCGCAACCGCCAGCGCCTCCTCCATGGAGATAACATCCTCTTTTACCAGCCTGACCAGATCCTGGGTCAGGGTCTGCATCCTGTGCTCCTTCTGTCCCGCCTGCATGAGGGAGTATATCTGCTGCAGCTTGTTCTCCCGTATGAGATTTCGAATCGCCTTGTTGGGCAGCATAACCTCACAGGCGAGAACTCTTCCCCCGTGTTTTCTCGGAAGAAGCTGCTGGGAGAGAATCCCCTGAACAACGAAACTGAGCTGGGACCTGACCTGATCCTGCTGATTAACGGGGAACATATCTATAACTCTGTTTATGGTGTCGATCGTATCGTTCGTGTGAAGGGTAGCCAGACAGAGGTGCCCCGTTTCGGCTACAGAAAGAGCAGTTTCCATCGTTTCAAGGTCCCTCACCTCTCCGATTAGAACTATGTCGGGATCCTGACGGAGAACAACTCTGAGAGCCTTTGCGAACGAATCGGTATCGGCTCCCACCTCACGCTGGTTGACAATGCAGTTCTTATGAGAGTGGATGTACTCTATCGGATCCTCGATTGTTATTATGTGTCCCCGTCGATTACGGTTGATGTAATCAACGATGGAGGCAAGCGTGGTGGACTTTCCGCTTCCGGTGGGACCCGTAACGAGAATGAGCCCCTTGGGCTTTCTCGCAAGTTCCTCGGCAACGTCGGGAAGTCCCAGTGTGTCGAAATCAAGAATCTTATAGGGGATGACCCTGATCGCCACTGCTATCGCTCCGCGTTGCATGAAAACGTTGGCCCTGAACCTGCTCAGATTCTTAACACCGAAACTGAGATCGAGTTCGTTGTTCTCCTCGAACTGTTTCTTCTGTTTCTCAGTGAGTATGGAGTAAGCAAGCCTCTTCGTTTCGGTAGGGGTAAATGGTGCCACGTTTACGGGACGGACGGAACCGTCGATCCTGAGCTGAGGCGGACTACCGCTCGTGATATGAAGGTCCGACGCCTTCTGCTCTATCATCAGCGTCAAAAGATCCTGAAGGGTAATGCTGTTTGACTCAACCATATTATTTCTCCGTTACCTCTTAATCTTAAAAGTCGGGTGCGGTATTCCTCAGAACCTCGTCTATCGTCGTCATGCCGTTGACGAGGTGAAGAAGGGAACTCATACGCATGGTCTTCATCCCGTTCTGGATGGCAACCTCTTTAAGTTCCATGGAACTTGCTCCGTTGAGGATCGCCTCCTTTACCGGATCGGTCATCTTGAGAACTTCGTAGAAAGCGACACGACCCTTATAACCGGTGTTGTTGCAGACATCGCATCCCCTTCCCTTCATTATCCTGTAATCCGTCAGCATCTCCTCTGTTGCACCCAATTTCTCAAGCTTTTCCCTGTCGACACTGATCTCCTCGGCACACTCCTTGCACACCCTTCTGCCAAGACGCTGTGCAACGACGGAGTTGAGCGAGGAGGTTACGAGGAAACTTTCGATTCCCATATTGAGAAGCCTTGTTACAGTAGAGGGGGCGTCGTTGGTGTGGAGCGTCGAAAGCACCATGTGACCCGTAAGAGCGGCCTTAACCGCAATTTCGGCCGTCTCGAAGTCACGAATCTCACCCACCATGATTATATCGGGATCCTGTCTGAGGAAACTTCTGAGAGCCGCCGAAAAGTTGAGACCGACCGCGTCACGGATAGGCACCTGGTTGATGCCGTCAAGGTTGAACTCGACCGGATCCTCGGCGGTAGAAATATTCACTTCCGCATTGTTGAGTTCGCTGAGAGCCGAATATAGAGTGGTGGTCTTACCTGAACCGGTCGGTCCGGTTACCAGAACCATTCCGTAGGGCTTATGGATCGCCTCCTTGAAAACCTCGAGCTGATCGGGGAAAAAACCGAGCTTGGTCATGTCCAGCTGCAGGTTGCTCTTGTCAAGGAGACGGAGAACAACCTTTTCACCGTAGATACAGGGAAGAATGGAGACACGAAAGTCCATCTCTCTGCCGCCGCCCATCTTAATCTTGATCCTGCCGTCCTGGGGAACCCTCTTCTCGGCGATATCGAGATTAGCCATAACCTTGAATCTGGCCACTATGGCATCCTTCATCTTTCTCGGCGGATGAAGTGTGTCGTAGAGAACACCGTCGACACGAAGCCTGACACGGAAACTCTTCTCGTAGGGCTCGACATGAATATCGGAAGCCTTCTTCTTGATGGCATCGAGAAGAATCATGTTCACGAGTTTTACAACCGGAGCGTCCTCTGCATCTCGGATACTTTCCTCAAGAGTCATCTCCTCTTCGAGGGATGCGAGCTCCACGTCCTCCACATCGGAGAGAAGACTGTCCATATCTATATCGAAATCCTCTACAACCTGCTCCTGAACCACAGCCGATTCCCCGTAGTACTTCTTGAGCGCATCGAGAATTTCGTTTTCGGAAGCGACAACAACTTCAACAATGTAGTCGGTAAGAAACTTTATATCGTCCTGGGCGTTCATATTTGAAGGATCGCTCATCGCCACAGTAAGGGTGTTCCCGATTCTGGAAACGGGGACAACGTTGTATCTCTCCGCAATCTGCTTGGAGAGGATCGCTATAACTTCGTCCTCTATCTCAAGTTCGGAAAGATCGACCCTCGGAACGTTGTACTGATCGGCAAGAATATCGACAAACTGGTTCTCATCCAGTTTGTTCTCCTTGAAAAGAATCTCCTTTAGGGCTTCACCCGTTTCAAGGGACCTCTCTTCCAGAGATTTGAGCTCGGGAAGCGAAATAACCCCTCGCTTTATCAACATGCCCGTAAGCTGCCTGTTATTCATAGAACACCTTATAATTTTTTATACGCTGTAAAATAGCACCAAATGGCTGGCTAGTCAAGAAAACATGGCGCTCAGCAAGCCGTTTGGAAAAGAGGCCGATGCACACTTTTTTGGGACAATATGAGACGGCACGCTAATTGCATCTTCCAAACAAAACCATCGGGAGAGGACCATGAAATTCGAATTTTCACTTAAGACACTTCTCAAGGCAAAGGAGATAAAGGAGCAGCAAACCCAGAAAAAGCTATCCGAACTCTCGAAACGTCTGGAATCCATAACTAAAGCAGTCGCAAAAAGAAAGGAGGAGATTGAAGAGAGCAGAAGGGAGTACCTTAATCTTGCAACATCCGGATCCCTCGGGCCTTCAGACATCGAACTCTATCGTGAACACATTCTCTCTCTGGATCAGACAGTCAAAAACCTGTCACGGGAAAAAAGCATGATCAGGCAGAAGATCGAGTTCACTCGGAAGGAACTCATGGAGGCAACCATGGAGAAGAAAAGCCTTGAAAAACTGAAGGAGAAGGAGCGAACTCAATTCTTTAAAAAGATTGATGAAATGGAAGCCAAAGAGCTTGACGACATAGCCCAGCAGAGATACAAGCCTCAGTGCGGTTAACGACTTGACCATCCATTACCCTGCCCTTACCATTAACTTTCAACAGAAAAAAAGGAGGGGAGTTGTGGTACGGGAGATCAAGGAGCTTTACAGCGAAGACCGACCAAGGGAAAAACTTTTCAGGAAGGGTGCATCTTCCCTTCGAACCTATGAACTCATTGCCCTTATGCTGGGCAGCGGAGGAAAGGAGCGATCCCTCTTCACTATTGCCAGGGAACTTGAAACGGCACTGGAAGAAAAGAGCTGGAAAAATCCTGAGAAACTTCTGGAAATTGAGGGAATAGGCAAAGCCAAAGCTTGCCAGATAGCGGCAGCCTTCGAACTTGTATCAAGATACACCCTTGAAAACAGCAAGCGAAAGATCACATCGTCCTCCGACGCCTTCGTTCTTCTCGGTGACCTGTCAAAAAAGAGACAGGAGAACTTCATCACCTTGACTCTGGATGGAGCGAACAGGCTCATAAAAACACGTACCATCTTCATAGGTACGCTGAACCAGAGCCTTATTCACCCCAGAGAAGTTTTTGCAGACGCGATAACGGATCGGGCAGCCTCGATCATTTTCGCACACAACCACCCTTCCGGAAATCTTGAACCGAGTCACGAAGACATCCAGGTCACGAAAAGACTTATAGAATCGGCAAAAATTCTCGGCATAGAAGTTCTCGATCACATAATCGTCGGCAAGGGAAATCACTTCTCTTTCAAGGCAAATAATCTTATCTGAAGAAATGGATGATTAGAAAATCAGACACTACAGCACAGCGGCTTCAATCCTTTAGAAGAAAATCAGTGAATTAATTTTTCAGAGCACAGAAATTCCCTTATCTTATCCGCAATGAAAATTTCGGTCTTTTCCATGGATTCAAACGTGGCTCCGCCGATGTGGGGAGTGAGGAGAATGTTGTGTTTTTCGCAGGCTTCGATAATCGGGGATGAGGTAACGGTTTTATTCACCTCTCCCTGAAGAACATCCAGCGCTGCACCGCGAATCCTACCGTTTTCAAGAGATTTCAGGAGTGCAGACTCGTCCACCACGTCTCCGCGGCTGGTGTTGATGAAGAAGGATCCCTTTTTCATCCTGCGGAATTTTTCACTGTTCATGAATCCCCGATTCTCTTCCCGGAGATCGATGTGAACTGTCAGAATATCCGATGTTTCGAGAAGGGTTTCCAGATCGACCATCGTTACAGAATCAGGATTTGAAACCGGAGCGATGTCGGAGGCGACAACCTCCATTCCGAAACTGTTCAAATAGTGTGCAACTCTCGTTCCAAGCCTTCCCAGCCCCAGGATTCCCGCCCTCTTCCCGAAAAGTTCATATCCGCGGAAGCTGTCACGATCCCAGAGCTTCCCGCCGCTGACATTTCTGTGGGCCCCGTGAGTGTTTCTGATTAACGAGAGAATCATTCCGACGGTGTGCTCGGCGGTGGCGAATACGCTGTCCAGAAATTTCCTTTCCCCTTTGAGGGAGATGAAGTGAATTCCCCTCTTTTCAAGATATTCCGTGTCAACGTGATCGGTTCCTGTTGTGGGCGTTGCGACAACTTTCAACTTTTCGGCAGATGACAAGATCATTTCATCAAGTCTGAACCTGAGCCTGGTGATTACAACGTCGGCATCTTTTACGGCTTTCAAGACCTGTGAACGGGTCGAAAGATCCAACAGGCAAAGTTCACCTGCGGAGGATAGTTTTTCAGCTGCGGCCGGGCTGTACCCCGACGACTCAAGATTTACGATTTTCAACAAACCGGATCCTCAAGAGAGAGACAACTGAAAAAACTGTAAGAAGATAAATAAACCAGTTTCCGTAACGGAGGTACGGTGTGTCGATTTTGTAAATGGGAACGGAAACAACCTTTCCAACAGTTTTGAAAAGCGGTGTGGTATCCCTCACAGTTCCGTCGGGAAGAAAAACTCCGCTGACTCCGATATTTGCTGATCGAACGATAGATCGTCCCGTTTCCACACTCCGCATGGAGTAGAAGCTGAGATGCTGGAATGCAGCCGAGGAAAGTCCGAACCATGCATCGTTGGTTATGCTGACAAGGAGATCGGCTCCCCTTTCGACAAAGCTTCTTGTATTTTCAGAGAAGACACCGTCGAAACAGATGAGCGGAGCAGCCGTGAAATCGCCGTAGTCGTAGACGGTGTACTCATGTCCCGCGGAAAACCCGCCCACGGCATTGGGAACGATGATCGAAAGTCCCATAGCCTGGAGGGTGTTTCCCCATGGAAGATATTCACCGAAAGGAACCAGCTCGACTTTGTCGTATGTTTTCTCTATCACTCCGTCTGCAACGAATGCGGCACTGTTGTGATAGACTTTTCGTCTATTGTCCACAAGGTCAACACCGATAAGCTGATGCTTGAAAAGTTTTGTTTCGGGAAAGTATTTCTCCCAGATTCTCTTGAAATCCTTCGATCCCTTGTAGAGACGAATTGGGAAACTCGCCTCGGGCCAGATAAGCAGATCGATATCGTCGTCCATCTCATTAATGAGATTTCTGAAACGATTCCGAATGCCTGCATATGTTAGGTTTTTCCTGTTCACATCGTACTGGTTGATGTTGGGCTGAAGTATTCCGACACGCACCGTCTTTTCAGGCTGCACATCCTTGAAGGAGATATATTTCCAACCGGCGTAGAGGGAAAGACCCAGAAAAAAAACGAGAAAGGAAACCGTTTCCCACTTTCTTTTTCCTCCTTTGAATGAGGAGAGTGCAAGCAGGGACGCCCATACGATAAAAAATGAAAGGATGTAGGTTGAACCTATTGCGGAAAACTGGATGGTGAAGGGGTTGCTGTACTGGCTGTGCCCGAGGGCCGCCCAGAAGAAGTTGACGGGGAAAAAGTTTCTAGATGCCTCGATAACACACCAGATTGATGCAAAAAGCAGCGGGGAGTAGCTGCCCTTCCTTTTCAGATAGAGATAGATTGCGGCGGCAAGAGCCCAGAATGCCCCCAGCGCGACAATCATCACAAGAAGCAGAAGGGCGGAAATCCCGGCGCTCAGATTTCCGAAAACGTGAACGGCATAGTAGATCCAGTAGAAAACTCCGAAGTTCCCCATAACGGCCAGCAGCCAGCCAAAAACTACAGCCTTTCTACCCTTGAATGAATCTACGAAAAGAAGAAATGCCGGCATTACGAGAAATACGAGATACTTGCCGAAAATTGTGTGGAGGGCGACGGGCTCGGAATTTCCAGGAATTACGAAGGGGAAACTCAGAATGAAAGAGAAGAGAAATGTCGCTGCGAGCAGTATTTTTTTACCGACGATTTTATTCATCACCGAAACCCAGCTCCTTCATTATCACCTCCTCCCTTGCGCGCATCTCGGCCCTCTCCTTTTCGGCCATGTGATCGTAACCCAGAAGGTGAAGTATTCCGTGTACGAGAACAAAGGTAAGCTCCTTTTCCACTGTCGTTTCGTAACTTTCGGCATGGGAAGCGACAATCTCCATGGAGACGATGAGATCACCGAGAAGAAAAGGTGTGAACTGGGCACCCTCGCCTTCCTGATATGCAAAGGAGATTATGTCGGTGGCTCGATCTATTTTTCTGTAATCCCTGTTGATTTCGCGGATTTCTCCCCGGTCGACGAAAAAGAGGCTGATCTCCCAATCCTCCTCGGGATCCTTACCCTCGCAACTCAGGGATTTTTTAAGAATTTCCTTTATCCTTTCTTCATCCAGCGGAATATCTATTCCGCCCCTGTTCTCTATGTAGAGTTCCATCTTTCCTCCTAGGCTACGGGATCGGGATACTCGATCCTGGCGTGATAGATACCGGACAGTGTCTTGATGAAGCTCTTCTTTATTAGAGCCAGATCCTTCATTGTCATATTGCATTCGCTGAGCTGTCCGTCATCTATGATTTTATTCATGATATTTCCAACTGCGTCACTTATTTTCTGATAGTTCTTGTCGGGCATGGAACGCACCGCCGCCTCTATGCTGTCGGCGAGCATCAGAAGACCCGCCTCCCTCGTCTGGGGCTTTGGACCGGGATAGCGGAACTGCACCTCATCCACCTCTGCATCCTGCGCCTTGGCCTTGGCGTAAAAGTACTTGATGAGGGAAGTTCCCTGATGCTGGCACACAGCATCCTCGATCTTCTCACCAAGGTTGTACTCCTTGGCAAGTTCACCGCCCCTTTTCACGTGGTTGATTATGATCATTGCAGACATTGTTGCGGAAAGTTCGTCGTGCTTGTTGACTCCACCCTGGTTTTCTGAGAAATACTCGGGCCTGTCGGTCTTTCCTATGTCGTGGAAGTAGGCCATTACCTTGCAGGCCAGGGGACTCAGTCCTATTTCACGTGCCGCCGCCTCCACAATCGAACCGACCGTGAGACTGTGCTGGTAGGTACCGTTTGCATAGACGGCCATTTTCTTCATCAGCGGATGGTTGAGGGTGGAAAATTCGAGGAATGTTATATCCGTCGTATATCCGAGCAGCCACTCCCACATGGGAATAACACCCATGAGAAGGATTCCGGAAAAAATCGCGCCTATAAAAGAGATGAAGAGCGCCCTGAATATGTTCTCATCCGGCAGCGTGAAATCCATCGAGAATATGAGCAGGGTCATCAACATGAGAAGCAGGGCCAGAGTGAAACTTATTCGAAGAATCGTCGATCTCTTCTCGATATGCGTAATTAGGAATATGTAGAAAAGGGAACCTATCGAGTAGTAAACGGGAAAGTAGAAGTTATCCGGGAAGAGGGGCAGCAGTGAAAACAGCATGAAAAGGAGAAAGAAGAGGGCCGTCTCCGTATTGACGAGAAGACGGACGGTAGCGATTACGAAGGGAACCGGAAGGAGAAAGTAGAAAATCCTGGCATCGATATTTCCCATCCATTGACTGAATGGAATTGAAAGACTCTCGATCATGTACCAGAATGCGTAGGTTAGAAGGCACTGGAAAGAGATGAGAATAAGATCCTTGTTCCGGTCTGAAAATTTGCTGACGCTTTTCCTGAACGCAAAAAAGAGTATGAGCGCCGAGCAGAGGATAAAAAGCATGTTCTGGATAAAAAGAGAGAGAAGGGAGCGTTCTCCCGCCTGCTTGACCATTTCCGTGAATATCCTGATATCACGCTCGGTGATAATCTCTCCAGCCCGTCTCAGAACCTCACCGCTCTTAACCTGAAAAACGGTATCGGGAACGTTGTTCCACACCTCCAGTTTTTTCTTCTCCGTGAGCTTGGAACTGAAGTTGATGTTGTCACGGACGATCCAGTAGGCGAAACTCTTGACAAGCGTTTTTCCCTTTTCCGAGAAGAGTTTGTCATGTCCAAGCAGCTTCTGGTCGTGTTCGATCTCTGGAATCAGACTGTTCTGGTTAATAACCCGGTTGAGACCGATTTGAAGCATCGCTTCTCCCCTCTGAACCATTATGTGGTCGAGGGCATACTCTTCTCCCAGAGGATTTTTATATATGTAGTAACTTTCAAGCCTGTTTATAAGGGAAAAAACCGCCTTTTCTATCCTTTCATCGAACCAGGCCTCGCGAAGGAGCTCGAAAACGGAGTGGTCGAGAGACATTCCGATCTCACGATCGAAAAGGTTCTTGCTTCCCTGAAATACGCGTTGAACCTCCTCTCTTATTTCGGAGAAGGGCTCTTGATCGATATTTGCCTTTACGGCCTGCAGGTAGAGTCCGGCAAACGCCTCGGGAACACGGGCGTCCTTCCGAATACGCTCCACGATCAGGTCGTCCATCAACCCCCTCATCATGGAAAAAGCCCCTCTAACCTTGCCGTAATATATTGAATTATCAATGTAATTATAGTAATCCGGCACTTCGGACTCGGCCTTAATTCTTCTCTTTCGTGTTTCTTCCTCGTCGGCGATACGGTAGTCCCGGTCCGAACGAATGGAGAATTTCATAACCTTCCCGACATCGTTTGGGCTTACCGGAAGATTGAGCGTATAGGTATCCGGAAGTGAGATAAAGGCAACCACGATAGATAGCAGAACAAAGATAACAATAGCGGAACGAAGATCGCTGCGACGAAGCCACTCGTAGACGGTAAGCCGTACCTGATCCCGATAATCCTTAAACAGCTCTATAAACCTACCCTCTTTCATCTTCCCTCGTAGGCCTGAACAATCCTGCCGACAATATCGGCACGCACAATGTCCTCGACACCAAGTTTAACCGTTTCCACACCCTCGACCGATTCGAGACGCCTGAACGCATCACAGAATCCGCTGAGATCGTTGCCGATGTCCTTCTGGGTAGAATCTCCGACTACAATCATCTTGCTCTGCTCCCCTATTCTGGTGAGGAACATCTTCATCTGGGTAATGGTAGTATTCTGGGCCTCATCGAGAATGAGAAAACTGTTCGAAAGAGTACGTCCCCTCATGAAGGCCAGGGGCACAACCTCTATTTGTCGGCTCTGTTGAAGACGTGCCGCCTCCTCGAAGGAGAAGAGCATTTCAAGACAGTCATAGAGAGGTCTGAGATAGGGATCGACCTTCTCCTCAGCCGTTCCCGGAAGAAAACCGAGCCTCTCTCCCGCCTCGACAGCAGGCCTGCTCATCACAATCTTGTCGACCTTCCCCTCACGCAGAAACTTTACGGCCAGTGCCGCAGCAAGAAAAGTCTTACCCGTTCCGGCAGGACCGTCGGCAAACACGATGTTGTTTTTCATCACAGCATCGATCAATCGCTGCTGGCCATCTGTTCTCGGTCTTATTTCCCCCTGCCTTCTATCCTTTACTATGAAACTGTATCGATTCATTAACCTTCCTGAAAAATAGGATATCCTAAAACGATCCTATTATATGAAAAAAGTGATACAGTGCAACTTTTCGCCCCCTCTCATTACGGCCCGATGTCCCGATTTGTAATCGGATCCGAAACACAATTTGAAGAGACTACACCGAAGTGTCGTCGCAATTTCGAATAGATCTCCCGCTTTCCTGCAAACCTCTTTTCAAATTAGGACAAGCATGTTTCCCTATATTTTTGTGACAATTTGACAAACGTGATATTTTTCTTATCATTATCTCCTGCAATTTTTACCAGGGGAGGATATGAAAGCTGCAATTTTTGAAAAACTACCGCATCTCATAGCTGATTTCGACCAAACCGTTTCCCACCACCGACTGGATTCCTACACATACGGAATAGAGGTTGTACTCTCAGACGCCGCCGCAAACAGGGCCGCTACAAAAGAGGAGATCGACATACTCTCAGAAAGACTCCGAAACTTCACATGTTCGGCGCACCTGCCTTTCTACGATCTCAACATGGGCGGCAACGACGAAAAAATAAGAAAATATTCAAAAGAAACCATAATCGAGGCACTCGGAATAGCATCCGACCTCGGAATAAAGCGGGCCGTAAGCCACACAGGCTTCACTCCTCTCCTCCCTGCAAAGGCGAGGAAGAAGTGGTTCGACCGCTTCATGCACGGAAAGCACGAAATCGAGGAAGCCGCAAACAGACTCGGCGTCTCGATCGCATGGGAAAACACATACGAACCGGATTTCACACTCTTCGACATGATTCTTGAAAAGGATCCAGAAACTCCCATCTGCCTCGACATAGGCCACGCCAACTGTTTCAGCTCATTCACACCCGTCTCGTTTCTCGAGCGCTACGGAAAATCGATAGTTCACGTCCATGCCCACGACAACGCCGGCTCCGAGGACAGCCATATCGCCATCGGCGAAGGCTCGATCGATTTCAACGCTCTCTTCTCCCGTCTGGGCGAAACATCCGCAGAGATGGTTGTTTTCGAGCTGACGAAGGAGAACTTTCTGAAAAGCCTTGAAAAAATAGAGAACCTGAGAAAATATTATCTTTCTAACACCATTTAAGGAGGGGAACATGAAAATCCTTGTATTCAACTGCGGAAGCAGCTCCATCAAGTACCAGCTCATCGACATGAACGGAGAATCCGTAATCGCCATCGGACTTCTCGAAAGAATCGGCCTTGAGGAGAGCCTTCTCAAACATGAAAAAGAAGGTCAGAAGTTCAAATACAGCGGAGCCGTCAAGGATCACAAGGAGGGAATCGCCCTCATCGTTGAGAAACTCACCAGCGGTGAGTCGAAGGTCATCGACGACATGAACGAAATAGACGCCGTAGGCCACAGAGTCGTTCATGCTGGAGAGGAGTTCAGCGGATCGGTTCTCATCACCGCCGAAGTTCTGGACGCACTCAAAAGATGCATTCCCCTCGCTCCCCTTCACAACCCGGCGAACATTCTCGGAATCGAAGCATGCAGCGACATCATGCCAGGAAAACCTCAGGTCGGCGTATTCGACACAGCATTCCACCAGACAATGGATCCGAAGGCCTACCTCTACGCGATTCCTTACAAGTACTATGACAAGTACAAAGTCAGGAAGTACGGATTTCACGGAACATCTCACCGTTTCGTAAGCGCAGAGGCTGCAGAATTTCTCGGAAAGGATATAAAGGATCTCAAAATCGTAACATGTCACCTTGGAAACGGAGCATCAATTGCTGCTGTCGACGGCGGAAAGTCGATAGATACATCCATGGGATTCACACCTCTCGAAGGACTCACAATGGGAACAAGAAGCGGAGATATCGATCCCGCGATTCCCTTTTTCCTCATGAAGCAGGAAGGAATTTCACCTGAAGAGATGGAAAGAATTCTCAACAAGGAGAGCGGAGTAAAAGGACTCAGCGAAATCTCCAGCGACATGAGAGACATCGAGGACGCAGCGTTCAAACAGAACAACGAGATGGCAAAAACAACACTTGACAAGTATCACTACCAGATCGTCAAGTACGTAGGAGCCTACATCGCAGCAATGAACGGAGCGGACGCAATCGTCTTTACCGGCGGAGTCGGTGAGAACAGCCCCGAAACAAGAGCCGAAATCATGAAGCACTTCACATACATGAACTGCACAATCGATGCGGAGAAAAACAACATGAGGGGCAAGAAAGCGGACATCTCAACAGACGGCTCTACGCTCAAAGCACTCGTAATTCCCACCAATGAAGAGCTTACGATAGCCAGAGACACACTCGAAATAGTAAAATCCAAATAAGCTCCCCCTAAAATTTTCTAAAATTCCCAATTTTTTCTCATAAACGATAAGCAAACAGCCCACAATCACATCTTTTGTATTCATTCCGTTTCATTCTTGACGGCAAACACGTATTCAAGATATGATATCTCCACGCTTCTAAATTCATCTATGGAGGAACAAATGATGAGAAAAAAGACAGCCCTTCTTCTTACAATTTTTTTCATGTTTTTCGCGGCGTGCGGTGACGACGACGACAACGGAGAGGGCAACGGAGACGACACCCCCTCAACGCTGACCCTGGAGGAAACATCAAAAGAGCTCTCGGATTCTGTTTGCGCCAAGATTTTTTCGTGCTGCAAAAACGGGATCACCCCTCTTTTCGCAAGTTACATCGGAGCCACTGAGACCGAATGCAAAACAAAACTGGCTCAAACAGCAGGCGTGAACGAATACGATGAACAGAAGAGTGAATGGAACGAATCAAATGCTTCTAAATGCGTATCGCAACTTAAGAAAGTACTCAGCGAAACCGCATGCGACACTACCGTTGATCCTGACACCCTCATAGAATCCGAAAGTTGTGAAAACACAGTGACCGGAAAACTGGCTGAGGGCGCCACCTGCGATCCCGACTATGAATTCCCCCAATGTACGGGAGACCTTGAATGTGACGATTTCACAGAAAAATGCGCACAGCCTACAGAAGAAAACGACGACAACGGAGAAGATGACGACACCACCCCGATGTCCTTAAACTCATTGTGCGCACCGGAATCTTAGGAACTCCTTCAATTGATCAGATTGAACATCGTCACAATCTTCTCAAAAATTCTTATCTTATCGGATTATGACAAGCAGATTGAGTCCCTGCTCTTCTTGAAAAGCTGCACCTAAAAAAAAATCGTCCCCAATAGGACGAAGCTCTGTGTGAAAAACTTAAAAGAATTGGTGGCGAGAGAGTGATTCGAACACTCGACCTGCGGGATATGAGTCCGCTGCTCTAGCCAACTGAGCTACCTCGCCACCCAATCAGCGTTGCCTATATTAATTATTCGGCGGCCATTGTCAATAATTTTTTGCACAAAATCGTAACAAGAATAGTCACCTATTGAAATCACAGAAAAATTCCAACATCCTCCATTTCATAAATCCATACAACTCAAAAATCGAATATAGATTAGTACGAGCGTGACTCCGTGTGCACCCTGATTTTCCTACCCTCTTTTTTAAAGAGTGGAAAAAGGCAAGTTATTCATCTGTATAAGCAGAAACAAATAATCCCGCCTCCCGAATGATTCTTCTCACTAAAATGCTTCTTCACCAGAATCTGTGGGCGAACTCCGGCTCAGGCAAATCTCCAAGCTGGTGATATAACGCTGTTTTCATAATTTCAAACGATCGAAAACCGAATGATTTTCTGACGGTCAAATTAACTTTACGGTTTAGACCCTCTACAATACCACTATTGTACGCCTTGTTGGCTATGAAATAGTTCAGGATTAATTCTTTATGGCTTTGCAACATCTTTGCTACTTTTATCAAAGTAATTTGGGCAAAACAGGCGTTCATCCGCTTCGAAAACAGCAATTCCCTCTCTTATTTTAAAAGAAGGTCAGGGAGAGTTATTCTTATTAATCATCATCCAACCAGATGTTTTTGTTTTTTATAATTCATCAGAACAACTCCCCCAGCCCCTCTTTTTAAAAGAGGGGAGAATTTTTTTTTGAAGGGATTTCAAAGGATGGGACAGGCTGAAAAAAGTTTTTCAACTTATTTCAATTCCTGAACCGAACACGAAAAAGTTTTTCAGGCAAATTCAGCCGCCGGATAGGCATGAATAATTGTTTTTGGGGCAGCATAGCTGCAGAACGGCTCCGCTTCGCGGGCCTTGTGAACGCCTGCCTGCTGCAGGCATGAGATAATGTAAGATCTTTATATTCATCTGTATTTATTGTTTAATTACCGGGGCGCTTCGTCTGAACTCCCGGCATTTCCCCCTCTTTTATAATCTGACCAGATGACAGGGCTACCCACCGGAGAAACCCTACGAAACAATCCAGAATACCCGATTCTTTTCGGATAGTTACATCCATCCAGCACCAAAAAAAGGCGGGCACGAGGCCCGCCTTAAAAAATCAGGGTTTCCGATTTCTACTCTTCGGTGTTTTCATCCTTTTCTGGTGCTTCCGCCTCTGAAATCACCTCAGATTCGTCGGGAGCTGCTTCCCGGTTCGGAGCTTTATCCTCAATCTCTTCTTCATCCTCTTTCTTCGGCTCGACGATCTTGGTGATGCTTACGACCTTTTCGCCTTCTGCGATTCTGAAGAGTCTGACTCCCTTCGTATTTCTTCCGATCATGGAGATACCGTTGACCGGAATTCTTATGGCCTGTCCTGTCGAGGTGATGAGCATGAGTTCATCTTCCTCGGATACCTTGAGAGTTCCGACTACGTAACCGTTCTCCTTGCTTGTCTTGATGGTGATGATTCCCTTTCCGCCTCTGGACTGGAGTCTGTACTGGTCGGGTGCTGTTCGTTTACCCATACCTCTGTCGGTAACGGTGAGAAGCGCCTTTTCATCTTCAACGACATCCATTGTCATCACTTCGTTACCCTTTGTGAGGGTGATTCCGCGGACTCCGGCGGCTGTACGACCCATTGCCCTGACGTCGCTCTCGTTGAAGCGTATGGAAAGCCCCGTCTTGGTGGCGAGTATTATTTCGTTTTCACCGTTTGTGATGGTTACACCGATCAGCTTATCCTCCTCTTTGAGGTTGATGGCTTTCTTTCCGTTTGAGCGCTGGTTCTCGAATTCCTTTATATCCACCTTCTTGATGGTTCCCATGCGTGTAACCATCATGATGTAGTTGCCTTCGACGAATTTCTTCATCGGAAGAATCGCCGCCACCCTCTCATCCTTCTCAACGTTTATGAGGTTGATGATCGGTTTTCCTCTGCTGTTTCTTCCCGCTTCCGGAAGCTGGTAAACCTTGGTCCAGTACACTTTTCCGTAGCTTGTGAAGATGAGAAGCTGGGTGTGGGAACTTGCCACGAAGATATCCTTGACGTAATCGTTCTCTTTCGGATTTATTGCATTTATTCCCTTTCCGCCCCGTTTTTGCTTACGGTAGAGTTCAAGCGGTGTACGTTTGATGTAGTTCTCTGTGGTGAGAGTTACAACCATATCGTCGTCTGCGATGAGATCTTCGATATCGATTTCACCTTCGTAGTTGACGATCTCCGTCCTTCTCTCGTCGGAATACTTTTCCAGAACCTCAAGAAGTTCCTCTTTGATAACTCCGAGAAGTGTTCCTTCGTTTCCGAGAATCTCCTGGAACCAGCTGATCTTTTTAAGAAGTGCCTCGTATTCGGAGATGATTTTATCACGCTCAAGTCCGGTAAGGCGGCTCAGCTTCATTTCAAGGATGCTGACGGCCTGGGGCCGCGAGAAGGCGAATCTCGACATGAGCTGGTTTCTGGCGTCCTCGGTGGATGCGGACTCCTTGATTATCCTGATAACTTCGTCGATGTTGTCGAGAGCTCTCTTGAGACCTTCCAAGATGTGTGCGCGCTTTTCAGCTTCGCGAAGTTCGTAACGGGTTCTCCTTGTGACGACATCCCTTCTGTGGAGGATGAAGTAGTTCATCGCATCCTTCAGGTTGAGCGTTTTCGGAACGTTGTTGCAGATCGCAAGCATGTTTATACCGAAACTGGTCTGGAGATTCGTCATCTTGTAGAGCTGGTTTACAAGAATATTTGCATCGGCATCCTTCTTGAGTTCGATAACGACACGGATTCCACGACGGTCGGACTCGTCCCTGATGTCGTGGATTCCTTCGATCTTCTTCTCTTTTACGAGGTTGGCGATCTGGATGATCATGTTAGCCTTGTTAACCTGGTAGGGAAGCTCGTCGACGATGATCTTGTCCCTTGTTCCGGAACCTTCGTTCTCCTCGATTCTCACCTTGCTTCGCATTTTGATGATGCCGCGGCCCGTTTCGTAGGCCTGTCTGATTCCGGCTCTTCCGAGGATCGTTGCTCCTGTCGGAAAGTCGGGACCTGGTACGAACTGCATGAGATCATTGATTGTGGCATCCGGATTGTCGATGATGTGTATTACTGCATTGAGTATTTCACGGATATTGTGCGGCGGAATGTTGGATGCCATACCGACCGCGATACCGCTTGTACCGTTTACGAGAAGCAGGGGAATCCTGGAAGGAAGAACTTCCGGCTCACTGAGACTGCCGTCGTAGTTGTCACGCATGTTTACAGTCTCTTTATCGAGATCGGCGAGGATCTCTCCGGAGATACGTGCCATTCTCGCCTCTGTATAACGCATCGCAGCTGCCGAGTCTCCGTCGATCGAACCGAAGTTACCCTGACCGTCCACAAGCATGTAGCGCATGGAAAAGTCCTGGGCCATACGGACAAGGGTCTGGTAGACTGCGGCGTCGCCGTGCGGGTGGTACTTACCGATAACGTCACCGACGATACGGGCCGATTTCTTGTAGGGTGCGGTCCATGTGTTGTTGAGCTCCTTCATGGCGTAGAGAACTCTTCGGTGAACAGGCTTGAGCCCGTCCCTCACATCGGGAAGGGCCCTGCTGATGATAACGTCCATCGCATAGTTTATGTAGGATGTCTTCATCTCATGTTCGATGTTGACATTACGTATCTGACCGTGTTTTATAGTTGTTTCTGTCATTACTCTCTCCTGGTGTTACACATCGAGGTTTGCATTGAGGGCATTCTCCTCAATGAAGCGCCTTCTCGGTTCCACGTTTTCTCCCATCAAGATGTCGAAGATCCGGTCAGCTTCGGCCGCATCGTCTGCGGTGACTCTGAGGAAAACTCTGTTGTCCGGATTGAGAGTTGTCTCCCAGAGCTGTTCCGGGTTCATCTCTCCGAGACCTTTGTATCTCTGTATCTTCTGTCCTTCTCTGGCAAGATCCAGTACGTGGTGGAGGAGTGATCTCCAGTCGGCAAGCTCCTCGTCCGACTCCTCCTTACCTTCGACAGAAAGTACGTAGGGACCGGTTCCTCTCTCCAGAAGAGCGGTTTTGAGCTTGTTGATGTGGATGATCTCCGAGCTCTGGAGATACCTGAGATCGATTGTGGAGTACTTCTCGACTCCGTTGATCATCGTAATGATGTTCATCGTGAGGTAGGTCTCTTCCTCGTGACTGCCGTCGGATTCGATATCGAATCTCAGCGGAAGTCTGTCGGGATGATGCTTCTTTATGAAAGCCTCGATCTCCTCGAATTTCTGCCTGAGAACACCTTCGCTCTTAAGATCTTCCTTGGCGATTCCCCCGACTGTCGCGATAGCCTCAACGATAGCGCTGTCGTAGAGGAATTCGGTTCTTCCGAGATTGTCGTTGAGATCAACCATCAACTTAATGAATTCGTTAAGCTCCTCACCTTCAAACGTCTCACCGCTTCCGAGTTGAACCCTGACGTTCTTCGTACCGGTGTTGATGAGGTGTTCCTGGAACTCCTTCTCATCCTTGACGTAGGTGATTTTCTTGCCTTTCGTAATTCCGTAGAGCGGAGGCTGTGCGATGTAGAGGTATCCCCGTTCCACGAGCTCCGGCATATACCTGTAGAAGAGCGTCAACAGGAGCGTTCTGATGTGCTCACCGTCGACGTCGGCATCCGTCATGATCACGATCTTGTGGTAGCGAAGTTTCTCTATGTTGAATTCGTCCTTTCCGATTCCTGTTCCGAGCGCCGCGACGACATTGAGAACCTGCTCCGATTTCAAAAGCTTATCGAGACGTGCCTTTTCAACATTCAGAATCTTTCCTCGAAGGGGAAGAATGGCCTGGTTAGCCCTGTCCCTTCCCTGCTTCGCCGAACCGCCCGCCGAGTCTCCCTCGACTATGTAAATTTCGGATTTTGCGGGATCCTTTTCCTGGCAGTCGGCAAGCTTGCCGGGAAGCGAAGTGTTTTCGAGAGCTCCCTTTCTTCGTGTGAGCTCCCTTGCCTTCCTCGCAGCTTCACGGGCAACCGCAGCCTCAACGATCTTGTCGATGATCGAGTTGGCGATATCCGGGTTTTCCTCAAGAAACTCCTTGAGAACATCCTGGAGCGCTCCGGAAAGGAATGTCTGGATCTCACTGGAAACCAGCTTGTCCTTGGTCTGTGAGCTGAACTTGGGATCTCCCATTTTTACGGAGATTACGGCGGTGAGACCTTCCCTGATATCGTCTCCGTTCACCTTTATCTTGAGGTTCTTTTTGCTCTCGTTTATGTAGTTCTGGAAAATCTTGGTTATTCCCAGCTTGAATCCGCTGAGATGTGTTCCGCCGTCCCTGTTGAAGATGTTGTTGGTGTAACAGAGTGTCTGCTCCTGATATGCGGAAGTCCACTGCATTGCGATATCGACGGCAAGGTTGTTTTCGACATCCTCCTTCTGTACACGGATAACGTTCTCGTGAAGCGGACTCTTCGACTGGTTGAGGAAGCCTACGAACTGAACGATTCCGCCTTCGTAGTAGAATTCACTCTCCTGCCCCACCCTCTCGTCGAGAAGCTTGATTCGCACACCACTGTTGAGAAAAGCCATTTCCCTGAGCCTCTTGGTAATTCTGGCAAGAGAGAACTCGGTCATTGTGAAAATCTCGGCATCGGGCTTGAAGGTTATCTTTGTTCCGGTATCCTTCGCATCCCCGATTCTTTCAAGAGGATGCACGGGAACACCCTTTTCGTACTCCTGGAAGAAGATTCCGCCGTCCCTCTTGATCTTGATCTTGAGGTTTTCGGAAAGCGCGTTAACACAACTTACACCGACACCGTGAAGACCGCCGGAAACTTTATAGGAGTTGCTGTCGAACTTACCACCGGCATGAAGAACTGTCATGATGACCTCTGCCGCGGAACGCCCCTCTTCGAGGTGCATGTCGACGGGGATACCCCTTCCGTTATCCTTTACAGTGATACTGTTATCTATGTGAACATAAACTGAAATTTTGTCGCAGTGACCGGCCAGAGCTTCATCCACGGAGTTGTCCACAACCTCGTAGATCATGTGGTGAAGACCGCTACCGTCATCGGTGTCTCCGATGTACATTCCGGGACGCTTTCTTACCGCCTCGAGACCCTTGAGAACCTGAATACTGGACGCACCGTACTCGCTTTCATTTAACTGCTTGTTTTTACTGTTCTTTTCTTCAGCAGACATCTGTTATACCTCGTTTAATCAATCAAGCCTATACATTATAGAAAAAACTGAAAAAAAATCAACATTTCACACATTATTTAATAACAGATTCACTCACCTCCAGCCCTTTCTTTTTCAAGGCATCGCGAGAGCTACCATTCACCCCGTTCGAATTTGAATTTTTATACAAAAACCAGATTGCACACTGTTCAGGATGACCAACTTCAGATCATCTCCTCCCTGGACAAAATCGGCCCGAAAAGACAGAGAATTTCACTCCCCATTTTAAACTCACTTTCGATGGGGATTCTATCCTGATCTCTGTCCTTCAAACTTCCATTGATGCCGTTTGAAAAATTTGGACATTTTAAACTTCGACAATCCCCGATCAATCATCCTGGAAAATCCATAAACGATCTCTTTTCAGCTTTTTCTTAAGATCCTGCCGGACTCGAAAATTGAATTTTTTGAAGACTATTTGAGATAAAAATCGGTTATGAAGGTAGCGGCATCCATAAGTTCTTTTCCGGAAACAGTGTCACCTTCCAGAAAGAGAGGATAAAGAAAGACCGCATCTCGCAGCGACTGAAGCCTTCCGGTATAGTAGGCGTAAAGCAACTCCATACCGAAGGGACTGGAAAAACCGCCCTTCTGATAGTTGTTGATGGATGACACTATTCCACCGGAAATGAGGCTTGTTGCCCTGGTTCTGTCGTACCCTCCGTAACGAATGTAGTAGAGAGCAAGCGCCAGGTCGAGCAGGTAGCGTTCCTCGTAGGGAATGATCACCTTGGAGGTTGTAACGACAAAGGGGAAGTTGAAAGCGATCTCACAACCCTCCATTATGCCGAGGGCACGATTGTAATTCATCGGAGAACCGTATATATGCTCCCTTCCGGAAAAGAGATCCTCCCTCTCCTTGAGATAGGCGCATTTCTTCTTTTTACGGGGGTCCTTCTGGAGCCTCTTCTCCATAATATTTCTTATCTTTTTTTCCTCAGCGAACTCGATTTCGGGCATGGTGGAGAGATTCTCAAGAACAAATCTAGCCATGAGGCGAGCAACCTCTTCGAACTCTCCTGGACTCTTTTCGACCCTCTTTCGTATTTTCACAATAGGATCAAGATAGAGAAGAAAAGTATCCCTTGATGGAAGGGAGGTTTTTTCTCCCTGAACAAAGTAGAAAAACAGAGCGAGATAACCCTTAAGGGCATCCCTCTTCCACAACTCCACATGCCTGTTCCACCTCTCTCTTATGAAGTTGTCTCCTTCCCAGTCGATCCCCTTCTTAAGATTTGAAAAGAGGATGGTGTAGGCCTTCCATAGCAGCCATGAGTCGTCCAGATCCTCCTCCGCCGATGTAAAAAGCGTGATCATCTGGTTTAGAATGTAAAAGAAGTGCTTTCCTGCAACATCGATGTTTACGGGATCACTCGAGCCGGCCGAGACGGGATCGTAAAGTGAGCTGTCCTTGATCGCCTGAAGAACGACAAACTCGAACTCCCCCTTGTAGCGGGCGATGGTGTCCAGATCCTCAGCCCTGAGCACAATCTCTTCAAGCACCATCAGGGCGGAGAGGTAGCGACCCGAACGAAGATAGCGCCAGTAGTGGTAGGGTAGCTGGGCTTCGTTGCTCTCGAATTTCTCAAG
Source organism: uncultured bacterium (assembly GCA_942492635.1). Lineage (GTDB taxonomy): Bacteria > UBP6 > UBA1177 > UBA1177 > CALOFP01 > CALOFP01. Next base: position 1,001,704 of record CALOFP010000003.1, read on the forward strand.
ATAGCCCTCCAGCCTCCTGTGGCTTGTACTCGCATCCGCCGCAAAGCTTGGAGAAAAACAGCTGTCGGAGCCGACGACCCTGAACGGGGATGGAAGAAGGAGGCTTCCCTCGCAGAAAACCTCTTCTCCGTAAATAAAGAGTGGAATAAAGAAAACTAAAAGAAATACATATTGCTTCATTTTTTCACCTCTCCCTGAAAGTATACGCGATCGAGAGAGGTTTTAAAAGGGAAAAGTTGACTATTCAATACCGACTACGGCCTTGATGTACTGAAGTCTCTCGTATGTCTCGGGATCTGAGCTGTTTTCCTGGCTGAGTTTTCCCCTGAAATCCTCAACGGAGTTGAAACCCTTTTCATCCATCCAGCTTCTGAGCCCGTCAACAAGCACTCCGAGATGGTCAAGTCCATTCTGGTAGAATGCCGAGCACACCTGAACCGCATTAGCTCCGGCCAGAAGGTGCTTTATGACATCTTCAGATGTGTGAACTCCCCTGGAGCCTGCCACATCACACTCCACCCTGTTGGCAAGCATGGAGACCCAGCGGAGGCTTACAGTCATATCACTGCCGTCGGTGAAACTGTAGCCCGACTTGAGTTTCAGATTCTCGATATCGATATCGATCTGGTAAAAGCGGTTGAAAACAACAAGCGCGTCCACACCGGCGTCGGCAAGTCTTCTGGCCATGTGGGAAAGGGATGTGAAGTAGGGTCCGAGCTTGACGGCTATGGGAATCGAGACTGCCTTTCTTACCTTCTTGACGATGGAGATGTAACGATCCTCGATATCCTCGCTGGTACTTTTCGGATTTCGGGTAATGAAGGAGATGTTGAGTTCAAGACCGTCTGCGCCAGCATCCTCGATTCTTCTGGCATACTCCGTCCACCACTCTTCGTCGACACAGTTGAGACTGGCGATAATCGGAATGGAAACCTCGCTCTTGCAAGCGGCAATCAACTTGAGGTAGTTTTCCGGCCCAAGCCCCATACTCATCTGTCTGATGTACTCCATCGCCTCGGCGTGGTAGCTGTTGGGCAGACCTTCCTGGGCAGAACGAACCTTCTCCTCGTAGATCTGTTCCTCAAAAAGAGATTTAAGTACAACCGCACCGACACCGGAAGCGGCACATTTCTTTACATTCTCAACAGAGTTAGTAAGAGATGAACTTCCGACTATCACCGGATTCTTAAGTTCAAGTCCCATGTATTTGGTCGAAACATCAGCCATGGTTACCTCCTGTCGGCTAAGTTATATGTCTAAATATCCAATTCCGTTTTTTTTCTCGCAAGTCCCTTCATAAAAAAGAGAAGGTTCATCAGCAGGATCAGAAGAAGAACTGTGAAGAAGACAACTGCTCTGTAATCACTTCCCGGCTGTACAGTAGCGTTAATAAGGTACCCTTCTTCACCGAGATCCGTTGCATATGTGTTCTTGAAAAAATCTCTCAGTCTACGCGCATGTTCACTTTTTCCAAAGGCGTATATTCTCCCCTTGACGGTGGTTCTGTCGTAGGCGATCTTTTTCTTTTCACCATCCCCGATTTTTTCAAGAATAACAAAATTCGGGGGACCGGCAACTGTGAAATATGAGATCAGGTACTGATCCTTCCACATGCCTCGGCTGATTTTTCCGGCCTCGTGACCACGTATACCCGAAAGTTCAACATAGCTGCCCTCTTCTAGTTTTCCGAGCAGCTCTGTTTTAGGCTTCATCGCCCCGCCAAGCTCGACCGGATCGGTTCCGTGAAAGAAGAATGCAATATCGTCGATAAAGGATACCATTCCGTAAATTACAATCACATTTATGAGTACGAACATGAAGATCGAACGTCTTTTCATCCTGATTCTTACCGGCTTCATTTAACCTCCTTTTCCAAAAGTACGACAGCTTGAGCAACCATCCCCTCTTCCCTCCCGACAAAACCCATTTTTTCTGCAGTCTTGCCCTTCACAGAAATCGCATCGGTGGGAATCGAAAGAAGAGCTGAAAGAGAATCCACAATCTTCTCTTTCCATTTAACTATCTTCGGTTTTTCGCAGACGACAACCGCATCCAGGTTTCCGACACGCCATCCTTTCTCGGCGAGCATCTCCATTACCTTTTCAAGCATCACCGTCGACCTGATTCCCTTGATGGAAGGGTCCGTATCGGGATAGAGAGAACCGATATCGCCGAGTCCTGCCGCTCCCAGAAGAGCGTCGATTATCGCATGAAGCAGAACATCCGCATCGCTGTGCCCCTTAAGCCCCACAGGATGATCGATTTTCACACCACCGAGATAGAGATCCCGGCCTTCCTCAAAACGATGAATATCAAAACCCATTCCTACTCGAATCATAAAAACACCTGCACCTAAACTCCGCCTAGAGCGGGAAAGTTGAAAGAAAAAAAGTAGAGTACAAGGTAGAGAACAAAAACCATCAGAGCCTTTCCTGTGGAAAATGAGTTAAGTACCTTGAGTCCCTTTACAATGAGAACTGCATGCCAGAAAAACACAATTGTTGTTCCAAAAGGGAAAGGAATCGCATGGAATATATCCACAAGGGCAACAAACCCCACCATTCTGTAAAAGCTCTGCAGTTTGCTTTTCGCACCCAGAAAGAACGAAATCAGGTAGAGTATGAAAGCTTCGAACATGATCATTACGACCGGAAAAAAGACAATCATCACCATCAGCGTTCCAAAGGAGGGGATCTCAACCCCCTTCAACAACTCAGTAGGAAGCATCCCCTCGATAAGAGGACGATACTTCTTGAAAAGGTAGAGAAACCAGAAGATCTTGAAAAAGGCGCCTGTAACCGCAAATATCACACCGTAGAGAGGAATAAAACCTCTGTTTGAGGAGGCAAGCATATCCTTAAAAAACTTGGTCGGAGCAGTCAAGATATCTTTCGATGTCTCGAAAAGAGCCTCCACAAAACCGAGTTCCCCGACCCGGTCCCATGCCACGCCGTCGCCCTCACCCGCAGGCTTTTCAAGTCTGCCAAGAGTAGTTATCGGTTGCTCTTCATCGGCCTCGTCCTCTTCTACAGTTGGAGTCGCCTCTTCATCAACCGGCTTCTCCGCAGGAGCTGTATCCAAGAGGAGTCTGTTTTCCTCATCCTTGAGAGGATCACCGACATATATCAGCGCACCGCATTTCGGGCACACGTTTTCGCCTTTTTTATCCACTGAAATCAACGAGTTACAACCAGGACAACTGGTAAGCATTGGAATCTCCTTTAAAATTTCCATTATTTATAGCATAAAGCATTTTACTAATCAAGGTAATCGACACTTTCGTATACATGATTCCAACTCTGTAAAAAATCCAGCTTATGGCAATAAGTCGATCATCAAGCGCAGATAAGGCTTTGGACAGGGAGACAAAGGTTCTTTAAAAAAAGTTGAGGAAGTGATCGTTTCAAAATTTTGATTCAATTTTCCTTAATAGGGAAACTGTCATCCCTCTATTCAACTCCTCTGCAAATTATGCAATCGGACAGATAGCGGTTCGATTCTTTCCTGGGATTTTCAATTTGTGAATGAGTGGGATCCGAAAAGGTTTTCGTTCAGGAAAAGAATTGAATTTCGATCAAAGAATCAGTTGTTGATACACTCGATAACGCCGCCGGCAATTCCGTTCTGACCGCTGTTACCGAATGAGTTGCCGCCGTTACCTTCGGCTCCTCCGGAACCGCTGGAGAGGCTGTTTCCGTCACCCGCACCGCAGTAATCGGGAACATCGGAAAGTCCGGATGTGAATATTCCGAAGGAGTTTCCTCCACAGCCGCCGCCGCCGCCGGCTCCGTGACCTCCGTCTCCTCCTTCACCTCCCTTTCCGGCGCTCTTGTAACACCAGCAGGAACCCGGACAGATTCCGCCGTCACCGCCGTGACCTCCGGACCCGCCGACACCTCCGTTTCCGCCGCTGCCGCCTTCGCCGCCGAGACCGAGGAAGATTGTGTTGTTCTCGATTGTAGGTGATGACCCCCCGAGAATGAACACGGCGAAAGCACCTCCACCGGAACCTCCTCCGTCACCTCCGACACCACCGCAACCGCCGCTGCCGCCTCCGCCGCCGTGACCTCCGAGACGGTCATTTTCCGTAGTCATTGAGGATTCTCCTCCTCCTCCGGCTCCACCGCCGCCTCCGCCGCCGCCGTTTCCGCCGTCGACTCCGGAGAGACCGCTGTTTCCGATCCAGTGATCACCGACAACTGTTCCCGTTGTATCCGCACATCCGATGCCTGCCGCACCGGCGACACCGGCACTTCCGTTGGTGCCATCACTTCCTGTCATTGAACTTCCGGGAAGCCTGCATATTCCACTGCTCATCTCACCGTCATCTCCGGCATCTCCACCCGAACCGTTTGATCCACCTGAAGCTCCATCTCCGGCCTGACCCGAAACACCATCGATTCCGCTGAATTCACTTCCACTTGTCGGAGGACACTGGTTTCCTCCGCCATTTCCGCCTGAAACATTGTCTGCTCCACAGGTCAGCGATCCACCGTTGTTGTACTGTCTTATCACTCCACCGGAACATGGATTGGCGCTCGTTTCGTATGCATCGTATGCAGCGTCGGTTGCTGCTCCACTCCTGCCTGCTCCGTCCGCTCCGGCGGTACCCGGTGCGGCGGCGGCAGCATTTGCACCAGGTCCGCCTGTTCCTGCGTAAAGAGTGTTGTTTCTTAAAACAACTCCCGGGCTGTTCTTCATATGGATAATGTAGGAGTTTCCTCCTGCCTGGTAGTTAACCTGACCGTAGATGACAAATCCCTCGATGACTGTCTCCGATGCAATTGCGTCTGCGACAATTGTCGTTGTATGAAGCGCCAGAGAATTTCCTCTTATGGTCGAAAGTGTCGATGAGAGATGACGCTCCCAGGTATCGGCGCGGTATCCACCGAGAATGTCGATACCGTCAATAAGAGTGACCGTCTCCTCGTAAAGACCGTCGGCAACCTTCAATGTCGATCTTCCAAGTGAGGTCGCCCTCTCAAGCCCCTTGGCAATGGATTTACACGGATAGTTATCTACATCGGATGCCCCCACCGTGGTAGTTCCCGTACCCCATGGCCCGAATCCGCAGGTGTCGTCATCTGCCGCATTGGAATCGGATTCACTGACGTAAACAACTGTGGTATCAAGCTCAAATTCACATCCGTCGTCAGGAATCTGGTTCATGTCGAAGTGAATATCGTCAACGCACTCCATCATACATTCAGGAGCGCCGGTGACGTCACAGACTCCGGTTGCATTCGGTTTGTCGAAGATCGCTGTGCAGTCGGTGTTGCAGTTTCCGCATGCGGTATTCTGAAAGTACTTTCCGTCGCCATTTATCCACGGATCGTCGACGGTTCCGTTGCAGTCGTTGTCAAGATTGTCGCATGTAGCTTCCGGATCCTCCGAAGGTGCTCCGGCCACCGCATCGCACTCCACATCGGATCCGTCGCCGTTACAGATGAGGATACCGGCTGACCGGCAGACACCTGTTCCAGCGAAGCAGACATCGTTCTTGCATCCACCGGGATTTGTACATACACCGCCACTTCTCGACCAGGTATCGTCGACGGTTCCGTTACAGTCGTTATCCACTCCGTCACACTTTTCAACTCCGCCGTTCGTCTCTTCACACAGATAGGTGCAGTTTCCGTCGCCGTCGGGATCGCTCCATCCCACCTCACACTCGCCGTGTCCGCACACTCCGGCGATACATGCAGGCAGACGGTGTGTGAGTGATGATGTACAGATATTGTTGCAGCTTCCGCAGTTATCCGGATCGGTCTGCTTGTCTATTCCGTTATCGACAGTTCCGTCACAGTTGTTGTCTCTTGCATCGCAGAGCTCCACTCCGCTCTGAAGATCGGGATCGTAGTAGAGTCCGTCGGGAGCCTGGAGATATTCCGCCGTATCACAAACAAGCCATCCGGTTGCCCCTCCGCAACTCTTTTTCGCTCCGCTGCATACACCGGCCTGCTTTTCGCAGAGAGGTTTATCCGCGTCCAGAATAAAATCGGCGGTTCCGCTGCAGTTGTTGTCGAGTCCGTCACATTTGGTCTCAGCTCCGCCGACAGATTCGTAAATACCGGCGCCGAGTGTGGAATCTACATAGCTCTTGTACCTTGCATCGTCACATGCAAGCCATCCCGCAGCTCCGCCGCATGAGCGTCTCGAATCTACGCAGACGCCGTTCTGGTTTACACAGAGAGGTCTGTCACCATCGGGAATGTTGTCCACAGATCCGTCGCAGTTATTGTCGATGTTGTCGCACTTGGATTCGTCACCGGATTCATACTCGGTATTATTCACGAGGTAGCTGTTGTCGTCACAGGCCTGCCAGGATCCTCCGGAACAGCTCTTTTTTGCCCCGGAACAAGCTCCGGACTGCTTGGTGCAGAGTTCCCTGTCCGCTTCCTGAATGTTGTCCACGGCATCGTCACAGTTGTTGTCGAATCCGTCGCACTTTGTTTCCGATCCCGCTTCGTACAGTGCATTGTGAGCCGTATAATCGGCATTTCCACAGGCCTGCCACGATCCGGCAACGCAGAACTTTAGCGATCCGCTGCATACACCGGCCTGCTTTTCACAGGGTAACCTCTCGCCTGGGGCGATGTTATCGACAGATCCATCACAGTTGTTGTCCTTGTTGTCACACTTGACCTCCTCCGCACCATCCTCATAGGCCGCGTTATGGTTGAGGTAGTCATCTTTTGTACAAACCTGCCAGCTGCCGCCGGAACAACTCTTTCTTGCTCCACTGCAGACACCGTCGCTCTTTTCGCAGAGCTCACGGTTTGCAAAGGCTATATTGTCCGTAGTTCCATCACAGTTGTTGTCGTTCCCATCACAGAGTGTCTCATCCCCATCCTCAAAAAGGGCTGAATGGGCACCGTAATTAACCGCCGTACACTCCTGCCATACACCCGCAGAGCATGTTCTCTTCGAACCGTTGCAAACACCTGTCTGAATTGCGCAGGGAAGACTGTCTTCTGCTGCTATGTTATCCGTAGTTCCGTCACAGTTGTTGTCGTTTGCATCACATAGCGTCTCTCTTTCGGCCTCGTATAGAGCACTGTGTTTCAGATAGTCCGCATCGGTACAGGCAATCCAGCTTCCCGCATCACACACTTTTTTTGATCCTGAACAAACACCATCCGTTTTTGCACAACTTTCCCGGAAAGCCAGAGCAATATTGTCGGTTACACCGTCACAGTTGTTGTCCTTGTTGTCGCAGCTCTTCTCATCACCCGACTCGTAATCCCCGCTGTTTGCCAGGTAGTCGGCATCTCCGCACTGCTGCCACGAACCGGCCACACAGTTTCTGACTGAACCCGCACACTCTCCATTCTGGTTGTCACAGGGAAGTTTATTTGCTTCTGCCAGGTTGTCGGTTGTACCGTCGCAGTTGTTGTCCAGATTGTCACACTTGACCTCTTCCGCTCCCGATTCATATGAGGCGTTATGGGCCGCGTAGTCGCTGTCCGTACAGCTCTGCCACACTCCGTTCTCACACACCTTTTTTGATCCGGAACAGACTCCGGCGGTCTTTTCACAATTCTGTCGGGAGGCAAAGACTATGTTATCTGTAAGTCCGTCACAGTTGTTATCAAGATTGTCACACTTTGTCTCTTCTCCGGATTCGTAATCTGAACTGTTTGCAGCATACTCCACATCTGTGCAGTTCTGCCACGATCCGGCGACACAGGCTCTCTTGGACCCGGAACAGACTCCGCCCTGCTTGTCACAGGGAAGACGGTTTTCCAGTGCAAGGTTGTCGATTGTTCCGTCGCAGTTGTTATCAAGATTGTCACACTTGACCTCTTCTGCTCCCGATTCGTAGGCAGCATTGTGATTTGCGTAGTCACTGCCCGAACATGCCTGCCAAGATCCTGCGACACACCTTTTCTGCGAACCGTTACAGACACCGTCCTGGCTGTCACAGGGCTCTCGAAAAGCCTGGGGAATATTATCCGTGAGCCCGTCGCAGTTGTTGTCTATTCCGTCACAGAGAGTCTCGTCTCCATCTTCAAAAGCTGAATTGTTTGACTCGTAATCTGCTGTTCCGCAATCCTCCCACTTTCCTGCGACACAGCTTCTCGTTGAGTTTGCACACGCTCCCGTCTGCCTCTCGCACGGCAGTCTATTCGCTGAAGCGATATTGTCCGTCGTTCCGTCGCAGTTGTTATCCAGGTTATCGCACTTGACCTCTTCTGCTCCCGATTCGTAGGCAGCGTTGTGGTTCAGGTAGTCGGTCTCTGAACACTCCTGCCATACGCCGTTTTCGCAAACCTTCTTCGATCCGCTGCACACTCCGGAGCTCTTTGCGCAGTTCTCCCTGGAATCGAATACGATGTTGTCGGTAACTCCGTCACAGTTGTTATCCAGATTGTCGCATGTGACCTCATCACCTGATTCGTAATCTGCACTGTTTTCAGCGTACTCCGGATCTCCACAATTCTGCCATTCCCCTCCGACACACTTTCTCTTTGCTCCGGAACAGACACCGCCCTGCTTGTCGCAGGGGAGTCTCTCAGCGAGAGCCAGGTTGTCTACGGATCCGTCGCAGTTGTTGTCCAGATTGTCACACTTGACCTCTTCAGCTCCCGATTCGTAGGCAGCATTGTGGTTCACATAGTCACTTGCGGAACAGGGCTGCCAAGCTCCGTCCACACACTTTTTGAGGGCACCGGAACAGACACCGTCCTGTTTATCGCACTGCTGCCGGAAAGCATCCGGGATGTTGTCCACAAGTCCGTCACAGTTGTTGTCTATTCCGTCACAGAGTGTTTCCTCTCCCTCCTCATAATCGGAGTTGTTGGATTCGTAATCTGCTTCGGAACACTGGGCCCAAGAACCTGCAACACAGCGTCTGAGTGCATTTTGACACGCTCCGGTCTGTTTTTCACAGGGAAGACTGTTTGCTGATGCAATATTGTCCGTTGTTCCGTCGCAGTTGTTGTCCACTCCATCACACTTGACCTCTTCTGCTCCCGGCTCATAGGCCGCGCTGTGATTGAGGTAGTCGTTATCGGAACACGCTTTCCATGATCCGTCGATGCAGAATTTCTTCGATCCAGCACATACACCCTCATTCTTCTCGCAAAGCTGCCGATTCTCGTCACTTATGTTGTCGATATTTCCGTCGCAGTTGTTGTCTACGCCGTCGCAGGAAAGCTCATTCCCCACTTCGAACCTGCCGTCATGACCTGAGTATTCGGCATCGGTACATGCCATCCAGACTCCCGCAACGCAGCTCTTTACGGAACCCAGACATATTCCCGTCTGATTTTCACACTTTTCGCTTGCGCTCTTTAAAATGTCATCCTCGGTTCCGTTGCAGTCGTTATCCAGTCCATCGCATTTGGTTTCCGCCACCTGGTACTCCGGGTTAGTATCGAAATATTCGTTGTACCCGCAATCCTTCCAGCTGCCCTCCAGACACTTACTGAAGGCCCCCGCACAAACACCCTGCTGTTTCTCACACACCTGCTTCAGATCATCAGGAATATTGTCCACAGATCCGTCACAGTTGTTGTCAAGGCTGTCGCAGCGGGTTTCTATACCCTCCTCATAGTCGTCTCCGTAATCCTCGGAAACACATGCCTGCCATTCTCCCTCAACACACCTCTGCAGTTTACCCTGGCAGACGCCTCTCTGTTTTAGACAGAGAAGCCTGAATTCATCTATCACATCGTCTACTGTTCCGTTACAGTCGTTGTCGAATCCATCGCAGGAGCTCTCCTGTTTTTCATAGGAAACTCCGTACTTGTCGGCACTCAAACCGTATTCGGTAATACCGCACTTGGACCAGCCCAGATTGCCCTGACAGATGCTCATCGCTGTGTCACAGACACCCAGGGTAAGTTCACACCGCCTCTCAATATTGTCATCCACTGCGTTGTTACAGTCGTTATCCTTTCCGTCACAAATTTCGGGAACGGGATTTCCAGCCACGGCTGAACATACCGTGGACCCGAGAGGATCGATCTGATCACAAATAAGAATTCCTTTTCTCATACATAGACCCACACCCACTTCACAGAGCTGGGACTTATCGTTCCACAAACCTTCTGGATGGTTGTCGATGTTACCGTCACAGTTGTTATCGATATCGTCACATATCTCAGGACTGGGATCACCGGCGACGGCTGTACACATCGGACTCCCCAGCTGATTATCCGGATCACATACAAGCTTTCCGGAAGAGAGACACTGACCTTGGCCTTCAAAACAGGTTGCGCCCAGAGTGTCCCATCCCTCGTCAATAAGATTGTCGCAGTTGTTATCCCGGTAGTCGCAAACTTCCGTCGCAGCCTCGTTAATTTCAGGATTGGTCTCGTCACAGTCAAAGGCGGTACACTGATATCCTATTCCAGCATTATCACCGTCGATATCCAGACAGCACACTCCGTTATCCGGGAAACATGCCTTTCCGGACGGCTGGAAATTCTCATCGATCATATCAAGACAGCTGAATCCGGTCGGACAGAGTCCGCCGTACTCGCAATCTATAAGACACAGATTGTCGTCACCCACGGTACTGCAGACATCTCCCGTGTGGCAATCCGAAGAGGTGTCACACTGTTTACAGAGCCTTCCCTCGGCTGTCTGACATCCGCTCTTTTCGTAACAGATTTTTCCGGGAGTACAGACCGAGTGATCCTGGATATAACGGCAAAGCGAACTGTCGCATACGTCGATGGTACAACCGAACAGATCCTTACAGTCACTGTTTTCCGAACAGCTCACAACAACATCATCGTCCGGTAACTCGTCGGTATCCTCGTCGACTGCTTCATCAACATCTTCATCCGTAACTGCATCGGCATCCGACTCTTCCCCGATACGCCATTCGTATCTTGCCGGAGTCAGATCCGTGTTACCGAAAACAGTTGTCGCCCGAACTTCAAACGAGTGATCCCCTTCTTCAAGATCATCGAACTGTTTAGGAGAAGTACACGATTCCCATTCATCATCATCAATCCGGCACTCAAATGTCGCACTGTCGAGAACCGCATCATTCGATTCTTTCGCCTCGAAAGAAAAAATCGCCGTAGTCATGTCTGTTTGAAAGTCGGGTCCATCCGTTATGACTGTTTCCGGGAGAGTCGTATCTATGATCCACTGCCAGGCTGCGGGAGTCGGATCCTTTACTCCGCCGACTGTTATGGCACGAACCGCAAAGGAATGCGCTCCCTGATTCAGATCGATGTAGGCCTTCGGAGTAGTACATGCCTCCCACTCACCATCGTCAAGTTTGCACTCGAAACTTGATCCGTCAACAGAGTATTCGAATCTGAAAACCGCTACCGTCGTATTGCTGTAGTAGTTCGGTTTTTCGACAATTCTCGTATCCGGAGCTGTAAGGTCAACCGTAAAAGTGTAACTTTTTGCTGGATCTTCAACATTCCCGGCCGCATCTTCGGCCTTCACCCTGAATGTATGCTCACCTTGTGAAAGTCCGACATAGCTCTTTGGTGAGATACACTCTTCAAAAACGGAGTCGTCCATACTGCACTCAAAGGAGCATAGCACCTCGTTACAGAGAAATTCGAAAACGGCCTCGGTAAATCCGGTTATTTCGGAAGGAGAAAGCACAATATTTGTCTGAGGTGGAGTAACATCCACAACCCAGCTGTAGAGAGCGGGATTTTTGGAGAGGTTGCCTGCAACATCCTTTCCCCTTGCGCTGAACAGGTGCTCACCCTCCGTAACGTTTCCGTAGGTTTTTTCACTTCCGCATTCGGCCCAATCTCCACCATCGAGCAGGCACTCAAAAACTGTCTCGGGTTCGCTAGACGAGATAGTGAAAACCGCCGTCTGCTGGTTCGTTATCTTTTCCGGTCCGGATTCGATCGAGACAACCGGTGATGTCTTATCGATACGCCACTGGAAGGTTGCAGGAGTAGAATCCTCCTCACCCGTTTTCAGAGCTGACTTGACACTGAAGGTATGATTACCCTCCTGAAGATCAGCATATGCAACCGGAGAAGAACAGGGTGAAAACTGGCTACCATCTAGACTGCAGTAGAAAAAGACATCGGCCGTGTCTGACTCAAACGTAAACACCGCGACACTGTTGTTGGTAACAGGGTCCGGATGGCCGGTAATCAAGGTTTGGGGAAGAGTGACCACCTCGTCAACATCCTGATCCGGAACAACGGGAACGTCATCATCAACAACATCCTGATCCGGAACATCAAGATCCTCATCAACCTTGTCGGGGAACTCAATATCCTCGTCATCGAGATCGTCGACATCAACGTCCGGAGTCTCACTCTCTTGAATTGAAACCCCCTTGTCCTTGAAAACACCGAAAAAAGCGTCATCACAGGACACTGTAAACAAAACGGTCAGCAGAAGAACGATTGCGATCCGACACTTCATGATATCCCCCCTGTTTTTTTAGAAACAGCTATATTGTATAGTCGGGAGACGGGAAGTCAATTGTTAAGCAATTTCGAGATTAAATATTGTTATCTAGAAATCATATTTTTTGAATAACTGCGACCAGAAAAAAGAAGCGGCTGTCTATTTTTACGAAAACCCTCAACCCCTATAGAACCGTACAACGGCATCCACAACCCTGGACTGATCTTCCGAAGAGATACCGTAGAAGAGGGGAAGACGAACAAGGCGTTCCGACTCACTGGTCGTGTAACGGTCCTCTCCATGGAACCTGCCGAACTTGAGACCGCCCTCTGCCGTGTGAAGAGGAAGATAGTGAAAAACGGCGTTGACTCCGTTATCCTTCAAAAATGCAATCAATTGGGAACGCTCCTCCAGATCTTTCGCCTTGAGATAGAACATGTGGGCGTTGTGTTGGCACTCACGGGGAATGGTCGGAAGATCGATGCGTCCATCAGCTGCAAGATGCCCCAGGGCATCGTAGTAGCTATTCCATGCCGAAAGCCTGTTTTCATTTATTTTATCCGCCTCCAGAAGCTGACCGTAGAGAAAAGCCGCACTGAGTTCACCGAGAAGAAGACTGGATCCGAGATCAACCCATGTGTACTTATCAACCTGTCCACGAAAGAAACGGGAACGATTGGTTCCCTTTTCCCTGACAATTTCAGCCCGTTCGGCAAGGGATGAATCGTTCACGAGAATAGCTCCGCCCTCACCGCATGAGTAGTTCTTCGTCTCATGAAAACTGTAGCATCCCAGGTCTCCGATCGTCCCGAGAGCCTTTCCCCTGTAGGTGGACATGACGCCCTGGGCGGCATCTTCAACAACGGGGATTTGGTGTCTTGCAGCAATCTCGTTTATCGTATCCATATCGCATCCCACACCGGCGTAGTGAACGGGAACTATGGCTTTGGTCTTATCGGTTATCGCATCCTCGATGAGGGTCTCATCTATATTCATAGTGTCCGGTCGTATATCGACAAAAACTACTGTCGCGCCGCGAAGAACAAAGGCGTTGGCCGTGGAAACAAAGGTATAGGACGGCATTATCACCTCGTCACCCGGCTTAATATCCAGAAGAAGGGCAGCCATCTCGAGTGAATGGGTACAGGAAGGAGTCAGGTATGCGTGGGGCGAATTAAACCTGTTTTCCATCAATTCGCAACAGGCTCTGTTGTAGTATCCGTCACCGCAAAACTTTTTACGCAGAAAGGTATCCTGTATAAATTTTTCTTCATTACCGACAATCGGCGGTATATTGAAAGGGATCATTTTTCCTCCTGATTTAAACATAATCGCTAGTATTATAGAATCCTTTCATGATTAATCAACATTTCACTTTCTGAGAAAACGATCGATTTCGGACACTTCCAAAAATCACCCGTAAAACTGTCTGAAAAAAGGCAGAAGAATAGGATCGGCAGCAAACAGTTACTACTCGCCCCGAACTCTATTTCTGAGGAAGGCTTCCACATGAAGCGCCCTGTTGTGGTAAGTGAAAGATTTTGAATCCTCAAGGATTCGGTCGGAAAGTTTTTCCAGTGTTTTTTCATCATTCAGTGCTCTGCCGAGACGAGAGACGCTCTCATCGACGCTGTCGGAACCGACGAGAACACTGTTTTTTCCGTCTTCGAGAATTTCAAGAAGATCCGGATTGGCAGGGCCGAAAATAGGACGTCCGGTGGCCATGTAGAGAAATGTCTTGATCGGGAGAACCGTATTACCGTACTTGGCGAGTGGTTTGGATACCGGCGGAATAAGCAGCATGTCCGCAGCGTAGAGGTAGGGAAGCACGTTTTTGAAAGACTGCCAGGGGTAAACCCTTACATTTTTCATGACCGCAGCTCTTTTTTCTATCTCGCCTTCGCTCTTGGAACCGACGAGAAGAAAAAGTGTATCCTCCATTCTTTCCGCCATATCCAGAAGGGTACCGATCCCCTTCTTTACAGAAATGTTTCCTGCGTAGCTCACGACTCTTCCGGGCCAATCACCGATCCCGAGAGCTTTTCTCGCCTCAGACTTATCCATCCTCGGTTCGATGGATGAGGTGTGGTATCCGTTGTGAGCCACTGTGATCTTCTCTGCCGGGAACCCGATTCGCCTGTAGCTTTCGGCAGCGTAATCGGAATGGAAAATGGCACCTACGAGCCTCTTTCTCTTTCCGAGGAAACGGAAGAGAAGTTTGAAGAACGGATGCTGGTTGGGCCAAGCCCTGTATGTTTCATACACAACAGGAAGTGAAGTAAAAAGAAGAAGCATTATTACAGTCGGAACGTTACGACTGTAGGCGAGATCGCAAGCTCTCAACTCTCTGTTGAAACAGGAGACGAAACCGTGGGCCCATTTCTCGAAAAGTCTGACTGAAGGAAAAAGACTTTTGAGCTGATGGATTTTGAATTTGGGTTTTACGTGATAGTAATCCTCTATCTCTTTCATGGAGGCGGGCTCTTTTCCCCACTTTGCAGCTAGAAAGAGAACTGGCTCCACATCCTCCAGTTCTGCGAGAGCGGTATTGGAGAGCATGATCTGCTCCGCATCCGTATCGCTGTTGGGAAAAACCTGATCATTAACATATGCAATTTTCATCTACAATCTCCAACAATTTTTCAAAAGCCATCCGAATTTCTCATTCTGACGGGACTTTTTCAGCTGCGCCAAAACCGGCACCGAAAAGTCCGACCTCAGTATACTCATCCTCTGTAAAAATCAATTATTTAATGAAATGAAAAAACAACCGTTTCTCGATATTTTAAAGAATTAAACAGGTATAAAAATGAGTACTCCCTATTCTTGATCGGTATGACTTTTCTAGATTATTCTTCCACCGATATGCTCGGAAAGCTTCTCCGAAGGAGCGGGAATAACCTCTATGTTGGTCAGCATTCCGCTTTCACACTCCTTCTCCACATGCTCTGCGGCATCTTCAACTTCATGAAGTTCTCCGGTAAGAAGAAAGTAGGCCTTTCCTCCGAGCCCCTGTGCCATACGAAGATCGAGGAGCCTTACCTCACTTCTCTTGATCGCCATATCGGCCAGTTTTATCGACGCCGCTGCGGAAAATGTCTCAACGATTGCAACACTTTCTACACCGATATCGTGATTGGAACCCACCATTGCGGGAAATATGTCCATCGATATATTGGGAATGAAAAGACTATCCACGACAGCCTGACCACCGTAGTAGAGTCCCTCCTCCATGGCCAGTTCAACCTCCTCAACTCCGCCTCCGATAACCACTATGTACTTACCGGGACAGATGGTGTTGCTCTGGACAACCTTTATATTAGACTTTTTGAGCATCAGATCGTGAACGAGGATTCCCCTTGCCACACTGTTTGTCTCAATCATGCCGAGGGCTGCAAACTTCATGACTGCCTCTCTATAACTATCTGTTTTTCATCAATCTTTACAACAACACCGCCTATCGACGCATGGAGATTGGCCCCAAGCTTACCCCCGTCGACGGAAGCGACAAGATCACCTTTCTCGACCCTTGAGCCCACCGCAACAACAGGAACCGAGGGCGCCCCGATAGCCTGCGTCAGGGAGAGTGAAACTATGGAGGGTTCTTCCATCTTCTCGAGAGGAAGGGAGTGACTGTCGTAGGAAGTCAAACCGTACCTTCTGATTATCCTCGATTTATCTATCTTCCTGAATCTGTTGAATTCGTGAACTTCCTTCGGAGCAAAACCGTGAGGATTACGGACACCGTTCGCCCTGAGCATCTTTCCGATCTCGGCGAAAGCTCTCTTAGGACTCAGATCCATGGGGCATGCGAACTCGCAGAGCCCGCACTGACTGCATAGAAAAGCCGCCGTCATATATTTATTGGGTTCATCAATGTTGTAGGCAAGCGAACGCATCATCTTGTGAGGTTCGATGTGGTGACCCTGCATGAACCTTGAACAGATTGCTGTGCATTCGCTGCACTGGCAGCAGGCGGCGACGCTTCTTCTTATCATATGATCCATCGGAATCGTCTTCCATCGGACAAGCGGATGATCCTTGGAAAGAACGATGAGACCGGAAGTTGTCTTGTTGACGAAACTTTCCAGAGGAACAATGCTCCCCATCATCGGTCCGCCGTCGATTACGACCGCATCCTCGATATCGATCTTCAGTCCTGCCTTGTCGAGAAGAAGGGCAACCGGTGTTCCGACAGGAGCCGTGACGACCATCGGATTCTCAACCTCACCCACGACCGTCACCTCTCTTTCGGTAACGGGCAGTCCCTTAACACTTCTTGCTATCTGAACGAAGGTAAGAACATTGCTGACGACGGCGTTCACATGAAGAGGAATTCCGCCTTCGGGAACGATCCGTCCCGTCACCTCGGTAAGAAGAATCTGTTCATCTCCCGCGGGATAAAAATTCTTCAGGAGGGAAAGTTCCAGACCGTCGACGGATTCAATTCTCTCGGAAAGAATCCTGATGGATTCGTGATAACTCTCCTTAAGGGCGATGTAGCCCTTTTTCGCACCGACATGCCCCATAACGAGAAGCATTCCCTCGATAAGTTCATCGGCATATATCTCCATTACACGCTGATCGGAGTTAAGCAGGGGCTCACATTCCGCCCCGTTTGCAACAACGACATCAACGGATGTATCAATTTTCACATGAGTAGGGAAACCGGCTCCGCCACACCCTATGACGCCGGCATTTTTAACGGTTTTTACCAGAGACATCGGCATTCACCATCCAAAATTTGTATAACTTAGTTAAAACAGCTTCCAAACGTAGCGACCGTACCTGCGGCCAGCGCTAATTATATTTTTTCAGAATCCAATGTCCAGTTTATTATCTTGACATTAAATATTTTACACTTACCATATGTTGCTGTTAACAACTTTCGCTTATTCAAAATATTCGGAGGTAGAAAATGAGAGCACTCTGTAAACTCAAAGAGATTTTCAGGATAATTTACCACTTTGAATCCAAACTGAAGAAGGAATACGACCTTTCCATAAACGAAGCGCTCACGCTCTGTGCCCTTTCCGGAGACAATGCGGACAAAAAAACATCAGGGTACATGGCCGAAGAGATAGGAATTTCCGTCTCAAGAATGTCGAGGGTCTTCAGCTCCCTTGAAAACAAAGGTCTGATCTCCAGGCGCCTCGGAAAAGAGGACAAGAGGAAAATGATTTTCACACTCACGACCAAAGGACGTGAAAGACTTGATAAAATCCATGACAGTGAATTGAATGTCCCCGAATTCGTCATCAAAACCGAATCTGAATAACCTTTCGATCGGAAAGATCACACAATTCTGGATTCCCCTTCTACTTACATGGCTGATGATGTCTGTCGAGGGCCCCTTTATCGCGGCAATCGCGGCAAGACTCCCTGAAGCCAAAATGAACCTTGCGGCTTTCGGCATAGCCTTTTCCCTCGCTCTCGTCATTGAAGCTCCCGTGATAATGATACTCAGTGCGGCAATCCCCATAGTTAACGGTCGTGAAACACTTCGCAAAATGACCAATTTCACACACGCACTCAACCTCATCGTCACAGTATTCCTCCTGATCCTTGTAATTCCGCCGCTCTTCACATTCATCGGCACAAAACTCATCGCACTTCCCGAGAATATAACGCGCCTCACACACATCGCCACCCTGCTTTTTCTCCCTTGGGCGCCCGCAATCGGGTATCGAAGACTCTACCAGGCAATACTGATAAAAAATCACAAAACCCGGATGGTAACGGCAGGAACAGTGACGAGACTGATCTCGATGTCACTCACAGCCTTTATTCTCTATAAAATAGGAGGCGTACCCGGAGCATACACAGGTGCGATCGCACTGAGCATCGGAGTAACCGCAGAAGCGATTGCCAGCAGAATAATGGCATCGTCATACCTTCGCGAACTTCAAAACAGTGAAGATGCTGAAGCTGATCGCTGGAGTTACAAAGCCATATGGAACTTCTACTACCCCCTTGCCCTCACCTCATTCATCGGACTGGGAGTGAGACCCGTAATGGTATTCTTTCTCGGACGAAGCAGAATGGCCATAGAATCACTTGCAGTAATGCCCGTAGTCAACACATTCCTCTTCATCTTCTCGGCTGTCGGACTGAGCTTCCAGGAAGTCGGAATCGCCCTCATGGACAAAGATTTCAAAAACTACAAAGTGATAAGGAACTTTGCGACAGCAATTGCAGTAGGCTGCAGCGCAATCTACAGTGTAATCGCCTTCACACCGCTCGCTGAAATCTGGTTTCACAACGTTTCAGGACTCACAGCACAGCTGACCGACTTTTCCAGAATTCCCGCCATGCTCCTCTTCCTCATGCCAGCCCTCAGCGTGACACTCTCATTCCAGAGAGCAATGATGGTGAACATCTCGAAAACAGGATTCATAAGCAAAGCGACCTTTCTGGAAGTTGTGGGAATCATCAGCGTCCTATTCCTCGGCATCAGCACGATGAATCTCGTGGGAGCAGTTGCCGCAGCAGCCGCAATAACCGCAGGCCGAATAATGGCAAACACCAGACTCCTCTTCGCCTTCCGCAGCAACAGACACCTTTTCCATCCGACCAGCAGCGGGGTCAGGACTTAATTTTAAATACTTTTTTTTAAAAGAGACAGATGATGACAATCTCATCACGCTGGAATTCCATCGATTATTTCAGAAAGTTTCACACAAGCAGAAATTTGCAACTTTGATTTTAAAACAGAAAACCGTACAAACTTGAAACCCACCGCACGTCTAAAGATTTTGAGAACATACACCCAAAAGTATTTAAAATTAAGTCCTGACCCCGAATGGTATTTTTCCGAAAGTTCGAGATGGGACTCTATTCTCGTAATCAGCTCATAATTCAGATCCTCACCACCATATTGATCCTTCGTCGCAAGAAGAATTTCAAACCCGCGAATCTCCTTCTGCCTGATAAACTCACCCAGCTTTTCAGATTCCGAACTAACCTCATTTGTGGTGACAATGATTAAGGGTTTGTTTCCATCAGACGCATTCAGACAAAGACAGATCGCAAAAGAAACAATAAAAAGTAACTTTTTCATAATCCCTCCAAAAGATTATTGATCAAGCGATGAAATTACCTGAAAAAGCTTATAAAACCCGAAGAAATGAATCGACTCGATCTGTAAACAGACACATTTTCCCAAATGGAAAAAGTATTGAATTGTAAATAACTACTTTTTTAGGGCGTATGGGATTAAAAATGCAGGGAAAATACGAAATACCGGAGAGAATTTAAATCTCAGAAATTCTGGCAACCGAATGACGAGGTATGGGATGATTATAGACAACGGAACCGCCCACAACACCTCCTCCGGTTATTAAGAAAATTTACAAATCATATTGGAACAATTAGAATTACTTATTTACGCCTCTAAAAACTGATTATAATTTTACAAATTCAGCTATTGACAAATATAAATATAAATATTAAAATCTTACAAAAAGAATTTGTTGATTTAAAATCAATGTGACAGGCAGACCTTCGACACAAAAAATACTGGCTTAACCTATGAAGTTTTATCGTTGTTTGAAAGATACAAATTTGGTTAATATGACCTTAAATGGAAAATATCAAGAACTTATTTTTTATAGGTTTTTGTCTTTTCTGGCAACAACAATCAATTACAGAAGTATAAAAATTCTCGATTATAACCACTTAAAGTTAATAGATATAAAAAGCAGCCCATTTCAAGCGTTATAACTAAAAAGGAGTATAATTGAATTTTCTTGAATTAATGCATCAACTTACAAACCACTTATTCACTCAAAACCCGATTATAGGTAGTCCTCCAATAAAAGAGACTATTCACAATGGCAAAATTACATATCTCAGTAATGATGAAGAACTAAATAGCGGACCTTTTGCAGTAAAGACAGACATTGAGATACCTATTGATTACATTATAGATTTTAATCTGGAAAAATTTACTTCCTCCGTTTTTTTTAGCGCTAATGATTCAATAGAAAATGTTATGAAGGGCTTCTTCCAAGAATTAAACAAAGTAACTGCCTTCTCAGGAAACTCTATTGATGCCCGAGGAGAAGAATTTTCATATGACATGCTCCTTGATACTTTGGAAAAATCAGATATTCGATTTGATGAAAATGATGAACCTATTTTTCCAAAAATGGTTGTTAATCCATCTTTAGCAAAAAAAATAAGTGAACTTGAGATAACTGAAAACCATAAGAAAAGAGAAAAAGACATTATATGTAAAAAAAGAGAGGAACATCTTGCTAAGAAATGCTATAGAAAACTATCTAAAATCAGTTTCAGAGATTAACTTCTTTAGTTTTTTTCAATGCATATTAGAAAAAAAGGGTTATTCTGATATCCATTTTACGCATGGTAATATTGAATTCGGAAAAGACTTCATATGCAAAAAAAACAATATCCAATTTGCAATTCAAGTTAAAGCCAAAGACATTGATCTTAACATCTTCAGGAGAGAAGTAACACCTCAATTGATACAAGCTATAACACAAAAGTCAAGTCATCCTAATTTAGATATTGATATAGATTATAGAGTAATATTTGTTACAACGGGTCGCTTAAATAGCCCAACTCAAGCAGCATTCACTCAATTTAATAATTATGTTGAGAAAACACTTAATTCAAATAAAGTTGAGTGTTGGGATTTCGATACTCTTATAAAGGATATTTTTTCATCTTCTGTAGAGCAATACTTATATGACAATGCTGAAAGCAGTAAAATTGTAAACTTCTTTAAAATGTTGTCTATAACAGAGGGCGATGAAGAGTTAGACTGGTATATTATTGAAAAATACACATATGATTGGCTATCTGATTCAGAATACAACAGAAATGAGATAAATATATTACTAGAGTCTTCTTTGTTTGTTCATATATTATTGAAGAATGAAAACTTTTATTACGCAATAGTGTTTCAAATAGGACTTTATAGGTTCCTTAAGAAATACAATCTCATAGAAAAATATAAGGACTCTTATGATACAAATTTAAAAGACCTCATTAAAGCAGGAATAGAGTACTACAATAAGGGATATAAAAAGAGAGAATCTTTGGCATTAACTAAAGGTAGTGAAATTTCCTTTTTCGAATATCCAAAAAATTGCTTGAGATTTGGAGAAATACTGTCCTTAGATATTCTTTTATTTGATGAACAAAAATCAATTATGAGAATTAAAGAATTAATAATTGAAGAACCGGGTATTGTTTATACTATAAGCGATAATTACATGACATCATTATTCCTTATCAGTTTGGCTTTAATAAAAACAGATAACTTTGATCTACTAAAGAAATATATTAATAATCTAACACTCTTTATTTGTGATAGATACCAAGATATTGGTTTGTGTACTGTTGGGGCAAATAGTTCTATGGAGGTAGCCCAAATAATCTCTGAATATTTAGATGGTTTTGAATATATTCACAATAAATCAAGTCAAATAGCTGGCTTATTGTTGTATATAGCACACAAGTTTTTTGACTCTGGATTCTACAAAGAAATTTCCAATGAATTAAAGTCAGTAGATATAACCCTATCATACATTCATGTGATTGAAGATGATGCAACATTCACATATGAGCATGATGCAATTTTCCAGACATTTGACTCTTATTACTCTTTAGAAAAAGCAGAAAAATATAGCACTCCAATATTCTCAGAAATTAATAAAACTAAAATAAGCGGATCTATATATGAACTTTTGCTTTCGTCATTTCTACTAAGAGATCGATTTTATATAAAGTGTTTTGAAGAAATAAGTACAAAAATCGGGACTATCATAAAAATTGTGTAAATTCCTCTAACTTGATATAGGAAGTAAAAACAAGTGGAGGAAAAAATGACTTTTACGGACAAAGACCTTAAATCCTTGATGGAAAAATTCAATGTTAAAGGACATGAAGACATAATTGCTGTAACAAGAGAAATGATGGGCAAGATGTATAGTGCACTCCTCGAAGGAGAAATGACTAATCATCTCGGCTATGAAAAGCATGACCAAGCTAACAAAAATACAACAAACGCCAGAAACGGACACAGCAAGAAGACGGTTAAGACACACCTCGGAGAAGCACGAATAAAGGTACCTCGTGACAGAAAAGGAGAGTTTGATCCCATTGTTATAGCAAAGAACCAGACTGATGTTAGCGGGATGGAATCACAGATAATTTCAATGTATGGACGAGGGATGTCATACAGGGATATTCAAGACCATTTACATGAGATATACGGGATTGACGTTTCTCCTGAATTCATAAGTAATGTTACTGACAAAGTAATAGAAATGGCTCGAGAATGGCAGCACAGGCAGCTTGCGCAGGTTTATCCAATTATTTTCATTGACGCTACTTTCTACAACTTGAAATCAGCAAATCAGGTGAAAAATCGGCCAGTTTACACTATAGTCGGGATTGATCTTGATGGAAAAAAGGAGCGCACCGGGGTCGGGGCGGCAGATATACATTTTTAATAATTCATTAACACCAGATACCTTTTTACAATACACAATACTTTCGCTCACGGAGAGTTTTTCGAGACGTAGCATGCTACGTCTCTACGGTGGGTGGTTTTTTGCACAATTTTATTAAAAGAGAAAATCCCATTTCCGTTTCCAATCTAACTTCAAAAAAATTATCGTCGCCCATTCAGCCGCTGAATCGATCAAATTATTTGTATCCTAGTGAAAATAAACGATAAATCGCTCTCAAAAAAAATAATCTGGTCAAGAATACCGTTATTGCGGTCTCGTTATTTTTAATTTCGCGAATTCAGTGGCGCACGAGGGTCAGGCGTGACCCTCCAAAGGCGTATTCCAATTGTTCGGGCACATAAATTGATTTTCAGTAAAAGATTTTCATTTCTCATTGTTGCTTCCTACAACATCACATCCGAAACTCTTATATCTCCCACTGAAAAACAAGCCACTGAAAAATCAGTATACGGATCACTTCCTGATCTGTTAAAACACCACTGCCAATCCACAATTTCTGTCGATGTCGTCAGAGTCATCTCTCTATTCCCTTCGAACATCAATTTTAACGACGAATCTTTTAAAAGCTCAAAACCAATAATCTCCTTTCGCATATTTCTCTGAACAATCATACTTTTAGCTACATTTTCCGGATCAATTCCATCAAGAATCGAAGGAACCGTATTTTCAAGTATACTGTTAAGATAATCTTCTTCTGGCGAAATGATATCCTGCGCCTGGAGCCAGTACCCGTTGAAGGACAGTCCCCACCAATCCCCTATCGTTATACATTTATATAAATTAGCAGAAAGAATCTGGTTAAGAACCATTTCCGCTTTTTTAAAAGACATAAAATTAACAACCACCAGCCTTAAAATTGTATATCGGTTTCATTACACAATTTATATCGACAGTATCCTGAATCAATCCTGTTATCTGCGCGGTTGGTTTATACACCATCGGGGACTCGTCAATTGTTGATCGCCCTATGCAGGAACTGTAGATACCTTTCATGGATTCTTCGTACTCCTCCAATGAGACAAGATCCTTCGACTCACTTCTTGAGAGCATTCTTCCCGCTCCGTGAGGTGCCGAAAAATTCCATTCAGGATTTCCCTTTCCTGTTGCCACAATTGAACCGTCACGCATATTCATTGGTATGATCACCTTCTTTCCCGCCGAAGCGGCAATAGCTCCCTTGCGAATAATGTTATCTTCAAAATTAACATAATTATGGATACTTGAAATGCATTCGCACTCTGAAAGCCTCTTTTTGAAGAACTCTTCGATAATCACACGGCACATGACCGTTCTGTTCATCTGTGCATACTCCTGGGCAATTTTCATGTCTTCAAGGTATTCATACCCACCTCCCTCCAGGGTCATATACTCCATTCCATGATAGGCTCCAGCCCCGTCGAACTGCTCTTTGATAAATCTTTTCGCCTGCGCCTGATGGTACTGACAGATCTGTAATCCAAAATTGCGGCTACCACTGTGAACCACCAACCAGATGTTTCCTTCATCATCCTTTTCCAGCTCAAGAAAATGGTTCCCTCCCCCCAGAGATCCTACACTACAGATTACCCTGCTCTTTTCATCCGGACAGGTTTTTTTGATTACATTCAACAGTTCGTCCGAGGGTGAGAAATATTTCTTAAGTGGTGAAGTGTTGGCCTGCCGTCCTGAAGGGATATTGGTCTTTATAAATTCATCAAACTGTTGCAGATCGATATCTACATCTCCGATTTTATAGGCATCTATTCCGCAACCGATATCAACCCCGATAACACTTGGAATAATGTATTTGTTAAATGTCATTGTAAATCCGACCACAGATCCCTTTCCAACATGCACATCTGGCATGATGGCAATTTTAGAATCGGCAAAACCGGGATTATTCAATAGATTATATATCTGCCGCAAAGCTTCGTTATCAACCTGATCAGTAAATACTTCTACCGAATTATATCTTCCAATTATTTCCATATTGAATCTCCATTTACTATCAACAAATTAAAAATCGTTTTCTGCGGCTAAAATCTTAACGCAGCTAATTTGCTGTACCGATATATTCAATCAGAAGAGAACCGTTCTTAACCATGATAGGGAACAAAATTTATATCATATCCGTAGGGGTACTCTTTTGGGGGGCTATCGGGATATGTTTTATATATTTCTATTTTTCCTTCAACCCTGAATCCGATATCCCTCCCTAATACGGACAACAGGTCTGCAGAGGAATCAAAGTCTTTCACCCATGCTTTCATAGCAAGATATGCTTTTCCCGGAGGACATTTATAACTACAAGGCAAATTTCCTACAATACAACCGGCAATAATTGAAACATGTACAAAATCAGATTTTACTCTTCCGTACAGCAATCTGTACTTTAACTTTTTTAAAATTTTTTTCATTTCCCAATCACTCATTTACGGTTTAGATACAAAAAGAAATAACAGTGACCCAATAATTGTGACAACTCCCAAAACTGCCAGAACCTTACTGAGATCTTTTACAGCTTTCCCAAATCCCGGACGGCCGGTTTGGCTAATCTCGCTTTCAAAGACACGGCGTATCGGAGGGACTAAAAATGACAAACAATTTGTAGATATAAAACCTAAAATCAGTCCAAAAAAGAATCCCGGTAAAAAGACAACAAGAGGCCATAAGTCGTCAAAACTAAAAAGTTCTTTATAGCTTAAACCACTTATTTTAGACAGCATTGTTATCAGACCGTAAACCGTTAGCCCGGCAATCCCAAATTCTACAGGCATCAATGCCAAGCGAATTCTCGCCGCTAAAACAGTGCGAGGATGTATCTCCATTTAACGTTCCACTTTATTCCACAGAAACTTTATTTATATAACACAAATTCAACATCTAATCAAATAACATAAGAAAATGCAAACACAAGGCACCTAATTTTTTATACAGTCAACAAAACTTAATATCATAGAATGGACGGTTGATCGAACAATATTTTTTTGCCGACTATTTTACAAACATAATTTATTTAGTTGTTATTTTATATAGACACAGTATGGTATCAAAATTATTCAAAACACGCACAGGGGTCGAGGCGGCAGATAAACATTTTTATTGTTCGGTTCAGATGCTTGCTCTACTCGACTTCAGGTTCATTTCTAATTTTTATAAGTTTCAAGTTTTATATTGAAAATACGATTATAAATATTAAAATATTTTTTTGAAGAATAGTTTCTATTGGACTAGTGGCAGGCAAAAAGCTTTTTATATTCATTATTCCAAATGAGATCTAAAGAAATTAACTAATCAATTGCTATTAGGAGCAAAAATGATAATAAAAGCTAGAGCTACAAAAACAGCCAAAACAATTAATTGGTCTGCATTCAAGAATGGTGAAATCATTGATCAAAGTCGATGGAGTTTAACGCTAACAACAGTAATTCCTGATGTTATTGAAGATATTTTTCAAAAGTCTCGTGAACTTGATGAAAATTATCAAATTGAAACAATAATACCAAATGGGTTTACTACATGTGGACTCGACTTCTCAATAACAGGAAAGCAATTTCAACTCCTATGTTCACGACGCCTAGTCAGAGGATTATTTCCTCTCAATCCTATAGCTGCTGAGTTTGGAGGCAACTATGATGTTATTGTTACTATCCAAGCCGAAGATGAGATAAAAAAGAAATTTGAGAAAGTGTTAAATAAATATAAAACTAACTAAATGAATGAATGACGCACGTCGAGTAGAGCAAGAGAAACCCAAGGGGGTTAGTTATTCCCTTAAAACTCAAGTCCCAAATGTATAACTTTTCATCTATTCGTTGACAACATCCGTATTTATAGTATGATTTTTTTCAGCAGTCTTTGATCCCGTATTCTTCGCTTACGCGTTGTGGGACACAGACTGCTTTCTTTTTTTCGCAGCATATTTTGATATTGGCGCGGATGATTCACAAATGCTAACTGGAATATTTTTATTAAGAAGAAAGGAGTGGAACCAACGTGGAAATTGATTTTAAGTTTTCGCCATCTAAAGAGGATGTTTCAACAATTTATGATGGGCTTTTGGAATTCAACAAACCGCACTTTCCCGATCTTGAAGAGAATAGTTTCGGTCTCTTTGTCAGGGATCAAAAGACTAATATCCTTGGCGGTCTTACGGGGAAATTTTTGTTCACAACCTGCCATATAACCTATCTGTGGCTGAGTGAATCGATTCGTGGTAAAGGAATGGGAACAAAGTTAATCAAGCAGATTGAGTCGGAAGCAAAAATTCTAGGTATCGAAAATATTTTTCTCGATACCTATACATTTCAGGCCCCTGGATTTTATGAGAAAATTGGTTTTAATGACACTGGACGCTATAAGGATTATCCACTTCCAGGTGTTGATAAAGTATTTTATCAAAAGAGAATTATTTGAAATTGACATTTAGAAGGTGCACCGCGAACCCAACCTGAAAGAGATAGGTTTCCCAGCTCATGTTTAGAAAATATTGAGGTATTTCCAGTTTACATGAATAAAGAATAGAAAAGATGCGACATTGAATACAATTGAGGCAATTGTGGTGGAACTTGAGGAAATTCCCAATATGAACTTAGCTGTACTTCGAGCCCCATAGAACGTAATAGAAGTATAAATAAATGTAAACAGATACGGAAAATCGCTTATAGAGGTAACATTTTTCCCCACAACAGCATAAAAACCAAAGCTTGAAACAGCTGTCAGCATAAATATCAGTATATTCAAATATTGCAATTTAGAAACCAGTTTAGCTTTTCTTCGCTCGCCATCACTGAACAGGTTGTATTCTTCATCCAGTTGGCTGCCGGGACGAATATCCTTTTGCTTTAAGATGTGATTCAAGTGATCCTGACCTTCAAGAATTTCCTGAAAAGTAGAGTAATCTTTTTCCAGGACAGATACCTTTAGTCTCTTTGGAAAATTTACTAAAAACCCTATTGACTCAATTTTTTCGAAATAAAGCTCTATTCCATATGGTTGAAATATTGATTTCAAAAATTCAGTTTCAACTTCCGAAAACGAAGATCTGTAAGTTGCTATCTCGGATTTTTTTGCTTCAAACCTCTTTATATATGTCAAATTCACTCCTGAACAATTGACTATCTTAAAAACAAAACAATTATACAATCAACCTTTAACGAGTCAATACAAAACAAGCAGGCATGAGTTCGGGCCGGCATTTCTACAATTGTAGTTGGCCATTAAAAATTTTTCCTTCGGTATTTTTATAAATGCAACAACAAGAGAGCGATCTAACGGGCAGCTACAATATTCTTTGGAGGTTGTTTTTTCCAATCGGTGCATTTATACACACCTCTGCAATCGTTCCACGCTTCGGTGCAACTATCTCACACATCGTACGTAGTGCTCTTTGGTGGGTGAATCGGTTGCCATACTTGCACTGTTGAATTCTAAAATCCATTGATTATTTTGAGTGTCTGGTCGAACAGAGGATGTCCAAAAATAGGCAGAATCATAAGAACCGTATTCGTTTCCTCTGTAATCCCATATCCCCGCTTCCCAGTAGAAACCGTTTTCTCCCGGTCCATTTTCTCTTTCGCATTCACACTCTGGGTAACTGTAACATGTCAGACAACTGTCAGTGAGTTTACAACGCCCTCCTGTAACAGTCCTAGAGCACCCTACTATAGTTGTTCTAAATTCTGATATGCTGGGTAGATGCCAATCCGAATAGCCGGCAAAATGTAGGTTTTCACAGAATTTTGAAGCGGTACTCAAATTAGTTTTTCCAAGAGGTACATTCAACCATACTTGATTTGTAGATTTTAATTTTACAACTCCTTCACCTATCAGATAGTCTCCGTATTCTTCATAAGCTTCACAACTGTTGTTGGAGTTGCAAAAATTCTCATCGGAACACTTTCCTTCATTTTTTCCGCAAACAACAGTGACACTTTCGGCTCCTTTTTCAAGTGTTACTGTTCCACACTCTTTTCCGTTACAAAACTCGGATTCAGTCACACACTTCTGATCACTTGAACAGTAGCGGTTATCTGAACAGGTTCCACAATTTTTTCCCTCACTGCTTCCACACTCCTTTTCAGCACATGGGTCGTAGCATATTTGATCTTCACCGCATAGCATGCCGTTTGCACATGTTCCGCAACTGACTCCCGGAATCGTGCTGTTACCGCAATCTTTGACTCCACACGGATCTGTGAGTTCTTTTTCGTCACATTTTGAAACATTACCTGTCCAGCCGTACACGGATTCTCCGTCATAGTGTACGGTTAACTCTCCTATTAGGCCCTCTTTTTCAGCAGTTATTGTGAATGAGCTCTCTGCTTCAACTGAGGTACATAATCCAATAATATAATTGGATTTAGCCGGCAACTCGGCTATATCGGCTATCTTCCCGAACGTTGTTTCAAGTTCGTCTGAAGTTGAACTGAAATAGTGGAAACTATTTGAAGCCAGCTTCTTGATTTTGCTCTCATCATAGTTTCCTTTTATTCCAACAACATATATTTCAACGTCCTCTCTTTTTGCGATGATAGCATCTAGTTCACTTTTCGTTCCCGCCTCATCCGTTCCGTCTGCGAGAATAATCATTGAACTGGTAACAACCTCATTTTCAGGTACCATATAATCCAATGTTAAAAGCGAGTCAACATAGGATCCATAAAGGTTGCATCCTCCTCTCGCACCGTATGCAATGATTTCATCAATTTTTCTATTTAGAACATTGTGATCATCTGTAAACGACTGGACGAGTCCACTTTCCGAAGTTGATCCGAAAGCATACAGTGCAACTTTATGTTTCTTTTTACCTTTCTTCTCTTCAACCATGGACTTGATAAAACTCTTAGCTGCGTCCCCAACTTTATTTTCAACTCCTGCAGCAAATATAGATGAGCTCATCTCGAGTGTGATAATTGTGTAAAACGAGTTGTCGGATGCAACTAAAAATTCGGGTTCTCCGCCACCCTCTGAGAAAAGTGTACCGGATTTGTCATTTAGGATCTTTATGTCTGACCTTGAGAGATTTTCAACAGGCATTCCATTATCTTTTTTTATGCTGATTACTGTCCTTATTCCAGCTTCTGGAACCATAATTTTTGATTTTTCCACCAGTTTAAGTTCTGTAGCTTCTTGAACTTTTGGTTGCCATTTATCTTTATCCTTATCTTTATCTTTGTCAGCAACTTGATCCGTCACTTCTTTGCCTATGTCTCTCCCAAATGAATCTTCTTCTTTATTACAGCATAAAAGTATAAACAACAGAGATAAAATGGATAATAAGAGAGTAAATTTTTTCATAGAGCACCACTCCTACAAATTTAGTTTCTTTAACAGTTGTATACCCAAAACAACCTACTTTATAACAGACCTGGCTGTTTATTTTGAATAGCATTTTACATATATGGCATCACATTTCAATTAATAATATACAATATTTTACATCTAGAATACTCAAATAATAATTACCTAAGTCTCAGTATAAAGATAAATTTCATATTTTGAACAACCAAACCTTTCTTACGTCATCTCATTTTGCAAATTCGACATTCTCTCATCTATTGTGTCTCATTAGATATTTTTTTAATCAATACAAGCATAAATTTAATCCGGATCTTTTTTGACTTTGAATTGGACGCCATAATTAGTTGCAGAACGCACTGGTTTTATATGATAGGACAGAAGTAAACATTCCAAGGAAAATCTATCGATTGTTGCTGAAAAAAAAGAAATCCATAAAATCTACTATACAGATGAGATAAAGAATTCTGTTAAAGAAGCCTATATCAAAAAACTGGAGAAAAAAGATTGAAGAAAGATATCGACTATATTGTCACTGATGACGGACTTTATATTAAGTAGAGGGTTGTTGATGAATAAGATGTTTTGTTTGTCGGTAATATTTTTTTTGTTATTCGGATGTAGAGGAGGCTCAGATTCAAACCACAATACCATTCAGGATTTGGATAAAACAGATGGTTTAGACTCAGATGATATGCAACCAGATGAAGATTATGATTCTGAAAGTTTTGATGATCTCTGCGATGGAATAGCTTTCAAAAGGGAAGGAAATGAAGTATGTCCTTCACTAACAGCTTTTGATTATCAAAATTGGACAATACAGTCTGGTTGTGATTATCAAGACAACGAAATGAGGAAAGAGTATAGTTTCATTATTGATAGAATTAAACACATTGATCACGAGGTGTATCATGAAACCATGCTCATTGGACACCCAACCGGTAAATATAATCCGAAAGCTTCCCGTTGCTCCATTGTTTTTGTAAATTATCCTTCTGAGCTATTTACCGAAGAAAAACTTATCGGTAAAAAGCTTAAAGTTTCAAAACGCTACGGATTCTACGGATCACCGGAGGGAGAATATGTCTCAAGGGATTTCACAGTTATAAGAGATGAGGCTGAGGCATTGTTTTCTGTTTATGCCAAAAACGTTACAGATACGGCTACTGATAGAACAGGCGATGTAAGTGTATGGCCGTCACCTCTTGTTCCTGAGATAAAATCAAAGCAAGTAGTTCCTGAGAACTGTATGCCCACTCACTGTTATATGGATAACAAAAATCCGGAGGATCCCCCCTCCGTACAAATTGGATATGCAGCTCCCGTAGAATTTAATCACAATGGAGAAAAAGTTCTTGTGAGATCCACTAAGCTAGTTGAGAAAAATGGATTTATATATGTAGTTAAGGGAAGTGCCCTGGTTCATCCCCTTGATACAGATCAAATTTTTCCAAGTGGTAAAAAGTTTCATTACGATTTTTACATCATAAATAGGAACTCTCTGCAAAAGGCACCACATTTCTGAAAAAATGGCATTTGCTCGCCCCCTCACAAAACCGTGCCTGCGGTTTTCCCGCACACGGCTCTTCGCCGCTGCTCACACCGATAGGCAAGATTGGTTCCTGGCACCTTCTTGGTTTCGGCAAAGCATAAAAACCAAGGGGATCTCTTTTCCGGTATTCAACGCCCGGATTATAGAACACCTTTCTGTATGGTAATACTTTTTATCTTTTCAACAGGTTCCGTAATGGTGACAAACAAATTTAACCATTTATTCTCAAAGGCCATTTTAAGGTTTATTGCATCTCCTAAACTTTCGTAATGCAATCCGGATTTTTCAGGACACCTTTTGTTATTTTTTGTTTTAAGATCAATATCAGGATCCTCATAAAATCTAATCGAGAATGAATTAGGCATTGAAAACTTTTTTATGAATTCTTTCCTAAGTAGTTCATTTTTTTCTTTATTCCATAAAGTATCCTTAAACTCTTTAATTAAAGATTCTGAACTTGAAACATCTCCACCAAAATCCCTGGCTGCAGTCAACAATACTTTATGCTTTGATGCACTATCGAAATATGAAATATCTCCCTCAATGCACTTCCATTTACCAATTGATTTCAATCCGTTAAAACTTTCTACATTTCCGAACCTTGCGTTAAAAACAAACATGGATTTGTTGTTTATTTCAACAACCATTTTTTCAACCAACAGCTCTTTTTTCTTTTTGTCAAACTTGTACATGAGATCGATATTCAGATTTACATTTTCCGGATATTCATATTTTTTAAGATCCGGGTATATGTTCAGAACATCTGCACTATTGAATTTAATGCCTTTCATAGAAATTGATAAACTCGAAAAGACTCCCCCTGATTTAAATGTAGAATTCATCAATTGTATTTCTTCTATTTCTACCGTAACATCTGAATTCTTATTTACACCCTTTATCTGGAGATCTGTGAATTTGACGTTACCTTCCCGTACATCCTTTTCAACTCCTTTGTACTCAATTTTATAATTTTGATTGTTCATTGTTATCAAATCTCTAAGATTTTCTGCTCTCGACATCATCAGATAGCCTTTCATTGCAACAAAGAGAAAAACACACAATATCAAAATCCAATTCAACTTGATTATTTTCCGAACCAATTTATTCTCCTTCAATTCCATCCGAACTTTTATTCCAAACACCAAAATATGTTGCATGGAGTAGTTAGTCAATAAACTTTCCCAAAAATTCCTTTTAAAAAGCGCATTAGAGACAGTTATTCCCTTGAAAGTCAGAAAACACGAATGGCGCATGGGTGTCGGTCCGGCATTTTTACAGTTTTAGTTGGCCATTAAAGATTTTTCCTTCGGTATTCTTATAAATGCACCAAAAAGAGGGCGCCCCGCCGGGTCGCTACAATTTCTCGATTGTGGACTTTATGGACATGGTGGACGGTTTGGACGGTGTGAAATCGAAGAATTTACTGGTGCCGGGTTGGTTATTATTTCCTAAAAACACGAAGGGGGTCGGGGCGGCATTTATACACTTTTAGTCACCCATTAAAGATTTTTTCTTTTAATATTTTCTCAAATAAAATGCTGAGACGGTGCCCTCTTAAAGCCAGCTTGAATTAATTCTTCCTTTAATTTTTAATAGGTCCAAATACCTCAGCTTTTAAAAGGATATCCCAAACTTTCTTCATCGCTAAGCCTGTTTCTTGGTTCACAAATAGCGAAGATCTGCTCCCATGAGGTGAACCTAAAAAATAGGGCCGCATTGTTTCCCAGGTCTCACCTCTTTCTGACCATTCCCAACATGGTATTTCTTTCTGAAGCATAAGCGGCAATGCAACTGATGTGGGAATCATTTTGTATTTACCTATACTATGAGACCACTCACACCAAACAATTATAGGATTGGCTTTAGGATCATATAATTGGACATTAAGCCTCTCCGCATAAATTTTCGCTGCAGGATTATATTGCAATGAACCAACTGAATTAAGAACCTCCTTGCCATTACCATAAGGGCACGTTATAAATGCATTAGCAAAATAAATAGTGTGATCTAAACCTTCATAGCCACACTCTTTATTTGGAATAGTTTGTGGATAACAGGCATTTTGAATATTAGTAACCAGAGGATGCCAAGAGGGATAGGCATCGACAACAGGTCCATATTCATCCACTATCTCGAGGATCTTTTTTTCAGCTTGTTTTCTCTCTTCTTGTTTAATAGTCCTTGGTAATAAATAGTTTTTTGCCGATTCCAATTTGGATGCTGCAGACTCATTTGCTCTAAACGCCATTTAACCCTCCCTTATATTAAAAATTCCGACTCACTATACCGCAGCCATGCGCATAGGTCAAGTTTCTTGCGCACGTTAATGCATTTTCGTGCTTTTTTTACCAAAAATCCAAGGGGGGGGGCGGGGCGGCAAACACGCACAGGGGTCGAGGCGGCAGATAAACATTTTTATTGTTCGGTTCAGATGCTTGCTCTACTCGACGATATACACTTTTAGTTATCCATTAATGGATTTTATGGACGTATTGGACATTCTGTACGGTGTGGATTCGGGAGATCTTTCGGTTTTATCAGGGAAACGCCCCTACTCGATTCAAGACGTTGCATGCAACGTCTATACACAATTTTATGAAATGTGAAAATTCCATTTCGGCTACCAATCTAACTTGAAATAATTTATCGTAGCCAATTTAGCCGATCAATCGATTACAATTTAACAGGTCTTGGTCTCGCGGAGGCCAAAGAGCTTGTCGAATCAGCACCGGTAGCAATTAAGCTCAATCAGACAAAAGAGATTGCCGATGAAATGAAACTTCAGCTTGAAAAGGCTGGTGCCGAGGTTTCACTCAAGGCACAGGATCAATCCCCCCTTAATCTATTGAATTTTTTCAATATTACCAGATAATTCAAATTTATGATCCCTATCCAATTTCTTTTTTGAATATTCCATTCATCTTCATACTGCCCCCATTCCCAATTTACCTTAATCTCACCTTCTGTTTCCATCTTGTTTATAACATAATCAAGACTTTTATTAATCAGGTTCATGCTTATTCCAAAATACTCTTTTGATTCCTTTTCTATAAATCTTAAAGGGTTTGGCGTATATTGGTCCCATTCTTTTGGATCTGTACTTATGAGTCCCTCAATTGCTCTTGTTATAGGCTCCTTCATTCTCTTTTTAAATTCTTCCGGCACCCTATTATACATTCTTATATAACAGTAGATCTCATGTTCTGATGTGAACTGTTTTTTCTCTTCTAATCTTCGGACTGCTTCCGCTACCAATTTTTTTGCATCAATTTTCACAGTATATTCTCTGTATTTATATAGATACCCTGCCAGTTCCGCTGTAGGATTTCCCCAGCTAGCGTCTATACAATTTCTCCCTGTTTCCTCATCTATATTCCACCAGGGTGCATGCGGAAAATCATTTAGACTTTTGCCGGCAGAATACCATCTTTTTTCCTCATAATTATATTCTTTTTCCAGGTACTCAACCGCTCTTTTAATCATCTCCCTTCCCTTTATGGTTTCATCAATTTTTTCTAGATATTTAAGTCCAATACTAGTTGCCATTGGTGACGAACTGGGAAAAATGAAATCCGGTTCTATCCCATTGCCGAAACCTCCATCATCATTCTGAAAAAGAATCAGCTCCTTTATATAATCATGTTTATCTGTATTGCCGAATTCCAGCTTTAAAGCCTCCGCATCAAGTTTTCTTCCTTCATTTAGGATTCGTTCTTTAACTTTCTGCAATGTTTCGTTATTTAACTCTCTGTAATCCATTATTCTCCTCCATGATGAAAGAATGATTTATATAAATATATAAAATATTTTTCAGCGTATTGGTATTTATTATCAAATACTGTCGATAGAAAACAAAAGGGGGTCAAGGCAGCATTTTTATATTTTTGAGGTTTCTCACTTTTTAGAACTGAATAATTATCAGTAAAATCAATGTTTTTTGTTTTTCCAACACTAAAGCTGTTTTTTTGATGTTTTCTAACTAAATACGTGGCTAGAATCGGCAGCGAGAAACTTTATTGCTTGTATTTTCCTATTGATTTACATGACGAGTGTCATCCATTTCAAGTTCCTTGGGGGGGGGTTGTATCCTATCGGTACGTTTACACACACCGCAACAATTCTTTCACTGTCATGGACGGTTTGGACGGTGTTGATTTAAAAATTTTACTTTTACCTTATACGAAGGTTTTCCAGTTTTATCCGGGAAAGGGCGTTCCAGCGAAACGCCCCTACGCGATTCAAGACGTTGCATGCAACCTCTCTACGGCTATGAACCAAACTACATGTTCCTGTAATTACTAAAACAATAACACGGGCCTAAAAATTGCTTTTAACAAGTGCTATCTCATTTATTTTTGAGGCGTATTGTCTTTTATTAATTAACCATCAGGAGAATAGGAGTATGACGCTATTTAAATTTCAGGCATTGGCTATTTTGATTTCTCTGCTGTTTTCCATCTCATGTTCAGATTCAGAGCAGCATAATGAACAGGGAGACAATCAAACTTTATCTGATGGCGACAAGGAATCTACAATCTGCGAAAATGGATTTAGAGAAAACGAAAATGGTGCCTGTGTTGATATTAACGAGTGCGAGGAGGATGAAACTCTCTGCAGTTTTGACAAGGCTCGTTGTGTCAATCTCGAAGGAAGCTACAAATGTCTTTGTGAAAAGGGATTTGTTGTTGAAAAAGGAGAGAGATGTATTTCAAGGTTTGATTTTGAAGGTCCGGTATTTAAAGGAAATGTCCTATTGATCAGTAATGAATCCACTGAAATGGCTAAAAGAGAGTTTACAGGCACATTTGATGCAAAAAAGATTTTTCCCTTCACTCGAAACAAGATGCCATCTAGAACAGATGTGAACGCCCTGTCAACAGCTGAGCATATGATGCCGCTGGATATTCCCCAAATGTTTGCTTTTTCAAAGAAAAAGCCCCTTCCGTTTATTGGTGAGCCTCAAGGTGAAATTCCAATGGAGGGCGATAGAAAGCGTTTTTATGTAGAGGGTGAGAACATTGATGAAGATGGAAAACTTGAGTTAACACTCCAAAAAAGCGGCAAATTTTGCAACATCTGGGCAGAGGATCCTGAGATGATTGACAAAGAGCTTGCAGAGGATCTTTCTTCAGAGTTCGACGATGTTATCTATGGAAAAATATCTGAAAATTTCAGTGCACCAAGTGATGTTGACGGAAACGGCAAAATTGACATTTTCCTTTTTGATACTTTTTTACCGGGTGGCGGTTATTACAATCAAAACAATCTCTTTGACGCGGAAGGATCAAACAGAATGGATATCATCCATGTGGATCACGTCAAGTCTGATTATAAGGGTATAATTACCCATGAGTTTGAGCATCTCTGCCATGCCGGGCATGAATTTCTGGTTGAAAAGAACGGACACTACGAGCACTGGATTGGAGAAGGGCTTTCGACATCTGCAGAAGGAGTTTACGGTGGATTTGCAAAGCATTATCGTGACTATTTCAACTATTCAACCAGCATAAGAAACGGGCAGTCCCTTATCTTTTTTGACTGGGGAAATGACTCCACTGCAAACTACACACTTTCCTACCTCTTTTTTCAATATGTGAGACTCCAGGCTGGTCAGGGACCTCAAATTTATAAGGAAGTTATTGAAGATGAAAACAACGATTATAAGGCAATTGAAAATGTTGTAAAAAAATATGTGGATCCGGAGATGACCTTTGGTGAATTCATGACATCTTTCAGGCTTGCACTTTTATTAAATGAGGAGGAAGGACTCTACGGATTCAATAGTGAAGACGGTTTTGAAACATTGAAGCCAGGATTCTATGAGGGAAAAGGATTTGAAATGAGGAGCGCAGGTGCAGTTTATGTGAAAATTGATGGCGAATTTGAAGCACCAGAAGATAAAGGTGACAACATAAAATATGTCGGTATTTATACCGGTGAAACAACAGAAGATTAATAGATTCAGGAGGATTTGATGAAAAAGATTTGGATGGTTTTCATTTTATTTATGCTTCTTGTCTCCTGTGGAGATTCCGGGAGTGGCGCAACAAGTGACCTGGATTCAATTGCGCCCGGTGGTACAACTGATGCGGATACACTGATTATAGTTGATGAAGATGCAAAAAAAGGAGTGACCGGAAAGTTGGAATTTGAATTTGAGGGTGAAATAAACACAGGGGAAGATTATGAAAATCACAAAAAAGGAACGGGAAGCTACAAGATTACACTCGGTGAAGATGATTATCTTATTGATAACTCTTTATATTCCATCATACAGACTTATAAAGGTGAAGATGAAGAGATTGAGGAAAGGAAATTCCTTCAGTTCAGAGGATATAAAATCTTTGAACAATCAAATAATTTTTACAGGTTTTACGGAATATCTGTTTCAGTTTCAATGGAAAAATTGAAAGAGATAAAGAAGATCGGTGAATCAAACATTGACCTTACGGGTGATAACAACATTTTTGTCTCTTTCTGGGAAGATGTCATTAATATAAGAAAGGATAATGTTGTAATGGCTCTATCATGTGTAAACGCCATCGCTGACTACAGTTCAAAAGAGAGTTTGATCACCATTGATCACAGTGAGAATGAAACTTTTGAAGCAGGAGAAAATATTTCTGCAAATGGAAATTTAGATGTTCTGTATAATTATGACATGGAATTAATTAAGGAACTTTTCACAGATGAGGCTTATGATGAGTATGAAGGAAAATGGTGTAAATTTTTTAAGGATCAAGCTAATATTTCAAAAGATGAATACTTAAAGGAACTTGAAAACAATTTTGGATTTGAGGACAAATTACCCGAAAATTTTGACAAAAACGATCATGAAAATCACGCAATCTTTAAATTTTCAGGTGAAGTTATAAAAAGAGGGGAAAAAGAGAAACCCGGTATTTCAGATTACAATGTTATGCTGGAGAAGGAAAAACTGGAAGTCGACGACCAAAAAGCATCCGCATCAGTTCTGGAAATTGACGGTGTCGATCACATCTATGTTGAAACCATTGGTGACGTCAGCCATCTTGGAATAAAACACTATGCCTTCAACATCTCCGTTGCCTATTTCAAAATTGATTCCTTGAAAAACTTAAAGGAAAAAGGGGGTAACACACTGGACATTTCTAATGGAAATTTCTTTTTCAGTATATCGAAGATAGAGAGTAAGGAGATTGAAAACAGGGGTTATATCAAAAATTGTGTGAAAGCTGTTATCGATAAATCTTTTGAAAAGCATTTTGTTTCTGTATTTTATGATGTAGATAGTGAATTTGCGGCAGGTGAAATATTTGAAGTTGCGGGCAATGTCACTCTTTCGACAGATCAGGAAAAAATTAAAGAAGTCTATGGAGAATCCGCAGACAACTGTTACTGCTCTTCAGAAGAGGGATCCATCTCTTGTGAAGAGTTTGATGCTTTTTTGGCCGGTGTGAATTTGTAGATTTTGCGGTTTTATCAGAAAAAGGGAGAAGATCAGGCATTTTAGAGGAAAATTCAACCTCTCTAAATATTTAATCTTTTTTACCGCACTCGGATAGAATCTCCATCACCTCCGCCTTTGGAAGGGCAACTTCAACTGTGAACTCACCTGATTCCCTTTTTATGGTGGTGTAGGAGAGAAGTTGGGCAAGCTTCTCATCGCCGCTAGCCTCGGATTTCATGCGGTAGAGGGAGATAGCGCTTCCAATCATTAGAGCCAGATCGTCAAGCTCCTCATTATTCTTTCCAGTTGCCTTTGCAACAATCACAACGTTGTCGTCGGCCTCAATATTAAATTTAAAACTATCGACAACCTCTGCAACCTTGGAAACTATCTTGTTATCTCCCTTCTTGAAGAGCTTTTTCAGAAGTTTTCCCTTTATATGACCGTAAATATGTCCGTAGGCATCCTCATCTTCGTAGAGCTCCTCACCTTCCGGAGCCTTTCCCTCCAAAATATCCACGACAGAGGTCACTTGAGCTTTTTTAGGAGAGTAGATGAACATATTTTTATTCCAGACAGCAAAAGAGGCGTTATTCTTTTTAGAAGAGAGTAGAACTCCATTTTCACCATACATCTCCAGCTCATCGTCCCCTTCGTCTTTCATCTTATCTTCCATTCTTTCCAGATCACCATCGAGGAAAACTCCCTGATCTGTTACGGCGATCCTCTTTATTGATTCAAAGGGGTCAACTCCTATCTCTTCCTCAATATTTTTTAGCTTATCATTTCCGGAAAAACAGAGGGCAACCATCTCGCCGATCTCTGTTTCAACAAGTTCAGCGAGCTCAACAACAATCATAAAGTCCTTTGATTTTGTTGCAGACAGGGCAACTTTTAAGGGATCCTTTTTTCTCTTTTCAAGCTTTCCTTCAAAAAGGGTTTTGAGATCCATTTTCCGCATCTGTTCCCTTTTCAGCTCCCTTTTACTGGCCCTTTTCCTGAATTTCGGCCTGGTTATCTCTATCCTTGAAGTCGGCTCAGGATCCAAAGTCAAAAGAGAACCGATCAAAAGCAGGAAAACAGCAGCCACAAGGTATAATCCATTTTTCTTTTTCATCTAGTAGTCCTCCTTTTGAAACTTGTAAAATGCAATGAAAAGGAGGGCCGAGGTAAAGGTAAAGATTGAGAAAAATATCTTCCCGTACTCCATGCTCCAGATTGTAAAGCTCCCTCCCATCTTATTAATAAGCTCAGGAAGTCGAAAAATTGGGGGAAAAAGGGAAATAAGCCATCCGAAAACTTCTCTAAAGAGCCCTTTTTCAAAGAGTTTCAGCAGACTTGACTTGTGGGAGGCCACGGAGGCAAAGATCGTAAAAAGATAGGCCATAACTATGGAGAATGGAGCGGATCTGACAAATAGAGCCGATAAAACCATCACGCCATAAAGAGGGACAAATGCGAAAAGAGCCAATATTCCACTCTCAATGGCCTTCATACTCCAAAAACCGGTCTTCAGCCCGAAAATAACGGTTATTCCACCTGTCAAGTAGAGAATAAACAGGAATATCAGGGCAATTACCCCCAAATAACTCCCTAAAAGGAGCTGCCATCTCTTAATCGGGAGGGAGATCATAAACTCAATCCTTCCAGGCTCAAGAAGTTTGGGAGCAAAATCCCCGAAAAAGAGGGCTCCCATGATTAAAACCATATAGAATATTGCAATTGAGGTATATCTATAGATGTTCAGAAGAATATGATCCAGAGACTTTATATCCTTTGAAACCTCATCTCCGAAGAGTCTCATGGAGGCCATCACACCGTCCACCACATCAAGTTTCAGGAAAAAGATAACTCCCATTAAAAAAAGTGTCGAAAAAATCATGGTTGCAATAATCCACTTCCTTGCAACAGCCTCCTTCAAGACATCTTTTGCAACTATAAAAAGAGTCATCTCTACACCCCCTTATCAACCGATGCAGCCAAAATCTCCTCAAGTTCACTCTTTTGGGAGTTGAGTGAGGTGACGACCAGCCCATTTTCATAAAAACCTGAAAACTTGCTGTTTAAATCCTGAGAATTTCCATTAAATTCATAGAGATTTTCTCCAGCTCTTAAAAAACCCATATTTGTGAGGTAACTCTCCCCGGATTGATCAACTCTCTCAAAGGCAACCTTCCAACTATTTTCAACGTGAAGAAGAGCAGAAAGCTTTCCGCTCTTTACAATCTCCCCATTTGAAAGGATTCCGATTGTGTCACAAATTTTTTCGGTCTCCGTCAAAAGATGGGAGTTGATAAAAATTGTGGCTCCCCTCTCCCTCTCCTCAAGAACTATTTTCCTGATCTCTCTCCTTCTAAGAGGATCGATTCCATCTGTCGGCTCATCAAAAACAAAAAGTTCCGGAGAACCGATCAGAGCTGCGGCCATTCCCACACGCTGCTTCATCCCCTTTGAGAACTTCCCCATCTTTTTTGAACTGATACCGCCGAGGTCCAACCTCTCAACAACTCTATCCACCTCTCTTTTAGGATTTTTCAGCCTCTTGATGGCGGCAACTGTTTTTAAAAATGAGTATGGAGTATAAAAAGCCGGAAGCGACAACCTTTCCGGAAGGTAGCCTACCCTCCTTTTTGCTTCAAGGGAGGCGGGATCCATTCCAAAGAGCTTTATCTCCCCCCCATCGGGATTCATAATTGAGAGAAAAGACTTTATCAAGGTAGTCTTTCCAGCTCCGTTGAGACCTATCAAGCCGAAGATCTCCCCCTTTGAAACCTTTAAGGAAACACCTTTAAGTGCCTCCACCTTTTTTCGCCCCAAAAACCCTTTAAAGGTTTTCGAGACTCCATCTATCTCTATGGCGTACATAAACTCTCCAATCCAAAACTTTAAAACATAAAAGAGAATATTGTTTTAATAAAAAAAGTAAAGTAAAGCGCATGGGTGCCGGAGTGTCATTCATACAGTTTTATTCGATCATTTTAATTAAAGTCAAAAATGCTTTATTTTACTCTTCATCGTTAAACCATCGATACTAAAAGTTGACATTTAGATTTAGTAGACATACTTTTTCAATAAGGTTTTTCGTTTATTTATTTAACATCTCGAAGGATTAAATTGTGTCAACAAACATTATGAAATTACATTTCAGTAAAAAATTAACGGCAAAAGAGATCATGGAGTTAATTTTCGTATTTAATTTTATTGTCATCTTCGCCATCAATTTTTCAGATTGGAGTGCAAAAACAAACATCATATTTTCTTCAATTTTATTCGGACTTTCCATATTAAAATTGTTGTCGTTGATATTTAAGAAAGTTATCCGGAGAAAAGGGTTGCAGTAAAAAAAGATGATATGGATGGTATGAACCTGATTTTACTGTTGTACCGGTTGATAGTTACTTGGGTGATGTTTTAAATATCAGCACTACAGTAACTAATGAGTCACCTTTCATTCTCTATGTGCGATGATTGTAAAATATTATTAAGTAAACAAAACAGCACAGTGAACCATAAAAACCAAAACACAAAAATTAAACATTTGACAACGTTTATAATTATCAGTACATCTATTCACGATTTTTTAGTTCTTGTTAGCTATTTTTTATAAATCGCACAATACATAATACGATATCAATGATATTGTTTTTTACGGCAACTATTGAAGGAAGATCTGAAAACTATAAATGATTGCGTTGATAAAATAGCGCTCTAGTGAGGAATCGGAGGGTCGTGGAGAAAATTGTTTTCAATTTTGAGTAATAGCCGTTGCTATTGAGATGAATTTAAAACGATTTTATAACGATCATTCCGATTTCGTAACGAGTGATGACTTTTTCAACGAAATCATAAATATCTTCTCTTTTAACTTTTCAAGGAGGCTTAATGCTCGGGCGCCAAAACAACATGAGGACTCTTTCCGCTATTTTTTCCGTTCTTATCTTTTCTCTCATAACTGCTTGCGGAACTCAAACTGATATAACAAAAGATAAAGAGCTTGAAGCTGTACTGTCCGGCTCAAACGGCTCCAAGTGGTACCCTTTCAGCCAATCAGCCGATGAAGGTAAAACTGTCAAAGAGAGTATCGTAGAGAATCAAAATTTCATTTCAATCGACATCGATCTGCCGGGTCTGGAGATTACAAATTTTGAAGAAAACCGGCAGCAGTGGGTGAAATTCAGTTTGGCTGACGGAGGACATCCCGCCCCTATCGGAGATCCGGATCTTCCATTCAAGGGTTCCTTCCTTAAAATCCCCTACGGGGTTTCTCCCGAGGTGGAAGTTTTGCATGTGACTACCAGAGAATCAAAGCTTCCGGTGGGCACAAAAGTCTATCCCAAGCAACCTTCACAGATTGACTCAGTTGATGTAAAACCGCCGTTCACTATCAATAATGATAGCTACGGAAAGAACACTCTACTTCCCGAAAAAATTGTTGAAATAGGAGAAACCGGTTTCATGAGAGGAAGAAGGGTTCTCTTCCTTAAAGTCAATCCCGTGCAGTACAATCCGGCAGACGGAAAAATCCTGATTCATTCAAACATAAAGATCGCCCTCAGATATGAGGGGGAGAAAGACGAGAGCGAGATCAAAAAACGCAGCAGGCTGTTTTCCCCTTCATTCGAAAAGGAGGCCTTCAGACTGATAAAAAACTACAGAAAGTTGGACCGCCCCAAAGTTTCGGCAAGAAAATATCTACGTAACGGATCTGTAGGTGCGGACTATCTCATCATAACCGACGATAGTTTCGTGGATGAGGTTGCGCCTCTGGCGGAGTGGAAAAAAGAGAAGGGGTACATCACAAAAATCGTAAAGACCTCCGATATAGGAAGCAGTTCAAGCGATATTAAAAACTACATAAAAAATGCGTACGACTCGTGGTCTCCCGCTCCATCCTATGTCCT
This sequence comes from uncultured bacterium, assembly GCA_942492635.1. GTDB lineage: Bacteria > UBP6 > UBA1177 > UBA1177 > CALOFP01 > CALOFP01. The sequence goes on from CALOFP010000003.1 coordinate 1,045,726, forward strand.
TCTGGTGGGAGATCACCAGCAGATTCCGGGCAACAGGGTATCACCGGATTCGAACGGCAGCTATTTTTATTCCGATCATCCATACTCACTGACCGACGGTAACGATTACTGGTCGGACATTACCGTAGGAAGATTCTCCGTTTCAACAGACGATGAAGCAAAAAGAGTCGTTGAAAAGGTACTCAAGTACGATCGGTATCCGGATGACGGCAACTGGTACAGCAACTCTCTGATTGCGGCCTATATCCAGAACGACTACGGGTGTACCGCATCCAGGTGGTTTATGGAAACGGCTCTTTCGGTCTACGACTATCTTGAGAAATCACAGCATCACACAGTTCATCCGGTACTTGTTCCCTCAAGAACCTGCTCCAGTTACAGCTTCAGATCGGACAGCTACCCTCACCGTCCGCCACAGCCTTCCGCAGTCCTGAGAGAAAAGAGTTCTCTTTTTGTTTCAGGGAGCAGTGCAACATCCAAGTTGATAAACCACATAAACGATGGTGTCGGACTGATTCTCCATCGAGATCATGGAGCGGAACAGGGCTGGGGAGATCCCGAATTTGATGTCGGAGATGTAAACTCTCTGAACAATGCGGGCAAAACCCCCGTTGTTTTCAGCATCAACTGCCTTACGGGAAAATTCAACTACAGCCGCGATACCTTTGCAGAAACATTTCTGAGAAAAGAGAATTCCGGTGCCGTTGGGGTTGTCGCCGCTTCGGAAGTGAGCTACTCCGGTTACAACGACCTCTTGACTCACGGTCTTTTTACAAGCTTCTGGCCAGATTACGATTCGTCTCACTCAGATTCAACCTACTCAAACAGTTTCAGAGTTGCCGAGGCGTTGAACTATGCAAAACACTACATGTATATGTACCAGGGAGATTCCGCAGACACCAGGTACGAGTACAGACTTTTCCACTGGTTCGGTGATCCGGAAATGGAATACAGACCCGTCAGTCCTTCAAACATCCAGATTTCTCATCAAACCACGGTGCTTCCCGGCACAGACAGATTCACGGTGTACTCATCTCCGGAAGGAGCCCTCATAGGACTCGTTCAAAACGGCAGGGTACTTGGCAGAGCCGTTTCAAATGGGGCACAGACAACGGTAAATCTTCTATCTCCCGTTGCCTCAAGCGGAAAAATAGTACTGACGGTAACAAATTACAACATGCGTCCATATCAGGAAGAGATCCGCTCCGTCTCCTCTCAGGGAACCGTCGTCTTCGACAAAAAGATCTACTCTGAATCGGAAAAGATAAAAATATTACTGTCGGATTCGGATCTGAAAGATCTCTCATCCATCGATATTATCATCTCCAGTAAGACGGAGTCCGACGGAGAGCAGGTTACCCTGAATCAAACAGATCCGGGAAAGGGGATATTTGAAGGTGAAATTGAAATAGTGCAAAACTCTTCACCCTCCGCCGATGGAATTCTGCAGGCTTCGGACAGAGATCTCATTACGGCACTCTATACCGACACTCACAACTCATCGGGTGTATCGGAAAGAACCACCGCAACAGCTGTAGCTGATTTCTCAGGTCCTCAGATTACCAACATAACCTATAAGAAGATCTCGATTACATCCGCTGAAATATGCTTTGACACATCCGAACCGGCCACAGCCCGCATCAGCTATGGAACTGCAGCTCCCTTCTCTTCGGAAGTAAGCAGTGACAAAAAAATGCTTTCCCGCTGCTTCAAGCTGGAGAATCTCTCGGGCTGTACCGACTACCTCTTCTCCCTCTCAGCAACTGATGAGCGGGCCCACACCTCCCGCCTGGACAACAACGGTAACCACTACAGTTTCACCACCGGCAAAAGCGAGCAAAAAACCTATCTTTCCGAAAAGCTCGATTCCAACCCGGGATGGACAACGACGGGAGACTGGGAGTTCGGAAAGCCGCTCGGGAAAGGATCCGGCAATCCGGATCCGACATCCGGATACACGGGAGACAACGTGTACGGAAACAATCTTAACGGCAACTACCTCAACAATGCGGACAACTACCTTCAAACATCCGACATCGATCTCTCCTCAGCTACAGGAAAAGTGGAACTCTCCTTCCGAAAGTGGCTCAATACGGAATCGTACAACTACGACCAGGCCAAGATCGCCGTATGGAACGGAACCAGTTTCGTTAACGTATGGAATTCAAACGGATCTACAAGTGAGAGAAACTGGTCTGAAGTGAAGATCGACATTTCGGAACATGCCGGTTTGGAGGATTTTAAAATTAAATGGACTCTCTCAAGCGACGGTAGTGAAGTTTTCTCGGGATGGAATATCGACGATATTGAAATTACAGGGGAAACATCGGGAAGCTGCCCCGGAATGAATACTCCTCCGAAGGCCGATTTCACATTTTCACCGGAGGGGGGAGAAGCGCCGCTTTCGGTTACACTTGACGCATCATCTTCAACCGACGATGTCAAAATTGCATCCTACATCTGGTATTTCAGTGACGGCACGGTAAAGTACGGCCCCTCTACGACCCATACATTCAGAGGAGGAGACGAAACCGTAAAACTTACGGTTGTGGATTCCCATGGAGCTGTTGATTCCATCGAAAAATCGATCTCCGTTGTTGAACAGCCGGTAGCCGATGCCGGAAAGGACCAGGATTCCCTGGCGGCCGGAACTGTTGTGAAACTTGATGGAAGCGGCAGCCGAAATTCAAAGGAGGGCGGACTCTCCTATCTCTGGCAACTTGAATCACCTTCGAATATCAGTGTGCAGCTTGCAAATCCGGATACATCAAATCCCGAATACGCCGCTCCGGAACCCGAGGGGGAGACACCACTCATCCTTACATGGTCCCTGACCGTAGCCAACGGAACACAGACAAGCGAGAAGGATTTCGTTACACATACGATATACAGATCAGACAAAAACCTTCCTCCGGTTCTCAAATGGAGATCTATTGAGGGATGCACCGATTTTAACGGACTTCAAACAATCGGAAAGGAGAAAAGAGCCCTGACCATAGAGATAAAAGCAGCAGATCCCAACCCTGGTGACATCACAACAGTTACAGCAGAAAATCTCCCCGAAGGCGCATCGTTGAACGGCAACATTTTCACATGGCTTCCCTCTTTTACCGATGCAGGGACCTATGAAATTATCTTCAAGGCGACTGATAACGGCAATCCGTCTCTGTCCGATGTGGAAACGCTCTCTTTGGTTATTGCTGAAACCGAAGCTGTCGTTGCAAATGCCGGGAGTGATCAGAAAGCAAATGAGAACGAGAAGGTCACACTTGACGCATCAGCTTCACTTGATTCGGAAAATCTTCCGCTTACCTTTAAATGGAGTCAGCTCGAAGGTCCAATGGTTTCCCTTGATGATATGGATGGGGAGACCACCTCATTTGAAACACCGACGATATGGAAAGAGAGCACTCTGATTTTCAAGGTTGAAGTGTGTAACAGTAACAACAAATGCGATTCCGATACCGTATCCGTCGTCGTCTCCGACTCAATAGCCAACACACTTCCGGTTGCCCACGCAGGCAGCAGTTCATCGGTAAGAGAGATGGAAGAGGTGATGCTCGATTCATCCGGATCCAAGGATCCCGACGGAGGGCCCAGACAGCTCACCCACTCGTGGAGTCAGACAGCAGGAACCCAGGTTAGTCTCCATAACGACAACTCTCCCAATCCAAGTTTCAGGGCACCTCTTGTAGCAGCCGACGAGACTCTGACATTCCGGGTTGAGGTGTGCGACGGTCTGGATTGCTCCGGTGCGACGGTTGATGTTGAGGTAAAACTTGTAGATACCGTTTTAACTGACTTTCTTGATGATTTCGAAACCGGTATTCTTTCCAAATCCTGGGTTTCTCACTCCACAAACGCCGGAAGAATTGCGGTAAGTGAAGAGAACCAGCCCTACTCGGGAAACAAACATCTGGAGATGGCCAGCAACTACGGCGACTCCCTGAATGAATTGATTCTATTCGCGAATCTTGAAAATCAATCAGATATTTACCTTCAATTTGCCGTAAAGGAGTTTGATGATGAGGATCATGAGATGCCCGAACACTTCACCGGTTCTCACAATTCGGACGGCATAGCCGTTAGTGTCGACGGTATAAACTGGTATAAGGTCACATCCTTTGTGGATAATCAGGAGACGAATCGCTATTCCCTCTTCAGGGCGAGACTGGACGACACTCTCTCCAAAAACGGACTCTCCTTTTCATCAAAAACACTAATTAAATTCCAGCAGTACGGTATGTTTTCCATTCCTCAGGACGGGTTTTCCTTTGATAGAATCGAACTTTTCAAACACGCCGAAAACCAGTCTCCGGTTGCCGAAGCCGGTGATGATCAGACCGTTGAGGAGAATACCACTGTCACATTGAACGGAATAAAATCCGCCGATCCCGACAACTGGCCCGAACAGCTTCGCTACAAATGGAGTCAGATCGAAGGTGTCGATGTGGAATTGAAGAATTCGGGATCAATGATTGCACAATTTCAATCACCATCATTCTGGAACGACCCCGAGAAGAAATTGAAGTTCAAGCTGGAGGTGTGTGACGGACTGGAGTGTGCCGGCGATATTGTCGAGGTGACAGTATTAAACAGCATTCCCAATGGAAAACCGGTAGTTTCAATAGCTCCCGTTCCGGCGCCCAGTGTCAACAAAACCGTCGAACTCGATGCAAGCGGTTCCCATGACCCGGATAAGGGGCCGGAACAGCTCACATACAGCTGGGTTCAGACTTCCGGTGATCCGGTCGCTCTCCGCAGTGCAGACTCCTCCAAAGCATCCTTTAAGCCGGATTACACATATCTGGATAAAAGCTTCACCTTTGAAGTCGAAGTTTGCGATGGTGAGGATTGTACTAAATCCGACATAGAGATTTCCTTTACCGTCGAACGTGCAAAAATAGATTTCTTTGAAGACTTTGAATCCGAAGAGATCGGCAACTGGTGGATTTTCAAATCGGAAGACGGCGGAAGGATCCGTGTCGTATCAAGCTACTATCCCTATGCAGGAAACCGGCATATGCTAATGGATTCGAGCGGCTCATACCGTCTGAATGAGGCCATTCTACACCTGGACGCCTCCAACATCGACAACTCTAAGTCACTATTTCTCGAATTTTTCCATAAGCACTTCAGGGATGAAAGCGAACCCATGCCCGATTCATTTGCAGGATCTCATCACTCTGACGGTGTTGCAATCAGCATCGACGGCGACAACTGGTACAGAGTTGTAGACCTCACGAATTCAGGCGGAATATCGTGGAGATACAAGAAATTCTCGGTTGATATGCAGGAGGTTATCAAAACAAACAACCTGCAGCTTGATAACAATCTTATGGTGAAATTCCAGCAGTATGATGACGTCTCGATTGACAGCGACGGCTTTGCCTTCGACAACATCAAGATATTTTCCCGAGACAGCAACGTACCTCCCGTAGCCGATGCGGGAGATGACCAGACTGTTGACGAGACCGCTGTCGTGACTCTCGACGGATCCGGGTCACTGGACAGCGACAACTGGCCGAAACCTCTCACCTACAACTGGAGAAAAACAAGCGGAAGAAGGTTATACATCAATAACTCACAAAGTGCCAATCCCACATTCACTGCACCTAAACTCTGGAATGGAGACGAGACATTCACTTTCGAACTGGAGGTGTGTGACGGCATGGCATGTGCAAAAGACTCCGTAACCGTCACGGTTACGGACTCGAGTCCCAATGAGCCTCCGACGGCTGTGATTGAGCCGGTCCCGACGGTAAAACCGCTGCAGAGTGTCATCCTTGACGCTTCGGGTTCAACTGATGCCGACAACGGGCCGGAATCGCTCAAATTCAACTGGAGCCAGCTTGAGGGACCCACCGTTGAAATAGATAGTTCGACAAGATCAACGACAAGCGTATACATCCCTTATACCGCCGCAGGCTCAAACTTTAAATTTTCAATTGAGGTGTGCGACGGTATGGAGTGTTCTACAGAGACAGTTTCTTTTGCCGTGGAGAATATCACGTTTGCCGAAACAAATTTTCATGAAGATTTTGAAACCGAATCACTCGCTCCCTACTGGATACCAAATTCAACAGGTAACGGCCGTATCTACCTATCTTCCGACTATTCTCCCAACAATGGAACATACCATCTCCTGATGGATTCATCCGACGCATATGCACTCAACGAGGCGATACTTGCAATTGAAATTTTGGATTACGATCAGGGATCGACAATGCTTGAGTTCTTTCACAAGCATTTCGATGATGAAGGCGAGAGAATGCCGCAGAGTTTTACTGGAAAATCCTACTCAGACGGCGTTGCAATAAGCCTCGACGGAATAAAATGGTATAAGGCGAGAGGCCTTACTCCATACGAAGGAACCGGAAAGAATGTTTATAAAAAGTTCTCGGTAAATCTCTCGGAGCTGGCGACATCCAACGGTATCCAGCTTCAGGAAAAACTGTTCATCAAATTTCAACAGTACGACAACTCTAGTATTGCTGGTGACGGTTTTGCCTTTGACGATATTTCCGTTTTTACCATCGAACCGAACGTCAAACCGATAGCCGATGCGGGAGAAAATCAAACTGCAGATGAGAACGCTCTTGTCACTCTCGACGGATCAGCCTCATTTGATCAGGATAACAAGCCTCAAGCAATGACCTTTTCGTGGAAACAGATTTCCGGTCCGATCGTGACTCTTGATGGGGCTGAAACTTCTTCGCCTTCATTCATGACTCCCCCGACATGGACTGGGGATACTCTATTCACCTTTGAATTGACCGTTTGTGACGGTCAGGACTGCTCAACGGATCAAGTGTCCGTAACAGAAATTGATTCTCTCCCGAATATTGCTCCTGAAATCAGGATTTCAACATCAGGAGAGAGCAAGGTGTTCAGCAGAGTAGTTCTCGATGCGTCAGCATCCACCGACCCGGACGGAGGCCCCGATCCCATCACATTCAAATGGAGACAGACCGAAGGCACCGATGTGACACTTGAAGAGAGCGAAACAGCCGCAGCCCACTTCGCGACGGATTTGACCCATGAAAACAGCACTCTCAAATTTGAAGTTGAAGTGTGCGACGGAAAAGATTGCTCACAGCAGGTAGTTTCCATTCACATCAAAAATATCGTTCCCACATCCCTCGATTTCAATGAAAACTTCGAATCCGCCACTCTGGGTGACCACTGGATCACTCACTCGACCGGGAAGGGAAGAGTTCGGATTACCGATCAGTACGATCCATATGAGGGTTCCGGCCATCTTGTAATGGACACCACGGAAGACAAACACTCCCTCAACCAGCTGGATCTATATATCGACCTGGAGAATGTTACGGGCAACGATCACATTTTCGTTGATTTCCAACACAAAAGCCTCGGAGATGAGAGCAGAACAATGCCGGCGACATTTACTGAGTCAAGTAAGTCGGATGGCGTTGCGATCAGTATCGACAACCACACCTTCTTCAAACTTCAGGGACTGACCGAAACCGAGGGAGCATCCGTCATCTATAAAAACTTCAAGGTCGACATTACAGAAGTTGCGAATAGAGAGAATATTACACTTTCATCCCGTTCGATTATCCGATTTCAACAATTCGACAATCTTCCTGCAGATTCCGACGGAGCATCATTCGACAACATCAGAGTTTACAAAGAGTGTGTTCCCGACTGCACCAATCGGGAGTGCGGCGGTGACGGATGCGGCGGAAGCTGCGGAAGCTGCAATGATTCAAACGAGTGTACCCAGGACAGCTGCAGCAGCGAGGGAAAGTGTATTTACGATCCTGAACCCAATGCAGGTAAAAGCTGCGACGACGGACTGTTCTGCACCGTAGATGAACGTTGCAACGCATCGGGAACCTGCATCAGTGAAAAAGCTAGAAACTGCAGCGACGATCTGTTCTGTAACGGTGAGGAAGTATGTAATGAAGAACTGGACAGGTGTCAACCAGGCGATGATCCATGCGGAGATGACAATACCTTCTGCAACGGAACAGAATCGTGTAACGAGGAGAGTGACAAATGTGAATCTTCGGGAAATCCATGTCCGGACGACGGACTGTTCTGCAACGGTGCTGAATCGTGTGACGAAGAGAGTAAGGGTTGTGTGACATCGGAAGCTCCCTGCAGAGACGACGGACTCTTCTGCAACGGAACGGAATCGTGTAACGAGGAGAGCGACAAATGTGAATCTCTGAATCCTCCGTGTTCCGACGACTCCATTTTCTGTAATGGAGATGAAACGTGTAACGAACAGGAAGATCTGTGCGAACATACCGGCAATCCATGTATCGATGGTTCCGAATGCAACAGCAACTGCAACGAAGAGGCTCAGAACTGTTTCAATATTGCCGGTACCGTTTGCGGTGATCAGAATGACACGACATGCGACAAAGCCGACACATGCGACGGAGCGGGAAGCTGCACCAGTAATTTTGTAGAGAACTCTATTTCCTGTGACGACAACAATATCTGGACAGAAAACGATGTCTGTTTTGAAGGAAAATGTGTTGGAGAAGAGAGTTCCGGAACCTGTTATTTGCCGATAGTAGTAGATGAACTCCCCTTTGAACAGGAGAATCAGACAATAGGCAGGGAAAGCCACATCACCTACTATGATGAATCATGCGAATTCAGTGAAGCACCGACAGCCGACATCGTCTACGAAATAGAGATGAAAAGTGATCACCGCTACACTATTAATGTCCTGAACGGTGGAGAAGAGAATGTAAATGTTGTTATCACCAAATCGTGTGAGGAACACACAGAATGCATTAGAGAGGCGGCATACACTTCCACACGGCTCAACTTTGAACCAGAAGAGAGCGGAATCTACTTCATAATTCTGGAAACAAAAAAGAGAACCCGATTCACTGTTAAACTTGAAGCGGAGTATCTTGAAGAATCGGACGACGATAATTTCGATGACTACGATATTGTTGATGACGGGGATGTGGACGAAGATTTTAATGTTGAGCCTGATGGTGAAGAAGATCTCTATGAAGATGACGATGATTCAGACTATTCGATCGTCGATGAAGACTCCTTGCATTGGCATTGGCATGAGCATGAGAATGAGCGTGATATCATTACCGATGACGAGGATATTGAAGAAAACAACAGCAAAGGAGGGTGCGGCTGCGTCCTCATCATTTGAGAAGAAAACCATGCGTAATCAATATGAACACGTTTGGTGTGTAAACACGCACGTCGAGTAAATCAAGTGTTCCAAATTTGATTCACTGATGTTTTTGATTTTCCCGGCTCTTCTAACGAAAACTCGTCCATTCACAGTAGTATCTTGAGTCGACGACATCTTTCACGTGTTCGCATGACAACCTTGTATCGCCCTTCAATGAGCTTCGCCTGTTTTGTTCCCTCAACAGAGGCTATTTTCAGCAAAAGACTGGTGGTTAACCTTTAGCGGTGCAGGATTTTAACCTGCCGGCAATTGATCCGGCAGATTTCCGGAAAGGAATTACTTCTGTCAGCGTAAAAAATGGACGATCGCTACTCTATTATGACTGGCAAAACGACAATTTTACAACCTGCACACTTTCCTACTTTTTTTCCAGCATCTCAGGCGTCAGGCCGAACAGGGACATCAAATTTACAAGGAAATTATTGAAGATAAGAACAACGATTATGAGGCAATTGAAAATGTTGTGAAAAAATATGTGGATCCGGAGATGATCTTTGGCGAAGTTATGACATCTTTCAGGCTAGCTCTTTTATTAAATGAAGAAGATGGACTCTATGGATTTAATGGAGAAGAGGGTTTTGAAGCTCTTGAAACAGGTTTTTATGAAGATAAAGGTTTTGAAATGGGGAGTAGCGGTGCAGTTTATGTAAAAATTGGCGGTGAATTTGAAGTACCGACCGATAAGGGTCTTAACATAAGATATGTCCGTATTTTACAGGCAAAACAACTGAAGCCGAGACACTGATCGAAGTCAATAATGACATACAAAAGGAAGTGAGGGAAGCGTACAACGGGGGCGGGGCGGAATTTGTACAGTTTTAGTAAGCGATTAAATATTTTTCTTTTAATATTTTCATAAATGCCGGAAAGAAGAGAACAACCCTCCGGGTTGTTGTTACAACTCTTTCACAATTATGGACTTTATAAATAAAGTGGATGGTTTGGACTGTGTGAATTTTAAGATTTACCATTGCCTGAAGAAATCATCAACCCTTTACAATTCTAATCTTATACACTCAATATCAGTTTACAACACCTTGTCAATACACTCCAACACATTAAAACAACAATTATTATAGATGATAAACGAAATATTTGACAACATAGTAAAAACTTTTATATGATAGGCTCAAACTGCAGTTACATACACATTTTGTGTCACCATTAGAGCTCTATTAAATAAAGGAGGTAAAGCTAAAAAGTAGACTGTAAATATCAACAATTGTATTTATCCTTCCAAATCGGCACTAAAGTAGCATTGAATCACCTCAATTGTTGTATGCAAGATTTATATACCAATAAAAATCATTACCAACTAAATAGGAGTATTACGAAATGAAACACTTTTCAGATAGACAGATCCGCTTTAGAAACAAATTAACAGAATATGTTTCTAATCTTAAAGACAACAAACTTAACTTAGACACCACAGGAACCAATTCCTTGGCTGCGTGGTTTTTGGGGCCGAAAGCTGAAAACAAAGAATTCTTTGCTAAATTGTTATTAGAAGGTCTCGAAGCTAATTGCAATGACCGCAAAACCTACTTTGGTAAAGATCCATTATATATTTCAGATTACCGCAAAGACGATGACTATACTAAAAGTTTAATTGATATTGAAACAGATTTTAAAGATCTGGTTAAAGCACTTCAAGGATCTGTACCATTTTTTAGTTATCGCTATCAAGCACATATGAACTGGGATCTGACAATGCCTGGATTGTTGGGATACTTCGCAGCATTGTTATATAATCAAAATAATGTAGCACTTGAGGCATCTCCTGTCACGTCACAACTTGAAGCACTCGTTGGAGATGATCTTTGCAAAATGCTTGGTTACAGGATTCCAGCTGAAAATAAAAACACAGGTGCAATCAGACCTTGGGGACACATAACCTGCGATGGTTCTATTGCTAATTTAGAAGCAATGTGGGCAGCCAGAAATCTTAAATACTACCCCATCTCACTTGTTCAGGCAATCAACTTTAATCCTACCATGGCTCCGGCAAAATCACTATCCGTAGAGTATTGCGGCAAACCGTGTTTGTTAACAAGTTTAACCACTTGGGAGCTTTTGAATTTGAATATCGACACTATTCTATCCCTTGCCACCACTATCAATGAATCTTTTGGTATCTCTATTGATGAAATAAATGATGCGGTAGAACCTTTCTTAATTCAAAGCACCGGCCTTATGGAGTTTAGCCAAAAGCACCTACAGGATGTAAAAACGCCAAAGTTGTTCGGTACTGCTACCAAACACTATTCCTGGCCTAAAAACGCAGCTGCACTGGGTATCGGTAAGGATAGTTTTGTAAACATTTCCATTGACGAAGACGCTCGCATGGATTTTGATAAATTAAAAATCAATTTAGACGCAGCAATCAAAAAGAAGCATCCTGTTTTAATGGTGGTTGTGGTTCTTGGTTCTACAGAGCAAAGTGCAGTTGATCCATTGAAAAAGGTCCTTGATCTCAGAGATGATTATCGAAAAGCTGGAATAGACTTTTGTATACATGTCGATTCCGCTTGGGGCGGTTATTTTGCTAGTACTCTTCGTGGTGACAAACAACCTGAACTAATAATTACGAACAATGATATAGAGAAACAGTGTACTCCTACTCTGCCGATGAGTGATTATGTAAAGGAACAATATGAATGCCTGGAACATGCAGACACTATTACTGTAGATCCGCATAAGGCCGGCTACATACCTTACCCTGCCGGTGCTTTATGTTATCGCAACAAGGAGATGAGAAATCTAATCGCGTTCTTAGCATCTGAGGTTTATCATGCTGGCAGCTTGGATGCAAACATGGGTGTTTTTGGCATAGAAGGTTCTAAACCGGGAGCTGCTGCTGCTGCTGTATACTTAAGTCATAAGGCTATCCGCCCTGATAGAAATGGTTATGGTAAAATTCTGGGCAAAGCACTCTTTAATAGTAAGCGTTTTTTTGCCGATGTGATTACAATGGCTGAAGATGACGATCCTTTTATTGTAGTCCCCGTACAGCAAATTCCTGCCGAAAAGGAAGGTAAATCTGATGAAGAAATCAAAAAGCAATTGCACTACATAAAAACTGAGATCGTTCCCAAGCAGAATAATGAGCTCTATCAAAACAGGGAAGCAATGGATCTTCTAAAGAAATTAGGATCCGATCAGATTATCATAACTTATGGTTTAAACTTCAAGAACTCTGACGGCACTTTGAATACCGATCCAGATTTAATCAACAAATTCAATCATATTGTATTTGAAAAACTAAGCATAAAGCCAGATACAAAAGAGGTTGATAATACTCCACTTATCATTACAACTTCAGAATTTGATCCGGAAGTCTATGGGGATGAATTTGTTACATCTTACATGAAAAGATTAGGCGTTGATAATCCTAAACCAATTACCATGAATTTTATTTCATCAACGACAATGTGTCCCTGGCTAACTGCTACTGAAACAGGAAACTTTATCCCAACGCTTACAAAAGCCTTTCGCGAAACCATTTTAGATGTAGTTAACCATTATCATGACCATGGAGCATTTAAGACAAAATAAGGAGAATAACTATGAAAAAAATCTATAATAAAGACATGAGTCGTTTTGCCTGCACCACCATGATTGTAGGTAAGGAAGCAAGCATAGATGGTTCAGTAATTATTGCCCATAGTGACGACGACGTATCAGATGAGAGAGTAATCATGGTTCCTGCGAGAACCTGGGATTTATCAGATCCAAAGCAAAAATATCGTCCTGTCTACTATGACAATGCCAGTCTGGGACTAAATACTGACTACAATTCAACAGATATCAGGCGTTATATCGGTGATTCCCGTGGCCCGGGATACCAAACCGAAGCAGAAGGATATGAAAAGAGCAGTCCGATAGGATACATTCCACAGGTTGAAAAGACCTATTCCTATTTTGATTCCAGTTATGGAATTATGAATGAGCACAACTTGATGATTGGTGAATGCACTTGTGGTGCTAAAAACCAGCCAGGTCCAGACAAAGAAAAAAGGCTATTTTACAGTGCTGAACTCTCCAGAGTTGCCCTTGAAAGATGTAAAACGGCCAGGGAAGCCATTATCTTAATTTCACAGCTTATAGCTAATTATGGGTACTATGGAACTGGTGAAACATTGCTAATAGGTGATGCTGATGAGGGCTGGGTAATGGAGATGGCTGCCTACGAGATGGATGGTGGTGCTGCTGTTTGGGTTGCCCAGAGAGTAAAAGACGACCATTACTTTGTGGAGGCAAATGAATTTAGAATTCGCGATATAAAAAAAGGTGAAGTCACTACAGATCATGGTATTTCAAGCTTTGATGATAATGAAGTTTGGTATTCATTGAATTTGTTTGATGTAGCGAAAGCCATGAACTGGAATGTTTTAAACGATACAATAGATTGGCTTTCGAGTGTAAGTTGGGGCGAATATTTACATCCATATTACTCATTACGAAGAGTATGGCGTGCATTTTCAAAAGTGGCTCCTTTGACCTATTTGCCAACTAAACTATCTGATGGTTATTCCAGAGATTACCCATTTTCCCTGAAACCTGAAAAAAAATTATCAGTGCTTGATATTGCGGATGTGTATCGTGATCATTACGAAGGTACAGAATTTGATCTTACCATTGGTGAAGCAGCTGCACCATGGGGAAATCCTGTCAGATACGAAAGCAATCCTGATCAGGGTGACTCTTTTAACTTAAATACATACCACCCCAAAGGAGCATGGGAACGCCCATTATCAATTTACCGCTGTGGAATGATGTGGATAAATCAGGCAAAAAAAGTTGATACGGACACAATTGGATTTTCCTGGATTGGTCTTGATCGACCGGTTGCCAACTGTCTAATGCCTTTTTTCAGCAAAATGAAAGACATTCCTGCTGAAATACAAACCATGAATTTATTGGACTTTCAGTTTAACGGTGATAGTGCATGGTGGGCTTTTAATTTTGTGGCAAATCAGGCTAACAACAACTTCAAATATATGATGAAAGACATAAAAGCACTACAACATAATTTAGAAAAAAGTGCTTATAATAAAGTTTCTACTTGTTTAAAAAGCGGAAATACAGAAGGAGCTTCAAAATTTTGCACAGATAATGCTGCTGAGGTGATTGGTGAATGGTGGCAATTGGCGTCATCTTTAATCGTAAAATACAATAACGGCTGTATTACAACAGGACCCCGCAACATTATGAAGAAAATTGACTATCCGAAAGAATGGTTGCAAAAAGTTGGATTCAACGATGGCCCCATAGAGTACTAAAGAAGGATCGTCAACAAGAAATGATAATCAAGCAAACAACAAAAAAGAAATCACAGGATAGGCACCGGTTGCCCATTTAACCTTTTTCTTTCAATATTTAATCAAACGTAATACTAAGGCAGGTAGCATCCACAGTCCGTATTTTCTAATGTTTTCCCATTCCGAATATCACCAGTTCAAGGTTCCTTGGGGTTTGATTTTATCCGATAGGTGCGTTTAAATACCGCTGCAATTCTCTCACTTCCATGGCAATGGACTATATGAACATGCTGGAAGGTTTGGACTGTGTAACTTGAAGATTTTACTGTTCCCCTGTGCAGAGGTTTTGTGGTTTTATCAGGGAAAGGGCGATCCAGCGAAACGCAAACAACATCGTTATTTCAAACACTTGACTCTTCATCCGAGACGTTGCATGCAACGTCTCTACGGTTTGGTCTTTATTTGCGGCTATCGGCGGGGTTCAGGGGAATAACTTCTTCGTAGGAACCGACTTTCAGGAATTTTAATTTTTTGAGGTCCTCGGTGACGCCTTTTGTCTTGAAGCGGAGTACTTTGGGACATGAACACTTGGCTAAAACGTCACCATAGTCCCTATGGATCTCTACAAGTAATGTTTCGGGATCACTTTCATCTATTTCTGTTTCGGTGTTGTACTTTATGTGGTTCGCACAATTAAAATAGTCTGCGTATTCGATTGTGAGGGTTCCGTCTTCAATGGAAATGATTTCCGCGAAGGGCTCAAAGATGAGGGTTTCTTCATCTATCCTCTCATCTATTTCATCCTGGGTAATTGCCCGGAGGTTATCTCCTCTCATGCATTCGGAAACTGTTGCCTTATCGTGATTACCGGATCCGCAACTTAACAGAACAAGAAACGCACCTACTGCAAACAAATTCTTTTTATTCATTCTCTTCACCTCTTCTTTAAAGGAATTTCAGCTCGTTATATCCCGCACACAAAATGCTATCGACCCGTATATCTCGTATCAAAAACATAGATAATTTATTAAAAATATTCAAATTTATCCTGCTAATTGGTGTAATTTAATGAAACTGTTACAATGAAGCATATCATGAAGGAGAAACAAGGTTCATGAAAAAGGAAAAACTTTTGGCCGAACTTGAAACGGGTATCGAGATAGGTACTCGAGGCATCAACAAATCCCTGCCTGAGTTGGAGCTGGGCGGCACGTTGATATACATTTCCACGGCACTCGAAAGCAATCCGGAACTTTTTAATGATCCAGAAGTAACTGAAAAGATGAATGTAATGGTTGAGAAACTTGCTCCGGTGATCCAAAAGCACGCTCTGGATTACGAGGGCTGGGGCTGGCGGATGCTCAAGAAGGCCCTGAATACAGGCAAAGAGCTGTTTCCAGACCGAGACAAACATTGGTGGTGGTGGTGGCCGGAACAGTTCATAGATGATGAGCACCTTGAAAAATGGCGGATTTTCAGTACGAATTCATAGAGTTTTCCGCGTCTTCCTTTTCCGAAATTTATCCACAGATTCACCCAGATTGACACAGATGGGGAGAATGCTTTAACGAAAAAAAATCATTTCGAAATCCCAGGAGTGTAAAGCGTAGGATGGGCAAAGCAAAGCGTGCCCATCGAATTGTGATTTAAAAAAGCTGATTTTAGGCGAGATCCAGAGCTTTCCTGATAATTTTCCTGCCGTAGAATTTCTCTTTTTCGTCGGACTTAATAGCAACATACACCGGCATATGTTTAATCAGATATCCCGCTTTTCCCACATGATTCATGACAATTTCGGATACAAGCTCTCCGTTTTCAAACCCGGCGACAAGAAATCCACCGCGGCCACCGGAAATCGAAAGGGTATCTGTAATTGCTTCATCAACCTTTTTTCTCTCATTCCGGGATTTTCCAAGATGTTTCAATAGAAAATTAACAAACTCTTCCCTTGTAAATTTCGAATTAAACTGATTCTCATTCTTAATAACTCTAAACTCCATTAGTCCTCCATTTTTCAATTAATAAAGTAGCGCTTTCTCAAGAGAGAAACCGAAATTAATAGTTCCAGTTAAAAAATTGATTTTTGAATTGATAATAACGAATAAAAAACTAAAACCAGAAATCACAACATCCGAAGAAATAATCAGAACTCTCCATTCTGACTATGAAATTTCATCACAATCTTTCAATTCAATCGTTTTTCATTATATTTAAAAATTGCAATATGTCAATTTTGTTTATTAAAAAGAAAATCCACAGCCTATAGCAGAACATTTGCAAACCAACTTCATTCACTAAAACCAGACAGGATATATCTCCTGCGCGGACTTCCTGGTGAATCATTTTTCTACGAAACAATTGACAAAACAAACACGGACAAATAAGTTATTTACTGATTATAAATATTAGCAACTTGTTAATAAAATGGATTAATTCAATGTACAAATGTTATCGAGAGAAAATCGTTTCTGGAAAAGAATCTTTCCCCCTGTCAGGAATCATTGCAGAAAACCTGCTTTTTCTAACAATGTGGGTATCGGCAGGATACCTGCTCTGGCCTATATGGGCACCTTCCGGTTATCCCATACTCACAATAATCTGGGCCATTACAGTCATCATCATCCAGATTTTATTGAAAAAACACAACTGCAGCGGCTGCTGGTACTACGACAAAAGGTGTCATCTAGGCTGGGGAAAAATCTCTTCAGCCATGTTTAAAAAGGATAGCGGGAACCCGGAAACGGGAAAGAAGCTATCGATTTTCTATATCCTGCCGCCTCCCCTGATATTCCTGGCATCGCTGATTTTTGGAATAACTGAGGGTGTCTCCCTTTTCTACTGGTCAGTGCTGACACTTTTTGCAGTGCTCAACGGAATAACCTTTCCCGTCAGGAAAAAAAGCTGCGGTATGTGTGCAATGAGAAAAACCTGTCCCGGTAGTGCCGCGAAGAACGATTAAACAGTCGGGGAATTCTCCTTAATTTGTTCGTCGCAACAAATCCACAAACTCTTAAGAAGACACGCCTTTCTTTTCACTTTTTATTTTTCAGAAACTTGTCCATGATTTTATCAAATCGACTGTCCATACAGATGCTGATGTCCGTAGTTACGAAGATGCCGTTGAAAAAAAGCGAGAAAATCGTTGCGGGTGTTGGCGCAGACTGAGCTTTTTCCATTGAATCGAGTTTAATAATCGTAAGCGGAAGATTTCTCTTTTTCGCCGTTTCCACAAGAGATGTTTTCACGTGATATTCGGAAAAAGGACAGCGGTTTGAAAAGTAGACTACGATTCCATCCTTTTCCGGACACTCTCCGCTTTGAACCGATTCCCTGAAAGTCGGATTTTGTGCCTCCTGTTTTATCTTTTTTACAAGGAGACTGAATCCCGAAGGCAAACTTTCGCAGATCTCGAATCCCTGTCGCAGCAGCCATTTCGTATCGCTCATGAAGTGGAATTTCTTAGTGCCGACAACTGTCACAAGACCCTTTTTTCCCTGAGCTTTCGCATCATCCATCGCCTTCTGCAGAAGAGCCTTTCCGTTACCGTTGCCCTTGTATTTTCCCGAAACCCAGAAACAGTTGATCAGAAGATAACAGGGAGAGTCCACCGGCACCCATCCGTTTTCCGCCGGACCGTATTCGATAAATACCTTCGCTCTTGCATCGATTCTTTTAAAAACGTATCCCTTCTCAAACTCTTTTTTCAGCCATTCCTTCTTCAGCTCGTAACTTTCCCTGCATTTTTTATCTGAAATGGCACAGCAGATATGTTCATTCGAGATGTTATCAACGTTAAGCTCAATTATTTTTTTCATAATTCATTCCATTTCTTATAAGCACAATTATTATAATCAACTTTACAAATTTAATTTTATTAATCAATTACTTCATCAATAAATTCATGTCTTTCCGCTATAAAATGATAGCAAAACAAATATAGATACTGTGGCTATTCCCAGCAAATTATTAATAATCCGTCCCTTCCAGCCACTGAATCGGTCTCTAAAAAATTAATATGCTGCCGACAGCCGTTATTTGGGGCTTGATATTTTTAATTTCTGAAATTCAGCGGCTGGGACTGTCCGGATATTTGTTTTCAAGGAATTCAGACGGCTGGATTGAGAAGGATATTTTTATAAGGATTAATTCACCGGCTGATTTGGGGTGGAGAAAATTTTTGCGGATCTCTAAGTCTCTGCCATTTTCAGAGCTCGTGAGAATCGGTATCGGGAAATAACCTCTCCTCCGCCTCCCCTCACAATGAGGAGAGGGACTTTTTAAGAAGAAGACGGTGGTATTTATCCAACGGTGCGTTTACACACACCGCTACAATCGAGTAGGGTGAAGCGGAGTGATCAACTCCGCTCCAGCCCTCTCACAGAACCGTGCGTACGGACCTCGTACACGGCTCCTGTCCTGTCTTATCCCCTGTTTATCGGGGGAAGCTGTCCCGTTTCGATCCGATCCATTGCATAAAGCCCGATCTCTTCAAACCATCTGTTAGGCATGGCCCGATGGACTAGTATGCGTCCGGCGTTTCGCCAGGAAGACATCTTAATATGCGGAAACTTTCCCTCATGACCCAGCTGTCTGAGCCTTCGGTGAAGTTTTCGCGATTTCTTCCACAGTTTCAACTGCTTGGCTCGCAACCTCCTTCGTATCCATCCCATCAGATCCCTCAAATCGCTTTTGCAGTTCGCAACTTTGAAGTAGTTGGAAAAACCACGCAAGATTTTGTTGAGGTCTTTGATCACTTTCTCAAGGTTAACGGGCGAATTCCGCTTGATGCATTTCTTCACCTTTTCCTTGAAAGAGCGGAGTTTCGAATCCTGAATCAGGGTATATGACGGATAGATCTCGACTCCCAGATACTTTACTCCTCTTCCGAGTTCCGTAATGTGTGTCTTTTTACGGTTCACAGTGAGTTTCAGTTCCTTTTCAAGATAAGTTGAGGCGACCTTCAGAGCGTTTTCGGCTCCCGCTTCACTTGTCTTGAATATCAGAATGTCGTCCGCATAGCGGACTATCCGGTGCCCTCGACTTTTCATGAACTGGTCGAAGTCATCCAGATATATGTTCGCTATAAGCGGACTGATTACACCTCCTTGAGGACTGCCGACTTCCGTCGGCTCGTACCCGTCGGTGTTAACAGCTCCGCTTTTGAGAAACATTCTGATAAGGGAGAGGATCGTTCCGTCCGAAACTCGTTTCCGGACACTTTCGAGTATCAGATCATGGTCCAATGTATCGAAGCACTTGCTGAGATCCATATCCACAACCCATTCCAACTTGTAGGTTCTCATGAATGCCGTCGCTTTCGCTATTGCATCGTGAGCTCCTCTTCCGGGTCTGTATCCGTAACTTGACGGATGAAAATCCGGGTCGAAAATGGGTTCAAGAATCTCCTTGAGTGCCTGCTGAACCACACGGTCTCGAACTGTCGGAATACCTATCTTTCTAACTCCTCCGTCCGGTTTTGGGATTTCTATCCGCTTCACCGGATTCGGTCGATAGGTTTTATCCTTGAGTTCGATCAGAAGGGATTCGATGTTCGAATCCAGTTCGCAGGCGAAATCTTTGCATGACTGCCCGTCTATCCCGGGAGATCCGTTCGCCGATTTCACCTTCTTAAACGCCTTGATGAGAGCTTCTTTTCTAAGAAGCCTGTCATAAAGGCTGTACCAGATTCTTTTCTTCATCTAACCTCCTTGCTTCGTCTTTTCTCTCGTGCTGTTCGAATAATGCATTTCGATTCTTCGGTGATACCGAATGCCTTCTATCCTGTTCAGGCAATATACATTCGATATCGATCACCTACTCCGATGAGAGCAGTTTGCTTGAAGAGCCTTGTTCCCAAGGTTACCTCACGCTACTTGCCCGCCCCGTCAGGCGGCTTGTTCTCTGCACCTTCGTTCAGTACGTTTCCAAGACTTTCGACTGAACTTCGCCCCTTCGCAACTGCCGACGCTTTTGGCATCTCCGGCAGCCCCGACAGATTCAGCTGTCGGTCGTCTCCGTTTTCTCCTCCACACCGTTGCCGGGCTTCGCTGGCGGAAACTTCATAACTACTACGGGCTCATCTGCCACCCTGCAGACCATCACTTCCTCCTCGAGTTTCTTCTTGTCGGGAGCTTACCGCACCTCATATGAGGTGTCGGAATCTACAGGGCTTCCCCGGTTAATTTCCGGTCCCTGTGAACGATCGCATCCTCAATCACTAAAGCAGTCTGTCCGAGTATTGGGGATCACCTAACGATGCAGGTTTGCCCACTGCTCCAGCCGAATCAGGTTCGCTTGTGCTATGTACCATTCACTTCCTATCGCTTCCTTCAGACCCTTCCGTTACCGGAAACGCCCTTGCGAGTCGGATTGATTTCCCCTCGGACGGGGTATCTCCGCCTTCTTTCAGGCGGACGGGTTGCCGGCTTTGCCGGGCAAACATCCTTCCACACCTTCGGTGTTCCGTTGTCGGTGTCACCGATATTTAAATTGTTTTAGGAATCGTGGTTGTTTCGGGTGTTCAGGGAAAGGGCGGAGAGAGAGCCCCGCTACGGTGTTTTCTTGACAACCATTGGTTTTATCAAGAATTTCGTCATCTCCTCTCCGGGTGTTCCATCGAAACACCCCTAGAAGCTTCTGCATAATTTATCACACATAAAACTAATCAACTTCCTATTTTTAATACTTGACATCGCATTTAGATGATGATAATTCTATTTTTGATAATATTAAATGCTTTATTACACAAACAGATGATTAGCAATGTTAGATATTAAAAAGAACTATTGGATCAGCTTCCTACTGATTCTGCCTTTCGTCGGTATCCTGCTGCTTAATGCCTCTCACTACCATCCCTTTTTCTCCGACGACTCTCTCATTTCGCTCCGTTATGCAAACCGGCTGCTGGCCGGTGAAGGGCTAACATGGAGCGAAGGCAAACCGGTTGAGGGTTACTCCAATCTTCTCTGGATTCTGCTTGTTGCGATTCCGGGGAGCCTCGGAGTGAATTTAATAGATGCGGCCAGAATCCTCGGTGTACTCGGAATGAGCGTTATCATGTTCGCGATCTCCTTCTATTACGTGGGCAGGAATAGAATCGGATCTGTCTGGTTTCCCCTCTCGGTTTCCCTGCTTTTTTTATCACTCGGCGGTCCTGTAGCCGTCTGGGCAATCGGCGGGTTGGAACAGCCGCTCTACGGAATGCTGATAGCGCTCACAATTCCGCTGATGTACTCCATCGTCGAGTCCGGACGAATTGAAAAGAAACGATTCCTGCTGCTCTCTTTCCCGTTGGGACTTCTATGCCTGACAAGACCTGACGGACCTATTTTCACAGTGGCTGCGGTAGGTTCTCTTTTAATAACCAGTCTGCTCGAAAAAAGTAAGGAACTTGCCGCAAACTCACTTCTCGTTCCTATCTTTCCGCTCATTTTTTATGTCGGACAGCTTCTCTTCCGCATCTTCTACTACGGAGAACTGGTACCCAATACTGCGCTGGTCAAACTCACTCCTTCATCCCACCACTTTTTCAACGGATTAATCTATTTCCGGGACGCTATAGTCGCACTTGCACCTTTTTCGATTCTGGCGATCCTTTCACTGATCCTCCTTCTCTTTTCTTCAGAAAACCGCACTAGAATCATATACCCTGTCGCAATATTTCTGCCCTGGAGTGCCTATATAATTTTTATCGGAGGAGACATTTTCCCGGCATTCCGTCACTTCATCCCCCTCGTGGTCGTCTTCGCATTCGCGCTTGCCGAAGGATTTCTTTTTTCCGTAAAACTTCTATCTCGAACGAAGAAGCCCGCACACCGTATCATCATGATTTTCCTCACCTTTACCCTATTCATTCCCTACACCTACATTCAGTTTACAAACCGGCACAACAATAGAGCTGTCACGGAAAGATGGGAATGGAGAGGCAGGGATATCGGATTGGTTCTGAAAAAGGCATTCTCAGATCGGCAGCCGCTGCTCGCGGTTACCGCCGCAGGATGCCTCCCCTACTGGTCTGAACTGCCGTCACTTGACATGCTGGGGTTGAACGACTACTACCTTCCGAGAAATCCGCCTAAAGACTTGGGCAAAGGACCCCTGGGACATGAACTGGGCGACGGCAAGTATGTTCTTGAGAGCAGACCTGACATAATTGTTTTCCACGTAGGTTCACCGCCTCTTTTCAGAAGCGGATACGAACTCAAGAAAATGCCGGAGTTTCATAGACTTTACTCTCCGATCAGCGTGAAAATTCCAGAACCAGGAAAATATGCAACCGTATACTTCAATAAATACAGCGAAAAAATCGGAATAGACCTCTCCCCATCATCCATTTCAATACCGGGATTTTTGTTTAAAGGCAAAGGCGCAGCAGCTTTTCTGAACAGGAAAAACAGACTTGTAGCTCGTATTGGAAAAAATCATTCGGCAGAAGTAATATTCGATTTAAAATCGCACCAAAAATGGTCGATCGAAGTCAAAGCCTCCGATCCGGATAAAATCAGGACAGAACTGAAACAGAACGGAAAATCAATTTCCTTGAAATTAACCTCGAAAGGCAAATCACCTGTTGAAATAGAAGAGGTAATCCTGAGACCGGTAAAAATGACTCATGGGGGTCAGCCGGCCTTTTCACAGTTTTAGTCATCCATTAAAGATTCTCCTTCGGTATTTTCATAAATTCAACAAGCGGACAGTCTGAAGGATATCTACAATTTCACGATTGTTGACTTTCTGGACAGCGTGGACAATATGGACGTTGTGAAATCGAAGAATTTACTGGTCCCGGGTTGGTGATTATTTCCGGATATTTTTAACACTATCGTGGGGATCGGAAAATCTTCACTCTATTTTGGGTCTTCTCCAGAATTTTTAGGTTCCAATTTTCGTGCTTCGCGGTCTACATCTTGAAATTTTCTCCTCTTTCATGTCAGCCACAACATACCGATTATCGAAACTCCTGTGAAAAAGCCATTTCTACTGCAATTGCCCCCAAATAGCGGACAATACATAGTATAATAGATAGTATGACGGCAATTTTTAAAAGAAGTCCCACCTCCGGGGCAACATATGAGCGGAAAAGGCATGAAGAGAATTTTTATTAATCTGGCTCTTGCCGGAAGCTTTTTGCTGGGATTTTCAGGTCTTATTGCCTACATTCCGGGGCTTGAAGTGTTGGGTCAAATTCGTCCCGGTTACATTCCCATGGCTCCCACTACAGCATTTTCATTTATTTTTCTTTCCGTCGCCCTTTGGGTCCATGGGAAAGTTATTCCGTCGAGCAGGTTGAATATCCCTATAAATACGGTAACCATAGCTACAACACTTTTCGGTTTGCTTGAGCTGATGGGATTCTTTACGGGTACGGACCTTAATTTTGAAGATAAAATCATTCCTTCTCTCGGGACATTGGACGGTGTGCCGATTGCCCGAATGTCACCCAGTACCGGAACTCTTTTCTTCTTTTCAGGAATTGCCCTTCTATCTCTATTCAAACAGAGCAGTATCAATAACTCAAAAAACAGATATTTCGGAAATGCGGCAGGGATCTTTTCATGTCTGATTTTAATTACAGCTTTAACATTTCTTCTCGGCTATCTTTATGGAAACCCTCTTTTATATGATCAACGGACAATTCCAATGGCACTGACAACAGCCGCAGGGTTCGGATTTCTCGGTGTCGGCATTACCGCAGCGCTCGGAACTGATTTTTTCCCGATCAGTCATTTCAGCGGCAGTTCGACGAGGGCCAGGTTGAACAGGGTATTCATTCCCCTAATAATCATAATCATTCTCGTACAGAGTTTTCTTTCCAGTTCAGTTCCTCTCCTTGGAAATATCAATAAAGCTCTTGCGAGTGCAACTCTCTCGGTTTTTTATGCTTTCATCACGGGAATAGCTATAAGCAGAGCATCAAAAGCCGTAGGCAACCCCATTGATAGTAACGAGGAGACTCTAAAAAACGAAATTACCGAACGTAAAAATGCAGAGCTGGCTCTCAGAGAGAGCGAAAAAAGATACCGCCTCATCACATCCAATATTCCTTCCGTCATGATCTATCAGGTAACAAGCACACCTGAAGGATCAAGACGGTTCACTTATGTGAGTGACAACATTAAAAATATCAACAAAATCTCGGTCACCTCAGCCCTTGCGGATCCGAACGCTCTTTACGGTCAGATTCTACCAGAACAATTGCCGGAGCTATTAACAAAAGAAAAATTGTCCATGGAAAAGATGACGACATTTGAATGCGAAACACAACTGAGGCTGCCTGACGGTGAAATCCGTTGGTTTCAGCTGAAATCCACACCTCACAGGCAGCCGGACGGCACCGTCTACTGGGATGGGGTTGAAATAGATATTACTGAACACAAAAGACAGGAGAATGAGCTTCGGACCCTTCGAAACTACATATCCAACATTATCGATTCCATGCCTTCGGTCCTGATCGGAGTGGATGGGGATATCAGAGTAACTCAATGGAATAAATCTGCTGCACACAGTACGGGAATCATATCATCAGACGCTCAAAACAGGCTCCTCTCAGATGTGTTCCCGGAGATGGCATCGGAAATAGAGACAATAAAGGAAAGTATCGAATCCAGGCAAACAAAACAGAAACTGAAGACCCCCTTCCCGTCAAAAAGCGTCACCATGTACAAAGATATTACAATCTATCCCCTAATCACAAATGGCATTGAGGGTGCGGTTATTCGAATTGACGATGTGACGGAAAGTGTAAAGATTGAGGAGCGGCTCCGGCAGTCTCAGAAAATGGACGCCATCGGTAAGCTGGCTGGAGGAGTCGCCCACGATTTCAACAATATGCTCGGCGGAATCATGGGAGCGGCACAGCTGCTTAAATCTCCCTCTCGAGAACTCGATGAAAAGAGTGTCGAGCTTGTGGATATGATCGTACAGGCTTCTTCGCGGGCAGCCGATCTGACGGCAAAACTTCTCGCCTTCGGACGTAAGGGAAAGATTGCATCAACGGTTGTTGACGTTCATGCAATCGTTGACGATACGGTTGCCATTCTTGAAAGAAGTTTCGATAAAAAAATATCTATCTCTGTCACAAAAAAAGCACAAGAACATATGGTTGTCGGCGATAATTCCTGTCTGCAGAACGCACTTATCAATATGGGGATCAATGCCAGTCACGCCATGCCTGAGGGAGGCGAAATTCAAATTTCGACCGAAAATGCAATGTTGGATAAAGTCTACTGCGAAGCCAGCCCATTCAAGATCGAACCCGGTGAATTCATTCGGATTGAGGTTCGAGACACCGGGTTGGGCATACCTCCTGAAAATCTCCAAAAAATATTCGATCCATTCTTCACCACCAAAGAACAGGGTAAAGGAAGCGGACTCGGTCTGGCGGCAGTGTACGGAACGGTTCAGGATCACAACGGAGCCGTAACAGTCTACAGCGAAGTCGGTGTCGGTACATCCTTCCATATATATCTTCCCTGCTCAGAAGAGAGTACGGTTACGGAGCAGGCTCATGTGGAAGTTTTTACTGGTTCCGGTCAAGTTCTGCTTGTTGACGATGAACCACTTATTCGAACAACCGGCAAGCAGATGCTAGAAAACATGGGATTCAACGTGTTGACAGCCGAAAACGGAAAGGAGGCCATTGAAATATTCAAAAAGCGCCACAAAGAAATCGACATTGTAATTATCGACATGATTATGCCTGTAATGAACGGCCGTGAAACGTTCCTGAAGATGAAGGAAATTGATGCGAACTGTAAAGTTGTAATGTCTTCGGGCTTCACGAAAGATGAACGCATGGATGAATTAACCGCCTCAGGTCTTGCAGGTTTCATCCACAAGCCGTACAGGGATTTTGAGCTCAGCAGGCTGCTTGAAATAGTATTAGGAACGGAAAATCGAATAGGAGAATGAAAATGCTGAAACAAAACAGAGCTCTTTTCTTTGCGATCATGCTGTCTGTATTTGTTACGGTTTTTCTTGCTATCACTTTCCACGGAGGCACTCAGGCGATAAGGGCAGAGAGTGAAAAAATCAAAAAAGGCGGGGAACTGCGGGTAGCCCATCCCGCCAAACCCAGGCACCTTAATCCGGCCATCCAGTCGGGAACGGAAACGGGAATGCCGGGAGCCCAGCTCTTTGCCTCGCTTTTGAAAGTTGATAGAAACTGGATCTATCGTCCCTATCTCGCTAAGAGGTGGGAAGTGTCGAAAGACGGGTTGTCGTTTGTTTTCTATTTAAGAGCAAACGCCACATTTCACGACGGAAAACCGATAACCTCGGCCGATGTGGCCTTCTCCATATTCACCGTGAAAAAACACCATCCGTTCTCATCAATGCTTGAAGCGGTAGAGGATGTAGAAACCCCTGATCCGCTGACTGTTGTCATCCGTCTCAATAAACCCCATCCGGCAATGATGCTGGTTGCGGCATCACCGATGCTTCCGATTCTTCCCAAACATATCTACGGAGACGGACGGGACATCCTGACCCATCCTGCAAACTGGAAAGTTGTAGGATCGGGTCCATTTCAGCTCGAGGAAGCAAACGATAAGAAAATCGTTTTGAAGCGTTTCCCCTATTTTTTCATACCTGGCCGGCCCTATCTCGATAAGATTTCATTCAATTTCATGAAGCCGGAGTTGCAGCAGATATCTTTTGAGGTCGATGCAGTCCATATGATCGGTTTTGCAAGTGTCAATGAAAAGATCGGACATTTTACGGATAAGGATAAACTTGTTGTCGACTACGAAGGTTACGCAGGCGTAGGACCTCTTTTCTGGCTGGCTTTCAATTTGCGCAAAAGCCCATTTGACGACTTAAGGGTAAGACAGGCATTTGCCTATGCAATTGACAGAACATTCCTGATTAAAGCTCTTTTCGGAGAGAACACTTCCGAGGCAACAGGTCCGATAAGTCCCGGAACACCTTTCTATTCCGATGATGTAGAAAAGTATGAAGTCGATATTGAAAAGGCAAACGCTCTTCTTGACGAGGCAGGCTACACGAGGGATGCGAAGGGCATCCGTTTTTCCACGACAATTTACCCGGTACCCAGCTCAAGTGTTGACGGCATGAAAATGGCGTCCTATCTTAGGATCGATCTGTTACGGAAAATCGGTGTAAATGTCGAAATTGCATACTCCGACTCTTTTGGAGTATGGGCGAAGAGTGTCGCCGACGGAGAATTTTCTCTTGCTCTGGATGCTGTTTTCAACTGGGGTGATCCCGTTATCGGAGTTCATCGCACATATTCCAGCAAAAACATTCGCAAGGGGATTATCTGGTCAAACACCCAGGGTTACGAGAATTTTGAAGTGGACCGTCTGATGGAAAGAGCGGGACAGGAGATGGATTTTCAGAAAAGGAAGGAACTGTATGAAAAATTCCAGAGGATCGTAGCCGTTGACCTGCCTGTGTACTGGCTGCTGAAGCTTCCCTATGCAACCATCTACAATCGAAATCTGGAAGGCGTTGATAAATCGATATGGGGTACCATGTTTCCATATGACGAGATCCGTTGGAAAGATTCTTCGAACAGCAGGTGATCAATCGTAATGGAGAGAGAAAATCCTCGATGGTGCATTTTAAACCGGGAATTACCACAAAACTTCTGACTGGACTCTGGGGGGTCGTAATTGCGACACTTGCCGTATCCGGTATTGCCCTAATGTTTTTAAACAGTTTCAATAGGGAATACAGGATAATATCCCACGAGAAGATCCCATCAGCCATTGCATCATCCAATCTAATGAAGCTCACCCAGCGTCTCATTTCCAACGCCCCAAACATACTTCTCGCTAAAAATCAGATTATTCGAAAATCAATAATGAGGGAAATTGAAAATGATGCCGGACGAAAAGATGAACTGCTCGACTCAATGATAGCTTTGGGCATTCCGAACGATGAAGTTGCAGCCATCAGCGAAAAATTCAACCTGCTTATCGAAAATCTCAATCAGTTAAACAACATATCAAACAATCTCATAGAGCTCACAACAGAGGTTTCACATGTCGTAGGAAGGTTGAGGTTGTTGATGGGCAGCAGTGTCCTCAAGGTGGAGCAGCTCAGGAAGAGGGAAAGGAGGATATACATGGAAACGATAAGCTATCTGGAGAGACAGATCGATATTCTGCTCAGTATTCAGTTTGAGGAGGATAAGGAAAAAATTCATAACCTGGAAAATGGATTTGTCGCCATCATGCTTAAAACAGATGAAAAACTGCGCTATCTTCCTTATGCGGAAAAGGAGTTGCTGAGAGGAATGAAAAAAGAGATCGATTACTATGGAAAAGGGAAAAGGGACTCTTTTGCAGGGCGTCTGAAGCAGTTGGCACTGCAGGATGAGATAGAGGAGAATCTTATCCAGAACAGGTTTCTTTCGGCTGAACTTGCAAAAGATGTGGATTCACTCTTTTCGGCGATAGCAAAGAATGTGGAAGGGCAGCATGAAGAGTTCGACAGGCAGATTTATCTTCTTTCCATGGCAATGCTGCTTATCCCCATAATCACCTTTCTCGTGGCGATCGCAATCCACATTTACGTCCGACTATCCATAATCAGCAGAATTCTCAAGCTTAAGGAGTGTATGGTGGCCCAGACTGAAGGGCGAGATATTCCAATCCCGATTGTCGGCAACGATGAGATTACATCCATGGCAAAATCGGTATCCTACTTCATAAACAAGCGGAACGAATACGAAGGGGTGCTCAGGCAGGCTAGAAAAAACGCCGATGCGGCAAACAGGGCTAAGAGTGAGTTCATTGCAAACATGTCCCACGAAATTCGTACGCCGATGAACGTGATCCTTGGTTTTACCGAAATAATGAAGGGGAAAATCACCGATCCGAAACTATCCCACTATCTTGATTCGATTCTATCCAGCGGAAAATCTTTGCTCAGTCTCATCAACGACATTCTCGATCTCTCAAAGGTGGAGGCTGGAAAGATGAAGCTTGAATACAATGCTGTTTCTCCCGGGAGGCTTTTCAATGAAATGAGGACCGTTTTCGGCCGGCAGATAGCCGATAAGGGGCTTGATTTCATCATCGATATTCCTTCGGACATAGACAATCTGATTCTTCTTGATGAAGCGAGAGTCAGACAGATCCTGATCAACCTGATAGGAAACGCGGTAAAATTCACCGACAGCGGCTACATCAGGCTCTCCCTCAGCTGCGTCTATCCGAAACATGAGAGCAACACCCTCGATTTCATTTTTTCCGTCGAGGATACGGGAAAGGGAATTCCGGAGGACCAGAAAGAATCGATTTTCGCGGCATTTTCTCAGACTAAGGGCCAAAAGCATGCAAAATACGGAGGCTCGGGACTCGGTTTGACCATTACCCGCCATCTGATAGAGATGATGGATGGAGAGATAAGTGTGAGCAGCGAAGAAGGCAAAGGTTCCACATTCAATATCATCCTCCATGGTGTTGAGATTATCGCTGCGGATGTAACGGAAGCCCGGATTGAGAAGAATATTCAGCCACCTTCGATAGAGTTTGAAAAAAGTACGATTCTCATAGTGGACGACATCGATTTCAACAGGGAACTTATAAAAGGATTTCTTGAAGGTTACGACTTGATCCTGTTGGATGCGAAAAACGGAATGGAGGCAATTGAAAAAGCTTCAGAACATCATCCTCAGCTGATTCTGATGGATATGAAAATGCCGGAAATGGACGGATACGAAGCATCCTCAATCCTGAAAAACGATACGGAACTGAAGAATATCCCGGTGATTGCGGTTACCGCTTCGGCAATGAAAAGTGATGAAGAGATTATCACCACTCTCTGTGACGGCTATATCAGGAAACCGGTCGGCAAAACCGAGCTGATTTCGACTATAATGAACTTTCTGCCCTACCATGAAGCCGGAGAGGAAAGTATGCATCCTGAAAATTTGGATGAGGAGGAAAATCCGATGATACTGCCGCCGGAAGATGAGATGAAAACTCTAAACGATCTGGCAATGCGTGGAGATATGGAGGAAATCCTGAACTATGCTGCGAATCTTGAAAAACTTGATGGGAAGTATGTTCTTTTCGCACGGAAAGTTCGGGAGTTGGCCGAAGGATACGATGATGTGCAGCTTCTGGAGCTCATAAAGCGATATCTGGAGAAAAAGAATGAACGGAACAGCTGAAAAGGACAGAACACCATCTTCAGTTAAAGGCACTGTACTGATTGTCGACGATAAACCCGAAAATCTCGATATCGTTGTGAACTATTTAAAAGAAAGCGGTTTCAAACCGCTTGTAGCGAGTAATGGAGAGATAGCAATTGAAAGAACAAGATACACTCAGCCGGACATTATTCTTCTTGATGTCATGATGCCGGGAATGGACGGTTTTGAGACCTGCCGGAATTTGAAATCCGATAAATCCACAAAAGATATTCCCGTAATTTTCATGACTGCGTTAAGTGATCCGGAACATAAAGTAAGAGGTTTCTCTGTTGGAGGTGTAGATTACATCACAAAGCCGTTGCAGAAGGAGGAGCTTCTGGCCCGAGTCACTACTCATCTGAAAATTCACAGATATCAGGAAGATCTGGAAAGAGATGTCAAGTCGAGAACAGCAGAACTGGAAGAGCGTACAGCTGCCCTGGAGATCGAGGTCTACGAACGCAAAAAGGCGTTGGAGGAACTTCGCATACTCAGAAACTACCTTTCCAACATTATCGATTCAATGCCTTCTACATTGATTGGAGTTGATGCCCAATTGAGGGTTACGCTGTGGAACCGAAAGGTAGAAGAGAGAACGGGAATTACGGCATCCGAGGCAGAGGGAAAAACCCTTGAGGAACTTTTTCCCGAATTGCCGAACGAAATCGAAAAAGTAAAAAAAAGTATGCGCAACCGTCAAATAATATTGGAAGAGAAGAGGTTCCGCCTGTTGAAGGGCTATCCGGACTACAGAAATATCACAATCTATCCGCTTATCGCCAACGGCGTGGAGGGTGCGGTCATCCGTGTTGATGACGTAACCGAAAAAGTGAGAATGGAGGAACAGCTACGTCAATCGCAGAAAATGGATGCCATCGGCAAACTTGCCGGTGGTGTAGCCCACGATTTCAATAACATGCTCGGCGGAATCATGGGTGCGGCGCAGCTGCTTAAATCTCCGGAAAGAAATCTCGACGGGAAAAGCATCAATCTTGTCGACATGATTATGCAGGCAGCATCCAGGGCGGCCGATCTGACATCAAAACTCCTTGCTTTCGGGCGAAAGGGCAAGGTTGCTTCAACCGCTGTTGATTTTCACGCCGTAATCGACGATACGGTTGCCATTCTTGAAAGAACTGTCGATAAAAGAATACAAATATCAGCTGCAAAAAAAGCGGTCAACAGTATGGTGATCGGAGACAACTCGGGTCTTCAAAATGCACTGATGAACATCGGCATCAATGCCAGCCACGCTATGCCTGAAGGCGGCGAAATCAGAATCGTCACGGAGAACATAGAGCTGGAGAAAAGCTACTGTGATGCGAGCCCGTTCAATATAGAACCCGGTCAATTTATCCTGGTTGAAATCCGCGATACAGGCTGCGGCATACCGCCTGAAAACCTGCAGAAAATTTTCGAGCCATTCTACACAACAAAGGAGCAGGGAAAAGGCAGCGGACTGGGGCTGGCCGCCGTATACGGAACCGTGCTGGATCACAACGGTGCCGTGACTGTCTACAGCGAAGTGGGAACCGGAACATCATTCCACATCTATCTTCCATGCTCAGGAGAGTCGGTCTCCACACTGTCGAAATCCACGGAAGTGCTTAGAGGATCGGGACAGATTCTCCTGGTCGACGATGAGGAGATTATCAGAAACACCGGGAAGCTTCTTCTGGAAGAAATGGGATATTCGGTTCTATCTGCTGAAAACGGAAAGAAAGCCGTAGAGTTGTTCAAAATGTACCATACCGAAATAGACCTTGTAATTATCGATATGATCATGCCGGAAATGAACGGTCGCGAAGCCTTTCATCTGATGAAAGAGATCGATGATGACTGCAAAGTCGTACTCTCTTCCGGATTCACAAAAGATGAAAGCCTGGACGAGTTGAAAAAATCCGGACTGGCCGGTTTTATCCGAAAACCCTACCGGGATTTTGAACTCAGTCAGCTCCTGACGGAAATTCTTGGACGAACCTGAAAGATGAATATTCCAGCCTCTCAATTTAACGAATACAGAAATCCCATTTCCGGTTCCATTTTGATCACAAAAAAATTATCATGAGCGATTCAGTCGCTGGAAAGACCAAATTATTTGTATCTTGCTGAAAACAGCCGCTGTATCGATCACAAAAAAAATAATCTGATCCAGACAGCCGTTATTTCGGCCTCGATATTTTTAATTTCCAGAATTCAGAGGCTGGAATGATCAGGATTTTTTTTTGACTTGATTTCAACGGCTGGATTTGTCGTGATATTTGTTTTGTGGTGAATTCAGGCGCTGATTAGGGTTGGGGAAAGTTTTTACGGGAATCTGAATCCCTTCGGTTTTCCAAGGCTTGCGGATCTGTATTGATAAATACCCCATCCTGTAACCACCCCTTCCAAGAAGGGGAGGATTTTTAAAATCTTTAATTTCAAACACAACACCTCTGACAACCATGGAGGAGATGAAGGGGGAAGAATTCCATTTCTCTTAAAATAAAATCTTGGAACTAACCTGTACTTTTATAGTTGTCAAAGCAGGCCTTCTACCGCCTTGAAAAAGGCATTTCTTCATGGTTAGCACTCTTTCCCTAATTAATTCGACAACTTCAACCCCACAGAAGATCCAGTCCCCGATCGATCGGATTAATTGTCAACAACCGTTTATTTTTACATCATGCACCAGGATATGAATTTTGCCTGAAGAGTTTTCGGGTAGAGTTTTAGGATCAGTAGGAGATTGTGAACTGGGCTACGTCGTTGGAGAGTTTTCTTGCTGTTTCAGCCATCTCCATGGATGAGGCGGAAAGCTCCTCAACCAGTGTCGCATTTCGCTGGGATACTCCGTCCATCTGGAGAACGGCGCTGTTGATCTGTGTAATTCCTTCGGCCTGTTTATTTGCCATCTGCTCGAGATTTTCAACTTTTAATACCGAACTGTCGATGCTGGCGATTACATCGAAGAGAATCGATGTTGTCTTTTCCGAAAGATCGTTGGCGTTAAGAATGTTGTGCTGGTTTTCGTCTATGAGACCATGAATTTCTTTCACTGCACCGGCACTTCTTGACGCAAGGCTTCTCACTTCGCTCGCAACTACGGCGAATCCCTTTCCATGTTCGCCTGCACGGGCAGCTTCGACAGCGGCGTTGAGGGCCAGAAGATTTGTCTGGAAGGCTATCTCATTAACAACGTCGACGATCTTGGATATCTCGTCACGCGAATTTTTAACGGCGTCCATTGCCTCCGCCATCTTTTTAAGCATGTCGGCACCGTTTGATGCCTTCTTTGCTGTTTCACGAATTGCAATGGTCGTCGACTGGGAAATCGTTGCCGATTCGTGAACAGATCTTGTAATTTCCTCGACAGAGGCTGCAGTCTCTTCAAGAGAACTTGCAACAGCCTGTGTATCTGCAGCGAGAGTTTCGCTTCCGCTCCGAACCTGGGAGGAGGATTGGATAACACTCTCGGATGAAAGCTTGATTGATCTGACAAGCGATTCGATATTTCCGATGTAACTGTTGATGAACTCAACCAGCTCACCTATCTCATCGCAGGTCATCGACTGAAGACGCTTTGTAAGGTCTGACTGATCTTCGGAGAGCTCCTCAACGATATTCACAATCGGCCTGGTGATGAGCCTGCTCATTCCAAATAATGCGAGCAATGCAAGGATGATGAGCGCTGCACCGACCGAAACCTTTGTGTACACCGCCTTTTTCAACGGCCCAAAAAGCTGCGGGTGGGGAATGAGGACTATTACAGTCCATGGGGCAATATTCTTATTAATCTTGATTGGATACCAGATTTCAGAATGGTTGTAATTGGGCCCCGGAACAAACCTCTTTATTGCCATTTTTCCCGACTGAAGGGTTTTAAGATCCTCATCGTAACTTTCCGGAGAGAAATTTTTCATGTTCTTTCCGAGCAGCTCCTTTTTATGGGTAAAGCCGACAGATGTACCTTCGTTACTGATTATTGCCATCATTGCCTTGCCATCGTAAATGTTCAGCTCGTCTGCAATTTTCTGGAGAAAACCCACTTCCAAGTCAATACCGACAACAGCCACGACCTTTCCGTTATGGATGACAGGAACGGCGATCGTCGTCATGAGCATTTCGTCCTCTTTTTTTCCGTTATAGCTATACGGGTAGGGTTCAAAAAGAACCTCCTTTCTAGTTTCTATCGCTTTGTTAACGTACTCTCCGGAATCCGAATCCGGAGTATGCTCGACATTTATATTGCCGTTGATTCTTGAAAATATAGGTGTAAAGCGTCCTTTATCGTTTCCTGTTTCGGAGTTGATGTTCTTTTCGTTCGCTTCATCAAGGGTGTCGCCAACCCAATCAAGCCATACGGAACTCCAGTCATCGCTCTTGGAAATAGAGTCTTTGAGACTGTTTAAAAGAAACTTCCTTCTTGCCTCGGGAGAAATCGAATAAATGTTTCCAATAGTGAATGCAAGATTTTTAGCGCTGATTGTGGCCTCCTGGAGCTTTACCTCCACAAGCCTTGCATGTGTCTGAGCAAGTGTAACAGCCTTCTGGATTCTAGCCTCTTCTCCCTCATCAATGTAGGCGGACATGGATGTCCAGAGGATTGCCGTTGCAAAGATCAGAAGACAGATGCCAGACAAAACCAGAATCTTTGTTTGAATTGATTTAAACTTCATTTTTATCCTCCCGAAGCGTTGTTGCCCTAATAAATTATTTGTTTAGAAGTCAATGTCAAGGTCATAGAAAACCCTTTTTATAAATTAAAATTCCATTATTGTAACTCCACAATACAACTTGACCCCCACCTAAATCGTTACCATCAGTAATTATTTGTATTTTTACACCTCCAATAATTAGTCAACAGTATCAAGTCAACACTAGATGTTTTCTATTTAAATTTTCGACTATTTTTCATTTCCTATTAAACTGGCCTAATTAATCCTTTTGTGCAAATTGAAAGCAATCAATTCAGTATTCATTTCTGCTATTAACATCTATCAAAATAATCAAATAATGACAACAATGTATGCTTTAAAAATTCTTTAATTTTTTTCTGCTTTAAAAATCTAACGAATTTTAAATTAAAATATCAAATATTATGATAACAGGAAAAGGTCTTTGAGGTATTTTTCGAACATAGAGTGAGTCAACAGAGGTTCAGGACTATTTCAAAACATGTTGTAGACAATTGAGTCTTTAAAAAAATCAGGACCTAATCCACAGAATCGGTTATCCCTGGAACCACATTTTCCGTATGCCACTGAAAGTTGTCGAGAAGCACTGATGAATCGTATTTACCGTCGGCTGTATCCCAGATTATCAATCTGAGCTTGATTGTTTCTCCCGGAACAACATTTCCCCGGGCTTTAAGCCAACCTGTACCCCCATGAATTACACCGCTTGAACCGCCATTTTCATCAAAACCTGTTCCAGCAAGTTCCTCTGTATCCTCACATGAAGTAACTTCCCAACTATCTCCTTTTTTATTTTCGCACTGTCTGAAGAGACCTGCAGGAGCAAGATTTACGCCTACGTGATTTTGATCCTTATCAATAGCCAAATTCATATCCAACGGATTGTTCAGGTGTTCCGATTCATCAGGTACAACGTAATCTGAATCAAGCAAAGCCACAAAAAAATCGTTGAATTTCGAACAAACATAAAGTGGGTATTCAACTGATAAAAAATAGATATCAAAACTAAACGAACCGGCATTTGTTGGAGTCTTTATTTCCAATTCAAGTGCCACCGGGTCATATACAGTAGGAACTTCTGCGTTAGAAGGGTGTTCGTTGTCTTTACACTGGTCCACATAAACATTGTCATCAACCTCCGCATCAGTACAGGCTGCAGCAGAAGGCATTTTGCAATCTTTATGATTATTCAACCACTCTATGGGAGCATTGCTGAAAGTGACGTTTTTCCCAGTTGCCGATGGCGCATTGTATGGTCCTGTGGATAAGATAACCATAGTAGAATCATCATGTGGCGATCTAGGCTTTATCTTAGTACCCAAACCCTTCAAAATGGCATAGTTACTAGGCATAGGTATTCCTTTTCCGTCGGCAAGTGTAAGTTTCGCGCTAATAATACCCCACTGAGGAGCACCTTCTTCGGCTATCTGACATATATCCATTGACTTTGCGAAATCACCCGGATCCTGTGAATCCTTGTCGAGTCCAACATCGCATTTGATTGAGGCTTCATCAACCATCCCATTGCAGTTGTTATCAACAAGGTCCCCTGAAATCTCAATAGCACCCGGGTTTACAGCCTTTTCGTTTTCATTACAGTCGATGTATTCTCCGCATTTTGTGAAACCGTCTCCATCGGGGTCGGGAATGTTATCGATTTTGCCATCACAGTTGTTGTCCACTCCATCCTGTTTTCCATCAATGTCGGGACAATCTTCCGCCACAGGAACAACCTGACCTACACAGGGGCCCCAATCTCCGTTGTCCTGGCAAGTGTGAATACCGGTTCTGCAGGGTCTCACATCATCGGCATTTCCAGGCTTGCAGAGTGTCGTAGGGGGATAGTCGTACTGGCACTCTATTGTTACACCCGGCTCGCAAACTCCAACCTGACCGCTATCTCCCTTATCATCCGTATCTACAGTTTCTTCCGTATCTACAGTTTCTTCCGTATCTACAGTTTCTTCCGTATCTACAGTTTCTTCCGTATCTACAGTTTCTTCCGTATCTACAGTTTCTTCCGTATCTACAGTTTCTTCCGTATCTACAGTTTCTTCCGTATCTACAGTCTCTTCCGTATCTACAGTCTCTTCCGTATCTACAGTCTCTTCCGTATCTACAGTCTCTTCCGTATCTACAGTTTCTTCCGTATCTACAGTTTCTTCCGTATCTACAGTTTCTTCCGTATCTACAGTTTCTTCCGTATCTACAGTCTCTTCCGTATCTCCGGTTTCTTCCGTATCTCCGGTCTCTTCCGTATCTGGGGTGTTCTGGTTCTTTCCGTCCTCATCATCTTTAGAATTATCACTGTCTTCACGATTGATACACTGGGCTTCGCCATTCAGAACGACACATTTCTTATCGATTTCTTCACAATCATTCCACAATTTCCACTTTGCCCCGGAACATTTTTCCACCCTGTTTTTATCGCAACGAGTCGCTCTTTCATCGCATTTACCGTTATTAGAATTGTTTTCTCCGGATGGAGAAGATGCATTCTCTTTGCCACTACCACACGAAAACAAAAACAAACAGGAAAAAATGTAAATGATTATTTTACTTTTCACTTCAAACTCCATTAAACATCAAAACCAACACTAACTTATCATAAATTATTTAAACATCAAGATTTATCAAAACTAATATTTGAAAAACAGAAAAAACTATTTAATTCTTAAGATATAATGAAATTTGAAAAACCATCCTTCATCCTTTAAACAAGAAAAGATAGATTCCATGAAGATGATTTGCTTTTAAAAGAGAGAATGCTTAGTCAACCGAATCGGTTATCCCTGGAACCACATTTTCCGTATGCCACTGAAAGTTGTTGAGAAGCACTGATGAATCGTATTTACCGTCGGCTGTATACCAGATTATCAATCTGAGCTTGATTGTTTCTCCCGGAACAACATTTCCCCGGGCTTTAAACCAACCTGTACCCCCATGAATTACACCGCTTGAACCGCCATTTTCATCAAACCCTGTTCCGGCAAGTTCCTCTGTATCCTCACATGAAGTAACTTCCCAACTATCTCCTTTTTTATTTTCGCACTGTCTGAAGAGACCTGCAGGAGCAAGATTTACACCTACCGGATTTATATCCTTGTCAATCGCAATATTCAAGTCCTTCGGATTGCTGTAGTTTTCATTACCCTCGGGTGCAACGAAATTGGATTCTAGAAGAGCTACAAAAAAGTCGTTGTAGGAGGAGCATACAAATTGGGGATATTCAACCGAGAAAAAATAGAAGTCAAAACTGAAAGAGTTTGCATTTGTCGGTACTTTCATCTCAATATCGAGAGAAACCGGATCGTGTACTCTAGGCAGTCGATCCCCGTTACACTGACCTTGAAAATCGGGTGAAACAGGATCTTCACCGGTACAGGCTTTTGCAGATGGTAGCATATCAAATTGTGTTTTTGACTTGGTGCTGAATTTTGATAATTTGAGAAAAAGATAAACAGATCTGATTTTCAACTAAGAAACGTCACTCTTGAATCAAATCAATAGGTTTCAAGATTCTTCGCGTAACGTTCGATTGCTTCAGGGGAGAGGTTGGATCTACTCTCCTTTACACCTTTTATGAGCCTCATGGCGATTTTTTCAAGAAGATTTACCTTTTCCCAGTAGATTTCGTCTCCGAAAATTTCTTTTGCTTCAGCATGCTCCCACAACTTTTCCGGGAAAAGGCTCTCGAACTGTTTTGTCCGCTGGGGTTCTTTCCACTCCCCGGCACAGGCAAAAAGTCCGATTCTTTTTGTAAGAAGTGTCTCCAAATTGTCAGACATGAAGTTTTTGATCTCCTTCTGAAGCTTTCCCATGTAAACGGATCCGCCGATCGATATTGTGTCGTAATCGGCGATTTCCGGAAGTTCGTCCCGTCGAATATCGACGACGGTACAATCTTCCTTAAGATTTTGCTCAAGCATTTCAACAGCCTTCCTTACGCTACCGTACTTTGTCGTGTAAACGATAAGATGTTTCATCTCCCCCTCCTCAATAGTGGTTTGAGAATGTATAGCATATCCTAGCAATTTTATAAATTGTTCATCGACAAATATTATGCGAACATATGAGCAGAGAGTGGTGAGGGAGGTGACGATGTCTGTTTACGATTACACTGCAAATTTCATTGACGGGACTGTCAAGGGCCTCGAAGAATACGAGGGTAAGGTGCTTCTTATTGTAAATACCGCAAGCGAGTGTCAGTTTACATTACAGCTGACCGACCTTCAAAAGATTTATGAGGATTATCGCGACAGCGGTTTTCAGGTAATCGGTTTCCCCTGCAATCAATTTGCCCAGGGCGAACCGATGAAAAACGAGGAGATTCTGGTTGAATACTGGGAAAAATACGGTGTTTCCTTTCCTCTGTCCGTAAAGGTGGATGTGAACGGAAATGACGCCCATCCCTTGTTTCGATATCTTACGGTTGCAGCTCCCGACAGTTTCAACATGAAACGGGTCAAGTGGAACTTCACAAAGTTCCTGATAGACCGATCAGGGAATGTTGTTCGCCGTTACGATGCCCGAACATCGCCTTTTGAGATTCGAAAGGATATAGAGGCGCTTCTGTAAGGCACCTTCGTTTCCGGAATCCTCACGTTCAATTCGGCTGTAAGTTTCAGTTACATTTTTTTTATCAGTTGAAAAGTGGAAAAGAAGCGGATTTCTCTTTTCTTGGGACACTGCAGGGCCCGGCAGTCCTTCGATGAGAAGGCTATACTGGCTTAGTCCCTACTTCTTTTCTGATTCTTCTTTGGAGAGGAAATCCGCGAGATCGATTTTTGTGAGAAATTTTCTGACTACGGCTGTTGCCACCTTCTTCGTGTGATTGCGAATTAGACTCTTTTCGGTCTCGGGTGTCACAAAGAAGGGTTTGTGCTCGTAGTGGGTGATTTTGTACTTCTGCTTATTCTTGAAGGAGTGGAGATCTACCTCCAATTTGTATTTTCGATACTTTCCTACTGTGATGGTCGTTCCACGCATTTTGACGACTATTCCGTGGTATGTACTGTCGTCTGTCGTCGGGATCAGTCCGAAATCGAGAAGGACCTTCTCAACATCATCCACAATTCGAACCGGAGCTTCAACTCGAAGGTAGACAGGTACTTTTCCTTCCATCTTCTTCATCATATCGACTACTTTGGAAAGTTTATCTCCGCGGGAAATGAAGAATTGTCCCTTCATGGAGCGGTAACCTTCACGTTCGATCCTGAATGTGTGGTTGCCGTGGGAGAGAAAAACCTTCCGGTTGTTTTTCGCAGGTTTTCCATCGATCTTGATCCTGGCATCGCTTGGATTGACCATCAGACGCACACTTCCGAAGGTTATTCTCTTGAGAATCTCGTCCCGGAGTTCGATCGTTGTGGAGATGAGACGGGATTTGAAGGGAATATCCTTTTCCGAAACCGCAAAAAGCAGCGCATGGATCAGGTAGATGCTTGTCAGGACATCGTCATACCTGTTCTCGCTGAGATTGTCGATATTCGACGGAAGCGAGGAGACAAGATAACCGAGTGTGGACTTGACCGCACCGACAGTCATAGAAGCGACAACCTTGTACTCCTTTCCCTCTTTTTGAGGAGCGGAATATTTAACGCCCTTGAGAAGAAGATCGGATTTGAGGGTGACATCTGTGCTGAGACTCTCCGAATAGCGTCCGTCCTTCTCCTCCTGCTTCATTGTTACGCTTGATTTCACGTTGGCAATTATGGCCTGACTCAGCTGAAGCATTGCGTTTTTCTTGGCCTTTTCCCTCGTCGAACCGTATCCGGTTCCCTTGAGAACTACTCTTCCGCCCATGTCGGATGAGGAAATTGCAGGTCTTTCTGTTTTTTTCTTTTTCACCGGAGCCTTCTTCTCAACAGGTTCCGTCTCCCTATCGAGTTCGCTGAAGGCGTCTTCGGCGTTCTTTTTTACCCGGTCGTATCCCGATCCTGCAAAAAGTGGGGAGCACAGGGCTCCCCACATTGAAAAAAGTACGACCAGGGCAGTTGTTCTTACCCTACTCATGCAGCCTCCTACTCGATTTCGATTTCGATTTCACCGCTTCCCGCAGCCTTGAAAACAAGGAAGGAGCCTGTGTCGGAAACCTTTTCGAGAGAACCTGGACCGCTGTAGCTTTTCTTGATCTTCTGGAAAAGCTCGTATGCATTGGGAACATCCTTTACATATGCGATGTAGCTGAAAGTAGCCTTTCCACCGGCCTGACGTTTTATAGGTCTCTTGGAAAGCGACTTGAGGGCACCGTAGATGGCCTCGTCGACTTTCGCACCGTCAGCGCTGTTTGAAAGAACTGTGATTTTGAAAGGTTTGCCCTTCTTCGCCATCTTCATCCACTCTTTCTTGATCTGAGAAAGAACC
Organism: uncultured bacterium; assembly: GCA_942492635.1. GTDB lineage: Bacteria > UBP6 > UBA1177 > UBA1177 > CALOFP01 > CALOFP01. The sequence continues at coordinate 1,087,399 of CALOFP010000003.1, forward strand.
TTTGCAGCCGCATCGTTGGAACCTTCCTGAACAAGAGGATTGAAATCGGCAACGCTGCGCTCTGCGGAGTATCCTGTCGAGGAACCGACGAGCTTACCTGAAGCTGTTTCGTAGGCCTGAACCTGTACGGAAGCCTTCATTGTCTTCATTCCGCCTACATGACGCTGGCCGCCGGAAACGTTTACTGTTATATAGACGTCGCTTCCGAGGGAGAGAGCCATGTCGTGCATCGGATCGGGCTCGGAACCTTCGAGAGCGGAGAGTTTTCCTACGAGGTTGTTCACCTTTGCACCCTGAGCAGCAACGTAAACCTCGAACTCCTTATCCTGAAGGTACTCCTGGAAAACGGCAACGGAAGTTACGTTAGCGTCTGTTGTGTTTGTGGGAAGAACCGCAATTGTGGGAAGACCGATCGCTTCTGCGATCTCATCTTCACTCTGGATAATTCCGGATGTCGTAAAACGCTCAGAGAGAGTCGCAACATCGATCTTGAAAACATGGGTAACGAGAAGGTAGGATCCCTCCTTTTTCTTACTTTTCACACCGCTTTTCCAGCGGATGTACATATCGGGATTGTTGAAAATCTCATTTTCAAGACCTACAGCCTTCATTTTTTCAGCGGGGCTCTTGAGAATCGGTTTATCACCGCTTTCAAGAAGAAACCAGATGGCCGCACGCTTTGCGTCGAGCATTGCGTCGTTCATCGAACATCCCTTTCCCGTAGCCTTAACCATTACCTCACCGGTTCCGGTGCTTTCAACAAAAGTAGCCTGGTAGGACATCGGTCTGGGACCCTGGTGCGGTTTACATGAAGGAGCATTCTTTCCGCAACCCACGAGGGAAAGAACGAGTGCCGAAGCAGCTAAAATCGTTAACTTTAATTTCATCGTCTACCTCCTCAAGTTAAAAGCCGCAACCCGGAGGCTGCGGCTCTAAAAATTTATCTTTACTGAACAGATTCATTGTTTTCTTCTACGGTTTCCGTTACAGGAGCCTCTTCAGGAGTTACCTCCTCGGTTGCAGACTCTTCTGTCTTCACCTCTTCAGCCGGAGTTGTCTCACCTGCCGATGGAGCTTCCATCTTCGTATTTTCCAGAGCGGGTTTCTCCTCCTTTTTTACGACAGCAGATTTTTCCATCTTCTCAACCTTTTTCTTTGCACCCTTACATGCCTTGGAAGGTTTGGAGTAGAACTTTGACATCGGGCCGACGATGGGTAGATGGAACTGGAAGTTGATGCTTGCGTTGAGACCGCCTTTCATTTCATTGCTTTCAGTATAATCAAATCCGCTGTCGGCTCCTTCGATTTTTTCTGCAAAAGGAAGGTTCCATCCACCCTTTGCAATTATTTCGAATCCCGGAGTAAGAGTGAAACCTATGTGAGCACCGGGAGTAAAGAAAACCGCACCGAGAGAAACATCTTCATTTATGCCTTTTCCGGCAGCAGAACCTGCTTCATATCCGATCTGAGCGAAAGGAGCTATGAACATACCTCCGAATCCGAGATAAAAACGGCGTGAAAGTTCAATTCCGCCACCGAAGAAAATCGGAGCCTCAACTGCGGCGGTGTCATCTCCACCGAAAGCAAATGATCCGTAAAGTCCCAGCCAGAATTCGGAAAACATACTCGAATTAAAGGCGTATCCAAGATCAAGATCAACTCCGAGATTTAAACCGAACATACCGAAACTGCCGCCGAGAACCTGATCGTCAGAACCTTCCTTTGCAGCTATCTCGCGTCCGTTCATACCGCCGCCGATGTGAAAGAAGAGACCTGTCCAGGGGTACTCTCTCATGAGGTCGTACTCTTCGGCATCGCCCTTTATGAGACCGAATCGGCTGTTACCAACCTCCTCACCGCAGTTTTTGAATACGTCTCTTGCCTTTGCGTAACCCTTGGAAACCATTTTTCCGTCGATATTCTGAAAAACTTCCATCGGATGGTCCACACGGATATCTTCCATAACTCCAATTTCAGCATCAAGGGAAGAACCGTCAACCGCCATAACCGGAGCGAAAATGGCGAAGTTGTCGTCTTTTTTGAGCTCGTAGTTGGCGTTGATTGCCGCAGCCTTCATTGAGGTCTTGAATGTATTGTTGAAGGCCTTCATCGCCTGCTGATGGTTGGGAAGAAGTTTCATATCTTCCGAATCGAAAAGTCCTGTCCCGATTCCTGAATTGCCTCGAAGCTCTTTATACATTACGAACTGATCCTTCTCTATGTCGTAACGGTAGATGAGAAATCTTGCGGTGATCGGAAGATCAAATGAAATTTCCCATGAAGGGTATTTTATTTTGGTAAGAGGAACGGTGTTCATCTTCTTTGTAATTTTTCCACTTCCGTCTATCTTTTCAATATGAGTAGCGAAAACGTATGATGAATTCATCAACTTACGTATAAATTCAACCGGAACTCCGATCTCCTTCGCCTTTGTTGTCATGAACGTTTCCTGCTCGCGCTCCGGAAGCTCGAGGTATCGCTTTTGAACCGAACCGGAAAGAAGCTGTGACACTACATTTTTAAGATCACCGTTAAGATAGGATTCAAGTCTCGACTTGAAGGAAGAAAACGATCCCGTTCCTGAAGTGAAATTTGGAATAGCGGAGGCATCGACAACCTGGGAAGATCCCCTTGTCTCGATTCTCGCCTTTCCTTCTCCGACAATGATCTTGTCGAAGCGATTGGTGATTGTCCAACCGTAGAAGATATCCGCAGCCTCTTCCTTCACCTTCCGGTCAAGGGGGATGTCAACAGTAAAGGACCAGAGACTACACACTTCCTGTTTTCCTGTGGCATCACAGTATTGGATGGGAACTCGAAGTCGATTCTGCGAAAAACCTAAATCGTCGAGACCCATGACGGCCTTTCTCTCATACTTTTTCTGAGTTTCATCTGACATTGTCTCCATAACCTTTTCCGCACCGAAAGTAGAAACGGTGACAGCAAGGATAGAAAAGAACAACACTACATTTTTAATCATCTAACCTCTCCCGGGTAAAATTGTGAATAAACGTAAAAAGGTCGTAATTTTAGCCTCAGCATTTTAGTGCTAAAAAAAATACATGTCAAGATAAAAGACTTTTGTCCGGCAAACGATCAGCTTTAATTATCAAAAAAATCACAATGCACCTGACCCAAGCTAAGCATTTGAAACATTTAACCTAATCAAGGGATAAAGCAGCGACAGAAAATATTTTTTCATCAGACTTTTCGTTTCACATTTGATCGCCAGTCGAAATATCGGTTCCCTCACGATGGAGTTCAAAAGCCAATTCGAAGGCGGAAACACAAAATTGCTTTTCCGCACAAACACACTTAATTAAAATTCACGAAGTTAGGAAATTAGATATAATACGGGAAACATTGAGGGGGTCCTTATGAAACTACTTTTCCTGTTTTTGCCAATTATTACAGTGCTTTTAATCCTATCATGCTCATCATCCGATCAAACTCGAAAACCGGTGGATACAGAGGTTTCGAATCCTGACGACACCATCGATGGTGATGAGAGACCCGATTTAGACAATCCCAACCAGCCTGCCACGATTTCAGAGAGCTATATTTCGGTAGCTCAGCCGAATCCTCCGAAAAAACCGGAACCCGTAAATATGGAAAGTTGTCCTGAAGGGTGGGAGAAAAAGGAGATTGTGAACGAAGGTAATCTTCTGGCGCGGTACTGTGAACCTGCAGCTACAGAACAATCCTGCCCGGAAGGAGAAATGCCGCTTTTGGGTAAGGGCTGCTCTCCTGTGGGAAATCCATGTCCCGAAGGGGATTTCCATGATGTTCAAAAAGATGGGGTAATTCGTGTTTCCGCCGGAGAATCACTTGAAGATGCTATCGGGAAAGCCCCTACAGGCAGCACTATTCTTCTTGGAAAAGGAATTTTCGAAGGTGGATTCTTTCTCGAAAATATGGAACTCACCATCATCGGAGCATGTGCCGAAAAAACGATCATCACAGAATCCTCCTCAGACGATTCCATAATCAAACTTGGGAAAAAAGCAAAACTCAACCTCGGCAATCTCACTATAAAAGATCTCAGCGTCGACATGCATGGTGATTCTGTTCTCCATATTGATTCAAGCATAATTAAAAACAGTTCAAAACCATCGGTTTTGATCGATGCGGAGTCCACTCTTACAGCCGAAAGAGTGTTCATCGACGGTTCCGAAACGGATTGCATCGACGCAATTTACGGCGGTAATATCAGGCTTAAAGAAGTGACTCTGAAAAACTGTGGAACCAATGGAATCGCACTTTGCGACGGTTCAGAAAATTGTTTCTCTGACCTCAAGGCTGAAAATCTTCTCATTTCCCAGTGTGGAGAAAGAGGAATCGCGCTCCGTGACGGTTCCACCCTTGAGTTGACGGGAGCTGTCATTGAAAAGGCGGTAAGAGGAGGAATTCTTTTAAGTGGACCAGCAGACGTGGTGGGTGTCGCCCAGTTCACATTGAAAGACGTTGTGGTTCGAGAGATAGGAACTACAGAAAAAAATCAAAAAATGGGATACGGGATCGCCGTCGTAGATGCAGCTTTCGGATCGTTCGAGAATCTGGTTATTTCGGATGTTCGGATGTTCGGATTAAGCGTACTGGGGGACAGCCTATTCAGAGGATTTCCATACGCTACCCTCAAAAACGGGGTTATAACAAATGTAAAAGCCCAAAAGTCGGATGGTATTCTGGGCCGTGGATTTTCAGTTGAGTACTCCGGCTATGTGGAGGCTGAAAAACTTCTTATCCACAACGTAAAAACAGTCGGACTGCTTATCATCGGCAGGGAAGATGCCGGACCTCCCGCAACTTTAAAAGGAAAGGACATCATCGTTGAAAAAGTTGATTTCCAGGATTCGGACCAATCGGATGGAGAAGGGATCGTTCTTTTTGAAAATGCAACGGCTGAACTTCAACGTGTATCGGTGAGAGATGCGCGCACATTCGGAATCCTTGTCTCGGTTGAAGAACCACCTATCTCGGAAGGTTACCGAACCCTATTTAAGGCAGAAGATCTTGAAGTCAGCTCCACAAAACCGGATAAAAACGGAATAAAAGGTGTCGGAGTGGGAATTTTCCGAAACTCCGAAGTAGATATAAAAAGGGCGCTGGTTAAAGATAACTGTCATGTGGGATTTTTTGTTTCCAGTACCGAAGAGAGGTCCGATGTCAGCGTGGAAGATCTTTTGGTAACCGGTACAAAAGCAACACTTGAAACGAAAAGCAACGGGCTCGGAGCAGCTTTCCAGTTAAACACAAAAATCCATACCCGTAGAATGGCCGCCGTCGACAACCGGAGCCTCGGAATATTTATAACCGGAAGTTCCGAAGTCGAAGGCAGCGACATTTCCGTCAGTAAAAACAAGATCAGGGAGTGCTATGAATCCGGCTGTCCTGAACTTGCCGATCTTCCCATGGGATACGGAATCGGAATATACGACGGAGCCACAGTTAAACTGGCGGATACCGAATTTATCGGGAACAATACGGGAATAGACCTGTCTGGAGCGACGCTTCTTGCCGGTGAGGAATGTTCCGAAACAGGAAAGGGAAAAAAACCGTCGTGTCTTCGCTTCATCGAAAACAACGTAGGACTCAACGCATGGAATCTTCCCGAAGGATACGATCTCGATAGTGAACTGAAGAAAGCCGTTTTTTACGAAAACGGCACAAACGTTACAAAAGAGGAACAGGAGCCGCCTGCACCTATCGAACTAGGTAGCTTCGAAAACGATCCCACCGACCCATTCTTCTGACAGGCTGCCTTTTAAACCCTCCGAAACTCCCATATTTTCATCAAGAATTAAAAAAACGAGATCCACTGAACTGAAGATGATATTATTTAGATTCATCAAAGATATATCGATGGAGGCAACCATGAAAAATTGTACCCTCTCCCTGTTCACAATCTGTTTTCTTCTTCTTTCCTCCTCCTGCCGGGAGAGCCATATAGCCGAGGAAAACACGCTGGATCTGGGAATTACGTACAACAAAAGCGGATTAAATGATGTGGCAACAAACATCACTCTATCCGTCCACTCAAACGGTTGGGGAACACTTCTCGATACAATCACAATGGAAAAAGAAGGCGATATCACCCTTGAAGTTCAGGAAGAAAATCCCTACTCAGGAGACAAGCCGAACTACTTCACCTATGCCGCAAGCGACGGGTTTTTCACAGATTTCCACTACAGCGAATTCGAAGAAACAGTAACCGTTGATCTGGAACCGATAATGCTGGAGAAGGTCAACGGATCCATATTCATAAGACAAAATTTTTTCGGTCCTTCCAAGTTGAAAAACAGGAAAATCGATGTCTACTCCCTGAGCGAAAACAGGCAGGGGTGGTTTACGACAGACTCGGAAGGCAGATTCGTCATTTCAATAATCCCGGGAAATTACATCCTGAGATTTACGGATGATGATGAATCGCAGTACTCCGAAAAAGTTACACTTAACACCGGGTACAACTTTATTGAAATCCCGGCGAAGGTGCAGGCTGCGAAGCCCAACATCTACCTGTATCCGGAGAAAACATTAACCGTTGCGGTAGGAATCGGTTTTCCTTCTGGAGGCGAAGTTACCGAATCAATTCCCGAATACGGAAAGGGGTGGGCGGTGACAGTTGAAACAGACGGAACTGTCGATGGAAAATACGGATTTCTTTTCTATGAAGCTTCGACACCAAACAGATATCAAATGAGAAGAGGCTGGATTGTGGCGAAAAAAGATCTTCATTATTTTTTCAGCACAAATCTAAGCGACTACGGATTCAGAGGAAGGGAAATAGAAGACTTTACAGAATACTGGATTCCCAGACTCACGGATTTCCCCTACTACGTCCTCTATCCGCAGCTTGAAGATGAAATAGAAAAGACGATAACTCTCACCGTTGCCCCAAAACCGGATTCGATCCGCCGCCTCTTCTATCTTGCGAAAGGAGTGGAGAGCTCCGACGTCAACTTAGAGCAACCGGTTGTCAGATCATTTTCCAGGAAAGGATTTTCCATCCTCGAGTGGGGTGTTGTCTTTATTCCCTAAACTTCAAGAAAAAGATCTGCACAAATTAAAAGTTCAGTCGCTACTCAGCTGATGGAAGTGTAAGAAAGGGATATTACGGCTAGCCTGGCCGATCTTACAGCAGCGAAATATCTTTCCGGAGACTTCACAAAAACAAATTTTCGACTTGATGACTACCGGTTGAAAAATTTGCAGGTCAGAAATTCGGTAAAAAACCGGTGATCCGAATGCAGAAAATATTTTTTTTTATCCGGTATCTCAATCCCAGGATTCGAACGATTTTTACAAAGCTCTCAGTTGCAGTCTTGAGCTACTTCAATTTTTCAGATTTGTTGAATGCATGAATCGCGGAGATGGCGTGATAGGTGAAATCGAGTCGAATACTGTTGTCGGACGGTTTGGTGGCAAGTGCCCCTACAACCTTTTCAGGATACTTCAGCCAGTAGGTGTCCTCTGTTTTGAATTGCAGACCGCTGAGGTATCTCATTGCGGCGGAGAGGGCTGTAAAGTAGCGCTCTTCCCGCTTCCTATCCCCTACGGTTTTCGCAAGGTTGTAGGATGCCACCATTCCCTCCATATATACACCAGTAGATGCAAAAGATCCGGAAAGAGCACCCATTCTGGCAAGGCCTCCCTTTTCCCCGACCGTCGGGTGGTTGTCCAGCATCCAATCCGTAAGTTCGAATACGAAATCAACAACCCGGGGATCCTTATCGTATTGATGATATAGAGTGTAGGCTCTCGACTGCCACGGGACGAAAGGAGCGGAGGGGTTCGATTTGAAATATTGAATGTAGAAAGGAAGCGCCTTTTTCATGGATTTGAGCACCGCGGAATCTTTTGATTTTTCGTAGTATTTCATAAGGGCCAGCATGGTCTCTCCCGGATAGTAGAGCTGATCCACTTCTCTGTCGGATTTTATGAAGTCGGTTGAAAATCTACCGCTCTCCACCTGTTCCGACATTATTGTATTCGCCAATTTTGCAATCAGATCGGCATCTTGAGGATTATTCAAAATTGAAAGTGCGCCCATGAAGAATGCAGTTCCGGCAATACTTGAAACCTTTCTATGGTAAGGCCAGTTTAAAAAAGTTTTATCATTCATAGTAACTATGTACTTCTTGTAGTTTTCAATAGATTTCCTGATAGCCTTGCCGAGAGCTGTCTGTGTTTGATCGTCCATGTAGATTTCTGAGAGTACGTAAAGTGCGTTAAGATCGCGAATTGCCCAGTTGTCATTGGGCTCTCTCTCCGTGGACGGCTCGTAGTCGTAGAGAAAAAGTCCGTTCTCTTTCTGATTTTTCACATACCAGTCAACACTCTCTTGAACGACATTTTTCAGAAATTTGCTGTCGATCTGATGCTTTTCTATCACCGTCCTTGTGTGAAGGAGAGGAGAGACACTCCTTTTCGAAATATTCACTGCGTAATCCTGGGACTGGAAGGCTACAATTTTTGCCTCACTATCCTGCCACAGCTGCTCGGAACCGCCGCTATCCAATGACAGTTGCCGGAGAAGATCCAGAGCGTTGCTGAAATTTTTCCGTGAAATATCGGTGGGGAGTAAAAGCGCTGCCTCAGCTCCTTTTTCCAGCGAGAAACCGTAATTCTTTCTCAGGAGAGAGGAGATATGAAGTTGATTTGTGGAAACCTGGAAGCCGTTGTGAATAAACGAAAGTTCGATTGTGTTATCATTTTTGACAGAGAGCTTTTCAAGAAGGGAGAGCAATGTTTCTACAGAATCCTTCAGGCTCTTTCTGGAGATCACTGATCGTTTTGCAACCCGGCCGTTTTTGAAGAGTGTGAAAGCAACATCGACCTTGCCGTCGGCTCTCGTTTCAGAAAAATTGAGAGAAACCGGCTTTCTTTCTATTTTTTTAAAGATGGCATCAGCTATATGCTCAACCTCCGCCTTCGAAAGTTTCTGAGCCTTGAATTCCGAGATCTGCTTACGAATGGGAACCTCGGAAAGCATCCTGACAACATCAAAGGCAGCTCTTCCGATAAGTGTTCCGTTGGGCCTGGAAACCTCTATTTTCCATTTTCCCTGAAGAAGAGGATAGGAGCCTCTGTAAAAAACATGGGTTCGAGTCCAGCCTGATTTCACATTCATGGTTTTGCTGTAGGCAACCTTCCCATCGGGAGAAATCCATTGGAAAGTTGTTTCTTCATCCACTGCACCCTTTCTCCACTTTCCTTCGACGGACATCTTCTCATTTGGCGCAAAAGCCGTACGGGGTTCCCCCACCTTCCGATCACCGGGAATTCCCGCAATCAACCCTTCAAGGCGATCTTCGACAACTGTTTGCGATAAAGAAACCTTCTTTTCCGACTCGCTTTTACTCTCTTTGCAGGAAACACCCAATGATAAAAGAAAAATCACCGCAATAGACAGAGTAAAAAATATCTGTTTTTTCATGAACTCCTCCGGAAAAAATCCAAACATCTATGTAGTATTCCTAATATTATATTTTTATTATTCAATGTAAATTATATTTAAAATTAAGACAGCTAACTGACACGTTTCCGGGATTGAAAGAAGCTGCTCCGCAGCCGTTTTTTAAATTTACCCGCCGGTTACGTTCTACCGAATTAAATATTCTGGAAAAAGGATCGAGCATTATTGAACGTGAAACTTATCTTCGCTCCATCTCTTGGGGTTATTTTTTGTATATTCACGGATTCGAGAAAGATCTTTTTCATTACGGATTATGTGCTCGTAATAGTTTCTCTGCCACAATCTGATTCCTTGAGTATTTCTTGCTTCATTAATATTCTTTGATGTCAACATCTTAAATCGACCGACAACTTTCGGTAATATCATATTTCTTCTTTGGATTTTGGTCTGAACTGTAGATTTCTCTTTTTTGGGTTCAGAATGAAATTCATGGGGTAATTCCGGGGGCAATTCGTGAATTGCCCCAATGAAAAAAATCAGAATTCCCGGAGCACCACCAGTTTCCCGCGCTTTTTTAGTTTTTCGCAGAGGAGCGGGACGATCGTTGTCCTCGGTAGAATTCCCTGCTGTCTGAACATGAGATCTCCGGACCCCAGGTTCCTGGCTTTTCCAAGGTAGATGTTGATCCTGTCCGAGTTCTTGAGCATTTCACAGAGTCTTGCCACCTGGGAGATTTCCGGGTAGTCGTCTTCGTCCATGATGTTGTATACCTGGTTCATGGTTACGGCTCCTTCCGTAGCCAGTTCCACTCCGTCGACTGAATATCTCGGCGGTGTGATGGATGATGGGTCGTTTTCCACTATCTTCATCTTCCGTCCGGTTTCCCGGGCGACGATTCTTGTGGTTGTTCCGCCGCACACCACGTGTCTTCCCTCTTCGCTTATGAACTGGAGTGCCATTCTCTGGTCATCGCCTTTGTCTTCCGGCGCGCCTGTCATTATGTTGAGAACTTCACCTTTCCGGCAGTGAAGCATAAGAACCGTTACGTCGTCTCCCCGTTTTTCTCCCCAGTTTCTTACGGCTCTGTCGTGAATTTTTCTCGGCATATACCTGGGTCTGGTTCCTCTCGAAACGAGATCGGAAAGATAGACTGCAACACCGTCGGCTCTCCAGCCCATGACGTATGTTGTTCCCATTCCTGACTGGGTGACCCCGTCGCTCATCAGGAATATGCTTTCATCCGGTTCTATAAAGTAGTTGACCTCCCCTATTACAGCCTTTCCGACGGTGAAACTCCGCCTTTTCATCACAGAGGCGCGGCCTCTGGAGACTATTACGGGCTCAGGCATTTCGTAGCTTAGAATCGTGGTCTGCCCGTTGTTGAGTATCTGCACGACTGTGAAAACGGCGAAAGGATTCTCGCTTCCCCATGCATCGTTCATTGTGTGGACGACGGAAGCGAACGCTTCCCGGAGTGTAAATCCCTGCCTCATCATCTCCAGAACTCTGGAACAGCACATGTTGGATGCAAGGTTGGCTTTTGTTCCGTGACCGAGTCCGTCGGAGAGCACGACAACCAGGGCGTTTTCATCTCTGTGCCATGCTACGTTGTCCCCGCAGGGGTCACCTCTGTGTTTTGAAGACTGAAAAGTCTCTACTTCGACATGTAGGTATCCCACAACCAGTTCTCCTTTTTACCGTTCCCCTTATCCCCGACAAGCGTCATAAGTTTTTTGAGCAGCGCCTCTCCCCGTGCTGTAGATTCCCCGAGGAACCTGGCCATATCCTGGGCCATCCGGCGCTGGTGTTCCAGCAGTTCCATGGCCTGGTCGAGTGTTTCAACCCTTAGGGTGTCGAACTTCTCGTCCTTCTTTATGCTGTCGGTAATATCGTTGAATATTCCTACGAACTGCTCCTCTTCCGGAATCGGAAAGACCATCAGGTTGCAGATAAGCGAGTAGTTGGGATAGCTCATCACCTGGTTAAAGAGATCGCACTTTCCAAGAAGCTGCTGCTCGAAGGGATCCGGATCCATGAGATAGGAAATGTGTTTTCCATTAACGGCGTCGGAGCAGACAAACATCTCCTTGAAAGCCGGATTCATGTCGAGAATGTGAAGCTGTCCGTCGAGAATTACAACTCCGTTGGGATCGTACTTTATCAGCTTGTCGATTTTCCTTTCCGCCATCCTCCTCATGTAGGGTACGCACATTTCGCATTCGGCAAGGCCCTTTAGAACGGCCACGGCCTTTTCGCGGCAGGTTGTGTAACCGCAGGCTCCGCAGTTGAGCTCATCATGTCTTGCATGTTTTCCGGTTTTTGAAAGTATGGAGCGGATCCTGTTCTCCGAATAGATGGGCTCCTCAAGACCGGCTTCACGAACATGGAGAAGAACCGGGGTGCGCTCCTCCTCTTGCGGCGCTTCATCGTAGGGCATCTCCTTCATCGAGGAGATGAGTCTCCTGCGTTTTTCAAATATGTGGAGATTTTTTCCCGTAGCCGGTCCGTTTATACAACCCTGGAGACAGAAAAGAGGTTCTATGATCACCGGTTCATCTAAAGACCCCATAGAGTCGACGGAATCCTTTATGTAGTCGAATCCGCTGACCGATGAAATTTCCGTACTGAATCTTCCGCTGTGAAGCGCGGCGGTCTTGAGCATTCCCCCTTCGAGAGGAAAAAGTCTCGCGTTCTTACCAGGCATTTCATCGAAACTGGACTCCTCTGTGCTCATGAAGTCAACGCCGGAATCTCCCATCCATTCGAAAAGCTCCTCGAATGTGATGACGTGGGAGATTATTCCCCTGTACTCCTCCCTTTCGGCTTCATGCTTTTTTGCTATGCAGGGTCCTATGAAGACAACCTCTGTATCGTTTCCGAGTTTCCTCTTGATGTGAAGCGCATGAAGAATCATCGGGGACGGCGTTTTGGTGAGAAGTGCCGCTGCAGGGTTCCTATATTTTTCAAGATAGTTGATGACACTGGGACAGGCGCTGCAGATGTGGCTTCTTTCACCTTCAGCTTCGATTTCGGAAGCAGCCTGCTGTGCGGCATGGTAGGCTCCCGTAGCTGTTTCGGATATGAATGAGAATCCCAGTTCACGAAGTACGGATGGAAGTCTTCCCGTCTGCCACTTTTCAAGAATGGCTCCGAAAGTCGGCGACACGCTGACCGCCACTTTCGCTCCGCTTTTAATCAGGTTTTTAACCCTGTCCACGTCGCGTCTGTAGGTTTTCGCACCCTGGGGACACTCGCGAACGCAGGTTCCACAGCCTATGCAGAGCTCCTCCACAACGTAGGCCTGACCATTCTCCATACGGATCGCCTTTACGGGACATACCCGCACACACCGGTTGCAGTCCCGGCACCTGGCCTTGTTGGTAAAAACAATCTGGTCTACACTCTGGACACGCCCTTCATACATGGTGCACCTCCTTTGTGGATCGGGGGGACCCCGCAGGATCCCCCCTGATTTATTATGCGTTCATAAAAGGTTTGATTTCGGAGTTGATAACTTCGACAACCTTTTCATAAGTTGCAAACTCGACAACCTTGTCTCCGATGAGTATGGCAGGGCCTTTTTCGCACATTTCAAGACAGAAAGTAGCCTTGACTTCTACGAAGTCGCTGAGTCCTTCCTGCTCGACATACTCGACAAGCTTCTTCATGATGGTCTGGCTTCCCTTCATGTAGCAGTTGGTTCCGAGACAGATGCTCACTTCGAGTCTGTTCTCGCTGGAACCCTGTACGAGGGGAAGTCCCGCCTCAGTGATACGCTTTCTCGAGTGGTAGCCTGTATGAAGAAGGTGGTGTGCCTCCTTTCCGCCTACGCCGTCCTTGAGAACAGTCTTGTAGCACTCCTGGATATAGGGATTCTCCTGAGCCTTGTGAAGCTGAAGCATCTTGTCGGCGTTGTAGAGACCCTCTTTTCTCTTCTCCTTGGTGTCGTCCTCGAAGCTTACGGGTTGTCCTGCACCGCCGATACAGCCGCCGGGGCATGCCATAACCTCGATGAGGTGGTAGTCGGCCTCACCCTTCTTAACCTTCTCGGCAACTTCACGAGCGTTTGCAAGGCTGTGAACGATGGCAAGCTTGATTTCTGTTCCGTCAAGTTCGATGGTAACTTCCTTGATGCCTTCGTTGTTACGAACCTCTGTGAAGTCCACGTTCTCAAGCTTCTTGCCTGTAACCTTCTCGTAAGCGAAACGAAGAACAGCTTCGCTCACACCGCCGCTTGCTCCGAAGATAACGCCGGCGCCGGTCTTGAAACCGAGGGGAAGATCGAAGCTCTCGGGAGCGAGTGTCGTAAAGCGGATTCCGGCTTCACTGATCATGAGACCGAGCTCCTGAGTTGTGATTACGTGATCTACGTCTGCAAGGTTCTCGTTTGTGAACTCGTCACGCTTCGCCTCGAACTTCTTGGCAGTACAGGGCATGATGGAAACTACGACGAGGTCCTTCTTGTCGCATCCGAGCTTCTCCGGAAGGATCTCCTTTGCAAGGCTTCCGAACATCTGCTGCGGTGACTTGCATGTGGAGAGGTTGGGAAGAAGTTCGGGGAAGTACTGCTCGCTGAACTTGACCCATCCGGGACAGCAGGATGTGAACTGGGGAAGTCTCTCGCCTTTTCCGAATCTTGTGAGAAACTCCGTAGCCTCTTCTACAACTGTGAGGTCGGCTGTGAAGGATGTATCGTAAACCTTGTCGAATCCCATCATCTTGAGAGCCGAAACTATCTGACCGGTTGTGATTTTTCCCGGCTCGAGTCCGAATCCCTCTCCGATTGCAACGCGAACCGCAGGGGCGATCTGTGCAACTACAACCTTGTTGGGATCGTGGATAGCGCTCCACACACTCTCTGTCTCCGTCTTTATTGTGAGTGCACCTGTCGGGCAGACTCTCGCGCACTGTCCGCAGTCTACACACTCGACATCCGCAAGATGTTTTCCGAATGCAGGCTCAACCTGGACATCGCTTCCGCGGTGTGTGAAGTCGATTGCACCTACGCTCTGGACTTCCTTACAAACCCTTACGCAGTCTCCGCAGAGAACACACTTGTTGGGATCGCGAACAACGGAAGGTGAAAGGTTGTCTATGGGAAGCTCTTCTCGTGTCTTTGTGAAACGAACGTCCTCAACACCCATGCGTCTTGCAAGATCCTGAAGCTTACAGTTGTAGCTTCTCTGACATGTGGGACACTCTCTCTTGTGGTCGGCGAGAAGAAGCTCAAGGAAGATCTTTCTCATTTCCCTGATCTCTTCAGTGTTTGTGCGAACCTTCATTCCGCTTCTCGGAACTGTGGAGCAGGATGTTACTATTCCCATTCCCTCGATATCCACAATGCAGAGACGGCATGCACCGTACACGCTGAGTTCGGAGTGGTAGCAGAATGTAGGAAGGTCGATTCCGGACTTCCTGATAACCTCGAGAAGGTTTCTTTCGCCTTCGATGGCTACTTCCCTTCCATCTATTATGACAAACTCTCTCTCTTTCATCTTTATACCCCGCTTATAGCATTAAATTTACAAGCTGCCGCACATGCGCCGCATTTGATACACTTCTCGGGATCGATTGTGTGCGGTTTCTTCACATCACCTTCGATAGCACCGACCGGGCACTTTCTCTTACATGCGGTACATCCGATACACTTCTCGGGATCGATCTCGGGAACGAGAAGATCCTTGCAGCGTTTTGTCGGGCACTGTTTGTTGATGACGTGTGCCTCGTACTCCTCACGGAACTTGTTCATTGTGGAAAGAACCGGGCTTGGAGCTGTCTTTCCGAGACCGCAGAGAGATCCCTTCTTAACTGCGTGTGCAAGTGAGGTAAGGATTTCGAGTTTCTTCTCAGTAGCCTCTCCGGACTGAATTTCATCGAGGATGCTGAGCATCTGCTTTGTTCCCTCACGGCATGGAACACACTTTCCGCAGCTCTCGTTCTGAGTGAACTGCATGAAGAAACGTGCAACCTGGATCATGCATGTTTCGTTGTTCATTACAACGAGACCGCCGGATCCGACCATTGCGCCTACCGATCCGAGGGAGTCGAAGTCGAGAGGAAGATCAAGTTCCGACTCCGTGAGACATCCGCCGGACGGTCCACCGATCTGTACAGCCTTAAAAGGCTCGCCTGTAAGATCTCCCTTGTCGTTTGTAACACCGCCGCCGATGTTGTAGACGATTTCGCGAAGTGTCGTTCCGAAGGGAACCTCGATAAGGCCTGTATTTGCAACGTGTCCTGTAAGGGCGAAAGTCTTTGTTCCGGGTGATGTTTCGGTTCCAACCTTCCTGAACTCCTGCCATCCTTCCCTTATGATCATGGGAACGGTTGCGAGAGTCTCAACGTTGTTGATTACTGTCGGTTTTCCGAAAAGACCCTTCTGTGCGGGGAAAGGAGGCTTGGGCATGGGCATACCCCTCTTTCCTTCGATACTTGCGATAAGAGCTGTCTCCTCACCGCATACGAAAGCTCCGGCACCTTCCATGACGTGAACGCGAAAGCCGTACTCCGTTCCGAAGAGGTTGTCTCCGAGAACACCTGCCTTTTCCGCATCAGCAACAGCCTTCTTGAGACGGTTGACTGCCAGCGGGTACTCGAGACGAACGTAGATGTATCCCTCGTCTGCTCCGATAGCGCGGGCAGCGATCATCATACCTTCGATAACTGCATGGGGGTTACCCTCCATAACGGAACGGTCCATGAATGCACCTGGATCTCCCTCGTCTCCGTTACAGATTACATATTTTTTCTCAACGTCTTCAGCAAGAGCGAACTCCCACTTGCGACCTGCGGGGAAACCGCCGCCCCCACGACCGCGAAGACCGCTTCTTTTCATCTCGTCGCAGATCTCGGCGCTTGAAAGCTCGGTGAAAGCTCTCTTGGCACCTGCATATCCGCCGCGGGCAACGTACTCGTTTATATCTTCAGGATCGATAACTCCGCACTCGCTCATGATTACACGGTGCTGTCTCTTGTAGAAGTTGATATCGTCCTTTGTTGCGCAGTGTTTCTTCGTGTTGGGGTCGACATAGAGAAGGCGGTCTACAATTTCGCCCTTGATTGTCGCCTCAACGATCTCCTTTACGTCTCCGGGACGAACCTTAACGTAGAGAGTTCCCTCCGGATAGATGGTTACAAGAGGACCCTGTGCGCAGAATCCCTGGCATCCTGACTTCGAAAGACGAACGGCGCCTTTGGAGTTGTCCGCGTCATCGTGTATGTCGAGCTCGACGAGAATCTTTGTTCCGTGAGACTCAACCTCCTTTACGAACTGCTCGTGAACCTTGAGCGAACCGTTCGCAACACAACCTGTACCGGCACATATAACAACACGTCTCTTGAGCCCCTCCTCTCTGGATTTGTAGCTCTCGGAAACGCTGGCAAGATCAATTCTACTCATTGCTGGCCTCCTCTGTCTTAATCTTCTCAATAAGCTCAACAGCCATCTCAGGTGTCACCTGACCGTAAACGTCATCGTTGATCACCAGTACGGGAGCGAGTCCGCATGCTCCGAGACAGGAAACCGTCTCGACTGTGAACATGAGGTCGTCTGTAGTTGTTTTCTTATCAGCAAGACCGAGGTGCTTCTGAATAGCCTCGAGAATGCTTATGGAGCCCTTTACGTGACATGCGGTTCCGTCGCAAAGCTTCACAACATATTTTCCCTTCGGAGTAAGTGTGTAGTGCGCATAGAATGTTGCAACACCGTAAACTTCAGCAGCAGGCATACGAAGAGCCGTAGCCACGTAGCTGAGTATTTCTTCAGGAAGGTAGCGATACTCTTCCTGTACCTTGTGAAGGATCGGGATAAGCTTGGAAGAGTCGTTTCCGTGCTCCTCAAGTATCTCACAAACCCTTTCGAACTTCCTAGCCATCTGGCCGGCTTCGGTTACTTTAGCCATTAGTTCCTCCCTAAGTTTCCTTTGAAAGTATCTTTCTCATTTTTATGGAAATGTTCGACAAACTAGAACAAATGCTCTCATTATGCACATAGATTTTCTGGGGCACCTTCAGGTGCACGGGGGCGAAGTTCCAGATGATTCTTATTCCGCCCTCGATCATCGCCTCGGCAACCGCCTGAGCCTCATCGGCCGGAACAGCGACTATGCCGATGCGCACATGCATACGCATCGCCAGATCCTTCATCCTCTCCAGATGAAGAACGGTGACTCCGCCTATCTCTTCACCTAGAACCTCCGGATCCACATCGAATCCTGCGACGATGTTGAGTCCGTAGCGCTTGAGCTCAGAGTAGTTGACAAGCGCGCGGCCCAGATTTCCCACACCGACGATGAAGGCGTCCTTTTCGTTTCGCCATCCCATCTTTTTCTCGATGGCCTCTATAAGCTCTTCGAGATCGTGTATGGATGTGGGACTGCAGTTTATACCGGCGTTGAAAAGGTAACGCCAAACCTCATGAACGTCGGCGCCGAACTCTCTCGAGAGATGATCGACCGAGACGACCTCTCTGCCGTTACGCTGCATCTGCCTGAGCAGGTAGACAAAGGAGGGAAGGTTGAAGTACGCCTCCTGTGACATCGGCCTGGTTTTTGCTCTACCCTTTGAAGATTTCATAGCTTTTTCTCGTTACCCGTTTCACAACGCTAACAGCAACACCAAAATCACTGTTATTTTATTCACAAGCACTTAATTACTCTTTTTCACAGGGTTTGTCAACTACATTTTTTGATACACGCGAGGCACGCAGAAGTTTGGATTACATCACACTGTTCGAATATCCTAACACAACTTTCGATATACTCTCTCGAACACCGAATTGATTGAGATCATCAACTTTCCGTAACTCTTCATATGTTATGAAAATTTTGCGAATCGCCCATCAATTCAGACATCAACTGCACTGTTTTTTCACAGCAGCTGTGAAAAATTAACAGCAGCTGTGAATTTTTCACGAAAAAGAGTTGTTTCAAATAATATTTTTAACTTTTTTTACTGAAACCGATTATTCTATCAACTTTCCAGCTCAGACAAATGAGCTTTTCAAGCGATTTTAATCGAATTCCACATTGCCTTAAAGCTCCTTGGAATTTTTATTCTGATTCGTATTCAAGAGAAAAGAAACGGGACAGCATTTTATAAAAGGCGTCATTTTCATCAGGCGAACAAAACCCGCTCAAAAGATAGTCGTTGTTGTAGTGTCTAGAAGTTAAATTACCTCCGGCGAAGCCGTAGGCTTATTGTGTGAACCGCTCAAAGCGGATTCTTTTTGATGGACCCCGTAAATGTGGTCTACCAGCTACTCTACCTTTATTTTCCTGCTACTCCTCTTCTTCGTATGGTATCGTAAATTGTTCTCTAAGAATATCCTCTTTTTTTACTGATGTTTTATGTATTCTCGGATTGTCTGCTCATCTCTACCTACTGTTGATTACTGTATCGAATCATAGATACCTCCTTTTGTGCTTTTTACGATTCACTTAAGGAGGTTCTTTCCTGTTGCTGGGAAAGTCAAACTTCTATGAATCCTCCGGCAAAGCCGGAGGTTTACCTTTGAGTAATTAGTTGCCTTGGATTTTCAAGTATTTACGGAAACAGAAATTTTCCGGTACCCATCAGAAAAGAAGGAGTGAACACCCCGAACTTTTCGATTTCCTGATATCTTTACCCTCATCACCATCGATATTTTCCAAGTTGTCGACATCGGTGTTTTCGAAACCCTCTTCATCAATTTCAGAAACATCAGCATCACTTTCTTCAATTTCATCTTTTCTTTTGGCAACTGTTACAGTGCACCTGTCTGAAGAGCTGTTTCCCATACCGTCGTCAACGACCAGTTCAAAGACAAGCTCTCCGACACTCTCCGGAGCAATGAACCGAGAGATCGGTTCACTGCTGCTTGAAAGTGCTGCTTGAATTCCAGAAACCTGTATCCAGCGATAACTGAGCTTATCTCCGTCCGGATCCGAAGAAGCCGTACCGTCAAGCATAACCTGATCACCGCTCATCACCTCAATATCCGATCCGGCATCGGCTTTTGGGGCACCGTTTCCCGATCCTCGAGAGACAGATATCTCTTCATAAATCGTATTAAGGTTGAAGCCGCTGACGACAAGTTTTGCTGCACCCTCTTTCAGTTGGTGACTTATTGTGACTCGGCCTTCGGAATCAGGTCTGCCCGTGTAACTCGTTTCGTTCTGAGAGAGTGAGACTATGGCATTTTCAACCTTCCCATCCGTCTGGACAATGGTTACAAAAGGTTCCCCCGCAGTAACCTCTCGATTGGAAACAGATACATCTGCAGGAGTGTCCGTTCTCATCTGAACTGCCGCATCCCCGAATATTGTCCATGTTTTTATAGTCTCGTGTGATTCCTGATCGTATTCATTTTCCGCAAGCATCAGGATTACACCGTTCAGGGCCATTGAACCGAAGGTCGTACGTCCCTCTGTTGTGGAAATTCCCTCTCCTGGACCGGTCTCGTAGTCGTATCCGCCGATGAGAATGTCGTTCATATAGTCCTGACCTCTCATTGGCGCTGCCCAGGGCTGAAGTATTGTGGACATCAAGGTTGCGATCGCACCGCCGTTACTCTTTTTCAACCACTTCTCAGCAAAACAGTCGCCGTAATAGTCGCCGTAATCATCCTTTGTCTTGTGAAATCGCCCGTTCCAGCAGGCCACTGAAATAATGAAGGGTTGCATGGAGCCGTTATCCAGATCCGCAATCCTGTAGATGTCGAAGCCTGTCGTAACAAACCCCCGCTCATCACCGTGTCCTACGTAGTTGATTAAACCGAGTCCTTCGTTCACATAATCGACAACCTGCCCTGAACCAGCCGGATTAGCCTCACTTTCGGTTACGACAGAGACACTTTCATATGTGGATTTAAGCAGTTTACTCTCACGGATGACAGACATGTGCTGCTCGTCACTCTCCCTGTCGTCCCCGGTCCCGGCACCCTCGCTTGAAGAGATAACAACACCCCTTCTGTACCACTTTCCATCTTTATCCGGCTCCTTTTCATAGGCAATACTCTTTTCAACCTGAAGTTTTGCCTCCTCGAGGGAGTTTGCGCTGAATCGCCCAACCGCAAGTTCGGGAAAAAGATCGTTACCCGCGACACAACCGAGCATGGGGTCGGTGGGAGCACTCTCATACCCGTCCATTCCATAAAAAGAGTCCGTATCCGACTTGATATCTTCCCAGTCACCGAAAAGCTGCACATAGAGAAGAGAGCTGTTCTCATTATATGAACTCGCGATCAACGATTTCACATTTGCACCCTTCTCTACCGACACAACCTTCACATTAAATCCCTTTTCCATTTTCCAGTGGGCGTAAAAATTCGCCGCTTCTTCATCACGGGGAGTATGAATTACCAGAATATCACCAAACTCGGCAACAGCCTTCTCATGCAGTTCTCTTCTTTCCGGTTCACTGTAGTTTAGAAAAAGGGAGCGGTAGATTCCTCTCGCCGGATCCGCCTTTCCAAAACTTCGAATTCGTCTCTTTTCAAGGGGATTCACCGGCACGGCTGCAATCTCTCTCACGGCAACCCTTATTCCGGAGCTTATCCTCACACTTCCTCTCACAGGGTTGTATCTGACCGGATACAAGTAGACATTCAAACCTCGTTCGTCCCTGAAGATGAAAGGTTTTCCCTTATCCACTGCACTCTCAGGATAAAATGAGTCCGTAATCGACTCCGGATCAACCACATAGGGAATTTCAGACGGCTTCATGTTTCTGTAGATTACTCCCCTGGAGGGAATAACCGGATGAACCAGTTCCATATCTGAAAAACTTTCGGACAGCAGTTCAACATCATACGCCTTTCCGGGATCAAGTCTCAGGGTCGCCCTCACAATCGGAAGAGATGCGAAACCCTTTCTGACTGTATTCCCGGTTCCTTCAAGATGGAGTCTCGAATAATCCGTACCGTTCCTGTTAACTTGAGTAAGGGTATAGTTTTTCAGCCGGAAATCAATCTCCATGGAACCGTCGCTTTTCGTGCGAAGATCCAATTGGTAATCGCCTTCCCTTTCGGCGGCTCCGGCAAAAGAGGAAATCAGAAGAAAGAAAAGCGAAACCAAAACACCGAAATTTGAAAACTTTTTCATGAACCCTCCCGCATGACGTTTCACAAAGAATACAACCTTCTCCACACTTGAAAAGTATCTGTCGAAAAATCAGAAGGTTACATGTTTGAATTATATACATTCCACAAAAAAATGCCAGTCCGAATTTTTAACCGCCCGTATCTTTCCAGAAAGAAATGATTCTTTCATACACTTTTCAAAACAAAATTCTTCAGCAGTATTTACAACCTGTTTCCTAACCTGTTGTTTTTTTTCGGAGCATCCATGGGATCACAGTTGTGCAAATCTTCCTGTTCAAGGGAAAGCAAGGCAAGCACCTGGGAATTAAATCCTGCGCAGAATAAAGAACCCCGCAGCAAGCTACGGGGTATGCCAAGAAAATGCCGCTCTTCGAACCTGCTACGGTTCAAAAATTGCTACAACATACAAAACGAAGTAAGCTTCGGGGAATCAGACACTCCAGATATCCATTCCCGTTAAATGCTAAAAAGTTAGCTAAACCCAGAGACTTTATTTTGTAAAAGTTTCGATAATCTTTCTAATCTCTCCGCTATTTTTCATCTCTTCTATAACCTTGTTGAACTTTTGAAGAAAATCATTCTTAAACTTGAATTTGCCCTTGTCACGATCGGTTAATCCCAGATATCCCCACTCCCTGTTTACAACTACTCCCTCCTTTAATTTTGCATGGGAACCGCCTTCCTTGTAGGCACCTTTTTTCTTGAGGTTTTTCAAAGCTGTAAGAATAGCTATCCTGTCGTTGAGATAGCAGTCGATCCTGCCGACACCAAGCTTCATGAGGTTCTGATCGTTTGTCTTGCTCTCGTCTCGTTTGATTTTCCCCTGTTTTACAGCGGCGATAAATTTGTCACCTCCGATACTGAAGCCGGTGTTCACTCCGATTTTCAAACCGTAAAAATCCTCCGGCCAGGTCGTCCTCTTCTTGGAAAGAACCTCGTCCCTGCACATTACGATGACAGTCTCCTCAACAATCGGAACAGAGTAGGGATTAATAAATGGTCTCTTCCCAGGATGTTTGTAGGGAGGAAATATTGCAAATATATCACCCGTTTCCACTCCTTTCAGCCCCCTTTTCCAGGGCATAGGAACAATTTTGACATTGTAACCGGGCATTTTTGCAAAAGCCCTCTTGAGAATTTCGACGTAGATCCCCCTCATCTCTCTTCCTTCCCTGTAACTGTAAGGCGGATAAGCCTCATCCCCCACAACCGTTACATTTACACTCTGTCCGAGAAGAATTGCTGAAAAAAACAGTAAGACAATAAAATAAAAAGCACGCATAACTCCCTCCTTTCGTCACACCATGTATCTTTATTATCCCTCTATGCAACTGTCATTTCAACTTCAGCTGTAAGGAAACGACGGAGGAAATAATTTTGGTCTTTTTGGACAGATATAGTTCGGAAAACCTGTCTGGAGTCCACTATCTTCAAGTTGTTTTCGCAATCTCAATAGATCTGACTCACGAAAGTTCAAAGATGAAAGGAATGGGATTGCTGCATCTAATCCTTTACAAAAGCGTGAGCGAGCAGCCTCCTGACTCATTCTTTTTGGGTGTAACGTCGCCGGGAAGGTCTACAGCTGAAGGTTCGAGAAGGATTATGGTGTCACTTCCATCCCCTACAGAAAGGGCCTTTTCTACTGCCTTCGCTGCATTGATTCTTCCGTAACCGTACAGAAGGCTGAATCCGTTGATGTAGGCCGCCTCACTTCCTCCGATCTTATCGGCTGTGCCGCCGATTATTGAGTAGACCTCGGGAAAGGTAAGATCAGGATTTGCCGAAAGAACAAGCGCTACAATCCCGGCTGCAAGAGGACATGAGGATGAAGTTCCGTCAAAACGGAAAAAGTAGTTTCCGCTTTCATCCCCGAGATAGGGATTGCTTCCTGTGTTGAATCCCTCATCCCCCGAGATATCCGTCGTCACTATCGGATCCAGCTGTTCACTCGGGGAGTAGTAGCTGTCCCAATCTCCGCTCGAAGCCATGATGTCGAGTGTGCGTCCGAAATCACTGTAAACAGCCCTCCTTCCTGATGCGTTGGTTGCACCTACTGCTATGACATTGGGATTGGAAGCGAAACCGTCCTCCTCCATCGACTCGTTACCGTTTCCGGCGGCAAAAAGAATAATAGTCCCCTTACCGTTTCTTCCCTCTTTTGCCATCTTGGCCACAAGTTCCTGAAGGGGTCCGCTCATATTCACCACACCTCCTCTGTCCGGAGGGCCCCAGCTGTTGCTGACTATGTCGGCACCCTTGGCAAAAGCGTACTCGAAAGACTGAAGTGCTATGTCGTCAAGACCGACCGGACCGTCGTTGAATCTTATGGGTATTATTTTACAGCCGGGACAGGCTCCCGCCATTCCGACCCCGTTGTCGAAATTCGCCCCTGCGACTCCGGCGGTACTGGTACCGTGACCGTTCAGGGGCCATCCGTCCTTATCTCGACCGCTGTTGTACATCTGCCGATCAGCCGTCGCTCCGAAATCTTTCGGAAATATGAATTTATCCTGCAGATCCTCGTGATTCAGATCGAATCCGTCGTCGATTATTGCAATCCAAATATCTTTTCCCGGGGCAATTCCCCTGTTGATCAAAACCGACCACGCCTCGGCAACATGGGTATGATCATTTCCGGAAAAACTCTCCGATCCGCTGTTGTTGAGATACCACTGAAGATAGAAGAATGGATCGTCCGGAATATATTGTCTGCGGCGCAAGGGAATGAAGAAGCTGGGTTCGGCCTCCAAAACCTCGCCCTCCTCCACCAGCTCCCTGGCATCGTCGATCGGATCACCGAAGGTAGAAACAAGTATCCAATCCGGCAGATAGGGAAGTTTCCGTTCCAGGAAAAAACCCTTTTCGGAAAGCCACTCATCAAGCTCATTCTCTCCCGAAATATTCGGTGACTTTATGTAGATCATTCCGCTCGGAAACAACTCCGATGTTCCACCGATCCTCCTTACACCGTTTAGAACTATTCCGCTCCGATCCAGGAGTTTTTCATCGTCTACGCCCAGATCACGAAGAAGGTAAGTGCCGCCTCTCCTGTAGAATGCATTGCCGACAACTGTTGCCGCCCGCACAGACCTAAGCTTCCTGATCTGCCTGAAAGTGTAGCTGCCCTCAATCTTTTCTACTTCAATTCTCTTTCCCGATTGATAGTAGTAGTGATAGTCGAAAGCAAAAAGATCTAAAAATGAAAGCATAATCACAAAAAGGAGACCGAACTTCATGACACACCTCTTTATACACAATGTATCATTATTTTACACTACGGACCATTTCGTTTCAATCTGCAAATCTCCATATTTCATAGTAGACAGTGTTGCAAAAATTCGGGCCAGTCTATCGGGCTCGACTCCTGACTCAAAGATCACCGGCCCTTTAAGACAAATACCTTCAGCTAGTTACCGAAAATTTCAAACAGGCCATGTAACGATACAGGTGGTAGAATGCAAGAAAAACATCACAGATTTTTAGCGAAAGCGGACACGTAGACAACCGTCATGAGATAACGGTAAAAGAGCTCCACCGAGTCCGCAGTGAACTGAATTTTTCTCCCCCCTGTCATGTGAACACCGGGAATCACGGAACAGAGATAAGTCCTCGCTGTATCCGTGAAGGCTATCTCACACTCAAGAGGTAGATCCGGCCTGAAAATTACTCCGTCCAGAGATAAAAGACCCTCACCCTTCATTTTCAGCTCGTGTAGAAGAGTCGATTCCGGCTTCATGACGGCACTGAATCGGGAAACCCCGGATTTTGAAGTAAGCACATCTATCTCCTCGAACTTGCTTTCATAAAACTGCGCAGTTGCGTCGTCACCGTAAACAAATGAAAGAGGAACACCCCTTTCCGATGCGATATAGGAGTTGATCAGCCCCTCATCCACAATCTCTCCGTTGAGCCTGATTTCGTAAATCGATGATGAGGAGTAAGTGTGATCCATCACACCTGATCCGCCGGCAGCACTGTGATAACCGAAAAGGACGAAATGGGTAAAACTCTTGTCCAAACCTGTAAGCATGTAGTCGTTTCTTGGAAAACCTCGGACCAGAAACACATCATCCGGCAACATATCCCACACGATGTTGTTCCCTCCTGCGTGAGAATCGGAAACAGTAACCATGCATTCACTGTCAAACTCCCTTATTCCATCAATGAACGCTGCAAGCTGTCTGGTAGCCCTTCGGTTCCACTCCACTTCACCCATGGTTTCCCGAAAACTGCAGACTCCTCCGATCCCCTCGAAATCAAATGAGATATAAACTTTGTGCGCTGTCATTCATTCCTCCATTCTATATCTGATTCCTATTTTCAGGGATTGTACCATATCCGAAGTAACCCTGAAAATAATTAGATCAAACAATTTACACATTGTCATTAGGTTCTATTTTGCGATATTTCACTTTTTTTCATCTGAGTATTGACTTAAACAACTTCATAATACATATTTACCTTCGACCGTTAATTTATTAACTACAGTTAAGGATATTTTTTGCCTCACACAATTTTCCAATCTACAAAAAATCGTTTGACGAAAGTTCTTTTGATTTTCCACATTTCAATGAATCTTGCCGGATGTGTTTCGATGACAACATTTCAAACTGCGGAAACCCTAAATCCGGGAACGGCAGAAATCGGATTTGCTGCAACATATTTCGGTGAATCCGAAATCGAGCTGGCTCTTCTCGAAAGCGAAACCGATGGCAAGACATACCACCACATAGGCCCGGAACTGATGTTCAGGATAGGAATTACTGAAAATATCGATATCGGATTGAAAACCACCGGATCCGGAACCCTTGCCGATGGTAAAATTCAACTGTTTTCCCTGGGTTCAAAAAAAACGAAATTTATTCTCAGCTACCAGCTCGGTATTGGACACAACATGGGAATTGAGCTGACCAACGGTGTTCTGGCCACATTCAGGGCAAGTAGATCATTCGCTATCTACTCCTCCTTCAAATACAATCCACTATTCTTCTACAACGTCCTCCAGGAAGATTTCGTAAACATCATAAGCGCCGGCGGAGGCTTGGAAATAGCATTCGACTGGATTGTGTTGCGACCGGAAGTAACATACATAAAAGGGCTATCCTACACCCTGCCCATCGAAGAGGGAACATTCAAAGGATTTATTCCTGGAATAATGGTGGGATTCAGATTCGACTGATCCCGGGGTTATCGAAATAAAGTGAATCGCAATCTTTTCACACACTGAATATTCGAAATAATTTCATAATCATCAACTTCATCGAATCAAACGATCTCAATATTTGTCATGAGGCGATTTTGAGGGCCGAATAGTTCAGGATACTTTTTAAATTGATCGCCGACCCTATCTATCAACCCTCACAACAGTTTTAGGGAAAAATCGGAGATCAATTCATGGAAAAACAGTTTTTCTGATGAAAATAGAAAGGAAAACCCTGCAGAGAAAAAGCTTCAGCCGAGAAATGTTTATGTTAATCCACATTCCCCCTTATTTCTCGGTCTCGGCTTTTCCCCACAGGAAATTCCATTATTTATTGA
Organism: uncultured bacterium; assembly: GCA_942492635.1. Taxonomy (GTDB): domain Bacteria; phylum UBP6; class UBA1177; order UBA1177; family CALOFP01; genus CALOFP01. The sequence goes on from CALOFP010000003.1 coordinate 1,114,431, forward strand.
GAGGATAAAGCGAATCCATGTAAATCTGGCGAACGATCTTTCTATTTGCCTGAATCGGAGCGAGTGAAAGCAGGCCTTCAAGCGAAGGTGTGGTAAAAGCGAGCTCAACAAGCCTGTCCACATCCTTTTCTTCAAATCCTTCATCCGTAAGTTTCTGAGTTACACCCATGTTGAACAGCCATGTTTCGATGCCTTTTGCGGCGTGTTCGGCTTCGGACGGGGAACCGGTGAGTCCCGGAACTATCGGTGAATAGATCTCCGCAAGAACTTCCGGGCTGGAGAAGTAGATGGCCTTTACAACCGACGGAAGCAGCATTGCAAGTCCCAGACCGTGGGCAAGATCGTGTCTTATTCCGCTGAGAGGATGTTCCAGAGCGTGTGTAAAGTGAAGAAGAGCGTTATCGAAAGCGATACCGGCGATTGAAGAAGCGTACATCAAATAATATCGTGCAGCCATATTCCCCGGCTCAGCCTGGGCCTGAGGAAGATATTTGGAAACGAGTCTTATTGTCTCCCTCGCAAGCAATATCGAATAGGGAGAAGTTGTCGTGGTCGTGGCGGCTTCAGTTACGTGGTTGATTGCGTCGATAGCCGTATAAGTTGTCTGTGACCAGGGAAGAGTCTTTGTCGTAACGGGATCGTTTATGGCGTAGATCGGATAGATGCAGTCATAGGCAATTGCAGGTTTATACTGCTTCTCTTCGATTGAAGCCACGGCAAAACGATCAACCTCGGTTCCAGTTCCGTGGGTTGTGTTAATGGCAATAATGGGGAGAGCCCTTTCGGGTGTGAACTTGAATTCGTAAAGATCTCTTCCCGAATATTTCTGATTATCTTTATAGGCTACGATAGCCGCACTTTTCGCCGCATCTATGTGGCTGCCGCCACCGATACCGAAGACAGCCTGAGCACCGAAGTCTATTGCCATTTTCTTTATCTCATCTATCATGTCACAGTTGGGATTCGGTTTGATATCTGTATAAACCGTATATCTCAAACCTTTCTCCTCCAAAGTTTTTTCAAACTTTTCCTTTATGCCGGTCACCGTATAAACTGTCATGTCAGTTACGGCAATTACCTTTGTTATTCCCCACTTTTTCAACTCCTCGCAGATAAAGTCCAGCTTTTCCAGCGCACCCACGCCGCAAAAACATCTTGTCACACTTCTTAACTCGATAATCCGATTAAGATTAAGTTTTGCTTCCCAACTTCCGATCGTCATTGATACCTCCAATTCAGTCATGTTAGAATGAGCTATCAATATAACAGCAAGATCTTTAAAGTTCAATTTTTTATACCTATCGAATTGTTTTTATTTTTTAGCCTGAAGAACAACTTATTTCTATGAATTGGATAGAACAGGAGGAAAAAAGTATCAGAAGACAGACTTCAACCAGTCATGAAAAGGAACCATCCTTTTATAGAGGGAGAAAGAATAGTCGATAAGTTTATCGGAGAAAAATTCTTCAGGTATCTTCACCGCCTTCCCGCAGTGAAGTCCTCCGTAAAGCATGAGTTCTTTCTGCTCTTCGGGAACATCGTAACCTTTAGGGACCCTTTTATAGAGTTTGTCGCCCACACCGAATCCATTCTCCCTCATATTTTCAATGACGTTCATAAGTTTTTTTCCATGCTTTCCTGCGGCAGCGTTCCTATAAATCGTCAGAAGCTCCTTTGAAAACCTGTATATTCCGGCACCGAACATCAATGTCCCGCCTTCGAGGTGAAAATAAAATCCGCTGCACTCCATTCTTTTTCTCTCTCCGCTCCAGAACCAGATCCCTAGATTTGTTTTGTAGGGACTCTTATCGGAGCTGAATCGAGTATCTCGATTTATTCTGAAAAGACTTTTATTAACCTTCGGGATCGCCTGAATCGCCGGATCCAGCATCTGGAGCACCTCTCCCATATCTTCGACAAAATCCTTTGCAGGTTGAAGAACAACTCTTTCGTAAATCTCTCTATTCTCTTCGAACCATTGACGGGAGTTGTTTTTCTGTAGCTCCTCAAAAAATGTCAGCGTTTCTTTTGAAAATCCTTCGAACTTTCTCATAAATTCCTCCTTACAAGAACTTGTTCCATCCGAAAGTTTTATCAGAAAGAAAGATAGGCAACAATATTTTATGATTCTGTTGATGAAATCAAAATCAAGTGAGAAATAGGTAGCCCGAAAAGAAACTTGTTTTTGGAAAAGAAGGATAACGAGCCCCTCCGAAGAGGGGCACACCACCTATTCAGAGACCGTGAAAGTAACCTCAAGCATCGGAGCCTTCTCCGGAGCGTCTTTTTTATAACCCATGACAGTTCGGTGATCACTGTAATCCTTCTTCTCTTCACTGTGCATTTCCTGAGGATACATACCGACTGACTTCAAAGTTACGGCATTTCCGAACTCCCAGTCATCGCGATTTACGACATGCTGGAGAGCCTTCGCAAGCTCCTTGTTTTTCTGTCGAATTTCGTAAGGAACATTCCTGTCCCAACAATCTTTTTTCCTATTTTCACAGTACTCATCATCCATGTAACAGTGATCCCGCAAGCATTTTATAAGATGGTCAGTCACCCTCGATTCCGTAAGCTTACGCTGATCGGGCCTGTTGTTATCACAGTTACCGGTATCAAAGGGAAGTGAGTTGCCGGAATCCTCAAATGCGAACATCATGTAGACCTTGTTGTTGCTGTCTATCTCGTTATGAGGATAGATTACAAATTTTACATTATCGATTACTGCATTTTTCGGAATATTGATTCTTCTGAATCTCATTGCCGAATGAGCTCCGACAATCTGCTGAGGGTAGTCTGACGTTTTTGTAAATCCGAACTGAACAGTTCCCGGAAAATAGTAATTCCAAGAGTGAGATGCAGGATCAAAAAGATAACTTGTTACGGCATCCTCAGGCTTGTCAACGCGGTAAACGACTGTGTGTGTTCCAGATCCGAGATCGACGAGCGGTTCATCCTCCGGCTCTTCTGTATCCGCATCCGACACTTCATCGTCATCAGTTTCTTCGACATCCTTCATAGTATTCCAAGAAACCACACCCTGAAGCTCAAGACATTCGCCGTTTGGAACAGGTGTCGACTTGAAGGTCTCTTCGTTGATCGTAACCTCTTCAAGGACAAGATTTTTTATCTCCATATTTGATTCGGGACCAATAATTGATTTTTTCGACCCGTCGGTAAGGCTTACCTCGATCATTTTGCCGTCAATGATTTCGAGAGATCCCGATTTCTGAAACATTATTCCGGCGGGAACATACTCCTCCTTATCGTTTTTCTTCAAATCCCTGTAGAGAATCACACATTCGGTGCAAGTTTCGTAGTTGGAGTTGTCTCCGGCAGAAAGATCGTAGGAAATCGGAGCAGCGGTCATATCGTAAGCCCCAAAGAACCCCACGTTCATCTCATTCAGGCTGCTGTCGGGGAGTGTGATTACTCCTGCGTAGTTGTAATTTGCCGTCTGTCCGAATGGTGCGTCGGGAAGAACCTGGAATGAAACTCCGGTACACTCCGTTTTGTCGTCATCGTTATCCACATGACCGGTATCACCCGTATCGTCACCGTCATTTTTATCGCCGGTATTTACAGTGTCACTTTTTTCATCGGAATCATTTTCTGTTCCGCTATCTTTCGAATTTTCGTCCTGATCCGATTTTTCGGTATCGATCGAATTCATATCCGTGTCTGTAGCGACACTGTTATTTTTCTTTGTCGAATCGCTGCAACCGAATGCGAGCAGCGTCAGCATGATTGAAAATAAAGCAAATGTTCTTTTCATTTAAATTCTCCTATTTTTCAGTAATTGTAATGTCAACAACATATGGTCCGATATTTGTAGAAGAGTATCCGTCAACTATGAAAAAGTAATCTCCGGCCTCTAGATCAACCTCGACAACCTCCGGATTACGCACTCCATCTTTATCGTTTTCAGTTGATCCGCACGTAGTCCCATGAAAAATTACAAGATCATAATCAGCATCCACTGAAATCTTCACTGTAGAAGCTTTGGCAAGACTGATTTTATATACAACGTCATTTCCCTTACCCTTGCTGGTACCTTTATAGTAATCATTTACAAAATCGGTGGTATCTCCTTCGAAATGCATACTTGCGGTTATTGCAGGTAATGTATCAGAACAGTTGTCCCTTCCAAATTCAGTAGCCTTGCAGTTTCCGGAACCGTCATCTTCATATCCCAAACTGCACTGGCATGTGTAAGCGTCTCCTTCGCCAACGACACAGAGTGTCTTATTTGCATCGGTACAGGGATTCGGATTGTTGCAGACGGTAACAACTTCGCATACTTCACCGATTTGCACGTATCCACCATCGCAGGTCCAGCTGCATTCGGCTGTTTCCGACCACTTTTTCTCACCTTCTATCCAGTTGATGTCCACCGGCACAACATCTGCAGTTGCGTTATCCGGCGAACTGTCGATGCAATCCACACTCTTTGTATCTGCAGCGCAGCTGCCGGATTCGTCATGAAAACCTTCTTCGCAGGCACACTCGGCATTACCGTCGAAATCGATGTCGCTGCAGACCGTTTTATTTGCATCGGTACAAGGATTTGAAGGCAGACAGGGATCCGCTACCGACGTGATATCGGATTTAATTTTGTATGAACCGGATCCACTGCTCCAACCGTTTCCTGAAACGTAGAGGAAGTATGTACCGGGATCCAAGTTAGCCTCCACTTTTCCTTTGCCCGCGGCGCCACCGCTGTAGTCACATGCGAGCTGGACACCATCTTTAGCGCATGTTTCCCGGATAAATAGTTTTGAACTGTAACTCGATTCCAAGACTTCAAAAACAGCTTTTGATCTTTCGGAAACAACTATCTTGTAGATTGCGGCTTTATTGGAGTCTTTTTGGCCACATGTCGCGGACTCATACCCAAAACCGTAAGGAGATGTCGAACCTTCAACGATACCGGAACTTTTTATATCTTCCATTGTCCCGTCGCACGACGATCCGATGGGTTTGCAATCTCCGGCACTGTTCTCAAAGTAACCTGCTTCACAAAGACATACAGGCGCTCCTTCCTCTTCGCGGCATACTGTCTTTTTGTCGTTGTTGTCTGCACACGGGTTGGGATTACAAGCCGTATCCTCGACGCATGTTCCGTTTTCGTCATGGTACCCTTCGTCACATGCGCACTCGGGAACGTTGTCCCAGTTGTCATCGGTACAGACTGTCTTATGGGGCTCTGTACACTTGTTCACAGGGTTACACGGATCGTCAACATCCTCCAGCGTCGCCTTTAAAGTAAAAGTTCCATCTGTTCCCTCATTTGCATTTACAAAGAGGAAATATGTTCCGGCTTCGAGTTTTGTTTCTATTCTTGCCTGAGAATCGTCATCACCAGTGATACTGCATGCCAGTTCGTTATCTGCAGCTGAAGTATCACACACTTTCCTCATGAAGATTCTGGGAGTAAACCCGGCATCGGCAACTTCAAAAACGGCGTTTGTTCTCTTCGTAACCGTAACCTTGTAGCGATAGGCATCTCCACCGAAAAGTGTCGTTTTTCCGCATGAAGGACTTGACCCACCCATCACAGAAGGAGAGTTGTCACCTTGAAAAGTTCCTGATTCGGTTATCTCGACCATCGGTCCGCTGCAAGTTGATCCCAGAGTTACACATTTGCCCTCACTGTTTTCTCCGAAACCCTCTTCACAGGAACAGGCGTAGCTGTCACCGGAAGTGCTGCATACGGTTTTCTTTCCCTCTGTACATGGGTTCGGCTCGCACGCAGTCTTTTCATAGCAATTTCCGTCAATTGCTTCGTAGTAACCTTCATCGCAGGCACATTCTGCTGTTCCGTCAAAGTCCAAATCCGTACAAACGCTCCTGTTTTCTTCAGTACATGCATTTGCTTCGCTGCATGGATCGGGAAGATCGGTGATCGTGACGATCATTGTAAATTTTCCCGTTGTGAATCTTGTGTCGTTGGCTCCGATGAACAGATAGTAGGTTCCCGCCTCAAGTTTTTGTGTAATTTTTTCCTCATGGGGCTCGCAAACAATCTGTGAAGCGGCACTGTCGTCAGCACATTCCTTGCGGATGAATATTTTGGTACTGAAGTTCGAATTTGTGGTGTCTACCGCTACTTCCGAACGTTTTTCGAGAACAAGTTTGTATCTGAGGGAGTTGTTCTTGTAGATCATGCCGCAATCCGCGCCATTATCTTCATCTATTCCATCTAAACTTGTATCTCCCTCAATCGTCACTGAAGATTTTATCTCCGTCATCTCTCCGCCGCATGTGCCACCTGTCGCAACGCACTTGCCTTCACCGTTTTCGAAAAGCCCGGCATCGCAACTGCATTCGTAATTGTCTCCGTCTATCGAACAGCTTGTCTTTCCCGGTTCTTCGCACGGATTGGGCTCGCAGGGATTGTCGGAAACACAGGTTCCGGCGGAGCCGAGGTGGAATCCTTCGTCGCAAAGGCAGACAGCCTGTCCGTTCTCATTCGTACAGACGGATCTGTTCGCTTCGGTGCAAGGGTTGTCACCTTCGCATGGATCGTGAACGGTAACTTCGAGAGTATATGATCCTTCAGAAGTGAATCTGGCACCGTCCACAACGATGAAGTATGTACCCGGCTCGAGATCTTTCTTCACCAGACTTGCGACGTTGTTGTTCGAATCAGTTCCTCCGTTTCCGTTGTCGCATGCAAGTTCCGTGTGGTCGTCTGTGGAATCGACGATTGAAAGAACAGCTTCGTATCCTTCACCGGTTACTTTTGCCGTAACGTGGCTGTCGGTAATGATGTCGAGCTGGTAGACGATGTCCCGTGTACCGGGAGTGAATGAGTATTTACAGTCGGAATTTTTCGTCCCGAAGAAATCTCTGAAATGTCTTATCGAAGTGTCACCGTTAAATGTTCCTGTTTCTGTTATCACGGCCATCGGATGATCAAAATCGTCCCCGATCATCACGCAGCCTCCGTTGCCGTTGTCCACAGCCTCAGCAACACAGTTCCAGGCACACTTTGAAGGTTTGCTCCACGAACCGTTCCATGTCACAGTTTCCTGAACAACAACGGCTTCTGCGGCTTTTGGAGTATCCGAATCGGCACAGTTCACTGTTTTTGTATTTTCGATGCAGCTCGCCTGATCCTCGGTATGAAAACCTTCTTTACATTCCCAGTCGCAATCCGACGCCGTTGTCCAGTCGTCGTTCACCCATTTGACAGGAACTTTGGAGGCGATGCTTTTTCCGTTCTTCGGAGGATTGTCCGTACAGTCGACCTGTTTCGTGTCGGAATGACAGATTTCATCATCCTCGGTGTGATATCCGCCGGTACAAACCCATTTGCAATCGGCAGGATCACTCCACTTGCCGTTTTCCCACGTGACGGGAACGTTCCCCGGAATGCTGACGGCGTGATCCGGAGCAACATTCTTACAGGCGATTTCAGCACTGTTCGAAATGCATTTCGAATTGTCCTCGGTATGAAACCCCTCTTCACAGTTCCAGGCACAGTCCGAGGCTGTACTCCATGCTCCGTTTTCCCAGGTTACCGGAACTTTGGTTTTAATGCTCTTTCCATTTGCAGGGGGATTATCGGTGCATTCAACTTCCTTCTTATCGGAAACACATGCACTCTCGTCCTCCGAGTGAAAACCGGAATCACAGTTCCATTCGCAGTCGGCCGGATCGCTCCACTTGCCGTTTTCCCACTTGATCTCCACCGTCTCTACAACACTCGCCGCATTTTCAGGAGCATTGTCTGTGCACTCCACCTCCTGTTTATCGGAAACACAGGCCTCACCATCTTCGTGAAAACCGTCATCACAGGAACAGACAGCCTTATTTTCAGAAGAGAGTGTGCAGACAGTTCTGTGAGCCTCTCTGCATGGATTCGGATTGCACGTATCGTTTAAATCGGAATCGTCACCTTGATCATCCTTATCCTTTTCAGTTGAAGGATCATCCTTGTCTCCCTCTTCTTTCTGATCCGCATCAGTTCCTTCGACAAAGGAATCGCCGTCCGAAATCTTCTTGTCCGAGCCGTCGGATTCACAACCGGCAAGAAGGGCAACAAGAAACAAAAACCCAGCAATTTTAAACATTTTCCCCATTAAAACCTCCTCTTCAACCCCAAGAAATCATGCTGTAATAGTCGATAATATTCCCGGGGAAAGGTTATAAAACTTCACTTAATGTTTCAACAATATTTACAAAGCAAAACCATATATTTCAGAACTCCCTGATTTTGCACAGTAAAAAAATTCTTCTCCAACTGAAACGCTTACTTTTTCGCCGAACTGTACACATAGCCACAATAGTTCCCACCCCCTCATTCAGCCGCACAGAAAGTTTCGTCCCGATAGTTTTCTCTTCAACCTGTTAAGGGCCATCATCAGCTTCATACTGGTTAGAAATCGTCTTTCGGTAAGGGGTTTCAGGTTGTACTCCGTAACTCCGAGAGAGAGAAGTTCCTCAGCGAGCTCATCGCTGTCACCGTCTATGATCGCCAGGCTGGACATGGAGGGATCGCTTTCAATAATCCGTTTCAACCTCACATACTCGTAATCCCTGAGATCCCGACTGAAATCTATAATCAGCACGGAACATGGATCGCCTTTTATCTGATTTTCAAGATCTTCAAATGACGAAACTTTTTTCACACTCACATACTCATTCGACTTTAAGACAAAGTAGATTCCGACGAGCATTTCCTCATCTTCACCAAACAGAATCACCTTTTCCACACACAACTCCATGTAATTTCCAAAAACTGCATTTATGAAGCAACTATCTTGCCACAGGTTATATCGTTGTTTTAACTATTGATTTAAAACCGCAGCCAAACCAAAGGGGTGCCACAAAACTGCACAAAAAATTAAGTTCTGCCACAGAGTGTTACAAGGCTTAGTAAAAGCTAGTTTTTTGTTTACCAAATAATTGTTTCAATAATTAATCACAGTAGTTTTTATTATTTATTTTTTTAAAATTTAAATCTAATAAAATACCTTTAATTATAGACTTAGCGGTTGATTTATATTATAAATAATTTTAGTATCGATAGATGTCAGCGGCTATTTCTAACTTCCGTTCAAGTATTGTACAAAAACGTCAAGCGGAATATTATAAATACGCTTTGTTTGTGTTTTGCAATCACTAAAAGGGGGAAACGTGATGTGTAATTGTCTAGCACCTGTAAAAGCCATGCTGAAAAGGTTGGCTCCTTACATGTTGTTTTTTGCTTTCAGTACGGCACTTGCCTTGCCCGGAGCAAGAAGTGCCCAGGTTGGGAATGAAGTCTTCCTTGGCGGAGACTTTATCGAAGTAGGTATCAGCGGGTGGGGTTCTTTCGGAACCGAAGGCCCGAAACCTGCCGGGTTCTACGGAGCCGGATCCAGATCCAACATCGGCATGAGTGCCGATTTCGACGGTTTCGGCGAGGGCCAGGACATCCGGATCGACTACTTTCTTCCGGGAAATCCCGAGGAACGCTGGGCGGTTGGGTACAAAATCGGAGGCACCCCTTCAATCGCATCCAACTGCGCGCTCAACAACTCCAAACAGATTACAGTCACTGTAACAGATACATCTGCCGGAGATATTCTTTCCGCACTGGTTGAGGGAACGATGAACTCTAAACTCCAGATCCAGCAGAACATCCAGTTCGCCGTCGGCCAGAAATTCTTCAAGAATACGGTCGTATTCACCAACGTCTCGGCGGATACACTGGACAACGTCCGTTTCATGAGAACTTTCGATCCCGACAACACGCGGGACTACGGTGGAACGGCCGACACCTACAACGAAGTTTTGAATCAGTATGCAGATGACGGCTACTCCGCTGTTATGGGAAGGGCGAAAAGCGAAACAGATCCCGTTTTTATCGACACGGGATCTCTTTCTCCCATAGTCTTTTTCACGGACGACCCGAGGGCGAAAGTTTCCATTTTCGGCTTCACAAATACGGATGTCTATGCAGCGGATGCCTATGACTCTGCCAAGGCAAAGGGATACAACGTCATCGCAGATCAGGCAATAACCGTAACTGTGGATGTGGGAACAATTCCTCCGGGTCAGGCGCAGACATTTATCTACTACACAAGCCTTGACGATCGTGATTTCGCTGATGTTCTCAAGGACATTCAGGCGGACCTTTCATCAAACAAGGCTCCCGCTCTCGATACGGCGGCTACACCTCTCTTCACATCCATAGTGAAGAACAACACGACAAACAACGGAAACAGCATTGAAGAGGTCATTGTCGACGGATCGATTACGGATGCGGACGGCCCAGTTGCAGAGGCTATAGCCGTAATCGGTGTCGACAACTCAAACGGAACATGGCAGTTTTCAACGGACGACGGCTCAACGTGGACAGATCTGGGAACTCCCACGGAAAGTGCCGCAAGGCTTCTGGACAGTTCCCACAGAGTCCGTTTTGTTCCGACGAGTGAATGGACCGGATCGGCATCAATAACATTCAAGGCCTGGGATAAGAGTTCGGGAGAAGCGGGATCGGTAACAGATACGACAAACGGAATCAGATCGGCATTCTCATCCGATTCGGATACGGCATCCATCACCGTTACCGAAACTCTTACGAACAACGCTCCCGTATTGAACACTGTAGCAACACCGCTTCTCTCATCAATTCTTGTTAACAACACCACAAACAGTGGAAACAGTGTTGGCGAAATAGTCGTGGACGGATCGATTACGGATCCCGACGGTCCGGCTTCCGAATCCGTAGCAGTTACAGCCGTGGACAATACGAACGGAGTGTGGCAGTATTCGACCGACGGCGGTACAACCTGGACTGCGTTGGCACCAGTCGACGCGGCAACAGCCAGACTTCTTGAAAAAAATCACAGAATCAGATTCGTCCCGAATGCGGCCTGGGACGGAACTGCAACAGTTACTTTTCATGCCTGGGACAAGAGTTCCGGAGACTCGGGAGAAACCGCCGATGCATCAACACCCGGCGGGAATTCCCCATTTTCATCCGCATCGGATACGGCAGCGATCACCGTTATTTCTTCAAACAACGCGCCGGTTCTTAATCTGATCACATCACCGGCACTCACACCGATCAACGAGGACAATATAGCCAACAGTGGAAACAGCATTGCCGAATTCATTCTAGACGGATCAATAACGGATGCCGACGGCTTTGCAGTCGAGGCAATCGCCGTAGTTGCCGTGGACGACACAAACGGAACATGGCAATACTCCATCGACAGTGGAACGACTTGGACAGCGTTCGGAGCCGTCGTCGAAACGGCAGCCAGGCTCCTGGATTCCAACAGCCGAATAAGATTCGTCCCCGATGCCAACTGGACAGGTGCTCCGACATTCGATTTCAGGGCGTGGGATAAGACAAGCGGTACTGTCGGAGAGACCGGCGACGCATCGGTTTTCGGCGGATCGACACCCTACAGCTCGACAAAGGGAACAGGTTTCATAAACGTCAAGTCAACAAATGATGCACCCATTCTTACTCCCGCAACACCTTCACTCTCCTCCATCACGGAGGATGATACGACAAGTGCCGGTGAAACCGTCGCATCGATTGTCGGTGACTCGATAACAGATGTCGACGACGGCGCGGTTGAGGGAATTGCGGTTACGGCATCCACCGGAAACGGAAAGTGGCAGTTCTCCGTTGACGGGGGAACAAACTGGAGCGATTTCGGTGAGGTTGCCGAAAATTCGGCACTTCTTCTTAAAGAAGACGATCTTGTCAGGTACGTTCCGGATCAGCTTAACGGAGAAACAGCTACATTCACATTCTACGCCTGGGATCAGACAGAAGGCGGCAACGGTGAGAAGGTTGATGCGACATTCCGCGGCGAAAACTCACCGTTCAGTACCGCTAACGACACTGCCTCCATCACGGTAACAGATCTTGACGATCCTCCCGTTCTTGCAGCTTCTGCAGGCAGTGCAGCCTTCATCGAGGATGGAGATGCGACCGTGGTCGATCCGCTGCTCTCAGTTACCGATCCTGACGGCGGTACAATCTCAGGAGCAAAAGTTTCCATAACATCAGGACTTGTTCAGAGCGAAGACACACTCTCTTTTACTTCTCTTCACGGAATTACGGGTTCATACATCAACGCAACCGGAATTTTGACATTAACCGGCGACGCAACGGCTGAGCAGTATCAGGAAGTTCTCCGCTCCGTAACATACAGCAACAACAGCAACAATCCCGACGTGACAAACAGGGTAATCACATTCGCCCTCGGAGACGGAGCCCTCTACTTTCCCGATAACGGACACTTTTACGAGTTCGTCATCGGTAACATCTCATGGACAGACGCAAAAACTGCAGCAGAAGGCAGATCTCTTTTCGGAATGTCCGGTTATCTGGCAACGGTCACCAGCCCGGAAGAAAACAACTTCATCGCATCCAAACTCCAGGGTGAAGGATGGATGGGAGCCTCCGACGCAGAAATAGAGAACACGTGGAAGTGGGTAACGGGTCCGGAAAATGGAACCCACTTTTTCACACAGGTGGGTACGGGAGGAACTCCTGTGGGCGATCTCTACAGCAACTGGGCTGCCGGAGAACCCAACAACGCAGGTGATGAAGATTACGCCCACTTTCTCACTTCGGGACAGTGGAACGACTATCCAAACTCAACGGGTTCCATATTCGGCTACGTGGTAGAGTACGGCGGAATGCCCGGAGATCCGACGCTCCAGATAACCGGCTCAAGGGCGGTTACCGTCTCGGCAACCAACGATCCTCCTGTCATTCAGGATCAGGCCGTAATTTCAACAAATGAAGAAACTCCCTACGAACTCAAACCTACGGACATCACCGTCTCCGATCCCGACAATACCTTCCCGGATGATTTCCAGTTAACGATCCTCGGAGGAGAGAACTATACGGTAAGCCAAGAAACAATAACTCCGGTTAAGGATTTCGCAGGCGTACTCACCGTACCTGTAAAAGTCAACGACGGACTGGCTGACAGCAACACTTTCAATCTTGCAATAACCGTTGTAAATACAAATGACGCTCCGACAGTTGCAAATGCCATAGCAAACCAACAGGCTACGGAAGATTCACCCTTATCTTATGTCGTTCCGGAAAACACGTTCGAGGATGTCGACCAAGGTGACTCGCTCATTCTCTCAGCGACGCTTTCGAACGGAGCGCCCCTGCCGACATGGCTCGATTTCGATGCAGGGACAAACACATTTTCCGGAACGCCGTTGAATGAAGATGTGGGAACTATCGCAATAAAGGTAACTGCCGAAGATCAGTCCAACGAATCAGTATCAACTGCTTTCACTCTCGAAGTGATAAACACAAATGATGCTCCGACAGTTTTAAATGAAATTGCAGATCAGAATACGAACGAGGATTCCCCTCTCAACTTCACGGTTCCCGGAAACACGTTTGAGGATGTGGATCAGGGCGACAGTTTGACCTATTCTGCAACTCTGGCGGACGGGTCCGCTCTTCCAGGCTGGATGACATTCGACACAGCTACAAGGATATTCGGCGGAACACCTCTCAACGAACATGTCGGAACAATTGCGATAAAGGTAACTGCTACGGACAAGAGCGATGAATCGATAAGCGATACATTCAACCTGGAAATAATCAATGTCAACGATCCGCCGGTAATTACAGCACAGGCAGATCTTTCCCTCGACGAGGATAAAACTCTCACCCTGACTCTGGCAGATCTCACCGTTGAAGATGTGGACAACACATATCCGGAAGGGTTCTCGATCGAACTGATTCCTGGTGAAAATTACAGTGTGAACAACTCCATTATCATCCCCGACAAGGATTTCAACGGAGATCTTTCCGTTAGCGTAAAGGTCAACGACGGTACCGACGACAGCGAAACATTTAATCTTGCCGTAACCGTCAATCCCGTGAACGACGTCCCTTTCTTTGTCCAGCCGACACCTGTCGGAACCTTGAACATGGGAGAAGGCGTAACCAACAAGTTCACGATAAGGGCGGACGACATCGACAGTCAGGAGATCACTTACGGTGCGAACGATCTTCCTGCCGGTGCCCAGGTCGACAGTTCCACAGGAGAATTCACATGGAAACCTACCTGGCGAGATGCCGGAATCTATCCCATCGTCATCTTCGCCACCGACGGTCAGCATCCGGTAATTCGCAACCTGACTCTTGTTGTTGAATACATCGACAACGACGAAGACGGACTCCCCGATCTCTGGGAGGTAACAGTGGGACTCGATCCCTACAGCGACGACAGCGACGGAGACACCATTCCCGATGAAATCGAGGTCGGAGGAAATCTCGAAGCACCTCTCGACAGCGACGGCGACGGAATCATCGACGCTCTCGATGACGATTCCGACAACGACGGAATCAAGGATCTGCTGGAAGCCGGAAAGGAGGTTGCTGAAAAGGGTCCGAAGGATACGGACGGTGACGGAATTCCCGATTATCTCGATACGGATTCGGATAACGACACCGTACAAGATTCCACAGACAACTGCCTTCTCGTCAAGAATGAGGATCAGCTCGACACAGATCAGAACGATATCGGAGATGTGTGCGAAAACGACAGCGACGGCGACGGGATCGAAGACGATGTTGAAACCGCAATCGGTACGGATCCGATGAACAGGGACACCGACGGCGACGGAATAGACGACGGAACGGAAATCGACGATCCGCTCAATCCCAAAGATACGGACGAAGACGGAACAATCGATGCACTCGATACGGATTCCGACAACGACGGCGTGAACGACAAGGATGAGTTCGGAGACGGAGAAACACCTGCAGATACGGATGGCGACGGAACTCCCGATTATCTCGATACGGATTCGGATAACGACACAGTAGCCGATTCCTCGGATAACTGCAGGACCGTTGAAAATCTCGACCAGGCAGATGTGAACAAGAACGGTCTCGGAGACGCATGCGAAACGGACCGTGACGGTGACGGAATTTCAAATGAAAAGGAAACTGAAATCGGAACAAACCCTGATGATCCGGACAGCGACGGTGATGGAATCAACGACGACGCCGAAATCGGTGACGATCCGGATAACCCTAAAGATTCCGATGGAGACGGAACAATCGATGCCCTCGACACCGATTCCGACAACGACGGCGTAAGCGACAAGGACGAGTGGGGAACAGGCGAAAAACCGCTCGATTCGGATGGAGACGGAACTCCCGATTATCTCGATACCGATTCCGACAACGACACTGTGGAAGATTCCACAGACAACTGCCGGATCGTTTCCAATCCGGACCAGGCTGATCTCAACGCAAACAGCATCGGAGATCTCTGCGAGAACGATAGGGACGGCGACGGAGTGAGTGACGAGGATGAGGCAAAGGCGGGAAGTAATCCCGATGTTGCCGACAGCGACGGCGACGGAATAAACGACGGAGAGGAAATCGGCGAAGATCCCGATAATCCAAAAGACAGTGACGGTGACGGAATTCCGGACTTTGCGGATTCCGATTCCGATGACGACGGAATTCCGGACAAGGATGAGGGAAACAAGGATACCGACGGTGATGGATTTCCCGACTATCTCGATGCCGATTCCGACAGCGACGGTGTAACCGACGACAAGGACAACTGCAGGCTGGCTGCAAACACAGATCAGGCGGATCTCGACGGTGACAAAATCGGAAACGAATGTGACGACGATCGTGACGGCGACGGAATTCCGAATGATAAGGAAACGGAAATCGGATCCAACCCCGACAATCCCGACAGTGACGGTGACGGCAAAAACGATTCCGAAGAGATTCCCGACCCTGAAAATCCTGCGGATACCGACGGCGACGGAACTATCGACGCGCTCGATGACGACAGCGACGGCGACGGCGTAAAGGACAAGGATGAGGGAACAGGCGACAGCGACGGCGACGGAAAACCGGACTATCTCGACAGCGATTCGGATAACGACACGGTTGAAGACGCAACGGACAACTGTGTACAGACCCAGAACACAAACCAGGAAGATCTCGATCAGGACGGAATCGGAGATGCCTGCGATGACGACCGTGACGGTGACGGTATTTCCAATGAGAAGGAGACCGAGGCGGGATCAAACCCGGATAACAGCGACAGCGACGGCGATGGAATTCCGGATAAGGACGAGTTCAACGACGGAGCCGACAGCGACAAGGACGGAATAATAGATGCGATGGATACAGACAGCGACAACGACGGTATTCCGGACAACGAAGAGAATCAGAAGGATACCGACGGCGACGGAATCCCCGATTTCGTCGACGGCGACAGTGACGGCGACAACGTGAGGGACAAGGACGACAACTGTCTCCTCGTTGCAAACACTGATCAGGCCGATCTCGATCAGGACGGAATCGGAGACGCCTGTGACGACGATCGTGACGGCGACGGTATTTCCAACGAAAAGGAGACCGAAATCGGAACAGATCCGGACAGCACCGACAGCGACGGTGACGGAATTCCCGACAGTGTTGAGGTTGGCGATCCGGAAAACCCGAAGGATACCGACGGCGACGGAACAGTCGACGCGGCTGAAGACGACAGCGACGGCGACGGGGTAAAAGACGATACGGACAACTGCGTACTCATCTCCAACGCCGACCAGGCCGATCAGGACGGCGACGGAACCGGTGATCTCTGTGACGACGACCGTGACGGCGACGGAATTTCCAACGAAAAGGAGACGGAAATCGGAACAGATCCGACAAAGAAAGACAGCGATGGTGACGGAATACCCGACGCGGAAGAGGTAGGAACAGGAGAGGATCCTGCAGACAGCGACGGAGACGGAACAATCGATGCGCTGGATGAAGACAGCGACGGCGACGGAATACCCGACAGCGCCGAGGTAAAAGACGGAAAGACAACCGATTCCGACGGCGACGGAACTCCCGACCACCTTGACAGTGACAAGGACGGCGACGGTGTTGCGGACAAGGACGACAACTGCCCGCTTGTTGAAAACAGCGACCAGGCGGATATGGATGAGGACGGCTTCGGCGATCTCTGCGACGAGGACAGGGACGGCGACGGAATCTCGAATGAAGATGAAGACGCAATAGGATCGAACCCCAACAGCAAGGATTCCGACGGCGACGGAATACCCGATGCGGACGAAATCGGCGACGATCCCAAGAACCCGAAGGATACAGACGGCGACGGAACTCCCGACCTTGTTGACGAAGACAGCGACAACGACGGAATAAGCGACAAGGAAGAAGCCGGAAAAACCGATCCAACTGCGGATCCGAAGGATACAGACGGCGACGGAACTCCCGACTACCTTGAAACAGATTCCGACGGCGACGGTGTTGATGACGATAAGGACAACTGCCCTCTCGTCGCAAATGCAGACCAGCTCGACACCGATAAAAACGGCGACGGCGACATGTGCGACGGCGACAAGGACGGCGACGGAGTCGTAAACGAAGAGGACAACTGCCAGCTTGTCAGAAACAGCGGCCAGGCAGACCTTGACGAAGACGGAATCGGAGACCCATGCGACGGCGACGACGACGGCGACGGAATTGCGGACGACGAAGACAACTGCCCGCTTGTTGCAAATGCCGACCAGGAAGACAGTGACGGAGACAAGATCGGAAACGCCTGTGACGATCCGGACAGCGACAAGGACGGACTGAGCGACGCGGAGGAAGAGAAGCTCGGAACCGATCCCAACAATCCGGATACGGACGGCGACGGCATAAAGGACGGCGCTGAATCACTCAAGGACACTGACGGCGACGGAATCATCGACATAAAGGATCCGGACAACAACGATCCATACGATGAGAACTTCGACGTCGGCGGAGGCGGCGGCTGTTCAATGGTTACAGTTGAAAACGAAAACGAAGGTTTCGATTTCTGGATGGCACTTTTTCTACTCGCACCCCTACTCTTTCTCGGAAAAAGCAGAAAGGCGATTGTCGCAGCGATGATTTTGATGTCGACGACGCTTTTCGGAGCGAAAAAGACAATCAATACCAAAGGCTACAGCATTTCACCATTCCAAAACTCCCTATCCAGCACCCACGGAGCAGTAATGACCAAGCCCTTTTCACTGGCCATGGGAGCCACACTGAATTACAGTAACAACCCCCTTGTCGTGACGATGAACGGATCATCCGCACCGACAAGACAGATAGTGGAGCATAAACTGGAGGCGGATCTTTCCGCCTCCATAGGGCTTTTGAAATGGCTTGATTTCGGGCTTGTGCTGCCCATCAGCATCTACCAGGAAGGTGAAGGCTGGGTAGGTGAAGACGAACCCGAACCTTTTGGAATCGGCGACATCGCACTTTTCCCCAGATTGCGGATTTTCAGCATGAAAAAAAGCGGCTTGATGCTCTCCAGTGCATTTATCGGAGAAGTTACCCTTCCTGTCGGAAACCAGATCGATCCGTTCATGGGCTGGCCCGGAGTAACATTTGCACCCACCATCGGATTTACCATCGGCTACGAAGGATATTCCGGCTCAATAGATATCTTTTATCGCATTGTGGAAAAGGAGGAGGTGGGAAGTCTTGTAGTTGACGACCAGATAGGATTCAAACTGGCAGCCGCAAGTGAGATCGTTCCCGACAAATTCGACGCAGTTGTGGAACTTCGTGTCGCCACAGTCGCCGACAGATTCTTTGAAAACCGAAATGAAACACCGGTCGATGTAAACATCCTGGGGCGATACACAACGCTCTTAAAAATCCGAATAACCGGAGGCGCCGGATTCGGACTCACCGACGGATTCGCAGTTCCCGACTACCGGGTTTTCGCCGGAGTCGACTACGCAATCCCGTTGATCTGAAGAACGCTCCGCTTTAGAACGGCGTGCTTCGCAAGCCTTGAGAACGCTTCGCTTGTGAACGGCGCGCTTCGCGGCCTTGTGAACGCCTGCTCTTCGGCAGGCTTTGGGGGGAGAAGCTTCGGCATTGACAAGCCGCTACGGCAACTCCTGATTCCATGAACATATCTTCGACTCTCCGTAGAGACGTTGCATGCAACGTCTCTACGAAAGGATCCTGATTCCGTTTCCAATCTACCGTCGAAAAAAATATCCTGGCCGATCCAACTGCTGAAAAGATCAAATTATTTGTATCCTGTTGAATAAAGCCGCTGAAACGATCTCAAAAAAAATAATCTGCTCCAGACAGCCGTTATTTCCTTCTCGATATTTTTAATTTCGGGAATTCAGTGGCTAGGATGACCTCATTATCTGTTTTTGAAGGATTTTAGCAGCAGGTTTAGCCGGGATATCTTTTTGGAGATGAGATCTGTCGCTGAATTAGGATGGAAAAAGTTTTTGACATGTTTCCGGATTTCTACAGTTTTCAAGTCACATTCATATTTGTATCCTCAGTAAGCAATCCTATCCCCCTCCTCGCAATGATGTGCGGATTTAAAGCTCCCGGCGTGATAAAACCTGGGCTAAAGCACGCAATTCATTATCGATACAAAGATACGTGCCTCCATGTTCACCCTTCCCATAGCCCCGGCCGGGGCGAGACTATTGTAGCAACCGAAATCACCCAAACCTCTCCGGGAGCTCCGGAGGAGTGACATTATCGATCTCCCAACAACCACATTAAATAATTCCTATATTTAAAGAACTACCAGTCGAACACCGGCGGCGTGGCATGATTATAGCCAGCAACATCCCCCCGCTCACCATGAACCTCGTAGAGGTGACATAATAAAAGTCAGAAATTTTTAGGAATTAGGTTGAAACAACGCAGGATTTTCAAAAGAAACATACATAAAAGAAACCTCAAGCAGCAATTCAAAGTACAAAAATGCTGACCCCCATGCGGTTTTAGGATATTTTTTTGTGAGGAGATAAGCGGCTGATCTGGGCTTAAAAAAAGTTTTTACATAAATTTCACCCCTTTCCTGGATTTTCGAGACGTAGCACGCTACTTCTCTATGAATGACGTTTCTGCCCCGCTACTTTTTTCCACTCCAGTTTCTCCCAAATCATTACTTCAGAACACCACATCCTTTTACAAATTAGTAACAACAATATTATTGACATAATACTTTTATTTTCTAATCTGTCTTTGTCATTATATTGTTTTCACGTGAGGAATCTTTATGAAACAAACTAGAAATTATCTCAAAAAGCTGACAATGTTTTTTCTTGCTCTTTCTCTCCTTTCCTGCTCGGCAGAAAAACTTGTAAAAGTAAACACCCTCGGCGATCTTCCCATGGGAATCATGGCAAAAGACGCACCGAAGGCGGACAAGTATCCCGAACATGACGCAGTTATTCTCTATGAAAACCAGGAAACCGATGTGGACCTTCTTGCCGGCATAGGATTCGAGAGTTACCAGCTTATGCACAGGGTAATGAAAATTTACAAGAATCCTGACAGTTTCAAGAAAGTTACACTCTACTTCGGTGACGACGACGAGATAGAGTCCTTTTCCGCCCGTTCCATCGATCCCGACGGAAAGGTGACGAACCTTGGCGAGAATGATGTCTACATCCAGGACATCAGTAAAAAAGCGAAAGATTACAACAATAAAAACCGTGCAATCACATTTCTTTTCCCTGCGGTAAAAAAGGGATCGATTATCGAATTGAAGGTAAACAGGATCAGCAGAGGTGCCTATATTGTCAAACCATGGGTAGTTCAGAGCTTCGTCCCGGTTCTATACACACGCTTTCAGATGTCCATGCCCAAATTTCTTACGGACAACAAAGAGATAAACATGAACTGGCAGTACAAGCCTTACAACATGAAAGCTCTTCCTGAACCCAAAGTTGAAGAGGGTCTCGGAGAATGGGCCGACAGAACATACACCTGGGAGCTCAGAGACATTCCCGCTTTCGAATTCGAGCCATCTGCAGGATCACTTCTGAGGGATATCCAGTACGTCAACTACTATGTTTCCGGATGGCATACATGGCAGGGTGTCGCCAAGTGGGTTAAAAAGAGCTATCTGAAAAAAATCCTGAAACCTGACGAAAAAGTTAAGGAAAAGGCCGAAGAACTTACAAAAGGAGCAAAAACAGAACTTGAAAAGATAGAAAAACTCTACAAGTTCGCTCAGGAAATCACCTACGACGCCACCCACAACTACTTCGGCAGAGGTCAACAGCCGGAACGCCCCATAAAGGTCATAGAGAAGGGATACGGAGACTGTAAAGATAAATCGGTACTTCTCGTCGCTCTCCTGAATGCTGTCGGAATCGACGCCGCTCCGGCCCTGGTCCTCACTGCAGATGTCGGTGAAACCGATCCTAAGATGCCGGGACTCATGTTCAACCACATGATCGTAAGGGCATATCCGAAAGAAGGAAAACCGATATGGCTCGATCCGGTCGTGGTCCGCGCACCTGTAAAATTTGTTTCTTCAAGCATTCAGGGACAGTACGCACTTGTTACCAAAATGGGTAAAAAAGGAAAACTGATAAAAATCCCGACAGAGCCCGTAGAGAGCAATCTTGTGGATAAAAAAGTATCGATTGTTCTCGATAAATCCGGAATCTCCACAGTAAAGGCAAAATACACATTCAAAGGTGGCAACAACGTGGCCTTCAGGAATCTTTTCGGTGATCTTTCAGCAAAGAAAAAGATAAAGGCAATCAAATATCTTCTTCTCAACGGAAGACTTTTCGACGCAACAGTTGAAAACATAAAACATACGGATCCATATGACATGGGAGAAACATTCTCTCTTGAATTTACAGTTAAAAACGCTCACCTTCTTTCGAAAGTCGGCGATGTGCACGCACTTTCACTTGCTCCTCTCGGTGACGAATCCATGTCCGGACTCAAATGGCTTGTGGAAGAAAAGAGAAACCTTCCCATCCGTCACATTCCCAGGATACTTGTAACCGGGGAACTTGAAATTACACTTCCCGAAGGATTTGAAGCTCCCTATCTTCCCAAAGACCTTACAGTTGAAAACAAGGAAGAGGGAAATTTCATCAAGAGGAACGTAAGTTCCGAAAATGGAAAAATAGTCATCAAAAGTGAGTATCGCTCCGTCAAGAGCCAACTTCCCAAGGAAAAGTACTCAATGCTCAGGAAACTTTCCGGAATGATGAGAGACAACTCCGTATCCTCCATCATCATCAAAGGTGAAGTTGAAAACAAAACTGTAGCTGCAGAAAAAGAGGAATCCGTTTCAGCCAAGTAGAATGTCCTATTCGGAAAGGTAAAATTCCCGATTCCACTTTCAATCTAACCTTAAGAACAATATCCTGACAGATTCAGCCGCCGGAAAGATCCTATTATTCGAATAGAACTAAATCACGCTAGGGAAGTTTCCTTTGTTTTTATAAAAACTTACGGATATCATGTTTCGATTAAATGGCGGTTATTCCACCCATAAACATCTCTTTCGGGAGTGCCTTAGGTACGACATATTTATACCATAGTGTAAACCCGCTCGGGCTTGTCCAATATCGGATGATATTGTGGCTTCGCACAATATATCCTTATTCAATGACTCCGGATACAGCCGACATAAGCCGCTGCAAAATCACATGATGTCGATCGTATTCTTTTCGTCGCTATTCCTTCTTCCCGCTCGCGGTTGTTCGCGTGGTTCGTAGCTTATCTTCAAGGATATTTTTCAAACTTTGAGGCAACAACACTTAAAAATTCAATGCATTAACAATCGTATCTTTTCTGCGTCTTTCGAGCTTTTCTGAGTCAGGCCGCACCTCCGTGTTCACCCTTCCCATAGCCCCGGCCGGGGCTAAACTATTGTAGCACCGACCCACCCCACTTTCTCCGGAAGCTCCAGAGGAGTGACACTTTTGATCAAACAGCAACCACTGGAAACAACTCCAAATTATAGTCAACAATACCCCCACAATCACCAAGAACCTCGAAGAGGTGACATGACAAATCACCCCATTCCGGTCCGGCTCTAATCAATCGTTGGATTTGTCCTGAAGCACCTCCGATATTAACGCTATAGCAGGATTGAATATAATTTTCTCAATTTTATATTTTTACTTATAGTTACTGTGATAATGAAAGTTATAATATAAGTGATGATAGAAAGGAAATTTCAAAATAAAATTCATTTATGAGTGTTATCCCAAATGCGAATTGGACAAAAGATAAAAAATATGAATTTAATTGGGCTTCAATAAAAAATAGTGCTAAAACATATAATAAATATCAATAAGAATATTTATAGCGTAAAAAAATAATTGGTGCCATGACGCCATTTTTACACTTTAGGTCTACCATTAAATATTTTTTTATCATGGTTTTCCCGATTTTTGATTCTTTTAAAGCATTATCGGCACATTATGCCAAATTTCCACTATTATGTCACCTCTTCGAGGTTCAGGGAAGGTGGGGCGTAGGCGTTCTGCTGGCTAGAATCACGTTACTCAGGAGGTCGGGTATGTATTTGTAAGAAATCCGGACAGGGAACATCCTCTACTGACAGCCTTTGATGACCTTTGCTTTTGTACGCACAATTTTGTCCTGTACCAAATCATCACCTGGATCTATAAAAACGTCGTAACTGCCGGTCCACAGGTTAATGTTATACTTCGCGTCGCCCGTTCCCATAATCATTTGTGAGATCGTGTTTTCCTCACTGTTTTTGCTTACAAATTGAATATCGCATCTTTTTACAGATGCGGATGGCAGTTCGGGCATGGTTTCGCCGTTGTATTTTATTTCTCCTGAAACTTGTGCCGTATGAAGATCGTAGTCTTTATGGGTGCTTGAATTTATTGTGATTCTCTTTTCGATTGTCAGGTCCATATTTGGCATGACATTCTGCAAATGCTTGTTGGGTATGATAACCACTTTGTAGTCGCCGGCATAGAGAAATGTGAAGAACTTCTCTTCGCCGTTTGCCCATATTATATCTTCTCTGTGGTCCCCTGTGGAGAGATTGTAGAAATGGATCACACCGCGTCTTTCCCCTGACGAGTGAGTGTTGTCCTTCATCTTTTCTCCGTTGATTTTGATACTGCCTCCGAATGTGTATTCGTTGATGTTGAATGATTTGGAGAGTGTTGAGGATGAGCTGTTCATGTGAAAATCATCATCAAGTACGACATCGAGTTTTGTAATATCGTTTCCTTCGTGTTCGTTGGGAAGAAGCAGTACTTTATAGTGGGCTTTGTAGAGAGTTCTTTCGTATCTTGCCGGACCGGATTCGGAGAAAGATCTTGAGAGATAGTCCTGTGTATCTTTATTTACAAACCGAATTTTTCCTCTTGATACCGAGTCGTTATCCTCCATTGCCGTTTCATTTATTGTCACTTCACCGCTGACGGTTACCGTGTCAATATTAAAATTTTTAATTCCCGCGGAGGAACTGTCTATCACAATGTCATCCCCGACAACGGCGGTCATTGGGGGAATAACATTCTTTTTCATTAAGCTGTCCTTTGTCGGAAGGATAAGAACCTTGTAGTTGCCTTCGTAGACGGTTGTGCTGTACGTCGCTTTACCTGTGGCGCCGAGAGGAAGCGAAAGCTCGCATTTTTTGGAGGTAGTCGCCACACTCGGGTCGCACTCCTTCTGGATAAGGTGCAATTCTCCACGGGAGAAATCGGCATAGGTGGAATCAGGCATCTGAGTTCCGTTGATTTTCATTTCACCGCTGATTTCCACAGTGTTTACGTTGAAATTTTTTGTAACGGTTCCTGCTGCAAGCTTATAGCTAGCGTCGAGCGCGATGTTGTAGTGAGGAATCGGATTTTTTCTGTAAACTTCCGGCATGAGCATGACCTTGTATTCACCTTCGTAGAGATCGAACGAATAGGTGGCAGCTCCCTTCGGCGGCAAGGTGTAAGTGAGTGTGTCGCCCGTATCCAACCTGATTACTTTCATAATTCCCCTGGAGTAGTGATCGTCCGAGATATCCTTCATCTGCAATCCGTTGATGGTGACTGCTCCACTGACTTTGGATGTGTTGATGTTGAAGTTGTTTACAACCGTATCCTCCGATCCGGTGATTTCCAGAGATTCTTTGAGCTGGATATCTATCTTCGGGAGATCGTTGCCTTCAACATTGTAGGGCACGAACTGAACCTTGTATAATCCTTTCACGAGCTCAACTTCGTACTGACCTCCTTTTCCTTCGAGGCCTACCCAGCCATCGAGGGATTGTCCGGTTTCCATATTGATGAATTTAACGGCACCGCGATAGTATGTATCGCTGTTGTCGGGCATCTGCTGACCATTGAGAGTCACTTCTCCCCTGCAGATTGCCGTTTTCATATTCACGTTCAGTACGGTATCTGCCTTAATTGGTTCCAGGTCGCAGGTTTTCTCACAGATGTAGCTTTCGTTGCATATTTCATAGTTTCCGCATGTTCCGCAGGATTCTCCGCAGACAGGATCCAGTCCACACTCCCTTGCCCCGCATGCAACGGGACACTCTTCGCAGCCCGATTTATCGTAGTCGGAGCAGTTGTTCAGACAGGCAAGTGTTCCGCTGTAGAAGCCGAAATCTTCACAGGATTTGCCGTTGAGATCTGTTCCGTCACAGGCATCTGTTCCGTCGATTTTATTGTTCCCGCACTCTATTTTTCCAGTACAGCCTGAAAGATCGAATTTGCTGCAGTCAGAATCACATGCAAGTGTTCCTCCGGAGTAGTTGAAATTTGTGCAGGTTTTTCCGTCCAGATCCTTTCCGTCACACACATCCGTACCGTCGACTTTGTCGTTGCCACACTTTATTTTCCCAGTACATTTTGAAAGATCGAAGTCACTGCAGTTGGAAAGGCATGCGAGTGTTCCCCCGGAATAATTGAAATCTGTGCAGGATTTGCCATCCAGATCCTTTCCGTCACACACATCAGCGCCGTTCACCTTGTCGTCTCCGCAGGTTTCCGCCGGTGAGCATCCTGACGTATCATAACCGGAGCAGTCGGTTTTACAGGCAAGCGAGCCTTCGCCAAATCCCAGTTCCTTGCAGGTTTTTCCGCCGAGATCCTTTCCGTCACACACATCCGTACCATCGATTTTGTCGTTACCGCACTCTATTTTCCCAGTACATTTTGAAAGATCAAAGTCACTGCAGTTGGCAAGGCATGCAAGCGTTCCATCTGAGTAGTTGAAATCTGTACAGGATTTGCCATCCAAATCATTTCCATCGCACACATCCGTACCGTTTACCTTGTCGTCTCCGCAGGTTTCCGCCGGTGAGCAGTCTGACGTATCATAACCGGAGCAGTCGGTTTTACAGGCAAGCGCGCCTTCACCGAATCCCAGTTCCTTGCAGGTTTTTCCGCCAAGATCCTTTCCGTCACACACATCCGTGCCGTCGATTTTGTCGTTACCGCACCCAATGCTTCCCGTACAGTTTGAAAGATCGAAGTCGCTGCAGTTTGAAAGACATGCAAGTGTTCCTCCGGTGTAGTTGAAATCGGCGCAGGATTTTCCATCCAGATCCTTCCCATCACATACATCAGTGCCGTTAACCTTGTCGTCCCCGCAGGTTTCAGAAGCGCCGCATGAAGCGGTGTCGAAATTCGAGCAGTCTGAAAGGCAGGAAAGGGTGCCTTTTCCAAGTCCGAGTTTCGTACATGTTTTTTTAGAGAGATCCGTGCCATCGCACAGTTCTCCCTGTTCCGCAACGTTGTTTCCACATTCAGCCTTCTCTTCAGACTTATCCGAAGGTTTCGAAAAACAGGATGAAAATAAAATCATGGAAAACATAAAAAGAATAGTAAGCAGACAATTGTTTTTCATTGGATTGCCACCATGCTATGTATCATTAATAAAACTGGAGGCTTGGTACCACATATTGCAGTTCATGTCAATTTTATATAGTCTCCGGCAACAACCTCAAACAGGGGATGTAAAAATGTAACCGCAGGACACTTTAATGGTTTTTTATTTTCACAAAGATGTAGACAACAGAAATCACTATGAAATTAGAGGCGTACTAACTAAAATGAAATGCTGTAAATAAAAATGTTTCAGATGGCAACATAAATATCAGCATTTGATAATATATTTTTGTGAAACAAATAAAATCAACACAAAATAATTACGATCAACAGTTATAGACGCAGTCTAGCAAAACAACTCTTCCAACATTGAGTTGTGGATTTTTCAGCCTTCCCATTTCAAGTAGATGATACCTGTTTTCGTAATTACTCCAGATCAACCATGATCTCAGTATAACTCAATTTCTGTTTATTTTCTTGACAACACCATTTTACCTAATATGTTTTTTAAGTATTGATTCTTTATTTGAGAGGCTCGCAAAGGGTGCCATCTCAAATGAGATATTTGTAATACTAAACAACATTTCAATCGCAAACAATAAAACAAGGAGTCCTGTTAATGCGTGAGCCGATTTTTTGTTAATTCAATAACATATTTCTATTACAGTATCGTTTCGTGTCTCTTCTTCATTATTGTGTTTATGTGACAAGACAACTGCAATCTTTTTATCATATATCACGATATGGATTTGTACGCTTAACTGGAAATTATATTGACTAATAAAAATGAGGATAGTTATGTTTGATATACGCAAAATACAGGAAGAAGGTCTTTTCAATGTGATTGAAGGATGTAGGAACACCGAGTTAGCCCGGAAAATAGTTTATGGAAAAGGCGATGTCCATGAGGATGATTCTGAATGGGTAAAATCCACAATGTCCAAATTGGAAGAGAGTTTTAACGATTCTCAAGTTGAGAATATTAGAATGAAATGCCAATGTGGATATGGAATGGATAAAAAGCTGGAATTATTAAACCGACTGATTATCTCCTCATCCAATCTTGAAGAATTTGCAGGAAAAGGTGAAGCAAGAACAGCAGGATTGTATCTGGAGAATGGAGAATTATTCCTGGAATTTGATAGTTGTCCATGCCCTATGCTTAAGGATGTAGACAGATTGGAAAATGACACATGGTGCAAATGCACTGTAGGTTACACTAAAACCCTTTTCACAAAAGCCTTCGGATGTGATATTGATGTGGATCTGTTAAAAAGTGTCAAAATGGGCGATGATGCATGTCTTCAAAAAATCGACATCAAGGATTTCAACTGGAACATCAACAAATAAAAACTAATTCCCATCAGACATCTACGGGGGAAGAATCGCTTATGGTTCTTTCCCT
This sequence comes from uncultured bacterium, assembly GCA_942492635.1. Lineage (GTDB taxonomy): Bacteria > UBP6 > UBA1177 > UBA1177 > CALOFP01 > CALOFP01. Next base: position 1,142,476 of record CALOFP010000003.1, read on the forward strand.
GCAATTTGCAGAAAATCATTTACAAAACTCCAAACGGATTGGGCTGGAAAAAGTTTTTAGCAGTCCTTAAATTCCTGCAGTTTCCTCGATCCTTCCGGATCCTAATTAGGGGATCCCTCCTCCATAATTTTTTAAATGATATTAAAATTGCTGGAAATATTGGGCGTTCCAGCGAAACGCCCCTACGGCTGCTTTTCGTGGTTCGCCTTCTTCCGACAAGATTATTTGTGGCTTAAAATCGTTTCAAATTCCATTCTCTTTAACGAAGCTTCATCTATATTGGAGATTCATTTCCCACCGGCAAAGGCTTCACCTATAACCACTTGATAAATCAAGGGAACCACCCTGAATTTACTTTTAGATCAAATGGGACTTGATCTTGTGGTTTTTTCAAATTATTTTAAATACAACTCGCATGTAAATGATGACTTGAGTGAATTCAATCTCCTTCGCAAATTTTGCGAAGCTTTTCACCTTTACATATCGGGCAAACAGTATACAAACCTATGGAGGCTCTTTATGGACAGATCAAAACAATGGGGATTCCGGTTCCTTGTATCCACTTTTTTAATGATCATGTTTTTTTCTGCCGGCCTTGAAGCGGCGGACATGGTGATTTCAGGAAATCCGCTTGTAATCACATCCCACGGGATGGGAAAAAAGACGGTCACCTACAACAGCACCAGGCAATACTACTCACCTTTTCCAACCTACCTTTTTCTAAACGGCACAACACACAGAATCACATCCTTTACTGAGGTTTCCCATACAAAGCCGGATGAATGGACAATCGTCGCGGTTTACAAAAATGCCAATCCGCTGGTCACGATCACTCAGACAATCACATACCGTAACGGCGACGCCTACTACAAGATTGTCTGGGATGTGAAAAATGAGAGCGGTACAAACTTCACGGACTGCAGGCTGATCCATGGCGGAGATACATACTTCGGCGGTTTCGACAGTTCGGAAGGAAACTACGATCCGACTCTCAAGATGGTCTATCTTTCAAATCCGGATCCCAATGTGGACGGAATCATGGGCTTTTACGGTGCCCCCAGCTCTCCGGCGGATCACTATTTCGAGGGAGGCTACTCCGAAAACGGATCTGCAATGAGCAGCGGAAGACTTCCGGACACTTTCGTATCCAGTTTTATCGATTCGGGATATTCACTGGAGTGGGACAGGGCGACATTCAACAACGGCGAGACTTGGAGTGTTACGGCTTTTGAAAAGTGGACGGAAGCAGGAATGATCCAGGTGTTTGCTCCGGCAGCACAGGATGCTAGCCCCAGCCAGACTCTGACGTACAACTTCGTCCTTCAGAATCTCCAGAGCAGTCAGGATACATTCAACCTTTCTCTCAGTTCGTCACAGGGTTGGAGTTCGAATATTTCCGGCAGCAATCCCGTGACCGTTTCCGCAAACGGATCCGCCACGGTATCGGCGACGTTGACAGTTCCTGCGAATGCTGCGGCCAACGTGCAGGATACTCTCACACTTACTGCCACATCCAATGCCAACGGTTCTATCAACAACAGCGACTCCGTTACAACAACAGTTGTTGCGCCGCCCAACAGCGCACCGGTGATAACCCAGGGTTCATCGACTTCCGTCACAATGTCGGAGGATTCTTCTCCTACTGCATTCAATCTGACGCTTAACGCTTCGGACAGCAATGGAGATACGATTACATGGAGCGTAACCTCCCCTGCCTCACATGGAACTGCAACTGCAAACGGAACCGGCACAAGCAAAGCAATCGCCTACACTCCCGGTGCGAATTTCAACGGAAGCGACAGCTTTGTTGTTCAGGTCAGCGACGGAAACGGAGGAACGAACACCATTACCGTGAACGTCACAATCCAGCCTGTCAACGACCCGCCTGTAATCACATCAAATCCGAGCACTTCCATTAACGAGGATTCTCCATACAGCTACACTCTGACTGCTACGGATGCGGATACAGGTGACAGTAAAACACTTTCCGCACCTACACTTCCATCTTGGCTCTCTTTCAATTCCGCATCCGGTGTTCTTTCAGGAACTCCGGGAAATGACGATGTGGGTAGTCACACAGTCAAATTGAGGGTAAATGACGGAAGTGTGAATATTGATCAGGATTTCGCAATAACCGTTGTGAATGTTAATGACCCTCCTGTAATTTCAGGATCACCTGCAACTTCCGTCAATGAAGATTCAGCCTACAGCTTCATTCCGGCCGCGAATGACGTTGATACGGGTGATTCGAAAACATTCCTGATCACCAACAAACCCGGCTGGGCCAGTTTCGATTCATCAACGGGTAAGCTTTCCGGAACACCGGATAACTCCCACGTAGGCACAACCACCGGAATCGTCATCACCGTAAGAGACGGTTCTAATGCTGAAGATTCAATAGGTCCTTTTAATATCGAGGTTGTGAACACAAACGACGCTCCGATCATTTCAGGATCACCCGCAACATCGGTAAATGAAGATTCCGGGTACAGTTTTACTCCGACCGTTAACGATGTGGATGTCGGTGATTCAAAAACTTTTACAATCACGAACAAACCTGTCTGGGCCAGTTTCGAATCTACAACAGGCAAGCTTTCGGGAACTCCGGACAATTCACACGTCGGAACAACTACAGGAATAGTCATCACTGTAAAGGACGGATCCAACGCTGAAGATTCAGTCGGACCATTCAATATCGAAGTCATCAACACAAACGATGCTCCCGTGGTAACTTCGACAGCCGTTACTTCAGTTAATGAGGATTCAGGTTACAGCTATACTTTCACAGCTGAAGATGTGGACGCGTCCGACAGCCTTACTCTTTCCGCTCCCTCAATTCCGACTTGGCTCACTTTTGATCCGGCCACAGGAAAGTTGACAGGAACTCCGACAAATAATGAAGTGGGAGTTCACAACATAACTCTCCGGGTCAACGACGGAACTGTCAACACTGACCAGGAGTTCACAATCACCGTCACAAATACCAACGACGTTCCGGTTATCACATCGACGGCACCCGATTCTATAAACGAAGATAGTGAATACAACTACACTTTCACAGCCGAAGATGTGGACTCAACCGACAGCCTTACTCTCTCCGCTCCCACAATTCCTACTTGGCTCACTTTTGATCCTTCCACTGGAAAGTTGAGTGGAACTCCGACAAACAACGAGGTGGGAATCCACAACATAACTCTCCGGGTCAACGACGGAACAGTCGATATTGACGAAAATTTCACAATCACTGTTACAAATGTAAACGATTGTCCGGTGGTGACATCAACAGCCGTAACTTCCGTGAATGAGGATTCTACATACAACTACAACTTTACAGCTGAAGATGTTGATGTGGGCGACAACCTCACTCTTTCCGCACCCACAATTCCGGCATGGCTTAATTTCAATCCGGAGACTGGCAAACTCTCAGGAACTCCCACAAATGACGAGGTCGGAACCCACAATATCGTCCTTCGGGTAAACGACGGAAAAGTAGATGTGGATCAGGAATTTTCCATAACTGTTGTGAATACAAATGATGCACCGGTTATCAGCGGTACACCTGCGGCAACTGTCAATGAAGATTCTCCATACAGCTTCACTCCTGCTGTCAGCGATGTTGACGATGGCGACACAAAAACATTCACCATCACAAACAAACCGGACTGGGCCGACTTTGATTCAACAACAGGCAACCTTTCAGGAACTCCGGAAAATTCCCATGTCGGAACGGTTTCCGGGATAGTAATCACTGTAAAGGACTCGGCTGATGCACAAGATTCAATAGGTCCGTTCAATATTGAGGTTATCAATACCAACGATGCGCCTGCAGTGACTTCGACAGCTGTTACTTCAGTTAATGAGGATAGCGGCTACAGTTACACTTTCACGGCAGAGGATATGGATGTCGGTGACGATCTCACACTTTCGGCCCCGACAATTCCCGCATGGCTGACTTTCGATGCTGCAACGGGAATTCTCTCGGGTACTCCGACAAATGACGAGGTCGGTTTTCATCGTATCGTTCTCAGGGTGAACGACGGAACTGTAGATGTCGATCAGGAGTTCAAGATCTCTGTCGTTAATGTAAATGACCTTCCGGTAATAACTTCAACTGCACCAACTTCCGTAGATGAAGACAGCGGATACAGCTACACTTTCACTGCCGAAGATGTGGATGCAGGAGACAATCTGACCCTCTCGGCACCCTCAATTCCCCTATGGCTTGATTTTGATCCGGAAACGGGAGAGCTCTCGGGAACTCCGACAAATGATGCTGTCGGAGTTCACAATATCGTTCTTCGCGTGAACGACGGAACTGTCGATGTTGACCAGACTTTCTCAATCACGGTTGCAAATGTGAACGATGCTCCGGTAATCACTTCCGCCGCTCAAGAATCGGTAAATGAAGACAGTGAGTACCGCTACACTTTCACGGCGGAAGATGAGGATGTAGGCGATAAGCTGACCCTCTCCGCGCCGATTCTTCCAAAATGGCTCAATTTCGATCCGGCAACGGGGCAACTCCACGGCACTCCGACAAACGATGAGGTTGGAATACACAACGTCACTCTTCGGGTGAGCGACGCAAAGGTAGAGATCTACCAGGATTTCACCATCACAGTAGTGAACGTGAACGATCCACCTGTCATCGAAAGCCAGACTGCAACATTCTCAATAAATGAAGATAGTTACATCAACTTCGACCTGAACAGCGTTATCGCGACTGATGTGGACGACAGCTATCCTGCAGGCTTCTCAATGAGTATCCTTCCCGGTGACAACTACTCCTTCAGCGGGCTTCAGGTAGCTCCCGACCGTGATTACTTCGGTGAACTTTTTGTAAGGGTTTCTGTAAACGACGGAGAACTGGACAGCGCACCTTTTGAAATTTCCGTAACGGTCAATCCTGTGAACGATGTCCCCTACTTCGTTTCACCTACACCAACGGGAACCGTTAATATCGGTGAAGGAATCAGCAACAGATTCACCATCCGGGCAGAGGATGTGGACAACACGAATATCACCTACGGAGCAAACGATCTTCCCGCTGGAGCACATGTGGATGGATCGACCGGAGAATTCAGCTGGAAACCGACATGGCGCGATGCTGGAATCTATCCTATCGTAATCTTCGCAACGGACGGTCAGCATCCTGTGATCAGGAACCTCACTCTTGTTGCCGAGTACATCGATAACGACAGGGACGATCTTCCCGATCTGTGGGAAGTTACGGTGGGACTGGATCCCTACAACAGCGACAGCGACGGTGACACAATTCCCGATGAAGTTGAGGTGGGAGCCAATCTCGACATGCCTTTGGACAGTGATGGCGACGGAGTAATCGATGCGCTCGATGACGATAGCGATAACGACGGAATTCCCGATCAGCTGGAAGCCGGAAAGGATGTTGCCGAGAAAGGTCCGAGAGATACGGATGGAGACGGAGTCCCGGACTATCTTGACGCGGATTCCGATAACGACAGCGTAAACGACGATATCGACAACTGCGTACTTGTATCAAATGAGGATCAGCTCGATACGGATCTGGATGACATCGGTGATCTCTGTGAAAACGATACGGACGGTGACGGCATCGAGGACGATATCGAAACCGTAATCGGAACAGATCCTATGAACAGGGACAGCGACGGAGATGGAATAGACGATAACATCGAAATCGGCGATCCCGTTAATCCTCCGGATTCCGACAGCGACGGAATAATCGATGCGCTCGACACAGATTCCGATAATGACGGAATCGAAGACAGAAAGGAACGGGGAGAGGGCGAAACTCCCGTAGATACGGATTCGGACGGAATTCCGGACTATCTCGACAGAGATTCGGATGACGACAATGTGGAAGATTCCCTCGACAACTGCCCTACGATCGAAAACAGTGATCAGACCGACGTCAACGAAAACGGTATCGGAGATGCCTGCGAATCGGATTTGGATGGCGATGGTGTTTCAAATTTTCATGAAGCCAAGATAGGAACAGATCCGAACAATGCAGACAGCGACGGCGACGGAATAAGCGACGATGTTGAGATAGGCGATCCTGAAAATCCGAAGGATTCGGACGGTGACGGAATAATCGATGCTCTCGATACCGATTCGGACAACGACGGAATCGATGACAGAGATGAATGGGGAACCGGAGAAAAGCCTCAGGATACGGACGGCGACGGAACTCCAGACTATCTGGACACGGATTCCGACAACGACGGTGTGGAAGACTCCGCGGACAACTGCAGAACAGCTTCAAATGCTGATCAATCAGACCTCAATGAAAACGGCATCGGCGACCGCTGTGAGGATGACCGGGACGGTGACGGAGTAAGCGACGAAGATGAGGCTAAAGCGGGAAGCAACCCCGATCTCGCCGACACGGACGGCGACGGAATTGGCGACGGAAAGGAGATCGGCGAAGATCCTGAAAACCCCCGAGACAGCGATGGCGACGGAATTCCCGATTTTGCGGATTCTGATTCTGATGACGATGGAATTTCGGACAAAGATGAAGGCGACAGGGACAGTGATGAGGATGGAATCCCCGACTTTCTGGATGCCGATTCAGATTCCGATGGTGTAACTGACGACAAGGACAACTGCAGGCTCGCTGCCAACAGCGATCAGGCCGATATCGACGAAGACGGAATCGGCAACGTGTGTGATGATGATCGGGACGGTGACGGTATTCCGAATGAAAAGGAGGTCGAAATCGGATCCGATCCGGACAATCCGGACAGCGACGGTGACGGGAAAATCGACTCGGAAGAGATTCCGGACACGGAAACACCTAAAGACACTGACGGAGACGGTATCATCGATGCACTGGATGATGACAGTGACGGCGACGGCGTGAAGGACAGGGATGAGGGAACCGGTGATATCGACAACGACGGTATCCCCGACTACCTGGACAGCGATTCCGATAACGACGGTGTGAAGGATTCGGAAGACAACTGTCTCCACACGCAAAATCCGGATCAGAAAGATCTTGATCAGGACGATCTTGGAGATGCATGTGACGACGACCGGGACAGCGACGGTATTCCCAACGAAAAGGAGATTGAAGCGGGATCGAATCCGGACAAACATGACAGTGACGGTGACGGAATTCCCGATTCGGATGAATTCAACAACGGCATAGACAGTGACAAGGACGGAATCATCGATGCCATGGATACCGACAGCGACAACGACGGTATTCCCGATGGAGAGGAAAACAGAAAGGATACCGATAACGACGGAATTCCCGATTTTCTTGACGGAGACAGTGACGGAGACGGAGTACGGGACAAGGACGACAACTGCCTTCTCGTCCCCAACTCCGATCAGGCAGATCTTGACGGCGACGGTATGGGCGATATCTGCGACGACGATCGTGACGGCGACGGTATTTCAAACGAAAAGGAGAATGAAATCGGAACAAATCCGGATAAAACCGATAGCGACGGCGACGGAATTCCCGACAATGTAGAAATCGATAACACCGAAAAACCCAAGGATACGGATGGAGACGGAATCATCGACGCTGCGGAAGATGACTGCGATGGAGACGGAATAAATGACAACGAGGACAACTGCTGTGAGATATCCAACGCTGACCAGAGTGATCTGGACGGTGACGGAATCGGCGACGCCTGCGATCCCGATCGTGACGGCGACGGTATTTCTAATGAAAAGGAGAATGAAATCGGAACAAATCCGGACAAGACCGACAGCGACGGCGATGGAATCGACGATTCTACGGAGTTCGGAAACGGTACGGAACCGAAAGACAGCGACGGTGACGGAATTGTCGATGCTGCGGATGAAGACAGCGACGGAGACGGAATTCCCGACAGCGCCGAAACCGGCACCGGCCAGATAAAGGACACAGACGGCGACGGAACGCCGGATCATCTCGATTCCGATAAGGACGGCGACGGTGTGAATGACGATAAGGACAACTGTCCGAATGTTAAAAACAGCGATCAGGCGGATCTGGACGGCGACAAGTTCGGTGATCTCTGCGATGAGGATCGTGACGGCGACGGTATCCCGAATGAGGAGGAGGACGCCATAGGATCGAACCCCAACAATCCCGATTCCGACAACGACGGTATTCCCGACGGTGACGAACTTGGAAAGGATCGTGGTTATCCGGAAGATACCGACGGAGACGGAATTCCGGATGTCGTAGACAAGGACAGCGACGGAGACGGAATAAGTGACAGGGAGGAGGCGGGAAAAACCGATCCGACAGCGGATCCCAAGGATACAGACGGCGACGGAACTCCCGACTATCTCGAAAAGGATTGCGACGACGACGGCGTGGATGACGATAAGGACAACTGTCCGCTTGTTGCCAATCCTGATCAGCTCGATACTGATGGAAACGGTGAAGGAGACCTGTGTGACGGAGACAAGGACGGCGACGGCGTTGAAAATGAAGAGGATAACTGCCCTCTCGTAAGAAACAACGATCAGAACGATCTGGAGGGTGACGGTATCGGAGATGTTTGTGATGGTGACGACGACGGCGACAACATCTCCGACAGTACGGACAACTGTCCTCTGGTTGCTAATCCTTCACAGGATGACAGCGACGGCGACGGAATCGGAGACGCCTGTGACGATCCGGACAGCGACAAGGACGGACTCAGCGACGAGGAGGAGAAGAAGCTGGGAACAGATCCCAACAACCCCGACAGCGACGGCGACGGAGTTAAGGACGGCATGGAATCGCTCAAGGACAGCGACGGCGACGGAGTTATTGATGTTAAGGACCCTGACAACAGCGATCCATACGATGAAAACTTCGACGTGGGCGGCGGAGGCGGATGTTCGATAATGGCAGTCACAGAGGAAAACGACGATCTTCCAATTTGGGTAACTCTTCTGCTGCTCTTTCTGATACTCTTTTCAGCAAAATCTAAAAATCCGATCAATAGCAGACGAACAAACTCTGAATAGCTGTCGCAAATTTCTTTTTAGAAACTTCATCAATTCTCTTCACTCTGAAAAACAATAGATTCTCTATTCGAATTTCCAATATTTCCCGAGTCCATTTTTCTTAAACAACAAAACTGCAGGGTCGTTTTCTAAAACCCGATAAATTATGAAGAGATAGGAATATAAAAGCCGAATTACTCATTGACATATTTTTCAAATAAGATACAATGGTAATATTTTTCCTCAAACATACAAACTTTTCCTGAGGACAGGAATGAAGATAAGTTTCTGCAAAAACCCTATCGTTTTTTCTCTCCCTCTAATCTTTTCACTGCTCATAACTTTTTCCTGCGGAAGCGAAGATATCGTCTCTCTCGAAAGGGACTCTCTTCCTGCGAACCACAAAAAAATCACGGTCAGAATTACCGACTACTGTCCTGAGGACAACAAGGAGTACGTGGACTTTTACGCCGTAAACAGATCGGCGAGGATCAGGGATGGAGAGCTTCGTATAGATTTCGACAGGGAGGGACTGGTCAACATCTACGACAACGATGAGGAACTCAACATAAATCCGTTCAAGGCGGACAGCAACGGCGACGGCTACGGGGACTTCCTGATCCACCTCTCGGGAATCAACCGGGAAAATCAGACTCACCTTAAAATATGCGAGGATCCCACTCAGGACACCGATCTGGACGGTCTTACCGACTGCGAAGAGAACAACCTGCTCCACACCCATCCCCAATATTTCGATACCGATCACGACGGAATCCCGGATGAGCTGGAGGTGAGAAACAACATGAATCCCAGTGACCCCAACGATGCGTTCCAGGATATAGACGGTGACATGCTTTCAAATTCCGACGAGATCAAGTTGAACACACCTATAGATGTAAGCAACACGAGATCAATAAATTCGCTTGCCTACAGGTACGACATACAGACCGAAATCAGGGAAGGCAGGAGCTGCTACGATATGACTGTTTTCAACATTCCTCTGGTCAAAGTATCAAACGGCAACCTGATCCGCATATATCTCATTGAAAAGATCAGCGATCTGGACATGAACATGAGAACTTTCAGAATCCTGGTCGATCATGACAAATATGAGGACGATGATGTCCTGGAGTTTACTTTGGATTCACTCAAGGAGGGAGCTTAAATCATGAAAACCATGAAAATCATTGAAATTTCCTCGCTTTTCCTGTTGATTTCAAGTCTACTCCTTTTCGGCTGCGGCAAAGAGAAGCTAAAGGAACTCGATAAGTACCAGCTGATCAAGAACCAGCTGGTGAGTGCAGAGGTCGATTTCTGCACGATAAAGGCGGATAAAATAAAATCGAACCTGAAGTTCATCTTCGTAGTCGACAAATCAGGAAGCAACCAGGATATTCCCTCAAAAAGCAAACTTGGAACCGATACGGACGGCAGTCGCCGTTACGTTCCCCTGCAGACCTATCTCGACGCTTCGGATTCTGATCAGACCACCTTCTACTCCCTCATAAACTTCTCCACAAATTCCAAACTGGTTGTGGGGTTCACTAACGACAAGGAGGAGTTCGAGAACGTTATCGAGCAGGAAAATCCCAACGGTGCCGAAACGCCCGATCCTTCAGACGGAGGGTGGACGAACTTCTCAAGGGCACTCAAGGAGATAAGCGATCTTATTGCAAACGATATTGCCGAGGCAAAGAAACAGCCCAAGGTTGTCAGCTCGTTCTACGTTGTAATTTTCATCAGCGACGGAGCACCCTATATCGGAACGGACACACTTCAGAAAAAGCAGGATATTCTCGATCAGGTAAAGGGTCTGACCGCTTTTGAAGAGGGAAACAGGGAGTACGTGGACAGCGTTCAGCTTCATACCGCCTACTACTACAACGATGAGGTCGATTCGGAAGCTCAGATATACATGCAGGAGATGGCGAAAGTCGGAAACGGAGATTCGTTTGAATTCGGGTCGGGCCAGGTTATCGATTTTTCCCAGTTCAGTGTTCCTGAAAGAAAGGTAAAACATCTTCTTCGAGACATCATCGTAACAAACGTGAGCACAAAGTGGCACGGTGACCAGCTTCAGATGGATACCGACGGAGACGGCCTTGTCGACGAGCTTGAAGATACTCTCGGTTCGAACAAGTACTGGGCCGACAGCGACGGAAACGGAATTTCAGACGGAGTGGAGTACTACATTTCAGAAAGACCGTGCAGGGACCCCAACTGCGCACCTCAGAACAGCGAGCCCTACATCGCCTGTAACAAGTGGGAGGTTCCCGATGAGGAAACGGATAGTGAAACATCGGATGACGATTCGGTTGATGAAGATGTCAGTGATGAGGAAATTTCAAATAGTGAAGTCCCTGATGACGACGGTTTCAAACCCTGGCTTCCGGAAAAACCTCCGGTCGTACGAAAGCTTACGGATCTGGACAAGGATTTTCTCAACGACTGTGAGGAACAGATTGTTCTCAAGAGCAAGATCGAAAGTTTCGACTCCAACGAGGACTGGATTCCCGACGGACTGGCATTCAGAAGATCCATGGCCTTCGTTGAGGGCACCAATCAGGAGTCTCTTCTCGATCCGGACTGGGACGGCGCCAACAACTATTCGGAGGTGAAAACCAACACTCCGATGCAATACGACAACAACAAGATATACGGTATAAAACCATACAGATACAAGATCGAAACTGTGAAAGAAGACAGTGCCCAGACATGTTTCCATCTCAAGGTCGACCAGATTCCGGCAAAAACGGAACATGACCTCATAAGGGTCTACATCATGGAAAACACGTCGGTTATAAACAACAAACGTTTTTTCAGAACCGCAGAGAAAAGGCTCAGGCCGGGAGTAACCAATGTAAAATTCAAGGACGATGATTTCACAAATTAAAAACTTTAATGGAGGGATCCATGAACAGAAAACATTTTTTCTTCATCAGCCTTTTAACTTCCCTGGTGCTTTTAACCTTCGGATGCGATGAGGCTAAACAGGGAGACCCCGGCATTGAAATCACCGTCAAATCGGAGGCTTATCTATTGGAGTCGATTGAGCTTTCCGCAACACCAAAGGAGAGGCTCTCCGATTTTCAGTGGTCTCTTGCCTATGAGTCGGGAAGGTCGGTAGATTCGTGTGACGCATACAATGTTCCCGTTATCCACTGCACCTTCGATGAAGGCGGGGAAGTGACAATTACTTTGAAAGGCGACACTATCCACAGGGAAAAAATCGACATTAATAAAAAGGTGAAAGTACTCGATCAGGACTACCCTGTAAACCAGGCTCCGGTTATCCTGCTCGCCCTCAAATCCGAAAGCAACGAAGGCGCCGTAGTTTCCACCCTTCACTACAAGGAGAGCGGCGTTATAGCCTTCCCTGTAAACGAGAAGGTTGATCTGGACTTTTCCGGCACAACCGACGACAACAGCACGGTTGACGAACTCTCGTACCAGATCGATTTCGGAAGCGGTTTTAAAAAAGTTGAAAAGATAGACAGCCACACATTTACCGAGGTCGGTCAGAAGGTGATAAAGGTGAAGGTATCCGATCCGGACAGCCACACGGCGGAAAAAACATTCATGGCCTTCATAAGCTGCTCCGATGAAGAGAATAAGCTCGCAGTTGACGCATCGAAAATCAAGATCACCGCCGACGATGTACACAACTTTTTCACATACGACGCCACCGGCGCTGCAACGGCCGGTGAAAATGCGAAATTCAAATACAGGTGGGATTTCAACGGAGACAACATCTTCGACAGCGACTGGCTGGAAGCTGCCAGCATCTACGAATACACAATTTTCAGAGGACTCCGCAATGTGAAACTGAAGGTGTGGGAAACCACATGCCACAACGTAGCCCAGGTTAACCTCGGAGATCTTGAGCCTGCCCGATACAACTTTCAGATTCCAATGGCGGACGGAGTTCCCAAGACTCTTCAGGGGCCGCAGATACCTGGATACTACTTTATCCAGGGACACGTTGCAGGACTGGAAGAGTTTAAATCGAACAATACCAATGCGGATGTAGTCGTGACGAAGATTATGACTGCATCAAAGGAAGAGCAGTGGAGAGTGGAATGCGATTACAGAAAAGACCGTGAGGATCTCTCCAAGGCTACATTTACAATAAAGGGTCAGAACAGATACGAACGAAGCGGAGAGGACGGTGAGCTCCACGGATTTCTCCTGAAGGTAAGGGACATCAACGACCCGATGAACGACAAGATGTCCGGGGGAGACAGTGTTTCCTTCGAAAACGCAGGCGGTACTCTCGACAAAGCCTACTACTACACGGACGAAGGGTACGACAAGGTAAGCAACGTCATCTACAGCAGGGACGGCGATTGTGATATAAACCTTGTTCTGACAGCAGTGCCGAATGAAGGAACGTGTGCGGACGGAACTCCCGATTTCGAATATGCCATCACAATTGACGGAACCTACTCCTGTCCGAAAATGAAAGGTACCAACAAAAAATTCGTAGAGATTAAGAAGGGGGCCTTTTACTGTGAGGTTTCAAAGGTCGACGGCTGCATCGGAGGCGGCGGAGGAGGCGGCGGCGGACAGCCTCCGGTTGAAGAGTAAAAACAGTTATAAATGTCATTTTTGTATGATTTTTGAGGAGATTCACCATGATCGATTTTTTGAATGAAGGCGGCATCTTCATGTACATTATCCTGGCAGTTTCCGTTGTTGCCGTTGCGATTATTATTGAAAAAGTTTACATGCTTCATTTCTACTACAAACCGCGACAGACGTTTTTCAACGACATCATCAACTACGTCAAAAAGGGAGATCTTCCATCAGCCAAGCTTCTCTGCAGCGGCACCAATCACCCCCTTGCAAAGGTCATTGCCATTCTTCTCAACAACAATCACTACTGCAAGGAGGCGATGGAATCCGAGATCAGCAAGGAGGTGCAGAAGCTGACTCCCAGAATCCAGAAACACACAAACTATCTCCACATGATTGGAAACATCGCCACCCTTCTGGGTCTCATCGGGACAATCAAGGGTCTCATCATGTCCTTTTCCAGTCTCCAGAGCAGCAGCGCAGCAAGCAAGGCTGAGCTTCTGGCTGCCGGTATTTCGACGGCGATGAATACGACCGCATTCGGTCTGATCATTGCAATTCCCTGCATTGTGGCCTACACAATTCTCGTAAACATGGAAACGGACATCATGCAGAAATACAATGAAACACTGACAGAAATTTCCCATATAATCGACTTTGAAATTCTCAAATCCTAAAGGAAGGCTGCCATGAGTTTCAAATTTAAAGTCCCGACAAGAGAAGTTGAAGATGCTGATGTATTGCTTCCCATCATGAGCCTGATGCTCATACTTATTCCTGTTCTTGTAGGAAACATGGCCTTCTATCACTTTCACGCCGTGAGGGTCAACTCTCCGGCCGTCAGCGAAGATGCGGCGGCCGCCGCTCTCGAGAAGAAAAAGAGCACTATGAAGGTAATGGCGAGATTGAAAATTCTCCCGGAGATCTTCAACCTTGAACTTCTCGATGAGGATTCGGGCAACATCATCGTGAGAAAAGAGATAAGGCGGGACACAACCGGAGTGGTACATTTGAGAAAGGAACTCAACAAGATGGTTGAAGAGTACAAGAAACTCGATGTTCTCCTCCTGAGTTCCTACAGGAAACTTCGATACGAGCAGCTCATAACCATCCTGGACGAGGGTGTAAAATCGATTACAGATGTAAAAACCAAGAAATCGGCGCTGAAAGTCGTGATGGTTCCCGAGGAGGTTTGACATGGCTGACTTTTTCGATTCCGAAACCAAACGCAACCCGCCGAGGCTCAGCATCACATCTCTGATGGATGTGCTTACGATCATTCTCATTTTCCTTCTGACCAACTATTCGGAAGAGGCTCCTGACCCATCCATCGACTCCGGTGTTTCTCTTCCCATAATCGAGGCTAAATCCAGACGTCAGCCGGCGGCCTACGAGAAGGAGATAAAAGTAACATTCGGCACCAACAAGCTTGTAATCGCCGACGACGAAATATCCTTCAAATCATTTGAGGACCAGGAGGAGCAGATCATAGAAGTAGCCGTAGGAAAGCTGAAGAATCTTATTTCCGACCTTAGTCCGGAAGAGAGACCCAACAGCGTGATAACGCTCCATGCGGACCGTGATGTAACCTACTACATGGTGGACAGCCTCATGCGCTCCGCCTCCGTAGCGGGAATCACACAGATCGAGCTCGTGGGAATTTTTGAACAGAAGGGAGAAAAATAAAGATGAATAGAGTGATCAATGTATCTGTTTTTTCGTTTCTACTGCTCTTTTTATACGCATCGGCCGTCGGAGCGGATAAAAAACAGATTCCGGAAGAAAAAAAGGCGATAGAGATAAAAGGTCAGACAAGAAACTTCAACATGACACTGATTCTCAAAACCAAGAAAGACAAGATTTCCTTCGTGAAGACAAGAACCGATTACAGAAAGGAAATTCTCTCTACAGAACCGTAAATCCGGGGTGAAAAATGTTACTCAATTTTTTGAAAACACCGAACCTTTTCATTACATACGGCGGATCAGGAGGACAAATTCACCATCCCGTCATTCCAATTACTGGAAAAAGCGACCAGTCCATAGAGATCGACAGGCGTAAATTCGGGATAATCCGATCCAGATCCCTGAGAAAAACCTTCCACATAAGGGACGACGAGGGAAACACCCACGAACTAAAGTCAAACAGCGTTCTGAGCATCAAGATGCCGGGCAACTCCTACATGTTCCGAATAATCTATGAGTGGGGAAATCCGGGAAATCGTTCTTTAAAAACGTTCCTGCTGCAGTCGTTTCTTTTTCATGCAGCAGTCATACTTGGATTTGCAATCTACTCCGCTGCAGTCGCCCCCAAGGTTGAGAGACCCGAGAACCTTGATCCTACGGCGGAAAGAGTCAAGGAGCTTCTCTCTAAAATGCAGGACAAGACACCCCTCAAAATCGTGAAGGAGGCGAAACCAAAACCGGCACCGGAAAAAGTGGTCGTTAAGAAAAAAGAGAAAAAGCGACAGGGGGTTTTCCCGACAAAACAGAAGGTTGCAGAGAAAACAGTTCGCAATAGAAGAGCCGTTGCCGCGAGATCCCTCCCTTCCGGAGCTCGAACATCCGCAAAATCAGGAGGCGGTGCAAAATCAATCGAGTCTTCTCTCTCGTTTCTTTCCAGTTCCGGATCGAAGGGACCTTCCCTCAATAACGGATCGGCGAAAAGAGGAAGAAGCTTCGGCCCCTCCTACGGAAAAGGAGGAATTCCAATCGGGAAGGGAATTAAATCGGGCAGCAAACTTGGCGAAGGAGCCGCTTCCAGCTACTCAGGCCCCATAGAGACAAGAGGAATACGCAGCGTTAAATCTGCAGTTTACGGAGACGGAAGAGGTTACGGTGGAGGAGGAAAGAGCCTCAACAGCGTGCAGGGAACAGTTACAACAAGGGCGCTCAGAGGATCGAACAGAGGGCATGTGGGTGGAGCTTTGACCGCTTCAGGGGGATTATCACTTTCAGGGAAAGGAAAAGTTTCCGAGGCTTTGATTCAAAAGGCGCTCAACAAGAGAATTGCAAGGCTCACCTACTGCTATGAAAAGGCGCTTCTCACCGACTCCTCGCTGGCCGGTACCATTAAGATGCAGTGGACAATTCAACCGGGCGGAGCCGTTCAATCGGTAAAGGTTGTTCGATCCGAACTGAACAACAGCAAACTGCACCGCTGTCTTGTGAGGGAGATCGAGAAGACACCGTTCCCCAAGCCTAAAGGCGGAACGGCAACTGTTCAATACCCTTTTAAATTTAAAGCATCGACAATATAACCCAATCCAACACATTCAAATTATTATACACCAAACAACAAAATCGAACACCAAAACTTGACATTCTATTAAAAAGACAATACTTTAAATTAAGCATTTAAAATAATAACAGTAATTATCATTAGGGAGCGATTTTTAATGTTAAAAATAAGAGGTGTGTTACTACTTTTTACTGCTGTGGTGGTCGGTAACTGTCTTTGTTTCAACTTGTATGGCAATTCCAAGCCCTACGGAAAACTGGACGGAGCCCCCATTTCATCGCTCGAAACCAACATTCAACCTCACAGGCACTCAATATTTCTGGGTATGGACAACCTTCCCTTCAACGCCTACTATGCGGGGCTGGGCATTTCGGCGAGCTATCAGTTCAACTTCACCAAAAACTTCGCGTGGGAAATTGCCAGAGGATCCTACTTCTTTTCCGTCGAAAAAGATCTCACAACAGAACTTGCGGAGGAATTCAGGGTCAATCCGGAACGGATAGAGAAGGTTGAAGCGATAGTAAAATCAAACATAAAATACTATTTCGTATACGGAAAGTGGCTGTTTCTTGAAAAATATATCCGCTACTTCCGCCTGGGAGTTCTTGCCGGACCGGCAATGGCCTTCACATCTGAGGAGATGAAGTTTCTGGCAAACGCAGGTCTCTGCTTTGACCTGAGCATCAACAGACACTTCTGGGCAACCTTCGAATTCCAGGACAGCATATCCATTGAAGAAGATTTTGAAACATACCCCGCCTTCAACTTTGGAATGAAACTCTCTTTTTGAGTGGGAGAATGAACATGTTAAAGAATCTCCTCCCCATCGTTCTGCTTTTCGCCTTTGCCCTGGAACTGGCGGCAGCCACCAGATGGCACGGCGAAATCCCGAAAAACGCCAAAAATCCAGACAGCTGGAGAAAACTCCTTTCTGTACTGGAGCAGGAGCAGATGTACTACAGCGCCATGTCGACAGCCAACAGGATGCTACTCTTTTTCAACGACCTGAAGGTTAAGGAGGATGCCTACAGAGCCATCGTCAAGGTCAGCGGCCAGGGCTACCCCTTTCCGACAAGACACATGTATCTTACGAGCGATCTGGAACCGAAAACCGGCTACTATTTTGTAAACAGCTTCAATCTCTACAAGGGAATCGTTAACCGGGAAAAGGGTCTGGAGAAGTGGGCAGAGCACTACTTTAAAAAAATAGACAGAGATCATTTTCCCAAATATCTTTTTTATACGGCCCTGACAGCCTATGAAAAAAAGGATCTCGAGAAAGCCGCAAACATCATAAACAAGCTGCTGAAGATGGATCACGGTCCTTCCCGGCTTGCCTTTGTAAAAAAGATATCGAGAACACTCGCAAGGATCTACTTCGAGATGGAACATTTCGACAAATCGCTGGATATCTACCTCAGCTTCCTTCTCAAGACTAATCCGGTAAAGTCCACAGACTGGCTTGAGGCAGCATGGAGTTTTTACCACCTCGGCAGGTTTGAGGAGGCTCTGGGTATTCTCTACAATCTGGAATCGGAAACTTTCAGTGAAGTTATTCACCTTGAAAAATTCATTCTGAGGGCACTCATATACAGGGCTGTTTGCGAAACAGAGTACATGGAAGGTTTGTCGAATAGTTTCAACAGAAAATTCGGCAAAATTGTCCATGGAGTGAAAACAGGAAAGTCGATGAACGAATTTGAAGAGCTAAACCTGCTCTCAAGTCACCAGCATCGTAAATTTTTCCAGTACCATTTCGTAAGAAAAAAGCTTCGAGAAGAGTCAAAAAGAGCGGTCTCGATTCCAGCCGACCTCAGAGTTCTTTACGATTACATGTTGGAGACGGAAGATGAGCTTCTTGTTAAGAACGCCCGCCTTTTTCAGGAGGAGAGCAGGCACAAATCCGTGAGGTATCTGATAATGCTTTCGGAAAATCTCAAGTTCCTCAAATTCGATGTCGAACTTGAAAAACACAATCCTGACGTCGTTTTCGAGGAGCCGACAAAGGCAGGTGAGAAAGCGGACAGGGAGGAAAATCCCTTTTCCTATCTCTGGCCTCAGACGGGCGACTTCTGGGCAGATGAAAGAAACCACTACAGAGGAAAGTTGGAAAACAAATGTCGAAAATAAAAATTAAAATCTGGCTGATAGTCCTTCTGTTGGCAATCACCCCTCTATCCTCATTGAACGCCGAGGACAACACGGCACAGTTTCAAATAAAGCTTTCCAGCATGCTGGAGCGAATCAACAAATCGGTTGAAATTCTCAGAGCACAGATCCTGAACAACCAGAACGCCCCATTCCTCCCTGACCTATATCTTCAGCTCGGGAATCTCCTCACAAAGAAAGCAAATGTTCTCTATTACATACAGATGGAACGACAGGGAAGCGAAGTGCCGGCTGAAGGAGGAAAACAGAAATTCAAGGCGGTAACCGACGCCAGCATAGAGGCTATCCGGGTTTACCAGACCATAGCGAACGATTTCAAATCGTACGATAAGATACCGAAAGTTCTATATCTTCTCTCGGTTTCATACCATTCGATAGGTGAAACAGCCAAATTCATGGCAATGTCCGAAAAGCTAACCCGAACCTACCCCGAATCGACGGAAAGTTTGAGAGTGAGACTTCTTCTCGGAAAGCACTATTTCGACGAAGAGGAGTATGAGGATGCGGAAGAGGCTCTCGAACCTGTGACGGAATCCAACCTCGTCTATGAGAGAAACCGTGCGAAATACTATCTTGGAGTGCTCTACCTCAGACTCGAGCGATATAAATCGGCCTTGATGACCTTTGAGGAGATCATCCTCGACGAGGAGCTTGACGATGAAGATTCTCCGAGAAGCGTTTCACTGAAGACCAGCAAGATCAGTTCCAGCCTGAAAAGGGAGGCTCTGATAGACTCAATAAAGGCGTTCACGCATGTCTTTCCCGACCACAAAAATCCGGTTCAATACTACGCCCAGCTTGCACCAACGGAGATTCTCTTTCAGGAGGTGATTGAGAAGCTGGCATTCAGACAGATAAATCTCAAAAAGTATCAGTCGGCGATAAATCTGCTCCGCGCACTCAGCGAACGGACCCGTGATCCTGAAAAAGTTGTAAACATCTACCAGGAAGTTCTCACCATGGTTCCGCTTCACAAGCGGCTGGACATAAAGGTAGACGAAATCAGTTACGTTCTCGAAAAGTTCAACATCTGGTTTTCTTACTTCAAGCTGACTCCCGAAATGAAAAAGACCGCCTACCGTTTTCTTGAAATACAGCTGAGAGAATTCGGTACGAAAAGTCATGACATGGCAAAAAAGATGAAGGGTTCCGAAAAGGAGATCTACCTGAAAAGAGCTGCGGAATTTTACAGGATCTATCTGGGATTTTTTCCAAATTCCGAAAACAAGGTCAAGGTTGCCACGAATCTTGCCGACACATATTTCCTTCTCAAAAAATTTCCCGAAAGCGGCAGCTACTATCTCAGAATTGCAGAAGATGAGTTCGGCAAACCGAAAGAGAAGGATCAACTTTTAGACAACGCACTTCTCATCCTCCAGAAAGATGGCGAATACTCCTATTATGAGCAGTTCTGGCGCAGAGGACTGCTCATAAGCGCCATTAAAAAGGCTTTTGAGTTGAACGAAATGAAAAAGAAGGATCAGAAGCTCAACTTCATACTTGCAAAAACCTACTACGAGCAGGCGCTCTACGACACGGCTCTCACCTCACTCTACGATTACATGCGGAACTACCCTGCAGGCGAATACGTTGAGGATGCCGGAGAACTAATCCTGAGTTACTTCAATGAAAAAGGGGACTATGAAAAGTTGAATGAGTGGGCAAACAAACTGCTCAGCCTCAATCTCAAAGATCCGAAATTCACTGCTAAAATCGACAAAATCAAGATGCAGGCAAAAGTAAAGAGCCTGGATAAAACAATAAGGAACACTGAAGGTTACGACGAACTTCAGCAGGGAAAAAGCTACTATAAGTTTGCACAACAGTCAACGGATATAGAAGTCAAGTCGGTTGCCATGCAGCAGGCACTTCAAAAAAGCAGGGACGAAAAGGATGTCAGGACATTCTTTAAAGTTGCAAATTCGATGGCTTCAGGCGAAAAAGATGGCAAGAAACTGCTGGCTATCTACCTTTCGATAGCCAATGAAAGCATCTACCTGGCCCGCTACTACACCGCTATCGACGCTCTGATGAAAATCGTAAACGGTTCCTTCGAACCGAATTCAAAACTCGACGCCTTCATGGAATCGATAAATATCGGTATCGCCCTCAAGGATTTCTCACTGCTGAAAGGCTACGTTTTCCATCCGCTGTGGAACAGGCTGGCGGAAAAGGTGAAGAACAGGGTTGTCCGGACAATAGCCGATGCGATAGAGTCTCCACTCAAAATGGACGATCAATTCGCAAGGATACTACTGAAGGACGACAGATCACTCGCCGCGCTTTTCAAGGCCAGATACAAATTCTCACCGTCGATTCAAAGTGAAATAGAGAGCAGAGTATCCTCACTGTGCAAGGGAGAAAACGGCAATCCAACATGTCTTTGGAGCTATCTGAATCAGTTGGATTCGACCAAAGTTCAATTTATTGCAAAACTCGAAAAGGCATCGGTTTCACCCGATGAGATCTCAACTTACGGAAACGAGTTCTTCAACATCCAGCAGTCCTACCAGCGAATATCCAACAGTGAAGACATCCAACTTGAGATGCTGATTGCCATAAGAAACATAGAACTTTACGGAGCATTTGCCATGTACCTTCAGAAAGTGGCCAACAGCAACCCGGAAATAAGCGGTCCTCTTACGGCAAAGGTGGACGAGAGTTTAAGAACACGTGGACAGTACGTCGATTTCTGCAGCAAAATTCAGGATCAATCACCCGAAGTTGTAAAAACCAGAAAGTACTGTTCTCTCAAATCGGGAGTTCCCTCAATCGACGATGTTTTGAAGTGGCCTAAGCAGCTCAGACATGTCACACCTGAAAAGAACGATTCCGAGAACTCCGATATTCTTGCGATCCAGAAAAGCATACTCGGCAACGGCAAGAATGCTGAAAACTATCTGAAGATGGGAGAAATATATCTTGAGAAGAAAAAGTTCCACCACGCTGCGGCAACAGCCATGTACGGAATGTCCTTTTTCAACGAACAGAAAGATAAGTTTTACGCAATCATCGGCTGCGGGGCTCTGAAACTGGGGCTAGTAAGCGAAGCAAAATACTATTTAAACCAGGCTTCCGATTACGAGGATTTAACTTCAGAGTGCCTGGAAGAGTTAAAGGATTTTGAGGAGTAGATCTTTATGCCAAAAATAAAAAACATCGGTTTTCTTTCTACAACCCTCCTACTCTGGGCAGTGATTTTCATTCCATCCTCACTTTTCGCAGGTGCAACTCAAAGCAGCGATTTCATGAAAGAAAACAAAAACCTCCAGCAGTACATCCACAAGGAACCGCACTCCAATATCTATCTGGGTGCCGGACTTGTTCCCGTCGGGCTCATGAAAAACCGGTTTTTTTTCGGAGCCAGCATCTTTCAGGCCCACTACATAAACAAGTGGGTAGACGTAGAGATGCTTAACATCACATTCGGAGCCAGCAGGGCGGAAGAGAGCGAGTACTCCGCGTATCACTTCATATTCCGCGCCAGTCCGAAATACCGGCTGTTCGACTTCCTGAGCATCGGACCACTCGTCGCGCTTGAGTATGTCAGTTTCCCGGATGTAAGCAAAAAAGAGTATAAAATCCCCTACTTCACTCCACTCGAACCTTTCTCTTCCCTCGGATACATCTGGGGTGTAATGATCAGTGAACAGTTTCTTTACAAAAAGTACATAATAAAAATAAACCAGTTCTTCTACCAGCAGAACTACTCCGTAAAAGAGTCCCTTCACGGTTGGAGCTACTGGTTTGAGGACGAGGAACTGCAGAACGACCCCGAACCGATCGAAGCCGGATTCATCATCGGACTGGAGTTGTCGTTTCTTTTCTAAAATTTATCCTAAATTCCGACACTTGCTTCCTGAAATAAAGAATCAGAAAAATATCGACAGCTTGCAGGCTGTAGTTGACGGATCCTCTTTCTATGATTTTCTTTTTTTACCGATAGCATCCATGGTTTTTATGGCGTAGAAAACTTTTTGCGGGGTAACTTTTAAGGCTTCATTGTGAATTGTTTCCCCTTCGGCACAGGATGCTTCGGCAACTTTCATCAGCTCTTCATCCGATACATTTTTCAGACCTATTTCCGCCAATGTTGTCGGCAGTCCTACAGATTCACAAAAGCTGAAAACCCGGTGAATTTCTTCACTGCTCTTATCCGTCAACATGAGTGACGCCAATGTTCCGATTGCAACTTTTTCTCCGTGAAAGTATCCGTGGGTCGGTTCCAGTACCGTGAGTCCGTTGTGGATTGCGTGGGCTGCGGCGAGACCTCCGCTCTCGAATCCCAGACCGCTCAGGAGCGTGTTCGCCTCGATAACATGATCAAGAGCGGGAACGACGCAATTTGAATCGCAGGCCGTTTTGGCATCCAGCCCGAACTCCATCAGGGTCTTGAAACATAGTTCAGCAAGTGCGAATGCCGTCATCGAACCCGGATCGCCGGCCATATTCCCCGCGTAACTTTTTTTACAGGATTCCGCTTCGAACCAGGTTGCGAGGGCGTCACCCATTCCCGCCACAAGAAATCTCGACGGCGCATTGGCCACGACGACAGAATCAATTAAAACGAGATCCGGGTTCTTTTTAAGAAGAAGATACCTCTTGAATTCTCCGTCAGGCGTGTAGATGACTGAAAGAGCGCTGCAGGGAGCATCGGTGGATGCCAATGTGGGAACGATAGCGACAGGAACCTTCATTGTGTGGGCGACCGCTTTCGCCGTATCCAGCGCTTTTCCGCCGCCGATTCCGATAACTACGTCCACATCGGCATCCTTCGACTGAGATACGATTCTCTCTATCTCCTCATCCGAACATTCCCCTTCGAACTTATCCAATATCACATTCAATTCCGTTTCCATCTCCTTTTTGAAACCCGGAAGCAGATTCTCAAAAACAAAGGGATCGCAGATAACGAATCCTTTTTTCCCAAAACGCGAAACCTCTTTTCCAAGTCTTTTCAATGCACCGGCACCCTGAACATAACGTCCCGGAAATAGTGTTGTCGTGATCATTCAGACCTCCTTTGACTGTCGATTTTTTTATGATTTAGATCAGGGACCGACATGTGAAACAGCTTTAGATCCCATTCTCTTTCAAACACTAAAGATACTTCGCCGTAAGCTACATTTCAAATCGATGGGTTCGTCCCGGATAGATCCAGTTTTTTATTGAAAGATGATGGGCACGCCATGCTTTATCGAAGTTAATTTTACTTTTGTTTTCATGGAAGGCTGTGGACTTTGAGAAAGATGTAACGTGCTTCTGATTTGTGATGACTTTTCGAAAATTCAACCTTTTACTACAGCAAGGGGCTCCAGCTTTGTCTCTATTTCGACAAGGTCCGCCTGGTTTTTCATTACTGTTTCGATGTCTTTGTAGGCTCCGGCTGCTTCGTCGAGATCTTTCTGTTTCCTGATGGAGTGCAGGATGTGGCGCTTTTCAAGTTTTGCTACTTCTTCTTTCATGTCGAGACTCCGAATGGCCGCTTTTCTTCCCATTTTTCTTCCGGCGCCGTGACTGCATGATTCGAAACTCTCTTCGTTGCCGAGCCCTTTTACGATGTAGCTGGATGCACCCTGGGATCCGGGTACTATTCCGAGTTCCTCTTTCCTCGCGCTTGTCGCTCCCTTTCTGTGTACGATCACATCTTCGCCATAGTGATTTTCCATCGAGGCGTAGTTGTGGGCGATGTGAATCATCCGGTCGAAGCTGACACCGCCGCTCATTGCGACGTTGAATGCCTCCTTAACACGTTCCATCATGAGCGACCTGTTCGCCCAGGCGAACTCCCTGCAGTAGTTCATCTCACCGAAATAGATTTGACCGGTTTCCGAATCAAGTGAAAGCGGAGAAAGCTGCCACGAGCTCGGTACACCCACATCTTTCTTCTGAAGCATCTGCTTTGCCAGCCTGTTGTAGTGTTCGGCTACTTTCAGGCCGATATTCCGACTACCGGAGTGGATCATTATCCAGATAAAACCGTCGGATCCTTTCTGAATTTCGATGAAGTGGTTCCCTCCGCCAAGTGTGCCGATCTGGGAAAGCGCATTTTCGTACTCCCTCTCGACGATGGGAAGATAGAGATCGCTGCTCGGCATGAGCGAAGAGTCCTGTTTTCTTTTGTGATGCAAAAATCCCAGAGGAATCAACTGTCGGATCAGGGAAACGATCATCCTCAGTTTTTCACCGTCGATCTCACGTACGGAAGTTCGAACAGCGTATACACCGCAACC
Source organism: uncultured bacterium (assembly GCA_942492635.1). Taxonomy (GTDB): domain Bacteria; phylum UBP6; class UBA1177; order UBA1177; family CALOFP01; genus CALOFP01. The sequence continues at coordinate 1,167,633 of CALOFP010000003.1, forward strand.
GATATCCACTCCGACAGCGTTGGGAACAATCATTCCCTTTGTCGCCAGAACTCCACCGATCGGCATTCCGTAACCCTGATGGGCATCGGGCATAATCGCGACGTGGTGAAAGGCAAAAGGCAGATTGGCGAGATGAATCGTCTGCTCCATCGCACCGGACTCCATCTCATCAAGCCACATCTTTATCGGAATCGCTTCCGTTTCAATAATCTTCATGGGACCTCCTCGGCGTTTTACGCCTCGTCGTAGAACGGCGCGCTTCGCGGCCTTGTGAACGCCCGGTCAAGCCGGGCTTATGAACGGCTTGCAGGCAAGCCTTGTGAACGCTTCGCTTGTGAACGGCTCGCTTCGCGAGCCTTCAGGACGCCACGTTCCACGTGGCAGAGGGAGAAGGGAGTCGGCATTTTCTCAAGTGCAGCCGAGCGTTCACGAGCCGAAGGCGTTCTCAAGCATAGCGCAGCGGAGCGTTCGCAAGCCGAAGGCGTTCACAAGCTTAGCGCAGCGAAGCATTCACAAGCCGAAGGCGTTCTCAAGCATAGCGCAGCGAAGCGTTCGCAAGCCGAAGGCGTTCTCAAGCATAGCGCAGCGGAGCGTTCTCTCTCCATTATCGCAAAAATGGATTCATATAGCGATATTTGTATAATAAAGATGTGCGATTCGCACTCGTGAATATAATTTCTGGAAGGATTTGTAATGTCTAAAAAAATAAAGATTAAAACCCCGGCAACGCGTTTTCTCGATTCGAAGAAGATCCCCTACGCCGTCCACATCTACGACTATATGGAAAAGGGCGGAACCCGGGTTGCCTCGGAATCCATCGGTGTGGATGAGCATGCAATGATTAAAACTCTGGTAATGGAGGTTGATAGAAAGCCTCTCATCATTCTCATGCACGGCGATATGCAGGTTTCTACAAAATCCCTGGCACGTCAGCTCGATGTCAAGGAAGTGATTCCCTGCAGGCCCGATATTGCGCAGAAACATACGGGATACATGGTTGGAGGAACGAGTCCTTTCGGGACAAGGAAAGAACTAAAGGTATACATTGAAAAAACCATCACGGAGCTTGAGACTGTATACATCAACGGTGGGAAACGGGGCGTTATCCTTGAAATCAAGCGGGAAGATCTTCTGAAGTCACTTCCCATGACTACTGTTGAGGCGGCAATCCCACACTAGTTTTTTGTTTCCTTTCAAAAACGTTTCTGGTATAAAGAGCCTGAAATTTTTTTTCCATTTTTAGGAGGATCTTATGACACAGGTAAGAACGAGGTTCGCACCGAGCCCAACAGGATATATGCATGTGGGAAACCTTCGTACAGCGCTTTACGCCTATCTTCTGGCTAAAAAGGACGGAGGTACTTTCATTCTCAGAATCGAAGATACGGATCAGGAACGCTACGTTGAAGGTGCCGTAGACATCATCTACAACACTCTGAAAGAGACCGGACTCATTCACGATGAAGGTCCTGATGTAGGCGGCGATTACGGTCCCTACATCCAGACCGAGCGTATGGGGCTTTACAAGGAGTACGCCATTCAGCTCATCGAAAAGGGTGAAGCCTACTACTGCTTCTGTGACAAGGAGAGACTGGACGGGATGAGAAGAGCCTGCGAGCTCCAGAAAACCGCTTTCCGTTACGACGGAAGCTGCAGAAATCTCTCAAAGGAAGAGGTGGCGAAGAAGCTTGCCGAAGGCGTTCCCTACGTTATCAGGCAGAAAATTCCGACAGAGGGAACGACAACCTTCGACGATGCCGTTTACGGATCCATCACAGTTGACAACTCGACTCTAGACGACCAGATCCTCATAAAATCCGACGGTCTTCCCACATACAACTTCGCAAACGTTGTGGATGATCACCTGATGGGAATCACTCACATCGTAAGAGGAAGCGAGTACCTCTCATCCACACCTAAGTACAACCTTCTCTACAAGGCTTTCGGCTGGGATATTCCGGTTTACGTTCACGTTTCACCGGTTATGCGGGACGCTCAGCGCAAGCTCTCAAAACGTGACGGAGACGCCAGCTACCAGGATTTCATCGACAAGGGATTCCTCAGCGAAGCTGTAATGAACTACATCGCGCTTCTCGGATGGAACCCGGGCGATGAAAGGGAAAAGTTCACAATGGACGAACTTATCCAGGCTTTCAATATCCGCGGAATCAGCAAGTCACCGGCCATCTTCGATGCTGTCAAGCTTCAGTGGCTCAACGGCGAGTACATCAGGGAACTTACTTTCGAGGCATTCTTCGAGAAGGCCGAACCTTTCATAAAGAAGGGACTCATACGTGACGATCTCGACCCGAAAAAGATCGCGGCACTTCTTCACACAAGAACAGAGAAGTTCTCCGACATTCCCGAGCAGCTCGATTTCTTCAACGAGCTTCCCGAGTATTCACCGGAACTCTACATCCATAAGAAGATGAAGACGAACTTCGAGAACTCCCTCGAGAGTCTCAAAGTTATTCTTCCCGCCATCGAAGAGCTCGAGCAGTGGGATAACGATTCACTCTATGCGAGACTTCTCAAACTTGCGGAGGAGACGGAGATCAATAAGAAGAAGATTCTCTGGTCGATGCGTGTTGCAGTTTCCGGAAAACAGTTCACTCCGGGAGGCGGAACCGAGATCGCCGCAATCGTAGGAAAGGAAGATACCCTCAACCGAGTCAGGAAGGGAATCGAACTTTTGGAGAAAACAGTGGCGGAACAGTAAACAGAACCCCATTCAATTCTTTGGGCGGCCTTCGGGTCGCCCTTTCTTCATCATGCTGTTCCTTTGAATCTTAAAAAGGTCTATAAAGATAAGACAGCCGAACACCGGTTCTGTCCAAAATTATATACCCTAAGAAATCCGGACATCTTCGATCAATCTTTTTTAAACACCGAAAAGCTGAATCTTTTTCTTTTTTCCATCTAAAATCAACCTGTTAAAAATCCCAGCAGGCTGAACCTGACTTTTTACAACGCATAAAGACCGGAATGTTTAGTGCAGTCGAAACAATAAAAGAAAACATCATAATCATACTGATTTCGTATTATTGACAGATATGAGGCAAGCCATGAAGTGCTTTAATTTTTTTATCGGACTCTTTGCAATCGCAGCGATTATCTCCTGCGGATCGGGGAACGACAATTCCTCAAAGAAGGAGTTGAACGGAACAACCGACAGCGACCAGGATTCACAGATCTCCTCAACTGACGACGATCAGGACAAGGAACCGGACGACGATTCCAAACAGGATACAGATCCGCAAAACCCTGAGAAGGATGATTCAGATAAAATTGATGAGAAAAACGACAGCGAAACTATCCCCGAGGACCTCTGTGAGGATGTCACCTGCAACGATCATGGAGAGTGCGTATTGGAAAAAGGCCTTCCAATCTGCGACTGCGAAGAGGGTTATGAAAACGATTTCAACAATCCGACCGGTTGCGTTATCAAAAGAGACTCCTCATTGATAATCTCCGAAATAGTACAAAATGAGATATCGGCAAAAAAGGCCGGATCCTACATTGAAATCTACAACGCTACAGATGCGGCAATCGACCTTTCCGGCTACAGAATAGCAACCAACGGGGCATCAGAGTCGCTTGACCAGGAAGGCGTTTTGAGCAAAAAGACAATAAACCCCGGCGAAGCGGTGGCAATTTCCCGAAATATTCTGCAGCTTATGGAGCCGACCGATTACTTCGCCAACGTATTCGGATTCTCGTCCGTAGGCCACTCAATTCTGATCACTCACCTGACTGAAAACAGGGCAATAATCCTTCTTAATCCGGATGATGAGGTCATCGATATCTACGGTAAAATCTGCGACAACGTCTGCGATTTCTCATGGGACTACCAGAATAAAATCGTAAGAAGAAAATTCGGGGTTAAATCAGGATCAAAAACATGGAACAAAGATGAGTGGGATGCAATCGATTATGAAGATGTAGTAAAAGAGGCAAACCCTGAAAAGCACTTTGTTTCCGACCCATGCAGTTCAAAAACCTGCGATAACGAATGGAACAGCTGCAACACTCTTACCGGTGAATGCGACATTCTGAAAGAGGGAATGTGCTCAAAGTCCGAAGATTGCAAGGCAGAGACCCCTAAATGCAATACAGAAACACACACCTGCGAAGCAATCGATGTAGCCGACTCCGAAAACCTTATCAGAAACGGTAGCTTTGAAGAGTGGGAGGGCAACTATCCGGCCCACTGGAACGGCAATAAGACATACATGGGCTCCGCCGAGGCTCTTCTCTTTACTGATTCTCCCTATGACGGAAGCAACGCCATCCAGATCGTAAACGCAACCAACAACGTCAGAAGATTCACTACTGCAGAAATTCCAGCGCTTGAAGCAGGCACATACAACCTATCCTACTATGTTAAGGGCAACGGAAAATTCACCGTCGGCTACTACAGTCAGAGCGGATCCGTTAACGGAGGAAGCAGCGATTTCACCGCGATCGATTCCAGAGGGTGGACAAAAAAGAGCTTCACATTCACACTCGATAGCCCAACCACAAACGTTCAGTTTTCCATCTGGACCAGGGAGACAAACCTCATCGAGTATCACGACTCAAACAAGCATCTTGTTTTCGACAAATTTTCCTGTGTGAAGATGTAACGATTCGCAGCTTTTCAACACATTCATGTAAAAAGCCCATTTCCGGTTTCAATTCAACCTCAAAAAATTAATCTGCTCCAGAAAGCCGTTATTTTTGTCATGATATTTTTAATTTCTCAACTTCAGAGGCTGGAATGATCAAGATATTTGTTTCGTAATAAATTTAGTCGCTGATTTGTGTTGAAAAAAGTTTTTTCAGGATTCCAGAAGATCAACAGTCATCGAAGTTCTTAAAGATCCATATATTTGACAAACCCGGCGTGCTGCCATCACTGCAAGACCGGAAATAGTGCTTGAATTTCCAGGCACCGAAAGCTCATCTTACCTCTCTTTCGCTACCACGAACCCCCACAAAAAACTCTCGAATTTTAAGGACCTAAATTTTATGGACTTTTCCTCAGCAAACAATAGCAGGTACAACCGTGCCCAGACTAAAAACTTTTTACCCTGTTATTTCATTATCTTGAACGTGTATTATTTTTATCCGCACCAACATTACAACCCATTTTTGTTCAAAAAATTTAGTGCAGTCGAAATACCTTTACACCAAAGATAAGATCCGTGTGTGTTAAACCATTAACCATTGCGGAGCAAACCATGAAGTGTTTTAGGTACTTAATTGCAGTCTTTGCAATTTTCTCCATCCTGTCCTGCGGAGATTCGAACTCCGGGAGCAAAAAGACCGATTCGGATGAATTTGCCGACACGGACAACACAGAAGAGACAGAGAAGAAAGACGATTCCAAAAAGGTTGAAAATGACGATGAGGCAAAGCCGTCCGATAAAGAGGAAAAACCCGACGACAGCTCGAAAAACGACGATGATCATTCCGGAAACTCCGATCTCGACAACGACGGGGGAAGCAATCCCCTCTCGGACTCTGATCAGAATAACTCAGAGCAGGATTCTGATGAAACTCAGGATGAGGAGAGCGATGCCGATTCTTCCAACCCCTGCATCAATCAAAAATGCGGGGGGAACGGAGAATGCTCCGTCGACAGTTCAGGCAGTGCCGTTTGTTCATGCAACGACGATTTTATAAACGATAAAACCGACGCGATGAACTGCATAGCCGACCCGTGCAAGGATATGACCTGCGGAAACAACGGAACATGTTCCGTCAGTTCTTCTAACAATGCGGTATGCACCTGTAACGACGGTTTCATGAAAGATACAAACAATCACCTGAACTGCGTCGCAGACCCCTGCGACAATATCGACTGCGGTGGACACGGGACATGCGAGGTAATTACAAACACAAAGGGGTGGTGCACCTGCAACAACGGTTACCTGACAGACTCAAACAACACCTTGAACTGTATTGAAGGATACGATTTCCCCAACGGTGATTTTGAGAACTGGGATAAAACGACAAGCGGTGTCGCGAAACCGACCGACTGGAGAATCGGAAGTTCCACAAAATCCTACAAAATAACAGATGCAAACGCCGACAACTACCTTCGCCTGAACTACCCTTTCAACGCATCTTACACAGAGGATATGTTGACCAGCGCGGCTATCGACTGTGGAAACAGCATACCTGCAAGAATCACTTTCAGAATGAAGGCGGAGGGAAAGATTGCCGTAAAACTAAATATCGCAAACAGGGATCTTTTCTATAAACTCTCACCTGAAACAAATCTCTTTTCGTACCTGGGAGAGACGGAAGACGATTCAAACTACATAAAAACCGTGGATTCCTCACAGAGCTGGGCAACTTTCACAGTTAAACTTGGAAGTGAGCTTGACGGTTTGTGGACAGAGGGGAACAGCATGGAAATCACCCTCGCAAGCGGAAAATCCCAGGAATTCATCGGTGAAATCGACAGTTTCAACATAGAGATGGAGAAGCCGGAATGCTACGACAACAGCGAATGTACAGATACTGAAAAACCGATGTGTGATCTTGATAAGGCATCCTCGACCTTCATGACCTGCATTCCGGAACAGACATGCTCAGGTGTATCCATAAAAGACATAAGAAAAGGAACAGGAATTAAAACAGGAGATGAAGTTACAGTATGTGTTGCCCATGTAACCAGCGACTACATTAAAAACTTCAGCGGAAAAAATATCGGTGTCTACATTGCGGATCCGGACGGTGCCGAATACAGCGGCATAAAAATCTATGAGCCGACAGGCCTCGAAGGATTCGGTCGCGGCGATTTTATTAAAATTACCGGTACTTACGAAGAAAACCTCAACAATTCCCAGTTATCCGGAGTAAAAATCGTAAAACTGCCGCTTGAAAAAGTCGATCCGAAAGCAACACCGGCACTATCTACCGAAGTTACCGATGAAAAGTACGAAGGAATGCTCGTAAAAGTTGAGAATTTAGCGGTTACAGCCGTAAGCCGCTACACTCCGGACAAGGAAGGAAAGATCACTGTAACCGACAACCTTACAATCTCCACATACTTCCATATTTTCGAAAGACCGCAGATCGGTACCGCCTACAAGTCGATTACCGGCATCCTGAATAACTACCAAAGCGGCAGTTTCGAGATCAGGCCGAGAGACGCCGCTGACATGGTACCGGAATCCGGCAACAACGATCCATGCACCGATATAGATTGTTCCGGGCACGGAAAATGCAGCGTTGTATCAAACACAGCTACGTGTCAGTGCGCGGACGGTTACGTAAACAGTACCGATAATCCTCTGAACTGCGTTTTGGCAGGAACAAACCCATGCGAGAACGTAACATGCGGAGATCATGGAACATGTTCGGTTACAAACAGTGATCCCGTCTGCGAATGCGACAACGGATTCGTAATTGACGAAAACGATCCCCTCAACTGCATGGAAAAGGCTCCCGAACCGATAAAATCGCTGATAATATCCGAAGTTGTCCAGCACCGTGAAAGTGTGACAAGCATCGGAACATACATTGAAATATTCAATCCGACAGGGAAAACAGTTGACCTCACAGGATACACAATTGAAACCGACGGCACCGTTGACAACTTGGACGACAGCTCCATTCTCCCCTATTCCACTCTCGCACCGGACAAAGCCGTAGCCATATCCAAAAGGCCTTTCCAGGACGGAACACTGGATTACTTTAAGAACGTATTCGGATATGCCTCTGAAGGTCACGGAGACATTATCCCACACCTTGTGAACAACAGAGCCGTTATCCTGAAAAACTCCAAAGGCGACATCGTGGACATCTTCGGAGAAACTGGAACCGACGGCACAGGAAAAGCCTGGGACTACCAGGGAAAAGCGGCAAGAAGAAAATACGGAGTCGTTCTTGGAAAAAGCGTATGGGATCCTGCAGAATGGGAGATAATTGCATACTCGGATGTAACAAAAGAAACCAATCCCGGGAAACATTTCATAGAAGACCCCTGCATTTCATATAGTTGCGGTAATGACTGGAGCACATGCAATCCACTTTCCGGCAACTGCGATATCGTTAAGGATGGAATGTGCGCGACATCTGCAGACTGCTCCGGAGAAACTCCAAAATGCAATCCTGAAACCCACGTCTGCGAAGCCTATTCAGGCCTGGAGGAAGAAAACGTTATTACAAACGGGAGCTTCGAGAACTGGACCTACGGCAAGCCCGGAGACTATCCTGACAGCTGGGGCGGCAGTAATACTTCGCTGAACCCCACATCATCCTTTGCCACAATGGCAGTTCCATTCACCGTGTCTCCCATGGACGGAGAGAAGGCCATTCAGATAAACAACAGCAGTAGAACCCCCAAAACCCTGACAACCGCAGAGATAGACTCCCTTGAGGCCGGTACATACAAATTCACCTGTTATGTAAAGGGTAACGGTAACATAAAAACAGGTCTTTTCTACAAAGAGAACTCATCATCCGATCAATACATCTCGAAAAATGGTGAATACACGAAACTGAATACAGCTGAATGGACTGAAAAAAGCTACACATTCACTCTTGAAAAAGATGTAACCAATGTCCAGTTCTCAATATGGGCATATGACACAAACTTTGTCGGCACCGCCATTGTCGATTACCACCTGATCATAGACATGGTTTCATGTGTTAAACAGTAAACGCTCCTATTCTGCGAACAGCAACTGATCACGTCCAAAACTCGGCTCTCCTTTCCAAAATCATTGTTTACAAAACCAGAGCAATCACCCATCAAACAACAATTATAAATAATAAAACAAACAAAGACGGACAGTCATTCCGATCCAAATTTGCAAGTCTTGGTGATAATCGGGAAACTTTCTCAAAGTACAAAAGACAAGCCTGATACTACTATGAATTCAAAATGGTTTTTCCATCACCATCGGTTCAAGATCAAAAATCGAATCAACTAATCGTTTTAAATAACCGGTGTCCGAAAAACAAAAAGAGACCCATTTAATTCACTCGCTACAATGCCCATTTCTCCTTGAAAACACTCATCATTTGCTTAACTGCCATTACCCCAACAAATCAGGACCATTTTCGAAGCAACTCACCGCAGGTACGAGCACACATAGACCTTAAAGATATAACCAAATAATTTCGTCTGGTTACCAAATGTCCTAATTAATTCGCACCCGACAACCACAACTAAACAGTTCACATTATTTAGTGCAGTCGAAATACTTTTAACTCATCATTAACATTTCTGTGTGTAACACCATTAACTATCGTGGAGCAAACGATGAAATGTTTTAATTTTCTAATTGCAGTCATTGCAATTTTCTCCATCATCGCGTGTGGAGAAGGCAGCTCAAAAAAGGAAGAAGTTTCCGACAGTATTGTCTCGGACTCCGACATTGAAGACAAATCAACGCAAAATGAAAAACCGGAACCAGAAGAGAAACCGGATGAAGATAAAAAACAGGACGTAGATCCTGCAAACGATGAAGACGAAACAAAGCAGGATAACGATTCTATAATTGACGGAGACAACATTTCTGATGATGAAGACAAAGAAGCGGTTCCTGATTATGACGAAAAGAGTGACGAAGATATCGTAAAACCCGATCCATGCAAAGATGTTACCTGTGGAAACAACGGAACATGTTCCGTGAAAGATGATAGTACCACAGTCTGTACCTGCAACGCAGGTTTTATTAACGATAAGACAGATGCGATGAACTGTATCGCTGATCCGTGTAAGAATCAGAATTGTGGTGGTAACGGTATTTGTTCCGTAAATGATGACAACACTGCTGTATGTGCATGCAACACAGACTTCATTAATGACAAGACAGATACCATGAACTGCATTGCTGATCCGTGTAAGAATCAGAATTGTGGTGGGAACGGAACCTGCTCCGTAGATGATGGAAACACTGCTGTCTGTACATGCAACACTTACTTTATTAATGATAAGACAGACGCAATGAACTGTATCGCTGATCCGTGTAAGAATCAAATTTGCGGTGGTAACGGTATTTGTTCTGTAAATGATGACAACACTGCTGTCTGTACATGCAACACTGACTTTATTAATGATAAGACTGACACAATGAACTGTATCGCTGACCCGTGTAAGGATCAGAATTGCGGTGGTAACGGTATTTGTTCTGTAAATGATGACAACACTGCTGTCTGTACATGCAACACTGACTTTATTAATGATAAGACTGACGCAATGAACTGTATCGCCGATCCGTGTAAGAATCAGAATTGCGGTGGTAACGGTATTTGTTCAGTAAATGATGACAACACTGCTGTCTGTACATGCAACACTGACTTTATTAATGATAAGACTGACGCAATGAACTGTATCGCTGACCCGTGTAAGAATCAGAATTGTGGTAACAATGGTACCTGTTCAGTGAAAGATGACAACACTGCAGTCTGCGGTTGCAACACTAACTTCATTAATGATAAGACTGACGCAATGAACTGTATCGCTGACCCGTGTAAGGATCAGAATTGCGGTGGAAACGGTACCTGTTCAGTCAAAGATGACAACACTGCAGTCTGCGGTTGCAACACAGATTTCATTAACGACAAAACTAATGCTATGAACTGCATTCCTGACCCGTGTAAGGATCAGAATTGCGGTGGAAACGGCACCTGTTCTGTAGATGATTCCAATGCGGCTGTTTGCGGCTGCAACACAGGTTTCATACACGACAAAACTAATACGATGAACTGCATTGCCGATCCTTGTAAGAATCAGAATTGCGGAAACAACGGTACCTGTTCAGTGAAAGATGACAACACTGCAGTCTGCGGTTGCAACACAGATTTCATTAACGACAAAACTAATGCTATGAACTGCATTCCTGACCCGTGTAAGGATCAGAATTGCGGTGGAAACGGCACCTGTTCTGTAGATGATTCCAACACTGCAGTCTGCGGTTGCAACACTGACTTTATTAATGATAAGACTGACGCAATGAACTGTATCGCTGACCCGTGTAAGGATCAGATATGTGGTGGCAACGGAACTTGTTCTGTAGATAGTACGAATAACGCATCCTGCGGATGTAACGAAGGGTTCAAAAACGATCCTGAAGATGCAATGAACTGTATCACTGACACTTGTCATAACCAAACATGCGGTGGAAACGGAACCTGCTCAATGAATGCAGAAGGTTATGCCATCTGCACATGCAGCCCGAATTTTATCAACGATAAAACAAATCCCCTCAACTGTATCGCCGATCCATGTGAAAATCAGACATGCGGAGGAAACGGAAGTTGTACTGTCGATAATTCCAACACTCCTGTCTGCGGTTGCAACCCAGATTACATCAATGACAAGACAAATGCCATGAACTGTATCGCAGATCCGTGTAAGAATCAGAATTGTGGAAACAACGGTACCTGTTCTGTTGATGATTCCAATACCGCCGTTTGTTCCTGTAACACAGACTTCATTAATGACAAGACAGATCCGATGAACTGTATCGCAGATCCATGTAAGGATCAGAATTGCGGCGGAAACGGAAGTTGTAATGTAGATGATTCCAACAGTACCGTCTGCGGCTGTAACCTCAATTTCATAAAAGATAAAAATGACGACATGAACTGTATTGCAGATCCATGTCTTGATGAAAACTGCGGTGGAAACGGATTGTGCAGCGTAAACGATTCCAACCTTCCGGAGTGTGCATGCAACACTGGTTCAATTATTGACAAAACAGATCCTATGAACTGCATTGCAGATCCGTGTACGGGGCAGAATTGCGGTGGAAACGGAAGTTGTTCCGTAAATGATTCAAACACTGCTGTTTGCAGCTGTAATACCGACTTTATAAACGACAAGACAAATACTATGAACTGTATTGCGGATCCGTGTAAGGATCAGACCTGCGGAGACAATGGAAATTGTACTGTAAATGATTCAAACACTGCTGTCTGCAATTGTAACACGGACTTCATAAACGATAAAACAAATGCTATGAACTGTATTGCAGATCCGTGCAAGGATCAAACTTGCGGTAACAACGGAACTTGCAATATAGATGATTCCAACACTCCTGTATGCGACTGTAACACAGACTTCATAAACGATAAGACAAACGCAATGAACTGTATTGCGGATCCATGTAAAGATGAGAATTGCGGTGGAAACGGAAGTTGCTCTGTAAATGATTCGAATAATGCTGTCTGCACATGCAACATTGACTTCATAAAAGACAAAACAGATGCCATGAACTGTATCGCAGATCCGTGTAAAGATGAGAATTGCAGTGGAAAAGGAAGCTGTACGGTAGATGATTCCAACAGCGCAGTCTGCGGCTGTATCCCAGGTTTCAAGAACGATCCTGCAGATGCAATGAGCTGTATCGCAGATCCTTGTCACAATGTGGACTGCGGCGGAAACGGAACCTGTTCTGACAACGCCGGAACTGCTGAATGTGAATGCAACAACGGCTATATCAACGAAACAGGGAATGCTCTCAACTGCGTGGAGGGATACGCTTTCTTCAACCCCGACTTTGACCGGTGGGACAATGAAACACCAGGATCCGCAAAACCGACGGACTGGACACTCGACAGCAAAGCCGTATCCGAGAAAAGGACTGAGAATTCAAACAACTACCTCGTATTAAGTCATGCGTACAATCTCGTCGAAAACGTTATTTTCGCTACTAAACCCGTAGCTTGCGCTGATCACAAACCATCCGTAATTACTTTCAGAATGAATGCGGCAGGCAAAATCCAGCTCAAACTCAATGTCAACGGAACAGATCTTTTCTATAAGCTTTCATCCGGATCAAATATCTTTTCGTACACCGGAACAGCTGAAGTCAGCGAAAACTATGTTACTTTCGGCAACGCCCTCAGCATCGGCAACGGCCAGGAATGGGAACAGTTCACCATCAAACTCGGGTCGGAGCTTGACGGATTGTGGCAGGAAGGTTCAACAATGACGCTCTCTCTTCTCAGAGGTCAGGATAAGACCTTTGTCGGATACATAGACGAATTCAGAATAGAGATGGAAAAACCTGAATGTCTCGAGAACAGCGATTGTACTGATGCGGAAAATCCGATCTGCGACCTTGACAAAACCAGTCCTTCATTCTTGACCTGTCAGCCCAAACCGAGTTGTGAAGGCGTTTCAATCAAACAGATCAATCAGAATGACGGAGTAGCAATTGGCGATACCGTTACCATTTGTGAAGCTGTAATGATATCGGACAGGTTGGGCTATTCAAAAAACAGCGCATTCGTTACCGATCCCGACGGAGGAGATTTCGGCGGCATATTCCTTTATGGAAATGCTCTTAAAACATCAGAAATTAAAACCGGCGATATCGTTATGATTAAAGGCTCATACGCCGAGAACAACAACAACTCCCAGATTAATGTAACAGAAGTTGTAATACTTGAAGGCAATAAAACGTTTACGCCGAAGTCTGTTTCAAAAAGTGATATTCTCGACGGAAACGGCGAAAAATACGAAGGTATGCTGATCTCTATCGACGATGCGGTCATAGTTGATAACGCCAAGTACACAGATCTTGCAAACGGATACGTAACAATATCTAACAGTCCCGGAAAAACTCTTAACATTTCAAACAAGTGTTCCGTCATGGCAAAACCTGAAAAGAATGATTATTTCTCGACTATTACAGGAATTCTATTTCAACAGGACGACACATGGAATATCGCCCCGAGAAATGCAGATGAGATGGTAAAGGGTACCAATCCGTGCGACGCTCATACATGCATGGAAAACGCTTCGTGCTTTGTCGAAAACCACACCTCAAAGTGTGCCTGCAATGCAGGTTACGAGTTTGATGAAAATGATGCATCCACATGTGTTCTCAAAGATCTCTGCGAAGGTGTTACCTGCGGAGATCACGGAACATGTTCTTTCGAGAACCTTGTTGTGAAATGTACATGTGAGGCGGATTACAAGAATGATGAAACAGATCCGCTCAACTGTGTAGAGGACCTTTGTGCAAACGTAACTTGCGTAAACAGCTGGAATGAATGCAATCCGGCTTCCGGAGCATGCGACATTATCAAAGAAGGAATGTGCGAATCATCGGATAATTGTCCAAGCCATGCACCGGAATGCAATGCGGAAACACATACATGCGAAATTCCTTCAGGAGGAAATTTCAACGTTATCCCCAACGGAAGTTTTGAAAACTGGACCATTTCTACCCCCGGTGAATACCCTGAAGATTGGGGCGGAAGTAAAACAGCACTTCTCAACTGCAGTATTCTACCCATAAAAGAAAATGTCCAGGACGGCAACAATGTACTTCAATTTCAGAACACTTCGGGTTCAACAAGAAAAATCACTACAAAAGAAATCCCGGTCCTTGCCGCTGGAGAATATGAGATCACTTATTTTGTCAAAGGCAATGGAGAGGAGACTGTCGGACTCTACTACAAGGAAACGCCGGAATCTTTAACGTTCAAGTCAAGCTATCGATCTTATGAACAAATAGATCAGGATACATGGCAAAAAAAGAGCTACACGTTCACACTGGAAAGAGATGTTTTTAATATTCAATTTTCAATCTGGGGCAAATATACCAACTACACACTCGACAATACATTCCAAACACATCTGCTTTTTGACAATTTTTCATGTATTAAAAAGTAATCAATTCTGACATAGCAATTTCAAAATAATTTTGAATCTTCTTCAGAACTTGGGTTTGGAGGCCGAAAAATTAATCAGGTAATTTATCACTTTGCCATTTCTAGTTATCATACGATCAAATTTCCCTCTCCTGTTTCCTCCCCTTCTCGGAAGGGGAGGATTTTAAATGCTTATTCACAAATGCAAAAATACCGTTTCCGTTCCCAATCCGAACTCAAAAAAATATCGTGCTCGATTCAGCCACTGGGATGATGAAATTATTTGTTTATTGGTGCAAAGAGCCGCCAAATCGGTCTCAAAAAAATTAATACGATCCCATCAGCCGTTATTTCAGCCTTTATATCTTTAATTTCCTGAATTCAGAGACTGTGACGATAAATTTATTTCTTTTCATTGGATTTTAACGGCTGGATTGATCGGGATATTTGTTTCATGATAAATTCAGGCTCTTCTTCAGGTAATCTCTCCCCTTATTGTAAGGGGAGGAGCTTTTTAATACAGACCCTCAAACAAATAAAAAAAGTTGTCGTCTACTCGCACTCTTCTTCAGATTCCTTCAGGTGAATGTTTCCGAAAAAACTTACGATTTCATCCATTTCAAAGGAGTCTGCGAAGAATTTTATTCTTGAATCCTTTTCGGGGTCGGTCACCATTTCAACACACTCCCGTATCCTTTTTCCCGTCTGGTTGTCGACAAATATTTTCACGATACCGAAACCTTTATCGGAAACTGATATTTCATTTTCTCCGTTTTCCACTGTCTGAATGAGTTCTTCAACTGGAATCGGAAAAACTACTTTTCTTATAAGCCTTTCCGCTCCGTTTGTTTCAGCCAGATAAGATTCATCCCCAATGTTTGCAAGGATAACTACACTTTCTGTTCCATCCACCTCTTTGAGAAAAATCTCCTCTATCATCTGTCCGGAATAGGTGGCTGCGTACCCGTCAACTCCTTTCAGGTCAAAGTACGCTGTGGGAAGAAGCATGTTCTGAATTGTTCCGGTAAATTCATCCAGGTAACCGGATATCCTGAAGGTTACAAAGTGCTCGCTGTCATTTTCAAAAAAGCTCTCTTCCGCTTCCCGGTGTTCCGGATAATCTATTTTATCTTTGTAGACTTCGTAAATTCTGTAGTTGAGGTTACTGAATTCACCGTAATTGACGGATGCGTTCTGGTTCACCATTACCGCGATTTTTTCATCGGGAAAATATGTAACCCAGGAGTTGAACACAAGCATGTTGCCGCCGTGTCCCCATGAAAGAATCTGCTTGATTACGGATTTCATAACCCCGAGACCGTAATCCGCCGCTTCTGCCTCTCCGGATGGAAAATCAACCATCATTTCAACGGATTCTTCCTCAAGAATTTCTCCGTTGAAAAGTGCATAGACAAATCTCGCCACATCCCCTGAAGATGCAAAGATATCTCCGGATGCCATTTTCTGGGCATAGACGTAATCTTCTATGGGGTAGCTGTAAAACTCCCCTTCGTAAAAAACGTGACCCGTTACATCATCCGGTCTCTCTTCCAGCGCGAAATAGGTCTGTTTCAGCTCAAGAGGGTCCAGAATTATCTCCCGAATAAGATCTCTGTAGCTCTTATGGGTGACTTTCTCACAGATTGCCGCAAGAATTGCGTAGTGCATGTTTGAATAGCTGAATCTCGTACCCGGATTAGTGACGTAGGGAGCCTTTATCGCGAGAAATGTTTCCGCAACTTCCTGCACCGAGCTGAACACGGTCTTATTGTTCTTCATTTCGGGGACGAGCTCCTCTCTTGGCATTGCGGCTGTGTGATTGAGGAGCATTTTCAAAGTTACTTCATCCGCCTTAAGCGCATCGGGATACCACCGGGACATTTTGTCCTCTAGAGAAATCTGACCCTCTTCAATCAGCTTCATAACGACGGTGGCCGTATACAATTTTGTAATACTTGCGACGTTTATGGTGTTCTCGGCTTTAAGAAGCGTACTGCTTTCAAGATCCCTGTATCCAGCAACTGCATTTATCGAATTTTTACCGTCGTATACTGAAACGGATATTCCGGCTCCCATGCTGAAGTATAGTTGTTCATTTGTAAGATTTTTGATGGCCTTCTCAATTCTGGAATCCGTCTGGGCCGGAGTGCTTTCCCCATCGTCAAGTTCACCGTCCGGCTCCTCCGAATCATCGGAAATGATCGCCTGGAGAGAATCGGTGTCGGGAATGTTGTTTCCTTTTTCCTCAGAACTG
This sequence comes from uncultured bacterium, assembly GCA_942492635.1. Lineage (GTDB taxonomy): Bacteria > UBP6 > UBA1177 > UBA1177 > CALOFP01 > CALOFP01. Next base: position 1,184,497 of record CALOFP010000003.1, read on the forward strand.
TTCTCAGTCCCATCAGAACATGAAATAAAAACCAGTAAAATCAAGGCAACAAAGGCAAACCTCTTCATTAAAACCTCCAAAACAAAAGATTAATGTTAAACATTGCAGTCTATATTTGTGGATATCTAATAAAGATAAAGCAAGTGCTGTGCTAAACTTTTTTTAGAAGTGTTTTTAAAGCGTTAACTTACACTTCGACACTGTTTTACAACCGACTGACACTTTGTGGACGTTGTGGACACGATGGACTTCGGGGACGCTACCGACTGTTTGTATTTTATGGTTGAAGGAGCGCGAGGGAGAGAATTTTTGACTACGACTCTGACAATCCTTAGAATGGCTCGGTAACATTTCATTGGGGGAAATAATGATTTTGAAACCGAATTTTCTGAAGATCGCATTAAACATAAGCGTGGTTCCCGTCGCCCTGCTTATCGGGCTTCTTTTAAGCGGACAGTCGCTGAACTGGTTGATTTTAGGTGCTGTAACAGGTGCGTACCTTCTTTTTTGGATTGTTTCCTACGCCATATCTTTCCGAAAGATCTATGTTGAAAATAAAATGCTCGTGGGACCTTTCGGGAAATTCGGAAGAAAAGAGTCCATTCCCGTTACAAGGGTTTCTGCAATCAAGGTTGAGAAAAACAGACTGATTTTTCAATTCAAGGATAAGACATCCCTGGCTGTGAGAATCAGGGATTACAGCATAAATGATGTTGCAGTCTTCATAAAAGAGTTCGAGATGCTTTATCTCGACATCGACTGATCTTTTCAGGGTTAGAACGGAAAACACATGCTATCAATTCCGTTACGATTTGAATTAATATTAATTTTCTAAAACTAAACTAAGCTTCAATTATTTATTTAAAAACCATCCAAAACCTGAAAACATTCATCGATAAATTAAAAGAAATAGTTATATTTATGCGAATCAATATTCAACTCAGAATATTTATCTGCATAAAATGCAAATAGTTACTGCAACTTTTAATTTCACCAAACCCTTTTATTTTACTTGACAATTAACCTTCAAAACACAATTCTTTACTGCTATTTAATTAAAAACATCCCTTTTTTAACATTTTTTTGGAGGTTATTAATGATTCGAAAACTCATCTTCCCATTTTTAATCACTCTTTTGTTCTTTTCAACAAGCCTTTTCGGCGGAATCGTTGAAAAAAGCTCGGGAGATCTCTCCATGTCCATTCCGGACTACTCCTACTACGGAGTTTCCCACTCCCTTGATTTGACGGAAACGGGAAACGTTTCATCTGTCGATGTTGCCGTGGACATTACTCATCCCTGGAGAGGAGACATAAAAATTGTCCTCACCTGCCCCGACGGTCAGTCGGTAGTTCTCAGGGAACCGGCGAACGACTCCGGTAACGACATAGTTGAAACCTATACCGTTGCAGAGTGCAACAACCAGCCTGCCGCCGGTGAGTGGAAACTGACCGTAAGCGACCACGGTTTCTGGGACTGGGGAACACTCAACAACTGGACTCTCAGGGTCACCGTTGAAGATGACAATCAGAACCACGCTCCCGTTGCCGACGCGGGTGACGATATAACCGTTGACGAGGGAACTCTCGTATCCCTCGACGGCAGCGGATCCTACGATCCCGACAACGATGAGATAACATATCGCTGGCGTCAGCTTGAAGGTCCCGTTGTGGATATGGATTCTTTTACACAGAACCCCGTTTTCACCGCTCCCGATGTTGCCGAGCAGACAACTCTCAAGTTCCACCTCATCGTTAACGACGGCGAACTGGACAGCGAACCGGTCTACGTCTACGTTACCGTTAATCACAAAAACCTTGCACCAATAGCCAATGCAGGCCTGGAGCAGACAGTTTTCGCCGGCACCAGAGTAACGCTTGACGGTTCACGGAGCCGGGATCCCGAAGGCGCTCCGATAACATTCCGCTGGAGTCAGACTGCAGGTTCAGGCGTTTTCCTTAACGACAGCAATGCCGTTTCTCCCACATTTCTCACTCCCCCCGTCACCGAAACGGTAACTCTCACATTCGAACTGATCGTCAACGACGGTGAACTGGACAGTGCTCCCGCAACAGTGAACATCATCGTAAAGCCATCTGAAGGAAACCGTCCTCCAGTCGCAAACGCAGGAGTCGATTTCAAACACCCCGCATCTCCCAAAGTGACTCTCGACGGCAGCGCATCCAGCGATCCCGACGGAGACCCGATAACGTACTCATGGAGAAAAGTGAGCGACGTAAATGTAGCTCTTAACAATTCAACATATGAGACACCCTCTTTCGACGCCACACGTATTACCGAAGTAACAACCATAACATTCGAACTGATCGTCAACGACGGTAATCTCGACAGTGAGCCGGATACCGTAACGGTAACAATCGTCCCGGACCAGAACACTCCTCCCGTTGCCGATGCCGGAAGGGATAAAATCGTCTTTTCGGGCGACGACATAACTCTCGACGCATCCGGAAGCAGCGACTACGACGGTGACCCGCTCTCCTTCAGCTGGCAGCAGACAGGAGGATATCCGAAGGGAATCATAGAGGGCAACATCGGCATAAACAGCGAATCCCTTACATTCAAGGCGCCCCACGTAGCAGCCCTGGAGACTTTCACTTTCGAAGTTACAGTCAGTGACGGAGAGGCTCACTCCACCGATACGGTTCAGGTTATCGTGAAACCGATCTCATTCCTTCTTGAAATGAGCTCTTCGGACACGCCTCTGGATATTCCCGACAACGACGAAAACGGAATCGAAAGCGTAATCAACCTCAAGGACAACAACTCGAAAATCAAGAAACTCGATGTAACTGTTGATATAACCCACACATACATAGGCGATCTTGAGGTTGTTTTCACCTGTCCCGACGGCAGAACCGAGGTAATTCTTCACGCAAAAGGCGAAGGCGGCAGCGCTGACGACATCCGCAAGAGCTTTTCAGTTACGGAATGCAACGACATGATTGCAGGAGGTCCATGGAGTCTCAAGGTGAGAGATACCGAATCTCAGGATGTCGGGACGCTCAACAGCTGGAGCTTCAAGGCTGAAACGGAAATTGATGTTCAAAAACCGGTTGCGGTTATCGGCACTGCGACGCCTGAAGTCAACGGCGGCGACAAGGTTAAGCTTGATGGAGGAAGAAGCTACGACCCCACAGGGCAGTACGGTATCGAGAAGTACAACTGGAGACAGGTCTCCGGACCTACTGTCTATCTAGGCCAGAATTATGAAACAACTTTCAGGGCTCCTCACACTCGCGACAGAATTGAGATGGAGTTCGAACTGGTTGTGAGCAACCCGACAGGTGACAGTGATCCTGTCTATCAGACTATCGTTGTCAATCCGTCGATTACCGAAGAGTACGATTTCGACTCCGCCGACACACCTCTGGCCATTCCGGACAACAACAGCGGAGGAGTAACATCCGCAAACGCAATGGATATTATCGGAATGCTCATGAAAGCTGAAATCACTGTAGACATCACCCACCCCAACGCCGGAGATCTCAAAATTGAATACAAGTGTCCGACGGATAACGTCAACTGGCATGTTTTGAGAGAGAGATCCGGAGAAGGCACGGCGAACATTAATGAAAAATATACGATTACGGAGTGCCCCATCACCAACATTCCCGGGCCCGGCACATGGACTTTAAGGGTAAGCGATCTTAACGCAGGAAATGCCGGAACGCTCAACACCTGGAACGTAAGGACATTTCTCGTGGACGTCAATCACCACCCCGTACCCCATGCCGGTGACGATCAGTCGGTTGCAGCCGGATCCACAGTACAATTGGACGGAAGCCTTACATACGATCCCGATGCCCAGTATATCGAGTATGAATGGACCCAGACAGCCGGTCCCGATGTAACGATCAACGAAAAGAATAGTGTGATTGCAACTTTTGAGGCGCCTGAAGTTTCCGAGCCTACGGTTCTTTCCTTCGAACTGACGACAAGGCAGCATCCGTATGAGAAAAGAGCCGCGGTTAACATCACGGTTAACCCGGTTCCCGAATCATGCGGCGACGACGTCTGCCAGGATAACGAAGGAGTGCACAACTGTCTTGCAGACTGCAGCCGAGACATTGTTCTTATCGTCGACGGAAACATGGAAGCAGAGCTTCAGAGTGAAATCGATCAGTACATTTCGAATACCGCTGCACTAGGCAAGAAGGTCTACGCGCTGGCATGGAACAGCGGAACGGCGGCCGAACTCAAGAATCTTCTCAAATCGGAATATGAAAACTACCGCATAAAGGGAGCCTGGTTTGTAGGCGACATTCCGACAGCATGGTTCGAGCAGCCGGGCTGGTACAGCAACATCGAGGAGTTCCCCTGCGACATATTCTTTTCCGACATCAACGGAATGTGGCTCGACAAGGACGGAAACGGCAAGTACGACTGGAAAACGACAACTATTCTCGATATCTTCACATCCAGGATCACCGGAACAGCAGCGGATATCAAAACCTATTTCGCAAAACTTCACGACTACTACACGGCGGGATCGCTGGTGAATCAGGGCTCCTTCGTCTTCATCGACGACGACTGGGACTACCAGGGCACGAGAGATTACGGATTCGGCGGAATCTACAGGGATGAGTACAAGCTCTACGAAAAGAGCGACACCACATTCGACAACTACGTGGGCAGACTCAGCAGCATCGGAGTCGGCGACAACCCTGTACCGGGACCGGGAGCGGAATTTGTCCACCACAAGATTCACGCGAGTCCCTACAACTTCATGATCGCACACGATTCCGAAACATATCCGGACGGAAACGGCGGTGGAGTTTCACCGGAAGTTATCGCGGAGCACAACTTCCAGGCATCCTTCTACACACTCGCCAGCTGTTCACCGGCAAGGTTCACACATCCGTCGATTACCGTTGCCGAGGCACTCATCCAGAGCACGGAGTACGGCCTTGCAGTCTTCGGATCGACAAAGGTGTGTAACCTCAACGGAATCGAAAACTTCCACATAAAGATGGGAGAGGCCGAGAACAACAGCTTCGGAGACGCATACCGCTACTGGTACAACAAGAACGGACGTTTCAGCGACCTTCTCCACCTGGGCTACATAATTCTGGGCGATCCCCTGCTCACAATCCAAGGCGACGCGTCCGAAACTGTAAAAACCCTTGCCGGAGCCGGCCATGGAGCCGAACTCAGCGAAGAGGAGAGAAAGGCCCGCGAAGAGGCGGAAATGGAAATCATCCGTCGTCATGCAAAAGAGATAGAGAAGAATCACGACACCTTCGAACAGTACAGAAAAAATCACCCCGAATTCTTCAGAAAATAGAATCGGAGTCCGGCCCTTTCCAAAGGGGCCGGCTCTTTTTCCAGAGAGAAATCCTTTCGCTGTTATCGTATTAAAAATTTTAACCACAAAACTCTAGAGCTAATTAGAATTTCAATAATTTTATGTTTTTTACTTGACAAGCTACTCATAAAGTTTAATTTTCTACTGCGCATTATTTATATATACCCCATTTTTTAACTTTTTTTGGAGGTCATTAATGATTCAAAAAACCTTTTCTCCCATTTTTATTTTCTTTTTACTTTTTTCAACATCGCTTTTGGGCAAGGTAGTTGAAAAGGATTCCGGCTATCTGTGGATGCCGATACCGGACTACGACAGCTACGGCATCTCCCACACAATGAATGTCGACGAAACAGGCAACGTTTCAGCAGTGGAAGTCGGCGTGGACATTACCCACCCCTGGCGCGGCGACATTAAACTCATGCTCACATGTCCCGGCGGCGAATCCGTCGTACTCAAGGAACCTTCAGATGATTCCGGTTTCAACATTTTTGAAACATACCCGGTCAGCGGATGCGGCAACGGTCCGGCAGTCGGCCAATGGACCCTTACCGTAAGCGACCACGGTTTCTGGGACTGGGGTATACTCAACGGCTGGAACCTCAGGATTTCCATTGATGAAGAGAGCCCGAACAGAGCTCCCGTAGCCGACGCCGGCAGAGACATCACCGTGGATGAGGGAACGCTTGTATCCCTTGACGGAACGGCATCCTACGATCCGGACAACGACGACATAACATATCACTGGCGTCAGCTTGAAGGACCGGTTGTCGAAATCGACGTCAATTCCGAAAGCCCCATATTCAACGCTCCGGATGTGGCCGGTGAGACCACCCTGAAATTCCAGCTTACAGTCAACGACGGGAAACTGGACAGCGATCCCGCATTTGTCTACGTAACCGTCAATCACGCAAACATGAGACCTGTCGCCTACGCAGGCATAGAGCAGACGGTTCCGGGCCGCACGAGAGTTACGCTTGACGGCTCACGCAGCCGGGATCCCGAAGGTGATCCGCTGACCTTCAAGTGGACTCAGACCGAAGGCCCGAGTATCTTCATGAGCGACAGCACCTCATTCAAACCCAACTTCCTCACGCCCCCGGTTGACAGAACTGTTACCCTCACATTCAAGCTGATAGTCAGCGACGGAGAGCTCTACAGCGAACCCTCTTTCGTCAACGTCATAGTAACCCCTGAAGGAGAGAACCATCCGCCTGTCGCAAATGCGGGCTCCGATTTCAAACACCCCGCATCTCCCAAGGTGACTCTTGACGGAAGCGGATCAAGCGATCCCGACGGTGACGCACTGTCATTCTCATGGAGAAGAGTCGGCGGAGCGGATGTAACACTCAACAACCCGACTTATGTAAATCCGTCTTTCGACGCAAGTCACATAAGGGAGGTGTCGACCGTAACCTTTGAGCTTGTTGTAAATGACGGAAAGGAAGACAGTGATCCGGACACAGTTACCGTAACTATCGACCCTTCAGACAATACGCCTCCCATAGCCGACGCCGGAAAAGACAGCGTAGTATTCGCCGGAGAGACAATTATTCTCGACGCCTCGGCAAGCTGGGATGCTGACGGCGACACTCTCACCTACAGCTGGCAGCAGATCGGAGGCTATCCGAAGGGAATTATCGAGGGCAACATCGGCCAGAACCAGGCACGCCTAACTTTCCAGGCTCCCAATGTTCCGCAGACGGAAACTTTCAACTTTGAAGTGACGGTAAGCGACGGCAAGACAGAGACAAAAGACATCGTTAATGTTACGGTTAATCCCGTTAACGAAATAATTGAAAGGAGTTCGGAAGACACTCCTCTTGCCATTCCGGACAACGACGACCACGGCACCAACAGCGTAATTGACGTCAAAGACACGAATTCGATCATATCGAAAATCGAAGTCACCGTTGACATAACTCACCCGAACATGGCGGATCTCGAAATTCTTTTCACCTGTCCGGACGGCAAAACAGACATTCTGCTTCACCGTTTGGGCGAGGATGCAAACGTGGCCAACATGCGAAAAACCTTTCTCGTAAAAGATTGCAACGGCATCGAGGCAACGGGTCCATACATCCTTCTTGTGAGGGATCTCGAGCAGGGCGACGAGGGAACACTCAACAGCTGGAGCTTCAGGGCCGAAACGGCTGTCAATGTCCAGAAACCGGTTGCGGTCATTCTTACTCAGACTCCCGAGATAAACGGTGGAGACAAAGCTGTTCTGGACGGAGGAAAAAGCAACGATCCGACAGGAATCTACGGAATCGTCGAATACAAATGGAGACAGATTTCAGGGCCGACAGTACAGCTCTATAAAGGCCGGGAAGCCCACTTTTACGCACCGCACACAAGGGAACGATACGAAGTTGAGATTGAACTCATCGTAAGCAACCAGGCAGGAAACAGTGAGCCTGTGACACAGGTTGTGATTGTCAATCCCTCCGTTACAGAAGAGTACGGTTTCGACTCCACGGACACCCCTCTTCAGATTCCCGACAACAACGCAGCGGGAACGACATCCCTCAACAAGATGGACATAACGGGAACTCTCATCAAGGCCGAAATCGATGTGGACATCACCCATCCGAATGCCGGCGACATAAGGATTGAGTACAAATGCCCGACGGACGACATCACCTGGCATACGCTCAGAGACAGGAAAGGTGAAGGTGAAGCGGACATCAATGAAAAATATGTGATCACCGCATGCGACATAACGGGCATTAACGGACTGGGCACGTGGAGTCTACGGGTCATCGATCTGAACAGCGGCAATGTCGGAACACTCAACAGCTGGAGTGTAAAGACATGGCTTACGGACGTAAACCATCTTCCCATCCCCCATGCGGGAGAAGACCAGTCCGTAGCCGCAGGCTCCAAAGTAGGCCTCGATGCCAGTCTCAGTTATGATCCCGACGGACACTATCTCGAATACGCATGGGAACAGATTTCCGGACCCGATGTAGATATTGAGAATCCCGGAAATGTCGTAGCCACATTCACGGCACCCGACGTAACGGAACCTACGGTTCTCTCCTTCCGGGTTTCCGTCAGCCAGTACCCGTATGATGAATACGACACCGTTGAAATAACAGTCCACCCCGTACCCGAAAAATGCGGCGACGGCATCTGTCAGTCCGACGAGGGATTCCACAACTGTATGGAAGACTGCAGCCGGGATCTGGTTCTCATTGTCGACGGAAAGATGGAGGCGGATCTCCAGAGTGAGATAGATCAGTACATCATGGATTCCGAAACTCAGGGCAAAAAAGTTTACTCCATGGCCTGGAACAGCGGAACAGCCTCAGATCTGAAGGATTTTCTCAAAACACAGTACGACACCTACCGCATAAAAGGAGCCTGGTTCGTGGGAGAGATTCCCGCGGCGTGGTACGAACAGCCCGGCTGGTCCAACAATATTGAGGATTTCCCCTGCGACATCTTCTACATGGACATAAACGGAGACTGGCGGGACAAGGACGGCGACGGCAAGTACGACTGGAAGACAACCCCCATTCTCGATATTTTCACATCAAGACTCACAGGTTCGCTCGAAGAGATCAAGAGCTACTTCGTGAAACTTCACGACTACTACCAGGGAGGATCGCTTGTGGATCCCGGTGTCTTCATATTCATCGACGACGACTTTTCCGGAGAGTGGACAAGGGAGTACGGTTTCGATGATCTGTACAGGGATGAATACAAACTCTACGAAAAGAGAGATACGACCTTCGACGCATACGTCGGAAGACTCAGCAGCATCGGAATTGGAGAGAACCCCGTTCCCGGACCCGGATCGGAGTTTGTACACCACAAAATCCATGCATACCCCTACAACTTTGCAATCATGCACGATTCCGAAACATACCCCGAAGGAAACGGAGGCGGAGTCACGGTTGAGGTAATCGAGGAGCACAACTTCAAAGCCTCATTCTACACACTCGCCAGCTGTTCACCCGCCAGATTCACCCACCCGTCGACAACAGTTGCCGAAGCGCTCATAAGCCGTACAGATTACGGACTTGCTGTTTTCGGATCGACAAAGGTGTGCAACCTCAACAACGTAGAGGAGCTTCACAGAAAAATCGCAGACACCAAGAACAACAACTGGGGTGAAGCCTACCGTCACTGGTACAACAACTGGGGCCGTAAAAACGACCTGCTCCACCTGGGTTACATAATCCTCGGAGATCCGCTGCTCACAATCGAAGGGGATGTGACCGGCACAGCAAACAAAATGGCGATGACTTCATCCGATACAAATCTCAGCGAAAAGGAGATAAAGGCTCGGGAGAAGGCTGAAATGGAAATAATTCGCCGTCACGCAAAAGAGATAGAGAAGCATCACGACACCTTCGACCAGTACAGAAAAAATCACCCGGAATTTTTCAGAAAGTAGAACAGAATCCGGCCCTGCCCAAACGGGGCCGGAACCCGCATTTTCAACCGTCACAAATTGAAATAGAAAACAGTTTTCTTTAGAGAGAGTAATTCCGAACCTGCGAAATGTGTTATGATTGAATGATAACGATTCATTCAGAGAGGTAATCCATGGACAGGCAGGATCTTCACATTCACACCATTTTCTCCCACGGAGACAGCGCCGTAGCCGAAGAGCAGACGGTAGAACTCATATCGGAAATTCGCCACGCGCAGACAATCGGAATCAGCGATCATTTCGATTACATAACCGGGAACTATTTCGAAAAATACGAAAAAACGGTAAGAAGATTCGGCATGAAAGTGGGAACGGAAATCGACGGCACTCCCCTTCTCACCGAAGCGATCGACCTGCCTTTCGACTACTTTATCTTCCACCTTCGGGATAACGACAGTGAATACAAAGGAATAGAAACACTTCTGTCGACGGGAAAACCTGTAATCATCGCACATCCGCATGTGTTCGAGGCGGACTTATCCAGGATACCTCCCGAAGCTTTCGTCGAAATCAACAACAGATACATATGGAAATGCAACTGGAAAGAAATCTACGGACCTTTCAAAAATCGTTTCAGATTTATTCTCAGTTCCGATGCGCATCAACCGAACTGGCTCAACCAGAATGCCGCAAAATACGTCATGAGGGAACTTGGAATCAACGAATCGGTTGTTTTCTGATTCTCCCGGATTCGGGGTCGGACGGCATATTATAGCAAATAAAATGCACACCGCCCACACCCAGGAACCCCGTCAGGTGGTGACACTATTCCTCACCATTTTTGTTATGCTTTTTTCATAAATGAAAAAATCCCGATTCCGTCTCCAATCCGACCTCAAAACAAATATATTGGTCGATTCAGCCGCTGGAATGATCCAATTATCTGTATATCTATGAATTTAGCCGCTGGTTTGACCTCAAAACAATTAATCTGCTCCCGACAGCCGTTATTTCGGTCTCGATATTTTTAAGTTAATCAAATCAGCGGCTGAGATATTCAGGATATTTCTTTTCTGAAAATTTTTACGGCCGGAATCGCCTGGATATTTTTTTATTACGAGATCGGCAGTTGATTTGCGTTGGAAAAAGCAAAAGATTTACGAGGCCGGTGTCGCAGTCGTGGAGGCCTCCGGCGAAGCCGAATTCGATGTTGAGGGTATTGGGATCATTTTGATTTGGAATGATTTTACTGAATGTGTCGTAACTGATTCTTTTTACGATTGCTCCGGTGGAGAAATTCACGATCAGCCTTGGGGAGCCGAGGTGGTCAGAGATTACGCGGTATTTTGTTCCGTAGACGTACTGCTCGCGAACATTACCGTTTTCATCAACTATCACCACTCTCTTTCCTTGGCGTCTGCAAAGCGTAACATCTTCATAAGAATCAAGCATGTACAATCTTTTCAATAAAATCTGAAACCCATAAAAGAAATATTCATGCCGAAGCAAAAGTGTATAAATGCCGGCCAGACCCTCATCGGGTTATAAGGAAAACGAACTCGCCTGGCGAAATATGTTAAAAAAGCTTCCAAGGTTTGGTATTGGAAAATATGGATATGTTTATAATAACTGAAATTTTGATTATGGTCCTTGATATTGACTAAATTTAAATGACAGGATTGATAAGTGTGTAATATAAATAGATATTATTAACTGATAAATGGTAATGATTTAATTAAACCTTGCAATAAAGTTGTTGATAATATATACAGACTTGTTGTTGGTTTTTTATAGTTTGAAGAAAAAGATGTTTAAATAATTTAAAACCATTGGAGGCGTTAATATGAAAATTAAAGCGAAAAATTTCTTTATTTTTATTTTCTTAGTCGCAGCTCTCATCTCAGTGTCGTGTAACGCATCTCTCATCTCTGTGTCGTATAACAATGATGAATCCGCTGTTTCCAATATTGAAAAAACTGATGACGATTCCAAAAAGAATAAAAAAGGAACTGAAGATGGAACCGGAGATGGAACTGAAGATGGAACCGGAGATGGAACCGGAGATGGAACCGGAGATGGAACCGGAGATGGAACCGGAGATGGAACCGGAGATGGAACCGGAGATGGAACCGGAGATGGAACCGGAGATGGAACCGGAGATGGAACCGGAGATGGAACCGGGGAAGGAACCGGGGAAGGAACCGGGGAAGAAACCGGGGAAGAAACCGGAGATGGAACCGGGGAAGGAACCGGAGAAGCAACCGGGGAAGAAAAACCGGATGTCGATAATGAAGGAGAAAATAGTAATAACTTTATCATAGAAGGCAAAATTCAAAATAAGATAAAGCCTTCAACAACATCAACCAAAGCTTATGCACAATTCACAACCATAGCAGTAAATAAGTATGGAGCAATTGAAGGTTCCGGTAAGTCTTTTAAATTTGATAAGGGATTTGTTACTGAAAATTCTTCGGCTAGTGCCTATCCGGAAGGCAACTCATGCAGAGTTGTTTTGAATGAATATTTTAAAACAGAGCTCTTTACAGATGCAAATGAGGCAGGTGAATTTAGTTCTCTGGAATGTCAGATAGGTAAGAAACATTTAATTGAGAATCTTCAAAAGGATAGGGTATCTTTGGTTACTCAAGACTATTTTTGTCTGGTATTTGATAATAAGATAAGTAAAAAAACCGGAAAAGTCATTAAAAAGTGTTATTCGGCATTTGCCGATAATTTTTCACCTGAAGGTCAGACAAAAATGTACTTTGAGCCGTCGAAAAGTGGCCCGGGTAAAAACAATGATCTTTCTGAGGGAGAAGATTTTGTATTAAAAGGAGCCGTCCAATGGATTTCCGGCGATTTTCTGAATGGATTAACCGACCTTCCTGAAGGAAAAATGTGTCACTGTTACGATGAAAATAGTACCGAAATAGTATGCGAAGGAGATAAGAGTCCTTGTGAAGGTATTGATCTTGAATGTTCCAATGGAACAAAAGGAACCGTCAATGGGCATTGTGGCTGCAACTGTTCCGAAGGTATGACTTGGGATGACCATTCAAATAAATGCATCGTTAAAATTTCTGTAAAAGACCACAATTGCGGTGAAAATGGATCGTTCCAAAAACTCTGTGAAGTTGATGAAAAAGGAGTGTTACTTGATAGTGGATATTGTGATTGTTTTAGTGGATATGAAGTAAGTGAAGATGGCAAATCATGTGTTTTAAATTCAGAACATGAAGGTGAGGACTCTGATTATAATGAAGAAACACCGGACAATGACATCGATTCGGAAGTTTAAAAACTATTCGGAGGGACTGTCAACTATTTTGTGTAAACTCCATTTCGTCTACGTCTAAACGTAATTTTTCAAAACATCTTCAAAAAAAAAGCCGCAAGAGGGGTCAAAAAAAAGCCGCCTCGACCCCTCTGCTCCCCTTTTGGATTTTCAACCATTTTTGCGCGAACTGGATTTAGATGAATGTAACAGCTCAAGGTAATAAGATAGGCATGGTTTTCAACCAACACAGACTTGTATCGCCCCTGGAAAAGAGGTCCGATCTGTTTGTATTTTGCACGAAACCAGTTGGCATATCCCGATTGAACTTTTTGCATGATCGAAGAAATATCACCTTCTAGAGTTTCAATCAAGAGGTGGTAGTGATTGTCCATTAGACAGTATGCATGTACCATTGCGTTATATTTTTCACATGCACTTTGGATCTTTGAAAGGAATTCCAAGCGGTCATTGCGCCGTCTGAAGATTCTCTCTCTGCGGCTTCCCCGATTGATAATATGATATATAGCACCGGGATATGAAATTCGTAATGGTCTTGTCATTTCAAAATGTTAATATTTCAAGAATCAAGTGTCAAGTTATCAAACATGTATATCTGCCGCCTCGACCCCTCTGCTCCGACCCCGACCCCTCTGCTCCGACCCACAAAATAGTTGACAGTCCCCCGACAAATAAATAAAAGGAATTTCTTTTCAAATTTAAATCTCCTATTTATTTGCTCAACCTCTTTTGACTATTGATTTCTTCTTCTATTTTTCAAGGATTTTCATGATATCGCTCCTTCCAAATTCTTTCGCATAATCAAAGGCTGACTTACCTGATTTGTCTACGATATCTTTTTTGGCTCCACTTTTTAACAAAAGTTTTACAACGTTTTTATCAGAATACATTGATGCTATCATCAGTGCATTCATTCCTCTGCTGTTTGCAAAATTAATATCTTTTACAAGCTTTAAACTGTTTTTGATTTCCAATTCACCAAGGCCTTGACATATATAAATAATAAGTGGAGATAAATGCCGATAATTATCATTGCGTAATTTTTTATCGGTGGCCTTCGTCATTAACATATCTATTATTTCACTATGCCCTTCTCGCCTTGCAGTGATCAAAGCGGTATCACCATCTATATCCTTTGCATCAATATCTACTCCATTTTTCAACAATAGTTCGACAATATCTTTATGACCTAATCCTGCAGCATGAATTAGAGCGGTGTTGTCCACTATGTCTTTCTTTTTGATGTCGGCCCCTTTTGAAAGTAAGTATTTGACAATATCTCTTGACCCTACAGACACAGCATATAGTAATGGTGTTGTTCTGGTTGTATCTTCGAACTCAATATTTGCACCTTCATTAATCAAGATTTTTACAACATCGCTTTTCTTACCCAAAATAGCCCACATTAATGCTGTATGTTTAGTAATATTATCTAATTGATCAATCTTTACTCCTTCTTTAAGTAGAAGTTTAACTACATTTGTATGACCATTTTTTGCAGCCATAATCAAAGGAGTGAATCCAAGTTTATTACTTACGTTTATAGAACCTCCATTTTTTAAATAATATTTCACTTTTTTGTAGTTTCCTTCTTTTGAGGCAGCTAACAACAACTTTGTGCTATTTTCTTTTTCCTCTCTAGCTTTAGTATTTTTGTCAACACATCCAAAAATATAAAAGCCAACCAACAAAATTAAAAAGTAATGCATTGCAATATTATTTTTTTTCATTTTTCAACCCACTTAAATTAAAAACTGTTCAAAACAACTCCACATTCCAATTATCTAGTGGCAACTATTTCTTCAACACCTGGTTGCCTAAGGATTTTAATCCGTATTTAAATGCATATTGAGCTAACTTAAGGAGATCTTGTTCTAACATGCAATCCTTAAATTCATTTTGACAAAATGTACCAGTCTCTAAACCAGATTCTTTGCATTCATCTCCACCTTCTTGAACTATACATTCGTTTGCAACTAGTCTACAGTAAGTCAATTTTGGCATGTATAATCCTGTCGAATCCGTAATGTTAACGGGATCATTCCTGCAATATCCATATAGAGTAGTTAACCCCCCTTCAAACTTTATAGGATCTTTTGATAACCAACGCCCTACATATGGGTCGTAATCTCTGGCTCCAAATCGGACAAGCTTTGTATCTTTATCGTAAAGTCCACCAGCAAAATAGAATGGCTGGAATCCGGGATTAGTGTCGGAAAGGACGTTACCGAATTCATCATATTCTATCTGCTGGACAACGGCTTTTGTGATGTCTACTGCATCAACTTTTATTACAAGTCTCGGACTGCCAAGATGGTTCGAAATAATTCTGTATTTTCCATCATTTTTAATAATATAGTCAGGTACATTTGGCCGGGTTCCGTAGACAAATGCCTGGATTACATTTCCGTTATCATCGACTTCTGCTACAGGATTGAGTTGATCCTTGTAAATCCATCTTTTTACTATTGTTCCGTTAACTTTCTTACCTATTCGTCTGTTCTTCCCGTCAATTATGTAGTCGATCTTTTTACCATCCGGAAGTATTACAGAAATAAGATTGCCCATTTCATCGTATTTGTAAATGGTTTCTTCTTTTTCTGTTGTCCCAGCTGCAGGAATGATCTTTTTTTCAAGATCACCATTTGCTGTATACTCGTAATTATATTTGCCATATGAATTTAACCGATCCTGCTTATCATAAGGCTGAACCTGTTGACCGTTTTCATCAATAGTAATATTTGCTTGTACCACTACATCATTCTGACCTTTATGTGTGAGTCTATTTCCATTTGCATCATAACTATATTCTGAAGTTATGTTACCATTCTTTTTCACTTCAACAAGTTGTCCAGCAAGGCTGTATTTGTACTCAAATGTATCCGGGTCTTTACCGTGAACCTTTTCTACAATGTTTATTATTCTACCAAAAGAATCTCTTTCAAAGTCTGTTTTGAAATAAACATCCTCATTAATATCAGCAGAAAAAGAAGCAAGCTCACCGAAACCATTTATAGTTTGAGTTGTCGCAACATTTCCAATAATTGTATCTGTCAGAAAATCATTGTCCTCTCTATAGGTCATTTCCAACTCACCGGCAGATTGAATTTTTCCGTCATCGAAATAGTTATATTGAATACTTGTAGATGAACCACTGTAACCTAAAGTCAGTCCGCTCAAATCAAAATCATTGTTATATTGTCTTCCCAACCTTCCTTTTACTTCGCCATCAAAAGTTTCAGAATCAACAAGACCAGAATTGTATGCATATCCAATTTTATTCTTCTCCGGAGTTTCTATTGTCTTCAGTTTTTTTCCACCATCATCATGGTAGGTAAAAAGTATCTCTCCTCTCGATGGAATATTAATTTTTCTCAACTTTCCTGTATTTAAACCATACCCTTCACTCTTATATTCGTATGTGTAGTGTACGGTAGTTCCATCTGGCCTCATAATGTCAGTTAACTTTTTATCCTTATTATAAATATAGCTGGTTTTTGTTTGAAGACCAGGCAGATTAGGAGGTGTGTACTCACTCTCCAAATTTAGTGGTGAAAATATAAATTGATGAATGTAATAATTAGGTGTTGTAAGAGAAATAAGGTTGCCATTTTTATCGTATCCATAATCTACAACACTATTGTCCGGTAAGATTTCTCTTGTTTTTCTACCAACAGGATCATAGAAGTAAGTCGTTGTAACATCTACTATACCATTTTCATTCTTCAGAGATTTTGTAACAGTCTCCAAAAATCCATTGTCAGGATTGTATTTAAAAGAGGTCTTTCTCATTAAATCACCTTCTCCTACATACAATTCTTCCAGCTTTCCTGAACTATAGTATTTCATATTGACAGCATGGAGTCCAGGCACTTCAATTTTGCTTATATTACCTTTATTATCAAGATATTGATGATTTTCTCTCCCAAGAGGATCAACGTATGTATATTTTCTATCGTTCTTATTGTATATGGTTTTAGATGTTTTTCCATTTACCGATGTTGTCTCTGTTATAGTGTCAAAACTCCAAATATCGCTTCTCTCATCAGGTTTTACCTCAGTTGAATTTACTATTGTCTTTGTGAGACCACCTTTCTCTATGGTTGTGTCTTTTAAAGGAGCCATCATTCCGAATCTCGGATCCGATTTCAATTTTGTGCTGTAAACAGATCCATCAGCCATGCTGGTTGTTTTTGATCCATCTTTTTCAACAACAACCTGGTTCGATGTTTGATCGGCAAAGGTAATAGTCGTTTTGGTACTTCCATTTTCCAACTTCTCAGTCATAAAACTTTTAGTAACACCTTCTCCAGATGTAAACGTATTTTTTTGTCCTGTTGTTGTGTTTTCAAGATTTAATACTTTTTCTGCATAGAGTAGTTCCCCTTCTTCATTCTTGGAATAAGGGTATATATCCTTTACCAATCTTCCATCGTCATCGTATTCAAAAGTTGTTGTAACATTATTTGGATCTGTAAAAGTTCTTATTAGACCTTCCTTTTCACCTTGGTAGTACTCCATATGGAAAGTTTCGGCAGTGTTGGGATAGGTGATATTTTTGAGTTCGCCATTAACAATATTAAGTATTGTTTCCTGACCATCCGGGGCAGTAATTACAACATCTTCGGGATCGTCTCTATTAATAGAAGTGACATTTCCGTAACGGTCGGTGATGGATTTAAGAAGCTTGGTTTGTTCGTCGTAGCCGAACTCGTAGATTGTGTCGCCGGTTGTGGAATCGAGGGTTCGGAGGTGTTGGCCATACGTCGTAAAGATATAAAGTTCATCACTTGATTTAGATTTAATAGATATTTCATCGGCATTGTTGTTTTCGAAAGCTCTAGTAAGTTTACCTATACGGCCTCCATGACAATTATCTGAGAAGTAAATAGACTTGTCAGGAGCAACTGCAACAAAGCCAATTGAACATAAATCTGTCTTTGTCGGGTCTAAATTACTTCCTTGCTCGTCATTATATGACCATTTTCCAGTTCCTGCTATGGTGGATATTATGCCTTTTGTGTTTACTTTTCGAATGCGGTAGTTGCTTGTGTCTGCAATAATTATGGAGCCATCGTAGGTGATTGCAATACTTCGAGGGTTATCTATATTTGCTTCAACAGCGGGTTTGTTGTCTCCATTGTATTCATCATGTCCCGTTCCTGCAAAATTTTCAATTACACCACTGGGGGTAACCTTTCGTATCATATTATTTGTAGTATCTGCAATAAATATTGATCCATCTGAACTAACTTTAACATCTCTTGGGTTGTATAGTTTTGCCTCTAATGCCGAAACACCATTGCCTTCCCTTCCATATTGTCCATTACCTGCTACTGTTGTAATTATTCCATCTGTTGACACTTTGCGTATCCTATTGTTGCTTGAGTCAGCAATATATATGTCACCATTATAAGAAATTGAAATTCCACCGGGATAATTCAAATGTGCTTTGGTCGCTAGGATGTTGTCGCCATTGTAACCAAGGGTTTTAGTTCCCGCAATAACCTCAACTTTCCCTACTGGAGAAATTTTATTAACTAACCGATTAGAATAATCCGAAAATAATATTGAACCATCCCAACCAATATCAATACCCGAAGCTCTATAAACATCTGTATTGATTAAGGCATTAGAATCATCTGCAAAAGTTTCCAATGTACCATCTGATAAGAATCTTAAAATTTTGCCAGATGTCCAATAGGTATCTCCATATATTGCAATATATGTTATTTCATCAGGAGAAAAAGCCATTCCATATGGGTAATTGAGACCTCTTAATTTTTCTAGGAATTCAAGTCTGTAATCAGGGATATCATCAATGAATGACTTTGCCCCATTTCCTTTAGAAAGATGTTTATACTCCACATCATATTCATTGTGCATATCAATAGTCCAACCACCTAAGCCCCCTGAGCTAAATTCTTTGTATTCATTTACCAAAAACGTTTCATACCTCCTCCACCTAATAATATCAGGAACTGACTTATTCATGTAGTTTCCGCCTGTAGCATCAACCTCTATGAAGTGTTTTCCATTGTAGGTGGCACCAAAAGCTTTCTCTTGGGCAGCTTGGGAAGCGTAGTAGACTAGTTTGTATTCATAACCGATACCAATTTTTACAGGGACCCTTCCAAAAACTTCTCTTCCGTGAGAATCCAAGCCATCCCAGAAAAATTTGTGTTTCTTATTTTTTAAATCAGGGAAAAACTCAACATCTTCAATGCCATCGTAAGTTCCTTGGAATGTAGTTGATTTGGCAAAATGTTTTATCTTTACAGATCCTGCCACTTCCACTTTAACAATTATACTTTGCAAAGATTCCGGAACATAATTCCCTGAAAGCTGGATCTCCAATTGCCTGCCAACCTTCCGCCCTTTCACCCTGTCACTCATGTAATAAAGTGAAAAGTCGGTTCCGGGGATATCTACTTTTTCTCCTACGACCTGGTTCTGGCATTTGATTATTGAGCCTTCTTCTTCACATTTCGGTTTTTTATCGTCCTCTTCGGGGTCATCGCCGCCCACAGGATCATCAAGCGGACAATCGGAATCGCCGGGGACGCAGTTGTCCTCGGGGGGTCCGTAGGGCCAATTGAAATCCCATGGGGTGAAGTGGCGGACGGGGACTCGCCAGAATGTTGTCAGCTGGCTATCCGATTGTCTTGCCTGGGCAATTTCCGCTATTTTTACAAGTTCTTCCGGTGTGATTTTGTAGTGGGTGAGTTTTTCGCCGGTGTCTTCAACTCCATCGCCATCCACATCAAGATGGGCTACGCCTCCATCTGTACTGAGGAGTTTGATTACCAATCCGTTTTCGGAGGGGACCCACTGGGCTTTTTCCCTGTCGTAGTAACCGCTGGGGACAACTGAGCCGACGGGTGCGTTTATTATGTTGTCTTCGTAGACGTAAACGGGTTTTGAAAACTCTATTTTTTCTACTTTTGTCAGCTTTTCAGTGTTGCTGTCTTTCGGTGCAAAATCTAGCGCCAGCTCTGAGCAGAAGGTGTAAGCTGTTGTTGGCGGAAGTTTTGCGGGCATTGCTGCCGGGCCGTCGCTTCCGGTTGTGTACTCCGTTGCAGATGCTTTTATGTTGAAATTGCTGTCGATTACCCTTTTTTCTCCGCTCTGGAGTGTTACGACAACTTCTGTGCCTTCATCAAAAACCATTGAGGTTTTCCTGTTTCCTCTGCCATCTCTTGTTTCATCACTTTCCACGAGCTGGTGGTTGATTGTGTTGCCGTTCAGGGAGAGTTCGGTTTTTGTTGTGGTCATGGGTTTCATCGCCACATCATCAAGATGTGTGTACTCGTTCCATCCGGTTGACGCCTGACGCTGTGCGGAAAGATGTCCGTCTTTTTCAAAAATCAGGCTGAGTATTCCGCCGCCGTTGACGACCATGTCGAATTTTCCGTCGGCACGGCTGTAGGTGTAACCGAATTCGGGATGATCTTTTATGGAAATTGTGACTCCGGAAAGTGGTTCGGCGCTCAACTCCTGGGAATTATTTGCTCTCGGCGCTATCAATCGACCTTTTATAACGGCGACACGATTCTCCGTAATTACATCCTTTTTTACGCCTTTTTGAACTGCGTTTTCGCCTTCAAAGAGGAAACTTACATTATCCAGCATGGATTCCGTGTGCTCAGCGATATCCTGATCGGGAATTTCAGTGATTTCGACACCATTGAAATCATAGGAAACTGTTATCGCCTTCGCAGTGCCCCATATCTGGGACTCGACATCGACAGGCTCGTTCAACGCCTTGAGCGTGAATGTGTAGTTTGTATTTTTTTCAAGTTCACATATCTCAAAGTCCCTTTTTGATCCGCTGATTACGATCGGTAAATCCTTAAAACCGACACTGCTCCTGAAGAATGCACGAAGCAGCCCCTGGGAATTATCCTTCCCTTCCAGCCTGTACTGAAGTGTGGCGTTGGAGTTTTCCGGCCGATTCCATCCGAGTGTAATGCAGCTATCGGTTACGGATGAAATCATGAGAGTATCCTTGCTGTTCCATTCGGGAACCACTGACGTGTCAATAGTGAGATCAAAACTCCATGTTGCTTCGGCTGTGTTTCCGTAGTTGTCTTCGGCGACGACTTTCCATGAGAAATCGGCTCCGGAAATCGGAATATCAAAGGGGCAGCTGCTTTTTTCGGTGTGACTACAGAGAGGAGTTTCTGTTAAGTCGCTTTTTACAAGATATACCGAATAAAAAAGCTTTTCTCCGGCAGAATGGGTGCCTTTCCAGCTTAAAGTACCCGGTTTTGAGTTGACTGTAGCGTTATCTAACGGAAAAACAGCTTCTAGAGTGATTGAGTCGTTTGCAATGTTAACACACTGATCACCCTGCTTTCGGAATCCGGTATTGCATCGCCAGTCGGTGCATTGCTTTGTCTGCCATGCGCCATTTACCCATGGAGTATCTACATATCCTATAACCCAGTAGGCGTTGGCAGGTGCATCTTCCGGCGGCACGGTACATAATTTTTTTGTAGTGTTGAAAACACATTTGTCATTTTCTTTGTGGTATCCGGCATTACAGCTCCAGGGGCAATCAAGTGGTGCACTCCAATCGCTTCCGTTCCATGTGACTGTTGATTCGTCGGCATCAAGCTTTCCATTTACAGGTGCCGAATTGGGGCAAGGTGCCGGCTTTGTATCGTCGACACAGATATTTGGATTTTCATTGGGGATGTGGAATCCGGAAACACATGCCCAGCCGCAAACCGGTACATCCGGCCAACCTCCATCCCAATGGAGGTTTACTTTTTTTTCTACCGGTGCAGCATGCTCAGGATATTGAACTCCTGCAGAGATGCAGTCGAAATCTTTATAATCGGATGTACATGTCTGGTTGTCTTCGGTGTGGTAGCCAGGGTTACAGGTCCATCGGCAATCGGGATTCGTCCATCCTGTACCGGTCCAGGTGATTTCAACTTGCTGATTTTCTAGAGTCGCATTTGCGGGGGCAGAGCATTGAAATGTCTTCGTATTTGATTCACAGCTGTTGTCTTCTTTGTGGTAATCTGAGTTGCAGGTCCAGTCGCAATCGGCGGGGTCGCTCCAGACTCCTTGTCCGGAATTCCAATAAATGGGCACTTCTGCCTGTATGCTTGTTGCGTTTGCCGGGGCATTGTCATTGCAAGCAACTAACAATGTTTCCGGGTAACATACATAAGTTGCAGCTACATCATTATATTCGAGATGATACCCGTAATCGGTACAGCCACATTTTTCTGAAAACATTCCAGAATTATACGAAAGATAACTTTCACTGTTGCTGCCCACAATCAGGTTCCCTGCTTCATCGAGCTCACATTTTTTTTCACCGTTCATTCCTGCGAGTTGCTGAATTTTGCTTTCAGTTATTACATTGGGGAAAAAGATGAGATCGTCGATGTAGCCGTTGAAGAAATCGTTTTTCTTGAAATTGGGATCCCAATCCATTCCGATCACTATGGGATGACCGTCTTCCATCCTGATCAGATTTGGAAATGTTCTATCAAATATTTTGTTTCCGTCTTTATAAATTTTTCCGATTGATTTATCTCCAGTGCTGTTTTTTGAGACTACCAGGGCTACGTGATGCCATTTATTTGTTTCAAAGGATACGGAAGGCGCGTTATAACCGCTGCCGTTTATGTTGAGGAGAAACTTTTCGTTCCAGAACCCCAAAACAAAAACATTGTCATCGTTTGCCCTGTGCCGGGCGATGAAAACCTGGTTTCCATGATGTGTCGGTTTTACCCACATGGACATTGAGAATTCCTGCGGATTGTCAAGCATTGCTGGAATTTCGGCGTATGCGTTGTTGGAAAGTTTCATGGATCTTCCATGAACTTTGTTTGTGGTGCTGTAGCTTATCGATCCGCCGGTACCCTGTCTGTATTCGTAGGAGTGGATTTTGTCACTCGTCGATTCGAAATCCCAGTAAGCCTCCATTTTCACACACTGGGCTACCGGTCTACCCTCCTTTATGTAACATTTTCCGCTGCCGCAATTTACGTTTTTGCAGGGCGAGTGTTGGCGGTACTTGTCAACAACCCAGGATTCACTCTTTACCTCCGGAACTATCAGAACTTCGTCAATGTATCCTTTTAGATAGTTGCTTGGAGTGCAGGACTTATTGTACTCGGCTCCGATGGCAAGTTTGCATCCTGCAGAAGTATCGATTTTTCCGCTGTGGGTCCTTGTCATTATCAGTTTATCGTTGCGATAAACTTTAATCGCTGTTTTGTCGTTATTGCTGGCGTCTTTGTAGTGATCGAAAATTACACCGAAATGCTGCCATCGGTTCATCATCATGCTTTCGGTATCGTAGTAGTGCTTGCCGTTTATCACCACATATATCTGACCTGTCCTGTAGTACCCAAGCTGAAATATGTCGGAACCGCTATAGGTACCCTGTGAAAGAATAACTGTATTGGTTTCGTTGTGGGTCGGTTTAACCCAAAGTGAAACGGTAAAATCGGCAACCATCTGGGTTGTTTTCCTGAATTGAAGATATGAGTTTCCGTTGAGTTTTATCGCTTTGCTGTCTATGCCGTAGTTTTCATCCGAAGCACTGCCTACAAGAGTGAAGGTCGTCTGCTTGTTGTTGAAATTGTAGACTCCGCTGTCGAAAGAGTAGCTCGCCTTGAAATTGGTGTCGCAGGTTGTGTTTGAACTGTTGTAGTATCCGTCCGGACAAACACACTTGTAGGACATGACCGGACCGCTTGGATTGTAATAGGGAACGCATCTTGACGGGGCCTGACAGGGGTTGTAGTCGATACACACTTGACGTGGAATTATGATGCCTTCAATCCCCTTCGGTATCGAATCGGCCTGTTCAGAGTCTTCATAATAGGGCATGGAGCTATCCAGAAACGATTCATCCTCTGCATTGAGGCTTTCACCGGATGATTTCTGGGAATCGGCTTTATCCTTTTTTCCTTGCTCCTCTTCCCATGCTGAGGGATCTTCCTCATTTTGCTCGGAATCGAAGTCGTTGTCGGAAAATTCTCCGCCGTTTTCATAGCTGTCCTTATCGCCGAGAAGCTCTTCACCACCCAAAAGGGTATCAAACATGGCTGCGACAAAAATAAACAGAAAGATAATATTTAAATTTGCCAACTTCTTAAAACTCATTATTTACTCCATTATATTTTTTAACGAATCTAAATTTTGAATTATTACCAACTTGTTAAATATGTCAAATTAATTATTTTATTTAATATTATTTTGATCGCGCCTTTCATTTGAAATAATGGCAATATTATTTGGTCTACTACACTTTTCTCAGTGATTCAAAAACATTATCCACACTCTATCAGTTGCCCATACAACCATAAAACATTTATGCTTCATACCTCCGTTACGGAATCAGGCAAAAACAAAATATTCTATTCATGAAAACCGTTATTATCGGCTCGATATTTTTAATTTTACAAATTCAGCGGCTGGATTGATCGGGATATTTGTTTATAAAGAATCATAACAGTTTGGTAAAGCTCATTATTTTTTTTGCGATGAATCGTGCCGCTGATTTGAGGTGGTGAAAGTTTTTGGAATGTCTATGAATTACTTCTACAATGGTTTTGCCCCTGCCGGGGCTCCGGGTTTGTTCAACAGCATATGATATTGTGGTTCTGCACAATAGATCCTTATTTATTTCGGCCGGTTGTTCATTTTGACTCCGACAAATCGGATATCGTCACCACTGCCGGTGGGAGCCTGAAAGTTTCCGTCGGAATGGATATATATTGCTCCGCCACCTCGAAGATCGGTGCTGGAACCGTTGAAGTAGGATGGTACGAACTCAAATCCCTCTTCGTTTTTAAATCCGTATGGTCCTTCTGGACTGTTGATCAGCAGCGCAAGCCTGAAGTCCACCATGAAATCGGCAAAGCTTTTGTTTTCGTCAATGTATTTATGGACCACCTGCTCTACGCAGCGGTAGTCGTTATCTCTGCACTCGATTATTTCACTGTAGATATCAGCCCCCTGTCCTGCCTGGATTCGAAGGTACTGGAAAAAGAAATAGGCCAGGGAGTAGTTTGTTGGGACTTTATTGTAATCGTAGTAATCCCAATGGAGAAGCGAATGTCCGTTCCCGGGAGCTCCCTCGTAATTTTCATTGAAAATGAGGAGCCTGTCGTACTGGACTCCGCCGAACAGATGCTCTGATGATACAGCCAGTCCTTCATCGATCCAGCGGTAGGGAAGCTTTGTTGTACCGTAATCTTCCTCCTCGACAACGTTTCTCTTGTTGTGAACAAGGTGCTGAAACTCATGGGTGAGAGTTGAAAAAACTTCTTTCCCGAGATGATAGTTGTTGTTTGTCGTCAGGTAGACGATTTCCCTGTTGTTGGAATGGGGATTTGTGCTTCCATCCCTTTCAAAAAAGTCGGCTGGAGAAAAATAACCGGCCGCGTTTTGACCGAGATCGGTCAGGAGTATTCCCACCTTGTCCCTGGAGAACTGGGGACGGTAAAAATTCTCCGTAATAAGATCAAAAATTTTAGTGTCGAACTCTTCGCCGATTTCCCCGGCTCTCTCTCTATCTACATATTCTGTACTCCAAACTTCGCACCTCTTTCCAACATAGAGAAGTTCAGCTTCGCGAAGGCTGTAGTTATTCGAGTCGTTGGAGACGTAGAATGAAAATCTGTCTCCGACGGAGCCCCTGGAACCGCGGCTTTTTCTCACGACGTCTTCAGAACCCACTCCCTCGGGAACCGGTATTCTTTTTCCCGGAACAAAATCGGAAAATGAAAGAGGTTCGATAATCGGATCACCAGATTTTCTCATCATGGGAATAGTACCTGTGGACTCGATCGACTCTCCGCTTGTCGCAACATTAATTGCAAGGACTGTATCACCCTCATAGACGGGACCTGTGAAATCGAGATTGGATTCGTCAAATGGTGTCTTGCTGTTTCCTTCACCCTTTTCGGATGCATCTTCATAGTCAATGGAGAGCTCGCCGATTCCCACTGCATGCAGACATTTAATGCTGCCTGCAATCTGCTCTTTCTCGTATACGTAGATAAATGATTGACCTTTCTGAATACCCACTACGGTTTTTGAATATGAATCCATACGAATTTTAAGAGCCACAGAAGGAGTCTTCTGCTCAACATCATCCTTACCGCTGGAAAAAACATTCAGTTCACCGCTGTTCATAAAAATTTTCGATGCGGCTTTATCGTCATCGAAGTGCATTGAGCCGATTACTCCCTTTAAAAAACGCTCATCGTGTTCCGGCGCATGACCGGCAGTCGATGCAACCGGTTTGTCGGAAACATTTATGCTCAGCGATCCGTAGGGAATCTTGACCATTGAGTCGACAGGATCACAGGCGGCAACACCGAGAACCTCGGATATGTTGCCGAACCCGGGAACATCCGATGGATGGTAGAGCGCAACATTCCCTGAAATATTTGCCCTGCTTAAAAGTTTGCAGGAATCGGTTTCCCATCCGGAACAATCCTCGAGGCAGTTGATGATCCCAACCTCATAGTCTCCTATCTTGCTGCAGTTGGTCTTTCCGCCGTCACAGGTCTCTCCTTCTTCGACAACTCCGTTTCCGCATTGGGGTTCGGGAAGAACGCACCCGCGGTCGCTGCAGATTTTTCCTTGAGCGGAACAGTCCTCCACAGGAGTCCACTTTCCATCCGAACAACTTTCCAGCTTATCCGCAACACAACGCTTCTCTCCTTCCGCACACTCCGGTTTCATCGTAGCCGGCTCGTTATCTGAGATACTATCACTGCCGGTATCTGAATCGGAATTTTCGAAAGAACCTTCCGCCGAGCCCTTATCTGTGGTGGATGTCCCTTTTCCATTGTTGGTCTGCTGGTCGCTGCCGCAGGACACAAGCACCAAGATAGAAATGATCAAAAAAATAAAACAGTTAACCCTCATAAATCCCCCCTTTAGAAAAATATCCCTTCCCAGATGTATCCGTTGTTCACTAAAAACAACAGCTTTGACAAATACATTATGTAATCACTCATGTCAATTTTTGACATTTAAAAAACATTACTTTACTTACTGCATATGATTTTGGGATTTTGTTGGAATCAGAAAGATGCTCTGATCCCTAATGAATTTATCTGGTTTTTACACCGACGAAGCGGATATTGCTTCCCTTTCCGGCAGGTTCGCTGAAAGTTTCATAGGAGTTGATGTAGATGGCTCCCCCTCCTCTGAGATCCGCCTTTGTTCCTCCGAAATAGGAAGGTTTAAAATCGAATCCTGCCTCGTTGTGAAATCCGTAGGGTCCGGTGGGATCGTTCAGGAGAAGCGCAAGCCTGAAGTCCACCATGAAATCGGCAAAGCTCTTGTTTTCGTCAATGTATTTATGAACCACCTGCTCTACGCAGCGATAGTCGTTCTCCGTGCACTCGATTATTTCACTGTAGATAACAGCCCCCTGTCCAGCCTGGATTCGAAGGTACTGGAAAAACAGATAGGCGAGGGAATAGTTGGTATACACTTTGTCGTTGTCGTAGTAATCCCAGTAGAGTAGAGAGTGGCCTTCGCCTGGAGCGGAGGCATAATTCTCGTTGAATATGCCGATCATATCCTGCTGCACACCGCCGTAGAGATGCTCCGAGGAGACGGCAAGTCCTTCGTCGATCCATCTGTATGTGAGTTCTCCGGAACTGTAATCCTCTTCGAATATTATGTTGCGCTTGCTGTGCACAAGGTGCTGGAACTCATGTGTGAGAGTTGAGAGAGCTCCGTCTCCGGACGGATAGTCATACCTGGTTGTAAGGTAGACCATCTCCCTGTTGTTGGAGTAGGGATTGTACTGGCTGTCCCTCTCGAAAAAATCGGCCGGAGAAAAGTATCCTGCGGCGAATTCACCTAGATCTGAAAAAAGAATTCCTATTCTGCTGTTTGTAAACTCGGGGTTGTAAAAGTTATTCGTAACAAGGGGAAAGATCCTGCCGTCGAACTCCTTTCCTATCTGTTCGGCTCTGAAGGAACCGACACTGTCCGAAGTGCTCCAGATCTCGCAGTGATCACCGACGTAGAGAAGTTTTGCCTCAAGATAGACGCTCTCCTCAGTATCGTTGCTCACATAAAATTTCTCCTTGTCTCCGACCGATGCCCGCTCTGTGTTTCGATTCTTTTTCACAAGATCCTCCGGTCCCACCCCTTCGGGAACAGGAATTATCCTGCCGGGAATAAATCCGGGTGAAAAATTTGAACCCGATTCGGACCTTTCCGATCTCACGGAATGCGTGAAATATCCGGTGGACTGCACCCCATCTCCGTCTGTTGAAACGTTTATCGCAAGGACCGTATCACCATCGTAGACAGGTCCATTGAAATCCAGTCTGGAATCACTCGGATTGCCGGGAAGTTCACCGTCGTAGTCGAAAAAGAGTTCCCCCAAGGCCAAAGCGTGGTAGCACTTAACATCACCCGTTTCCAGATCGAGATCCGCAACGTAGGCCAGGGCTTTACCGGAGCCGAGACCCACGGAAATCTTTGAGTCCCGATTTTCGGGAAGCAGTAGAAAGGCCACAGGGTTGGAGGCTTTTTGATTCTCGATGCCGTATGAGACGACATGCATATCTTTCCCATCGAAGAAAACAGCGGATGCGGCATTCTCACCATTAAAAGAGATTGAATCAACGCTACCTCTGATAAATCTTTCCATATGCAGTTCCGCACTGTCGGCGCTTGACGCCACCGGCTTGTTCGAAACGTCGACAATCATGGACCCGTATGGTGATGAAATGTCGGATCCGGAATTTGTACAAGGCATCAACTTACCGGAAAGATATTCATAGCCCGGGATGTTGCCGGGATGGTACAGCTTCAGATTGCCCGAAATGGTTACTCCGGAGTGATCTGCTTTTTTTGAGCATGGATCGGTGTCCCAGCCGGAACAGTCGCTCAGACACTTCGAGATGCCGTCGGTGTAGTCGCCTATTTCACTACACTTTCTACTCTCACCGTCGCAAACCTCCCCATGTTCCACCTTGCCGTTTCCACAATCCGGTTCCTTCGGCAGGCAGTTGCCACCGCTGCACTCGAGGCCATCTGTTGCACAACTTTTTTTAAACTGCCAGGCTCCATTGTAACAGACCATTGCATCATTTCCGTCGCACCCCGTTTCCCCCTCGTTACACTCAGGTTCTTCGGAATCGGGTTTATCACTGGAGTTATCATCATTACCCTCATGAGGATCGAGATCTGAAGTGCCACCGTCAATGGAATCTTCATCGTCTGCACTGTTCCCACTCCCATCGGTCGGCAGATCTGTGTCGTCGTCAGGATCCCCCTTGCCGTTATGGGCATGATCGGAATCAGCCTCCTTTGCCGTATCGTTTTGTTCGACTGCTTCCGGTCTGCTTATCTTTACCGAATTCATCTGATCGCCGCATGATAAGCATATAAACAGCGACAGAAATAAAATTATAGATGACAGATTTTTCATTCCACTCCCTTAATTTTTAAATATAACATGAAAAACATACAATTTTCCGAGAAACACCCCCGTTTCATCATGGAGAAGCTACAGTAAATCAATGTGGTTGTCAATTTTGTTTTGTATTGTATACAGAGAGACCCTTGCTGAGTGTGTAGAGTGGGAAAAAAAGACGATTTTCAAATTTGATTTGACAACCGATATGAAACAGGAGAGCTTGATTTGGGGGTGTATTGAGAAACAAATCAGAATTCACATCAATTTTATACAGTCAGGCTGGTGTAATCCGACTTTTTGAAATTCTTTTTTTGCAGAGTTTAAAACACCACCGAAAAGACGGCTGAATTGTGGACAAAACATCCCGGAATAGTAAGAGAAAACACCCTGAAAAGTAAAATTGAAAAAGGAGAAGATTAAAAAGAAAGCGTCCTGAACCAGAAAACCGTCATCTGGAAAAGCTCGTTCATGTTTGTCTTTTGTTGAAAGTCACCAGACAACTTTTTATTTAGTTCAGGACACAACATTTATCTACCATTTTTTCGGCTATTTTGTCAAGAAATTTGTATCATTTTGGAAAAATATTTGCAAATTGCATGTTTTTTTATCAACGCTTATAAATAACCAAATCTAATTAGCGATTATTTCAAATATTGGTTCTCAATTATTTTTAATCACTATTACATAATATATTCGCAAGGTAAGTATTCTTTATTAGTCCTATTTAATATTTACGTACGTCACTGCCTTTATCAAAGGGAGACATCATGATATTTATTGCCACTAGCATCATGTTATCACTGCGTTTTACTGTCACCACTCTATATTAACAAGTTCAAACCCGCAGTCCGACTAAATTAGATTCAAATCAAAACTCACACGCTCATGGCCGCACTGCTAAATCAGGACTAACTTCAATTTACCCCCTAAAAACCTGAGCTTTTTCCTAATCAACAAATATTCATCCTGGCGGAGCCATACACCATAAGCTATCAGAAATGTAATTTTTTTAACTTTAATTCGTTTCATATTTTATCGGCACCGGAAAGCTCGATTATCCGGAAAGCTGAAATAGTCCTCTGGCCCGGGAAACGGCCTCCGCTTAAGCGACAGAAGTGTTGAGCAGGGTTAGAAGATATTCAGAACCGTAAAAAAAATGATCTGGACAAAAAGATAGAAAAGAGGTGTTCGGGTTCCGACCTTCAGTCTTAAGAACCTGTAGAAGCCGGTCGCCAGCGAGGCTATGAGAAACCAGGCTACATAGTTTCTCATAGGAATAACGCCGTTATGCCAGCTCCAGTAGTCAAGCTCAACGGCAACAGGCTCCATAATCCAATCAAAAAGTGTGGATATCGCTCCCGTAATCATAACGATGCAGATGGTTCTGTCGCTGATCTTCTCGGCGAGAACTATAGCTCCGAGAACCACGACAACCCAGTTTGCGCCGATTATCAGAGGAACTCCCTCCAACTTCGGTCCCAGGGAAGATCCGTAGTGGTAAAATCCGAAAACAGCCCCCGTTTTTACACCTGCGACCTCGAGAACAAAGGTCACGACATATGTAACAAGGAACCAGTAGAGAGCCTTCCTGCTTTTCTGTGCTATCGGGATTAAAATCAGGAGAATAAAAAACAGCAGAATATAGGGAGTGATAAGAAGAATGAAAGGTCTCAGCTCCGAAATCAGATGTCCAACTGTTCCCGGCGCAAAGATTGAGATCATTAAAAAGAGCTGGAATTTCTCACTTTTCCAGTTCATTTCTCAAAACCTCCTCCGCAGCCATAATTCCGGAAAGAACGCAAAGAGGCATTCCGCCTCCAGGATGGGCACTTCCCCCGCAGAAGTAGAGCCCCCTGAAATCCGTACTCCTCTGTTTCTGCCTGAAAAAAGCCGACATTCTTGAATTTGATGAAATTCCGTAGATAGCTCCCCTGTTGGCAAAAAATTTTTTCTCCAGTATCTTGGGAGTCAGTATCGATTCAACCACAATATTCGATTCGATCTCCTCCCCCAGAATCCTTTCCAGCTTATCTATTGTGTTTTTCCTTACTCGGCGAACTGTTTTCTCCATTTTCTGTCCGACTGCATAAGGTGCATTTACAAGGACAAACCAGTTTTCACAACCCTCGGGAGCGTCATCCGGATTTGTCTTGGAAGTTATGTTTATGTAGATGGTCGGATCATCCGAAACCTTGCCTTCCATGAAGATCTTATTGAACTCGTCTCGATAGTCACCTGAAAAGAAAATGTTGTTCAGTCGAAGTCTCTCAAAGCACTTTCCCATGCCCCAGTAGAAAACTATTCCCGAACTGGAGGGCTCCATCTTCCCGTATCTCTTTCCTGCTGCGACGGGAGTTTTTATTAGGTTTCTGTATGTATATGTAACATCGCAGTTGGAAACGACTACATCTGAGTGAATAAGCTTCCCGTCGACAACAACTCCTCTGCAAAGCCCCCTCTCCGTCGCGATTTTCTCCACTTCGCAGTTGTAGTGGAAAACAACCCCCTTCTCCTTCGCCAGCCTGAACAGCGCCATTGTCAGTGAAAATATTCCCCCTTCAGGATCGTACGCTCCATCTTCGTATTCCACAGCCGGAATCATTGCAAGTGCTGCGGGAGCTCTATACGGATCAGAACCTGCATAGGTAGCGTACCTGTCGAACAGCTGAACTGTTTTTGGATCACTGAAATACCTGCTGTTGAAATCATGTACATTCGAAAAAGGGGCAAGCTTCCACAATTTCGGAATGGCTCTTAGAAAAGATGGATGGAAGATGTTGCGGATCTTCCAGGGATTATCGTATAGAAACAGCCTTGATCCAACTTCATACATCTGCCGTACCCTTTTCAAGTAATCACCGACAGAACCGGCATCGTCTGCCGTATTCTCTTCAATTTCCCTTGCCAGTTTTTCACTGGAGTTGTAACCGTCGACAACATTTCCCTCTTCATAGAAGTAGCGGCAGATCAGATCCATCTTCCTCGATTTCACATAGTCATTAAAATCCCTGCCCACATCTGAAAACAGCTTTTCAAACACACTCTTCATTGTGAAAAGGGAGGGGCCGGTGTCGAATCTGTAACCTTCGAGAACCAGGTTACCAGCCTTTCCCCCCGGATCGCAGTTCTTCTCATAGACGTGAACTTCAAATCCCTCATGGGCAAGCCTGATCGATGCTGAAAGACCACCGAAACCGGCACCTATAACCGCCACCCGCTTCCCTCTCCTGGCTCGGCGAAAAAGAGTCTTCACCTTTTCAAAAATGAGAATATGAAGCGTGAGCATGGAAAAGTTGTAGAAAAAATCCTCAACTGGAATTGTTCCCAACCTCAATCCCGAAATCATATCATCACTGTATATGACAACCGGCATCGAAGTCAGGATCGAATTGATTCCCAAGAAGAGAATGAAAAAAATGCCGAAAGAATAGAAAAAGCGATTAACCGGAACAACGTCCTTTCCGATTGTACCTATTAAGAACAGTACAATTCCCGTAAAGATCAATACCAGGGAGGTATATTCGCGCGAAAACTGTAACGCACCGAATAACATCATGATTATCGCCGCCAATTGAAAAGGAAAAGGCGGGATCCTGAGCACCTTTTTTTCCACATAGTAAACCATGCATTGATAAATAAAAATGCAGGCATAGGGTACAGTGATAAAAAAGAAAATTTCCTCAATCGGGAGATTGAACAGTTCGACACCGGATATATATTCCGGGTTGAATTTCCAGTGTCCTCTTCGAACCGCGAGAATATCCCAGATAATGAAAATGGTACCGACTGAAAAAATCGAAAAAAGTGTCTCCCTGAAAAAGCTGTAGAAACGAACCCTCTTCTCAAAGGTGAGCAGAAGTGGAACAAAGATAATTCCAATGTTAAGAACAAGATAGAGATACATGAGGACTCCGTTAATTCGACAGAACATCATCAATAGTATCAAGTTATTGAATCAAATGAAGCCTATTAAGTTATTATTGAAAAACCATTTGCAGGATTGCACGAAATAAGTTGAGATGCCCCGGTTACTGAGAAAATTGTAACTGATATTTCCTTTCATCAGCAGATCGAATTTAAGATGAAGAGTACCATCTTTTCAAATTGAACAGACTGGCTTGAGTAGAATGAAAAATCTTAAATTCCGTCTATTCTGTGAAAAGACGGCTTCAAGAAAAATTTCCCACCCCTCCCAACAAACGTATCCGGAATATTTTAAAAATTTCCTGGAAAATCGCATTCAGATTGTGCCCTGAAAAGATATCCCTGTTCTGACGGCACCCGTTTTCCGGCAACTATCTTTTTCCCCAGAAGAACTGAATATGAAAGAGGTTGAAAAAGGGAAATCACAGTGAAAGATTCCTCAGATCTTTGAGAAACAGTTTCGTCGGGCCCGCCTGATTTTCACTTAAAAGCTTAAAAAAGAATCGGGCCCGAGTTGAATTGTCATCGGTTAAGAGGTTTTTCAGGCACGGTATTCGTCTACAAGTTCATTCGGAATGGACGGAAGTTTTGTCACATCGTAACCGTGGAATCCTTCCATCTTCTTGAGAAGCGATCCCTTTGCGGGATCGTAGGCGAGATGGACAGTTTTACCGTCTCTACTTGTTTCGCCTTCGTATGACGCTGCAAAATCCTGGCAGCTCTTCTCATCTTCGAAATCAATGCGGTAGTTTATCGCCTCCAACTTTCGAAGCTTCTTTTCGAACGTCTTGGCGCCCTCTCTTTTCACCATTTCGAATGAGGTGAAGGTGATTCCGCAGGTTTGGAAGAGGTTGTTGAGCTTCTCAACCGTCTCTTTCTCACCCATATCCTCCTTGAGCCACACGATTCCTGCCTCCTCTTCCGAAGCAACGCCTACGGGAAGCGCGTCGATGAGGGAAAGTCTCGGCATCGGATGGAATCCTTCGGAGTAGAGAATCGGCATTTCAGCCATGAGAAATCCCTTGATCATGAAGGCTACGGTGTCGAGATGTCCGACGCTTCTGGCCCGGTCCCTCTTTGTGAATCTGAAGAGGAAGGGATATGCGTTGCCGCGGTTGAAATCGTCCTCGGGTTCAGATTTTACAGATTCAGGCGCAGTCTGTGCCTTCTCTTTTCCAAGAACCGGCTTAACCTTCTTCATGTCGCACACACCGCACGCCCTGCACTTGCCGTCGACCGCACAGTCTCCCGTGGTCTCCATGTTGTAGGCGTTCTCACGTTCCCTGAGGAGAAACTCTCTCGTAATTCCAAGATCGATCGATTCGAACGGAAGCGGAACTTCCGGATCCCTTTCTGCAATCTGAGCTTTGGGATCGACTCCAGCCTGCTCCATGGCCTCTAGCCACATTTCGTAGCTGAATCCCTCGGACCAGGTCTGAAGATCCTGCATGTGATCGGAAATATATTCGATCACGGGACTCATCTCGCTTCCTGAACGACTGAGCATTCCCTCGACGTTGGAGACAAAGCGATCGTGCCAGTCCAGTTTAAGATTCTTCATTCCTCGCAGATTCTGCCTGAGAACGGACTGTTTTTCCCTGATTTCATCGATATCGGCCATTCTTTCCCACTGAAAAGGTGTGAAAGGCTGGGGAACGAAGGTTGAAAAGGATGCCGTGACGGAATTTCTCCGGCCGTAGTTCCTCGCAATTCCGCAGATTTTCTTTATCAGCTGGGTGGTGAGGTTCAGATCCTCCTCAGTCTCCGTCGGAAGACCGAGCATGAAGTAGAGTTTTATGTGCTGCCAGCCGTGGCGGAATATCTTGTGCACGGCATCGATCAGATCCTCGTCCGTATTTCCCTTGTTGATTACCCGGCGCAACCTCTCGCTTCCGGATTCGGGTGCAAGGGTGAATCCGCCCTTTCTGCCCCTTCCGATAAGTTTTACGATATCCTCCGACAGCGTTTCGGTCCTTAGACTGGGAAGACCGACGGAAAACTCACGTCTTCCCGCCCCGAGGGCGTTGTCGAGGAGCTCTTCTATCTGGCTGTGATCTCCGGCGGAGAGTGAGAGAAATCCGGCGTCAGTGCATCCGGAGGGAATTACGGAGCTGTCAAGTATGGAAGCGACTTCTCCGGCGGAGCGCTCTCTGTGGGGACGGTAGAAACTTCCCGCCATGCAGAATCTGCACCCTCTTGTGCAGCCGCGCTGGATTTCGACGACAAAACGGTCGTGAACTGTCCTCATTCCGAACACCGGAGTATGGGTCGGGTTTACTCCCTCTGTGTCCAGATCTGCCACAACGACACGTCGAGCCTTCTCCGAGGGCTCCGAAAGACTCGGATAGAAACCGGCGATTTGCTCCATCCGGCTTTTCCTTCCGTCCCTGTTCTCTTCGTAAAGCGCGTCGCAGAGCTGACCGAATATCGGCTCGATCTCCCCTATGAAGGTGAAATCCACAAACTTCCTGGTTATTTCCGGATTTGTCATTACCGGACCTCCGGCAATGATCAAAGGTGAGTCATCACCTCTTTCTGCGGCATGTCTCTTGATTCCCGCAACGTCGAGCATGCGGAGGAATGTGGGAAACTGCAGCTGATACTGAAAACTGACACAGATGAGATCGAATTCCCTTACGTCGATTCCATAGAGAAGCGATTCCATTCCCCCCTTTTCACGCAGAACCTTCTCCATATCCGGTCTGAATCCGAAGGCGAAATCCGCAAGAATTCCCCTTTCGGTAAAGAGTTCGTAGATTATCTTAATTCCCATATGGCTCTGGGCCACTTCGAAAAGGTCGGGAAAAACGATCAGTACCTTCCTGTCGGAAGAGAGTTCTCCCCTGTCCCGCAGAGGAATGAAGGGAGCCAGGTAACGTCCAGGCTTTTCAATCTCCCGCAGGCGATCGGTTGTTATCTCCAAAGGTATGCCTCCATGGAAAACATAAAGTTAAAGAAAAAACCGTCCTCATCACCGAATCGGTATCCGAATCCGGGCTGAGCCTTGACGGTAACATGTGGAAGAGGCGAATAGTAGACTCCTGCTCCTCCTTCGAGATCGATGCTTTTGCTTCCTCCCGAGGGCAGAAAAAAGGGAGATCTTACAGACATGCAGAATCCGCCTGTGCGGGATCCGGCCTGGAGGTTGATATCCGGCAGTACACCGAAGGCGAAACGGGTGAAATCCCTGTCTCCCCCCATAAGGAAACGAACTCCGATGGTTCCTGACACATAGTCGCCGTCGATCCACTGGGCCATTCCGCCAAGCACGATTCCGCTGTAGCGGTAGCGGTATGTGAAAAGCCCGAAATCAACGGCGTAGTACTGTGCCACAGGCGCAACGTAGAGCATTTCGGAATATTCAAGACCGAAATCTCCACGCAGCGAGGGAATTCCATCCCCTTCAATGCGACCTTCGGTTGAAGCGGCGAGAAACTGCGAAAAGAGCAGTATCGGAAAAAGCAGGCTAAGAATTCTCTTCACCAAGCACCTCTTTCAGTACCGCTTCGACAGCCCTGTCGTAAAAATAGGAAGCCGAATCGGTGGTCGTGAAGTCTAGAATCAGGTAGTCTCCATCCTTAGTCAGCGTGGAGGTTACTCCTGCATTGTCGTACCCTTCAAGTGTGTAGTGAATGAGAACATTCTTTGATTTGTGAACCCTGACAAGTCTGTGCCAACTCATATCTCTACCCTTCGCAGGATAGTATACGGATCGAGATCCATGTCAAGCTTCACATAGTCGCCGTGGTTGGCAAACTCCCGAAATCCCTTTCCTTTAAGTTCGAGTTCCGAGGGAAGTTCGAGTGAGGTGATTTTTCCTCCCGGGAGGAGAAGTTCCACTGTTTCTCCGGCAAGAATCTTGTTTCTCACCTCGACGATAACCTTACCTTCCTCGTCCTTTTCAAGAACGTTCCCAAGGAAAAGGGAGGTGGATTCCGATGTGTCCGTATCCCATCCGTAATCCTCGGGAGTCACATCGCCCTTCATGAATCCGAACCCGTATCCTCTGTTCTTGACACGTCCCAGAAGCTCCATGGCCCTCTCGAATGAGATCTCCTCCCCGTCGAGAATGCGGCGGTAGAGGGATAGCACAGATGCGAGATAGTGGATCGACTTCATGCGGCCTTCCAGTTTGAACGAGTCCACTCCGAGTTCCGCAAGATCCCGCATGAAGGGAAACAGGGCAAGCTCCTTAGGATTGAAGAGGTAGAGTCCCCTGTCATCCTCAAAAACCGGAAGGTACTCTCCGGGGCGTTTCTCCTCCATAACCTTGTAATTCCAGCGGCAGGGGTGGGTGCACTCACCTCGGTTCGCACGCCTACCTGTCATGTAGTCGCTTATTGCGCAGCGGCCTGAGTAGGAGAAACATACGGCTCCGTGAATGAAAACCTCCGTCTCGATCCCCTCGCCCTTTATCTCCTCCTGGATTCTCTTTATTCTATCGAAGGAGAGTTCCCTCGCCAGGTTTACCCTCTTGGCACCGAGATCACGGTACGCAAGAGCCGTTCGGCTGCTCACCGTGTTGGCCTGGGTGCTGATGTGAAGCGGCGTCTTGACTCCCGCCTTCTTGATTTCGTTGAGTACTCCAAGATCGGATACGATCAACGCATCGGCACCTATCTCCTCAAGGACGTGAGCCGATTTGATAAGTTCATCGTACTCCTCTGAAAACGGATAGATGTTGAGGGTTACGTAGCCCTGTCTACCCTCTTTATGAAGAAGCTTGAAAGCCTCTTCGGCCTCCTCCAGTGAAAAGTTTCCTGCAAAACTCCTGAGAGAGAACTGTTTTATCCCGAAATAGACGGCGTCCGCGCCGTAGCGAATCGCCCACCGGAGCTTTTCGGGATTTCCTGCAGGAGCAAGAAGTTCTGCCATTCCTACCTCTTTATTGTAAATTTAATAAGTCTGAGCCGGTTATCCCCATCGTTGGGAACATCCTGATAGTTGGTTATGTTTGCACGGTACTCCTCTTCGAAGATACCGTTGAAACTCGTGTAGAAGTTGTTTCCCGTGTTTCTCGGGATACGTACGTTCATCGTATGACGAACGACTTCTCCCTTCTTCCAGTAGGAGGTGGGGTAGAATCCGTCGGCCATATCCTTGTCTTCCTTGGTCCTTTTCATCTGAACGTCACCCTCGTTGTGGACAAACACCTTGTAGTCGCGCTTTATGTTGTCCTTGAGAGCTTTGAAGTAGAGATCAACCTTCACTGTGGTACCCTCTTCAACCTCAGTGGTTCCGTTCACTATCCTGTAGGAGAGAAGCTCAATCGCGTTATCGAAAACAGCCCCGACTTTTACGGAGTCCTCCGGAATCTCTCCGACTATGTATTTATTTGCATCCTTGAGGCTTCTCTTCACCCCTTCACCCGACACCTCGACGAGAATGTTGTGGGGAACCTTTGCAACGGTTCGGGTCTTCTTATTTATTCTCTTCATGAGGCTGTCGAATCTTTTCCTGTCGCTGGTTCTCATTATTGCGTAGCGTGTTCCCGGCTTTTTAAAGAATCGCAGAACCTTTTTCTCCTTATCGGAACCGAGAAAGGTAACTGTTTCATTGTTCGCCGTAAACCAGAAACTGACGGACTTCCTGAGCCACTTGTAGTAATCGGCAATAGGCGCCCTCTCAGGACTGAGCTCCACGTACTTCTCGTAGAGCGGTTTGAGCGAGTAGCTTCTCGCAACGGCGGGAACAACTCTTGCGTTGTAGTAAATGATGAAACTGCCGGCCAAAAAGAAGAGTGCCAGGGCAGCGTACTTTCTATACCTCTTCCAGAAAAGGGTGAGGAAAAGTGCGATACCGAAGAGAGCGAAAATCACCGCCATAACCGGAATAAAATCAACCATCGACGGAACTTGTCTTCCGTGGTAGAAGGTTACTATGTGAACAAGGACAGCCTTCTTGTTTCCGATATCCCTCGCCACGGCACCCATGATGAGAAGAGCGGTCACAACCTCAAGCGCCTTTGCCTTGTCCCATTTTTCGTTAAAGAATCCATCCAGGTACGAGCCCACCATGATCATGAGAAATGGAAGGGTAGGAGCAATGTAGTGGTAGAACTTGGTGGATGAATAAGCGAGAAAGAAAAAGGGACCTGCAAAAAAGCTGAAGAGAAAAAGATTTCTGGCTAAGGAACCCTCCTCCTTCGGTTTGTTGAAGAAACGGTATATCGCCTGGGGTATGAACATAACCCAGGGAAACGAGGCGTAGGCCAGAATTCTTATGTAGAGTGTAAAAAGATCGTTTGGTTTGTGTATTGTCCCGGCAACTCTCTTGAAGTGGTGGAATATGAAAAAACGCTCCATGAATCTGTTTCCCGCATCGTACCACATGTAGAGTACCCACGGGGCAAGAACAGCAAGATATACGAGAATTCCGAGAAGATGCTTCTTCAAATGCTTCCAGCTGAAGAGTATGGAGTAGTTGCCGCTCAGCAGCATGTATATGAAAAGGGCCGCACCGGGAACAACTATGGAGAGAAGTCCCTTTGCAAGGAATGCCCAACCTTCGAAAAAGTAGAAGAGAAAGATGTAGAAGTCCCGTCGTCCGATACTGAAAAATCGGAAAGATATGCGATCCTCTTCATCAAAATCTCCGAAGTAGTAGAGACCGAGGCTGAGCATCGCCAGTGTGTTGAAGGCGAGAAACGGAAGATCAACCATCACCTGACGGCTCAGCATGAAGTACTGGGGGCACATCATGAGAAGAAGGGTGGAGAAAAGAGCCGTACGGCGTGTCATGAGCCTGGATACCATCATGTAGAATCCGGCGAGACACCCCATGGACAGAAGGATGATGGGAAGTCGCCCCATCCACTCGCTGACGTGAATCTTGTAGAAGGGCATCAGCATCCAGAAAAGAAGCGGCGGTTTTGACCAGAAGTTGTTGGAGTTGTTGAACCACAACCGGAAAACAGCGTTGTGATTCATTGTTTCGACGGCCACCTGGCTGTAGTGGTTCTCCCAGGGGTCAAGAAACATGTAGTTGATTCCCACAAGATAGAGGACTAACGTCAACATCAGTATGAATGACAGAGAGAGCCTGTCCAGCCTGTTAAGGCCTCCTGTTCTCTTTTCTGAAATAGTCTGAAGATCGTCTCCGACAAATTTCCGAAGAAAATTCATTTAATACTCCTGGTTTATAAAAATTTAATCATGTATAAAAACCATACAAAAACGGCAATATACTAGCCAAAATTATTGTTTTCAGCCGAAAAGTCAAGAAAAATAAC
The DNA here is from genome assembly GCA_942492635.1 of uncultured bacterium. Classification (GTDB taxonomy): domain Bacteria; phylum UBP6; class UBA1177; order UBA1177; family CALOFP01; genus CALOFP01. The sequence goes on from CALOFP010000003.1 coordinate 1,225,092, forward strand.
CTCTTCCGAAGGCTCTTCGGACTCCTCCTTGCAGTCTGAAAATCTCCGATCTATCGGACATTTGCACCCTTTTCGTCAATCAAGTACGAGCCTCCGACAGGCTCCTGACTTGCCGAACCTCAACTGCGATTCAACAGATCTCTTTCCCTGTTTAGTACAAGCGGAATTGGTTTTTATTAACGAGCGTTACCCGAAAAGCTCTTCGTTTATGAAAAGTCCCGGTGACAAGGAGAGTTTATCTTAATTTGAGGTTGGTATCCGTGGATTTTGATCGATAACTTATACAAAAGTGGGCCGCGGGTATGGATTTGTAATGGAAATCCGTCTTTTGCAAACGGGTCCGTCAAAGATTATCCGGGTGGAATCCCTATTATAATGTAAGAAATCGAAAAGACGTGAAGAAATTCGTTTTAAATTTTGATCAACAGCTGCAGTTATTGCGATGTAGTGAAAACTATTTTATAACGATCATTTCGATTTCACAGCAGGCAACGACTCTATCAAAAGGATCATTAATTGCAAAATTATAAAATTTATGCTAGATTTAGCTCCGATTAAAAGATTCTTACATTTTGGAGGTTATATGGACAAGATTTTAATACTTGATTTCGGTTCCCAGTACAACCAGCTGATCGCCCGCCGCATCAGGGAAATGAGCGTATACTGCGAGCTCCACCCCTACGACGTATCAATTGATTTCATTGAGGAATTCAACCCCAAAGGAATTATCTTCTCGGGCGGACCAAACTCTGTCAGCGATCCTGACGCGCCGAGCCTTCCCGATGAGATATTCGAACTTGGAATTCCCATCCTCGGAATCTGCTACGGTATGCAGATAACGACGAAGAAACTCGGAGGAACGGTTCTTTCCCAGGATCGTCGTGAGTACGGAAGAGCCATCATAAAGAACAACGCTCCGAACTCACCTCTGTTCAGAGACGTTTCGGAGGAGAGTCAGGTCTGGATGAGCCACAGCGACCATGTCGAGGTAATTCCTGAAGGTTTCTACACAATCGCTAGCACGGACTCAATTCCGTACGCCGCAGTGGGCAACGATGAAAAGCAGATCTATCTGGTTCAGTTCCACCCGGAAGTTAACCACTCCGTCGAAGGAAGCAGAATGATCAGTAACTTTCTCTTCAAGATCTGCCATACGGAAGCGGAATGGAAAGTTGAAAACTTCATCGACCGCGGCATCGAGCAGATCCGGGAAAGAGTCGGCGACAAAAAGGTCATCCTCGGACTCTCCGGTGGAGTCGACTCATCGGTAGCCGCAGCCCTGATCGCCCGAGCAATCGGGAAAAACCTTACTGCAATCTTCGTAGACAACGGTCTTCTCCGACTCAACGAAAGGGAGGAGGTTGAGAAAAACTTCAAGGACAGGGTTAACCTTATCGTTGTAGATGCTGAAAAGGAGTTCCTTGATCGACTTGCAGGAGTTTCGGATCCTGAAAAGAAACGTAAGATCATCGGTAAGACATTTATCGACATATTCGACAGAGAGGCTGCAAAGATCGAGGGCGCCGCATTTCTCGCCCAGGGTACGATATACCCCGACGTCATCGAGTCTTCCTCTTCAAAGGGACCTGCAAAGGTTATCAAGAGCCACCACAACGTCGGAGGACTTCCCGAGGAGATGAAGCTTGATCTTCTCGAACCGCTCAGAGACCTCTTCAAGGATGAGGTTCGCGAACTCGGACTCAAGCTGGGTCTTCCCGGAGAACTCGTTTTCCGCCACCCCTTTCCCGGTCCCGGACTTGCCGTTCGAATTCCCGGAGAGGTAACAAAGGAAAAATGCGATATTCTCCGCCTTGCCGATAATATCTTCATTTCTGAAATAAGGAATGCCGGACTCTACGACGAAATCTCACAGGCTTTCGCAGTCCTGCTTCCCGTCCGTAGCGTCGGAGTTATGGGTGACTGTCGTACATACGAATACGTTCTCGCTCTCAGGGCTGTAAAAACAGACGACTTCATGACAGCCGACTGGTTCGATTTCGATCACAAATTCCTCAAGCATGTAAGCTCCCGCATCATCAACGAGGTCAAGAATATCAACCGCGTCTGCTACGACATAAGCAGCAAGCCGCCCGCAACAATCGAGTGGGAATAGATCCGCAAGAGATATAGACTACTCAAAGGGCGCGAGGGAAAACTCCTTCGCGCCCTTTTTTCATCTCCTCAAATTAACGATGTCGTTCCGGGATAATATCATGCTCAATTTTCCATCTGCTTTTCTGTTCCGACCGCTCATCGTTCAACACCGATATTGAAAGCAGCAACCCATCATTTGAGGATCTGAACGCCTGTTAGTTTACGTTAGCAAAAAGCTGCTCCGGTTTTTCAATTCTCGTATCACTCAACGATTAAATCTAACAACTATTTCCGGGTTGACGATTTGGTGCAATACGTTTAAAATAATTAGAGAGGATGTGGTTTTTTGTTTACTTTTTAAATGGAGGGAGCTATGAAAGTTCTTATTATCATTACCATTTTAATGGCTTCCTTTGCACTCTATGGTACAGTTGTTGAGCCTGATGTAAACAGTGTGGTATCATATAACCCTAATGACCCAGGCGATCCAGACCCTGTTGACCCCAACCCTCCAGATCCTTACGCATACAACCCGAATGACCCCGGAGACCCTGACCCTGTAGATCCCAACCCTCCCGATCCCTACTCATACAACCCCAATGACCCCGGAGATCCTGATCCTGTAGACCCCAACCCTCCCGATCCCTACTCATACAACCCCAATGACCCCGGAGATCCTGATCCTGTAGACCCCAACCCTCCCGATCCCTACTCATACAACCCCAATGACCCCGGAGATCCTGATCCTGTAGATCCCAACCCTCCCGATCCTTACTAGTTAAGAATCAGCGGAGTTAGAGTTGCAGAAGAAGAGAGGACGGCCTGAAGGTCGTCCTCTTTCTTATTTTAAAAAGTCAACCTGCCAATTCCGTCTATATGAGCTTCAAAGCTTCAGGGAAAGATATTTGTGAATGGTCCGTTAAGGAATTATCGATATTTTAATCGTATATGTTTAATTTGATGTTAGCTGGACAGGGAAAAACGAAAAAAATGAATCCTATCTGTGAACGTTCTTTATTCCCATACGTTTCTGCTGGGCTTTGATGTACTTCTGCTGGAGTTTATGGAGGCCCTTCTTTTCCAGCATCATCTGATGCCAGATATCTCCATAACGCTCCATTTTGAAACGCTTACTGTTCTGTAGAGCAAGATGGTGATCTATTACGTTCTGATTGTGGGGAAGGCTCTTGAGCCCTTTCTGCAGAATAGCGAGAGCTTCGTCCCTGTCAGCAAATTCCGTTTCATAGATGTAACCTGCAAGTGAGTAGGCAAAAGCCTCCTTCTTGTTGAATTTCAAAAGAAGATCGATTGCTTTTTTTGCCTCATCCTTCTTATTGTTCTTGATGTGACCGATAATCAACATTGCATACGCATGAAAAATCCGAGGATTTGTATCCTGAAGATATTTGTAGGCTTCTGCAAACTTTCTCTGAGTGTAGAGAATAACTCCTATCTGTCCATTTATCTGAGCTTTTATGAGAAAAGCCCATCGGCTGTACCTTTCAGCCTCCTTGATTACAGCTATTGCACGATCAAACTTCTGCTTCTGCAGCTCCGCATTGGCCTTGAAAAAGATATCCCTGACTTTCGCGGTAATCTTACGGACAAAAAGGAAAAAGGTAACGAGCGCAAGAACGATTCCGACGAAGACTCCGAAATGACTGTAACCTGTTATAAAGCCTGTAAGAAGAGCAGAAACAACTCCCACAGCCAAGGCAATGATAAGTGAAAACATAGATTACCTCCTAAAATAAATTTCGGTACCAATCTAACGATAAGGAAAAAAAAAGCAAGGAAACTTCCATGATTGCGATGATTAAGCCGGCCTCTGAAGCCAAATGGGCATGCTCAAAGTAGAATCATCATGCCCAGATTCGTTCCACTCCCAATTTCAGAAATCATCAATTCTAAGACTGATAAAAGAAGCTGTTCTGTGAAAAAATATTTTTACGAACAATTCAGAGGTCAAAATTCCCTCTGTATTCAATATGAAGAGCACATTCCCATTTCGTAACAGGTGATGAATCAAATGACGGAATCACTAATCAAGAGCGCCATCTATGTTTCCAGAGGCTTCCTTACAAAAAAGGTAAAGAGAAGTCCCATGACGACAGAAAGCAGTGCTGCTACCGCCGGCAGCTCAGGCAGAAAGATGCCGTAAAGAGATGCCATAAGCGGTATGAAAAAGGGCGCAAGGGTAACAAGGAAAACAAGATTGAGACGTCTTTTCAACCTCTTGGAAATGGCAATCAGCTTTATTACATGTAAAAGGTAGGGCTCTGCAAGATAAACGTCTGTCGACTTAAGGTCAATGTTTCCCCATCCGAGTGATATACCGTCATCTACCGCATACTCACCGCTGGTAACCACCAGATCGTTAGCTCCGAAGCTGAGATCTTTTGGATGATCCACAACCTCAACACTGTCTCTCCATATGGAGCTCTCCTCATTGTCTACAACTATGGAGGCAACGTCATACTTTTCCTTGAGCATTTTCAGGAATGCTGTATTTGCGGATGAATCAATATGATCGACTATGTAGTAACCGATAAGCCTCTTGTTTTCGGTTATGCCCACATAACTCTTTCCGTCTGTTTCGGCAGGAAGTGCAATTCCATCAATCCTGGTACCCTTCCGTTTTTTGATTATCTCGAGGGAAGCCATCGTAAAGGCTGTTCCGTCTTTAAGCTTGTAGGTAAAGCCCGCATGAGTTCCTTTTCCGGCTTCACCATTCTCATCCTGAAGCGCGGAATTCAAAAGCTCCACTCTTTTCATAAAGTCCTTCTTCGATACGTTCTCAGCCGTTACCACCCCCTTGAGGTTGAGCTGAGTGATCTTCAGGAATTCAGGGGAGAGAAAAACGATTCTCTCTATCCTGCCGCCTCTTATGAACAGTTTGAAGTTGTTAAGCATTGAGCTGATCACTGCTGTCTCTATTAGAAAGTTGACGAAAATCAGCAGGGAATTAATTAAGATTGTCGGAGAGTATACGGAGATGAAGAGGTATAGTGACTTGAACAGGTCTCCCGTGTGGATGAAGTAGGCGGCTGATATGACGGCCGCGGCAAAAACAAGGAAAAGCATCTTCCTGTCGAGCAGTACCGTCGAAAGAGGAGTCGAACTGTCATCGTTCTTGAAAAGGAAGGATGTCAGAACGGCAACGGGTATAAGGCCGGTTATCTCCCATCCGCTGAGAGTGTTGTTCGCTGTCAGGAAGAGTGAGACTCCAAAGGGAATCGATACATAGGTCCCCAGCACAAGCGACTGTTTGTTAATCTTCAATGAAAAAATCTTAAAAATAGAATAGAGCACGGTCGGTGTAAACAGCACAAGCCCGCTGGAGTACCAGCTTTTCGAAAAAAAGATTGCTGCGGCCAGGTAGGCGAAATAACTGATAAAAGCGTATATCAGAACGGTTGCATCAAAACTGTTTTTTTTCATATCTCTTCTCCGATTAAAATAGTCTGACCAATAGTCATGTCCAGAAGCGATCCCATGTCAAGTTCAAGCCTCTATTCCATACCTATATACGCATCAAATTCACCATGTTGCCGCGGTTCTTTCAAGCATCCCCCCTCTTATCAAAAAATGTCTCCGAAAGTCATCCAGAGTGCGCCGAAATTGCCCAGCCAGTCAATTTTACCAATAAATTCAACCATCAATCTCCTCGCGACTGCAGAAAACGGTGAAAATTTCGATTTTGTCAAAGCAGTGCCGGATTTCCCTTCCCTTCACGAATGACGGAAAACTCATCATCTTCAAGTTGAACAACCGTGGTAAGTTCACTGGGCACATATCCTCCGGACACCAGAAGATCCACCGCCCCCATCCAGTGTGAAGTCTCATCCTCCGGATCCGTTAAAAACTCGTCCGAACCCTCTTCTCTGGCGGTTGAAACGACTATCGGTGCCCTGTATTCATCGAGAAGAGCCTCAAGAAATGGGGATTCGGGAATACGGATACCGACCTCTTTCCTGCTCTGCAACATTACCCGGGGAACACTCTTGGTGGCCCTGAGAATAAATGTGAATGGACCCGGAAGAACTCTTTTTATGAATTTAAAGTGCTGGTTCGTTATATCGGCGTAGTCGCTGATATCGGTGAAATCACGGAGCATGATGGAGTAGAACTTCCTTTTTTTATTCTTCTTAATCCTGTCCAGCTTCTCCAGCGCCTTTTTACTGCCTATTCGAACGGCGAGAAGGTAGGATGTATCGCCGGGAATGAGAACAACGCCATCCCTCTCCAGCGTATCGATGACTTTTGTGACCACCCTCTTCTGGGGTGTTGTCATATGAACATTTACTGTATCCATTTCAACTCCTTCAGCTTAGAAATGTTTCGAAAGCAAAATTGAGTACACCGGCAATTGCGCTGGAACTGTTCCAGATATCCTCTCTGGTACCGGAAAGTGCGGCAAGGGCCGATCTGACGTCCGGAACTACAGAAAATGCACTGAGAATCGATGCGGTATACAGTTTCTCGCAGAAGAGGGAGATCTCCTCTTGCGTAACATTCTCAACCATATTGAACGCCTCCACAAGGTCGGCCTGATAGTTGGGGTTCAGATTTCTAATGAAGCTCACCTTCTGTCTCCCTCTGAGAACAAGAGACTCACTGAGACTTTTCCCGCGCAACTCAACTGCCTTTCGCTTTACGCCGCTGTTGATCCCGTTACTCATTAAAAAGGTGTGCTGGGCAAGAAGAAACAATGCCGGAAGCTCCTGGGAAGGCCTGAAAGCAGGTGCAAAAAGAAATACCGGAACCTTGAACATACCTATTTCGAAACCGTCACCCACATCCTTGCTTCGAAAGGCCGTAACTCCGTCCAGACCGCATGCCAGGGAAAGATTTTCCAGGGCTCTTATGAGCCTGTGATCGCTCTGTGGAGATAGAGGAACGGGTACATTGGGAATGCTGTTTTTCTCCGAAAGAGAGAGAAGCCTGGCGTAACGCAGAAGGGCGAAATCCGATTCGGAAAAGCCCGCATACTCACATATCTTTTCTGCCGGCAGGGCATTTATGAGATCCATCGGATTAACTTCGAAGGGATGATTCATCGTATCAAAGAAATCCAGAATATGAGAAAGAAACCTGCCTGCCCTTTTATCTTCCGCATACAACTCCTTGAGCCTGACCAGCGGATAGAGATTTCGCTCTTTAAGTTCCTTCAGAGCTATCCGTTTGAGAAGAACTCGTTCCCCTTCTCCGTCGCCCTTAGCCTTGAGCAGCTTCGCCTCCAACATGTCGGGATCTTCGGATCTATTTCTGATTTTTTCGAAGAGTTCTCCGGCACGTTCAACATCACCGCCTCTCAAAAGCTGGCCTATAAGGTACTCCGATGCCGCTACGTCTTTCTTCTCTACAAAAAACTCCACAATTTTTCCAACAGTTTCACCGTCCCTGTAACTGTCGATCAAAGACTCTATTCCTCGAAAACCGCCAATGGGAATAAGATCGTCATCTTCGACATCTCCACCGAGTGAAAGAAGAAGTCCCAGCTTCTTTTTTGCTTGGGGCCCGGTTGATACCACTATCCCTGAAAGAAGCTCAAGAGCCTCTTTTTTATTACCTGCATCAACGAGAGACTCAACGGTTTCAAGCGAGAATGAAAATCTCTCGTCATCCGAGTTGAAGGACATGGAATTCAGCAGTTTGAAAGCTTCCACAGCCCGGCCTGTCTTAAGGTAGGCATCGAGAAGAAGAGGCGAAAGTTTTTCAATGCCCTTGTCCGCGAGAAGGGTGACAACCCTGTCGAACCTCTTCTGCCGGGAAAAGAGCTCAGCAAGCATTCGGAGAAGGACCGGCTCCTCCCTCTCATTGAGAAGCTCTGTAAGCAGATGTTCCGCCTGCTCGTACTCCTCAGTTTCGATGTAGTACCCCGCGAGATCCGTCGTTTCACGCCTATCCCTTTTCTCCTTTCGGCGGTCCTCATAGATTCTTATAAGGGTGCTCAGGTTTCCTGTATCCCTGAGATGATTAGACAGTTCCGGGAGATATTCCTCCTTTTCCTTCATATTGGAAAGGTTGTAGCGAAGTTTCATGAGATCGGTCAGAGATCTCTTCTCTACCCTCTTTCCAAGAAGAGAGATGGTCTCGTCGATCATCGATACGGCTTCGGCCCGGTCTTCCATCCTGCGGGCGAACATAGTACGCAGAAACAGAATGGTTTTGTAGTCACCCTCCCTCATATAAATCTTTTCAAGTATGTTCATTGCAACACGGAAGCTCTCCTCATCAGTCTCGGATGTAATTACGGATTCGAGCCTTTCCGCAAGTTCCGGATTTCCGCTTCCCTTGAAAAAGAGGGCCCAAAGCACCCTCTTTGCATCGGGAGCCATTTTCAGATTGTAGGTTAGAAGAGTGTGTAACCCCCTGAGGTATCCTCTCTTGAGATAAGTGTCAGCCAGAAGAAGAGCTGCGGTCCTCTTTCCCGAAGACTTTACAAGAAGGTCCAGGGTCAGTTTGCGGTTGAGGTATCCTGCGACGAACTCCTCTTCGGTGGAGAGAACCTCCGGAAGAGAGCTCTCGACTTCCGGATACTTTCTCGAATAGAGGAATTTCCAGAAATCGTTATCAGCTCTAGAAACGGCAATTTCACTGTCGTATTTTTCCCCGCCGAAAGCTCCCATGTAGCCGACAAGCTCCGTATTGTCGAAATCGTCATCGGTAAAACGGGAGAAATCGACCTTTCCCTTGAGAATACGGATGTTCTCTCTGGCCATTTCGTCATCAGGATCCACTTCAAGCATTTTTTCAAAGAGCTCAAGCGCCTTTTCAATCTGGCCGCTCTCCCTGTAGATCACAGCAAGCCTCTGCGCGTATGCTGAACTGATCTCATGGGTATCTTCTGTTTCGGAGATAAGCCTCTCGTAGAGCGATGTAAGTTTCTCCATTTCCCCGGTTCTGCGATGAATCTTCTCAAGATAACTGAGGCTGGGAAAGTGGTTTTTCCGAAGTTCGAGTGTTTTAAGAAAACTCTCCTCGGCTCCATCCATGTCCCCGAGCTCGCGAAAACGAACTACACCGTTCTTGTAGTGTAGGTTGACTATGTCGTTCTGATTTTCGGTGAGAGCTATTTCATGTTCATTCGTATGGATAAGCTCATCCCATTTTTTCTCAACATAGAGAAGCCTTCCCAGTCTCTTCACCGCGGACAGAAGATCGGGCTTGATCGAAAGCGCCTTCCGCAGGCACTTTTCAGCCATCTCCAGATTTCCGAGATGATCGATATAAACTGCTGCCTTCTTTTCCAGTATTGCTGCCTTCTCGTTGGGTCCCTCCGTGAGTTCCAGCTCCATTCCAAGAATCTCTACGAAAGCCTCATACATTCCCAGTTTCTGGAATATCTCACTGAGCTCCCTTATCACCTCAAAGGAGGGGTTGAGAGAGAGACTCTCCCGCAGATAGATCAGTGCCTCCCTGGATTCCTTCAGCTCCCGATGCATGATGGAACCGGCCTTGTATAGATGATAGGCCTTCACCTTCGATCGTTCCTCGCGATTGGCGAATGAGAGGTATAGATCCACAAGATCGTGCCACTGCTCGTTGTCCTCGAAGGTTGCAAGGAGCCTCGATCTGCTCACAGGGGAATTCTCCGGATCGGTCTGAAGAATCGATTTGTGTATTTCACTTGAAAAATCCGGCATCTGCAGCTTGTTTTCGTAAATATCGGCCAGCATCTCAAGATACTTCACCTTTCTCTTTCCGGAAGAACGTCTCGATGCCAGTTTGTAAAATTTTCCGAGAAGATGCCACTTTTCGAATCGGTATAGGAGCGGAGCAACAGCACTAAGAATTAGAAGAGAATCCGAAGACTCGGCTAGCGATACCGTTATAGGTGCAAGCCGTTCCTCGAAGCCTTTTCTGTAGCAGTATATGAACTCGAGAAATTTCAGGTGAGCATACGATCCACAATCTCCGCATGCGACTGTTTTTTCCACGAATTCCGAAACCTGCTCGGGAGTCACAACATCCGAGGTTAGAATCATCCCCTTCAGAAGTTCTCGGATGAACCCCGGAAAACCGCAGCCGGTATAGATCGAAAGCAGAAGACTGAACGACTCCACGTCCCTGCCATTTTCTTTCATCTCGAGAGCTTGGAGAAAGCGGGTCGCCTCTCCCTCAAGGCCCGATCCCGAAGCAGCAATATTCTCTGTTCCCTCTTCGATCGCAATGAGAAGCGGCAGCAAGGGATTTCCTGCCGAAGAGCAAACCTCCCTGATGAGATGAACTATTTCATCCCGCTCCGAAGAATCCGCCGAAAAAAAGAGTGCCGCGAGAAGATCCTGATAGAGGACTCCATCAATCTCCTCCCCTTTCTCTTTTAGAAGAGTCAGGAATTCACTCCTTCTTCCCTCTGAAAGGAGGAATAGAAAGAAAAATTCCAGATCGTCTCTTCCCTCGATACTTTCGAAAGCCTCATCAAATCGTCCGATAGAGATCGCATGGGGAGGATAGGAGCTGAATCTGTCATCAAGAAACTTTTCGAATGATTGGAATTCATCCCGCTCCTCAGCGAGTTCCCCTTCAGAAAGAAGAAGGTTGTCGGGAGTGAACTCTATGTGCTCAAGGGATAACCCCTCATCTACTATGATTTTGCTCATCTTCTACTGCTCTCTTATGACCACTAAACAAAGTAAAATACCATAGCGGCTTAAATTATGCAAATTAAGAGATTTTAAGTTTTAGTGCGGTCCGAAAAACTTTCCGTTCATAAAAATCCATGCTGCCGATCATATTTTTCTATCGAGTATCAATCATCATCGACGAATAGTGATCGACAGTTTACCTGAAAGATGATCAATGGGAAGATCCTTCAGAAAAGACTCTTTCTCGAGAACGTACTTAATTCAATTTTCACCAAATGAGAATTTTCAGATCCCTCAGGAAAGAAGCATCTTCGTCACGAGAGGAAAGGCGACGAACGTACCTATCGCCGAACCGATCGAGGCAAAGATCGAGACGAGAAGAGCTCTGGTCAATCTGTTTTTCCACCACATTTTCGGTGATCCGGCATCATCTCCCATCTGTTCGAAATCTATGATCTTGGGACGAACGAAGTAAACCTGCACAAGACCTGTAACCATGCCCGCCCCGATCATCGGATTGAGACTGGTTATGGGAGCTGCAATAAATCCGGAGAGAATGGAAAGCGGATGTCCCAGCGCGATAAGACACCCCAGAGCTGAAAGAACTCCGTTGATGAGCACCCAGTAGAGAGCTGCCGCCATGGTGACATCGGTGTTCCCGTTGAAGAATCCGTATACGAAAAGACCGAGAATAAGGAGCGGTATGAGCCAGGGAAGCATCTTTCCCATCCTGCCGGCACGTGGTATCAATTCAACTTCCCGGAGAGACTCCTCGCTTACCTCCGCATTCAGAAGATGTTCGAGCATTCCCGGAACATGGGCGGCACCCACAACAGCCACGGTTATCTTTCCCAGACCCCTTTGAACCTTTCCTGCAAGATACATATCCCGCTCGTCCAGCATAACCTTCTTCACAACCGGCATGGATTCGCCCATCTCGCCGATAAGAGCTGTTAGAGCGTCCGTCTCCTTTATCTCCTTGAGTTTCTCCTCGTCGATATCTTTGTCGTCGTCCGTCGCGAAAAGCATGGAGACAAGAAGCTTGGCCTTATCAAGAGCGCTCATCTTCCTCATCAGCCTCTTCAATGTGAAGGAGATGTTGCGGTCGGCAAGAACAAGTTCCGCTCCGGTCTCATCCGAAAGCTCCACCGCCCTCCTGAATTCGGCACCCGGACGAACACCCATCTTCTTGGCAATCTTTTTCTGATAGGCACTCATCATGAGCTGAGCAAAAAAGAAAAGAGCCTTGCCGCTCTTGAAAACCTGAATAATATCGGTCTGCTCATAACGTTTTCTATTTCTGATGACTCCAAGCCTGTCGCTGTCCAGTTCTACGGCTATCGAGTCCGGCTTGACTTCGAGAATCAGCTCCTCAACCTGCCGTACCGACTCTGCGGAAACATGGGCGGTTCCTATGAGGTAAAGTTCCGCTCCGTCTTCAAAAGTAACTTTGTGAACATCCTGCGAATAGTTCTCAACAACCGGTTTTTCTCTACTGCTCAACCTCTGTCCTCCTCGTCCTCTCTCTGTTCGCTCTTTCTTATCTCAACACGAATAATATGCTTTTCATCACTCTCCAGAACCTTGAAACGGTAGTCTCCGTATTCCATCGAATATCCGCTGGAAGGGACGGAGCCCGTATGGTGAATAATGAATCCACCGAGTGATGTGTAATCGCTATGCTCCGGGATCTCTATATCCAGTTTGTCCTCAAGATCGGCAATGGGAATATGGGCATCAACGCTAACGATGTTGTTGACCGAATCGATCCGGTACTCCTCACGATCGTCCTCATCCATAATCTCGCCGACAATCTCCTCAAGAATATCTTCCAGGGTGATAATTCCGGCAGTTCCACCGTACTCGTCCACGACAACTGCAATATGTGTGCGCCTCGCCTGCATTATATCAAGGGTATCGCTTATCTTCTGGGTTTCCGGAACAAAAAGAACCGGCTTCCTTATCACGCCGCCGATATCCTGACTCATCTCGGCTCCATCCCTCAGAAGCTTCAAGGTATCCTTGGCGTAGAGAACTCCCTGGACATCGTCCACGGTCTCCTCATAGACGGGAATTCTCGAATGTCCCCATTCGGTAACAAGGTCGATAGCCTCGTCGAGTGTCGTATCAATACTCATAAAGTGGGCATCCGTTCTGGGGATCATAATCTCCCTTACGATCGTATCCTTGAATTCAACTACAGATTCAAGCATTTCACCCTGGTCTTCCGTCTCAAAAACGCCGAGGCTCTGCCCCTTCCTGATCTGGTACTCGATCTCGGACTGAGTAATGATTACGCCCTCTGAACTGTACTTGCCACCCAGAACTCTTACCATTATCCGGGCGAAATTGGAAAGAACCAATGCTACCGGATAGAAGAGAATGTAGAAAACCCTCAAAAATATAAGTGCCGGTATCACAAAACGGGCCGGATTAAGTTTCGCATAGGTTTTGGGTGTAATCTCTCCGACAATCAGAACAACAAAAGTCATACCCCCTACAGCAACTGCATCTGCGTAGTTATGAAGATAGTGGTTGGCTATCTTACCCGCAAGAATGGAACCCAGAATATTAACAAGATTGTTTCCTATCAGGATCGTCGAAAGAATAATTCCCGGTTTTTCGATCCATTTTCGAAGCATACCTGAAATAAAGCGGTACTTTTCGAGAAGCTCGTCCGCCTTCGCGTTGGAAAGGGCCGTCAGCGCCGTTTCCGTTCCGCTGAAGAAAGCACTGATGATAACGCACACTGCAACACCGATGATATGGTAAAAAATAAAGCCATCTAGCTGGTCGTCCAAGCGATACCTCCATAAAATTAACATTGACAGATAATACTTTTACCCTATTTTCATCTCTTTGCAAGTCTTTTTGTGCCTATTTGAAACGATAATAAAATCCAACAAAATATTTTGATTCCATCTTTTTTTCATTTCCTTAATAGTACTGATAATTTTCGACCCTGTTTCCGTAATACCTGAGAAACAGAAATAAAAAGCCTGCCGAAAATAGTTCGGTAAATCCAGATCGGGAATTGCTTTTTTTCTACGACTTTTTACAAACAGGCTAATCGTCATCACAATGGAATCCTGCCCGGTGACAAGAAAGCGTATCATTTTTCACTGCAACACCGACTGCCCTGAGATTCGAAATAAAGCCCGGGCAAGAAGATCAACTTGAAGAAAAGAGTCTGGGCATCTCTCTACAAATAAACAAGTATGCGCCATTCTTTTCGTAGGATTCGCCGCACCCTGGATTCAAAACATCCATTCGGTCCTGCCTTAATTCAATAATCCTTTAAAAGTATTAAGTAGCCGGATCACTATTAAACGAAATTTAATTGATTTGGCATAATTATTTTGTTAGAGTAAACGGTTTTTAATAATGTATGGAGATACTAGTGAAACGATTTATCTTTATTTCAACACTGTTAGCTCTTCCTTTCTGCGCATGTCAGAAAGCCGAAGCACCAAAAACAGCAAAAAAAACCATCACGAAAGCCGACCTCAAAGATGAGGCGGATAAGGCAAGCTACGCCATGGGTCTCGACATGGGCAAGAACTTCCAGGAGAGAGATATGGGAATAAAGCTCGAACTCTTCAAGAAGGGACTCGAAGACGGATTCATGAAGAAAGAGGCACTCCTCGACGACAAGGAGGCAAGGGAAACAATGGTGTCTTTCCAGCGCAAGATGATTCAGAAGCAGATGGAAAAGTACCAGAAGGACGCCCAGGCAAATCTTGAAAAAAGCAAGAACTACCTTGAAGAGAACAAGAAGAAAGAAGGTGTCGTGACAACAAAGAGCGGCCTTCAGTACAAGGTAATCAAAGAGGGTAATGGCGCATCACCGAAAGAAACCGACGTTGTAAAAGTGCACTACAAGGGAACTCTCATGGACGGAAAAGAGTTCGACTCTTCATACAAGAGAAACGAACCGGCAGTTTTCGGTCTCAACCGTGTAATCAAGGGATGGACAGAGGGTCTTCAGCTCATGAAGGAAGGCGCAAAGTACCAGTTTACGATCCCTTCAGAACTTGCATACGGCGAGCGCGGCCCCAGTTCTATCGGTCCCAACCAGGCGCTTATCTTCGATGTGGAGCTCATAAAGGTTAACCCCGAGAAAAAGAGTCCCGCAGCAGAGAAACCCGCTCCAAAGGCTGAAAAGAAATAACCGTATCTTTTTGACTTTCCGACAGTTCCCATCTAAAATCCCATTTGTGATTCCAAAAAGACCATTTGTTTCATAAACATAGAAGGATCAAAAATGACTGAATCCGGAATAATGATTCCTCTGACAAATATTGAACAGGTTCTTCCCATACTTGATAGAATCGCAATTTTCGGGGGCCTTTCGGAAAAGGAACTTGCGGTTGTTTTCAGGAAATTGAAACTGGCGGACTACGGTAAGGGAGATGTTGTTTTTTCTCCCGGAGAGACTCCCAGAAATATCTATATTGTCAAAGACGGCGCGATAAAACTGGTCGCAACAGTTAATGAAACCAACCTGGAGCTTATGATGTTTACCGAAGGCCACTGTTTCGGAGAAACGGCAGTGATCGGGATTCAACCCCATTCTGCCTCGGCTGTGGCTGCAGAACCTTCCGAGCTGATAGTTCTTTCAAGGGAAGCACTTATCGAACTTCACCGGGACGAACCTCAGATATTTACGAAAATGATTTTAAATATTGCAAGAGAAGCGTGCAGAAGGCTCCACCAGACCGACGAAATCCTTCTGCACTACTATCTTGAATCGATCAGAAAAGATTAATCGCCTATCTTTTCCATCACCTTACGACCGAACTCTTCGAAAGCCTTTCCGGCAGGGGTTTTGGAGTAGAAGTAGACAAGGGATTTGCCCTCGTCGCAGGAACGACCCACGCATGGATCTATCGGAATTTCACCGAGCTTCTCAACATTGAAGTCGGAAAACATCTTGTCGACATCTCCGTGAGGGAAGATCTCATATCTCTTATCGCAGTCGGGGCAGACGAAGTGGCTCATGTTTATGACCACACCGAGAATGTTTAGGCCGATACGATTGCAGAAGGATAGGGATTTTCTAACGTCTAGAATACTCACGTTCTGCGGTGAGGATACGACAACCGCATCGGTTCCAGCTCCGAGAAACTGAGCAACGGTCATCGGCTCGTCACCCGTTCCCGGAGGGCAGTCGACGACAAGGTAATCAAGTTCTCCCCACTCGACATCCTTGAGGAACTGCTTGATGAGACTTATCTTCATCGGTCCCCTCCAGATAACGGCATCATCCTGGGAGGGAAGAAGGAATCCGATCGAAACAACCTTAAGGTTTTCGCTTACCGAAACAGGACGAAGTCGCTCGGCCTCGTTGGCGGCAAGCTGTCCCTCCTCGATTCCCATCATCCTTGGAATACTGGGGCCGTGAATATCCACATCGAGAAGCCCCACCTTCTTTCCCTGAAGGGCAAGATATGTGGCGAGATTGGCGGAAACACTGCTCTTTCCGACACCTCCCTTTCCGCTCATTACGACAATACGGTGTTTTACACCCTGAAGATTCTCCTGAATCGAATCGATCTCCTTCTGAAAATCAAAACTCATATTACGCCTCCTGTTAAAAAATTTGAATGGGAGCAAAGGCTATCTTTCTCTGAGAAACTAACTGGAATTGTTATCTTTTCCACAAAAAACCGTTTTCGAAAACACCGTCTCGACATTTCCATCAAAATGAATCGTATGAAGTGGTGTCTTCGGAAACAGAATCATCTAGTCCTCCCTAAAAAGGTCCCTGCTGACAATCATTGAAACAAGCGATTCCACAGCACCGACGCTTCTTTTGGATCGCCCTCTGCATATATTGAAAAAGATGATGGCCGGAATGGCCACACCAAGTCCCACCGCCGTTGCGATCAGCGCCTCGGAAATTCCCGCCATTACAACCTGCGGTCCGCCCTTCGAAGCGGCACCCAGATCCGCAAAGGATTTCATAATTCCGAGAACGGTTCCCAGAAGACCCACAAAGGGAGCATTGGAACCTACCGAACCCAGAAATGAACCGAAACGCTCCCAGCGTTTCCTCTCCACATTGAGCAGGGCGCGAACCCTCTCCCGAAACTGATCAGCACTGTTAACACTTTCGAGCCCCCGCAGGACCACAGTCGATTCAGAACGGGAACTCTCGATGAGAATCTTTTCTACCTCGGTCCTACTTTTAGCCGACCCAAGTTTTTCAAGAAGTTCCTCCTCGTTTTTAATGGTATTTCTGCGGAAATAGAAAAGCCTTTCGATAAAAAATCCCACAATCAGAATCGATATAAAAAGCAGTAGAAAAAGAATAACCCTGGCTGCATAAAAGGCAAAAAGTGAAATTTGAGATGTTATCATGGCATTACTCCCTAAAAAAACCATATGGTTGATAACACATTTTCCCCTTCGATAAAAGTTTTTTGGTCCTTTTTTTAAAACTCATTCGACCGGATAAAATACAGCAAAGAATTCTACAGTTATCTTGTGCGAATTTTTATAAAAAATTTGAACAGATTCCAACGAATCGACAAGTATATTTATAATCATCTAGTCAAAGTCCTCGAAAAGCTGCAGAAAAAAGATACTCCTAAATTCTTAAAGAGATCACAAATGATAAAATTTAATTGAGAAACTATAAGTGTAAGTAAACAGTACGATATTTTCATTGGTCCTGTCTACCTTCGCCTTTTCCATTGAAAACAGTATAAAACTAACATTTTAACGGAGTATCCCTCACAAAAACTTTTAAGATTTTATGGATTTCCATGCCGCTAGAAAAAAGTGGGAACAGCTTTAACTGCAGCTTTCCGCGCTACCCTAAACTGTTTTTTTTGAGTTGTAATGAATAATCAATACTATCAAATTTGTTACAAATTGACAAAATTTTTCCCTCTTTTCCTGCAATTCCCCTGTTTTTTGTATTTGACATAGCATTATCACCTGATATAATTTTTTAAACTCAGAGGAGGCTACAATGAAAAAGCTTATTATTTTCCTTAGCTTGTCACTAACAAGCATCTTTCTTTTTTCAGCCGAACATCTTCTTTTCGACATAAGGATAGAAGAGAAAAGTGAGGCGTTCCGCTCCCATTTCGACCAGCTGGACGTATGGTCCTACTGGGTGGACGATGAAGGATTCGATCACTATCGAGTTTATGCAACTCCCGAAAGAATTGAAGCATTCAGATCAATGCCAGTCTACATTGAGCCGTTAACAGAACCGGACACTAGATCTTTCGACCCCACGGGCACGGAAGCGTACCACACCCTTGACGACGCGGAATTCTATATTAAAGAGCTGGCCAACGACCATATCGGTCTTGCAAAAATCTTCAATGTAGGAAAATCCTACGAGGACAGGGAGATAATGGCTCTCAAGATCAGTAACTCTCCTGAAGAAAACGCACCTGACAAGACTGAATCCCTTTTCATCGGAATGCATCACTCAAGAGAATGGATATCCGTTGAAGTTACTCTTCACTTGGCCCGGTTTCTTCTTGAAAACTATGAGACAAATGAGAGAGTCCGCAACATAGTCGACCAGTCTGAAATATGGATTATTCCGGTACTGAATCCGGACGGCTACAAGTACAGCTGGGATAGAGAACGGTTCTGGAGAAAAAACCGCAGAAAAAATTACGACAACACATATGGAGTGGACCTGAACCGAAACTACGACTTCCACTGGGGAGAGGCCGGAACAAGTAAGAACACGAGAGACGATACATACTGCGGTACAGAGCCTTTTTCCGAGCTGGAAACCCAGACGATAAGGGATCTTGTGGGAGATGTAAGAGAGGACAAGCAGCCGAAAAACAACTGGATAGACTGCTTTGACGGAGGAATCAGCTACCACAGTTTCTCCCAGCTGATACTCTACCCCTACGGGCACTCAACCGACAAGACTCCGCACCACGAGCTGCTTCACACTATCGCAAGCAGAATGGCCGAAATCATAGAGAGTGAAACAGGCAATGTCTACGAAGCCAAGCAGGCAAGCGGCCTCTATCCCGCCTCAGGCGGCACCGACGACTGGTTCTATGAAGCTACCGGCGGCAATACGTTCTTCACATTCGAACTTCCGCCGGATGGCAGCAACCACAACGGATTCGATCTTCCTGCCGAAGCGATTGAAGATACGGTAAGGGAAAATATCCCCGCGGCACTCTACTACCTCGAGTACCTGATCTCCAAAAAGACCGATATCGATATAGACAGCGACAACGACGGAGTAAACGACTACTACGACAACTGTCCCAACGTATCCAACAACGACCAGAAGGACAGTGACAACGACGGAAAAGGGGACAAATGTGACCCGGGAGATGATACGGGAGACGACAACAACGGCGATGACACCGATGAAGATCCGAACGATGATAAAACTTCGGATGAGGACAAGGATTCCGGAGAGGATTCGAATACCGATACAGGATCAGGCGATGGAGAGACTTCAGATAAAGATCCCCAGAGCGGAACCGGAGACGAAAATCAAGATAAAACCGATCCGACCAGCAACCTGAAAAGAAACGACGGCTGCTCACTAACCATCATCTGAGACATTTCGGGACACAAAAATCCTATTATATTTTCATTTACTTTTTATGGACACGCGTTGCTTTGCCCATCCTACGGTTCGACAATCGATTCGGGGTAAGGTCGCCGTTTTTCAACTTTTCATCATTCAAAACGAAGACCCCCAATCTGAAAATCATACTTTTTTAAAGAAATCGACAACCTGGTTTTTACTTTCGAATCCCATGAACTCCTCTATTCTTTCAGGTTCGCAGAAGAAGGAGGCTATCTGGGCGAGCACCTGGAGATGCGGATCGTTTTCATGAGTTGAAGAGACGACGAGAAAGATTAGTTGAGCCGGTTTTCCATCAAGCGAATCGAAATCCACCCCCTTTTTCGATATTCCTACAGCCACCTGAACCATCTCCACGCCCTCGCTTCTGGCATGGGGAATGGCAATTCCGTGCTGCATACCGGTGGAGAGAACCCGCTCCCTCTCCATGACATCAAAAAGCACCATGTTCTTGTCTATCAGTCGTCCTGAAACGGAAAGCATCGCCACAAGCTCCTCGACAACACCCTCTTTCGTCGTTGCGGAGAGCTCCATGGAAATGAGGGAATGATTCAGCAGCTGAGCAACATCGCTGCTTCGCCTGTACTCCATGGCGTGATCGAGATGGCATCTAAGATCCTTGGGTTTCTCGCTGCTAAGTTTTTCCATCAGGTAGTGAAGTTTGAGGAAAGATTCGTTAACCAGCGTTCGTACGAAGAGAATTTCGTCTCTCCTGCATCTGATAACGATCTCCTTCTTCATCGCAAACATGGTGACACCGGTGTCGTCCTTTCTTATCTGGTAAACCCCGGCATCAAGAACCATCCGGTTGATATAGAAACCCTCGTTGCGAAAGTAGCGGGTAATCGTATTTACCAACAGTTCCGTATATTCGGTATCGGGAAGATCAAAAGTGAGCGAGACCTTTTTCTCCTCCTCAGTCTCCTTTCTTGTCCCCTTCTCCCGTCTTTTCAGGACACGGTTGAGGAAAAAAGGTGCAGGAAGCGTCGTAAAAAGAGTCATTACGATGGAGATACCGAAAATCTTCTCATCCAGCACTCCCCGTCCCAGACCGATACCGGCTACAATCAGTGCCACCTCACCGCGTGGAACCATGCCTAGCCCAACTCTCATGGCTCCAAGCCTGTTGAAATTGAGAAAAAGTGCAGGAATTCCGCAACCGAGGAATTTCGCTGCAAATGCTCCGAGTGAATAGACAAGTCCCACCATAATGGTCTCATATGAAAAGAGAACGTTGACATCCACAAGCATACCCATAACCGCGAAAAAGACCGGAACGAGAAGCGCCTGGACAGGATGAATCGTCTCCTGGATAACAAAACTGATATCGGTTTTCGAAAGAGCAAGACCCGCAACGTAGGCACCTACAATCATTGCCAGTCCCGCCTTTTCAAAAAGTCCGGCGGAAAAAAGTGCAAAAGCGAAGGCAAGAGCCGTAAAAGTGTAACGCCCACCGAAAATCTTGAGAAATCTTCCGATATGGTGACTGAAAAGAATCCCCGCCGCCGTCGCGAAAACCCAAACACCTACGGCCTTGAGGCTGACTATCCCTATATGGCTCCAGTCCACACCATCGGCGTGGGGAACTGCTGAAATAGCGACGATAACGGCAAGAAGAATAATTCCAAGCACATCGTCGATAACCGCAGCCGACAGAATAGTGACACCTTCCGGAGAATCCATGCTTCTTCTTTCCGAAAGAATCCGGGCAGTAATTCCGACCGAGGTAGCCGTGCTCACGACCCCCATGAAGAGCGATGCCGGATGCATGAAGGCGTAACCCAGCATGAAATGAGCGGTAAGAGTACCGAAAAGAAAAGAGAAGATGATTCCGCTGATTCCGACAATGGAACCTGCGAAAGCGTAACGCAGAAACTGCTCGATATCCGTCTCCAACCCAGCGAGAAAGAGAAGGAGAATGGAAGCGACAGTCGAAAAAGCGTAGAGCTCGCCCGAAACAGGAAAAAGAGAACCGGTAGCGGAGAAAAGACCGGCCTCAAAACCGGGAATGGGAAAAGAACCCAGAAGATGTGGGCCGATAACAATTCCCATCATCAGTTCACCGAGAACCGAAGGAAAACCCGCCTTTTCAAAAAGAATTCCTCCCGATCTCGCGGCGAAGAGAATCACACCGAGCTGAAAAACGAGCGTCGTGACAACCTCGACCCTATCCCCTCCTCCCGACGCAAAAATGACAAGGGGGAGCAGAAGGAAAAAAAGAAAACAAACTTTTCGCATATAAACCAACCTCTGTAGTAAAATCAACTCCATTGTAAAATTCATTTTCCGATTAGTCAAAGAAAGTGAAGATATCACGGCATAAAAATGCGGAAAATGAACTCACCTATCCAACATAACACCGAAACATGTTGAGTCTGTCACTCATTTTCTGCATATTCTTAAAAAAGGAGAATCGAGATAGAAAAGAATTGGCCAGTGAGAACGTTTCATCAGGTCTGTTTGCCATGATACTTCAATCCCTGTCTAATTAGCATGAGTTATTCGACGGAATAATAAGAGAGCTGCTATACTTAATCTACTGCAACAAATTCGGAAATCGATCATGAAAAAACAGATTTCTTGCCTGATACCCCTCTTTTCACTTCCGCTTCTCGCATCGGCTGGAGGTGAGATGACCGAACGAATGACGCTGCTCGTTTTCCAGCTTTTCGTCATCATCTTCGCCGCCAGAGGAGGTGAATTCCTGGCAGAGAAAATCGGTCTTCCTTCGGTTCTGGGCCAGCTTTCGGCGGGAATAATAATCGGCCCGTCCATTCTCGGGTCACTATCATTTCCGGGGCTCCAGGGAGGACTTTTCGCCCATCCCGAGACGGGCGCCATCTCACCGGAACTTTTCGGGATTGCCACTCTTGCATCCATACTTCTTCTCTTCTCGGCGGGACTTGAAACCGACCTGAAACTTTTCAAGCGGTACGCAATTCCTGGAACTGTGGTGGGACTGGGAGGTCTTATAGTCTCCTTTTTCATCGGAGCGACGGTGCCCATCCTCATTTTCGGCTACTCATTCATGGATCCCCGGGCGCTTTTTCCCGGAGTAATCGCAACCGCGACTTCCATTGGAGTCACCGCAAAAATCCTCAGCCGCAGAAGAAGTATGGATTCGCCGGAAGGAGTTACCATCCTCGCCGGAGCAGTTGTGGACGACGTTCTGGGAGTGATCGCCCTTGCAGTTGTAATCGGAATCGCCGCCCACGGCGGAGACGTGGGATGGGGAACCGTCGGCCTGATCGCCCTAAAGACCATCGGAATCTGGCTTGTTTTGACCGTAATCGGAGTAGTGCTCTCTCCCAGATTGAGCAGACTGATGCGACGTGAGCCCAGCCGCCAGACAATCACCGTTCTCGCACTCGGTTTCGCTCTTTTCATGGGAGGAATTTTCGAGAAAGCGGGGCTCGCCATGATCGTCGGAGCCTACGTGATGGGACTCGGCTTTTCAAATACCGACCTCAACTACGTAATCCAGGAGAATCTCCATCCCCTGGAACGATTTTTTGTACCCATCTTCTTCACCGTAATGGGAATTCAGATAGATCTTTCTGCATTCGCCGCTCCCGAAGTACTGATTTTCGGCCTGCTCTACTCCGCCGGAGCCGTTTTATCCAAAGTTGTCGGATGCGGAATTCCCGCCCTTTTTCTCGGATTCAACCGGCTGGGATCGCTCAGGATCGGGCTGGGAATGGCACCGAGATCGGAAGTGGCGCTTATCGTCGCAGGACTCGGATTTTCCCTTGGAGTTCTGGACGAAAAACTTTTCGGAGCGGCGGTAATGATGCCGTTCTTCTCAATAATTTCCGTTACACCGATCCTCAATCACCTCTTGAAAAAGCGGGAAAGCGGAATCCGGAAGGAAAAGCAAGAGGAGGAGAGCGTCGTGACCGAGTTTGATTTTCCCTCCGAAGTTCACACCCGTTTTCTCATCTCCTACATCGAAGATTATTTCGTAAAGGAAGGCTTTTTCATAAACCGGCTCAAACTTGACATGATCGTCTACCAGATACGGAAAGATGAAATTTTCATCACACTCTTCTACCAACCCGGAAGAATAGTTTTCAAAAGTTCCGAAGAGGATGTTGATTTCGTCAACACTCTCGTCTACGAATCTTTCCTAAAGCTTAAAGACACAGTTGAACATCTCCAATTTCTCAAAAAACCCAAGGAGATGGCCGAAAAACTGGTTACCGGAAAAAGAAGAAGAAAAAGCGACATAGCCAAACTGATGACCCCCGATTGCATCGCGATGGATCTTAAAAGCGATACGAAAGAAGGCGCGATAATGGAGCTCGTGGAGCTGCTCGCAAAACACGACAGAGTAGCGGATCCCGTAAAGATACTGGACGAAGTGATGGCCCGCGAAAAAGTGATGTCGACAGGCATGCAGAACGGAATAGCAGTACCCCATGCAAGAACCGAAGGCGTAAATCACATAGAAATTTCAATCGGATTCAAAAGAGAAGGATTGGATTTCGATTCAATCGACGGACTTCCCACAAACATCATCGTGCTCATCGTATCGAGCGTCCACGAAAACGACCCTCACATCCAGATACTCTCCGCAATAGCCTCATCCCTCTACCTGCAGGAAGCGAGAGAAAATCTACTCGCGTGCAAAACCCCTCAGGAAGTGTGGAGCTTTTTTAATGTCAGGTAGAGGCAGCGGAGCTGCAGAACGGCTATCCGGGCAAGCCTTGTGAACGCCTGCCGGAGGCAGGCTTGTGAAAATGCGATAAAACTTTATGTACTTTTGCCCCGAACGGCGTTTCGTTGAAATGCCCGGCATTTACTAAAGAACAAGGGTTGAAGCGGTTGTGTTTATGCTCCTTTTTGTCGATCCGACGGGCCTCTACAATTCTATGCAAATAGAAACGGTTACTGATTTTTACAATGTATGCGGAGGTCCATAAGATTTAAGATTTCGATAATTTTATTCTGGTTTCTACCCCACTCTGAATCTTTCGAATGCTTCGGAGAAGAATTTTTTGAGGACACGTTCGACCGATTTTTTCTCTTCTTCGGTGAAGAGGTCGTCGGCGTAGAGAGATCTTGCCGAGTTTCTCGCTTTCTGTACTTCGATTCCGTACCTTGCAGCGAGCATATATGACGGGTCCTGTTTGAATCCGGATTGTTCCAGTCCTGTGAGTGCACCGGGACCGCGCTGTTTCAGGTCGAATTCGGCGACTCGGAATCCGTCCCTGTTGTTCTGCATGAATATCAATCTTTCTTCCGCTTTTCCGGTCACTTTTTCGCCGCCTATGAGTGCTGCGAAGGACTGGATGGAGCCTCTTCCGACTCGACCTCTTAGCTGGTGAAGCTGGGCGAGTCCGAATCTTTCGGCGTTTTCAATTACCATGAAGCTGGCGTCGGGAATGTCCACGCCCACTTCTACAACTACTGTGGAGATGAGCAGTCCCGCTGTTCCGTCTCTCAGCATGCCGATTATTCTCTCTTTTTCCTCTCCTTTCATTCTGCCGTGGAGAAGCTGCACTCTATCGCCGAGGTAGTGTCGAAACTGGTCGTAGACTGTCTGGACGTCGACGAGATCCATTGTTTCGCTCTCTTCGACGAGGGGACATACCCAGTATCCGCGCTTTCCCTGGTCCTGGACAATTTCATTTACGTAATCGAACACTTTCTGCCGCCTGACGTATGGGACGTAGCGGGTTTTTATGGGTTTTCTTCCGGGCGGAATCTCATTGAGTACGGAGATGTCGACTCCGCCGTACATTGTGAGGGCGAGGCTTCTTGGAATGGGGGTGGCGCTTACGACAAGAAGATCGGGGCGTGTTCCCTTTTCCAACAGCTTCATTCTCTGCCCCACTCCGAATCTGTGCTGCTCGTCCACTATGATAAGTCCGAGATCGTCCATCTGATCCAGATTTTCGTAAAGTGCATGAGTTCCTATGATCAGTCTCGCTTCCGATGCGGCTTCCATCTGCTGTTTTCTCTTGTTTCCGGTTTTTCCGCCTACGACAAGGGCAACGTCTGTTTCGCCTTTTCCCATGAACTTTTCAACACTGTCGTAGTGCTGTCTTGCAAGTATTTCCGTAGGTGCCATGATTACGGCGCGGTAGCCGGATTCAACAACATCGAGAGCCGAGAGCAGCATCACGACTGTCTTTCCGCTTCCGACATCTCCCTGTAGCAGTCTGCTCATTGGTTCGGATGAGGATAGGTCGGCTCTGATTTCCTTCAAAACCCTCGCCTGAGCGCCTGTAAGGGCGAACGGAAGGTTTTTTTCGACATCGGTGGCCATCCTGCCTTCGGGTTTCACTTTTCGTCCTTTGTCGCTTCTGTCGCTTCTTCTCTGCAGAAGTGCGGCGCACTGGAAAAAGAATAGTTTGTCGAATGCCAGCCTTTTATGGAAATTGGTCTCCTTTTCAAAAAGATCATCTTCGGGAACATCGAGGGAGGGAAAGTGGATGTTTATAATCGAGTCCACAAGGGACGGAAATCCGTATCTTTCTATAATCGGCTCGGGAATCCACTCCCCTCCGTGTTTCGCGAGGCCCAGTACGAGGTCCCTCATTATTCGGAGCATGGAGAGTGAGGAGACTCCGCTGATTTTTCTGTAGTGGGGAACATATCCGCTCAGGAGTTCCCGCCATACGGAGTCGTATCGGAAGATTTCGGGATTCACAAGGTTGGGCACGAAGGATCTGGCGTCGACCGTTCCGGATACTATCACTTCGGTGCCTGAGGGGAACTGGTTTGAGTAGGAGTAGCCCACTTTGCCGAAAAAGGTTATTTGTACGCTTGATCCTCCGAGGTCGAGTTCCATGGTCCAGGGCGCCCTGTTACTGAACGGTTTTTTCCAGACCTGTACTTTTCCGCACAGTGTGACACTTTCACCGGGAACCATCATTCTCGAGTGGGTGGCAAGAACCCTTTTCTCGTATTTGTCCGGCAGGTAGTCGACGAGCAGGTCGAAAACCCTCTCCCCTACGCTCTTTTTTACCTTGTCGAGCTGCACTTTGTTGAGTGACGATGCCGCTTCGATCGGCGTCGAAAGATAGGAGACCAGTCTACCGGTCATCTCCTTTTTCACCTTTGAGTCCAATCCGACAGTTCGTGATGCGATCTCGAGAACTTTCTGGGTGTGAAGGTTGGAGAGAATTCCGGTCCATGAGGGGAGATTTTTGTAAAAACGCCTCGGAATAAGACGTTTTTCCCCTTTTAAAAGAAAAGCCAGCTCACGAACGCCAGGGCGTTCGCGGCCGGCAAACTGCTCAATTTCGAGTCTCAGTTCGGGAGAGAGTTCCATTTAGACGAACTCCACCTCCATTATTTCGTACACTTTGCGACCGGCAGGAGTCTGGACAACAACTTCGTCTCCTATCTCCTTTCCGATAAGCGCTGCACCTATGGGGCTGGTTACTGAGAGTTTTCCGTTATTCAGATCGCTCTCAAGCTCCCCAACAAGTTTGTATGTCGTTTCGTCTTCACTTTCCGAATCGAAGATTGTGACGGTAGCTCCGAAAAGCACCCGATCGCCGGAAAGCTTTGTGGGATCTATAACTTCTGCCTCCGCGATCACACCTTCGAGATACTTGATTCGGGCCTCGATCATCCCCTGCTTTTCTCTAGCAGAATGGTACTCTGCATTCTCGCTGAGGTCGCCGTGGCTACGTGCAATTGCGATTCTTTCAATAATCTCAGGTCTCTCAACCTTCTTAAGATGGTCGAGCTCCTTTTTTATGTTCTGAAACCCTTCATTGGTAAGCGGATATGACATTCTATTCCTCCAAATAACAAATCGATTCCAAGCGGTCGAATTATATTCAGATGTTTCAATTTTTCAAGAAATTTAAGCGGCAGGGTAATTTTAAGATTGCACCGACGGACGGTAATCTTTGACGTAGAGCTGAAGACTGACTTGCCCCCCCCAAACATTAATCCTCGGAAAGTAAACGATATCAACACAGTCGCCTACGGATGGAGCCTCACGGTCGTTAAGAAGCCCGAATCCTATCGAGTCGAAAATTATCGAAGATCCCTCCTTTCTGAGTTTCCAGTGAAGGTGGGCTCTGTTGATTATGTTCTGCTTTTTTATAGTCAATCCCGATGCAAGAAAGTTGGGTTCGGGATTGCTCATTCCGAATGGTTCGAGTTTGGAAAGCGCGACTACCAGTTCCGGCGTAAGCTCATCAAGCTCAAGCCTGCTGTCTATTTCGAGGAAGTTGTCGTAATCCTGCTTGTTCAAGCCTTCGGTTACCTTCTCCTCAAAATTGCTTGAGAACTCCTTAACATGCTTCTCGGAGATCGTCAACCCTGCAGCAAACTTGTGTCCGCCGTACTGGATAAGCATGTGATTGAGCTCCTCGAGAATGTTGTAGATGTGGAGCTTGGGAATACTTCTGGCCGATCCGCGGCCTATACCGGCCTCAAGAGAGATCATAACAGTCGGCTTGAAGTAGCGCTCCACGAGCCTGCTTGCAACGATACCGATGACTCCAGGATGCCAGTTGTTGGAGGCAAGAACTATGGAATTTCGCTCCTGCACCTCCTTTGTCTCCACCATGCGGATGGCCTGCTCGAATATCTCCGCCTCCAGCTTCTGTCGGTATTCGTTGGTCAGGTTGAGCTCTTCGGCAATCTTGAGGGCCGCATCGTAATCCTTACTCAACAGGAGATCGACTCCCTTGATGGCGTTCCCGATCCTTCCCGCAGCGTTCAGACGGGGAGCCATCTTGTAGCTGATGGAGGACGGTGTAACTTCGCTGAGGGAGTTGAGTCCGCAAATCTTTGCAAGAGCTTCGATTCCCGGCCGTTTGTTGCGTTTGAGCTGTTTGAGACCGTGCTTGACGAATATGCGATTGGTTTCAAGAAGAGGCACCATGTCCGCCACAGTTCCGAGCGCCACGATGTCCATGTACTCCTTGAGATTGGGAAGTTTACCCCTGAAGAAACCGTCTTCCTCAACCTTTTTCTTAAGCACGAGACAGAGTGAGAAGGCGACACCGACGGCCGCCATCTCCTCAAAAGGATATTCACACTCTTCCTGATGAGGATTTATTACCGCTATGGCATCCGGAATCCTCTCGCCGATGTGATGGTGATCGACGATGATCACATCAAGTCCGATACTTCTTGCGTACTCAACTTCGTCGACACTTGTTATGCCGCAGTCCACCGTGATCACAAGATCCGCACCTTCGGTGGCAATCTCCTCAAGTGCATATGTATTCAAACCGTAGCCGTCTTCCAGGCGATGAGGAATATGGTAGTCGACATCGGCGCCGAGGATAGTGAGAAACTCGTACATGATTACGGTCGAGGTTATGCCGTCCACATCGTAATCGCCGTAGATCACTATCTTCTTTTTGTTTTTTATCGCCTCGATAATGATCTTCGATCCAAGCTCGGCATCCTTCAGAAGAAAGGCATCAGGCAAAGCCTTAAGCTTTGCCTGAAGAAAATTGGAGGATTTTTCGATATCGTCCACACCCCTGTTAACAAGGACCGACGCTATCGTCTCCGATATGCCGAGTGTTTTGGAGATCAGCCGCGCCTGGTCAGCCTCATCATCCAGGAAAACCCATTCTTTTTTCATACCCACTAAACAACGCTCTTTTTCTTGACGTACCTGTCAATAAATACTGTAACAGGACTTGCAACGAAAATGGAGGAGTAGGTACCTACCACCACACCGATTGTCATCGCCAGTGCAAAGCCTCTTATTATTCCACCGCCGAGGAAGAGAAGAGCAAGAAGAACTATGAGTGTGGTGACAGATGTGAGAAGCGTACGGGAAAGCGTCTCGTTGAGACTTGTATTGATCTTGTCCACAATTGTTTTTCCCTTCTTCTGATCGTTCCAGTTTTCCCTGATTCTGTCGTAAACAACGATTGTGTCATTGAGCGAGTAACCGACGATAGTAAGAAGCGCAGCAACGATCGTAAGGTCGAAGCTGAGTCCGAAAACCGACCAGATACCGAGTGTGATCATGACGTCGTGAACGAGGGCAGCAACTGCACCCGGAGCAAACTGGTAGTTGAAACGGAAAGCGATGTATACAAGAATCGCAAGAAGTGCGTAAAGAACGGAAAGGAAAGCGTCAACTCTGAGCTTCTTTCCGACCTTCGGTCCAACGAGTTCGACACGCTGAAGTTCAACCTTCTTTCCTGCGTCCTTTCTTACTGTCTCTACGATCTTCGTTGTAAGACCCTGAAGCATAACCTTGTAGATGTGACGGTCTCCGACCCTCTTGTACTCTACCACTCCCGTTGCCGGAATGTTGTGCTTTGCG
This sequence comes from uncultured bacterium, assembly GCA_942492635.1. Classification (GTDB taxonomy): domain Bacteria; phylum UBP6; class UBA1177; order UBA1177; family CALOFP01; genus CALOFP01. Next base: position 1,254,634 of record CALOFP010000003.1, read on the forward strand.
TAGAGCTCCTTCAGCTTGTTCTGGTCGATGCTCTCGGAGAACCAGAGTTCTACACGGTCGCCTACCTCTGTATCGTAATGTTTCTTGAGAAGTTTAACTCCCTTGAACTCCTTTTCCGAATCGGCGATGAAGGACTTCACATCCTTCTCGTCTGCTATTGATATGTTGGGAAGGCGAACGAGAAACTCGTTGAGTTTTCCCTCAAACTGCTGAATCTCAACCTTTCCGAATCCCTTGAGAACCTTTCTCAGTTCAGAGATCTCAGTATTCTCAACCTTGAGCTGAATCTCGGTACCACCGGCGAAGTCAACTCCGTAGTTGAGTCCTATCACGAGGAAACAGATCAAACTGATAAGGACAATCGTAGCCGAGACCATCCCGAGCAGCTTGAACTTGCCCGCAAAATTTATATTCAAATTCTGTTTTATAAGCTCCATTTTTTCATCCTCCTCAAAACTAAAGGGAAAGCTTCTTCACACCTGCTTTCAAAAATCCCTGAAAAATCACTCTTGTCACGAATATGGCAGTAAACATACTGGAAATGATTCCCAGAAGAAGAGTGATTGCGAAGCCCTTGATCGGACCGCTACCGAAGTTCCAGAGGATAAAAGCGGCAATACCTGTAGTAAGGTTGGCATCAAAGATTGCGGACCAGGCCTTGTCGTATCCGTTCTCTATAGCCGATTCCGTACTTCTGCCTATTTTGAGCTCTTCCCTCATCCTCTCGTATATGATTACGTTGGCGTCGACCGCCATACCAAGTGTGAGCACGATACCCGCAATACCCGGGAACGTAAGCGTCGCACCGAACATGGCAAGGGCTGCAAGAACGAAAAGTACGTTGAGAAGAAGTGCCACGTTTGCGACGATTCCGCTCTTTCCGTAGTAGATGAGCATGAAAACCATAACCAGAAAGAATCCAAGCATGATGGAGTTCTTACCCTTCTGAATTGAGTCGTGACCGAGGCTCGGTCCGACTGTCCGGTTTTCCTCGAATGTTACAGGTGCGGGAAGAGAACCTGCCCTGAGAACAAGCGCGAGGTCCTTGGCCTCCTTGAAAAGCTCGTTGAATCCCTTCGCGGAGTTGAGAGTAATCATTGCGTTTCCTCCTACGATCTTCTGAATGATCGTCGGAGCGCTCTTCACCTTATCGTCAAGTACGATTGCAAGTCTGCGTTTTGTGAACTTTCCGGTAACCTCCTCGAAAATTCTCGCACCGTTACGGTCGAAGGAGAGGCTTACATAAGGTTCGTTCTTCTGCTGGTTGATACTTACACGTGCATCAGTAAGCATATCGCCTGAAAGGTATGCCTTTCTTTCGAGAAGGTAGGACTGGTACTCAACCTTTCCTGCTCTGAAGTTCTCCTCAAGACGGAACTCCGTTCCCTCGGGAGCCTTTCCCTGGAGATAGTTGTTGAGAAGATCCTTGTCCTCACTTATCGCAACGTGATTAGGTCCCCTTTGAACGACAACTACACCAGCCGGTGCAGAGTCAACGTGAGAGGCAAGCGGATCCCTGTCGTCCGCAACGATCTTGAACTCAAGCTGGGCAGTCTGTCCGATAATGGAACGTGCCCTCTCGATATCCTTGTATCCGGGAAGCTGAATGAGTATCGCATTCTTTCCCTGTCTTGCAACGATAGGCTCCTTGAGTCCGAGCTCGTCGATACGGCTGCGGAGAGTTTCGAGAGCCTGTTCAACGGCGCTCTCCTTAATGTGTGTCACAGAGTCGTCTCTCATTGCAAAACGATATTCGTTTCCTGTCTGACCGACACGCTTAAGATTACGGTAAAAGTCGACAATTTTTTCGTTGAATGCGTTCTTGTCGACACCTTCCTTGAGAGTGATAGTAACTACGGGATCAACAGGATCACTCTTAACCGATTCGTAGGCTATCTTTTCATCATCCATTCTCTTGGAGATTTCGTCGGTCATACGATCGACCTTGTCCTGTACAGCCTTGTCAATGTCAACACTGAGAACAAAGTGGATTCCGCCTTTGAGATCCAGACCGAGACTTATGCCTTCGTTTACCTTTTTGAGGGCAGGGTACTTGTCCAGATTGACGAAGGTCGGAATAAGCAAAACAATAGCGGCCAGCACCAGAAAAACAATGAAAATTGACCTCAGCTTCCAATTCCTTTCCATCAAAGATTCTCCTTAATATTCTAATTTTCCTTAGACTCCTCTTCATCGGCAACCTTGCCGGAGACAACACCCTTACGAACGGTTATGACAACCTTGGGAGCAATTTCAAGCCTGAACACAGACTCCTTCACCTCGGCGATTCTACCGAAAATTCCGCCGGTTGTAACAACCTGATCTCCCTTCTTCAGGGAGTCGATCATCAAATTATGCTTCTTCTGTTGTTTTTTCTGTGGCAAAATAACAAGAAAGTAAAAGATTCCGAAGATAAGAATCATGGGGAGAAGCATCTGAAAGATGCCGCCGCCGGCAGGCTGCTGAGCCTGGCCCGAGACTATATCTCCAAGAAAATTCAGTAAGTTAGCGTTCAAAATATCCTCCATGTACAAATTTCAATCTTCATAAGAGCGAGACACTCTAACACACACGTTACTAATAATCAAGATTTTTCTCTCTGCGTTCGATACTTTAAGCGGACGGATCGAAAGATTAGAGTTTACTTTTTTGTTTACATCAGTGTGAAGTTCAGTATATTCACTATCGAGCATTGTGGTGATCATAGGAGAAACAAAAAATGAAACCTTTTGAACAGCTATCAATCAATACAATTCGTACACTTTCGCTGGACGCGATCGACAGGGCCAACTCCGGACATCCCGGTCTGCCCCTCGGTGCGGCTCCGGCGGCCTACGTTCTCTGGGCAAAACACCTGAGACACAACCCGAAGGCCCCATCCTGGATGGACAGGGACCGATTCGTACTTTCCGCAGGACACGGCAGCATGCTTCTCTACTCCATGCTCCACCTCAGCGGGTACCGAGTATCCATTGAAGATCTCAAAAACTTCAGGCAATGGGAAAGCCTCACCCCCGGTCATCCGGAATTCGGACACACCGAAGGAGTCGAGACGACAACCGGACCTCTCGGACAGGGTGCGGCAAACGCCGTCGGCATGGCTATAGCCGAAAGAATGCTTGCCCACCGCTTCAACCGCCCGGGCTTCGAACTGTTCAATCACTACACCTACACACTTGTGGGAGACGGCTGTCTCATGGAGGGAATTTCCGCCGAAGCCGCCAGCCTTGCAGGCCACCTCGGACTCGGCAAGCTGATCTACCTCTACGACTCAAACGACATCTCTCTCGACGGACCGACTTCTCTCTCCTTCACCGAGGATGTGAAGAAGCGTTTCGAGAGCTACGGTTGGCACTATGTCAGAGTCGAGGACGGCGACACAGACGTCGATGCCATCGACCGTGCAATAGTAGAGGCCAAAAAAGAGACCTCCAGACCGACACTAATTGAGCTCAAGACCACGATCGGTTACGGTTCGCCCCACAAGGCGGGATCGGAAAAGGCCCACGGAGCACCCTTCGGCGACGAGGAGACAAATCTCACCAAGAAGGCTCTCGGCTGGAACCACAGCGAACCGTTCTTGGTACCGGAGGAAGTTTCCGCACACTTCGCCGAAGCAGCACAAACCGGAGCAGAGAGAAACGACGAGTGGAACGAGCTTTTCGAAAAATATAAAACCGAATATCCGGAACTTGCGAAGGAACTTGAGGATACACTCAGCCTCCGCGTTTCCGAAGAGGCCCTCAAAGCCCTTCCCGACTTCAACAACGTCGATTCCGTTGCAACCAGAAAGGCCAACGGTGCCTGCATGAACGCAATTGCCGAGGCTGTTCCTTTCCTTTCGGGAGGAGACGCCGACCTTTCATGTTCCACGGGAACACTTCTTCAGGACAAGGGAAGCTTCAACGGCACAACCGGCGAAGGAAGAAACATCCACTTCGGTGTAAGAGAACACGCAATGGCAGCCATCGCAAACGGAATGAGCTACCATGGCGGAATCAGGCCGTACACGGCGACTTTCTTCAGCTTTGTCGACTACATGAGACCCTCCGTAAGACTTGCGGCACTCACATCCATCGCTCCGGTTTTCATCTTCACGCACGACTCTGTCGCCGTGGGAGAAGACGGTCCCACTCACCAGCCGATCGAGCAGCTCATGTCCGTGAGATCCATGCCGAACGTCAACGTCATAAGACCTGCAGAAGCAAAGGAGACAGCCGAGGCGTGGAGATACATTCTCACCCACCCCGACCGTCCTACGGCACTCATTCTTACGAGACAGAACCTTCCGACACTCACCGGCAACTACGGAGATCCGTCCGGACTTCAGCGCGGAGCCTACATTTCCGCAGACAGCGAGAACCCCGAGGCTATCGTAATCGCAACCGGTTCCGAGCTATCGATAGCTCTCGAAGCCTATGAAAACCTCAAGGCAAAGGGCGTCAACATCCGCGTCGTCAGCATGCCAAGCTGGGAGATCTTCGAGCGTCAGGAAAGGGAGTACAGGGATTCCGTTCTTCCTCCATCGATTACGAAACGCATCTCCGTTGAGGCAGGCGTTACATTCGGCTGGAGCCGCTACGTTGGTACAGAGGGAGTTTCCATAGGTATAGACCACTTCGGAGCATCCGCCCCCGGAGACAGAGTCATGAAAGAGTTCGGATTCTCCGCAGAGAATATCGAAAGCAAGGTTACCGGACTTCTGGGCAAATAGAAAATCCGTATAGAAAACAATACGAAACCTTCCCAGACAATTGGATCCATCTAAAAAACATTTAAAAATCCATATAATTTTCGGTCAACCTGTGAACCATCTTTGCATCTGTTTTCCCTAACGAATAAAGCACTTTACTCTTCGTTTGAACTTCAATTAATCCAAAGACTTAAATCTTCTTTTAATGTTTAAATTTCTTGAATTAGTTATTTAAAGTCGTTATAATGCCTGCTGAACAAAAGTACAGGTCCTCTGCTTTGAACGAAATTACAGCTTTTAAAGACTTTCTTTTTCACGAAAAAAACTATACGGAAAACACTGTAGTCTCCTACGTGAAAGATATAGAACTTCTGCATCGATATGCATCCCAACAGCAGCTTAATCTTACCGACCTGGAGAAGGAAGATCTCAAAGAGTATCTCGGTTTCATTTTTGAAACATGCAGAGCCTCTTCACTCCACCGGAAGATATCAGCCATTCGTTCCTTCTACACGTTCCTTTTCAAAAGAGAGCTCGTTGATACCAACCCAGCCCTCGGTCTGGTCTCTCCAAAAAAGGAGTCTCATCTACCCTCCCTTCTGACAAGGGAAGAGATGGAGACACTTCTGGGTTACAACTACGGAGAAGATCTGCTGGGAATGAGAAACAGGGCGATGGTGGAACTCTTCTACAGCTCGGGACTTCGTGTTTTCGAACTTGTATCCATTAACTTGGGAGATCTTGATTTCTCCCGAAAAGAGATCAGAATCCGTGGAAAGGGAAGAAAGGAGCGGATCGTTCCACTCACCGACGACGCCATGGGATCAATCAGAAACTACCTCCACAAGAGAGGAGGCTGCGTTTCATCCCAGCCCCTATTCCTCAATAAAAAGGGTAGTCGAATTACAACCAGGGGTGTTCAGTATATTCTTGAAAAGCTTTCCAAAGAGTCAGGAATCTACCGCAAACTTACCCCCCACATGCTCAGGCACAGTTTCGCATCGCACTTTCTTGAAAACGGCATGAATCTGCGATACCTTCAGCATATGCTGGGCCACAGCAACCTCTCCACGACGGAGATCTACACACACCTCTCCATTGCGGAATTGAAGAAGGTGCACATGAAGGCCCACCCGGCCAACAGAAGAAAGAGGGAGGAGTAATGTTCGAAGCTACGACGATAATCGCAGTCAGGGATAAAAAATCGATAGTAATAGCCGGTGACGGGCAGGTCACATTCGGCAACACGGTTCTCAAAAGCAACGCAAAAAAGCTTCGACTTCTAGGCAAGGGACGAATCCTCGCCGGTTTCGCGGGTTCCACATCCGACGCAATTACGCTTTTTGAGATTTTTGAAGAGAAACTTAAAAAATATAACTACCAGCTCAAAAAATCAGCAGTGGAACTCTCGAGAGCCTGGCGAAAGGACAGAATACTGGGTAAGCTAGAGGCTCTTCTAATCGCAGTCGACAGGGATTCCACACTTCTGATCTCAGGAAACGGGGATGTTCTTGAGCCTGAGCGTAATATCATCGCCATAGGTTCCGGAGGCAGTTACGCCTACGCCGCAGCAATTGCGCTTGAGGAAAACACCAGGCTCGGACCGAAAGAGATCGCACTGAGATCCCTTAAGATAGCCTCGGAAATATGCATCTACACCAACGACAACGTCACCTTTGAGGAATTGAAACTGGAGCAGTAGGATGGACGGAAAAAACCTTTCGAACCTTACACCACGAGAGATAGTCTCCGAACTCGACCGTTTCATAATCGGTCAGGGCAGGGCGAAAAAAATTGTAGCCATCGCACTTCGAAACAGGTGGCGGAGAGCCCAGGTAGCCGATGAAACACTCAGGGAGGAGATACTCCCGAAAAACATCATGATGTCCGGGCCCACAGGCGTGGGTAAAACTGAAATTGCGAGAAGACTTGCCCAAATAGCGGATTCCCCCTTCATCAAAGTCGAAGCAACCAAATTCACCGAAGTTGGCTACGTAGGCCGTGACGTGGAATCAATGATAAAGGATCTCGTAAAGAACGCCATCCACATCAGTAAGAAAAGAGAAATTGAAACCGTCGCCGTCAAAGCCAGGGAAATTTCCGAAGAGATGGTTTTGGACCTGTTGAAAATTCCTCGCCGTTCAGATAGGCCGGAAGACCCTCCCCCCACCCTTGAAGAGCACAGAAAACTGTGTCTGATTCGTCTCAGGAAAGGAGAGTTCGACAAACAGATGGTGACAATCACGACAGAGGACAAGGCTCTGCCGATAGTTGAAATAACTGCAGGACTGGGGCCGGACGATGCGGACTCACCCCTCAAGGATATAGTATCCAATATGTTTCCCTCCATGAAAAAGGAGCGGAAAATGAGCGCTGCCGAAGCTCTCACATTTCTGACGGACCAGGAGTCTCAGAAGATGATCGATATGGACAGGATTCGCCAGGAGGCGCTCCGCTGGACCGAAAATTCGGGAATCATTTTCATCGATGAGATCGACAAAATCGTAGGGAAGGAGGCATCAAGAGGACCTGACGTCTCGAGAGAGGGAGTTCAGCGTGACTTTCTGCCCATTCTTGAGGGGTCGACAGTTGTAACGAAGTACGGTTCAGTCAAGACCGACCACATTCTCTTCATAGCGGCTGGCGCATTCCACATGGGCTCTCCGACCGATTTGATACCCGAACTTCAGGGAAGGTTCCCTCTCAGCGTCTCACTCAATCCCCTCACCCGCAGCGACTTTCGGAAAATTCTCACCGAACCTGAAAACTCTCTCGTCAAACAGTACGTCGCTCTTCTCGAGACAGAAAAGATATCGATAAACTTCACCGAGAGCGGTATCGAAGAGATAGCAAGAATCAGCTACGAACTAAACAACCGCACCCAGGACATCGGAGCACGGAGACTGCAGACAGTCATGGAGACACTGCTTGAAGACATCTCCTTTCAGGCTCCCGATCTGATTCGACGCAAGGTGAATGTGGATGAAAAATTTGTAGAGAAGACATTCAAAAGGGAAAAGGAAAAGGAGTGGCTCAGTAACTATATCCTTTAGGGAGAGAAAGATGGAGAAATTCAAGCGAGACACACGCTTTTCACTTTCGGAAAACCACAATCCGAAGGAGTTCATCAAAGACTCCAAAAGTGCATTTCTCTTCTCTCAATTTGATAGGGGGAACACCTCTTACGGTGATCTAAACGCCATTATGGGCGGGATTTTTGGACCCGGAGAGCTGGATCTGATTCTAAAGAATCTCCTTCAGACGGGGTGCATCCAGGTTATCAAGAGCATAAAGAACCACATCGCCTTTCCGAGGAACGAGGAGTACGATACGGTAAGAGGAAAAACAGCCGAACTGTCCGAAGATAACGACATTCCACTTTCGTTAAAATTGGAGCTTCTCTACCTCTACTACAGGGGACTCAACTCCAACCACTACAGAATTCTCAACATTCCGGAGAACGCTACCCGGGAGACTGTTGAAAAGGCGTTCCACGGACTCTCTCATACATTCAGTGCAGAAAACATCGGAACGGTTGCTGTGGGAAGTTTCGGAGACAAAATCGAGGTAGCTAGAAGACTTATCCAGAGAGCCTCAATACTTCTTTATCCGGAAAAGAGAAAAAGTTACGACATTTTCCTTCACGGGTGCAAGCAGAAGGAAAAAACCGCAGCGAAAACATCGATCAAGGCGAGGGAACACTACAGCTCTGCACTCTACTGGGCATCCAGGAACGAGAAATCCAAAGCGCACAAGGAGATACTCCTGGCAATCACTTTCGACCCCGACAACGAGCTTTTTCTTGAAATGCGGGCGCAACTTGAAGGGAGTGCAGGTCGAAAAGAGAGTAATCAGGATCTGATGTCACAGCTTCGCGCAACCACCTCCGGTGACATGAAAACGATCGATAATCTTCTGAATGAGATAATCCGTACAAAAGAACATTCGGGGAAGCTCTTTTTGCAGCTGGCTCACATCCTGATAGAAAAAAGAATGTACAAAACAGCGAGGAAGTATGCGGAACGAGCCGTTTCAATCGACAACCGCACAAAACAGAACGCTCGCGTAATCATAGACCAGATCGACGATATAGTAACCAGAGAGAGAAGGTAACAGTATGGCAATTATCGGCATAGACCTTGGTACAACAAACTCATGCGTTGCAGTAGTTAATGATGGAAAGCCTTTCATAATCAATGATATTGGAGGAAAAAACACAATTCCTTCGATAGTAAGTTTTTCGAAAAGTAAAGAAAGCGACGCCATTGAGAAAAGCTGCGGCAACAGTGCCTATCAGCAGCTCATAATCAACGCGGAGAATACCGTATACTGTGTAAAGCGGCTGATCGGCCACAGCTACAACAGCCCGGTTGTCAAACAGCTCTCCGCCACACTCTCCTACTCCATCGTTCCAAATCCGAATAACGAGGGAATCGAAATCTTCATACCGGCGGCATCCAAAAACTATACGCCAGAGGAGATCTCCTCCTACATCCTGACAGAACTCAGGGCCATTGCCGAAAGACATTTGGGCGAAAGCGTCTCCAAAGCGGTGATAACGGTCCCCGCCTACTTCAACAACAAGCAGAGACAGGCCACCCGGGATGCGGCACTTATTGCCGGAATGGATGTCGTGAGGATAATAAACGAACCCACGGCGGCCGCCATCGCCTACGGATACTACCAGGGAGCAAATATGGACAAGCTTCTGGCGGTTTTCGACTTCGGAGGTGGAACATTCGACATCACCATAATGGAGGTAAGTCAGGGCGCATTCAACGTTATCGCAACAGCCGGCAACACCTTTCTCGGAGGAGAGGATATAACTAACGCCATATTCGAACATTTCCTTTCGGAGCTCTCGGAGAACTACAACCTGGATGAAATCTCCGATTCGCTCATACTTCAGAGACTAAGGGATTACGCCGAAAGCGCGAAGAAGAGCCTGACAGTTCAGCAGCGGGTGGACGTAGAAATCCCATACCTTCGCGAAATTGCCGGCAATTTCATTCACTTCAAGTCGTCCCTAACAAGAGAACAGCTTGAAGAACTGGCCCTGCCTTTCGTTCGCAAATCATTGGATACATTCAGAAAAACACTTGCAGAAGTACATCTTGAGCCCGACAATCTTGACGGAATAATCCTTATCGGCGGACAGACCCGCATGCCTCTCATACAGAGAGAGCTGGAAAGACTCTTTCCCGAAGCACCGATTCTCAAGAACATCAACCCGGATGAAACTGTTGCAATCGGAGCGGCGATCCAGGCCAGCCTTCTGGATGAGGACAGTACAAACGGCATCCAGACCGACATGCTGCTTCTTGACGTGACACCTCACAACCTCGGCATTGCAGTCGGTGAGGACATGTTCTACACCCTCATTCCCAAGAACTCGACCGTCCCCACATCGGTGGACGACATCTTCATCACATCGAGAGACGACCAGGACAGGGTGAAGATTCTCCTGCTCCAGGGCGATTCCAGCTACGCATCCCAGAACGAAATTCTCGGTGAATTCGAGCTGTGTGACCTTCGAAAGGCTCCACGGGGGGACGTAAAGATAAAGATCACTTATGAAATCGATATAAACGGAATTGTAACCGTGGAAGCGGTCGATACGGACACAAACAAGAAACAGAAAATCACAGTCGCCTCCTCAAGTAACCTATCAGCCGAAGACCTCAACAAAAAGATAGAGGAGAACAGCGATTACTATCTTGAGCTCGCCGAAAAAACCATCATGGAGGAGATCGTAGGGAATATAGAGAACTACCTCTATGAACTTGAAAAGATGAAACCTAAACTTCAGGAAATCTTCTCATCCTCCGAAATCGGTCAGGAGCAGCTCTCAAAAATGGAAAGACTTATCCAGAGCACAAAAATCTACCTGTCCAGCGAGGGCATCAAGCTTGAAAAACTGCAGGATATAGAGACAAAACTGGATACGTTGAGAAGCACCTACGCCTCCCTGGTTTCCAAGAGCGATGAGGATTGATTAACCTCAGGTCACCCCATCCACATCGTCTTTTTGAATCTTAATTAAATATTTTGACTTTTCAACCATAAAAACATAAAACAATCTTTGGAAAGATCTTTTTAGGAGCCCTCAAGTGAAGTATTTCTTTTTACTATGTTTCATCTCATCCTGTTTTCTTATAACAGCTTGCGATCAGGACGAGTGCGGATCTCTTTGCATTGAAGTCAACTGCAGCAAAATCTGCGACAATCCGGACTCACAACAGTGTCGGAGTTGCAGAGAAAGCTGCGTTGAAAACTGCCATTACAGAGGAAACGAATAAATTTTGCGGCAACAGAATTTTCATAAAAGTTAAAACCTCGATTCCGTTTTCAATCCGACCTTAAAAAAAACATCTTGGCCGATTCTTCGGCTTGGATGATCATGATATTAATAATTTCATGAAATTAACCGCCATTCAGGGCTCGATATTTTTAATATCACGAATTCAGCTGCTGGTCTGATCATATTATTTTTTTTCGGAGATTTTTTCGACCGGATTGGCTGGGATATTTGTTTTGTGATGACTTCGAGAGCTGATTTTGTGGTGGGAAAAGTTTTACAGGTCTCTGAAGGCCTTCCGTTTTTGTAGTTCCTGCGGATCAGTATAAAAGAATAACCCCTCCTATTTCCTCCCCTAACAATTAGGGGAGGATGTTCAGAAGAAGCTCGTGGGGTTTATCTAACGGTTCTTTAACTTTTCGCTCCTCTCTCTCTTTTCAAGACAGAGGGAATAATCACCATTATACTCGGTTACTTTTCCGTTCTTCACCTCAATTACCAAGGTGGATCAGTTGATTCCTAGTGCTTTTTTACAACATTATTGATAGTGAGATCTTTTTTTAAGACTCAAAGACGAGCTTGAAAAAGCAGCTCAAATATTTTGAGAATATTACTTTGTCATTGGACCGAGGGCTCCATATAATAACTAATTGTGTTTAATTAATAGCTAAGGCACAAAAACTGTCAAGCAGTATGAAATTTCAAACTTTAAACTTATAATAATTAGAATTAAGCCACCATGTGGAATCGTAAAAAATATAAAAAATTCCTTTTTTTAAATTTTTTTAATAAAATTTTTACATTCCTTGCACAAAAGCTTCAAGGGATCATCAGATCTCCTACAGAATCGGTTGATCGAGTCTGTACCTCCGAAATCGATGGGCGGATCGGGTGATCCGCCCATTTTTATGTATTGATTTCGAGGACGAATAAAAAGTTCTATTGAAAAATACTTTTTATTATAGCAAGGCAATTGTGAAAATTAGAATCTGCAAACTGTTAAATTCCAAATGCTCAAAACTCTCTCTGTATTAAGATGCTCTTTGAAATTGTTTTCTTGATTCGGAACAGTATTTCAAGAATTGCAGGGCAATCTAACTGTAGAGAATAAAAATAGTCCATACGCCCATTCAGTCCATTCCGAAATAATTAACGAAATCAAAATTTGAATTTAAAATAATCTGGTGCTATCTTAATTGTCGTTATCGGGACAGCTTGAAAAATAATCGCAAACCTGCTTTCAAAATCCTTTAATTTCGGAAGCAGACGACAAAAGGAAAAAGGTTTTGGATTAATTCCGGCAAGATTCATGAACAATTGAAATTTTATTCAGATATCTTCAGCAGGTATGACGGAGGAGAAAATGACGGAAAAGATTGAAATCATCGAAAGGGAAAGTGAAGAAGTGGTAATGATGTCAGCTACTGTTTCAACCTTTAAGCTTCCAACAATTATGGGGAAAGTTTACAAAGAGCTTTTCAGCTACCTAAATTCCATAGATTCAGAAGCCAAGGGAGCTTCGTACACCCGATATCTCGATCTCGACTGGCACGGAATGAGGACGGAAAGTAAACTGTCAGCCTTTTTCAAACTTTTCACAAGAAAGTGGAAAATGGAAATGGGCATAGCAGTGGACTCGGAAGTTCCGGAAGAGGGAGAGATAAAAAGAACAACTCTTTCAGCTGGAAAATTTTTAAAAACCATGCACATAGGCCCATACCACAAAGTAGGAGAAACATACAAACTTCTCCTGAACTATGCGGACATGAAAAACCTCAAACTCAAAAACGAATCCTTTGAATTCTACCTGAACGATCCCCGTGAAACTCCAAAAGAAAAACTGGAGACCCTTGTCCTTGTTCCTCTGGATTAATATAAGTCGATTTCCATCTTTCAACAAAAACTTTCTTACTACCCCAACACGCCATATTGCGAGAATTTGTTTCATCTAACACCTCTTCGCTTTGCCTAACACATTTTTGTTGATTATTAATTCGCAAATGAGTAATAATAGAATATCAAAATTTAATCATGGAGTAGAAAATGACTGCAAATCCCAATACATCAGTAACAATTCGGGCACGTGAACTTGATGATAATGTAATAAAGATATTGCTTCCCTCATACGAAAACATTGCAAAAGATGTTGAAAAATTTCGGGAAACAGCAAAGCTGGAGAGAGAAAACAGAAATAACTCGGATAACAAGTCAAACAATGGTAAATCCGACTTTGAAAACAAAAACTTCTACAACATAATTTCGATTCTCGGAGAGAGAGGATCTGGAAAAACATCGGTACTTCTCACGGAAATGAAACGACTCAAAGAGAACAACGAGAATGAAGATAGAGTCTCCAAAGATATTTTTCTCCCAATTATTATCCCGGAAAAAATGAGTTCCCAAAACGATGCGCTCGGTTGGATAATCGGTTTTCTAAAAGATGTTGTAGAGAAATTGAAAAAGAAAAATGAATGCATCTGCAGCAAGAACAGTGAAGATTCAATTTCAAAGAAATATGAATCTTTATGTAAATCCTACTTTATGAGAAAACCAGAATTCCGTGAAGCAAAACTAAAAGATTACCCTGGCCTGAAAGAATATGTTGAGGATAGCAACAACATAATTCAATCGGACCTTAAGCTTATGGAAAATTTCAGGAATCTTATTGATGAAATAATATCTAAATCCAGATCCAGAAAGGAGGAAGAGCCGGAACCACTACTTTTCATCTTCTTTGACGATGTAGACATTAGCGCCGAAAAATGCCCTGACATCCTCAAAACAATTATGACATTCCTTACGCACCCGAACATTGTCGTATTTGTATCGGGGGATTACAAAGTTTTTCAAGAAGTTATAACAATTGATTTTCTAAAAAACGAAAGAATACTAGATAAGGACATTTTCCAAATAGATTTCACATCCAATTGTCACGAATCGTATAATTACAAACTAGATCAATCTGCATTAAGTGCCAGGCGACTTAGATCAATTGATTATTTAAGGAAAATAATGCCACCCTCTTACAGATATGAAATAGATAAATTTGGTAGTTCTCAGAAAAGGGAAATTTACTACAGTGACAAATACAAGATACCTATATTCGAAATGTTTTTAAAAGCACTTAGAGTTAATCCGGCTGATATACCAGACAACTACAAAGCTGACATTGAGAGATTTTCAATAAATCCAACTGAATACATGTGTTTTTTTGGCGACAATATACGGTGTTGGGTCAATTTATATACATACCTTTATAAAATGGCAGAGTCATATAAAGACAACTCGGAAAAAGCACCAACATTTGATCTCTCACAATTTCTAGAGCTATTAATTAATTCAAATATTTTTATTGCTGATAATAAAAAAATAGTAAAAAGCCTCATAACAATCAACAATAAATATCTGGATAACAAGAAGCCTTTAATTGAAATAAAAACGAGTATCTTAAAGAAAAACTTCACAATAACAGAGTTCGACAACAATCCAAAGATCAATGAAATAAGTACTCTTTTAAATATCACAAAATTAGCACTAATGTTTATAAACATTGGAATAACACTGGACAGCCAAAACAATTCGTACCATGCCCAGAAAACTAAAACTCTAAACACAGCAGTTGACTACCTAAACAATAATAAAAAAATATTTTTCTCCTTTGATAAAAACCTATTAGCATATGAACTGGTCTTTATTTCTTTTGCAAATAAATTAACTGCAAATATTTTAATGCAGGATTATAAAAACATATTTAACAACAATACATCTGAAGACTACTCAAACAACCTATTTAGCTCTTACTTCCCAGCTTTTATAAGTGCCATAGAAGAACAATATATTTATAAAGATAATATTTTTTCAACAGATGAAGTAATAAATGTTTTAAGCAATATACACTATTGCGATAGCGAATGGGTCAAAAATATTGTAAATTCCATAATAAAGTACCCTAGATATATCAACAAGGATTTTAGAGAATTAGATAACCGGTGGTTTATTGCATTGAAAATTATTGATAAAGAGAAATACATAAATGACCTTCTAATTAAAAATAGTCCAAACTTTAATCCCATTACATATTTTTTCAGCAACTACGAAGAAACATCTACCATATTGCGAGAATGTGACCAAACGAAAACTTTTTTGTTGGATCTGCAAAAAAATGGTAATTTATACATAAAAAGACATGAAATTGAAAATCAATTAAAATTCATAGAAAGCAACATCGATAGTACAAATAAAGAAATATTCATTTTAAGAAGAAAAATTAAGAATTCAAACATTAGACATCAAAATGTCAATGCCACACAGAGCACCCTAGAAAAGTTAAAAAAACTTAAATACACTGCCGAACAATTTTTAGAAAAGAACGGTAAGCTTTTCAACGACTTTATTAAAAGAAATGAAATTGAACATATAAACTGCCTTTCAAACAACAAATTAATAGAAGAAAACGTACTATTTTCATTTACACCAGAAATATATTTCAAATCTCAAAAAATAAGCAACCCTGATCTAGATAAGTTTTTTACAGAAAAATATATTGGATATCTGAAAACAACAAAACCACTAAAAATTAATGAAATACAAACTGAAACGCCGAAACACACCTATAAAATAATTGAACAGTATTTCACATACCAAGAAGCCAGTTCATTCATAGACACAACTAACCAGATTGAACTCCTAGAGACGCACCTTAAATCATATGAAGCCTTAAAAGATGCACAGGATTATAAGAAAAAACTTAGACTTCAAGCAGATGACTGTATAAAAGAGTTAAACTGTTTGAATGAATATGACTTAAAACAGATCAGAAATGATTTGAACATAAGCAATTTTACCTCAGAAAATTTAGATTCTTTTGTAAATAAAAACTTGTTCATAAATTCTCTACTCGCTTTAGAAGATATTGCAAAAAATAATCATGAAAAAAATATATTAAATGAAATTAAACAAAAGGCTACCAAAAACATAAGTAATTACCTTGACCTAGTATTTAAGAAAGCTAACTTAGACGATTATTTTAGCAAAGAATTATCAGTAACCATCATTGATAGTAGTAATGTAAAAAATGCTCTAAAAAGAACCCTGTTAAAAACAGCAACACCACCTCATATGATAAAAAATGCAATATTTAAATTTAACGGTAATGAATACATTATTCATATACCTGTTGATAAAATTGGTTTCAAGGAGTTAAATCCAATATGCACAGAAATAAACAATGAATTAATTAACGACACCAATTTATCGAAATACATCGCGAAGCACTTCATTTATGACATGATAAACTCCCTAATATTTGAGTTAAAAAAACACAATGAAAAAAGTCTTATCCGTAACAACAACCCAATAATATACGACACATACATAAGCAATGAAATCAAACTAATAAAAACTGCTATAGACACATATATAATAACTTGCTATAGATTAAATGACTTTGATAAGAATCAAAACGACCAAAAAATAGAGAACATTCAAAATGCATTCATAAATAGAGCCCTTTTTAATACAAATTTTGGATTTAATAATATGTTGACACAGACAATTAAAGCATACAAATAAACAAAATGACAAAGTATAACACCAAACTCTTCCTCCGGATTCTCACACTGCCTTACACTTGTGAGGATTTTTGGCAAAAAAACCTCTTTGATCAAGAGGATAAAAACTATGCTTTTAATGTGATCGCTGTTCTGAACAGGATTGAACATATTCACTCGATTGATGAGGTTGATCTGTTCATAAAAAAATATTTCAACAAGGGTTTATGGAAAAAAGCCGAAGAAGATAATGAAATCTTTGATATTTATCACCTGAAACGCATTGCAAACGCTCTATTGACTCACAGGAACGGCCACATTGCCCTTAAATATTGGGACGGTGATGAAAACAACTTTTTTGAGCCTTACAGAAGTGTTCAGAAAGTTGAGCTATGGAGTTCCCTGAATCGAATTTTTACTACTGATGTTTTAGCGGTTCTATATCTGCTCGATAATGGCATGAAGGAAGAAGCATATCTTAAGAGTTATTACAACTCTGTTGAATTGGCCGACCTGCAGCTTTCACAAATCCTCGAAAAAGGTATTGCTGAAACTCATATGCATCTTGGGGCAGGAAGTAACTTTTTTGTCGACTGGCACTATCTCATGCGCCTTAAAAAGAAAAAAAAGGATGCTCTGGATGCCGTTGTCTGTGATAATAAAAAAATTGCAAATCATTTGAATGCGGCTTCAGCTGTGCGTGCTTTTTTGCTTGTATTCCTGAAATGTCACGAAACGGCAATAGTATCAGCCTCCAATGATTTCTCAGACTTTGCTGAGAAATGTCTTAAACCTTATAGAGAATTTTTGGACAACTTCCAGAATAATAAAGCTGATGAAATCGGCAGTGATTTTTCGTCCTACGATGATTTATTCGAGTCGATTAAAAGCGATTTCTCTATAAATCACAACACTGTCGATGTAAATGTAGTTGAAAGCGATTTAAAAAACGATGTTGCAGCACTTCTTTTTTCTGAATGTTTCCCCGAAGATTCTGTGTGCTTCACACTTCCAGAAAATCTTTTCCTCTTTAAGGCTTTCAAATACCTCAAAGAGGTCAAAGATGACTGTTTCTGGGATTATTTCAGGCAGTATTTAATAATTAAGAACATGAAATTCAATTCCACAGTACAGATAGGACGCATAAAGGGGCTTAAAAACTTTAAACAATACTATGGAAGAGCTTCTAACCTTAGCAAAGAGGGTAAAAATATCGCATCGGCAATGAGAAGCGTCACTCAAACACCATATATTGAAAAGTTGGAAGTGAGAGTTTCTGCCGGCAACGGTAAAAACAAGGATGAAAAAAGGAAAAACTTTAAAAACACTATTGTTGAAATCCTTAATAATTACCGATCAATTCTACGCGACAAATACTGCTCCAAAATGAGCGAAGACGGATACTTTCACCAATATGATGATTGCTGTTTCGATATTGGTATCGTAGCACACTTTATAAAAAGTCCCGATCCGAAACACGATGAAAAGTGCTGGTCGAACTACAAGGGATACAAGGAGGATTTTCATCTCCACTTTCAGGAAAAGAGAAGTCAATATGAGATGGAGGTGGAAGTTATAAACGAACTCCGCGAATCCTACCCGAAACTTTCAAACTATATTGTCGGTCTTGATGCAGCCAGCGACGAAAACGATGCGGAACCCTGGGTTTTTGCGCCGGTTTATAAAAAGGCGAGATGCAGGGAGAGTCACAAACCGATTTTGATAGATACTATGGAACCTATCCAGAATCTCGGCTTTACTTTTCATGTTGGTGAGGATTTCAGGCACATTGTCACGGGTCTTCGTAGAATTCATGAGGTCATCAACGAGATGGGATTTCATGCGGGTGACCGGATTGGTCACGGAATTGCTCTCGGTATAGATATCAATGTGTGGCAGCAGGCAAATCCTGTTGTTATTCTTCCAAGACGCGAACTGCTTGAGAATCTTCTCTGGATATGGTCCATTTGCATCGATCAGAAAGATAACATCAACTATGATGCGGCATTTCTGGAAAGGCGAATCCTCAAAATTGCAAAAGATATTTATGGGAAAATGGAGGGAATCACTGTTTTTGAGCTGTGGAGAGCCTACAAAAACAAATTCAAGCCTTTCGGGCGCTGCAGTAATGATCAAAGTTATGATGGCGAAGAATCGATCCTCAACACCTGCCGGGATATCGACGGAAAATTTCCCGACAGTTTTGAGAGCAAATGTGACAACTCACTTTTCTGCAATTTTGTCGACGACAGAGAAAAGTTCGTATGGAATTGCGAAAAACTTACTCTCTCTTTTCACTGTTCCAGATACCTTGAAAAATTGGAGGAACCTATTCAGGAACCTATCAGGAAAGATAACCTCGGTCTTTACAAAAAACTGCAGGAGATTGTCGCGGAAAAGGTTGCAAGACGTGGAATTGTTGTGGAGACAAACCCGAGTTCAAACAACGAGCTGTCCGATATAACATCTATTTTCGAACATCACATTACAAACCTCAACAACCGTGGGCTTGAGAGCGATCTTAAAAAATCGGAAGGAATCATGACGACAATAAACAGCGACGATCCTTCGGTTTTTAACACAACTCTCCCCAACGAGTTCGCCTACATTTTCTACGCGCTGATTAACAAGGGGTATGGCCGAGAGGATGTTCTCCGCTGGATCGACTGCGTAAGAGAAAAGGGAATGCGCAGCAGTTTTATCAAATCACGGAAAATGCCCCTAGAGGCAAGAATAAAAGAGATTGAGGAGCTAATCAGAGATTTGAAGGCTTAGTTGCAATTTTATAGAGACGTAGCGTGCTACGTCTCTACGGTGCATCGACAATTAATTGAGGACTATCATAATTTAACGAAGACGGGGCGAGCCTCGGGCTAGCCCCTACGATTGCATCGAAATCGTTTTCTATTGAATTTGTATTTTTTACGATTCCTCTTCGCCCAGCATGTTCTGTATCTGGCTTATGAGTTCCCAGGCGAGTT
This sequence comes from uncultured bacterium, assembly GCA_942492635.1. GTDB lineage: Bacteria > UBP6 > UBA1177 > UBA1177 > CALOFP01 > CALOFP01. The sequence goes on from CALOFP010000003.1 coordinate 1,274,155, forward strand.
CTATTTCGAGGCCGTTGTCCTTTGCTAGCATTTCAACGTTGAAGGACTGGTCGTTTTTGACGTAATCCATCACTTTCTCGACAAATCCGTTGACGTTGAGGAAGGTTTCATCCGATTTCGGCATTTCCGGTTTTTCAAAGAGTTTACCGCTGTCATGTGCGAAGGGATTTCTTCCGAGCAGCTCCTCGGCTATGTTCACCATGTTCTCCGTGGCTCTGTACTGCGGTTCCGGATCGAGATCGGCCGGTGCAAGTTTCTCGATCATTCTCTCAAAACCTCTTTCAGTCATCGACTGGAGTATGAGCTGCTTCTTTTTAGAATCGTAAAAAGCTTCCGCGAAATGGGGCCACTTGTACCACCTTTTCAGCATCATATGCGTTACGGGGCCCTTCTTTTCTATTTTGAAATCCTTTTCGTAGTGTTCCGGGACGAATACCGGCTTCTTATATGTCGAACAGCATCTTACAACAAGGTAGTTGCCTTTTACGGATGCGATGGAGGGTATCTCCGCTCCTTTTGCAAGCATGAAAAATGCTCCGGGATCTCTCGACATTACACCATCGACTTCTTCGGGATTCACAAGCTCCCTGTCTATCATTTTTGCAAAGTAGATAAAATCATACGGCTGGAATCCCTTGAAGTAGTTTAGAATTCCGTATGTCTGCCAGCATTCGCCGTTGAAAAGTCTCAAGATGAAAAGAAGCGGAGCTTTTCCCCAGCTGTCGATGAAATCCTGGATTCCGGGTGAGTAGAGTGTGAATCGCTCTCCGGTTCCGAGATCTTCCATGTCAAAAAATTCCGGTCCTACGCATTTTTCAACCATGCAGAGCGAAAGTTGCGCGGGAGTTTTCATGATTGTATTCACAACCTCAAGCTCATCTTCGCTGCGAGATTGTATTATAGGGTGACTTTGGTATTTACTGATTAGTCCGTTTTTCTTGAAAAGTCTGAAAACCATATATTCGGCGGTTAATCCGCCCATCCACTCTTTCGGAAAGTTTCTTGTGTGTTTTCTGAACTTCTGCATTCTCTTTTCAAACTTCGAGGCAATTTTCTCCTTCTTTTCTACGAAATCAAGCAGAAAATTGTCTACAAGTTCGGAAACAATCTTAGAATTTCTATCGCAATGGGCTTTCAGTAAATCCAGTTTCATAATCCCCCCAGTTTCAGTTCTTCAGTCAATGGTTAAGAGGGCGTAGTCCCTCTCGAAACAGCCCAAATAATATCTATTTTTTTCGGCATCTCAATTTTATATTTTTATCTGTTTGAAATTTTTGAAATTACCCCGTAGAGAAAAGTACACATTCATTAACGTTATATTTGCTTGACTATTGAAAATAGTGAAATTGAATTGCATATCCGCTATTACAACCTATAGTGCATTCGACTGTAAGAAAACTTTAAGCCATCTATCAATCGGCATTCCCTCAAATTAATTTCAAATTTAATAAAAAAAGATATTCACCTTTATGATTTTCCATGAACGAAGAACTATCCGGATCGAACTCATAATCATTCTATTTCCCATAATGATAGATTGATGTTATAATCAGTCATTAACAATAACGGGTTACAGAAATGCGAATCCTTTTAAAGTCTGCTGCTGAAAATAATCGATGGAAACTTTTCTTCCGGATTTTGAAATATCACGCCCACATCTTAACAGTATGCGTACTCTTTCTCGGCTGCGGGGATTCCATAAGCTACAGAAACTTTCTGGAAAGGAAATACGAAATCGCATGCGGTCATGCATTCTCCTGTCATGAGGAAACGGCGAAAGAGTATTACGGGACCGAAGAGGAATGTATCGAAAAAGAGGTTGAGGAACACTACTCTTCAAGCAGGTGCGATCTGGATAAGGATGCTGCTGCGGACTGTTTCCGCTGCATGGAAAAAGAGGGCTGCAGGGGATTCGACAATGTCTACAGTGATTGCGAATGCGAATATATTTCATGCTGGTGAGGAGGAATTTTGAAAAACAGATGTCATAAGATCATTTATCCTCTTCTTTTGGTCCCGATTCTTTTTACATCCTGTCCGGACGAAGAGATTTACATAAGTGAAAAATCTTTTCTTGAAAAAAAGTATTCGATCATCTGTGAAATTTATTTTTCCTGTTTTCCTTCGGCTGCCGAAGGAGAATTTGAAACCGAAAGCGAATGTACTGAAATTCTTGCGGAAGAAAACATTAGGGATTGTGATGATATTGAAAAGGATGGTGCTGAAAAATGTCTCGATTGTCTCAGGAATTCATCTTGTGACGATTACGATTCGGAATTCTGGAATTGCCGCGAAAAGTGTGCAATATTGAACTGCTAGGTCCACATCGGGTGGTACTTCCTGTATCCCCGCTTCTGCTGCCCCTCCGCCAGCCACTCTGCAAAGGCGTCCTGCTTGTTCTCCTGAATCCAGTTTTCGTCGACCGCTCCCACGAAATGAAAGATCGAACCGAATGCCGCATTGCTGAGTGTGTGCCCGGTTTCATGGGCAACCACATCGCTCCCTTCTGTCACGAAGGTGAAGTTGCCGAGATTGTAGCCCCCGCTGTACTCAGGCAGGAACAGGGCACCTCCCTCGGTAACAATGGTCCCTGTACCCCAATCGATCGATATGCTGTGAATCTTCACGGCATCAACCTGGTTCAGGGTAAAAAGCGCTGCAACCAAATTCACAGCGAAAAATCCAAGACCCAATCCTGTTGCGGCCCAGGACATGGGCATAAACCATGCTGACCAGCCAAGTACGCCCTGATAGAACTCGCTCTGGGCAATTGTGTCGAAGGCTGCAAGGAAGTTAATGACACCGAGGGCAATCCCGACAAAGGGTCCGAAAACGGCTGTTCCGATCGCCACATTAAGTCCGGCATTGAAACCTATCATGAATCCCCGGAAAAACTCCTGGGTGTTGGACCCGTAATCCGAGGCCGAGGCAAAGGCGTACGCCGCACAGACAAATCCGATTGCAAGCACCACCCCCACTATCAGTCCGGCCACACCTCCTATCGCGATGACCGCGCCGGCTGTCACCACAACCGCTGCGACTCCGGCGATCGCTCCCACAACACTCCAGAAGGAGAGTCCGTCGGGATCGATGTTGTTGAGCGGCTCGTTTCCCAGAAACATGTAGGGCCTGAATGCCTTCGGGTTGGAAAGACACTTCTTGGGCTGGAAAACCGCCACGGGATCGGGAGTCAGAAAACGTCCCATCTGCGGCGAATAGTAGCGCCGGTACATGTAACAAAGTCCCGATTCCGTGTCGAAAGGATGAGTGCCGAATGTGCGGTGATCCGCATTTCCCGACTGCTCGGCGATGTTGCCGAACATTGTGTAGGCGATGGAGGCTATCTTCGTTCCGTTTTCGTCGGAGAAGAATGCCGTACTGCCCATGTAGTTGTTGTGAACAAAGCGGATCGAATCGTCCCTGGCCACCGCCACTCTCTGATTTCCCAGAAAGACAAATCCGGTTACCTGACCGTCTCGAAGCTCGGCATTTCTCCCAATGAAGTAGGTCTCTGTCCTAATTCCGTCTTTTTCGACGATTTTACTGATCCGGTGACCTTTGTGATCGTATCGGTACTCTGCCCGAACACCGCCGTCGTTTTCGAAATGCTCCATCTCACCCTTGAAGTTGAAGCGGTAACGTTGACCGGCGCATTCGATGAGGTTGCCGTTGCTGTCGTAACCGGTTTCGATCCTCTTTCCCGCGCTGTCCACAAGGGCTGTCACCATATCGGGAGACGTTTCACTTTCGTATATAAATCGAAAAGTTCCGTCATCCGACGCCGCAAGATTGAAGTTGTTTACGTAATCGAAAACCGTAGTTTCCCCGCTGTTTGCCAACTCCGTTTTCCGGCTGAGAATCTGGGACAGAGGATCGTACTCATAGCTCACTGTTCCATTATCCGGACGGACGGTATCTCTGCTGCTTTTCATCCTGCCCATCATGTCGTAGGTGTAGGAGAGATCCTCGAAAACCTGCCCGTTACGATTTACGGTTTTCTGTGAGATCACCTTGCCGGGGCCGGCGTTGTACTCAACGGTTGTTTCCACGCCGTTGCTGTATCGTATTGTTTCGGGAAGTCCCCGGGAGTTGTATGAGACGTTGTCTATGAATCCCGGTACGGTCCTTACCCATCCGTTGGCGGTGAGGAGCTTCTCGATCCGCCGACCGTCAGGATGAATTACCGCCTTCTCCCGGCCCAGACCGTCGTACTCGTAGCCGAGAATGCGGGGGATTTCAACTCCGTCGAACCGATACTCCCTGGAGAGCATTTTTCCAGCCTTGTCATACCTGAAATGCTGGGAACCGCCGCGGTAGGTAACCTCCGCAATTCTTCCGAGAGCGTTACGTGAGAGATCGTCGTAAACGTACGCCTCCACAACTTCGCCTCCCACGCTGAGTTTTTTCAGCCTTCCGGAGGAATCGACTTCGGCATCGACTATCTCACCGTTGGCATCACCGGTTCTTACTGCGTCACCCCGGGCGTTATACCAGGTTTTCCTGACTCCGGCCTCCCTGTGGTTCAGCTGAATCCTGTTGCCGGTTTTGTCGTAGGTGTAGGCAGCGATGATGCCGTGTGAATCGGACACATCCATCACGGTCCCGTCCAGTCCCATACTGTATCCGGTTTCAACTGCGGTGCCGTCCTCCATGATCTGAGCGGTTTTCACGCGAAATCTCAGAACGTCGAAACTCTCGATTTTCGGAGTCATGATTCTATCTGGATCAGCCTCTTGCGAATCGTTGTCACAGCTGTCATGAAGGATCACTTCGAAAGGATGATATTCCGAAGTGGAGACTCCTCCGTTGTAATCGATGCTCTTCACTATTCTGCCTATCGGATCGTAAAACACTTTTCTCGAAGCAGCTCCATCCGTCTCAGGTATTGAAAAATCGGGAGAATCGGAGAATGTGGGCTCGAATTCCTCCTTTACGTCGCCGAAAGAGTTTTTTCTCTTGTGCCCCGAGACAACGTAAAGATTATCACCGGCTTCCGAGCGGGTCTGGAACTCCTTTCCCCAGCCGTCGAAGTAGGTCAGCACTTCCGATTTTTCGCTATCGTTTACCCTGAAGAGGGAAATTCTTGCGTAGGGAATGGAAGAGTCGTCGTACCTCATCGATCTGGATGGATTTTTCGGATCGTCCCCCGGCATGACACTGGAGAGAAGCCGTCCCTGGGCGTCGTAACTCATACTCACTTCCGCACCGTCTGCATAGACGATCCTCGTCGGCGAACCCACTCCGCGATGGTAGGTAAAGGTTGTTTCTCCGATCGGATCCGTCAACTTGACACGGAAAACACCGTCATCATCGTACTCGATCACCTTCCGGTTTCCGGCGGGATCCATATCAACGGTTTTGAGTCCCCGCTGATCGTAGCCGAACCGCCTGCTGTTTTTAAAAACAGCGGCATCTCCGTCGAGATCGGTTCCTTCGTGATAACCCAAGGTTTCAATCTCATCCTCGGTGTAGTGGGAAAGAAAAACATCTCTCTTGTCCACAAGCTGCTCTTCCCTTGAGAGAAGTCCCCTCTCAACCGATCCCAAATCAACTCCTTCGAAGGAGGCTCCGTCGTAATAGAAACGGGTTTCGGTAAGAAGATTCCCGTTACCGTCCCTGACAGAAATTCTTGATGTTTTATCGACAACGTAGTGATTTCCGGAAGGAGCGGCATATTCCAGTGTGGAAATCTTGATCCTTTCCGGTTGATCTTCACCGTTCTTTTTTCCGTACCCGCGAACTCTCTCACTCACCACATTGCCAAATGAATCGTAGGCGTAGATTTTCTCCTCCGCCCTGAAATCATCAGTTCGCTCCCTGTCGATGGTGACGGATTCGGTCACGTGAAGAAAAACCCTGTCTCTTCCGTTCGCTGTCTCACCGATCGGGGAAATCGCGTACCCGCTTTTTTCGATCCTGTATGGCTTATCCTCATCCCCGGAGCCGTCCAATCCGAAAATTTCGGATTTGAAAAGATGACCGTTCAGCGCCGCGTGCTCGTGGCTATTTCCCGGTTTCAGCTCCTCTCCGTTGAGAAAGTGGAGTTTTGTCAGGGTTGACGGCCTGCTTTCATCCCCATTTTCTATCTTTTCTGCCATCGAGAAACCTTTGAAGCTCCTGGAAACCTTGTCGTAGTGAGCTTCGTGATACCTGTAGAAAACCTCAATCACATCTCCCGAAACCACATCCTTTTCATGGATCGAGTCGACAACGGTGAGCGGGAAGGGAAAGTGCATGTTCCATAAACTGCCCTCATCCCTGTCACGGATATAGTCTTCGACCGCTGAACGGTAGCGGATCTGCGAACGGAGACCGGCTCCGTTATCAACCGCCGAAAGGAGAAACGAGGGATTGTTTTCGTTGAACGTGAATGTAACGTAATGGGTTTTCAGGTGACTTTCACTGTTGTAGAGCAGTGATTTCCGTCCTCGGCCCTTCATATCCACAGACCTGACAGTTCCGCTCATAACCGGTGGAATATCTGTCACTTCCACCTTTTCGGAAAAGCTGCTTCCGTTGTTGTTGAAGTGGATCTCGATCCGATCCACCTTCACGTAGACAAGATCGGCACAGCCGTCACCTTTTACATCAGTCAGAATAACCTGTGCGCCATTCCCATGCAGCCCGCGAAGACGAGGAGATCGCTCCATCACAATTGCATCGCCGAAGGTTCCGTTTCCGAGGTTCGGCCAGTAGATCACCTCGCCGGAAAGAACCTTTACGATATCCGAAAGTCCGTCACCTGTCATATCGGCCATATGGACGTTCCTGTCGTCGAAATCGGCTTCAATCCTGCCGTTTTCCGTGGTCCTTGGAATAAGGAACGGCTCCTTCCATCCCCTGCTGCCCTCGTTTTCGTACATGTAGTAGGCGTTGTGAGTGCTCGTCACAGCATCGATCCTGCCGTTTCCGTTGAGATCCCCGAGCCTTGTCCTGGAATCGTCCCAAAGAGGTGAACGCATGTTGCCTCTGGGATAGGGAATAAATTCGCCCCAACCGTCACGTCCCCGGTTTTCGTAGTATCCGTGAAGATGACCGTCCACCGGCGTTGTAAGATCGGCATTTCCCGAGCGGTTCATGTCGATGAATGCGACTCCCCTCTCGCCGAATGATTGGATGAACGGTGCCTTTTTCAACGGTACGGGATGATCCCATTTGCCGTTTCCCCGGTTTCTCCAGTAGTACTGTTTTCCCTGCCTGACCTGCAGAATTCCGGGAAGTGGCGCATTATCCATTGTCACAAGCGCAACATCACTATCCCGCAGCGACGGAGGTTCCGCACCTTCCGGAGTTTCCATAAAGGAGATCCGGTAACTGTCCGTCTCAAACGGTGTATAACCGAAAACAACCGGCTTTCTGGCGACATCCCTCTCTTCCACTCCGTCGATGTCGTGGGAAATCAGCTGGATGGAGTTAAGGAGCGATACGTTGCAAAGTTCTCCGTTCTTGTAACTGAAATTCCATGACCGGATAGGTTTGATAACCGTTTCATCCCGTAGATGGAGAACCATTTTCCGGCATCTTTTCGAAAGTTTTCTGAGAAAACCGGCTCGGCCGTTCGTTCTGACGTCGGGACGCTCCTCATACTCGAAGGTAAGCCGGTAAATTGCATATCGAATCTCCTTCGGATAGGGAATTCCCTCTTCGGAATCGTAAAGGTACTTTATCTCGTTGCCGGAACTATCCCGCGAACTCTCGAGAAGCCACTCGTGAACTCTTTCGGGATGTCGGGGATGGGAGATCCTGTGGGAAGGCTCATTACCCAGCATATGGACAACACCGTTTCTCTCCTCAACCTTCCATCCGTCACCATCTCTCCGATACCTGTTGAATGATTTTTCAACCAGGGGACCGTAGTTGCCCTCCCGATCAAGGGGCGCAATTTCGACACCCGACATCAGAAGATGCTCCTCTCCTCCGTCGGAAGCGAGATCTATGCGCCTCTTGAGATTGGCGATGGGCATTCTCCACCCCAGCCCGAAGATGCCGTTCCCGGCACCGTGGACATACTCCAGTTTGAGCTGGGGCGTGAAGCCGTTCCTCCCTTCAGGCAGGGAAATATTGAAGCTGTAGCTCCCCTGTCCCGTATTCATATTTATGGAAAAAGCTTCTCCGAGCCCAGGGACGTTTCCGGCACCCGAGGGAGGAGAAGTTATTTCACTGTTTGACCTTTTTGACATCTCATATCTCCTTTTTCACACTGTTCATCAAACGGATCAGAGATAATCGTAGTCATATTCCATGAACATCATCACATCATCGATCATCCTGAGTTTTTCCCTGCCGTCATCATCGGTCCAGCCGTTATCCTCCGGATTGATGGTGAGATTCCAGCTTCCCTCAACCGGTTTTCCAAGGATCTCATCAAAATCGTGGCACACCTGTCCCGCACTGTCCGTAACTACATCTATATGCTGGGCCTCATTTCGGAAGTTAAGGCGCATCTTGAGACCGGAGACAATTTTTTCGTCACCTGAAACCTTCATGCGCATCTGCTGAACAACCCTGTTTTTCTGGTTCTGGGGGAACATATCCTCTTCAAATGCTATTTCGGCATTCCCCTGATGCTTGAGATAGTAGAGCTCATCCGGACACATCATCTTCATCGACATTGGTCTTGCTGAACTGCCGTTCTTCGCAAGGCCGTCCTTTATCTTCTCTTCCAGTATGGGGCTAAAGAAGCCGTCGTAGTAAATCACTACGTGGATATCAAGGATATCGCTGAGATCAAAGTGGTTGGCATGCTTTGGAAGCTCAAGTTTCCACAGAGTGTCAATCCCCTGATTTTCAAACAGTTTCAACTCATTCGGAGTAAAACGGAATGCAAGGGTATCCCGCTTCATGTTGTACTCGGAGAGAACCATCACATCTGCCGGATAGAGCCTTGTCTCGACATGGGGTTCACCTCTTTTTATTGTCCTGAACCTGGAGACCCCACAGTTTCTGATGGTACCGCTTACGGAAGAGGCGTTGGTGACCCCCACGAAAACAAGCTCGACGTTCCTGATTTTGCAAAGGTAGAGCCCAGGATGCTCCCGTTCGAACATCTCGAGATCAGTCTCGAAATAACAGACACCCTTTTCCTTGAGCTGGTTCAGGGCCACAGGATTAAAGTCGGCAAGGCTGATGCTCTTCTTCACCGGATTTCTCCTGCTTTTCACATGTCTGTGGTAGTCGAGTGTAAAGAAATCGATATCCTTGAGTAGTTTTTCCGGTCCCATTGTGTTGTTCGTTCTATCGTTTATGAAATAGGAACCGATTATGGAAAGATTCCTGAGTGTTTCGGCGTTGTAGGCCTGTTGCATCATTATTGCCGTTTCGGTAGCCATGAAAAGATAGTTCCATGAAATTACTCTGGCTTCTCGGGAGAGCTCGTACCAGACATTTGAATTAAACTCTCTCGAACACATGTACTCGTAATTTTCGTTGGCGTGCCGGCGTTGAAGCTCCGCAATTTCAACTCTCTTCTCGGCAACCGCCTTCCTCTTTTCAGCCTGCGTCTTCTGTTTTTTTGTAAGTTCAAGGTACCTTTCCGCGGATTTTATCTCTCTCTCCAGTTTGTTCATCTGCATTTGGTGTGAAAGCATATTTTTCCTGTACGCCAGATCCTTCAGCACCTCACTTCTGCGCTTTTTATCGGTGCTGTAATAATTCTGTCCCGAGACTTCAAGTTTCACCTCGTCCTTCTCCTTTACACTTCTCGCGTTGGCCCAGGCCTCAAGCTCCGAAAGCTCCAGAAGTTCCCACCGTTTTGTTGCAAATTCATTTTTTGCGGCGACGGCATTGTTTTTTTCCAGATTGGCATAGTTACAACTCGCCTGCGCCACATCGATTCCTGCCTGGGCCTCCTCAACCCCTTTCATCTCAAGGTTCACCGTCTCGTTCGCGAGCTCCACCTGCTGACGCATCTGATCTTCCCGAAGTTCCTCGTTTTCATGGGTGCTTCTGTAGGTTATGTAACGCTGCTCCAGCTGGGAAGCCTGCTGCGCAAAGTACTTGGCGGTATTCTGAAGATGTTCGAAACTGAAAGGAGGCAGGTAATCAAACGGAAATCCGAAAAAGTTGAAACCAGCCGCAATCTGTGCGAGACGTGTATCCGCCTCCAGAACGGGAAGGATAAGTTTCGCATTTTCCTCAATGGAAGAGTCTTTCAGTCTCTTCTCGATCCTGCTCTTTATCGTCCTGAAAATTACGGGGCGGTAGAGAATGGAATTGGGATCGAGCTTACCGTCGCTTTTTATTATCTTCTCATAAATTCCCTTCGTCTCATCGAACATCCCGTCTTCCACTTTCTTGATATTGCGGTACTTTCTGTCGGCCATCTCAAGATAGAGCTCCGCCATCCTGCTCCAAAGCTGAACAGCCTCATACTTTCTGTTTATGTAGGTGTAGGTTACAAGTTTGTTGTATATCGATTCGGCGCTTTCAAGATTTCCAAGTCCCATGTGGCAGTCGGCCATTGCCATCGGAATCACATAGAAGTAGAGATGAGGAATATAGAGCATGAAATTCTCCGGTGACTTTGCGTATCCCTTCACAAGTTCCATGTCCTCCGTCCTTGCGAGCATCTTGTGAAAATTTCTTATCTGCATCGCAACATCGCCGGAAATAAACAGTTGAAAAAAGCCGTCTTCTGTCTGAACACCGAATTTTCTTTCGTTGTCGAGAGCCTCCATGTAATCGAATCCCATAAATTCGGCTTTCGGATTCTCCATCGCCTTCTTAAGGGATTCGACCCGCTTAGACTGTTTCTTCATGACATCGGTAACCTTCACATTCTTTAAGTTTCGACCGGGTTTGAAATCGAGATTCCCCTGCCGCATAAGCAGTTCCGCCTTTTTCATCAGGATCTTCGCCTTGTCCTGCATACCCGAACGATTGTAGATATCCACCATTGTCATCATGCTGTGAAGATAGGCCGTCTTGTTCCGACACTTCGCAAAAAGATTCATTCCTGCCGTTCCGTTTGCGACAGCCTGAGCCGTATTGTTGAGCATCTTGTAGAGAATTGCGCTGTCGTGAAGAAGTGAGGCCCTTGTGACTGTATCCTTCTGCTCTACCATCTTCAGGCACTCGATGTAACCCTTGAGAGCTTCGGACCACTTTTCGCGATCTATCAAGTCGAGTGCGGATTTGAGAAGTGAAGAAAATTCCATGAGATTCCCGGCCCTATGATGCCCAACCTTACCAAGAGGATCCAGCTGAGCCTTGACCGAAGCTGGAAGATTGGACTTGCCGTTCAAGACGGATTGGGGGAAATCGTAGCTCTTTGTGGGAGTGTCTTCAAGAAGCTCCGCCGCCTTCTCGGAAAGAACATATAAAAGCCTTAGACCTCTCGGATAATCGAAGGAGTTGCTGACACCCGGATCAACCGGATGGGTCGGATGAACCATTTTGAGAATAAGATTCATAAGCTCCCTGAACTTGTTTAGTGCGGGAAGATAGCGATAGGCCGAAAGATCCTTCTGAGCCTCGATGTAGAGCATGTACAGCTTCTCCTCAAATTCCGTCTCGGGAGTTTTCTGAAGATAGATCTGTGTTTTCGGTACATAGTGAAAACCATTCATGTAACTGTAAAGTTTCTCTTTCATGTAAGCCGGCTTCATGTAAACCTCCAAAAGAAAATTGTTAACCCTCTAATCCCATACATTTCTCATCACTTCGGAGGCTGATGCCATCGAAGAGCATATCAAGCAACACTCCTCCAAGAACTAGGCAAAAAAATCTTGCAATTCTTTCGAGACAAAAGAAAGAAGCAAGCCGCACAAGGTGAAGGACTGCAAAAAGCCACTCTTTCGATGCATTTACCGTAGACCCATGATGATGAAAAATATTTCGCAATAAAATATAAGCTCATTATTTTTTATTTACAAGTTATTCTACTTTTTATTTTCAGTAGCCGATTTTATCAACCACTAGATCGATATCATTCCGTTTTTCTTTAACACACAACACCGATCAGGCAGAGAAAAAGGAAAAACCCAATAATTTCGGATCGTCATAAAACACACTTAAAAATTTGTTACGAAGATCAGGATGAAAGCTTCCCTAAAACCTTTTCCTCTAGATATTTCAGAAAACTAAGGGATAGTTACCTGCAATCAATTCCTCTTTATAAAAAGGCCCTATCGAACAAAAGAATGTCGGACGATTTGGGGCTCGGATTAGATTGTGGAAAAAGATTTCGTCAGGAACTCCTTACTTGAGTTCTTGTAATTCAGACATTCTATGAATTGATAAAAACAGCGATTTTCACTGAAAATGCAAGCAGAATGAATATGGCAAAAATCAAAAGTGTTATAAGATTCATATTCTTCATTTAACCAGCCTGATAAAAAAATCCCAAACTCTCGCAATTTATGTAGCTGCAGGGAGTTCATTTTATCAAACTTTTTTCAGGAAAAATCACCCTGTTTTTGTCAGTAACTTTTGATTCTTAAAAAATTTGAAAAATTCCGGAGATCTATTTTACAGGTGTAAAACCGGGAAGCTCCTCGATTTTTGGAAGAAAAACGATTTCAACCCTTCGGTTTTTCTGCTTGTTTTCCTTGGTGTCGTTTTCGGCGATGGGATCAAACTCGGCTGCACCCGCTGCCTGGAGCATTCTGGGATCAACTCCGTTTTCCGTGAGAATTCTCACAACTTCAATCGCCCTCTGCGATGAAAGTTCCCAGTTGGAGGGAAACCGTTTTGTCCTTATGGGCGTGGAATCGCTGTGTCCGACAACGAGGAAGCTTCTTCCTTCAAGCTCTTTGAGCGTCGCTGAAAGTTCGACAATCGCCGATTCCCCTTCGTCGGTCAGGTTTGCCCTTCCGGGTTTAAAGAGAATGTCACTGCTCATGGAGACTATCATCCTTCCCTTCCTGATCTTTACGGAGAGACTTCCGGCATCGATCATCTTCTTCAAACGGCTCATCAGCTTGCCGTACTCCTGATTCCTCTTTTCAGCCGATTCCTTGAGCTTCCTGAGCTGGGCAAGCTCCTCCATCAACCTCTCACGTTCACTGTTGAGCTCCGATTTGGCGGATGAAAGATCCTCGACAGAGGAACCAAGTCGCTCGATCTTCTTCTTCATGCTCTCATTGAGATCCATGGCATCGAAAAAGTTCTTTTTAAGTTCCGCTATCTCTTTTCCAAGCTTTTCATTATCATTTCTGAGATCAGCTATCTCCTTTTTATGGTCCGCTTTTGCCTTTTTATCCTTTTTCACCTGTTCGGCGAATCTCTGGTTGAGACTTCTCGATTTCTTAAGATCGGCAAGCGCCTTCTGGTGAACCTCCTTCTTTACCCCGCAGGCTCCGAAAAGAAGAGCTGCAGAAAGTGCAAATGCAATTGTCTTTTTCATAAAACCTCCCTCTACTTTGCTATTAAAACGTACTTCACCCCAGCCACCTGAAACATGAACGGAAAGTAATGCTTCCCGTAGAGCAGCGAGACTGCGTATTCAAAAAGAAGAAGCGGAAGAAACGAGTAGAGAAGACTGGTGATCCAGAGAATCAGCATTACAAGCAGGTCGCCTTTGAGCCTTCCCACCGCACCCTTGATGAGAGTGTAGTCTCTCATTATGAGGGCCATCGGTGAGGATTCGAATATGAATGGAAACACAAACCACATAAGGAAACTTACAAGAAAATAGGATACGAAATAGATCTTCAACCCCATTGCAGCGGAGCAGCCTAAAATAAAGGACGCTCCAATGGAAAAAAGCATGGGTACAGCCACTGTCACACCCATATCGAGAAGCATGGCTCTGTAGTTATCCTCACCCTCAACCCTGCGGCATCTCTCACTGTCCACAATAAATATGGAGGAGGAGTCTACAAGCTTTGCCATGTCCACCGATGGCTGCTGGACACGTATTTTTTCAGTCCTTCTCTCCTCGGGATACACCGTTTCTATCGTCTTCACAACTTCGTTGAGGAAGTTGACCTCCCTCTTTCTTTCTGCTGCCGGGCAAACTTGAACCGCTTCAAGAGAACGGCCACAGCCCCTGCAGTAAAATCGATTGTTGCTTATCGCACCGCAACTGTGACATCGGGTCATTTGGACTTCTCCGAACCTGTCACTTTAACCGGTTTGCCTTTGATAACTTTTTCAAATATCATTTTCGCCATTTTTTTATTTCCTTTCGTTTCGCCGTAGAGAAACCAGAGATCGACCATAATCCCCTTACCCCTTATGTACCGTCCGTCGTATGTGAGTTTCTTGTCGGCCAGAATCCTCTTTTCATAGGTCTCTACGGAATCCAGTATGAACTTTACTTCGTCGGCCTTCTCCTTGACCACGTTCTCTGGAGTATTTCCAGTGAAAATAACCTCATATGCAATGTTGGGAAGATGAATCATGACAAAAGCCTTCACACCCTTCTTTCCTACTCTGTAGAAACGGCTCTGGCTGTTGTAACGAAGGGCAAGTCCCGGCTGTCTGTTAAGCGTCTCACGGACTCTTCCGGTAAGCTTGTTCATCTCTATGAAGAATGTGAGCTCGAAGTGGCTGTCCGTATCCTTTCCAAAAAGCATGGACTCCATGAGACTTTTCTTGAAAGGCAGCCCGAGGTTTTTCAGCTGGTTCCACTCCAGCGGAAGGATAACCGTATCCTGGGCCGATGCGATGGTTCCGAGAAGTCCCATAAGATCCTCACCGAGACGATCTTCTCCTTTTTCATCTGCGTAGGCAAACGATGGTACAGCCTGAAGAAATATGTAATCGGAAAGCTTTTCCAAAACGACCTTTCTATCGGAAACAGCCTTGTAAAGAGTCAGATTTACTCGTTTTTCAAACCAGTTGAATTTCGATTCCGACACAACCTTCTCAAAATTTTCCGGTACGGCGAACGGAGGCTTTTCAGCCCCGAAAAGAAGCAGGGTCGAAAGTATGAGAAGGGAAAATAAAATCTTTTTCATCAAGCACTCCTTAGCAGTTTATTCCACCGTTTTTCCAGCTTGAGATCGTTGGCCGGTTCCTGAAATGCAGCAAAGGGGTTGAACAGAGTTCCGTCCCCGCACATCACATCTTCCTCTTTACCGTTGAGCGTGCACTCTATGCCCCGTTCTCTGAGCCAAGAATAGACAAGTGTATCAGAGAGCGAAGAATGTTCAAAATTTTCTCTAAAATTATCTTCATACAGGTTAAAGTTGTAGATAAGATCGTGCAGGTTTTTTATCGAGAATGACGGTTCCGGAGAGGGTCCGTCAATCCAGACAAACTGGGTCTCTTCAGACGTTACCGGAGAGAGATCGTAGGGGCACACCTCTTCACATTTCATACAACCCAGACAGTGCTGAAAGGATCTCGTTCCCTTTGACTGTATCAACAACCTTCCGCGGGGAGAAAACTCCTCCCTTCTCTCATTTTTGTAAAGTTCGCAAACAGCTAAGCATTTTCCACATCTGACACAGCGTTTCATACCGTGATTCCGTTTAATTTACTGATAATGACCGGGAGAGGGATGATAACAGAATCGTTCTATTTTTTCAACTAAAAAGCCGTCCACGCCGTCCGACGAGAAGAAAGATAAAAAACGGAGCTCCGAAGAGCGATGTAATAATCCCTACTGGAAGTTCCGCCGGAGGTATGATCACCCGCCCCATTGTATCACAAAGTGTCAGAAACAGACCTCCCCCGCAAAGCGTGGCAGGCAAGAGAGTTCTGTGATCGGGTCCGACCAGCAGTCTCATGATGTGAGGTATCATCATCCCCACGAAACCGACAGGACCGCATACCGAGACGACGCTGCCTACAAGAAATGTGACAAGAAAGAACAGCAGTTTCCGAAGCATGGAGGTGTCCACACCCCTAGCCTGTGCTATCTCGTCACCTAGAGAAAAGAGATTAAGTTCCCTGGAAAAGAGAAAAATTCCGGCAGAAATCAAAAACACGACAGCAGAAAGAAAGAGCAGAGAGGAGTTATCTCCGGAGAGGCTGCCCATAAGCCAGTGAACCATGCGGAAACTCTCCGCATGATCGGAAAGGTACTGTACAAACATTATGAAGCTGGAAAAGAGGAAATTTATCGCCACACCGGAGAGAAGCAGTGTGGAGTTGGAAAAACCCCGTCTCATTTTCGCCACAAAATAGACAAGAACCATCGAAAGCATGGCGCCGCAGAAGGAAGCGAGAGAAACTCCGGGAATTCCGAGAATCACGAAAGCGGGAAAAAATCGAATAAAAATCGAAGCGCCGAAACCGGCACCGGCACTGACTCCAAGTGTGAACGGGGTCGCCAGCGGATTCTTGAACATCGCCTGAAAAACCATACCGGAAACGGCAAGTCCGGCACCGGAAAGAAATGCCGTGAGCACCCTGGGGATTCTCATTCTGTAGAGCACTGTACCGTCTATTGAAGATGGAAAAAAGAGCGCCCTCGGTGAAATTCCCTTCATTCCGATAAACGGAGCGATTACGAGAACAACTGCCGCAAGAGTAAAACTGAGGATCAGGATATTTCTTCTCGATACGACGAGACTATTCATCACCACCTCCCGGAAGAATCATCCTTTTTCCGGAAACCGGGTGGTTTGCGTAACAGAAGGCGGTACCGAATATCTCCTCGAGCCTCGATCCTTCCGAGACCTCCTCGGGAGTGCCGTCGAAAACCACTCTCCCGTCCTTCAGAGCGACGATTCTGTCCGAATGTTCAACCGCTCCGTTGATGTCGTGTGAAACTGTCAAAACAGTCGTCCCCAGTCTTCTATTCGCATCACTCACGATTCCGTAGACCGCCTTCTGGTGAGCAGGATCAAGATAGGTGGCGGGTTCGTCCAGCAGCATGATTTTGGACCCCTGGGCTATCGCAGCAGCAAGAAAAACCCTCTGCCGCTCACCGCCGCTGAGAGAAGTTATCTCACGGGACCGAAAATCCGTCGTATCAGTCAGCTCCATTGCATGCTCCACAGCCTCAAGATCCTCCTTTGTCGGAATCTGGAAAGGAGAAACCTTGGAGTAGAGCGACATCTCTATAAACTCCTCCACAAGAAATGGAAAAGGTACCGCCGTAGCCTGGGGAACAAAACTGAGAAGCCTGGCAAGCTTTCGCCTTGAATAGTCATCCACAGGTTTCCCCTCAACATGGATTGATCCGTAAGAAACCGGATTAATTCCGAGAACCGCCCGAAGCAGAGTGGATTTTCCTGCACCGTTCGGACCGATGACCGTAACGTAGCTCCCCTCTTCGATAGAAAAGGAAACGCCCTTCAAAATTTCATTACCGCCCAGAGTATTCCGGACATCCCTTATCTCAAGAATCGCCATCGACAGAACCTATCCATTTTGAAAGCTCCTCAAAAAAACGGATAATTCTCGGCCCGGGGATTACAGCATAGTCCTTCGTAATCACATGAACATTGCCGCTCTTCTCCGCCTTCACCATATCCATGCTCTTCCAGTCTTTCAGAGCAGCCTTTGAATCGATTCCCTTTATCGCGAGAATATCGACGACAACATCAGGATTCATGGAAACAATGCCCTCTGCACTAACCTTGGGGTAAGCGACGGATTCACCGGAGGCAACGTTTTCGCCCCCCGCCATACGGATGAGATCGTCATAAAAAGTTCTCTTTCCCGCGATAAAAAGATCCGTCACAGCACCCGTTCCCGAATTTCTTCCGACGGAAATGAGCACCTTCGGTCTCTTTTTCAAACTCTTTTTTTCAACCTTTTCAATCCGAGATCTGAGGGAGTCGGAAACCTTTTGCGCACTATCTTCGACACCGCAGTACTGACCTACGAGACCGAAAGAATCGAGAATATCCTCCAGGGTTTTGTAGGGAATGGAAAAAGTTCGGATTCCCATGCTCTGGAGCCGCTTTTCTACCGAAAGCTGATCCGGAAGCAGAAAAACCACATCCGGCTGAAGACGGACAATTGCCTCGTAGTTGATGTTCGTGACACCGCCGACACGCTCAGCCGATGCAATTTCCGGCGGATAAGTGCAGAAATCGGTAACACCTAACACTCTATCACCCAGCCCCACCGCGTAAACGGTTTCGGTTATTGAAGGAGCAAGGCTTACAATCCGGTTGCAGCTCTTCTGCGGAAGAGAAATAGACTCCTCCCCATGACCAAAGGCAAAAAAGAGGATCAGACCGGCAAAAATCACACATAACAAAAGTAAAATCAATCTTTTCATAGGGTACTCCCCGGTTGTTTCCGTAATTAAAGTGCGAGGGAGTTCGAAAGTCAAGTAATGTATAAAAAAGGGTGGTAATTTTGATTTTTCACTTTTCGACAATTTCAGACATCCGCAACCTGAAAAACAGTCGTCTGGAAAAACCATCACAATACAATCTATAACAGGCAAAATTTAACACCAATCAATTCGAGATGTTCAACCAAATCTCTACTCAAGAAACCACCAAGATATTTCAAATACATCTTGATTCACAATGTTGACAAGTTGTTGATAGTCATTTATCATCATAAAGGTTTTGTATTAATTTACCCCCCAACGATTTTTTTTAAATTTTTGAAAAAATAATTTGACACGGGTGCTTCAAATGCATATACAGTAAGCGTTCTTTTGAGGTGGGCTCGTAGCTCAGCGGGAGAGCATCGCCTTGACGTGGCGAGGGTCAGAGGTTCGAACCCTCTCGGGCCCACCACCTCAAAATTCGAACAATTCAAATAGATCAGCCATAAATATTTATTGATTCATAGGCGATGAAGAAGACGGAATCGCTTTTTTTACACTAAAATCTGCGCCTTTAAGCAATCCGAAAACCTGTAAACACAAGGGCTTTTTCTTCTCTTTATGTTCTTCACGACCTTCATGGATTTTAGATTTTTCCGGCGTTTTCATTGTTCCACCAGGGGAACACGTCAGGGCGCACATAAAGGCACGCCGGGACTTGTTCATTAACTGAGAAAAAAATCTTTCGTGAATTTAGTTGATGTCTTCGTCGTTTATTTCGTCCTGTGGACAAATTCCGTTGGGCTCTCCCGGCGTTCCGAAATCGCCGTTGCCTATTTCGGTAGTCGACGGACAGAAATACTTTTCATAATCATTGAAAAGATAGACGAACTCCTCGCCCATCCAGGCTTGGCTGAAACTTGCCGAAGCTCCGTTGTACTCCGAACTGGTCGGGTAGAAAACTTCATCAATTACGACATCTCCACAAACAAGTTTAAAAAAGTCCTCGCTCAAGCTGTTCAGTAGACTGACTCCTCCATAGTTGTAGAATGGGAAGTCACCAAACTCCTCCACCGCCGCTTTTCCCAAAACCATATATGATCCTGCCTCCATTTCAATTTTCCCCAAATCCTGCATCTTCTCATCAACGTACCCCAGCTTGCACCCCTCGAGGCTGATTCTGTGATCTGCACCGTTGTATAATTCCACATACTCCCCTTTGCTGTCCGTCATGGATTTGGGGTTAAACATTATTTCAGTGAAAATAACCTCTCCGACAATCGGCATTGCAGGCTTTTCTTCAATAGGTACATCCTCATCGCTCGTATAAATTTCATCATCGATCTGGACATTCTCATCAGAGCCGCTGTTTTCATCATTTTCTTCATCCCCGGAATTTGAAGAATTATTTCCGGATGATTCATCGTTCTTTTCAGCTGCTCCATCGTCGTTTGTTTCCGATCCTACATCTTCTGAAGATCCGCTGTCCGAGCCAGGGTTGCCATCGGAGCCTGCTGAAGTATTTTCATTACCGTTTCCTGAAAAATCGTCTTTCACCGCCCCATCATCATCACAATAACCATCGGGATTTACATAATTTTCAAGTTTAGCTTTGTCTTTTTCGATGAATCTGGGGTCACCACAAGAAAAACTAAAAACTGCAAATACAAAAATAAAAAACGTCTGTAAAAATTTTTCCATTACCCCCTCCTTTCTGATTGAGGAGAGATTTTAACAAACAAACGAATTATGTCAAAAAGATGCTAGAGCTACAAATCCAGTTAAAGATTTTCCCACTTATGAGACGCTAAAAGTTTCGATTTTTTTTTAAACATTGAATGTTGATCAACAAAAAGAGTCCGATCAAAGAATCAGTCCGGGATTAAAGAAAGGGGTTGGAAGCTTTTTCCCTCGCAATCGTTGTCGCTCCCATGTGACCGGGATGGACCTTTACATCACCCGGAAGTGAGAAAAGTTTTTCGCGAACACTTGCAAGAAGCTTCGTATGGTCTCCTCCGGGGAGATCGGTTCTTCCAATGCTCTGGAGAAATAGAGTATCACCTGAAAAAAGATCTTCGTTAAGAAGAAGGCAGATTCCGCCTGGAGTATGTCCGGGAGTGTGAATAACCTTGATGACATCGTCTCCGAAAGCTATCTCCTGTCCGTCCTCAAGGTAGAGTGCTGGTTTGTAATCAAAGCAGAATGAAATTCCGAAGTGGGAAGAGAGGTTCAGAGAACCGTCGAAAAGACCGTCTGCATCATCCGCATGAATTGCCACCTCGGCCTCCGGATGACTCTCCATCAGATGGTTGAGTGCTCCGATGTGATCGTAGTGATTGTGCGTAAGAAAAATGTAGAGAAGTTCCCTCTCTCCGATAGCCTCAAGAATCACTCCCGCCTCATCACCGGGATCGACAACAAACACCTGCCTTTCATCTCCGACAACATAACAATTAGCACCGATGGAACCAACAACAAGCCTTTTAATATCCATACTTCATCCCTATAAACTTTTCAAAACAAAACTTTGGACACCTCATTATACAAATGAAAAAGGGGAATGCAAGAAACGGTCAATTCACCATAAATATCAGGTGATTAGTAATTTTTCTTTTTATTTTCACAGCCTTTTAAAAATTCCTAAGGCACAAAATAGTTTATTAAATGAGACAATTTTGCACTGTCTGTCCGGCAAGAGCCTTTCAAATATTTTCAAGATCCGTAAAGTCTTCGAAAATGATTTTCCGCTGTTTGTTTTTACTTAGAAATTAAAGAATCTTTGGGAATGATGAAAGAATCAGTCAAGAGGCTCGGTTCCCGGTTTGACCTCTTCGGTGTGCCACTGAAAGTTGTCGAGAACGACGGTGCTGTCCCATGAGTGATCAGGGCCCCATAAGACATTACCACTCTTCAGAAATCCCTGCTCCCACAAAGCGATCCTCAACTTTATGGTCTCTCCCGGAACAACATTTCCTCTTGTCACCATCCAGCCTGTTCCACCTCCCACACGGGATTTTTTATTAGCCGCAGCTGAAGGCTGGTTTAGGAAATTAATGTAGTCAAAACCTGTCCCAGTCAACTCAGATTTACCTGTGCAAAACCCCTTATAAGCACCACTATCAGTTCTCGGATAATCTGAATCATTCTTTGAACATATTTTAAAAAGACCATCCGGTGCAAGATTTACTCCGACCGGATTTCCACTTGCATCCATTGCTAGATTCTTGTCATGGGGATTCTTTCGATCACCATCACCTACAAAAGAAGAACCAAGAAGCGCTATGAAGAAATCGTTATAAACGCTACATACACTGTCCGGATATTCTGCTGTAAAAAAGTAACTTTCAAAACTGAATGACTTGGCATTCTGAGGTACCTTTAAATTCATTGTCAACATTATTGGATCCTGAACTATTGGAATTTCTTTACCTGCGCAGCTGTTTTCAACATCTTCATCCGATTTTGTGCCTCCGCAGGCAGGAGCCATTGGTGACTCACACCCCAGCTGCCTGTTTATCCAATCTTCAGGAACCCTGCTGGCAGTTCTCATATCTCCATCTTTTAAAGTAGTTGAAAAAGCATCTTTCGAAGGTCTGTCCCACTCACCCGTTGAGAGGACAGCAAGCCTTTTTCCCTCTTTTGCTACTACCACATCCCCGAAGGCGGGTTCTGCTGCATAGGTTTCCACAGTATCTGAATCCCCTCCTTCCCTAAAGTAGGGATAGTCAAGACTTTGTCTGTTTTTTTCACGACACTTTATGTTTCCATTGAAATCTTTATAACAATCCAAATTCTCAGCTACGGGATCTCCGGCAAGCCCAAGTGTTGCAGAAACAAGGCCTTTATCGGGACATACCCCCATAGCTCTAGCAAGTTTTCTTGCATTTCCTGAGGGATCGTTTCTTTGGAGGGTCATTGAGTTGTCACACGTTCCAATGGCTTCATCCACTTGGTCATTGCAGTTGTTGTCGATAGAATCTCCTGAAACTTCAATGGCATCGGGTCCTATCAATTTCTCAAAATCATCGCAGTCACCCTGTGCGGGAGTTTTACCGTCTCCATCCTGGTCAATTTTATCAGGTTTTACGGAATGTCCGTTACAGTTCCAGTCTTTTGTCTCGTCCTGCTGTGCTGCTCCAGGATTCACCGCTTCGTTGCTGTCATCACAATCAACAGTCGAACACCACCAGTCACCGTCGGCATCCTGACAATCCGGGTTTTTGATAACCACGTCAGCTCCGCTGCAGTCCCTGGGATTTATCTCGTCAAGGATGTCATCGAAAGCCTTTTTCAGATCCGCAATATTTGTCGCAGGAATAAAGGTTGAACGACCGGTTCCGCCATTCATCGCAACTGCATTGAGCTGCTTTTCACCGGCACCTTCGTCCAGATTGAAGCCGATGGCGTATGTTTTGATCTTCCAATCGGTAAGTTTTTTCGCCATGTTCCCGAGAGGTCCGGCTGTCCACTCCTTGTTGATGGGATTGTTGCAGACATCCTCACCGTCCGAGATAAGAACGATGTATGTGGGAACCCCGTTGTTTGTCTTCAGAGGTCCTTCTTCAGGATATGTGTTGGAAAAAAAATCGAAAATGTTGAGAAGGGGCGTCTGGACAAATTTCAGATCCTTTGGTTTTTCGGCAAGCTTTCTGGATTCAAGATGCTGCCGAATCTTTTCCTGGTGAGCTTTGCGGTCCTCTCCTTCGGAAAGCTTTATGTCGAATATGACGGAATCTGTGTAGGAGGCCAGACATCCACCTTTTCCATTATCTATATCCGCCTTCACAAGATCCTTGTCGGGAAATGTGGCAAGACCGTAGTTGAGCCTGGGATAACTCTCCATCACGGTAGAAATGGCTTCCTTGGCAACTTCCCACTGTGTTTTTTCACCGACTTTCTTGAGCTTCATACTCCCGGAAGCGTCAACAACAAACATGATGTTTATCGGATACTCACATTCGCAGGAGAGTTTCTCCGGATCACAGTAGTGGTTGTCACCGCAGGATACGCTCTCCCACTTGAGTCCGGATGCGTGGCAAATCTCCATAACTGCATCATCGCTTTCCGAACATCTCTTCTCATATGGTGTACAGAGCTTGTCAACACAGCTTCCTTCCGAGCATACCTTTTCTTCCGGACAGGGAATCTCCTTGATGTCTCCACTTTCCTCACATGTTAGAGCTGCCTGATAGTTTTTACATTTCGGATACTCCGCAGGATTGCATGTTTCGGGAGTATCGTCTACATCCGGCTGTTCGTCTTGGTTCTCTTCTTCTACATCCGGCGTATCTTCAGTATCCTGATCGGGCTTTTGACCGGGATTATCTCCTTCAGTGCCTGGATCGGGATCATTGTCTGTCTCGGAATCGTCCACATCGTCATTTCCCGTACTGTCAGGTTTACCTGAATCACCCTCGGATATTTCATCTGAAAAATCCTTATCGGTTTGAACACCGCCGGAATCATCCTGTTGTGTTTGAGTTTCCTTATACATATCCGTATCTGTTCCGTTGCCTTGGCTTTCTTCGCTTACTGCGCAGCCTGCTGTGACCAGCAACAGAGAGCATATCAACGTTAATAAAGCGTACTTCTTCATGTGACCTCCAACTTAAGTATCTTGATAGCTTAAAGCAATTATATTTTATATACTAACACTGTCAATAAAGATATTGGAAGCTTGTGTAAACAATTGTGAAATAAATAGTCATATATTTTTAATCACAACCTCATTATACAATGCATTTTATTCTATTTTCTTTATTTTTGAACATCTTATTTCCCCGAGATTGATGAATTGGTACAGCTGCTTAAAAACCTTTCTCTTCTATTGAAAATCTTCTGGATGAGCATTTGTATTATTATTTGCAAATCGAATCAATATCTTGTCAAAATCATATCAAAAGAGCTGTTGACCGGTTCATCAAGGAGCTTTACGTGAGAAGTCTGACAACTTCTACTGATTTTCAGATGAGTCATCAAGTACAAAAATGAGACCGAAATCAAATTTTCAAAATGTCTACTTACGCATTTTTTAACTACTACAACAACAATCTTACGGCTCCCTATCACTTACTTTTAATACAATTCTCAATTTTATAAACAGAGCACTACACCAATTTACAAAAAAACATAAAACTAGAATAATATTGACTTTTTTTGACTCACTTATTAGATTTATAGTATTGTTGAATAAATCACATCAACTTTTTTTGGAGTTTAAAATGGCACACAAAACAATTGGAGGCCTTTTTATCGTCCTCCTTCTTTTGAGCTTAACCCTATCTTCATGTTCATCCTCCACGGATGAGGAGAGCGCATCGGGCGAAGTAGGATCACCATGCAGAACCATCAACGACTGTGAAGATGGTCTAATCTGTGTAGATGATATATGCGTACAGCCGTCTGAAAACGAACTGCCGGCTAGCGATTCGAACTCCGATGGAAAAAAAGACGACCAAGCTCAAACTGATAAACCTGATGATACGGAACCCGGCTCTGAGAGTGAAAATCCTCAAAAACCTGACGATTCAAATGACGAAACCTCATCCGGAGGATCCGATAGCGACCAGAACCCGGGTAACGACAACTCCACGCCCGAGGATGACACCGATCCGGGGGAGCTTCCGGACAATTCGTCTCCGGATGAAGACACACCTCTTCAGAATCTTTGCGAGGGAGTTCTCTGCTCTGGCCATGGACAATGCAGTGACTCAACGGGTGAGGCGGTTTGTGTGTGCGACGAAGGATACGCAGCCCAGGGTCTCAACTGCCTCAAGGAACAGAATCCCTGCGAAGGAATCACTTGCTCAGGTCACGGAAAATGTGACGATTCAACTGGTACAGCTGTCTGCAACTGTGATGCAAACTATCACGCAGAAGGTCTCAGTTGCATCTACGACAACGATCCTTGTTTCGGAATTGCCTGTTCCGGAAATGGAACCTGCCTTACGGATGAAAATAATCTCCCCTACTGCGAATGTGAAGAAGGTTTCGTCGCTCAAGGAACGAAGTGTCTTAAAGAGCAGAATCCATGTGAAGGCATTACATGTTCGGGAAATGGCAGCTGCGTCGATGAAACGGGATATGCCGTTTGCGATTGCCAGGCTGGTTACCATTCACAGGGTTTCGAATGTGTAAAGGATGACGATCCATGTGAAGGAGTTGCCTGCTCCGGAAACGGTGACTGCAAGGTCGACGCAAACAGCAACCCATACTGTCTCTGCAACAGCGGATACCATGCGGAAGAACTTGAATGCTACAAAAACAGCAACCCATGTGAAGGAATCACATGTTCAGGAAAAGGGAGCTGCGACAGTTCATCAGGATCTCCGGTCTGTATATGCAACGAAGGGTTCCATGTTCAGGGTTACGAGTGCCTGAAGGATGAAAATCCTTGCGAGGGCATAACCTGTTCTGGAAAGGGTACTTGTAAAAAAGACGACAACAACACACCCTACTGCGAGTGTGAAGAATCATACACAGCCTATGAGCTTACATGTGTTAAGGAATCGGCACCCTGCGAAGGTGTAACATGTTCCGGACACGGATACTGTGAATCTCCCAACGGCGTTCCTGTCTGTATCTGTGACAACGGCTATCACATTCAGGGAGACGAGTGTGTGAAAGACGACAATCCATGCGACGGAATTACATGTTCCGGAGCCGGACAGTGCAAAGTAAATGAAAATTCCAATCCCTATTGTGAATGCGTTGAAGGATATACGTCGGAAGATCTTGAGTGCTTCAAGGATGCAAATCCGTGTGAGGGTATATCCTGCTCCCATCATGGAAGTTGTGACGATTCCGCAGGATCTCCTGTCTGTAACTGCGATGAAGGATATCATTCCCAGGATTTTGAATGTATTAAGGATGACAATCCCTGCGAAGGCATCACATGCAACGGACACGGAACATGCAAAAAGGATTCTGTCAATAATCCGTATTGCGAGTGCGAAAGCGGATACTTCAGCAACGGTCTCGACTGCTATAAAGAGTCTGTCCCATGCGAAGGAGTTGCATGCGGCGACCATGGAATTTGCCAACCACAGGGTGGTGTTCCGGTTTGTGTATGCGACGACGGATACCATCTCCAGGACGATCTCTGTGTGAAGAACGACGATCCGTGCGACGGCGTAAACTGTTCGGACAACGGACTGTGCAAGGTTGATGAAAACCAGACAATTTACTGCAAATGTAAACCCGGGTATCACCCCCAGGAACTAGAATGTCTCAAGGATGGAACTCCTTGCGACGGTGTAGATTGTTCGGGGCACGGAACGTGTGAGGTAGTAAACGGTAGCGCCGTGTGTAACTGCGACGGAGGTTACCACACTGAAGAGCTTTCCTGTGAAAAAACAAGCACTCCATGCGAAGGTGTAACCTGCGGTGACCACGGGATCTGTGTTGAGAACGACGGAGGCCCATCCTGCGCCTGCGAAGATGGTTATCAAGCTCAGGAACTTCTCTGTGTAAAAGAGAACAACCCATGCGAGGGTATTGTCTGTTCAGGCCACGGAAAGTGCAAAACCAACAGTTCCGGAGCCTACTGCGAATGCGACGAGAACTACACTGCCAACGGTCTTAACTGCTATAAGGACGAGAACCCGTGTGAAGGCATCACATGTTCAGGACATGGAACCTGCAACGACCAGACTGGAAATCCGATATGCGTTTGCGATCAGGGATATCACGATCAGGGCCATGAATGTCTCAAGGACTCAAATCCCTGCGAAGGCATTACATGTTCAGGAAAGGGTGAGTGTAAAGCGGATTCTGCTGGAAATGCATCCTGTGACTGTACGGATGGATACCATGCGCAGGAACTTGAATGTCTCAAGGATTCGAATCCTTGCGAAGGTATCACCTGCAACAACCACGGAGAGTGTGACGATTCTACCGGAACAGCAGTGTGCAAATGTTACGAGGGATTCCACATTCAGGACGGAACATGCGTTGCGGACAGTGATCCCTGTGTGAATGTGAATTGCTCAGGGCATGGAACGTGTAAAAAGGACAGTAACAACAATGCATTCTGCGAATGCGAAAGCGGATATTTCGCTAATGAATTCGAATGCATTAAAGAGTCAAACCCATGTGAAGGAATGACCTGCGGTGGTCACGGTCACTGTGACGATGCCTCCGGAGTGGGGGTTTGTGTTTGCGATGACGGATACCACCTCCAGGACAACATATGTCTTAAGGATGAAAATCCATGTGACGGCGTAGATTGCTCAAGCCACGGAACATGTCAGACTGATTCAAACAACAGCATCTACTGCAAATGCGATGCCGGCTACTACGTCGACGGGCTTGAGTGTGTAAACATAAACAATCCATGCCAAGGCATAGACTGTTCCAACCATGGCCACTGTGATTCATCGGACAGGGTTGCAAAGTGCATATGCGACGAAGGCTACCACGTTGAAGGTTTTGAATGTGTAGAGGATGCAGAATGCGGAAACGGTCAGGTTGAACCTGGCGAGATGTGCGACGATGGCAACACAATAACGGAAGAGTGTCCCTACGGGGAAACAAATTGCAGTGTTTGTGATTCCGTCTGCGATCTTGTCGAGGGCAAAGTCTCCTACTGCGGCGACGGTGTAAAACAGTCCGTCGAAGAGTGTGACGAAGGTGGCGACAACTCGGATTCAGTTGCAGATAGATGCAGAACAAACTGTAAGAATGCCCACTGCGGAGACAGCGTTATCGATACACAGGAAGCGTGCGACAGCGGACAGAACAACTCCGATACAGAAGTAGACGCATGCAGGACAAACTGTCAGAAACATTCCTGCGGTGACGGCGTAAAAGATTCGGGTGAGGAGTGCGACGAAGGTTCATCAAATTCCGATACCACTCCAAATGCATGCAGATCGAACTGTCTATCTCCGAAATGCGGCGACGGAATAAAAGACAGCGGTGAGCAGTGCGACAATGGAGATCTCAACTCGGATACCGAGCCTGACGCATGCAGTACCACATGTAAATCTTCCAGCTGTGGAAACGGAGTTGTAGACACCGGGGAAGAGTGTGACAACGGCAACGCCAATTCCGATACCGCACCCGATGCCTGCAGGTCCAGTTGCCAGAACCCGAAATGCGGAGATAAAGTCATAGATGCCGGGGAAAATTGCGATAACGGACAGGAAAATTCGGACACAACAGCAGACGCATGTAGAACAAACTGCCAGCCTGCAAAATGCGGTGATGGAGTTATTGACTCCGGTGAAATTTGTGATGATGGTGCAAACAACTCCGATACCACTCCCAATGCATGCAGAACCAGCTGTAATCCGGCAACATGCGGTGACGGTGTCATTGATGCAAATGAAGATTGTGACAACGGTCAGGCAAACTCAAACACTGTTCCCGATGCATGCAGAACAGATTGTAAAAATCCGAAATGCGGTGACGGCGTTATTGACTCCGGAGAGACTTGCGACGACGGATCGTCAAATTCAGATGTGACAGCAAACGCATGCAGAACAAACTGCCATGTATCACACTGCGGTGACGGTGTACTTGATGAAGGAGAAGAGTGTGATGAGGGCGTAAATAACAGCAATGACAAACCCAATACATGCCGAACAACCTGTAAACTTCCAAGTTGTGGCGATGGCGTAAGAGATAACGGAGAGCAGTGCGATAATGGTGAAAACAACAGCAACGTAACTCCCGACGCATGTCGTACAGACTGTTCCCACCCTGTATGCGGTGATGGAGTCCTGGATACAGGAGAGGAGTGCGACGGAGGCCAGAACAATTCCGATTCAGCCCCGAACGCATGCAGAACAAACTGCAAGAATCCGACATGCGGCGACGGTGTCACCGATCAGGGAGAAGAGTGTGACGACGGTCAGAACAACTCCGACGCTCTTCCCAACGCATGTAGAACAACTTGTAAATCAGCCACTTGCGGCGACGGCGTCACAGACAACGGAGAGGCGTGCGACAACGGTTCGGCGAACTCAAATACCGAACCTGATGCATGCCGATTGGACTGCTCAACTTCAGCATGCGGCGACGGTGTCGTCGATGCCAATGAGGAGTGCGACGAAGGTGCCGGCAACTCCGACTCTGAAAAGAACACTTGCAGAACAAACTGCAAAAACCCATTCTGCGGTGACGGTGTCATCGACCAGGGAGAAACCTGTGATCAGGGTATAAACAATTCGGACACATCCAAAGATGCATGCAGAACAACATGTGTTCCCGCCTCCTGCGGAGACGGTGTCAAGGACTCCGGAGAGGAGTGCGACAAGGGATCGAATAATAACGACTCTGATCCCGACAGCTGCCGTACATCCTGCAAGCTCGCCTACTGTGGTGACGGAGTCCAGGATACGGGAGAACAGTGTGATTCCGGTGCAAACAACAACGACACCGCTCCCAACGCGTGCAGAACCAGCTGTCAAACTGCCGCCTGCGGCGACGGCGTCATCGACACCGGAGAAGAGTGCGATGCCGGCGTAAACAACAATGACCAAAATCCGGATGCATGCAGAACCTCTTGCATACTTCCCAAATGCGGAGACAACGTTGTTGACGCAGAAGAAGAGTGTGACCACGGAGCAAACAACTCAAACGAAGTTGCAAATGCATGCCGCCTTGACTGTAAAAATCCATCCTGTGGCGATGGAGTAGTTGACGTCGGTGAACAGTGTGACGACGGTCCTGCAAATTCGGACACAGTTCCAAATGCCTGCAGTACCCAGTGCAGGAAAGCGACATGCGGAGACGGTAAGATAGACGAAGGTGAAGAATGTGATAACGGCTCGGCCAATAGTGATGATACTGCGGATGCCTGTAGAACATCATGTCAGCTTCCTAAATGCGGTGACGAAGTAAAGGATAGCGGAGAGGCCTGTGACAATGGAGACTTAAACAGCGATAACACCCCGAACGCATGCCGACTTAACTGTGAGCTCCCAACCTGCGGCGACGGAGTAAAGGACGATGGAGAAGAGTGCGATACAGGTGTAAACAATTCCGACAACGAACCAGATGCATGTAGAACATCTTGTGAAACAGCCGGATGTGGAGACGGTGTTCTTGACGGCGGAGAAGAATGTGACGACGGAAACAGTATAAACAATGACGGTTGTCAGAATAACTGTACCGTATCCGTAACAGACCCTGTCGCTGTTATTCAGTACCGTCTGAATGACAATACGGGCTGGAACGATCCGACAGACCCGCAACCTGTTGATTTCCTTGACAAGGTTCATCTCCGAGGTGAAGACAGCTACGATACCGACACCACGAACGAAATAGTATCCTACCATTGGGAAATTTTTGAAAAACCCGAGCATTACAATGCTGTCTTCATGAACACACACAACACAACCGCCGACCTGGGAGAAGTTTCCATGGAGGTGAAAGTTGCAGGAATATACAAAGTACGCCTCACCGTCACCGACAATGAAGGGGATACAAACAGTGCGGTAGTGACAATTCATTCAACCTCCGATCAAAAGATTTTCGTCGAGCTCGTTTGGGATACTCAGGACAACACTGTTCTGAAGGCCGATATCGACCTTAGACTTGTTCGTCCGGGTGGAGGACATCACGCAAACAACGCCACAGTATGCTACTACAGCAATTGCGACGGAGATACAGGTCTGTGGTACGATCCCAATAGTTGGGGCAACCCCTTCCTCAACTTCGATGACTATGCAGGTGGAACAGATGTGAGCAACGATGGCAAGGGAACGGAGAATATTACCTTGAATAATCCAGGCAATACCGGTCCGACACTCGATGGAGGGGCCGGCTACGAAGTATGGATACACTACTACAATGTCCACAACACCAATAAAAAAATTGCAAACTACATAAAACTGATCATGAACACCGTGGAGGCATTCTCCGCAAAGTACCATTTTGATAATCAGTACGGCGGCAAAAACAGCAGTGACGCGAGGGATTGGATCCACGTAGCAGATATACGTTGGGTAAACCCGGATCAGTACAGAATCATAATCGTCTCAGAACCGGAGGAGCTGATCTCATGTCTCGACGGTCTTTGCGAAAATCCATTTACCTGTGGAGACGGTGTTCTTGATGCAGGCGAAGAGTGTGACAACGGTACAAACAACAGTAACACCATTCCGGATGCCTGCCGTACCGACTGCACAGTAGCCAAATGCGGAGACGGAGTTGCCGACAGCACGGAAGCTTGCGACGACGGAAACAACCTCGACGGTGATGAATGTGCCGCAGACTGCAGCGAAATAACAGGATGTACATTCACCATAGAACTTTATGACAGCTACGGTGACGGATGGCAAGGCAATACACTCGATCTTTCGATTGACGGTACGCTTGAAATCGACAATGCTACACTTTCAAGCGGGGCCGGTCCGAAAACATACAGCTTCCTCGTACCAATAGCTGGTGCAACGGTGTCCACAACCTTAACTACCGGTAGTTATCCCAAAGAGACTTCATATATAATAAAGGATAACAACGGTACGGAAATTCAGTCGGACGGTGTAGGCGATGTCGCGCCCACCGGTATTTCATTTACGGCAACTTGTCAGTAACCATATAGGGCGGTCAATTCGACCGCCCTAATCAATCCATAAAAAGTACTAACTTTTATATTCACAGCATACAAAATCTTTTGCCCTGATTAATTACTCATCGAAAAGCATGTCATTTGTAGATACTTACATTTGCAACAAACAGTTTCTACAAGATGCGACTTTTTCAAGACACAACAACCTGGCCGATTGATTTCGCAAAATCTATATAGAATTCTTAAAAGTGAAGATGATTTTTAATGAAAATAGTAAAAGACTAGTTTCTCAAACTGTGAATCGGAGGAGCGATCCTGCCCTTGAGATTGACGAAATCGGCACAGCTTTCAGGATGAACCGGCATAATCGCAGCCTCACCGAGAAGTCCGCCGTAGTCGTAACTTTCACCCACGCCCTTTCCGATTACAGGAATTATTCTGACTGCCGTGGTCTTTGCATTCATGATTCCCACCGCTGCCTCATCGGCAATTATTCCGGCAATCGTTTCCGGCGATGTATCTCCGGGAACCGCAACCATGTCCAGTCCCACACTGCAGATCGATGTCATTGCCTCAAGTTTGTCGATAGTGAGGGTTCCCTTCTTTGTGGCGTCGATCATTCCCTGATCCTCGGAAACTGGAATAAAGGCTCCACTGAGTCCGCCCACGTAGCTTGCGGCCATCGCTCCGCCCTTCTTTACGGCATCGGTAAGAAGGTAAAGCGCAGCTGTTGTTCCGTGTGTTCCGATTGTCTCAAGTCCCATCTCCTCGAGGATGTCGGCGATACTGTCACCTATTGCGGGTGTGGGAGCAAGAGAGAGATCGAGAACACCGAAATTTACGTTATCTCCCAGCATTCCGACAGCTTCTCTTCCGGCAAGTTCTCCCGCTCTGGTAATCTTGAAAGCCATGATTTTTATCGTTTCGGAAAGATCGCTCAGGGTGAATTTTCCGCCGCTGTGTTCCTTGAGTCTCTTCAATGCCGCAAGCACAACTCCCGGACCGCTGACACCGACGTTGATCGTCGTATCTGCCTCACCCACACCGCACATCGCTCCGGCGATAAAGGGGTTGTCTTCGACGGCATTTGCGAAGGCGACAAACTTCGCACAGCCGATACTTCCACGATCAGCGGTTCTTCTTGCTGTTTCAAGAATTATGTCTCCGAGAAGTCTGCACGCTTCCATGTTGAGGCCTGTTTTTGTGCTGCCCACATTTACGGAAGAGCAGACCCTGTCCGTGGTTGCAAGAACCTCGGGAATGGAGTTGATCAGAATTTTATCTCCTGGAGTCATTCCCTTCTGGACCAGCGCACTGAATCCTGCAATGTAATCTATCCCGAGATCTCCTGCGGCCTTGTCCATTGCCTGGGCAATCTTGAGGTAGCTGTCGGCGCGGGCGGATTCTGCAACTATTGCTACAGGAGTAACTGAAACCCTCTTGTTAACAATCGGAATTCCGTACTTTGCCGAAAGGTATTCGACAGTAGGAACAAGCTTTTCAGCCCTGCGCATGATCTTGTCATACACTCGTGAAGCCATTGTATCGATATTCTCGTGGACAGTGTCCCGCAGAGAGATAGCCATTGTGAGGGTTCTGATGTCGAGATTTTCACTCTCGACCATATTTATCGTCTGAAAAATTTCACTGATTTCGAACACCATAACACTCTCCTAAATTCTGTGCATGGCGTGCAGGACACCTTCGTGGATAATCTTCGTATCGACGCCGACGTCACGACTCTTGTCGAGAACCTTCTTCCTGAACGCGGCAAAATCACTGCCGAGTCCAGAAATATCCACTATTATCACAAGGGTGAAAAAGTCACCTACGATCTTCTGCTGGAGATCAAGAAGGTTTCCCCCTTCCCTGGCAATGCACTCTGTGAGTTTTGCTACGATACCCACACTGTTTTTACCCATTACAGAAATAACCGCCCGCTCCTCCTTGGCAATTGTCTGCCTGTGGAAGTACCCGGGATCTTCCGATTTTCTGGTCTCTTCGGCCAGAACCTCCATGTAGGCCATCTTTATATCTTCTTCGGATGCCTGGGGATTCCTGCTCTTCACTTCGTTCTTGATTCTTGTGAAAACCTCCTTATCGGTTTCTTCGATTTCCACATTGTTTTCACGGGCCCAATCTCTTGCGAGCGGGGTGATGATCATGTCTCCCGACGCCCTGAAGACACCGCCTCTGGAGAACTCCTCTATCTCCTTCCTTCCAATAACTTTCATGATGTACCCTTATGCAGTTTAACAGCTTTCTAAGATGAATTTATAGTTTAATCATCAATGTTTTGCAAGTTTTTTAAACAACGCAAAACTCTAATCGGTTGACAAGCCGTACTTTTTGCATATAATGGGGTTGTTAATTGTTTCTTGAAAGTTGGGGACGACTTGGTTTCGACGGGTTGACGGTAGCCTGTTAGTTGCATGTCGAGGTGGCCGTTGGCCTCGTAAAAAAGCGGCACAAATATAGACGCAAATAGCGATTACGCTTTAGCAGCTTAGTTTAAGCTGTGCGTTCTTACTGACCTTGCCTGTGGGTCTTTAAGAACGACAAATAGCAGGATATATCTCTTTCTGTGATGCTCAGGGAAAGAGACGAACCTTACTGAGGGTCAGACTGTGAAACGCCTGCCGGACGGGCAGATCACCGTTTAAATTAATTTATCCGGATAAACATGTAGAAGCTTTCAGACTTCTCTTCTCGGACGCGGGTTCGATTCCCGCCGTCTCCACCAAATTCCAGTTATGCTCAATTTGCCGATACTCCTTCGGAAAAGATGATATTCGCGGCTGTATCTCAACCACCATATTTTCTTGACTAAAAGGCAAAATCGGAGGATATTTATATGGCTGCCCGGCTTTTACTGCTTACGTTTGCGGTATTCACCTGGCAGTTGGGGAGTCAGGATGAGTCCGGATACGCCTGGGACCGTCTTAGATATTTTATAAACAGGCGTGAATTTTGAGGAATAGCGAAAGATGAACATTTATGTAGGAAACATTACCTATTCAGCTTCGGAAGAAGACCTTAGAGCACTTTTCGAGAACTACGGTACAGTAGACTCAGCTCGCATCATCACAGACAGAGAGACAGGACGTTCAAAGGGCTTCGGCTTTGTTGAAATGCCAGAAGACAGCGAAGCAAATGCTGCAATTGAAAGCCTTAACGGAGCTGACTTCAACGGTCGTTCTCTCACTGTAAACCAGGCTCGTCCTAGAGAAGAGCGTTCCGGTGGTGGATTCAGAAAAGATCGCGGCGGATACAACAACAGATACTAATTGATTCTGCACTGAAAAGATTATCTATCGGCCGGGGCGAGCAATCGCCCCGGTTTTTTTTACCTTAGTTCTAATCCATAAATTTTTCTCTCCTCTTTTTGTTAAATTTTTCTCTTACCTGCATAAATAAAAGTGGGAATATTTACAAAAAGAAAATAAGGAATATATTATCGAAAATCAGGAGGAGAATATCGTTTTGAAATGAAGTCCGCGCCCTTCTCCATCGGAAGTTTTAAGAAAACACATATGAAATTGAATACTGACTTGAGTAAATTGCTATGAAAATGAAAAAAAACGGAGATCTGACAACCGGATCGATTCCGGTACAACTTTTAAAGCTCGCACTTCCCATCATGGGCACATCCTTTGTGCAAATGGCCTACAATCTTACGGACATGCTCTGGATTGGCCGTGTCGGAAGCGGCGCTGTAGCTGCAGTGGGAACGGCAGGCTTTTTTGTCTGGTTCGGTTTCGCCTTTATAATGATGGTGAAAGTCGGAGCTGAGGTTGGTGTATCCCAATCCATAGGAAGAAAAGATTTTTCAGGAGCGAGGGATTTTGCAAGGAATTCCATTATCCTCATCTCCTTTACGGCCCTATTTTACGGACTCTTATTAGTTCTACTTAGAAATCCCCTCATCTCCTTTTTCAATCTTGGAGATTCGCAGGTAATTTCAGATGCTTTGACCTATCTTGTGATTGTTTCTGCAGGAACAATCTTCACATTTCTCAATCCCGTTTTCAGCGGAATATACAACGGGACAGGTAACAGCCTGACCCCATTCTTCATCAATTCCATCGGTCTTGGAATCAATATGGTTCTGGATCCGTTGATGATTTTCGGATACGGTGGATTCCCCAAACTCGGAGTTGCAGGTGCTGCGATAGCTACGGTGATTTCCCAGGCAATTGTTAGCATAATTTTTGCAATTTTCATGAAATCACGTTTTTCGCCCTTTTCGGAGTTTCATTTTTTCAGGAAACCGAATATTCTTTTCATGAAACGAATATTCAAATTTGGATATCCTGCTGGAACGCAGAGCGCTCTGTTCACAATATTCGCCATACTCATTGCAAGAATCATAACCCGCTGGGGTGCCCTTCCCATAGCTATTCAAAAGGTGGGAGCCCAGATAGAAGCGATTTCGTGGATGACAGCAAGCGGCTTCTCCTCTGCTCTCAGCGCTTTTACAGGGCAGAATTACGGAGCGGGAAAGTGGGAAAGGATCTGGAAAGGATACTTCGTTACACTTGCCATGAGCGGTTTTTTAGGAATTGTTGCGACCTACCTCTTCTACTTTCACAGCGAAGCCATATTCGCCCTTTTTATTCCGGAAGCCAAGGCAATTGAATATGGAAAAGTTTATCTTGAAATTCTCTCCTATTCCCAACTTTTCATGTGTATAGAAATCGTTACAGCCGGAGCTTTCAGCGGACTGGGAAGAACATTGACTCCTGCAGTAATCAGCATCACATTTACAGGAGCAAGAGTACCTGCAGCCATGATTCTCTCCTCCGCAACTCTTCTCGGACTCAACGGAGTGTGGTGGAGCATCAGTATGAGCAGTGTTTTCAAAGGGGTTATCCTTGTCGCCGCATTTCTGATTCTTCTATACAAACACCCCGAGATCGATACTAAAAAGATGATCTCCCGAATAATCTACTTCCGGAACAATAAGTTTCTGAGAGATAAAAGATGCATCGGTGGAAAGATGTAGTAACGATTATAATTTTCTAATTCGCATCGATCACCGATCTTTATTTTTTCCTGTATGTTCCGATATAGAATGATTTTCCAGTGTGAAGGGTTATTTCTTTCTCATCTTCCATCATTAATCCTTCCTCCATGGCAAAATTTTTCAAGGATGTAGGATCCACCAATTTCATTATCGATTTCAAACTCTCAAGACTTTTGTAGGGAGTATCC
The DNA here is from genome assembly GCA_942492635.1 of uncultured bacterium. Taxonomy (GTDB): domain Bacteria; phylum UBP6; class UBA1177; order UBA1177; family CALOFP01; genus CALOFP01. The sequence continues at coordinate 1,311,015 of CALOFP010000003.1, forward strand.
GTTACGTTTGAAAGATTGTCGCACGGAAGCTGAAGAACCGTAACGAGAGCACCTCCATCCTTTAACGCTCCGGTAATATTTTTAAGCAGATTACGCGCATCAACATATTCAAAAATCAGGGCGGCAAACACTAAAGAGTATGCATCATTCTCCAGCGAATAGTTTTCAAGATCGGCTTCCACAACTTCAAGCCCGCTGATTTTAGCCTCGTAACGCTCCCTCAGTATATTCAAGTAATCCGGATTGATATCCACAACTGTCAATCGATCACTCTTTTCATTTTCAATATTCTCAAGTCCGTTTCCCGTCGCGCATCCAAGAAGTGCAATACTGGAACTATCAAATTGTTCAAGTGCCTTTCCAAACTGTTCTCCAATAAAAGCCAGCTGGGACACACTTGGACTTCTCATGTGTTCTTCGTAATCTGAGGCGGGTATTTTTAGCCATGGATTTGTCATTTTCCCTCAAAATTATTTAAATTATCACAAACCATTATCCTTAATCCTGGTTTTGATGCAAATTATAGAATAATTTTTAATAAATTTTCAGTCAACAATAAACTATAGTAGTGTTCATTTTTAAACAGGAGGATTTTATGAACAAAACATTTTTTCTATTTTTCGCAACATTTCTTTTTATTCTTGTTTCATGCGGTGAAACAGACTCAAGCACAACGCCAAACGATAAGGACAATGTTGTTGCTTCTGACAAAGATAATTTGACTGACGATTCTGACAGCCAAACGGATCATGAGCCTATTGCAGATATTGAAGATATTCCAGATACTGACTGTGACGATGAAGAAAACGATGAAGACATGGTGCTTGATAAAAAACCCAACATATATCTCTATCCGGAGAAGAAAACAGATATTGATCTTTCTATTTCGTTTCCTCTCGGAGGCAACGTATACAAATCAATTCCGGAGTACGGAAACGGCTGGAGTGTAACCGTAGAACCTGACGGAACCATCGACGGGAAATACGGCTATTTATTCTATGAGTCAACCCATCCCGATCACTATCAATACGGGAAAGGCTGGGTAGTAAAAAAAGAAAATCTTGAAAAATTTTTCAGGAAAAACCTTAAAGATTACGGATTCAGGGGAAGAGAAATCGAAGACTACATCGAGTGGTGGATCCCAAGACTTACAAATTCACCGTATTACGAGATTTATCCGCAGGTAAAAGAAGATATCGAAGAAATGGTAGTTCTCAACATCTCGGTAAAACCAGATTCCATTCTACGTCTTTACTATGTCATCAGAGGTATTGAAAACGGCAACAGGAAAATCGAAAAACCTGGTTTCCCTCATTTTGAAAGGAATGGTTTTGTCCTTACCGAATGGGGAGTAGTTATCCGATAGTCGTTTCATAATTTCAAACGATTTTCAATTCCGCATTATTCACATCCTACGTTTATCAAGATTGGAACAGCTCTTTTCTCATCATCTGGTTAAAACAATCTTTTTTAAACAAAATTTCCGTTTACCTACCTTTTAAGCTATAAAATAAGTGGAAATTTCAGCGGAGGAAGTGGTGAAACTGATACATACATCAGATTGGCATATAGGACGGACCCTTTATGGAAAAAGAAGATATGAAGAGCATGAAGCTTTCCTTGAGTGGCTTGGGAATTTTATCCAGAAGGAGAAAATCGATATTCTTCTGGTCTCCGGAGATATTTTTGATAATACGGCTCCGAGCAACCGCGCTCAGGAAATCTATTACCGCTTTCTCTGCAGGCTTACCCGATCGGATTTAAAAGCTGTCGTCATAACTGCTGGAAATCACGATTCACCATCTTTTTTAAACGCTCCAAAGGAACTTCTCAAGTCTCTCAACGTTCACGTCATCGGCTCCGCATCAGAATATCCGGAAGATGAAGTTATCACGATAAAAAATTCCAAAGGAAAACCTGAAATAGTTATCTGCGCAGTTCCATATCTCAGGGACAGGGAAATAAGAAAAGCCGAAGCGGGAGAATCTTTCGAGGAAAAGGAACAGAAACTCCTGAACGGCATCGCCCATCACTACGAATCCGTTGTTTCGCACGCTGAAAAGATCTCCGCTGAAAATGATAAGATTCCTATTGTCGCAACAGGTCACCTCTTTACAAAAGGAGGAAAAACCGTCGATGGAGACGGAGTTCGCGAACTCTATGTGGGATCCCTGGCTCACATCGGAACCGAACTTTTTCCGGAGACTATCGACTATCTTGCTCTCGGCCATCTCCACGTTCCCCAGAAAATTTCCGGAAAAGACCACTTGAGATATTCCGGCTCCCCCCTTCCGATGAATTTCGGCGAAGGTAACCAGGAAAAAATTCTCATATCTGTAGACTTTTCAGGACGTGATCCCGATATCAAGGAGATTCCGATTCCTCTTTTCCGCAAACTTGTTTCGATCCGAGGGGATTTTGAAAAAATTTCCGATACTCTAGAGGAGTTGTTACTGGAAAACGAAAGTGTATGGGCGGAAGTTATCTACAACGGGAACGATATCATCCCCGATCTCCAGGAGAGGCTCTTTGAAATAACAAACGATTCTCCGGTTGAGATTCTCCGAGTCCGAAACGACAGAATGGTTAGGGAATTTATCTCCTTTTCGGAAGAGGAAACGCTTGAAGAACTTTCGGAAACCGATGTTTTCAATAAATGCCTCGACCATCATGAAATAACCGGTGATACCAGGATCGAACTCGAAAAAGCATTTGACATTGTCCTCTCTTCAATCCATGAAGGTGATACAAATGAGATGTAAGGGGAAAAGATGAAAATATTAAAAATAAAATTCAAGAACCTCAACTCCCTTGCCGGAGAATGGGATATAGATTTCACTCACCCCGACTACATTTCGAACGGCATCTTCGCGATTACCGGTCCCACCGGAGCCGGAAAAACAACCATTCTGGACGCAATCTGTCTCGCACTTTACGGTCAAACTCCGCGTCTTGGAAAAATTACGGAAAGCGGCAATGAAATTATGTCCCGTCACACCGGTGAATGCTCTTCTGAGCTTGAATTTGAAACGGGAAAAGGAAAATTCCGTGTTTTCTGGAGTCACCACAGATCCAGAAAAAAGGCCGGAGGGAAACTTCAGACACCGAAACATGAAATTTCCGAACTGGATTCGGGAAAAATTCTGGAATCCAAGCTTAGAAATGTTGTCGCAAAAGTTGAAGAGATAACCGGAATGGATTTTGACAGATTCACCCAGAGTATTCTTCTCGCCCAGGGCGGATTCGCTGCGTTTCTTTCCGCCTCTGGTGACGATAGATCTCCTATACTCGAGGAAATCACAGGCACACAGATATACAGCCGTATCTCTATGAAAGTCCATGAAATAAAAGCTGGAGAGAAGAAAAAACTTGAGACAATCCAGTCCAACCTCAATGGAATACAGATTCTTTCGTTAGAAGATCAAAAGGAACTGAAAGAAAAAATCGATAAAAGCAGTGATCAGCTAAAATCTCTTGAAAAAGAGCAGGATGAACTTCAAAAAACTATCCAGTGGCGTAAAAATCTTGATAAACTTCATGAAGAAAAATTGAAGCTGAACGAAAGGAACAACCGTTTTTCGGAAGAAGAAAAGAAGTACGCTCCGGAACTTGAAAAACTTCTCAAGGCTGAAAAAGCAATTCCTGTCAGCGAAAGTCATGTAAAGCTGATTGAGCTTAGAAAATCCCAGGAAAATGAAAAACTAAAATTAGCGGATCTTCAAAAAAATCTTCCCGCAAAAAAAGAAATTTTGGCTAACTCCTTAAAAAGTAGAGAAAAATCCGAATCGAAGCTTGAGAAGGTTCGGAACCACGGAGAGAAAGAACAGCATGTGATAAAGTCCGTTCGCAGTCTGGATCAATCGATAGGAGAAAAGAGAAAATCATGTGCGGAGCAGGAAAAGAGGGTAGAAGAAATAATCGCCCGTGAAAAGCAATCAGAAAATCTTCTTAAAAAAAGAAAAAGTGATCTTCGCACGCTTCAAGAATCCCTTAAAGATATTGATGATTTCATAAAATGCCATCCTGAAGACGAAAAACTTGTTGAAAACATCTCAGGCATAAAAGAGAAGCTTTTCCTCTTTCAGGAAAGCGAAAAAAGCAATAAAAGGAAGAAAAATGCACTGAAATCAACGAATGATGAGCTTGTGAAAAGTGAAAAAGATCTTTTTTCCCAAAAAACTGCTCTGGAAAAAGTTTTAAAGTGCAAAGACGACGCAAAACTTGAATTGGAAAATGCTCAGAAGAATCTTTCGACAATTTTGAAAGATAAAACTTTGGCCGATTTGAGAACAGAGATAGAAAAGCTCTCCGAAAAAAAGAACATTCTGGAAAAGTCCCGAGATCTCCAAAACAGAGTATCGGAATTGGAACAGGATCTTACCCGATATTCAAAATCTGAAACCGATCTTAACAATCTGCTCAAAGACCTTTCGAAGAAGGAAGAGCTATCCGCTGCTGAAATCAAGCACCTTGAAAATCTTTTCAATCAAATAGAAGAAAAGTTAAAACTTCTTCGAAAAGTGAAGGATCTCGAGACAGAACGGAAATTGCTGATAGAGGGAAAAGCCTGCCCCCTCTGCGGCGCCACACACCATCCGTACGCAACTGAAAATGTTCCCGCCACCGAACCCGCCGAAGAGGAGCGGAAGGAAGTTCTAAAGAATTTGAAGGATTCGGAAAATAAACTTTCAAAGATTCGTACGGAAATCCAAATCGCCGGGAAGGATCTTGAGAGAATCGATGGGGACAGAAAAAAGTGTCTTGATGAAATCGATACTGCTCAGACTTCCATAAAGAAATATCTTTCAAGTATAGAAATATCTTTTGATGAGAAAATGTCAGAAGATTTTCTTTCCCGACAGCTGGAAAACGGTGTTCTGAAGATCGATGAAACAAAAAAAATTCTCAGCACCGCAGAAAAGGCTGAAGAGAGAAGGTTGAAGCTGGAAAAATCCTTTCGTGAAAGGAGTGAGGAACTTCTAAAGGCTGAAAATTTATTCGATAAGATAGAAAGTGAAAAGAAAAAAGCTGTAACCGAGGTCAAGAGGATCGAAAAGGAACTGAAAGAATCATCAAGTTCTCTAAACTCTATAATAAAGGAGATCACCGAACTGCTTACGGCATACAACGTGGATAAAGCTTCTTTAGAGCGTTGCGATATGATCCTGAAGCAACTGAGTGAACGGGTTGAAAACTTCAAGCAAAAAGAGAAGCAAAGGGATAAAATCAAGCCTGAAATTTCCCGAATTTCTGCAGAAATCGAAAAAACCGAACAATTTCTCAAGGAAAATGAAGAAATTCTAAAAAAAGAGAAAATCCAACTGGAAAGTTCAAAAGAAGAAATAAATGAAATTGTCAGAAAACGTAAGGAGCTTTTCGCGGAAAAAGATCCCGATACGGAAGAAAAGAGGATTAATTCCAATCTGAAATCTGCGGAAAAACAAAAAGAGGAATCGGTAAAAAAGGTTATGGAATTTGAGAAAGAACTCTCCGTCTTAAATAAAGAGATTGAGAATCTTGTCAAAAGCACAAAAACCAGGAAAAAAGAAATTGAAATTTCCGAGAATTCATTCATAGAAGCTCTCAAATCATCCGATTTTGAAGATGAACCCGCTTTCCTCATGGCAAAACTTCCTTCATCAGAATTTGATGAGCTGAAAAACCTGCAAAAGAAACTTCAGGAGGAAAAATCCGCCGTTTCCGCACTCCTGGAAAAAAACAGATCGGAAATAGAGGAAGAGGAAAATAAAAAACTCACTGAAAAAAAGATGGAAGAGTTGGCGGATCACCTCGAAAAAATCTCCGAAACATGGAAAGATATCCAAACAGAAACAGGAGCGTTAAAACAGCAGTGGGAATCTTTTGAAAAGGAGAAAAAGCGGCACGAATCGGTGCTCGAAGAGATTCAAAAGCAACGAAAAGAACTTCTCCGCTGGGAAAAGCTGCATGAGCTCATTGGTTCTTCCGACGGAAAAAAGTTCCGTAACTTTGCCCAGGGACTCACCTTCGAAATCATGGTTTCACACGCAAACAGGCAGCTGCGAAAAATGTCGGACCGCTATATTCTCGTCCGGGACAAAAATGAACCTCTGGAACTGAATGTGATAGATAACTACCAGGCCGGAGAAATCCGATCTACAAAAAATCTCAGCGGCGGCGAAAGTTTCATCGTCTCTCTCGCTCTTGCCCTCGGTCTTAGCGGAATGGCCAGTAAAAATGTTCGCGTAGATTCACTCTTTCTTGACGAAGGATTCGGAACACTTGATGAAGAGGCTCTCGAGACGGCACTGGAAACACTCGGCGAACTTCAGCAGGAGGGAAAACTGATCGGAGTCATTTCCCACGTTTCCGCACTTAAGGAGAGAATCTCAACACAGATTTCCGTCACAAGAAAAACCGGAGGTAGAAGCCGGATAACAGGTCCCGGATGCAATGTTGGAAAAGAGGGGAATTAAAAATCCCAATTATCAAATTTTCAGTAACTATCTTCTCTAAAACAGTTACTTAAGGACCGTTAAAATTAAAAAAGGTATCGTGAAAAATTAGCATAGTATGATCAGAAAGTTCGTTAAAAAAGTCCTTATCTTCTTAATTATAGATCGGGAATACCCAGAGTTCCTCTCCATGAAATCCGTCATCGGCCCAGAAGTAGACTTTATTTTCCATAAAGATAAAATTATTCGGATTAGATCCTGATTTACCTGGGAAAACATCCCTTATCATGAAAGTCCCCTCTTTTGTTCCGTCGGTTGCCCATGGTTCCACACCGTGGGTTCCATTATCTGCCGCAAAAAACAGGTGGCTACCAAGATCTCTCATATTTGATATCTGAGAATGCTCCGCACCGACATTTATATCTTTAAACAAAATATTTCCACCGGTTTCGTCAATTTTTCTAAGTTCACAACCGGTTTCAACAGTACAACCTACAAAATAAATATGATTTTTAAAAGAGATCATCTCTTTGACGTTCGTATCGAAAATTTTTGTAGTTTTTTCAGGATCTCCATCTACATTCCTCCAAAGACTAACCGTTTCGTCCTTTTCTTCAACTGTGAGATAAATAGAATTTCCTACGACAACAATTTCTTCAATTTTTTTAAATTGTTCCTCATTTTCGAAACTCGCAATTTTGATTATCGACGTGAATTCTTTATCAATCAAAAAGAGAGCATCTTTAACGGAAAAAAGAATTTCATCGCCAAACTTAATAAGTTTTTTCGGCTCATTCTCAAATTCTATGAGAAACTCTATTTCATCGGCGTTTGCTGTAGTTTTCCAGAATCCTTTCTCAACACCATTGTCTGCATAAAAAATCATATAGTCTCCAAAAACCAGAGGCTTAGGATTACTATAACCCAATGCATCACCGCTGGGATTAAGATCTTTAAAGAGGGCTGTTCCTTGCCGGGATCCATCACTCTTCCAAAGTTCTTTCCCTATTTCATTGTCTTTTAATTTAACAGGAAAGAATATTTCGTTACCAACTGCAACTATGTAATCAAACAGATCGTCGTAGTAGTTATCATTAATATCACTGACAATTGAAATATCTCCACTGCCACTTTCAATTTTCCACAAATTTCTGCCACTCACCCCATCATGCGCTATAAAAAACATATGATTCTGAGTAGCTGCACCGAAAAAAGGATTCGAACTTAACGGCTTGGATTCATAAGGCTTTCTTGGATTAATATCCTTTTTCAAAAAAGTTCCATCACTCGTTCCGTCACTTTCCCAAAGCTCTATTCCATGTATCCCGTCATCGGCACTGAAATATAGATGATTGTCAAAAACAGTAATGTCATACAAATCCGAATGTTCCGTACCGGCAGCAATATCCTTTACAAGTTTTGTTCCCCCTACCGTACCGTCGCTCATCCATAATTCATTTCCTTTCACCCCATTATTGGCATTAAAATACAGAATATCATTGTGCAGAAAAAACTTTGAAAAATCCGCTCCTTTTGCACCCTCATTGATATCCATAAAAAGCCTGGTTCCTTCTGTCGTTCCATCAGTAACCCAGAGCTCATCACCATGACTTCCATCATCGGCAGTTAAAAAAAGTAATCCATTTTTATTCCATATAACTTCTGGAAAAGAATTGTCAGGACCTGAATTTATATCTTTCAAAATATGAGTTCCCTCTTGGGTTCCATCACTCACCCACATTTCATATCCATGGTGTTTATCGTTAACGACAATAAAAATCCTGTCGTCGATTTTTTTAATGCTATAAAACCATGAACCGAATTCCCCAGAATTAAAATCTTTAAAAAGCACGGTTCCCTCTTCGGTTCCATCGCTTTTCCAGAGAGATTCACCGTGAACACCGTCATCTGCTACAAAATAGAGGATATCATTTAAAATTGTGTACTGAAATCCATCAAGACCATCTTCGTTCCCTTCATTTATATCTTTGAGCATTCTCGTACCATCCTCGGTTCCGTCACTTATCCACAACTCGCTGCCGTATCCGTAACCGTAGGCTCTATACAAAAATTGACCACCTATTTTTGCAGCTCCGGAATATAGTGCTGTCCTCGAGTCCGAAATTTTTAAAGTTCCATCATTTGTGCCATCCGTTTTCCACAACTTAAAATCGATATCAGTAAAATAGAGAGCTCCTTCATGTTCATGAAAATTGCTTGGTGCGACATCCTTCAAGAGCTTTGTTCCTCCGGCTGTCCCATCACTCTTCCAGAGTCCGGATTTGCCATAGTTGTCTTTACCGAGAAAATAGAGTTCTTTTTTATATTGCATAGGACAACCGGCACCGCTCTTATACCTGTGGAAACTTGTGATTCGCTCCGTTCCTTCTGATGTTCCATCAGATTTCCATATATTTGAGGATTCGCCCGATTCATGAGCACGGAAATACAGAACTCCGTCCATTTCCTGTACACAGCTGAATGAGGCTTCCGGGATGCTTTTTATCCTTTCCGTCCCCTCAGCAGTTCCGTTGCTTCCCCAAAGTTCACCCTCCGTGAATATAAAAACAGAATCGCCTACAGCTGTAAATCCATATGGATCGGAGCTTTTTTTACCACCTTTTATATCTTTCAAAAGATGAGTTCCATCCGCTGTTCCGTCTGTGATCCAAATTTCCCTACCATGAACTCTATCTTCAGCAGCAAACAAAATTTGATCTTTAAAAGCTGCAAAATTTTTAGGAGTACTGCTATATGGCTTTGCGTTAATATCCTTAAAAAAGTGCGCTCCTTTTCGTATGTTGACTCTCTTGAAAAGAACTACCTTATCCTGTGAATCGCTGCAAATAAGTTCCATGTTACAGTATGTATCGCCCTGATATTCTGCAGGTGTGAAAGAGTATATATTGTCGGCAAATGTCCCGTGGCAAGTGTCGTCTTTCCCTATTGTTATTACAACACTATCTTCATCTTTGCAGATTGCTTTGTATCTGAAGTTGAGAAATTCTACAGCATTCAACTCGTCATCATTTTCAAACACAGGTTTTGAATTGGAGCAGTGTACATTAAGTATTTCCGAGGACTCCAAATTCATATCGCTATTATCAGTTGCAAAAACTTTAATAGCACAACTCTCTTTTCCAATACAGTTCCATGAAACCGTACCTTCGTTATTGATTGACGCCTCGAGATTACAGTTTTCTTCTATACGCCAGGCAATTTCATCCTTATCCATATCACTTGCGACTACAGGTAAAGTTCCTTTACTGTTCCAAGGTGTCTCAACCTGGGCAGGAAGGTTGCCGATTACAGGTGAATTGTAAACCTCTTCAATTTTCACTGTCGTTATCTGTGTATCCTTTTCCTTTCCGTCCGAACAGATTAATTCAACATTACATTCGGTTCCACCCAGTGATTCCCCCGGTGTAAAGTGGTAATGATGATCTTTAAGAATTCCATGGCAGGTATCGTTTTCACCAATGACTATTGAAATGGAATCTCTGTCAACATCGGAACATACAACTTTATATTCATAAATAAAATGCTCCTTTACCACATCTTTTCCAATAGAAATTATCTTCGGAGCATTGTTATGCTTTGGAGAAATGATATCTTCGTCCTGTTTTTCATCATCATCCAAATTGTCATCTAAATCGATATCCGTTTCAACATCTATTTCAAGATCCGTTTCGATAACTGAATCAACATCAGCTTCAAGATCCATTTCGCTTTCTAAATCGGCATCTGTTTGGGAATCTGTTTCGACATCCTTTTCAATATCCGAATCTATACTTTTTTCATCATCGCTGGCCATATCTAAATCAATAGGATCATCTTTATGCTCACCTTTTTGATTGTCTGAATTTCGTCTTTCATAGCTACATGAAACCTGAAAAACCATCGACAACAATATGAAAAAGAAAAACACCTTCATATTCAACTCCAAATATCTAAGATTCTTTTTACTAATAAATTTCATAGGACCATAATTCGAAACCGTGTTTTCCGTCATCTGCCGAAAAAACAATCCGGTTATTGATTAATTCACTTTTTGAATAACGACCTCCGTCTCCAAAATCAATCGATCTGAAGGAATCAGAGATTTTTGTAGTATTTTTTATTGATCCATCGGAAATCCATAACTCTCTTTTTGAATTAAAAAAGTCATAATTTTCAAAAACAAAGAAATCATTATAAAAAACCTTTAGACTTTTCACATCACCTTCCAGCGTTAAAAAGAGTTCCATATTCTCTTCGCTATCAATTTTCCAGATATTCGAATATTCGCCATCATTGTCATAAAAGAAAAAGCTTCCATTAACAACTCCCAAAACTCCGGATTTCTCAGGTGTGTACTTATAAAAGGCTTCTCCGGATATTCCGTCCATCCAGGCGATAATAGATTCGCTTTCTATAAAAAAATCATCCTTTTGGGAATAGTGGTATCTTCTCCATTCACCATCCGGTTTGGTAATCCGATAAGTTTCTTCTGTAGATCCGTCGCTTCTCCACAAACATCCCTCTGTTTCAAAATAGAAATGGTCATTGTACGAAATTATTGATTCGATGTTGACGCCTCTTTCAAAAATCGTATTTGTTCCCGAAAGTGTTCCATCGCTGGTCACTAAATTTCCATCGTTCCCATAACCTCTTTTTTCTCCTCCGGAAAAAACCACTCTATCTTGTCCCATACATTTGAAAGAGTACTCTCTATCGAAACTCCAATCGCCGGACTCATTCTTCCTTTCGTTCAACAGAGTTCTGTTACCTTCTCCATCCACACTCCAAAGTCTTATCCTTTTGTCTTTTGATGATACAGTCGCCAGGTAAAGCATTTTTCCGCATGATTCCATTGCTTCGATCGGATACCTCTTCTCCTCATCAACCATTTCCAAATAAAGCGAAGAACTGTCTGCTGTTCCGTTGGAGACAAAAAGTTTCTCGGATGCCGAAAAGTAAAGTTTATCATTGTGGAGCTGTAGATTAGAGAGAGAATATTCTTGGCTATCAAATATATCATCAACTTTACGAGAATCTTCATTAATTTTCATTAACAATCTACTGTTAATGTAGAAAACGGAATCACCATATTTTACAAATCTTTCAATGACATAATCCCTATCATCATTTAAATCCGCATAAGATACTGTTCCGAAAGAAGTTCCATCGGTTTTATAGGCATAATTATTGTAAGCGGCACCCTGTTCCGACGAAAAATAAAGTTCATCATCAACAACTGTCAGGCCTATGAACTCCGACTTTCTTGTGCAGTTATCAAAAGTGAGCCTTGTAGGAATGAATTTTTCATCATCTGCTTTCCATACTATATAATCAGATCTTGCATATAAATGACCTCTGAAAACAAAATATTCTTTAGGGGAGTATTCCTTATTTTCAAAAGATTTCGTTGTAGATGAAACAGAATTTTTTTCTAAATCATATTTCTTACCGTCTCTGGAATAGATACTGTTCCCATAGGAAAAACCATAATTGTAAAAAATACTGGATAATATCTCAGTTCCGTGAGCTGTTCCGTCTGTTTTCCAATATAAGTCCAATCTTTCCTTTTCTGAGTCGTAATAGCTTACATGTTCGCGAAATATCAAGTAGTCGGAAACTGAGTTTGAAAAATAAAGGTAACCATAGTCAACGTGCTGGCCTTCATATGAAAACTTTTTAATCAGCTCTATTTTTAAATGATCCTCACTTTCAAACCATAGATACAACTCTTTTCTACTACTATTTCTTGAAAAAACAATTAACTGTTCTTTAAAGGAATGCATGGAAGTAATTTCGATACCTTCTTCAAAAGAGTGCAATTCTTCTAAAACAGTTCCGTTGAATTTGAGAATTTTTCCATCAGAATAAAAATAAAGCACATCACCCACTTTTGTTATAAATTCAGGAAAATACGGATGATTGATATTTAAGCTGAAACCTGGTGTTTCTGGATCGTGTTCAAGAACATCCCTGCCGTTAAAAAGGTACAACTTCCCATTAATGATCTTAATATTGTACAGGCTTATATTGGATATTTCTTCAGCATACTCAATAAAATCCATATTCATTTTAATACCATCACTCTTCCAAATTTTTTTCCCGTTCTCATCATCAACAGCAATAAAATAGAAGTTATCATCTATAAAACCTATGCTTTCCGGTTTTTTGAAGAGCGTTGTCGATTCGTAGGTTTTCTTTAAAATTCCTACCACACCTGTTCCTGACGCACTTCCATTACTAAACCATATTTGAGTTGTATGGAGTTCCAGCCATTGTTTTTCTTCATTTGTTTTTCTTTTATGAAAATTTAAATAGACACCTGTGTCATTAATTGACAAAAAACTTACTTCATTTTCGCTAAGGTGGTCGTCAAATGTTTTCACCAGAATTAATTCATTTGAAATATCATCACTTTTCCAAAGTTCATATTGTCCTTCATATATTGAGCTATAGTCAGAGTTACGATATAGATAGTAAATAACCTCGTCACTATTTATTGAATCTACAATTCTTCCTCTCGGAGTCTTATTGAAATCATTCAGCATAACAGCCTTAGGCCTTATGGAAATCTCTTCATTTTGATCTACAAAATCCTGTCCGTCACTGCATCGGATATCAATGTTGCATTTCTCTCCGGGCAGGAAACTCTCTTTTGCGAATTGATATGTTTTGCCGTTGAAATCCCCCCCGCAGGTGTCGTTTTCCCCTACTGTGATCGCCAGTACATCACCATCGGAATCTTCACATGCAGGAACGTATGTGTATGTTGCATCGGCTGCAATTCTGCCGAAAGGTTTTGTGATAAACAGAGGTGTGCTGTTGGTACAATTAACAGTAAAAATTTCCGAGGATGTAAGCTTTTCCGCACTATCATCAGCAGCTGAGAACTCAATTTCGCAACTCTCCTTCCCTCTGCATTCCCACGCCAGATAACCATCTGAATCGATAGATGTTTCCAACCTGCAGCTCTCTGAAACACTCCATGAAATGTTATGATTATCCTCGTCCATTCCCATAATCCGGAGATCTCCCGACCCGTTCCAGTGGGACGACACAGTTGCAGGAAGGCCGAATATCACCGGTGGATTGTTATCTTCCTGAATTTGTATTTCCAGAGATTGAACATCATTCCCCATACCGTCGGAGCAGCCGACAACAAGATCACAGCTCTCGCCGCCCATTGTTTCATCGGTTTTGAATGAATAGACATTATTTTTCAGCGTTCCGCCGCAGGAATCCATTTCACCGATTGTGACAGCGACAGAATCTCCATCCTCGTCTTCACAAACGATTTCGTAGTCGTAAGTTCCATTCTCATATACTTCATTTTCAAAAGTGGAAATGATTTCGGGTTTACTATTGGCACATTGAACCGTCAGTTTTCCAGTAACCGAAAGTTTTGTACTTGCTTTTTCTTGCGCAGAAACAATAATTTCACATTTTTCTAAACCTTTACACTGCCATGAAACACGTCCCTCATCATCCAGGGATGCAGAAAGAAGACAATCTTCCTTCAGGCTCAATTCGATATCGTCACCGTCCGGATCAGTTACGGATAGTTTGTACTCTCCGGATTTGTTCCAATGACTTTTCCTTGTCTGGGGAAGATTCGAAATCAACGGAGCATTATGATCCTCCAATATCGAAATGGTTTGAGACTGCACTATTTCCGTAGCAGAATCGCTGCAAACGATATCGAGAACACACGAAGTCAAACCTTTTGTTTCATCCGGGGTAAAAGAATATTTATTGCCGGAGATAACAGCATCGCAGGTATCGTTTTCACCTACTTTCAGAGTCAATTGATCCCCATCAGGATCGAAACATTCAACCGTGTATACATATTCGATATTTTCTTTTGCTTCATTTGCAGGCTTGGAATTAATTGTCAACGCAGAGTTGACACAATTGACAGTCAATTTTGCTTCCGATGACATTTTCTTTTCGCTGTTGTCGACAGCTTTTACCGTCATATCACATTTTTCAATACCGGCACAAGTCCATTTTACGGTACCGTCCGAATCGACATCCGAATTGAGAAGACAGTCCTCTTCAACAGTAAATACTAATGAATCACCATCTTTATCTTCCACATCCAGCTTAAATTCTCCGGAGTTTTTCCAATGAGTTGTACTCTTGGCCGGCAGATTCATTATTGCAGGGGCATTGTAATCTTCTGATATCGTAACTATCTGAGACTGAACTGCTTCAGCAATGGAATCACTACATACCACCTCCAGGTTGCAGGATGTCGAGCCTGTTTTTTCGTCCGGAGTAAACAGGTACACATCTTTCGAAACAACACCTCCGCAAGTATCGTTCTTCCCCACTTTCAAAGTCAGTTCATCACCATCCGGGTCAGAACATGTAATCCTGTATTTATATTCCTGATTCTCTATTGCACTATCAGGTGCATCGGATTTGATTACGGGAGACCTGTTTTCTTTCTGGGCAAGATCACTGTCATTGCCCAGGTCCGGAGAAATAATTGAACCACAATCATTGGAATCATCAATTTCATTATCTGAATTACTGGCGGAATCGTCATTTGTCTCAACAAAACTTTTTTGGGAAGAATCACACCCGACTATTAAAATTACAAAAATTAAAAAGAGAAATTTCATTCTGTCTCCTAAAATATAAAATAAATCGCTGCAATTCTTGTTCTGAAGAACAACATCTTTGAAGAAAAAAAATATATGTGGAAGCACAACAATCAAACCATTTATAAAAATACAATATCAACAGACAAAGATACTTAAAAGAACTACTTAATCAAGAAACATTTCTCATAATTTCTTTAGAAAACACAATAAATATTGCATATTGAATATAACGAGTTAATCGAGCTATTATCTCGCACAACAAGGGATTGAACTCATTGTATCGGCAAAGTTTTACGGAAAAACAGCAGAGAGAGAGATTTTACTTAACCCTTGCAACCCTATTTCTTCTTTTTAAACCACTCCTTGTCTCCATAGAGTTTCTCTGAACATTTTGTACAAAGGCTGTGTGAAAAAACCGCTTCGGAATTGTTTTCGATGTACTCCTCGATCGACTGCCAGTAACCCTTATCATCCCGGATACTTTTACATGAAGAGCAAATGGGAAGAAGTCCCCTGAGAGTTCTTAACTCAAGATGGGTCTTCACTCTGGCCAGAAGTTCCTCGCTGTTGAAGGGCTTGGAGATGTAGTCGACGCCTCCCACATTGAATCCACGGACTATGTCCTCCGTGCTGGTTTTCGCGGTGAGAAATATTACAGGAATATGTTTTGTCAACATGTTTGATTTCAGTTTCTCGCACACCTCAAAACCGTCCATCCCCGGCATCATAACATCCAGAAGAATAAGATCGGGCTCTTCATTTTCTATAAATTCCAAAGCTTTGTATCCGTCCGGTGCAGCACCCACCTCGTACCCGACTTCAAGAAGGAGCGATCCGAGAACCTGCCTGTTTTCAGGATTGTCATCCACAATCAGAATAAGCTTTTTTTCCTCAGCCATTGAATTCATCCCACATTTTGTTCATCTTCTCAATTCCTGAAAGAAGCCTGTCAAGCTCTCTCTCAATAGCTATAGTATCAAAACTGTCGGCATGATTGATAATGTTTCTTGAGAACCGGGCGAGATAGGGTACTTTGTGTTTTTCGGCAACCACTCCTATTCTTTCACCGAACGCCTTAATTCTCCCAACAATCATTGCATTTTTCAAATCCACGCAGGTTGGAAAAATCTCGCTGTTCATAACCAGCATCAAGCCGACAGGATCGCTTATCTTAGAAAAATCAGCCGGCTCGAAAGATTCATCTTCAACCTCATCACGTTTCACTACGGAACTTTCAAAAAATCCTGACAGAAGAGAAAGCATTTCACCAACTTTAAAGGGCTTCGGAAGATACCCGTCGAACCCTTTCTTCAGAATGGATTCCTTAGTTTCCGTGGATGATGAGGCCGTGAGAGCAATAACCGGTATGTGCCCGGTTTTCGGATCGTGTTTCAATCTTCGTGTTGTTTCAAGACCGTCCATCACAGGCATCCTGATATCCATAAAAACCAGATCGATCCGATTATGTGACAGAATATCCAAGGCGACCGCTCCGTTTTCGGCGACGGCAACATTCAATCCAACTTTTGTGAGCATTTCCTTCACCATCTGCCTATTCGATTCTATATCGTCCACGACGAGTATGTTTGCCTCCTCGAAATTGGTATTATCCAGATTGAAAGATTCCTCTGATGTAACCGAACCCCGATCACAGGCAGCCACCGGCACAGCCCTCAACTTGACAGTAAATGTCGAACCTTTTCCTGGAATACTCTCGGCGGAAATCTCCCCTCCCATTGCCGTTACAAGTTTTCTGCAGATTGAGAGCCCAAGTCCCGTCCCACCGAATTTCTTTGCATCATGTCCGTTATGCTGCTTGAAATAATCGAAAATATTATCGATATCCTCCGAAGGAATTCCAATTCCACTGTCTTCAACAGCAAAGATCAGATCTATCTTGCTCTCATCATCTCCCGCTGAGATCTTTCTCACAGTCAATTTTATAAATCCCTTCTCCGTAAATTTATCGGCGTTGCCAACAAGATTAAGAAGTATCTGCCTGGTCCTTATCTCATCAAGAACAAGCACTTCAGGAATGTTTTCGGTGATATCGATAAGAAAATCCATACCTCGTTTCTCAATTTTCAACTTGAAAATCTGTTCGATTTCAGCAAGAAGCGCCCTGACATTCACAGCGGCAGGCTTCATTTCCAGCATGCCGGCTTCGATCTTGGAAAGATCAAGAATGTCGTTTATGAGAGTAAGAAGACTCTTCCCCGCCACCTTGATGGATGTGACATAACTTTTCTGCTTTTTATCCTTCATCATTGAAGAGAGTAGCTCACTGAACCCGATAACAGCATTCAAGGGAGTCCTAAGTTCGTGACTCATGTTTGCTAGGAATTCACTTTTTGCCCTGTTTGCGTTCTCCGCTTGGATCTTTGCCACATTGAGTTCATCCGCCTGCGTCTTAAGATCTCCCAGAGCCTTCTGGAGAGAATTTTCAACCACCTTTCTCCGCTCGATTTCCACGGAAAGTTTTCGGTTCCAGAAAAATATCAACCCGAAAAGAAGCGCAACACCGGAAAGTATTTTCCACAGTAGGGAGTAATCGAACCCCTGCTCATATTTGACGGAAATCCATTTATTGTAAATTTTCTGACGCTCCTCCTCATTTACAGTGTTAACTACTTTTTCCAGAATACCAAAAAGAACAGGATCATCATTTCTTACCGCAATGGATAGATTCATCGTATAATCAATTTTGCCGGCAATCTTGATATCGAACATACCGCTTTTCTGAATCAGGTAGCTTAAGGCAGGAAGGGCATCAATAAAACCGAACACTTCACCGGAACGAACTTTCTCCACCCCCTCGCTGCTGTTCCCCACCTCCAGGATTTTAGTTCCGGGATAATTTTTTCTTAAAAATTCGATAATTGCGTAATCTTTGACAACTGCAAAAATCTTATCCTTAACCTGCTTCATATTTTCAATAAAACTGACCTCTGTTTTTGTGGCAATTACAACGGGAAATGAGAGATAGCTACCTGTAAAATTGAGATACCTTTTTCTATCTGAAGTCTCTGCTGCAGCGGTAATTAGATCACACTTCTTTTCATTTACAAACTCAAGCGTCTCACTCCAACTCTTCGTAGGAACGAGTTCCATCACCTTTCCTATCAGATTTTCAAAAATGGCCATAAAATCGGCAATCATTCCGACATGTTCGCCTCCATCACCTATCATTTCATACGGAAGCCAATCAGGGTCGATACATTTTTTTATTGGACCTCTATTCACCAGGTAATCCTGCTCTTCAATCGTAAGGTCTATTCGCCTTTCGCCTTCGTCCATTTCTCCTCCGAGAAGCCACCTTTTTTTCAACTGACTGATTTTCAGAACAGAAACAGATTTCAACGCCCTTTGGACAAGTTTATGCAGAATGGGCAAATCCTTTCTTACAGCAAATCGCAGACCCCTGCGGGCGCTCTTATCGAACTCTCTGAACCATCCTGAAATTCTAAGATCCGCCAAAAGATGCTTATTTATGTGGTAGGCCGCTACAGCCCTAATCTCTATTGTAGCATCGGCCAGTCCGTTATCCACTGCTTTCAATGCCTCAATAACATTTGAAGTCGAAATGATTTCTATCTGGGGATAATTCTCCCTAAGGAATTCTTCAAAGGGCCAACCTTTAGGAACGACAAGCTTTTTCCCGAACAGATCTTCTATAATCTCAATTTCAGGAGTTGTGTTCCCAACGATAAAATGGTTTTTACTGCTGTAGAAAGGCTCGGTAAACAGACCGAATTTTCCCCTCTCTTCCGTCTTGTACAGGGTATGAATTACGTCTATGTCCCCATTTTTGAATAGCTCCAGAAGTTCATTCCAGCTGTAACCGTTGACAAACTCCAGTTCCACCCCGATTTTCGCCGCAACTATCTTTGCAAGATCAATGGAAAATCCGGCAGGTTTGTTGTTTTCAACAAAATCAAAGGGTGGCCAGTCCATTTCATTTGAAATCCTGATCACCGGATGGGCTTTTACAAAGGCCTTCTCCTCCTCTGAAAGTGTCAACTTGCCCTCTTCGATTGTTTCGTAACCGCTCACACCGAACCACTTGTTTTGAAGAGCCGAATGCTCCTCTATTGTTACGGCATCCAGTCCTTTTTTAATGATTGAATAGAGAAGAGGTTTACGGATATTTACTCCCAGTCTCAAATCCTCCCCGTCGATACCTTCCAACTTCAATTCCCCGACAACCCTCACATTTGTAAGACTGTTCTTTTTTATGTGGTAATCCGCCTGACTCAAATTGCTGATGGAAACATCGATCTTTTCGTAGGAGAGAGCTTTCGTCAACTTCTCCATATTATCGAACTCTTCGATATTGAAAAGTTTCAAATTGCGCAGATCTTTCTCATAAAAAACATCCCTGATAATTCCCACCCTCTTTCCCTTCAGATCGGAAATGTCACGGAAGGCAGGCATATCTTCTCTTGCAAAAATCACAACCGGAATTCTGTAGTAGGGTTTTGTGTAGGATGTAAATGCAGTTCTTTCTTTTCTGTAGGAGATTCCGTCTATTGCAACCACCTTGCCTTCTTTAAATGCGGATAAGATTTCATGCCAGTCACCCGGTATAAATTTTATCTCCACTCCGACTTTTTTCCCCAGGAGTTTTATGAGATCCGCCGAAAAACCTTTTGCAACACCATCTTCAATGTAGATAAAGGGAACATTGTCCTTCATTACCGCAATCGACAATTCCGGATTTTTTTTAAGATAGGCGGTTTCTTCCGTAGTAAGAATTACAACGTTGTAATCCTTCTCATACTCCAGGATCCCTGCAGGCATCCATTTTTTCTTCAAACGCTGCATTTGCTGATAGGAAATCGAATCCATCGCCTTTTGTAAAATATCTCTCAGAAGGTGCCAATCGTTCCTCACTCCTATTCGATTGGAATATTTCCCCGAATTTTCAAACTTGAAGGTGGCTGCCAACTGAAGATCGGTCAACCCCAAGGTGGCGGTGATACCGCCAAGCACCGAGGCCCTTCCTATTGCAGCATCCGCTCTACCGGCAGCGACCGCCCTTAATGTTTCAGTAGTATCCTTCAGCAGAAGAAGTTTTATCCCGGGATAACTTTCCTCCAGAATTTCCTGATACCAGTAACCCTTTGTTATCGCCACTCTCTTGCCGCTCAGCTTTTTTAAGGAGTTGAGGTTCCTGTTGTTCTTATGAGTAAAAATTGCGGCGATATGCTTGAGAAACGGCTCGGTGAAAAGGATATATTTTGACCTCTCTTCAGTTTTTACGATGTTTCCGATTACATCGATCTCCTTATTCCTCAACATCCTCATAAATTGATTCCATGTCGGTCCGGTAACCCAGTCGATCTTTATCCCTATTCTCTCACTCAGAAGATTAATGTAGTCGACAACCAGCCCCATAGGCTCGCCGTTACGGTTAAAATTGAGAGGTTCCCAGTCCATTTCGTTGTGGACGCGGATAACGGGATGGGATTTTATGAATGCCCTCTCCTCTTTTGTGAATTCGATCGAATCCGCCGCATTGAGCGGGAATAGAATATGAAACAGCAATAAAACCGTAAGGAAAACTTTCATACTCCCCTCCTTATGGAAAAGGGACCGAAACTAAAAAAAGTTCCTGCACATCACATATAAATTTTACCACAACCAAGCAGACACAGGTAGGGTTAAGAATTGCTGTACAGCCGTACCCCCTTAAGAATGATTATTTCAATGATTCAATCGTCTTATTCTCTATAAATATTAATAACAGCCTTCAACCGGCCATAATTTCCATTTAATCTGTCATATTACGATCGGCCAAACGACCGGCACCAGCAACATTAAATTATTCAGTCAATTTCAGGATTTAGCTTCCTCAGATTATTTTTTTCAACACTAATATGAGCGCTGTTTTTGCCGGGATAACTTTTTTGGAGCAGCCACAGCGACTGGATAGCCCGTGATATCTTTTTGATCTTCAAATCAGCCGATTGACTGCCCGAAATATTTTCTTTGAGTTCTTTTTAGAATCTCCTCGCAATTTTCAACAATCGGAAAATCCTTCAATGTAAGGCTACTGTAGACCAAAATAGAATATCCGGGCCAAAAAAGGTACCGGAGTCTGGGCGACATTCATACATTTTTGATGGTTCATTTAATACTGTTCATTCATTATTTCCCTTCATAAATTCTGCCGATGGTTCTCCTGTTGGAAAACTTTATAAAATAGGAAAAAGAAGGTACAAAAATGTAAAAATATCTTCCCTACTCTCCTACGCCTGCTTCCGGATTTTTTGCGAAAATTCGATGGATTCCAGTTCCTGTGGAATGGTTGTCAAAAATATTTACAAATCGAATTCTTCCTGATATTATTGGCCAAATTTTACACACATGAGGAAAAACCATGAAAAAATCAATTGTATTAATCATCTTTTTTGCACTTTTTGTGTTGTCATGTTCATCTGACGATTCAAAAAACCCTAAAACCAGTACAACTTCAGATAAGGACGTTATTACAGATTCATCGGGATCGGAAAAAGAGGGTTCTGATGTTGACACCGAAGAGACAAAAGATTCCGCTGAAGTTAAAGATGATGTAACCGTTGATTCTGAGCCGGACAGTGTTCCTGACGCTGGTGAGGCACTTCCTGATGAGGATGATACTGAAACGGATGATTCGATAAGTGTCGATGAAGATAGCGATAACGATTCAGCTCCCGGCTGCATGGCTACTCAATGCTCCATTGAAAATAAGTGCTACGACAACGGTACAAAACACCCTACCAGTCTCTGTCTTGTCTGCAACACAGATCTCTCCACAACGGATTGGAGCCCTGCAACATCAGGAACAATCTGCAGAGTTTCATCCGGAGAGTGCGATGTTGCTGAAAAGTGTGATGGCGTAAACGCTGCATGCCCTGAAGATACACATAAGCCGATCGATACTCCCTGCGGCAATTCAAATGAGAGCATCTGTGATGCTCCCGACAGTTGTGACGGATTTGGTGAGTGCAGAGCAAACTATGCGGCTGAGTCGACTCCATGCACCGATGATGGAAATCTCTGCAACGGTTCTGAAACTTGTAACAATTCAGGAAGCTGCATCTCTTCGGGTCCTGCGGTCGAGTGTGGAGACAGAATGATATGTATGCCGGAAAGCGGAGAGTGCGGATGTGATGAAGAGAACGGATATTTTCTAAGTGCCGACACCACTTTCTGCGCTTTTGCCGGAAACAACGTTCCTGGCAGCAGCCAATCAAAATGTTATGACAGTGAAAACGAAATTGCATGTCCCACCCACGAAAGCGGACTAGATTGGTTCGGTCAGGATGCACAGTATAGAGACAACCCGCAGACATTGACTATTGTGAATGAGAATGGTGAGAATGTTGTGCACGATTCATTTACCAATCTCACGTGGGAACGGGATGCTGTTTCCACTGAGAAAAAGAGCTGGGAAGCCGCAAAATCACACTGTGAATCAAAGGGCGATGGATGGCGAATTCCAACTGTAAAAGAGCTTGCGACAACTGTTGACTTTGATTTTGCTGCTCCCGTCTGTGATGTGCAGTTTTGTCCGCCTGATGCTGGATGGTTCTGGACTTCGAATGAGTACAAACCGGATACATCAAAGGCTATTACAATCTATTTTTACACCGGTGATCTCCGCACAAATGCAAAAACAGAATCCCACGGAACACGATGTGTAAAAGGAACTCCCTTTAATCCAAGCGGCGTAATAACCAGCGACGACCACGAAACCGAACCGGTTAGTACAGACTCTTTGACCGCACTTTCATGGACAAAATCTCTCGGATATACCACTTTAAAATCCGCACTCGCTCAATGTGAAGCGCTTGTCTACGGCGGGCATTCCGACTGGCGACTGCCAAACACAAGTGAACTGATGAGTGTGATGGACTACTCCAAAAGCAGCAATGCAGCTACAATTCCAGGCATCAACCCCACTAATCACTGGAGTTCAACAACCTATATAAAGGTAATTTCATCGGCAGTTGTGTACAACTTCAACACGGGTATCTCAACCCGGATAGGCAAATTGAATAATGCTCACTATGTCTGTGTAAGATAGATCTAATTTTCGGCAGTGTAAACTCAAGTCAGTCATACACCTTCTTTTGGTAGAAAAAGTGGTACATCACAAAGTTCTGTACAATTTTTCATGTAATTTAAGTCCTTATTCTCACATGAGTTCGGATGCAACTGGGACGGATCGGCACTTTTGTACTTTTTGTCGTCCATTAAAAATTTTTTCTTTCAATATTTTCAAAAATGCAATGCTAAGATGGCGACCCGCCCGGCAACCGTTAGAGCCCGTCTTTTATAATGATTTGAGTGTCTGTTTTTCATCCACTGATCGCTGAATAACATTCCAAAAGAGAATATCCGGATCATACTTCTTGCGAAAAATGAGAGGTATATGCAATAATTTCACATGTCAAAAAGCCTGAATTGGTAATACAAGGAGGATCCCATATGCATTATCTGGACGAATCACACATTCTTCTTTTTCTGGTACAGCTTTTTATTATCATCGGGTTTGCCCGGGGTCTCGGAGAACTGTTTAAAAAATTCAAGCAGCCCGCTCTGACAGCCGAAATTCTTGTCGGCGTTATTCTGGGACCTACTGTTTTAGGTAGATTCCTTCCTGCGTTGCAGCAGACCATTTTTCCTGTCGAGGCAATTCAGCAGACTATGCTTGACACTGTTGCATGGGTGGGTGTGCTGTTCCTGCTTCTCGAGACAGGTCTGGAAATCGACTTTTCCATAGCATGGAGGCAGCGGGGCAGCGCTTTTCTAATAGCGATTTCGGACATTGTTGTTCCCATGATCATTGCCTTTGCCGCAGTTGTCTTTTTACCGTCAAAGTATATGGTAAATCCTGACCAGCGAATCGTATTTTCTCTTTTCATGGCTACGGTGATGACCATCAGCGCAATGCCCGTTGCAGCAAGAGTGCTTCATGATCTAAAGTTGCTGAAAGCCGATATGGGGTTTCTTGTAATGTCGGCCCTGGCGGTGAACGACATAATCGGATGGGTACTTTTCACAATAATCATGGGAATATTCACCGCATCAACCGTCGAGATGGGTTCACTTCTATTTGTTTTTCTCAGTACGGTTAGTTTTGCAGTTCTTGCCCTCACCTTCGGCAGGTACCTGTCGACAAGAGTATTTGACTCCATAAGCCTCAGGAATTTTTCCGAACCCGGAACTTCACTGACAATTATCGTTCTTCTGGGTTTACTTTTCGGATCCATCACCCAGAAGCTGGGAATTCACGCTCTTTTCGGTTTCTTTATCGCCGGTGTGGTGGCAGGAGAGGCAAGAAGTTTATCTGAGAAGACAAGAAGCATAATTTCCCAGATGGTCCACTCGCTTTTTGTGCCGCTGTTTTTTGTAAATATCGGACTCAAAATAGATTTTATTACGGGATTCGACATTCCTCTTGTGGTACTCATGTGTGTTGTCGGAATAATCGGACGATACTTCGGCGCCTGGTTCGGCGTAACCCTTACAAATGTTCCCAGGGTAAATCGGGACCTCATTTCAATTGCGCATACGCCCGGCGGTATGATGGAGATTGTTGTAGCACTTCTTGCCCTGGAAACCGGTCTCATTACAACAGCTGTTTTTGTGGCGATAGTTTTCAGCGCCGTTTTCTCATCGGCACTCATGGGTCCCTGGATGACATGGTCTCTTGCCCGGCGGAAAAAGGTTCTTCCGTCAACTTTTCTGCTTGAGGATGCTGTGATTGCCGAACTGAAGGGACAGGATCGAAACGATGCTATCCGCCAACTTGCCGATAAAATTGAAAAAGAACGTAACGACGTGAGAGAGAGCATAATCGAGGAGGCTGTCATGCGCGAGGCGCAGCTCGGAACAGCAATTGGATCTGGAGTGGCGGTTCCCCACGTCCGGGTTGACGGCCTGAAAAACCCAGTAATTGCATTCGGAAGATCGTTCAAGGGAATCGAATGGAACGCCCCAGACGGTGAAGCTGTACACTCTGTCTTTTTACTTGCAATGCCTGCAGGAACTGAAGATATCCATGTTCAGACCCTGGGGTTCATAGCATCCGCCATGTCCGTGTCGGATAATCGTAAGAAAATAATGAATGCCTCCGATTCGATGGAAATTTATGAAATTCTTAAAGTGCTTCTGGCAGGTGAGAAAAAAAGTGAGAATCAAAGTTAAAAATGAGATCGGCGACCTGAGCGGTAACGGCATCGATGGGAATATTTCTATTTTCGCTATCAACAGCTGTTAGAACAACAAAGCTCACATCCTTATCCGGAAAGTAGAGTGCCATGGAACCGTAACCGGGAATCCCTCCACCGTGGCCATAACCGTCACCACCATCATATGAGAACTTGCCGACGCCCAATCCCATAAAGTCATACTGGAGCTCAAACATCTCATCCATCGTCTCCTCTTTCAGGAGATCTCCGCGGTAAAGTTTATATATCCACTCTGCAACATCGGTGCTGTTGGAAGAAATTGCTCCAGCCGTCCAGGCAACGGAAGGATCAGCCCAATAGGCCACATCCTGCCCCATGGAAAAGCCGTGTACCAGTTCATAGGGAAGCTCCTCTTCGCCGTCAAGAAATGTATCCCTCAAATCGAGTGGATTGAGAAAGTAGTTCCTCAATGCGATGGAAGGTATCTCCCCGGTTTGCTCACTGATAATAATCCCGAGCATAATATAGTTGGTGTTGCTGTATGTGCAGCCTCCACCTGGTCCGTAATCCAAAAGCCCCTGTTTTGCAGCCCGCTCGACAAGCTCAGAAGGCTCCCATTTCTTTTGCGGATTATTCAAAATGGAGGTATAAAATCCCGCATCGGCATAATCTTTTATCGCACTTGTGTGATTCATCAGCATCCGGACAGTTATCTCTCCCGCCCCGGGGAACTCCGGAAACCAGTAATCAAGTGTCCGATCAATATCGACAACACCATCCTCATAGAGCTTCAACACTGTCGCCGCAATAAAAGTCTTTGTGATACTTGCGACTCTGAAGTGGTCATCATTTTCAATGGGAACACCCTCTAGATGGTTCTTAAATCCTCTTGAGTTTTTCCAAAGACCAAAAGAAGGATGATAAACCGCCATTGCGATATTGCCTCCGTGATCCCTGAAGGAGAGATCGAGAATATCATCAAGCGTCTCAAAGAAAATGGCCTTCTTAAATGACTCATCATCTCCCGCTTCAACATCATCATCAGAGAAAATCTCCCCCGCGTCTTCAACATTCTCCTGAAGAGCGTCGACTTCGGTAAAATCTCCGGATCCAACACTTGAATCGTCCCCACCCTCTTCGCCAGAAACATCATAATCAGCCGTATTGCTCACAACCTCGCTGTGATTACTATTCTCAACATTATTGACTCGCTGTTTGTGATCGCACCCAATAATATAGAAAATTAAAGCGACCAGAACTATAATTGATCTCATACTACCCCTCTATATCCACTAGAATGGTAAATGTCTTTTAATTTTTTCCATATCACATCAAAATATTTTTTAACAAAATACTACAATCTTCAATTCATATTGTCAAAAAGACGACTGTAGTTACCTTGAAAATAGCGATGTTAAATGTGATAGAAAAATCACCAACATCATACCCTGTTGCCCCGGAGGGATGACACTATGAAATATGCGAAAGAAGAACTTAAAATAATATGAAATTAACCTAAACCACAGATAGTAAAATCTTTAATACGAGACTAAAAGTACAAAAGTGTCAACCAGAGCCTCATCACATTTTTTTGACTCACGAAACAACTTCCACCCATCCTTTTTCTATTCACTTCTCTTAAAAACAAATGGATAGTTAACAATAACTTTTCCCCCAAATTTTGGACGAGGAAAAATGATTCTTCCCACTGCCTCGGCTGAGCATTGCTCAACATTCTTATTATTCAATGATGTGCGGGAAACATTTTGGTCAACTACCATGCCCTCCGGGGTTATGGTAAACTTTACTACTACCTTCCCTTTAATATCCGGATTATTTGTAAGTTCTTTTCTATAGCAGCTGGCTATTTCTTCAATATGTCTCCTTATGACTGTATCAATTATGTGGCGACTGAGGGCTCCGAACCCTTTATGATTTTCAAGGGAGGTTTTACTGTCTATTTCTATAGTTTTCTTATTCATTGCTGCAATTATCTTCCGCTCAACATCTATTCCCTTAACATTTGAGATTACTTTCCAAGCTTTAACAAATTCTTCTTTTTCAATATAAAGTAGCGAAAGATTTACTGCTGCCTCATGAAATTTTGGTTTTAATTTCAAAGCCATTTTATATTCAGCAATCGCCTCATCAACTTTGTTTTCTTCTTTATATTGCCTGGCATTACGGAAATGGGTTTCAGGTGTGGAAGCACATGACGTAAGAAAGATCAAAACATAAACCGCTGAAATGAAAATTTTCTTCATAAAACACTCCTTATGATAAACTGCATCTCAATTTTAATAAGCATTTTATTAATTTCAAGATAATTATAACCTCAGTTACTTTCAGATAGGCAGTTTTCTTTTTTGGTTTATTCAACCGGCGATTTTCTCAACTATTCACTTTCATTTGAGCAGCATGGGTGTCAAGCCGGCATTTTTACAGTTTTCTTGCTGTAAATTTGACTAATTTTAATTTACACATATAAGGGAAATTCTTAAAAGAGAATCGATTGTTATTACAGATATGTAGAGAACAAAAAAAGTTTATAACCATCGATTCCAGCCAAACATTTAATAAACAACTAAAAATGTAAAACACCGGTCCATCCTTACATTTTTCAAGGAAAAACATCTTGGATCACAAACAATCAAAACTCTCTGGAATTTAACGTTTGATATATTGAAATTTTAGATTAATAAAGCACGGGGGACGGGTCGGCACTTTTGTACTTTTTCTCGGCCATTAAAAAATTCTCTTTCAATATTTCAATAAATGACGCTGTCGGTGGATTGTGCGACAAGGTGTGATGGTTCACCCTTCCCAAGCCATCCAATAGGCTGATACGCCATCAAATCAAGGTATTAAAGCAATTCAGGGTCCGGTTTTCGCTCTGCGAATGGGTGCCTCCCGAAAGTTTTTGATAGGCATTCGCACTTAACGAACGGCCAAATACTTTCGAGTGAGGGACTTTCGCACTGCGATTTGGTAAAAATTGGGTCGGAGTCGGTGTAATTTTTGGCTGGATTTTTGTGGACGGGGTGGACGCTGTAAAATTTGAAGATTTTTACTATTCCCAAGATGATGGAAACTGTTGTGGTTACTATTGAGTTAGAGACGTTCCGTGCAATGTCTCTGCGGCGAGGTCGGTACTTTTTTGAATTATCTTCTGATTTCAATCACTTTAATCTTT
The DNA here is from genome assembly GCA_942492635.1 of uncultured bacterium. GTDB lineage: Bacteria > UBP6 > UBA1177 > UBA1177 > CALOFP01 > CALOFP01. The sequence continues at coordinate 1,339,429 of CALOFP010000003.1, forward strand.
TAAACGTTTTGGAACATTCAATTGCCATTTTGAACTTTATTGGGAATAGATTTAAAATTATTGATTTACAAAATTAAAAACATATGATTATTTATACCGTTTGTGGAATACTATTTGAAAAAAGGATTAATAATGACTACAGAAGCTCAGACCAATCTTGAAAAACTATTTTTGAAAGCTGCTAAGGAGCCTGAAGCTCGTGCAGATTTTTATAGGGAACTTATTAAATCGGATCTGATTGTTATAAATCACGGTGAGATACCTCCAAAACCGGATGATTCAACTGAAAAAAAAGAGATGGAGCTGAAAATCCAATGTATTGAGGTGGAAGGAAAGCCTTTTATTCCTGTTTTCACATCTCTTCCCAAGGTGGAAAACCTGGTCAAAGAAAATAAGGTCGCATGCATTGGTATGAACGCTATGGGCCTCTTTAATATGACTAAGGGCGCCGATTTTTTTCTTAATCCTGGCTCGGAATGCAGCAAGATCATCATGAAAGAGGAAGTTGCCGCTATTCTTGACGGTTCAATTTTTGAATCTCTCAAAGCGGTTAAGCCGGAAGACGAGTACGTAATATCTGCGGTCCCGAAAGAACCTGAAGCGCCGGCTCAGAAAGAACCTTTAAAGGCTGTTTTGAAACCTGAAACTTACCCTCAGGAATTTGCAATTGAGCTTAGAAACATACTCACAAAAAACAGGGATGTTAAAACAGCTTACTACACACTCTCACACAATCCTGAAAGCAAGGAAGCTCCCTACACTGTAATCGGAATCGAGTCCAAGGGCGACTGGGAGGAGACTGTAGACCGTTTGAGAATGGAACTACGTCAGGTGAAATGTCCGAATCCTCCTGTTGAGTTCATAAAGGTGAGCGGCAATGATAATCCGGATGAGTTCCTTTTCAAGGATATAGAGCCGTTTTACAATAAAAAATTCTTCAGCTTTTTCTAACAGTTGCTCCAACCTTCTTTTTACAAATCATTTAATACTTTGAACTTAAAAAAACTAACATATTTTCCAATAATAATAAAAATTTCGCTTTCACCTACCGAAATTACAATCTGTGAAACATCTCAGCGAACTATTTGATATGACATTTAAAACTTAGATTGTGACGTGAAAAATTTAAGTTAATGAATATTTTTTAATCTTAGATATTTTTTAGGGAATTCCAGCACAGCGCCCATCCGATTTCTTTGGTATTTTGGGCGGTTGCTATTGGGTTCGAGACGTTGCATGCAGCGTATCTACGGTTTGGTCGTTACTTCTTAACTGAAACTTTTTCATTAATTAGACGAATAATTAGTTTGTTCAAAAGTTCAACATCGTAATCTCCAATGGTTGGCTCAATGTGGGAATTCCCAATGCCGCTATGATCCGTTAAAAACACATATGTTCCATTTGTTGCAATATTTAAAAAGCGAAGTAAAAACTCTGTCTCCTTATCAACTCCACTCGAAGCGACAGGAATTATTGTGATACCCAATTCAGCTGCCTTTTTTACAGTATCATGGATATTAAGAATGATATCATCGGTATGATGAGGTGGCGCATCAAGCACAAGGAACATCAATCTTGCAATTGCATTCTCACTCCAATCATGTTCGAACACAGCATTTTCCAGTGCCTTCTCTACAGCTTCAGGGTAGTCCCCTCCGCCATCATGGCTTTGATTTTTCAATTGTTTCACAACCGAATCTATATTTTCTGAAAAAGGAAAAGATCTGACAACATATTCATCACCTTCATCCCTATAGTAATTGCAACTTAACCTGATTTTCAGGTTCTGCTCCTGGTCCTTCTTTACATTGTTTATGACGTCTGCCATTTCTGATTTGAGAAAATCCAGTTCATCCCCCATAGACCCTGTTGTATCGAATACAAACATAAGGTCGAGGGTATTGGATACTTTTTCCGAAACATCAAGGTTGACAACAATCGGTGTTTCATACTGCGGCTCAACATTTTCAGCTATAGCTTCAACTCCATTGTAAGTAGCAACTATTGTAAATATCTCGTTATTCATATCGAAATCCGGAGCGAACAGACCTGCAAAAAGCTCTGCCTGCCCAGTGTTATTTGACTTTGCTCTCCAGACAATCTCTCCTTTATCATCTTTCAACACAACATCGGCATCGACTAACGGTTTACCATTGTTTTCAACTAAAACACTGTACCGGTTCAAGGTATAAAAACCCCAATATTCTTCCATTTGCTTTTGATAATTTTCACTGACGAGCTTTTTCCAAAAATCCCAATTTTCCAAATCACTCCACTCTCCAGCCGTCAGCTGCCCTGCTTGAGGAATATTGTCATCGGAGTCGCCACCATTTGATGAGCCATCTGACGAACCATCCGAAGACCCTGCATCCGATGAGCCATCCGACACCCCTTCATCTGGTTCGGAACCCGAGGCACCAGTATCAGAGGAGTCCCCTGAACATCCTGTATCGGTACTCCCCTTGCCATCTTCCGATGAAGATCCTTCCCCTCCTTCACCACTCGTTATATCACCGCCTGATTCTCCAGATGTTTCTGCTGCCGGAGATTCCTTTTTATCATTAGCATCAGTGCCTCCCGTTACAACATCACTTGTTTTTTCATTATCTGAGACACTTTCACTGCAGGAAAGAAACAAGAATAGGAACAAAAAAGTAAAACTCATAACAAACATTTTCTTGATCATGTTTACCTCCAAAAATAGAAAAACTAAATTCAAATAACACTTGTTTAGTGACTCAGAAGTCTAAATCTTATTAAAAAAAAATGGGTATGGGTGGGACGGAGTGTGGAGTTGAACTTTTTACTCTTGCTGGGATAACTAGAGTAGTTTTAAATCCATGAATAGAAAGTCGCCGCTTTCATGTTTCTGGCCTACTTCAATCTCTATTTGTGATGAAAATATCGGAGCGTCATATACGAAGGTGTGAAATTCACCGTTTTCTCCGCAGGGATCGACATTCCTTGGCAAGGAGTTTAGAAACTCTCTGTCGTAATCTTTTCCTGCAAATGATTTTTCGACTTTTCTTGTGTCGATGCAGCTGATTTTCGTCTTTATTCCCAGATCGATCAACTTTCGGGAGAGTTTACCGGTTTCTGTTCCCCAAATTGGAAAAATCGGTTCAATACCGCTACCCGCCATGTTATCAATGCGATAATTTCGAACATCTTCCAAAAAGAGGTCTCCAAAGGCGAAACAGTCTACTCCTTCCTCTTTTGCCTCTTTGATGAAGTTTTTCATTATTTCACAATAGATTTCATGGGAACAGGGTGATGGAAGGTCAATAATCTTGATCGGCAACCCTATTTTTTTCGACTGCTCAACTAAAAGTTCCCTTCGAACTCCGTGCATTGCCACTCTTTCAGCTTCGCTATTTACGGTACAAAATAGCCCGGCCAAATCTATCTCAGGATCCTGCTGCAACTTCATGAGTGCATAGGTACAATCCTTCCCGCTACTCCATGATAACAAGGTCTTCTTCTTCATAATCCCCTCTCTGATTTCAGAACTACGATTCCGCACAATACCAAAAATCATCGCTTTTTAAATAAAAAAGAATAAAGCAATGTGGACGGGGTGAACGCTGTTATGTTTGTGGACGGTTTGGACTCGAAGATTTTACGGTTCACTGGATGGGAAAACAGCGGGTGCCAAATGGGGTTGTGTTTGAGATGGGTCAGGTTAGTGGAGATACGAATGCTATCAGATGTACTTTGTCGCCGTAATCTACGAGGGCTGTCCTGACATCAGCAGCAAACTCGCTACCGTCTTTTCGACGGAATAGGATATCTGTAAAGTAGCCTGTTCTGCTTTCCAGAGCCACACTGAAAGCTTCCATGGCTGTATGCCTATTTTCATCGGAATGCATTCTTTCAATGACCATTCCTTCTAATTCGGATCGACTGTACCCGAACATCTCTGTCGCGGATGGATTCACGTACTCGACCCACCTCTCTTCAACATTCACAATGACTATTCCTTCACCCGCATTCTCTACTGCTGTACGAAACTTCTGCTCGCTTTCTGAAAGCAGTTTTTCCATCTCCTTTCTGCAGCTAATTCTGTAAAAACCGTCAAGAAGAGCCTTAAGGTGTTTAATATGGTCGTTATCGTACTTGCTGTCGCTGTCGGTGACCCCCAGGATCATCGCCGGGATTCCGTCACTGACAAACGGGATCAAAAGCGATCTTGAAAATGGCAGATCAGCCCTTTTTCGGTTTGAAACCACCGGTTCACCCTCCTCTAGAGCACGTCTGATTGAAAATGAGTTCTCAATAACTTTCAAAAAACCGTTCCGGATATTTCCAGAACGGGCCACAAGATCCAGCTTTGAATCGCTACCCACTTTGTAAATAAATCCACCTCTGCTTTCAGAAAGTTCCATTGCACCTTCAAGTCCCATTATCAGAGCCTTTTCAAGGGGTTGGTGCGACATTCGTTTCATATTTTCAATAATGTCGGCCACCAGTTCTTCTTTACGAAAACAGGCTTCGGCTTTCTCAAGGCTGGTTATGTCCCTTGAAACGCCAAGATAGTATTTGAATGTCCCCGAATCTTCAAATATCGGACTAACCGAAAGCTCCGTTACTATGAAGCCTCCTTTTTTATGTGGCTGCTCAATATGAAGTTTCATATCAGGGAGTTCCCTATCGCCTTCGTCAATACTCTGTTTGGCCATCGCCATGAAGTCTTTCATCTTTTCATAGCTTCTGGGGCTCATCAGTTTTTCAACAGGAAGACTCATGACTTCGTCCGGAGTGTATCCGCGCATTCTTTGTACGCTGGGGCTAACGTAGGTCAGTTTGAAGTTTTTATCCATTACCCAGACGACATCGTTCATGTTCTCGGTTACAAGATTAAAAAACTCCTGTTTACAGATTTTTTTATCAATTTCCGAGACATCCTCGAAACAGAAATTTCTATCTGAAGATACTTCAACGTTTTCCACTGATTTTTCCATTGAAAGATCTGCAAAAAGGTAGGACATCTCATCACGGAGCGATGTGAATGTGAGGCGAACCGGAATCTTCTCACCTTCGGAATTGCGAAAGAATGATGAGAATTCACAGCTGCCATCTTCTTCAAAAATTGAACGAAACAATGTTGAAAATGAATTCTTTCCTTCATCAGTCAGAATTTTTTCGAAGTTCGAACCGAAAAGATCTCCGCACTTTCTGTTGACTCTCAGAACTTTCATGATTTTTGAAAGTGATTCAATGTCACCTTCATTTATTGCAAATTCCTTATCAGAGGAAAGTTCTCGTCCTGAACCGGATTTGATTCTCCTTCTTAACTCGCCGAGGTCCAGTTCCCACATCGGAACGGGGCAATCCATAAATGGAAAAGAGTGATTCGTCATGGCTGTCCACCTGTATTAAAAACTTCGCATTCTACAATAAATTGAGGCGTTTACACTGTCAAGTTCGAGTTCAGGATTCATCAAGCATCCCCTTGTATTCAAAGAGTTTATCCCTTAGGATTGCTGCATATTCAAAATCCCAATCCTTTGCCGCCTTCTGCATATCTTTTTCAAGGTCGGAAATTCTCTTCTGAAGCGATTTACGGGAAAGCTTTTTCGACCTCTCCTTTTTCTTTCCGGGAATATGCTCCTCAATATCAAGAATCACCTTTCCGGAAATTGTCCTGGGAGTAATGCCGTGTTCCCTGTTGAAATCCTCCTGAATTGTCCTTCTTCGCCTTGTTTCATCAATGGCTTCCCGCATACTTCCAGTGATCGTATCAGCAAAGAGGATAACTCTTCCGTTGACGTTTCTCGCAGCTCGACCTATGGTCTGGATAAGTGACTGGGTCGACCTCAAAAAGCCCTCCTTGTCGGCATCTAGAATGGCAACGAGGGTGACTTCCGGCATGTCCAGCCCCTCCCTCAGAAGGTTTACACCCACGAGAACATCGAAAACTCCCCGACGAAGGTCCATAACGATCTTAAGCCTTTCAATGGAATCGATATCGCTGTGAAGATAGCGGGCGCGAATATTTCGATCTTTCAGGAAAGTTGTAAGATCCTCAGCCATCTTCTTGGTCAGAGCGGTTACTAGTACCTTTCCGCCATCAGCTACTTCAATTTTTATCTCGTCGTGGAGCATTGAAACCTCATCTTTCGCCGGCTTCAATTCGAGAACCGGATCGAGAAGACCTGTGGGACGATTTATCAGTTCGACTTTTGTGGAGCACTCTTCAAGTTCATATTTGCCAGGTGTGGCGGAAACAAAAAGTGTTTTGGGAAGCTTGGCCTCAAACTCATCAAAGTTGAGAGGTCTGTTGTCCAGAGCCGCCGGAAGACGAAATCCGTAATCCACGAGGGTACTCTTTCTTGCCCTGTCACCTTTGTACATAGCCCTTACTGGGGAAGAGTCACATGGCTCTCATCGATAATTACCAGAAAATCCCTTCCGAAGTAGTCGATAAGCGTAGGGGGAGGCTCTCCCGGACCTCCTCCGGTCAGGTACCTGCTGTAATTTTCAATTCCGCTGCAGTAACCGACGGCTTCCATCATTGCAATATCCTGACGAACTCTCTCCTCAAGTCGCTGGGCTTCCAAAAGCTTGTTTCTCTCACGGAAAAAGGCGAGCTGCCTTTCAAGATCAACTTCCATCATCGATATGGCACGCTTCAGCGTATCCCTCTCAGCCACGTAGTGACTCGATGGATATACAACAAAGGAATCAACGGAGGTTATCTTTTTTCCGTCGAAGGGGTTGATTAGAGATATGGTCTCTATATCGTCGTCGAAATAGGTAACTCTGACCGCAACGTTATCTTCGTGTGCCGGAAAAATCTCCACCGTATCACCCCTGACCCTGAACTTTCCGCGTACAAGATCGTAGCCGGTTCGTTCATACTGAATTTCCACAAGCTGACGGGCAAGTTCATCAACCGGCATGTTGTCGCCGGCATTGATCGGCACCCTAAGTTCACGGTAGCTTTCCGGACTACCGATACCGTAAATACAGCTCACGGAAGCTACTATCACCGTGTCGTTCCCCTCAAGAAGGGATTTGGTGGCGAAATGGCGCATTCGGTCGATATCGTCGTTCCTGGATGCATCCTTCTCGATATATGTGTCGGTTGTGGGCAGGTAAGCCTCCGGTTGGTAGTAATCGTAGTAGCTTATAAAGTAGCCGACCCGGTTTTCCGGAAAAAACTGCTTGAACTCACCGTAAAGCTGCCCTGCAAGAGTCTTGTTGTGAGCTATTACCAGCGTCGGCACATTCAACGACTTGATTAAATTGGCCATTACAAAGGTCTTTCCCGTTCCGGTCGCACCGAGCAAAAGCTCCCTTCTGGATCCGGACTGAAACCTTTTTACCAGTTGATCAATTGCATCAGGTTGATCACCCGACGGGGCAAAAGGTGATTTTAGTAAAAATGAACCCACTGGGCCTCCCTCCAAAAATATCTGATTCCAACGATGGATAGGGAACTTCAGACGAAATCAGGTTGCCGGCAGAATCCAACTTCCTTTCGGGGCTCCGAATCCGTATCCTTCGGTGTGAGTCGAAAAATTGTTCCTACAGCTCCAGGATACAATTTTTAAAACAATTTTACCCAACATATGAGACTCCGCCTCCGGTTTTTCGAGCACACACTCTTCTCTAGAATTTTATATATTGTTGAACTGTTGTCAAAAGTTTAAAAACCCGACAACAAAGTAAGACATTGTGAACCATTTATTTGCCTTTTTTTAGCACAGATAATATGATTAGAATACATAACATACATATTGGGAGGATTAATTAAATGAGCAGAAAAAAGCAGTTCACGGTTTTACCCGAACATTGTGATCACTTCGGTCTCATAACCTACAACGTCTACCTGGACTGGGCCAATGAAAGCAAAAAAGACTTCCTCTACAATGCAGGATGCAGCATTGAGGAATTCGAAAACAAGGGTATCAATCTTGTGACGGTAAATATGAATTTGAGATGCATGGAAGCCTGTTTTGAGGGTGATAAAGTTACAGTTGAAACACTTACAGACAAGGTCAACGACCACTCCATATACTTCACATTCATCGCGAAGAACCTGATAAGCCAGGATACCATATTCAAGGTAGACAGCGAAGTTTACGCCGTGGACGAAAAGGGACGCACCGTCAGATTTCCAGACGAGGATTTTGAAAAATTAAAAGGAACCGTAGAAATCTAAACTCACTCCGTCATCACTCCAAAAATTCATTACAAGAGCCACCAGAGAAAAATTTTAAACTCACAACTTTTTCGAAAGAATCGAAACCCAAAAGAAATTGGAATCTATCCGTACCTGTCAACATTGAAAAACCGTTTTACCCTCATGTCTTCACTCTTCTCCGCTTCGGTCAGTGTGCCGAAGAAGATCACTCCTCCACCTCCGAGCATCAGAACTTTCTGGGCCGAACGTCGGATGCTTAAAAGTTCGTGGGTTACGGTAAAAAAGGTTATCCCCAGTTCTTCGTTCAACTTGATGAAGAGCATATCCATGTCTCGAGCTGTAACCGGATCGAGGCCGGCCTGGGGTTCATCGAAAAATATTATCTCAGGATCCATCACCATTGCCCGGGAAAGGGCCGCCCGCTTTTTCATACCTCCCGACAACTCGCGGGGATACTTCTTTCCATGTTGAGAAAGGTTGGTCATGTAAAGCTTTTCCTTAGCGATATCAAGGGCCATCCGATCGGGAAAAGAGGGGTAGTGCATCTTTATGGGAAGCATCACATTCTCTTCTATGGTAAGCGAATTGATGAGGGCTGAATTCTGGTACAATATACCGATTTTTCTGTAGAAGTCGCTCTCTTCCGGAAGAGGATGAACCACATTGTCGCCGTTGAATCCAATGGTACCCTCCATCGGAGGATTGAGACCGACAATGGCCTTAAGCAAAGTTGATTTTCCACAGCCCGATTCGCCCAGAACAACAAAACGCTCACCTTTCTCTATCCTGAAAGTGACATTCTGGAGAATTACATTGTCGCCATAACCTGTTTTTAAATTTTCTATAACAAGCATAACTCCTCCTTTTCTGAGGAATTATAATGAGCAACTTTGCTTTTACAAAATTTTATTGATGGTGACGACAAACTCACTCATCACGATCCGAGGAGTTCTCTTCGAGAATAGATACCCAGATTCGCATATCCTTGAGCAGACCGTCCATCTTCCTGATACTGCCCTCGATACGGTTAAGAGAATCCTGAGCGGTTTTTCTTTTCGATACCTTAAAATCATCAATGGATATGTCCATGGTCATGAGGTTTTTGGATAGCCTGTCACAATCATGCAGACTTTTTTCCATCATAGAAAGCAGATCATCCATTAGAAGGCAGTTGAAAAAATCACCTTCCCTTAAGGTTTTTTTCTTTCCGCTACGCTGTTTCATTCCGCCCCACATATAAATAGACCACTCTCTATTTTATCAGGGGGTCGGAACAAACTCAACAAGTAATTCGTTCCGTATTCTTTTATAAAGTTTTATTGATCAGATCTTTCGGTAAAAGTTGTGACTGTTGATAGACAGCGGCTCAAGAGTCTCGCTTTCCGTTAGGTTTTCACAAGTAGAAAGAAGCAGGAGCCAACCACCTGTCTTCAAACGATTTACAAGATCTTCAGCCATCTGTTTTCTGGTTTCCGGAGGATAAAAATCCATGCTTTCCATGCAGATAACAAAATCGAAATGTTCTTCCGGCTGCTGTTCCGATGGAATAAAGGAGACGATTCTTCTCACATCATCATGAACCACAAATCGCCCTTCCGATTCTTTCAAGTACCTGTCTCTATAAACGGAAGGTAGCCCCTGCAACATCTCAAAATCGGACTCGCCTGACAGAGCCAAAGCCCTTTTCTTATGATCAGACTCCCTGCCGATTATTGAAAACTCCTTAAGCGAGAGCCCCTGATAGTCATTGGCATAGGTGTATTCATGAATAAGCATTGCCAGTATATGTGCCTCTTCTCCGTCTCCGGAACCTTCGAGGAGTATTCTTATCTTGGGATCCGGATCATCGATAATTCCTGCCCTCCGCCGCAACAGGGTATCGGCAAGAGATGGAATGACGTACATCTTTATCGGATTAAAAACGGTGTGATCACGTACAAATGAAACCTCATTTGTGGTGATTGCGTCCACCACCCCCCTTCGCAGAGAAGGCGAATCATTGTTTTTAACAAAGGTTGAAAAAAGAGAAAATGATTCGACTCCAAGGTGCTTTAGAAGGGGAGTCAGTCTCTGGCTCACAAGATACTTTTTATCGGGTGTAATTCGTATTCCCGAAATTTCCCTGACGTAATCAGCAATAGCCTGGAAATCATCCTGATAAAGCTTCATGCACATCTCCATTTTTTTATTGAATCTAGATTCTACTACAACAAACAATAAATGTCAAAATCATTCATACCAAATTGATATCACTACATAAGAAAGCACAATAAAAATCAAACATCTTAGAAAAAGCAGTAGCGAGATCGTTCTTTTTATCTGGATAAACATAACGGATGAAATACAACAATATAGATCCCTGTTCCAAAAGATAAGCGCTCGTCACAAAAAGTTTGTTGAGCCGGCAGACGTTATATTAAGGTTTACATTTCCATAGATACCCTCGAACTGTTCAATCCTTTTTTTCCTCTTCAGAACAGCCGCCGCACTTCTCATTTTTTCCTGTGTCGATTTTAAAAAGAGCGTACAGACCGCAGAATCCTGTGGCCGCAGTAATCAACAGTATCAGTGAAACGATACCCAGCCACACACTCTTTAAAACAACTGCAATCACCAGAATAACCACTCCTGAAACGGCTCGGATTATCCTGTCATTCCTGCCCTCATTTTTCTTCATTATCTACCCCCACCTACCTGGTCACTGAAATTCTGACTTCATCGATCCATCCGTCCATGCTTCCGAATTTAAGTTCCACATCCCTGCATGATTTCCAGCAATCGATATTGAAAGTACCTGTTCCGCACTCTCCTGAAATTCCGTCAGCAACTGTTTCGCCATCAATCGCAATTCCATATCCTGTTGCTTTAACCCACATCCTGACGTGGTGCCATCTCCTGTAGAAAGGATAGATGTACGGACTCAACCTTGAGCTTACATCAGCCTTTACAAGGTCGTCAACCTCGGTTTTCCCGAATTTCAATGACAACTCATCCTTTTCCCAGCTTGATTTGTAGAGCATGAACTGAGATTCCCAATCTCTCTTCAGAAGAATCACGGGCCCGTGGATGGTGCCGTGGTCTACCAGATTTTCAATATCGACGAGAGCTTCCACCTGGATTTCGGAAACGGTTTCGCCGCAGAGAAGCCCCGAATCTCCGTCAACTGTCACTGTTGCATTGTCGAAAATCGAATAGGTTCTGAGAGATGCTCCCCTGGGTTCCGTCATCCAGTAGAGATTACCGCTGTCCAGCTGCGCGTTTCCGTTAAGCACAAGGGTATCGAGATTTGCCGCTGAATCATCAAGTTGATCAAGGTGGAAAATAGCAACCGTAGTGGGCTCAAGCTTCAAGGGAGCTGTTACGACCTCACCCTTGAGAGGATCGATTCCCGAGGCATAAACCTTGTCGCTCCAGGCCCTCGCCCCCCTGCTGTCGATAACTTCAACTTCCAGTGTGTGAAATGGGCGATCGTAATTCTGAACAAATGTAAAGTTCGGCGAAAAGGATACAACCTCTCCATCGGCGTACCAGAATGTCTGATATGGAGGAGTTCCTCCATCTATCGAGGCGGAGGCAGTATATGAACTTCCCTCTTTCATCATTTCTGCCTGAACCCTGGGGAAGGTAACTGCTCTCGCATCGACAGGAACAAGTGAAGAGAGTACTGCGTACATAATCGACATGTTGTCTATGGTAAACTCCGCAAAAACATTCCAGCCGTCATAATTCTCCTCGAGATATCCTCCGAAATCACTGTAACTGGGATATCGAAGTCCGCTGAGAGCCTTTCCATATTCGGAGAGATAGTAGTAGCGGTTTACCATAGGGCTTACAGGAAGTCCGATTACCGGTTGTTCGATGTTATCGAGAAGAGATTCGTGATCCACAGTTCCTCTTATTCGGCTGTAACCCGATCCTGTGACAAAGCTGAGATGAACCGGATTTGCTCCGAACATGTAGTAGATCTGATCAAGTGCCGAATCAAGGTACCAGTTTCGTTCGAAAACTTCATAGCTGTCCGTACATGGTTTCCCATAACACAAACCACCCGTTTCAAATGAGTATTTTCCTACAGAGGTACCCGAAAAAACGGTACCGTAGTGTTCAAAAGCCGCGAGAAGATCGTAGCTGTAGTCCACCGGGAAAAACCAGGCCGAGTTGTGATACCGTTTTATCGGAGAGGCGACCGAAAGACCGTATGGAGTTTTCCGGCTGTATTTAACAAAGTCGCCCACAGCCTGTCGGTAGGCATTCAAAGCCTGCTGACGAAACTGCTGCATCTGCGCATCGAGAGCCGGCAATCCGTTTCCCCAGAATGCAAGAGTCCTCGTAGCGTACCCGTAAAACTCAGGAAGCGGAATCCAGTTGTAAGTCTGCTCGTATGGAATGTAGTACTCCATAAAGGCATCCCTGTACCTCGTATCCCCGGTGAGCGCATAGAGCTCAAGGGCCGCTGAAGCCCTCTCGTCCAGAGTTCCGTAGGAACCTCCATAATGAACATGCTCGTTGATTCCGTCAAAATTGTCTCCGGTTCTAGGCTTTCGATCTCCCTTCACGTAGGGCCCGAGATCCAGGGGAGAATGAATTTCGAGAAACTCCCAGGCCCTGATGGCCCTTGTCTTGAGATCTTCCGCAAGAGTCGGGTAGTAGGTTCTGATGTGGAAATTTCTGGATGCCCTCGCAAGGGCCGCAGCGTAGGCTGCCGTATGCATCGTATCTTTCGGCAACAGACATCGTTTTACAGATGTGTCGTCCGGCATGGAACTGGATTGGAAGGATGTATAACAAGGTTTTACCATTGTGAAGACACCCCCGTCCTCAGGATCCTGCATGTTTTTGAGCCATCGGATTTCCCAGTAGAGTTCATCTACGGGATCGGGAATTCCGTTTTCTGAAAAAGGCATTCCGAGGTTGTCGTGTTCAACCTTTCCCTTGAAAAGATCAAGCCAGTGTGCAAGAAGCCAGACAACTTTAGCTCCGTTATGTGTGTACTTTCCGTAATCTCCCGCATCGTAGTGCCCTCCGCGGGTATCGAGATAACTCCCCTCCAGGGCTGTGGGATAGAACGGCGCAACATTGTCCACATTCTGCCACTCATCCTCCGGAAGGAAAAGATTTATCCGCTCCAAACGCTCCGGGTCCTTCATGTTGTCAACGATACTGCTCTTCAGTTCGCTCGAAAGGTAGACATTTGCATCATCGGGATGTCCCTTTCCATGGACAAACCGGGTGTAGGGAAGAGCAAGCTCCTCGTCACTCCTCTGGTGCAGCATTCCCATTGACATAGTCGCAAGCGGAATCCTGTATGCGTTGGAATCGATAGGGAATGGAACGGAATAACCGAGAGTCCGGTGTTTCACCATATACATTCCCGGCTCCTTAACTGATGAGAAATCGAACCGGTAAACCTCCTTCTCGTAAAGAGTGGGGATATCCGAATCGGTGTAATCGCCCTTTTGAGCCTGCCCGGAAAAGACAACCCTGCGGTTGGAACCCTCCATCTTTACAAGCTCGAGTGTTGTATCGCCCATGGGAAGTTCTCCAGCCGTTCCCATCCACATTCCGATCCACGCCTTTTTGGGATCCTCAGGTCGAAAACCATAAGGGTGAATGTGAACAGCCCTTCCGAAGCGGATTGTTTCGGCAGTGAACGCTACACTTTGTTCCACACCGAAAATTGCGGCGGCCATGGTAATTTTGTAGGAAGCACCCGATTTAACGGGCAAAGGAAACTGCAGATAGATTTTTCTTCCCAGCCTCAAATCCTTTCTGGGAAGATGCGGGGCATAAAGAGGCCAGACTCTTATCCCGACTGCTCCCGGAATTGCTCCCGATGAGTAGTTTGCATCATCTTGGGAAGTTATCCGGTAATTTTCCGGTCTCTCAGCCTCGGCATTGCTCATCATGGGGTAAAATCCGTATTGCAGATCGGCATTGCTCTTGTTTGCAGGGTCCCAGTTAGGGACATTCGTAATCAGAATCCACTGGTCACTAACAGCTTCCGCCTTGCTCTCTCCCTGATGTGGAACCTTTACATAGTGAGAGAGAGCGGCGTACTCCTCCGGCGTGATTACTACACCACGCTCCCTGGGACAGGGCGTCGACAGCACCCAGCTTCCGGAGACACAACTCTCCTCAGGGTAACCGCCTCCGTCACAGGCGACACTTCCCTGTCTTGTAGCACCGTCTACGCACTTGTCGGGATCGAGACAGACTTCGGAAACCTTCCACTGTCCTTCGACACAGACCTCTTCATGGACTCCTCTCCCGTTGAATCCGCAACTTTCGGTTCCTTCTCTCTTTTCTCCGTCCTGACAGACGGTCTTCTTTTTTCCCCAGCCCTTTATCAAAGTTCCGGGATCACGATCCTTTCTTCTTGCCAGGGACAGATTACTATCTTCAGGCAAAGCAGTGTCGTTAAATATGTATTCTATTATTTCGTAATCAGATTCACCAAACCCCTCCTCGCTTTGATCCAGAACCTGACCATAATGAAAGATATCACCTGAAAAACTGAGATTTTCCTCACTGTATCCGGTGGGAAAGAGAAAGAGAACCCAGAGAAAAACAAGCATCTTCATAGCACCCTCCATTGATACATTGCGTATACATTTTAAATTCTACCACTTCACAACCACCCTGTCAAAGAACAGCCGACTATCATATTTTATCAAACATTCCAGTCCAACTGAAAGCTGTTGTTGCCGCATTAGGGATCTGATATAGTATGAAGGAATTTTCTAGTAGAGAGTCATGCAAAAAGTAGTATTAATCATATGCGTCGCGCTGCTCATCTCCTTTCAGTGCAGCGAAGAAAAATCCATCAATTTGGGCTTTATCGGAAGTCTGTCCGGTCCCCTCTCAGATCTTGGAACGGACGGTAGAAACGGTGCCCTTATAGCGATAGAGGAAATCAACGGCAGCGGTGGAATAAACGGGAGAAAAATCACATTTACGATAAGAGATGATAAACATGACCAGTCCGTTGTAGTTGAAGAATTCCATAATCTCATTAAGAAGAATGTGGATGTTATTGTAGGCCCCGTCACAAGCCATATGGCGAAATACCTTATTCCTCTTGCAAACAGGGAAAAAAGGCTCCTTGTTGCCCCGACAGTTACGGCAAACATCTATTCGGGCAAAGACGACTACCTCATAAGAACGACCCCTCCAAATAAATATGTGGCGGAACATCTGGCTCGATTCGGAGCGGAAAAGATAAGGATAAAAAAAATGGCCGCCATATTCTCATCATTCAACAAAACCTATTCTAAAGATTGGTATGAAAAATTTGAGGAGAGATACATAAAATCAGGAGGTAAAATTATCCTCCGAAAAACGCTTCCTCCTTCATTCAACCGAACCTTTCTCCCTGTATCGAAAGAGATTGTTGAAGCGGATCCCGACGGGATCGTCATAATTGCCAGCGCATTTGAGACGGCGATGCTGTGCCAGCAGATCAGAAAACTCAACGCGAAGCCCGTCATTTTAACCTCCAACTGGGCAAAAACAACGGAATTTCTTCGTAACGGAGGGAAGTCTGTAGAGGGAGTTTTCTTTTCCCAGACATTTGATCCGAACAGTAGAAAACCACGGTACAGAAATTTCTATGACCGATATTCAAAGAGATTCAATAAGGAACCCTACTTCGGTGCATTTTACGGATATGAGGCAATAATCGTCATCTCGGAAGCCTACAAAATCAAACGCCCGGACGAATCCCTCAAGGATGCGATAATCAGGAAAGAGTGGTTCGAGGGAGTTCAAGGGCCATTCAGGATAAACCGCTTCGGTGATTCGGTTAAAAAAAGTTACCTTCTCCAGGTTAGAAACGGGAAATATGAAACAGTAGATGAAAATGAAATTTAAGACATTTCTGGCTATCAACCTGACAGCTGCTGCAGTCATACCGATTATCCTTGCAGGGATGCTGCTTCTCTACTTCTGGGGCAGGAGCATCGAGCAGGAGATAACAAACAGAAACAGGCTGGCAGCCATAGCCGTCAGCAGGGAAACCGAACGCTTTCTGCGGGAGCCGCTGGATGCCCTGCTTCATCTGAGAATCATCGTAGACTCAATGACCATACTGGATAAAAGTGACCTCAACAGTTACCTACAAACCGCTGTATCCAGTTATGAAATATTCGATGCACTCTATCTTATCGACACAGATGGAACAGTGCGACATCTTGCCCCATACAATCCGGACATGGAAGGAATAGACATGTCCGGAACGCTCTTCTTCAAAGCCCTGAAACACCGCTCCACGCCGCACTGGTCGGAAACGTTCATATCTCTTCAGACCGGAGACATAACTCTGACACTTGCCCTCCCATTCAAGGAGTTTATTGTCTCTGCAAACCTTAATCTTCAATATTTAAGCACCATCGTAGACAATCTTCGAATCGGTAAGGCAGGCTATGTTTCGATCGTCGACAACAAAGGTGTCATCATAGCCCACCCAAAAAAACAGCTGGTGGCCCAGAGACATCGGGTCGACTACCTTGACAGCATAAGCAGGGGAAAACAGTTCTCATATCTGAAAGAGGAAACGAAGATGGCAGCCATTTCGGAGAAGGTTTCCTTTACCGGCTGGAATGTCGTCGTCCAGCAGCCAGAAGAGGAGATATTTCTAGAAATCAGGTGGATTCGCTGGGTTCTTTTCGTAATTATTTTCATTGCCACCACGCTGGCGGCATTCATAGCATTTACAGTGTCACGAAGGGTCTTTTCTCCGCTCAATCAACTTACAGAAAACATGAGACTCATGTCCGACGGAAAGTATATGCTTGCCCCTCTTAAGGAAAGTTTCGAAGAACTTCAGCAGATATTCAATATTTTTGAAGAAATGGCCCTGGCCATTCGAGGCAGGGAGGAAGAACTCCGATCCACAAGTCACTATCTGGACACAATATTCGAATCGATGGGTTCCATAATGATCGGTGTGAACATGGAGGGCTCCATAACCCGCTGGAACAGAGCTGCCGAAAATGAGCAGTGGCCCGGCCATGGACTCAAAAAAGGTGAGCAACTATGGAGAATGAATCAGATTTTCCAATTTCACAGAGAAAAAATCACAAAGGGGATTTTTGGAAAAGAAGAGGTATTTCTGAGACGTGTGAAAATTGAAACTCCGGCATTGAGATATCTCGACATTACGGTTATTCCACTGGGAGATGAATCCAAGCCGGGAGCCGTCATCAGAATCGATGATGTCACTGAGTACGAAATGAATGAAATCCAGCTGCGCCAGGCCCAGAAAATGGAGACCGTAGGAACACTTGCAGGAGGTCTGGCACACGATTTCAACAACGTTCTCGGAGGAATCACCGGAAGTCTCACCCTTATGGAGCATCTCATAAAAAAGGGAACTATTTCTGTTGAGAAGCTCTCTCAGCTGCTCAAAACCGCATGCACATCCGCAAAAAGAGCCGGAGACATTGTTAAACAGCTTCTGACCCTTTCGCGGCGATATGATGTGGAGTTCGTTCTCGTAGATATCAAGAAATCCCTCTCCAACGTCATCAAGATCTGCAGTAGCAGCCTGCCGAAATCGGTAACAATAGTAACCGAACTTCCCGGAGAACCGTGCAACATACTGGGGGATCCGGTACAGATGGAACAAACGCTGCTCAACATCATCGTGAACTCCTCCCACTCAATGACCATTATGCGAAAACCGGAAGAACATCAGGGCGGACTAATAAATGTTTCTGTTAAAAGGATAAGATCCGATAGACACCTCCAGCGACTATTTCCAGATTCAACAGCGGGAACACCCTACTGGCTGATCGAAATAAAGGATGAGGGTGTTGGAATGAGCGAAGAGGTTCTTAACCGCATTTTCGAACCCTTTTTCACAACCAAGGCCGAAAAAAAGGGTACGGGACTGGGACTGTCCATGGTTTACAACATCATAAAGCAGCACCACGGATTCATTAACGTTGAATCATTTCCAGCTAAGGGAACAACTTTTTCCATATTCCTGCCGATTCATGAAGAAAAGCAAGAAAAAGCTGTTTCTGAACCCCAGACCAACCAGGAGCTTATAAAACACACCGGAAAAGTCCTTGTCATTGACGATGAAGAGGTTATCCGCCTGACCGCTCAAGCAATCCTTGAAGAGTCAGGCTACACAGTCTTCAGTTCGGCTGGCGGAACGCAGGGTATTGAAATGTATAAAGAGGAAAAATTCGATATTGTAATTCTTGATATGTCCATGCCGGAAATGAGCGGATACGAAACTTTTGAAGAACTTAAAAAGATCGATCCTTCAGTTAAAGTGCTTCTAGCCTCCGGATTCAAGAAAGATGAAAGAGTTCAAACCCTTCTTGACAAAGGGGTATCAGGTTTTATCCAAAAACCCTACACCGCGGTCCAACTGTCGAAAAAGGTCGCCGAATTCATCACGAAAAAACCAACCAACTCAACTAACTGATTCGACTTTCGTTTAAAAATCAAAAAGACGACTATCTCAGCTCAAAGACTTTTCAAACAGGAAAGAGTTGAAAAATACTCTCCAAAATTTGGGGCATACAACGCCGAAAAAACAAAAACGTTCAGGTCGCTGAAAACCTCGACCTAAGAACTTTGTATTTGAAAAAATTTGGAGGCGCCGCCCGGATTCGAACCGGGGATGGAGATTTTGCAGACCTCTGCCTTACCACTTGGCGACGGCGCCGAAAAAAGAAAATTCGAATGATTTTGGGAAGATCCAAATAAAAAAATGGAGCGGGAAACGGGATTCGAACCCGCGACGTCAACCTTGGCAAGGTTGCACTCTACCACTGAGTTATTCCCGCTCAGCAAGGCCTAATATAATGATTTTCGATTTGGAGTCAAACAAATTTCCGCATTTTTGAAAGGAATTTTATAGAAACGCGAAACGATTAATATTTTTCTTCAACAAAGAAGTATCTCAACGGACACTTTCAAGAAAAACAAGAGCAACTAAACCTTCTCAGTAAAAACAAATGGTTGCAAACCCACCAGTCGAATTGCCCTGTAAAACCAACACATTGAAAAACCTTTAATTTCACAATTTCTCTTCAAAATTTTTCCATAGACATTGCATTCCGTCTTAAAATTATTCTTGGAGGTATAGCAACATATATAATTGAACACCTCCATTTTCCTAAGATGACAACGAATTTCCGAATAATGTCGAGGTTTGGAATACTGCTGATCAGCAAAGATTTGAAGACGATACCGTATTCTCTTTGGAAAAAAAAGATTTCCCAAATGAAATGACCCCGAAACAGCGCAGGCGAACGCAATGGAGCGCCCTGGAATTTCACCACAGAATAAAGATTACCCGACACATCCGTCGAGCAACTGCCCCCTTTAATATTGAAGGGTCTTTCAAGATTGGATATGAAGCTTAAATATTCAGTTTAACGACAAAAAAAAGGGCCCCGACCGGGGCCCTGAAGAAGTCTATCCTGAAAGAGTTTATGCCTCTTCCTGTTCTCCGAAGAGAATATCCTGTCCGGGATAGTAGGAATTGTCATCAAGGAACTCTTCGATTCTGAGAAGCTGGTTGTATTTTGCAACACGCTCACTTCTACAGATGGATCCTGTCTTGATCTGTCCTGCGTTAACAGCAACACTGAGATCGGCGATGAATGTATCTTCTGTTTCACCGCTTCTGTGAGAGATAACGGTTGTGTATCCGTTTCTGTGTGCAACTTCGATTGCATCCATTGTCTCACTGAGTGTTCCGATCTGGTTGAGCTTGATGAGAATTGAGTTGGCTATGCCGCCTTCGATTCCTTCACCGAGTCTTTCGATGTTCGTAACGAAAAGATCGTCACCGACAAGCTGAACCTTGTCACCGAGACGCTCTGTAAGAAGCTTCCAGCCTTCCCAGTCATCTTCGTCCATTCCGTCTTCGATTGAGAAAATGGGGAACTTCTTGACAAGACCCTCGTAGAAACCGACCATCTCTTCACGAGTCTTGGCTTTTCCACCGGACTTCTTGAACTGGTAAACGCCCTTCTCCTTGTCGTAGAGCTCGGATGATGCAACATCGAGAGCGAGAACGACGTCATCTCCTGCCTTGTATCCGGCTTTTTCGATGGCTTCAACGATAACTTCGAGAGCCTCTTCGTCGGATTTGAGGTTGGGAGCGAAACCACCTTCGTCTCCAACACCGGTTCCGAGTCCCTTTGCTTTGAGAATGCTCTTGAGGTGGTGGAAGATCTCCGTGTTCATCCTGATGCCTTCCTTGAAGGATTCGGCACCGACAGGCATGATCATGAACTCCTGGATGTCCACGGTGTTGTCTGCGTGAGCTCCACCGTTGAGGATGTTGGACATGGGAACAGGAATAGTGTCGCTTCTCATTCCGCCGATGTATCTGAAAAGCGGAAGACCGAGTCCCTTTGCTCCTGCGCGGGCAACGGCAAGTGAAACGCCGAGCATCGCATTTGCTCCGAGGTTGGATTTGTTGTTTGTACCGTCGAGATCGAGCATCGCGTTGTCGATTGCACGCTGGTCGATTGCGGACATACCGACAATCTCCTGTGAGATTTTGCCGATATTTTCAAGGGCCTTGAGAACACCCTTTCCAAGGTAACGGTTCTCATCCTTGTCTCTAAGCTCGAGGGCTTCGTGAACGCCTGTGCTGGCTCCGGATGGAACCATCGCCATTCCTACAACACCGTTTTCAAGTTCAACTTCAACCTCAACTGTAGGGTTTCCCCTGGAATCAAGAATTTCTCTTCCTCTTACATCTACTATTTCGTACATTTGTCCCTCCACTAAAAAAAACAGTAAAAGGTAAACAGATTATCAACACCTTAATAAAAGGATGTCGATATCCGATTTTCGAACATGAAGTATATTCTAAAGGTTTTATAAAATCAATAAAAATCAGGCAACAAGGATTTCTACAGATCCGTTAAAGAAGCCATCTTCCTTCGAAGCGAAACCGATCCGTACACCTCTTTCCGATCGAAAAGCCTGTACACCTCGGGAAAGGGCTTGAGCGCTCTGGGGAAAACTCCCTTGAGGAATGATATAAGGACACCATAGTTGGTCATGGAAACTCCGAAATTATCGGGAATAGACTGCCTTCGCAGCATTTCACGACGGTTAAGAGTGCAGGCTCCGCAGTGAACAACCAGTTTGTAGTCTGAAAGATCCTCCGGATACTCACTTCCGGGAACTGTTTCAATTTTCAGTCCGCCGCCGACATAATTCTGGAGCCATCGGGGAATCTTCACTCTGCCGATATCGTCCTCCAACGGATGGTGGCTGCAGCTTTCCGCAATGAGCACCCTGTCTCCAGGCTTGAGATCCTTTACAGCCATGACTCCCTTCACCATTTTCATCAGATCTCCCTTCTGCCGAATCGAAAGAATTGAAAAACTGGTAAAGGGAATTTCTTCCGGTACATCGGCGCTGACCTGCGGAAAAACCTGTGAATCTGTGACGACGAGAGCCGGCGGCCTCTTCATCATCGAAAGTGTGGATAGAAGTTCCCGCTCCTTGCACATGATCGGCATGGCATCTCCATCGAGAACATCCCGGAGAGCCTTCACCTGAGGCATTATCAATCTTCCTTTGGGCGCGCCGAGGTCGATCGGAGTTACGAGAAGAACAGTGTCTCCCGGATGAATGAGATCACGAAGGAACGGCGGTTCCCACTCGCGTGGCGCAATTTCGAGTATTCGCTTCTTGAGTTCCCCTACTCCCTTCTTTTCAGCGGCACTTACGCGAACGAAACTTTTCTCCTCCAGCCATTTCAAAGTTTCAGGAGAGAGTTCGGTGTCGATCTTATTGAGAACTATGATGTAGGGAATTCTCTCCTTTTCAAACTGGGAAATGAGGTGATTTTCAAATTCGTGTTCCATGGATCCTGAATCGAGAACAAGAAGCGCAAGATCGGTCTTCTTCAGTATTCTTTCCGATCTTTTTACACGCTCCTCTCCGAGAGCGTCGTAAAGATCGTCGATTCCCGCGGTATCGATAAGAACGACAGGTCCGAGAGGAAGAAGTTCCATCGATTTAAAAACGGGATCCGTTGTGGTCCCCGGAGTGTCGGAAACAATTGCAACCTGCTGATCTGTAACCGCATTTATGAGAGACGACTTCCCCGCATTTCTTCTGCCGAAAAAAGCTATGTGAAGCCTGTCTCCTCGTATGGTTTTCGCCTTCATCTAATCCTCCTCCAGCATGGGAATTCCCGGACTCGCCATTATCTCAGGAGAAAGAAGCTTCTCCAGCTTTTCATCCGCCACAAGTTTCCTTTCCCTTACAATTTCAATAAAACTTCTCCCTGTTTCTCCAGCCTCTTTCACAACCGATGAAACGGCATCGTAACCCAATGTCGGAGTGAGAAGAGTGGCCACGGCGTAGCTTCGCTCCACATGATTTCGAACGTTTGATTCATTAATCTTTATTCCATATATTGTGGCCGAGAGACGGTCGCATAGATTCCCAAGCAGTTCGATCGACTGCAGGATCTTGTGGGCAACCAGCGGCAGGAACTGTGGAAGTTCGAGGTTGCTCTCGGATGCCGCCGTTGAAATCACGCTGTCGTTTCCTATGACGACGAGACATACCTGCTCGGCGGCCTCCGCCATTACGGGATTGACCTTTCCGGGCATGATCGAGGAACCAGCCTGAACCGCAGGAAGAATGATCTCTCCCAGCCCGCAGTTGGGCCCCGATGAGAGAAGTCGCAGATCGGACGCCATCTTCTTAATCGATACGGCACCGGTTTTGATGAGTCCCGACACCTCGACAATCTGGTCGATGTTCTGTGTTGCGTCGACAAGATTTCTGGAAAGTGAAACGGGTTCCTCAACGAGCGCGCGGAGAATATCCACAACGTGCATGGCGTAACTTCTGTCGGCATTGATTCCGGTTCCCACAGCCGTTCCTCCGAGATTTATCTCCCTCACCCAGTCTCTTGCCTTGTCCAGTCTCCACCGGAAACGGGAGAGAGCATCCGCCCATGCACCGAAAGTCTGGCCAAAGGAAATCGGCATCGCATCCTGGAGCTCTGTCCGGCCGATTTTGAGAATGGAAGCGAACTGACGCTCCTTCTCATGAAGCCTGTCAAGAAGCCTCTCAACGGAATCGTGAAGAGTCTTAAGATTCTTCAGTATCGTAAGCCTTACGGCGGTTCCGTAAACATCGTTTGTAGACTGGCTGAGATTGACATGATCAAGAGGATTAACCTCGTCGTAGGATCCGAATTTCAATCCGAGATTGCGGAGCGAAATGTTGGCAACAAGTTCGTTTGCCGCCATATTCGTTGATGTTCCGGCGCCGCCCTGTAGAGGATGAAGCCTGGGAGTATACTCACCTATTCGTGGGATAATTTCATCCACAGCCTTCTCCACAGCGCCGCCGACCCGTTCGTCAAGGAGACCGGCACGCATATTTGCTATGGCGGCCGACTTTTTTATTAAAACTACATTTTCAAAGAGATCGGAACGTATCCGGTCATCTGAAAAAGCAAAATTTTCCATGGCCCTAAAAGTGTTGATTCCAAAAGGAAAATCATCATCCAGAGCCACTTCTCCAAGAAAATCTCTCTCTATTCTCATATGGATTCCCTATCAAAGGTTTTTAAACGATTTTCGATTGATGGTATCAAAACAAGAGAAATATGGCAAGATAAATAGGAACGATTATCGTTTTCCTCGCCACATCCTTTCGAACGATCCTTTAATTCATCAAAAATCGACTAAAAGATTTAAACGGAGTTGAGAAATGAGGAGAGATTCTGCAGTTCGAATTATGACAAAAGGAAAAAACCAGACATAAACTTCATAAGTTTAAACAAAGTCAATGCAAAAAATGATGTGCGTTGAATAAATGAGATTTGGTGGCGAGAGAGTGATTCGAACACTCGACCTGCGGGATATGAGTCCGCTGCTCTAGCCAACTGAGCTACCTCGCCAACCAATCGACGTGGCTCATATTAACGATTCTTCGCCGAGTGTCAACAAAAAAATGACAATCCACAACAAGAACGGTTGCAAGTATTTATTTTATCTAATCATTCAATTCGCAACTAGACACATGAGTTCAATTAGTCGTTAAAATATTTAGCACCGTCAAACAAGCTTATCAATTACAGAATTTGATACGTTTTTTCGCACCCCCCTTTGTTAAAGTTTTTTTAATTTATAACTTGACATCCCAGTCTAAAAAAATAATATAACCGGGTTAAAACGTTATTGAATTCGTTTTTGGAGGAACTAAATGAAAAGAATTCTAAAACCCATTATCGCCGTAACACTTTTAATGAACTTGGCTTTTGCCAGAGGAGTCGGTAACAATTCAAACCTCAGTTCGGAGTATGTTAGAACGCTCAACCGCAACGCTGCAACAGACATTGCCGACATTGCGGCATACAACCCCGCAGGAACCGTATTCATGGAAGACGGAATCCACCTATACTTCAGCAACCAGATACTTTTCAAAGAATACAGACAGGAGCTTTCCGATCTTACAGGTGACGCCGCGGCATTGAACGGGCAGAAGTTCAAATCAGACAACACCACATGGTTCATTCCATCTGCTTATGTTGTCGGAAAATGGGGAGACATGGCCGGACATGTCTATTTTAACGTCCCCGGAGGCGGCGGTAGCGTTGAGTACAACGACGGTGTAGCCACCACAGCATTTCTTGGCAATTTCAAGCTCAAAGACCCGAAAGTTACCGGTTCAAACATTTACTACAGCGGTGGAGCAGGATTTTCATACAAATTTGCAGATTGGATTTCAGCATCTATCGGCGGTCGCGTAATTTATTCGGAATACGAAAAGGATGTGGAAGCTACATCAACGGTTACCAACACACGAATAAAAGTTCTTGATTACAAAGAGTCTGCACTGGGATTTTCGGGAATCGTCGGAGTCAATATCAAACCGATCAAGGGCATGAACATCGGTCTCCGCTACGAAACACCGACCCGCTTGGAATTCGATGTGGATAAAAAAGAGAATATTCCAGGATCGCCCCTTCCCGACATCGCCGATCCGAGTCCCGACGGATCTTCTTTCAGAAAGGACCTCGCATCGGTAATAGCAACAGGTGTAAGTTACATGATAACAGATGATCTCAGAGCGGAAGCCGACTTTACCCTCTATCTCAACACCCTTTCAAGAAGAGATAGATCAAGTAAGGAAAAGAACATCGAGGACGAATTCAAAACCGGTTTCGATGTGGGCCTGATGTTCGAATACTCAATTCTCAAGAACCTCAAAGTAAGCGTCGGAGGTCTTTACAACAGACCCGGATCAAACCCTGACACTTACAATGAAAACAACCCCACTCTCAACGGTGCAACGGTTGCAGGCGGAGTCTTCTACAGACCAATTGACGCTCTTGGAATAAGCGTAGGCTACCTTCACACAATATACCAGGATAACCACAAGAACGTTGAAGGAATTCCTGGAATGATTCCTCCTCACAAAATCAAACTCAGCCGTGATGCAGATATTCTCTCAATCGGCGCAACCTACAGCTTCTAAAAACTCCCTAAAATTTACAATTCCAACCTTTTCCTTATACTAAAATCCGTTAAAAATTGTTTTCCGGATCTATTTATGAAAGATAAGGACCTCGAAAAAATTCTACGTTCAATCGACAACAGAAGCTACAAAGCCTACCACGATATAAAAGGAAAGTTCGACTTTTCATTCTACACCCTCTTCGTTGACTATGTTCAGGGTGATCCCTTTGCCAAACCGAGCAGAATGAGGATCAGGATCGATCATGAGACAGCCGATTTTCCTCAGAATCTTTTCAATTCAAAAATCCGTAGCAAGCCTTTCACCGATTTTCTGGCGCGCAGCTTTTTCATAACCTGCAGGAAAATCGCGAAGGGAAACCGCGGAAGCGGAAACAGCGGCTCGATCGGAATTGAAAAACCGATGCAGGAGATTCTGGAGCGCAGTTCGGTCATCGTGAATGACTCTTTTATCGAAGTTCGCTTCCAGTTCGGACTTCCCGCATTCGGAAGAAGAATCGCCGCAAAAGAGGCGTGGGAAATGTTTTTTCACGAACTTCCCGAAATTGCAGAAGAAGCTCTGCTCTTCAAGAACTGCAACGAGGAGAGAATCCGAAAACATATTGAAATTTCTGAAGATGCCGACTATCTCAGAAACCTTCTGGACGAAAACGGACTTGTATCATTCGTTGCAGACGATTCAATACTTCCTCGGGCCAGCGGAATCGATCCCCGCCCGCTTTCCCGAAATGAAGCTGTTCCATTCAAATCTCCGGAAACAATGAGATTCTCATTCAGCCTCCCCAACCGGGGAGAGATCACAGGAATGGGAATTAAAAAGGGAATTACCCTTATTGTCGGAGGCGGTTACCACGGAAAATCGACACTGCTGAATGCAGTCGAACTTGGCGTCTACAACCACATTCCCGGAGACGGACGTGAATTTGTGGTAACGAATGAAGCGACCATGAAGATACGGGCCGAAGACGGCAGAAGCATAACGAATGTAAACATCTCCCCTTTCATAAACAATCTCCCTTTCGGAAGAGACACAGTGGAATTCGACTCCCTGAATGCCAGCGGCAGCACATCCCAGGCCGCAAACATCGTCGAAGCTCTTGAAACCGGCGCATCAGCCCTCCTGATAGACGAGGATACATCGGCAACGAACTTCATGATCCGGGATCACAGAATGCAGGAGCTTGTGGAAAAGGAGAAGGAACCGATCACACCTTTCATCGACAAGGCTGCACAATTATATGAAGAGGAAGGTGTTTCCACAGTACTAGTAATCGGAGGTTCCGGGGACTACTTCTCAATTGCGGATAGCGTTATCTGCATGTCCGACTATCTGCCGATGGACAGAACGGAAAAAGCAAAGGCTATCGCAGAAAAATACCGGACCGAGAGAACACACGAGGGAGGCAGCTCCTTCGGCTCGGTCTCAGAAAGAATTCCGATAGAAAGAAGTATCGATCCCGCAAGGGGAAGAAAAGCCGTCAGCGTTTCAGCAAAGGGACTTCACACAATATGCTTCGGAAAATCGACGATCGATCTCTCTTCCATCGAACAGCTGGTTGAAATCGGTCAGACAAAGGCGATTGCGGATGCCATGATCTACATGAAAAAATTTCTGGACGGCAAAACAACTCTCAACCAGGCCATAAAAAAGTTATTTATCGATCTTGAAGAGAACGGCTTCGACATCCTGGATAGTATTCCATCCGGTGAATACTCTTACTTCAGGCCGTTTGAAATTTCGGCTGCAGTTAACCGGCTCAGGAATGTTAAAATGAAAAGAGATGGGGATGCCGACTAGATTCCCTCATCTTTTTCTCATCGAACAATAAAATCTCACTCCTTTCCAATTTCAAAAAATCTTTAATTCTGTCGATTGCTTCCCAAATATAAAAAAGTCAATGTTGCATGAAGCATGTAGACTCAGTTTTTCTTATCCGACAGATATTTTGGGGTAAAAGAAAAGCAATTCCGTATCGCGACAATTAAATAACCGGGAAAATATTTAAACTTAACAAATAAGCCCTGGATTAATCAAAGAAAAATGGGATTCCTACTTCGGACAAATTTCTGTTGATTCACCGAACCAACTCGTAATGTCACCGTATACGGGAACATCCGTCGGGTGAAAAAGAAGAATGTTACTTTCCTTTCCAAAAGAGAGGCTTCCGCCGTCGAAAGCATTGGTTTGTGATGCGTTCGAGACATTCACTTTACCGCCAATGCCGATTGCAGAGATACAGAAGGCATTGCCGCTGCTGTTCAACTTAAAGTAGAGTAGAAAAGCATCATCACCCGCAAGTGAAACATTGTACGATCCCACAGTAACGACATCGCTCGGAAACGCCATCCTGAGATAGCCGGTTCGAGTGTTCTCAAAAAATCCCTGCGAAATATTTTCCTGGTACACTGAAACCGTCGCTGGAAGCGTACCGTTTTCACCCTGTTCTTCAGGAAAATGGACAGCGTATGCTGTAATTATATCAGTACCTGCCGGTGGCACATTTCCATTGCCGCATGTTCCTTCCCACACCGCTGTTGACTGCTCTCCCGAACTCGCAACGCTGCTGGAGTAGGAGTTATCGAAATATTTCGTTTTGTCAAAGATAAAGGCCGATGAAAATGATACCTTGTTAATCGTACCATATGGCGTTTTCGTAACATCGCAGTTTGAAAAATAGAGCTGGCAATTACTTGTACATACGATCTCTCCATTTCCACCCAAGTCTGAAAAATCACTGCAGCTTGGTGCCTGCCATTCGTCTGCCGAGGCATCACACATCTCGACACGCTCATCATAAAATCCGTCTCCGCAGGGAGCGTCAGCGCAGGAATATACACCTCCTTTATCATCACACAGACGAAAGTCCGCAAGACAATCGGTTTCAACCTTCCATGCGTCCCCCTCACAAACGACAACCTGTGACAGAGGCTCAGTAAGTCCGCAATAATTTCCATTAAAATCGGGGTAGTTTAAACACTCGCTGCCATCGGGGCAGGTCACTCCGCTTCCTTCGCCGCACTGCTCAGTAGTCAGGCACATTTTCTTCCCGTCTACCGAAGTACAGGTGGAACCCTCCGGACAAGAATCACCGGCACCGCACTCCCCTTTTAATTCATCAGGGTGAAGAGTTCCCTTGAAACCGTCGACACAACGCTTGGCACCTTCTTCGCAAAGTCTTTCTCTACACTCGACGGTTCCGTTTTCTTCAACACATTTAAGCGAGTTTTGGGAACAGTCCTCTTTATCGGTCCAGGAGTTGTCTTTACACTCCTTTATTACAGAGCCTTCGCATTTCAACTCACCATCTGTACAGTCTGGAGTGCCGCCTCCTGTGTCACCTGTATCGCCTGTGTCGGTCGAGCCACCCGTATCTGTCGAATCTCCTGTGTCTGTTGAATCCCCTGTATCGGTTGAACCTCCTGTGTCTGTTGAATCGCCCGTGTCAGTCGTATCTCCGGTATCGGTTGAATCTCCGGTGTCTGTCGAATTTCCTGTGTCTGTTCCACCGTTATTTTCTGAACCGCCTCCTCCAGGCGTCACACCTTCATCATCAACATAAGCCTCGTTCTCACCTTCTTCATCTTCTGCTTGAATACAGCCTGTTATCATCCCCGCAAAAAGGAAAAGAATGAATGAAAGCATAAAAGTTTTTCCGCGCATTCGGACCTCCAAAAATATTGAATAAGCACTAATTTAAAACACAACTATATTTAATTATTTAATCATTTTTAACAAAATATCAACTTTATCAACTTTTTTAATGAGTAATTGCGGAAACATGCACCTTTCAACCATTAAATAACGTCTTACAATAACCTTACCGAACGAACCCCAAATCTTTTACAAACCGTAAGCAACAACTATCAGAGCCTGTTTAGCAAGACAAAAAAATATCTGATTGACTCATGAATATCCTGCTTCCCAAGAAATATCCCTTTCACGATAATATTTTTTCATTCCCCGAAGCTTGCCAAAGGATTGTTGATCAAAAAATTTACGTTAAAATTCAAGACACTACATCGTTCCCTCATATTAAAAACTCTTCTATAATTCTTAGAGTTTTCTTAGAAGTAACTATTTTGCAAAAATCAAACCTAGATCGTTCGACCTTTTTATAAATATAGTCGAAAATGTAAGAAAAACTTGAATAAAAGAAACCTCTTGGATAAATGTAATCGCCTAAAAAAACAAAACCCAAGAGGTGAGGTCATGTTAGCGCGAGAAAAGTTAAAATTCAATGAAAAAATCAGCGGAGTTGAAAAAACAAATCTGAAACTTACTGGCAGGGCCGGGTTAGCCGCTGTTTCAGATTACATTAGAAATAACTCTTGGCTGATGAGGGACCTGGAGAAAATGGATTCTATAAAGGGATGTAAGAAGGGAACCTCTGTTCACAGTATGATTATTCAGATAATCTGTTACTTCTTTGACGGAACATCCCTGAATCTTAGCCGTTTCGATGAACTGAAAAATGATCCTGCATACCCTCCTCTTATTGGTGTTAAAGAGAATAATCTTTGTAGCACAAGCGCTGTTAAAAGACTTCTTCGCAAGTTCAGTTTCAGAAGAGACAGAGGGTTCAAAAGCTCTTCGACAAGTTCTTCATAATGAGGCTTAAAATAGAAAATCCGCCTTACATAATTCTCGATGTGGACAGCGTAGTTTTCGACAACAGGTTTGCTAAGAAGCGAGAAGGCGTTGACTATACCTACAAAAAGGTATGCGGGTTTCACCCCCTTCTCTTCAAGTGGAATGGCTACGTTGTCGACATGTTTTTCCGCAGAGGCAAATGTCACACAAATCATGGAAGCGACACATCCGAAGGTCTTAAAAGGATTGTGAAGCTCATAAGAAAAAAGTTTAATCATCGGATTCCGATAATCGCCACAATGGACGGTGGATACCTTGACAAAAAGCTTTGCTGCCTGATGGAGGAAGAACTTAAAATCGGCTACATAATGGGAGGCAAGGCATACAAGGATATCGTCGATAGGGTGTTGAAAATACCGGAAGATGAGTTCACAAGTTATAAAAAGGATAACAGTAAAAGTGAATGGCGTTATACAGAGTTTTACGACAAAAGAGGAAGCTGGAAAAAGGAACGAAGGACAGTCGTTACTTACCAGTACTCCGAAGAAAATCAATTGGTTGTGAAGTGCGGGAAGGATCTGAACATTTTATATACGAACCTTGGAGTTGACCCTGAGGTGATGGAGCAACTTGAAGCAGCCGGTGTCTCATACCTTGCCGAAACAAGCAATATTCTAATGCTTGCACACAACAGAGGTGAAAGTGAGCTTACTCACCGACATATAAAGGATTTTGCCGGTGAGAAACTTCCTTGTCAGAATTTCGAGATGAATGAAGCATACTTTATGATGATGCTTCTCTCCTTTAACCTCCATCAGGCTTTCAAGAGGGATTGCTGCGAAGAAATTATGGGGAAAAAAGAAATGTATCCTGAGACTTGTCGCAGGCAGCTCTTCGATTTACCTGGGATAATTGTCACTCATGCAAACAAGCTAGTAATTAAGGTTGCCAATACAAAAGCCTGTGAGACTCTTCAATATGTCTGGGGGAAAGCTCAGGTTCCAATATAGTACTGAATCGACAGAGATTTTTCTTTCGGCGTTGCGACGCCGCCGATCACGCTCGCAAGATTGAGAAAATAATAAAACCGAAATGTATTCTTTACTTGTGTTTTCTAGAGAAATGTAAACTTTTACCCACAGATATAGCGTTTTTGTTCTGAATTGGCTCTCAAGTACACCAAGGAATCATTTCGAGGATAAGATCGAACGATTTAGGTCAAAGATAGTTTGTTTAAGGATTTCCAGAAAAAATTGATGGGAAAGTATCGAGAAATTGTTTTAGATCAGATAATAAGAAACTAAATTAGAAGAGCATCAAACTGCAACCGCCATCGCTACCGCTCTCTTTGACAGGCTCAACTACTGTATCAACATCAGATTTCTCGTCAGCATCTGTTGTAGCCTCAGGTTCCTTATTGTCATCTGTGTTGCCGTCTGTGTTGCCGTCTGTATTGCCGTCTGTATTGCCGTCTGTATTGCCGTCTGTATTGCCGTCTGTATTGCCGTCTGTGTTGCCGTCTGTGTCATCAGGATTCGTGTCAGCTATATCAAAGCACTCATTAAACTGATCGGTACATTTTTCCTGCAGACAGTTTTCTCCTCCGTCAGCACAGTTGGCCTTTGCACATTCGATAAGTGCTGAGAGCTCAGCTTTACCTTCTTCTGAACCACTCTGAACACAAGCGTTAGCACATGCGTTGTCTTCTCCGCATTTGTTCAAACATGCTACAATATCCTTACAGGAAAGATCACTCTCTGTCGGTTCAACACTTGCATTCATTGTATCCCATGATACAACACCCTCAAGCTCAATACACTCTCCGCCGGGAACGGGTGTTGACTTATAACTACTATTATCAACAGTCACTTCCTCCAAGACAAGGTCTTTGATCTCAACTTTTGTTTTAGGGCCGATATATTTCTTACCCTCTGCTTCAACCAACTCAACATCCAGAATATTCATGCTACCAGATTTCTGGAACATCATTGATCTGTTAACAGGATTGCCATCGGCACCCTTCGTTATGTCTCGGTAAACAAGTACGCATTCTGTACATGTTTCGTAGTTGTTGTTCAAACCATTTCCAAGATCATAGGTTTTTTTAACACTTGCCTCATCATAATTTGTAAAAAAACCGACAACAAACTGGTTTATCGTCTCGTCGCCGAACTTTGTTACGCCAACATAGTTTCCTGTCTCGCTATCCTGATTGAACTCACCTCCCGATACAACTTCAAATGAAAGGCCCGTACACTCCTCCTCATCTTCACCGGCCGGAGTATCCGCATCTGTAGTTTCCGGAGTGTCTGTACCAGTCGTTTCACCTGCATAAAGCTGGTTTCCTGCAGTGAGTGCCCCACCGGAAATAAGTATTGCCGTTAAAAGTGCGAATCCTGTTCTTTTCATTTTGCCCCTCCTGATTTACGGTAATTTCCAAATAAAGTTTTTAAAACTTTAAATAAAATACTAAAACTTTTATTTCCAAACGCGATAAAAGATTAGTAAATGATTTTTTTCTTGTCAATATATTTTTATCGCCCCTTACTTATCTTTATTTCTAACATGTAATTATTTCCTGCTATTATACTTTTTCGAACTCACATTTATCCAATGTGATTTCTATCCTCTACCTCCTTTTTTTCCAAAAAGTCTATATCCTTTTATCACCCTGAAAAAAATTTAAAATATTTCCCATTTTTTCGTTGTATTTTTTGCATCCATAACAATGCGGGATATATTCCCATTTTATAAAGCTATCGTAAAAACTGATTTTTTTACCTAGGCATTTATTTTGCTATCAGTATACTTAGGCTATCTATTATTTCTGCTCTTTTTTAACATGGGGGAAAAATGAAAAGAAAAACCTGCATCACCTTTTTAACAGTTATTTTCACGCTGCTTCAGATTTCCTGCGGTAGCGACAGCAAAAGCTCAGACAAAACATCTGATGTTGATTTCATCCCGGATTCCGACGCTGTTGAAGTTTCAGACAGTACGGAAGAAAATGATTCCGACACTCCGTCGACAGACATTGATACGGAAAAGGAATCCGAACTTGACGAGAGTTTTATTGCCGAAAGTCGGGGACTCACTGTACTGGCAAAGGGCAAAATTATTCCCTCACCCGGAAACAACCCGGTTGACCCAATAGATCAGCTTGAAAAACTCGTTGCAAGACTCAATCTGGGGGACGGCGAATCCGTCAGCTTTGACAAACTTGAGGGTTCCAGCATATCTGAAGGCGGATACGGAGATATTGAAATCTCTCTCTCCAGCCAATTTAAAGATATGACCTACTACACACTCATGGCATCCATAAACAAGTCCAAAATGGGTCAAATGAAGGAGAATGGTGAAAATATCTCTGATGACTCAATGATTAATAACATTGCCGTCCAGAAAATAGATTATCCGGATGGTGGCAGGAGAGTTACAGCATGTCCTGTTGCCATGCTTGAAAAATCGGATGAGAACAAACTTTACTTCACAACCGACGACACCGAGTGGAAAACCGGAGATCCCGTTGGATTGATGATGAACCTCTCCGTTGTCACAGGCGAGAAAAACATTGAAGAGTTGGCAGGCAAGAAGCTCCATGAGCTATGCTCCTGCTTTAAGTACGAAAACAACCAGTACGTGTATAAAAAGTGCGAAATCAAGGATTTCCATCCGGCACCTTCCGCTCCGGAACCGGTTTCTCCTGAGAATCGTTCACTTTCAAAGACAGGAGACATCGAGCTTTCATTCAAACCTTCCGTAGATCCTGACGGTTACGCCGTAAAATACGACGTCTATTTTGGAGAAAATCCTCTGACACTTGAAAAGGTTGCTGAAAATATTGAAACAACTTCACATTCCGTTTCAGCAGTCGCCGACAAAAATTACTTCTGGAAGGTTGTGGCAAACAGCGAAACCGGTCACGTTGTCGAATCGGTTCTTTACGGATTCAGCACAAAGGAAGCATCCCCATTCACAGATGTTCTCATCGTCATAAACAAGAATATCGAAGAGGGAACAAAAGATTCCATTGCAACATACAGGAAAGATCTCGAAACAAAAAATCTCAACTCCGAAATCCTTATATTCCCCACCGACGGCTCTGTAGACGATCTCAAGACGGAACTTAAAAAGAGATATGAAAACAACTTCATCCAGGGAGCTTTCCTTCTTGGAGATATTCCTTCCGCATGGTTCGAGCTCGATAACAAGATCCCCAACCCTGACGGATCCACAATTGTGCTTAAAGAGCAGTTCCCAACCGATTTCTACGTAATGGATTTTGAAGCAAATTGGGAAGACCTCATCGACAATGGAACGGAGGAAGATAAAACCGTCAAAAATGAACCTAACGGAATCTACGACAAGCACACTCCTCTGAATCTCAGAATCTTTACGGCTCGCCTTCTCGGAAGCGCAGACAATGTGAACAACTACATCGAAAAACTTCACAGATATAAAACAGAGGGAAGTTTCCTTAAAAACTCCATGTTTCTCTACCTCGATGACGACTGGGCTGACGAAGCTTCTGCTGCAAGCGACTGGTTCCTTGGATCGTTCTACGATATTGATTCCATTTGGGGCAAGGATGATACGACGATAACCAGATACAAGGATGAAATAAAAGAAGGTCACGAATTTGTCTACCAGTGGATACACTCCGATCCTCACAACCTATACTTCAACCAGAATTTCGGTGACGATATTATCCCTATAGATCAGCTTGAAACCATGGGAGTCAAGGGAAGCTTCTACAACCTTTTCGACTGCTCCGCATCAAGGTTCAACGATCCCGATTTTGAAAGAGACGGAAAACCGGTGTCACTTGCCGACATGTACGTGAAAACGGAGTTCGGAATCGCAACAATCGGATCCAGCAAGGTAGGCGGCATGTACAACCCCGAACACTTTCACGGAAACCTTGCAAAAGGAAAAAGCTGGGGGGAAAGCTACAGAATATGGTTCAACAACAGCGGAAAAGCCGACGACACATGGTGGCTCGGCATGACAATCCTCGGAGATCCGACAGTTACTCTCAACAAGCAAACAAGACGCTCCATCCGCTCACACCGCGACTTTTTCTTCACCCCAGATCAGGTAACAGAAATGAAGAGAAAGATGATTGTCAGACAAAAGGCTTTCAGAAACAGATAAAAGCAGACAGAATCATTTGCTACTCAGCAGAACAAGGAAAAATATCCGAATCGGGGTCAGGACTTAATTTTAAATACTTTAACAGAGTGATACCCCTAAAACCCGTTTTCACTGTTTAATTTGAAATCTCAAAAAATTCAATTTTAAGACAAAAAGCGATTATATTTTCAACATCCGGGTTAATGCTTGAATACCAGAATTTAAGATATTTTCGAAAGCATGAAAAACGATGCTCGGACCCCAATATTCAAAAAGTATTTAAAATTAAGTCCTGACCCCGACTGCCCCCGATCAAAGGACGCAGCAGCGGAAACCGACTGTGGATTCTTCAGGCTCGGATCTTGTGAATGTGGGGTCTATCTGAAATCCGGGGAGTGTGTTTCCTGAGCCGTCGTCATGTTCGGGTCTGCAGGTGAGATCGGCTTGGGCGTTTCCTCCGTTAACGTAGGAGCCTCCGCGAAGAACTCCTCTTTCGTATGTGTGGTCGCTCTTTTCAAAGAGTATCCACTCCCAGAAGTTCCCGAGGATGTCGTTTGCGCCCTGGACGCTGCGACAGTGGGGATAGTGACCGGCGTGGAAGGTTGCATCATATTCATCTTTTGCCGTCTGCAGACAGGTGTCAAGATCCGTCTTACACGTCGCGGGATCCTTTTTACAGTACTTGTATTCGAGATTGCATTTATACTGGGATGATTCAAATTCATCCTTATTCGCCTGATAGTTTGATTTGAGATTGCACATCTCCTCACGGTATGTGAGGCAGCCGTCTCCTGAAACTCCGTATATGCAGGGGAGCTGATCGGGAGCTTCATCGCCCGGAACGTCGAAGGGATCGTAGGCTCCTTCACAGGCTACACGCCACTCGGTTGATGGACAGAGGACCTTTCCCGATCTCTGACAGAGCGCGGCGGCCTGATACCATGATAGATTTCTTGCAGGCATCACGCCGGCATTTGATGTTACCAGCCCTGTTGTAGAACCGTCTCCGCATGTTGCGGTTATTTCGCATCCCGCCGCCCAGTTTCCCGACTGATCGGCGTTGCCGACATCACCGATCGGGGCAAGGGAGGCTTCATACCTGTCCATGCACATGTCAACTCGCACGACTTCTCCGTACTTGATCACCTTTTCTGAGTAGACATTGGTCATTTCGGGAGCACAAACGGCCAAAGGCGCTCTTACGATTCCGATTGTCGCGGGTGATGCAGTTGTAGCCCAGATGTGGCTCTCGTCTCCCTCGAAGCGATTGAGTCTGTACCAGTTATCACCTTCGCTCCTTGCAACAACCATTTGAGACCTGTATCCCCGGTCCTTCACTCCGACTTGAATGTGTTTCAGAAAGTTCTTTTCCGATGATGTTATGGTGAATTTGTCCATAGATTGAATTCTGTCGACTGTAACTTCGGCCTCACCGTCGATCCAACCGTTCGGAAAGACAATTTTCAAATCACCACCGAAAAGATCGAATTTTCCGCCGAAGCTGAAAACTTTGAGGCTGACACCTGTCGGAAGATCGGAGTCGGGGTCAGACTCTTCATCTGCATCCGATTCTGATGCAGAACCCTCATCCGGAATCTCTTCAAAATCGGGTGTTACCAATCCTCCGTCAGAATCGAAACTTCCTTCCGATACATCATCAATCTCATCATCGGAGTGCTCTGAATTGTTTTCGGAAATGATATCGATATCGTCATCTCTTCCACCCAAATTTTCAGCAACGGTATCACCATCTGAAACGTCAGAGGGTTTATACGAGTCTGTAAACTCATCATTCCCATTGTCATCAGAAGGATTTTTATCACATGCAGAATCTTCACCGTCTTGAATTTCTCCATCATTTTCGATTTCGCTCAGAAAATCTTCATCAGCATCATTTTGCTTCCGGCTGTTTTCGCTTCCACATGAAATGAGCAGCAGAACTATCATCAAAATCGCTATATTTTTCATCTCTTCCTCCTGAATTCAGGATTCACCATATTTTAGACCGATGAACAGGTCGACAGATACATGGATCTTTCTGCAAAGAGTGTTCCACTCGCAATTCTGAAAGCATCAATTCTCAGAGAATTTTGATTCCCTCTCGGCACACGCGTATTTACATCACAATCACAGATACATTGCATCCATCTAAAGCCAAATAGCATGATTAAAAAACGGTAAAACAGAGTCAATTCTACCTGTAAAAAACACACAAATAAAGTTCTTGACTTTAAATTTCCCCTTGAGTAAATTGAGCCCATGAAGATCATTATAATCGGTGCAGGAACCGTAGGTTTCGAAATAGCAAAACAGCTAATCTCAGAAGACAAAGACGTTGTAATTATTGAAAAAGATCCCGTCCGCGCAAAAAACGCGGCCAACAATCTGGACTGCATTGTCGTAACAGGCGAAGGCAACAATCTTGAAACGCTTGAGGATGCCGGAGTCAAAGAGGCTGACATATTCATCAGCGTTACCGATTCGGACGAACTTAACATGGTTGCCTGCGCACTTGTCGATACGGAATTCAATGTCAAATACCGCATTGCAAGAGTCCGGAATCTCAACTACAGCAGGGCGATGTTCATGAACAGGCCGTTCCTAGGAGCGGACTACGTGGTCACACCCGAGGTTGAGGCGGCAAAGCAGATAATCTCTACCGTCGAACACGGCGCAACCAGCGACATTCTCCGATTCGAGGGAACCGATATCCAGGTCAGGAACATCCTCGTCGACAGCTCATCCATCTTTAAAAACAGAAAACTTTTCGAGATTCGGGATCTTGTTCCGGGCGAATTCCTCATTTCATCCATTATGAGAGACGAACAGATAATTATTCCCTCCGGCGGAACAACCATAAAGGAAAACGATAGGATTTATCTGGTAGCATCCAAGGAGAATCTCGAAACTATTTTCTCTCGTATCGGACGTCCGAAGAAGCCGATTCGTGATGTCGTCATTATCGGCGGCGGTCGCATCGGCAGCTATGTTGCCCGCTATCTTCTTCAGATGGGCAAGAGGACAACCATCGTAGATAAAGACTACGATACCTGCAAGAGTCTTTCGGTCAGGTTTCCCGACGCTCTGGTTCTTCACGGTGACATCAGCGACGAATCGATAATCGAGGAGGAAAACCTTCACGATTACGACCTCATGATCACGACCACGGACAACCAGGAGCTCAACATGCTGACGGCGATCTACGCTAAAAGCCTGGGAATTCGCCGTAACATTGCGCTTGTCAGCAAGACAAACTACCTCTCCATCGCTTCCAGGATAGATATCGACGCCACCGTGAGTCCGAAGACAAGCACGGTCGATGCCATCCTCAAATTCATAAGGCGAGGTAACATCCGCACCGTCTACAGTATTTTCGAAGGTAAAGCCGAGGTTATCGAATTCAATATTCCGGAAAACTCGTCTCTTGCAGGCAAGTTGATTCGAGATATCGCAGTTCCGGGCAACGCGATCTTCGTCGCTATTTCGAGAGAGGGCCGCAATATCATACCGGACGGCAACTCATCAATAGAGAAGGGCGACAATGTGATCGTCATTACAAGAAAGGAATTCATTCCTAAAGTTGAAAGGCTTTTTGAATCATGAACATAAAGGCAGTTCTGAAAACCGTGGCAATTCTTCTCATGATTGTCGCAGGTTTCATGATATTTCCGACAGTTTTCGCTCTCTACTACGGTGAAACGGAGTCGCTGAAAGCATTCGCTATCTCAATGGGGATAGTCACTTCTGTAGCGGGCGGACTCTATATTCTTCTTGGAAAGGAGCATACAAAAACGCTTAATGCGAAGAGCGGATTCCTTATGGTAACCCTTTCCTGGAGTCTGGCGTCGCTGTTCGGTGCGCTTCCGTTCTACATTTCGGGAGCTATTCCATGCTTTGCGGATGCCTACTTTGAGACAATATCGGGATTCTCCACAACCGGAGCATCTATTCTGACGGCAATAGAACCCCTGCCAAGATCCATACTTTTCTGGCGATCGCTCACCCATTGGCTGGGCGGAATGGGAATTGTCGTTCTTACCGTAGCTATACTGCCCATTCTCGGTATCGGAGGTCTCCAACTTCTTAAGGCTGAAGCTCCAGGGCCCACCGTTGATAAAATAACATCAAGAATTACGGAAACCGCTAAAATTCTATGGCTTATTTATCTGGGAATGACCGTAATAGAAACAGTACTGCTCATGTTCTGCGGTATGGATCTCTTCGACGCACTAACCCACACTTTCGGCACACTGGCGACCGGTGGATTCTCCACAAAAAACAGTTCCGTGGGAGCGTTCAATTCGGCTGCTGTCGACTGGATCATAACAATTTTCATGGTTCTTGCCGGAATCAACTTCACCATGCACTATCGCATACTGACCGGAAAGATTGAAGGACTGAAAAGAGATACGGAGCTGAAGGCCTATCTTGCCATATTTTTCATTTCGACGCTGCTTATTACCATAAATTTATGGGGAAGCGTCTACGA
The DNA here is from genome assembly GCA_942492635.1 of uncultured bacterium. Taxonomy (GTDB): domain Bacteria; phylum UBP6; class UBA1177; order UBA1177; family CALOFP01; genus CALOFP01. The sequence continues at coordinate 1,379,286 of CALOFP010000003.1, forward strand.
TTCGATTTCAGAAGCGCTACGCTACGCAGGATTCCAGGCGGCATCGATTCTTACTACGACAGGGTATGCCACAACCGACTACGAGAAGTGGCCATATTTTTCCCAGATTATTCTATTCGTCCTTATGTTCGTAGGCGGATGCTCCGGTTCCACGGGTGGCGGAATCAAGGTTATCAGGATAGTCACACTGTTCAAGAAGGCCTTCAACGAGATGAAGTTCCTCATCCATCCCAGAGGGATATTCGTTCTCAAGATAAGCGGTAATCCCGTAAAGAAAAATGTCGCCTACGCAATATCAGGTTTCTTTTTTCTCTATGTATTGATGCTTCTTTTCACTACACTGGTTGTATCGGCTGCAGAAACTGATCCTCTAACTGCATTTACGACCGCACTTGCCACCGTCGGCAATATCGGTCCCGGATTCGGACTTATCGGACCTGCTGAAAACTACGCTTTCTATCCGCCGGCAATAAAGTGGTTCCTCTCTTTCGCCATGCTTGTCGGAAGACTGGAGTTATACACGGTGCTTGTTCTTTTCACCCCGGGTTTTTACAGGAAGTAAAATGGACGACATCATAATTACACAGAAACAGATTGAGGAACTCCTCAACGCAATACCGCTCGGAGAAAAGATCAACTTTGAGATTGAAGCTCTTCTCGGCATTCTTGACAGAGTTCTCACTGACAATCCCAACAGGGCCACATACACATTCAAGAAACGGGTACAGCGATTTCAACTGCTGTTCAAGGAGAGAGAGCAAAGAAGAAATCACGATTTTCGCATCGAATACAAACCTATTCTTGAAATAATCCTGAGAAATGAGGAGAGTCTTGAGATGCTTAAGACTGCAGGAAAAATCGAAAATCTTCTCTCTATCTACTACAACGGATTCGACAGCCAGAAGATGATGAAGGAAAAGACTCCGCTGACACTGGAAGCTGCCGTCCGCTCAGGAGATGAACTCCACACGGCGATGCTGTTCGATATATCCACCTACGGAGTCTCATTCTTTTCGGAACAGACTTTCGCCGAAAATGAAGCCTGTAAAATATCGTTCAGCACGTCAGAACACTACCTATTTGATATTGTTGCCAAAAAAATATATCCCAATAAATTTCCGAGTCGATTCCCCTATATCGTAGGAGCCGAATTCAAGGATCCCCTCAACTCATCCCAGCTTAGGGACATCATCACTTTCGCCTACAACGGAGGGCGAAAGGGTTAGAAAAACCGCAATCCCCATTCAACTCAAAACTGTTTCACAATTCAAACATCACCGTTTTCTACAAACGTGAAATGCCTAGATAATCAGTAATCACTGCATGTTAATTTTTTGTGAATTTATACTTGACTTTAAACATCGAGAGGTCATAATGCGTCTTATGAAGGTGCTCGACGGCGACATAATCATACGTCAGGTTAAGGATCTTTTCCTTTCCCTGAGTTTCACACCATCATCTCTTGATGGCGTATCATTTTTGAAACCTGAAATGACAGGTCTCGAAAGGGATATTGCCGAAACTCTCGATACAAATATGAAGATAGCTGCTGAAGAAAAAAGACCTCTCTGTCAGGACTGCGGCCTGGCTCAGGTTTTTATCGAAAAAGGAAAGTTTTTTTCCTACTCCGGAGCATCGACAATCGAAGAGTTGATCGAAGAAGGAGTTCGCAGAGCCTACGATGAAGGACATCTGCGCAAATCGATGGTTGAACATCCGTTCGAGAGAAGGAACACCGGGGACAACACTCCTATCTTCATCCATCTGGAGGAGGTTGAGGGTGACACTCTTAAGATCACCGGAATCGCGAAGGGCGGCGGAAGTGAGAACGTAAGCACCCTTGCAATGCTTCCTCCCTCAGAGGGGAGGAAAGGCGTGGCCGATTTCGTGATGGAGACGCTGAAGCAAGCCGGCGGCAAAGGATGTCCTCCCTACTTCGTCGGAATCGGAGTGGGTGCCACATTCGATACCGTTGCATCAGTTTCGAAAAAGGCTCTGGTATTCCGAACAAAAGAGGATGATGAGCTGTTGAAACTCATTGAGGCGCGTCTGGGTGAACTGGACTACGGTCTATTGGGATTCACCGGAAAACTTGCCGTGATGGATATTTTCATTAAAACGGCACCGACGCACATTGCTATGATGCCAGTTGCGGTTACCCTGAATTGTCACAGTCTCCGCAGCGGCACGGTAACAATAGGCTGATTATGAAAGATTATGACGAAGATCAACATCTTGTAGATTCAAAAGCGGGATCGATGATCCGCATTGAAGGTGAACTTATCACCGTGAGGGATCAATCCCTCAAAAGGCTTCTTGCCGTGCATTCCGCCGGTGGAAAACTGCCTCTAGACCTCAGGAACAAAATCATTTTTTTCGCCGGACCGACTCCCGGATTCGATTCGGGCCACGGTTCCATAGGACCGACCACCAGCTGGCGTATGGCAAGCTACATACCGTTTCTTATCGAGATGGGAGTAAGGGCGGTTATCGGAAAAGGGGGATTTCCGGAGGATACAGCAGAGACAATAAGAGAGAGTTCCATGCTCTACCTTCAGGCGCTCGGGGGTGCCGGAGCCTACTACGGATCGAGGGTGAAATCCATCGAAACAGTGCTCTATCCGGAGCTGGGACCCGAGGCGATTTTCCGTCTCGAAGTGAAAGACTTTCCTTTAATCATTTCAATAGATAACCATGGAAAAATATATCCATAGTCAGAATCAAAGATCAGGAGACTTTAATCATGACTGAAAAAAAGTTTATCGAAGAAAAATTTGAGAACGACAAGTGCAAGCTTTTCGTTTTGCCGGAACTCTGCAAGGGATGCTACATCTGTATAGAGTTCTGCCCGACGAAGGCTCTTTCAATGGACAAGAAGAGGCTTGTAGCTACCGCTTCCGACATGGAAAAGTGCATCGCCTGCGGCATGTGCGAACTCAGATGTCCGGATTTCGCAATATACATAGAAAAAAAAGCAAAGAACTAAGCGGAGGTTCATCAGATGGACAACTATAAATTCATACAGGGCAACATAGCCTGCGCTGAAGGCGCACTGTACGCCGGCTGCAACTTTTTCGGCGGATACCCGATAACACCTTCGACAGAAGTAGCGGAAGAGATGAGTGCCCGTCTCCCGATGATCGGCGGAAAATTCATCCAGATGGAAGATGAAATCGCCTCCATGGGATCGATCATCGGAGCATCACTTACAGGATCAAAGGTAATGACTTCAACGAGCGGCCCGGGATTTTCCCTCATGCAGGAGCTTCTCGGATACGCCTGCATCGCAGAGGTTCCGCTTGTTCTCGTTGACATAATGAGAGGAGGTCCTTCAACAGGTCTTCCCACAAGCCCGGCGCAGTCCGACCTTCTTCAGGCAAAGTGGGGTACACACGGCGACCATCCTACGATCGCCATCGTACCAAGCTCCGTTGAAGAGATGTTCACAGAGACAGTAAGGGCCTTCAACCTCGCAGAGTACTTCCGTACACCGGTCATCATCCTCGGAGACGAGATCATCGGCCACATGAGGGAAAGAATAAGAATCCCCGAACCGGGTGAACTTGAAGTCATCAACAGAACAGTTCCCAACAAGGACGGATTCTGCCCCCTTCCCTACCACACTACAGGCGGACGTCCTGCATGCATTCCGAACTTCGGGAAGAGCCGTTTCCATGTAACCGGTCTCAACCACGACGACACCGGATTCCCGACAATGGATCCGGATGTTGTTGCTTTCGCCAACGAAAGAATCATAGGAAAAATATACGAACAGAGAGATATGATCGATAAGTTCGAAGCCAAGAACTGCGAAGATGCCGAGATACTTCTTCTCGCAGTGGGTTCAGCTGCAAGAGCGGCAAACGAAGCGGTCGACATGCTCAGGGAGCAGGGCGTCAAGGCGGGTCTTTTCAGACCGATAACACTCTGGCCTTTCCCCAAGGAGGATTTCGGAAAGTATGCGAAAAACGCACGCCACATCGTAATCCCCGAAATGAACCTCGGCCAGCTTAAGACTGTTGCCGAAAGATTCACCGACGACAACTCCAAGCTTGTACCGGTAAATCTTGTAAACGGTGAGCCTATCGATCCCGAATTCATCATCTCAAAAATAAAGGACCTTAAGTAGGGGGCTAAAATGTTCGATTATTCAAAATATCTCAGGAATGAAAAACTTCCTCACATATGGTGTCCCGGCTGCGGTCACGGGATCGTAATGAAATCTCTCGTCAGGGCAATTGAAAAGGCCGGATGGGACAAGGACGAGCTTATGGTGGTCAGCGGTATCGGTTGTGCATCCAGGCTTCCGGGCTACATCGATGCAAACACACTTCACACGGCTCACGGTCGTGCTCTCAGCTTCGCAACGGGAATCAAGCTCGCAAAGCCGGGAATGAAGGTTGTAGTCGTATCCGGAGACGGAGACGCAATGGCTATCGGTGGAAACCACTTCATCCACGCATGCCGTAGAAACATCGACATCACACTTGTCGTATTCAACAACGGAATCTACGGAATGACAGGCGGACAGTACTCTCCGACAACACACAACGGCGACATCACGGCGACATCACCGTACGGAAACATGGAACCCAACTTCGACGTTGTGGATCTTGCAAAGGGAGCCGGAGCTACATACGTGGCAAGAGGAACATCCTACCACGTACCACAGCTCGACAACCTGATACACAAGGGTCTCGTTCACAAGGGATTCTCCGTAATCGACGTAGCAGAAGCCTGCTACACAACACACGGAAGAAAGAACAGAAAGAGATTCAAATCCAACCTCGACATGATGAAGTACCAGAGAGACAACGCCGTTTCCATAGCGAAGGCTAAGGATATGAGCCCCGAAGAGCTTGAAGGCAAAATCATCACAGGTATCCATCATGAAACCGTAAGGCCCGAGTTTACCGAGCAGTACGACAGGATCATAGAATCCTTAAAGGAGGGAGGAAACAAATGAAGTATGAAATTCGACTTACCGGAAGCGGTGGACAGGGAGTGATACTTGCATCTGTAATCCTCGGTGCGGCGGCATCACTCTACGAGAAGAGATATGCGATTCAGTCACAGGCCTACGGACCTGAGGCACGAGGCGGAGCCACAAAGTCGGACGTCGTGATCAGCGACAAACCGATCATGTACCCCAAGGCGAGACACATCGACGTTCTTCTCTGCCTTACACAGAAGGCTGCCGACAAGTTCCTCCACACAGCCAAGAAGGGATCCATAATCGTTATCGACAGCGATTATGTTGATCTTCCGGAGTCAGACGACTACACACTCTACAAACTTCCCCTAACCTCCACCACAATGGACAAGATGGGAAGGCTCGTAGCGCTCAACGTCGTATCACTTTCCGCACTTGTTCAGCTTACTGGAATCGTAAGCGAAGAAGCGCTCAAGAGTGCAGTTCTCGACAAGGCTCCCAAGGGAACCGAAGAGTTCAACATAAACGCTCTTGCAATCGGAAAAGAGCTTGCAAATTCTGTAAAAGCGTAACTCCTTTTATCTGCATGGAATATTCAAAGGCGGGGATTCTTCCCCGCCTTTTTTTTAATGTAAAATCCATGACGACCAATAAAAATAATGAGAAATAACAATTGAACTAAGCCGCTCCGCGGCAGTTTTCTGAAACAAATTCAAGAATAGATATAACTTTATGGAAAAAGAGTGGTGTTCACGGGGAACACCACCATTACAAGAAATGGAGTTATATCATGCAGAAATCAAACGCACAAGAATTCGAGCATCTTTATTCACTTTACCAGGAAAATCTCAAGTTACAGGGTAAGGTAGAAACTACTATTGCCGCCTACAGCAGAGCGGTACGCAGGTTCGCGGAATTTTTCGACTATTCGATTATCGACCTTAAAAGGAACGACATGAAGCGTTACTTCGGTCAAATGATCGATAATTTTTCATGGGGAAAGGTTAACACCGAATTATGTGCCGTTAAGTTTTTCTGGAAATTCGTCATTGAAAAACCGCTTGATTGGGACAAAATCGTAAAGCCTCAGAATTTCAGTGGCTATTCCTGATGTTCTCAGTCTTCGTGAGACAACGGAGCTTTTAAAATCGTTCCGAAAACCATGTTACAGAGCCCTCTTTTTTACAATATACAGCATGGGGCTTCGAATTTCAGAAGCGCTGAATCTGAAATGTGGAGATATCGACAGCGACCGTATGTTCGTTCACATCCGCTGCAGCAAGAGAAACAAGGATCGCTATGTTCCGCTGCCTGAACCGACTCTCGAAATCCTTCGTGACTATTGGAAAACCCATAGAAACCGGAACCTTCTATTTCCTCTTCTGATGGGTGCCCCGGAACGGATAAGAAATACCGATCGCCATATGACACCATATTCTGTTCAATCGGCAATCAGGAAGGCTGTCGAGGAAGTCGGAATTAAAAAAAAGATCACCACCCATTCTCTCAGGCACTGCTATGCGACTCACCTTCTTGAGGCAGGTCTTACCATCCCTCAGATAAAGGCGAACATGGGACATTCAAGTGTAATAACCACACTCAACTACCTGCAGATCACAAAAGAAGCCGGTCAAAACGCGGATAACGTTATCGAACAGATAATTTCAGCTGTTTATTCGGAAATTACAAAATGATTGCACTCGCCAACGTATTTGAAAATCACGGCGCGAAGACATTGGAAACGTTTGGCGAAATACTGCGTCCGGAGTGTTTTACGGCGATGCGCAGAATAAAGGAGTGTCGCACCGCGGCCTCCGGCGAGCTGCATTACAGCTGTCCGGAATGCGGAGCCGAGCGGCAGGTTTACCAGTCGTGTGGTCACAGAAGCTGTCCCCGTTGCCAGAACCATCTGACCACGGAATGGTTGGAGAAACAGAAGGCGAAACTGTTGCCTGTGAAATACTTCATGGTCACGTTTACAATTCCGGCGGAACTGCATGTAATCGCGATGAGGCACGGCCGCCAATTCTACGACATGATGTTCAAGGCTTCCGCCGAGGCGATGAAGCAGCTGGCAGCGAACAAGAAACATCTGGGCGGAGAGATCGGTTTTACCGGTGTTTTCCACAGCAACAGCAGGCGACTCAATTACCATCCGCACATCCACTACATCGTGCCGTCAGGAGCCATCTGCGAAAACGGCAGAGCATGGAAAGAGAAAAAGGGAAAGTATCTCATGCCGGCAAAGGTTCTTTCTTTGCTTTTCAGAGGCAAACTGATTGCATTAATGAAAGAAAAAGAGATGGAAATCCCCGTCGATCTTTATAAAAAAGATTGGGTTATCGATGTAAAGAATACAGGAACAGGACAGCCTGGCCTAGAGTATCTTTCGCGTTACCTTTACAGAGGCGTCATATCCGAAAAAAGGATTCTTAAGGATGAGAATGGAGAAGTAACATTCCGCTATACCGATTCGGGATCGAAAAAAGAGGAAACGCGTACTCTTCCCGGCGAAACCTTTCTCTACCTTGTATTGAAACATGTGCTGCCCAAAGGATTCAGAAGATGTAGAGACTACGGTTTCCTTCACGGCAACTCCAAGAAAAAATTGAACTTACTGCAACTCATACTCAATGTCGTAATAACCGGATCGGAAGAAAAAGTAAAACGGCCGACCTGCAAATGCAAATCATGCAAAAAGGAAATGGTTCTCAAGGCAATCATCCCACAGGAATCAGGCGTTTTTATCAGCATCCGTGCCGGGCCTTGAGCAGATCGAATATGACGTTTTGAAAAATTGGAAATCATTTTAATAAAAGAAGAATGTATAACTGTGTCTTATGGAGAAAAAATGGATAAAAAGATCATAAAACAAGAGACTTGATAGTTTAGTCGGGAAAAGATGATGCAATTAAGTAGAAAATCGTATCACTTTTGCGAAGTATGATACTTCATTTTTCTAAAAGCTGACGTGAAACTGTCGGGCTTCGACACCTCTATCCAGAATATATTTCCTATTAATGTAGTGTCAACCCGCTCCGGGCTAGTTCAATATCGGATGATATTGTGGCTTCGCACAATATATCCTTATTCATTTTGGCCTATAGGTAAGTTGAAAAAGATTTCAGAAAAAGAAGAAAATTGAGCTGAACCGGACTGTTTTTTTCCAAGCCATAGATTTTTTAAACTGAAGTCAGCTCCAGAGCCTCTCCATTTCCTCGGGAGCGGAGAGTTTTCCGTTTACTATACAGACAGAAGTAACTCTACCTTTAAGCATTAGTTTGTTGTCTGTTTTACGATAAACATCCTGATAAAAAACTATTTTAACTCGTCCCTCCTTTTTAACGTTGAGCCTAACAGCAAATTCATCTCCACTTTTGAGAGAATTCTTAAACTCCATTTCAACTCTGGCAACAACACAGTCGATTCCCTCATTGTGCAGCTCTGCGAAATCGAATCCCTTCGTCTTTATAAACTCGTGCCTTGTATGTTCAAGATAGTTCTGGTAAACGGAGTTGTTTACAATTCCCTGCAGGTCACATTCGTAATCCCGTACCTTGAAATCAAGCTCGTATACATATTCCATCTATCAAATCTCCTTTCAAATTAAAGTTCAGTGGCTATTGTACTCCTAAACATACAGAATCAAATAATTTTATAAAAATGCAGGAAAAATCGTTCTAGGAAAAAAATTTGATCCATAAAAAGGAAAAATACGAGCAGCGAACCGGTACCATAAAAAAAGGGACTCCTAAGAGTCCCTCTAAATATCGTTATTCGGAATCAACTACTCTTCCGAAAAGCTGTCCTTGCCAACGCCGCATACAGGACAGAGCCAATCTCCGGGAACATCTTCCCAAGCTGTACCTTCCGCAACACCGTTATCAGGATCACCTGTTTCGGGATCGTAAACATATCCGCAAACGTCACATACGTACTTTTTCATTTCATCCTCCTTTATTTAACTGTTTGATTAATGGCTGCCGCCACTTTCTTTCCGAGCTCCATGCAACTCTCGATAACTTTTTCATCCGGAACATACTTTGCCTTAACTTCGTCTACAACGTTGCATCCCATCGCTTCGAGGTACTCGCGAACCTGCTTCGTAGCCTCGCCGCTCCAACCGAAGCTTCCGAAAGCCGCCGCTACGGGAGTATTGAACTTGAGTCCCTTAACGTAGGTGAGAACGTCGGCTACGGCCGGGAAAATATTGTTGTTGAGTGTGGGCGATCCAGCAACGATGGCGGCTGCATCGATAAGTTCGCTTGCAACATCGCTTCTGTCGTTTGCAGAAAGGGGCATAACCTCAACCTTGATTCCCTCTTCGATGAGTGAATCAGCGATGTAGTGAGCCATCTTTTCGGTGCTGTGCCACATTGTGTCGAAAACCACCACAGCCTTCTTTTCAACCTTTCTCTCCGCCCACTTCTGGTAGAGTCCGACCATTTTGGAGAAAAGATCCATATCTGTCCAGATCGGTCCGTGATCGGGAGCTACATACTTGAACTCCAGCCCGCTTTCCGCAACTTTCTTTATCAGCTTGAGGACAAACGGCGCGTAGAGTGTAATGATGTTTGCAAAGTAGTCGGAAGACTGTTTTTCGAGAAGTGTCCAGTCCAGTTCCCTGTCGAATCTCTCGCTTGTGGCAAGATGCATTCCAAAGGCATCCTGGGAGAAGAGAACCTTATCCTCTACAAGATAGCTGAACATTGAATCGGGCCAGTGGAGCATTCTGGTTTCCATGAAGGAGACCGTTTTTGCTCCGAGGCTCAGAGTTTCTCCGTCGTTAACGGCCACCAATTCCGCGCCGATATCTCCGAAGTGTGCCTTGAGAGCCACAACACCCATCTTGGATGCAAAAACCTTCTCAGGTTTCACAGCCTTGACAACGGATGCTATAGAACCGCTGTGATCCGGTTCGGAGTGATTGGAGATGATGTAGTCAATCTTCTCGGGATCGATAACAGAGGAAATTCTGGAAAGAAGTTCTTCCTCAAAACCCTTTTTTACCGTATCGACGAGGGTGATCTTTTCATCAATTATGAGAAAGGCGTTGTATGTTGTTCCACGGCTTGTCGTGTAGCCGTGAAAGTTTCTTACGCCCCAATCGATTGCTCCTACCCAGTAGACATTCTCAGTAATCTTTTTTGCTTTGAGATTCATTCCCGCAACTCCTTATTTCGCCGGTGGTGTGAAAGTTCTTGCACCGAGCTCCTTGTCCATCATGAAAATTCCCTGACCTGAATCCTTAATGAGGTTGAGATGTTTGATGATGCTGTCCACATTGGATTCCTCCTCAACCTGCTCATCCACATACCAGTTGAGGAAGGATCTTGTGGCATGATCGTTCTCTTCGATCGCTGCCGTCATCATCTTGTTTATGCGGTCGGTTACAATTCTTTCATGTTCAAGGGCAGTCTCGAAGCATGCCTTTACGGACTCCCACTCCACACCTGGTGCAGGAATCTCTTTCCATACGGGTCTTCCGCCACGCTCGAGGATGTAGTTGTACATCTTTTCTGCGTGGAAAAGCTCCTCCTCGTTCTGGATTTTCATCCAGTTGGCGAAACCGCCGAGGTCGATGGAGTCGAGATAGGCTCCCATTGCAAGATAGATGTATCCCGAATATCTTTCGAAGTTCATCTGGTCTACAAGCATCTCTTCAATTCTTTTGTTCAGCATTCCTGTTCTCCCTACTTTCTGTCGGACCAGTGTCCGTGTACGTTACAATATTCTCTGGCAATAAGTGTATCACTGTATTTCACGTAGAAGAGCGCCTCAGGTTTGTCTCCCGGTTTGAGGTACTTTCTCTGGATGTAGTCGCCGTTTATCACCTCTATCCACTGGATGTAGTGTTTTTCCTCCATCGGATGGGGGGTGGATCCGACTTTCACCCTGATTCCATCTTCGATCTCCTCGATTATGGGAACGTGTTTCTCAACGCTCTTGTCCGCGCTCTGCTCCTCCATCAGTTTCATTTCGGTACCGCAGCAGTTGAGCGTGCATGAAACTCCGTTCAACGCCTCTACAAGTGATCCGCACTTTTCGCACTTATAAACTTCCATTCTTTTTGTCATACGAACCTCCTAACCACAGCTCTCTACGCTCATATCCTCGAGACGTACGCTGACACATTTGATCTCCTTGAGTCTTCCGAAAAGTTCCTGATGTTTTTCAGATTCGCCGATAAGCTCCATGAAGAGAAGTCCCTCCTCCGAGCAAACGGTTTCACTGGCCTCATGAAGTCCAAGTCTCGTCTTGATGTAGCAACCGTAATCGGTAAGTACCTTCTGCACCGCTACCGCGGATTCCCTTCTTTTCCCGATGAGTACAAGCATAATCGTTCTAGCCATGGTCGCCTCCCAAAAAGTTAGTAATTTATATCACCAATTTCCTCCGAGCACCTCAAACCACGCCTGGGGATGATCGCACGCAGGGCAGTTTTTAGGAGCATCGGTTCCCTCATGTATAAAACCGCAGTTAAGACAGCGCCATACCGTCTTCTCCTGTCTTTTGAAAGTCTCTTCATTCTCAAGTTCGTTGAGAAGTTCTAGGTAGCGTTCCTCGTGATGCTTTTCGGCAATTGAGATATTCCTCCAGAGGGCGGCTACTTCTGCGAATCCCTCCTCTTCCGCAATTTTTGCGAATTCAGGATAGAGTTTCGTGTGTTCCTCGTGCTCTCCCGTAGCCGCAGCTCTGAGGTTTTCCGCAGTTGTTCCTATCTTTCCGGCCGGAAACGTTGCTGTTATTTCAAGATCTCCGCCTTCGAGCTTTTTAAAGAACTGTTTTGCATGAACCTTTTCCTGGTCGGCTGTCTCTTCGAAGATGAGACGAATTTTTTCGTATCCTTCCTTTTTCGCCTGTTTTGCGAAGATTGCGTACCTGTTTCTTGCCTGTGACTCTCCGGCAAAAGATTTGAGAAGATTCTTTTCCGTTTTCGTACCCTTGATGGACATCTCTTATTCCTCCTTTCTATCCAAAAGTTGAACTACTCTCTTACGAGGCTGCAGGCCGAACCTCCGGCTGAATTGAGAACATCGAGAACGTGATTTTTTACCTTAACCTTGTTCCAGATGTTTTCGATTTTTCCCTCTTCGCCTATAAGCAGTGTGGATCTCACTATACCCATAAATTCGCGGCCCATCATTTTCTTAGGCTTCCACGCTCCGTAGGCCTCTATCACCTTGTGGTCCGGATCACTCAGAAGGAGAACTTTCAAGCCGTGCTTCTCAACAAATTTCTGATGCGATAGCTGTGAATCCTTGCTGATTCCAATGACCACTGCGTTTACATCGTTGAAGGATTCCGATTCTGCAGTAAACTCTTTTGCTTCTTTCGTACATCCGGGAGTATTGTCTTTCGGATAGAAATACAGAACAACTTTTTTACCTCTGAAAGAGGATAAGGTCACTTCTCTACCTTCCGTATCCAGAAGAGTGAAATCCGGTGCCATATCTCCAACATTCAACATATCTTTCTCCTATGTAAGCAGTTTATAGGCTTCCCCAATTCCGCTTCCGCCGTTTATGGCCTTAAGCATCGCCATCGACTTCTTAATATCGCCGATTAGTATTCCGCCCACAAGTTTTTCGTTCCTGAAAAACAGCTTTTTGTAAATTCCTTCATCTTTTACTTCGGCTTTCATTGTAATCAATCCGTCGTGACTACTCTCCGAGGAAATATCACCTGTGGAATAGACCTTCGTATCGAATGCGTTGAGCATCGCAGGATAATCATCGGACTGGAAAACAGCATCCTCTCCTATAGCGTTTAGACCTGCTACCCTCCCCTGCTTCATGGCCGGCATCCAGAGCGCCGGAGTGCGGTTGAATTCGGCAGCATCGCCACATGCGTAGACTCCGGGATGACTTGTCTCCATACGTTCGTTAACGATGATTCCCCTGTTTGTCTCAAGCCTGCAACCCTCGGCAAGCGATATATCTGGCCGAACACCGATGGAAAAAATTACAAGATCGGCTTCAATCTCCTCTCCGGATTTAAGTTTCACCGAATTCACCCTGCCATCACCCGAAAAACTTTCGGCGACATCTGAGAGACGAAGTTTCACTCCGGCCTCTTCGATCGCCTTTTCAAGGTAGCAGGATCCCTCTCCGTCAAGCTGAAGGGGAAGTATTCTCCCTGACATTTCAAGAATTTCGACATCCAAGCCCCGTTTTGAAAGCGTATGGGCAGCCTCAAGACCGAGAAGACCTCCGCCGATAACGACCGCCTTTTTCTTTCCCTCAAGAGCTTCGAATACCGCCTTCGCATCGTCGAAAGTTCTGACAGCGAACACATTTTCATATGAGAGGGCTCCCTTCATGGGGACAAAAGGAGTTGCCCCGGTTGCAAGAATAAGTCTGTCCCAGCTGAGGTCTGCTCCCTTGTCGGTTTTGAGACTTTTGTCGAAGAGATTGATCTCCGTGACTCTCTCTCCAAGTCTGAGCTCAACGTTGTTTTCATCGTACCACTCACTCTTGTTGAGATAAAAACTGCCCTTTTTTTCGACTTCCAAATCGCCCATGTACTCCGTAAGAAAAGGCCTGTAGTAGGGGTTGTGGGTTTCACTTGAAATTATTGTGACGGTGCATTCATCGTTGAGCTTCCTGATCTCCCGGGCCGCTGAAATACCAGCCGCCGATGCTCCGACTACTACTACGTGACCTTTGAAAAGTTCTGCCATCGAGAGCCTCCTTAGCGATAACGATTCTTATTATCGCAATCAAAATAACTTAACCTACAATTTTTGTCAAATATTTTTCAATTTTTTTATCCAGAGATTTCTCAATGATAACACATTGATTGATTATTGAAAGTATTTATTCCCTCAATTCATCTCAGATGAGCAATTAGATTAAAAGAAATTAGACAGATGTAAAAAGTCGGTAGTTCCAGAAAGTACCATTAATTCAGGCAGATCTAGAAACTCTTACTAGGGAAGCGGATTGACCATGACTATAAAGAGCTGTTCTGCTGTAAAGTAACCTACCGTGATATTCTCTCCGATAATCCGTCTCCTGTCCCGGAGAGCGAACTGTATTGTATTTGTAAGAGCTCCCCAGCCTGTTCCCAGCTGGAATTGGGACATCACATCTGCGGGAATTGTAAATTGACCGTCGTTTATCACACTACACTTCACCTGCCCGTTCCCTCCGGAAAGAACTATTTCAACTGTCATATCGGGATTTGTATCGTTCCAGGAAAAAGCCGCTTCAGCACCCTGCTTCATATCTATTGACGGCATATTAAAACCGTTGGGTTTAGCTTCCGGAGAGGTCAGTAGAAAATTGGGAGGAAAGTGGGCCTTCGAAGAGAACGCTCCTATCAGTTCGGTTCCGGATGCGGATCCCTTGAGCTCGTAATTTTTATCGTAAGCCAGAATAACGGGATCTATCGACCCATCGCCCTGTCCGTCAATCTTGTATGCGCCGTTTCCCGAATAGAGATAGTTTTTTGAACCGTCGGCGAATCCTGATATTTCTACAACTCCCGCGTCAAAAGGTGCAACTTTCGTGACGCACTTCCCGCTATCCTCCTCGACATTTCCCTCGTCATCCTTTTCAAAAACACACGTCTGCTCGGAAGCGCAGTCTTCATCTTTTTTGCATTCCGGTCCTGTATCTTGGGTTGCATAAAAAGCACAGGTGTCTGCAGGCAGATCAGCACTGCCGTATGGCTTGAAATCCTCTCTCGCAGCAGGTTTGATGACACCGAAAGACATGAACGATTCCGTTCCCATGGCGTTCATCTTTACAATCTGGAAACTTACGTTGTAACCGGGGTTGTCGGGATCAAACTCTCCAACGGGGGCATCATCCGGTTTTTCATAGGGATCTCCGCTTCCGGTATCTCCGGATTGGCCACCATCGGAATCATCTGTCCCGCTATCGGTACCGCTATCTTCTCCAGTTACACTCCCGGTATCGTCACCTGTATCCGTGCCGGAATTATTGCCGGCATCGTCGTTTTTATCATCTTGCCCAACGTTGCCGGAAGTGTCATCACCGGTGTTTCCGGCAGATCCAGTATCATCATCCGATTTAGAATCCGCAGCCTGATCACTGCCTCCCGTAACGTTTCCCGTATCCTTCTCAACCTCATCGGTAACACAGGAACTCAAGGCAAAAAGAAAAAGTGCAAAAAAGAGGTACTTTGATCCCATTCATATCTCCTTTAAAAATAAATTTATATTCTTCGCAACGTTAAGTAATATAGATTATAGCATCCCGAAATTCTTTTTCCAATTTTAAATTACAGCTTTCTTAAACAAAAGGAGAATTCAGCAACTTATTACCCGCTGTATTTACAAATTATTTTCATTCTTTGTTGAAAAAAGTGTTTCAATAAGATCAGGAACCGTCAAAAGTTATCTTCAGGAATGGAAGACGGAGCAACTCTGCAGTTAATTACCGATCATACCGATATTGTAACGAATTCGGCATGCTATACCTGGCAGTCAGTTTTCCGAACAGCATGAACATTATCTACTTCGAAAGGCAGCCACAGCGACCCGATCGGAAATCATTTCAAATTGAGAACATGGACCGGCACTTGCTTTTTTGAGTTTTTTCAGTAAAAATAGACCGTTAACAGTTCTGAGGTTTTAGAGAATGAACAACGAAATCATAAACAATATCAAGCCACTTATCGCGATAATCGGTCGTCCCAACGTGGGTAAGTCCACCTTCTTCAACCAGATTCTGGGTAAAAACGCAGCCATTATCGACGATATGCCTGGAGTTACACGTGACCTTCACTACGAAGATATCACATATATCGACAAACCCTTCACGCTCATAGACACGGGCGGATTCCACATCGACGAGGAGGGAGACGTCATCACAATGGGAATCAAGGATCAGATCCAGACAATTCTCGGCTCCGTAGACGGAGTAATCCTTCTTGTGGATACAAAACTGGGTCTTCACCCTTCCGATGCAGAAATTTTCAGGCTGATCCAGAGAATGGGAATTCGCCATTGGATCGTCGGTTCGAAGGTGGACGACGCCAGCAAGGAGATCTGGACAAGCGAATTCTACGAAATGGGTATCGATGAAATATTCCCCGTTTCAGGTAAAACAGGTTACGGCGTATACGACTTTCTCGACACCCTGACAGCCGATTTCTGGACCCAGAAGGAAATCGACGAGAAACTCCCTCCAGAAGAGGAGGAGATCAAGATCGCGGTTATCGGAAGACCCAACGTGGGAAAATCCACACTGGTCAACCGTCTCATCGGCGAGGAAAAAATGCTCGTATCTCCCGTGGCAGGGACTACCATGGATCCGATCGACACGGTTTTTCACTACAAAGAACAGAAATTCAGGGTTATCGATACGGCGGGAATCAGGAAGAAGAAAAAAATCGATATGCTGATGGAAAAGGCAGCCGTCGTGAGAGCGTTCAGATCTGTCGACAGGGCAGATATAGTACTCTTTTTGATGGACGCCAACGAACTGGCAACAGAGCAGGATCTTCGTATCCTCGGCCTGGCCCACGACAAGCACAAGGGTATTGTCATCATCGTCAACAAGTGGGATACCATAGAGAAGGATCCCAAAACTTTCGACAACATGGTTCTCGATCTCAGATACCAGATAAAGTTCGCACCCTACGCTCCCATCATCTCCATCTCAGCCATCGAGGGACAGAGAATCCCGAAGCTTCTCGACAAGGTGATAGAGATCCACAAAAATTACAACAAGAGGGTGAGTAATCAGGATATCCGCGACTGGCTTGAGGAAAGCCTCAGGAAAAATCCGCCGCCGCTGACGAAAAAGAAGCATATCCCCATATACTTCCGTTCGGCATCGATGGAGGATGTCGCTCCTCCGACCCTTGTTTTCCGTGTCAACAAGCCCAAAGAGATCCACTTCTCCTATCAGAGATACCTTGCTAATCGTTTCTACAAAAGATTCGGTTACGAGGGAATTCCGATACGCTTTGTCTTTGCCTCAACAAAGGCAGGTGAGGAGCAGGTTAATACAGAAAGATGATTCCAAGGAAGATAATCCCTCCCACTCTTCTTAAAATCTTCAACTCAAAGCTGATCAGGATGCCCTACAAAATCGCAAAAGGGTTCTACGACGACGACTGTTTCACTCTTGCCGCATCCATCTCATTCCACTTTCTCCTCTCATTCATTCCATTCCTGATTCTTCTGGGTGCGCTGATGGGATACGTCGTCGACTACGTTCAGAGAGTCTACAGTGTTTCCGTGGAGGAGATGACCACAGCAACGATTGGTTACATCCGGCTTGTTATTCCCTACCTGACCGATTCCCACCTTGAGAGGTTCTTCTCCATCTCAAGTTACAAGGCGGGACTGGGAACCGTAGGTATCGTCTCGCTCTTCATCTCCGCTACCCTTCTGTTCTCATCCCTCCACTACACCTTTCACAGGATCTTCGGAGGGAAACAGATAAACTTCCTGATATCCAGAGCTCTGGGAATGCTCTTCATCATCCTCATCTCCATGCTGCTTTTTTTCATCCACTACCTGTTCACCCTCATTCTCTCGATCTTCAACATTCTCAGCAAAACCCTTCCCCACCTGGATATAGTGCTCTCGTTCGCTCGTGAAAACGGATTCATAACATCTTTTCTAATCACCTTCCTCTTCTCGATTCTCTTTTTTCATCTGCTGCTCTTCTTTTTCACAAGGGAGGTGAAGACAGCACCGATGTCTATAGTGACCGGAGCCGCCCTGTTCTCTTTTCTCTGGAGTTCAGCGAAATACATCTTCAGCTTCTACATATCCGAGCTGTCCTCCATGAACCTGATATACGGTTCAATGACATGGGGCATCACGATAATCCTTTGGATCTACTACAGCAGCATTATCCTGCTTCTTTCGCTGGAATTTATCAAAACGTTAAACAGTGATGAAGTGACTACCATAAAAATGATTCCGGATAAAACGTCTGCTCCGAAAAGTTAGTCATTCACTTAAATAGCTGACGTCCCGATAGATCTTCTCTAATTGACTCAAAACAATAAAAAAAATATAATCGACTTTTAACAAGCAGGGAGAAAATCATGTTTATCAGCTTTTCAGGAGACCATCTGCAGAATATCGAAGACCTTCTCGACGAACTGAGGGATCTGGAAATCAAGGTTCCGAAACAGGTGCTGGAAGAGCTTGAAAATCTTGACGAAAAACTTGTATGGGCAAAGAAAAAACTGAAGGATCTGAAGACAGAAGGAAATCCATGAAACGTAAGATCCTCTTTATTCTCGGACCGGAGAAGGAAAGGAAGGGAGTTGTCCAGCTCATGAGGGAACTGGGGCTGGTCTACTCGATTCAGCCGGCCGCCGGTGCCAAGGGAGCTATCGAGGCGATAACCCACACTCATTTCGATCTCGTCATATCACCTCTGAACACCGGTGATGCGAGGGGGACTGATCTCGTAGCAACTCTTCGGAGGAGAATTCCGCTTCTGCCGACTATTCTCTATGGAGATCCGCTTTCTCGAAGCGAACTCTCAAACGCACAGGAGTCATCCCATCTCTATATCTCGAGACCTTTTGACGTTGTCAAAATCCTGAGGGATATCCAGAGAATTTTCAGAATAGGTGATATTGTTGAAAACGAAAGACTCAGGGAAGCGATCGCCACTGTTAAAAAACTTCCATCTCTACCCGATCTCTTTCTTCAGCTAAAAGAGGAGACCCACAAGGAGAACTGCTCTGTCCGCACCATTACAGACATTGTAGCCAGAGACAGCGCAATCACGGCCCAGATCATGAAGTTCGCCAACTCCGCAATGCTCGGATCCAGAAGCAGAATAAACTCCCTCGGACATGCCATAAGTTACATCGGAGTGGAAATTCTCAAGTCTCTCGTTCTGAAGGAAAAACTTTTCGCAAGTGCCACAGGCACGGTCAAGGCACCTTTTCCCATGAAGGAATACAGCTGTCACAGCGGACTCTGTGGAAAGCTCTCATACATTATTTCCATGGAGGAATCTGGAGAAAGAAAAGTTGCTGAGGAGGCCCTTCTTGCAGGAGTTCTCCATGACATAGGGAAACTTGTCCTTCTTGAAATTCCCGATTTCTACAAAACCCGCAGCAATGTAATGAGGGATGCCGGAATATCTTCCCTTGACGCCGAGTACCGAATTCTCGGAGTCTCTCACGCCGAGGCCGGCGCCTACCTGCTCTCTCTGTGGGGGTTTTCAGATACCGTTGTAGAATCGGCAGCCTACCATCACCGCT
Source organism: uncultured bacterium (assembly GCA_942492635.1). Taxonomy (GTDB): domain Bacteria; phylum UBP6; class UBA1177; order UBA1177; family CALOFP01; genus CALOFP01. Next base: position 1,398,436 of record CALOFP010000003.1, read on the forward strand.
TCGTAAACATATCATCAACCGGTTTCTCTGTTCCTCTGGCCATCCACATTGCCGATTCACTGATTCTTGAGAACCTCGTAGAGAAAAACGATTACCATCCTGAAAGTTTTTTCAACCAGGAACTTCTGCTCATGTTCGAGATGAAAAGCGGGGCCGACCGATGGCAGGAACTTTTTGAAAAAACACATTTTACCGAATCTGGGTAACTCTCCCCTCTTCCCAATCGACACCGAACGTAAGAGTTTTATCGGTTATTTTCGAACAGTATCCTGCAACAAACTCATCAACTGTAAGTCGCTGCCCCAAAACAGGAGGGAAAAGTGAAAATTCAAGTGCACTTTTAATTCCGTGAGGCATTCCGTCAGAACCGAAAATCAGATCTCTTCCCGGAATAAACCCGATATCGTCAATGAGCATCCGGAAGGGGTTGTTGTTCTCGCAGTATACCGCCGGAAGCCTGTCGGCGTAGATCACCGAGTCTACACTGAAGTTAGGCTGCATTGAGAGTATTACTCCGCACTCTTTGAGAATTGAAGCCTGATCTCGATTGATAAACTGGGCATGTTCAACTCGAATTCGAGAACCTTCGACACCGGATTTCACAACTTTGGCCGCAGCTCCGGTGACTGTTTCGAGGGCCCTGTCACCTATTGCATGAACCGCCGCCGATGGAGCTACGTCCAGAACTTCAACGAGAGTTTTGTGAAAAGCCTCTTCCGAATAGTTGAGAATTCCTCTCGAACCGTTAAGGTAAGGTTTTTCAAGGGCCGCGCTGGAGGCTCCGTTTGCACCGTCGATAAAAAGTTTCACGCCTTCAACCCTTGATCTGATCTCATCCGGAAGAGAGAGAAATGTCTCGAAATCGGCAAAGAACCGCATTCTCTCACCGAAAGGAGACCCGTCAACAAGCCGGAAAATATCTTCACCGGGGAGAAGCATGTCGGTCACCTCGAAAATACCTGCCGCCTCAAGACGCCCCATCTCCCCCGCAAGGGTACCCTCATTCAATGCGCCGAGAGAACTGAAGAAGGTGATCATCCGGTGCACGTTGGACTCACGCCAGGATGGATCTTCATAGTTCTGGACAAGTTCAGGAAACCTTTCCTCAAACAACCTTTCAGCTCCGCTGTTCATAACCATCCCGTGAAGAGAGAAGTTCAGGACAACTCTGGGCGGCATCTTTTCAATATCAGATTTATTTAAGATAAATTCACTTGAGTTCCATCCATAGACGCAACTGAAACCTTCACCGTTACCGGTTATAAGATCCAGAGCCTTCCTCTTGTCAACGACATTTTCGATACTGGGAAAGTTGGACAACGCACCGAACAGAGTCGGATGATGATGATGGTCGTTGAGAAGCGGCAGGGAAATTCTTGTCAAATCACTCATTTTCTACCTCCTTTAGCGGGGCACAGAATAACAGTAGAAAAGGGCAAATTCAAGATTTGTAGAAACACCATAAAATGCACGTTGGACACACTTTCAGTTTTTTAAACCACCTATTTTCTTTACATTCAGTTTGCGTTATTTTAAAATCCCCTATTAACGCTCGTTTTCATAATCCACGGGAGGGAAATTATGGAAAAATCTTCTTTTGATGTTCTTAAAAAAATGTTGTCGTCAGGAGACCGGGTGGAGTTAACCTACTACACGAACATGCTCAAAACCCCTAAAACCACAGCCACAACCGAAGACTGCATCATTACGGTCAACAAAACCAGTATTGAGTTTGTCTCCAGAGAGCGACCGCTCAATTTTCGCGCAATCAAGGAGATAAAATTACTCAAATCCGAAGATTCATAATCAGCAACCATTTTCTTTTAAACGTTTCGAACTTTTTTACGGCCATCACAAAAATTTAAACAGTCGTCATGACCCTTGCAAACAGCCAAAAAAAGAGCAAAAAAGGTTGAAATAGCTGCAGTAAACTGTATACTTCCGCAGGTTCTACATACCCTTTCAGGGGGCAATTTGTCAATTTCCGGGGGACTCTTGATGTCTGAAAAAAAAATCAGCACAACAAATAAGGGTACAAAAAGTAAAGACAGCAAAGCAGCTGTCGACCAGAAAAGCGATCTTAATTTAAAGGGGAAGCTTAACAAGGATCTCGAGCCTGTCCTGAGGCAGATACTCAAAAAAGGCAACAAAGAGATTACCTATGACGAAATCAACAACTTACTTTCCGAAGATCTGAACTTCAGCAGCGAGGACATGGAAAATCTTTTCAATATTCTCGAGGCCATGGAGATCGAGGTCGTGGATTCCGCACCTGAACCCAAGCCGGAATTCAGGAAAGCTAACGACAAGAAGAGTATCCATACACCGCACCATGCTATCCATGGCGGTCAGAAGGATCCTCTGCGTATGTACATGACTTCCATCGGCCACGTTCCCCTTCTCACAAAAGAGGGTGAAACGGAGATAGCCGAACGAATCGAAAGCGGCGAGAAGGAGATCATTCGAATAATTCTCAGCACGCCTGCTACATTTAAAGAGGTGGTGGCATTACCGGAGAAGGTAAGAGCCGAGCAGCTCTCCATAAAGGATGTCCTCAAGGATCTCGATGAAACCATCGACGGAGGAGAGATCGGCGATGAAGATGAGCTTGAAGAAAACTCAATTGAAGAACCGTTGGACAAGGAGCAGATGGCTCTTGAGACATTGGATGAAAACATTGAAATCCTGAAAAGCTACAACCGCGAGAGAATCAAAATACTGAAGAATCTCAAGGTTTCCAAGGCATCGGATGAAACAAAGGCCAGAAACAAAAAAAAGGCCGAGTCGATTCTCGAAGAGATGGTCGATGTAGTCATCAACATGAAACTCAACAAAGAGTGTTTCGACAAGGCTTCGGAAAAACTCAAGTCCTACTACCTTCGCACCAGGCAGATCGACCATGATATGAATGTGCTGGAGAAGATGGCAGGACGATCTTTTGAAGAGCTCGGCAAACTGATTGCCGGAGGGAAAGCCGACAACACGGATCTTGTGAAGGAACATTACGAGGAACTCAACAACCATCGTCGCGGAATGAAAAAGCTTGAAGCCGAGACAGGAATGGAAGCATTCGAGCTGGCCGAGACATGCAAGCGCCTTCACGACACGGAGAACTTCGTCAGAACCTCGAAAAACGAGCTTATCCAGGCAAACCTTCGTCTTGTCGTCAGTATCGCGAAAAAGTACAACAAGCGTGGACTGGACTTCAAGGATATCATTGCCGAAGGAAACATCGGTCTCATCAAGGCTGTCGACAAGTTCGAATACACTAGAGGCTTCAAGTTCTCGACCTACGCCACATGGTGGATCAGACAGTCCATCACAAGGGCCATAGCGGATCAGGGAAGAACGATCCGAGTTCCCGTCCACATGGTTGAGATGATGAACAAGATCAACAAGACAATCAAGGAGCTCACTAACCTTAACGGCGTCGCGCCATCTCTTCACGAAATTTCCGATCACATGGGAATAAGTGAAGAGAAGATCCAGAAAGTCTGGAGAAGCGCCAAGGACACCGTTTCCCTGGAAACACCGATCGGTGACGACGGAGACGGACAGCTTCAGGATTTCGTTGAAGATCCTAAGAACCTCACACCTGAGGAGTTTACTGCTCGTCAGAATATGGCCGAGATAATCCGGAAACTTTTTTCAACTCTAACTCCGAGAGAAGAAAAAGTTCTCAGAATGCGCTTCGGTATCCGCGAGGAAGACACCTACGCATTTGAGATTGAGGAGAAGGACGACCTCGATTTGACGGATAAGAGAATCATGCAGATCGAAGCCAACGCGGTGTTCGAGCTTTCCAAGAGATCAAAAAACAGGAATCTTAACATAAGCCTCTGAATTTGATCCTCAATTCCATTTTCAGGCGGCCTCAGGGCCGCCTTTTTAATTTCTAAAGAATATGGAAAAATGGCCGGAAGATTTTTTAGACTGTTCAGGCCGGCAATTGGGGGAACAACTCAGCCTTCCGAGCCGTTCATAAGATTCTGAAAGATATCAAGAAATTTCGCCACATGCATTCCATCCATAAGCCCGTGATGTGCATTCAGTGAAACAGCCATAATTCGCCTCCCCTCTCTCTCGAAAGCCTTCCCGAAAGTAATTTTCGGCGCGCTGTCAGGGAAAGAAAAGCACCTGGCATGGGTAAGACCCGTAAAATTTTTCCACGGAAACGTGGAGTAGTGAACCGTGTCGCTCCTCATTGCATTATCGGTTAGCATGAGACCTGTAAAATTTCTTACAACTTCAATAGCTTTCTGGAGAGAACCGTTAAAAACCTCAAAATCCCTGTCATACTCAATAAAAGAAAAACCGAAGGTGCCGTCCTCCCTGCCTATTGTCGGGGAAGCGTGGATCTTGTCGAAAACCACAACATCGTCACCTTCGATCCTGCAGCGGAACTCCTCGATTTCGTTCACGGCGACAAGGGATTTGTGAAGGTAGTCCGCAAAAAAGGAACGGTTCATCTTCTTGGCATTCAGATGGGATTCGGTGCAGTCGATTTCCGAAACTATCCCGAAAAACGGCTCCTCGAATTTTGAGAAAAATTCAAAATGCTCCCTGCGACCCCAGCTCGCCATATCGATTTTTCTCATAACTTCAAAACCTCCCCTATTCGTGAGATAGTATCTACCTTCAATAGGTTATCGTGATGCTCGGGCCCTTCCGTTTTCTCATGCTGCCATGTAGTGTGGAAAGGCACATGCACTCCGTATCCGCCGATATTTAGAACAGGAAGGATATCCGATTTCATCGAATTTCCGATCATAAGGAAATCTTCCGGCAAAACATCTAGATTCCCTATTAATTTCAGGTAGTCCGCCTCTTTCTTGTTGCTCATGACTTCCACATGGTGAAAGTATTTTGAAATATTCGATCTCTCAAGCTTTCTTTCCTGATCCAGAAGATCGCCCTTTGTGGCCACAATCAGCTTCTGGCCTTTTTTGGTAAGGGATTCGAGTATCTCTTCCACGCCTTCCAGAAGAACGACAGGCTTATTGAGGAGATCTTTCCCAAGCTCGATAATTTTTGAAACAGTTTCCAGGGGAACTTCGGATTTGCCTACGCTCATGGCAGTTTCAATCATTGAAAGCATGAAACTTTTTGCACCGTAGCCGTACACTTCCAGATTCTTCATTTCGGTTTTGAAAAGTTCGGAAGAAAGAGAATCTTCCGTCCCGAAATCGGACAGAAGTTCACAAAAACCTTTTTCCGCTTCCTGAAAATATGGCTCATTCACCCATAGAGTATCATCTGCATCAAATGCGATGATCTTAAAATTTCTTTTCATATTTCCCCCATTTGAAAATTCTATTTCAGTGTTTGAAAGCCAGTATCCAAGCAAAATCAAACCGAATTTCTTCTCTCAAACCAAATATTTTAACCCAAAATTCTTTTACGTCAATTACACGAAGAATCAGGAACCCAAACAATTCACAAAACTTCTGAGATGGTTATTAGCATTGGATAAATAAAATTATCTTGTATCAGTCAAAAGTCCGATAGCGTTAAAAATCCCAATCGCCCCTTCCCAACCTCTTCATTCCAAAATAATTGACTATTTAACCGCCCGACAGTTTAATATTGCTGTCAAAAAACTTTCCGGAGGTTCTCCCAAGAGGAAAAATGAAATTTCTATACATTTTAACGGCACTCCTTCTCGTTATTTCGACGATTAAAAACCCTCAGAAGACCCGAATGGCTCTTAAAAAGGCTTGGAAAAAGTTTTCCAAAATCATGATCCCTTTTATTATCATGCTGATCCTTGTTTCCATCGTTCTGTTCCTTATTCCCGAGGAGGTCATTCTCAAGTATATGAACAACGATTCAGGATGGCTGTCTGTTCTTTCGGCGTCCGCTCTCGGTTCAATCGCCGTCATGCCGGGATTTATCGCCTTCCCTCTAAGCGGAATTCTTCTTAAAAAGGGTGTTTCCTATATGGTTATCTCCGCCTTTACAACGACCCTTATGATGGTCGGAATAGTAACTTTTCCTGTCGAGAAGGCATATCTCGGAACAAAGGTAACACTTTTAAGGAACTTTATCGCCCTCATGACCGCGCTAATCACAGCGTTCGCCACCGGCCTTTTCTACGGAGAGATATTATGAGAAAAAATATCGCGCTGATAATCTGCTACATGATTTTCATTGCAGTTTCATTCTTTACAGATTTTAACCCGGGAATTCAGATAGGTAAAAACTTTTCCGACTTTCTTCTTGGAATGATTGCCATTCTTCCCTGCGCCTTTATCCTGATCGGACTATTTGAAGTTTGGGTTAAAAGAGAAACCGTTGAAAAACATCTTGGAGAAAATTCCGGATTCAAAAGCTATCTCTGGGTAATTCTCCTCTCCGGAACAACCGTGGGAGGCATTATAGTCGCCTTTCCCGTTGCGCATTCCCTTTACAAAAAAGGCGCTAGACTGAGTGTCATCTTCACGTACATTTCCGCATCCGCCATAGGAAGAATTCCCATGACTGTTTTCGAAGCCTCATTCATCGGACTCAAGTTTTCATTGATCAGATTGTTAATTTCTCTGCCTCTTGTGATTGTGACATCAATTGCATTGGAAAAGCTTCTTGCCGGTAGTAAATTTCAGATTTCCGCCGGTAGAAAATAGAAATCCCACCTAAAAACACCCAAAAGATGTTTGTTCATATGTAAATAAACCAGTTCATGCTTTGCTGAATCAGAATTTTTCTTGAATTTTATCTTAATTAAAGTGTAATACTTTTAGCGTTATGATGTTAAATAGCACAGTTTTCACAGAAATCAGGAGGATTTATGGTAAACAGAACTATCTTTTTTCTTACCCTTTTACTTTTCGTATCATGCAGCACCAATAAAAGCATGTCAGATAATGATTCGGAGGCAGAAAACGACGATTCCGGAAAACAGATTTACTCTGATGAATCTGAGGATATTATGAGTGATGATGAATCTGAGGACATTATTAATGACGATGAATTTGAAGACAGTACCCCGGATAGCGAAATCACAACTGAAAACAACGATAACGAGTATGAAATACTGTGCAATAAGATCTCCAGACATTCCGAAAACAGTAATACATTTTACGAAACCAATCCCACTCTTGCCGATCCCGACTTGAAGGATGATCTTCCAAGATCAACTGCTGAAGAGATGAAAATAGAAAAGAAGATGATTACTGACGGAATAAAATACCTGGAACAATTTCCCCAGATGTTCAGCATGATTGTTTCCAGAAAAGGAAATGTGGTAACCGAACACTATTTCAACGGCTCATCAAAAACTGCAAGCAACAACATTCACAGTGCGTCAAAATCAATAATCTCCTTATTGACGGGTATCGCTATTGAGCAAAAAATCATTCCGGGAGTGGATGAACCAATCCACAAATACTTTGAGGAATACTCCGATATATTTGAAGAAAGTGAACAAAAAAAGAAGATTACCATTAAACACCTTCTTGAGATGAGCCACGGCTTTGACTGGATTGAAAATATAACCGAAGTAGATGATATACAGAAGAACGAAGATTGGATAAGAGCGATTATTGAACGAAAACAGATCGAAAATCCCGGTAGCAAATTCAACTACAGCACCGGAGCCACTCACCTTCTTTCCGCAATAATAACAAAAGCATCTGGAGTTTCAACATGTGAATTCGCCCACAAAAATCTCTTTAAGCATCTCGGCATTACAGTAGAACGATGGGGAAAAGATCCTTCGGGAAATTTTTCCGGAGGATACAACTTTTACATCTCGCCATTGGAACTTCACAAATTCGGAGTTTTCATCTCTAAGCAGGGCATCTGGAATGAAAAAAGGATAATTGGAAAAGAGTGGATAGAAACCTCTCTCACCCGACACATTGATGCTCATGTCCCCGAACTTGATTACGGATTTAACTGGTGGGTAAGGAAAATCTCAGGAATTGAAACAAAAATTGCATGGGGTTATGGCGGTCAATTTCTTTTCATCTTTCCGGAAATTGACGTCATAGTTTCAATAACCACAAATACCCGTGATTTTAGGGAAGAAGAGTTGAGAGAAGATTTCTACTTCTTCATAAAAGACTATATTCTACCGGCAGTTAGCCAGTGATAGAGGAAGTTTTCTAATTTCTTTTCATAAATGCTAAAATATCGATTCCGTTTCCAATCCAACCCCAAAAAATATATCTTGGTCAATTCATTGGCTTGGATGGACACGATATTAATAATTTGATGAAATTGACCACCATTTCGATCATAAACAGGATATTCTCGCTCTCTGAGACGTTATTTCGGTCTCGATATTTTTAATTTCGCAAATTCAGAGGTTGGTCCGAGCAGATTATTTGTTTTCGGCGAATTTTAACGGCTGGTTTTAGCGGAATATTTGTTTTGTGAGGATTTCAGGCCCTGATTTGGGAGGTGGCAAAAGTTTTCACAGATCTCTCGATTGCTATAATTTTCATAGGCTTGCTGATTCACTCCGGGTGATAATCCCTGCCTGTTGCACCTAACAAATAGGAGGCGGTGCTTAATGGAATAGTTGTGCTTGGTGCTACTTCAGGCATGGCTTGAGAGGTTAAACCTCTATTTTTTCATGAACTTCTCGAAAAGGGATGCATCTCCCCCGAAATATTCGACACTTTCGATGAAGCCGTCTACATTATCCAAAAACATCGGAATCCATATCGGTGCTCCACCCCGAATGGACCCCACTCGAATATACCTCAATCCTAAAAAATTTATCGGACGGATTTTATCAATCTCATTCCATGGAACAGTTCTATAAAATGCAAAGATATTATATGAACGCAGCCCCTCTTTTTTTACATAAACGGGGAAAACACGGGTCATAATCCATAATGGCAAAGCTGTGATGAGCGGCCCGCAACACATCGAAATTATCGCGACTTTTAAAACAACACCAATTTCAGCCCCGGAAAAGTAGTCCATAACCGATATATTAAAAATTGCTATTAGATAGATGATGAAAGCTTGCTTCCACAATCTTTTAAAATGGCAATAATAAATACAAACCAAGTTCACCCCCAATTTACATATAATTTTAAAAGATTAAAAAAAAACAATCTACTTCGCCGACACTTTCACAGCCTTTTTCTTTACATACTTGTCGAGCCACTGCTCCTGTTCCCAGAGGAGATGCAGGATACTCTCTTTTGCTCTGTATCCGTGACTTTCCTTTGGAAGCATTACGAGTCGCACTGTGGCTCCGTGTCCTTTCAATGCGTTGAAATAGCGTTCGCTCTGGAGCGGGTATGTTCCGGAGTTGTTGTCTGCCGCGCCGTGTATGAGAAGCAGCGGCGTTTTCATTTTGTCTGCGTGCATGAAGGGCGACATGGTGTTGTAGACGTTGGGTGCTTCCCAATAGGAGCGCTCTTCAGCCTGGAAACCGAACGGTGTCAATGTTCTGTTGTATGCTCCGCTTCGGGCGATGCCGGCTGCGAACAGTTTGGAATGAGTCAGGAGATTGGCAACCATGAAAGCTCCGTAGCTGTGTCCGCCGACTGCCACCCTTTTCCTGTCGATGTAGCCTAGTTTGTCAACTGCATCGATTGCCGCTTTTGCGTTTGAAACCAGCTGCTTGAGAAATGTGTCGTTGGGCTCCTTTTTGCCTTCGCCGACAATCGGGAAAGATGCGTCGTCAAGAACTACGAAACCTTTTGCAACCCAATAGATCGGTGATCCGTAGTAAAGGTATGTGAATTCATTCGGGTTGGCGGTTTTCTGGGATGCACTTGCCTTATCTTTGTACTCTGTAGGATAAGCCCACAGCAACATGGGCATTTTTTCCTTTTTCTTTTTATCGTACCCAACGGGAAGATAGAGTGTTCCGGAGAGCTCCAATCCGTCTTCACGCTTGTATGTGATCACTTCTTTATGCACATTTGCAATGCTTTTGAATGGATTCTTGAAAAAGGTAAGCTGCTTAATATCTTTTTTGCCAAGACTTCTAAAATAGTAATTGGGATATTCATTTTTAGATTCTATTCTTGCAAGAAGTCTGTTGTCCTTTGAACTGTAGCGGTAAAGGTTTTCCAACTTGTTTTTGTATGTCGACTGGTAGAGTCTCGTCTTCTTCTTTGTCTTCAGATTCATTTTATCGACAAAGGGAAAGCGCCCCTTTTTCGAATAACCTTTTCCGATCAAAAATGCGTCATTTCCTTTGAGATCGAGAACATAGCTGCCCATTTTGTTCCTTCTTGTTACAAAATAGCCGGGGTCATTGTACATATCCTGAAAATTTCTATCGAAAATTATCACCGGTTTCTTCTTGGGATCGGACGGATTAAAGCGGTAAGTTTTTGTATTTCTGTTGGTCCACCAGTAATCCGACGCAATCGCAATGTTGTCATTACCCCACTCGATATCGGAAATTCGGTTGACGGTCTTTATGATGCTTCTGCCTTTTCCTTTGAAAGGATAGTCCAGCTGGAAAACTTCGTCGCGGAATTTCACCTCTTTTGCCGGATCACCTCCGTCAAGCGCTTCCGCATAGATAAGTGAAGCCGGTTTATCACTTCTCCAGCTCAAATCCCTGCGCCCTTTTCTAACCGCCATGAAACCCTTGGGAAGAACTTCTGTCAAAGGTGCATTTAACACTGTGTTCACAAGTTTGCCGTTTTTTGTGTAAACAACTGTACTTGAAGGGAAACGGTAGAAGGGAACAATGTAGGAAAAAGGTTTCCGGATGCTGTTTACCATCACATACTCGCCGTTCGGAGAGAAACTTATCCCATGGTACATTGCAGTATTAAGCCATTTTTTCTTAGATCCGTCGAGATTCACCTTGTAGAGTTCGGAGTTTGCCAGCTGTTCGAAGTTATGCTCGTCATTCTTGTTTTTTAAAAGATCCTGATAGGTTCTGTTCTGTGCCTTTTCACCGTCACCGACAGAAATAACGGGGCCTGCGGGGATGCTATTGCTATCGTCAATTAGAGCTTTTCTATCTTTAGGCAGCATTTTTACAAGTAGAGATCTGCTGTCCTCGAACCAGTTGATCACATCACCCATGTTTGCATTTACATTTGCTTCGGTAAGCCTTTTAGCCCTCGCCTTTCTTATGTCGAGCACCCACACTTCCACACCCTTTTCTGTCGTATTCGTGAAGGCTATTTTTCGCTGATCCGGGGACCATGTAAAATTTTCCATACGTGGATTTTTCGGCAAACCGTCAATTTTTTTAACCGATTGATCCTTCGATTTGAGATTTTTCAGTTTAAGATCGTTGTAGTAGCGGATCCTGCTGCTGATATTTGTTTTAGGATTGATACGAAGACCGCCCAGGCGAAGTTCCTTTTCGGAAAGCTCGTTTATTGTCTTGAAAGTACTACGATAACGAAAGATCATATACTCCTTGTCATCATCGAGCATTATTGCCGGAGCCAGAGAAACATCAGCAAGATCCAGAATTTCCTTAGAAGGTTTCTGATAAGTTAAATGAGCCTGGGCAAATAAATTCACAGTCAAAAAAATCGCCAGTAAAAATAAAATTCTTTTCAAAACACCACCCCTTTTAATCTTCAATTAATCCATTGTATTTATTGATATTTAGACAAACACTTGCCTGTTTTTTGATACAAAATTCCCGGAAACGCTACCATTTGCCACTAAAATTGTCAACTTTTATCATTTTACTGATACGTCAAGATAGATAATTGTAGGATTCGGATAATAGTTTTTGTAAAAGAGTTATCTCTTCGCAGAACATTTTACAATTACTTACCCATCTTGATCCACCTCAAGAACAACTTTTCCCTTCACTTTATTCCAGGTTGAAATATAGAAACAGTCTCTCAGAAATTCCCATTGTTCATTATTTTTCCTGTATATGGAAATACCGGCTTCGCAAAAGATGGTTTTGTCGCTGAATATTCTTTTATCATTTGGCTCAAAACGACCTCTAAAGAGTTCCATACTGCGCAATAAACATCGTCCCTTTTTGCCCTAATTCTTCTAAATTTCCTTTCCGCAGTGCGGGCAACATGTAGCCTCTTCATCTTCACTTCCCTTCTTTACCCTTTTTTCCATCTGTTCGGAAAAACCGGAGGCGAATATTCCGGCGGGAAGTGCGAGTAGTCCTATTCCGAGGATTGATATGAATGTAGCGATTATCCGTCCCCATACTGTTATCGGATATATGTCACCGTAACCGACTGTCGTAAGAGTGCAGACTGCCCACCAGAGTGCCATCGGAATACTTGAGAATGCTTCAGGCTGGGCATCTTTTTCTGCGTAGTAGACGAGACAGGCTGATAAAACAAGAAGGATGAGTCCTGCAAACATCGATATTGCGAGTTCCTCTTTTTTCTCTTTCAAGACCGCTTTCATCTGCTGCATGGATCTGGAGTAACGTCCCAACTTGAAGAGTCTTGTAATTCTGAAGAGTCTGAGAATTCGTATAAACCTCATATCGACAGTTACAATAAACGGCAGATAGAAAGGAAGAATTGCTATAAGGTCTATCAGAAGCATAAATGAAAACATGTATTTTATTCTGCCCAATAGAGGGTGACTGTACTTCTCCTTCAACGTACATGTCCATACTCTTAGAACGTATTCCACGGAAAAAATGATTACTGAAACTGTTTCGAAAATTTCGAATATTAAGCGATAAGATGAATAAAGAGAGGCGACAGATTCTAAAATGACAGATAGAATATTGAAAAGAATTAAGACAATGATGAAAATATCAAAACAGTGACTGAGACTTTTCCCACTTCCCGGTTCAATGATTTCATAAATTCTTTTTTTCAAGCGTATACTATTCATAAAACACCTTGATTTTATTAACCCGAAAAAGAATCGGCTCTATAACCGTCGTTTCAATAACAAACCGTTATTTTTAATATTCCGCAGTCAATTTATAGCTACCCAAACCAGATGTCAAAATTTATATTTGATTACGATAATATGGAATTGATTTTCATTCAAAATGTAACCCATGAAGGGTATCAATTGCGACTCAAAAATTATTGCGGACCCTGAATATCCAGAAATATAAAGGGACGGCACATTGGCAGTCCCCAAAAATTTTTTATGATTTCATATTATTCGAGATGCAGAAAATGAACTTCCGAAAATTTCTTTTACGCGTTTTCTTCTGCGGTTTCGGGAGCTTCGTGGTGATCTTCGGCTTCGCCGCTGACGAATTTCTTGAAAACGAGCATTCCGATGGGGCTGATCATCGCGATGGCGCCGACCCAGAACCACACCATGTGGTGGTTGGAGATGTCGCCTTCGGCGGGACAGTATCTGGAAAGAAGCTCTCCACCCATGATGGCGACAAACGGTTTTGTGATGAATCTAGGAAGCATGGAGAGTGAAAGGTAGCTTCCCTCCTGCCCTTTTGGTGCTATCTTTGCGGTATACTCCATGAGTCTGGGTGACCAGATTCCCTCTCCGAATGTAAAGAGTGCAACAAAAAGGAATATGGCGATGTAGAGTGAGAGCACTTCAATATTTGTGCTGGGATCAACTCCGAGCCACTCCTGCCAGATGAGTCTTCCGAATGTCGTATCCACAAGCGGCTCGAAAACTTTGGAAGGCAGCGTGATTATGAAAACAGAGAGTGCAGACATGAATGTCCCGATTGTGATCATGAGGTAGGAGCTCATCTTTCTTGTCAGCTGAGCTACCAGGGGAACAAAGAAAACGATGATTACCGGGTTTGTAACGCCATAAAGGGTTCCCACCTTCGCACCTTCTCCAAGTACACGGATTCCGTATTTGGGGAATGTGTAGTGGAAGTGGTAAAAAATGTAGTTAACTCCTAGAAGAATTCCAAGAAGCGCCATAAGCTTGAGGAATGACGGCTGTCTCCATATCTTCACAAAAATCCGGAAAGCATCGATAAACGCTTTTTTTACAGTTTTGGCAGTCGAGACAAGGAATGTTCCCTCTTCCCTCGCCTTTTCCGGCTCCACTTCTATCTCTCCTTCGTCGTTGAGGTCGATTCCTCTTCTCATCATCTTTATGAGGATGTAGGTCGGAATTGTAAGTATGAAACTGGCGAGAAGAAGTGTTCTGTATGTAGACATTTCACCCATGAGAGGAACGTTGACTGTTCCGTACTCTCCGAAAATTTCCCTGAGATAGTCAAAAAACCATCCACCGATTGCGTAACCGATATTCATCAGGGTGTAGAAGAGAGCGAATCCCATTGCGGATGTATCCTTCTTTGTATACCTCTTGATGCAGACGGAAATAACAGGGCTGAGCAGCGCGATACTGATCGCCTGGGGCAAAAAACCAAGAATCGTTAAAACATAGATATTCTTCGTAAAGAAAAGAAAAAATCTGGATACAAGTGAGATCATTGTACCGAGCAGAAGAATTTTCTTTGCCCCGACAGCGTCAACAAGGGCGCCGACTGCAAATATCGTGAGGGTAATACCCGTACTCCAGACACCGATATAGGTACCGGCCGAAACATCGGAAAAATCAAGGTCCGATGTAAGAAAAAGGATGAATGTGGTGTTCATCAGTGTGTAGGCTACAAATTCAACAAGCTGGCTGAGAGATACGAACCAGAGTTCTCTCGGTGAATCCTTGAGATTCTTCGCATACTTTACGATAATGTAAATAAGATAGCCTAGTGCCCCGGCTCCGACTACCCAAATAAACGGGTAAAGATAGGACAGATCCTTAAACTCCATTCTGTGCTCCAATGCAAGTTAATAAAAACATAAATCGGGAAAATGTATCAGAAAAGCAGGGGCAAGTCAAAAGTAGAACACGCCAGGAAATAATTAAATGCAACAGATCGGAATCACTGACCGTTACAAATCCTTTTTTTTCAAAAAAACACCTCATTTGAAACAGTAATCATCGTTTATTCTCCCTTTTCAATATTTTCCGGAGACCAGGAAAAAAAATCTCAAACCGATTCAGCCAGCAGTTAACTCGAGGCAACTTTATCAGCATCAATACAACTCTTCTGGAGAAGAAAAGATAAATGTCATTTTTGCCCGAAGGGAAACTGTTTCGGAAAGAAATATTATATCGAAGATAAAATGCAGGAAATCGGAACCGATTTCAGCTTGACAAATGAAATTGACGCTTAAGTTGATCTTAAATTAATTTTTTGAATCGTAATAGGCTTTTCGGCTCTCGAAATTATTTTTCCGTATCGTTTTGCGAATCCATCTCCTTATTCGGCATTTTGGAATTAGTGGTAACAGCTTCGGTCACTACGTACTCATCATCCGGCTGGATTTTTCTTGGCCTTGTATCAAGGAAAAAATCTCTATAGTCGATTGAGCTCTCATGAAAGTATGCCTTCATGGCGGTTTTTACCCTTCTGTACTGACTGTACCAGCTCTTTCTTGCATCCGAGAGCAGGCGACCTTTTGATTTTTTTCTTATCGTCGTATTTGTCTTCAATTTGAGAAGTTCCCGTCCCCTGTCATGAAGATCTGTGAGAGAATCGATAAAATCGTCGAGCTCTTCTCTTTTATGATGCTCACTCACCTCAAGAATACGTCCGAGAAACTCAACCTTCATCGAACTGTTGTTGAGTTTTGAAGGAGAATTTTTTTCGAAATAGAAGTTGAGAAGATTCTCGTCATTTTTAGCCTTGAGAGTGTAGTAAACGCTCTTTATCATATCTTCCGATTCCTCTTCCCACATCATATGGGTCTTTCTGGCATCCTCCATATCAATATCGTGGCGTTCCTTCTCATAGTAGAGGTCCTTAAGAAACTCGTAACGTTTTTCCACCTCTCCTATCTGATCTCTGAACCATGGAGGCATCAAGTCGACATGCGGTTTCAATCCGTTTGTTGAAAATGTGTGACACTTCTGGATTTTCTTGAAACTTGTGGGCTGATTCATGGAAGACTCCTCTTTCTAAGTTAATAATTGTAGACGGATTATATTTATTTAGTTATCTTCAAACAAGAAAAATTTATTCCTATGAGTCCCTCTTTCAGATTGAGGATGAATACACAATATCCGTTATAGGAAATCGATTTTTCTCAACCGGAAAAAATCGAATAGAGGAGTTGAGAAAATTAAGCAGATAGAAAATAATTTTTCAGCCTCTTTCAAAGACTGCATAGAAAAAAACTGGGAAACGGGATTTGAGAGTAAAACCGGAGGTGGCAAAAAAGCCGGAATCCAGACAATTCAAGCTTTACCTGAAAAAAGGATTCTCCAACTTCTCTTTTCCAATTGTTGTCGACAGACCGTGTCCCGGCAACACTTTCGTTTCATTGGGTAAGCTGAATAATTTGTTCTTCAGGTTCATAACGATCTTTTTTGCCTTTGCCATTCGCTCTTTTTGAGTTTTACCCCATGTTCGGCCTATGCTTCCCTTAAAGAGAGTGTCTCCGGAAAATAGATGGTCGCCGATAAGGTAAGAGACACTACCTTCGGTGTGTCCCGGAGTGTGAAAAACTTTAAACTCAAAACCGGAAAGTTTTATCAAAGAGTTTCCCTTAAAAAAAGTGATCCGGGACCTCATACCCTCCGGATAAATCGATTTATCCGAATGGTGGGCCTGGATTCCGGCTTTAAAAAGATTCGCATAGTAAATGTTGCCGCCGATATGATCGTAGTGGCCGTGAGTATTAAGAATTCCGACAACCGAGAGGGCGTTTACCTTCAGGAACTCCTCAATTTTGCTGTCTACCGCCCCGGGATCAATTATGACAGCCTCTCCTGCGCCCTTTTCATAGACAATGTAGCTGTTTTCCTTGAATGAGCCACCCATTTTACCCACATTTACCATAAATCGTTTAACGAGGACGTTTCCTGAAGAAGCCATGGATTTACCTCCGTGAACAGCCGAGAAAAAAAGCATCGTAAAAGCTACCGCTGCTATAAAGAGAACGATAAAAACCCTGCTTTTTATAAAGTTTAACAGAACAACCATTAAATTTTACCCAGTAAGTTAAATGTCAATTCTGAGTCCGTCATTGTCGATTGAGATATTTGTTATCTGCAAATTGAAGTTTTTGAAAGTCATCAGTTTATCCAGATTCACACGGACCATTTTTTTCTCAAAGGAGACTGTTTCGGGAATCTTGATGTTGAAGAGGGATACGACCTTTTCAAAAGCCTTCGAGCAGAGGAGAGATGATAAAACTCCCTTCTGTTCCAGAACCGCCACCCCGTCATCGATACCGTATAAAAGAAAAATCGCCGGAGGTAATTTGCCGTACTTGAGCAGAACCTGATCGGGCTCAATGAGGCTAACCGAGAGTTCAGGAGAGAAATTTTTTATTATTTTTGTGATTTCAGCAGATGAGATGTACATAGAAAAATCTCCGAAAGCGGTCTCGGCAATATAGTAGATGCAAAAACTATAATTTCAAGATGAATTTTGATAAAAAGCGGCTTATTCAATCAATCTTCCGGATAGTAGCGACGGCTACCTTTCGCATCGGGATTATCTGATAGGTAGGCAACAATCTCTTCAAGAAAATATTTTCCATATTTTTTGTACTTCCTCAAACCGAGCCCTTTAATCCTGAGCATCTCTCCCATATCTTCAGGAAGAACGGCGCTCATCTCCTTGAGTGTCTTATCTGAAAATATGATGTAGGGAGGCACACCCTCGTTGTAGGCAAGCTCCCTTCTCAGTCTCCGGAGCCGTTCGAAAAGATCGCTGTCCTGCTTCATCTCAATGCGCCACTCTTTCTTGAAAACTTTCTCGCTTCCCTTCAGGACGCGCATCCCTCTCTCGGTAACGCTGAGAACCGGATATTTCCCGTCCGAAAGCTCAAGATAGTTTTCCGATATGAGAAATTGTATCAAATCTCCGATAATTTTTTTGGGATAAACCTCCATGATGCCGTAGGTGCTCAGCTGTTCGAACCCGAACTCCTGGACTCTTTTGTCCTTGGATCCCTTGAGTACCATCGCAACCATGGCGGCTCCAAAGCGCTCCTTCATTCGCTTTACGCAGGAGAGTATCTTCTGGGTGTCGATTGTCACATCCCGCCGCTCTCTCGTGTCGTTGCAGTTCGAACAGTTTCCGCATTCGTCGGCTGTTGATGATTCGCCGAAATAGGAGAGTATGTAACTGCGTAGACAGCCGTCTGTGTGGCAGTAACCTACCATGCGATTCAATCTCTCGGTAGACATGCGCTTCACTTCGTCGTCCGCTTCGGATTCCTCTATGAAGTAGCGCTGGGTATTCACATCATTTGGCGCAAACAGCATAATACATTCGCCTGGTTCACCGTCCCTTCCGGCTCGTCCAGCCTCCTGGTAGTAGGATTCGAGATCACCGGGCATGTTGTAGTGTACAACCCACCTGACGTTGCTCTTGTCGATTCCCATTCCGAAGGCGTTCGTCGCAATCATGACCTGGATGTCGTCGTAGAGAAACGCCTCCTGCATCTCCTTTCGCTCGCTGTCGGAGAGTCCCGCGTGGTAGCGTCCGGCGGCAAATCCGTGTCCCATCAGGTATTCGTGGAGATTTTCAACAGTTTTTCTGGTTGAGGCGTAGACGACCCCGGTCTGGTTGATCCGGCTTCTCAAAAAACTGAGCAGATACTCCTTCCTGTTCACTCCTCGAAGTACTGAAAATGAAAGGTTGGGTCTGTCGAATCCTCCCATATGAACAAGCGGCTTGTTGAGCAGAAGATTTGAAACTATGTCTTCACGCACCTTCTCGGTTGCAGTTGCCGTAAAAGCGGCGACAATGGGGTCCTCCCTGAGCCGTTTCAGAAATTCGGGAATCCGGAGGTAGCTGGGCCTGAAATCGTGCCCCCACTTACTGACACAGTGCGCTTCGTCGACGGCAACCATGGGAATATTCATTTTCGATACAAGTGTCGAAAAGCTTTCCGTTGAAAGACGCTCGGGAGCAACGTATACAATTTTATACGCTTCTTCGGATATCTTTCTCAGCCTCTCCACAAACTCCTTTTTCGTAAGGGAGCTGTTGAGGTAGGTGGCGGGAATTCCCATTTCGTGCAACTGATCGACCTGATCTTTCATCAATGAAATCAAGGGAGAGACAACTATGGTGGTTCCCTTGAAAACAAGTGCGGGGATCTGGTAGCAGATGGATTTTCCGCCTCCAGTGGGAAGAATTCCCAAGGTGTCCTTTCCGGAAAGAATGCTTTTTACAACCCTTTCCTGAGAACGACGGAAGCTGTCGTATCCGTAGAATTTTTTAAGAAGATCGAGAGCCTTTTCAATCATACCGGGATCAGTTTTCAACCCTGTACTGATCGACGATTGCGACTACGGCTGCATCTATTGCGGTGATGGGATTGCCGTCTTTTCCGAAAAGTTCGTCCATTGCAACACGTGCGGCATGTCCGAACGAGCATACGACATCCTCACCTACTCCGGCTCCGAGACGGTCGGCGACGACAACTATCTCCATCTCTTCTTTTTTGCCCTTTCCGCGAAGTTCATCAAGATGGTAGGGACGCACCATAAGCAGTTTTATGCCCTCAACTTTCGGCCATTTGACTGTTGACCACACGTTTCCTATAACTTTACCCATGAACATGTTAAGACCTCCCGTCACTGCGGCTTTCGCCTTCGATAATCATACTGACTGCTGCATCACAAAGAATATGCCTGTTCGGCGGCGGACATACCGTGTTTCTGGCACCGCTTCCGAATGAAACCGTTACGATATCGCCCGTTCCGGCGTCCAGATCGTCGTAGCAGACCACCACGTGATCGGTTTCCCTGCCTTCACCGTCCAGTTCAGCCACCAGGAGAAGCTTTCTGTCATCAAGCTGATCGACCTTTCTGGTCGCCCATACACTGCCGATTACCTTTCCTTTTATCATATTGCCTCCGGAAAATATTCATTGTATATAATGCTCATGAAATTTATTTTTTCAAGTTTTTGATACAATGCAACAATTATCAAAACTTGACATCTTCAACGCTTTCATAAATGATTTTGTTGATAAAGTCGCGATTAAGAGAGAGATCAAAGATTCGACGGCTTTTTCAAAGGAATCATAAACCTCAACCGGTCATTTTTCATATGGAGAAGAGTTGAAAAAATTCAAAAAAGTAATCGAACGTGATTTTCCGTTTCTCAGGGGATCGAGGGTACTTGTCGCCGTCAGCGGCGGTGTGGATTCTCTGTTCCTTCTCCGTCAGCTCGCCGATTTGAGAAAAGGAATGAAAATTTCAGTCGGTGCCATACACATAAATCACAACCTGCGACCAGAAAGTTCAGATGAGGCGCTGTTTGTTCAAAAGTGCTGTGATGAACTGAAAATTCCACTTTCAGTAAGGGAAATCCCCAAATCCTTCTGGGCAGAACGTTCAAACATGGAGGAGCGGGCGAGATCGGAACGCTACCGATTTTTCAAGGATAGTGCGGCTGAGGGCGACTACCGCTACATTGCCACAGCCCACCACATGGACGATCAGGTGGAGACTATCCTGATGCGTCTTTTCGATCGAGGTTCCGGCGTTCGCGGTCTCAAGGGAATCGAAACCTTTCGCAAAGAGGGGGAAATTACATACATCCGTCCCCTTCTTCTCTTTTCAAAAAGGGAGATCGAGGAGATCATGCTGGAAAAACCGCACGTTTTCGACAGCTCCAACATGGATACCGACATCAGGCGCAACCACTACCGGTTGAACATTATTCCTCAGCTTGAAAAACTGCTCCCCTCGGGATTCAAGGAGAAACTTGTCAGGTTATCGAGAAATATTTCCAGGGAAGAGGAGTTCTCCTCATCAATGGCCCTGAGATTCTGGAAATCGTTCAAAAAGGAGGACGGAAGCTACCTTATTCCGAGAAATGAGATCGAAATGGAGGGGGAAGCCTTCTGGACAAGTGCCCTCAGTCACCTTTTCAGCATCGAAAAGGGATTCAGTCACTCAACCGAAACCCTCGTCGACTTTGCAAGATTTTTAAATAAGAGGGATCCTGCGAAGGCCAATTACAGCCCGTTCAATGTTGAAAGAGACAGAAATTCCGTACGCCTTAAGAGGGAGGAGTAAATGGCAAGAGTGATAATTGTGGCCTCAATCTTCCTCACGGTCTACTCGTTTCTAAACATCTTCTTCATCCTGAAAATTCCGAAAATAAGGAAGAATGGAAGATTTGTCTTTCGCCTTTTTTCAATTATCTTCGCAACGACACCTTTCATCTTCATCGCCTCATCAAGAAACGGTCACCATCTCACCAGCATTGTGTCAGGCAACATCGGTTACACCTGGCTCGCATTCGTTTTCCTGTTTCTGTTCGCCTTTCCGCTCTCTCTCATCATCCTTAAGATTGCAAAGAAAAAACGGAATTTCGCTTTTCCGGCATCCATTCTTATCGCTCTTTTCATTCTGCTCTACGGAAGGTATGAATCTCAACACATTAGAGCGGAGTTCGTAAAAATCGAGACGGATAAAATTACCGAACCCAAAATCCGCATCGTACAGATTTCCGATATCCACTTCAGTCCCCTGACGGGAAGAAACTTTGCAGAAAAAGTCAGAGATATAGTCAACTCTCTTTCACCGGACATTGTGGTTTCCACCGGTGATCTGATTGATCGAGGGATCAGGCATCCCAAGGAGATTGCCGCAATTCTAAGAACAATCGAGGCGCCTCTAGGTAAATACGCCGTTACCGGAAATCATGAATTTTACTACGGAATGAGAGAAAGCATACGTTTTACCTGGGCTTCAGGATTCACCCTTCTTCGGGGCAGATCTATCGTAAAGGAGGGCCTTACCATAGCCGGTGTTGACGATCAATCCCCTTTTTTTGAGGAGAAGAGACCTCTTCACATTGTTCCCGGCTGCTATACAGTTCTTCTCAAACACAGACCGTTCCCTGAGGACGGTGTGGACGGAACCATCGATCTTCAGCTCTCCGGCCACACACACGGAGGCCAGATTTTTCCCTTCTCCCTTTTCGTAATGATCCCCTACCCCAGAATAAGGGGAATGTACACCAACGGAGACGGAACAAAGATCTACGTCAACCGAGGAACCGGCACATGGGGACCTCCCATCCGGTTTTTCTCACCGCCGGAGATAACGGTTATAGATCTTTTCAACCCTTCCAAATAAGCAACCATTTAAAAAAAATATTAGATAATTTAATTATTACATCTATAATATTTTCATATTTATGAAATATTATGGAGAGCCGAATGAAAAACCCATTTATTTTTCTTGCCGTTATCATCGCATTTTTCATACTGGGATGTTCTGACGACAGTTCGGGTAAAGACGAAAAAGAAGTTCAAGATACAACTACCGATCAGGATCATATCCAGGATGATGAAAAAATCGATACAGATCCCGATGCAGATGTGGACGAAGAACCGATAAAGAGCGTTACTCTCTACAACTTCAAAGATGCAGCTCCCTGGTATCAGTGTCCTGAAGAGGATTTTCCCGAGGATGTCGTAGTGGTTACAGCCTTCGATCAGGCCGACCACTACTTTGCAGGAGAAGATAACAAGAGAGATATCGAAGCTGATGTAACGTTTCCTGCAGAGAAAAACTGGGCCCAGGTGGGCCTGATGCTCAAGCTGGAGTGTCCTGAAAACGGCCTCTGTGACCACTGGGACCGCACGGGAAGCATCCAGCTCATAAAGAATGCGGATGATGAAGAGAAGCGTGAGGTAATCGAGATCACCCGCCACATAACTCCCTATCGCTTGGCAATGTGCGAATACATTGATGTTACCGAAATGGCGCATCTCTTCACAGGCAAGCAGAAACTAAAATCGTTCATCGACACATGGGTAGGCCCCGGGCACGATCAGGGCGAAGGATGGAGAATAACAGTCAAATTTGTCTTCTATCCCGGAGAAAAGAAGACAGCGGATGAAGTTATAAACATCTGGGGATTCAAGAATACAACTGTCGGCGAAATGGAACCTGAAAAGAGCGTGGATTCACAGTACGAACCGGTAGAAGTCACCATCCCCAAGGAAGCAAAAAGAGTAGTCGCACATCTTACAACCACAGGGCACTCATTCAACAACACCCTCAACTGCGCAGAATTCTGTGAAATGCGCCACGACATAATCGTAAATGATGAGATTGTCTCCTCCACCAATCCATGGAGAGCCGACTGCGACCAGAATCCCGTTTCGAATCAGTACGGGACATGGAAATATCCGCGAAACGGATGGTGCCCCGGAGCGATATCGGTCGGCAAAATGGTGGATATTAGCGACGAAGTGAAGATCGGCGACAAAAACCTGTTCGACTTCGACATCCTTTTGAAAGACGGAAGCGTATACGAAAACACCAACCCGAATGATCTCCGTCCCTACACTTTCGTTTCATTGAGACTCTACATTTTTAAATAAAATTTACTTTCTTTCTAATTTCCGCATTTAATCTTAAAACTAAATAAAATATTCTTGATTTAAAATTCCAAGAATCATATACTGTCGAGCCTTATCAAAAGAAAAGATAATTAATTGATACATTCTCAGGAGTTTAGGCATGAATGAAAAATTTATCATACGACTCTTTATTTTCTCGATTTTAACCTCTATTTTCGCTTTCTCCGGCTGCGGCAACAGCAAAAAGAAGAACATTGACGACAACCAGTCGTCATCTGAAACTGTTTCAAAAAACCTCAAAGGATTTATCCAGAAAGGTCCTTTTATCCAGGGCAGCGAAATCAAGGTCCAGGAACTGGATTCGTCACTTGTGCCCAAGGGAACGACGTTTCTTACGGAAACGGAAAATGATTTCGGAGGATTCACTCTCGACAAGGGCTTCTCATCGCCATTTCTCGAAGTAACCGCATCCGGTTTCTACTTTGATGAGGTCAGAGGGAAACTTTCCGAAGCGGGAATCAGGTTCAAAGTTCTTTCAAAACCCTCGGAGAACAAACCGGTCAACATAAACATCCTGACAACGCTGGAAAGAGAGCGAATCAAACATTTGATAAATGAACAGAACAAATCATTTGAAGAGGCAAGAGTTCAGGCGGAAAGGGAAATTCTCGATATCTTCCACATTCCGGACCAGATAAATTCCAATTTCCAGGAGATGGATATAGCCAGGAAGGGAGAGGCAAACGCTGTTCTTCTCGCCATTTCAGCTATTCTACAGGGAACAAAAAGCGTGGCTGAACTCTCTGAAATGATTTCAAAAATCTCACAGGACATAAAAACAGACGGAACACTCGATAACGGAACGTTCATTAACACGATTACCGAAAGCAACAGAAATCTCAACCTGCCTCAAATTCGGGACAATCTATTCAAAAGATACGAATCATTGGGACTCACAATCGATGTTCCCAAATTCGAAGATTACGTAGACAGCGACGGCGACACGGTAATCAACAAATACGATTTCACAATTAACCTTACTCCCGTTGAAAATGCGGAATTAAAAACCGACTACACATCAGAGGAAGTTACAATAGTGCTTCCTCCTTCCGTTCAAACTGCAGAAGCAACTGTAGACAACGGAACCGTTGTTGTAAATGGAACTGAAGCCGATGATCATGCCACAGTAAAAGCTGGTGACAAAGTGTCGGTAAAGCTCACAGCAAGCCTGGATTACAACAGTGAAGTCAGCTCAACTCTCTATGTCGCCTACCCCGAAAATCAGCTTAACGCAGGTATCTTTTCAGTAACAACAAGAGGTGACGAGTACTTCACTCTTGCGGACGAAACTGTTACTGATGCAGATCTCAATATCGAATACACATCAAAAGAACAGCTGATCGTTCTTCCCGAGAGCATAAAAAATGCCACCGCAGCAATCGATAACGGAACACTGGTCGTCAACGGAACAGAGAGCGGCACAAGTGCCGAAGTCAAAAACGGTGACAAAATTGCCATTGCAATCACTTCATCATCGAATCTTAATGAAACCGTAAAGTCAGAACTTACAGTCAGCTACGAAGGAAACCACAACATCTCCTGCGAATTTTCCGTAACAACGAGAGTTCAGGGTTACATCGGACTTGAAAATGAAATTCTTCAGCTGGTTGAAGCCGACAAATTCTATACGACAAAGGAAAGAGAAGTTAATTTCCCCGCGAACATATCCGAAGCCACAATAAAAATCGAAAAAGGCGTGATAGTCGTCAACGGCGAGGAAAAAGGAAAAGAGACAAAACTGGTAACCGGAGATAAATTCCAGATAAAACTCCACTCAGGAGATGAGTACCACTACCTCAAACCGGCTAAAACTGAGATATCAATCAGTTATCTTAATACTGAAGAAAAGGCGATTTTTCTTCTCAACAGGAAAGAGGCGTTTAAGAGATTCTGTGCAGGATCTTCGCATGCATGCTACATAAACAGAAGCAACTCGCTCTACTGCTGGGGAAATAACGAAAGAGGACAGCTTGGTATAGGTGAAAGAATATTTGAAACACAACCGGAAGTGGTCGGAGAACCGGGAACATGGGAAACTGTAAGTTGCCGTGACAGCAGGACCTGCGGCATTACAAAAAACGGAAACTTATACTGTTGGGGCCACGCAGACGATCAGACTGGTTCGTATAAAGATAAACCTATGCAAATTGGTGAGAAGCATGCATGGAAGGATGTAACTGCACAGGATAATTATGTTTGCGGTATAAAAAAGGACAGTTCCATATGGTGCTTGAGAGACTTTGCTACTGAAAGCTCTAGTGGTTCAGGACAATTTATTCCAGTAGAACCCAAAAGGATAGGTAAAGATAATGATTGGTACATTTTGACAAACAGCCGCATCAAATGTAGTTTTAAAAACAGCCATTCTTTTTTATGCTGGGGTAATATTCCAATAGATGAAAATGATTTTACTAATGTATCTTTCGAAACCGACTTGCCTCAGGAAGTATTAAAAACATACAGGATAGAAAACACTTTTGGACATATTAGCCTACTAACAAGGAGGGGAAATATTCACTATTCCCAACACGATGTTACAACGGGAAGAACGGCCGCAATTGGAATCTCTATTTACAAAATTTCATTCGATGGCAAACTTCACGCAAAGGGTTCAAACTTTACGGGAGGCATTGCTAACGGCAAGGTAGAAGAAAAGCATTACGAAGAGTTCCAGAGCATAATGGAAGACAAGAGATTCTTTTCAATTTTTTCCAATGCGGAGCACGCTTGTGCTGTAACAGAAAGTGAAGATATTTATTGCTGGGGTCTAAACAATGCAGGTCAAATAGACGCCACAGATATGGAAAACAACAGATACATTACGGAACCCAAACTAATAATTTCCGGCAGCAAACTCTTTTTCAAGGAAGTTCAAAACGCGGATCTGAACAAAACATACACATCAAACGAAGAGTGGATAACCGGATCCGGGACAGTTTCGATCGACAACGGTACTCTCATAATCAACGGTGAAGAGCAGGGGCAGAGCGCCGAAGTTAAAGAAAACGACAAAATATCAATAAAGCTCACTTCAAGTGATGAACATGGTGAAACAATTTCCTCAAAAGTCACATTGAAGACAGAAAATGGAGAAACCTTAGAGACAACTTTCTCGATAACAACAAGAGTCGAGCCCTACTTCACAATCAAAAACGAGGTTATTCACCGCGCAATGCCGGAGACCGATTACACATCGACTCCGGTTACCGTAACGCTTCCCGACAGCATTCCGACTGCACACATATCCATCGACGGCGGTGTGATTCTCGTCAACGATCAGGAATCCGGGAAAGATGCTGATGTGAAAAACGGTGATATTGTCGCAATCAAACTCAACACTGGAGACACCACGGCCTACTACAGGCATAAAATCAGCGAAATAACAGTGAGCTACGTTGATGCTGTCATAAAATCCAGATTCTACCTATACAACGAATCAGCTTACGGCAAGTTAAGCTCTCAATCCCATCACACATGTGCAATCGACACCGCCGGCGCACTCTACTGCTGGGGACAGAACTCCTCAGGCTCTTTGGGGATCGGACCTGGCAATTACTCTTTATCACCGGTAAAAATCGGATCAGACAACGATTGGGAAAAAGTAACAGCCGGAGGTAGCCATACCTGTGCAATCAAGACAAATGGCGCACTCTACTGTTGGGGACAGAACAATTTCGGCCAGCTTGGGGACGGATCAAATAAAGATCGATACCATCCTGTAAAAGTGGGAACCGATAGTGACTGGAAATATGTGGCATCAGGCGGGAACAATACCTGCGCATTGAAAAAAGACGGTTCTCTCTACTGCTGGGGAATTAACACGTTGCTGGATTTCCAAGAGGGTGAAACTCCGGAAAACAATACTCCACTTAGAGTCGGTGATGAAAGCGACTGGAGCTACATCATCGGAGGCGGAAAACATTACTGTGCCGCAAAAACCGACGGCTCTCTCTACTGCTGGCAATCGGATCAAGAAATGGGTATTTACACACATACAGAACCCACACTTGTAGATAGTGAAAAAAAATGGAAGTCCATTGAACCGGCGACCTATCACATCTGTGCAATAGACGATTCGGACAAACTGTTCTGCAGAGGCAAGAACCTTTACGGCGCACTCGGCACAGGAACAAATGCGTCAAGCGATATTTATTCAGCTGTTGACTCACAGGCCACGCCTATCTACTTAAGCATGGGTAATCATTACACATCTGCAATGATAGACATCAACAATAAACTTTTCCATTGGGGCAATACAAAGTTTCTATATATGGAATCCGGCAACAAACAAAACACACCGATCCCCTTCGATATTGAACAATCGGTCTCATCCGTAACAATTGCTCAATACCACGGCTGTTTCATTTCAACAGAGGGTGAAATTTACTGCTGGGGAAAAAACAACGCAGGTCAGCTCGGTAACGGAACAGGTAAGGACACCCTTATTCCGGTTCTTGCGATTTCCATGAAAAACCTGAAATTAAAAAATGTTGAAAATACAGATGTCGTGGTTGAGTAACCTTCAAATAGAATTTGTTTTAATTTTTAACACAACTCTTAATATCATAAACCCTACAAAATAATCTTGATTTAAAATTCAAACCATCATATCTTTATGGTGCATTTATTTAAAATTAGTTTATTTATTGATACATTCACTGGAGTTTCGGCATGGATGGAAAATTTATCAAACAACTCTTAATTATTTCGATTTTAACCTCTATTTTAACTTTCTCAGGCTGTGACAACAGCAAAGAGAAGAACCGTGACGACAACCAGTCATCATCTGAAACCGTTTCAAAAAACCTGAAAGGATTTATACAGAAAGGCCCATTTATCCAGGGAAGCGAAATCAAGGTTCAGGAACTGGATTCGTCACTTGTGCCCAAGGGAACCACATTTCTCACGGAAACCGAAAACGATTTCGGAGGATTCACTCTCGACAAGGGCTTCTCATCGCCTTTTCTTGAAGTAACCGCATTCGGTTTCTACTTTGACGAGGTCAAGGGGAAACTTTCCGAAGCGGGAATCAGGTTCAAAGTTCTTTCAAAACCCTCGGAGAACAAACCGGTCAACATAAACATCCTGACAACGCTGGAAAGAGAGCGAATCAAGCATCTTATAAATGAACAGAACAAATCATTTGAAGATGCAAGAGTTCAGGCGGAACGGGAAATTCTCAATATCTTCCACATTCCTGACCAGATAGATTCAAGCTTCCAGGAGATGGACATAGCGAAAAACGGCGATGCCAACGCAATACTCCTGGCCATATCCGCTGTTCTTCAGGGGAACAACGGAGTAGCAGAACTTTCTGAAATGATTTCCAAAATCTCACAGGATATAAAAACGGATGGAACTCTCGACAACGGAGCGTTCGTTAACGCAATCACCGAAAGCAACATAAATCTCAACCTTTCTCAGATTCGGGACAATCTATTCAAGAGATACGAATCATTGGGACTCACAATCGATGTTCCCAAATTCGAAGATTACGTGGATAGCGACGGTGACACGGTAATCAACAAATACGATTTTGCGATTAACTTCACGCCTGTTGAAAATGCGGAATTGAAAACCGACTACACATCAGAGGAAGTTACAATAGTGCTTCCTCCTTCCGTTCAATCTGCCGAAGCAACTGTAGACAACGGAACCATTGTTGTAAATGGAACTGAAGCCGATGATCATGCCACAGTAAAAGCTGGTGACAAAGTGTCGGTAAAGCTCACAGCAAGCCTGGATTACAACAGTGAAGTCAGCTCAACTCTCTCTGTCTCCTACCCCGAAAACCAGCTTAACGCAGGTATTTTTTCAGTAACAACAAGAGGTGACGAGTACTTCACTCTTGCGAACGAAACTGTTACTGATGCAGATCTCAATATCGAATACACATCAAAAGAACAGCTGATCGTTCTTCCCGAGAGCATAAAAAATGCCACCGCAGCAATCGATAACGGCACGCTGGTTGTAAATGGAACAGAGAGCGGAACAAGCGCCGAAGTCAAAAACGGTGACAAAATTGCCATCACAATCACTTCATCATCGAATCTTAATGAAGCCGTAAAGTCAGAACTTACTGTCAGCTACGAAGGAAACCACAATCTCTCCTGCGAATTTTCCGTAACAACGAGAGTTCAGGGTTACATCGGACTCGAAAATGAAATTCTTCAGCTGGTTGAAGCCGACAAATTCTATACGACAAAGGAAAGAGAAGTTAATTTCCCCGCAAACATATCCCAAGCTACGATAAAAATCGAAAAAGGTGTGATACTCGTCAACGGCGAGGAGAAAGGAAAAGAGACAAAACTGGTAAGCGGAGATAAATTCCAGATAAAACTCCACTCAGGAGATGAGTATCACTACCTCAAACCGGCTAAAACTGAGATAACGATAACTTATATGGATGTCGAGGAGAGTGTTCTATTTCTACTAAACAGGAAAGAGGCGTTTACCAGATTCTGCATTAAAGGAGATTCTTCTTGTTTTGTTGACAGGAACCAGAACCTCTACTGTTGGGGAAAAAATGAAACTGCGATCGGATATATTGCCGGTTCGTTCACAGACACCCCGATTCTCGTCGGTGAACCCGGATCATGGGACAGCGTCAGCTGCAGCGAACAGAACATATGTGCAATAAAGAAAGACGGAACCTTATATTGTTGGGGAGAAATTCCTTACAGAACCATTGAAGAAGCCAAAGACAAGTCTGAGAACTATCAATATAAAATGAGCCCTGAAAAACTAAGTGAAACTGGTGAGTGGCAAAGTATTTCGCAGAGTGGCGGTCATATTTGCGGTATAAAAACAAATGGAACACTGTGGTGCTGGGAAAGATGGAAGCATGATAATTCCGAAAGCTCTCCAACCTTCACTCAGGTAGGCAACGATAACAATTGGAAATTTGTATCTTGTGAGGATCAAGGTCAATGGGCTGTAAAAAATGACAACAGCATCTATTTCTGGGGAGCCTTTAACAGTTTGGAAATTGACGGAATTACCCATGACTACCTTGAAATCGAATCTCCCACACAACTATTCAAAGATATAAATTTTGAATCAATTTCAATCAATATCGGAAGAATAATCGGACTGAAAAAAGACGGTAGCATATATTATCCCTATGATGATTTTCAATGGCTGAAAGACGGCCATTACAGGCTTTTAAAAGGATCCTCTTCTGGCGCGGTAAACGGAATGATCTCATTCGAAGGCTCCCTTTTCATGGGCGGTGATAACTCTTTTGGCCAGATCGGAAACGGTGTTTCACCGGATTGGAACAATACGGTAACGACACCGTTTAACATCATGGAGAGTGAAAAATTTTCAACATTGGGAACCGGCAGCTCCCACACTTGCGCTCTCACAGAAAATGGTGATGTTTACTGCTGGGGAAATAACGAGTATGGACAGATCGACGCAACAAAAATTGAGGAACAACCTCGAGTTAAGACACCCAAACTAATGCTGTCCGGCAGCAAACTCTTTTTCAAGGAAGTTCAAAACGCGGATCTGAACAAAACATACACATCAAACGAAGAGTGGATAACCGGATCCGGGACAGTTTCGATCGACAACGGTACTCTCATAATCAACGGTGAAGAGCAGGGGCAGAGCGCCGAAGTTAAAGAAAACGACAAAATATCAATAAAGCTCACTTCAAGTGATGAACATGGTGAAACAATTTCCTCAAAAGTCACATTGAAGACAGAAAATGGAGAAACCTTAGAGACAACTTTCTCGATAACAACAAGAGTCGAGCCCTACTTCACAATCAAAAACGAGGTTATTCATCACGCAATGCCGGAAACAGACTACACATCGACTCCGGTTACCGTAACGCTTCCCGACAGCATTCCGACGGCACACATATCCATCGACAACGGTGTGATTCTCGTCAACGATCAGGAATCCGGGAAAGAGGCTGATGTGAAAAACGGAGATATTGTCGCAGTCAAACTCAACACAGGTGACACCACGGCCTACTACAGGCATAAAAGCTCTAAAATTACTGTCACATACAACAGTGTTTCCCAGAAAGCAAAATTCTTCCTCCACAACGATTCGGCTTATGGGAAATTGAGTTCCAATAATTACCACTCATGCTTTATCAACACTTCCGGTGCACTCTACTGTTGGGGCTCAAACAACGATGGTCAACTTGGAACCGGCACAACCGAGGCTGAAAATCCTTATCCCACAAGAGTAGGTAATGACAACGACTGGGAAAGAGTTGCAACTGGTGTCAACCATACATGTGGAATAAAAACCAATGGCACACTCTACTGCTGGGGCAGTAACAATGCCGGCCAACTTGGAAACGGTACAAATGAACCACATTATCAACCTGAAAAAGTGGGCAACGACAGCAATTGGAGAGATATGGCTTTAGGATCATCTAACACCTGTGCAATTAAAACGGACGGTTCGACCTACTGCTGGGGAAACAATTACCTTGTCGAAACCGAATACAACAAATCCCCTGAACGGGTCGGCACAGATAATGACTGGACACAAATTTCCAGCGGGACCAGTCATTTCTGCGCAATAAAATCGAACGGTTCAATTTACTGCTGGGGTTATGGCGGTCACGGTCAATTCGGTACAGGGTCCAACGAACATGGGGTGGAAATACCAACACTGGCGGTAAGTGAAAACAGATGGAAGTATCTCTCCTCAGCCAACTATCACAGCTGTGCGATAAACTCTCACGACAACCTTTTCTGTACGGGAGAAAATCTGGGAGGTGCTCTTGGAACAGGAGATTACGAGAAGAGCAACAGGTATCTAAAAGTAGATACGGCAAAGAATCCCATAATTGTAGAAACGGGATTCAACCGCATATCGGCAATGATTGATATTGATGAAAAAATGCACTATTGGGGTAATACAAAATTCGTTGACGAAACCGATGGAACAACCCCTAACAGACCGATTCCCTTCGAAGAAAACAGAAGAGCCTCCTTAATAACTATAGGCTACTACCACGGCTGTTTCATCACAGCGGAAGGCGAACTTTACTGCTGGGGAAAAAATGACTACGGACAGATTGGAGACGGAACACAAGAAGAAAGAGAGGTACCCGTCAAAATAGCCAGCGTAAAACATCTGGGATTCAACAGTGTCACAAATGCCGACCTGAAGAGTATCCATACTTCCAGCGAAGAGGTGGTTATTCTTCCCGAAGGAATTAATACTGCGACAGCTGCTATCGATAACGGAACACTACTTGTAAACGGGGAGGATCGCGGCCAAAATGCAGAAGTTTCAGATGGAGATAAGGTAGCAATAACTCTGACTACCGGCGAACAGCACGGTGAAACCGCCTCCTCAAAACTTACAATTTCCTACGGAGCCGGTAATACAGAAGAGGCAACGTTCTCAATCACAACAAGAAGCGAACCATACTTCGACATAAAAGACGAGGTGATCAACAAGACAATAGCTGAAAAAGACTACACGTCAACTCCGGTTACAGTAGTGCTCCCGGAAAGTATCCCAAATGCGAAGATTGCAGTCGATTACGGAATAGTTCTTGTAAACGACCAGGAATCAGGTCAGGAAGTCAACGTCAAAGACGGTGATACAGTATCGATAAAGCTCAACTCAGGCTCTGAAAAAAGATACTACCATCCCGCAGTGAGCAATATCGAGGTCTCCTACCTCTCTGCAGTCAACCGCTCAAGAGTTATCCTCAGCAGGAAAGATCTGAAGTATAAAGTGGCAACTGGAAGAGAAAATACTTGTATCATTTCATCCGATGGAAAACTCCTCTGCTGGGGGTCGGGCTACAATGCGGGTGACGAAGAGGACTATGAAAGTTATACGAGAATCAAAAACAATGAAGACACTTCATGGAATAAGGTATCAACGAGCTACTACAAGACATGCGCCATTGATGAAGATAGTGCCCTATACTGCTGGAGCCAGTACCAACTGGGAACGGCAAGAGTATATCTGCCGCCTCGAATTGGCCAGGATAACGACTGGATGGAGGTATCCGTCGGAAACAGTCACATATGCGCATTGAAGAGTGACGGATCAACATACTGCTGGGGAGAAAACAATGAAGGAGAAATTGGTGACGGAACAAAAGTAAAAAGGGAAAATCCTGTTCCCGTAGCCTCCGGAATAAATATGGTTTCTATTTCAACGGGAAATAACTTTTCCAACGGAATATCGCAGGACGGAACCGTCTATCACTGGGGAAACGGCAGCGGAAAATTTTACCACGAATGGGGCCAATCGGTCCTTTACCCTGCTCTTGTTGAAAAAGCAGGAAAAAGGCACTCTATTGCCGGAGGTTACTTCCACTCCTGTGGAATTGATTTTGAAAACAGCATTCAGTGCACCGGAGGCAATGGAAACGGGCAACTGGGAAGTGGCGGTTCCAATGAAAAAGTTGAAGGAAAATGGCTATCCGTCGATGCACACCATCTAGACAGTTCGGGAATCGATATGAATTTCGGTCTATTCATGTGGGGTTCAAACGACAGCGGACAAATCGGGAACGGCGGTTACGATGACAGAAACATACCTACAGCTGTTGCAGCAGAAAAAAAATTCTCAATCTCTTCCAACGGTCAATCTCACAGCTGTGCAGTATCAACAAGTGGCGAACTCTACTGCTGGGGGAGCAATAACTACGGACAGATTGGTAACGGAACAAATATCGAAAGTGCCACTCCGCAATTTGTAAGATATCTCTTTGCGCCACATTTCGATCCTGTGACCTTTTCTGAACCTGGTTCGGAGCATATTTCCAATGAAGTTGAAATTGTTACTCCCGAAAAGGATGGATCTGTCGATGTTACGGTAGAAAACGGATTTCTCATAGTTAACGGAGTTGAATCAGGAAGTTCCGCAACAGTTAATGATGGGGATATGCTCAAGATAAAGGCAACATCATCCCTGGTAGAAGAAAGCCTGTCAATATCAAATGTTAATTTGAAGTACAGCGAAAATCGAAGTCAAATCGTTAAGTTCTCTATCAGAACAAGAATTAATCCATAACGAAAAATCTCTACTGATCGCTCTTTTGTCTCAGAGCCTCTCCCGTCATCGGGACAAAACGGACGTAGGTGACAAGGCGCCTCTCCAGACCCTTTTCAGTTTTTTTCACAACCTCCAGCTCCTGCACGGACATCGGATCGCCCTTCGGATAGACAAGTCTGCCACCCATTTTCAGCTGTTCCAGAAGAGGTTTGGGAAGATGGTCTACTGCAGCGGTTATGATAATTCCATCGAAAGGTGCATGTTCCGGCCAGCCTTTATATCCGTCCCCTGCCCTGACCTTCACATTTTCGTAACCGAGATTTTTCAGTCTTTCGGCTGACTGCTGCGCAAGCTCTGCGACAATTTCTATGGTGTAGACTTCGGATACGATCTCTGCAATGACCGCGGCCTGGTATCCCGACCCCGTACCGATTTCAAGAACTTTGTCACTCTTCTTGAGCTCAAGAAGTTCGGTCATCAGTGCGACTATGTACGGCTGGGAGATGGTCTGACCCAGACCGATAGGAAGCGGTGTGTCTTCGTATGCAAACTCCCGAGCCTGTTTTGGCACGAACTCCTCTCTGGGCACACGATTCATGGCATCAAGGACATTTTTATTTCCCACTCCCCTGCTCTTTATCTGCCGCTCAACCATCCTCTCGCGTTTTTCCGTGTAGTAATCACCTGAATTTACATCCATAAAATCACCCCCATTCTCTCCTTTTCTCGAAACTCTGCTGAAGTACAGAAGCATGAGTAAAACGGCGAAAACTATTATCCAGAAATTTTTCACGACACCCTCCGACAGACCCCTCTTTAAATTATATAGCTGTTTAAAAACCATGGCAATTTGCTCTTACACTAAATTCCCGAAATTTTGAGAAAAATTCTCCATCAAAACCCATAGCTCGATGTAGATAGGATGCAGCAGGAAAGATAAAAGTTTCGTCCCACATATATCTTTCGGCATTTATTGGGTTATATTTTTATTGATCCTGAACGGTCGGAAAAAGCGGAGGGAAAAATGAAGGCGGTGATTTTCATTCTTTTCATCATTCTCATCTCATGCGCAGAAAGCTCAAAAACGGAAAATGAAGAAACCACATCCCAACCGGTTTCCGTATTTCTCGGAGACAGCATTACGATGGGAATTCAGGATGCCGGGTTGAAAAGAAGTTTCCAGGAAAACTCATTTCCCTTCCTAATTGCAAAACAGATGGGGATAGTTGAAAACTTCACGCAGCCCTGGGTTTCTGATCCGGGATTCGGTATCCCTCCCTATCGTACACCACTTTTTCTGGATGAGGATATGAATCCTGAATATGAAATTTGGGCCGAAAGTTATAATCCCGCGGAAATAGTTCTCGAGATTTCTGAACTGCTCGAAAATCAGAATCAGAAAGAACCGTACAACAACCTTGGCATCAACGGAGCCCGTCTTTTCGATTTGAGAAACACAACATTTGCATCCGAAGCACTTTCAAAGAACAACATATTCTTCGACATCGTTCTAAGGAACAGCATCCTTTTCCCGGAAAGTCCGAAAACCGTAATCGAACAGGCGAAGATGCTCTCTCCCGACTATATTTTTCTATGGATCGGAAGCAACGACATACTCACGGCCCTTCTCAATGGAGGAGATTCGGAACATTTGACCGAAAAGGATGAATTTGAGGATGAGTACACCGGCATTGTCAAAGAAATCAAATCCATGAAAACCAACCTGATAATAGCCAATATTCCACCTGCTCTGCCTTTCGAAAACACGCTGAACAGAGTATTCATTGACGGAACCGCCATGCTCTTTGATTTTGATACTATTCAGCCTATTAATTTCGGAACAGAAGAAAAACCTCTCTACATTCCGATTCTCGTTGAAGAGCAAAAAGTTTCCGGAATTACACTGTTCGGACTTATGGAAATGATGGAAACAGGCGCCGGAATTCCGGACAGTGAAACTCTTGTATCCGAGGGTGTGGATTATTCCATCGCTTCCGAATTAACAGAGGGCAGAGAAAAATGCGGAACTGTTCTCGCCGGAGAATTCACTGTCACAAACGATGAAAGATCTTCAATGATCGCGCGACTCAACTTTTTCAACTCCCTCATAAAAATGATTGCCGAGAAAGAAAATATTCCCCTTGTGGATATAAGATCCCTGCTCGATCCTACTTCAGAAAACCCATTTGCAGGCTACTCCGGTGAGCACATACTTCTCGATCCAGAAAGAACGGTTTTCAGCATAGACGGTGTTCACCCCAACAACCTCGGTCACGCCATAATCGCCAACGAATTCATTAAGGTTCTCAACGAAAATTACAAAACCGCTATCCCCCTTCTCGATCCCGAAAAATTCAAGGGACAGTATGTAGTCGAATCAGAGAACACTTCCCCTTAGAAACACCTCAACATGCTTACCAGGGACGAAAAACCCTATCAGAATAGTAAAGTGAAATAATTTGCCATGAGAGAAAATTTCAGGAATTTTCGGCAATTAATATTTCCAGAATAAAATATACAGAAGCTTGCAACAATCGATAGTCACTTAATAGAACTGCCTGAAATGTCGAAAAGATATTCCTGAGATGCAAAAAAGGTCGGCAAACTATTTAATGCGTTAGAAAATCAAAAATAATTTCAACCAACGACCATACAGTTTATCACCGGCGGCGAAGTCTACCATTACTGACAACCTACCCTCTCATCGCCAGTCACAAGTTCACTGTGACCCATCACTTACTTAGGAACGTCCCCGTTTCTTTTCGATTTTCCTGTTGTACTCTTTGAGGAGGTTGGCGATGTGTTCACTCATGTTGACCCTCACTTCATGTGGCGCCAGACCATTCGCTACCTGTTCGTCATAGAGATTCTTGTAGGCTTCATCGTAGATGTGCTTTTTGATTGTGTAGTGTTTTCGGACAGTTTTCTTCTTGTCCTTTTCGACCTGAGCCTCAAGAGGGTCAACAATGTGATCGTCATCAAATATACTCATCTACTCCCCCATTTTTTCAATTCTTTCAATAATTTCATTGTAAAGGTGGCGGTAGGCCCTTGAAATTTTGTGCTCCGGAAAGGCGTCGAAAACGGTTTTATACTCGCTTCTAGCCCTTTTCAGCTTAGTTGTGTTGGGAATTCTGGTATCAAAAAGCTGATCTCCGCATTTAGCTTTCAGCTGTCGACGAATTTCGTTATCGATTCTGTCGTTCTCCTTGTAGTTGGCAAGAACAATACCTAGAAGTTTTAACCTCGGATTGAATTTCCTCCTTTTTTCCGTGAACCAGTTGAGTATGTCCACTGAATCGAGAGTGTCCTCCGTGGAGTCGACCGGGGCGATTATGTAATCGGCGGCAAGATAGGCGTTTGTTGTAAGAAGACTGAGCGACGGCGGACAGTCCACAAGGATGTAGTCGTACACCTTCTTCAGCGGAGTGAGATAGTCCTTCAGTGTGTGATAGGAGTCGAGATTGGGTTGCTCCTCAAATTTCAGAAGATGGATGTTGCTTCCGACAAGATATAGGTTTTCAGCAAGTTCAAGGGGTTTTGGTCTTTTCCCGAGAAAAAGGTTGGCCACGTGATTCTCGTCATCCAACTTTCTTCTCCAACCTTTCTTCTCTCCCTCTTCGTATCTTCCGAGAAAGTAGTTTGTAACATTTCCCTGGCTGTCCATGTCAACAACAAGCGTTTTTCCTCTTTTTGAAAACAGCGCAGACAGGTTTCTCGTCATCGATGTCTTTCCGTTTCCACCCTTGGGAATGGAAAAGGCTATGATATTTCCTTCCATAAATCCTCCGACAGATGATCGGTCGATTGATCGATCCAACCTGGAAACGGTCCACTTTAGAACCGGATCCGGATAGAACGCCCACAAAATCGACACAATCATAAACAGTTAATTCTTTTCCAAATAGCACATATGGGCCGGTATGTCAATGTTATCGAAGACATCGGCACATTCTCCCACGACAAATTCCTTGCCTGTTTCATTTTTTCACATATAATTCCATTCGGAGGTGACTATGGAACGAGAACTGACATCGGCCCAGAAAAGGGTCTTCGAGGCAATTTCAACATTCATCGACGAGAATCACTACCCTCCTTCGACAAGGGATATCGCAGATGCCCTGGGCCTTACTCCATCTACCGTACATGAACAGCTGAGGCGACTTGAAAGAAAAGGGTACATCAAGAGAAATAAGAACAGGGCGCGATCCATCGAAATTATTGAGGAGTACAGCGACGCTCCCCTTTCCGGCGAGAGTGTTGAAATTCCGATTCTCGGAGAGATATCGGCCGGATCTCCGATCCTTTCAGAAGAAAATCACATGGGATACATCGAGGTGGATACGTCCATCACAACAAATGGAAATTTCTTTGCACTCAGGGTAAACGGGTGCAGCATGAAAGATTGCGGAATTTATGACGGCGGATACGTGGTTGTAAAACAGCAGCCTGTTGCCAATTCGGGTGATATAGTAGTCGCCCTTCTCGGTGGGGAGGCCACTGTAAAAAGGCTTAAAATAGAGTCCGAAGGTATTTTTCTCAACCCGGAAAATCCCGAATTCAATCCCATTGATGTTACACTCAGAGAAGATCTGCGCATACTCGGGAAGGTAATTTCCTTTGTGAAGAGTTAGCTGCAGAAAACTTTATCGAATCGAGTCGAGAGTAAAGACAGAGTCGAAACCGCTTTAAATTTCAACTCAATAGAAAATCAGAAACTTTCTATGGTTATCTTCTCTGCAAGCACCTTGTTGTTGGCTTCCATGTACTTGCGGAAACTCTTTCCGAAATTATCCGGCCTTTCCAGATACTTCTTCTCAATTTCTGCAAGTTTCTTCTGAGCCTTTCCGGTAATTCCGGAAAGCTGACTCAACCTCTCGCTCCATTCGATAGACGGTTTTCCCGCGGGAAACAGAGAGTTTGCCTCTTCGATCAGTTCGGCCGATATTGTCAGTCCCAGATCCCTCAGTGCCTCCGGAAGAATAGAGGCGTTGTTACCGGAGGGGTTGCTGTAGTAGTCAAAAAGGCTGCTCCCCATCACCTCAGAATCAAGCTCTGCTGCAATGGCTACTTTCCGCTGATGGTGATTCAACGAATCCAGTCCATCCTTTCGGCTCTTCACCATAATGCCCCTCAGGAGCTCCCATACGTCGGTTTTGATATCTTGTTTCTTCATGGTCTAACCTCCCAGTAGTTTGCCCATCCTCATACTATACGGCTATTTTCGGCATAAAACCAGTCCAATGAAAAGCCATCAACGGCTACAGCCAAACTTTTTGTATCAATTTTCTTGACAAAAATGAAATATTTTTTCTCCAAGCCATTGAATTTCTTTTCCGCGTGACGATAATGTCTATCGGATTTATCAATTGAGGAAAAAATGAAATCACCAAAAGAAATTTCGCTGGAAAAGAAAATTCTGAAAAGGCTTTCCGGGGAACCTATGGAAATGGCAAAGCTTATCTTCGAAGATGAGGAGATACAGCATCTGCACGACTACGCCAATACGGTTTCAATTACGCGTCTCAACTTCAACGATCACGGTCCGGTTCACATGAGAACCGTCGCCCTCAACGCAATAACGATGATTGAAATTCTTAAGGAACAGGGAATCGTTTTCAATCTCGAAATTGAGAAGGTAGGTACTTTTGAAGACAGTATGGTTGCCGTTCTGCTTGCGTCCCTTCTCCATGATGTGGGAATGACGATCGGAAGGGAAAATCACGAGTTTAACAGCGCGCTGCTTGCCCTTCCCATAATCAACCGTCTTCTTGAAAAGCTTTTTCCCGGAGACATGAAAAGACGAACTGTCATCCGCTCGGTGGCGCTTGAGGGAATCACCGGCCATATGGCAACCCAGAAGATACACTCGATGGAGGCGGGTCTTGTGATGATCGCCGACGGATGTGATATGGAGAAGGGACGATCCCGGATTCCGATGATGATAAATGAGGATCCAAAACCCGGAGA
The DNA here is from genome assembly GCA_942492635.1 of uncultured bacterium. Taxonomy (GTDB): domain Bacteria; phylum UBP6; class UBA1177; order UBA1177; family CALOFP01; genus CALOFP01. Next base: position 1,438,704 of record CALOFP010000003.1, read on the forward strand.
CATCCATCAGTACTCTTCCGCTTCGATAGAAAAGGTTTCCATTCTGAAGGGAACGGAAAAGCCGCTTCGAATCGAAGTGCTGATGAGCGCTTCCGTTGGATTCTTCCAGATTGAGGAGGTACTTTTCAAAAAGATCAGCTCAAGCCCTCTCCGTCCCCATATCGAACTTATTGCCGGAGTAAAGCAGAGGGAAAAGAAACGCTATCTCTGATTCCGAATTCAGGCGAATTATCCTATCTGCCGAAAGAATCGATGTTCGTTTTCAGCAAAAACAACTGAATTTCGATCATTTTCTTCAAACCGCAACCAAACAATATTCCAAATGATATCTTCCGGTTGAACGTGCCACCTAAACCAGAAACACCACATCGGTAAAAAATATCGACCTCTTATTTAGGCGGGACGAAAAACGATTTGTAAAAAACTATAATTCCTCGAAACGCAATCAGGTCAACGTCTACAACCGGAGGAAACAACGATGAAATCAAAAGTTAAAATTTTTACAGCACTACTAATTTTCATGGTCGGTGCAGGGCTTTACGGAAACGACGATTGCTACAGGGTCAAACTCTCGGATATAAAAAATCCGCCGGACTGGCCGGAAATGTTTTACCGCGCCAAGGTATCTTCCGATCCGGTTTTGGGGAAGGCGGACATCGATGAAGACATGTTCATACATCTCTTCGGCACCTATGATCCCCAAAAGGGAGAGTTCGACCTTGCAAGCAATAAAAACAAAAATTTGGGCTCCTGTGAACAGTGTTTAGTGCTCTTTGTTGACGATGAATACCAGAGGGTAAGCGATAACAACGACACAAAGGCAAAAATTTTCTTCCAGGTAAAGGGTACGATTACAATCGATGATTTTATTCCCACAGGAGGCGGTTTGTTCGGCAAAATGTCCAAGGGAAGCATAAAAGGGGTAAAGCTTAAGGAGTTCCGCATCAGAAATTGGGATACCGGTGAATTGAAAAATGTTAAAGATCCCGAGTGCGTAATTATCGAAGACACGGAATGGGATACCATATGCACCCCCGACTGCAGCGGAAAGGTTTGTGGCGACGACGGCTGCGGAGGAAGCTGCGGAAAATGCGGCAACGACCTTCAGTGCAACGCTGAGGGGTCAGAATGCAAACCCTACGACTGTAAAAAAGTGGAAATCACCGACATCAGGCATGCTGGGTATGAAGGAAGTCCTGAGTATTGGATGTCCGATACCCTTTCGGTAGGAGGATCCGAGGCCGACCTTTTCAACATGGCTCTGTTCGATGCAAAAGACGGTCAAACATACGATTTGGCAGATGAGACAAACGATAACCACAGCTACTGCGCCCAGTGTCTTCTCGTCTATGAGGACAACAAGGGAGGCGAAGAATTCAATAAGATCTATTACCAGCAGTCGGGAAAACTGACGGTTGAAGAGTTTCAACAGGACGCCTCGGGTGAAATCAACGGAAAATCAAAAGGTTACTACAAGGATGTAAGACTCGTCGAGGTGCAGATACAGGAAGGCACATACGACTCCATCGTTGTTCAGGGCGGAGAATGTCTTGAACTTAAAGACGGCGGGTGGAACACTGTGAATAGCGATCCTGTAACTGTGCCGGATGAAGATAAGGACAGCGACCAACCGGACGAGGATCTCATAGAAGAAAATCCCGACAGCGATCATGTGGACAGTGGCTCCGACGAAAACAACAGCGTAAATGATAAAAATGACAACGAAAATCCAGGAAGTACAGATGACGATAAAAGCGATTCGAACAACGGTCAAGACAACTCCGGAAACGGATCAGATTCTTCCTCCGGTACAGGTGATGAATTTGATCAAACTGACACGGACACTCCTGAAGGTGAGGACGAGGCGGCCTGTTCAATTCTTTTAATATGAGGTCTCTCCTGAAGAGATAGAGACCGTTACCGGCTCGAAACAGTCTCTATCTCCCCTCCCCAGACGGACAAGATAAAGTTCGTCAGGACGCCCTATCCGTTCTCCATTCAACAAATTCGGCCACATTTTCAGAGCTTTGTTTCAAAAACCACTTGACCTGTTTTATATCGCCGTCAAAATAAAAGAATTCGATTATCACAGATTCCACAACAGACATTTAACCATATGTCATAACATGGATTTTTATTAACTTTGCAAACCACGTTCTTATTTCTTCAACTATTTTTTCAAGACATTAGATACCATTCATATTCAAACGGTAAAATAGTCTTTCTCTACAGCCGCGAATTATCTGAATAAAATCTCGAAAACGCATTCTTGTTTAAATTTTAATATCGCTTATAATAATGACATAAAAACCTTTAATGGACTAAAATGATACGTTCCCATATATACATTCTAATTTTCACTTTTTTTTCAATAGTTTTTCTTTCCGATTCACTGCCCGCCCTCGATCCGTCAAAAGAGGTGCACCAGTTTGTGAGGGATAGCTGGCAAAGCAGGGACGGACTACCCCAAAATACCGTCTACGACATCATTCAAACGAAAGACGGCTACATATGGGTGGCAACCCAGGACGGCCTTGCCAGATTCGACGGAATATCCTTCACTGTTTTCGATACTCCCAATGCCGAGATATTCAAAACCAGCTGGATATGGTCACTATATGAAGATAGAAGTAAAAACCTGTGGATAGGAACTCATAGAGGAGGTCTTATCCGCTATCAAAACGGCCGGTTCACAAACTTCACGACAAAAGACGGACTTCTCAGCAACGAAATCAAATGCATTTACGGGGATAAATCAGGTCGTCTTTTCATAGGTACATACGGAGAGGGTCTCAATATAAGGGAGAACGGCGAATTCGCAGGATTCACCACCAGAGACGGCCTGCCCAGCAACAGAATCCGTGTCGTTATAGAGGACTCCTCATCAAATATATGGATAGGAACAGAAGATAGCGGAGTTTCACTATTCAAAAACGGAAAGTTCACCAGGCCGGTGTCCAACGAACTCCTGTCGAAATCCAATGTAACAGCCATCATCGAAGATAAGAAGGGAAACATCTGGATAGCTACCGACGGCAACGGCCTGTTCCGTATAAAAGGCTCATCCATATCCCATTTTTCAAAAAAGAACGGGCTTCCGGATGAAAGGATGAGCGATATCGCAGAAGACAGCAACGGCAACCTGTGGATATCAACATTTCAGGGTGGAATTGTAAAAATCAGCGATGAAAAAATTGTCCCCATGTCTATTGAAGAAAACAGTGACCCACTGCTATCCATCCTGGAAGATCGTGAAAAAAATCTATGGATTGGAACAAACGGCGGCGGTTTAATTCAGCTGAGGGACGGTAAAATCACCACATTTTCCACAGAAGACGGACTGACTCACCCCATGGCGACAGCCCTTTTTGAAAGCGCTGAAAGAGAGCTTTTCGCAGGAACATGGCAGGGAGGACTACATCTTCTTGAGAATGGGAAATTCAAGCCATTCCGATTCAACAGCAAGGAAGATGTAAAGACGATCCTCTCTATTTTCAAAGACAGCAGGAAACGACTGTGGATAGGAACAAAAAGCGCCGGACTCATAATGCACGACGGAACCGTATCCCGCTCCTTTGGAGAAAGGGACGGCCTTATTTACAACAAAGTACTCTCCATTCTTGAAGACCGAAACCACATTCTCTGGTTCGGAACAAACCGCGGTCTGATCAAATATGACGGGAATAAATTTACCAACTACACAAAAAAAGAAGGCCTGCCCAACAACCGTATCATAGCCCTTTTCGAGGACTCCAAAGGTAGATTGTGGATAGGAACCGACGGCGGAGGAATCGCCATATTTGAAAACAACAAAGTCTCTCTGCTGGGTGTCGAACAGGGACTCTCAAGCAATCGTATCATGTCCATACTCGAGGACAGCAAAGAAAGAGTCTGGATAAGCACATACGGTGGCGGCTTAAACCTCTTTCTCAATGGAAAATTTCACGCATTTCGTCAGAAAGACGGTCTCTTCGACGATGAAATCTATGTAGTTCTACAGGATGCCAATGAAAACCTCTGGATGAGCTGCAACAAGGGAATTTTCATGGTTCCCATAAAGAATATTTTCGGGTTTCTTGAAAATAAGGCAGAACAAATTCAATCAATTCCCTTCAACACAAAAGACGGTATGAAAAGCGTCGAGTGTAACGGCGGTTTCCAATACTCGGGTATAAAGAGAAAAGACGGTACCATGATCTTTCCAACAAACAGAGGAATTGTCTCCATTCATCCCGATAAACTGAAAAAAAACAGTTATCCTCCCCCGGTCCATATTGAGAGTGTCGTAGCGGACGGCAGGAAAATTTTTCGAAAGAACGACATTGTTTTCGAACCCGGTACGGAGCGCCTGGAATTCAACTATACAGGTCTTACATTCACGATTCCTGAAAGAACAAAATTTCAATATATTATAGAAGGTTACGATAAGAAGTGGCACACAGTAACCGATAAGAGATCAGCAGTTTACATGAACCTCGGACCCGGCAATTTCAAATTCAAGGTGAGGGCGGCAAACAGCGACGGTGTATGGAGTAAGGAGAGCGCCCTTTTCAACTTCACCATATCCCCCTACTTCTATGAGACCGTATGGTTCCGCCTCGTCCTCTTCTCTCTTTTCGGTGTAGCACTCTACATAATGTTTGTTGTGCGATTCAAAAAGATAAAAGAAAAGAACAGAATACTCGAAGAAAAAGTGAAGGAAGTTGAACAAAAATACGAAAAAAGCAGGTTGGACAACGAACGAGCTGACATGTACATCGAATCGCTGTTGGACCACATGGAAAAGCAGAAACCCTATCGCAAAAGTACATTGACTCTGATGCAACTTGCGGAAGAGCTCTCCATGTCCCATCTCTACCTGTCTCAGATCATAAACCTCAAACTTAATAAAACCTACTACAGTTTTATTAACAGTTACCGCGTCGAGGAAGCCAAGGAGGCTCTTGCCGATCCGGAGAGATCAGATGAAAGCATACTTTCAATTGCCTTCGAAGCGGGATTCAATTCCAAGACAACATTCAACAAAGTGTTTAAGAACGAGACAGGAAAAACCCCGTCTCAATACAGAAAAGATCTCCTGCTATAATTTTTTTCTGCATCAAGCAAAACGTTTTTACTCAATATTTTCAATTGGTTGATCGTACCACCTAATAATACGGTACTGTTCAAAACATTATTTCTGACCTCTGATTTAGGCGGGACGAAATTCATTTGGAAACTTGCTATTATTTGGCGAAGCTATCGATTTATCACAACTTTTAGAAGGAGAAAAAGATGAAGAAAACAGCAATCATGACGGCTATTTCAACTCTCTTTTTACTTTTTACCAGCCCAGTCGTTGCGGGCGACTGTTACAAGATGAAGTTATCCGACATGAAAAGCGGTTCCTTGAATCATTCCGCCACGACAACAACAACACCGGCTCTGGGATCACCGGAGATTGCAGATGACATTTATATCGGTTTCGCCGGTCCTCAGGAGAAGGGCAAAACATATGACCTGACAAGCAATGTCAACAGCACATTTAAAGATTGTAAGCAGTGCTTAATGGTTGTTGTCGACAACACTTACGACACTGTTAGCGATTTCGAAAATCCAGACACCAACGCCAGGCTCTTTTTTCAGGCAAACGGAACAATTACTCTTACCGATTTTGTTTCCAACGCTCAGGGATATGTTACCGGATCATCAATCGGCAGCATTAAAAACGTCAAGCTTGTCGAAATTAAAATGAAAAACTGGGACACCTATGAAACCGAACCCGTAGCCAACCCCGAATGCATTGAAATCGAGGATTACAGCTGGGACACCTATTGTACACCAAGCTGCGCCGGCAAAATCTGCGGAGACGACGGATGCGGCGGATCCTGCGGATCCTGCGGAAAAGATGAATATTGCGCCGAAGACGGTGCCAGCTGCAAACCCTACAATTGCAAACAGGTAACCGTAAACGACATAAAAGCCAGCTCAGATCCTCTTATCATTGAATCCTCCAAAGTATCCGTAGGCGGAGACAAACCCGACCTTTTTGCAATTGAATTATATGATGCAGTTCCGGGAACCTACGATCTCGCATCGGAAGGCAACTCAAACTATGCTTCCGCTCCACAGGCGATACTTATCTTTGAAGATGAGACAGGAGTTGACGCAGAGGGATATCCCATTTTCTCAAAAACATACTTTCAGAAATCCGGTACGCTGACAATCGAAAAAGCCGAGCTTGGCGAGCAGGACGACTACGGTCTCACCCCTCTTAACAGCAAAGCTAAAGGAACATTCAAGAATGTTCGACTTGTTGAGGTTACCATCGCGGGTGAAGATATGCTGTACGAATCCACTGAACTTCCCGGCGGAAACTGCATCGAAATAAAAGACGGCAGTTTTGATACTTACGACACAGGAGATACAGGTGATACCGGAGATACAGGCGATACCGGAGATACAGGCGATACCGGAGATACAGGCGATACCGGAGATACAGGCGATACCGGAGATACAGGCGATACCGGAGATACAGGCGATACCGGAGATACAGGCGATACAGGCGATACCGGAGATACAGGCGATACCGGAGATACAGGCGATACCGGAGATACCGGCGACACCGGCGATACTGGAAATACCGGCGACACTGACGACAGCACATCTGACAGTAACAGTCCCGCAGATAAAACCAGCGACGATGATAACGAGAGCGATGATAGCAGCGGATGTTCACTTTTGATGATCTGATGACAGCTTTCACTCCTTTTTAGTATTCTCAACTATTTCAGAAAGTTTTATTCCAGAGTCTACTTTTCGCAACCAACTTTAAATCTAACAAGAACTTCCCTCAAGCCCAGCTCTTAAAAGGGGGGGGAAGTGTCAAAGAGAATGAATAAGGATATATTGTGCGAAGCCACAATATCATCCGATATTGAACTAGCCCGGAGCGGGTTTACACTACATTAATAGGAAATATATTCTGGATAGAGGTGTCGAAGCCCGACAGTTTCACGTCAGCTTTTAGAAAAATGAAGTATCATACTTCGCAAAAGTGATACGATTTTCTACTTAATTGCATCATCTTTTCCCGACTAAACTATCAAGTCTCTTGTTTTATGATCTTTTTATCCATTTTTTCTCCATAAGACACAGTTATACATTCTTCTTTTATTAAAATGATTTCCAATTTTTCAAAACGTCATATTCGATCTGCTCAAGGCCCGGCACGGATGCTGATAAAAACGCCTGATTCCTGTGGGATGATTGCCTTGAGAACCATTTCCTTTGTGCATGATTTGCATTTGCAGGTCGGCCGTTTTACTTTTTCTTCCGATCCGGTTATTACGACATTGAGCATGAGTTGAAGTAAGTTCAATTTTTTCTTGGAGTTGCCGTGAAGAAAACCATAATCTCTGCACCTTCTGAATCCCTTGGGTAGCACATGTTTCAACACAAGGTAGAGAAAGGTTTCGCCGGAAAGAGTACGCGTTTCCTCTTTTTTCGATCCCGAATCGGTATAGCGGAATGTTACTTCTCCATTCTCATCCTTAAGAATCCTTTTTTCGGATATGACGCCTCTGTAAAGGTAGCGCGAAAGATACTCTAGGCCAGGCTGTCCTGTTCCTGTATTCTTTACATCGATAACCCAATCTTTTTTATAAAGATCGACGGGGATTTCCATCTCTTTTTCTTTCATTAATGCAATCAGTTTGCCTCTGAAAAGCAAAGAAAGAACCTTTGCAGGCATGAGATACTTTCCCTTTTTCTCTTTCCATGCTCTGCCGTTTTCGCAGATGGCTCCTGACGGCACGATGTAGTGGATGTGCGGATGGTAATTGAGTCGCCTGCTGTTGCTGTGGAAAACACCGGTAAAACCGATCTCTCCGCCCAGATGTTTCTTGTTCGCTGCCAGCTGCTTCATCGCCTCGGCGGAAGCCTTGAACATCATGTCGTAGAATTGGCGGCCGTGCCTCATCGCGATTACATGCAGTTCCGCCGGAATTGTAAACGTGACCATGAAGTATTTCACAGGCAACAGTTTCGCCTTCTGTTTCTCCAACCATTCCGTGGTCAGATGGTTCTGGCAACGGGGACAGCTTCTGTGACCACACGACTGGTAAACCTGCCGTTCGGCTCCGCACGCAGGACAGCTGTAAAGCAGCTCGCCGGAGGCCGCGGTGCGGCACTCCTGTATTCTGCGCATCGCCGTAAAACACTCCGGACGCAGTATTTCGCCAAACGTTTCCAATGTCTTCGCGCCGTGATTTTCAAATACGTTGGCGAGTGCAATCATTTTGTAATTTCCGAATAAACAGCTGAAATTATCTGTTCGATAACGTTATCCGCGTTTTGACCGGCTTCTTTTGTGATCTGCAGGTAGTTGAGTGTGGTTATTACACTTGAATGTCCCATGTTCGCCTTTATCTGAGGGATGGTAAGACCTGCCTCAAGAAGGTGAGTCGCATAGCAGTGCCTGAGGGAATGAGTGGTGATCTTTTTTTTAATTCCGACTTCCTCGACAGCCTTCCTGATTGCCGATTGAACAGAATATGGTGTCATATGGCGATCGGTATTTCTTATCCGTTTCGGGTCACCCATCAGAAGAGGAAATAGAAGGTTCCGGTTTCTATGGGTTTTCCAATAGTCACGAAGGATTTCGAGAGTCGGTTCAGGCAGCGGAACATAGCGATCCTTGTTTCTCTTGCTGCAGCGGATGTGAACGAACATACGGTCGCTGTCGATATCTCCACATCTTAGATTCAGCGCTTCTGAAATTCGAAGCCCCATGCTGTATATTGTAAAAAACAGGGCTCTGTAGCATGGTTTTCGGAACGATTTTAAAAGTTCCGTTGTCTCACGAAGACTGAGAACATCAGGGAGAGTTCTGAAATTCTGAGGCTTTACGATTTTGTCCCAATCAAGCGGTTTTTCAATGACGAATTTCCAGAAAAACTTAACGGCACATAGTTCTGTGTTGACCTTTCCCCATGAAAAATTATCGATCATTTGACCAAAGTAACGCTTCATGTCGTTTCTTTTAAGGTCGATAATCGAATAGTCGAAAAATTCCGCGAACCTGCGTACCGCTCTGCTGTAGGCGGCAATAGTAGTTTCTACCTTACCCTGTAACTTGAGATTTTCCTGGTAAAGTGAATAAAGATGGTCGAATTCTTGTGCGTTTGATTTCTGCATGATATAACTCCATTCCTTGTAATGGTGGTGTTCCCCGTGAACACCACTCTTTTTCCATAAAGTTATATCTATTCTTGAATTTGTTTCAGAAAACTGCCGCGGAGCGGCTTAGTTCAATATTGAATTCTCTTTAATTTTCATTTTCCCATTATTGCAAATATTTTGACAGAAACAGCTCCAATTAGTAACTTTCTATAGGTCTTGCAAAAGGAACTACTTATTATTTGAAACAAATTGAGGTTTATGACCATGAAAAAACTTCTCTTTTTACTTTGCCTATTTGCAATTGCAGGGTGTGCGACAACCGCGGCACCTGATTCAAAAAAAGAGACTCATAAGAATGAAGAGACTATCTTAGAAAAAAATGATGAGGCAATATCCGTAAAAGATGACCCTCACAAAAAACCCTCATCAATAAAAAAGGCTGATGAATATGCAGGTAAATACATAATTACTGACAAAATTTTTCTCAAAGTAATCAAAAAAGGCAATCGTCTCTTTGTACGGAACGAGGAAGGCGGTGAATTTGAAATTGAGAAAGAAAAGGAAGACGGATTTCACAATAAAAAAGTTAATTTCACCATAAATTTCGATAGAAATCCGAAAGGAAAAATTTTTAAGCTCATTCTGGGGATGGGCGGAAGGAAATTTCCCTACTTCAGGCAGCCTGAGGAGATCCATCTTGATGATAAAATCATGAAAAAGTACGCCGGAAAGTACTCCTCATCCCCCTACTCTCTTGTGGAGATAAGTTACAATGAGGGAAAACTCTTCTACTCAAAAAACAATGGCCGGAAATTACGGATTTTTCCAGAGAAGAGCAACAGATTCTTTTTCAAAATCAACAATGTTTCGATCATCTTCGTAGAAAACGAGAAGGGTGAGGTCACACATTTCATCAACGACAACCATTTCCGGCAGAAAAAAGTGATGCGGATGGCCGAGAGTTTTGAAAGGGAAGAAAGAACAGCGGTTGAGTTCGACCACACACACTTTGAAAAATTTTCCGGCAATTACGGTTGTCCCGGAAATCTTGTACTTGCTGCCGTAAAAAAGGAAGGTAAGTTTTTCATCACATCCAGCAAAGGTACTTTTGTTGAGATTTTCCCATCAAGTGCCAACTCATTTTTCGCAAAATCAGAGGACATCACATTCTCATTCAACCACGAGAAGAACCAAATGACGGTGGATGAAGAGGGCGAAAAAGTCCTCTGCATCAAGAAAAACTAGCCCTCTATTTTCATTAACCTTTAGTCAATCAACGTTTTTTATATTCATTATTGTTTGTTCGCGGCTGAAATTTCCCGCATTTGGATTTATGAATTTTCGACTATTTCCAGTTAGTTAATCACCGAGAGCCTGGCGGATATCCATTGCGTGCTCCTGCTCGGTTGCAAGGATATTTCTCAGGTGCTGTGCGAGTGCATACTCTTTCAACTCTTCAGCCTGCTCAATCCTCAATTTATATCGTTTTATCGCATCCTCCTCGCCTTCAAGATCCTGCTTGAGCATTGTGACGGGCTCGTCGGAAGTGTAGATGTCACCGATATTAACGGTCGGTTTTCCACCGAGAAAATCGATCTGGTCGGCAAGTATCATCGCATGCTGGATCTCTTCATTGGCATGAATTTTAAGCTCCTTAATAATGTCACCGAAAGAAGCACCGGTCATTACAGCCGAATGGTTGATGTACTGAACGGCTGCCGAATACTCCAGCTCAAGATCGTGATTTAAAAGACTGATTAATGTGTCCATGTTAATTGTCATCATTCCCTCCTTGCATCATATTTCATTGGTTACATATTCAATCTGTATTTTATTGTTATCGTTGTCAAGATTTTTCACTTCACTAAACTTTAGAAAAACAAATCTTGATCAGCTTTATTATCAGCGGGTTACACTTTTCAAAACCGTTGGACACTACTTTTCCTGATTGGTACAGAGGTAATATTTCCCTTTATTTTCCCAATAGTTACGCAACAACAACATATTGTTTGCAGTTTAACCGATTTGTCATTAAATCCTCTTTCTATTGCTGCAGTTAAAAGAATTTCAAGTTTCTCAAAAAAATTCTATTTGATGTACACTTTGTTTTTTGAGTGAGTTATTCATTACCGACAGCTGCTGCTTTCTGAAAAATAGTCAATTTTTTTCAGGTAATCTGATGAAAAATTGTTTTTTCCGTCATCATGGATTGTTGCTGAGGCAGTAATTTTCTTATTAAAGATGAATTTTCACTTTTTTGCGACTAGAATTATTTGATTCTGCTGTTCAAACGAGTTAATTGGCTGTAGAAAAATTTTTCGTCCGCCGAATTTTCGATGAGACGGCACAAGAATCTTTTCCAGACAACAGCTTGTTATTACTGTTGGGTTTCAGGATGTTTGATCTATGACGAAAAAACATTTTTCGACCCTTAAAAAAAAGTTTGCGAAAACGAACTTCAGGTGTTGACAGTTTTGCACATATGTGCATAATCAAGAAATAGAGAGGAGGAAATATGCCGAGACCGAAAAAGGCCAGAGGGGTCCGAAGACCACCCATTTTTTCAAAATTCAAGCCGGCGGGAGTAAAGGGATGCAGTTTGGATCAGGTACAACTCTCGCTTGATGAGTATGAAGCCATAAGACTTTGTGATTATGAGGGGTTGGACCACGCTGGAGCAGCAGATGAAATGGGAATTTCCCGATCAACCTTCAGCCGTCTTATTGAAAAGGCGCGAAGTAAACTTGCCGGTTTTCTCATTGAAGGAAAAGTTCTTTCCATTGAAGGAGGTGACATTCACTTCCATGAAAATGTTTTTGTCTGCTCAAACTGCCAAAAGGTATTCCATGGAGACCTCGATAATGGAGTTAGGAAGTGTCCGGAATGTGGATCAACGGACATCACCGAACACGCCGGCAGATTCGGCCACGGCAGATGTTGTCGTGAACACTGGAAAAAATGAAGGAGGTAGTCATGCCTGGAAGAGATGGAAGAGGACCGCTCGGTGAAGGACCGATGACGGGAAGAGGTTTTGGAACATGCGAGATCGATTCCCGTGAAAACCCCGTTGAAACCGGATTTTTCAAAGGTCTCGGAAGAGGCCGCGGAAGAGGTAGAGGTTTCGGACGCGTAAACGGAGTGAGATTCGGAAAAGGAGCCGGATTCGGCGGCAGAGGCTACGGTGTGTCGAGCGAAATCGGCGTGAAGGAGTTGATTGAAAACGTTGAAAAGCGTCTCGACGCAATTGAAAAGATACTGGAAGCCGGAGATAGAGCATGAAAATCGCCATTGCGAGCGGAAAGGGGGGGACAGGTAAAACCACCCTTTCGACGAATCTCGCGGCTTTTGCCGCGGAGGAACTCGAAAGAACGGTAGTACTTGCCGATCTTGATGTGGAGGAGCCCAATTCATGGCTCTTCCTCAAAGGTGAGGAACTGGAATCATTCGAATCTTTCGTCAAGGTTCCCACATGGAAAGAGGAGAACTGTACACACTGCGGAAAGTGCGCGACTCTCTGCAACTTCAGTGCAATCGTGAAACTTCCGAACAACGTCCTGCTTTTCCCCGAGTTGTGTCACAGCTGTTTCGCCTGCAGCGAACTCTGTCCCTTGGACGCGCTTCCGATGGTAGACAAGAGGGTGGGAACTGTTGCTCACAGAAAAACAGAACTATTCGATTTTGTTGACGGAACACTCGATATCGGTATCGAGAAATCCGTGCCTCTGATAAAGGAAGTCAAATCATTCGTCAAGAAGATAGCTCCCGAAAATTCGATCACCCTTTTCGACAGCCCTCCGGGAACAAGCTGCCCCGTGATCGAAGCGGTCAAGGATGTGGATTTCGTCGTTCTCGTAACCGAACCCACACCCTTCGGACTTCACGATCTCAAGCTTGCCGTGGATACGATAAGAACACTGGGACGCAGTTTCGGCGTGGTCGTAAACCGTTTCGGAATTGGCAACGACGATGTTCTCACCTATCTCGAAGGTGAAAGAATTCCGCTCCTCGGCACCGTGAAAAACGACCGGAAGGCCGCCGAACTCTACTCCAGGGGAGAGCTTCTCTTCAGGGAAATTCCTGAAAAAAGAGAGGAGTTCCGAACAATTTTTTCAAATCTTTTAAAAGAGATCGGGGAGGCTTCGGAATGAAGGAAATCGTTGTAATTTCAGGAAAGGGAGGAACGGGGAAAACCTCCCTCACAGCCTCTTTCGCCTGGATGGAAAAAGAGCGCACGATACTTGCGGACTGCGATGTGGATGCCGCCGACATGCATCTTCTTTTCCAGCCCGATTTCGCCGAAGATGAGCACTTTTACAGCGGAGCGGCGGCACTGATCGATTCGGAAAAATGCACCGGATGCGGGACATGTATAGGAGTTTGCCACTTTGACGCCATCAACTACGGAAACGGTTTCAAAATAGAAACTTCCGACTGCGAGGGATGCGGCTACTGTTACCATGCGTGTCCGGAAAAAGCCATATCGATGGTACCGCAGGTACGGGGAAAGACATACATTTCATCCACCAGCGCCGGAATTCCCATGGTACACGCCCACCTCTATCCCGGAGAGGACAACTCGGGAAAACTTGTGGTGGATGTGAAACAGAAGGCAAAAAAACTGGCTGCAGAAAAAGAGCGCGAACTTGTTGTCGTGGACGGGTCCCCCGGTGTGGGCTGCCCGGTTGTAGCCTCCCTCAGCGGCGCCGACTTTGTTCTTCTGGTAACTGAACCTACTGTTTCCGGTCTGCACGATCTTAAAAGAGTTCACTCACTGGTCGAGAGGTTTGGAATCCGTTCGGGAGTCATCATCAACAAGTGGGATCTCAACCGCAATGCCTCGGCCGAAATTGAAAAGTGGCTCTGTTCATCCGATATTCCACTTGCGGGAAAAGTTCCCTACGACGAGGATTTCGCCGCGGCGATTACGGAAGGTGTTCCCGTTATAAGAAAAGCTGACGGGGAGCTGAAAAGATCAATAGAAAAAACATGGAATGAAACGATTAACTTGCTGAAAAAAGGATAAAAAATGAAAATAGCATTTACAGTTCAGGGAAAAACCTGGGAAGACAAAATGGACCCGAGATTTGGAAGAGCAGCCGGATTTCTTCTCTTTGACGAAGAGACAAGGGAGATCACGTGGCACGAAAACAGCCAGAATATTCATGCTGCACACGGTGCCGGAATTCAGGCAGGTCAGAGCATGGTGAATCTGGGAGCGGAGGCTCTCATCACAGGCCACGTCGGTCCCAAGGCGTTCAACGTTCTCAACGCCGCCGGCATCAAGATATACACAAATGCGGGTGAACTCACCGTTAAGGAAGCTTACGAAAAATTCAAAAGCTGCGAACTGCCCGTAACAGAAGGTGCAACCACAGTAGGATTGGGATAGGACAAAATAGGTCGGATATGATTTTGTGGGTTAGAATCATTTTTCGAAAAAAGATAAGGATGGAAGGTTCCTCCGAAATTAAAATCCCGACAAATAGATCGGTTGATTAAACCACGAATTGAATAAGGAGAAAATTATGGAAAAAAGATTTGCAGTTCCAACAGTTGAAGGAAAGCTCTGTGCACACTTCGGTCACTGTGCCCAGTTCGCCATTGTCGATGTAAAAGACGACAGGATCGAGAAGACTGAATTCGTCACTCCTCCCCCTCACGAACCGGGTGTGCTTCCCAAATGGCTTCACGAAAAGGGAGTAAACGTTATCATCGCCGGCGGAATGGGACAGAGAGCTCAGGGACTTTTTGCACAGAACAACATCACCGTAGCCGTCGGTGCACCTTCGGAAGCACCGGAAAATCTTGTAATGGCTTTCCTCGGAAAGACACTTGTAACAGGTGAAAACCTCTGCGATCACTAGAGAGGTCTTTTAAATCTAACATATCCAATTAACTATACATTTTCTAAAACCGCCGAACGTCAACAGTCATTCTAACATAGATTTTTAACATGTAATTTCGAACAGTTAAAGTTTTATAGAGTTGCAATTTTCAGATTTTTTTTGAAAATCAACTCGAAAAGGTATACATTAACTGTGTCTCGACCGGGGGGTGGAGTCATATGAAGCTGTAGAAAAATCATACATCGATTTCCGACAAACTGATCGTCCGAAAAAGGGTGGATCCCTTTTGAAGATGAATTGTCGAAATGAACTCGTTTCTACCTTTTCTTTCGTGAAAAATCATCACCCGTCGATATTTACATGGCGAAATTACTAAACTTTCGACAGCACAATTTTTTTACACAATGGGAGGGTGCAGAAATGAAAATTTTCAGTACCGGGTATGCGTCCGGATTTCTTTTTCTTTTATCTCTACTTTCGCTTCCGCTATCGGCCGGAGTGAAAAAGGACGGAGACTATTCACTATCCGTTGTTGAAATGGGTGACGGTTCAAAGGAGATATCGCTGAATTTAAGGGAGTACCGCGTTGAAAAACTTTTTCACAATGGAAAAAACTTTTCTAGGGTAATCCTCAACGGTTCTTCCCATACCAGCAGAAAAGGTTTTCCCGAACTTCCGATTGTCAACGCAACACTTTCAATAGCTCCGGAAAAAGCCTACAGGGTTGAAATCATCTCCAGTGATTTCAAGGATGAACAGGTTACCTATCCCGTTGTTCCTTCTCGCGGTGTTGTTTTCAGAAATCAAAATCCTGAAGAGATTCCATATGTTATAGCACGAGAATCGAGAACCGACACTTTTTTCCCGAAAAAGCAATTCCGGAAGGGAAAACCTTTCGTATTCAGGGATCGCAGAGGAATAAACATATATCTCAATCCTTTCCGCTACAACTCGGAAAAGAAGATTCTCAGGGTATACAGATCCATCAAACTCAGACTTGTAGAGAGTGTCGGCGTTCCCGTAAACCCTCTGAAAATCAAGAGAAAAGGAAAGATCAACAGAGAGATGGAAAAGATCTACGGATCGCTTTTTCTCAACTACCGCAAAATCGGTCTCCGAGGAGGACTTGAGAAAATGCGTCCCGAGTTTGGAGATATTCTCGTTCTTCTAACCGAAAGAGATAAGGATGCAATCAAACCCTATGTCGAGTGGAAGAGGATAAAGGGTTTCAATGTGATCGAAAAGATTGTGGATAAGGGAACAAATGTAAAAGATATCGTCGCCGATGAGTACAAGAAAAATTCGAATCTTCTCTATGTACTCCTGGTCGGTGACTGGGACGATATCAAATCGGACACCGAGAAATTCCTTGGCGTCAGGAGCTACGAGGACGCACCTATGGATCCGATTCTCGGCTGTGTCGACGGAGACGATCTCTATCCGGAACTGATCGTAGGTCGTTTTTCGGCCAATTCTGCCGAAGAGGTGGCGATACAGGTAAAAAAGAGCGTGGAGTATGAGAAAAATCCCAACCTCAACGGAGAGTGGTACAGAAGAGGCGTCGCCATCTCCTCCGGCGAAGGTGTAACCCAGGGTGATGACCGGGAAGATGATACATATCACCTCAATGTAATCAGCGAAAACAAGCTTCTTAAGTCCACCTACTCCGAAGTGGCGGAGATTGCGGGAGGTCCCTATAAAAAGCCGAAACCTGAGGAAATGACCGGAGCTCTCAACAGGGGAGCCGGAATCGTCAACTATGTGGGTCATGGAGACGAGAAGAGTTTTGTTACAACAGGATTCGACGGAGAGCGGATCGATGACCTCGAAAACGGATCCATGCAGCCCTTTATCATAGCCGTAGCCTGCCTTAACGGACGCTTTCATAAAACAACCGACGATATGGGAGAGGAGTACGGAGACTGTTTTGCCGAAAGATGGCTTAAAAAAGAGAACGGAGGCGCCATTGCAACCCTCATGTCGACGGTTCTTCAGCCATGGGCTCCCCCCATGGCAGCACAAGACTACATGAACGACCTTCTGACCGGTGGATACGATTACGAAAACAACCCCGGATACGGAACATCCACAACCGAAGGAAGAAAAACCTTCGGCTCCATAGTTGTGAACGGTGAAATTCTCATGCTTTCGGAAAATGAAACGGACGAAAACTCTCTCATCACTATAAAAACATGGACAATTTTCGGAGATCCGTCGCTTGAAGTCAGAACCGACACTCCGCACGAGATAGAAGTTGCCGAAATCAATTTCGATCAAAATGGAACTTTCATGGCAAAAATTAAGAGTGAAGGTCCAACCGATGGAATTTCCGTCTCGATCTCCCGTGACGGACAAATCTTTCACAGCCTTACCGACAGGGATGGAGCTGTATCCATAGAACATACCTTTACAGAAGGAAATGTGCTTCTGACAGTTACCGGCTCCAATATTGCGACACATCAGGAGAAAGTTTCAGTAGGCGGTTCAGAAGAAAATGTTGATTCAGATACAGATGAAGAGAATGTTGATACAGATGTTATGGGCGACGACAAAAATTCTTCCGAGAAAAAATCATCATCAGGGTGCGCTCTACTCCTGATATAGGGATAGAACTTCATCATCCGGGGTCAATTAATTTTAAATCCTTCAAGGCAAACCTACTAAAAATTAAGTGCCCCCGAATGAATATGTTTAAAAATTCAAAAGACAAAGAGTCTCCGCACACTCCGTTGCCTTTATCCGAAACCTTTTTAGTTTGAAGAATTCTACCTGATTAGTATACTATTGGAGCGGATTTTCAGTTACTGAAAGTTCCGGTTCAATGCATGGAATAGTTCCTGTCTTTAACCTTTACCTGCTCTTTCGGAGGTTTTTTGAAACAACCACAAGTTGACCGAAATAAAATACTGCGTGCTTCCAAACTGAAAATCGGATTTACTGGGCTTGTCCTCGGCTCCATCTTTTTCATTCTTTTCTTTTACCTGACAAACGAATATCTCCACGAGACAGAAGCGCAGAGAATGGAACAGATAAGACAACTGGTTACCATTGCAAGAAACACTGTCGAACCGGTAATAAGACGTCACCGTGAAGGTGCAATATCCCGTGATGATGCTCTTTCTGAAGTACGCAACCTTGTACGCAGAATGACTTACACCGATTTCGGTCAAAACAACTATATTTTCATGAGTTCCTACGACGGAACAATGCTGGTACAACCCTTTGAGAGAAAAAAGGAGTTGAGTAATCAGTGGGATCTCAAAGACGTAAACGGGCTCTACATCATAAGAGAGCTTGTTAAAACGGCTAGAGAATATGATAAAGGCGGCTACACAATCTACCACTACCTCCCGCCAGGCTCCTGGTTTCCGGAAGAAAAAAGAGCTTTCGTAATAGGCGTTCCTGAACTTGAGGCATACATCGGTACGGGAAGATATATGGGTGATATCAAGAAAGCTCATTCCCGTTTCACCACGAAGGTTGCAGGCATGTCCGTCATTCTATTTTTATTCCTCACGCTTATGGTCTACTACGCGATCAGAGCAATTCGTCTTCAGAATATCGCTCTGCACAAAGAGATAGATTTTAGAAAAGAGACGGAAAACAAGTTAAGAGACAGCAGTGAACGGTACCGAATCGTCTCCGAGCAGGAAGGGCAGATTATCTACGATCTAAATGTGGGAACGGGAGATATTGAATGGCTTGGAGATATCAAAGGAGTTACCGGTTTCTCAACCGAAGAGATGGCAGCTCTCGACAGGGAAAACTGGGTAGAGAGAATTCATCCTGACGACTACAGGAAGACAATTAAACAAATCAACAGCTCAATCGACAGCCGCTCACAGCACCATGCCACCTACAGGTTCAAGACCAAAGACGACTCCTGGCGTTATATAGATGATCACGGTGTTTCTATTCTAAATGCAGCCGGAGAAGAGAGAATGCTTGGTATCATGCGAGACATCACCGAGACCCGAAAAAAGGACAGTCAGCTGGTTCAGGCCCAGAAGATGGAAACTATAGGGATACTTGCCGGAGGTCTTGCACACGATTTCAACAACGTTCTAGGCGGCATAAAAGGGGGCGTCAGTCTAATAAACCTGCTTCTCTCACGAGAAAATCTCAACAATTCTGAAAAGATAACAAAATTCATCAATACCGTTGAAAACAACGTGGATCGAGCCGCAGACATGGTCAAACAACTTCTCACAATATCCAGACGGTACGATCTCGAAATGGCTCCGGTTGACCTTAACCAATCAATTGCGAATGTCGTCAAAATCTGCAGAAACAGCTTTCCAAAATCTGTCGAGATAGAGACTCGACTGCCTGATTCCAGCTCGATGGTTTACGGTGATCCTACCGGTATTGAACAGGTTCTTCTGAACATTTGTGTCAATGCAAGCCATGCGATGACCATTATGAGAGAAGAGGGAGAAAGAGATGGCGGAAAACTGTATATTTCCCTGGAGAAGGTAGAACCGAAAAGTGCCTATCACAAAAACCATCCTGAAATTAGTAGCGGTCAAAGATTCCACAGAATCACAATACACGACACGGGTGTCGGTATGGATGATGAGACAAGAAGGCACATTTTCGATCCCTTCTTTACAAAAAAATCAAAAGATGAGGGAACAGGACTGGGACTTTCGATGGTTTACAGCATTGTGAAAAAGCATGGAGGCTTGATCGATGTGGTTTCTGAATCGGGAAACGGCACAACTTTTTCTCTCCACTTTCCCGCCTTCAAAAAGGGAAAATCGGAGAAAAGGAAAATTAAGACAGCCCCAATTCATATGGGTGAGGGAAAAATCCTTGTTATCGACGACGAGGAGGCTATGCGGCTTATCGCAGAGGAGATCCTTTTCGAATGCGGCTACTCCGTCCTGACTGCAACTGGAGGAGCTGAAGGAATCGAAATTTTCAAGGATCATTTCGATTCCATAAAGGCGGTTCTGCTGGACATGTCAATGCCGAGAATGTCCGGGCTCGAAACTTTTGAGGATCTTCAGAGAATCGATCCTAAGGTAACGGTACTCCTGACTTCGGGATTCAAAAAGGATGAACGGGTATCAAAAGCGATTGAGAAGGGAGCAGCAGGATTTCTCCAGAAACCTTACGACATCACCTCACTCTCCGAAAAAATTCATGATATTCTCAGTTGAAATCGAAGGCACCCTTGATGGTTGACATGATCTACAGCCATATCTACGGAGCGGGAATCGTCCAGGGAATTTTTCTCTTTTTCGCCCTTTTCTCTAAACGTGAAAACAGTATTCCAAACCGTATTCTCGCAGCGCTGTCACTTGTCATAATTGCAGAACTTACAGTTTCGCTTCTAATCGTCCACAATGCCGCCGGAGACATGACGCTTATTCTTTCCGCTCCAGTTCTTTTTCTTGTCGGACCGCTTTTCTACATGTACATCTCGACACTTACATCCAGAATCACCAGGCTCGGAAGAAGGGAACTCTACCACCTCGCGCCATTTTTCGGAGGATATCTCTATGACATTCTATATAACCTCGGCGAATCCGCCGCTGTAATCCCTTCTACCGACACTGTTTTTCTGATCTTCGACTCTCTCTTCATTATCCTCCAGCTTTTTCATCTGGGGACTTATGCCTTTCTCGCCAGACGGGAACTGAAGCGTAATCTCAAAAAAGTTTCCGAATTTTTTTCGGAAGTTGAAGACATCAACCTCAACTGGCTTTTCATGCTCGTATATGTTCTCTACGGATTTATCGGGCTGACCCTGGTTACCATCTTGATCCAGTTTTTCGAAATTCCGCTGCCCCTCTTTCCGTACATCGACTTCTACTACCCTCTCTTCGTTCTCTGGTTCTTCATACTCGCCTACAAGTCCCTCAACTCCCCTGAAATTTTCCAAAAGCTGAACGCAATGAAACTTTCGAAGGCGCAGTACGAAAAGAGCGGTCTTTCAAAAGATGATCTCAAACTTCTCAAATCCCGACTTCTTCTCTGCATGGAGAGGCAAAAACCACATCTGGACGGATCGTTGAACCTTACTCTTCTTGCAAAGATACTACGGATTCCACCCCATCAACTCACACAGCTTCTAAATCTCGAGATCGGCTGCAACTTCTACAACTTCATTAACAGCTACAGAGTTGAAGAGGTAAAGAGTATTTTGCTTTCTTATGAGTACGAACAGAAATCTGTATTGGAAATTGCATTTGCATGCGGTTTCAACTCAAAGGCTGCATTCAACTCAGCATTCAGGAAGTTTACGGGAAAGACACCGACACAGTTCCGCAAAGAACAGTCAACCATTTGATTTACAACCACATTTTCAACAGTGCCGCTTTTCATCCTAAAGTAATCGCACCTGCTTTCTGAAAAAGAACGGTATTTCCCATGGGAGGCGGTCGATTTACGAACACCTATAGCTATGATCTGTTCAATTGTTCTTTATCCAATCTTTTTAGGGAGAATTTGCATGTTGAAAAAAGCGCTTCTATTTCTTATCCCCATGCTTTTAGTTGTTGCCTGCGGAGACGATTCGAGCAATAACGAAAAAGCATCCACCGATGCCGACGTCATCATCGACATCGACAACAGCGAAGAAAATGAAAAATCCGACGAGGACAAAAAACCTTCCGAAAATCTTATAGACCCCATAAAGAGAGACTTGAGTTGGAAGAGCTGCTCACTCTTCGAGGGTGAAAACGACGGAAGGGCTGAGTGCGCAACAGTTGAGATGCCCCTGTTCAGAAGAAAAGAGAGCAAGGAAACCATCAACATTTTCGCAAAACGCCTTAAGGCGAAAGGGGAGGCAAAAGCCCAGCTCTGGTTCATCGACGGAGGTCCGGGAGGCGCAGGAAGCTACAGCAATCCATCCTATATGGAGCAGATGCAGAAAGCCTATCCGGAACTTGACGTCTACACAATCGACCATCGTGGATGCGGTTACAGCGAATACCTCTCCTGTGAGAACGGAAATCCCTACTCCGATGCCTGCATAGCCGAACTCAAGGAAAAGATGGGGGATAGACTTCACGGCTTTTCAACTACTGAAAGTGCAGCCGATCTCGCAGACTTCATCGAGTCGACAAGGGAAGGTGGAAAGAAGGTGTTCGTCTGGGGCGGTTCCTACGGAACATACCTTGTTCAGCGCTACCTTCTTCTTTTCCCCGAACAGGCGGATGGTACGATAATAGAGGGAATCGCGCCCATTGACAGCACCTTCATCAGTTTCGACGAATATGCAGACAAGGTAGTCAAGAGACTTCTTGATCTCTGTGGAAAAGATGAAATCTGCAGCACCAAGCTGGGTTCTGAACCGATCGATTTCACAAGAAAGCTTTTTTCAAAAATTGAAAAAGGTCACTGTTCAGCAGAACTCGGCTACAGTCTAAACAGCCAGGATGTGAGCGGAATGATCGTCCAGATGATGTACAGTACACAGATAAACTGGCTTGTACCCTCGGTTCTCTACCGTCTCGACAGATGCGAACAGAAAGATACGGAGGCTTTATCAAACCTCATCAACATCATTTTCGGCGGAGGAATGAAACGCATGGGAGAATCCAGGGACATGTCTGATGTTCTCTATGCAAACGTTGTCCTTTCTGAGATGTGGACCCATCCCGATTTTGATCTGGACAACCTGTTCGACTACTTCACAGAGCTCGAAGATAAGATCGATTTCTACACAGGTCCGGGAATGCTTCAGATGAACGGATTCTATAACAAGTGGAACCGCTACTCCGAACCGCTTGACAACGTCTGGGCCGATACAGAAACTCCTGTTCTCATGCTTGAGGGAAGACTCGATCCCGCAACAACACTCGAAATGGCATCAAGGCTGAAGGATCACTATACAGCCGACGCCCACTACTTTCTCGAATTCCCCTTCGCTGCCCACAACGTCGTTAGCGGAGCTCCGATGAAGGATGGAAAAGACTGCGCAGAAAAAATATTTGTAGACTTTCTCAAGAATCCTGAGCAGATAGACACCTCATGCATGAAGAACCTCCAGGCTATCGACTTCAACGGCAACTCCGAAATAGCAAAGGTAGTCTACGGCACTTCCGATATCTTTGAAAACACAGCTGCTGCTTTCAGAAGCAACGCGGACATATCCGACTATCCCGAACTGCAGAAGGCTATCGAAGATATTCGAAAGAGAATTGCTGCACAGCCTGAGGGTGAAGTCTCAAGCAGATTTAAGTTCTAAAATAAAAAAGATAATCTAATCCGGACAGCCTTCATTTCGGCTTCGATATTTTCAATTTCTTATTTTTTCGGCTGCAACAATCGAGACATTTGATTTTCAAGACTCTTAACCTTTGGATTTATCTAAACATTTCTTCAGCGACAAATTAAACCTACTCAACAAACAACTTCATAAAAGTCCCGATTTTTTCACTGAGAACCTTTTGATCCTTGAGATCTCCCTCAAGAACACCGAAAAAGCCGACACCCTCTTTTCCGGAGAGCTCTTCCATCGACTTTACGATCTTATCCGGAGCGGTACCACCGGAAGTGGTAAAGAATGCAACGTTTTTGAAAGAATCCCGGTACATTTCAATATATGTCCTTACAGCCGGAGTCATTTTCCAGGCCCAGATAGGGGTGCCGATGATGACAAGATCGTAGTCTTTCGGATTTTTTTCAGGTTTCCTTATCTCGGTTTTTCTTCCGATAGCCGCGGCAAAACCTTCCCCCATATAACTTGCCGGTTTGAGATCGACGATTTTTTCAATATCACCATTGAGAACAGGAGCGATTTTGTAAGCCACCTTTTCCGTATTCCCCGTTCTGGAGAAGTAGACTATGAGAACACTTCCATACTTCATCTTTTTTCCCTCCACATACTTTTTCAAATCCGCCGAGATTTCCCACTTCGGCGACGCTCCGCTCTTCGTATCCACCGCTTCATTCTTCCTTTCGGATGAAAAACAACCGTTCATAAAAATAAAGACAATCAACATTAATAAGATTCTTTTCATAAAAAACTCCTTTTACAGTTTTTGAAAAATTGAATTTTAAACCCTTTTATTCGCATGATCAATTTAAAAGTTTACAATCATCACATTTAACAACCCCAACACAAAACCATTTAACCACTTTATTTTCTTGACCGAATTAAACATAAGGTTAAAATCATATCAACTTGCAAGAAAGCTCAAAACATGGAGAATAAAATGAAAAACATCACAATTTTAATCCTTATTTCATTATTTCTTTTTGCTTGTTCGGATGATGGAAAATCAAATCCCCCGTCAGGGAACATTAACGATTATGAATCATTTTCAGACAACGACACTTCCCATAATTATGACAATGAAGATAACAATTCAGGTGATACAGAAAAGAGCAAAGAGAAAACTGACCACGAAGAACAAAATGATGAGCACTCGAACAGCAGTTCTGATGATTCTTCAGGCGATCTTTCCGACGATCTTTCCGACGACTCTTCCGACGACTCTTCCGACGACTCTTCCGACGACTCTTCCGACGACTCTTCCGACGACTCTTCCGACGACTCTTCCGACGACTCTTCCGACGACTCTTCCGACGATTCTTCCGACGATTCTTCCGACGATCTTTCCGACGAGGATTATGATAATGGTACCATATCGGACAGCGATATTCAGTTGGATCCATGCACTGGATTTATCTGCCCTGAGCACTCAAAATGTGAAATTGTGGAAGGCGCTCCTATCTGCCGATGTGATGAGGGATTCATTGATGAAGACAACCTTTGTCTTGATATTGACGAGTGCTCCAACGGAACTTTCACATGCGCCTCAGGTTTAAAATGCCGCAATATCCAGGGAAGCTACACTTGCGATGACATAAATGAATGCACGGAAAATATAAACATCTGCGGAGAAGGTTTCAGATGCCACAACAATCATGGCGGCTACGATTGCAAAGACATCAACGAATGCTGGAGCAACCCGTGCGGTGAAAATTCTGTCTGCACAAATACGGAAGGTTCATACAATTGCAGCTGTAAGGAGGGATTTTCACTTTTCGAAGGAGAGTGCATAAAACCGTGTGGAAAAATGAAAATTGTCGGCGGATACGGCGGTATAATTTCAGATATGGAGTACAGGGACGGTAAACTATATCTTGTAAACAAACGAGGTCTCATGATCTTCGATGTATCCGATCCCGCCAAACCGCGACACATATCTACTATCGACACAGAAATGTGGGCAGAATCCATCGAACTTTCGGACAACTATGCATTCATCGCCGACAACGCAAATGAATTAAAAGTTATTGATATCTCCAATCCGGCAAATCCCCGTCAGGTGGCATCTTTTGACAACAGCTACTTTTCCGGTTTCAAAATATCCGGAAATCACCTCTATTTTTTCAATTATTTTGACAGAAAACTCTTTTCCATAAACGTTTCAAATCCGACAGGCCCAACGATTGCAGGATCGCTCGAATACTCCAATCCATACAAAAGAATCCATATCGATAAAACCACTCTATTTGCCTACGGTTCCGGAGTTGTAGATATTATTGACATTTCAGACCCTTCTAACTTGTCAGTCAAAGCATCATTTGAACCCGGCGATCTTCTGGGGGGTTTGACAACGGAAAAATCGATCCTTTACACGGTCTCCCGGAAAGGACTTTCGATTTATGAAATGAATGATCCGTTGAAACCCAATTTTTTAAAAACAATCAAGTGGGCCGACTACATCAATCCCGGCAAAATTTTTATAAAAGATTCATACCTCTACATAACTGATACCTACAGGGGATTTGTTATGTACGATCTTGCAGATCCTTCCAATCCTCAACTTTTACCCGGCAGCGTTGAACTTACCCAGACCTCCGGAGTGGTGGTGAGTAACGACACAGTCTACATCTCAAACAGCGGTCATTTTCACATAGTCGACGTCAAGGAAAAAACCAACCCTGAATTAAAGGGTTCTTTCAGAATGCCGGGAAGAGTGAACGATGTCACAGCTTCCGGAAACAATCTTTTCATCGCCGACGGGTCAATGGGAAAAGAATCAACGGGAGTTTTTACTTTCAATATAGAAAATCCGCTTGACCCTATCATCCTGTCGGCAGTTCCGAGTGAACGAAGTTCCGATGACATTCTTCTTGTCGAAGATACTATTTTCTCATCTAACGGGGGCGGCAAGGTTCACCAGATAGATGTGTCGAACCTCTTGGAGCCCGAAATAGTGAACAACAACGTCACATCAGGCGACACAATCGCTCTCGCAGGCAACCTTTTAATAGCCGGAAGCCAGGGAGGTTATTCAAACAAAATCATTAAATTCATTGACATTACTGACAGAAACAACCCCATTCAAAAGGGAACTTTTGATATAGGCAGCATAGTAACCGATATCGTCGTCAAGGGATCCTTCGCGTTTGTCGGGACATCGGATAAAGGCATCGTGGTCATCGATATTTCAAACCTGGAATCACCTCAGAAAATGGGAGCTTTTATCGAATACAGCAGATCATCCGCCCTCGCACTGATAGGCAACTATCTTTACACTTCAACCGGAGAAATGGGGAGCGATAAGAAGATTGTTGTTCTAGATGTTACCGATTCCGCAAGCCCCGCAAAGATCACAGAAGTGGAGGAAATGCCCGCAAAAAGCTTTATAGCTGACGATAACCTTCTTTTCCTGGCAAGTACCGATTCCCGAACTGGAATGCAAATTCTCGATGTAAGCGACCCTGCCGCTCCATTTGCGGTTCAGGACAGTTGGTCAATGATGGAAATCAACAGATTCATCTCAGCCCAAAGCATCTCCATTTCCGGAAACTATCTGTACGCCGGCGATACAGAAAAAGGTTTTCACGTGATAGATATTTCATCCTGCAGAATCAATCAGGAACAAGAGAAGCATTAATGATTCTCTTGAACAAGTCATCGCTGGTTACGAAATCATCAATATTCTAAACAATCGGAAAAATCATAGACTTTTCACCTTGATTTGAAAAATGTTTCAAAAACAGTACTCTTATACCGAACCGCAAGCAGAGGATCATATGGACGGAAAGAGTATCAGAAACATAGGAATCGTGGCACACGTCGATGCCGGAAAGACGACAATTACCGAGGAAATGCTGGCCCTGAGCGGGATGCTCAGAAAAAAAGGAAGCGTGGACAAGGGCTCAGCCCATACGGACTTTCTTGCTGTCGAGAGGGAAAGGGGAATCTCCGTAAAATCCGCCCTCACCAACTTCAGATGGAAGGGTGTACGCATCAACCTTATCGACACTCCCGGCCACGTCGACTTTTCATCAGAGGTTGAAAGATCCCTTGCCGTTCTGGACGGTGTCGTTCTTGTTGTTTCGGCTGTAGAGGGAATTCAGTCACATACGGAAACTCTGTGGCATGCGATAACAGAAATGAATCTGCCGATGCTGATTGTGGTAAACAAAATCGATCGTATCGGTGCCGATCCTGAGGGCGTAGTGTTTGAACTCAAGAAACGTTTTTCCGGAATGATAACACCAATTCAGGAAACTTCCGATACGGAAACCAGCAGTCCGAAGATCCAAAACCTTATCGACCTCGACAACATTCCGGATTCATTTATCGAATCAATGTGCGAATGTGACGATGTGCTGCTGTCGAGATATCTCGAGGGGAACTCAATATCAAAGAATGAAGTTTCCGAAGTACTCAAAAAGGCGACTCATTCCCGAAAGCTCATTCCGCTCCTCTTCGCATCATCTTTGAAGGGAGTCGGAATCGATTTACTCCTTGATTCGATTGTTTCACTTCTTCCTCCGCCTCAAGGAGAAAGCAAAGGAGAATTGAGCGGCCTGATTTTCAAAATTCAAAACAATTCCACTTTCGGCAGAATGGCTTTCGTTCGACTTTTCAACGGATCGATAAGAAATAGGGACACCATTTTCAACGCCACCTCGGGAAAAGAGGAGAAAGTAGCCCAGATAAAGGATGCGAACGGAGATAAATTGACCGATCTCAACGAGGCAGGAGCGGCGTCAATTGCCGTGCTGACAGGACTCAGGGAAAGTTCCGTCGGAGATGTGCTCGGCAGTAACAATTTCATGCCGACCTTACCCTCTCTCGGAGCATCGCTGCTACGGGTCGAGGTCAAGGCTGTCGAAGAGGAAAGGTATGCTGATCTTGCCTCTGCAATTGAAATCCTCTCCATGGAAGAACCGACACTGAATTTCGACTGGTTCCGGGAAGAGAGAAAGCTCTTTATCAACATTCTAGGAAAAGTTCAGGTTGAAACTATCCAGTACGAACTGGAGGAGCGGTTCGGAATAACGACCGATTTCGGTCCGCCCGAAGTTATCTACATGGAAACTCCTTCACAGGAAGGGTTCGGTTTTGACGCCTACACAATGCCGAAACCGTGCTGGGCCGTCGTCAAATTTCTCATAGAACCGGGCAAAAGGGGCAGCGGAATCGTTTACAGAAGTGAAGTGAGCGTTGATAAGATTGCAAAAAGATATCAAAACGAGGTTGAAAGGGCTATTTACAGATCGCTGAAGCAGGGCGTTCTGGGATGGGAAGTTACCGATATCAATATCACACTCGTGGACGGCGAAGATCACGTTATGCACTCCAACCCCGGGGACTTTCTACTTGCCACACCGATGGCGATTTTGAGCGGACTCAAATCTATCGGAACAACGCTGCTGGAACCGATGCTGAAATTCCGTATTACGGCACCGGAACATATTTCAGGACGACTGATCGGTGATCTCATTTCCATGCGGGCTGACTTTGAAAACCCTGTAGTTTCAAGCGATAAGATCTCTATTTGCGGAAAAATACCCGTCTCAACATCACTCGAATATCCCATAAGGCTGGCTTCACTGAGTGGTGGTACCGGAAAAATGGTTACCTCCTTCGCCGGGTATCGTGAATGCGAACTGGAAAATGGTAAATCCCGCCAATACAGAGGCATCTCGCCTCTTGACAGATCAAAATTCATACTCCATATGAGGAAAGCTCTTTAAGACATGAGTACCGCTCACTAAAGTTTTCATGAGCAAATTCTCCCAAATTAATACTTTTCACAAAGATAATAGCAACTTTCAGGAACATTTTATTTCTACCGAGTTTCCCAGATTCATTTATCTTACGGAATCTCCTCCATTTTAAAGAAAGAATAAGGTTGCACAAAAAGCCGATTTCATCTATTTTTAGTCTGGATTTTATGTTTTCTCTTTTTTTTCAAGGAGATGATCTGTATGAATCAAAAATTAAAACAACTTAAAATCACGGTCATCCTGACGGTTCTCGGAGGAATATTCGGATCCCTTCTCCAGCTTTTCCTTTTTTTGAGAGCAACACCTTACGGTAAACCGTATGTCATAGACAACTCCCACTACCTGTATCACGCCCTTTTCTACAACTGGTACGGTATGGCTCTCATTGCCCTACCCTTCATCATCTGGACTCTTTTCTTCGGAGATAGGGGTGCCCGTTTCCGCAATTCACTTCATACGCTCACTGTTCTAACTTCACTTATCGTCTCCCAGATGGACAACGAACTTCTTAGATTCATGGGACATCACATATCTTTCGACTGGATAGCAACATACGGAACTTTATCGGGAATTCCTCATGCCATATGGGCGGCAATAATAGAGGACGCCGGAGGCAGCTGGAGCTCCGTTATCCTTTTTCTCGTCCCTTTTCTCTTTCTGGCTTCAATTCCACTGGCAGGCAGGATCAACTTTACCCCCAAATTAAACAGGCATTTTTTCAGATTCCTGATTCTGGCCTCTGTTACGGTTCTCTACGTTCTCCCCTTCCTGTTCCGAACTTCTCTGTTCGGAGGGAAAAACCGTCAGGCCAAGGTTAAACCTCCGGTTATTCTGGTACGGGACAACGTTTTGGAGCTTTTTGAAACGAATTCCGATTTCTCGAGTATCGACGATCAGGTAGAAAAAGTTCAAACCTGGTGGAAAGAGGGAAACAGTGAGGATGGATGGAAGTTTACCGGGGGTAAAAATCCTCTCGAGAAGGTTTTTGAAGGTGAGTGTAAAAACTACGGTGAAAAACCGTGGAACTTCATCGTTATCGTTCTTGAAACATTCAGGGCCAGGGATATGGCTCTCTTCAATCCGGATGTTAAGTTCGTTGCAACACCCTACCTCAACAGTCTCGCAAAAAGTGAAAAGAGTGCCTACTGGAACAGATTCATATCCAACGGGCAGCCCACCATACACAGTTTTATGGCTGTACACTCCGGTTTGCCGCCCCATTCGAGAAAGACTGTCGCCAAGGCGTTCACCAGAGACAACATAGAGAGTTACGCCTTAATTCTTCGTCGGAATGGTTATCACACGGCCTTTTTCGGTGGATCGGATCCGGATTGGGACAATCAGAGATTCTGGCTTAACAAATGGTACGACTCCGTCTACTTCGATCCGAAAAATGACGAACAGGACAGGCTGGTTTTCGAGGAGATGTCCCGTCATCTCAAGGCAAAGGGAAAAGATGGAAAGCCCTTTGTCGCAACGCTCTTTTCCATAAGCAACCACGTTCCCTTCGACAATCCCGAACCGAAGCACAACCTCTACAATGGTTCGGAATTGCGAAGCAAAATCTACAATACAATGCACTACAACGATCTGGTGATAAAAGACTTCATGGATTCAATTAAGGATGAGCCATGGTTTAAAAATACTGTGTTCATATTTACAGGCGATCACGCCTACGATCTCGGCGACCGCGGTTCGTCACTGGGGCATACAAATATCAGGCACGAGACAAACTGGGTTCCCTTCATAATGCATTCGAATCATCCGTTGCAGCTTCACGGTCTTATCGAGGGACAGGCGAGCCACATGGATCTCGCTCCCACAATTCTTGAAATGGCCGGCCTCTGCGAAAAAAACAGTTTTCTCGGGCATTCCCTTTTCAAACGAACAAAAGAGGTGTACTCCTTCAACATAAAATCCGGAAACATGGCGATTGAAAACAGTCACTTTTCAAGTTTCTTCCCCAAACTGGGGGATCCTTATCTTTACAGTGAAAGTGATCACCTGCAGGAAGAGAACATCGCGAAAGATCATAAGGATGTTCTTGAAAAACTGAAGGAAAAGGCAACCGCGACCTCTGTGATTATCGATTACATTTATGAAAAAAATCTGCTTCCATAGCATTCTCTGTCCATGGGGTTATCCTGTCCCTGATCCACCCAGATCAAATCCAAAGAAACAGATATGAAAAAGGGCCGCTTGAAGCGACCCTGAAAATTCTTATTTGATGATGAGACTACTCTGCACAAATTGAATCACAGATGTCGTTACACCTGTTTTCCGCACCGCCCTGCATTGCCATCATCTCTTCACATTTGAGCGATTCGTAGCAGTCTATACACTGCTTTACCTTTGCATTGTCAAATGAATCACACTCCATCTCGCCTTCATCATTTGCACCGAGTTTCTTTGACTCTATGGTTTCCTTGCATTTCTCTGCAGTTGTAAAATCCATTCCCTGTTTAGCCAATCCCGCTTTTACATCCTCTGGAATGCAGACAGGAATCTTTTTGCACATGGTTTCAAGAATTGCATCACCAATCTTGTCACCTGTGTAGACAACAACTTCTTCTTTAGAATCTGCATCAGATGTTTCCTCACCTGTTATGACAACATCAGAGTCAACTCTTCCTTTGGATGCTGCGGATACAGAAGAATCATCATCACCACATGAAACAATCATTACCGAAAAAATAGAAACAAGGATCATCAATACACTTTTTTTCACTGTTCCCTCCCAAATTAATTAAGTGTCCGGTGAAACATATACGGAAATTTCCGATTCAGTCAAATAAAAAGAAACGTCAAATATGATCGTATTTATTTCATTTTATCAAGTTACAAGAAATCAGAAAAATGATTACAGATTAAACTCAAGCATAAAGATATTTCTTTTAAATTCAAAAATAAAAGAAAAAATCAGAGTGTAAAATTTCCTTTAAAATAGGTTTTCTTTACACTGGCGGCTTTCTCCTCGGCCCACTTTTCCAAGCCCATTTTCTTTATCAGGCAGAGGTTGAACACCTTTGTGTTGTGAGGAACGGACGAGGCCTTGTCCGCATAGGGATGGAGATGGTCGCAGGGAAAATCATCACAGTCGCAGCAGATCTCCTTTTCCTTTGAACAGGAGCATTTGTAAACGCTGCAGGGTTCAGAAAGGGGAAGAAAAGGAATTTGACCTTTTTCATTCCGGCATCCTCTGCATGCGGCGAGTTCTACAGGGATTCCCATGTGTTCGGCGATACCTCTTCTCAGCTCTTCATTCTCACAAGCCTGATACATGGCACAGTTAAAGCAGTCAAGACCGCATGGCGCAGTTAAATTCCGGAAATCCATTTTTCCTCCTTGTTTTTAGATATTCGAAATCAAAATAATTTTCCAAACAGTGCAAATTACATTGTTTTATCAATAAAGTCAAAGAAATGAATATTGAGAGTTCTCAAATTAGCAACTTTTATGAATTTTTATTGAAATTCAATTATGGAAATCGAAGATAAATTCAAAATTCCTCTTCACTGTTGGATGGTGTGATCCGAATAGTTATATTGACCTGAAAATGGAAAACTGATTGGACTTTTCACGTAGGGTTCAACAGCGAAAAGCGCAAAAAACGCGCACACAAAATATATATCCCGATTTTTTTCGTGTATGCATAGCGCTACAAAACATATCAGCTCCATGAAGTAATAAAGCCGATGCGTTAATTTCTTTTTCGTGATTTTCGCCCTTTTCCTTGTCCAAATATTTGAATCGGATGGATTTTGACAACTCAGATCAACACAACAAAAATCTTTTTCCCGGTTAAGCAACCAATTGTTCGCTGAAAAAAAATCTCTCTTCGATAAAGAAAAAACAACCGGCAACCCCAACATAATCAACAATTCGAGCATCAAAGGCTAAATCCCTAAAATTTCAACCCACTAAAGCTAAAAGTATTTAAAATTAAGTCCTGACCCCAAATTTGTGACATCAAATAAATCTGCGTTAATCTGTGGTCGGTCGGAGGTTGATGATTTCGATCTGGAGGGCGCCGTCCTCCTCCTGGACTTTTCCGAAAATGAGGAGGGGGCGGCCGTCGATCAGGCGGCGCAGTTTCTGGTATCTGTCTGGGAAGATTACGCACTCGTAGATGTCGGTTTCGTCGTCGAACGAGAGAAAGGCCATCGATTTTCCGTCAGTTGTCATCACCCTTTTCATGGAGACCAGCCATCCGGCGAGAAGTACGGTTTTTCCGACGAGTTGTGGAATTTCACTTGCGCAGTTCCTTTTTTCTTTCGACAGCTGTTTGGCGTAGAGTCTGAGAGGGTGGAATGTTGTGAGAAAGCCGAGGATTTCAAACTCTTTCCGGAGCTGTTTCATTTTCGGGATGGGCGTCAGTTCGGGCGGTTTTTTCTCTGTTTCAAAAAGTGTCAGCTGACTCTTCCGGGGCGTGCTGAAGAGAGACCACATCTGCTGGGGTTTTGTCATTTTTCCGGATATCGAATCGAGGGCGCCGGAGTAGACCAGTGAATCGGCTTCTCTTGCATCTATTTTGACGCGCCGTCTGAAATCATCAATGTTTTTGAATTCACCTCCTCTGTTTCTTTCATCGACGATGGCACTCATCGTGGTTTCCCGGAGTCCCCGGACGGCGAGGAGTCCCGTTAAAATTTCCATCCCTTTTCCGGAGAATCGGATGGCGCTTCTGTTCACATCGGGCGGAAGAATTGTGATTCCCATGCGCCTCGCTTCGCTCACGTAGGCCTGGACGGAGTAGTAGCCGCCGCCGTTGGAGATCACTGCGGCCATGAATTCCGCCGGGCGGTTGGCTTTCAGCCATGCGGACTGGAAGCTGACCATGGCGTAGCTGGCCGAGTGGGATTTACAGAAGGAGTAGCCGTCGAAGGAGAGGATCATCTCCCAAACTTTTTCAATATCGCCTCTTCCATACCCTTCCTTTGCGGCACCGGCAAAAAATCGTTCGCGATACTCCTCCAGCCTGCTGCCGCGCTCCTTTTTGCAGACGATTTTCCTGAGTCTTTCACCTTCGGCGGGCGAAAATCCGGCCATTGCCACGGCGGTTTTGGAAAGATCCTCCTGATAGCACATGATTCCGTAGGTTCCTTCTAGAATCTTTTCGATTTTTTGGGGGAGACGGTCCCATTTTTCACCACGAAGTCGACGGATGTACTCTTTTATCAATTTGTTAGCGGCCGGACGAATGATGGAGGAATGGATGACGAGATGTTCGAAAACACCCTTTCCCGTTTTCTCCTGCAGCTGGCGCATTGCTGGTGACTCCACGTAGAAAATCCCCATGGTGTTTCCCGAGCCCAGCAGTTTCCGTGCTGAGTATGAATCGACCGGTTCCCAGGATGTTTCTTCGAATGCAATTCCGTTTTTCTTCATGTTTTCAATGGCGTCCCGGACAACTCCGAGGGAACGATTTCCCAGAAGATCCATTTTGACAAGTCCGCACTCCTCGCAGTCGTCCTTGTCCCATGTGACGATTCTCATTCCTCCAGGAGCATTTTCCAGCGGAACGTAGCGCTCGATGGGCTCGGGCGTTATCACAAGTCCGCCGGGATGAACTCCCAGATGGCGCGGAAGTCCTGTGATTCGACCGGCGGCTCTCAATACGGTTTTCCAGATTCCGCCGGCCGGCTTTTCTCCGAGTGAAATTTTCCGCTCCATCACGCCGGTTTCACCGTCCGGCATTCCGCAGGCTCTCGAAACTTCACGGAATGCGCCGCGAAATCGGAATGTGTTCATTGTGGAGACCATTGCGGTGTGGTCAGAGCCGTAGCGCTCCATCACCCGCTTCACTATCTCCTCTCTTTCGTCCCAGGCGAAATCGATATCGATATCGGGAGGATCCTTTCTTTCGGGATTAAGAAAACGCTCGAAGTAGAGATTGTGACGCACCGGATCGACGTTGGTTATAAATAGAAGGTAGGCTACAATGCTTGATGCTCCGCTGCCCCGTCCGCAGATTCTGGGATTTCCGCTGACGATATCGGCGACGAACAGAAAGTAGGAACTGTAACCCATTTTCCAAATTATTTCGAGTTCATAGCGAAGTCGCTGCCGATGTTCGGGAAGGATAATTCCGTACCTTCTGGAAAGTCCCGCCTCCGCTCTTTTTCGAAGAAGTTCATCGGGATTTTCAACAGGATATTTCGGAAAAGTAAAACCGTAATCGAGATTTTCAAGAGTGCACTTTTCCGCAATTTCCGCCATATTTCTTTCGGCTTCGGGATAAATTTCGAAAAGTCTCGAATTTTCGGTCAGTTCTCCGGGAACAAGACTCTTCACGGAGGTGACGGTGCTGTTTGTTCCGATTGCCCGGAGAAGCCTGTGAACCGGCGCGTCTTTGGGATTGAGAACGTCTATCGGGGGCGCGACAACGGGAGCCAGTCCATCGGGAACGCTTCCCGCCGTTTCAGCAATGCCGTAGAGATTTTCCACTTCTCCGAGAAGGGATGCGGCGAGATTTTCATCTTTTGTGAGGACGACGACGGAACTACTGAATTCCTTAATTAATTCGAGTAGATTACCATTCCCCAAATTGACTCTCGAGAGGATGGTTGAGATGTTGGAAAATCCCGTCCGGTCCATGGCGATGAGGTTGGCCGAACCTTCGGCTGTGGAAATTTCCGTTCCGACAATCGGTTTAATTCCCCTCTTCTTCGCCGCGGAGAGAAAACGCCTTACGCCGTAGAAGTTGCCGAGATCGCTGATCGAGACGGCTCCGTATCCCCGGTCTGCGGCGAAGCCTACGATGTCTTCCGGGAAACTTACTCCGTGAAGCAGGGAGTAGCAGGATCTGACACGAAAAAGGG
Source organism: uncultured bacterium (assembly GCA_942492635.1). Classification (GTDB taxonomy): domain Bacteria; phylum UBP6; class UBA1177; order UBA1177; family CALOFP01; genus CALOFP01. The sequence continues at coordinate 1,474,528 of CALOFP010000003.1, forward strand.
ATTTCATTTTTCGATCACGGGACTTTTCAAACTGCTGCTCCCGCCGCAAAACCGACCGATTCCATGCCGAAACGATTCCGAATGCTGTCGAGAGCTCCCTGGATATTTCTCTCCCGTTCGATTTTCGGCGGGGTAAAAAGATCGAGCTGGCGCCAGCTTTCTCCAAGCCGCCCCAGTTCTATTGTAAATCCCTTGACCCGCACCCTCCTCTTGAAAAGGGTGGTGAAAACTGTGGAGACAACAGAATAGATCTCCCTGTCCGTGAAAATGGGGGACGTAAGTCTCCTGCCGGAAATTCCGGTTATTCCGTCGGCGTAGTGGAGAGTGAGCGAAACTCCGGCTGAGGAGAGCTTCGCCATGCGAAGTTCCATCCCCAGCTCCTCTGTCGCCCGGAAAAGTGCCGCGCAGATTTCATCCCTGTCCGACGTATCCTCCTCCAGAAATTTCTCTGTGGAAAGCCGGGGCGATGCGCTGCTGTCGATCACCGGGGAGTTGTCGATTCCCCTTGAAAGATCGATAAGCTTTTTGCCGCGCTTTCCAACCAGCGGCATCAAATCCGCCTCGGAAAATGCGGCAAGTCTGCCGACCGTATCCACCCCCATGGAACCGAAAAGGGAGGAGAGACGCACTCCGATTCCCGGAAGCAGTGAAATTGGTTGGGGTGAGAGAAAAGACTGCTCGTCCCCGACCGGCACAACAACCATTCCGACAGGCTTGACCACCCGGGATGCCACCTTGGATACCAATTTTGAGGAGGATGCGGCTGCAACAGGATGGAGAGAGAGCCTCTCCCCGATCTCCCGCTTCACCCGCGCGGCGAAATCGATTACGGATCTGTGTAGAAGCGATGAGCCGGATGCGTCGATGAAAAGGTGTCCTCCTCCGTGACCCTCGACAACGGGAGAAAATTCGCGGCAGAGGGAAAATATTCCCAGCTGTGCTTTTCGATACAATGCCGGGTCAGGCGGGATGATTTCTACATCTCGAAGACGCCTTTTCGCGTCGCCGATGAAACTCCCCTTCCTTATTCCTGCACGGAACGCCTCCTCCGAAACATCCATGACGATTCCCCTGGAGAGTGATCCGTTTCCCACGACGGATGGGCGGCCGCGAAGGAAGGGTTCCAAAACCTCGTGAACGGCAACCATGAAGTGTGAAAGGTTTATGTGGACTATCTCACGCTTCACCCAGCAGCTCCTGCATCATACGGGCGTTTTCCGCAGCCCTTCCCCCCCAGTGATTGTTGAAATAGATGAAAAACTTTTTCGTGTTCAGCGCCATCTCCTCGATTCTCGGAACCCAGGATTCAAGTTCCTCCCTGGAGTAGAGATAGTTGTAGCGCTCAGCCGAATTTCCCGTCCACCAGCTTTCTTTATTCCTTCCGTGAAAACGAATGTAGCCGATATCTCCGGTCACCATGTCCAGCGATGCCGGAAGACCCTTGAGCTGGGGCATATCGGTGCAACAGAATCCGGTATTCCTATCCCTCAATCCGTCGAATACGCGCCGGTTGAGCCACTCACCGTTCCTAAATTCCACAACAATCGGAAAAGCCCCCGTCTCTCGGAGAAGAAGATCGAGATAGCGCCTGTTCTCCTTCGTATAGTGAAAACTGAAGGGAAACTGGAAAAGAACTGCTCCGAGATTTTCACCGAGAACTTCGGTAGCATCCATTAAAAGACGGGCCTGCTCCTTCCACTGCCCGTCGACCTCATGGGTCAGTGATTTATGTGACTTTATTGAAAAAATCATGTCATTCCTGAAACGTGAGAAAAGATCCCTGAGATGATCCGGCGTCGGCATGCGGTAGTATGTGAAGTTGAGCTCCACGGTGGAGAAAAAACGGCTGTAGAAAGCCGGATACTCCTTCCGGGAAATCGACTCGTCGTAGAAGACTCCCTTCCAGTCCTTGTAATCGTAACCCGATGTTCCTGTCAGAATGATCATCATCTCCTCCTTTTCGCCGCATTATACCGTACATCTGTTCGGTGTCCAGAAAAAAATAACCTCCTTCCTCTGTCGCTTCTTTCCTCAGGGCAACTTCAGGAGAAACACAAATCATGCATAAGAATATGAATTCGTTCACAATTCGAAAATTAAACGGGAATAATTCCACGCGCCGAGAATTCGTTTTTCTCCCATCCATAATTCCTAACAGGGTGCGATAAAAACCGCACCACTTGTATTTTACAAATACATTACGTATCATGTAAACCGCTCTTCATCAATCACTTTCAGGGAGGGAATTATGAAATTGACCGCAAGAATTAAGACTCTGGTTCTGATGAGCTTTACCCTGGCAACCATCGCCCTGGCTTCCTTCATGATCTATGGAAAGATTTCAACCTATATCGAAGCAACATCATTGGAAAAACTGGATAATACGCTCGAAGATCTGAAGGAGGATCTCGTCATCGTAAACGATCTCTACATGGCTCAGGTCAAGAGCGGGATGAAAACTTTGAAGTCAATGACGCTGGCTCTCGGCTCACCCAGTCTGGGAAATGAGGTGAAGGTGAAAAGCAAACAGGCACGAAACCTCCACTTCGGATCATACGCAGTAGCCAACAACTACGGTCTGGTCGATCAGGTGAAATCCGTAATGGGCGGTACAGCCACAATTTTCGCAAAGGCGGGAAGGGAGTACGTCCGCATTTCAACCAACGTAAAGAAATCCGGCGGTTCGAGAGCAGTCTCGACTATCCTGAGCCCCGATGGAGCGGTCATAAAACGAATCAACAATCGAAAATCCTTCTACGGCGTTGTTGAAATTCTGGGACGTCCCTACTTTACCGGATACGAACCGATAATCGATTCGGACAATAACGTGATCGGAATCTGGTACGTAGGTTACCTCCTCTCCTCCATGACAAATCTCGGAAGGAAGATCGAGGGTACGAAGATACTGGAAAACGGTTTCGTCGCATTGATGAATGGAAAGGGAACCCTTTTCACTTCCGGAAAAATAGAGGGGAGCGATGAGGGATGGATGAAGAAATCGGTGAAATTCGAACCCTGGGACTACACTCTTTTCGGAGCTGTCAAAAAATCGGACATTGCGGAAAAGACCAGTGCCATCGCCTTCCTTTCCACACTCATTCTCTTCATCGTAGTTCTTACGGGATTCGGGGCCATGTTTCTTCTGATCAACAGCATCATTTCAACGGTGAAAAGAATTGAGAAGAGGTCGGCGGAACTTACCGATTCCGTGGACAGGGGCGATCTCTCGTCACGTGGAGAAACGGCAGACATCAACTTCGAATTCAGGGGAATTGTGGAAGGCATCAACAGCGTAATCGACGCATTTGTCGAACCTCTCAGGCTCACTTCCGACTATGTGGAGAGAATCTCAAATGGCGATATTCCGGATAGGATAGATTCACGCTATGATGGGGAGTTCGGAAAAATCCGGGACAACCTGAACGGCTGTATCGGCTCGGTCAACCTTCTTCTGAGCGACGCGGACAAGCTTCTCAAGGCTGCATCGAAAAACCGTATGGAAATAAGGGCCGATGCGACAAAGCACAACGGCCGGTTCCGCGATGTGATCGAAGGAATCAACTCCACTCTGGATCTCATTGTCGACAAGGTTTTCTGGTACGACGCCATCCTCGATTCCATTCCCCAACCGGTCGGCGTAACCGACAACAACCGCAAGTGGAGTTTCATAAACCGGGCGTTCGAGGAACTTACGAAAAAGAGTCGTGAAAAAGTTCTGGGCACATCCGTCAGCGGCGACGAAGAGACGGCACTGAAGCGACTTGAAAAGGGCAATTCGACCACTCTTTTTACCGACGAAAGGAACGACAGGGATACAAGGATCGACGCGGGAAAAATAATCGACCGCAACGGCAAGAAAATCGGATACATAGAAATAGTAAACGACGTTACACGTGAAAATCGCGTAAAAAAGTTTACGGAGCAGCAGGTTTCCCTGCTTAACGAAAATCTCAGTCGAATAAGCAAAGGAGATCTTTCAATAGATATCAAAATGGGTGAAGAAAGAGAGTACAACATCGAGGAATTCAAGAACTTCAGCACAATAAACGAAAACCTGCAGAAGATGAGAAACACTGTAGAACATCTGGTGACGGATCAGAGAACAATGATCGATAATATCATGGACGGCAAAGTCGGCAAAAGACTGAATCCTGAAGGATATCGGGGGGAGTACAACACTCTGATCGTAGGTCTCAACAGCATCATCGACGCATTTGAAGAGCCGATGAAAGTAACAGCCAGGGCTCTTGACGACATTGCAAAGGGCCGTATTCCCCAGAGAATCGAAACAGAGTACCGAGGTGATTTCAACAGCATAAAAAACAACATAAACAGGTGTGAGGAGACTCTCTCTGCTATGGTAAAATCGATGGAGCAGATGATAACGAAGCAGGAAGAGGGCGACATTGAAACCCGATGCAGAACGGAAAACATGGAGGGTGTCTACAGATCGATCATGGAAGGAACCAACAGGGCTATCGATTCAATAGCAAGTCCGATTTCCGAAGCGATAGCAATTATGCACAACTACGCTGAGGGCAACTTTTCCGAGAGAATGCGTGACCTTCCGGGAAAGCAGATAGCACTTACGAACGGAATGAACGCAGTGAGGGACAACATCGAGACGATTCTTCACGAAATCGGCATGCTGATCGAATTTGTCGACCGCGGAGAAATTACCCGAAGGGGCGACACGGAGAGATTCCAAGGTGAGTGGAAAGAGCTGATGGCGCGCTTCAACAGGATTATCGACATATTCCACAACATTATCAGCGAGGTTGACGGTGCTATTGATCAGGTTGCGGCAGGATCGGAACAGGTTTCGGGCGCCGGCCAATCCCTCTCCAGAGGAGCTGCGGAGCAGGCGAGTTCCATAGAACAGATTTCCAGCTCAATGACGAATATCGGTTCCCAGTCCAGAACAAACGCGGAAGACGCGGGAGAGGCCAGCAAAATATCCCGGGAGGCGAAAGAAAATGCTGAAAACGGCAACGGCAGGATGAAAAACCTGATGGACAGCATGCGGGAAATCCGTGAATCAAGCAGGGAAATTCACAAGATTATCAAAGTAATAGATGAGATAGCATTCCAGACGAACCTCCTCGCTCTCAATGCGGCAGTCGAGGCCGCCAGGGCCGGAAGACACGGAAAGGGATTTGCGGTTGTTGCGGAAGAGGTGAGAAATCTTGCAGAGCGAAGCGCAAAAGCGGCCAGGGAAACTTCGACCATGATAGAGGAATCTCTGAAAAAGGTGGAGCGGGGAAATTCTATGGCGGAAAACACCACCGAAATGCTTGAGGAGATAGTAAAAAACTCCGTTGCGCTGAGCGACATCGTAGAGAGAATAACGGAGGCTTCAAGGGATCAGGCGGCCGGAGTCGAGGAGGTGAACAAGGGACTCAATCTCGTCGAGAACGTTACCCAGGCCAACACTGCAAGCGCCGAAGAGACAGCCTCGGCATCGGAAGAGCTCTCATCCCAGGCCGCGCACCTCAAGTCAATGATCTCAAGATTCAACCTCGGCAGAGACTCCCGCACAATGATCCCCTACCGATCCTCATCAAATGAAGTGAGAAGTTGAAAGTGAAATCCGTCGCCGTAGTGATTGTTCTAACGGGCGTTACCGTCACTCTTGTCGGGCTCTTTCTGTTTTTCCACGATAGAGTTCCCCTTCTCAGGAATCTGGGTAGACTTCCCGGGGACTTCCATTTCAAAAAAGGCGGTTTTCATATATACCTTCCGATCACGAGCTCGATCATCGTCAGTGCGACTCTCTCCCTCATTCTTTTCATCATCAAAAAACTGAGGTAACAGCATGAAAAAGAACATTTTTCTCACGGGAGCTCCGGGAATCGGAAAAACTACCGTCATAAAGAAAATTATGGAGAAATGTAGATTCCCAATGCGGGGATTCTACACAGAAGAGGAGAGAGTCGAAGGGATACGGGCCGGATTTCTCATGCACTCTCTCGACGGCAAAACCGGTTACCTGGCTCACCGGGACATCAAATCCCCGTTCCACATAAGACGCTACGGTGTATCCATAGTCAATGTGGAAAAAATTGCGGCTGCTTCCATAGCGGTTCATGAAGACAAATTGATTATTCTCGACGAAATCGGAAAAATGGAGTGTTTTTCTCCCATATTCAGAGAGGCAGCCCTTGCAGCCCTGGACTCCACCAACATCGTAATCGGAACAATCACCCTCGGAGGAGGAGAATTCATAGAATCGATCAAAAACCGGAATGACATCGAAATAATTGAGGTAACCCTTGAAAACCGGGACGAACTTCCCGAAATAATCATTCAAAAAGCGGAATTGATTGCCGACTGAAAAGGTTTCTGTTCATGAAAAACCATAACGACGACCAGATTTTTTGTATCAATTTGCGATAAAAAAATCCATACGAGTATCCCAAAAGGGATGGGGATGCGACAACGAAAAAGTTGGGACTGGAGGTCACGGAGCTTTGATGGGTCAAATCAGTTGCTCCAACGAAGTAGCAGTGCACTTCGCAGTTTATACTTTCGTTGTCGACATCCCCTATGCCATTCCGACCAGAATCGAAATAGACCGCATATGCCAAATCACAAAATATTCAGCCTTTCAAATCGCCAGGTTCGTGCCATCCGGACCAGATCGATCCTGAATCAAATGGAGACATCGACGAGAAAGAGTGAATTGGGAGCAACCAAAACCGCCGGTACCCTCGTACTCATCCCAAAATCAAGGGCACACAGCAAAACCGACCGATTAAGGCGGCACTCTTTCTCATCGACATCCTCCTCCTTGCAACACTGTAAAACTGATTTTAGTGATTTCAAAACAAATAGTCGTTCGACCTAAACAACAAAAACACATTTTTTAACTATAAGTTCGTTCAATTTAGATCAAACGTTTATAACTTGTATTTTCAAGAGGTTGACCGCCTTAAAAAAACATCCATGCTATTTTCAAGATGGAGTACCGAGGCCGTCGGACGCTTCAGTCCCGTCCAGAACCAACAGTGAAAATTTTTTTACAAAGTGAAAAAGTTTGATTTAACTACCGATCAGGTCCGTTCCATCGCCCTGCTCTTTTTGTGCTCATACATTTTCTGGTCTGCGCACTGCATCAGTTGTTCCGGTGTCATATCTTCAATAGGGTTGTCGGGGCAGAGTCCGTAGCTGAAACTCAAACTGTAGGGGCGATTTTTCTCCGCCTTGACTTTTCCAACGAATTCAAGAATTCGATCAAGAATCTCCCGTGCCTGCTCAATATCACAACGGGGAAGAAGAAGCAGAAATTCATCCCCGCCGATTCGGGAGAGCATATCGGAATTTCGAATATGTTCACGAATTGCCTCCACGATGTCCGTTATGTAACGGTCTCCCTCATCGTGTCCGAAAATGTCATTAACCTTCTTTAACCCATCGAGATCGATAAAGGCAACTGTAAGAGGAGTTCCGTACCGCCTGGACTGCTTTATCTGCTGGCGAAGAAGCTCCACTCCCATCCTGCGGTTGTAGCAGCATGTGAGCTGATCAAAAGAGGCAAGTTCCTCCAGTTTTTTTTCATATTTTTTCCTCTTGGTAATATCAATAGTCATCAACCATGTTTCCCAGTCTGTAATGGGAAATCGGGATGACATCACATACATAGCCACCACCTTCTCATCTCCACTGCGAGTTTTGATGACGGCCTCCATTTGTGACTGCTCTATTCCTTCGCTCTCATTCACAAGAAGAGCCTTGACGGCCGGTCGTTCACTCTGGGGGAGAATTCTGTCGAATATATCCGTCAATGTCTCAGCTTCGGCCATGGAGTATCCTGTGATCTCTTCGCTTTTTTTATTCCAGAAAACAATCTGTCGCTCATGGTTCAAGGCTACTATTGAAACCGGCATGCTCTCAAGGATCACCTTCAGCTGAAGCTCATTCATGGTCATCTCCGCATGCATCTCACCAATCGTATCGAGCATACGGTTTATATCGTTCTTCAGATCGGCGAATTCATCACTCCCCGAAAGTTGTACCCGCCTTCCCAGAAACTGCTCCTCGCGTATGCTGTCCACTTCCCTGCTCAGCTTCCTGACACGTCTCACCACCGCAAAACGGAAAAACAGAAAAAGGCATAATGTGAGAAACACGAGACCCACGATGAGAAATTTGAGATAAGTTCCGACAGCCCTCTTTCCCGCCTGATAGATACCTCTGGAAAAAATAGTTTCAAGGACGATCCTCTTCCTTCCTTCCAGATCGAAAAAGATAACCGATCCCAGAATATTATTCTCGTCGAGCTCAGCTACCCTGGCTCTCTGCTTTACAGTATCTGTATCCTCTACAATCAGATTGACCGGAGCATTTATGATTGAAGAGAAGCGGGAGATCAGGTGTCGATCAATAAAAAAGCCGGCACCGAAAACACCGACCGGAGTACCGCTGCGATCGCTTCTCAATACCGGATGAAAGGAAATTACCGCACTCTTATCTCCATCATAGACAACAATCCCCGACTGAATTTTTCGGGGAGAAACAGACATGAGAAGATGATCGTCGAATGGAAGCTGCACCATTTTTCCAAGATCAAATGCCTTTGAAAGGATCTTTTTGCCATCGCGATCGAGAATGAAAATAAAACCGAGCTCGGAATCCATGAATGTGCTGTCATTCAGATTCGCATATTCATACTGAGGATCCGGTTCCAGGATGTAATCGTATGTGGCATCCCAGACGGCCCAGTCCACAACAAACTTCTCAACCATTCGAATCCTGGCTCGAAAAAGGTTTTCAATACGCTCGACCTTTTCGAGAGTCTCCTGCTTTTCAAGCAGAACGTAACTTTGAAGAAATACACTATCCAGATAAAGGCAGAGAGGTATGAAAACTGCAAGAGAATAGAAAAGCAGAAATATTTGACCTTTTCTTTGAAGTTTCAAGCAAATCTCCTATTCAGGGTATATCATATTGTAGGTTATAGAACCGACCTGCTCAACAACAATCGGATTCTGCATCTTTCCAGAGAGCCTCATTTTAAATGCCCTGATGCTGAATTAAGATAAAAACTACAACAATCGTCTCTTCTAGCCGAACAGTACATCAGACATGAAAACAAGATAACCAACCGTATCAACTTCAATATTCCAGCAAACAACCAATCAATTTCGATGGTTTCTAAAAGATTGAAGCAGCACAATAAATAGTACATTTTCTGAATAGTTTCCACTTTTTGTTGCAAAAAAAACTTCATACCGATAACATTGCGGCGGATTATGAATAGGAGAAAAAATGAAGTATGTGGGAGCTCACGTAAGCATAGCCGGGGGCATTGAGAATGCACCCAGCAACGCAAGGGAAATCGGAGCAACGGGATTGGCACTCTTTACAAAAAACCAGAGGCAGTGGAAAGCCGCACCGTTAAAAGATGAATCCGTAGCGGAATTCAAGAGAAGGTGCAAGGAGTTCAACTTTCCCCCGGAATCCATACTTCCCCATGACAGCTACCTGATCAATCTGGGAGCGCCGGAAGAGGAAAAGCTGGAAAAATCGAGAAACTCCTTCTTTCTAGAAATGGAAAGATGCGAAAAACTGGGGCTCAAATACCTCAACTTCCATCCCGGAAGCCACCTCAAGGCGATAAGCGAGGACGACTGTCTCCAGAGGATCGCCGAATCGATAAACATGGCTCTTGAAAAAACAGCAACAGTTAAAGCCGTTATCGAAAATACCGCCGGACAGGGAACGAACGTCGGTTACAGATTCGAGCACCTTGCGGGAATTATTGAACTTGTTGAAAAAAAAGAACTTGTAGGAGTATGCCTCGACACATGTCACCTCTTCGCATCAGGATACGATCTGAGAACATTTGAAGCATGCGAAAAAACATTTGCCGAATTCGATAAAACAGTTGGATTCTCATATCTGTGCGGAATGCACCTCAACGACTGCAAGAAGGATCTCGGAACAAAGGTGGACCGTCACGAATCGCTCGGGCAGGGCACGATCGGAATTGACTGTTTCCGCTACATAATGCAGGACCAACGATTTGACGGAATTCCGCTTATCCTGGAAACCCCGAACCCTGCAATCTGGCCGGAAGAAATTGGGATGTTGCTAAGCTTCACTCGGTGAAGCTTAGCAGAACGGCTTGTTGCACAAGCCTTGAGAACGCTTCGCTTGTGAACGGCGCGCTTCGCGAGCCTTGTGAGCGCCACGCTTTGCGTGGCTACAGCGGGAGAAAAACCTCGGCACTCCTCAAACGAAGGCGTTCACAAGCGCAGCACAGCGGAGCGTTCTCAAGCCGCAGGCGTTCCCCTTTCCCCTAAACGAGCTTGTTAAAAAATCCTTCAGGGAGCTTTTCAAGAAGGTCCGGGCGGCGTTCGGCTGTCCTCTTCAAGCTGTTTAAAACCCGCCATCTTTCTATTTTCGCATGGTTTCCTGTTGTAAGCACTTCGGGAACTTCGATCCCTTCCCACTCCCTCGGCATTGTGTACTGATCGTGCTCGAGAAGAGGCATTGAAAAGCTTTCATACTCTGTCGAATCGGCATTCCCGAGAGCCCCTGGTATGAGTCTGACAACCGCATCCATGACAACCATGGCTCCCAATTCGCCTCCGGAAAGTATGAAATCTCCAAGGGAAATCTCCCGGGCTCCGCTTTTTTCAAGAAACCTCTGGTCCACGCCTTCGTAGCGTCCCGCAAGAAAAATCAGCTGGTCATTCGATTCGGCCAGTTCCCGTGCAGTCTCCTGACTGAATGTTTTGCCTCTCGGAGAGAGGTATATGAAGGTCGAGAGATCCATTTTCGGAATATTTTCATAACATTTCATGAGTTGGGGGGCCTGCATCACGAGACCGGCGCCACCGCCGAATGGTTTGTCGTCCACCTGTTTATAGTTTCCCTTTCCGAAATCCCTCAGATCGTGGGCATGAAATTCAAAAAGATTCGATTCGAGGGCGCGACGAACAATACCGTGAGTTAAAAAATCATTAAACATTTCAGGGAAAATGGAAATCATATCAAAACGCATCTCAAAGCTCCTTCTTCATGAGAATCGCATCTTCTTTCGGATTGCTGTAGTAATTCTTTCTTCTTCCTGTTTCCTCAAACAATTCGGAAAGATACAATGTAATTGCAGAACTGTTTGACTGGCGAACTTCAAGGAAAATTTCCGTACACCCTTTTGACCTGGCAAAATCAAATCCCTCCTTCAGAAGTTTCCTTCCGATGCCTTCGCCCCTTTTTTCAGGAGAAACAGCGATATTCAGAACCTCCGCCTCTTCGGCGACAATTGAGAGAAGAAGAAAACCGAAGAGACTATCCGAATCCACAAAAAGGTAAACATTTTTACTCTCCAGATACCCCTTAATGGAGTCAATGGAAAGGGGCGAAGTGAAACTCGCTCTCTCGATCTCATCAACCTTCTCCAGCATTTCCAAGGAACTATAACGATCCATCAACATATGTCACCATCCTCATTGTAAAACTCCGCTCTCAAATTCTTTTTCAAAAGAGCGGCCCAGATTCCGCAGCCCGCACTCCATCCCTTTCCATGAATGAAAATCCTGTTAAGACCGCAGCTGGGACTCTTTTCCTTCAGAATACAGATATCGGGATCGAATCTTTCGGCAACACCGAGAAGTTTATCTGCAGCTTCGAGAAATCCATTCGTGAAAGAATCGCCGGCTTCGTTAACCATATCCCCCAGGCCTTCCAGGATTTTCTCACCCGAAGCTGTAAGCATGACAGGTTCCCTGGGAGCACTCCGAAAAAACAGATATTCGGGACACAATCCGACAATTTCAGCATTCTCCATCTTCTTCATCATTTCGGGAACAGCCCTTTTTTCTCCATCATATCGGCATCCAAATCCCAAAAGGCAGGAACTGACAAGAACTTTCATTTCTCCTCCTTGCCGAAAAAAGTAAACATTTTCAGATCCAACAAGGCGGATTCTTCAATTCGTTTCCGACTCAACTTGTTAAAGTAAAAGGATAGTTCGGAAAGGAAAATAATCCTTCTTGTTCGGCAGGAGTGAATATAGCAGAAAAAGTAAACATATACAAGAAGTCGGAAGTTGTAGGGAGTCTGTCCGCCCGGGTACCGATAAAAATTGGATTCAGAAAGATTTCAGATGCCGGTCATTCATTTGAGACTAACCGAGTGCTGTCAGCAAAGATCTTCCGTTATAAAAAGTCATCGCAATGATAGGTATGTAATGGAAGCCTACTTTTTCTGATCGAACTCTTACCTATCGTCTTCTTTCTCTTTCCGCCCTCTGAGTCCTTTTTTTGGCAATGAAACGGGCTTTCTCCTCCTCCTGCCTGACTTTTCTTTCGGCAACCTCTTCATGTGTTTCCATGCGGAAACCCTCGATCTCTTCAACCGGAATTTTTTTGGAAAGCAGCTTCTCTATTCCGGAAAGAAGATTCTCCTCATCTCTGGAAATGAGCGAATGGGCGACACCGTTGGATCCGGCACGTCCAGTTCTTCCGATTCTGTGAACATAATCTTCAGGAACATTCGGAAGTTCATAATTTACAACGTAGGGCAGGCTGTCGATGTCAAGTCCACGTGAGGCAATATCCGTGGCGACAAGAACCTTAACCTTCCCCTTCTTGAAATCTGCCAAAGACTTTGTCCTTGAAGCCTGGCTCTTATTTCCGTGAATGGCCGCAGCTATAATTCCATCATCCTCGAGTTTCTTGGCCAACCGGTTGGCTCCATGCTTGGTTCTTGTGAAGACAAGCACTCTCGACCAATCTCCCTCCCTGATAAGCTTGGAAAGAAGTTTCTTCTTCTGTCCCTTTCCTACAGGATGTGCCACCTGGGTCACGCTTTCCGCGGCGGTATTTCTCGGTGCAACTTCAATGAGTTCCGGATCGTTGAGAAGCCCGTCGGCCAGTTTTTTTATCTCGTCGGAGTAGGTCGCTGAAAAAAGAAGGTTCTGACGATTTTCCGGCAGAAGCTTTATCACCTTTTTAATATCGTGGATAAACCCCATATCCAGCATGCGGTCAGCCTCATCAAGAACAAAAATTTCAATTTCCGAAAGATCGACGGTTCCCTGGCGGCTGTGATCCAGAAGTCTTCCCGGCGTTGCAACGAGAATATCAACTCCCTTCTGCAGACGCTCGATCTGAGGGTTGATATTGACTCCGCCGAACACAACTGCGGATTTCAATTTAAGCTTACGTCCGTATTCTCTTACGCTCTCGACAACCTGCGCTGCAAGTTCGCGTGTCGGTGTGAGAATAAGGGCCCGGGGATTACCGAAACCGTGTCCGCTCTCCCTCAGAAGCTGCAACATCGGAAGTGTGAATGCGGCAGTTTTGCCGGTTCCGGTCTGCGCACCTCCGAGAACATCACGTCCGTTTAGAATCGGCGGAATCGCATTTTTCTGAATCGGAGTGGGCTCCGTATATCCTTTTTTGGTGACGGTAACAACAAGCTCCTCAACAAGTCCCAGTTTTTCAAATGACATGTAAAATCTCCATGTGGTGCCTGGAGAATTCAAGAGCAAAATTTCCGGGCAGAGTAAAATTAAATTCAAATCCGATCGGTTCACCCTTCTCGGAATTCCGATCGCGGTAACAGCATTTTTGATACGATCAAAAAGGTTAAACTGGAAAAATTGAAAAGAAAAAGACGAATGACGCTGATGAACAGATCAAACATGCGATTCAAAATCGAAAAAACATCAGTCACCTGATTTCGATTTTGAAAAAGAATCTCCTTTTATCGCCAAATCCGGTTTCACACAAGAAGTGAACGTATCCAACAGTCTCTTTATCACCTCTGTCAAATCAACCGGAGTTTACATATTTATCCTTTGCCGTCAATCAAAATAATATTTCTGAACAAACATCCCTCTCTTTTCTGAAAATGAGAGATGTGGAAAATTTCACTCTTCCTTCCGCTTCCATAAAATGTTTTGCAACCCGAAATCTTCTAAGGCTGTGACAAGGAGCATGGAACTGAGGAAAAAATAGAGGAAAGAAGAGAAATGGCATTTCACAAAATCCAATATTTCTGCAAAAACAGAAATAAAAATATTATTTTCAATTCCACTCCCAACTCTCCTGAAAACCTGAAGGAAGAAGAAGCTCAGAACCTGTTTCCATGAAGTTTCAACATTTCATCCCGCAGTTTTTTTTAAAGATCCATAATAACAATTGACTTTTAGAAAAATATCATTAGGGTTGACTTCAACAAATCGGATCATACTTCTTATTTTCTGATAGGCGAGTTCGATTTGTAATTTTTTGTTTTTTTTGAGGTAAAATCATGTCTAAAAGTATCTACGTTGGAAATCTTAACTACAAAGTAACAAGCGATGACCTTAAATCGATCTTCGAAGAATACGGTCAGGTTTCTTCAGCAAAAGTCGTTCAGGACTACGACGGTCGTTCAAAGGGATTCGGTTTTGTTGACATGGTAGCTGATGACGATGCACAGAAGGCTGTTGCAGAGCTTGACGGTGCTGAGTGCGAAGGAAGAACTATGAGAGTTAACTTCGCTCGTCCGAGAAACAACACCAGAAGCTACTAATTACGTAATCTTTTCTTCCGATGATCGATTTCAGCAAAGACATTGATTCTTACATCAAAACCGATCAGCTGACGACTTTATCTTTTCCAGTGTAGTCGACTGAGGAATAATATTTCGTATAAGCCGGGGCATGTCCCCGGCTTTTTTGCATTCATGCCTGCCACAACAGTTGGTTATTCCGACATATTGTAATTCCAACTCCCAACGGTTAGTTCGGACCGGTCGAAAATTAACACATTGAGCTGACGCAAAAAGAAAAACCGCAGGAATCAGCCATTGTTTTAGATATTTATTGAATAAAACCCGATTCTTACACTGGGTTTCGGTTGCGATCTTTTGAGAAAACTCGCAGGGACGTTGCATGCAACGTCCCTACACACCTGAATTCAAAAGTTATTTAAGATTTTCAGGGTTGAGAGGCTTGAGTTCGTCGAGAACAAAGAGCCCGTCCTTTCTTATGAGTTTACCGTCGAAGTAGATCTCACCTCCACCGAATTCAGGAGTCTGAATCATTACGAGATCCCAGTGAATGGCACTCTTGTTTCCGTTATCACATTCGTCATAACATCCGCCCGGGGTGAAGTGTATCGAGCCGGCAATCTTCTCATCAAAAAGAATGTCAACCATCGGTTTTGTAATGTATGGATTTACACCGATTGCGAATTCGCCGACATAACGGGCACCTTCATCTGTATCGAAAATGTGATTCAGTTTTTCAACGTTGTCACCCTCAACCTTGACGATTTTTCCGTTTTCGAAGTGGAGTATGATTTTATCGAACTTGGTTCCGTGGTAAACGGACGGGGTATTGTACTCTATAACACCGTTGACACTGTCCTTTACCGGAGCCGAGAACACTTCACCGTCAGGAATATTCATCTGGCCTGAGCACTTTATGGCGGAAAGGCCCTTTATGGAAAATTTAAGATCAGTTCTTCCCGGTCCCTTGAGATGAACCTGGTCCGTCTTCTCCATAAGCTCCTTGAGAGGATTCATTGCACTATCCATCTTCTTGTAGTCAAGAGAACATACGTTGAAGTAAAAATCCTCAAACGCATATGTACTCATATTGGAAGCCTGTGCGTAGCTCGGGTTCGGGAATGCGAGAATACACCATTTAGTGTTGTTGACCCTCTCCTCAAAGTGAACGGGGGTTGCATACTTTTCCATGTAGTCGCTCATTTTACCGGACGGTACATCGGAGAGCTCGTAGCTGTTGTTACGGGCATTGATTCCGATGTAGGCATCCATATTCTTCATTCTCAGAAGATCAACTTCCTTCTGAACCTGAAGCCATGAATCGCTTGAATTCATAAGAAGTTTTCTTGTAATGCCCATATCGTTGAGCTGTACGAAGGGAACACCTTCAGCGGCGGCAATCTCTTCAACAAGTGCATGAACAAGAGGCTTCGCCGCCTCATCCTTCGCTTCAATAAGAACTCTGTCACCTTTGCCTATGCGGCATGAGTATTCAACCAGGTTTTTTGCAACCCTTTTAATTCTTGGATCCATAACGACCTCCTCAATTGTCAAACGTGAATTTGTATAAAATATCCTGGACGTTGTCAATTAAAATGGAGGTAGAATCAACTATTTTCGAGAACTCCTCAGTTTTGTCTGTGAAATCTCAAGACTCCGCAAAACAAACAGAGCTCCGCCTTTCTCCCCTCAAATTCATCTCCACCGGGGAAGTAGAGAGTTCCTTCTTATTTTCAGTACATTAAAAACCATTAATGTCGAAAAGACACTGAGTTAAATCATGAGGAGGAGGGGCCGGGCAGGTTAGGGAAAAAAGCGCGGAAATCTGCAATAGATTGTAAAAAGTGAAGTGGTAGAATTTACCACGAGACTGCTTAGCCCGCTTGCTAACCCCTCGTTTAAAGCAGCTAAATGATGTGTTTATTGTCCAAACCAGCCAAAGTATAACTGTTTAATTTATCGTGTCAATATAAAATTTTTAAATGACATTCCCTCCGCTTTCTTCTCAATTATCACATTTTAAAGCATTTTTATCCAACTGTTTCATTCTTTACAGTAATTGAGTCGTTAAAATCTATTTCCATCAAATTCCTCAAGTATATATTCACTTTTGTATTAATAATATGTAAAAATATTGACATGCTCATACCAAAAGTGCTATTAAATCTAAAAGAAACTAAATAAAGGAGTTTTTAATGGATGATAATCTCAACAGAGTAATCTGTCCCGGATGCAACTCCAGATACAAGCGACCTGCAAATATTCCTGAAACAGGAGTTAATGTAAAATGCAAGCACTGCGGCAGAATCTTTCTGGTAAAACCATTAAAATCATCAATGATTGCAGATCCATTTAAAGATTCACTTGTAAAGCAGGAAGACGGCAAAGTAGTCAAAATAGGCTCGCTGGCTGAGATTCAGCAGAAAATCATAACAGGAGAAATCTCCGGGAGTGACATGTATTCCGGAAACGGGACCGACTGGAAGGAGCTCTCAACAATAGAAATGCTTGATCCCTTCTTCTCCATAGTAAAAAAGGCTTCAATGGTAAAGGAAGAAACACCTGAACCTTCTCCGCAGATTGAAGAGAACAATGAGGTGATTGCTCCGCCGTCGATTGATGATTCGGCAGAACTTTTTGACCCCAGCAAGGACGGGATAGAATCCGATAGTGAAGACATGTCGGATCTCTTCGATGAGTACGAAACCAATTCAAGGGGGAAAATCCTCAAGATAATCATAGCTTTTGCCATTCTCGGAGCTGCTGCTTTTGCAGCATACTCATTTCTATCCAAACCTGTGCAGAAAGCTGAAAGAAAGGTAGTAGAGAAGGTTGCTCCTGAAAAGAAACCGGACAGAGCACCCTCTCCTGAAGCCAAAGAGAAAAGTTCAGAAATCACGGATACGGATACGGATAAAGCATCTACAGCCGAAAAGAAGATATCAAAAACACCTGTCAAAAAACAGGCCCCCGCTCCCAAGAAGAAGCTGGAGAAAAAGGTCATCAAACAAAAAGCTCCATCCGCAGCCTCACTTATAAAAAGAGGCTGGAGAAATCTCGACAACGAAAATATAGAGGGAGCAATTTCCCAGTTCCAAAAGGCACTTAAGCTCAATCCAAACGCGGCGGAGGCATACTACGGACTCGGAGAGGCATACAACCTGCGAGGCAACAAGGCAAAAGCCAGGGAGTTCTACCAGAAATACATATCCCTGCCGAATGCGAAAAACAGAGGGGAAGTAAAGAGTATTCTTAACAATCTGTAGTTTCCAATGCCTTTTTTCAGTAGAAATTCATTCTTGACAACAATATTCTTGATCATTTCACAGATCCTTCTTCTATCCTGTTCTGATTCATCAAAAGAAAAAGAATATTTTGGATGCACAAAAGATATTGACTGTTCGGACATAAGAGAGATCTGTGTCAACTTCATGTGCACAATCCCTGAATGTAAAATCTCAAGTGACTGTGAAAAGGGCGTCTGTCTTTCAGGCAGTTGTATGCCAGCCACATGTCAAATAGATGGAGACTGCCCCGCCCTTCTGACCTGTATCAACAACTTCTGCAGTTACAGCCGTTTTTCATGCAGAGTCTACAGCTGCCCGGCCCCCGAAGTGTGCAGCTCGGATCTTCGATGCTACAACCCCGAAACGGAGGATATTCCATGCAACGATCACTCAGTATGCCCGTTTGGGGTCTGCATTGAAGGCGGCTGCAAATCATTGACCTGCGAAACCATGTTCGACTGTCCGTTCGACAGCTTCTGCGAAAACTGGAAGTGCAGCTCAATAGAGTGTCTTTATGTTTGCGACAGTGATAAAGCGTGCGTCAACTACAAATGCGTTTCAAATCCGGAGTGCCTGAAGTCACAGGAGTGTCCGGAAACAAACGTCTGTTACGGCGGCAAGTGCGAAATCGGCTGTTCTAAAAGTGATGAGTGTCCCCACCCATCCGTCTGCATCGAATCGCTCTGCAGAATGAAAGAGTGTGAAGACGATGGAGAGTGCGGAGACGGCGTATGTAAGGGACAGCTTTGCGGCAGGAAGCTGGGGATTTAGAACGCTGCGCTTGTGAACGGCACGCTTCGCGAGCCTTGGGAGCGCTTCGCTTGTGAACGGCACGCTTCGCGGCCTTGGGAGCGCTTCGCTTGTGAACGGCACGCTTCGCGAGCCTTGAGAGCGCCACGCGTTGCGTCGCTTTAGCGGGAGAAGCCTCTTTTCCCAAGCCGAAGGCGTTCACAAGCGGAGCGTTCACAAGCCGCAGGCGTTCTATCTCCCAACAAAGATCGTCATCGCTTTGCTGTGTGCCCTGAATTCCGGTGCGTATGATGAGTAGACGGTTGCGATTCCGGAGGAGAACTCCCCGGCCGATCCGGCGATTGTTGTATATTCGAATCTGTATACTCCTTTTTCAACTCTTTCGAAAAAGAAGTTCATCGATTCGTCCTTAACGGCTTTGTAGAATCCGGTTCCGTCCCTGAAACGGTAGCCTGAAAGCTTATCAACGGATTCGAATCCGGGAACAGCCATATCTTCAAGATGGACATAATCCATTGTTTCGGAAACTTTCAGGATAAGTTGAACGGTAATTCGCTCCCCCATCTTCACATTTCCAGATTTTTCCAAAGGTTCCAGAACTATTTTTCCACCCCTCTCTTTTTCAAGAAAAAGTCTCTTTTCCAGCTTCACCGGCACTCCGGCAGCCTCAACATCATCCAGATCCCTCTCATACTGCCAGTAGAGAGAGCCCCAAGTTGTTGTCGGCGCCTTTGTTTCGATCATCATGGAACTCATATTCCTTGAAACCGACTCCTTCTGCCACACTTTTTTCACATATCCGGTTCCTCTTTCCGATTCCGGAATTTCGACCTTCTTTCCGGAAAAGGATATCTGCGGATTTTCAACCGGTTTTTTCCACTCGCTTCCCGAAATGAGAAGAGCGTAACATGCGTCCGCCGTCGCCCTCGAACTTCTCCAGTGGGTAAGATGTTTTCTTCTCAAAAGCCAGGTCCTGAGTCCGTCGACTCTTATCCTGTCACCCGAAATTTCACTGAACGCCTCGATGACACGAACCTGAGTTTCAACAGGTGCCTGATACCAGCGGAATCCTCCCTTGTTGGAACGGAAAAAGAGACCGCTCTCATCATCCCCGGACATTGTCTCATTAAGCGAAACAAGAAGCTCTGAAGCGCTCTTTCTCTCACCCAATCGGTGAAGCGCCAACGCCGCCATCGCCTTTCGATAAGTTGGAAGTTCAAATCCTTCCTTTTTTACCATCTCAATCAGTTTGTCCGAAACGGTTTTCACCTCATCACGCAGAGGGTTATTCCGGCTGTAAAAACTTCTTGTGTAGAGGTAGTGAAGATCTATGGCATAAAGCTCCTTCTTCTTCATTTTCTTAAATCTGCGGACCATTCTGCGATCGATAAATTCCAATGCCCGCTTTTCAAGATCTGTCAGCTCACCATTAATGACCCCCATTTTTCGCAATTTTCCGAACCCTCCGAGAATCTCCTGGGTAATGAAGATGTTGGATCTCATGCCTTCGAACCACGGAAAACCGCCGTCTCCTTTCTGCATCTTCCGGAGTTCAGCCATTGCACGATCTTTTTCTCGATCCGTAAGGTTTCTATCGAAGTATCGAGAAATTCTTTTCATCTGCTCCGTTTCCGAACGGGCCTCGAAAATCCACGGCGTTTGAGCGAGAGATACTCCTTTCAACTCCATATTGGTTTCAAGTTTCGATTTAAGTGTTCCCTTTCTTCGCCAGTCGGCCATGACTGCTTCAATTCCCGGAGTTTTATCGACAATGTGTGAGGCAGTGCTGTTTGAGTAGAGACGGTTGAAGACAGAAATGGAAGATCTGAAACGTCCGCCCATCAAGGAAGGAAGAGCTTTAACCGCATACCAAACAGGATTGGATGCGTATTCAAATGCAAAAAATCTAGAATCCACTTTTGAAAAAAGTTCTTTCATTTTTTCAAATCGCACATGTTTCCTGCCTTTCGGTTTCAGCGTAAACGGCTGGGATCGTGTCAGAACCACACTTCTTTCCATTATCGGAACAAGTGACTGTTCACCATCACTGTGCATCTCCGTCTCGGCCCACACCTTCCATTCAAGAAGATCAATATTTCCCGGAACTTCAATTCGCCAACCGACAAGTGATGAATCTGCTCCAGCTACCCCGAAATCGACAGCCTTTTCAGCACCATTAACCGGCACATCCTTTCCCGTAAACGGATCTTTAAATTTGAGAAACGCCTTTCCGGAAATCTTATTTTCCAACACATTTGAAATTCGTGCCGAAATTTCAATCACATCACCTTTCCGGAGAAATCTAGGCATATTGGGAAAAACCATAAGTTCCTTTCTGGTAACGGCCTCTTCCGTGATCATTGTGTGCTTCAAATCCTCTGTATGACCAAGCATTTCGAATTTCCATCTTGTGAGCGAATGGGGAACTTCAAAATCGATAGTAAGATTTCCCTCCCGGTCGCTTTCGAGATGAGGATAGAAAAATGCTGTTTCCTGCAGTTCTGTCCTGATTTTAACAGGTTCCTTCTCCTCCTTCTTTTCCACAGGAGCGGCACCTCCTTCATCCGACACAGACTTCAGCTGTTCCATCTCTGCTACTGGAGCGGCTTTGGAGAATCTCACAGATTTTGCAATACCTCGTGGAAAAACTGGCACGCCGTAATGTGAAAACCCGAACAAATTCAACCTGTCGTAATCCTTAGGAGAATATCGGGATATCATATTCCAGTTTCTCGATATCTGAATTTCAGAAGTCAGACCCGTCCCATGATCGTAGCGACGTCTCGGCATCAGTGTTCTGTCGAAATGGGTCGAAAAGCTCCAATCGTGTGGATAGATGGCATCTAAAGAGGCATCGTACATTGCGGCGACCGTCTCAGACCTCACACCGTTTCCTTTGTTATCCGTCAATTGAATTTTCCACTGCTCTCTTTCTCCTGGAACAAGTCTGTTTCGGAAAGAGATGAGTTTATATTGCAGCTGCCTGTTTGAAAAAGGAACCGCAATTCTGCCTGAAAAATCGAATTTTCTTCCAAGTTTCAGAAGTGAGATCGAATAGGCAACGGAACCGCGATCGGCAACCGTCGTCGGAATTTCCACAATGCGTCTTTCGCTATTCAGACGGATCACTTTGAGAATCTTTTTGCCCATCGGTTTCCATATCTCAAGAACAGCATCGGCTGAACCTGCTGCTGCCAGAGATATTTTTGCATTCTGACCCGCTTCAACTTCCGGTGTCATCAAGATATGTGATATCGGCTCACGTCCTGCATATTTTTCCGAAACCGACCGATGCATCCTGAAAACCGATTCCCGCTTAACCTCCCTGCCACGTGAATCTTTCGCACTCAGGGTCAAAAGATAGAATCCCTCCAGCCATTTCTGCGATGGAACTTCTATCTTTTTTTCAGCTGCCGCAACTTCAAAAACCGGCTTTCCCCTCTCCCAGGATCTCGGATCGTCCTCATCCCGATAAACGTCGTTGGGAAACAGTTTTACATACTCATTTTCAGAAATTACAAAGCGATCCGTTTTCCCCCAGAGCCGCGGTCTCAGAATTCTATCCGGAGCCTGCAGTTTACTGATCGAAACGGATACGGGAACCTCAACATCTTCGCCGGCGGTGTTTATTGCCTTCGGGGCGATGGAAATTCCATCCTTTCCGTCAACACTCTCTCCCAAATCATGTGAAAGATAAAAGGAATTTTTCCCGACAGTTAAACGTCTCTCGGCTGAAACGGTTTCACCGCTTTGATCGGTAACATCAGCCTCAATTGTGAAAGTGAAGAATGGAGAAAGAGACTCCTTCAAACTCCTATCCGGATCGGCGGAAAAAGAGATGGAAAAACGGCCCTGTTTATCTGTTTTCGATATGCCGGAACTTAAAATTACTTCGCGTGACGGAACAGGAAAAAAGTAATAACGGGGATATGGAAAAAACAGTCTGCGCTTAATTCTGTATCTTACAGCCGCATCCGGAATCGGAACATCGGCATAACTTTTTGCAGTCCCCTCCACTTTCACACGATCTCCCAGGGAAAGTTCACCGGAAACCGGCTCCAGAACAGTTTCGAATCGCGGGCGTTTGTACTCCTCCACACGAATTCGTAAATTTCCGTTCTCGTTTTCCAGAGAGTAAAGTCCGGCCAGTCGATTTTCCGGAATGGAAAAACTGCCGCTTATCGAACCGAATTTATTGCTCTTCAAGTTGAGACTGCCGACCTCCTTCCTGTTGGCGTCGTAGAGTCTCACTTTTGAAAGAGCACCCTTCTTTATCCGGCCAACACCCTTCCTATCGAAATGCATAAGGATGGCCTTGAAATGAACACTCTGTCCCGGACGGTAGATCGATCTATCGGTAAAAAATGTCGTTCTATCGAACTCTCTGACCCTGCTTTTATAAAACGATGGCTGGAAAAATGAGCGGAAAACATCGTCCCCACGCTGCAATTCAACAGCGTAGTAGCGAAAACGCCCCTTTTTCGGATTCTGAAAAAAGAAGAATCCATCGGAATCCGACACTCCCTTTTTTATCACAGCCATGGAATCGTCCTTTTTTCCCGCCAGGATTCTGACTTCTGTTCCTTTCAGCAACTTCCCATCGAAACGGTCGTAAATTCTGAAGTTCACACCTTTTTTCGGTTCGACACTGTATGTCACGCCGAGTGAGGAGACAGTGTGGAACATCCAGCTCACTCTGCCGCCTTCAAAATTAAAATCATTATTTGAGGAGGCGATGACGACATAGTAACCGGCAGACAGAGAACTCATTGGAAATTCTGCAGAGTGGCTTCTCATATCACCGTCATCGGGAAGATCGAAATCCTTCGAATAGAGAGATTGAAACGCCAGAAGTCTCTTCAATGTTTCGGCTCTTTTTCCGTAACCTCTATGCAGCTTCGCAAAATCATCCCTGCCTATTTTCACAACTCTGGTCCGGATCTTTTTGAGATTGCGGAACTGCACCCTGAGACGAAAAGGCTTGCCCGGCTCCGAAACCGATTCCTTTGAAAGAGAGAGGGATGATGCCCCGAGTTCGTCCGCAAGAGCCTTCGCGCCATCCGCACCCTCTGTTCCCGGATAATCCCTTATGATTTTAAGGAGGAACATGCGGGCATTCTTAAGTGCCCATTTATCCTTCGATTCGTCCACTCTTGCGCTGTTTATCTTGGCCCTTGCCATCTCAAGGGCGACAAGGGAGACATCCTTTTCATCCTTGAATTTTACAAAAAGATCATTGAGGGCTTTCTCATAGAGAGAATCAGCCTGCTCCATAACACCTTTGTACTTAAGATATGAAAAACATCGAAGTTCGAGATGAATGAAAGAAGTTCCTCCCTTTTTGCCATTTATTTCATGGAGTTTGAGAAATAACTTAAGAGCCCTGCCGCGAATTCCGTCACCGACTTTTTCGACGGCATTCCTGAAATCGGAACCTCGGGAGAAAAGATCGGCATCCGCAAGAACTTCTCCGGGAGTCAAAGTCTCAACCTCATCGTTTTCAAGGAAATCCATGAACCTGTGAGCAAGAAGATCAAAAAGTGTCGGCCTTGCTCCGGATCTTCCGCCTTTCTTGACAAGTGATTCTACCGACTGAAGATTTACGGCAAGAAGTTTATTCTCTTCTTCCAGTGAACTCCCATAGTAGTGAAGAGCTCTTTTAAGTATTTTCTCTCTGCTCCAGGTTTCAAGTTCACCACCTTCATCCGCCACCTCCTTTCTTTTGTAGAGCCGGTAACGATTCATCATCATATAGCTGAGATATGACTCACCTATTACAGATCGGAGAACGGCATTCCCCGGAAAAGGGGCAACCTTCTCGCGCTCTTCAAGGAAAGCAATCAGCTCCGGAAAATCCTTCTGCCCGGATTCGCGCATAAAGCGAACCATGTGGAGAAGGGATTTGACAACCTGCACCGGATTTTTCTCAAACTCGGCCTTCCTAAGAATCTTTTCCACTTCCACAAGAGCACTTTTGGGACGCCCCTTCCGAGCCATCCGATCAACGCTCTCCCATTCGGGATCGTAGGTTTTATCATCCGATTTTGTACTGCGCCCCATTCCGCCGCATGAGTTCCAGCAGAGAAAAAACAGGGCGATAAACGCAAAAAAGACCGTGCATATTGAAAACCGTTGCTTCATCCCACACCTCCATTCATTTCTGTTCACGGAATAGAATATCAAAAAGAATCGAATGGACAAGAAACTTTATATTTACTGGCAATTATTTTAATTTAGAATTAAAATGTGGTGAAAATTCAATCATAGAAATTTTTGAATAAATCGTACCTAAAAGACGGTTTTATCAAAAAACTTGAGGAGAAGAGAATGGAAAACAATGAAAAGAATATCTTCAACGCCATTGAAAGCGGCGATATGGAAACAGTTCGAAAATTATCTGAGAAATCATCAAACCTCTCAATGACCGATGAGGAAGGCAGAACACCGCTGCACGTAGCGGCAACAAACGGAAATACGGAGGCAATCTCGCAGCTGCTCCAGGCAGGAGCCTCGATCGACAGCAAAGGAAAATACGGAAGAACGCCGCTGATGCTCGCCATTTCCAGCGGAAAACAGCAGGCGGCCAAACTGCTGCTAGAAAAAGGGTCAGACGTCAACAGCGCCACAAAAACAGGCTACACAGTGCTGATGATGGCTGCAACAAAAGGGTATCTCAGCATAATCGAAAAAATACTGATAAGAGTGGACAACATCAATTCCCGCAACAGCGAAGGCCGTACAGCCCTGATGAACGCCGTCAAATTCGATCACATAAAAACAACGGAAGCACTCCTCAATCACCGAGCCGACATCGAAATTAAAGATAAGAACGGACAAAGTGCGATGGAAATGGCCGAAAACGAGCACATGAAAAAGCTTTTGAGCGAGCACCTTGAAAAAAGCCGGAAAAGACACAAAGAGCAGGAAAAACTCAAAGCATCCGAAATAAAGAAAGAGAAAAGGTCCGGATTTTACGTCCATCCCGCCGTAATGGTCATCGCCGTAATCTTTTTCATCGGCATAGGAATGATACTTTTCAACAACATACAAAAACTCCAGGCCGTAGGAAAAGAACCCTCTCCAAGAGTGATGGCCGCAGCCGAAAAAGTAACCGAAACCTACTGCAGCAAACTGATCGAATGCAAAAAAGCCAGAAATATCAAGCAGTGCGCCAGAATGAAAGAACCATTCATAGCCCACCACTTCTCAAAAGTGGAAGATGAACTCAACAAAAACAGCATCGCAACCTGCGTTGACAGCATCCGCAACTTCAGTTGTGAAGACGCAAAACGAGTAAACTTTACAAAAATAAATGAAAGCTTTCCGAGCTGTCCGTGAGAGAGCGTGCGAGCGTTAAAAAGCCGAATGCACTACGGCAACGGCTTTATTTTTGTATCAGTGCCCATGCAAACAGAAACCCATTTTGCAGGCACATCAGTTAGGAAATTATTTTGTGCGACAGCAGTACCTAGACCGGCACTCCTGTCATCACTGCATACGGCGACGCCCGTAGTTCCGAACCTGTAAAATTGACCATCAGCTGTACCTAAGGACGTCACCCAATTTAGATCATTAATATTACCTGCAAATGAAGGATGATCTGGATCTGCACGGTAAGCCAGCTGAGCCTCTACAATCTTTTTCAAATTAATAGGCACCTCAGATGTTCTCGCCTTTTTTGAATAATCAAGATAAATAGGCATAGCCACCGTAGCAATAATTGAAATAATAGAAATTACAATCATCAGCTCTATGAATGTAAAACCTTTTCTCATGGCACTACCTCCTTTTACGTTTTTTCTGCAACTAATTGTAATGGAGCAAAAACAGGGCCAGCTGTGAGAACGACTTCGCTTCGCAGTCTTTAGAGCACTTCGCTTTAGCAGGAGAAGCCTCTACATTATCTCAACCGGATCGAAGCAGAGCGCTCTAGTTCTAATTCTTACAAATATCGGCAACAATTTTCGGAAATTGGTAGAAAAGAAGATTATCCAACAGAACAGCTATGGCTCATAATTGACAAGGTAGGAAACCATCGATTCAACATCATCCAAAACGAATTGGGGATCAAGATATTGCGGAATATCCCCAACAGGAAAAGATAATATTTTCGCCAGCTTACCAAACTCCCAGAAAACAACAGGCATCGATTCGCTGCGGGAAGTTATTAAAAGTACATCAATAAAATCGGAATAGTAGGCAAGTTCACCGCAACCCACTTCCCCAGCCCATCTTACGATGCTTCTGTTGCAGTAATCTTTCAAAACATCACTGTATGATCCGTCTCCAAAAACAGTAAAGGAAATATCCTTCCTCTTTTCCCTCACCTTTTCAGCAATATCGAGAAAATAGTCTATGCCCTTTACCTTTTCCAGTCTTCCGACAAAAGCAACATTTAAACTTTTATCAAAAGTCAAAGGCTTATCAGGAATAACAGGCGAAGGAAGTGAGGACCTCGTTGGTAACAACTGGCATTTCACGCCGCATCTTTCCACTATTTTTTTCTCAAGATCCCTGCTGTTGGCATAAACCATGTGAGCATTTTTCAAAATAACAGGAAGAAGAAAAGGTATGTTGATGAACTTGTTTATATCCGTCCCCAGGGCCCAGACCGAATATTTAACTCCACAAAAAATCTTTAATAAAAAAGCAGAAATACCAGCAGGAACAGCCCAGCACGCAAAAACCTGATCAATCTCATTTTCCCACATGATTTTCCTTGCAGAAAAAACAAATGTAAGAACCATTTTCAAAAAAAAGAAAAGATGAAAAGGATTCCAAATCTTCATCCCTGCGAAATAACCGTGATGCCATTTGAAATAATGGATCTCGGTGCCCCATTTATTTTCGATAAAACTTCTATCCAGATGCGGAGCGAGTACTTTGATACTTTTATTGTCATCAGATTTAATGTAATCAAGAATGAAACGACCACGATAATCGGTTTCTGAAACAGGAAAAGAGTGTGAGAGGATAAGTACTTTTTTTTGCACTGTCAGCCAGTCCTCTTTTTATAACCCTTCATAAATTTTCTCCAGGTATATAGAAATCCGCCTTGGCGAATAGAGTAACTTGCTTTCCATAAAAAATAGTTTATTACTCTATATTTAAAGGCTATTGATCCCGGAGCAACAAAATTATACTTTTGAATAAGAACGTTTTCTTCAAATTTCAATCTGTCATCCACTCGATCAAGTTCTGTTTTCTGTCCAATATATCTGCGAAATCCTCCAAGAAGTTTATCTGTCTTAAGAAAGACATCAGCTCCCTGATTAAAAATTACACTAAATAGGAAATCACTATCCATAACCCTGTGCAGGCTTTCATCAAATTTCCCGAACTGCTCATAAACGGAACGGTACCAAAACATGGACTGTAAATTCGCATCAAATCCCTCGTAGGGAAAATGGGGCACCCTCGGTGCAGGAGCCGAATAAGTATGATCCAACTTATTATCCTCCTCGTCAAGCTCACACCAATTTCCATAAACTACCTTTTTGTCAGGATATTCCTCGAACTTTTTAACCACATGCGAAAAAGCACCCGGCATGTAAACATCATCACTGTTCAACCAACCGAAAATATCACCGGTAGCTTTTGCAAACCCCTTATTTAAAGCGTGGGACTGTCCCCTATCTCGTTCTGAAACCCAGTAGGCAATTTTATCTTCATATTTTTTAACTATCTCAACGGAGTTATCTGTTGAACCACCGTCTATTACAATGATCTCAACGTTTTCGTAATCCTGATTTATGATAGATAGAAGGGTACGTTCCAGGAATTCTCCCTGATTATAGGATGGGACAACAATTGAAAATTTCATTATTTTTTGACCCTATATCCTATTAATTCTTTAATAAATCTACGAATTTTATCTTTCATTTTATACCTATGGTAATTCATCATAAGTCTGTTCATTATATTGTCATCAGTAATTATCTCTGGATATTTAAGAGGCATAAATGATTCATCTAATTCAACATCAAATTTATTTGACTTACCACAGTGTACGCCAGAGCCATCAATACCACAATTAAAAACAAGCGATTTAGAAGGATAAATTGAATGTTTACCGTTAATAACATGATAAAGAAACCAACGTGTAGCCCATGAATCGATGGTGCCTTTCAATAAAAGCTTTAAAAGATAGTAAAGGTCATCCCCAGCTCTTTGGACAAACTCTTTCTTCTTCAATAAAAATTTATAACTACCAATATTCCAATCAACTCTTTCCCAGTCATTTTTCCATGTAGCCCACCCCCATGAGGATGCCCTATTGGAGAAAAAAGTATCATTATTATATCTCTTTTCAATTTTTATTTCAGGAGTAAATGCACAAACAGAACTAACTTTATCATTTTCAGCATATAAAGAAAGTACTTCATTCATATAAGCAATGAAATTTGGTGATGTTACAAGATCATCCTCAAGCACAATAACCCGACCATATTCATTCACAATCTTTGTTACACCATCAATAATTGAATTTGCCAATCCCCAATTTTTATCCTTCTCAAATATCTGGACTTTCTTAAATCCTGAAATGGTTTTAACATACGCCCTAACTTCTTCAACCTTTTTGTTAGATGCCTCGTCTTTCGGACCGTCACTGAAAATGAAAAGTTCACTTTCATTTGCAAGATGATTTTTTTGGAGAGCTTCCACTGTTTTTATTGTGTGCTCCAGGCGGTTGTAAACAAATAACACTATTGGAGCTAACATAAAAACTCTCTCCTTAATGCGACCCCTGTTAAACCCAGAAGATAGCCGAACCTACAAATCTCTTTTACAAATACATGTCTAAGAGAAGAAAAATAGAAAGGAAAAAGACAAAAAACTTGCAAAAGACAAAGAAAAAGAGCTGCTAACCTTTTAAAAAGTACAATTCCCTTACTTGTAGGCCTAATACATTCTATTCCTTCACCTGATTTCATAGCCCTTATAAACCTATATCTTATGTCATAGTGCTTTTTTTCAACAGCGTGTCTTACGACAACATCTTCAGCATAAAAAAGCTGTTCACCTTCACGGATTAGCTTGAAAAACAATTCAGAATCCTCTCCCATTCTAATATTTCCATCTATCATCCCAAGCTCTGTAGAGAATCCACCATAACTTTCAAGAATATCTTTTCTAATTACCATATTTGATCCGGAAAAACCAAAAGGGTATTTTTCAACATCTAAAAAACCACTCTCTTGACCAAAATTTCTTTCTTCAAATTCATCTTTAAACCATTTTGGAGGAGAATCAATATACCATGGCAATATTGGCCCTCCAATAGCTGCCGGCACAGGAGAAATATTGCTAAAATAGTGTAATATATTTGAACACCACTTTTCTTCAGCTATGGCATCATCATCAATATATGCAATATATTTACCACTTGCCTCGCGCCATCCTCGATTTCTGGCATAACTAAGTCCTTGTCTGGGCTCATGGATATATTTAAAATTATCATTTTCTTTTATCGCTCGCATTGCGACTTCTTTTGGGCTGTCTATTGAATTATTATCTATTATAATAACTTCATATAAACTAGGATCGCAACACTGGCTAGCTAAACTTTTCAAACAAGATGCCAGCAAATCCCATCTATTGTATGTACATACTATAACTGAAAGCAACATTAATTAATTTCACTCAACAAAAAAAGTAAACAAAGACGGTCATCCGAGTTCTCGAACAAAAACTCTAAACATTTTCCCATTAAAACCTATTAATAAGCCCAGTAATCATATACTTCATATTAAATAATAATATACTATGAAGTTTTACGTTAGAATAATTACTCAACGGTGATTGGAAAAGGCCCTTTATTATTGGTAATCCCAATCTGTATGAATTACTTAATACTCCGCACCAACACTGGCCAATAATTCGACAAAAAACATCTCCATATCCAGCTGCAAGTCCTTTTTCCATAACTTCAATAAGGATATTAAATGCTTTATCAATATCGGTTTTACTTTGTGGTAAAAAAGTTCGTCTCAAGATACTAAGATAAGTTACCTTATCAAAATTTTCCAAATCCACACTAATTTGTTCGAGATTTCGCAATTTAACTTTATCTGAGTACTCATCCTGTTCTGTTCTATACGCAGAACCGACTTGTTTTTTATGAACACGGTATTTGAGAAGGATTTCTGGTATGTTTGCAAATTTTAATTTATCAATTGTTCTGCACCAGAGTTCATAGTCTTCTGTATGCAAATGTTTAAGAGAATAACAGTATCTATTAAAGCTTTCTTTTTTAAACATTACTGTCGGGTGTGCAATACAGTTCCCAAAAAAAAGAGTATCCCTAATTTTTTCATGTATCACAGGTGTTTTAATTATACGTTCTTTACCTTCTCCGAAGGTCTGGTACCAGGAGCCTACAATATCCAAATCCGGGTTGTTCTCCAAATATTTTAACTGTCGGAACAATCTATTGGAGGCTGAAATATCATCAGCATCCATTCGTGCAATATATTTTCCTTTTGCAACAGAAATCCCAAAGTTTAATGTTGCAGCTACTCCAACATTTGAATTATTTTGGTATATTCTCAATCTTTTATCTGTTCTTTTTAGTTCATCAACTATTTCATAAGTATCATCATTCGAACAATCATCAACTACAATTAATTCAAAATCTGAAAAAGATTGATTCAAGATACTGTCGACAGCTTCCTTTATGAATTTTCCACCATTATAAACTGGTACTATAACAGATATTGAAGGTTCATTAATATCTTTATTTAACAAGAAAACTCCGTTTATAATATCGTGTAAAAAAGCTAGATTTCACTAATAATGCAATCATATAAATTAATTCTTATTGTTTACAAAAACAAACTTCCAAATGCAACGTCCTGCACCTTATTGTATTCTATAGCATATTTCAATGCTTCCCTTTCAATGCAAATCCTTTTACTATCATTTTCGAGAATTTCTACAGTTTTGGATATAAAATCAACTCCGGAATCGGCAACTAAAAAGGCACTATTAGCGCCATCATTCAAACCCTCTGCTCCAACAGAACTTGTAATTAACACTTTACCATATCCTAAAGCTTCAATATTCTTAATTTTTAACCCTGTACCAAATTGCACAGGATTAATAACAATATCCACACCACAATATATATCCTCCAAATTATCTACTATACCTGCTTTTTCAACATTTTTCATTTTGGTGTTAATTTTGCTACAAATGGCACCAACTAAAATGAATTTTATACGATCGTTGTATTTGTCTTGGAGAAATGGAAAAACTTCTTTCAGAAAGAATCTTACAGAAACTTGATTCACTTGATTCGCAGATCCAACGAATAATATTGAATAGGGTTCTTTCATACCTTTTTTTAATATTACTTTTTTAATTTCAACATTATGACCAATGGTTACAACCTGTTTTTTAGAAATTTTCTCAAAATAACTCCGCTCTTGTTCCTGAATAGCAACTATCTTATCTGCACGATTCAAACCAACAGCTTCATTTTCTTGATCTGTATGAAACCAAGTATGATTTTGACCAAATTTTTTAAATAATTCTCCCCTTCCTGCAAAGACATCGTGCGTATCAAGTATTTTTACTACATTATCAGAAAAAAAATCAAATGCTTTGGATAAAAAGACATATTCGACTAGAACACAATCAAATTCAATCCTACGGTTTAATTTATTTAATAATTTGGCGACATTATTTTTAAAAAAATCATCTATTTCGTAATAGCCTTTCTTTTTAAATCGTAACCACTTTACAATATTTATTAGGAAGTTATAATATCTGGCCAATTTTTTGGAACCTAAGATACGTCCTCGATTTTTGAGAAAATATGCATGATCACATTCTTTAATCGTTCCTTCAATTTCCAATTTAGTTAAATCTTCCGAAGAGCAGAGAAAGTGTACTTCATATCCCATTATTTTCAAATTTTTAATAAATCTAAGTATTCTCGTTTTATTGCCTTCGTTAGGGGGATATATTGGAACAGGCGACACAATTAAAATATTCTTACGCATTAAAACCAACCATTAACCATATTTATGTTGAACCAATATAACATTTTACCACATAGGCCACATATCTAACACGACCATCAACTCACAGAAACAACTTGCATTCATATTTATCAAATATACGAGACGGCCAAGATATAAACAGTCTATTTTCCATTAAAGAAACAAACATCTATTATAGGTAATGAAATTTTAAGGAGGGTACTCGAGTTGTACCTGCTAAGCTTATTCAAATATCTCAAAAGTTTTCCAAACATAAATAAAAACATTATTATTGAAGAAACCAGTGAAAAATCATATTCTCTATAGTCTACTATTAATTTCTTTTTTATCCAGTCAACCATACAACAATAGAAAAACCGTTCACTTCAACACAATTATATTATCTTGGCTAAAATAGTCAATATTCTAACAAAACCACAGTGTAAATATATACGATATAATCTATTTTCTTGCCTTTAAAGTTTAAAAGGGGTAATCTCAGATAATATTTTAAACATAACAGACTCAGATTCCGAAAAGAAATCTATGAGAAGGATTACGGAAAGGTGGCAAGCAGTGCGGCAATGAGAAAAAAGGATGAGGCAATTGCGAAATGTCGTCTTTACCCCAGCCACTTTATCCAAGTTCTCAACATGACCATCAAAAAGATCCTGTTGACAAAAAAAGACATTGCAAATCATTCGGAATAATCTATGTTGCAAGAAAGGGAGAAACCCTCGACGAAACCATGATTCCCGAGGAGTAATTGGAGAACGGTTCAGAGAATGCCGCCGCAAATCCGGATGCCAGCTAAAAAGTCACAAACTTAAAAGGTTTCTGAAATAGTGGTATATATACCGGACCTTACTTCGATTTGTTTTCAAAACACCTCTTTGGATCACACTCAAAAAAAACAATCTCAATGACGTTATTTTTATTTTAATACTTTTCTCAACTATGGAATTCAAATAAATAGATACATATTCAATGAATTTTTCTCCATATCCGTTAAACACTCCGGCGACACTTATTTTCCTGAAAATTTTAACGGCTAAAAGAAGATCCTTTTTAGATTTGGGCTCAAACACCCATGTAAGGACTTTAAGATAAATTGTCGACTCCTTTTCAGATAAAGAAACTCCACATTTCTTTACAAGTTCCAAACTAATTAATGCACTGTTTTTTAATTGGCCAAGCCTTGAAGCAGTACTTAACTGCTTCGCATGTGTTCTATACAGTAGGAGAACTACTGGTATATTTGCGAATTTTGCGATTTTAATGACTTCTGCAAACAACCTATGGTCTTCTGCCGTTTCATTCCTATATCTTATGAACGACTTTTCTAAGAACGCTTTCCGCATTATTACAGTGGGGTTGTTAAACCCACAGGTAAAAAACAGGGTGTCTACAATTTCAGAATGAAACAAAGGGGTCTTATGCACACCAGTAAATGTTCCAAATCGCTCCATCCAACTACCGGCGATGTCAATACCAAGGTTGTTTTCCATAAACTCAAACTGTTTTTCCAATCTATTGGGCAATGAAATATCATCTGAATCCATTATCAGATAATATTTTCCTTTCATCATTTCAAGCCCAACATTTCTCGCGGCACCCTGTCCTTTTTCACCTCTATTCTTAACAGCAATAATTCGGTTATCTTCGTTTGCATATTTTTTTATTATCTGCCATGAGGTATCTGTTGAATTGTCATCAACTATTATGAATTCAAAGTCTTTGAAGGTCTGATTAAGTATGCTCTCTATGGCCTCAGCGAGATATTCTTCTGTGTTGTAAACAGGCATTACAACAGAAATCGAAGGTTCTTGATTTAAATTCATATATTATCTCGCAAAAATTTCAGTGATCGCTCTCTTTCATCTTTTAAAATCTCATTCACTTTACCCCAGCCTATTTTTTCTATAACCTTTTCCTCATCAATTTCTGAACCTGAGTTAATAATTCTATTTTCTAGTCCTAAAATACTCAACAAGGATCTAATTCTAGATGTGGCATTTTCACAATATACGATGAACGGCTTGTTAAAAATCACTGAAAAAACAACACCATGAAATGAATTAGTAAAAACAAATCTTGCAAAATAGAATCTACTTAGCCATTCGCTCATTCTTGGTAAAATTCTTTCTTTTATAGGCCGATCAATATCACCATAAAGTTCAATAATATTAGAATCACATGACAATGTATTTTCAATATAACTCAACATACTCTTTTTCGCATCATCTATCCCAAGTAAATATGCAAAAATCCCATCATTTTTTTCTAAATCATTCGAAAAACAAAAAATCTTTAAATATTCTGAAATATCAAGTAGAAGAACTGGATCAAGAACAACACTCGCATTTACATCTAAATATTCTTTACACATTTGCATACCTGCAGTTTCTCTAACCGAAACTGCTGAAAACTTTTTAATTAATTTTCTACATTTTCTAGTCTCATAATTTGAAAATTCCCACTCATCTATACCAAAAGATGCAGCATAAGATAATCGCTTGATATTTTTACTCCTCAAAAACTGACAAAAATAATCAAAGACATCTTCAACAAGACTTTTTCGCCAGATTTGATCACTGCCAACTATTATTGCATCTATATTTCTTATATTTTCTATAATATCTTTTGTTTGATAAATCTTTTCTGTTTTAGGGTGAATATAATCCTTTATAAATTCATTAATGTGTACCCCAACTACATCTGGTTCAGCAACCCTTTTATAGTATTCTCTCTCAATATTTACTAAATTTATATAAGCAAGACTTTCTCCTTTAAAGAAAATATATTTTTTTATGAAATTTTTAAACAATGCTCTAAACCTGTTCTTATATGATAATTCTTTAAAGTATGGCTTTTTCAAAGATCTGTCTATTAACAATGTCTCAAAACCCATTCCTTTCAAAATTTTCATTAGAGCATAAGCTTGTAAAACCCCCCCATAATTGTCTCGAGGCAACAATGTTAATATTCCTATTTTATTTATAATTCTATTACTAGAAATCCTCTGTAAGGTAAATCTTTTTTTTACCTTTATAAATTTTCTAACAATAAAAGATCCACCAATTGAAATGGATTTATTTGACACTGTTTTTTCCACATATGGTTTCTCAACACTTCTATTAACCATAGGATTATATTTAACAGCATCTTTAAAATGAGCGACTCTCGAATTAAGCTCATATATATTTTTAAAAAGATGGTTGCCTTTGTTTGAATTTATAAAAACTAAACTAACTCCACCTTCATCATAAAAATCAGGAGTAACATTTTGAATGCCCCAAAAATCAGCAATCGTTAAATCACTTCCGCTACTAAATGATTTAAAAGAACAGTTATAGCAAGATGGTCTTAGGTTAGTCCCATTAAAAAAAGACTGCAAATATTGATTGTCTTTATGCAGCTCTGCCAATATTTCAACGTTTCTATCGAGTAATTTAGAATAAGCTTCTATAGAAAAAACAGGATTTAGCCACCCTTTTCTTTTATCTTTGAAAAAAGCATTTTTAATTGATATATCGCTACCAAGTTTTTCAAATCGACCCTGCACACTCTTAAGAAAATGTTGCCAGTCTCTAGGACTAGGAACGCCGAAACAAACTAAGTCAACGGTAATTAGATCATCATAATTTTTACCTAAATATGATTTAAGCCCCGCTATTTGGCAGGGTGTGCCACTGAAAAGAACTTTTTTGCCTGCTTCTAAAAAAGTTTTCACCCTTACAAAACTACTACCAATTTCACTTTGTACGTATTTTGAACCACGGAAAGCTGACAATCCTTCAATCCTATCAGTAAAATCATGTACAACATCCATTTTTTCATTAAACTTTGCTCCAAAAACAATACCGTTTTGAGATATTATTTTTTTTGCAAGTGCAGTGAAAACACCACCTGAAGAACTTTTGGCCCTTATTTCATCATTCTTATTTTTTACTGCTAAAGTAGCTATCGGTCTCTTTTCTTGTGTGTTTTTTATAACAGGACAAACAGC
Source organism: uncultured bacterium (assembly GCA_942492635.1). Lineage (GTDB taxonomy): Bacteria > UBP6 > UBA1177 > UBA1177 > CALOFP01 > CALOFP01. Next base: position 1,511,067 of record CALOFP010000003.1, read on the forward strand.
TTTGCATTTTCCACATGCGACGCAACTTTCGGAAATAATTCGGGGATAAAAGAACCCGTCTTTATCAGCTTCTAAAACTATGGAATCATGTGTACAAATTGCAAGACAGGCTGAGCACCCAGAACAAAGAGACTTATCAATAAAATCTAGCATATTTAACATTTTATCCAATTGTTCGGTAATATGAACTCAGACATATCTTTGCTTGGCAATTTACCTGTTCCAAAAACATCTGCCTCTTTAACTACAAATGTTGCTACTTTTTCAATCCAATCACTCATATCATTGTCAACATAAACAGCTATATTCAAATAATAATGTCCTACTTGCAATGGCATATTGGGGAATGAACAGCGAAAAATATTTACTCCTTTTTCTATATCGAGTCGATCATTTGATACAGTGTAGGTATTTGTGTGAACAACTCTATTTCCAAAACTATTATAAATTGTTAGATCTAAACGAACATTATGAAAAACACTTGGACTTAATAGAGACATCCTAAAAGAGATGTCTTTTCCTGTTTCAACAAAGTTTGTTATTTTATCGCCTGTTAGAGTTTCAAATTTTATAAATTTGACAGTCTGAGTACCAACTCTATCTGTACGATTTGCCACACTTACCTCACCAAAATCTTTATCAAATGATAGATACTCCTCAATGGTGCATTCGATATTACCCTTAAAAACAGAACAACCACTTTTAAGCAACATCCCATTATCACA
>CALOFP010000004.1:0-573765 GCA_942492635.1 uncultured bacterium
TATTCGAAATGAAAAGTAGGGATGTTAAAAAACTGTAGAAGATCTGAGTTAAGAAAATAAAAGGAGTCTGTTAGTTTGCGCAGTGCTTTCCAAGATCATCAAAACTATCCTTCGCAAAAGAATCCCACTCTATTGAAGGATCGAAAGCATCAGTTCCGTCTGTATCACCTGAAGAGATTCCACATTTTCTGCGGAGTGTGTGGTCTTTTGTTGTAAATGGATCTGTGCCCCAGAATCCGCTAGACGGTCTCTCTCCGGATTTACCTATGAAATCCAGGGTTACACCTCCACATTTCAGCTCAACACCATCGTCACCATTAAAGCCGATAGCACTTTTAGTCTCCTTATCGTCACACTGTACTTCGGCAGCAACACCATCATCACAAAGTACGTAAGTCGCTCCTGGAGCAAGTTCGAAATCTTTGAGCTGGTACAGGTAATCTCCTGTTGCCGAAGTCTTTCCATTGTTGTAATGAAGAATTTCACAGCTGGAAAGATTAATAGCAGCCGAAGAGGCATTATAAAGCTCTATAGCCTTGTTGTAGCTGCTTCCTTCAACATACTCGCTGATTATGAGTGTTCCCTGCACATCGGCAACGGTAACCGCGACCTCTTTTCCACCGATTGTGAGTGTCGCAGCCCCCTCTGCAAGGGCCTTGACGGCTACTGTCGATTCGAGAGCGCCCTCCGTGAATATAACTTTTGCAGGAACTTCAACGATGCCACTGTCGCTGTTCTGAATCGGGAATTCGGTATTCGCCTTTGCAGGGATGTCAAGTGTGACCGTAATATCCTTCGATGCGCCTGTTGCAATGTTCATTGTTGCAGCGGAAAGTGATTTCACTACCGGCTCAGCGTCTGCAGCCAGAACTCTGATTGAAGATGCAGCACTGTTTCCTCCGAATGTGGCGGTAACCGTAACATTGTCATCAGAAGCTGCTACACCATGAGCATTGAATGTCGCTGATTTTAATCCGGTCCCAATAGTCACTGAAGCCGGAACAGTAAGAACTGAATCGTTGGAACTTTCCAGAGTTACAGCAACATCGCTTTCAGCCTCGGTGTAAAGCTCGACAGTAAGAACGAAATCCTCTCCAGCTTTAACAAAACCCGTCTCGGGAGTCACTGACTTGAGTCCCTGTGCAAAAATCATGTCATCGGCATCTCTCGGGAGAAGTTTCGAATGATCGAAACTGAAGTAAAGAACACCGCGAAGTTTTCCGTAGAGAGTTCCTTTTTCCGCCGCGGGATATTTGAACAGCATGTCGTCGATCCTAAGATCTCCCGTAACTTCAAATTCGTTGTATTTTGTATACTGATCGCCAATTTCCGTTGTCTTTATGACCTCAACGTCATTAACCTGTACGAGAACGCTGTTGTAGGCGGCGGCATTTGCACCGTTTGTCCTGATCTCTTCTGGAGCAACCGTAACAACAGCCGGGATCTGTGTCGTCTGATCGAGAACCTCTATGTCGATGATATCCTTGAGCTGAACCTGTCCGTAGTTGTTTCCTATGGCTCCCGTAACTCTGACGTGATCTCCGCGAACAGGCATTGTGAGTCCCGCCGGATTTTCCTTTGGAATGTAGATAGCCAGTCCGCTGTGCTTGGCTCCAAGAGTAGCATCGTAATCCGCTTGTGGAGTCTGGATGAAAAACTGAGTTCCGGTTATTGCCGTCACCACACCCTCGACCTTTGCAAGGCCGGATGTAATTTCCTTTTTGGAGATCGGGTAGATTGTCATAGGACATGCTGCGTATCCCGGGTTCGGATCATCGGGGCAGACGTCACAAGCATCACCTATTCCGTCGCTGTCCTTATCTTCCTGTCCCGCATTCTTTACGAAAGGACAGTTGTCGGAAAGGTCCTCAAGTCCGTCACCATCCTCATCGTAGGGAGCAGTCACTGTGCAGTTGTCGACATCGGCATCCATAGGACATGGATCGCATGCGTCTCCGACTCCGTCACCATCGATATCAGACTGGGCTGTTTCATCGAGACGTCTGATCGGGTTGAAAACATCAGGACAATTATCTGAAGCATTTGCGATTCCGTCGCCGTCCTTGTCGTCAGCTGTAACTTCGCCCGAGTAGGTGTGGTTGTCTCCCTCCTGTTTTCTGCTTGGAACACATGTGGGCTCTCCATCGGGAGTTCCGCAGAAGAAAAGGCCGTAGGATGAGCTGTTGGCTGCTTTGAGTTCGGCAAATGTTTTTCCGATTTCTCTCTTAACGCAGACAGATTTTTCAGCTCCGCAGACGCCACCTTCGATCTTTTCACAGTCGCCGTCAGAAGAAAGAGCGTCAACCAGATCAGGATCACCATAAAGAACCTTTCCGCCTCGAAGAACAAGTGAAACCTTCTTTTCTGTTGACGTCACAACTGCCCTGTACGGATTATCAACACCTCTTCCGTCGAAGATGGCGATATCGGCAACAAGGCCCTTCCTGAGCGCACCGGTGACATCGCTTACACGAAGAGCCGTTGCGTTATTGAGGGTGGCCATGCGCCACATATCCTTATCAGTGAGAGTTTTATTGTAGTGTTTTGAATTGAGGTAGTCTGCACATGCAAGCTCACGAAGCATGTTTATGGAACCGGAAGGAGTCCAGTCCGTTCCCATACCGACAAGAACGCCCTGCTTTTTGTACATTGTCACCGGAGCAGTATTTCCGTAAAGGGAAACATTACTTCTCGGAGACCAGATAATGGCCGTTCCGTTTTCCGCAAGTGTTTTTCCGTCCTTTGCCGTAAGTGCGATTCCGTGAATGAAAGCACTGTTGGGCTCAGTAAGATCTACACTTCCCGGCATGGATGAATCCCCGCTTACGCAGAGAAACTCTTTGTGAGCCTCGTGGTCGATACCTTCCGAAACGTGGGGAAGGTAGCATCCGTGATGAAGCTTTTCGACCTTATCCATTCCGGAAGGACATGAATCACCGACATAGGAGCCGCTGCTGTCTCCGAGAGGAAAAGTGTTGTACTCTATATCTCCTTTTGGAAGACCCTCTTTGTTCCTCGAACCGTCGATGTTTCTGAGAAAACCGTCAGTTCCGCCCGAACCGGCAATGGATGCGGTTCCGGCCATAACGTTTCTCAACTCCCCCCATGCAAGCTGAAGAGGATCCTTTGTACTGCTTCCAGCTGAAACTTTGTTGTGTCCACGGTTTCCCTTTCTCCAGTCATGGCGATGTTCGAATCTTTCGGCTCCCCAATTTCTTGGAGCCTGATGAGTCCAGCCCATGTGGTCATGCGCATTGATAAGTGCGGGTGAAATTACACCGTCCACACACTCGATGACCGTAGCATCTTCGGCAAGAGCCTCACTTGAGCAGCTCTCTCCGACACACTCGATCTTTCCGCTTTTTGAAACCAGAAGCTCACCGTTCTCAACGGCATTCCCAGGAGCAAGAATAGTTCCCTTCATAAGAACAGCACCCGAAGTTCCCTTTGTCACGGTGCAGAGAGGCTCTGTTGCAACGCCTCCGTCATCATCATTTTCTTCATCTTTGTCCGTCGACGGATCGGTGTCTGCGGACGGATCGGTGTCTGCGGACGGATCGGTGTCTGCGGACGGATCGGTGTCTGCGGACGGATCGGTGTCTGCGGACGGATCGGTGTCTGCGGACGGATCGCTGTCCGTGGAAGGATCGGTGTCTGCGGACGGATCAGTATCAGTGGAAGGATCAGTGTCTGAAGACGGATCGCTGTCTTCGACGGAACCGTTATCTAGATCATTGACCGTGTCACGGTCCCCGTTGTCGGTTTTCGTGCTGGACTTATCGTCCCCACATCCAACAAAAAAGAATACAACCAAGAGTAGCGTGATTAGACTCTTCATAAAGTCCCCCTGTATAAAAAAACTACATAGCCAAGGAGGATTATACCGCCGGACAGCAAACAAACAAGGAATTTTATTGGGATTTTGCAACCATCGATCTTTTCTCAATAAATTTATTTACAAAAAAGCAAAAAGGGTTATCTATATCGGGGTAAACCGGTAATGCTCTTTTTAGGATACAAAAATGGAATCTATCGCTCAATTCAAAGGATTTTTGTCGAGACTCAAACACAGGGAAGGGACATTTCTCATCATAGCCGCAATAGCCATCGGAATAGTTGCGGGACTTTCCTTTCTCCTGTTTCACTGGCTTATAAACTTTCTTTCTCTGATTCTTGTCGGAGAAGAGACTGGAAATGCGGTCGCCGGATTCATGCGCCTTCCTGTCTGGCAGCAGATTTTGCTCCCCCTGGCGGGTGCTTCAGCCGGAGGAATCATTATCCGCTTCATATCAAAAGAGAGCGGCGGTGCAGGTATCGGTCTACTTCTCAAAGCGATAAAGGTCACAAACGGCAAGCTTCCCCCGAGGATGACAATTTTCAAGATAGTTACTTCGGCCATATCCATCGCGACGGGTGTTCCCCTGGGTTCAGAGGGTCCCATCATCATGATCGGATCTGCGGTCGGTTCAACTTTCGGAAGAGTTTTCAGAATTTCCATTTCACGAATAAAACTTCTTGTCGGCTGCGGTGCCGCAGCCGGTCTTTCGGTTGCCTTCAATGCTCCGATTACCGGCACAATTCTTGCCGTCGAAACAATTCTCGGACATTTTGCAATCGGAACATTGACCCCTATCGTTGTGGCGGCTGCCACTGCCAGCTTTTTCGGCGCCTACTTCCTGCCGGGCCATGAGGTAATTCCCGCTGAAGCACTGGCTCTTACCCCGAGGATTTCATCCATAACGGAGATAGTTCTCTTTCTACTTTTCGGTCTGATGAACGCTGTCCTTGGAGTTCTCCTCATCAAGCTGACTTATATGAATTCTAATATCGTGGATAAAATCAGAGGCAAACTTCCGGAATACCTTTCCATTCCGATAGCTCTTCTTCCTTTTGCTCTCTGTATTCCTTTTGTTCCTCAGATTTTCGGACTGGGAAAAGATATGATGATAATGGGAGCCAACTTGGATCCATGGGTTCTAATCGGTATCGCACTTCTCAAACTACTCTTTCTTTCTGTTGCGTTCGCAAGCGGAGCTTCCGGAGGTATCTTCTTCCCCATTCTCTTTGTCGGATACATATTCGGGCTCGGATTCGGAATGCTTATGCCGGAAATATTTCCTTTCCTACCGGAACAGATAGGTCTCAGCTTCGCCGCGGTTGGTATTGGCGCCCTACTTGGCGCTGCCACCCAGGAACCCATATCGTCGCTGATTATTGTTTTTGAGATAACCCACGACTACAACATTCTTCCACCTCTGATGCTTTCCGCCGTGGTCAGTGTCCTCATTTCCAAAAAGCTTTCCGCCTTCTCCATCTACAACTACCAGCTGGTCAAGGAAGGAATCTGGGAAGAAGAGCACGAAGAGGCGACCATCATGACAGAAAATCATGTGGAAATATGCTACGACTCCGATCCGGTCACCGCAGCTCCAGGAGAAAAGATTCTTGATATCGTGGAACGTCTGCGGGAGGAAGAGCGATTCGAATGCTATGTTGTTGATGATGAGAAAAAGTATCTCGGTGCAATAAACGGCATCATCACCTCAACCAAGGAGGTGAATTACGATCTCATCAATCCGATTACGATCGCACAGGATCTTATAAATACAGAATTCCCGACTGTCGGGCTGACAGATCCCCTTTCGACAGCAATGCGCCTCATGACCGAATTTGACGTCATAGAGATTCCTGTAATCGCAGAGGATTCGACTCTGCTGGGATGTATCCACGAGCACGATATCATCGAATTCTACCAGAGGGAGATAATCAACAAGGCGAGTATGCTCAAACTTGTCCAGAGATGCGAATGCAGGGAAAAGCAGCATATCCAGTTCGAGGATGAGTACACAATCGACGGAATTGCCGCGTCTCCGATGATGTGGGGAAAGAACCTAATCGAGCTGAAGCTCAGACAGAACTACAACATTCTAGTCCTTGCCGTGAAGGAAAAGGGCAAGGAGAAGTCGACAATCGCTCCAAACAGGCCCTTTACTCCCGGGGATGTCATCATTACAGCCGGCAGGAAAGAAGATATAAAATCTTTCTGCAGGGATTTCAAAGTTCCGATGGGGCATTAGTTCTACTTTCAGATTTTTGTGGACAGTTTGGACGGAGCGGGCCGTGCGAACGGCTTCCAAAGGCTATCTATCGAAAAAAACAAGCTTTTTGAACGAGTCGGCTTTAAGGCTGGCTCCTCCGACGAGTACTCCGTCTATGTCTGGCTGGGACATGAGCACTTTTACGTTGTCGGGCTTCACGCTTCCGCCGTAAAGGATTGAAACGTCACCCTTTTTGTAGTTTTCCTCCATATACTTTCTTATGAAAGCGTGCATTTCCTGTGCCTGTTCCGGGGTGGCAACCTTTCCGGTACCGATGGCCCATACAGGTTCGTAGGCGATTACTATCTTTTCCGAATCCACTGTCAGGTTGTCGTCAAATGCTGTCGCCAGCTGCTTTTCGATTACCGCGAAGAGCTCGTTCTTCTCTCTCTGTTCCAGTGTCTCTCCGACGCAGAAAATTACCCTGAGTCCGTTCTCTTCGGCAAAGGTCACCTTCTTCCTGATGAGATCGAAATCCTCCCCCATTACGTGACGTCTTTCGGAGTGTCCGATGATTACTGTTTCAACCGAGAGGTCCCTGAGCATTTCAACGCCCACCTCTCCGGTGAAGGCTCCCTTTTCAACGGGATAAAAATCCTGAACTGCAATTTTTATATTTTTTCCTTCGGAATAACTGTTGGCCGGAGCTATGTAGGGGAGCGCCGGCGCGACAACAACTTCCCTGTCGGAAAGATCGTTGAAGCTCCCGGAAATCTCCTCGAAAAAGGATTTAACTTCCGCCATAAGATTATTCATCTTCCAGTTTCCTGCAATTATTGTTTTTCTTCCACCCATTGCATCCTCCTATTGTTAAAAAAAAGGCAGCGGATAACCGCTGCCCCATTATACATTCGACAAGTGCCATTGTTAATTATTTATGCTCTTCCTGATAGAGTCTGTATGTATCCCTTGCGATAACCAGCTCCTCGTCAGTCGGAACGACAAGAACCTTAACTCTGGAATCTTCATCGGAAATGACCTTCTCTTCACCGAAGGTTCCGTTGTTGAGCTCTGGCTCGATTGTAATGCCCATGAATCCGAGGCCCTCGATACACTTCTCGCGAACTGCTGCGGAGTTCTCTCCGATTCCGCCTGTGAATACAACTGCATCGACTCCACCCATTGCTGCCGCGTAGCTGGCGATGTACTTCTTGACGCGGTAGCAGAAGATGTTGAAGGCAAGTTCTGCGCGGTAAACACCGTCGTCAATTCCCTTCTGAATGTCTCTCATGTCGCTGGAGATACCGCTGACACCGGCAAGACCGCTCTTCTTGTGGATCATCTTGTGAAAACCGTTGAGATCCCCGTTCTCCTTTTCAGTGATGAAGAAAACAAGTGCGGGATCGATATCTCCGGAGCGTGTTCCCATCATTACACCTTCGATCGGAGTGAGACCCATGGATGTATCGACAGATTTTCCTCCGTCAACTGCAGCAAGTGAAGCACCGTTTCCAAGGTGGCAAGTCACTATCTTAAGATCCTCGATATTCTTTCCCAGTATCTCGGCCGTTCTGTTTGAAACGTAGAAGTGGCTTGTTCCGTGGAATCCGTAGCGTCTCACCTTGTACTTCTCGTAGTAGGCGTAGTCGATCGGGTAAATGTACGAATAGTCGGGCATTGTCTGATGAAACGCTGTATCGAAAGCTCCTGCGTTAAACGCATTCGGGAAAAGCTTCTGGCAGGTTCTTACTCCTGTAATGTTGTGCGGATTGTGAAGAGGTGCAAGATCGTTGCACTGAGTCATCTTCTCAATTACATCGTCCGTAACCTTTACGGAAGATGCGTAGAACTCTCCGGCGTGAACAAGTCTATGCCCGATTGCCTTTATCTCTTCGCGATCGACGATGACCTTTTCAGCTTCGAGAAGAGCCATAACTTCATTGAGAGCCACTTCGTGGTTCGGAAGGGGCAACTCCTTCTCGACCTTTCTTCCGTCGGAAGTGATCTTCAGATTAACACCTCCCATGGAAAGCCCGATCTTCTCGGCGAGTCCCTTCGCTATGACGGACTCATCGCTCATATCGAAAAGCTGATATTTGATTGAAGAACTTCCGCAGTTTACAACAAGAACCTTCATTTATTCCTCCTTTATTTAAACGACGTAAAACTCGCCCTACCTTATAATTAAGAATTTATAATTTCAAGAAAAATTTTAAAAAAGATCCCGAGCCTCTTTTTTCTTGCCATACCCCTTTCTTTGCCATATATTTTCGTAGATCATTCACTGTTGGGAACGCCATGGACGCAAGGTTTAAAAACATCAATATTCTGGTCGTCGACGACCACTTCATAATGCGTAAAACCGTCAAGGATATGCTCAGAATGCTGGGGTATCAGAACGTCATGATGGCGGAAAACGGAGCGGAGGCGTTCAGGCTCATCGAGGAGAGTTTCGGAGAAAAAAAACCGATTCACCTTCTCATAACCGACTGGGCCATGCCCGGAGGCCTCGGCATAGAACTTGTTCACAGGGTAAAAAATTCGCCGCAGTACTATAGAATTCCGACCATAATGATTACCGGAGAAACCCTGAAACATCAGATTTCCCAGGCGATCGAGTACGGAGCAGACGGATATCTTTTAAAACCGTTCAAGGTCTCCCAGCTTGATGAAGCACTCGACGCACTTCTCAAACAGTACGCATTTCCGACAGAAGAGAGAGACTTGGTTTTCAAGGCGGAAAGACAGTTCCTTACCGGGAACTATGCCCAGGCTCTTCCACTGTACCTGAAAATTTTTCAGAGTTCGCCAACAGCCAGAAACGGCTACAGAATATACAGATGTCTCGTCGAAACAGGCCAGCAGGAAAAGGCTACAGGCATTATCCTGAAGTATAAAAACACCGATCTTCTTCCTATCCTCAGGGAACTTGTGGAACTTTCGGCAAAGAACGAATCTGTTCTCTCAGCAGATGATCAGATTGACATCCTCAAAAGAACCGCTTCCGTCGAATGGAAGGAGGAACTTATAAAAGGCTACCTGCTACGCCTTTCCGACCTTTACATGAAAGAGAATCGGGACCTTCGCAGTGCTTATGGCGCACTTGTCGAGCTTCATAACCTAAACAGGAAAGATCAGGAAGTTTCTACAAAAATCGAAGACCTTGAATCGAAATTTCCTTTTCTCAAGGAAGAGGAAAATCCTGCCGAAAGAATAATAAACCGCGGACTCAAATACCTGAACGATCTACGCATTGAAATGCGCCGAATAAAGAACAAGGGAAAACTGAACCAGCACATTGAGGAACTAAGCTCAAAACTGGAGTACGTCCCCAATCACAGCGAGTGGCTTTTCGAACTCGGGGTCGCTTTCCTCGAGAACAACGACAAGGAAGAGGCCGCGTCCCTCATTAAAAAATCGATGCAGATTGACCCCGAAGCATACAATCTGATAGAACTTACTGAATTCATATCCGAAATTGAACAAAACTAAAAATTCAACGGACAAATCATGAGCATACTTGCAGAACCTACAAAAGGCAATCTTACCATCTCCATAATGTATGTCGATGAAAACGAACTTGCAGAAATCAAATCAAATCTCATAGAACTTTATGGCGAGATCGACATGGAGTCTGAGCACTACAGCTTCTCAGAAATATCTCCCTACTACGATCCCGAAATGGGAGAGGGAATCAAGAAGGTCATTTTCTCCTTCAAGAAATTGATTCCACGGGAGTTCGTCCGTGAAGTCAAGCTCAAAGCGGTGGAGATTGAGGAGATGTACAGCACCGAAGGCAACAGGCGCATCAATCTCGATCCCGGTCTTGTGACTCTCGAGAACTTCCTTCTTACTACAGGAAAAAACTACAGCCACCGAATCTATCTGGGAAGAGGTGTTTTTGCCGAAATAACACTGATATTCAGTAAGGATACAGGCATCCGTGAGCTTCCCTGGACATACAGGGACTACCTCTACGAACCGGCAAGAAGCTTTCTCCTTGAGATGAGGGAAAATTTCCGCAGAAAACTCAAAGAGGAAAGAAGGAAATGAGATGCTTCATCGCCCTCGACATACCGCTTGAGGCGCGCTCATCCATCGCTAAAGAGGCAAAAAAGAGTCTCGGATCATTTCCTGCCCGGCTCCGTTTCGTTTCTGCAGAAAATCTTCATCTCACGCTGCGATTTCTCGGTGACATTCCGGAATCCAGGGTGATGGAGTTAAAGAAGAGGCTCCATGAATTCAGATTTGCACCGGCACAGCTTCTTTTCGACAACAGAATCACCTGGTTCTACAATAGAAAACACGGATTCCCCATTTTCGTACCGCTTCTTGAAGGCGCCAACATCGTTAAAGACATCTGCGATCGACTCATGGACCACCTTTTTCTTGAGAAGGAAACCCATTTCAAACCCCATCTCACAGTCGCCCGTTCTAAGGAGACGGTTTCGAAAGCCCACCTCCGAGAGGGTTTCGAGATGGAATCTGCCGTTGAAACAGATATTGAAAAGATTGCACTCTACAGTTCGGAACTCACTCCGAAAGGCCCCATTTATTCAGTTATAGAGGAAATTTTTCCGTCATGATTCTCATCGTCTTCCCACTTCGGATTGAAAACCCCTTCCCTAAAAAAATCGTAACCGGCAAGCTGACAGAACTTGAACCCGGTGTTTTTCTAACACTTGCAGGAACAGGAAGTTTCGGCGCAGTAAATCTTGATTCCATCCTTAAGAATCACGTAGAAATCGAATCCGTTATCGAATTCGGCGGTGCAGCTCTTGTCGATCGCGGAGAGATCGGAAAACTATACGAGTGCACCCGTTTCTATTCATCCGAAGGTGAGTTGATTCACACTGCACCCCATATCACATCCTGTCCGGAAAGTGCACTCTCATCGGGAGATGAAGTTTACACCGGAGGAAAACTAGCCTTTTCCGCAAAAGAGACACTTCCCTCGCTCTACTCGATGGAAACACTGGGATTTCTCAAAGCCTCAGAGAGCAATGACTGTTCATTTCACTCTCTCCGCCTAGCGACGGACGTTGGAGAGGGGGATCTTATGGATTCGTTCCGTTCCCAGATCCAGAAGGGAAGAAAGGTTGTAAAGGATACCATCTTCGAATTGATCAAAAACCTGAAAAACTAAATTAATCAAATCTTAACAATTTTTTAACGTTCACCTTACTTTTTGTGATAAACTCCCATCGAACAACAATGGAGGATTTTCATGGCAAAAGAGCTGATCTTAGTAGTTGACGACGAGGAGGATATCCTGAATCTTCTCAAATACAACCTTTCGGTGGAAGGATACAACGTCGAGGCGGTGGATTCGGGTGAAGAAGCTGTCAGGGCGGCAAGAAACCTCAGCCCCGACCTCGTTCTTCTCGATCTCATGCTACCTGGAATCGACGGTCTGGATGTGTGCCGTCTCCTCAAAAACGACGAGAGAACATCGTCCATTCCCATAATCATGCTTACTGCAAAAGGTGAAGATTCCGATATAGTAACGGGTCTCGAACTCGGCGCGGACGACTATGTTACAAAACCATTCAGCCCCAAGGTACTTCTTGCAAGAGTCAAAACCATTCTCCGCCGTGGTACAGCCCCCAAGAAAGGGGATTCCAGAATCATCGAAATGGACGGAATCAAAATAGATATTGAACGTCACGATGTAACTACGGAGGGAAAAAGCGTCGACCTGACCGCAACAGAATTCGATATGCTGCTTTTCCTTGTCAGGAAACCGGGATGGGTGTTCACAAGGGCCCAGATAATCAACGCAATCAAAGGCGACGACTATCCGGTAACGGATCGAAGTGTCGACGTTCAAATCCTCAATCTGCGAAAAAAACTCGGAATCGCGGGAAACCTGATCGAAACTGTCCGCGGAGTCGGCTACCGTTTCAAGGATGTGAGATGAGAAGAAAAAAACTTATCTGGCAGCTCTACCCATCCTACCTGCTCATCGTAGTTCTCTCACTGATCGCATCGATGATTCTCACAATCGCATCGATAAAAAGTATAACCATGGCAAGCACAAAGGAGGAACTTCTTGTCAGGAACCGTCTTGTAGGTGAGAGAATAGAATCCCTCGGAAAATTCAATTCACCTGAAATCGAATCCGTCGTTAGGAAGATGGGTAGTCTGATGGAAACTCGAATAACGATCATCCGGGAAAACGGCTCCGTCATCGCAGATTCAAAACACCCCGCGAAGGAGATGAACAACCACTCCGATCGACCGGAAATCATTTCCGCTTTAAAAAAAGGGAAAGGATCGACAACACGATACAGCTTCACCCTTGAAAAGGAGATGCTCTACGCAGCATCCGTTCTTACATTTCCCGACGGAAACCTCTATGTCGTCCGAACTTCCCAACCACTTCGCGAGATATTTTTCACATTGAAATCCACCTACACCAAAAACATCCTCTGGATTCTCATGATCGCCCTTGCAGCGGGAATAATCAGCTATCTCATGTCGGCAAGAATCAACCGGCCGCTTGAGATTCTCAAGGAAGGAGCCAGAAGATTTGCGGAAGGAGATTTCTCATTCAAGCTTCCGCCGGCCTCTTCGGAAGAGATATCTTCACTCTCCTCTGTAATGAACCGGATGGCCGACGATCTGAAAATGAAAATAGAAACCATAAAAATGGACCGGAATAAGATGAAGTCCCTGCTTGAAAGCATGGCGGAAGGAATTGTGGCTGTTGATGAAGACGGAGCTGTGATCGAGATCAACAGTTCAGCGAGAAAACTTCTTGAGATTGAGGAAAAGGGAAACCTGAAATCAAAATCTATCCGGACACTTGTAAGGCACATGGATATTTACGATCTTCTTTCGGAATCACTGATCACTTCTGATCCCGTAGTTCGCAGAATTGTTATTCCTGACGGAGAAAAGAGGGTTCTCAGGGTCCAGGGAAGCAGACTTCTCAATACCGAAGGAAAGACCATTGGAGCCATTCTTGTTCTTATCGACGTGACAAGACTGGTGAAACTCGAAGGTCTGAGAAGAGAGTTCGTTTCGAATGTCTCCCACGAACTGAAAACGCCGATAACCTCAATCAAGGGATATATTGAAACTTTGAAAGACGGAGCTATTGAGGACCGGGAAAACGCCCTGACCTTTCTTTCAGTGATAGACAGACAGGCAAGTCGACTTCACGCCATTATCGAGGATCTCCTCAGCCTCTCAAGAATCGAGGAGAGCGAAGATACCGGCACTATCGAGAAGATGGAAACCGATGTGAATGAGATTTTCTCATACTCTCTGTTACAGATCGAGTCACAGGCGCAAAAAAAGGATGTGAAGATAGAAATCTCCTGCCCGGAAGAGGTGAAAGCGGATCTCAATGCAAGTCTCATGGAGCAGGCAATCGTCAATCTTCTTGAGAATGCGATCAAATACAATCCTCCAAAAACACTGATACGCTTATCCGCTGAAAGAAAAGGCGACCTTCTAATCTTCGAAGTAAAGGACAACGGAATAGGTATTCCTGAGGAACATCACGAAAGACTTTTCGAAAGATTTTACAGAATAGACAAGTCAAGAAGCAGGAAAATGGGGGGAACCGGCCTCGGGCTGGCCATCGTAAAACACATTGCCGCGGCCCACGGCGGAGAGGTCTCAATGACCAGCGCCCCCGGCAAGGGAAGCAGCTTCGTTATTCGAATTCCCCTTTCTGCATAGCAAGAAAGCTGTTTATCAAGCCGTTTGTTGAACCGTCATGGGATGAAACAGGAATACCTCTTTCTATCTCATCAAAAACGGTAAGTGCAAGCTTCTTTCCAAGCTCAACGCCCCACTGATCAAAGCTGTATATATTCCATACTATCCCCTGGACAAATATTTTATGTTCATACATGGCCGTCAGCATTCCAAGAGTGTAGGGAGTTATCTTCTTTACAAGTATCGAATTCGTAGGCCTGTTCCCCTCAAAAGTTCGGAAAGGAACAAGTTTTTCAATCTTTTCAGAATCAACACCCTTATCTTTCAGTTCACTGCGAACCTCATCGGCAGATCTGCCGTTCATCAGGGCTTCTGTCTGGGCAAAGAAGTTTGCAAGAAGCTTCGCATGGTGGTCACCTATGGGATTGTGGCTCAATGCCGGCGCGATAAAGTCGCATGGAATGAGACGGGTTCCCTGGTGGATCAACTGGTAGAACGCATGCTGACCGTTTGTTCCCGGCTCGCCCCAGATAATTGGGCCGGTATGGTAGGAAACGGGATGACCGTTCCTGTCAACATACTTGCCGTTGGATTCCATATTTCCCTGCTGGAAATAGGCTGCAAAACGGTGCATGTACTGATCGTAGGGAAGAATGGCCTCAGATTCGGCACCCAGAAAGTTTGTGTTCCAAATTCCGATAAGCGCCAGTATAGCAGGAATGTTCTTTTCAAGCGGAGTTTCCCTGAAATGACGATCCATGGCGTTTGCACCCTTCAACAACTCCTCAAACGCTTCATAGCCTATGGCGCATGCTATTGAGAGCCCTATGGCTGACCAGAGCGAGTAGCGTCCTCCTACGAAATCCCAGAATTCGAACATGTTTTCTGGATCTATTCCGAACCTTTCGACATCCTCTCTGTTTGTGGAAATAGCGACAAAGTGGTGGCGGACATCATCCTCCTCTGCTCCGTTCCTGAGAAACCATTCCCGGGCACTTCTCGCGTTCGTCATAGTCTCCTGTGTAGTAAATGTCTTGGAAGCAATCATGAAAAGCGTTGTCTCCGGATCAAGCTCTCTAAGCGTTTCAGCCAGATGGGTTCCGTCGATATTGCTCACGAAGTGAGGCTTGATATTTCCCTTCCAGTACGGTTTCAGTGCCTCGGTTACCATTACTGGCCCGAGATCAGATCCGCCTATTCCGATGTTGACGATGTCAGTAATCTCCTTGCCGGAAAATCCGCGATGGGAACCCGATAGAAGTCTTTCGGAGAATTTTTTCATTTTCGAAAGAACAGCTCTGATTACAGGCTTAACATCCGCCCCGTCGACGATTAACGGATCATCGCTCCCCTCCCTAAGAGCCACATGGAGAACCGAACGGCCCTCGGTTTCATTTATCTTCTCTCCGGAGAACATGGACTCTATGGCCTCCGTCACGCCAGCTTCACCTGCAAGAGAAAAAAGATGTTCCATGACCCTTTCGTCAATAAGATTCTTGCTGTAGTCAACAAGCATTCCCTCAAGAACAAGAGAATATTTACCGAAACGATTCCCATCCTCCGAAAAGAGATCCGAGATTCTACTGACTTTCATTTTTTCGCTGTAATTTTCAAGATTTTCCCAAGAAGACGTATTTCTGGGATTTACGTTCCACATTGCCGGCTCCCTCCGATAACTGTTCGTTTAGATTAATATAGTGAGGTTTCAGCCGAGCGTCAAAAAAAAATGCCGCCCGAAGGCGGCATTTATTATAAGTGCTGTTCCATTATAGATCTGTTAAAGACACCTTCCGAAGAAGGACATCGAACGATACGTTTGGTGTTGCATAGGAGGGCAAAGCCCGGTGAAAGCTATCGTAGATAAAACAGCACCGCTATTTCTCTAATTCAAATGAACTCATCAGAGACGCTTATATATAAGCATAAAGCGTGCCAGAATCAATTTTTTTATTATTTTTTTTTCGCATATTGATTTTCTTAATGCTTTTTCACACTGTAAAGCAGAGGGCTGAAAGACATCCCTGCCGACATCTGCAAACCTTTGTTTACGCAGAATGTAAACATTTACACTTTTCAGAATATACCGTAGATCCTTTCCCCGCAGGAAGGACAGCATCCCTCCTTCAAGTAGGACTTTGAGTTACCGTAGAATGCTCTTGAAACAACATCCTCTCCACAGGATGGGCAGATAGTCTGCTGAGAATCGAGGTTCCTGCTGTTGCCGGAGTAGACGAAGGGAATGTCGATCTTTTCCCTGACCAAATCCATAACCTTTTCCAGCCACTCTTCACTGGTCTCCCTCCGATCAGCCATTTTGAAACAGGGAAAAAAGCGGGACAGGTGCCACACCTTTACTCCGGCAGAGGCAAGATCGCGTCCCAGGCTAAGAATCTCAGATTCGGTGTGAATGCCCTCAATCAGAAGCGTCGTCACTTCCACAACCATCTCTTCGACAGATGCGATTGCGGCGATATTTCGAAGAACAGGCTCATACACTCCTCCGGCGTACTTCTTATAAAATTCAGCGCCTCCCTTAAGGTCGATATTGAATCCGTCGATGAGTCCCTTCATTCTTCCAAAGGCCTCTTCTGTAAAAAAGCCGTTTGTGACCATCAGATTTCTTCCACCTCGCTCTTTCACAAGCTTTGCACAGTCGAGCATGTAGTCCTGCCAGACTGTAGGTTCGCTGTATGTGTATGCAACGAGAGAGCAGTTCGCCTTCTCCATCTTCACCGGAATCTCCGCAGGAGCCACATGCTGTATCGGCATCCGCTCCCTGTACTCTTTCTGGGAAATTGTGTAGTTCTGACAAAAGGGACAGTGGAAGTTGCAGCCGAAAAGAGCCAGTGAAAGAACCGGGCTATTGGGAACTATATGAAAGAAGGGCTTCTTCTCCACCGGATCGACAGCAAGAGAAACCAGTTCACCGTAGTTTACAGTGACAATTTTTCCGTTCCGATTCTGCCGAATTCCGCACACCCCGAAGGCACCTTCCGAGAGACTACACCTGTGTTCGCAGAAATCGCAGGACACCTTCATTATCGACCTCCCAGCTCTGAGAACTCATTCTCGCTGAAATATTCTGCCGTGAATGTTGAAAAAGTGCACCCGGGCTTTCTCCACTCATCCGGATTCAAACCGGCCTTGAGGGAGAGATGGGTAAGAGTTGTTTCAAGGTCCCATCCCTGTTCTGGGGCAACCTGGGGAAGAAAAACAGCAGCCTGAAAAGATTTCCTGATAATTATTCCGTCTCGCCCGATCTTTATATCGCGCCAGGAGGACATCTCATGAGGAAGGGAGAGAATGGAAATCTCTATCTCGACATCCTCAAGTTCACTTTTTTGAAGCGGCTGAAAACGAGGATCGTGAAAGGCCGACTGGATGGAATTACTCCTCACGGATTCCGGAATGGGAACATTCGCCACAATTGTGCCTATACAGCCACGAAGGGCCTCCTCTTCACCCTTCTTAAGAGTCACGAAAACTCCGTTGTTTACCGAAAGTTCCCGATCGTCCATCAACAACTTAAAAGATTCCGGTTCTCTGTTTTCAAAATGGCTCGATATTGTTTCCCTTGCAAGTCGAAGCAGTTTGATCTTTCTCCCCCTGTCAATCATTATCTCCTCCCTGATGAAAAAGTATTGATGCATAGCAGACATAATCCGGGCTTCGTCCGGTAATTTCGTTGGAGTTGTAATATCCCACCGTCTCCCCCTTCATTCCCATTGTTTTCATCATGTGGGAAAGAAGAGTTGCCGGATTAATTCCGCATATTGTCGGCGACTCCTCCCTCCTTTTTTCAAAAAGAGTGTCGAAACGGAACTCCGCAAGATAATCGGCGTAACGTCTGTCCATATCCGCCACCCGGTCCTCACTTGATCCGATGCCGAAGGGAACATAGCCGAAGCGGGGACCATAGTGGGTAAAATCCGAACTGGCGATAAACACAGTTTTTGACATATCTCCACTTTTTGAGAGGGTTTCCATCAATCGAGCTGAAAGAGTTTCAAGCGTGGAACTGTCGCTGATTTCCGGAATGAGAAGAACAAGGAGTGATGCATTCTCCCGGGCAAATCGGATGAAAGGATAAAACATTTCCGCTGCGTGCTCCTGCTCAACGGCGGAATTGTCCTGAACAAAACAGTCATCCTCCGGCTCAATCATCTCTCCGCCTATGTCGCCGAAGGGAGTCTCATGCGCTTCAAACCTGCCGTAGTAGATTTTTCCCGGAACCAGGTAGTTGTAGTGACTGGGGGCCATTACAACAACTCTCTCGATGTCCGGATCAAGATTTTTAAAAAAATGGGCCATCCCCTTCCCGGAGAACATCAATCCCGCATGGGGAAGAATGGCCCCTTTTGCGATGTATGAACGTTTCGGACTCTTTTCAAGCAGAGAGCTGAGTTCGCTCCTCAAAGTATCCGCCTGATCCGTATACCAGCTTCCTGCAAAAAGAGCTCTGTTTTTCATTTTCACCTCCAGTAGACCATGTAACTGTTCATGAAAATCTCGGCACGGTACCCGCCCGGATTCGTCACTTCAGGAGTATACTCTTCTCCATCGAGAAGTGCACCATAACGAACAGTCAACTTTCCATCTTTTACAACATCCGTAACATCCGCAATCCAAGGAGCAACATCGAGCCCGGGACACCAGCCTGCACGACCATAGGGCCAGGAGCCCCACTGGTTGGGAACAACTCCCTCATCAACCATCTCCGCACAACCCCACTGAGTCCCTCCGTTTGGATGATCCTTCACAAATTCTGTTCCGTTCACCGTGAAAATACTCTCGAAGGGACAAAATTCCGCACAGTTCGCCTTCTCACTTCCGTTTCCGTGTCCTGTCACGTATGCCACAAGAGTCACCTTTTTCGCATCTGCCGGAACATCAAGTTCTATTCTCTCAAACCGCTCATCCTTTCGATAAACCGCCGGAAGTACCGCCTCAGCCTGATCCGTCGCCTCCTTTCCTTCGAAAAGGAAAAAGTCTCCGATCTCACCGAAAAGACCGTTGGGGACTTCAGCTCCTTCGTGAAGTGCGGGAAGATCTCCTCCCGATTCCCTGGAAGCCGTGGCATCTGTTCCGTCGTCACACTTGATTGAGACTGTGCCGTCTTCATTATCCTCTGTTATGCATGAAGTGCCATCCTCTCCTCCGATCTCCCCAAGCTTATGCCAGTATCTGTTGTGATTTTGGTTGAACCCCGTATTTCCGGCATAAAGAGGTACGATCTCAAAAGGACTCTTTTCAGCTGAATTTTCAGAAAGTCTGAAATTCAGATAGTTATGATACTGATCCTTGGTCACGGTGAGTCTGAATCTGTGGAGTCCGCCATCCTTGATCAGAGGAAGAAGAGGCGAAATATCCGTTACCCATCGCCCAGCTCTGGCATAACTTGTAATCCAGCGAGCCACTTCCGTAGTACACTTTTCCGGATTCTCCTTCTCGCACAGAAAAAGGTGCTGTATTCTGTCCCACTCAGCATCCTTAATATTTTCAGGCAATTCCTGTCGCAAATCAATTTCCATCCGATTAAAACTCTTCATCTCTTCAGGGGAAGGAAATTCCACATCGAAGTATATGTTTCCAGGCCACTCTCCTTCGAAAAGTTCTCCATCCAATCCCTTTACAGTTGTGACATTCTCATTTGCCAAAAGAATCTTTTCCCTCTCGTATTCAAAGTTGTAGTACCGAACTTCATATTGGGCGGCAGTTAAACCTACAGCATTTCTGCTCCAATCCTGCAACAGTCCTCCTCTCCTGATTTTCTGGAACCTGTCGATACCGAAATAGCGATCCCTTACCTTTCCAATCCAGTTTTCAAGCTGCCCGACACCTCTGGTGACAAGGTGAATTCGATTTTTCCAATACTTTACCAACTCCTCTTCCAGCATTGATTCCGCAAGAGATAGTGTATCTTCTATCAGCTTCAAATCCTCATTTACCTTCTCCTCACCTGAGGATCCGCTGATAAAAAAATAGTGAACATTTTCGGGAGACTTTTTAAGCAGGTCCACGATATTCGATTTCCATAGCTGAGAGCTGTAGTCATCACCGTTCCAATATTGAAAAAATATGTAGACGTCCTCACCGTTCCACTTTTCGCGAAAATTCCAATCTCCGTTTCTGGTCGGCAAGGTAAAGTCGGCTGCGATATCTCCGAATCCTGTTCCGTAAGGACCTTCGGAAAAGCCTGTTTCCGGATCTGCGGTATCGTCATCATTCTCCTCGTCTGTTGAAGAATCCGTCGTATTTTGGTTGTCTGTTGTGTTCTGATCAGAACCGTCATCAACAGGCTTAGTGTCCAAATCGCTCCTAATTGCCGAATCGTTCTTCTCTGAAGACCCGTTCGATTCCGAACATGCTCCGATAAAAAGAAAAATTAAACAAACAAGAAGAGAGGAAATCATTTTCTGCATCTTTCTGCCTCCTGAAAAATTGTAGTAGTTTATACATAATATTAGAACAATGCACTGAAAAAGCAAAATATTCTCGAGAACTTTAGAGGTAACAGAACCTTGTTTAAAATAGAAGTAAGGGGTTCTCTTTCTTGATTTGACCTCACCCCTGTGTTACCATTCGTTCAACTGGCAAATCCTGTTGAATCCGGACAGCATTCCTGCTGAAAGCGGACACCAATCCTGACGAATCCGGACAGCATTCTCGATGAAACCGGACACCATTCCTGTCGAAACCGGACAGTTTTCAACATTATTTTTGATTAACAGTTAGAGGTGTTATTCTTCTTCTCTGTTTTTAATAAAAATTCGGAGAAATTTAATGCCCAGGAAGAAAATTGTCATGGAAAAAACGAGGGAAATTATCAGGCTACATTCGGTTGTCGGGATGAGCTATCGCTCAATTGCTGAAAAGGTTGGTGTTGGGAAGAGCACCGTTTCAGAGATCATTGCCGATTTCAAGCGGACAGGAGTTCCTGTGGAAGAGTTTGAAAAGATGAGTGATTCGGCCTATCTTGAGATTCTTCATGTGGAAAAGAAAAAATGTTGTGAAACATACGAAAATCTTTCTGAGTTCTTTGAATATATCGACAGAGAGATAAAGCGCCGGGGAGTTACTCTTAAGCTTTTATACAACGAATATCTTGACGCTGACCCCGAAGGTTACAGTTATTCAAGATTCTGTTATCACTATAAAATGTGGAGTAAAAAAGATAAGATCAGTATGCATCTCGTGCACAAGGCCGGTGATAAGATGTATGTCGATTTCGCCGGAGACAAGCTGAAGGCGCACTTGAAAAACAATGGCGAAGTCACCGAACAGGAGGTTTTTGTTGCGATTCTCCCGTGCAGCCAAATGACGTATGTTGAGGCTGCAACGGATCAGAAAAAGGAAACGTTCATCAGATGCTGCGAAAATGCGCTGCGTTTTTTCGGAGGAACGCCCAGAGCAATTGTTCCGGATTGTTTGAAATCAGCGGTGACGAAAGCCGACAAGCGCGAACCACTTTTGAATGAAACATTTAGCGATTTCGCCCGTCATTATGGAACCACGATCCTTCCTGCCAGGCCGAAGAAGCCCAAGGACAAGGCCCTTGTGGAGGGTGCTGTAAACCTCACATATCAGCGAGTCTATGCTCCGCTGAGGAATCAAGTTTTTCATTCTTTATCGGATCTTAACGGCCAGATAAGAAAACATCTGGATGTTCATAACAAGACCTGTTTTCAGGGTCGGAAAGTGAGCAGGATGGACCAGTTTAAAGATGTTGAATCCCAGGAATTGCGGCCCCTTCCGACAATAAGATACGAAATGAAAGAGGTCGAGATAAGAACGGTTCAGAACAACTATCACGTCTATTTGAAGGGCGACGACAGATACTACAGCGTACCTTTCAAATTCAGAAGCGAGAGGGTGAAAATTGTTCACGACAGCCGTACAGTAGAGATCTACTACGACAACAAACGGATCGCAATGCATTTGAAAAACAGTAGCAATAACAAGTATGTGACTGCAAAAGATCACATGCCTTCAAACCACCGCTTCATGGTGGATCAGAGCAAGGAAAAACTTTTGCAATGGGCCAGAAATATCGGTCCTGCAACACATATTTTTACGCGAAATGTGTTTGCTGACAGAGACCATCCGGAACAGGCCTACAAATCGCTTTACGGGATCCTGGGGATGGGAGATAAATACGGCAATGAAGCAGTTGAAAAGGCTTGTAAAAGCGCCATCAAAAGAAATGCTGTAACTTACAAATTTATAAAGAACTTTCTTGAAAACAACAGGCATAAAGTACCCGAGGAAGTCGAGCAGAAGGAGCTTCCCTTCAATCCCACGACAAGAGGCAAAAACTACTACGGAGGTAAAAAATGAACGCACAGGAAACTCTTAACAAACTCAATGAGATGAAGTTCCATGGAATGGCCAGGGCACTTAGTTCGACAATGGAAGCCGGGCACAATATCGACTATACGGCTGACGAACTCGTTGCTTTTCTGGTTGAATCTGAATGGGAGGATCGTCAGAATCGAAAAGTGAAAAACCTCGTCAAACGGGCAAAATTCCGCTACTGTGCCGGATTTGAGGAAATTTCCTATAACGTCAGGAGAAAGCTGGACAAAAACCTTCTAATGCGGCTTGCGACCTGTCAATTTATCGATCGTGCGGAGAATGTCATCATAACCGGACCGACCGGAATCGGGAAAAGCTTTCTCGCCTCGGCAATCGGTAATCAAGCATGTGCAAAAGGGTATAGAACTAGTTATTACAACATGATAAAGCTTTTTGATCAATTACGGCAATACCAGGCAGACGGTTCATACATAAAGGAAATAAACAAAATAGCGAAGGCCGACATACTCATACTTGATGATTTTGGAGTAAAAACGCTCAAGGCCCAGGAAAGATTGATGCTGATGGAAATCATGGAGGACAGGCACGGGAGAAAGTCGACAGTTGTGACATCACAACACCCTATCTCCAGCTGGTATGACATCATCGGCGAAGCCACACTCGCCGACGCGATTCTGGACAGACTTGTTCACTGTTCACACAAAATAAAAATGGAGGGACCGAGTATGAGAGAAACAGGTCGAAAAAGTTTTGATTCTGAGGGCGAAAAAGGATAGTTTAAAACATAAATGTTGAAAACTGTCCGGAATAAACAGGAATGGTGTCCGGAAAAAACAAGAATGTTGAAAAGTGTCCGGATATTTCAAGAATGCTGTCCGTTTTCGCAGGAATAGCCATTCAACTGTTGACTTTAATATTTATTCAGGAGGATAAAGTGCGTTTATTCGGAAAAAAGGAACTTGAAAAAAGAATTTCAAAACTTCGTAACCTGATGAAATCTCAAGATCTGGACGGAGCACTTCTCACTTCGAACAGCGATCTTTTCTACCTGACGGGATCGATCCAGAAGGGAGCACTCCTTATAACTCAGGATGAAGCTATCTACTTCGTAAGAAAAAGCCTTGAGCGAGCCAGGAATGAATCTCCATTGGATGTTTCTCCCTTTGACCGGAATATCATGAATGAAAAACTTTCATCACTCTCCAAACTGGGGATTCCCATGGACGTAATGACTCTTTCCGAATTCAACTTCTACAAAGCCAAGCTGTTTCCCAAAGACCTTGAGATCGCTGATCTCTCCTCAACTCTTGCGCTAACAAAATCGGTAAAAACGGAAGAGGAAATAGCCGTTATTGAAAAGGCCGGAGATATCAACAGAAAGATTATGGAAAGAGTTCCCTATCTTTATCGAGAAGGAATGAGCGATATTGAAATGCAGGCTGCAATAGAAGCCTGCGCAGTTGGCGAACTGGGCCATCAGGGCATGTTCTGGTTGCGCGGATCGAACATGGATGCGGGAATGAGCCTTGTCGTTACGGGAAAAGAGTCGCTGGATCCGACCTATACTGATTTTCCCATCGGAGGAAAGGGCAAGAATCCATCGGTGGCCCAAGGCGCCTGCGGAGCAGTTATCGAAAAGAGCTTTGTCGTCGATTTCATTGGATCAGTCAACGGATACAACGCCGACAGCACACGAACTTTTTTCATAGGCAAACAGGATCCCGAAGTTATTAAAACCTACGAAGAACTTCGTTCCCTTCTTTCAGAAGTTGTTGAATTCGTAACACCGTCCATTACCGGCGAAGAAGTATACAACCACACAATGTCGCTTGTCGAAAAGATGCCGTGGAAAAATAATTTCATGGGATTTGAACAGAAAGTGTTCTTCATCGGCCACGGAATAGGAACGGAAGTAAACCAGCTTCCCGTAATGGCTCCGAAACAGAAGCAGAAATTCGAAAACGGGATGGTCATCGCCATCGAACCCAAGATATTTCTTCCCGATTTCGGCGTAATCGGCCTGGAAAACACCTATAAAATGGAAGACGGAAAACTCGTTTCCATAACAGGGGAAATAGGCTCAGCCGATCAATATGTGATTTGATCGTAAAGCAGTGTGCACGCTCTCACAAAAAAACACCATAACACCTTATTTCTTCTTTGAATTTTCCAAAGGACAAATTTCCGGATGAAGCTTACAATAGCATTTCAGGTCCCGATAAGAAAGATTCGGCCCAGTCAATGACTGCCAAGCAATGTAATCACCGCTTAGTATTGAGGCTCCGTGGTTACTGATGTTTCTTCCTGTAGGATGTCTTGAACAGAACTGTTTCTTTTCACTTATTTTATAATAGCATATACGGGAATCCGGATTGGAGCTGTCTGGGATTGAACGCATTTCTCTGTACCAAATCAAATCTCCGGAAAGACCTTCCGGAGCAAAAGTGTAAACATCTTCGCTTGATGGATCAATTGGAATTTCTTTATAGGTGAAATCAATGTTTTCGCCCTGCTTTTCAATCATGGCAACTACCAAAATCTGATCACTATCAGATTTTCTTGATCGGTAAACAAATGTGCTATGATTTTCTTGATCAAATTCAATATTATCTACACTTTCTCCTTCACGGTTAATCTTTTTACAGTCACCATAAGACTTTGGATATTTACTCAGATCACAGATGTAACCATTGCCATTCTGGTCATTCGTCCCCATGTAATCTCCGCCGAAGCTAACGAAATAATCAACCCCATTTCCTAGGCTTGTCCACTTCCACTCTCCGATTTTGGCATAACTCATCATATATGGAGATTCATCTTTCTCCTGAATAATCGCATAAACCCATTTCTCATTCATGTAAGAGGAGTAAGCAACAAATCGAACAGGTTTGTTGTAAACAACATCATATCCTTTATTTTGGTCATAGTATATGAGGAATCTATTGTGTACAGAATTAAAAAAAGATTCTTCATCATGAATCTTAGAGTAGTCATCAATTAATGAAAATGCATTTCCTTTATAGTAAGAGATGTTATTTACATGAGAAGGCATAATTATTCTGTAACGTTTCCTTTCTATATCATATTCAAAAACTCTGTGGTCTGTTGAATATTTATAAATCTTGTCAGTCGAAGAAATATCCGTATTCATCATAAATCCGATTTTCCCTCCATTAAACCCAAAATGCTTATGATGCGGCTCTCCCGATAACCAGGCAACGCCCGTCATTTTTGGATTAATACATAAATCGCACTCTGTCAGAGGAGTCCATAAATCATCCTCATGTGTTCCGGGTTTCAATCCAGCCATTTCACATGGGTAGGGGTAGCAATCCCTTTTCGGATAAGCTTTCGCATAACGTTTATTCACCTCATCCCAGAGATTTCTCACACATTTAGGATCATCGGCTTTTGGAACGTCACACTCTCTACAGAAATGAATTTTTCCGTCTTTATCGTAGTAGGGAAATTTCGCCTTTTTCAAATCAGGACAGGATATCGCTTCCGAATCAGAATCAGAATCAGTTTCATCCGGTGAGTCGGTATCATCTTTGCCCTGGATTTCTTCATCGGTCTCATCCGGAATGGGATCAAGACCTTCATCATCATCGACCAAGGGATTTTCATTTTCAATTTCGACCGATTCCTTCTTATCTTCCGCTTCAGGCTCTTCGTTCACCTCCTCAGAAATTATTTCATCCCGATCGACATCCTTATCCGTATGAATTATCTTTTTCGATTCGTCTTTGCATCCCAAAACCCAGAAAAGAAGTATAAGAAAGAGGATTTTTTTCATTTCAACACCATATTGTTTTGAATTTGCATAGGTCAATTATAAGAAATGGTTGAAATAATTCAATTTTCCAGAGGGCAGATGTCGGGATAGAGTTTGCAGTAACACGTCAGGTCCCTGTACGTAAGGTGGGGGCCTGTCAGTGACTGCCAGGCTACGTAGTCACCGCTTAAAATTGAGGCTCCGTGGTTGCAGAAGTTCCTTCCGGAAGGAGGCCTTGAACAGAATTGTTTTCTTTCACTTATTTTATAATAGCAAATATGAGAGTCAGACTCTTGGTTATTTGGATCAGGATACATTTCTCTATAGGTAATCAGGTCACCTCGAAAACTTTCTGCAAAAAAAGCATGTACACTCTCATTAGATTTAACAATATATAGATTTTGGTATTCTATAGAATTGTTTCCATCGATTTTTCCAACAACTATCATTCTTCCATTTTCGAGCCCCTTAGAAGTGTACACGAATCTATTTGGATTCTCCTGATCAAATTCAATGTAATGTACAGTTTCCCCTTCTCGATTTATCTTTTTACAATCACTGTATGATTTTGGATATTTACTCAGATCACATATATAACCGTTTCCATTCCGATCGTTGGTTCCCATGTAATCTTTACCGAAGCTTACAAAATAATCCGACCCGTTTCCAAGGCTGATCCACTTCCACTCTCCGATTTTCGCATAACTCATCATGTAGGGAGTCTCATCTTTTTCCTGAATAATCGCGTAGACCCATTTGTCATTCATGTAGGAAGAGTAGGCAACAAATTCGACAGGTTTGTTATAGACAATGTCGTAACCTTTTTCTTTGTCATAGTATATCAGGTATGATTTTGCTTTAAAGAGTGACTCCTGATCAAAAATTTTATTATAATCATAGAGTAAAGAAAATGCATTGCCTTTATGATAGGCAAGATTTCTTGTATCAGAAGGCATTATAATCTTATACCTTTTACTTTCTATGTTGTATTCGAAAACTCTACTGTCTGTTGAGTAGTTATAAATCTTGTCAGAAGACATACTGGTATTCATTATAAAACCGATTTTCCCATCGTTAAATCCGAAATGCTTATGGTAAGGCACGCCAGTTAGCCAGGCAACCCCCTTCATTTCCGGATTTACACATATATCGCACTCTGTCATCGGGATCCAGAGCCCATCTTCATCTGTCGATGGTTTTAGTTCTTTCATTTCACATGGGTATGGATGACAATCCCTTTTTGGATGATCTTTTGCAAATCGTTTGTTCACATCATTCCATAGATTTCTCACACATTTGGGATCATCCTCTTTTGGAGTATCACACTCTCTACAAAAATGAATATTCCCGTCTTTACCATAGTAGGGAAATTTCGCCTTTTTCAGATCTGGACAGGATATCGCTTCCGAATCAGAATCAGAATCAGTTTCATCCGGTGAGTCGGTATCATCTTTGCCCTGGATTTCTTCATCGGTTTCATCCGAAAGATGTTCACTACCCTCGTTATCATCAACCAATGATTTCTCATTTTCATTCTCGTCCGATTCCTTTTTTCCTTCCTCTTCCGGCTCTTCGTTAACCTCTTCGGAAATTATTTGATCCAGATCAACATCCTGATCCGTATGAAATACCTTTTTCGACTCATCGTTGCATCCCAAGACTGAGAAAAAAAGAATAATGACTAGGATTCTTTTCATTTCAATACCGTTTTATTTTGAATTTACACGAATCAATTGTACGGAAACGTTGAGATAATTCAATGTTACAGAGGACAGATGTTGGGATGGAGTTTGGAATAACTTTTGAGATCAGGTAGAAGGAAATTTGATTTTTGAAAAAGAGTTAATTTTTACTGCGGCAAAGGAAAATTGTCTTGAAACAGCCTTTCCAGCCCAATCATTTGCCCCGATCTTTGCCCTCTTTTCTTGTATTGATTCGCCTTGCAAGATCCCTTAAATAATCTTCCAGTAGAGCGATTATCTCTCTGTGCCCCTTCTGATTTGCAACATCATAGGCTGTTTTCCCCTGGTTGTTGACAACTACCACGTTGGCTCCTCTTTCGATCAGAAATCGCGCCATTTCAACATGGTTGAAATCGGCAGCCTTGAACAAGGCCGTCTCCTGCCACACTTTGGAGCGTGAATTGATGTCCATCTTTTTTTCGTCGATCATATACTTCACCACATCGGTACAGCCGGAGATTGCCGCATTCAAAAGAGCACTTTTCCCTACAGGATTACCCGATGCCGTTTCTATATCCATGTCGGCGCCCTTTTTGTCAAGATAACGCAACATCTTAAGATTACACTGCTTGGCAGCCACAACATATGGAGTGTAGTTCGTCCCTGGTTGAAGAGTGTTGACTGAGACTCCTTTTTCAAAAAGCTTTTTGGCTTCTTTTAAATTCTCTGCCGTCAGAAGAGCGAAAACAGGGCTTTCAACCTTGGGTGCATTCATCTTCTTTCCTTTCAGGGGAGGAAGGAGTTTTGGAAGCGCAACCAGTTTCTTGTTTACAATTTCTGTTTTTTTCACACTTTTTCCCTTGTTCTCAACCGTCTTCTTCTCTTTGCATCCTGAGGAAATCACAAGCAAAACAGAACACAAAGCTAACATGATTTTTTTCATAGCATTTTCATTTATTGTTAATACAAAGATAATGTTAATGAATTTTAATTCTTTTTCAAGGAAAGATCAGGCAAACAGGTCGAGAATCTGCCCCGTCATCTCATTCTGGGTCTTGAGAACGGACATGGCGGCTCCCAGCTGCATCTTGGCGGAGGTCATCTCCGTAATCTCCTTTGCCACATCCAGTCCTCGGATTGTGTTGTAGGCGTTGGCAGTCTGCAAAGAACTGTTCATGAGATTCGAGGATAGCTTCTCCGCGGCATTCATTGAAGCTCCGAGGCTAGCGCGGCCTGAGGAGAGAAGATCTATCGCATCCTTCGACGCGGTTATCGCCCCTCCGGCATCCCCGATAACGTTAACTCCGGCCAGCCCCAGATTCTCACTGGTATATCCGGGAATGACCTGCTTTGAGTTGAATTCCGTACCCCCTGCAATTTCATCGATATTACCACGAAGTGAGTTAATCTCCTCCTGAATTATTTCCCTATCCTGGGAAGTGAGAGTACCATTGGAGGCCTGTACGGAGAGCTCGTGAATTCTGTGGACATTCTCCTGAATTGATCCGAGAGCCGCTTCAGCGGTTGCATCACGATTCATCTCCATGGCAATGTTATTCTGCCGCATGTTACTTTCGATATACTGAGCTTTCATTCTCTCGGAAATTGCAAGACCTGCCGGATCGAAACGGGATTGGGGGATTCGATCCATTGTAGATACTCTCGAAAGGGAGTCACTCAAACGCTTCCACGCGCTGTTAATCGCGCTTACGCTTCCTATGCTGTCTACGTACATCTGCACCTCCTTTTACTTTCAGTGATTATTCAATTCTAACAGATTTCGACAGCACAGAAAAGATAATATGCTGATTTTTTTATCCTATTTTGACGACAAAACTTCTGCAAATATGAAATTTCTTCAGGAATAATCAAGAAAAAGGAGCGCATCATCTTGTGAGAAAAAGACAAAGCTCACACTCTTAATGTTCGATCTTGAAATCATTTCCTCAATGAAGCGATGAACTATTGATGATGCCCTCTCTCTAGGGAATCCGTACACTCCTGTCGAAATCGCAGGGTAGGCTAAACTTTCTATCCCAAGTTCTTCTGCAAGCGCCAACGTTTTCTCGTAGGCACTTTTTAGAAGGGCATCTTCATCATTTCCGCCTCCCCGCCAGACCGGTCCGACAGTATGCAGAACGTAGCGGGCCAACATTCTTCCGGCTGTGGTTGAAACCGCCTCACCGGTCGGCAATCCATCTGGATAACGCTCTTTCCTTATTTTCCTGCACTCTTCAAGAATTTCTCCACCCCCGGCACGGTGAATTGCCCCGTCGACTCCCCCGCCTCCGAGAAGTGACGAATTTGCCGCATTGACTACGGCATCCACGTCCATCACGGTTATATCGCCGACAACGACTCTGACCTCAACATCGCCCACCAAATATCGCTTCAATTCCTTCATGCCATCCTCCTTGAAATATTCCTACTCACATACGGTTTTTCAGAGAAATGATAGGTCCTGTGAACTTTTACATCAAGAATTTGAGCTGAAAATGAATCTTTAGCGAAAAAATGATATATGTGACAATTCGAAAGATTTGAAATTCCTTTGACTTACGGTCTGATAACCTCTTCTCCTCCCATGTAGGGACGAAGAACTTCGGGAATCTCTATTGTCCCGTCTTCCCTCTGGTAGTTTTCAAGAACAGCTACAAGTGTTCTACCGACAGCAAGTCCAGATCCGTTGAGTGTATGTACGAATTCGGGCTTCTTGGCACCTTTTCTCTTGAACTTTATTCCGCCCCTGCGAGCCTGGAAATCGGTGCAGTTGGAACAGCTGGAGATCTCGCGATAGCGATTCTGTCCGGGAAGCCAGACTTCGATGTCGTATGTCTTGGCTGCGCTGAAACCGATGTCGCCGGAGCAGAGCTGAACTACTCGGTAGTGAATCTTGAGCTTCTTGAGAATCTCCTCTGCATTTGCAATCAACTTTTCAAGCTCATCCATGCTCTCTTCTGGTCTTGTAAATTTGATAAGTTCGACTTTGTTGAACTGGTGCAGTCTGATAATTCCCTTTGTGTCCTTGCCGTAACTTCCGGCCTCACGTCTGAAGCAGGGAGTAAAGGCCATGTAGTACATGGGAAGCTTGCCTTCATCAACAATTTCATCTCGATGAAGATTTATGAGGCTCACCTCGGCAGTCGGGATGAGGAACATGTCGTCCGTTGTCTTGAATGCGTCGTCCTCAAACTTGGGAAGCTGCCCCGAAGCTGTCATCGTTTCGCGGGAAACAAGAATCGGAGGAATAACTTCGCAGTAGCCCTCCTGCCCGTGTGTATCGAGCATGAAGTTGTAGAGAGCTCTTTCGAGACGTGCTACAGCGTTCCTGTATGCAACAAATCTCGATCCGCTGAGCTTTGTTCCCCTTTCGAAATCAAGTCCCTCTGCAATGTCAAAATGCTCTTTCGGCTCAAACCCGAACTCAGGTTTTTCACCCCAGGTTCTCAGCTCAACATTTTCGCTCTCATCCTTTCCGGCCGGAGTATCTTCGCTTATGAGATTGGGTATAAGCATGAGAATTTCACTCAGTTCGTCCTCGACCTTTTTAACATCCGGTCCGAACGCCTTGACCTTGTCGGAAAGAGTCTTTAGCTCCTCCTTGATCGCAGCCTTCTCCTCTTGCGTCCCGTTTTTCATAACAACCGGCATCTCTTTCGAACGTTTGTTCTGAAGGGCGCGAATATTTTCAGATTCGGCAACAAGCTTTCTTCGACTTTCATTGAGTTCAACCGCGCGCTCAATAAGGGCAACATCTGTAAACCCCTGTTTCTCAAGATTTGCAGTAACCGTCTCCCTGTTTTCAAGAAGCTGTTTTATATCGAACATGACAACCTCGTTTCAAAGTTAAAAATAGCTGATTAATCATAGATAGAACGGTATTTATTGCAAGTTTTTATCCTTCCGAACGGTTTACATTCAAGCACTCAGGAGAGGATGAGAAGAGAGTGACGCCAACTCGTTTTAAAAACATATCGTATTTTTTATCGCTGGACATCTTGACGATTTCCTCCTACAATGAAAAAAGATTATCCTTAACAGGCGGAGGTAAAAATGATAATAAAAAAGCTTTTCACCGCAATCATCCTGCTTCTTTCCCTTCCCATTGTTTGTCATGCCGAAGAAAAACCTGTCGGATGGGACCCGTTTCTCGACATCGCTGCCAACTTCAGTCTCATGGATTCGAGAAATGTCATCAGTAAGCAGGAGGGTACCACAATCAACATCGGATTTAATATCAAGGGAAAAATGGATTACAGAAAAGGGCCTTCAGAATGGCTAAACTCCCTTGAAATCATTGGTGGATTCACAAGAACCCCGGCACTTGAGGAGTTTGTAAAGGGTGACGATCTCCTGAAACTGGAATCTCTGTATCTCTACTCCATCGGAAAAACTTGGGGTGCATTTGCTCAGGGTGTGCTCAAAACATCCATTTTCGAAGGAAATGAGATTACACCGGATTTAAAAATCTACATCCGATCGGATGAGGCATCTCCGGAAACTACCGACAAGCTGAAGCTTACCGATCCATTCCAGCCCCTAATCCTCGAAGAGGCTGCCGGTCTTTTCTACAGACCCTGGAACAAAAAGGAGTTGACAGCCGAGTTTATGATCGGACCTGCCGGAAACCAGGTGATAGCCGATGGGCAGTATGTAATCGACGACAACGGGAACACACCCGATGTCATAGAAGTAAGAGAACTTAAAAACTACGCTCAGTTCGGCGGAAAAGCTGCAGCAAGGCTCAACGGGGAAATTCAACTGAAAAGCCAGATCACCTATTCCGTTCTTGCTGAAGCGATGATGCCCTTCGTTTACGATGACGATGAAAACCGTGATCCTCCCGAACTCACCAACTACAACTTTGCGGCATCGCTCTCTACAAAACTAACCGATTGGCTATCAGTAAACTATGAATTCAAGGCTCTCAAGCAGCCTCAACTGATTGACGAATGGCAGGTATCAAACAATTTGATGATCTCTCTCCACTACATTTTCGTTGATTAGATTTTCTGGTCTGAAAATAATTTCTCTCTTTTTAAAAACTGTGAAGGGGTAAATTTCGACAGGTGTATTCTTTTCCTGATTTTGATTTTATCAGATCAGAGCGGAACAGCTATGAGTTCTGTTCCGTCCCTTTCGATTCTGACTGATTTCACATCCTTCACTTCGCCCTCGCCCGAATATGTAACGTCGAGATAGTTGGATGTGGTTCCGCGAAAACGTCCGTCCGAAAGACGCTCCTCAAGAATCATTTCTGTTTCGGTACCCAAAACAGAAAGGAGGTAACTCTCCTTCTTTTTTTTGAAGAGCTCCCGAAGTCTCGCCGCCCTCTCTTTCTGAACGGAGGGATCAACTCCGGTTTTGCGGTGAGAATCCCATGCCGGAGTTCCCTCTCTCGGTGAAAATGGAAAAACGTGACCGTAGGCAAAGGGAATACTTTTCACGAATTCGAAAGTTTCCTCGAACTCCTCATCCGTTTCTCCCGGGAAACCGACGATGACATCAGTTCCGATAGCAGGAGGGTTCGAATAGGCCTTGAAAATCTTTTCAACGAAATCGAGATACTCGGAAGTTTTATAAGGTCTTCCCATCCTCTCGAGAACTGTGTCGCTTCCACTCTGGAGAGGAATGTGCCAATGGGGAAGAAGTTTTCCCTCTTCTGCAATTTTGACAAGCGACTCGTCAATTTCGATGGGTTCAATCGATCCGAGGCGAACTCGGGTAATCTTATCGGCCGCAAGAGAAACTACATCTGCAAGTCTTACCCTGTATCCCTCTTCCGCTCCATACTTTCCGAGATGAATTCCGGTGAGGACAACCTCATGAAAACCATCCATCACCATCTCGTCAAGGAGTTCGGAAATTTCCTTCAGGGAGGTGCTTTTTATTATTCCTCCGCGCATATGGGGAATTATGCAGTAGGTACAAAACTGGTCGCAACCGTCCTGCACCTTTATAAACGGTCTAGCTCTATGAAAATCGGCACGATAGATCAGCTCACGCTCAAAAAGAGCCGCGACTTCCTGCATGTTACGTACTAGAACGATGTTTTCACTCTTTTCGAGGTGAGGATCGTCCTTGCGAGCATAGCAACCGGTTATGACAACCTTGCCTCTTCTTGAGAAACGGCGGGCCATGTTTCGCACCTGGGAGTCAGTGGCAGCAGTTACCGTACAGCCGTTGATAACATAGTAATCGGCATCATCAGAAGGATCTACTATCTCAATATTCTCAAGGGAACGCTTCAGCTGTTCACTCTCAAAAAGGTTTACCTTACAGCCGAAAGTGTATACCGCGACCCGGAGCTTACTTTCCATGCTGCTCCATGTACTCCTCTATTGCCTTGCGAAGGGCGTCTGTTGCGAGGTTTGAGCAGTGCATTTTCGTGGGAGGAAGTCCTCCGAGCTCTTCCGCCACCTGGTCGCGGGTAATCTGGAGAGCCTCCTCAAGAGTTTTTCCGATAACCATCTCCGTAGTCATGGAACTGGTGGCGATGGCCGCTCCGCAGCCGAATGTCTGGAACTTCACATCCCTTATGATCCCTTCTTCCACCTTCAGGTAGAGTTTTATGATATCTCCGCAGGCCGCATTTCCCACTTCGCCCACAGCATCGGCATCCTCAATCTTTCCAACGTTCCTAGGGTTCATGAAGTGATCAATCACCTTTTCGGAATAATCGGTTGCACCCTTGTTTACCATTTTATTCTCCTTTGTTTTCACTGATAAATCTGTCGTAAAGAGGCGAAAAGCTTCTCAGCTGCTGAACAAATTCTTTCAACTTGTCGACAGTGAAGTCTATCTCCTCCTTCGTTGTCTTTTTTCCGAGAGAGAAGCGTATGCTGGAGTGAGCCTCCTCCTCGTCGATTCCGAGAGCCGCAACAACGTGGCTCGGTTCAAGACTTCCGGAAGAACAGGCCGATCCCGTCGATACGGAAATTCCGCTGTAATCCAACTTGAGTAGTATTCCCTCACCTTCGATAAATCTGAAGCTGATATTTGAAGTTGCGTATATTCTGTTTTTTGGATCCCCCAGAATCTTTGCATAGGGAATTTCTGCGAGCACCCTGCTCTCGAAGTAGTCGCGTAGCGTCCCTATTCTTACTGCGTCATCCTCCATCTCCTCCATAGCGAGCCTGAGCGCCTCTCCCATGGCAACGATTCCGATTATGTTCTCGGTTCCGCTTCTTCTGTTTTTCTCCTGGTGTCCTCCGGTCAGAAGGGGCTCAAGTCTCTTTCCCTTTTTCATATAGAGAGCACCGGCACCCTTGAGGGCGTAAAATTTATGTCCGGAAAGCGTAAGGAAATCAACATCAAGATCCTTAACATCAACCGGCATCTTTCCAACCGCCTGAACCGCGTCCGTGTGCACGAGAACGCCGTGATTCCTGGCAATCTCGGTAATTTTCTTAATCGGGTAGATGTTTCCGATCTCGTTGTTGACCGTCATTACGGAAACAAGACCGGTGTTGGACCTGAATGCAGCCTCAAGCTCTGCGAGATCTAATCGTCCGTATTCATCTACGCCTAAAACGGTAACTTCGAAGCCGTTTTTCTCAAGGTATTTCACCGTGGAGAGAACGGCAGGATGTTCAACCGCTGTGGTAATTATGTGGTTTTTCTCTCTCTTTTCCTTGTAATTCAACCAATACCCACGAAGGACGGCATTGTTTCCCTCGGTGGCACAGGAGTTGAAAACAATCTCTTCAGGAGAGGCGTTTATAACTTCGGCAACGTAAGTTCTCGCGTTCTCAAGCTCCGATTTTACTGTCCGGCCCTCAATATGGCGGCTGGACGGATTACCGAATTTTTCCTCCAGGAAGGGAATCACCGCATCACGGACCTCCCTCCTTACAGGTGTCGTCGCATTATGATCGAGATAAATCCTCTTCATCCCTTTCTCCTGTACTCTTTTTAACAAGTTCTATTATTTTTATGGAATCAAGGTACTCCTTGAATCTACTGTCTATCTTGTCCCAGAAACTCCTGGATGAACAGTTCACACAGCCGGCGTTCTGTCTTTCGTTTTTGTCGCAGTCGCTCTCCTCGTCAAGCTCTCCGACAGCCACAAGGACATCGAGAAGGGAAAGTTCTTCAGGAGCCATGTTCACAAGGTATCCTCCTCCGGGCCCCTTGACACTCCTGACGATGCCTCCTCTGCGAAGTTTGTTGAAAAGCTGTTCGATGTAGTAGAGTGGAAGTTTTTCCGTCTCAGCAACAAGAGAGAGCTTTACCGGCTTCCCTTCAAGAGTTTCCTGAATCACAAGCAGGGCCACCAGCGCCCTGACCGAATACCGTCCTTTTCTCGAAACAAGCATCGTTCACCCAATTGACAAATCCATCAAAGAGTATAATTATCCTACTATTTTTGTCAACCATTGTCTTAAAGAGTGTCAATTGCTTGTTTTAACTGGTATTTTATAACACAAAACAACTCTACCGTTTTCAACGAAAGAACTTTTCCCTATGTTGTACTCCCGGAGGGTCTCGGTAATATTTGAAACATTGACACCCTCAAGAAGACGTCGGTCCGGGTGAACGGCTATGAGCTCTGTGTCGGGATGTTGAAAGTCTTCCGGAAAAACAGCATCGATACACACGGATCCCGCTTCGCTTCGTGTCCTGAAAACAATTTTCCGCCCCCCGTTCTCTTCGAGAAGAGCCATGGCGTAGTATACCAGAGTTTCAAAAAGGTAACTGAAGTCCCTGTACCTTCCCCAGATGGAAGGAAGAGAACTCTCCAAAACAACTTCCTTTTGAAAGTTGTGCTTGAATTCCATATCGGCATCGAGGAACGCGATCTCGTTCGTCACAAGATCGTTTATATTTATCAGGTCCGCATTTTCCTCCCTGTCCATGAGGCTCTTTTTCGAGAAGGTGCGAACAATGGCGTTGACCGACTCCACCGCCCGGGCAACACGCGCATTTGCTCTCGAGATCCTTTCAAGGAAGGGGTCTTCTCCATATCTACCTCTCAGTTCATCAAGGCAGAGAGAAACCATCTCCTGACTGAGACTTATTGAATTTATGGGTGAATTCATATTATGAGCGATTCCATCGATGAGTCTCGAGATCGAACTGAGCTTCTCTTTCTCTGACAGTTGGGAGGCGAGTTCCAGCTCCTTTCGAACCAGTTCGCTCCTCTCAAAGTAGACGGCAACAATGGAGAGAAACATCTCCACAGCTGAGAGGGACGATGCGGGAAGGGTGGAATCGTCCGGCATCCTGTAAAATGCCGCACCGTGAAAACCGTTTCTGAAAATTATCGGAAAGGCATAGCATCTGTCGCATCCGAGGAATGCGCCTACCGGTCCGGGAACTTCAATCTTATCCAGCCTTATGTAGCGGCTCTGTGAAAGCACCTGGGCAAGCGGAGCATCCAAAAACTTAGTGCCTGCAGAATCGGCCAACAACCGCTTGTCTTCGACACTGCATATAGATGAACCTATAAACGAGACCTTACCCGAGCCGTCCAGTATTACAATCATAGACCTCTCGGCTCCGGAAGCCTCCATGCTGGTCTGGCAGACCTCCTCAAGGATTTCAATGGGATCGTCCATCAACCAGATGGCGTTGTTTATGTCGATAACCTTTTTGTAATCTCTCTTGAGCTTAAGAATATCGTCATTTACCTTTTTCTGTTCACGGAGGGTTCCCTCAAGCCTGGAATTCTTCTCTTCAAGAACCTGCCTCTCAGAGTCGAGCACCAGATCTTTCTCTCTGAGCTCCTTTAAAAGCCTGGCTTCGTTCTCCTGAACAAGATCAATCTTACTCAGGTTATTCTTTCCGAAACTAAGGATGTGGAAAAAAAGTAAAAGAAGAATAAAATTGGAAAGAAGAACAAGTATGCTCCAGAAACAAGAGGTTCCCGAACCGGAAAGATAGAAAAACAGAATCTGGTTTGCAATCAGTAAAAACGTAAAAACTGCTGTAAATAGAATGAAAAACTTTTTTCTGTACTTCACAATATTCTTTTTGTAATCTGAGCTGGAACGAAAGACTGATCTATCATATTTTACAAATAGAGAAATGCAAATAAAAACTATTGCTTCCATCGTAATTATTTCAATATTCGCAATGGCAATTAATCTGTTCGGATTGAGTTCATGGAAAATACTTTTTCCCGTTCTTCTACTGATCCTTCCATTTATTGCAGAGAGAGGAATAAATCCTGTAGAATTTCTCAGGCCGACACGCCAGGGCTTGGTAACATTCTGTTCAGTCTCGGCAATAACAATCTCTCTCTACCCTCCCCTCTTTCTTCTCTACAACACGATAATCCTCAACAAATCATTCGTCATCCCCTCTATATGGGCGCCATTGAAACATATCGGTCCGAAAATGCCGGTAATCCTTCTGATGGCACTTGCCGAAGAGATCTTTTTCCGCGCCTACATCCAGGAAACGACCTTAAAGAGGATGAAAGAGAAACGGTTCATCATAACCAGAAAGAATCTATTCACATCCATCATTTTCGGAGCGGTACATGCTGTAGCGTTTCTCAATCCGGTTAGAGCCGCAACCTTTTTCCCGTCGCTCCTTTTCGGTTGGATGGCAGAACGAAGCGGAGGGAGAATCTTCTACCCTGTCCTTTATCACCTTGTGTGCAACCTGCTTGCCTACACCCTCCCCTATTTCCTTGGATAGAAGATCTTGGTTAAGAAGGTCTAAAGTTCACTTCATTAACAATTTAAACTTGCAATAATTAATTTTCAAAACTATATTTTAAATGCAAAAACATCACATCACTACGGAGTCAACAATGAAAAGATCTATTCTTTTGATTTTATTCCTTTTTTATTCAACCACACACTTCATATCCTGTGTTGGAGACGAATCCGATTCACTCTCCTCGGAAAATGATAAAAAACAGACCCTACCCTCTTCCGATGAGGATTCTATCGACTATATATGTACAAAAGAAAATGAAGAGCAGGTTTGTGCAACAAACGAATACTGCAACCCAAAAGCCAACGACGGCAGGGGCAAATGCGTTCCCAGAGAAGGAGTCACTCCTGGAACATCCGGAGACGACTGACAGACCTCTCCTTCCCGAAAACTCGAAAACCCACAGCATTCCAACCAATTGCAATAGCATTTGAAAAAAAGACGGATACTGATTATCGATCCTTTCTAAAAATAGTGTATTGAAGTTTATTGAGATCTATTTTCCCGTGAAAAGATTATCGATAGCGGAGATCAGTTCACTGTAACTTAAAAATTTCACTCCGTTGATACTGACATTTGCACCTTTCCTTTTCAGGACAAGCCTCTTCTCATCGCCACCTTTTTTGGCGGCGAGCTTAAGATCCGTGCCCTTTTCGAGGAAAAATATGTATCTAACGTCACCTACTTTACCGCTGTCGAGGATAGTAAGTGAACCAGGCACCCTCTTCACAGCAAGTTCCAATGCAGCTTCAAGTTCACCTTTTCGTACGAGTAGAGGAAGTACACCGGCAACAATTTCCGGGGATGTTTTATTATGCTGCCTGAAAATCTTCACTCCGTCGTCATAACGCTTCAGGATTCCCGCAAGAAGAAGAAGGTTGGCGATGTTTCGATCGGAAGATCGGTCGATATTTTCTCCAGCCTCCCATGCATTCTCAAACTTCTTCATTGACAACAGAGTGTAGAAGAGGCCTTCCCATGCTTCCCTGCTACCGGGGCTTTTCTTCACACAACTTCTGAAATGGCTTTGAGCCTTTTCATAGGAACCTTCTCCGTAGTAGTAACTTCCCATAAAGTAGTTGGCTCCTGCATGATCCGGAGTCATGGAGAGTACCTTCTCCATTTCACTCTTCGCCCTCTTTTGATCCCCTTTTTCGGAAGCAATGAGACCGAGGTTATAGCGGGATTCCGACACCTTAATTCCGCTCTTTATGGAAGAATCGAACTCCTTTTCCGCATCCTGGATTTTTCCTAGCTGAAGAAAGGCAAGAGCTCTAAGGAAGGAAGCTTCCGGCTCGGAACATCTCTTGAGAGTAGCAAGAGCCTCTTCATATTTGCCGTCGACAATCTGTTTTTCAGCCTTTTCCGTTTTCGAAGATTCAGCGCCTACGCTCTTTTCGAGCAGCTCGAGATTTTTGCTGTCCTGATCCGTTCTTCCAGAAGTGGCACAGGAGAGAAATAGGAAGATAGAGAGGATAGATGCCGCCCACTTCATCACTGGAGCCCCGCAAACTTGACCAGTTCATCGTAGCTGTGCTTTCCGTTTGTCCTGGCCATAACGGTTCCCTTCTCATCAATGATTACAGTGGTGGGAAGAAGAATTCCGGCGTTACGGAGAGATTCGGGAGCCTGGAGAACATCGAACTGTGCGTTCTTCTCCTTGATGATCTGGATAATTTTTCCGGGCATGGGATCCACACTGATCGTAAGCACCTCGAGAACCCCCTTCTTGTCCTGGTACTCAGCCTTCAACTTGTTGAGATCAGGAAACATCTCGATACACGGCTCGCACCATGAAGACCAGAAATCGATAAGAACCTTTTTTCCCTTTAGGGAAGCTATGGAAACCGGCTTTTTCGTCTTCAGGGACATTATAGTAAGGTTGGAAAGAGAGCGACCCTTGTTAAAACTCTCATCGGTAAGCTCAACCTTCTCCACCACCGGAGCCGTCTTGGCATCAACCTTCTTCTCACTTTTCTGCTCAATCTTTTTTTCAACCTGAGGTTTCTGCCCTGTCTCCGTTTTCTTGCAGGAAACGAGCGCGAAAAGAATACAGGTAAAAAGTAAAACCGCTTTTTTCATGTGACCTCCTCCTTTGATTTTAAAAGAAAAATCCGCATATCGGATCGCAAAAACGGGGAAAGATTCCGCAGACCGAGTCGACACCGGTTCAGGAATCACTATGTCGCCTGGAAAGCAACCAAGTCCGGACGACCCCCCGAAAGTGAGGGAGCGCCCGATATTCAGATTTATTAAATTAAAAGTAGTTCCTCTTTATTTCGACACCCTCTTCACCGTCCTTCCTTACGACGGAACCGATGATGTAACCACCGGACTTTTCGGCGATTTCGGCAGCCTTTTCCCTGTCGACAACCAGAACCATTCCGATTCCGCAGTTGAAAGTCCTGAACATCTCCCTCTCCTCAATATCGCCCTTCTCCTTGAGCCAGGAAAAAACAGGAAGAACAGGAAAATCGCCGTCGATTTCCACGGAGAGGCCTTCAGGCACAACTCTCGGTATATTCTCGTAGAATCCGCCGCCTGTAATGTGAACCATTCCCTTGATTTCAAATGATTTAAGAAGCTCCTTGACCTTTTTTACGTATATGACCGTCGGTGTAAGGAAAATGTCGCCCACAGCAGCATCGAGCTCCTCAATCCTGTCGTTTATCGAAAGTCCCATCTTCTCGAACACAACCTTGCGAACAAGGGAGTAACCGTTTGAGTGGATACCGCTGGAAGGAAGTCCGACGAGCACGTCGCCCTCTCCGATTTTCGAGCCGTCGATAATATTCTTTTTATCCACGACACCTACCGCGAATCCGGCCACATCGAATTCACCTTCCGAGTAGAATCCCGGCATTTCGGCAGTCTCTCCGCCCACAAGGGCAGCTTCCGACTGTCTGCAGCCTTCGGCGATTCCCTCCACGACATCAGCAGCCACGTCGGCGTCAAGGGCGCCGGTTGCATAGTAGTCGAGGAAGTAAAGAGGCTCCGCTCCCGTTACGAGAATATCGTTGACACACATGGCCACAAGATCGATACCGATAGTGTCGAACTTCTCGGCCATAAATGCGAACTTCAGCTTTGTTCCCACACCGTCGGTTCCGCTGACGAGAACCGGTTCCTCAAGACCCTTCGGTATTGATACCATAGAGGAAAAACCGCCTATTCCTGTCATTACCTCAGGCCTGAAAGTGGACTTTACCATAGGTTTAATTTTTTCGACGAGCCTGTTGCCTTCATCAATATTTACACCCGACTCCCGATAGGACATCTTACTCATGATCAACTCCCTAAATTTAAGATTCAGCCACTCAATAATACATCGACACCCCTTAAAGTCAACGAAATGAACCGCTTCAAAGCTTCTTTAAATCAGTCTTTTCAGGCATGAAAGATCTCAGTCCGGCGAATGTCCGTCGTATTATGATAAAAACGTTTTCGAATTTTCGGGAAAAGAAAATCTCTCGTTTGAAAATTCAACGTAGATGATAGTCCTAAGCTATTCAGGACGAAACAGGGTTCTCGTCAGGAGTTGATCCCCCTGCGTTCTCGGCCAGATGGCGCTCAACCCTTCTTCTCATCTTGCACTCGTACATCAGCCTGTCACCTTCCCTCACCATCTGATCTGCTGTAAAACGTTGTCCCGGTTCGGCACTCACGATGCCACAACTGAAAAATGGATCGAAATCTTTATCCCTCAGAAGGTCCCGGAACTTATCATCAATCTGCCCGACCACTCTTTCCGCTATCTCCCTGTAGGCGCTTGGAAGAACAAGAAGGAACTCATCACCTCCCAACCGGGAGATCGCATCACCCTTTCGAACTATCTGCCTTGCGGCATCGACAAAAACCTTGATGTATGTGTCTCCTTCTGAGTGGCCCAGAGTGTCATTCACCCGTTTCAGGTTGTCGAGATCGATAAAGCAGATTGAAAGATCGTCTCCTGTCAGCCTGCTCTTTTTCAATTCAAGCCGAAGGTACTCCATCCCGCTCCGTCTGTTGAGTGCGCCGGTTAAACTGTCCATGTTGGCATAAAAGGAGAGCTTTTTCTGGATCTTCTTGCGCTCGTTGATATCTCGGTAGAGAAGAATGATCATACCGTAGCCGAGAAGGACAAATACAACCCCCACATAAAAGAAGGTGTAGTGAAAGCCCTTGAAGTACCATCCTCTTGAATATGGATAGAAGGCCATCAGCCGCCAACCCTCCATTGGAAGGTCAACTTCCATATTAAAATACTCTTCAGCCCCCACCTTGACAGACTCATCGCCGATATTGATGGAAATCGGATTGGGCGAAAGAGTCCCGAACTGCAGCTGATCCAAGCTCTTTTTCTCAGAATCCCAGTCACCGGTAAACCGCCGCAGGATCCACTCTTTTCTTCCTGTAGAGACGACTACATTTTCCGGAGAAATGATTGAAAAAACGGCATCTTTTGATTCGAGCATTCGGTCGATTTTTTCAAGATCGAGCTTGAGAACGACAACTCCGGCCGGTTCCGGGCCTTTTGCATATACCGGAAGGCTGAAGTAGGCACCTCTTTTTCCCGTTGTGACACCTTTGGCCAGGTATATCACCTCTTCTCCGGCCATCGCCCGGGTGAAGTAAGGTCTGAACTTGTAACTGTTCCCCACAAGAGATTTCCCGTTCGGCATGAAAGTCGATGCCAGAACATCTCCGGAAGAATTCATGACATATACAAGAGATGCACCCGAAATTCTACGGGCAATTGAAAAGACAGCCTGGATTTTTTGTTTATCTTCACTCTTTTCAAGAATTGATCGAACCACCGGATCCGCTGCCAACTCCCTGGAAATTTTCTTGAATTTCTCAAAATAAATTGATTCGACATCAAAAGCCTTCTTCCTCATTTTCTTTGAAATTTCAATCTGATAGTTATCCAGGGAGATCTTGCGTGCATAAATGTACGTAAAAACGAGAATAGCTCCCAGGGAGAGAGTTAAAAGAAGATAAAACCGCTTCATGGCGACTCCTGAATATTTTCTCTACGACATTAAAGATAGCATGAAAAAAAGAGAAAGAAAGCTGATAAGTAGTGAGAAATAAGGGCTCTTCTAGTGTTCACCCAGTCCGTCAAAGGTTCCTACAGTGAAACCATCCCATTCCGTTGAAAAGGAAAATGAGTCCGATCCATCAACATCGCCTGAAACGACCTCGGCCTTTCGTCGCCAGGTTTTTTCCACGCCAAAATTGATACTTCCTCCTATCTGCCCGATGATATCCATGGTGGTTCCTCCACAAGAAAGAACTATGGGATCGTTACCATCAAAATCAAGTCCTGCGGTCTCCTTCTTGTTTTCAAGGGCCTTGCAGTGGAGCATGTAGGCGTTGTTCGAAGTAAAGGGGTGATATATTACAAACGTCTTTCC
This sequence comes from uncultured bacterium, assembly GCA_942492635.1. Lineage (GTDB taxonomy): Bacteria > UBP6 > UBA1177 > UBA1177 > CALOFP01 > CALOFP01. Next base: position 43,547 of record CALOFP010000004.1, read on the forward strand.
TGGAGCAAGCGCTCCAGAAAGGTTTATGGTGTTTGTATCGTTGCTTGAACCGTTTTCATGAATGGTAATGCTGCACTTGCCCAAATCCGCACTCTCTGCTGACGCGTTGTATATCTCAAGTGCCGACATGGTCTGATTTCCTTTTAAATACTCGCTGAAAAAAACAGAAGGGGGGCCGCCGATGTCATCCGGTTGTTCATTGTTTCCATTATCCGTAGCCGGATCGGAATCATCTCCCGCTTCATCCGGATTTTCCGTATTCGGATCACCATCGTTCTGATGAGATTGATCCTGTGTTTCGTCATCATCATTTTTTGGGGAACATTCGTCATTTCCTTCCCCGGTCTCTCCGCCGTCGCTCGATCCGTCATCTGAACCGGCTCCGGTGTCTCCTCCGGAGCCGTCTCCAGAAGCGCCTCCGGTATCCCCACCCGCATCGCCTTCAGATCCGCCGTTTGAACCGGTATCGCCGATTCCAGGATCCTCATCGAACTGGGAGTAGGAACCTTCATCCTCCTGATTATCGTCATCTTCTTCAGAACTGACGCATCCGAAAAGAAAAAGGGTCATCATAAGAAAAAGAATTTTCAGGAAATGCATTTAAACCTCCACGATATTTATGTAAAATTGACTGTATTTACTCTACTTTATCGCAACATGAATTATTTAACAATATTTTTTATATATCTTTAATATTTGTTTATTAAAAATACCAGAGATGTTAAATGTGCCGAAAAAATTTTTTTGCTACAGAAAGAATTTAAAGAAGAACCTGCATGAGACAGAGAATCTTCTCAAAAATTTTCAAACAGTATGTGACAACGGGAGACAAATAGATCGGATTGAATTCCAGAACAGACAGGAAAAAGTAGCAACTAACCAATTTCTGTCTCTTTTTCATCGATCGGAGCGAATCCCTCGCCCTTTATCTCGGTGGCGTTGAATATGGTGATGAACGCCTGGGGATCGATCTTCTTCACATAATCGAAAAGGACGGCAAGCTCCCGGCGGTTAACGGCCGTATAGATTATCTTTTTCCTTTTTCCATGGTACATACCCTCGCCGAGAAAGTAGGTGCCACCTCGTCGGATTCCCTCAAGAAGACCTTTCTTGATATCTTCATGCTTCTCGCTGATGATAAAGACAGCCTTCTGGTAGTTCTGCCCTACAAGAACCGCATCCGCAACCTTGTTCATTATGAAAATCGTAACGAGAGCATAGAGCACGAGTGAAGCGTCCCCGAAGACGACACTTCCCGTAAGGACGATGAGCGAATCGACGGCTATCATCATCTTTCCAGTCTGCATCCCGGTCCATCTCGTGAAAATCATGGCCAGGATGTCGGTTCCGCCTGTTGTCGATCTTGCCCGGAAAATAAGTCCCTGACCGGCGCCGATCAGAACACCAGCAATAATAGAGGCGAGAAGAATGTTGTCTGTAAAGGGAAGTGCCTGGCTTGGAATTGGCGTGCCGAAATCAAACAAAACCGTTTCACCACCGATCATGTGCGGCACAAACGCGGCGAAGTAGCGGAACAGATCTATGAAAAGGGAGATGAGAAAAATGCTCAGGAAGCTTTTCCTGCCGAAACTTTTCCCCAGAACCCAGAAAGCCAGGAGAAACAGCGGAACATTGAGAATAAAGGCAGCGGTTCCGACGGTAAAGGGAGTAAGAAAGTCGATTATGATAGATCCTCCAAAAATGCCACCCGGCACAACATGATGCGGCACAGCAAAGTAACCGTACCCTGTAGCGACAAGAAGCGACCCCAACAGGATCAGCCAAAATTCATACAACCTGCTTCCCGAATTCAACCCCTTCATATTTCCCTCCCGAAAAAACCAGTGCAAAACTATAGAAATTTTAAATGCAAAGTCAACTTAATGGAACGAATTCCCATCAAAAAAATTATTTTTCAACTGAGATAGGTGGAAAAAGAATGCAGGAAGTTCCGCCAGAAAAACTTCGTCTGCTGCCAGAACCAATTCCCTCGCAAATTCGGCGCATTGTCATACTCGTATCCGAAGGGAACGTGCAGCCTCTCCGGAGAATCTCGAGGAACTCCATCCCGTGCTTTCAGTAGCGGCTCCGGTCAATTCCCGAGCACAAATGAAACAGTAACCATGATCCTGTCTTCCTCTCCATTCAAACAAATATCTTTTATATTTTGAAACAGCCCAACATGTGTTAGATTCTCAATTGTTCCATCAACAACAGCAAGGGATTATCCGAAGATATCGTGATGAGAATAAAATCGGAGCTATCACATGAAAATTATGAAGATATTTCCACTGAAAACTCTTTCAGAAACAGAAAGAAAATCTTGCGCTTTATTTCAAACTTCAGTATCCTGTCCGCAGTTTTTTAAAAAAGTAAACAACTATCTATCGGAGGTATTATGAATTTGGCGGATCTAATTGTTCTAGTCGGCGGGATCGGTGCCGGACTCGGACTGGTTTACATTGTTTGGACCTACGTGAAAGGACTTCACGAAAGCCCCAGGGACATGTGGTTCATGTTCGTCACAAAGATTATCGAGTACACAGCTTACGCTGCGATGAACATGACATTCATTCTCTGGCTCACGGCAGACTGCGGACTTGGAGACATCCAGGCAGGTACATTCATCAGTGCCTGGTCAATCGGCCTGAGTGCCGTAGCAATGGTGGCTGGAGCGCTTGTTGATGCATTAGGACTAAAGAAAACTCTTCTCGCATCCAGTGTGATGCTGCTTTTTTCAAGATTCTTCATGTCCTTCGTTACAGATCCGACTCTTGTAATGATCCTCGGATTTATTCCCCTCGCTCTTGGATTTGCCATCGTAGGTCCGGTTATATCGGTAGCCATCAAGAAATTTACCACAAAAGAAGGTGCCGCATTGGGATTCGGTCTCTTCTACGTACTCATGAACCTCGCCTACGCAATCGGCGGAGGACTCTTCGACTTCGTGAGGGATCACCTTGCGCAGAAAGATGCCATGGGAAAGGTACTCAACGAGAATTTCGGTATGGATATTCCCATGCTGGGACACTTCTCAACATACCAGGTATTCTTCATAATCGGATTCATCTTCACGATCATCAGCACACTATTCATCTTCCTTCTGCGCGAAGGCGTTGAAGTAACGGAAGAAGGCATAAAGATAACACCACCGGAAAAAGAGGAAGGAAACTTCCTTCAGGTTTTCATGAAAACCGGAAGCAGGGCTGCAAAAGAGACTTGGCAGACAATCTCCACAACAATGAGGGAGAAGTTCTTCTGGCAGTTTATCGGCCTTCTCTCACTCACACTCTTTGTAAGATTCGTATTTTTCCACTTCCACTACACATTCCCCAAATACGGTATCCGTGTACTTGGTGAAGGTGCGAAAATCGGTAACATCTACGGAGTTCTCAATCCCGTACTCGTTATCTATCTCGTTCCCATTATCGCCTACTTCACAAAGAAGGTAAGCTCCTACAAAATGCTTATTGTGGGATCGACAATCTCCGCATTTTCCGTATTTATTGCGACAATACCGGGAAGTGCTTTCGCATGGCTCACAAACACAGTTCTAGGAGAGCTCATCTTCATAAAGTGGCTCGGACTTGCTCCTGATATGGCTGCACTCGCTGCAAATCCCCCCACGACAGCATACTGGCCTCTCATCTTTTTCATCCTCGTATTCACAGTGGGTGAAGCTATCTGGTCACCAAGACTTATGCAGTTTACAGCAGAAATCGCACCGAAAGGAAAAGAGGGAACATACATCGCTCTCTCGGTTCTTCCCTACTTCTTCGCCAAGTTTTTCGTCGGACCGATGTCCGGTATCCTCGTAAAGGCCTATACACCTCTTACAGAGAAACTTGATAGTGCAGGAAACGTTGTAATGGAAGCAGGTAAGGCTGTAATGGTTATAGGAGACATCTCCAACCACCACATGGTATGGGTATGGATCGGCGGAATGGCGATTCTCACCCCCATCGGGCTTCTCTTCTTCAAGAAGCTTTTCGACAAGCACGAATAATTACCGCTGAATTTCGCAGATTGATCAGATTTCCCTGATTTCAATGCGATCTTTACTACTTTTTTCATCCGAATAAGTTCATAAATCGCAGTTCTTCTGAGGTTGAGAATTTCTTTTTCCACTGGTACACACAGATTAAAATATTTTCATAACTCGTCACAAATTCGGTTGACTGGACCGCACAACAGCAAACACCAACCAACTGATTTAACAACACAATTTCTGCCACCACACTACAGGGGAGTGCTTCCGTGTGCGCCCGTAACGGATTTCTGAACTACCACATTTCCCGAGACGATTTAAATCGTCGAAACGATCTTATCCGAAACCCAGCGGGTTAAAATGATTATAGAAACCGAAACCCACACCACCCATTTCCCGGAACCCCGTCAGGCGGTGACACAATTATTTTGAACTTTTGTTACGCTATTTTCATAAATGATAAAATCCCGATTCAGTTTCCAATCCGACCTCAAAGAAATAATTCGGTCAATTTAGAGGCTGGGATAATCAGATTATTTGTATCCCAATGAAATTAGTCGCCATTTCGATCAAAAACAAAATATCCTGGTCCCGTCAGACTTTATTTCGGGCTCGATATTTTTAATTTAGCAAATTCAACGGCTGGAATGATCAGACTATTTGTTTTCGGCAAATTTTAGAGGATATGATCATCGGGATACTGTTTTGTGATGAAATACGTCAATAGTTTGGGGTGGAGAAAGTTTTTGCAAGTCTCTGAACTCCTCACGATTTAAGGGTTCGTGCGGTTCCACATCAAAAAATCCGAGGCGAGGTGAAGACCGACCCTGCGAGTTCTTTTTGAGTTCAGTGGTCAGACATGAAGGTTTTCACTCTTTTTTTCTTTTGAAGGAAACCTTTATTTCGAGCTCCATCTCTTGGAGGACGTTTTTGAGCAGTTCTTCCACGTCCAGTTTTCCTATCTGTTCCGCTATCTCTTTTGAGATTGAACTCTTGAGTTCCTCTTTGAGCTTGTCACCTTTGAGCATAGCCTGCCCTAGAAGATCCTTTGAGAGCTCTTTTGTAAGATCCACATTCTCTTCGATGGTGCTCTTAATATCCTCAGGAATCGGAACTTTATCGAGAAGCTTTTCTACCAGTTTCTTTTTCATCACAACCTCGTTATCTCCTGATCTTTAAATAAATGTCCTTTGTCTTTTAGCGATCTTTCCATAATCTCCCTCTCAACAGCGAAGTGTACTTCGCCCTCCAGAACTTCAAGGGAGGGGATAAGTACAAAAAGCCGCTCCATGCATGCGGCGTGGGGCACATTTAGTCTTTCACTAATATACTCCCCCCCTTCCCAGAGTATGATGTCTATATCGATCAGTCTCGGTCCCTTATCTATCAACTTCACTCGCCCCATCTCATTTTCAACTCCCTGTGTACGGTCAAGGAACGCTTCGGGCTCCAAATCTGTCTCCACAAGCAGAGAGAGGTTTATGAAATCCCGCTGTGTAACATAGTCCACTGGATTGGTGCAGTAGAGCGACGACTCCTTGAGAATTTTCACTTTCGATTTTTCCAGCTGATCTTCTGCAAGTCGAAGGTTTTTGACCCTGTCACCGACATTTGATCCGAGGGAGAGCAGGTACTTCATCAGATCTTTACCCCCTTGAGCCTCTCTTCCAGTTGATCTATCTCCCCGGGAGAACGGGTGACGGAGAGCCTGAAGTACCCCTCTCCGAACTGTCCCAATGCCGACCCGGGAACTGTAACAATACCATGATTCTCCATTAGATGCACTGTCCATGACTCGGAAGTATAGCCTTCGGGCACGCTGGCGTAGATGTAAAACCCCGCCTGATTTTTGAAGAATTTAAAACCTGAACGTTCGAAGATCTTCTCGATTCGCTCTCTGTTCCGGGCGTAGAAATGTCGGATTGTATTCGTCTCCGAAGGATCCATGTCGAGTGCCGCTATTGCCGCATCCTGAACTGCTCCGAACGGGGAGGATCCCTGCTCCGATTTAACTTTGAGAAGTGCCTTAATAAGTTCCCCGCTTCCCGCTGCGAAACCGATTCTCCAGCCTGTCATGGAGTAGCCTTTGGAAAAGGAGAAGAACTCGATCACTCTTCTGCCGCGGTCCAGCTCCAGAAGAGATATCGGCCGTTCCCGGTCGAAAACTTCACCGTATGCCATATCGGAGAGAACCGCAAGATCGTATTTTTCGGCGTAATCCAGAATCTTTTCCGCCGCAGGCCGGGTCATTTCCGCTCCGGTAGGGTTGTTGGGATAGTTGAGATAGATGAGTTTGGAGCGAAAAAGAATCTCCCCTGGTACAGATTCCAGATCGGGAACAAATCCGTTTTCCTCCTTCAGCGGCAGGGTGTAAACCTCTGCTCCAGCATGCAGAGCTCCGGATCTGTAAACCGGATATGCGGGATCGGGAACAAGGGCTACGTCGCCGGGATCGATTACTGTCTGGGGAAAACGGAAGATTGCCTCCTTCGAGCCTATCAGCGCTGTTATCTCCCTCTCAGGATCCAGTGAAAAACCGTAGGTTTTTTCGAGCCATGCGGCCACCGCCTTCCTGAATTCGGGGGTACCGTTGTAGCTTGAATAGCGGTGGGTTTCGGGATTCTCAATGGAATCTCTAAGGGCGTTAACAACCGGTCGTGGCGTTGGAATGCCGCACTCCCCGACGCCGAAATCGAGAAGGTCAACACCTCTGGCCTGAAGCTCCTTTTTCCTCTTTGCCAGGCGGGCAAAGGGATAGTCCGGTGCATTCAATATCTTTTCAGAAAGTCTTACCATCACTTGCCCAGATGAAGGTTGTCTATGAGCCTTGTGGTTCCGATGAAAACCGCGGCAAAAATGTGGGATAACTTGCCTGTTTCAGGTTCGGCTTCAAGATTCTCCTCGTTGAGGATTTTGAGATAGTCAATTCGCGCTTCGGGGATCGCATCCATAATCATCTTGCTTGCCTTCACTTCCAGATCTTTTACGGAGAGCTCTTCGTTCCTCTCCTCGGCCTCGATACAGAGCCTCCTGATCTCCTGCAGCGTACGGTTGATTGCCGGAGCTTTAGAACGCTCTTCTTCGCTGAGATAGCGGTTTCTGGAACTTTTCGCAAGACCGTCCGACTCCCGGACGGTCTTGCCGGGTATGATTTTGACCGGAAAATGGTAGTTGGATACCAACTTCCTGATGACGAGAAGCTGCTGGTAATCCTTTTCCCCGAAAACCGCGATGTCGGGCTGAACCATGTTGAAAAGTATGGACACAACCTGGACAACACCGTCAAAGTGGCCGGGTCTCTTCTCTCCGCAAAGACCCGATGCGATCTTACCCACTTTCATAGTTACCGAAGGTTCTTCAGGATAGATTTCGGACACTTCCGGCATAAAGATTATGTCTGCCCCAACCTGCCTGCAGAGCTCAGCGTCCTCTTCCGCTTTCCTCGGATATTTTTCAAAATCCTCTCCCGGTCCGAACTGTGTGGGATTCACAAAAATTGAGACAATGAGGTGATCGGCCTCCTTTTTGCCCCTAGCCATGAGCGAGAGGTGTCCATCATGTAGCGCACCCATGGTGGGAACCAGGGCTGCTGTGCCGGGAAGGGCACTCCTTTCCCGCCTCAACTCCTCAACTGTAGTAACGATCTTCATCAAATCCTCCTTAAAAACAAATCTGACACTGTATAGCAGATTCACCCATTTTTTTAAAGATAAATCTTGGGAAAAAGTGAGGCATTTCATCAAAAATTGTTTCATAAATTGGCTTTTCCTGATTTTTAGTTGAATTCCGCATCAATATTAAATAGACTAAAAAGCTGTTTTTAAAAGGGGAAAACCGTGTCCAAAAGGATTGCTTTAATAGACAATAATATTAATTCTTACAATGAAATCAAGATATTAACAAAAAACATGTCGCCTGCGTGGGAGGTGGTTCACTATACCGATCCATCCAGAGCCCTCGTCGATTTAGACAGAAATCCGGCGGACATGATACTTCTCTCAATGGAGATGGATTCCGTCAATTCCGAACGGATTGCCAGACACGCGGCGAGAAGCCATCCTTCCGTCGCTCGGCTGACCTATTTCGACAGGGAGAACATGGATGCCGCCCATAAGGCCCGCTCCATATCGCACAGGACATTCACCCGCCCTTTCAATCCCAGCGGTTTTCTTCTGGACCTCAAGCGAAGCTTTGCCCTCAGAACCCTTCTCTGCAGAAAAGAGCTTGTCGACGCCATAAGCAGGGTTGAGGAACTTCCTTCACTTCCGGAGGTCTACAGAGAACTCAAGAGAGAGATGGAGAGCGAGGACAGCTCCATTCAGCGGATTGCCGATATCGTTTCCAGGGATGTGGCAATCTCTGCTGAGGTACTTCGCCACGCAAACAGTTCATGGTTCCGGCGTTCCGGAGATTCACTCTCCATACACAGGGCAATATCCCTTCTCGGACTTGAATCCTTGAAGGCCATCGTACTTCACGAGAGAATAAGCAGATACTATCTCATGAGAAAGAACCGTTACCTGCCTCTTGATCGTTTCAACAGGCACAGCGGCATGGTGGCAAGAGTTGCCAGAAGAATCGCAAGAGCGGAAGGTGCGTCCGTAGCCGTAATGGAGGAAAGTTTCACCGCCGGCCTGCTCCACGATATTGGAAAACTGGTGCTTCTCACCATAGGAAACTTCTACAAAGAAGCTGTGGCACTCAAGAAAGAGAAAGGCATCACGTTCTGTGAAGCGGAGAGGGAGCTTCTCGGCACAACACATGCCGAGATAGGCGGATTTCTTCTGAATCAGTGGGATTTTTCCGACCCGATCGTAGAAGCAATTTCCTATGTCTACAATCCCAGAGATCTGGCTCCGGAAAGATTCTCTCCTCTTCTAGCGGTACACATCGCCAACGAGCTGATAAGAGAGAAAAAGTGCGGAACGAACCTCATAGATGAAGAGCTCGCACTCTATGCGGGAATGCAAACCTCCCGTACGGACTGGGACGAAATTCTTGAGGAGGAGCTTTCTCAGGCTCCTTCGTTGTAGCGATCAATATTCTCCTTCTTTCCTATTACCCAGAGAATGTCGGACATTTTGATAACGAAATCGGCGTCGGGTGTAAATACCATCCTGCCGGGCACAAGCTCCCTTATGGCGATGACGGAAAGGTTGTAGCGCTTGCGGAATCGAAGTTCCTTCAGAGAACTTCCTTCCATTTCCCTGCGGGGAGCAACCTCGGCGATTGAAAAGTCGTCCGAAAGGGGCAGATAGTCGAGCATGTTGTTGCTCATCAGTCTGGCGGAGAGCCTGCTACTCTGATCCTTCTCCGGGAAAATTACGTTTTTAACTCCCAGCAGCCTGAGAATTCTCTCGTGCTCGTCGGTTACCGCCTTCACATAGATATTCTGAAATCCCATCTCCTTGAGGTAGAGAGTCGATATCATGCTGGCCTCGATGGAGCCGAGGGAAACGACTATGAAGTCCGCTTCGGCCGGAATGACGCTCTCAAGAACCTCCCTGCTGGTTATGTCGGCTGTTATGGGCTTCTGAATGTACTCCTTCACAACGTCGACCCGACGTTCGTTTCGATCAACCGCGATCACTTCGCAGCCGTCGCCTGAAAGAGCTTTAACAAGATGGAACCCGAACTCTCCTAGTCCCAGAACAACACCGATTCTTCTGGCCATAAAACCTCCTATCCGATAAGGATCCGTTCCTCGGCATGCTTGATGTTAAGCGACTTCCTGTTGAGGAAGAGGCTGAATATCGTAAGCGATCCGAGTCGTCCGATGAACATTGTTACAGTAATTACACATTTCGACATGAATGTCAGATTCCCCGTTATTCCGGTGGATAGACCTACCGTTCCGAAGGCGCTTACAGTCTCGAAGAGAAGATCCCCCAGTGCCGCTCCCGGCTGGAATACGGAAAGCATTATGAGGGATGTAAAGACAACTGTGAAGGAGAACATCAGAACGAGAAGCCCCTGGAAGATGGTGCTTCTAGGAATAGACCGGTTCCTTGCGGTGACATCCTCGAAGTTGTTACGTCCCATGAACATTATGAAGAGAAAGAGTGCGAATGTGGTGGTCTTGATTCCACCCGCGGTGGAACCTGGCGATCCTCCGATAAACATGAGAAATATGATGACGAGGAGAGAGCTGGTGGACAGTGCCCCCAAATCAACCGTGTTGAATCCGGCAGTTCTGGCGCATACGGAGTGAAAGAGGCTGGAGAGGAAGGAGATCCTGTATCCCGAAGATAGCTGGAAAAGAAAGATCAGCACTCCTCCTGCTGCAATGAGGAAGGAGCTTGTCACCAGCACGGTCCAGGTATGGAGAGAGAAGATGGGTGCGGTAAAGCGTCTCTTCTCCATCCTGAGCAGAATACGGTACTTGTTCTTAAGCTCGAAAATTACTACGAATCCGATGCCTCCCAGAACAACGAGAATCATTGTGACCATGTTCACTCCCGGATTTCCGTAGTATCCCGCCAAATTCTCTGAGTAGAGTGAAAATCCCGCGTTACAGAAGGCGGAGATTGCGTGAAACAGTGAAAATCCGGCCCTTTTCCAAATATCTGCCTCGTCAAGTGTGAAGAAGTAACCGAGAAATCCGGCAAACTCCACTATAAAAGTGTACTTGAGAATAAAGGCAAGGAAGGATCTGAGCGGAAAACGCATTCCTCCCTGAAGGAAAGAGTATTCCAGCATCAACCTGTCCGAGAGAGAGATCTTCTGACGAACCAGCCAGATCACGAGGGCCGCGAAGGTCATGATTCCCAGCCCGCCCAGCTGGATTAGAAGAAGAATCACACCTTTCCCGAAGCCTGTGAATGCAGTCGCCGTATCCACCACGATGAGTCCGGTGACGCAGACCGCCGATGTGGATGTAAACAGGGCGTCGATGTAGGAGATTCCACCTTCAGTCGCAAAGGGAAGCTTGAGAAGAAGCGAACCCGTAAAAATCATGAAAAGAAAGGAACCTGCTATGACATGAGCTGTGGAGTTGATACCCTTCAGAGACATTATTCCACTCCGACGATCTTATGCAGCTGCAGCTGCATCCTGACCACTCCGCTTCTTCCGTATTTCATTACAAAATCGGAAACTTCACGAAAGAGCGGGGATCCCTCCTCGAAAACGGGACTGATGATTACGGGAACTCCCCTGTCGACCACTTCGGCAAGCACACTTTCAACGAATCTGAGATCTTCGAGGGAGCCGACCACAAATTTTATCCATCCGTGATCTCCGATGAGATCCAGATTTTTCCTGCAGAAGTAACTGCATCCGGATGCAGGTGTTTTCCAGTCCATGGAGAGATAGACATCAGGAAAACGCTTTCTCAGCTCTGCAACATCAAGTGAACCGTTCGTCTCTATTGAGACTCTGCGATGAGGTGTTATCATTTCGAGGAGGCGCAAAAGCTCCTCCTCCTGAACCAGCGGCTCTCCCCCTGTAACGGTAACGTCATACGCCGGATCATTAAGGACACGCTCAGCAACCTCTCGGACAGAGAGGTCTGTCAGCCCCTCGCCCTCTATCGCTTCAGTGGCGTCACAGTAGGAGCACCGGAGGTTGCATCCGAAAAGTCTTACAAAAAGTGTGGGAAGTCCCGAAAAAAATCCCTCTCCCTGAATAGAACTAAAAATATTATTTATTTTCATAACCTTACCGTAAAAGATGCATTTATCATCTGCCTGAATCCTATATCGTCGAAAACGAAGTAGGTATACTCAAGACGAACAAGGGAGCTTCCGAAAGGGAGTTCAAGACCTCCCCAAACTCCACCGCCGTTTCTCTCGAAAAAATCCACGTAGGAGGAGATACCTCCAGCTATTGTCGCAACCGGGAAGGAGACCTTGAGTCCGGCCCTGAAGGGGAAAAACCAGTCCACAGTCCCCGAAAGATCACCCATTCCCACTCCTCCGGCCAGAGTGACACCCAAGTCGCCTTTTCTGGTGATCCCTATGTCCTTTCGAATAAGGATGGAGAGAGCGCTTCGATCCGTTACACCTTCCTTCAAAGGGATCATGTAACCGGCTTCGAGAGAAAATCCTCCCCCCAGGCCGAAGGCAACCCTTGGATCGACCCCGAGAGTTATATCGTCTCGACTGTTGTCCAGATAGAAGCCTCCTATGCCAATGTACAATTTTCGTTTTGCCGGCGTCGAAAGAGTCGTCGTGGTAAAGGCAAAAAGATTGAAACTCCCCAGAAGGAGAATCGTAAGAATAAGTTTCTTCACAGTTATCTCCGGAATTTTGCTGTTAAAGCATGTACCTGCCGTTGGATTTCTCTTTGAGGAGAAGCTTGAACCTTTCGACTGCGGCAACAGGAATCCTGAATGTAAAATCAACACCGGAAGCCGTGTAGTCCTGAGCCTTGATCTCCGTTCCGGAAACGGTATTGACTATGTACATAACTGTACCGAGAAAATCAAACTCCGTGCTGAGCCGAAGCTCCTCCTTCAACTCTACTGTCACCGGAACAACGTTCTGCAGAGCCTCCCTGGCGGAGGCGCCGTAGGTCCTTGTCAATCCCCCCGTGCCGAGTTTCACACCTCCGAAGTAGCGGATAGAGACAACAAGGATGTTGAAAATGTCCGATCTCACTATCTCCTGATAGATGGGAAGACCGGCGGTACCCGAAGGTTCGCCGTTGTCGTTGTAACGGAATCCGGTTTCAACCCCCTCTCCGAAACGGTAGCCGTAGCAGATGTGTGTGGCGTCGTAATACTTCTTCCAAAGCGCCTGAACAACTGACTCCGCCTCCAATGCATCCCCTACCGGAAACGCGTAGGAGAGAAAACGGGACCCCTTCTCCTTTATCTCAAACGGACCGAATTCGGTATCGAGGGTCAGAAAGGACTCTATCATATCTCCTGCAGATGCTCCTTGAGAACAGTTTCTATTGTTTTCCTGAAAACCCTGTAGAGAATCGGGAGCTTTATGTTGATCTCAACCTCTCCGTCTCTAATGAGGGCTTCCGCCTTGACGTTTTTTCCCTCACCCCAGATTCGCCCCTCTTCCCGGGAGCGATTTATGGTGATTCCCTCCTTTTGAACCTTTTTTTCAAGTACCCACTCCTTTTTCAGCGACCACTCCCATATCTCGTCTCTGCTGCTGTCGGTCTTGTGCAATATCCTGAGCTGCGGCATCAATTCCTCCTACTTAACACTGTTCAGTTGTCTGATCTTTTTATCGGCCCTGTCGAATATGGAGTCCGGTGTAAATGTGCCGTCCTTCCGTCGGTTTCCGGCCTTGATTCCGGTAAGAATCTCTATTCCCTCCCTTACGTTGTGAATGGCGTAAATAGAGAATTTTCCCTCCTCTACAGCCGCTATCACATCCTCCCGGAGATTGAGGTTTTCAACGTTCTGGACCGGTATTATGGCTCCCTGGTCTCCGGTGAGCCCCCTTATATTACATATGTCGAAGAAACCTTCAACCTTTTCGTTCACTCCACCTATGGGCTGGATGTCTCCCATCTGGTTTATTGATCCGGTGACGGCTATTCCCTGCCTTATGGGAGCGTCCGCAAGTGCCGACAGAAGGGCGTAAAGTTCGGTGGAACTTGCGCTGTCCCCCTCCACTCCTCCGTAGCTCTGCTCAAAGGCGATGGAGGCTGAAAGAGACATGTGCTTGTTCTGTGCAAAAAGATCCCCCAGGTAGCCGGCTAGAATCATTGCCCCCTTGTCGTGAATCGCTCCGGAAAGACGAACCTCCCTGTCGATGTTGATAATTCCCCTTCTTCCGGCAAAAACCCGAGCAGTAATCCTGGATGGGATACCGAAACTGAAGTCTCCTATGCTGTAGACGGCAAGACCGTTGATCTGTCCAACATCCTCGCCGTCCACATCGATCAGGATGGATCCCCGTTCTATCGATTCATAGTATCGCTCCTTGACCCTGGCATGACGATTCTCCTTGTAGGCTATCGCCTTTCGTATCTGATCTCCGGTTACCATGCTGTGCCGCTCTTTTCTCGCCCAGAAATCTGCCTCGACAAGTATGTCCACAATATCGGTCGCCCTGACACGATACTTTTTCTGATCCTCGGCAAAACGGGAACAGTAGTATAGAACCTTCCTGATCGCCTCGGAATCGAAGGGAAGCATCTGATCTTCCTTTACGACTCTGGAGATGAACTCCACCAGGATTCTCGTGTTGGCGGCATTTACGTCTATCGTGCTGCCGAAGTCCGCCTTAACCCTGAAAATCCTCTTGAAATCGTCATCGTAGTTGTAAAGGAGGTGGTATGTGTAGTCGTCGCCTATCATCACAACCTTTATGTTCAACGGCACAGCTTCCGGCTTGGGAGTGAAGTTGACACGGTAGCGAAAATCTATATCCAGATCATCCATTTTGAGAAGCTTGTTTCTCAGGGCTCTCTTAAGCGAAGTCCAGGCATAGTAGTTCTTGAGAATATCGTTCGCCTGGATAATGAGAAATCCTCCGTTCGCCTTGTGAAGTGCCCCGGGTTTCATCTTTAGGAAATCGGTGAAAAGTGAACCGTAGCGCTCCTCGTACTCAAAGTATCCCATTATGTTCTGGAAAGTGGGATTGGTTTCGTAGATGACCGGAGCACCCTTCAGATTCTTGTTGTTGATAATCAGATTGACTCTGTACTCCTTGAAGTCGGGAACTTCGTATTTCGACGCGTCTACCTTTCCCTCCTCTATGTCCCTGTTGAGGAAGAAGTCGTCGAACTTTTCGAGAATGTGGTTCTCCAGTCCGTCCATGTAACGTTTCATCGATTCGTTTCCCATGTACTTTTTGGAGAGCTCCGAAACCGGATCGGCGATTATGAGCTTAACCATGTTCTGACGGAGAGAGGTCATCTTCTCCTTGTACTCCTTCTCAAGAACCCTCTCCTTGTGAAAGTAGGCTATGAGCTTATCCTGAAGCTTCTCCTCATTTCGTCGGATCTCGTCCTTCTGGGTTTCGTTGAGCTTGTCGAATTCCTCCTTGCCCAGCGATTTCTCATCCACAACCGGGTTAATCACTAGTCCACTCTGCGTCGATTTCAGGGCGAATCCCAGAGTCGAGGCATCCCGCTCGGCCTCCACATAGTTCTTTTCGCTCTCCTCTTGATACCAGCGGGCGATTTCCCCCTTCTTCATCTCGAAACTTTCCGATTCAAGCTGCCGGGGAATCTGGTACTGAAAGTACTCCAGAAGATCCTGCATATCCTTTACAAGATTCTCACCCTCTCCGGGAGGAAGGGTAATGAGCCCAGGCTCATCCGGGTTTTCAAAATTGAAAACGTAGCAGAGGTCATCCGGGGTCGACATATCCCTGGCAACCTCCTCAAGGTAGTTCTTCACGTTGGAAGTTTTTCCCGTCCCCGATTCTCCGGCAACGAATATGTTAAATCCCTTTTTTGCGATTGTAAGTCCGAACTCAAGGGTTTCAAATCCCCTCTTCTGAAAAAAGCTTTTCTGCTTGACATCGATCTCATCGGTGCTTTTTCCGTCATAGAAACCAAGCTTCGGCGTACAGCACAGTTTGTTTGTGGAAAGCCTCAGTTTTTCTAACTTTTTTTTCATGACCGGCTCCATTTTCAGCTTATAATCCGTGAGAGGAGTACGGGAGCATCCCACATCCCGCCTCCTTCAGTTTAGTTTTTTTCCCGACAATCGCAACTCACCATAATCACCCGAACGCTCATCGGATATGTTGAGTCTTTTTATGAAACTACGGTATCGTTCAATTCGATATCTTTTAATTTCATCCTCCTCGATTCTGTGCCGCCCTCTCATGGAGAGCATAAAAACCAGAAAAATCAAAAGGAAACAGATGACAACACCCCGAAAAAAACCTTTCAGCAGAAGGAGTCCGAGAGAGCTCTTTTCACCGAAAACAACCTCCCCGCTTCGATAAAACTCTGCACCTTGGTCAAGCAAACTGAAAAAATCGAGATCGGAATGAATAAATGCCTGAAAAACGGTTTTCCCCTTGAAAAATGGTCCATCGGAAGGAACCCTACTTAAAGGGGCAAAAAGCCTCTTTTTCGGTTCATCAGAAAAAAAGATTCGTCTTATCAATTCAGCCCGGCTGTTGAAAACGGAAAAATCGGGAAAATTGATCCCGCTCTCCTGCTCTTCAGCATCCTTCTCCATGAAAGAGAAAGCGCCGCTTCCGACAGATGCGACCCTGAAGAGACGAAAAATGGCCCCAGCCTCCAGAATTTTCCATCTGACCGAAGAGGAGAAGAGCCTGGCCGCCCTCATTCGATCCAGAATAGGCTTTGAATCCAATCTGTTCTCCCGACAATACTTCAGCATCGTCGCATCACCAACAATACCCGATCTCATGAGGAGGGCTACAGACTCCCTATCATCACTGGAATCCTCTTCAAGGACATTCACAATCCGTCCCTCCAGAAAGTGGATGGTGTAGCGACCTTCATCTATCAGCAGAACTCCTGTCCTCCGGTTACCGCCGATCCTCTCAAGCAGGTCTGCGAATGAGAAATCCCCGAGATCTCCGAAAAGTGTACCCTTCGTCATACATTCCTCCTCGACAGGATAATCTGGAGAATTACAGGCATCGAAGCAATAAGAATACCGGCAGCGGAAAAGATGGTGAGATTCGGGGGAACAACAAAGAGACTCCCGAAATCAAGAGAGGCAACCAGGACAACCAGTCCGAAAGAGAATATCAAAAGGAGAAAAAATCCGAAACAGGTCTTTCCTCGCCCAATGGGCCACCAGCCCAGAAACAGCAAAGCAGCGGCAGGAAGGATTCCTTCGTTATCCGGAAGAGACCCCTTCTCCGATTCAACCGATTTTCCACTGAAAAGAGCACATTCCAGACACATACCATCCGCGGAGAATGTTTCACAACGGTTACAGGAGATTTTTCCGCAGACAAGACACCTTTGCACCTTCACGCCGCGAAGATAACGAATCCAGAGAAAAATCCACAACAGAGAAAAAATGGCCAATGTAAAAACAAAGATACTGAAATCGGATCCATAGATATCCTTCCGTTCACCTGATATCGAATCGAGAAGTTTTGATGGTCTCGGATATACAATGAGCGGGAAAAGAGACTCTCCTTCAGAGGAATCGGTAATCGAAAATTCTTCAATCCCTCCGTTCACGTCCATCCTGCGCAGATTAATCCCTATTCGCTGATCCCGGGAATGTTTGAGAAGATCTGTGAAAACTTGCCTAGCCTCATGGCGTCTTCCCAGATGGTGAAGAGAAAGAGCTTCCATATTCCGGAACATGGGAACCAGTTCTTGAGCAATATCATCTTTAGGAATATTTTTCAGGTAACCTAGAGCATCTTCGTAGTTTCCGTTATATAAGTGAAACAACCCCGCTTCCACCGGATCATCCTTGCCCATTTCCGAGAAGAGAGGATTTGTAAAAAAATCAGCCTTGCGAAGTTCGACCCTCTCAAATCCAGGGTTCAACGCAATTTGAAAAAAGGTGGCAACAAGAAGCATCGAAGCTGAAATAAAAACCAGCACCCTTTCAAAAATCGACAGAGCTGGAAAGAGAGTCACCGCAAGAAGCATAATCGTACCGGGAACTGCAAAATTCAGCCTGCAAAAGAGAAGGAACAGACCGAAACAGAACACTAAAAGTACCAACCTGTAGAATCGGGAGCCTTCGAAAAGATGTGAAAGGAGATGCTTCACTATATCTCTCCGAATTAAAAAGAGCTGAAAAAGCAGCAGAGAGAGCACCACAGCGAAGAAAAGCAGTCCCTTTCCGGAAAAATATCGAAGGAATAGATTTTTCTCAATTCCCGACAGAACGGAGTTTGCAGCATCACGAAAAACCCTGAAAAGAGCGGCCGCATCAAGGGGATTCCGACGAACTGTATGAATTGCCCGGTGAAAGGCACTCTCCGGATGGTCGGGTGAAATAAGATGTGCGTATTCCGCCGCAAGAAGCTGTTTTTCCAAAGAGAGTTTTCGTGAACCGTCGAGAAGAAAAATCGAACATTCGATACAGTTGGGAACAGCTCTCTCTCTAAGATCCCTGTTAATTTGTGACAGAAGGTAGCGCTGCTGATCGATCGCCCCTCGCCTCAGAATATGGTAGGAGTGAAGTTTCTCCTCAACCGGAGACAGCTCTCCCGCTTCACATAGGGCAAACGTAAAAAATTGAAACACTAAAAGGGCACAAATCAGCTGCCCGAACACCTTTTTCATAGGCCTCTTATACCATAATGGTAAGCCTTGATCAACAAAATTGAGTTGTCGACACCCTCTTTCTGAAAAGGGAATTTTTATACAATTTTGTAATATTCGCACCCCAAATCCTGTACATCCCGGATCTTTATGCTATTATTGGTTGATTTTTGGAGGAGTAATGGAAAAAACTCAGGTATCGGGAAAATTTGTAACATCAATCGGGCTTACAATCAACCTTCTGCTCATAGGCGCAAAACTGACTGCAGGCATCCTGGGGAAGAGTGCGGCCATGATCGCCGATGCAGTTCACAGCATATCGGACGCCGTTACGGATCTTATGGTAATCGTAGGCTTCAACATAGCCGAAAAGCCGGCGGACAGCTGTCACCGGTACGGACACGGAAAAGCCGAAACATTCGTTACACTTACCATCAGCATGCTTCTCTTTTTCACCGCCTTCGGGATAGCAGGCAGCGGAGCCGAAAAAATCTACTCGACCGTAACGGGGAACGGCATTGAACCACCCCTGCCCATAGCCTTCTATGCCGCCCTGATCTCCATTCTTTTCAAAGAGGTGCTTTTCCGTTATACGATATCTATGGGCAGAAAACTCAACAGCAAAGCCCTCCTCGCCAACGCCTGGCATCAGAGAACCGATGCTCTCTCATCCGTAGCCGCAGCCCTTGGAATCGGCGGAGCCCTTCTATTCGGAGAGAAGATGGCCATTCTCGATCCTCTGGCTGCAATAGTGACTGCGTTCCTGATCATCATAGCCGCATGGCCGCTCCTTCGTGAGAGTGTTGATGAGCTGATGGAAAAAAATCTGGGTATAGCAGTAGAATCAAGAATTTTCGAGCTGGTCAACAGTGTGGAAGGAGCCACTGCTCCCCACAATCTGAAAACCAGAAGAATCGGCAAAAGGATGGCTGTAGACATCCACATCAGGGTGGCACGACACCTCTCGATTGTGGAAGCCCACGACATCGCCACTCAGGTGGAAAAAATTCTCAAGAACAATTTCGGCGAGTCAACTTTTGTAAACGTTCACATAGAGCCCGAACCGGATCGGAATTCACAATGAATCCTACATTTTCATTAATATCCCGCAAATTGGGAATAATTGATAAAGAATATCTGTTATGGTATATTGGACGGAATTATATTCGGAGGTAACATATGATTAATATTTCCATTCTCAACCGCATCACGGATGGGGCCGTTTCCGGCATTTCCCTGGTTGAGGTGATCGAGCACTCGTCGCTTACGGTCAACATCCTGCTCTTTTCTCTGCTTTTTCTATCGGTGGCATGCTGGGCCATAATCATCTACAAATTTATACAATATCGCAAGGCGATGATCGCCACTGAACAGTTCATCGAGATCTTCTGGAAAAACCTCGACTACAATGAGGTCTACAAGAGGAGCGAACTTTTCATGGACAGCCCCATTACAACCGTATTCCGCGCCGGATTCAAGGAGTTCGCCGAGACGAAGGAAAGCTGGGAGCAGAAGGGTATCGTTGTCTCCGGATCGAAGGTTGATGAACTTGCGGCAAACATAGCCAGGGCTATGAACAGGGAGTCCCAGACCAGGATACAGATGCTGGAAAGCAACCTGACCCTTCTGGCGACAACCGCATCGGCAGGTCCCTTCATGGGACTTTTCGGAACGGTATGGGGGCTTATGAACGCGTTTCACCAGATAGGGAAGACAGGTTCGGCATCGCTGGCGACAGTCAGTCCCGCAATCTCTGAGGCCCTAGTTACGACCGCAGCCGGAATCGCTGCGGCAATCCCGGCAGCCATAATGTTCAACTTCTTTTCAAGCAAACTTCAGAAAATCGAGGGTGAGTCGGCGAACATCATCTCCGACTTCCTCAACTACATAAAGAGGAGCAACGTCTGATGTCGACTGAACACTGTCCGGTACAGCGCCGGGAAAGAAGGGTAATCAGCCACATAAACATCACGCCCATGGTGGACATCATGCTGACCATACTCATAGCGTTCATGGTTACGGCTCCTATGATAGAGCAGGGTGTGGACCTCGATCTTCCTCAGACGGAAACGGTTCCCATAGAGAGTCCCAAGGAGAAATTCATCCTCCGAGTTGTCAAGGGAAAGAAAAACTCATCCAGAATATTCATCGGAAAGAGCGAGATTGAATTGAAATCCCTCGAAGACAAACTTCGGCACAACGCCAAACTTCAGAAAGAGAAGGAAATCTTTCTCTACGCGGAAAAGAAACTTCCCTACGGAGATGTCGTCAGAATCATGGCTATAGCCAAGAAGGCCGGAATCCCGAAGATCTCCCTCGTAACCGAACCCCTGGAGGAGTAGATGAGCTCGCACCTGTTCTCGACGGAGCGGGAGAGAAGTGAAAGAAAACTTCTTCAGCGCTTCTTCATCATCTCCTTTGTCCTGCACGCTCTCGTCTTCGGGTTCATGGCCGGAACGACGCTGCTTTTCGATCTGACGCCCGCCGTCAAGATCGAGTCGGTGGAAGCCCGTCTCGTCCGCTTCGGAAAGAAAAAACGGGACGAGAAAATGCTGCCAAGGATATATAAAAAGAAAAAACCGAAGGCGGTGGCGAAAAAAAAGAACGACAAGGGTAACTCCCTCAAGGTAAAACCGGAAAAGAAGCCGGCAAAAAAGGTCAGGAAACCCGAGAAGAAAAAAGTTGCAAAAAAGAGAAAAAAAGATATGAATCTTGACAGTCTTCTTGGAGCTGCAATGGCGGATATCAAGAAAGATGCACGGGCCGAGGAGAGCGACGAAGGTTCTCTCGACGGAGCAAGGGACGGAGAGGTAACAGATCCTGCCTTTGCGGTAAAGGGGAGCATTTACCTTCGCAAGGTCAGCTCCATTATCCGTCGTAACTGGTCCATCCCGACCATACTCAGGGAAAATCGTTCCCTGAAGGCCGAAATTTTCTGGCGAATAACCTACGGCGGCGACATTTACGCCATTTCGGTTGCCAGCACATCGGGCAACGCTCTTTTTGACAGCTCCGTCATCGAGGCTCTCAAAAAAACGGGGAAGCTTCCGTTGCCGGAGGATAAAAAACTTAAGAAATATGTTTTAAAGGAGGGTCTGCAATGGGTCTTTTCTCCCGAATAACCTTACTATTCATACTGATTACGGCATCCGCCTCCCTTTTCGCCCAGCTCAAGGGAGAGCTCAGACAGGGTGAGTTCGCCGATTACGCAATTGCCGTTTCTCCAGTTACCGGAGGAGGAAAAGAGGCATCGGAGATAACCGAAACTCTGGAGAGGGATCTCAACTTCACAGGCTTCTTCAATGTACTCAACAGCAAGGGATTTCTTGAGAAGGCAGAAACACCGGTCAAGAACATCGATTTCAAAAACTGGATAAACATAGGTGCAAGCGGACTCGTGAAGGGTTACATGAAGGACTCGGCAGGAAAAAGTGAGCTGGAACTCATCTTCTTCGACGTGGCCGAGGGAAAGGAGAAACTCCGTAAGAAATATCGCGCCTCCAAAAGTGCGATACGACCTGCTGCTCACACATTTGTCAGGGATCTCGTCGAACTTCTCACGGGAAAGAGAATGGCCTTCTTCTCATCCCGCATCGCTTTCGTGGAAAAGAGTGCCAAAAGGTATCAGCTGGTCACCGTGGATTTCGACGGAACAAACAGGAAGGTTCTATACTCTTCCTCAAAAATCATACTGCTACCCGAGTGGTCCCATGACGGAAAAACGATATTCTTCACAAGCTATGCGAAGGGCAACCCCCATCTCTACTCCATAGGGGTTAAAAACAGAAAGCTCCACCTTGTTGCCGGATTCCCCGGACTCAACACATCTCCATCCGCATCACCGGACGGAAAGAACATAGCCCTCAGACTCTCAAGGGACGGAAATGCAGAGCTCTATCTTCTCAACCTGCGCTCAAAGAAACTGAAGAGGCTTACAAGAAGCATAGCGATTGAGACTGCGCCCAGCTTTTCACCTGACGGGAAAGAGATCGCATTCGTTTCCAACAGGTCTGGCAACCCCCACATTTACAGGCTTTTCGTCAAAAACCCGTCCAGAGTCGAAAGACTTACCGTTCAGGGACGCTACAACCAGGATCCCGACTACAGCCCCGACGGAAAGTACATCGCATTTACCGGAAGGGACGAGAAGTACATGTTCGACATATTTCTTTTCGACATAAAATCGAGAGTCATAAGCCGCGTAACACAGAATCAGGGCAAAAACGAGAACCCCTCATTTTCGCCCGAAGGAAGACTTCTCACTTTCTCATCAGACAGACAGGGAAAGAATTCCATCTACATATCGAATACAAAGGGAGACAAACAGTTTCTCATATACAGTGGAAAAGGTGAGGCAGTGACACCAAGCTGGTCACCGGAAACGACAGAATCTTTTTAACTAGGGGAGGAAAAAAATGACTAAACTGTTCGCGAGAACACTGCTGATCTTGTTAACCATCGGCATTGCCGCAGGATGCGCAACACCACCGGAAAAAGAGAGAAAACTTGCGGAGAAGGCCTTCGCCGATGCCTCGGCGGCAAAGGATTGCGACAAGGAGAACTACCTTGCAGCCGAAGAGCTGCTCAACCGAGCACGTGAAGCGATTAATGCAGGAGAGTACGATAAGGCCAGAGAGCTTTTCAAAAACGTGGAGGAGAAGTCACAAAAGATGATGGAGTACTACAGAACCCATCCCGATGAGTGTCTTCCCAAAAAAGAAGAGAGCGTGGTTGACGAAACCAAGGAAGAGAAGGTAGAGGAACTTCCCGCTGACTCTCCCGAAAATCCGGAAATGTCATTCCCGGTAATTCACTTTGAGTTCAACAAGTATGAAATCAGATCGGAAGATCAGCAGGAAATAGAAAGAATCGCTGCATGGATGAAAAACTTCGACCAGCACGTACTCGAAATCGCCGGTCACGCCGACGAAAGGGGAAGCATCGACTACAACATGTCACTCGGCGAAAAACGTGCACGTGAAGTGAAAAAACAGCTTATGCTCCAGGGAATCGAAGACGCACGCCTAAAAATCGTCTCCTACGGCGAAGAGAAACCTGTAGCCGAAGGACACAACGAAGAGGCATGGGACCAGAACAGAAGAGCCGAATTCAGAAAAATCAACTGATAATCCATATTCTCAACTTCAATATTTCAAAAAATCCTTAACTAATCGACTTTCATTTCCGGAACAAAATCTTCTTCTTAAAGAAGCTCACGTTTCGACAAAACCTTCCTTCGTAAACGGGAATTAATCTTTAAGACTTGGGAGACCGTGAAATTCTTGCAAGAAAAAGATCAGGTAAAAAGGTGAGCATATTCGGCAAAGCCTTTTTGAAAAACTGACACCTGAAGACAGATATCTTGAACATGATTTCTCCGCGATCCCATTTGAAAACAGAAGGGAAAGAACCACGCTTCAAATGTTTGTGAAACTTTTTTCCATCAGAAGACGTCGATTTTTTAAAATCAGAGAAGACTTCCCCTAGAATGCACTCATAAAGCTCCAGAAGATGAAAAATTCCATACCTATGACAAAGTTCATGCAGAGTCGGAATATCGGCATTGTGGAGCAATACAAACATCTTTGCGGCCCGTTTAAAGGTCAACATCGATAAACCGTCGTTGAAATCGTGAATAAGATAAAAGCAGATCATATGTTCAAGAGAAACAAATCTGTCGTCCTCGAAGTTTACCCCATCAAAAAAATCCGAATATCTCATCTTGAAAAGATCAAAAGGATTCTGTCCCCTGTGAATTTCAACAAGAACATTGTCCACTTTCACCGGGTATTCATGGTAAATCCTGCTGTACAGCGGTCTCTGCCTGTTCCACAAACCGACATTCCCTATTTCAGCAAACAGATCCATGGATGAGTGGAAATCTTTCTTCTGAAGCAAAACGTCGATATCGCACATGTCGTGAACACCCGAATAATCCCCGTACAGATTTTCGATAAGAAACATGCCTTTGAGCACAATCATCGGAATCCCGTGTCTCTCCGCCACGGATCGCAATTTTTTCAGAACCTTTTCCTTCAAGATATTGGCAGCGAAAGTGTGCATGATTTCGGTAGAAATTTTCACTTCTTCCCTCTCGACACCCTCCCTGACAGGGAGAGGATAGCGTTCAAATTGATCGGAGAAATCCTTTTTCTGAATATGGATCACTCTTTTTATATAATCGGAATCGTAACCTTTTTCAAAACCCTCGCGAAGAGTAATAATCGGAAATATTTTTTTCACAACAAACCCTCTCGTAAAAAAAGTGAAAACTTTAGAAATGGGATTTCTTTCTCCACTTTTTTACAGCTTTGACTAAAGTACGAATCAACTTAACCTTTCGAATCTTGTTGCGAATGAAGAAGTAGAAAAGAGCCTTTTTGGAAGACTTCCCCTCCACAAACCCGATAATATCCGAAAAAGGAATCGGCTGATCGCAATCCGGAAGGTTATCCCCCTTGGTGACGATAATATCACCCTTAACACGAACAAGCCTGTGAGCAATCCGCCGTCCCGAATCCTCAAAAACAACAACATCGCCGACCCTGAATTTTCTTTCATCCGACGGCTTGATATCCCGAAAGGTAACCTTCTCCCCGATTTTCAAGGATGGATGCATGCTCCCCGAAGCGATAACGAACTCTGATGACTTCTGTTGCTTGAGGTCAAGGATTGAGGAAATGACTTTCGGGTTCATCTTTTTCAAAATAGTACCTTCAATCGTTCTCCTGTTCATTTTGCCTCGAGTTTCGCTACCATAATATCTGCCATAGAACAAAATGTGTAACAGCAAATTGTGTTTAGAGCAAAACTTTTCTTAACACACCTTTTTGAGCAATTGAGATCTCCAGAGATCTCCCATCTTCCGCATATGCGACTGAAAAGTCTACGTTCTCATTTTCTTCAAGAGGGCCTGTCGGGACAACAGCCTGCTTCCAGTGTGTGGTTTTAGAAAAAGGAGAAGTCGAGAATGATATCTGATCTGTCAGTTCAATATCAAACCATAGAGCAAGGGACAAACACGCTTCCTGTAATTTAAAGGAGAAATTCTTTTCCTTGGCAGCAATATCTTCAAGGATTGAAAACCTTCCGAGGAAGACCGTTTCATCAACAGAATTCTCACTTATATCGACATAATCCAATCCACTTCTCAAAGCAATGTTTCTCAATGAACTCAGATCAAGACCGTTGTTCTCTTTTCTGAAAGGATACAATGCTGGATCCGATTCTCTATTGAGACCACCTGCACTCAAAGAATATCCTAAAGGAATGATTTTACCACCTTTCTTCAAGTTATTATCAATACACTTGTAAAACCCTGGAAACAAGCCCTCCTTGAACACGAATGTCCCAATCGGTTCACTGACGATCACATCCACCTTTTCCGGCAGTATTATTTTTGAAAAATCACCATGAATGATCTCTATTCGATCAGCAACTCCGTTATCTTCTGCCACATTTTGAATTTGTTTTACAAAAGACGATTTTTCTATGGCATAAACCTTTTCTGCTCCGGCAAGTGCGGCATAAACAGAAAGCACACCGCTGCCTGCGCCCGCGTCCAGAACGACGTCCCCCTGTTTAACAGTTGAAAAAATCGCCTCCCGATATTTGGACATTCGAACATCATCCGCCAACATAATCCGATGTGTATTCAAAGAAGCATAGGATTTGAAAAATGAATCTGAACCTTGATCTATTCCCGCAATTTTTTCCTGATCAGTTAAAAATCCCTTCTCACACAACTTCCTGAAAATGATTCCCGATGTGCTGCCAAATGTTCGGCATACTTCATCCTCGTTCCTTGGAACATTACAGAAAGTTACAATTGCAGATGCTATCGGAGCAAACTTTACAGATTTTTTCAGAGTAAAGGAAGATATAGATATCATTCCATCACCTTCAGGTTTCATTCTAATGTCATTCAACCTGAGATATTTCATCATGTCTCTTCTCCACCTTTATTCAAACATCTATCTTTAAGAATTTCTGCAAAACTTTTCCTTATTGACGTGCAGTTGCATGGAGAACCATCTTCCAAATCTGAAATTGCAGGGCAGGGTGAACAATATTTGAAAAGGGAACAATTGTTACACTCTCTATTTAACTTGATTTCTCTTCGAAGAGGGAGTGCTGACTCTTTCACCTGTTTTATGTCATAATCTCTCAGAGAGAACTTCGGTTCCCGTAGAAGATCGCAGAAATAGGCGTTTCCGTTGACATCTATAGATAAGGCGGTTTCCCCTATTCCGCAAAGAAAAGAAGTTTGTCTCTCCGGATTATAAAATTCTTCGATTTTATAGAGATCCTTGCTGATCATGTAATCAACAAATTCTTCAAGCTCTCTTTTTTTAAGTCTTAAATTAAGTATCTTTTCATCTTCGACATCCCTGGAGAGGAATATGAATGGATCCGGCAACCAGAGATCCGCTCCCAGCTCCTTCGACAAAGAGTACAACTTCTCAAGATCCGGAAGCGGAGAAAGCAGAGGAGAACTTATCCTGAACTTTATATTTCTACTCTTTAAAAAATCAGCTGCAGCTATAGTTCTGTCAAAAGAGCCTTTGACATTTGTAATATGGTCATGTTCTTCTGCTACTGGATAATAGATGGACAGATCGACACGACTTACGCCGCTTTTTTTTAATTTATCCGTCATCTTCTCATCAATCAACTGTCCATTTGTCTTAATTGAGATGTAGAAACTCAATTCTTTAGCAATTTTCACAAAATCAAAGAAATGGGGATTAAGAAGTGGTTCACCTCCGGTCAAAGTAAGAAAGAGATAGTTCTCCTCGGCAAGCATCTCTAGAATTTTTTTGAAAAAATCAAGATCTTCCCAGAAGTTACCACGCCTCCTGTTCTTTTCGCCGATATAGCAGTGACTACATAGTTCATTACATCTGTCAGAAATGGAAATTAAGATTGCTTTTGGATCCATCATTTAACCAATTATCAGAGATTCAATCAACTCTCTAGAGTCATTCATATTATGATGAAATATGTAAAAGGGAACTTTGTCAACAATTTTGTCGATTACCTTCAGATAATTTTTGGTTAAAGATCTGTCTTTTACAGGAGGTGCTGTCTGCTTTAAAAGAAAGGTCCAGCAATAATCCTCATCTTCAACTTTTTCAACATAACTGCGTTTGGAAAACTCCTTCTCTATGAAAAAGATCTTCTTAAGTGATGCAGTCAAATTCAGATTGTGCAGATAATCAGGAGATAGATCACGCTCCTGTTCATCACCCTTCAGAGGCGCCGACTTGATAAGAAGTTGATCGCCGCCGAAAACAATCAGATTTCTGTCTTCATTGATTATCATGTCATGATTTAGAATTCTTTTCGCAATTGTTGATTTACCGGCACCGGAAACTCCCGTAAAAAGGTAGGAGTTCCCATTTATTACAATTGAACTGCAATGCATCAGGATCCCTTCAAGATTTCGAATTAAATCCTCATTTACAGAAATACGCTTGTTGCGATCAACAGAAAAATGATACTGGTATGGCATAAAAAGATATTTTTAAGCTGACAAATCCGGAATAATTGTACATCCATCCCCACCACGGCCGGTTCCAGTTACTCTGCACCCGCCGTAAAGCAGTTTTGATTCCATATCTTCTTCCATAATTATTGCCGGCTTTTCGTACTTGTTTTTATTTTCCACTACTTACTCCTAAAAATTCAATATGTAACAATCACCCCTTGAGTCAGTCATCTCGTTACAGAATACAATTCCATATTCCATAAGAAGAACCGGAAGCTTATCTCCATCAAGATACGTGTAATCGATGTAGAGCATCGGATGAATATAGTCCGCGCTCTGAGATCCTGTTTTAGATGGAGTTATGTAATCTGTTGAGTAGAGGTAGATTCCTCCAGTGCCTCCAGATGTCAGTATCTCCGGTTTTCCGCTTCCGTCAATATCAGCCATTGATGGTGAAAGTCTCATCGCAAACCTGGAGTCCTGGTTAAGAGTTTCATTATCATGAAGAGCATCACTGTAACTTATGCTTTCACTGTTTGCCCTGGAGAAGCTGTCTGATCCATAGTGAATGGAAAGAGATGTTCTAGCTCCGGATAAAAGATCAGAATAGCCGTCACCATCAATATCAACGTGAGAGGTTCTAAGTGCTGCACCCACCCCTGGACCGGAAAGAGTTTCATAGTTAACATTTGCAAGACCTTGCGTTCCAGTTGTGTACGCAGCACCAAAAACAAGCTCCGAATCTGCTGAAAGTGCATAATCAATTACTATTGTCTCCTGGGCACCTTCCAGTTTGCCAACTCTCCTTACAATATTTCCGAATCCGTCTCCAGCGTTCAATCCTCCAAGTCTGATATCAGGCGAATTTGAGCTGTATGTATTCGCTATGAGATCTGCTTTTTCTTTACCATAGTAAATAAATGCGGCACCTGCTCCAACTTTTCCACCATATGTATAGTTCTTAGTAGAGACTATAAGGTCTGTGAGTCCATCTCCATTAACGTCTGCAGACTCAAGAGATCCGTAAGCAGCCCCAAATCCATCACGCTGTGGGCCATCTCCACCAGTAGTACCGTCACCATTGCTGCACAGTGCAAATGTCACAGGATTTTCCGTATCAAGAGCTCCGGCTGGAGCAATTGACTGAACGGCAGTTCCAGAGAAAGTATCACTTGTATTGAACTTCCCTGAGACTTTTTTCACAGTAACTACACTTCCATTAATTGCATCGATGGTGCCACTTGCTCCGGAATCAGAACCAGCTATCTCAGCACCAACCGACAACCCAGAAGGATCGTCAACTGTGAGGTTAATCTTTCCATAAAATATAGTTATCTCGGTAGTGTAGCCGGTATAGGCAAAATCAAGTGCACCGTCACCATCGAAATCTGCCTCGGAAGAGATGCCCTGTCCAACTCCCTTAAAAGCACCTCCATCGGTCCATGAGTACAATGTTGAATTATCTGCTCCGGAAAAGATTTTCAACAATCCATCATAGTTGCCTGCTCCGACATCACCGATGGCATAATCATCAATTCCATCATTATTAATATCTCCAACAGATTTCAGTCTTGTTCTTAAATTTGCAGTATCGGCGGAAGTATCCACATCAACGATCCGGGTTTTCGTGAAGGTCATCTCTCCACCATCAACGACATTATCGACAAGTCCTTTGTTCGAAATGTTGAAATCATGACCGTCCGAAGCATAAATGGAATCCACGGCTCTAACGGCAAAACAGTATTGATCTCCTGAAAGAGTTATGTCTGTACCACCATCCGTAACACCAATACGATGGATGTCGGCAAATCCATTACTTGTCCATGTAGCACCACCTGCCTCACAGGCGGTTTTTGTAAAAATGCTAGAATTCGAACATGTACCCTGCTCCATTTTCGACACATGGAAAGTAAAACTCTGAGGCTGTCCGGCTGCTTTAGGAGTTGTATCCTTCGTAGCGTGAAGATCAAGCGGTGTGATCTTGCTCTCAAAATTTGTCGCATTAATTGAACATGTAGCAATTTTCTCATATTTGAGCTGATACTCTTTTACCTTTCCATCGGTATTTCCAACGATTGCAGTCCAATCGACTTTTGCCTGCCCTGTTTTTGCAATATATGCAACAGTTACAGGTATTGAGACGGGCTGCGCGTTATCAATGTGAGCAAAGAGCGTGTAGGTATTGGTATTTGTAATGGTTGTTCCCTGCTTTTCAGTAATTGTAAAAGTGAGGGTGTGATCGGTCTGTCCTGGTGAAACCGTATCGTCGAGAGTCATCGCACCGAAGGTAGCGGTTCCTGCAGCAATTGAAGACGTTGTTGTTCCTGTGATCGTATTGTCTGATGATACGGAAACATCTCCGGCTGTAGCGCCTGTAATATTAAGTGTCAGAGTCTGGGAATCTCCAAATCCTATTGCTATTTCATCTTTCCCTGCGCCCTGGTAAAGAGTGGAGTGAACAATAGCGGCTACAGGAAGAGTGTTGTCAACCTTCACATTCGTTGCTGTAAATTCACCATTTGTCGTACCCTCAACCAGAGCGTAAAGAGTATTTGCTGCTTCATTTGAGACAATTCCCACATTTGTGAAAGTACAATCACCGTTCACATCCGTCGTTCCTGTCCCAAGCACTGTTCCTGCTGCACCGCCAAGCCTCAAAGTACATGGTGCGGACGGCGCATCAGAATCAATTGTGATGTCTGTTGTGAAAGTACCGGCACCGTCGGATCCTTCCGCAAGCTTGAACCAGCCTCCGTCGGAAGGAAGAGTGCAGCCTGATGAACAATTCCTCGCCTTCTTAATGGCTACAGCAGGCTCGGTCGTCTGAATCTGAACATCTACGGTTGATGATTTCGCTACGTTTCCGTGGGAATCGGTAACTGTGAATTCAATTCTCCAGAAGCCAGCTCCTGCACCGGTTGCTTCGCAGCTGTAACTTGCAGTAGCGAAACCATTTGCCGTACAGACTGTAACAGCATCTCCACCAGTTGGATCACCGTTTATTGCAGATATCGGAATTGCCTTCACAACCACATTTGCAGGCTTCTGAACACTGACATCCGTAAGTGTGGCTGAGATATTGAACTGGAATCCGGGCGTTCCGGCATTTACATCCAAATTCAAAACGTCCTCATCTGCTGGTGCAGTGATTGTAGCAGTTGCAGCAACAGGATCCACCTCATAGGTTTTTGAAGCGCTTCCTTCATTACCCGCAGCATCAAGAACCGATACCGTTATGGTGTGTTTAAAATCATCAAGATTGTTGAGAAGCACTGTTGCGGTATTATTTGTAGCTGTAACTCCCGGATACGGATCTGTTCGTTCCGCCGTATCGCTGTATGTAGTCACAACATCGTTAATCGTTACAGGGTTATTATTGAGATTTTCTCCAAAAGTTATATTCAACCTTGCATTCTGAATTTCACCGGAAACCACACTTGCTACTGCGGCAGTAATCGTTTTGTTTATTAACGGATCGGAACCGTCGACTGAAAGATTTTCCGTTGTGAAGAGTGTCGTCGAAGACATATCAACAAAAATCTGATTTCCGGATATTTGAGTAATTTTTCCTTTGGCTCCGGAGGTTTGTCCCGTTATCTTGTTGCCAACAGCAAGAGAAGAAACATCGTCGACATCAAGTTTCATGAAGTCGTTGATGTTGAGCCAATCATCATGCCCTGCTGTTGTACCGGCAGGATCGACTATGGCAACAGTCGGTCGAACTGTATCCACTGTAAACGGAGTGAGCTCCTTCTCGCCCCTGTTTCCGTTACAGTCTGTTACTGCGACAGTGAGTGTGTGGACAGCATCTGCAAGAGAAACATTTTCAAATAGATATGAGTCGGAAACATTTGCCTGGCTGGGCAGTGAATCTCCGTTTGAAGATGAAAGAAATATCGTTCTTGCCGAATCGGAAATGTTTCCGGCATCAGAAACATTTACTGTAATATTTGTCTGCATACCTTCGGCTGCATCCAAATCATCCGCAATATTCAGATATCCATTCTGTAAACCGTCTATAACGACATCGCCCACAGTCGGAGCAATAAGGTCCACCGTAATATTCTTTTTTACATCATAAAAATTCACATCACCTTCAACTCTTGTGTAGCGTGTAACATTGTCTATCGGATCAGTAAATTTGCCTATGACATCATATTTCTCGCAACTATCAGGCATCTGCGCTGCTGTTGGAGTTACCTTCACTGTCTCCCATTCACTTGGAGAGGCACTGACATTTGCCGTGGCAATCAACTCCTCTGAATCAACAGATGTAACTTTTCCTTCGCCATCAACAGAGAAGCTGTTAACTTTCATCAACTGTATTTCGACATTCGGGGATGCATTGAAAACATTGAATGAAAATTCAATAGGTCCACTTCCAGCCTTAAACACTGCATTCGTATAACTACCGGCAAAAGAGATCAATGGCTCAGCAGTATTGACAACAATAGTGCCGTCCACTGTTTTCTTATTTCCAGCATTATCAGTACATTCAAATCGAATGGTATTTACAATTCTTATGCCGGAGTTCAATTCAAAATCTTTAAATGACACAGCTCCATCACTGCCGCTATTTGTTACTTTTCCAAAACTGGAAGGTGATATAACTTCCGCTGTTTTTTCATTGTTATCACACCCAGTAAAGGTAGCACCTACATTAAAGGTAAAACGATTTCCGTCTGTCTGAATCGTATCGTCTCCTTTACCCAATATTGTTCCGGGATCATTGAAGTTTATGACAGGAGCCTCTTTATCTACAGTCCATGTATCTGTTTCGGTTGTCTTCCGGCCGAATGAATCAGTAGCCTCAACAGTGAAAGTGTATTCTCCTACACTGTTATCTTCTTGAATATCCGGATTGGAAAAAGACTGGGGAGAAGTACAGTTGCTTATCGTCTTAATATCAACTCCACCCTTCGAAAGTTTACAGACAACGGTGGTAGCAGAGTTGTCGGTTACAGTGAAGATAAAAGTTGCAGTTTCCTCATTTGTCGGACTTGCAGCAGGGGCAGATCTTGTGATTACAACTTCCGGTGCCTCAGTATCAACTGTCCAGATGTGCTCAGCGTGTGCACTTGCAACACCTTTATTGGCATCAATTTCAAATTTATGAGAACCTTCAGAAAGAGAGCCAGCTGTATAGGGGCTGTTGCAATCAGCAATAGGATTTCCGTCAAGTGTACATTCATAGCTATCAGCATCGGTGGGGTTACCGCTCTGAACAAAGCCAAATGTAAATACAATTGAATTGCTGTTAACTATCTCATCTTCCGGATCAAAGGTGAGACTAATTGAAAAAGAAGCGGAATCCACCGTCCACTCATAGAGCTCCGGTGTCTCATCTTCGTTTCCTGCTTCATCTTTTGCCTTAACATAGAAAGTATAGGTCGTCTTATCGGTAAATGTTCCGGCGACATATTCCTTGGGTGATGTACAATCCTCCCACTTAGCCTCATCCGGATCAACTCCGGAACCCTCGACATATTGACACTTGAAAGTGCAAGTTGTTGCTCCGGTGCAGCTGAAACCGAATTTCGCTGAAGTATTAACTGATGGATTGGATGGTTTCAATGTTATTTGTGTTTCAGGAGCTACAGTATCGACACTCCAGGAATATATTGCAGGTGAACTGTCTGTGTTTCCATTTGCATCTGTTGCTCTTACCTTAAATTCGTAAGTACTGTCAGAATCAATAGAGGAAGAATCATATGTAACACCGGCTTCATTGCAGCTTGTCCAATCGACAACAACGGATCCATCCTTTTCAAGTCGACACTCGAATGTGACATTCGACTCCTTAACACCCGGAGATGACTGTGCTTCATATGTAAAACTTATGGTTCTGCTATTGGTAGGCGAAACATCCGGATTTTTGGAAAGGATAACCGTATCAGGCGCCTCTGTGTCGATAGTTACTTCAAAACCACCGCTTGTAGACCAATTCCCGGCATCATCCTGTTCCTGAACATATAGGGTATGCTTTCCGTCATCAAGATCAGAAGATGGCGTATAGCTTAGTACCAGTGTTTCAGTTGCTCCAGTCTCAAGATTTGGATCATCTAGTTTGTATCTGAATCTTCCATTTCCATTTCCACCGCTTGTCCAACTCCATGTCGGAGTTGCATCGTTGGTAAACTCAGGTCCGCTAACAGATGGTGGATTCGGAGCTGTCGTATCGAGTGTCCATGTGTATGAGTCGGATCCGCTATTTCCAGCGACGTCGCTTGAGGAAACTGTGAATGTGTATTCCCCGTCCTCTGTCAGCGAGTAGGCGTATCCAGATGCTGCGTCACATGCGACATTTGTAGCAGCACCGCCGTCTTTTGCGAGTGTACAGACAGGTGTTCCTTCCGAAACTGTGAAGGTGATTGTTCCGGATGTCACATTTGTCGGGTTGTCCGGTTTTGCGGTTATCTGAACAGTTGGAGCTGTCTTGTCTACTGTTATTGTGAGTTTTCCGTTGGGTTCTTCACCTGTCACGGACCAAGTTCCGAAAGAGTTTCTTGCCTGAACTTCGAGGGTGTACGTTCCTTCCTCAAATCCGGTTCCGGTGTAGGTTTTCGTATTTGTATCTGTTGTTACGGTCCATTCTGTGGCGGTTGAGAGTTTGTACCGGAAAGCTGTTGCGCCTGTCGGCACTGTCCAGTTCCAGACGGGATCTGAATTCGTCGGTGTAGATCCGGAAACGATCGGAGCTGTGGGTACCGCCGCCTCGAAGGTCCATGAAAAGGTGTCTGTTCCGCTGTTTTTCACGACATCTTCGGCTGTTACGGTGAATGTGTACCTACCGTTTTCGGTAAAGTTGTAAGTGTAGCTGTTGTCACTGCAGTCAACTGTCTGTGCGGCAGCTTCGTCCTTCTTGAGAGTGCAGGAAACCGTTCCTTCGGAGGCGGTGAACTCTATCGTACCGCTTACAACATCGGAAGGATCAGACGGTTTCGTCGCTTCCGTAATCTTCACGACAGGTGCCGTGATGTCGACTGTCAGATCTGTCGATTCCGCTTCGCAAGTGATATCTTCCCCGGTTGTGTTCTTGTAACTGAGAACCACTTTCACTTTTGCCTTATTCGCATCGGTAGTTTCCGGGATTGTGATTACCTTTTCGAAATCCCCCTCTTTGTATGCAGCCTCAACAGGTTCAGTTGAATCGTTTATGAAAATCGAAGCCGTTGCATCTTCCGGACAGTCGCCGCCGGAACATGTGGGGGTTACGACTAGATTCTTCTGGAATCCTGCTGTTGTTCCATCTTCATCATCGGCGATGCCGAACAGTGAGTTGGAAGCTATGTTCAGGGCGAGAGAACAACTGCCCGCCTCAAGCTTCACTTTGAAGGAAACAGATGTTTCAAAAGTGCCCGATTTGACTTTCATAATCACATTTTCGGAAGAAGGAACGGTAATCGGATCGGCAAAGACCACCTTACCTGACTGGCCTCCGTTTCCATCCGACAACTCAACAGTTCCGCTTGCAATCGGATTGAGATCGATCTGCTCGATATAGAGATCGACCTTGGCTCCGGCAGCCAGACCGAATGTGTTTGCCTCAAGCTTAAGCTGTATTCCGGAATCCTCGGCAGAGGCGTCGTCGGCAGCCGCAACGAGAGCTTCAGACAGCTCCGTCTTAACACCTCCAGTACCACCCTTCAGATAGAACATGTCTACAGATATGTTCACAACGGTTACGGTTATTTCTGCTGTTGTTATTGACGTCGACCTTTCAAGGTATGCCTTCAGTTTATTCTGCCCGATGGAGAGCTCAACATCCTGAAAACTTGCGCTCTTTTGAACAACAGAGCCTTTATATTCCCTGTCATTTACATTAAGAACAATGGAGGTTCCGTCCTTCACTGTCCCCTTTATCTCCTTTACCGAGACCTTGAAACTCACCTTGGCAGCTTCACCTTTCGGGACCGTGACAACATCGCCGTCGAATATTCCTTCGAATGACAGTTCGAGTTCGAGTTTTTCACACTCCCCATCGTTACAGTAGTAGCCGTCCTTGCAATCCTGGTCCACTCTGCACTTATCGGATGATGAAGAGCAACCGACTATGAAGTTTAAAAATGAAAATAGAAATAAAAAAACAAGCAATGCTTTTTTCATCGTGTGTCCCCCTAAAATGCGTACAACAGCAGGTGATTTTAACACTATCTTAAAAACATGTCAAAATTATTCGAGAAGGCCTCTCTCATCAAAAGCCTCTATTATCTCCTTGACATCATTGAATATTATTTGTTTATCAAGATCAGGATCGTCACAGAACTTTCCGGCGACGCTCTCTGCAATTTCTTCAACAGTTTTAGTTCCGTCCAGCATCTCCCACACCAGGGCTGCAGTCCTGTTGATGGTAATTATCTTGTCTGTTATTGGAGAAACAATCGTAATTGTCCCGTCCTTCATTTTTCTCCACGCAATTTCAGTCCGTATGGAGCAACGTTCCTTCATGCCATATCTCCCAGAAATATTTCAAGTTTTGCTTTTATTTCTTTTGCCAGACACACAATCTTCTCTTCCGAAAACCCAAGAAAGTAGAGACTGGGTTCTTCTTTCATTTCATCCAGAAAGGCTTCGCCTTTTTCAAAAAACGCTGCGAAAACCGCAGAAGAGTAAACAACAAGAGGAATATCTCCCGCCTTTCTGGATCCATCCAGGCTGTGATGGTAGCGAATGGCATCGGAGATCATTCCCGGAAGATTCCACCTCCCGGCAATAAGCAGTCCCATGGATATATGGAGTTCGGACACAAGTTTTTCAACCACAACCGATTCGAACAGGTCCCTTTTCCCTACGAGGTCCTCAAGGGTTCGAAGTCCTATCAAAACAAATGTTGCACCGATGTCGTGAAGTAGAGCCCCCATGTAGGAGTAGGAGGAGTCCACCCCCATCATAAGGGCAATCTCTCTTGCTATAAATGCTGTCGAGAGGGCATTCCTCCACTGAACAAGGAAAAATTTATGGTACGCACCCTCTTTTACGAACACGGAAGAGATGGATATTGTGAACAGTATCCGCTTCACCTCCTCCAGCCCCAATCTTTTCAGTGCATCCTCAATAGTCCCTACAGGATAACGTGATGCATAGAAAGGGCTGTTGGCTACCTTGAGCAGCCTGCCGCCCATGAACTGGTCCCTCTCGACAATTTTGGAGATTTCATCAAACGAGACATCTCTTTTATCAATAACATCAAAGAGATCGCGAGCCACCTGAGGCATCATCGGAATTTTCAGATCATCATGGTCCAAAAGTTCCAGAAGAAGCATCTTTATCTGATCAACCATCGAAACTTGATCTTCTATTGAAAGAGATTTCTTCTGAAATATTTCGAATAGTCTCTTCCTATCCACAAACTCCATATATATCGTTTCCCCGGGAATTACCATTTCATCCTAAAGAATAGGCTTTCGCTATTTTATGGTTATATTTTTTTTTTGCAAATTTACATCTATATATCTTCGTTTTGGCTGCATTATTTTTGACTATGTATTTATTTTAATGTATATTGTCGTGGTTTAATTGTAAAGAGGTGAAAATATGAACGTTCTATTGGTCACCCCGCACAAGGGAGAGTTGTCCCCCTACTTTCTGAATCAGCAAGTTGAAATGATAAAAAGTCTCCGGGAGGAGATAGCTATCCGCGGAAAGAATATCGAAACCAGCATACTCCCGCTGCACCTCATGGATCTCGATGAGATGCCGATGAAAGAGGTGACCTCAGTTTTAGAGAACAACAGGAAGATCATTGAAAAGGCGGACATTGTCCACTCATTCTCTGCTCTCCCTCTCCATTTCCGTCCATACTTTAAAAACACCCTTCTGATGACGCTCAATCTTGAACGGATGGGTGAGAAGCTGAAGAATCTTCTCCCCGATCCGAATCAGCCGGGAATTGAAATGACAACCTCGCTGAAGCACAGTCGAGGCAACACTTTCCAGGAATTTCTTCCCGGATTCAACATCGACCTTCCAGCAGAAGAGTTCTCTTTCAAGAGTAAGAACTTTGTTATTTTCGCCTCATCGAGAGCATTTGTAGACGACTCGAAAAAGGAGATTCGCAAGATAGCGCCGGATGCCGAATTTTTTGTTCGCTTCAGGTCGGAAACGCCCCTTATCGATGACGAAAAAGCTTTCAAGATAGACCTTCTCAATGAGACCAGTTTCCTTCTTGGCCTTACAGAGGGCAACAACGAGAAGGAGATAGATCTCCTTCCTCTCAAAGTTCTTTCCAAGGGAATCCCGGTTTTTCTTGTCGATGCACCGTTTGAGAAAAGATTCTACCCCGATTTCCTCCACCTGTCGGATATCTCCCACCTCGCTGACCAGTATGGTGAGATAGAGAGAAACTACGAGCAGGAGAAGGAACTTCGTGACGACCTTCACTCTTTTGCCTGTCGCTACTTTTTCTTTTCGAAGATGGCGGACGACTCCCTTCGAGTCTACTCATCCCTGATTCAGAACAAGAAAAAGGCGGAAAAACGACCCTGGGGTGAATGGGAATCGCTTAAATTAAAAGACAACTACAAGGTTAAGTACATATTCGTTGAACCGAATGAAAAACTGAGTCTCCAATTTCACAAGCACAGGGAAGAAATATGGACTGTCGTTGAAGGAGACGGCTACGTTACCGTTGACGAAGATGTCTTCGAAGCATCCCGCTCCGACATGTTCATCATAAAAAAAGAACAGAAACATCGCGCCGAAGGTGGCAAAAACGGACTTCACATAATTGAAATACAGACCGGAGACTACCTCGGAGAGGACGATATAGTCCGTCTTGAGGATGCCTACGGAAGAAAGTAGAAAGAGGCACTATGAATCTTGTAACGGTAATCATGGCCGGCGGAAGCGGGAAACGTTTCTGGCCGCTCAGCAGGGAAAGCAGGGCAAAACAGTCCCTTCCTCTTTTTTCTGACAAGACACTTCTTCAGGAAACCATTGAGAGAATTCTTCCCATTTCCGAAAACATTGTAGTAATATCCTCTGAAAAACAGAGAGAACCGATAGAGAATGACGCCTCCTTCTACCCTACCGTTGAAACGATTTTTGAGCCTCTCGGACGCAACACGGCGCCCTGCGTCGCTCTCGCAAATAGGTACATTTCTGAAAAGTGGGGAGAAACTGCCGTTCTCGTTCTTCCCGCAGATCACTACATTGCCGATCAGGGATCATTCAGAGCGGCCATACAACGGGGAATGGATTACCTTTCAAAAAATCCCTCCGCCATAGGAACAATCGGAATCGCTCCGACTAGAGCCGAGACAGGATACGGGTACATAAAAAAGAAATCTTCAGTAAGCGAAGGAATCTACGGTGTCGAAAGATTTGAAGAGAAACCGGATAAGGACAGAGCCGAAACCTTTTATAACAGCGGCGACTATCTCTGGAACGGAGGTATTTTCCTTTACACCCTCAGCTCAATGAAGAAGGAGTTCGACAATCTCGAGCCCCTGATCTCCGAAGGCGTTGAAAAAATCGAGGATTTCTCATCAATCTCAGGTGAAGTTTACGCTTCGATCCCATCCATATCAATAGACTACGCGATAATGGAAAAAACCTCATCGGAAATTTTTTCAGTTGCAGGTGATTTCGGCTGGAACGATATAGGCAGCTGGGTAAGCTATCTTGAACTGATAGAAAAGGATAAGAACGGCAACGGTAAAAAAGGTGAAGTCCATTTTATCGAGAGTTCGGATAATCTGGTAATCAACTTCAGCTCCAAGCCTGTCTTCGTCTTCAGGAAAAAGGGTGAACTGCTTGTCTTTTCCGACGATGCCACACTTTCCGCATCGTTGAAAGATCACCAGGAAATCAGGGCAGTTACAGAATTCATCTTGCAGAACAACCTCACCTCTTTTCTCTGATCATCAAAAATTTGCCATCCCCCTCATTCAAAAAGTATCGGTCCCATCGCAAACGGAATTTTCATTTCCAAACAATTGCTCGATTTTAAAATCTGTACAGACAGACGGTTATAGATGAGAATATTCTACTTTTCTGAACAGGAAAAGGCGGGACAGAATTTACCGACAGGACATTTACAACATTCACGTTTCATAGGTCTGCATATCTTCTGACCCAGTGTAACTAAATACTGATTGGTCGCCTTCCAGTATTTTTTCGGAAGTACCTTCTTCAATTCGATTCTGGTTTCCTCCGGCTTCTTTGTTGAAACGACGCCCCATATGTTCATGATTCTGTGAACATGCGTATCGACGCAGATCTCGTCTCTTCCGAAGGCTTTGATGTAGACCAGCGTGGCAGTCTTGATTCCGACTCCCGGAAGAGAAACAAGCGCATCAAGATCATCGGGAACTGTTGAGTCGTAATCCTCTACGATCCTTGCCGCCAGTTTCTTCAAGTTGACCGCCTTGGTCTTGAAAAAGCC
Organism: uncultured bacterium; assembly: GCA_942492635.1. Classification (GTDB taxonomy): domain Bacteria; phylum UBP6; class UBA1177; order UBA1177; family CALOFP01; genus CALOFP01. The sequence continues at coordinate 83,549 of CALOFP010000004.1, forward strand.
GACAGGGTAGATGAGGTTGCGAATTGTCTCTTCTTCCGTTGCAAGCAGAGAGAGAGGGTCTGACACCTCATTAAAAAGCCTGCGTACAGCTTCAGCCGTAACTTCGTCCTTTGTTCTGGAGCTGAGCATGGTGGCTACAAGGATTCGCCAGGGAGAATCCCCGGAGGCCGCCATAAGATCGACTATTGGGGCATATTGGATGGACGAGACCCACTTTTCCAGCGAAAGGTAGATCTCTTCGATAGTATCTGCAGAAAGTGTCATTTCGAATTATTCATCAGGATTTTATTAAGCTTCTCCTTATCTTCCTTGGAATAGTCGACGGGAACAACCTTCCTCTGCCTCTTCGGGGATGAAGAAACCTTCCGGTTGGAGGGTTTCTTTACCGGTCGACTCTTTCGTGCGGAGCCTTCGTTTTCCTTAACGGATTGGATCCCCTCGGATATTTTTCCTTCCAAAAAAGGAAGAAGCTTTCTATAGAGCGGCCTCCCTTCCCAGCAGAAGTTCGCCATAAGAAATAGAATCACAATAAAGAATAGAATCTTTTTCATCACCGGTTACCTCGACGTGAGAACCACCGGCCCATCTTTCGTTATGGCAACGGTGTGCTCAAACTGACAGCTCAATTTTCCGTCTTTTGTAACAACCGTCCAACCGTCCCGAAGTGTGCGGCATCCGTCGGATCCCTGATTAACCATCGGCTCTATTGCGAGAACCATGCCTTCTACAAGTTCCACTCCTTCTCCCGGATTTCCATAGTGTGGAATTGCAGGCTCTTCGTGAAGCTCAACACCTGTTCCGTGACCGACATACTCCTTCACTACTGAAAAGCCGTTTGATTCCACGTAGCTCTGTATTGCAGCTCCGATATCTCCAAGCCTGTTTCCTATAACCGCCTTCTCAATTCCTATTTCGAGGGACTTCCTGGTGACGTCGACAAGTTTGAGAGCCTCTTCAGTCGCCCCCGGCATCACGAAAGTAACTGTGGAGTCGCCGATATAGCCTGAGAGAGTTGTTCCGCAGTCGACGGAAACGATGTCTCCTCTTTCTATTACCTTGCTCTTTCTCGGTATTCCGTGGACAACTTCGTTGTTGACCGATATGCATGTGGCGTAGTTGTACCCGGGAACAGATTTAAAAGTCGCACGTGCTCCATGTTTGCGGATGAAACGCTCTGCAAACTTATCTATCTGATAGGTATTTACTCCGGGACGGATGTAGGTTCTGAGTTCTTCAAAAAGATCGGCGAGGATGTCCCCCGCCCTTGAAATCTTTTCTATCTGTTCCGGAGTTTTGAGAATAATTTTCCTCTCGTCCATCATATCGCTTCTCCTTTGAGCTTGAAGCCACGCTTCCTCAGGTCCCCAATAACCTTTTCCTGAACTCCTTTCATCTCATCTGATGTGAGTGTACGGTCTCCGCCGTTGAGGACGATACGGAAACTTATGGCCTGTGTTCCTTCCGGAATCGCATCACCGATATAACGATCCGTTATCGCATAATCTACAAGCAGCTTCTTATCCACAGCTTTCCTGATTACCGAAAGCATCTCTTCGGCCTCTTTCCTCAGTTCGACAACCAGCGTAATGTCGAAGAATGTGTCGGGCTGGGAGGAGATCTGCGCGAATTTCGGATTTTTCTGCGGAACGGAGAGAAGTCTGTCCATATCGATCTCAACGTAGCCGACTCTTCCTTTCACGCCGTATGCCTTTGCAACTTTGGGATGAATTTCTCCGAAGATTCCGGATTTCCACTTCATCAGCGTAAGTTCGGCGCCTCTGCCGGGATGAAGAAGTTTGGCTCCGAAAAGCGGAGTTTTATCATTCACCCTTGCGATCCTGAAGCTGGGAACCGAAAGTTCCGCCATAATCGAGTAGACCATCTCCTTGAGGTGCATGAAAGGATTTTCGTAGCCTGCACATGCGATTGTAAGACGTTTCTGCTCACCTTCGGAATCGAATACCTTTCCGATCTCGAAAAGATCGAACTTCTTGTAGCATTTCTGGTTTTTCTGCACAAATCCGAGAAGTCCGGCAGCGGAAGTGTATCTGAGATAGGGCTCTTCCTTTGTGTCGACAAGTTTGACAACCGATTCGTCGTCGATCGGGAAAATCTCCCTCTCTTTTTCACCGCAGAAGCTGTAGCTCATAACTTCGTTTGCGTTGAACTTCTCCACGAGAAGATTGCGGAGAGCTCTCTCCTTCTTCATCGGAAGGTTGAGAGGCTGCGGCTCCATGGGAAATCCGGGAGCTACAGGAGTGATGTTGTTGTACCCGTAGATTCTTCCAACCTCTTCAACGATATCCGCAGGAAGGGAAATGTCCTTGCTTCTTCTGTGCGGGGGAACGGAAATTGTCCAGATTTCTCCTTCCTCAATTCCGAAATCGAGGGATTCAAGAATATCTTTTATTTTTCCATCACTCAGATTCTCATTATCGAGTCCGAGGATGCTTCTGATTCTGTCCGGAGAAATTCCGATGGTTCCGTTGAATCCGTAGCCTTCGCTGTTGTCGCAAACTGCAAGGTTCGATGTAACCTTTGCCGTCGGAACAAGCTCTTTCACAAGTTCAACGAACCTCTCTATCGCGAGGTAGGCGTTCTCCTTCCAGAGAGCCTTTTCGAAACGGGAGGATGCGTCTGTCCTAAGATCAAGTCTGTTTGCGCTTCTTCTCACAGTTGCGGGATCGAAAAGTGCCGCTTCGAGGAAAAGTTCCGTAGTATCATCCTTAACTCCGGAATCCTCTCCGCCCATGATTCCGCCGAGTGAGAGACTCTTTGAACCGTCTGAGATAACGATATCTTCAGCTGCGAGCTTTCTCTCCTCTCCGTCGAGAGTGATGAATTTTTCACCGTCATCAGCCATCTTCACGCTCATGTTGTTGCCCTCTATGAGCCTGCGGTCGAAAGCGTGCATCGGATGACCTGTCTCCAGCATCACGTAGTTTGTGATGTCGACAATGTTGTTGATGGGGCGAAGTCCTACGTTTGTGAGACGCTGCTTCATCCATTCCGGAGATTCCTCGACCTTGATTCCGCTCATCTTGAGTCCGAGGTAGTGAAGACCCTTGTCCGTTTCGATGTTTACGGAGAAGTCCTCTTCAACCGTGTCGGGAGCAATCCCCTTGTAGGAGAGGGCTTTTTTCCACTCAACTCCAAGAATCGCACGAAGTTCACGGGCAATTCCGAAATGTCCCCAGAGATCGGGTCTGTGATTTATTGTCTTGTTCTCAATTTCGATGACGTAGTCGGATTCTCCGAAAAGCTCCTTCATGCTTGTGCCGGGTACAATGGATCTGTCAAGCTGAAGAATTCCGGAGTGATCGCCTCCGATTCCAAGCTCGACTTCGCTGCAGAGCATTCCGCAGCTCTCGACACCCCTGATTTTTGCAGGTTTGATGACGAAGCCACCGGGAAGTTCGGTTCCGAGCGGAGCGTATGGGATAACCTGTCCCTCTTCGATGTTCGGAGCTCCGCAAACGACGGTTATTGTCTCTTTTCCGTCGAATATCGTTGCGAGATTAAGCTTCTCCGCATTGGGATGCCTTTCAATCTTTTCAATCCGTGCAGCTACGACGCTTTCGAAATGTTTTCCTACGTACTCGGAAGACTCAACCTCGGCGGATGCCATTGTCAGCCTGTCTGCAATCTGCTCCGGAGTCACACCTTCAATATCTATATAGTCTTTCAGCCAATTAAGTGAAATTAACATGGTCTCCCCCTAAAACTGTTTAAAGAACCTGAGATCGCCGCCATGGAAGTAACGGATGTCGTTAATTCCATACCGCATCATTACGAGTCTTTCCAGACCGAGCCCGAAGGCGAATCCCTGGAACTTCTCTGGGTCGACTCCTCCGCTTCTCAGAACGTTGGGGTGAACCATTCCGCAGGGCATGAGCTCAACCCATCCGGTCTGCTTGCAGACGCTGCAGCCCTTTCCTCCGCAGATGAGACACTTGACGTCAAGTTCGAAGCCCGGCTCCACAAACGGGAAAAATCCGGGTCTGAGACGAACTTCTACGTTCTTCTCAAATATTCCTGAAAGGAGAGTCTTCATTGCATGGATTAGATTTGCGACGGAGATTTCCTTGTCGACAACCATGCCCTCTATCTGGTGAAATGTGTGCTCATGGCTGGCATCGAGGGCCTCATTCCGGTACACCTTCCCGGGAGCAATGAATCTGAAGGGAGCTGTTCTCTCCTTCATGCCTCGAACCTGGACGCTGGATGTGTGGGTTCTCAGGAGCTTTCCGGTGTTGAGCCAGAATGTATCCTGCATGTCTCTTGCCGGATGATCCGCTGGGATGTTGAGGTTATCGAAGTTGTTCTGTTCTTCCTCCATTTCAGGGCCTGTGAGAACTTCAAATCCCATCGAAACAAAGATATCTTCTATTCTCTCTCTTATTGTCGTAAGGGGGTGAAACGTACCGCGATTCTCTTCCGCAGGCCATGTAATGTCTATCCACTCGGAATCAAGACGGGTCGCGATCTCCTGCTCCTCAATCTCAACAACTCTTCTTTTTATTGAATCCTCGATTTCGGTCTTGATAACGTTTGAGATTTTACCGACCTCTTTTCTCGATTCGGGATCAAGATCCCTCATTCCCTTCAGAATGGATGTGAGCTCTCCCTTCTTTCCGAGAAATCTTACCCTGAGTTCATCAAGCGTCTTTATGTCGCTGACGTTCTCAAACTCTTTAAAAAATTGTTTTTTAATTTCATCTAATTGATGTTTCATATCAGTCCTCTATCCTGTTCTGGCAACCAGAAAAACTCCGGCCGAAATCATAACTATACCGGCCAATCGAACCGGCGACAGCTGTTCGGAAAAAAAAATGGAAGCAAAAACAGCTGTAAAGATGTACCCGAGCCCTGCAAAAGGGCGGGCGTAACTCAAGTCGTTCTGGGATAGAACATACATCCACAGAAGCAGACTGAAGGAGTAACACGAAAGCCCCATCCAGAATTTTATTGAAAAAAGTGAACAAAGAGCCGCCGAATAAAGAGAATCGCAACCCTTCCCATTTACTGCAGATTTAAACAACAACTGCCCCAAAACCCCGAGGAATACGGATGACAGAATATAAACAATTCTCATTTTCACCTCCAGTCGGTAAACATATCACAAGGTGCGATTTTTGCAAAGAAAATATTTGTCTATACGGCTATTTACACTCCCCCACCCTTTTGATAACATATGTTTCAATATTCAACATTTCCGAAGGAGGGGACGGGATGACTACGAACATTGGTCTTATCGGCGGCAGTAAGAGCTGTCTCTCTTTTATCAAGTTTCTCAAAAAAGTACCGGATATCGAGGTGGCCGTGGTAACAGACACCAACAGGGAATCGGTTGCCATGAAATACGCTGCCGATGAGCAGCTCAGGACAACTACGAATCTTCTCGAAGCGCTCAACGTTCCCGAACTCAACTGCATCCTCAACCTCAGCGAAAAGAATCTGTCTGTCAGCGAGACGATAGAGAAGAATCTTCCACCCAACGTCCTTTTTATAGACAGGGAAGCTTCCGACCTGATCCGGTTGATTTTCTCGGGAATAATAGACACCGAATTCAAATCACTCGAAGAAAGCTTCATGACAAACATCAAGGACATTCAAAAATCGATAACCGATTTCGCCAGTATTACAAAAAACATCGATATTCTTGCCATCAACGCATCTATTGAAGCCGCCCGGGCGGGAGAGGCCGGAAAGGGATTCGCCGTGGTTGCATCCAGTATCAAGGATCTCGTAAAGAACAGTCGGGACACCCTGCAGTATGTAAAAACAGCGCTTCAGAAGATGACCGTAATTCACAAAGATATGAAATCAACCCGCGAGGAGCTGAAGGAGGAGGAAGAGGAGAGCTAGTTTTCCTCTAAAATGAATTTTCTGATATTCGGATCGGGCACAAAATAGTTGAACACAACCCTGCCTTTACTTTCCCCTAGATCATGCTGAAGACCATGGTAAAACTGGAGATAGCTGTCCCTCACCTCTTCCGGAATCTCTTCCCACATGATCTTTCCGCCGATCCACCTCATCTGCACAGACTCAAGGTCCTTAAACATGGCTTCATAGTTCTTCATTACCGTATCGTTATCTTCGCGGGAAAAACCTTTCTGCTCAAAAAAAGCCCTCATGTATTCGGATGAGGATCTTAACAGAGTCTCGTTCATATCCCTGACAAGATCCCCCATGCTTCTTTCATCTTCCCCCGAAGCCTCACTCTTCTTTCCTTTAAGTTTTCTCATCTCTCCCTTAAGAGCTAGAAGCTGTTTTTTTAGTCCGGTGAATTCCATAAATTCACCGTTTCCCCGGCTTTTCTTTTCAGAAGCAACAACAACTTTCTCTGCCTCTCTTTCATAGATCAACTCCGAAACCCTCTTTTCCAGCCCTTCAATACGTGTCTGAAGCATGAAAGTTCTGTAGCCATACAAAATTATAAAAATGATCCCTATGATATATGGAACAACCCCTTTATTCATCATCACAGATCCTCCTTTTCAGAAATTGTTCGCTCCACCAAGTGAGGGATTGATCAGAAAATCCGATCTCCTTCAATCTCTTTCGAGCTTCAGGATCCTCCGATATTTTGGAGAGAAGAAACAAAATCGCTTCGGATGCCCTCTCTTTCCCGCCTTCGGCAATCATTTTTCCATACTCTTTTCCTTCATCATTTACCGAAGGAAAACAGAATTTCCTGAAAAGAATGAGAGATGGGTCGCTTTTGCCGACATACGGCGAACTGTGATTTGAAATTCTGACAGAGGCCCTTGCATCTCTGTCAAATCCCCGTTCGGTTGAGAGCTTCAACGCCTTGTCACTCATAATGACAACAGGGACATCTTCAAAGCCTTTTTCTATCGTTAAAGAGAAAAAGTAGACACCCTTTTTTAGAGCAACATCAATTAAACTGTAATCCATAATTCCTTCAGCCTTCAACGGCCCCTTTTCAGAGCCATTAACCTTCAGAAAGCCTCTCCTGATTCCGGAAACAGCCATCCTGAAACTCACATCCCTATCAGCCTGAAGATATATGTATCCGTACCTGCGATTTTCCTTAGCCTTACTTGGAATCACATTCAGATCAATTCTGTGCCCTAAGCCCTTTCTATCGGCAAAGGGCAATTTGTATCTTTGAAGAAACAAATCCTTCACGACGCTATTTCTCTCTCGAACTGCCCAAGATTTGTACTTTTCCGGTGTTTTATAGAAACCGTCATAGAGGGAGGCAAGGGACGTGGCCCCCGACAGGGTCACCGGGAATAAAAAGGGGAGCACTAAGGCTCCCCTGAAAAGATTGCAAATCCTTACCATACGCTACTTCAACTCTTCCAGCAGAGCCCTCGACTTGACGAAGTATTCATTTGTCGGAAGCAGTGTTTTCACCAGCTTCCTGAGGATTTTCTTCGCCTTAGATTTGTTGCTGTCCTTAACTCCGTAGGCCTCCCAGTAGAGAGTTTTCGCTGTATTTCTGATCGCCTTGAGTCCCTCTTTGGCTGTGGAATTGTCCTTGCAAAGGTAAAGAGCCTTTACAAAAGCTTCTCGAGCTGAGGAGATGTCGTTCTTCTGAAGAAGTTCCAATCCGCGCCTTGAAAGGACATCAGCCATAACCTTATCGATCTTTTTTGTTATGACTGTGAGCTGAATATCACGCTCATTCTTCACCTTGTAGGTATCCTTGAACTTACGCTGAATGGCCTTGACTTCCTCATCATTGATCTTTTTCAACTTGGCCTCATACTGCATGTTAACCTTGGACTTCTTCTCCTTTGCCTCAACTCTGTCCTTCTTTGCCTCATCCTTTCTCTTCAGACGGTTGGCTTCATTTTTCTCGATTCTCTTCTCCTGCTCCATCTTCCACTTGCCCTGGAGCTGCTTCCATGATTCTTTCTCGGCATCCAGAATCTTACTTCTTTTTGCCTTTCTGCTCTCTTTCTCCTTAAGAAGCTTTTCGACCTTAGCTGTGAGAGTCTTCTTAACCGCCTCTCTCTTCTCCTTCTCCTTTATCTCCATCTGTTCGTACTTGAGAACAACCTTCTTCTTCTCATCTTCGTACTTTTTCTTAGCATCGCTGTACTCTTTTCCCCAGTACTTTCTCTTCTTATCTGCCGCATTGTTCTGAGAAATCTTCATTTCATCAAGTTTTACGGCCCAGGAGTTGTTGAGGTTGTCGATATCTCCAGTTAACTTCTCCAGCTTCTTGACGAGACCGGCTATCGTTCTCTTGACACCGGATGTTTTTCTGTCGAAAGCCTTCTGTCTTGATACCTTCTCCGCGTCCCACTTCTCCTGGAGTTTCTTTCTGGAATCGACACGCCTTGCAATCTTTGCGTCCCGCTCCTTCTGGGCATCCTTGATCTTTGCGTTGATTGAAGCCTTGAAACGCTTCTTTTCTGCGAGGAATTTCTTGAAATCCTTCTCTGTTTTGGCCTTCTCGGCCTTCTTTCCCTTTGTAAAAGCCTGATTATCTTTCTGGAGCTTTTCATTCTCCTTCATGAGAGTCATGTCTATGGAAGAGGAATCCTTCTCGTACTGCGTATCGATCTTGGCAACAGCATTGGCAACATAGCTTTCATGACCGGCTTCAAGCTTCTTGAGCTTCTTCGAAACCGTCCAGAGCTTACCCTTGAGAGCCTTCAGCCCCTTCTTTCTCTGGAAAGAAAGTTTACCGAGCTCCTGTTTTAGTTTTTTCTTAAAACCTTTCTCAAGAACAACCTTCTCACTTGCAAGACTCTTCCTCTCCTTGGAATTAACCGCAACTTTCCCAGCGGACTCCTTCCTGAGTTTCTTGATCTCTTCCTTAAACCCGACTCTGATGTTGCCGTACTTTTTGGCAATCTCCTTTCTTGCAGAATCAAGAGTCTGCTCGAAATCCTTTGTCTTCTTTGCAACGGCACCCTTGGATGCTGCAAGCTTGGCCCGTCTCTCATCACTCTTATTCTTGAGATCAGAAAGTCGAGCGGCTCTCTCCTTGGCAACATTTTCCTTCTCTTTCTTCAAATCGGAAATTTTCTTGAAAAACGGCTTTTTGGCCTCCTGAAGCTTTTTCTTATCAACCTTGTCCACTTTCTTTACCCAGGATTTTCTTGTCTTGACAGTGTTATTCAGCTCGGAACCGAGGGCCGATATCTCCTTACCAAACTTACCGCTCTCTTTTGCCGCATCGCTCTCATATTTTTTTGAGAGAGAAGCCATCTTGCCTTTAATCGCCTTGATTTCATTGCCTTTATCCGCCTCCAACGCCGCTCTTCTCATCTTGACGGAAGCAAGAACAGAGTTGACTTTTTTCTTATTGGCAATCACAGCCCTCTTGGCCTCCGCTTTAAACTTCTTTCCGCTCTGGGAGAAAGCGATCTTGGCTGCCTTCGTTTTCTTGCGGTGCTTTAATACCGCAACTTTCTTCTGTTTTTCGATCTTTTTGATCTCTCTGTTTATGGTGATGAGTTCTTTTGACTTCTCACCCTCAAGCTTATCCAGTTTCTTCTTGTTTGCAGAAATCTTGCGCTCGTAACCGCTCTTCTTGAAGTTGATCTTACGATCGTACGAACTCTCCGTCATCTTTATCTTTCTGGCTGTCTTCTTCTCGTCAAAACTCATCTTTCTCATATCCGCATCGTGCTGACGCTTGAGGGAGGCGAGCTTCGCCTTATCGGAAACGGATTCCTTCTGATCTTCAAAAGTTTGAACTGCATTTGCCTTTGCTGACCTTATAGCATCAAGAACCTCGTTGAGCTTGTTGAGCTCGCCCATCTTGGCATCGTCAAGTTCAGATATCTCGCTGTTCATCTTCTCCACGAGAGTATCGATTTCAAACGCCTTCATCTTTTCTGCGTAGGACTCATCCAGGGCAGCAACTCTCTGTTGAAGCTTCTCGACCTGTTTGTCGAAAGATGCTGAAAGAGCCTCCTCTTCCTTTGCAAGAGTCTCGAGCTTCTTCTCAAAAGTCTGAGCTTCCCTGTTCTCCTTTGCAGCTATAGCCTCAAGCTCTTTTCCAACTCCGGAGCTTACGGCATCAGCCTCTTTCTGGACATCCTCTTCAACTTTTGCGGCGAGGGTTGCGTATTTATCCTCAAGGGCATTGATCTGTGCTTCGAGCTTGGAGAGCTCTTCTGCCTTCTTGTCCTCTATCCTGGCAACGGCTGTCGCTCTCTGAGCCTTCTTCTCATCTATCTTTCCGCGAAGCTTCTCTTCCTTTGCTGAAAGCTGGTCCACTTTTTTGCCTACGTAATCACCCCAGTTCGCCTTGAAACTGTCTGTCGCCTCTGCAAGTTTGGCTTTCTCGGCCATTTGGGCATCTTCAATTTTACCGATTTTTTCAGCATACTTTTCAGAGAGTTTAGCTTTTGAATCTTCATAGGCTGCCATCTCCTGGGAGAGACGTTCCTCTATAGCTCCGAGCTCCTGAAGAAGTTTCTCGTTCTTTTGTGAAAGCTGATTCTCCTTCGCAACCTTCTCGCGTTCTTCAGCTTCGACTGTCTTTGCAATTTTCTCTTCAATTTTTGCAATGTTGTTTTCAGTCTGAGCCTCTATCTTTGCAAGCAACTCCTCGAGGGCACCTGTCTTCTTGTCTATTGCCAGTATCTTTGAATCGTTCTCTTTTATGAGAGATTCCTCGAGTTTGGCCTTGAGATTTTCAGTTTCTTCAGCAAATTTTGCAAGATCCGTCTCAAGCTTCGCCTTTTTCGCTGACAGAACCTTCAGCTTCTTCTCATACTCAGCCTCAGCTTTCTTCTGTGCAGATGCGCGGTTTACCTGGTATTCGGAATCAACCTTAGAACGTTTCTTTTCAAGGTCGGTTTGAATCTTTCCAAGCTTATCAACGGCCTTTGCAAGATACTCCTCGATCTCTCTATCGAACTTTGCAATTTCAGCTCTGCGTTTTTCTTCTTCCCTGTCGTATTTCCCCAGCTTTACGTTCAACTGGTCGAATTTCTTCTGGTACTCTCTCTCAACTTCAGCTCTGAACTTTCTGTCCTCATCCTCATTCTTCATTCGGACAGTCTCGTTCTTCGAAAGAGCCGCACGCTCCTCTTTATCAAAAACAGAGTTCATATCATTGAGCTCAGCTTCCTTTTCCTTTATTTTTTGATCAATTTTCTTTTTCTCACTCTGCATTTTAGAGAGTTTTGCATTGACTATTTGAGTTTCTTTCTCCAGATGCTTTTTCTGTTCTTCAAAAAACTTCTGCTTATTTTTATCGAACTCTTTTTTCCACTTCTTATGCTTGTCCTCTGCCTGCTGGAGCTCTTTCTCCTTGGCGGCGTCTCTCTTCTTGTTTGAAACCTTGATGACGCCCTTTTCCTTCTGTTCGATCATCGAAAGCTGGCTTTCGAGCTTGACAATCTCCTGTTCGAGTGAGGAATCATCATTTTCCCATTTGAGTTTCAGCTCCTTTATTTTTTTCTTAAGATCCGCATAGGCCTTCTTGTGATCCTTTTTGATCTTCTTTTCAAATTCCTTTTCATTCTCTTCATCTGATTCACGTTTCTTTATTCGCTTATTGATCCACTCGTCCACCTTTGAAAGTTCCTTTTCCCTCCACTTCCTGGCCCGGTCAATCTTCTTCACGAAAGAACGATGAATTCTGTCGACGGTTTTGGAATCTTTCGGATCTGGTTTTCTGTACTCAACCCTGCCGATTCTCTCCTTCTTGAAGACAAAAAGCTTATACCCTCTTTTTCTTATTTCGTCGTCGGCACCCTTGAGGGATTCAAGAATTTTGTAGGCCTTCTTATGGTTGTTTCCAACCATTTCAGACTCAGCCCTGTCGAGACCTTCACGAATCTTTTTAACCGCATCGTTAAGTTTCTTTGCAATGTCGTTCTGAGAGCAGTTGCACTTCATTTCGTTACCTGCCCTATCAAAAACATCTTCAGCCTCTGCGAGATCCCCTTTCTCGTAAAGCTTCAAACCCTTCTTTATCTCATTTTTTACATCGCTGTAGGATGCGAGTCTCTTTCTTGATGAACCGCGGCTCTTTTTCGCGACACTTCCGGAACTCTGTCTCACCAGCTTCTTGACGGAAACGAGCATGTCAGCAGCAATATCTTCCTCATCCGAGTCGCGATCCGCCTTTACAGTCTCTTTTCCGATACGTTTTCCCTTCGAGCTGTAAAGCGCAAGCATAATTTTGACATTTTTCTTGCTGTCCATCGCCAATTTTGAAACAAGGACATAGGAGACTCCACCGCCATTCTTGCCAACGTTAAGAACACAGGAAGCGTCACCTTTCCTAAGGCATTTAGACAGTTTTTTTCGATCGGTACCCTTCAGAGCAGACTTGCCGTCAACTGCCGTCAACTCCTTTATGGAAGAGTAGAGCAGCGAAAAATTTTCGTTTACCTTTTTAGCAAGTCTCTTCTCCTGTTTTTTCTTTGCGGTGATAGGCATAACTGCCAACTTTTCCGCCCCAACCGCAGCATTAAAAAATGCTAATGTCAATAAGAGTACAAGTAGCTTTAGCCGTCTCAAAGAAACCTCCTACTCAGCTATACATTTATAAAGTATTTCTAATCATCCAAACAATACTAACACGGTAGATTATATTCCAGCTTATTAAAAGTCAATTTTTTAAAGTCACCGTCAAGGTTTGTTTCCTCGTATTTTCCTGCCTGAAAAGCATCGGTTCTTAACGCGAAAACACCTCGAATTCCGCTGCTAGAGGCGAAGATAGTCCCTGCATGTTGATGAGAATAAGATCGTTATCACTTTTGCAGAGTTTTAGACAGAGTAGCCATCCGTTCCCGAAACTTTTTAAGTTCTTCACCCTGAAGGCTCTGGTGGTAGATGTCGTGATGCTTTAACGGATCAACAATCTTCCCGTTTCGACCGACATTAATCTGATAGTGAAGGTGCGGAGCGGTTGTTTTTCCTGTGTTTCCGCTCTTTGCGATAGGCTCTCCGATAGAGACCACCTGATTCGGTTTCACAAGAACCTCACTCAGGTGAAGAAATTTTATCGTGTGAGGTGAACCCTTCGCCTTTATCTCAATACAATATCCGTTGTATCTTGTTTTCCAGTTTCTACGAAGAACCCTTCCCTCTACCGGTGAGTGAACAACCGTTCCGATCGGCGCTTTGAAATCGATACCTTCATGTTTGGGACTTCGATCATGAAGAAGAGAGGTCACCTGTATGTAATCATCCTCTTTCATCGGACTGTTTCGGAGGGATGCCTCAATACGCCGCCCGTCTGAATAGAAGAATTTCGGGTAGTTCACTCCCTCGGGCTTATAGCGAAATATCTTGATTTCTTTATCGTATTTCTTGGAAAAATAGTTAAGAGCAAGAACCTCGACATCATCAGGAAGATCATTTCTCTGTCGCTTCTCCGCTTCAGGTATCACCCTGAAGAGGAAACTCAGCTGGTCGCCGTTTCTCACATCCTTTCGCAGAGTCATCTGCCAGACGAGATTTCGGGAGACATGGGCGGAAAGCAACTCATCCAGATTAGGTATGCTGTACAGGTTGGAAAAACGCTTTACATCTTCACTGTTGGCAAAAGAGCTGAAAAAGTTATCTTCAACAGTGATGAAGACCCTCTGCAGTTCTCCCTTCCGAATCACAGGGTCCTCCTTTTTTTTCGAAGGTGCCTCCCTCTCGGGAATCTTTTTGACGGATTCTTTCGAAACAGCCTCCTTCACAACAGTTCCTCTATGGACATCCTTCTTCATCTCAACAAAGAGGAGAACACCGAGAACAACATTGAGAAAAAGAGAAAGATAGAACAAAGTTTTCCACTTTTTCACCTGCGGATTGGTAAAGAAGTAGCTCATTTCACCCTCCGGAATAGTGCGGTAAACATGACTGAATCCTCTTCCGACAAAGCCAGGGGCCTGGCTGTCTTGAATTCATTATAAATGGAGTAGAGCATATGCTCGTTCTGCTTTTCATAAAAGAAAAATGCGTAGTCAGCCTTCTTGAGGTCGTTGGTGGCACGAATATCACTGCGGACAATGCCGCTCTTCTTGAGATATTTGAAGGCGTTCCAGTTCAACCCTTCGTATCCGCCCATGATGTATATCGTGGCATTCTTTTCGGCAACTCTATTCAAGGTCGGAACAAGGGGAAGGATATCGTAACCCCAAAAATTTCTCTGCATGTATGCAGATGCAGCGCCCTGGGCACCGCCGATGAGGGAGTTAAAAAAGGCAGCACCATGCATCGAAAACTTTACGTTGAGTGGAATGAGGGCAAAAAGAGACATAGCAAAAACACCTCCCCTGCAGAGCTCCATTCGCTCAGGTTTAAATCTTTTGAAAATCGTTCTCATTCCCTCGGAAACAACGTAAACTCCCCCGACAATCAAGAGGGGAAATCCAGTAAAAAAGTGTTTAATCCCACCGAATATCGGAACTGACGGAAGCGCTATGAGAATTATGGGAAAGAGTGAGCCCGCAATAAAGTTGGCCCAAACCTGTCCTTCTCTAAAATCCTTAATCTTTTTCATCCAGAGAGACGCAAAGAGTGTGATTCCGGCGAAAAAGAGAACCAACTGTGGCAGCGGAGTGGTGAAAAAGGTCATGCCCCAGGGAAAAGAGAATGGGAACGGCCCCCTTGCAAGCTCTTCTCCGAAGTAGTAGTTGGTATAGTTAACATGTTTTGCGTGGAAGTTGTAGTACCATACAAACCTGCTGACCGTCTTGTACCAAAGCCATGGCCAGTTGAGAAAATAGACAGTAAGCGAAACAGATACGAACAGATAGAAGCTCTTTGGAACAGCTTTGAAAACACCCTTAACTCCTTGGAGATCCTTTGCAAGATTCCTGTATGAAACAATGTAGTGCAGCATCCACACAAGAAAAAGCAGTATGGGAAGAAAAAACACATTATGCTTCGTCGCCATTCCCAGGCCGTAGAAAACTGCCGTTGCAAAGGCCCAGACCCAGGAATTTTTGATCAAGGATATGTTGAAAAGGATGAAAGTTCCGAACCAGAAAAAGAGGACCGGCACATCAAAGCAGGCAAGATGGGAATGAAAAAAGATGTGGGGCATCGTGAAGAGAAGAAAGGGAGAGACTACGGCCGTCGTTCTATTGAAGAACTGTGCTCCCATGAGGTATGTAAAAAATGCTATGAAAGCTGCAAAAAGCGCCGCAACAATCCTGATTGAATCCCCGAATGAAAGAATCTTCAGCTTCTTGAAGAAGATGTAGTGTGAAAAACCGAATAGGTTCTTCATAAGCGTCGGATGCTCGTGGTTGTAGGAGAAGTACTTATGAATAGCATCGGGCTTGAACGGGGCAAGCAGATCGCCCCTGGAAAAACTCTGTTCCATATAGGAGAACCAGTTGGACGTAATTTCCGCCGCCTTCATGTAGAAGCCTTCATCCCGCACATATCCGATGAGATCGGATGTCCGGAAGATGTATAAAAAAACAAAAACACTAATAATCAAAGAAAATAGCCAATCGCTTCTTTTAAATTTATTTATTTGCATTATCAACCTCAAAAATTCGCTTCCACCCTACCGGAAACTGTTTTTTATGTCAAAATTTTTTAGTAAAAGCAGGCATCGGGATGTTATTCTCTACCATTTGAATCGGCCTTGACAGAGAACTAGTTGCCGGAAAGGTAACCGTTGAAAACGAAGTGACGTGCTCCGTCGTTTCGAACGTAAAAAGAAAGTTGTATGTACTTTGTTCCTGAAGGAACTGAAATTCTATTCCTATAATATTTATTGGTATTTTCATTAACATAAGAGAGCATCTCATTCCCGTCCGCTGATACCCTGACTTTCACCGGATCGCCCTTGGCATGGTAGGCCCTCTCGAGAAAGGCGGTTCCGAGAACAAGGGTCGAAGTCTTTTCAGGGACGGCGAAACGCACATTCAGAGTCTTCCGGCTCCTGGGGTGAGCCCACACGGCATTCTGCCGGCGACCGCCCATGAGAGCCCCCCTCTGCCCTACATAGTTCCAGCTGTGGGAACTGCACATCCACCGATCGCCCTTGAGAACGCAGTCACTTCTTTGGCCTTTCGAATCCTCCAGGTAAACAGATTCAGCCTTGGAGATATCCTTGAAAAAATCCACAAGCCTCAAATCAACTCCCGTTTCCGGTATAGCCTTTACGACGATTGATTCGCCGGCCGGAAAACTCTTCTGCTCCTTCAGCCTGTGAAAGGAACGGATGGAATCCCAATCCTCCCGATTATCCAGAATAAAAAGAAAACTGTTTTCGGGATTCGTAAGAAGATCTCCCAGTTCTCCCGGTCCGTATGAGTTTAAAGTGTAGCTGATATCTGTTATTCCGTCTCGAATAAAACGGGTAAATCCCACATCCCACTCCGGAGAAGGAAAAATGAGGTCTCCCTCTCTGTAATTCTCATTAATTACCGCCGCTATCCTTCTCTCATCCTCTTCCGAAAATCCTCTGCTGTCTGAAAAGAACGTCCAGAAGATGAAAGTTGCAGGAATAGAGAGAAGAAATAGGGAGGAAAAAAAAGCGGAAACTTTTTTTGAAATCATAGAAAAGTCCTATCTGAAAATTTTATCGGGTATAAAAACTATCCGACATACGAAGTTTTTTCTTAATCCGGCATCGGAAGGATGCTCCCATGAGACACAGCAAAACATTCCGGAGTTATCGATAGCGGCAGATTTTCTGTACAGATTTCTCCGGAATGGGTTCATAGATTAAATTTCAATTGTAAGATTGATGTCCTTTGCTACCGCAGAGTGGGTCAGGGCTCCGACGGAAATGTAGTCGACTTTGAGATTTGCAAGGTCCGGAATTCTTTCCAGAGTGATTCCTCCGGAAACCTCGACAATCGCCTTTCCGCCGATCACTTCCACTGCTTCGGCAACAGCCTCGTTATTCATGTTATCGAGCATGATCACGTCTGCACCTGCTTCGAGAGCTTCCTTAACCTCGGAGATGTTTGTTGTTTCAACCTCAACTCTAACGAGATGGTGGGCAACCTTGCGGACTGCTTCAACAGCCTTGCCGATTGATCCGGCTGCCTTTATGTGGTTGTCCTTAATCATAACTCCATCATCAAGACCGAACCTGTGATTCTTTCCGCCGCCACATCTTACGGCATACTTCTCAAGAAGTCTCCAGCCGGGAGTGGTTTTTCTCGTATCCACAACCTTTGTAGCTGAATCGACCGGAACCTCCTTCACGTACTCCCTGGTCTTCGTTGCGATTCCTGAAAGTCGCTGAAGGAAATTGAGGGCAGCCCTCTCACCTTTGAGAATCGAGTTAACTCGTCCTTCTACAACGGCGATAATGTCCGTCTCAATTACCGCCTCCCCGTCATGACGCTTGAAGCTGAACTTGATCTCCGGGTCGATCTTTTTGTAAAGGTACTCGGCAAGATCAATACCGCAGACAACCAGTGACTCCTTGGCCATGATAATTGCGGATCCCTTTTCATGAAGGGAAACTGTAGAATCTGTCGTCAGGTCTCCCCTTCCGAAATCCTCAGCTATGGTGAGGTCGAGAAGGGCTTCGTTTACGTATGGAGGGCGTATCATTTGTTAATCTCTCCTAACCTGTTATTCAAATAATCGATCTTTTCCTTCATCTCAGCGTATTTCTTCTTCTCTTTCTCTACAACATCGGGCTTCGCACGACCGAGGAAGTTCTCGTTGCCGAGCTTCTTTTCGGTGAGCTGGAAATCCTTCATCAGCTTGGCAAGTTCCTTTTCGATTCTCTTGATCTCCTCGGAGAAATCGACAAGTCCCTCAAGATCGATAAAAACCTTACCGCTCTGGAGAATTGCAGAAGCTGTTTTTTCGCCCGGAGTGTAGGCCTCAGTATATTTTATGCCCGCCACACGTGCAAGCTTTCTCAGGTATATTTCCCTTTCTCGCATGAGCTTTTCAACCACCTTGTCATCAAGATCGAGAACGATATCGATTTCGGTTGAAGGCTTGATGTTGTTCTCCGAACGGATGTTCCTGATCGCCTTGATGCACTCGACGATACTCTCCATGGTTCTTGAGTCGTCCTCAAAAACCGGAAGCTCTTCCTCTTCAGGCATCCGGGAAATCATGATGGAGTCCTTTCTCTCAGCAGATTTGAAAGGAAGACTCTGCCACAACTCCTCGGTTGCGAAAGGCATGAAGGGGTGAAGAAGCTTGAGGCTTGCGTCGAGAACCTTCATGAGGGTCTTTTTAGCGACAAGCTTTTCAGCTTCGTCATCACCGTAGAGCACGGGTTTGATGAGCTCTATGTACCAGTCGCAGAACTCATGCCAGAAGAAGTGATAGATCGCACCGGACGCCTCATGGAGCTTCATCTCCTCAAGAGCCTCCTTCACGTTCTTCGTGGCCTGGTTGAGCCTTGTCAGAATCCAGCGGTCTGCGGGGCTGAAATCGTCTTCCACATATGCAGACGGATCGAACTGAAGAACTTCCCCCTCTTCGAACTGAAGGAGACAGAATCTCACAGCGTTATAAATCTTGTTTATGAATCCGCGACAGTTCTCTATCGAATCGATGGAGAGCTTCATGTGTCTCTGAGTGACGGGCATGGTCGCAAAGTTGAAGCGAAGTGCGTCCGCTCCGTACTTCTCTGTCATATCCAGAGGATCGATTCCGTTGCCCTTGGTCTTTGACATCTTCTGACCCTTCTCGTCGGTGATGAGACCGTGGAAGAACACCTTCTCGAAGGGAATATCCTCCATGAACTTGAGTCCCATCATTATCATTCTGGCGACCCAGAAGAATATGATGTCCGGAGCTGTCTCCATAAGTGAAGTCGGATAGTATTTCTTGAGATCACTTGTCTTTTCAGGCCATCCGAGAGTCGAGAAAGGCCACAGTGCCGAGCTGAACCATGTGTCCAGAACATCAGGATCCTGGCGAAGCTTCTTGCTTTCACACTTCGTACAGCAGGCCGGTTCCTCGGTGGCCACAATCGTCTCGCCGCACTCCTCGCAGTAGTATGCCGGGATTCTGTGTCCCCACCAGAGCTGTCTCGAAATGCACCAATCCCTGATGTTGTACATCCACTCGTAGTATGTTTTTTCCCAGTGTTTGGGTGTGAACTTGATTTTTCCTGTCTCAACCGCCTCTATGGCAGGTTTGGCAAGAGGCTCTATCTTTACGAACCACTGACGTGAAAGAATGGGCTCTACTACAGTCTTGCAGCGATCGCAGTGACCGACGCTGTGTCCATACTTTTCAATTTTGATGAGAAGACCGAGGCTTTCCAGCTTCTCTACAATCTTCTTCCTCGCCTCCTTAACATCAAGACCCTCGTACTCTCCGCCGTTTGCGTTTATGCAACCCTGTTCGTCGATAACGTTGATCTCCTCCAGGTTGTGTCTCTTTCCCGTTGCGAAATCGTTGAAATCGTGGGCAGGAGTGACCTTTACGGCACCGGTACCGAACTCCATATCGACAAGCTCCGCATCTCCTATGATCGGAATTTCCCTGTTCATGATGGGAAGCATTATCTTCTTTCCGATGAGATGTTTGAGTCTCTCATCCTCGGGATGAACGGCAACAGCAGTATCGCCGAGCATTGTTTCCGGTCGTGTGGTTGCGATTTCCAGGAACGTATCCTCTCCAACGACCGGATATTTGATGTGCCAGAGACTTCCTTCCTTATCCTGGTAGTCGACCTCGAGATCACTTATCGCCGTACGGCAACGAGGACACCAGTTGATTATGTAGTTATCCTTGTATATGAGACCTTCTTTGTAGAGCCTTACGAAAACCTCTTTAACGGCCTTGGAAAGACCTTCGTCCATCGTGAAGCGCTCCCTGGACCAATCGAGGGAAGAACCCATGCTTCTGAGCTGTCCGGTAATTCCGTTTCCGTGCTTTTCCTTCCACTCCCACACCTTCTCGAGGAACTTTTCACGTCCCAGGTCGTGACGGCTCACACCGTCCTTCATGAGGCTTCTTTCAACAACCATCTGTGTGGCGATTCCGGCGTGATCCGTTCCTGGAAGCCAGAGAACATCGTGCCCTGTCATTCTCTTGAAACGGGCCATAATATCCTGAATTGTAACGGTAAGAGCATGTCCCATGTGGAGAACGCCCGTTACGTTCGGCGGGGGAATCACAATAGAGTAGCGAGGCTTTCCCGAATCGGGATCAGCCTTGAAATAGCCGCTCTTTTCCCATTTTTCATACCATTTCGATTCAAGACCTTTATGATCATATGTCTTTTTTATTTCCATAATCTATCCCCCTTAAAAAGATAAAATCTCATTAAATTTACACTTGTACATTAAAAAGTAAAGAATTTTTAACGCCTGCGGATCCCCGGAAAGGCCTATGCATCGGAAGTCATCTCCTGTGGAAAAGAGAGGATCGCAGATCGAGTGGAGAACTCCACGTTCTCTTCAAAAATGAAACATCCTCGAAAAAATGGATTTAACAGAATTCAAACCTTTTTGTTGATGGATCCGTAACGCTTCTGCTTCTGCTGGTAGGATTTCGCAGCACTTTGCCCTCCCTTCAGCTTCACCATATCTGTTTTTATCCTCTTCATCGCCTCCAGAGTAAGTTCCCTGTTGAGTTTCTCCTCCTCCAGAAGTCGTTCAAGAAGGTCGTTGTTCCTCTTCTCCTCATCGGAAATCTCGACACCGGAACCTTCTTCCAGCTGCTCCTTGAGTCTTACGCACATTGAGAGGATAAAATCCTTCCTGCTCAGAAGAGTGGAAATATGCTCCGTATCGGGAGAATCTCCCCTCATCTCCGCCTCGATCTTCCGATTCAGCGAAGAGAGCTCCTCGTAATATCCGTTCAGAGTTCTTAAAGTTTCCTCGCGTGACATCAGCGATTCCTCCGTCTCTGTATCTCCTCCATCTGACGCTGAAAAACGTAACGGGCGATCCGTTCGCGTTCCCGCCTGCCCATGGATGTAAATTCTCCGCAGATTCTCCTTCGCCTCTTCTTCCCATCGACGATGTTGCGCACTGTGAGCCCAACCTGGATAACGGCACCGTCGTTCAGATGGAGCAGCATGGGAATCTTTTCACCTGCAACAAACTCCGCATCCCCCTCCATAAAGAACGAAACTCCGCCCTCACTGATGTCGTGAATGGGAAGCTTTACTGTTCTTCCACCATTTTCGAAGGAGAGGTGTACCATGGCGCTTAGAGTCGTCTCTATCCTGTAGTACATTCGCCGCTGCATTCTGTGAATTGCCGTTGGAAATGAGGCGACACAGGTTTTGTGGGCAGCCTGCCTTCCTACGATTTTAGAAACAAAAGCACAGGCGACATTCTCAACCTTGTAGGAAACAAGGAAGATCGACGCCTTCAGAAAGCTCTTTTCCAACGATGCAGGAACGACCGAATCTATGATCAGGTATAGAGAATCCCCCTTTTTTATGATCTTCAAAATCATCGAACTGGCTGAAAAAAGCTTGCTTCCGGAGATAAAGTGAAGAGCAATGCGACCCCGCTCCTCTATCGAGCTCGCAATATTCCCCTTCCTTTCATTGATGTCGGTTAAAAGCTGAACCTCCTTCGGAGGGTTTTTACCCCTCAGGAGATAGAGGAATTCTTTCATTTAGCAATGACTATATTGCCCTTCCGTTGACTTTTTCTTTTTTGCTTCATGAGATCGTCGTAACAGTCCAGGCAGAAGAGTTCACCTCCCAGAATTTTGGGCTGATACCCCACCTTGAGTTGCTTGTCACACCCTTCGCAGACAAATTCGTACATGTTCTTGCCCCTTTTGGAGTTAAACGACTTCTTCACCCTGCCTCTTTTCCTGTCGAGATTGAACTGCTTCAGACAATCGTCACAGTAGTACTTTCTGCTTCCATCCGGAAGAAATGAGAGATACGTCTCCTTTTTGCACCTTTCACACTCAACCTTAAATCCTACCGCAGCCTTTCTCTCTCTCGTTTTCTTCTCGTTCATTACCTACAGTCCTTTAAAAAAGTTAACTGACTTATAATAATACCCGAAATTCAGGCCAGTGCAAAATTTTCTCTTCAACCCTTTATTTTCTTAAGGTTATAGTATAAAAATTGAATTTTCATCTTTTATCCGTATCATAAATTCGTTTTACTTTCTTTGTGTATAAAAGAGGAAATTATGAAAGTCAGTCAGCTTTTCCTGCAGACACTCAAGGAGGTGCCCAAGGAGGCACAGATAGCAAGCCATCAGCTTATGTACCGCGCCGGAATGATACAGAAACTGGCGAGCGGAATATACAACTACCTTCCGGTAGCCCTAAGAAGCCTCAGAAAGATCGAAAAGATCATCCGAGAGGAGCTGGACAAGAGGGGATGTCAGGAAGTTCTCATGCCCATGGTTCAACCTTCCGAACTCTGGATTGAAACAAACAGATGGAAAACAAACGGCCCCGAGCTTCTCAAGTTCAAGGATCGCAAGGGAGCTGATTTCTGCCTCGGACCGACCCACGAAGAGGTTATAACGGACATGGTAAGAAGAAACCTCAGAAGCTACAAGCAGCTTCCCTGGAATCTCTACCAGGTTCAGGGAAAATTCCGCGATGAGATAAGACCCCGTTTCGGTCTTATGCGCGGACGTGAATTCATCATGAAGGACGGATACAGCTTCGACAAGGACGAGGCAGCCTCAAAAGAGAGCTACCGCATGATGTACGAAGCATACAACTCAATATTTAAGCGATGCGGTCTCAAATTCAAGGCTGTGGATGCGGCTACCGGCTCAATCGGTGGTGACATGAGCCACGAGTTCCAGGTTCTCGCCGATTCCGGAGAGGACATGATTCTCAGCTGTACAGAGTGTGAATACGCCGCAAATGAAGAGAAGGCTACAAGCCGCTACGAAAACAGCGCATGCGACGCATCGACATTCAAGGATGCGACCGAAGTGCACACACCGGACCAGAAGGCTGTGGAAGACGTGGCAAAGTTCCTCGAAAGGGACATCAAGGAGTTCATAAAGTCGATGATCTACCTCGTGGATGAGACTCCAGTTCTCGTAATGGTTCGCGGCGACCGTGAGGTCAATGAATCCAAGATCCAGGGACACTTCAAGGCACAGGAAGTGGTACTCGCCGACGATGCGACGGTTGAAAGAGTAACCGGCGCCGCGGTCGGTTTCGCAGGGCCGGTGGGACTCAAGGAGGATATCAAAATCGTCGCCGACTTCTCCGTAACCGGAATGGCAAACATGGTGTGCGGAGCAAACAAAACCGACTACCACATCGAGAATGTCAATCTCGGCCGTGATTTCAAAGCGGAAGTTGCCGATTTCGTACAGACGGTTGCAGGAGAACCCTGTCCCCACTGCGAAAAAGGAGAGCTTGAAGAGACTCGCGGAATCGAGGTCGGCCAGGTATTTTTCCTCGGAACAAAGTACTCCAGCGCCATGAACTGCAACTTCATCGACGAAAACGGAAAGGAGAAGCCTGCGGTAATGGGGTGCTACGGAATCGGCGTAGGTCGTACGCTGGCCGCAGCAATCGAACAGAATCACGACGAAAACGGAATAATCTGGCCGATGGCTATTGCTCCCTTCGAGGCGGTTGTTCTTCCGCTTCAGATGAACAAGGAGTCCGTCGTGGAGGCCGGAGAAAAGGTTCACAGACTTCTTCTCGAAGCAGGAATAGATGTTGCCCTCGACGACCGTGACGAAAGAGCCGGATTCAAGTTCAAGGACGCCGACCTTATCGGATACCCAGTCCAGCTGGTTATCGGAGCAAAATCACTTGAAAAGGGAAATATCGAGGTGAAAATCCGTAAAACCGGAGAGAAGATGGAGATCCCTTTCGACGAAGCGATTGAATTCGTTAAACGTTTCAAGGAAGAAAACTGACTCTCCGAGCTCTTTCGGGAGCAAACACCATAACGTTTAATCTATAAACAACTTCCCGAAATAGGTAGTAGCATTTCAAAAACTCACAAAAAACAATCTTAAATCTGTCAGACAATTCAGAGTAAGATCGCTTCGATCATTTTTTAAAGTTAACTCTGCAAAAGAAGGCCCTCGAAAAATTCAGATATGAAGCTGGCGGCTCTGCACCAAGCGCCTCTTTTTAGAAAAGTATAGAACAACCGCAACCTGAGGCTCTCTTTATTCCGGGTTCATGACCAGGATCTTCTATTTCGGAGAAATCTCCATCCCGTTCCTCGGATCCGGAAGGATCATCGTTCAGATCCTCATTAATCTCATCTTCGCGACCATTCTGATCCGACATCGAGTCATTGTCTCCCTTCTCAGCCGGGTCGGATCCTTCATCCTGTAATTCCTCCCCATCATTTTTTTCCGTAGAGATGCCACTATCCTGTGCCGGTTCAGGATCATTTGAGTCATTGTCACTTAAATTCGGATCCGAATCGTCAATCGTCGGGGAACCGTCCTCATCCGGAACATTTTCCCCGTCGCTCGGTTCCTCATCAATATCCTTTTCGAAGTAATCTACGGTTCCGTTGTCGTTTTTGTCGGTATCGATGGTCGGGTTTCCGGATATCAGGTACTC
Organism: uncultured bacterium; assembly: GCA_942492635.1. Lineage (GTDB taxonomy): Bacteria > UBP6 > UBA1177 > UBA1177 > CALOFP01 > CALOFP01. The sequence continues at coordinate 107,939 of CALOFP010000004.1, forward strand.
GATGTAGTATAGTGCTGGCGGAATATTTTCCCTGATCACGTCATCGATTAGTTCGCCGTTGAGGTAGAAGCCTTCGGCAGATCCTTTGGGTCGCAGCTCTATGAGGAATGATGTCAGAGCGTCATGAGCATATGTGGTGTGAAACCAGTCCGATGCGTCTCCGTCTGAGGGGTACAGGTCGGAACTTTTTTTCGGCTCGTAGAAGTGTTCTCCATTATGAGGCCAGCCTTCGTTCTCATCGTCGATCAGCTGTGCCATCTTTTCGGCGATTTCGGCCATCATGTCGTTAAGAGGCGATTTTGTATGATCCTGTCCATAAGGGTAAAGAATGAGCTGGGAAAAGTTGTGATAGCTGAGGAACCCCTTGACGTTGTCGGCCAGTTTGTGGGCATCGGTCTGGTATGGATAATCCGGTCCTCCGAATTCTACGAAATCACGAATTGACGACGCTTCCGCGTCGCTGAACGGTTTTTCTCCGTTATAGGTTTCTCCGTCGTAGTTATTATTTTCTATCCATTCCCCATCGGGATTTGAGCCGTCCGGATTTCCAACGATATCGTAGTTCCTGTTCGGATCTATTCCGTAATATGTCCTCTCGATTCCCCAGCTCGTCTTTTTGAACGGCCTTCTGTTCTTTCTCCAGTTTTTGTAACGGATGCTGTCGCCCTTCCATGTGTAGTCGTGGCCGTCCGGATTGACGACTGGAGAGATCCAGATCTCCATCTTCTCCACCATCTTCCGAATTCTGCTGTTTGTGTAGTAACCTTCCGCAACGAAGCGGGCGAGAGCCAGAGGAACTTCCATCGAGATCCACTCCCTGGAGTGGTGCATTCCGGCGAAGAAAACCTCTTCCTTTTCGAGGTTATTGTTCTCACCCGATGTCGAGAGCTTAATGGCCCTAATGTCACGACCTTCGTAAGTTTCACCGATTTTGAAAACCTTGGCGATGTTTGGAAATTGATCTTCTATGGCATCCAGTTCATCAACTACCTGCTGGGGAGTGTGGTAGAGATGAAGGTTGCTGTAACGCAATTTCTTAGGAAAATCCTCAATTTTTCGGACGATACTGATTTCGACGGAGAGTCCCTTAAAGAGTTCCGCCCCCTTCTCCCCAGCTACGGCGCGGTAGTGATCGAAACCTTCATCATCTTCGTACCAGGACCACACATCCACACTTTTCAACACGCGTCCCAGGGCGGGATCTTTCTCCATAACTTTGATATCGTAGAGATATTCATCCGCACCGAAAAGGATGGAGTACAGAAATAAAATAAACAGGGGAAGAACAACCTTCTTCATTGTGACCTCCGTATAATGCAACAACTCCTTATTATAAAATAGTTATTCTATTTTGCAATTTCATAAATTCACTTAAGTCTTGCAACATCTTGATTAAATACGTCTTATTGCTTGGAATTAATATGCATAAAAGTCATTAAATTCTTGAAAATTTGATAGGCATATGTTAAAAGGCTGTAGTAAAAGGAGTACTGGGAGACTATGAAACTTTTATTTTATCTTATAACAGCTCTGATTCCTTTCAAGCTTTTTTCAGCTTGCCTTAACAACAGCGAGTGTCGTTACGGCAGAATTTGCCTCGAGGAACAGTGTGTTTTTGCTCAGGATCTGGAAGAACGACGGAATGCGGGATTTATGCTCGAACGTTTTTTTGAAGCCGTCAGGCTGGGCGCGGTCGAAAGTTTCATTCTCAGCGAAAATGAGTATGGAACTCTCGCCGATAAAGATTATGAAGAGTATAGAAACCGTGTACTGGGAGCAATCTCTTCGATGAATTTTTCAGGAAAGGAAGAAATCGTCTCAGTTGCCACAGGGGATCCGAGACCATTTGTAGACTCGAAAGGAAAAACCCTGACCGCAAGAATTGGAAACTCCATTCTCTACCGCGGCAAACTCGGAAGAAAACGGATGGACATAGAATCCTTAATCTACCTGAACGGAAGATGGTCAATTCTTTCCGTTTTCAGGAGTGAGGTGGATAATTAGATGGACAGACGCTGCGAAACTCATTTCCTCTTTTCTATGGGCTACTTTTAGCCATCACTTTTCCACAGAAATTACGACACAACATATATTCAGGAGACAAAGATGAACCGTAACGAGGTAGTAGTAGTAATCAACCCAGGGTCCACATCCACGAAGTTCGCCCTTTCCAACAGGGAAGAGGTCGTGTATGAGGAGACCGTGCGTCATCCCCAGGAGGAGATCGACAAATTCAATCTGGTAACAGAGGAGTTCGATTTCCGCTACAACATGATAAAGACAGCTGTCGACAAGGCTGTTGCCGAAAAGGATCTCATCGTTGTGGGTTCCGTCGGCAGGGGCGGCCCCGTAAAACCTGTCGAAGGCGGCACCTACAGGGTCAACGATAAGCTTCTCGATGATCTCAGAAGCTGCAAGTACTCCAATCACGCGTCCAACCTGGGAGCGATGATTGCAGATAAGATGGCAAAGGATTTCGGAATTGCCGAAAGCTACATTGTCGATCCTGTTACGACAGACAACATGTGGGACAAATCTCGCGTTTCCGGAGTTCCGGGTTACGAAAGAAAGTGCCGTGTTCACGCACTCAACATCAAGATAACCGCACGTAAGATTGCCGAGAAGCAGGGTAAAGACTTCTTCAACTCCAACTATGTTGTTGTTCACCTTGGAGGAGGAAACTCCATCGCCGCTCTCGAAGGCGGAAAGATCGTCGATGTCAACGACGGACTTCTCGGAATGGGACCGTTCTCGATGGAGCGCGCAGGAGCTCTTCCCATCAACGCCATAATGAAGATCTGCTACTCCATGAGCGAGGACGAGGCCAAGAGACTCTTCTCCAAGGAGAGCGGATTCAAGGGATATCTCGGGACAAACGACTTCAGGGAAATCGAAAACATGGTTTCAGCCGGAGACGAGAAGGCTGTAAAGATTTTCGACGCATACGTTTACCAGATCGCCAAGGAGATCGGCGGATGCGTTGCAGCTCTCAAAGGAAAGGTAGACGGCATCATCATTACCGGAGGATGCGCCTACTCCAAACCTTTCATTGAAGAGCTTAAGGGATACGTCGAGTCGCTTGCCGAATTCCACGTATATCCCGGTGAAAATGAGATCGAGGCGCTGGCAGCGGGTGCTTTCAGGGTCATAGATAAAACAGAAGAGCCAAACGAATACAAATAGCAAACCACTTATGATGGAGGCATGATTTGGAAAAGAAAAAACTTCTACTTCTGGGAGACGAAGCGATAGCGCAGGGTGCTATCGATGCCGGTATGAGCGGAATTTTCGCCTATCCGGGAACTCCTTCGACAGAGATCACAGAGTATGTGCAGCACTCAAAGGAAGCTGCCGAGAGAAATATTCACCGCCAGTGGTCGGCAAACGAGAAAACCGCCGTTGAGGCGGCTCTCGGAATGAGCTACGCGGGAAAGAGAACCATGACATGCATGAAGCACGTCGGTCTCAACGTTGCAGCCGATCCGTTCGTAAACAGCGGAATCACAGGTGCAAACGGAGGACTCATCGTCACAGTTGCCGACGATCCCAGCATGCACAGCTCCCAGGACGAGCAGGACTCCCGTTTCTACGGAGACTTCACTCTCATTCCCATGCTCGAGCCTGTAAATCAGCAGGAAGCTTACGACATGAGCTTCTACGGTTTCGAACTTTCCGAAACACTCAAGACTCCTGTCCTCATGAGACTTACAACAAGACTCGCTCACTCAAGAGCAGGTGTTGAAAGAAGAGAGATGCTTGATCAGAACGACGTTTCCCTTCCGGAAAACAAGAGGCAGTTCGTTCTTCTTCCCGCTATCGCAAGGAAGCAGTACAAGGAACTTCTCAACCGTCAGGAAGCTTTCGAGAAGGCAAGTGAAGATTCACCCTTCAACAGCTACACAGACGGAAAGGACAAGAGCATGGGAATCATCGCATGCGGACTTGCATACAACTACCTCATGGAAAACTTCCAGGAAGAGGAGTGCCCCTACCCTGTAGTAAAGGTAAGTCAGTATCCGCTTCCGAGAAAGATGATAAAAAGACTTTTCGACGAGTGCGATACAATCCTCGTTCTCGAAGAGGGAATGCCGTTTGTTGAAGCTAAACTCAGAGGTTTCCTCGATGAAGGAAAGACTATAAAGGGCCGTCTCAGCGGCGAGCTTCCAAGAGACGGAGAGCTCAACCCCAACCTCGTTCGCATCGCAGTCGGTCTTCCGAGCAAGGAAGGAAAGGCTATTCCCGAGCTCGTTGCCCAGAGACCTCCCGCACTTTGCGCAGGTTGCGGACACATCGACATGTACAACGCAATCAACGAAGCCGTAAAGGATGTTTACGGTGACGGACACATATTCGCCGATATCGGCTGCTACACACTCGGAGCGCTTCCTCCTTTCGAGGCGATCAACTCATGCGTTGCAATGGGTGCATCAATCACCATGGCCAAGGGTGCTGCCGACGCCGGACTCTTCCCGGCATGTGCAGTCATCGGTGACTCCACCTTCACCCACAGCGGTATGACAGGCCTTCTCGACGCAGTGATCGAAAACACAAACATAGTTGTTTTCATCAGCGACAACTCGACAACAGGTATGACAGGCGGTCAGGACAGCCACGCATACGGAAGAGTTTTCGAAATCGTCAAGGGTCTCGGTGTTCCGGAGGAGCACATCCGTACGATCGTTCCCATCAAGAAGAACCACGAAGAGTTCGTCCAGATAATCAAGGAAGAGGTCGAGTACAACGGCGTTTCAGTAATCGTACCTCAGCGTGAGTGCATGCAGACACTCCGCAGAAGGACAAAGGCAGCAAAAAAATAGGAGGAATCGATGAAGTGTGACATCATACTCGCCGGTGTCGGTGGACAGGGAATCCTTTCCATCGCTACGGTTATAGGATACGCCGCCGTTGAGAGCGGACTTTACCTGAAACAGGCTGAGGTTCACGGAATGAGCCAAAGAGGCGGCGACGTTCAGAGCCACCTCAGAATTTCCGACAAAGAGATCTTCAGCGACCTCGTTCCATTCGGCGGAGCGGACCTTATCGTCTCGGTTGAGCCGATGGAGTCTCTCCGTTACCTTCCTTACCTTTCCGAGAAGGGATGGATTGTAACAAACACAACTCCTTTCATCAACATCCCCAACTATCCCGAAAAGGAAGAGATCATGGCTGAAATCGACAAACAGCCTCGGAAGATCGCCATCGATGCCGATGCTATCGCAAAGGAAGTTGGAAATCCCAGAGGAATGAACATGGTTATCGCGGGTGCGGCATCCGTCTTCATGGAAATTCCCTACGAAAAGATGGAAGAGGGAATCAAGGCCATTTTCGGAAGGAAAGGCGAAGAGATCGTTGCGAAGAACCTCGAAGCTCTCAGGGCAGGACGTAAATTCGCAGAGGACAACAGGTAATTCTGTCGTTTTCAATCTCCATCGGGGGCGGTTCATCCGCCCCCTTTTTTCATGAAAAGAAAGAGTGTAGCCTACGCTCTTTGCAAGATAACAGTCCAGACCTGGAATGCTGAGTTAACAAGTAAGCGCTCCGGAAGGGATAAACTCTACTTCATGAAACAAAATTTCAAAGCAAATAATTTGATTCTTCGATAGCCTGCTGTATACTTTTCCTGTTGCAAATCCTTCCAAGAGGTCAAAAAATGAAGCAATTTTTATTTGCCCTGATGTTATCCACTCTCCTCGCATCCTGTGTAAGCTCGCCCCCGGCAAAAAAAGCTCTCCCCGCAACCGGCAGTTCGGTTAAGAGGGCTAAAAGCCCTAAAGACAAAGGCATACTCACCAGGCAGGAAATAGACGCCGCTGTATCTAAAGGAAAAGAGGATATCCGCCTCTGTTTCTCCTCCTCAGGCCTGAAAAAGGCTTCCTTTAATCTCGAATTTCGTGTTCTTGAAACCGGCAGAGTGGTCGACATTTCTGTAAAATCGAACAGTAATCTGGAAACCATGAAATCCTGTACAAGACAGGTAGTCGCAAACTGGATTTTTCCGAAACCGTCCGGTGGATCGGTAAAAATCTCCATCCCTTTCTCTTTCGCGAGTGAGGCGGATGCCGTCTCGGAGGAGAGAAAAGAGTTCGTATTACGAAGCCTTGAACAGAAAAAGGAGTTCGATGCCGAAAAAATATCTGCCTGCTACCAGAAGGCTCTATCCAGAAGACCGGAGCTTGAAGGAGGTTTCTCACTTACCCTGGTTCTTGAGAGAGACGGCTCCCAACGGAGCTGTGAACTCACAGAAGATACTTTGAATGATGAAAAGGTTTCCCGTTGTGTTTCCCGTCTGGTTTCTAGCTGGAGGTTTCCATCCCTCGACGGTGACGAACTGACGGTTACAGTTCCCTTTTCCTTTTTCAGGAATGGAACGGACGAAAATCCAGAAAACAGTTCCACCAGGGAAACAGGTTCCTGAAGTTGCTTTTACTTGAGGAAGCATCGATCATGGGAACAGCCGTTTTTTCAAGCATCCTGACCTCTTCCGGTGAGAACTGCCGATACATTATCGCCTATCCGTAGGGAAACTCAGCCTCCCAGGTTAGAAATCAATTAAAGAGGGAAAAGAAGTTTTTCCCTGCCCCAAATTGTCACAGAAAAGAGAACGTTGCAATTATTCAGTCCTTATTTGACAACAGCGTGTCATAAACTATAATCAACTCATGAAATACGGTACCGACACCTCACTTTTTTATACATCTCTCGAAGAGATCAACACCCTCTATCTCAACGCCATAGATTTGCTTGCGAAGAGACAGGTTTCTCACGGTGCAGTGCGGGATTTCTACATCAAGATGCACTCACTCAAGGGAAGCAGCGGTCTTCTGGGATTTCAAATCCACAGCAAGGTAGCCCACGGGATGGAGAGCCTCCTCAAATCGACCCTCAACGGTTCGATCAATATGACGGAGGAGGGAATAAACCTGATCAACCAGGGAATGGAGCTTCTCAACTCCTCCGACATTCCCGACGAGGAAAGCAGCCGCTATACGGCAGCAGTCAGGAACTGGCTGGAGTCCGATTTCCCAAGTGAGGAAAAGAGGGTTGAGGAGGAAAGCTCCTACTTCCTCAATATGCCCGAGGAACTTTACAACTCTCTCTCTCCAAAATTGAGAACCCTCATCCTTACCCACTACCGGGAAGGAAAAAACATCTATATTCTTCGTGCATTCCTTCGTCCTGAGATGGTATCGGAAACATTCGGAGCCCTGGGCTCACTGAAAGAGGATGGACTTTCGGCTATTTCGACCTTCCCGATTAAGGGTAAGGATGGTTTGATCGGTGTCGGAAGAGTCTACATATCGAACGCTACAGACCGCCCCGATCTTGAGGATCGCTTTTCAAGCCTCTGGGAGAAAGGCTCCTGGTTCCAGATCAACGCCCCTTTCGTGTCACGCCGAGAAACGGAGCCTGCCCTGAATCTAAGGATTCCCCTGAACAGGTACGAACAACTCCTTAACCTGATACAGGACCTTCACTTCAATTTTCGCTCCATCGAGGAGAAAAACCGGCTCCGAGAGACGATCAGGGAAATATATGTATCTGCAAGAGAGATCGGGGACATGCCGGTCAAACCACTCCTGACCCAGCTTCTCATCTACACGAAAAACATCGCTATCCGTTCGGGCAAGCTGGTAAACGTAATCTCCAGAGGGGCCAACACCGAAGTATCGTACACCCTTCACAACTCCCTGAAGGAGATACTTGTAGTTCTGCTTAACAATGCGGTTGCCCATGCAGTTCTTCCGCCTGAACAACGATCTGCGCAGGGAAAGTCGGCCGAAGGGAACGTAGAGGTTTCGATAGAGCGGAAGGAGACAGATATCCTCATAAAGGTTATTGACGACGGTGAAGGTCTTAATGAAAAAAAGATATCTGAAAACTTCTCTGTTGCCAACAGCAGCGATCTCTGGGAGATCGTATCCGCACCAAGCTTCACCACAAAATCGGATGTAGATCCCCTTTCCGGGAGAGGCAACGGACTGGCACACGTCAGGGATGTTGTTGAGAGGTTGAACGGATCAGTCTCGATAGAAAACAACCGTGGCAAAGGACTTTCTGTCGAGATTCAGATTCCCCTTTCAACTACCTTCGTAAAGATTTTTCCTGTCTTCACAGGAGACGAGACTGCAGCCCTGCTGACAGCAGAGATTACAGAAAAATCACATGAGAGAGACTTTGTCGATCTTAACCGAATCTTCCCCGAGGGAACATCGGGACACCTGGAAATCACCCTTTCAAACCGAAGGGATCTGCGAGCGAGCCTAAAAGTGGATGCCGTTGAACCCGAGTCAAGAGAAAATGTTCACATCCTCTCATCCCACCTCAAGGATATCATCCCCATATACGGCATCTTCATCAACCTCAGGAACAAACGTTACACCCCAATACTCTCGGCTCTCATTCTTTCCAGACTGAAATCGAAAATGAGAAGAACAAAACTGTTCGCAATCGACAACATTGAAGAGGAACCGATTTTCCTTCGAAGAGCCGACACTCTAGTCTCTCTTCCGATAGGTATGGTGAAGAGTATCCACGATCCCGGAACCGTAATCACCTGCGGAATAGAGATGCCCCACCAACTCAAAGGGTTCCTTCTTCACAACGGAATGGTCGTACCGGTTTTCAATCTGAGTTCCGACAGGAAGGACTCTATGACTGTTGTACTAAAATTTCACAATGAAACATTTATCGCGATCGGTGCTGATGAAATACTATCCGGTCTCGATATTGAAGATGGCAGGCATTCCCTCATCCCAATTGAAAGAGAAACGTTCCTCTATTCACTTGAAAAGAGCGCCTCCCATATCAGAAACTTTTACAGGACACTGTTTTTCAACGGAGAGCTTCATGTTTAGAACAGGAAATCTTCCCAGGGCATTCGGATTCATCATTTTCCTGCTGCTGAGTATTCTCCACATGAGATTTTCGCTCCACTACGTAAGCTTTATCCTCCCCCATTTCTTCATGGTTTCCGCCCTTTTCATTCTTCTTCTCGTCCCGGTCATTGTTACGCAATGGTTTCTTGAACGTCGTGGGAAACGATTCCTGATGCCCCTTTACAGCTTCATCTCCTTCATCTTCTTTCTCATTCTATTCTCCCTGTACTTCATAAGTATGAAGCAATTTTCAGTGCATGATCTATTCGTATTTCTTTCGGTTTTCGTCTGCGGCCTTTTTTTTCACAGGATATTCTCCGTATCTCAGGATCCACTCAACATCTCGAGAAAGAACAATACCATCAACCTCTCGGTATTTATGGTTTTCATGTTTCTCTATCCGGTTCTAATGATATACCACGCCACATGGGAGGAGAAAAACATCCTCATGTCCACTCATCTCTTCGCAGAGACCTACCCCGAAGAGAAATACATTGAAATAACCGTAGACTCGAATGAAGAGCTTTCTGATCACAGGGACCGTTTCGGTTCGCTGAATCTACCCGAATTCCTCGTAAACAAACTTGTAGCCAGGGATTTCAAGGATATTTCCAGATACGTACCCTTCAACACCCGGAGACAAGGAGAGATGCTCACCATAAGGATCGGTTTCAGCGGACTCTTCTCCTACATCCTTTCCTTCCTTCTGATTCCCCTTTTCCTTCTTTTCCCTGTTCTTGTTTTCTGGTACGGAAACATCTCGAGACTTCAAATCCAGGCTCTTCTAAAGGTAGAGGAAAAAACAGTTGAGAGTCTCAAAAGAGGGGAATTTTCCTTTCTCAATCCCAACCCGCTGACAAGGAGAAATCCGGTCAACAACGAAATTTTCAAACTGATCAACAGCATCGTATCCCTTTTCAAAAAGTATAAGACAGACCAGGATGCCCTCATCAAAAGACAGAACATCACTTTCCAGAAGGAAATCAACCGATTCCGCTCGGAAAAGAACCGTTTCACGAAAAAAGAGGACGATTACAAGAAGAAGATAGCTTCGATGGAAAAACATATCGGCCGTCTGACAAAAGACCGCAACGAAATGTCTACCCACTACCATCTTCAGATAATGGGAGCCAAAGATATCGTCAAACAGATCGAAGGCTCCGTGCACTTCTTTCTCAACGGCTACAGGCCCTCTCTTCGAAAACTGGCCGCAAAGATAGAGAAGAACCTCAGCGAGACCGTAAAACATGCTCAGCTGATGGGAAAACGTTCGAAGGACAGGATACCTCGATATACGGAGGAGAAGGAATCCCTTAAAGAGATAGAAGAAAATGTGAGGGAGCTCTTTCTTGTTTTTCAGGAACTGGACAGATCCGAGGTTATGGCCGACACCGAACGCCTCTCCCGTATTCTCTCCACAATGGAGATGGATGAAGGGACCAGGGTAAACCTTCACAATGAGGTGAGACAATCCCTTAACACCACTCTGTTTTCGACAATCGCTCTGAGCAACCAGATCCAGAACTCAAAAGTCTTCGACAGGGATTACGTCATCTCCATGCTTGGAACAATTCAGAACGATATCAACAAATCAAACACAATGCTTTCCAGAATGATGAAAGAGGAAAACCTCAGTCAAATCAAGGAAGGAATAGACCTTGCGAACTCCATCAACCGGGAGCATCTTGAGTTTGTCCGCTTCCTCCGGGAGCGAATTGAGAAGAAAGAGGTAGTTTTTACTGTAACAAATACAACATATCAGACCCTCTCATGGCTTGAAAAACACGATCAGGAGAGCACAAAGGAGATAGAAGCGATCAGGGATCTTCTCAAGAAAATCATGGAGAATCTGATCGATGAGAAGGATAAAATAACAAAAATCGGACTCGACGAAAGCACCTTGCACAAACTTTCCGAACTGCAAAGCACCCTTCTCAGCGCTGGCCGTTAAAGTTACAGGGGGCTTTTTCCACGGCCTCCCCTCTTCAAGAGGATAATGATCAGCACACATAAGCTCACAAGCCCTGCGCCCTGTGTTATCTAAGAGGCTCGATGTCTAATATCATCACTGCCCAAAAAGATATAGATGATAGGATCTGTTTGGTAAGAATTTTAATTAATTTTGCAAAAGCAAATATTTGGTCGATAAAAAATTATTCAAGGATAATCATTGATTGCTAGTTTCGATGGAATCTTAAGTAAGAATAAGGAACCTATCCGATATATTTTTCGATATCTTCGTAACTGCTGATGCTTGTTGTGGCCATATCGGGAACTATCTGGCCGGCAAGCTTTGAGAGCACGTTTCCGGGACCGAACTCAATAATTTCCTTAACTCCCTGACGGTGAGCAAAAACAATCGAATCTTCCCATTTCACCGGGCTGAAAATCTGGTCTTCCAGAAGAGCGGGAATGGCCAGATGCGATTCCATAGGTTCTGCAGTTACGTTGCTGATAACCGGATATCCAAGCTTCTTCACAGGAATTGATTTAAGGATTCCCTTCATCCTCTCTGCTGCAGGCTTCATCAGTTCGCTGTGAAAAGGTGCGCTCACTTTAAGCTTCATTGCTTTCTTCTTCTCAGCCTTCAGCTTGTTGACGACGAAGTCGACGCCTTCGGAGATACCCGAAATTACGATCTGTTTCGGGGAATTGAAGTTGGCAGGACTTACAAGATGACCGGAATCGTCACAAATCTTGTACACCTCCTCTCTGGAAACGTTGATAACTGCAGCCATGGAACCCTTGCCCACCTCTACAGCCTCCTGCATGTAGGTACCGCGTTTATGGACAGCCAGCACCGCATCCTTGAAGTCAATTGACCCTGAAGCGACAAGTGCCGTGTACTCACCGAGTGAGTGCCCCGCCATAAACCCGATTCCTTCAACATTGTGCTGTTCCGAAAACACCTTCCAGAGAGCGTAACTCACAGTGAGAATCGCCGGCTGGGTGTATTTGGTAAGGACAAGATCCTCCTTGGGACCCTCAAAGCACATCTTTGAGATGGAAAAACCGAGGGCTCTATCAGCTTCATCAAATATCTTTCTGGCAGTTTCACTCTTTTCATAGAGATCCTTTCCCATTCCAACAACCTGGGCCCCCTGACCGGGGAAAACGATCATCTTTTCCATAACTTCCTCCGTTGAACAATCAAAAACTGACATGTCAGTCTAGTCAAATATACCTTGCCTGAAAATGTTGTCAAATTTATAGCGTCTTTTATTTAAAATTTGGGAGGCATTATCTATAAATTATTGCCTCTGAAACAAATAATTATAGAATGATCACGAAAATGTATAGGAGAGCTTATGAAGATTCTAATTACGGGTACAGCGGGATTTATCGGCTTTCACCTCGCGGAAAAATTGTTAGAAAGAGGCGATACAGTCTTTGGAATCGATAACATAAACAACTATTACGACCCTGCCCTGAAATACGCACGCCTGGATCATTCAGGTATCGACCCTACTAAAATCGAGTACGCAAAAGAAATCAGGAGCAAACGATATCCATCCTACAGTTTCATGCAGCTGAACCTCGAAGACCGGGAGAATCTGGAAATACTTTTTGCTAAAGAGAAATTCGATCGAGTAATCAACCTTGCAGCCCAGGCAGGCGTTCGCTACTCCATTGAAAATCCCCACGCCTACATAGAGAGCAATATCGTAGGTTTCATGAATATTCTCGAATGTGTACGTCACCACGGAACAGAGCATCTTCTCTACGCCTCCAGCTCAAGTGTTTACGGAATGAATAAAAAGACTCCCTTTTCGACAGATGATTCTGTAGACCATCCTGTAAGTCTCTACGCGGCAACTAAAAAAGCCAACGAACTCATGGCTCACACATACAGCCACCTATACGGCATCCCGTCAACCGGGCTCCGGTTCTTTACAGTCTACGGACCATGGGGACGCCCGGACATGGCCTACTTTCTCTTCGTAAACAAGATACTCGAGGGAAAAACCATCGACATTTTCAACAACGGCTACATGGAGAGGGATTTCACATATGTGGACGACATCGTCGAAGGAATTGTGAGGATTCTCGACAACCCTCCCGAAAAAACCGACGATGAGGAAGAAATCAAAAAGAGAAAAACGGCGGCCCCGTACCGGGTATCAAATATCGGGAACAGCAGCCCGGTTAATCTTCTGAAATTCGTTGAAACTATCGAAAAATGTCTTGGGAAAGAAGCGAAAAAGAATTTCCTGCCGATGCAACCTGGAGACGTCCCCATAACATGGGCAGATGTATCCGATCTGCAGGAAGAATTCGGATACAAACCGACAACCACCCTGGAAAAGGGGATCGGTGAATTCGTTCAATGGTACAAAAACTATTACGGGATAAAAGAATGAAAAGACTTCTTATCGTTTTCGGAACGCGACCTGAAGCAATCAAAATGGCTCCTCTCGTCATGGAGCTGAAGAAACATTCGGAATTCAACGTCAAAGTGTGTGTAACGGCGCAACATCGGGAAATGCTCGACAGCGTTCTCGATCTCTTTGAAATTAAGCCTGAATACGACCTCGACCTGATGAAAAAAGGTCAGGATCTGTACGACGTAACCTCCAGAGTTCTTCTGGGAATGAGAGACGTTCTCAGAACTTCGAATCCCGATTTCGTTCTTGTTCACGGCGACACCACAACATCCATGGCTGCATCCCTCGCCTCCTTTTATGAAAAGATTCCGGTGGCCCACGTCGAGGCAGGGTTACGGACAAAAAATATCTACTCCCCATGGCCCGAAGAGATCAACAGGCAGATGACCGGCAGAATCGCCTCAATCCACTTCGCCCCTACTGAAGGAGCAAAAAAGAACCTTATCGATGAAGGAGTTTCTGCTGAAAAAATCGTTATTACCGGAAACACAGTCATAGATGCGCTGCACATAATGAAGAAGAGGATCGAAGAGGATGAGAATTTCAAAAAGGCCATCATTTCGGAACTATCCGATGAAATACCGGAAGAACTGCTCGACAGAAAAATGGTTCTGGTAACCGGTCATCGCCGTGAGAATTTCGGATCTGGATTCCGGAATATCTGCAGCGCTTTAAGAAAAGCGGCTGATGAACATCCCGAAATCCAGATAGTCTATCCGGTTCATCTCAACCCGAATGTCAGGAAACCGGTTAATGAACTTTTGAGCGATGTGGAGAACATCTCGCTTATTCCTCCGCTGGACTATCATCAGTTCATATACATGATGTACCGCTCCCACATCGTCCTCACAGACAGCGGCGGAATTCAGGAGGAAGCTCCTGGTCTCGGAAAACCTGTTCTCGTCATGAGGGATACGACTGAGCGTCCCGAAGCGGTTGAGGCTGGAACAGTAAAACTGGTCGGAACGGATGAGAACACCATTCTTTCGAATCTTTCAGAACTTATTAAAGATGAAAATTCATACAGAAAAATGTCTAAAGCCGTCAATCCCTACGGCGACGGAAAAGCCTGCGGAAGGATAGCCGAATTCTTTAAGAAAAATTAACATTTACAGAAAAAAATCAAACAGTAAAGAAAACTGCCAGGCGCCCTTCGAACATCTAAGAACTTCAATGCGTAAAGAAATCTACTATCGGAAAACGCCGCGTGTATCTACGATAATCTTTTCATTAAGGATGTTTTGATCAATTTCATTATATTCCCGGTGATTTACGAGCATTACGACGATATCGGATTTTCCGAGAAGATCGTCCAGTTCGGAGAAGGAAAATTCAAGATCGTGACAATCCTTGTACGGATCGTGGACGAGAACTTGTCCAGATTCCGAATCCCTCAGTTTTCTCACGATATCGAGCGCCGGCGATTCCCTTATGTCGTCGATGTCAGGCTTGTAGGAAATTCCGAGACATCCTATAACCGGTTCCCTGAATTTTTTAGCATGATTCAAAACTTTTTCAGTAACGACGCCGGGGCGGCTCTCATTTGTTTCCCTTGCTGTCTTTATAAGTTTCGCCTTCTCGGGAACGGAATCGACGATGAACCACGGATCGACGGCGAGGCAGTGTCCCCCCACACCCGGACCCGGTCTGAGAATATCGACTCTCGGGTGTTTGTTTGAAAGCTCTATAAGTTCCCAGACGTCTATGGAAAGTTCGTCACAAATATTTGCAAGCTCGTTTGCGAAAGCAACATTGACATCTCGATAGGAATTCTCCACAAGCTTGGCAAGCTCTGCAGTTCTGGCATTCGTCGTGAAGATGTCGCCCTTTACAAAAGTTTTATAGAATTCTTTGCAAACTTCCGCCGATTTATCATTAATTCCGCCGATAATTCTATCATTTTCAATCGTTTCCTTGAGAATATAGCCCGGAAGAACCCTTTCAGGCGCGTGAGCGATAAAAAGTTCTTCTCCGATATTGAGACCCGATTTTTCAAGAATCTTTGCGACTGTTTTATCCGTCGTTCCGACAGGAGAAGTGGATTCCAGAACGATAAGATCGCCTTTTTTAACGTATGGAACTATCGCCTCGGTTGCCTCTTCCACATATTTAAGATCGGGTTTGTATCCCTCCTTGAAGGGAGTGGGAACGCAGATGAAGAAAAGATCGGCCTCTTCCGGCTTGAGAGAAGCACGAAGTTTCCCCGATTTAACACCCGATTTAACAAGAATATCGAGATCCGGTTCTACAATGTGAATTTCACCTTTATTTATGGTCTCCACAACCTTTTCAGAGACGTCTACTCCGAGAACATCGTATCCCTTTGTCGCCAAAATGCTGGCTGTCGGCAGACCTATATAACCGAGTCCGAGAACACAAACCTTTTTCATCTCAACCCTCTTTATTGTTTATTGACTTCAAAATATTAAACATCGATCCGGCTAGTTTTTTCCTATCGTAATCATTTGCAAACAGTCTACAGTTTTTCTTAAATTTTTCATACAAATTTTTATCTGATGATAAAGAGTGCAGCTTTTCGAGAAACTCCTCCCTGTTTTCCGGCTCGTAAGCAAGCCCCACATCGTAAGATTCGATCATTCTCCTCGCTTCTCCATCTACACCGAGGAGAATCGGTTTGCCCATTGCCGCCATTTCAAACATTTTCGAAGGAATTACAGTCTTGAAAGTGTCGCATTTCTTCAAATTGACAAGAGCGGCATCGCTGATGGAAATGTATCTTTTCACATCTTCTTTTGATACCATTCCGGTAAAGATTATATTTTTCAGATCCAGTTTCCGGCATTTTTCCTCCAGCTCATACCGCTTGGCCCCGTCGCCGACGAAAAGAAAAAGGAAATTTTTTCTCTGCGCTTCATCCATCGACGCCACACTATCGATAATAAAATCGATTGCGTGTGCCATTCCCATGGTGCCGATATACGAAACAACAAAACGATTTTGGGGATTTATCTTTTTCTGAAGAAGATCATCCGGTTCAATCCTTTTAAACTTTTCAAGATCCACTCCATTTTTCACCACGCTGATTTTATTTCTATCGACTCCACGATTTGCCAAATTTTCGACAAAGGAATCTGTCACAGAAATTATTTTATGTGCTTTTTTATAGAGAAAAAGTTCGATCTTTTCCAAAAGTTTTATCGCCTTTCCCTTCTTCATTGCTCCGACAGTAACAATGGATTCGGGCCAGAGATCGCGAAGTTCGAAAATCCATGGTTTTCTTTTGAAAATCGAAAGGGCGTAACCGCTCCATGTTGTAAAAAACTGTGGAGAAGTAGCGATAATGAGATCAACTTTTCGGATAAAAAGCCCGGCAAGAAATGAAGTACATGCGTAGCTCATATAATCCAAAATTCGCCGCGCGAATCCTTTGTTGGAGGTTATATAGCTCCATACCCGGATGAGAGTAATGTTTTCGGAAAGTTTTTCCTTCGAATAGAGTCGATTTTTGTGCCCTTCAAAGACTCTGCCCTTGGGGAAATTGGGAGCGCAGGTAATAACCGTCACTTTTGCGCCGAGTTTTTCCCATTCACAAATATGCTCCCATGTTCTGGTTGCCGGCGCGTTAACTTCGGGTGGAAAATTGTCGCTCAGAAAAAGAATATGCATAATCCATCCTTACTTATCAAAAGTTATTTCTGTAGTTATTGAAACTCTGTCTTTAAAGTCGCATCGTCCGGAATATTCGACACACGGAGTTGAAGAATTGAAAAGTTGAAAAAATCGACCTTCATTCTTCTCCATAGGAATCGAAGAGGAGATGCTTATACTGTCATCGAGTACCGGAAACATCAAACCGGCACAGTGATTTCCGCAAAAAGTAATTTGATCCTCAATTCTCAATCCTTTTTCCAAAAGAGTAAATTTTCTCTCATGAACTTCTCCCCTCCAGCCGCGGACTTTTCCAAAGATTGTATTTCCTTCTACGGCAAGCGGATAATTCCGCCCTCTTCTTCCGACACGAAAAGCGCCCCACATTTCGTGCTGATCTTTGCCGTCGATCGAAATTGTGTTGTGGGCGGCCGTCGAGCGTAAAAAAGATCGATCTTTTCCCGGAAGATAGGTTAAGCAGCCTCTGTCAGTTATCATCTTTTTTCCGTCTTTATAAATCTCAAAAGATAAAGCGGACGCGTGCATGTGACCGGGCTGATATGAAACCATTCCTCCTCCGTCGACGTGAAGAATCAGCTCTCCGCACTTCAAAACTGCAAAATTTCCTGCCGGAAAGAGAATATCTTTTCCGAAACTCTGTTTTATCCCCAATTTTTCGCAATATTGAAATAATTTTTCCGGATCCAGCGCAATATCGTAGGCCGCATCATTGAAAAGAGGGATTTTTCCATCGACTACGAAGCTGAATAAAACTTTTTCCATCTTTTTCAAATTCACATCAAGATCCGGAACTTCAAATCCGATATTTTTTATATCCAGAAGCATTTCCAGAATAATCGAATGGTAGAGAAAAGATCTTTCGTAGTGACAGCCGTCCTCAAAAACCTCCTCTTTCATTTCAAGGAGGAAGAGTTTTTCCGTTCGTTTCCGTATTCTTTCGAATTGGGGCGAAGAAAAAAAGGGAAGGGCGAACATCAGCGCCGAAAGATTTGTAAAAAGGTGATTGGCCTGAATATCCGATTCCAGATTGTTGAAGATGATCAGAAGTTGGGTCGCGATGCTTTTTTCTATCTTCTCATTTCTGACCTTGTGGAAATGAAGAAACTTGAGCCAGTTCACAACTCTCAGCGAAGCGGGATAGGAATGGAGATAGAGTTCCTTTTTCTTCGGATTCGATTCTATAAAATCTATCCAACTTAAAATAAGTTCAAATCCTTGATCGCTATCTATTTCTCTTTGATTTAAATATTCAAAATAGTGAAGATTAAAAATCCAGAGCGGTTCCTCATCCATGTCCCAGCCGCGGAATTCGAGTCGCTTTCCGATAAACCTAAAGAACTTATTTTCGACCTCGATTTCCAGCGTTTTCATCTTTTTTGGAAATTCCGTTGATATTTCCGGAAAGGAGAAGGAAAAATCGGCAGGTTCTTCAATTTTCAACCCGCCGACAATTCTCTTTCTGAAGAGATGGAAAATCTGCTGGATTTTAAGATGGCGAAGAGTGTGAAAGAGAGTCAGCAGCTTCATATACCGAAAAGTTCCCTCTCCATCTCTTCAACACTCACCTTTTCGCCTTTTCTAATCGATTCCTCGATGGCGAAGGTGGCGAGGGTTGTATTTATCACGGATTCGAAGCTGATCGCAGGAGAACCGGCACCGATTCCGTTGATGAACGCTTCAACCTCCTCCTTGAATCCCTTTTCCTGGGCCATTGAGGAATGTTTCTTCTCGCTGTCGCCGAAAACGTGAAGAGCGCGGAAATTATCAAGAAGCATCGATTTTGTTCCGCTTGTCACGTGGATTTTTTCCTTGCTGAGGGATTTTCCTCCCATTGCGTGGTATGAAAAGTGGGCAACGTGTCCGTTTGCGAGAGTTACCGTCGCCATAACGTTGTCGTCGCTTCGATATGAGCTTGAGTCGGAAGAAATTGCCGATGCAAAAACCTCTTTCACGGGAGAATCGGAAATTGCGGAGATAAGATCTATGAAATGGCATCCCTCTCCGACAATTCTGCCTCCGCCGACTTCCGGATCGTGAATCCAGACATCGGAAGGAATTACGCCCGCGTTCACATCGTAATGGATCATCATGGGGCCGCTTGGGGGAATTTCCTTCTTCATTTTCTCGACAAAAGGGGAAAATCTTCTATTGAAACCGACCTGGAGAACGGCGCTGCTCTCCTTATGGGCTTTATGGATCTTTTTCAGCTCATCAATGTTGAGAGCCATCGGTTTTTCAACAAAAACGTGAATATTCTTCTCCAGAGCCTTCACAATCTGGTCGGCGTGGAGATTGTGACGCGTGGAAATTACAACGGCATCGATTTTTTCCTTCTCAAGCATCTCGTCAATGTCGGGATAAACCATCTCCACATCAAACTTTTTGCCGGAAGAGTATGCACTGTATCCGCTTCTGCTCACAATCGCCTTCGGATTTACCTTTTTATTCTTTATGAAGGTGGGCATGAGAACAGCCTGGGCGAAGTTTCCGCAGCCGATAAAACCGACATTCAGTTTCTTTCCGCTTTTCGCCTTCTCCTTAAGCCTTATCGCCTTGGGTTTTTCGATTGTGGTATCTTCATTATTATTCCTGTATGTGAGAAGAACTCCGATGTATGGCTCCTTACCTTCATCGATCATCCCATATGCATCGTGAGCTTTTTCTATGTCGAACCTGTGGGTTTTAAGAGTTTCAAGATTAACGATTCCGTCCTCGATCATCTCGAGAAAAGCCTCCATATTTCTTCCCTCGGTCCAGCGGACAAAGGAGAAGGGATAGTCGAGTCCGCCCTCTTCATAAGTGGGATCGTACCTTCCCGGACCGTAGGAGGTCGCCATCTTGAATTCCAATTCCTTCTTGTAGTAGAGATCTCTCGGAATATCCATAGCGGTGAGACCGACCATGACGACGATACCCTTCTGCTTTACAATTTCACCTGCAGTGACTATGGGAGCGTTAGATTTTGCCGACGCCGTGATAATGGCGGAATCGACACCATAACCCTTTGAGAAATCAAGAGCCACCTGCTCAATGTCGGAGGAAACAGCAACGTCCGCACCGTTTTTCAGCGCGAGTTCAACCTTTGATGGATCGGGATCGAATCCGACAACCCTGCAACCGTTCCCTTTCAGCATCATAACAGTCAGCTGGCCGATCAAGCCGAGACCAAGGACTGCGACTCGTTCACCCAACGTCGGAGCAGCTTTCCTGATTCCCTGAAGGCCGATGGAAGCGACAGTGGTGAAGGCGGCATCCTCGTATGAAACACTTTTTGGAATCGGATTGAGAAGGTTTCTCGGAACAACATCGTACTCTGCGTGGTTGGCATAACCGGCACCTGCGATAGCCACACGCTCACCGACCTTGATGTCGTTAACACCCTCACCGACTGCGACAACCATTCCGGCAGCTGAGTAGCCGAGAGGAATGGGCGTATCCAGCTTGTTGAAAACCTTTTTCACCGTGGAAATAGCGCCCTCCTGACGCATTTTCCTGATCACCTGCTTAACAAGATCAGGTCGATCCTTCGCCTTGCCGAGCATAGACTTCTTGGAGAAATCCACAAGCATCTTTTCAGTTCCCGCGGAAATGAGAGAACTCATAACCTTGACGAGAACCATCCCCTTTCCGCACTGAGGAACCGGAACCTCCGCGACCTCCATTTTTCCCGTCTTAAACGACTGAATGATCTGTTTCATACACTTGCCTCTTTATTTGAAATAAAATAATGATTGATTTTATGTAGGGAAATAACCCCTCCCTGCCTCCCCTCATAATGAGGGGGAAGAGCTTCTTTTTCCTCCCCTTTTTGAAAGGGGAGGTCAGGAGGGGTTATTTCTCTATGTTGATTCTCACGGAACTTCGAAAAACCACCATACTCTTTATCTGTACAAACTTTAATCAGATGACTCATCAATCACCCTCTCCATTCCGAACCACTTCCCAGTGCCCACCCTTGTCGGGGCCGATACGCCGGAGGAAGCCTTTCGTCTTCAAATTTGCCAGATGCCGTTTAATGGCCCTGTCACTGATCCCCAATTCTGAAGACAGCTCTGAAATCGTAATATTTTCATTGGATTTGATTAATTCCAGAATTTTCTGGGAACTTTTCTGGGAACTTTTCTGGGAACTTTTCTGGGAACTTTTCTGGGAACTTTCTGTAGGGGTTTCTATCTCCGCGATAAAGTTATTTCCCATCTCCCTGAAGTTCAATTGGAGATTTCCATGCTCTTTCAACATTCTCCTCACTCTGAGGAAACCCGTTCCATATTTTTCAATATCACCAAGAATGAAAAACATTTCCGAAAGAAGCCTGTTTCTAAGCGAAGATGTGTAGTCGTCTCTTTTAAGATCTTCGACTGTCAGGTCTCCATATATTTTCCCTGGATTGGAGAAGACTATTTTATTATCAAAAATCTTTATGATGACATCTGAGGAGCTTTTGTAGTCTCTGTGAGCTACACAATTCAAAAGGAGTTCGCGAATTGCAAGAATCGGGTACTGCCATACCTCTTTTCGTTTTAGATCATCACCAAACTCAAAAGAGCGGTTAATATGCTTCTTAATAAAAATCAAAACTTCATCAATTGCCAACAGAAGAGGTTTTTTGATTATCATATCATCTAGAATGGTGTCTAAACCTTTGAATCTTCCTATGTGAATAGTGTAGTTTGTATCGCCGAAAAGAAGCAGTGCCGCCAGAGTAGGTTTTCCTTCTCTTATCAACTGGAGCTTCGTCAAATTGAGAAGAAGATCATCATTCAGTTGTATTCGCCCGGTTGAATTAACATCTCTGATAAACTTCTCAATTAAATCCATACGCAAGGAAGAAATTTCCCCACCGACAAAATATGAATCATATGAAATCTGCATACTTTGCTGCTGCAAGTCCACAATTTCCTCAAGAGAAAGGATATGGTTGCTGTTTGATCTTCTTTTGTAGTATCGATTTTTATATGAAACCGGTTTTACAGGTTGTTCGGCAACTTCAAAAACAACAACCTTTTTATCATCAACCGAAATTTCAAACACCTTTGGAATTAATTGAGGATAGGTGGAGTTTTTTATCTCATTCAACCACTTTTGAACTGTTTCAGGACCGAGTTCTACACCTGAAATGATACCTTTATCATCAACTCCAACCAGAACTTTTCCACCCGAACAGTTTGCCAAAGCAACAAGAGAAACTATCGTCTCCTTACCGAAACTCTTTTTGAACTCCAGAGATTCACCTTCTCCTGAAGCTAGCAATAACTTCAAATCCATCTTAAACCCGTACTCATGTGTCTATTTTCCAACATAAGAAGTTTTTCAGGAAAATCTCGATCATAATTTTACTTGCTACCGACAACCGTTTTCAAACTTTCAAATAGTTGCCCCCAGTTTAGCGGAAGTAAACGGTTTTGCCAATTTTATGGGATGGATTTATGACATTCGTAGAGGCGATTCACGAATCGCCCCTTTTAATCAGATTCCAGCAATATCTCCTTGCCTTCGAAAGCGATAGCGATCTCGCGGATATTTTTTACTCCGCCATTTTCCAGTTCTGCGCGATAATTTTTTTCTTTGAGCTGTTTCTTAGCGTCTTCTATAGCCTCTTCAGGAGTTTCCTTCAGCTTCGTATCCACCTTTTTGAACTCGAAAACAATTCCGAACTGTGTCTTATCCTTGGGAATCAGCATCACATCGTATCTTCCCCGGCCGGACTCCCTGTTTGATTTTATTTCGAAAACATCGCTCAGGTGAGAAATCATGCCCAGAACAAATCCGTGGTAAAATCTTTCCGGCTCCGTACCCTTTACATCGAAATAGGAGAACGTTTTCTCGGCGAACTCAAGTAAAATGGAATGAAAAGTTCGAACATCCCCTTCCAGTAATGCCTTTTTGAGGTAGATCGGACTCGAAATGTTCTTGTCAAACCAGTTGCTGACAGTTATTTCAAAGATGTATTTCACTTCATTATTCGGCAAAACAAGTTTGCAGTATCTCTTCATATCCCTGGTTTCGCATCCCACAATCTTCAAATAACCACAGAAAAGGAAGAAACTCCATAAAGCATCAGGATATTTGTAAACATCTTCATAGACAATCGCGTCGTCCACAACCTTTTCAATAAATCCAGCCCTGAGAAGAGTTTCCATATCCTGCTTTACCGGAGCACCTGCTGTTGTTATCAGCTCTTTTATCAAATCGTTTGAGCTGGTATTTATCCACCAGTGGTAAAACGTGTATCTGTTTTTTACAAACTCCAGAATCGACCAGGGATTGTATATGTAGGTGTCACCGAAGATGTAGCCGTTATACCACTCTCGAACCTCATTAATATCGTAACTTCCCTCATAGTAATCCAGAAGTTCAACAACCTCCTGTTCCGTGAATCCGAACTTGTCCTGATGTTCACTGCTCAGAATGGAAGCGACACCGACATTATTGAGGCCGGAAAAGATGGATTCCTTTGCGACTCTTAAAATTCCAGTCATGACGGATCTTTCAAGAAACTCGTTGTCCTTCATACCGCCCGAAAGGAAATTCCGCATGAACTCTATGATCCTGTCGTAATAGCCGTAAAAATACCCAGCCTGAATCGGCATGTCGTATTCGTCTATCAAAATAACCGCCTTACGGCCATAGTGGTTCGAGAGGAGTTTTGAAAGCACCTTTAGAGAATCCTGATACTCTTTCGATGAGGCTTTTCGATTCATCACCCTATTGAAATAGGCCTTTTCCTTTTCGGATAAGCAATCGAAGAGATAGCAATGATTTTCATATTCATCCGAAACGAGAGCGACGATACCTTCGTAGCAATTTTCCCAATTGCTGTCCTTCACATCCTTGAACGTGAGATAAATAACAGGATACTTGCCGCATTTTTCCAGATACTTTTCATCCTCCTGCCAGATTTTCAAATTCTCGAAAAGCTTTTTCGGATCGTACTTGTTATTCAGGAAATCGCTATTCTGATAAAAACATTTAATCATATTGAGGTTGAGAGTTTTTCCGAACCTTCTAGGTCGGGGAATAAGAGTTGTCTTATCGCTTGAATCGATCAACTCCTTGATCAGCAGAGATTTATCGACATAGTAACGATTCTCTTCAATTATTTCCCTGAAATCGCTGGATCCGAGTGCCAGCCTTTTCTTTTCCATACTTTTCTCCTGCCTTTTATCAAACGCCCCAGATCTTGAAATTCATACCGTCGAACACTTCCCTGTAAATCTCATTTGAAATGACCAAGCCCCTGTCGGATTTTCTTATCAATCCAAGATCAAGACAGTACTGCTCATCATCCTCGCTTGTTTTAGCATGAGTATTTTGAATCATCGGAAGAATGACATTTCTTGCCCGCTCCTCCTTCAACTTATCCGAAAGCTGGTCCAGATGTGTCGCTCTTGAAAGAATAAGCCTGTTTTTCGCATCCTCCATCATATCTTTTGTGATGACAACCGATCTGTCACGGTTCTCTTTCATTTTAAAAGTAACCTCGTAGGCAAGAGCATTCACAAGCCACGGCTGACCTTCCGTATAATTCCACACAAGATCGAAAACATCGTCTTCGAATCTCTGGCCGGTCTCTTTAGTGTGCTGAAGAAGAAGATTTTCAACATCTTCACGGGAAAAGTTTTTCATCTGAAGAACTGCCGCTTTAATGTTAAAAACACAGTCCCCATAAGCACTATCTTCTTCAGATCTGGGAATCTTGTAGTCCTTTATATCGTGAATTCCGGCAAAAATAATGCTGGAAGGGAAGTTATCAGGTCGTTCATGATATCTTGAACGAATTTGGCGCAAAACGGAATTTAATGGTTCATCACCCAGACAGTCCAAATTGTCCAGCAAAAGAACCAGCGGCTTTGAAGTGAGCTTGGAGATGTTTGTCAAGCAGTCAGCGAAAGAATTATGTCCCAAATTTTCCTTTGCAGAAAAATCAGGATCAAAATTACCATCCATTGGAATGAAACTTTCAACACTCTTCTGGATTTCATCCACGAGTAATCTTATACTTTCTTCCATACTATTTCTTTCTGCCTGAGCCACCTCAAAATTTATGTAGATCGCGTAATATTTCCCCTCCGTATTCAAATACTTCTCCAGAGAAAGGAGAGAGGTTGTTTTTCCCGTTTGTCTCGGAGCATGAAGAATAAAATACTTTCTCTGATCGATCAGGAACAAAATTTCATCGAGGTCCCACCTTTGAAGAGTATCAAGTTTGTAATGATCCGGCATATTGACCGGACCCGCAGTATTAAAAAACTTCATAAATAATACTCCATCGGAAAAAAACAGTTTCGAAAATCATTGTACCTGCAAAAACAAATCGGTCAAAAAGATTGGCAGTACAGCTGTTTAAACGACTATCTCGCAGTAACCGTCCTTCGCCGGACCAACACGACGGATCACTCCTTTGGCTTGAGAATTGACTCGTACATTTGAAGATACTTGCCCGCAAGTTTATCGGCGGAGAATTCTTTTGCCAATTTCATGCTGTTGATCGACATCTCTTTTCTTTCATATTCGCTTTTTGAAAGAAAGTTATCAATCGCCGTTTTTATCGAATCGACATCCTTATTAACCCAATATCCGCAGTTGAAATCTTCTAACGATTTCCAGGGAGTCGTTTTGGTGCTTATAACAGGAGTTCCCTGGGCAAGGGATTCCAGCACAACCATCATTCCATAAAATGATCCCACCAAATCTGGAAATTAAGGAGAGCAAATATTGTATATGAATTATCTTTTTTCCCTGAAAAGTTTTCGTTCAAAAGATTCTGAACCGAATGTTCACTGAAGAGTCCCTGTCCGGCGATCCTATGCTTGTCAAAATACTTTCTTATCAATTCATTTTCACTTCGAAACCAAGCTCTTATCGGGGAACCGAAACCTGCTTTTGAACGATATATGACACTTCTTGGCAACTCTTTTTCCATTGCCTTTTTAACAAGATATTTCTGCTCTCCTCTCCTGATTTTTAACTTGTCAGGAAGAGAATTGGCAAATTTTACAAGATCGAAATCAAGGAAAGGCACTCTTGCCTCGACTCCCGCCATCATACTCATTTTATCAGTGTAGTTCAGGTTATGAGAAGTGAGATAGAGTTTCTGATCCATTAGACTCATCTTTCTAATTGATGAGCCTGAGCTTAAAGAGTCAAATAATGCAAGATGAGTTTTCCCTGGGTAGATATCTTTCGAATCATTAAAAAGGGAAATGACTTTCTCACGTTTGTTCCACATTCCAAGGGAAACAACTCTCTCTCTTGGGTCAAGAGATATATTATCCGAAAGCTTTTTGAATCTTCTTAAGTGGGCATTGAACTTTCCAGGAATTGATGCCGGGGTTAAAGCTCCGGCAAAAGAGATCATTTTTTTCAACATCCCAGGAAAGTTACTGTAGAAACTCTCAGCAAGATACTTTCTATAGCCACCGAAAATTTCATCAGCTCCCTGCCCCGATAGCATAACTTTTATTCCATTTTCTCTTGCATGCTTGCAGATGAGATATGTATTTATTGCAGCTGGATCTGCAAGCCCATCATCCAAGTGATAAACAACTTCCGGTAGAAGCGAAAGCATATTCAAGTTAGCTTCCATTACATTAAGCTTTACACCATATTTGTCTGCTACTATTTTTGCATAGTGCAGATCGTCACTCGTGCCATCATAGCGCATATCATCTCTAGAAAAAGATATAGTATAGGCATCTTTCAGTTCACAACTGTTCTTACGTGCTTCAGCTAAAACTGCGGAGGAATCTAGGCCGCCACTGAGAAATGCAGAGACAGGAACATCAGACATCATCTGTCTCTCAACAGCCTTTCCAAAAAGACGTTGAAATTCTTCAATCGCTTCATTTTCTGAAATAGATATCTCTTCGCTGAAAATATCTTGGAAGAGAATGCCCTGCTCTTTCAGTTGACCATGTCTATAGATTCGGAATTCTCCCGGAGGGAGCTTGAAGAATTCTTCAAACATAGTGAAAGGTTCCGGTACATACATAAACGATAACTGGTCAGCCAGTGATTCTTTTCTGAGAGTCCTTTTCAGATTATCAATAGAAAGGAGAGCTTTCAATTCAGAGGCAAAGAAAAAGCCACCATTTTGCTCTGTGTAATAGAAAGGTTTTACGCCAAGAGGATCTCTTGTCACAAAAAGAGTTTGTTCCTTCCTATCAAATATTGCTATCGCAAAAATTCCATTTAGTTTTTCAATAAATGAAATTCCTTCTTTAGCAAAGCCCTCTATAATTATTTCTGTGTCCGTACTTGAATGCCAATCCTGAAAAGAATATTTTTCTTCTATCTCCTGCTTAAGTTCAATGAAATTATAAATTTCACCGTTATAAACTATCAAATATCGTTGAGACCTATCACACATTGGTTGATTTCCTGCGGAAGAAATATCTAAAATTGAAAGTCGAACTTGTCCGATGCCACACATTTTATCTGTTGAGACAAAATAATTGGCGTTGTCGGGGCCTCGATGAGAAATTTTGTCAAGCATCTTAGGCAAATAATTGGCGATAGAACTATGTTTTGAAAATCCAACAATACCACACATTATTTTTGCTCATCTATTGTAGATTCATACATTTTAATATATTTATGGGCCAGCTTATTCATTTTGTATATTCCAGCTAATTCAATGGCGTTTTTTGACATACGCTCCCTTTCATCAGTTTTCTTGGACATGTAGTCTTCAATCGCCTTTATTATTGCATCTGAATTTTTATCGACCCAATATCCACAATTATATTTTTCAAGAATTTCCCAAGGTGTTCCGTTTGATGCAATAACAGGAGTTCCTTGGGCAAGTGATTCTAAAACCACCATTCCAAAATTTTCAGAATGAGATGGCAGTACAAATAAAGTTGCTTTCCTATACATGATTCTTTTTGCTGTGCCTGTAATAACCTTATCTGTAAAAATTACTTTATTCGAAAGTCCTATTTTGGAGCATAATTTTTTTAACTCCTTGGTGTAAAGAGGATCTTCCCCCGACCAGCCTGCAATAACAAGTTTTAGTCTCTTATCGATATTGGCTTTTGCGAATGATTTAATCAATAGCTCAATGTTTTTTTTCCTTGCAATTCTAGAAAGGAAAAGGATGTAACCACCATCAATATCAAAGTTACATTCTAAAGAATCTGTATCTAATATGAAAAGGTCATCACTTACCATATTTGGAATTAATTCATATCCTCCAGAAAGGGAGTATTTCATATCTTTGATCAAAACATTATCAACCCAATTTTTTTCAACTACAGCAGTTACATGAAATTTTGCGGCCAATTCTATATTCCTTTTGATAGTAGGTAGTGACAAGAAAACCTTCTTTTTGAATCTTTTGCTATCTATAGCTCCCTCGCCTAACTCTCCTCTTGGAGAAATTATGTACGGTATTCGTTTCTTGACTAGATAATGAATTGAAAGGTGGACAATTGGATCAAAAAATGAAGAAAAGTGCACAACATCTGGATAAAAGTTGTTAATATTAAGTTTAAGATTTTTTGGAATCTTCGAAAAAGGTGAAAAAATCTGAAAAAATTTTGTAATAAAAGATGGCGTACTATAGATGACTTTAAAGCCATCCATTGTAATAGTTTTATCAAATGGTATATCATGAAATGCATCAATCCCGTGGGAAGTTGTTAAGACCATAATTTCATGCCCCATATTTGCCATAGCTTTAGCTAAAAAATAGACGGAATTACAAGGTCCGCCAACCTGTGAAGGATAGAAAGCCGTTATTGGAAATAGAATCTTCATCTTTATCCCTCTCTAAGCACATTATTAAGGTAGGTATTGCCAAAGGCCAGAAAAGTTGTGTATAGCAAAATAATATAATGCCCTCTAGTAAGAAAAAGTAAAAATACAGACAAAGATATTAAAAACAATATCCCTCCGTGAAGATCCCTAGTCTTCCTATAAAGAGAAAATAGTCTTCCTATAACACTAAAATTAAAAAATACAAAAAGCAAAAAACCAATAATGCCAAACTCTGACAAATATCGCATATAACCAGTTTTTGCAACAAAGATTGAGTCTTCCATGTAGTATTTGTATTTATCTGGAATGTACGAGTTCGCAAGTTTATGAACATTGCCCATTCCTGTACCAAAAACAAGCCAAGAAGGATTGTTTTTTAAAAAAATAAAAATTACCTCATCGGTATCATCTCCTACAGGAAGACCAATTTGCTCTCCATCTTGATAAAGAACATTGCGTTGCTCTAGGCGGTAATCAATTCTTTCATTATATACTTTGCTGAAAAAATCTCCAAAAATAAATACTAAAGATAAAACCATTGACAAACTAACAGTTTTCGTCAATAAGTTTTTTGATAAACTTCTAGCTAAAAGTGGATTGAGAATATTAGTTACAAAAAACACCAGTAGAAAGGAGAGATATCCACTTGTTGAAAAAGTTAGAAACAGAGCTGCCATTAAACAAAACTTTATTAAAAAATCACGTTTAAAAAGGCTTTGGTTAAATTTATTGAAAGAGTCGATAACGAAATATGCAACAGAAAGTATTCCTGCAAACCCTTTTGGTTCACCACACAAAGAACTGATCCTTAAAAACCCTAGCACCTCTCCCATATGCCTAGGAGCTATTAAATCTTGATCGCTAAAAAGAAAAACTATTTCTTGGAAAAAGCCAATGATAGATAAAATCACAACAGAGCGAATAAATATTTTCGAATACTTTATAATATCTATTTTGTCTTTGATGAAAAATCGTGTAACTAAAAACGGTGAATACAAAACAAGGTTTAGTAAAATTTGGGATACGTAGCGGCCTTCAGATCTAAAATAGTTTACAGAAAGGACTTGCTGATTATCAATAAATAAATTTGAAATAATAATAGTCGAAAAACATATATAAGTAAAAAAAATGAAAAGAAATCGATTGTTTCCAAACCAATGAAATGTAAAACGATGCGAAAGGATAATATAAATTGAAATGAATATTGAAATTAGAAACAACAAAACTTCAGCAAATGTCGTGCTAACACCAATTTCTATCCAAAGAGCAACAATAGGAAGAATAAATATGTATAATCCAAAAACATTAATTCTTTTTATCATTAATGCAGCTATACTTAACAAAAAAAGAAATAAAGATAATTGAAATGCGATACCAGAACTAAGAGTACTCATATTATGGTTTCCTTGTCAGAAAAAACTTTTAAAGAAAGAGTAGTATTTATAGAAAAATCTATGCCAAAAATGAATTACAATATTTGAGGACTTATAATTCTTCTTAATTCTTTCCCGTTCTTCTTTATATCTTCCTTCAGGTGCCCAGGAAATTGATTGTTCGGGATGTATGCGAAATTCTGACAATGGTTTTTTAGATCTTATCGTTTTTAATTTGTTGTGCGCTAGAATTCTGGTAAAAAGGTCTCCATCCATTGTTACCTTAAATTCCGGATTAAATCCTCCCACAGCATCGAAAATCTTCCTCGACCAAAAACAAGAGGGTTGCAATATTGATACAACGCCATAAGATTGTGCTAGATAATTTGTGGGTTTAGATCTTATTCTTTTAAATCGAGATCCATGTTTGTCAATAAAATATCCATCTCCATATAGAAAATCAAACTCATGGGTTGAATACATCTCTGCAACATAACTTAATGCACCTTCTACATAATTATCATCAGAATTCAACCAAGCAAGTATTTCACCTGTAGCCATTTTGAACCCCTTGATCAACGCATCCGTCATCCCATCATCAGGTTCACTTATAAAATATGTTATGTGGTTTCTATATTTTCTTATAATTTCCAAAGAGTTATCAGTAGAGCACCCATCTATAACAATATACTCAATGTTATCATAATTTTGAGCAACTATAGATTTAATTGTATCTTCAATATACTTCCCTTTGTTGTAATTAGCTGTTATTATTGATATTTTTGGTTTCATTGCAACTTTCAGCCTCTCCTGTTAATTTTCAAATAACATCTTTCATTGTTTCTAAATTTCACTTACATAAATCTTAAGCGCCGATTATTTTCCTTTTTAGAAATAAAATTACTGCTACTTTAAAAAAAATATTAGTGATTTTGTTTTTTTATCGTTGCTTAAAATAGTAACATTTTCCAAAAACAACTCTTCTTACAAATTAACTATTTATATTCCATTTTATTACGTTGAATACACGATCAGCAATAGGATTGAAAAAATGTATTCTAAATAAAAAACAACTACATTCTCCATATGCCACAATCTTTTCCCATAATTATCTTTGCGCTTTGCATTGGTAATAAAACAGCTGTTAACGCTAGGCATATGCATGTGGCAAATATTACACCAGCTTCACCCAAAATGGTATATTTAGCTAAAAAAATCGACAAAGGGATGTTGATGAACGCTTGAAAAATGGCCGCATAAATTGATATTTTTAACTTGCCAACGCCGTTTAAAAAAAACGAGAAGATATTGTTCCAAGTCAATAGCAACGTAAAAAGTGCCATACCTAAAGTTAATAAGATATCAATTTTAACTTTATCTCCAACCCAAAATTTGTAAATTGTTGGGGCGAGGATTACCATCAAAACGACAAAAAGTAAAACCGCCAACCATGCAACAATCAGCTTTTTGACTACGTTTTGAATCCACATCATTTCCTTTTTTTTGTAAGCTTCCGTAAAAGCAGACCAGAAAGGGCTAAGAACAAGTCCAAATACCGCAACTAACATTTTAAAATAACCACTTGCAATATTGTAAGGAACAACTTTCTCTGCACCAAAAATTTGAACGACAATAAAATTGTCAGTTGAAAAGAGAATCACAGCTGCCAGTTGAACAATAAAAAAATTTACGCCCAAGCTTGTTAAATCTTTTAAGTACTTTTTGCCGAAGTGTTTAATAGAGGGGGCGTATAGCCTATATTTATTAAAAAACAAATAAATAGATGCTATCAGAGGAGCAGTAACAATAGCAATCCCAGACAATGCACCTACATAAACCAATGAGTTTTTGGTAAAGTATGACAGAACATATATTCCAACTAACAAAAAGATCTTCTCTGACACATCAATTAATTTTGAAATTGCAGGTACTTGGTGCGCCTCCAAGATACTATTTATTAACTTTAGCGTCAATCTTATTGAGAAAGAAGCAAACACACAGCGAATCATGGCATTCAGTTCGGGATTCAAAGATGGAGATACATTAAAAACAGTACTCCAAGAAAGAAAAGGATTGATTACAAAAAACAAAACAAGTAAAAACGAACTTACCATTGACAAAAAAACATAACCTGTACTTATATAATTTTTTGCTAGTTTTATATTCCCTAAAGCCATTGCTTCAGCCACTCTATTTTTTACTCCATGTCCTAAACCAAGATTAAAAAAATAAAGCCAGCCAACAATAGAGTTAACTGTAATCCAAATGCCGTATTTTTGGTTGTCAAAATATTGAAGCATAACAGGAACGAACAGAAACATTGTGGCTGCATTAAAAAGATGTAAAACGATTGAACAAACTATGTTTATTCGAGCTTTTGCTAGCCGTTTGTCTGCAGCAACAGGGACCTCGATAGTTCTTTCTAAGAGAAACCTTCTAAGCATTTTTAGACACAGCCCTCTTAATAATTTTAAGCGCTTTTTTTAGTAGCTTAGCAATAAAAAAACCCAACCTAATTCGCGCTTTAATTTCTTTATGTGCCAATGAATATATGTTCCCATAACCGCTTATGTGGTAACTACGATAAAGCAAAAGTGTCTTAAAAATACTTCTAAGTTCTAATGAATCATATTCTTTCAAAAAAAAGAGTTTTGCATAATCATAATATATTCGTAAGTCATTTTTTATTGAAAGAGAATCTTTGTGATGTGAAAAAACTATGCTAGCTTTATCCATAATTTTGACTTTCTCATAATCTTTTGCTGTTAGAAGAAATATTAGCAGATCATTGCCTGCTCCATATTTTGAAAACTCTAAACAATCCTTATTTTCAATCTCCAATATAAGATTCTTTCTGACATCTTTTGTTCGGAAAAGTGCGCAGGCTGGAGACACAGAAAATTCACCATTGTCTATTACTAAATTTTTTATAAAAAAATCAGAAGAAAACAAACCTGAGTAGCGGTTAAATGCAACTATGCTTTTTCCATTGCAATAATCCATTCTTACATGGGATATAACAAATGCTGTATCATCGTTTAAGAGCGATGCAGCATCTTGAACAAAACGAGGTAGCATTCTGTCATCTGAAAAAAGAATCTTACATAATTCTCCACTTGCTTTTTCAAGACATGCCTGCCAATTCCTTACAGGCCCAAGATTAGTACTGTTTCTAAAAGCCATAATTCGATTGTCATTTTTTGCCATGGAACAGATTATATCCCAGCTTCCGTCTGTGCTGCAGTTGTCTCCGACAATTATTTCGATATTACCGTATGTCTGTCTTTTAGCGCTCTCTATTGTCTCTTCTATAAAGGACTCCCTGTTGTATACGGGAATGAGAATGCTGACCAGTGGGGATTTTCCATCATTCATTTTCATACTCTTTCTCAACTCAAGTGTTAAATAAGTCCTGTGTCCACTCGAGCATCCTTCGAACACCATCCATGTTTGAAACTTTAGCTTCCCAACCGGTCATAAGCTTTATTTTCGATGTATCGGCAACAAAAACTTTCTGGTCGCTCTCCCTCCAGGGAAGCTGTTTGTATCGCATCTCAATATTGAGTTCTTTTTCGAGAAAAGAAAAGAGCTCGATTAATGAATAACTGTTTTCTACACCACCCCCTATATTAAAAACATTTCCTGCAAGAGCATCACTCTTCTCTGCGGCTAAAAAATAAAGATTAACCATATCGTCAGCGTAGAGAAGATCTCTAACCTGTTTTCCCGACCCTGAAATTGTAAAAGGTTCCTTCAGAACACCTTTCTTTATCTCTATCGCTTTCTGACAGAACCAGCCAACCCATCCCTGGTCAAAAGTGGCAAATTGCCGCCCGCCATACATCGAAGAGTGACGAAAAACTATTGTCTTTAATCCAAATATTCTACTGTAGTCCATCAGGTACTGATCTGCAGCACCTTTTGAGCAGCCATAAGGCGAATGAAACTCCAGGGGAAATTTTTCATCAAATCCATTCTCAAATCCCTCTGCAACATATCGAGTTGGCGTTTCATGGAAATGGATGTTTGAGAAATCACCATATACTTTATTTGTTGATGAATAAAGAACAACACTGTCTTTTGAATATTTCCTTACAGCTTCAAGAAGGTTGTGTGTTCCTAAAGTGTTAATTTCAAAATCCAATCTGGGATTATCAATTGATGTTGTCATGGCGACTTGACCGGCCAGGTGAAATATCACATCAGGCTTAATTTCTTTAACAACTCTTTCGATATCGTTGTAATTTCTAATATCTGAATGATGGAATACAAGTTCACCACGATTCTTTAACCACTTTAGATTTTCACTGCTTCCTTGCCTGAAGAGATTATCTAAAACATGGAGTTCATCTCCTCTTTTAAGTACTTCATCTGCTAGATTCGAACCGAGAAACCCACAGCCGCCTGTAATTAAATATTTCATTTTAAAAAATCCTCAAACTTGCTGATCATGTAATCTATTTGATTTCTTTTCATACCTGGGAAAAGTCCAATCCACAATGTCTGGTTCATAACTTTATCTGTATTAGAGATCTCTTCAGGAACACGATAATCTAGACTCTTTTCAAGATGGTCAAACAGAGGATGTTTCAAAATATTACCGGCGAAGAGATTTCTTGTTTGAATCAAGTTTTTCTCAAGATGTTCTGCTAGGTCGTTTCTTGTGAATGGAGCATCTTCTTTCACTGTCAACCAGAATCCGAACCAGCTGGCATCCGATTTTTCAGTTACTTTCGGAAGATAGAAAAATTTCTCATATTTCTTGAGATTTTCATACAGATATTGAAAGTTTTCCCTCCTCTTCTCTATGAACGAGGGGAGCTTCTCCAGCTGAGCACAGCCAACCGCGGCCTGCATGTCGGTTGCCTTGAGGTTGTATCCAAAATGGGAGTAGACATATTTGTGGTCGTAACCGAACGGAAGCGAACCGAATTGCTGGGAAAATCTTCTTCCACAGGTATTGTCGACTCCGCTTTCACACCAGCAATCTCTACCCCAGTCTCTGAAAGAGTTCGCTATGTGATAAAGTTCCGTACTGTTGGTATAAACAGCTCCACCTTCTCCCATTGTCATGTGGTGTGGAGGATAAAAACTTGACGTTCCAATGTCTCCAAAAGTACCAGTGTATTTTCCATCATATTTTGAACCGAGAGCATCACAGTTGTCTTCGATCAGCCATAGATTGTGTCTGTCACAGAAATCTTTCACAGCTTTTATATTGAAAGGATTCCCCAGAGTATGAGCAATCATGACGGCTTTGGTTTTTTCAGAAAACGCTGATTCCAGTTTGGACACGTCGATATTGAGAGTTTCCAGATCGATATCAACAAATACCGGAACCGCACCAAATTGAACAACGGGTGCTACCGTTGTAGGAAAACATGCAGCAACTGTAATAACTTCATCACCTCTTTTAATTCTTTTTTCCTTTAACTTTGGTGAAGTAAGGGTCATAAAGGCGAGAAGGTTTGCTGAAGAACCTGAGTTTACAAGAGAGCAGTGTTTTACACCCAAAAATTCTGCCAGTCCATCTTCAAATTTCTTTGAGTAGCTGCCGTATGTCAACCAGAAATCCAGAGAAGAATCCACTAGATTCATTAACTCTTTCTCATCAAAAACTCTTCCTGCGTAATTAACTCTAGATTCTCCAGGAACAAAATCTTTATCGTATTCAGGTTTGTGTACTGCCTCATAGTATTGAGAAACCTTATCCAGGATTTCTTTCTTAAGCTGATCCTTCATCACTATTGGTTCCTATTTAGCTGTTTTTCAATTTTTACGGTCTCTTTTATTCCCTGACTTATAGAATAGAGAGCTTTCCAACCATAACTTTCAAGAAGGGATTTTCTTCTGCAGTTTGGTTTAACCTCTTCTGGTCTGGATTCAATTGCCCCAAAGTTGAGAAAGGTTTTTGTATTCCCCAAACTACTCTTCAGTAAGTCAACAAACTCTCTTATTGAAATCTTCTCATCAGAAGATACAACAATGTCTTCTGATTCACCAGATAATTTGGAAAGATTTTTCAAGACAACATCATAGGCATTTACAATGTCATCGATATATAAAAATTCTCTTTTTTGTTTTCCGGATGTGAGTTTAATTTCCTGTTCATTTCGAATGAGAGAGTGGATCATTCTTGTGACGAATTTTTTATCACTGTCTCCAGGTCCATAAAAATGCTCTAGTTGGACGTTAACGAAATTGATTTTTTTGAAATTGTTTCGCCACTCCAGAAACTGCTTTTTAGAGAGAGAGTAGGTTGACGTGAATTTGTTGAGTACAGTATCGCTGTTTATAAAAAACTTCACGCCATGTTTTTCGGCTGTAGAGATAACCTTCAATGGGAAAATGACATTTGCTTCCATAATTTCATCAAAAGTTTCACCGCTTCTTCCGTAACAGGTGGCGCAGTGAATTACAACATCGATTTTTATTTTCTTAAAGAGATCTTCCAAATTCCTGTTTTCCACATCAAAAAGAACGATGTCTGAAAGATCCTTGATCCTGGAACAGTCGGAATTTTTTCTTTTAAGACCAAAAACACGATGTTCCTTCACCAGATTCTTTGCCAAGCAGCTGCCAAGATAGCCTGATATTCCAGTTATTGCTATGTTCATCTTGCTACTATTCATTTTCAGAAATCATCCGATCGGAATATTCTTTGAGGTTGTGGGTAGAGAGAATATTTCCTTTTCGGTAGTACTCTCGATACCACTCTGTAGTGACCTTGAATGTTTTCTCATTATTCCAAATTGGTTTCCATCCCATCTTGATATTCGCTTTGGAACAGTCTAGTTTCAAATAACCGGCTTCGTGCGGATTTTTATCACTGTTTAGAATTTTATAGTCGAGATTGCTCCACTCATTTTTTATATTCGTAACAACATCCTTTACGCTTAGAGCACCTTCCTCTGCGGGGCCGAAGTTCCATGCTTCTGCAAACTCACTTCTACCTTCAAGCAATCGTTGTCCCAAGAGGAGATAACCGGAAAGAGGTTCCAGTACGTGCTGCCATGGCCTCGTTGAATGAGGACTTCTTATGGTTACAGTCCTGTTTTCGGAAATGGAACGCATAATATCCGGGACAAGTCTGTCTTCTGCCCAATCCCCGCCACCGATTACATTTCCGGCTCTTGCGGATGCGATCAGCGTATTATGGGTTTCTCCGAAGTCACTGTTGTTGAAAAAGGAGTTTCGATAGCTGTTCACGATGAGTTCACAACAGCCTTTTGAGGAGCTGTAGGGATCGTAACCTCCCATCGGATCATTTTCCCGGTAGCCCCAAAACCATTCTCTGTTTTCATAAACTTTATCTGTTGTGACTATTACAACGGCCTTTACGTTTGGACAAGATCTCACAGCTTCAAAAAGATTAACTGTCCCCATTATGTTTGTCTGATATGTAAGATGAGGATCTTTGTAAGATTTTCTGACAAGTGGCTGTGCCGCGAGGTGAAAAACTATTTCCGCTTCTGATTCTTTTAACGCTTCCTGGAATGAGGATTTATTTCTTATATCGCCAAGAATTGAATTCATTTTCAGGTCAATCATGGAAAAATGACAAGGGTTTGTATCGGGCCCAAGAGCGTATCCTGTCAGGTCGGCGCCAAGCTGTTCCAGCCATAGAGAAAGCCAGCTTCCCTTAAAGCCTGTGTGCCCTGTAAGAAAGACTTTGCGATTTCGGTAAAGGTCCCCAAATAGCCTCATTCCCACACCTTCCATGGAGCGGCACCAGATTCCCAAAGGGAGTTCAACTTCTGTTTATCTCTCAAAGTATCCATACACTGCCAGAATCCACGGTGGTGGTAAGCCATCACCTCCCCTGCCTGCGCAAGTCGTTCAAGCGGCTCTCGTTCCCATATTGTTGAATCTCCATCAATATATTTGATGACTTCCGGCTGACATACAAAAAAGCCGCCATTTATCCATGCGCCATCCCCTTTGGGTTTTTCAAGAAAGTTGGAAACTTTTGAATTATCTTCAATATTTAAAGCTCCAAAACGTCCCTCCGGTTGTACTGCACTCATTGTCACAAGCTTTCCGTGCTCCTTGTGGAAGGATAAAGTGGCAGCAATATTTATATCTGCAACACCGTCTCCGTATGTGAGAAAAAAAGTGTCGTTATCAATATAATCAGCAGCTCTTTTTATTCTTCCGCCGGTCATTGTTTCCAAACCGGTATCTATCAGTGTAACTTTCCAGGGCGCTGAATGATTTTTGTGAATCTCCATAGAGTTGTTTGTAAGGTCAATTGTGACATCACTCTGATGAAGAAAGTAGTTGGCAAAATACTCTTTGATGAGGTAGCCCTTGTATCCAAGAAGCACAACGAACTCATTGAGTCCGTAATGAGAATACAACTTCATTATGTGCCATAGAATAGGCTTTCCTCCAACATCAACCATAGGTTTTGGTTTGAGTCCAGTCTCTTCGCTGAGTCTTGTTCCAAATCCTCCAGCCAAAATCAAAACTTTCATAAGAGCTCCTTCACATGTAATGACAATATAAACTTTAACTGTCACCGTACAGCTTTTTTATATTCAAAAAATAATCCTTCGCCGTCCCTTTTGCCGACAGAGGCATGGCCAACTCTCTATTTATTTCCGCATGCTTCTCAAAAAGATCCGGATTCTCTATATAGTTATAAACTTTTTTTATAAAACTTTCCTTTTCAGGAGAAGACAGAAACCCATTATTCTCTTCCTTAAAAAAATGGCTCTGTCCTTTTATCCTGTCACTGATTACAATTCCCATTCCGGAGGCCATGGCCTCCATTATTGTAAAGTTTCCATTGCTGAATTTTGCAGGAAAGAGCAGGATGTCGCTATCTTTATATATGAGATGCATCTCGTCCCAGCTTTTTATATCATCCAGAAATGTAACATTTTTTTCAATACAAAGATCTTTTATAAGATATTGACATTTCTCGAACAACTCTCCCTGTCTATTCATTTTGAGTTTTGAAGAAGGACTTTTTTCAACTATTTCCTTAAAAATTTCAATTGCCAGAAGCGGATTGTATATATCGGTAAGTCTATTTGCAAAAAGGTAGGTATACCCTTTCTTTTTTTCTCTCAGAGGATGTTCAAAGTAACGGTCGATATCTGCAGCATACCTTGATTCTACTATTCTTTTACGGAGTTTAGGCAACACACTTTCCATCTGTTCGCATGCATCCTTGTTGCACGCCCAGACAGAATCGACACCTCTGTATAAAAATGATGTCAACTTGGTTAGAAAACTTTTCTTCCTCAATTTACCATTTTTTCTGAAAGTTTCTGTGAAAACTATCGTTTTGATTCCTCTTTTTTTTGCCCATCTGTAGACAAAGTAGTTTGAAGGAATAAAAAAACCACCTATCATTACAATATCCGGGTTTACCTGTTCAAGAAGAGAAACTATATCAGGAGAGTAGTATCTGCCAACTTTTTTGAAAAGAACTTTTTCCAGTATTTTACAGTTATCTGGAAGATCAACCTGCCACCAGTCGGGTCTGTGTCCTGTTTTATCGTAAAACCAGAACTCTGTATCCATATACTTGTTTAGCTCCACTGCCAATCTAACCTGATGAGGTGCAGCTATCGAACTTATATAAATGAATTTTTTTTTCATAATCAACATGTGCTTAGCGGACAATAAAAAACTACTAACCAGGTCTTTGCTATCTGATTATAATCATATTGATTAATCATTTTCAATAAATACTTCCTATTTTAAACTTTTAATATTTATTGCTGGAGAACCATAAGCTAATGTGTTATTTGGAATATTTTCTAAAACAACAGATCCAGCTCCGATAATACAATTATCTCCAATCATAATATTTTCTTTAACAACCGAACCTATTCCCACCCATGTACATTTTCCAACAGAGACATTTCCCGCAAGGTGGCAACCTGGAGATATGTGCGCACCATCATTAATAAAGCAGTCATGGTCAACGGTAGCTCCAGTATTAATTATAACGCCCTGACCAACAAATGACGCAGAATTAACAATAGCTCCAGCCGCAATGACAGAACCACATCCAATTTGAACATCATCAGCTACTATAGACTTCGGATGACAGGCTCTAACAATATTAAACCCTTCTTTTTTTAAATATTTTAAAAGATCCAATCTCTTCTTATTATCTCCAAATGCAATTATTACACTTTCTAAGTTCTTCTCTTTTCTAAGCCTGAGTAGATCATTTCTCCCTCCAACGATACGTGAACCAAAAAATTCAGCCCCGTGATTTGCTTTATCAAAATCATCTATATATCCAAAAACTGAATAATTTTTCTCTAGGTTAACAATATCGGCTACCACTTTGGAATGTCCTGAAGCACCATAAATTATTATAGGTTTTTTACACATACTTATACCTCAAGAGCTTGTATGACTACACAACTAGGAAAAACTTCAATATTTCACCCTTTCTTTACAATCAAGTAACCGGTCCTAACAAAAAATTGGGAAAAAGCATTTGGGTAATTCAATATCTGGCAACCATTTGCTTTAAAATAAAGTATAGCAAAGTATGGATCAATGCTGTTACATGCGTCACTATCTGAATGCCAGTATTTTTCATAGTTTGCTTTCAATTTTTTGAAAAATATTTTTCTTTTAAACCATTTCATGTTTATTGCAAACAAAAGGAGTGCAATAAATCTTTTTGGCATCACATGCAGCAAGCGGAATAACACGCTATCCCTTATCGGGACAGAGGCCTTATAAATTTTTTTATAAATATTAAAATCACTATATGGTCGCACAATATAACCTTCCGCAGCCCAAGGAC
This sequence comes from uncultured bacterium, assembly GCA_942492635.1. Classification (GTDB taxonomy): domain Bacteria; phylum UBP6; class UBA1177; order UBA1177; family CALOFP01; genus CALOFP01. Next base: position 148,746 of record CALOFP010000004.1, read on the forward strand.
GGCATTGCCATGCCGGGTTAAACATGATTATGCCTCCACTTTTTAAAACTCGTAACATCTCTTTTAGAGCTTTATTAAGATCTGGAATGTGTTCAAACACAGCATTTGTAAAGATAAAATCAAAAGAGCCGTCAGCAAAAGGATAGTCTCCACTCTCATCAATAACATAAAATGGTTTTTCATAAAAGTCTTTTAGTTTTGAGCCTATATCAACACCTGTGTAGTCTTTAACAATGTGTTGAAACTTAGCGTCTGCTGATCCTATTTCGAGGACTTTTTTATCTATACAGTTGAATTTTTTAATATTATGAAGTACTTTTTTATATAAAGGAGTATCTTGTAAGCCATTACTTCTGTAGTAATTATTTTTTCTATCAATATTATTATAAAAATCGTGATACTTTTTTTTGCAACTCATTGCCACCACCGAAGTTTAAAAAAGGATACATGTTATTTTATACTATCTGCTTTGGTCCTGTTGTTTTGATGATCTCTTTAGCGATCTCCAAAACTCTCTTTTCTTCTAAGTTGTCGTATAACGGTATACACAGAATTCTCTCCGATATACTTTCTGACTTTTTGCATGATGTGTTTGTCTCCAAGCATGAAATTGAATTTAGTGAGGGATGGAAATAGCGCCTTGGGAAAATATATTTCTTCTTTAAAGCGTTAACCACATGCTTAAGATGTCTTTCATTTTCAAAAATGACAGGAAAATAAGAATAATTTAAGGAGCAATTTTTATTCCACTTGGGTAATATGATTTTTGATTCACTTAAGAGTTTCTTGTAGTAATTATAAATATGTTCCCTGCGATCAAGTAGCGTGCCAACCTCATCTAAAACACAGAGTCCCATAGCTGCATGGAATTCACTCATTTTGGCATTTATTCCAAGTCGCTCTATTTCTCCGTCTACATATCCGAAGGTAACTTTTGCTTTTGCTTTTTCATATGTCTTTTTATCTTTAAAAATCATGGCACCACCTTCTACGGTGTGAAACAGCTTGGTGGCATGGAAACTTATTATGGAGATGTCTCCATTTTTGAGGATGCTTTCACCTTTGTATTTAACGCCGAAGCAGTGGGCAGCGTCGTATATCACTTTTAAATTATTTTTATCGGCAATATCCTGGATTCTTTCTATTTCACAGGCATTTCCGTAAACATGAACCGGGACAATGGCTGAAGTTTTGTTTGTGATTTTTCTCTCAATTTCCTTTGGATCAATTGTTAAGGATTCTGGATCAATGTCTGCAAAAACTGGTGCAAGTCCCTCCCAAACAAGGCTGCTAGTTGTGGCCACAAAGGAAAATGGGGTTGTAATTACTTCATCCCTTAAATTTAGAACTTTGTATGCAACTTGAAGAGCGAGTGTTCCATTGGCTACAAGGAGCAGATGCTCAACACCAAGGTATTCACACAATCTTTTTTCAAGCTCCTGAACCAATGCTCCATTATTTGTCAGCCATCCTGTCTGGTATATTTTATCTATATATGCTTTGTACTTGTCGATATCGGGAAGATAGGTTTTTGTAACGTAAATGGGTTCTCTTTCTTCCGAAATATCCAGTTCTGGAGTTGTTTCAAAATTCTTTTCAGCAAGATCCTTGTTTTCTGAATCCAAATAATCCATCTATTTCACCTTTGTCTTAACCTTAAGGCTTGAACTTTTCGTTAAGCTCTTTGTTGGCTTTTCACCATGTCTTGGATTTAGAAGCATTTGCAATTCAAAAATCCTCACCAAGATACTCTGAATAAACTTTTTGAATACCCTCAGCAAGAGAAATGGTAGCTCGCCAACCAACTTTTAGTACTTCATCAATATTTAGTAGTTTTCTGGGTGTGCCGTCGGGTTTTGTTGTGTCCCAGTTGATTTCACCGCTGTATCCTACAATTTCCTTTATTGTTTCAGCAAGTTCGTTTATGGAGAGGTCTATTCCAGTCCCTATGTTTAGATGGGTATTTCGAATCTCTTTTTTGCATTTGGACAGATGCTTAAATTCAACCTTTTCCATCATGTGGAGACATGCCGATGCAAGATCATCCACGTGGAGAAACTCTCTCTTGGGAGCTCCTGTTCCCCATAGAGTTATTCTACCTTTCGATATTCCATGCTTTTCAAGAAGTTTTGATGCTTCATCCCATGTTGCGCATTCAAGGTTTTTCACAATTTCAGCTTTGTTTCCTTCGTCAAGAAGTTTTGCCAGATGGAATTTTCGGACCATTGCCGGAAGGACATGGCTTGTCTCAAGATCGTAGTTGTCATTCGGGCCGTAAAGGTTTGTAGGCATTACACTGAGGAAATTAGTTCCGTACTGGAGATTGTAGCTCTCGCAAAGTTTAATTCCTGCGATTTTTGCAATTGCATAGGGTTCGTTTGTGTATTCCAGCTCACTGGTAAGAAGCACTTTCTCGTCCATTGGCTGCGCTGCATTTCTGGGGTAGATGCAGCTGGATCCCAGGAATAGAAGTTTTTTTACTTTATATTTCCAGGCGGCGTGAATCACATTGGATGCAATCATCAAATTTTCGTAGATAAACTCTGCCCTGTATGAGTTGTTTGCAAGAATTCCTCCGACTTTTGCTGCCGCGAGAAAAACACACTCTGGTTGCTCTTTGTCAAAGAATTTTTCTACTTCCAACTGAGAGCAAAGATCGAGTTCGCTATGTGTTTTTGAGATAATGTTCGTGAAACCTTCCTTTTCGAGTTTTCTTACAAGAGCACTCCCAACAAGTCCTCTATGTCCTGCAACGTATATTTTAGAATCCTTATTCACTTTCTATTCCCCATGATTCCTTGGCACAAAGTAGTTGTTATCTTTTAGAAGGGCCTCTTTTCGAGCTTCCGTCATATCAGAAGAAACCATTTCCGCTACAAGTTCAGAGAGAGAGTACTCCGGTTCCCAACCCAGCTTTTCTTTAGCCTTGGTGTTGTCTCCGATAAGAAGGTCAACTTCAGTAGGTCTGAAATATCTTGGATCTACCTTTACTATCGGATCTCCTGGCTTGATAGAACAAAGATCTTCACCTGTTTTTTCAGCTAAGATTTTTTGATCAATCTCTTCAACAAAGCCTACCTCTTCAACACCTTTTCGCCTGAAGGAGACTTTTATGCCAAGTTCAGAAAAAGCCATTTTTACAAAATCTCTGATTTCAGTTGTAACACCTGTTGATACAACATAGTCATCCGCTTCTTGCTGTTGAAGCATTAGATACATTGCGCGAACATAGTCTTTTGCATGTCCCCAATCTCTTTTAGCGCTTAGGTTTCCGAGATAGAGACATTTTTGAAGACCGAGCGCTATTCGAACTGCCGCACGAGTTATTTTTCTGGTTACAAAGGTTTCACCCCTTAGAGGTGACTCATGGTTAAAAAGTATGCCGTTGCAGGCATACATTCCATAGGCTTCTCTGTAGTTGATTGTTATCCAGTAGGCATAGAGTTTTGCAACAGCGTAAGGACTTCTTGGGTAGAAAGGTGTGCTCTCTTTCTGGGGAACCTCCTGAACTAGCCCGTAGAGTTCGGATGTTGAGGCCTGGTAAAACTTTGTTTTTTTCTCCATCCCCAAAATTCGGATAGCTTCCAGAAGTCTCAAAGTGCCAAGCGCATCTGAATTGGCAGTATACTCCGGAGTGTCGAAACTCACTTTCACATGGGATTGAGCCGCAAGGTTGTATATTTCATCAGGTTTTACTTCCTGAACTATTCGTATCAGGTTCGTGCTATCCGTAAGATCTCCATAATGCATTGAAAATCGCACATCTTCATCATGAGGATCCTGATATAAATGATCAATCCTGTTGGTATTAAAAAGAGAACTTCTTCTTTTCACACCGTGAACACTATATCCTTTTTCCAGAAGAAATTCAGCTAGATAGGCTCCATCTTGACCTGTGATTCCTGTTATGAGTGCAACTTTCGACATATCAACCTCTGGTTTAAATTTTGCCATTTGAATTATATTAGCTGGAACAGCTAAGTCAACTTATTGGCAAACCGCGACAATAACTACAAAGAGCGTTTAAAGAAATCATTTTCAGATTTCAGCGAATCCACATTCCCACCTGTGAACACCTTATTCGGGCTATAGACTAGCCTAAATTCTCCCAATACCATTTCGCCGCTTCTTTTAGGCCGGTTTTGATGCTGAATTTCGGTTTGTAGCCGAGTAGTGTTTCGGCTTTTTTTATCGATGCGAGAGAGTGGGGGATGTCTCCGGCTCTTTCGGGGCCATGTTCCACTTTTATCTCTGCTATCTTTTTATCAAATGCTGAAAGGTTTTCTTTTAGCTCTGCTACCAGTTCGTTGAGATCGGTTCTTTCGCCGTATGCTATGTTGTAAACTTTGTTTACGGCTTCGGGATTCTCTGTAACTGCGGCGAGCTGGTTTGCCTGAACTACGTTATCAATGTATGTGAAGTCCCGTGAGAATGTTCCATCTCCGTTTATAACTGGCGGCTGGTGTTTCATAAGCTGCATTGTGAATTTTGGGATTACTGCGGCATATGCTCCGTTTGGGTCCTGTCTTTTTCCGAAAACGTTGAAATAGCGGAGTCCGATTGTTTCTATCCCGTATATCTGTCCGAAGTTTTCGGCAAAGAGTTCGTTCACATACTTTGTAATTGCATATGGTGAAAGAGGCTTTCCTATTTTATCCTCAACTTTGGGGAGCTCTTTGCTGTCTCCGTAGGTTGAGGAACTTGCAGCGTAAACAAATCTTTTCACTCCACCTTCTTTTGCGGCGGCAAGCATATTTACAAAACCGGTGATATTCACTTCGGTCGACGTCACGGGATCTTTTATGGATCTTGGAACGGATCCAAGAGCAGCCTGATGAAGAACGTATTTGACATTCCTGCAGGCTTTTCTGCATGTTTCTAAATCTCTTATATCGCCTTCGATAAGTGTGAAATCGGGATTTTCGAGAAAAGGTTCTACGTTTTCCCTTTTTCCTGTGGAAAAGTTATCGAGGCAGACGACTTTGTTATTCTGTTTAAGTAATGTTTCAACAAGGTTGCTGCCGATAAATCCGGCGCCACCGGTTACCAGGGCTGTTGAATTTTCTATTACTCTCGGTTTCATATATTTTCCTAAAATCTCACTTTTTTCTTATTCTACAACCAAAAAATACGAATCATCTTACTTCAGCTTTCCCTTTTTTCCAAATTATCTGCATTCTTTTTGGCTGATCGACCGTTTTTTCCTAAAGTCTGGCGTCCACGATCTCTTTTGGAAGGAAGTTTTTAACATCGTAGAGGACTTTTTTCTCTTTTCCGATGCTATCCAGATCAATTGTTTTAAATTCGTCGTGGGCTACGGCGAGGATTACGGAGTCGTAGCTTGCGAAATCGATTTTTTCGTGATGGGCGAGTGTTATTCCGTACTCTTCCTTTACTTCTTCGTGGTCGGCGAGTGGATCGTGCACGTCAACTTCACAGCCGAATTCCCTGAGTTCGCTTATTACGTCGATTACTCTTGAGTTTCTTATATCGGGACAGTTTTCCTTGAATGTGATTCCCATTACGAGGACGTTGTAGCCTTTTATCTGGATTCCTTTCTGGATCATCAATTTGACGACTTTGTTGGCGACAAATGCGCCCATGTTGTCGTTGATTCTCCTTCCACTCAGGATCACTTGGGGGTTGTATCCTAGTGTGAGGTAATATGGATCGACTCCGATGCAGTGTCCACCGACGAGTCCGGGCCTGAAATCGAGAAAATTCCATTTTGTTCCGGCAGCTTTGAGAACTTCGTGTGTGTCGATATCCATCTTTTCGAAAATCATCGAAAGTTCGTTTACGAATGCGATGTTGATGTCTCTCTGGGTGTTTTCTATAACTTTTGCAGCTTCGGCGACTTTCATCGAGGAGGCGAGGTGTGTTCCGGCGATGATTACTGATTTGTAAACGTCATCCACAATTTTCCCGATTTCCGGTGTGGATCCGCTGGTAACTTTTTTATTTTTTCAACTGAATGCTCTTTGTCTCCGGGATTGATTCTTTCGGGTGAGTAACCGCAGAAGAAGTCCTGGTTGAATTTGAGGCCGGAGAACTTCTCAAGGATCGGAACACAAACCTCTTCGGTACATCCGGGATAAACTGTCGATTCGTAGACAACTATGTCGTTCTTTTTAAGAACTTTTCCAACGGTTTCACTGGCTTTTATGAGAGGTGTCAGATCAGGTCTTTTGTGCTCGTCGATCGGGGTGGGAACTGTGATTATGTAGAAATCGGAATCTTCAACTCCGTCAAGAGTTGTCGTGTAGGTAAGATGATTCGCTTCCTTGAGAAGATGAGATTCGACCTCGAGAGTTCTGTCCCAGCCTTCGAGTAGTTCTGATACTCTTTTTTCATTTATGTCGAATCCGACGGTGGGTGATTTCCTTCCGAATGCAACGGCAAGGGGAAGCCCGACATATCCGAGTCCGATTACTGCTATTTTTCTTTCGATCTGCATCCTTTCGACCTCTTAAATATAGATATTTCTATTAAAATAACTTCTTTTTTCCGCGTAAGTTTTTATTTCGCTATAGCTGTCATAAGCTCTTTTATAGTGAAGATACCTTGTACCCAGCGCTTCTTTCAACATAGGAGAACACTCTCTTTTTTGGCGGTTTCAAATATACTCTTGTGCCTTTTATAAGGGGTTTTACGACAAGATCAATTTTTCGGGCGGTTATTTCTTTTTCGGCGGCGACGAGAAACTCTATTTTGTGCTCCATTTTTATTTCCAGGTCGGTTTCGACGAAAAGGTCGATGTCTCCGCCTTTTTTATAATCATAAACGCGGCTGCCGAAGAGGTATAATTTGCTTTCTGCTCCGAAAATTCGTTTGGAGAGCGCCACAAGTTTATTTTTAATGTCGGTGTCCAGTCTCAACGCTGTTCCTTAAATATTTTTCCTGTTTTACCTTCAAATTTTACTCTTTTTACACAATCATTCTTAAGATACGTTTTTAGCGATGGATAATCCACTTTTTTGACCACTGATTACGCTGATTGCCATGATTACCTTGATTTCTTTTTGACCACAGATTTTACTGATTGTCATGATTACCCTGATGTTTCTTCTACAGATAGAGACCGTCGCTACTGCAGTTTGCGCGGATTACACTGATAATGAGTTTGCAATAGGAGCTTACCTTTTCCAGTACTCTTCATACACTTCTCGGATTCCGGTTTCGAGGGAAATTTCAGGGGTCCAGCCGAGTTGTTTTATCCGGTCTATGTTGAGGAGTTTTCTTGGGGTGCCGTCTGGTTTTTGGGTATCCCAATGGATTTTTCCTTGGTATCCGACGATTTTTTTAACGGTTTCTGCGAGTTCCCTGATCGTCAGATCAATTCCGGTGCCGATGTTTATGTGGGTGTTCCTGATCTCTTTTTTATTTGATGTCAGGTTTTTGAATTCCGTTTTTTCCATCAGATGCAGGCAGGCGGAAGCGAGATCGTCGACGTGGAGAAATTCTCTTTTCGGGGATCCTGAGCCCCAGAGTTTTATTTCTCCTTCGGATATTCCATATTTTTTAAGAATTTCAGATGTTTCGACCCATGTTTGGGTGCCGAGATTTTTTAAAATCGCTTCTTTTTCTCCGCTTTCGAGAAGTTTCGCGAGGTGAAACTTACGGATCATCGCCGGGAGGACGTGGCTCGTTTCAAGATTGTAGTTGTCGTTGGGTCCGTAGAGGTTCGTTGGCATTACACTCAGAAAGTTCGTACCGTATTGAAGGTTGTAACTTTCGCAGAGTTTGATTCCGGCGATTTTTGCGATTGCGTAGGGTTCGTTTGTGTATTCCAGTTCACCTGTGAGGAGCTCGGTCTCTTCTATGGGCTGTTTCGCGTTTCTGGGGTAGATGCAGCTGGAACCGAGGAAGAGAAGTTTTTTAACTCCGAATTTGTAAGCGCTGTGAATGACGTTGGATGCGATCATCAGATTTTCGTAGATGAAATCGGCTCGATCCCTGTTGTTTGCAAGGATTCCGCCAACTTTCCCAGCGGCGAGAAATACGTACTCCGGCTTCTCTTTTTCAAAGAAATTCTCAACATCCAGCTGGCGACAGAGATCAAGTTCGCTGTGCGTTTTTTCAACAATGTTTTCAAACCCTTCTTTTCGAAGCTTTCGAGAAATTCCACTTCCGACAAGTCCACGATGTCCGGATACATATATTTTTGAATTTTTGTTCACGCTCTATTCTCCGTAATTCCTGGGCACAAAGTAGTTGTTGTCCTTGAGAAGCGCCTCTTTTCTTGCCTCTTGCATGTCACAGGAAACCATTTCCGCGACAAGCTCCGGCAGGGTGTATACGGCCTCCCAACCCAGTTTTTCTTTTGCTTTGGTGTTGTCTCCGATTAGGAGTTCAACTTCCGTGGGTCGGAAATATGACGGATCAACCTTCACCACAGTCTGACCTTTTTTCAATCTGCAGATTTCGGAACCGGTTTTTTCAAGAAGAAGGGATTCATTGATAGCCGCAACCACTCCTTTTTCATCTTCTCCGGATCCCTGGAATTCAATATCTATTCCGATTTCCGAGAAGGTCATTCTTACGAAATCCCGTATTTCGGTTGTTACTCCGGTGGATATTACGAAATCCTCGGCGCTTTCCTGCTGAAGCATCAAATACATGGCCCTGACGTAATCTTTTGCATGACCCCAATCCCGCTTTGCGCTGAGGTTTCCGAGATAGAGACAGCTCTGGAGCCCGAGAGCGATTCTTACGGCTGCACGGGTTATTTTCCTTGTCACGAAGGTTTCGCCCCGTAACGGCGATTCGTGGTTGAAGAGAATGCCGTTGCAGGCGTACATTCCGTAGGCTTCGCGGTAGTTGACGGTTGTCCAGTAGGCGTAAAGCTTGGCCACTGCATATGGACTTCTGGGATAGAAGGGTGTGGTTTCCTTCTGCGGAACTTCCTGCACGAGTCCGTAGAGTTCGGATGTGGAGGCCTGATAGAATCTGGTTTTTTTCTCCATTCCGAGAATTCGAATGGCTTCCAGAAGTCGGAGCGTTCCGAGTCCGTCGGTGTTGGCAGTGTATTCGGGTGTTTCAAAGCTCACTTTTACATGGGACTGGGCTCCGAGATTATATATTTCGTCAGGCTGAACATCCTGAACTATTCTTATGAGATTTGTACTGTCGGTCAGGTCACCGTAATGCATGGAAAACCTTACGTCTTCATCGTGGGGATCCTGGTAGAGGTGATCTATCCTGTCGGTATTGAAAAGGGAACTCCTTCTTTTTATTCCATGAACACGGTATCCTTTTTTCAAAAGAAATTCGGCGAGATAGGCGCCGTCCTGTCCGGTAATTCCTGTAATGAGCGCTACTTTCGACATATCAACCTCTGGTTTAAATTTTGCCTGAAGAATTATATTGTCTGACATATCGAAGTCAATTTATTGGGAAATGGCATATGCCCGTTGTAATCCCTTTCAACAAGGGTTTGAACTGAGTTTTCAACATTAGAGATGTTGAAAGAGTGTTGAGAAGAGGTATCCCCTCATAATTCCTTTAGCTTTTCCCAAAGCCATAGAAGATATGAATTTTGAAAGCGCCCGAATATTTATCGATCAATTTACGGAATTTCAGGTCCAGTCGATCACTGATCGCCGTTTTCCACAGGTTTACCAAATTTTCTTGCGAAGAACCCCCTGATATCGTCTATTATCGCGTAGATTACGGGGATTACGAAGAGGGTGAGCATTGTAGCGAAGGCAATTCCCCAGATTATGGTGATCGCCATGGGCTGCCAAACCTTGTTTGTGCCGTCGGCGAAAATAGCCATGGGAAGAAGCCCCCCGATTGTGGTCACGGTTGTGAGAATGATGGGCCGGAGTCTCTTCGAACCCGCTTCGACAAGGGCCTCCCGTCTGGACTTGTGCTGGGAAAGAGTGTTTATGAAGTCGACTAGAATGATCGAGTCATTAACGACAATTCCGGCAAGGGCGACTAGAGAAATTACCGCCATGAGCGAAAGGGGCAGGTTGCTTATGAAGAGTCCGATGGCGACGCCGATGAAGGCGAAGGGAAGGGTTACCATGATGATGAGCGGCTGTCCGAAGCTGTTGAACTGGATTCCAAGAATAACGTAGATGAGGGTAACGGCAGTGAGGAACGCTATCATCACGTCGAAGAACGCTTTGTCCTGCTCCTCTTTTTCTCCTTTGAATTCAAGTGTGTAGCCCGGAAATTCATCCTCAATATTCCCCAGCTTCTCCTTAAGTTTGTTATTCGCCTCGTAGGGTGTCGTAACCCTGTAATCAACGTTAGCCACAACCCTTGTTTCGCGCATTCTGTTGAAGCGGCGAATATTTCCAATACTTTGTATCTCCTTGATATCCGCGACGTCCCTAACTCGAAGGATGGTGCCGCGACTGCTCTTGAGGGGCATGTTTCGGATATCGTCGAGAACGAAACTCGTGTTTTCATCGAACCTTATCCATATCTTCAGCTCCCTTCCGTCGTCATCGAGAAACTTTCCTGAATACTTTCCTGCGGTGAAGTTTCTCACCGTCGTCGCCAGGGTGTTGAGGGCGATTCCGGCGTTGTTGAGCTTTTCCATATCGGGAACGATGATCATTTCGCTGATCTTGTACATGGCGTTTCCGCGGAGGTCGACGATGCCGGGGATCGTTCTCGCAGTCTCCACAATCCGGTCACCGATCTGTTCGAGAACTTTGATGTCCTTTCCGGCAACCTTTACATCGACGGGCTTCCCCGACGGAGGGCCTGATGGTCCGGCGAGGAATTGGAATGTTATGATGTCGGGAATCTGGGAGGCCTTCTTACGGAGCTTTTCCTTCACCCGCTGCGCAAGATCCTGATCATAATTCTTAAGATCCATCCTGAGTTCCGCGACGGATTCCTTTGTTATCCACCTGTAATCCTCTATGACTCTTCCGATAATCGAAACAAAGGATGTTATTTCTTTGGGGTAGATTTCACTGAGAGCGTAATCCTCGATCTCCTTCACAACTTCCTTGGTCTTTTTCATAGGTGTGTTTTCCGCCAGCTCGATCTTTGCGACGAGGACGTTCGAAACCTCCTTTCCGAAAAGAACGATCTTGAGCTTACTGGCGAGAAAGATCGAGAATATGAGTACCAGAAAGACGCATCCGAAAGAGAGGTATCTCCTGTTCAGGGCCGCATTGAGCGCCTTTTTGTAGAAGAATACTATTTTAGTGAACCACTTCTTGTCGTTTTTGTCCTTGCTTACGTACAGTTTTTTCATCTCGTAGAGGTGAACGGGAAGGACGAATATGGCCTCGAGAAGTGAGGCTGCAAGCGTGAATGTGATTACGATCGGCAGCTGGCTGAGGAACTTTCCGATCATTCCGGTGAGCATGAGAAGAGGCAGGAATGCGGCTATGGTCGTGAGAATCGCGGCGAGAACAGGGAGAAGAATCTCCTTTGTTCCCTTAAGTGCGGCCTCGAACCGGTTGTAGCCCTCCTCCCGGTAACGGTAAACGTTCTCTATGACTACGATTGCGTCGTCCACCAGCATTCCGCATACGAGAATCATCGCGAAAAGCGAGAGGGAATTTATAGTGTACCCGAAAAAGTGCATGAAGAAGAATGCGGCGAAAAAGGAGAACGGAATTCCGATTATGGCGAGGAAACTTGCCCTCCAGCCGATGAAGAAGAAGAGAAGTATTGCGACGAGCAGCATTCCGAGAAGGGCGTTGTTCCTTAGAATCGAGATTGTTTCGTTAACCTGTTTTCCCTGGTCACTTCGAAAAGAAAACTCTATGTCGTCCCGATCCTTGAAATAGTCGGCAACAAGCTTTTTTACGTCGTCGCTGATACCCACGATGTTTCCGTCGCTCTTTCTCATGACGTAGAGGGAGGCGGCCTTCTTGCCGTTGAGGTAACTTTCCACGCTGCCCTTGATGTAGCTCTTGTCAACCTTGGCCACATCCTTGAGATAGAGACGTATTCCGCCGGGTGCGTTCTTTATGACGATGTTTTCTACCTGTCTTATGTCCTTGAGGTTTCCGATGGTTTTGACCACGTACTTCTTTCCCGTGATGTCCATGTTTCCGCCGGGAATCCTGAAGTTGTTTGCCATTATGGACATGAAGATGTCGTCGATCGAGAGGTTGTACATGAGCAGCTTGTCGTTGTCAACGTAGATGTTGACCTCCTTATCGGCGACCCCGGCAACCTCGATATTTTTTATATCCTTGACTTTACTGGAGAGATAGCGCTTCAGATTCTCTACGATATCCTTGAACTCATCCGCCCCGATCTTGTCGGAGCTGAGCATGACGTTAAGCAGGGGAACGGTGTCCCCGAAGGCGATTTTGTAGACGTAGGGACCGAACATTTCGTTGCGATCCGGAAGATCGTTCACCTTGTTTATCTCTGTCTGGATATCGAGAACTCTCTGATCAAAATTTTCTACGTTTTCAATGAATTTTGCGGAAATCACCGATTTCCCGTTGGTGGATTTCGACCTGATTTCATCAATATCCTGAACGTTTGCAATGGCGTCCTCGAGAGGTATGGAGATGAGCCTCTCCACATCCTGCGGACTTGCTCCGGGATACATCGTAACCACGATTGCAAAGTCCAGCGGAGTGTTGGGCATCTCCTCAACCGGCATCTTCATCAGTGCGAATGTTCCGAAGAGCAGGACTGAGAAGAAGATGAAGTGAGAAATTATCGGTTTTTTAAGTATCAGTCTTACTATCGACATAGCCTACTCCAGTATTTCGACGGGATTTCCGTCCTTAAGAGCCTCGTGGCCGCTCACGACAACGGAAACGGTCTTTCCGACCTTTTCAACGAAACGGACTATCATCTTGTCGCCGTTGTCATCGAGCATTGCAACTTCTTGCTTCTTGGCTTTTTTCCCGTCAACCGAGAAGAGCAGGTACTTCCCCTCCTTGAGGATCAAACGGTTCCGGTCCATCTCGAAGGATTTCTCATAGGTCTTTACCGGAAGAACAACCTGCAGGTGCATTCCCGGAAAGAGCACCTTCTTCTGTGAAATGTCGTCCTTTGCGCTCTTGTAGACGATTTTCATCGGGTAGAGTGAAGTGGTTCTGTCCGGAGCTTCCGCTACACCCTTGATTTTTCCTATGACGACCTTTTTATCCGGAAGGACTATCTCGACCTCTTTTGCGTTGTACTTCTTGTGGAGAAGCATGTCGGTGTAGGTGAGTCCGATAACTGTCTGAAGGTTGTTGGTATCGACTATCCTCACTATCGGCGTACCGATTGTCACGTACTGTCCCAGCTGGGAAGGCTTGTCTACGACAACTCCGTCGAAAGGCGCCCTGACGAAACAGAAGTTGTGGTTTATCTTTGCAAGATCAAAATTGCTCTGAGCCTGCTCTATGGCCAGCTCAGCCTGCTTGAAGCTGTTTTCCGACACTTCGAATCCTTCCTGGGATATTCCCTTCTCCTCGTAGAGAAGTTTGTCCCTCTCGAATATTCTCTTCTTAAGCTCCAGGGTGAGCTCCGCCTTTTTGAGGTTGAGCTCCGCCCGATCCATGGCGTTTTTCTTGGGATCGGGATCGATTACGGCGAGAAGATCTCCCCTTCTCACAAACATTCCTATGTCGAAAGTGACTTTCTCTATCTCACCGCTCGCCTGGGCCTTCAGTTCGACGTCCCTTATCGCTTCGGTTACCGCGTTGAAAGTGAGTTTCTTCTCAACCTTGCCCGGGGTCACATCCATCACCCTGACTTTCCTCGGGGGAATGGGCTTCGGTTTTTGGACAGAAGGAATTTTCCTTTCCTCCCTCTTTGCAATCGGAATATCATTATCCTGTTTTTCCGTTTTTTTTTGCGGAGCCGGAGTTTCACCGCTCCTGCATCCCGCAAATAACATTACAGTCGTCAAAAAGAGAACTGCCGCCTTTTTCATAACTCTTCCCTCCCGAGTAGAAGCTTAAGCTGGAAATATCCGTTAAGTATCGAGCTTTCTATTGTCACCAGATTTTTCTTTGCGTTTATGTAGTTGTTTTCCGCCGAGAGCAGATCGAGATATGCCGCCCGGCCCCTGTCGTACTCCAGTTTCGTTTTCTCTCTTGTCTTTTCGCTGATCTCAAGTGAGAGCTTTGCTATATCGTAGCGCCGGATGCTCGAATGTATGGATGTGAGAACGATTCTGAGCGAATGGAGCTGGCTGTTCTCGATATCGGATAGAAGCAGCCTGCTCTTCAGTCTGTCGAGCTTTTTCTTCTTGTAATCGATGGAATCCGAGAAACCGTTGAACAGGTTGAGCCCGAAGTTTACCGCAAAGAGATCGCTCTCCAGTTTATCCTGCTCCCTGAAAAGGTTTTCGCTTGTCCCGAAATCGTGGGTGTACTCCAGTGCGACTGTCGGAAAAAACTTTCCGATCGTTGTTCTCCATGCGTCGGAAGATATTTTAAGTGCTATTCTAGCCTTGGCTATCAGCGGAGAAGACTCCATCAGAACCGGTCTGTAACGGTCGAAATTTTCATTCAGCTCCCTCTCTGAAAAAAGGGAGATGATTCCATCCATGTCGTTATCGATGCGAAGAATTGGAGTGTCGAAACCGGTTACGGCCAGTTTCTCCATCTCCGAAATGTTGTTGAGGAAATCCATCTCGTAACGACTCACCTCTTCTCTCCGGCTTTCAAGGGAGAGTTTGAAGTTCAGAAAATCGAGTTCTGTGGAACGGCCGGAATTTTTCAGAATTTCCGCATTTTTATAATTCTCGTCCGCCAGAGCCAGCCCGCTTCTGGCGACTTCGAGAGTTTTCTGCGTGAGGTAGGCGCTGAAAAAGGCTACCACCGCATCCGCTTCGCTTTTCTGCTTCCTATAGACAAGCTCCAGCTTGGCCAGCTCCTCGTTTTTCTGCGCCATTCTAGCACCGAAGAAGCGGCTTCCACCGACGAGAACGGGAAGTTTGGCCTTGAATGAGCGGTTCCATGCGGAGGATTTTTTAGCCTCCCAGGTCGGTTCCGTCGCGCCTGCCGGCTGGAGCGCCTCTTCGTATGAGTTGTGCCACCATGTGACGCTCAGCCCGGCGGTGGGCAGAAATGATCCGTACGAATCCAGCTTTTCCCAGTACTTTTTCTCAGCATCGTTTTCGCCGATTCGTATCGAGAGACTGTTTTTGCGGACAATATTTAAATAATCCGAAAAGTTAAGTTCCTTTTGAGCCCCGTAGGCGGTGACTACAAAAAGAGTAAGAAGAATAGTAACTACCGTTCCTCTGAACATATGGGGGTACCTCATTTTTTCTTTCTGGTTTCGTGAAATTTCCAATTTGAATGAATGGTTTTTGCTGCCACACCGATTTCAGCGCTGAGCTCTTCGAAAATCGAGCTTTCAATGTCGAGGCGAAGGTCTCCGCTCATGAAGATGTCCTGCTCGAGATGTCTTCCATCGCAGTTCATATCGATCACGGCTGTTGTATTTTCGATTCTTTCGACCCTGTAGCGGCAGGAGAGGTTTCCGCCGCAGAAAGACCCGCTCCACTTCTTACCTTCGAAGAGGTGACCCTTCGGCATAAAGTAGAATAGCCGCCTCATGGAGGCCGGATAGATGACGCTCAGCGTACGAGGACAGAAGTCCCTTGTCGAAGAAAGATCCATCCGCAGACTGAAGGCTTTCGAAGGTATCAGAGGTTCAATTTTTCTATCAAGCTTTCCGGTGACTTTTCCTCTTATCTCCAGATTGTCACCGAACTTTCGCACCCTGCCTGTGAGTCGGTATGCGTTATCGAGTTTCAACTTTTTCCCGTCCGGGTAGCTGAGTTCTCCCTGCTCCTTTACTTCGTAGAAAACCTTTCCCGACGGATTGTAGCGGAAAGAATCCTTAAATTTAGAATCTTTCAGAAAAAAGAAGAGGGGAAGAAAAAGAATTAGTAATGTCAACCACTTGTATTTGCCGCCGAAGAATCTCATAAAAACCTCCAAGTACCGGATAATTCTAAAATAAACCTACTCCAAGTCAAGAAAAGATGTGGCAGGTCTATAAAATTTTTAATTTGGATTTTAAAAAGAATTTTAAACATCCCGGGAAAAATACGAGCATCGCAAATTCGGGCAATTCCCCTCGTCAGATAGGCTGTTTTCCGGAAAAACAGTGCTGTTAAAAAAAATTATCGCCCTTTTTTGAACAGTGTGTGCGAGCCGTTTAAGAGGTTGTCGATAAACTCATTTATTGACTTTGGTTACCGTTGATTTATGATGTTCTCTGTTTTTTCGAGTATTAAGGGAGCGTTATGAGTTTTCAACTACCCGTAATAAAAGAATTTAAAGATCTTCCATATACCAAAATCCTTTTCTGGATGGAAGGGGGAAGTTCTCTGGAAAACGATATGGAACTGGGCTACGCCCATTTTGCGGAACACCTTCTCTTCAAGCTTCGTTTCAGAGGAGAGGGTATCGGCGAATATATTGAAAGTCTTGGCGGTTACAGCAACGCCTACACATCTCACGACGACGTAGTTGTCGAGATAAGCGTAATGAACGAGCATGTAGAAGCGGTTCTGGAGTTTCTTGAGGGAATCTTCTCACAGGACTTCAGCGACATTCCGGAAAAGGATTTCTCCGAAGAGCTGGGAGTCGTTCTGGAGGAGATGCTTATGTATGAGGACGAACCTACCGAAAACCTCTTTCATGCTCTCATGGAGAACAGTTTCACCGGTCACCCCTACGGACGGAAGATAATCGGCACCACGGAATCACTGAAAAATTCATCCATCGATTCACTGAACCGGTTCTACCGTGAAAAATTGATAGTTTGCCCGTTTCTGGTTGTTGTCGGCGGATTCGAAGGAGATATCACTTTCAATCTCGAATGCAGGGATAAACCTTCACCGGAAATTATCGAGAAGTGGCCTGTAGACAACCGGGTTCTTCTTCGTCACGATCAGGAGAAGGACTACTTCATGGCCGGCTGGAAGCTTCCTGTGGAAGACGGCAGGATGGCTGCCCTCAACAAGTTGATCTACACGATAAGCTACGGGATGGACGGAGGAAGACTCTACAACGAGCTGGTTTACGAAAACCCTGTTTTCGACAACTTCAGCTTCACCCTCGCCGGAGGACGTTACGGTACATTTTTTCTTCAGACGGCTGCCTTCTCTCCGCTGCGGGAGAAACGTCGTCTGGAAAAGTGGCAGAAAGAGTGGGATTCGCTTCATTTCAACCAGTTCGAAGTTGCCAAGGCGAAGGAGGTTATTCTCTCCTCCCGCTACTTCAGCTCCGAAGGAATCGGAGACGAGCCTTACAGACTGGGGAAGAGTTACGTCATGTACGGCGATCCTCACCGTCTGGAGAGGGATTACTTTTACCACCTTTTCCACTTTACCGCCAAGGAGCTAAACGCATTCAAGGAGGAGCACCTCGGAGTGGACAAGGCTGTCCTCGGGATGGCAATGCCGAAAAAGAGCAAGTTCACATTCACCGATCTTATAACACACGAAACTCCTGAACATCAGCCTTCGGAAACCTTCGTGAGAAAAAAGAAGAGGGGAGTATCCGCATCCGCATTCATCCGGGAGGACTCCTCGTTTCTCTCCCTCTATCTCTTGAAGAAGGCGGGAGTAATGGCTGAAAAACCGGGAAGGGAAGGGGGGTTCTCACTTTTTCTTGAATCTCTCTGCTGTTCTGCCGAGGGAATGACCAGAGACGAAACCGAAGCATACCTGGACAGATTTGGAATAACCCTCGCTCCGATGATGGGGAACAACACCGGCGGGTTCAAGCTCAAGGTAAGGGACAGCTTCGTCAACGAAGCCATGGAGATTCTCAAGAGAACTCTTCAGAACCCGCTTAAAGAGGAAGATTTCAACCAGGAAAAGCAGTTTGCGATTTCAAACAGTTCTCTGAAAAGGGAGGATCCTCTCTATAGAATGAAGGAGAGAATCCATCAGACCCTCTTTCCCGGCACACCCTACTGTCATCTCATAGGCGGCACAGAGGAAAGTCTTTCCTCAACGACCTTTGACGATGTTAGGGAGATCGGAAATAACTACTTCTCCAGGAACAACTGGGCCGTAGGAATCAGCGGATCCATTTCCCGAAACGAAATGGAGAATATCACCTCATATCTCTCTGAGAAGCCGATAAAGAAGGGGCCTTCGCTGAAACAGAAGGAACCCATTATACTCGGAGACAAAGTTGAAAAGCTTGTCGTACCAGGTCGAAAACAGCTCTACATTTCCCGGGTTTTTCACGGACCGGATATTCACAACAACGATTTTGAACCGGTTCGATTCATGGAGCAATTCCTTATGGGGCAAAACTCTCCGTATTTCCAAGAGCTTAGAGAAGAGAACGGCCTTGTGTACAGTCTCGATCTATGGGGAATGGGAGGTCTTACCGGAGGCTACATCGCATTCACAGCAATCACATCCCCTGAAAAACAGAATCAGGTGATGGACGGAATCAACAAGGTTGTCGAGACTCTTCACCAGGGATCTTTCAATGAGAACCTTCTGGATGAGATGAAAAACAGCACAAAATTCCAGCACGCTCAGTCAGTCGTACGGAATGACTACCACGCCTTCAACCTTGCGCTGGAGGAGGCCCTGGACTTTCCGAAAAGGCACTACCTCGACTACCCGGAAATGGTGGATGCTATGAATCGGGAAAAGATTATGGAGCTTTCGGAAAAGTACCTGTCTGACGGTCTCTGGATAATTTCGGAAAGCGAATAGGTCTCTTGACCAAACCAAGACTCCTCCCTTCATCAAACCTTTGATTCAACCCAGATTTCTATCACACTCTCGTAGCGGGCCTCCTTGTGCGCCCGTAATTTCGGAACAACCTCGACTCCAGAGACAATTTAAATCGTCGAAGCTCCCTTGTCCGAATACGCAGCTGTGAAATGATTGTAGATAATGAAACCCACACCGCCTCTTTTCCCGCAGACTCGTCAGATGATGACACTATTGCCCTTCATTATCAACACCTTATTTTCATAAATGTAGAAATTTCATCTCAACGCCCAAAGTGACCTCAAAAAAATAATTCGATCAATTTTGCTGCTTGAAAGAACAAGAAGTTAATAATTTGATGAATTTGTCCACCATTTCGATCAAACACAAAATGTTACTGTGTTTTTAGCAGCTATTTCGGGCTTGATGTTTTTATTTCATTGTTTTCAGAGGCTGAAGTGGCGCTGATCTTTGTCTTCGGGGGATTTTTACGGCTGGATTAGGGAGGATGTTTGTTTTGCAAAAAAATCTGCCGCGATTCTGGTTGGAAAAAGGTTTTACAGATTCCTGGCTTCCTACAATTTTCAGGATTTCTATGGATCGCTATTGCAGATAACCCCTCCGATACCTTGACCTTGCAGTAAGGGGCGGCTGATAAGAAGAGAAAATTCCAATTTTTCAGATTAGTTACAGTTATGTCCCCCTCCTGGGAACGAGAGCTGGAATAGATTATGGAATTTTGGTGCCTTGCCCCCAAAATCAGAAACTGTTTCCGATTCCCAGGTAGAAGGTTGTTCGGGCCCGATCTCCCAGACCTCTTGCGACGCCGGCTTTCATGAGCCAGGGCAGGTGGTACCACCAGTACATAAGAAGCTTCACTTCCCCTCCGAAGGATATGAGATAGTTCCACTCCGTAATGTCGTCTCCCTTCGCACCTAACCCGTAGTCGACAAAGAAGGCTCCCTGGAGACTCTTGAACATGATAGGTAGAAGCCCGAATCCCCCGTTGATTGTAAAAAGATGGGCCCGAAGTTCGTTGTTGGAGTAGTAGACGGTCGGTCCGGAGGCTGCGCCGGGACTGTAGCCTCTTACGGTTATTCCGTTTTCCGTGCCATATACCATCCTGTTGAGATCGATGCGATCTCCGCCGTTTTCCTCTCCGCCGAGAGAGAATTTGCCGGAACCTTTGAGAAAGGAATGGAGCTTATGGGAGGTTATGAATCCCAACTTTCCGGATTCTCCGAAAAGAAGAGAATAGCGAAGAGTCGGGGAAAAGATTATTCTGTCCCTGGCCTCGACAACTCCGCGAAGAAAAGAGAAGGGGAGATCGATGGAACTCCTTTCCATCTCGGAAAATATGAGGTAACTGCCGGGAGCGAATGATAGGTACCATCTGTAGGCAAAATTAGCTATCAGATCCGGTGTTTCGCTTGGAGACGGATCCGGAAACAGGGGATCGGAGTGAAAGTGCTTCGCGTAGTCCCAACTCTGTCTCACTCCGAGAGAAAGGGAAAGCTGCTCCTCACCTCTCGAGAAGCTTTCATAATCACTGAAAAACCTGTTTTTTCGCCTCTCCCAGCCGATCCAAGAGAGTATCGATTTTCTATCATAGACAAGGTTTCGGTCTGAAGAGTCGCTGTAGACAACCTCTCCGTCTGAAAAGACAGAGCCTATGCTGAACCCCGGAACTATTTCACGATCACGGTAAAGAAGGGAAATGGAACGCATAGGTGATCCTGTTACCTTTTCCCTGTATTCGGCCCTGTATTCTCTATCCAGCGTATTTCCCTCACCATGCAGTGTGAATCCGACCGATGTTCCTCCGTTTCCGAGCTTCAGATAGGGTTCAATGAGTGAGGGAAGCAGCCCTTCGTAAAAATCAGCTTCCTCCAGTTCGTAATCGTTTTTGAAACTATCATCTCCCGATCCTAAGGTTGTTAAGGGTTTGAGATGAAACGCTTCCCATGCGATCTTCTTTTCGGCAGGATAGTAACCGTCGTTGTCGAATCCCACATACTGAAGCTTTTTTTCAACCAGCCGCGGAAAAAGCATTACTTTCTCCGGCCTATCGACCGTAAGAAGCTCATTTTTCTCGAGATCCAGAATCATGGGGACAATTTTTTCTTTCATATCGGAGGAGAAGAGGATTCGACCGTTATCAAAAAATGATGGAGTGTACTGCTGCCCCTCGATCTTGAACTCTTTGATCTTCCCGGTTTCAAAGTTGTAGAGCATCAGGTTCTTTTCGGATTTTTTGTAGTTTCCTATGAAAACCAGATTTTTTCCGTCGGGGGAAATTGAGGGAACTTCCATCGTGTCCAGTCCGGGAAATTCCCTGTAGAACAGGAGCTTTGCGTCTGAAAGAGATCTTACGGTTACGCTGCAGATGCCTCTTTTGTATCCGGTATAGAGAAAACTGTCGTTGCCTGAAAATACCGGATATGTGGCCGATTCGCCCCTGGTAAGCCTCCTGTAGTTTCCTTCGCTGTAGAAAAAGATGTCGTTTTTAACCTCGTCATGCCTTCGGATCACTCCCAGAGAGAGAAGAATTCCCTTCTTGCCGGCTGAGAAAGAGTGGAGAGAAGGGGTCCTGAGAATAAGACTCTCTCCTTTCTCATCTGTCCTGTAAATTCCCCGCTCTCCAGCGCGGGATGCGTAGAAGAATGTCGCTTCCGAAGACGGAGGCGAAACAAAAAGCTCCGTGAATCGTCCTTTCGGAGCAACTCTGCCGATTCTACGCTCCAAAAGGAATTTATCGTACATGAGGCTGAACTCTTCCCCGAAACTGCCTCTGGCCTCCATTTCCACAAGGAACGGAACGACGTTGTCGGATATTTCCTCAAAAAATTTCGCAGCCTTTTCAGTTCCATGCAGGCTAACCACATAGTCGTAAAAGAATGTTCCGTAGAGGTAGAGCGCCGAACCGGAAAGCCAGTGGTCGGGATCCCCCGAAAGCGCCCCCAGCGAGAGAACCCTGTTGGAGTCGAAGAATGACTGCAGGTAGTTTCTGTAAAGCACGCTGTTTTTCCTTCCGGTTCCGTCAAGTTCAGATTCCGAGTAGACGGCAAATCCCTCCTTGAGCCAGCGCGGCAAAAGGGTTCCGGGGAACAGGTAGTCGCCGAAAATAGAGTTTATGAACTTCGGAATCCCCCCGGCGTTTCCCACCTGAAGCGCGTGTGAAAATTCGTGGACTATAAGGTTTCCCTCATAACTCTTGAAGTTGGAAAGTGACGAAAGATGTTCCGGAGGATAGAGGTAGAAGTGCATTCTCCGCTTGAGGTAAGATCTGGAGTAACCGTTGGCCATGTCGGTTTTCCTGTCGAAAACAGCAACGATCTTTTTATCCGCCTTCCACCCGTAGAGTTTGCGGAGAAGTTCCGTAGATCTTTTGCTTTCGTCGATAAGGAAGAAGATCTGCCTCCTGTCCAGGTTTTCGGGAAAGTAGAGAACGAGTGAATCGGTTTCGTAACGCAGCCATTCTGCGGAAAGAAGAAGGGGTATAAGAGTGATGAGGAGAAAAAGTGTTCTCTTCAAGGCTTAGCGCTTCAGATAGTAGATCTCATCCTCGATCATCTTCTTCTCTTCCGGATCGTCGGAAACCTTGAGAAAGCGGCGGAAGTAGTGAAGAGCCTTCTTCTTCTTGCCCCACTCCTTGTAGATATAACCCAGCTGCTTCACCGAATTGGGATCGTCGGGATGATACTGAAGATTTTTCTCGTAGTAGTAGACGGCCTTGTTTAAACTGTTCTTCTCGTAATAGATCTTTGCAAGAAATGCGTATGCATCCGTATTCCCCTGCCTTATGGCCTTTACAAAGTAATCGATAGCCTTGTCCGGTTTCTCAAGGTTCAGGTAACACTCACCGATTTCCTGAGAAGCCTTTTCAAGAAGTCCCGATTTGCGATCGATCTTCTTGAAGTACTTGAGAGCCTCTCTGTAGTTATCCAGATTCTTGTAGATTATTCCCTTGAGGAGAAAAAGCTCCTGATTGTTTGGATTGAGCTTTTCGGCCTCGTTTATCTTCTCCACAGCCTCCTTGAAGTTTCCCTTGCGTATGAGAATCTTGGCGCTGAGGATATAGTTGTCGAAATCCTTCATGTCGAGCATGATGGCGGTGCTTATGACGCGATCGGCAAGGTTGTAGTCCCCCTTCTCCAGAAGGATTTCGGCCTTCTTGTAAAGAAGGTGACTCGCCGAGTGGATCGCGATCGCTTCATCGATATACTTAAGGGCGTTGTCGTAATCTTTAAGCTTGAAGTAGGACTCTGCAATAACTTTGAGCTGACGGTGATCCTTCTTAGGAATATCGGAAAGAATGGCGATCACTTCCTTGTACCGTCCCTGGGCAGCAAGTGACTGGGATAGGGCAGCCCTGTATTCACTGTTCTCCACATCCATCTTCACAGCTTTCGAGAGCAGCTTTGAGGATTCGACAAAGTTTTTCTTATCGAAGAGCAGTTTCCCATAGTAGAAGTATCCCTTGGAATCCTCTCCGTTGTTTCGAAGCGCCATCTTGAAATGGCTTTCGGCCTTTTCGTACTCAGCTTCCTCATAGTTCAAGACACCGTGAACCAGGTGGTGAGCATAGGTATCCTTCGCAAGCAGCGCTATCTTGTCAGCCATCTTTCGAAGCTGGTTGATGTTCTTATCGTCCACATATATGAGAGCCTTTGAAACGTAAGGGGATACCAGAGCCGGATTGATCTTGATCGCCGCATCGAAGTATCTCAGCGCCTCGTTTCCCCTTTTAAGCTTGCTGTAAATATGCGCCAGAGCTATGAAATGGTGAGGATCTGAAATCTTCTGAGTGTCTATCTTCATCAGCTCCAGATTGGCCTTATCCGGACTCTTCATCAGGATAAGAAGCCTGGACTTCCCGAGGATAGCGGGGAGGCTCTTCTTGTTCATGGAGAGGGCTCTGTCATAATGTTCGAGCGCCAATGCGAACTTCTTCTGAAGTCTCAGCAGATCCGCCAGTGCGACAACAAAATCCGCATTTGCCGGATCCTGTTTCATTGCTTCCCTGTACTGAGTCGATGCCTCCTCATAGCGATTCAGAGCCGCGAGTGCGTCCCCTTTCAGGGAAACAAGTCTCGATCTCATCTTCTTTTCCGTGGGGGAAAAACCGTTTTCGGCGGAAAGATACTTTCCGTTTATCGATGAGAGAAAATCAAGTGTCCTCTCCGGATCCTTCTTGCTGCGAATCAGCAGCTCTGCCTTTCGTATGTAGGATTTCAGGTGATTGGGATTGCGTGAAACGGCCTTGTTTAGAAAAGCAAGGGCTGAATCCACATCGCCGGAAAGTTCCTTGACCTCCGAAATGGCGTAGGCTATCTTGCTGCTCTTTCCCGAAGAGTAGATGAGGGCCCTGTTGAAGTATCCGTCCGCCTCGCTGTACAGCTTTTTTCTGTAGGAGATCATCCCCAGAATGTAGAGGATTTCCGGGTCGTTCTTATCGCCGAACGGCTGAACAATTTTAAGCGCCTCATCCTCCCGCTTCTTGTAGAGGCTGTAAAGGGCCCGGGCCCGGGCTATATCCACATTATCCGGAGCCTTCCTGGAATAGAGTTCCAGCCTGGCATGAACCTTGTCGACCTCCTCAACCGTCTTTCCATACGAGAGGGCCAGATTAAGTTTAATTTGACCGTCAAGCCCCACAACGTTGGCGGGAACTTCTCCGGCCTTCATATACTGTTTCATTATTCCGACTGCTCTGAGATAACCTCGGAGGTTGTCCCTGTCTATCTCCTTCCTCACATCGTTGAGGGATCCGGAATTTTCAGCTATCGATTCGGTAATTCGTTCAAGGAACTCTCCGCTCTTCTCCTTCTTAACAAAGTAGGTGCTGTAGATGTAGTATCCGCCGAAGGCGAGAGCAGCCACCGCACATATCGAAAAAAGAATTCTGATCAAAGCCCGGTTCCTGAGACGTCTATCCCTTCGCGCACTCTCCTTCCTGGCGATCTCGGAAACACCTGCCTCGGGTATGTGCGTATGTTCTATCCTTGTAACTTCTCCGGTTACCTCTTCATCCTCAAAGGGCCCGATTTCATTTTCATCTTCAGCCTCATCACCCACAAGAGAGAGTCTCGGTTTTATTGCTGTATCCGATGTAAGGTCGAACTCCTCCGCTTCCTGGACAGACTCCTCCTCAATATTAAGAAAAACTCGGAGTTCCTGCCAGTTGACACCGTCCAGTGATATTTCGTCATCCATAGTGGCCAACTCTCCTTCGAGAAGCTGTTCAAGCTCCTTCTCAACAAAGGGCCCCAGAATGTCGCCTCCTCTCTTCCTGCGGATAAAAATATTTCCGACGCTGGTCTCTTCCATAGCCTCGGGCTTCTCTATCTCAAACTGCCGAGTACTCTCCGCAACAAGACGATCTTCGATGTCGAGGGACTCCACCTCTCCCAGCGGGTTGTCGCTGAAAAGATCGGAAAGGAAATCCTGTTCCTCTCCGCCTGCACCCTGTTGAAGACCTTCGTGTGAGTGCCTCTCTATGTCAAGCGACTCGCCCCCGCTCTCCTCGCCGGTATCCGCATACCTTGTTCTCTCTATGATTCCTCCAGGATCCGTATCCTTCTCCGCAGCACTCTCTTCATGATCGGGAAGATCGGGAAAGTTGTTCTGTTCCGCCTTAAAATCACTGAACAGATCATCAAGAGGGTTCTCAGGAGGCGGGGGAGTACTGCGTCTTCGAACTCTGTACTCCGTACTGCACACGGAACATTTGACGACCAGCCCCTTTTCGGGAATCGTGTTGTCATCTATACGATAGGTGGTCTTGCATTTGGGACAGGTTATCTTCATAGCTAATCCCTATAGGTTTGTTATCAAAGCACTTAACAGGTTGATGTTGCCCACACCCCTCAAACCGGAGTCTTCGACTCCAAAGAATCGATCACGTCGGACCTGCAGCAACCGACGTCTTATTGAGTCACCGCACCTGGAAAAGATCATTGTCTCCTCTTCCAGACGGACATCTCCGAAGCGCCTGCTTTCTGAAAGAAGAATTCGAAGAGAAGGCAAAGATATTCCCAGGTTCTCCGCAAGATCCATGAGTGAGATATCGACTCTCCTGTAACCCTCATACTCTCCCTCGAGGTGAGGAAGAAGATGGAGAAGAGCTCGAACATATCCCTTTGAAAAGGGGGACGTTTCTGTAAAAACCTCCCCAACCCTTGCAACGCTCTTCCTCACAATACGGGAAGCGAGCTCCGGCTGTTCTCCCATTGCCTTCTCCAGATCCGCATCCCGGAGAAGCGAGAGAACCGTTTCATCTCCTGCAAGAACTGTGAACGGGGAAGGTTTTCGAAGAAAAGCTCCCTCTTCACCGAAAAAATCGCCGGCAGAGAGGTAAAAGAAACCCGAAGGCTCCTCAACTCGAACCTTTCCCTTGACTACCATGTGAAGAAAAGGGGAGATCTCACCCCTTCTCAGAATAATCTCTCCGGTCGCATAGTGTCTTTCCACTCTACACGTCCCTTCCGCATGCGGAGCACTTTTCATTGTTGAACTTGTCGTCGCTTTTGCATTCGATGATTCTCTCTATCAGCTCCCGGAACTTCTCCAGCGCCTCTCCTTCGATTGCATGTTCGATTCTGCATGCAACATCTTCCGCTTCCGTCTCCTCCAGGCCGAGTATTTCGAAAAAAAAGGTCTTACACAGCTCATGCTTCTCAACCAGCCGGCCGGAGATTGCCCTGCCGTCGTCGGTGAACGTGATGAAACCGTGGCTTTCGTAGTTGACCAGCCCCTTTTCCGCGAGGGACTTGATTGCACCCGTAACAGTGGCTCTTTTAACACCAAGCATATCGGCAATATCCTTGTTTCTTGCAACCCGGTTTTTCTCGATAAGCCTGAATATAACCTCCAGGTAGTCCTCCTGCGTCGGGGTAAGGGCCCTCATTTCTTCAATTTTATCAGTCATCTTCACTCCTTTCGGGGCACTTTTCCAGTGCCATTTCATAGGCCCTTTCGGCAATAACTGCTCCGAGCCTGTCCTTATCCATCTCCTCAAGCTCCTCCACCCTTTCGGCAAAAACCAAGACAACCCTGTTTCTCTCACTACCGAAGGGATTAAACCCCTCGGAAACCCTGTTTGCCACAACCATGTCCAGATTTTTCTTCTCTAGCTTCCGCCTTGCATTTTCAACGACGTTTTCCGTTTCTGCAGCAAATCCGATCCTAACCTGGTGAGAAGGGGCTGTGTGGCCTGACTCGTAGAGAACGTCTTTCGTGCGAAGGAGTTCGAGATTCCAGGTTCCCTCACCCTTTTTCACCTTTCGATCGCTTCTTTGAGGTGAGTAATCCGCAACAGCGGCACTCATTACCAGTATATCCACATCCCCGGAGCGTCGTGTTATCGTCTCGTACATGTCCTCGGCCGAAACAACCGGCTCAACAGTGATTCCAGTGGAGTGGGGAAGATTCATGTTTCCCGCCACCAGGGTAACATCTCCGCCCATAGCGCTAGCTGATTCTGCTATTGCGAGGCCTGTGCGACCGGTCGAGCCGTTCGTGATGTAGCGAACAGGATCGATGTACTCCCTCGTGCAGCCTGCGCCTACAAGCCATCTGAATTTTCTCTCGCCTTTTGGCGTAAGCAGATGAGCGGCAGCCCTGAATACCTCCTCCGGTTCGGCCATCCGGCCCTTGCCCGACGTATTGCAGGCAAGCTCCCCTGTACCGGGTTCGACAAAGTTGATTCCTGTCCGTTCTCCTAGAGTGCCCATGTTCCTCTGAGTCGCGGGATTGTTGTACATCTCAACATTCATCGCCGGAGCAAAAAGTACGGGAACCGTGGCCGCGAGAAGAACCGTAGAGAGAAGATCGTCGGCAATGCCGTTTGCGGCCTTCCCGAGAATGTTGGCCGTAGCGGGAGCTACGACTATCATATCCACCTCCTGGGCAAGCATGATGTGGGTTACCTTAGACGAGTCCGGGCATTCCCATGTATCAAAAAGCGGTTGACGGCCCGAGAGAGCCTCCCATGTTGCCTTTCCCACGAGATTGAGCGAATTCGCCGTTCCGACAACCTGTACTTCGGCACCGCTTTTTCGAAGAAGCCGGAGAAGGGATACCGCCTTGTAGGCGGCTATGCCTCCGGTTACTCCGAGAACTATATTCTTTCCTGCAAGTATGTGTCGCATCCTCGTTTCCATTTCTTAAGAGATTCGTAAAAATGTCTTTCGCTCTCTGCACATATCGGCTTCGGCAGAAGACGTAACCCGTCGGCAGAACTGTCGCTGTGAAAGTCTCCCGAGACTACCCACAGCTCCGCATCAGAGTTTCCCGGAAGTACGGAAATCTGTCTGGCGAGATCTTCGCCCTCTCCGGGATAGGTCAAGTTGTTGTCCACTATGACAAGATCGTATGAGTTTACGGCACAATCCGCAAGGGCCCCGCCGAAGTCAAAGGCGGTGCGAATTTCCGTTTTCTTCAATGTCTGCCGCACCTTCCTTTCGATTATCGAAAGCACCGCAGCATCATCATCGACTAGTAAAATTTTATACAAGAGCATCCTCCTTAACAACCACCACAGTATATTCATTTATAAATAATTTTCATCAAAAATAGCTTACTTTTTAATTTTTTTTGATATTTTATTCAATCTCGATCTAAATATTTGACTTTTGATTTTTTTTTTGAAATATTTACGTAATTCATTGTTAAACTATATCTAATGGGAGCACGATATGGTCGAAAAGAACAAGGGTCCTGAAAAACCAACGATAGACAAGGAATATCTCAAAAAGCTGGCCGAAAAAATAAAAGCGGAGAAGGCGAAAAAGGGTGCCGGTACCCCCATGGGAGCTCCAAAACCTCCAGTTCCACCGAAACCACCTGTTCCCAACCTGATGGATGAAGAAGACGAACAGGAGGAGATGGCGGCTGAAAAGACTGCCATTATCGATCTGGCTTCTCTCTCGGGCAGTAAGGCAGACGCTAAACTTGTCATCATTGACGGAAAGGACGAGGGCAAATCAGCTGAGATAACAAGAGATGAAATGCTTGTTGGTCGAAGCCTCGATAACGATTTCGTCGTAAGCGACATATCCGTATCCCGAAAGCACTTTAAAGTTGTCAAGGAGGGGGAAGGTTACAAGGTTGTCGACATGGGAAGCGGAAACGGAATCCGCCTCAACGGCAAGAAAGTCGCTTCAGCTACCCTCTACAACGGAGATACTATTACGGCCGGCGCCCGTAACGTAAGGTTCGAAATAATCAACGACGCCCTCAGGGAAAAATTCTCCCGTAAAAAGGAGGCGAAAGAGGCTGTCGTTGTTAAACAGAAGAGTTCCCCTGTCGCATGGATTGCAATTATTCTGGTTCTCGCACTCGGCGGAGCCGGGTACTACTTTTTCACTACCCAGCAGAAGCAGATCGTTCGTGAAAAGTTCTCCAGCGACGAAGAATTCGAACTTAAACTTTACAAAGTCGAAGACCTCATAAAGAACAAGAAAATGAAGGAGGCAGAGAAGCTTGTATACTCTCTTCTTTCCGTCAAGCCCAACAGCACAGATCTGGCTCAGAAACAAAACATGATCCAGGTTGAAAAGAAATATATGAACTCCTTCGAGAAGGCGAAGGCAGCCCTCGCCGAAGCCTCTGTACTGGAAGGAAAGAAGCAGGAAAAGGATGCAGCTTCCAAGAAAGGTGAGGCCGAAAAACTTCTCAGGACCATTCCCCACTCCAGCATTTTCTTCGCCGACGTCAAGTCCCTGGCAGGCAAAGAAAAGGTTATCGGCTGGATGCTTGACGACACAAAGAAACTTATAAAAGAGAATAAGAAAGATCAGGCAACCGAGAAACTTCTCATTATCATCGGGGAAGATCCGAACAACAGCGAAGCCAGAAACCTTATCGCGTCCGTCGGTGAGAAGACTGTTCAATCTGCAAAACAGAAAGAGGCGGCAAAGAAGAAGGCAAAAGAGGAGAAGCTGCAAAGAGCCCGTAAACTCCAGGAAAAAAAGGCACGTCTGACCCAAAAGAAAAAGACGCCGAAGAGTGTCGCAAAACCGAAGAGGAAAGCTCCCGAGAAGGAGGTCAGGAAGGCTCCCAAAAAAGAGAAACCTGTGAAGGATCCTTTTGCCGATCTCGTTACTCCGGAACCGGAAAAGAAAGCCGGCGGTGATGTAGTCGAGACAGCTGTAGAGGCATATCTCTCCAAAGATTTTGATGGAGCCATAAATACTCTTAAGCAATCAAAAGACAAAAAGGCACAATCCATTCTAAAACAGTTAAACAAATTTAAAAAATACTACAGTAGAGCAGAGAAGGTATCCGGTAAGGAGCGTGATCGATGGATTAAAAAACTCAAAAAGATCGATAAAAAAATCTCCGGCGGAAAAATGGCTTCCGATCTCGACGAAATGCTCAAGGAATCCGGTGAACCTGAAGGTGGAGAGCCTTCTGAAGGCGACATAGAGGAGGCAAAGAGACTCTACATGGAGGGAAGAGCCCTCATGGATGCAAACCCTGAAAAAGCCAGGGAGAATTTCAACAAAGTACTCAAGCTCGTCCCGAGGAACCACAAGTACCACAAGAAGGCGACCAAGGCCCTTAAAAAGCTTTAATCACCTATTTAATCATTCATCCGGCCCCTCAAAAGAGGGGCCTTTTTTTTGGAGGAAACATGAACTACTTCACCTCCCCCTCCGAGCTGAGGGAACTTCAGAAAAGCGGCAACCTCGTAATTCTCGACACAAGGGCAGGCTCAAACTCCGTTCTCTATAACGGGGGACACATCCCCGGAGCCCTACCTGTCGATCCCGAAAAGATCCTTACAGGCGAAAAGGGAATTCACGGAGGCAGGCACCCCCTTCCCTCCATGGAAAAATTTCATGGAGAAATGGAAAAATTCGGCATCGGCCAGAAGACAAGGATCGTCGCATACGGCCCTTTCTCTGCAAGACTTATCTTCATGCTTCACATCATAGGATTCAATAATGGATCAACACTCTCCGGCGATATGGAAGGATGGATTAAATCCGGAGGGGATGTTTCAACCTCCCAGCCGACACAGCCCCGGCCCGGATCCTTTCCCTGCCTAATTAACCTTGAGATTGTTGTCGAGATGGAAGAAATCAGGAAGAAACGAGATAAGATACTATTGATCGACTGCAGATCCGTAGAGAGACACCGTGGAAAGCGGGAACCCATCGACAAGATCGCAGGTTCGATCCCGGAATCCATCAACATTCACTATGAAAAAGGTTTCGACGAAGATGGTTACATTAAAAATAAAAATATTTTAAAGTCAATTTTCAGCATTCCGATTGAGACACCCCGGGAAGTTGTCCTGTACTGTGGCTCTGGCGTTACCGCTTGTTTCAACTATCTGATATTAAAGGAATTAAATGTTGATTCGAGAATATATGTGGGGAGTTGGAGCGACTGGATAAGCTATTCAGAGAACCTCTTGTAATCACTAAGCAATTTCGCAATTAAAACTCGCAAAAGTTGCATTTTGCACAAACTTATCCTTTAATATTTTCAAAGGCTTGTCGTAAAATTGGACTTCATGCATAAAAAACATTAACCGAAAGATTGACAAAAAGCTATCTATAATGAAAATTATACAGTGGCAAAAGTGTGTATAGTAAACGATTGTTTTTTAACCACTATTTGGAGGGTTACATGAAAAAGACCGCATTTTTTACGATCCTTTTCGGGATCATTTTCTCCCTTTCAATGCTCACCGTTTCCTGCGGTGACGACGACAAGAGTAAATCGGAAAAGAATGAAACGACAGATCAGGACGTCGGTAACGGAGAAGAAAACGATCAGGAACCTGTAAACGACAAAGATCCTGGCGACACTGGCGACACTGGCGATACCGGCGACACAAATGACACCGATAACACCGGTGACACTGGCGACACTGGCACTACAGAGACAGAAGATGACTACCTCATGAGCAGTTGCTGGGGCATGGTAGAGTGCATGAACGGTTGCGGACAGGATCAGAGCTGTCTTCAGGGTTGCTTTGACGCAAGTACTCCCACGGCCCAGGGACAGTATATGGACATCATGAACTGTGCACAAGCCAACTGTCCGGAAGGAAGTGCAGACAACTGTGTAGTTGAGAAGTGTGCTGCCGAAGTTCAGGCTTGTCAGCAAGACGACTCCGACAAAAACATGGCTTGCGGAGACTATGATGCATGCACATCAAACTGCCGTAACATGCAGGACCAGAATGCATGTATGGCAACCTGTGACAAATATGCATCGGATGAAGGCAAAAAAGGCCACACCGATATGATGGCATGCTTAAATGCGAAATGTGCATCAGACAACAACATGGATTGTTATCTCGCAGAATGCAATTTCGAAGTCAACAGCTGCATCAATCCGAATATGCACCAGGCCGGTGACAAAGTTGACAATGTTAACTTTAAGAAAAACGATGACAATACCTATAGCCTCGATGATCTGAAATCGACGTCGAAGTTCATCCTTTTCGTTCTCAGCGGAAACGACTGCGGTTACTGTATCCAGGAATCAAAAGAGTTCGCCGGATTGAAAGAACACTACAAAGAGGACCTTGAAATTATCCAGATTGTTGCCGATGTTCAGGATTTCGCAAATCTTGATGCAGGCTATGATCAGAATTTTGTTGGTCTTCCTGTAGACGATACAATTCAGTATTTCGCTGAAGGTGTAAAAGGCGTTCCTGCCAATTTCATCATCGCTTCCAAGGACATGACTCTTTCATGGTCCTCAGGTTTCGGACTCACAAAAGAAACACTCATAAAGAGAGTTGTTGACAAACTTCTCGAGGAGTACGTGGACGAAACACCCGACAACGACGTTGATACAGATCAGGAACCCGCGGATGATTCAGACGAAGAACCGACTGACGCAGACGCTTAACAGGTAACTTTTTTCAGAGCAGTGACGCTTCCCGGGTCAACGGATTCCCGATTAGCCCGGGAAGCTCTGCTCAACTTTTCAAAAGCATCATAAATGATTCCGTTCATTAAGTCGTTTGCAGGCAAGAAATCCCTGGGGCAGACAGCAGACAATGTTTTAATTGCCGTTCTCAGTCTCGGCTGGTTCGATGAATTAGAATTACCGTATGCCGGGTGATGACTTTTTGCAACGGAATCATAAATGCTCAACTCAATTTTTTGGGGGTATTATGAAAATCAAACTTCTTATTTTCTCTGTTCTTCTTGTAATGGTTTCAGCTTGCGGAGATGATTCCGAATCTGTATCACTGAAGAACGATTCCGACGCTACAATTCAGACAAACGACGATTCAACAGACGAAAACGGCCCAGTAAACGATTCCGACGAAGCAGAACCGGTAGAGTACCCTAAATCGGAAGGCAAATGCGGCGAAGGTGCTGTCGTTCCGAACCTCACCTACCTTGACGCCGGCTGGAAAGAGCACTCTTTCTCCGAACTTCATACAAAGAAAAAGGCGATTCTCTTCATTCTCAGCGATCTTCTCTGCGGCGGCTGTCAGGAACTTGCCGGCAAATTACCTGCTATTGCCCAACAGTTCGGAGACGATCTCGCGATTCTTCAGATTCTCACCGATGCAAAGATGAAGGAGCAACTGTGGAAATGGAACAGCGATTTCGGAAACGGAGGCAGCTACAGCGTAGGTCCCGCAGGCGTCAGCCTGGAGTGCTTCGAGAAGGAAAACGATCTGGGCAACCCGTTCATGTTCGTAATCGACGGATCATCCATGAAGGTTTACTCAATCTCCGGAGCCGATCTCGAATCCGCAAAGGAAGCTATCGGCGATCTTATTCAGTAGAAAAATACAGGTTACCATGAAATATCAATCATTTTTTCCAATCATACTGATACTTCTCCTCACCCTTTCCCTTCATGGAAAAGAGAAGAAGAAGCAGGTCAAGTACAGCATTGATATCAAGAACGAAGCCAGATTGCACCGGGAAGGTGAACTGAAGGGTGCCGACGGAATACAGGTCGTTGAAGCCGACAGGGATTACCTCAGCCTTCTCAATTCCTCCCGACTTTCAGCCAAATACGACAACTGGTTCGCAGGTATAAGAAAAGATCTTTTCTTCATCTTTGAAAAGGATATTGAAGATAGTCTCGAATATGCCTACAGCAACGATCATTTCAACCACGGAGCCAAACACTATCTCGAGAGAATCTATCTTGGAAGAAGGATCCGTGCAGGAAAAATGCGCCTATCTCTAACCGTCGGTGATTTCTACGAGAACATCAACAGAGGGCTCATGCTCTCAATGACGAAAAGTCCCATCTATGGAGACAACTCTATCCGGGGTTTTTCATCAAGAGCAAGCTACAAACCGGTTTCAGCCAAACTCTTCGGTGGATACGCAAACCCGACACTGCGTGACCCACTTCTCGAAAAAAGGCTTCAGGACTCCTGGGACTGGCTTTTCGGAGGAGAAGTTACCTGGGACATAACCCCAAAAATAAAAATCGGTGCAGACTATACCGGAGCTTTTTATGACGAGGACTACTCCATAGTTAAAAGGTCCTATGAGGTCAGCGAACTGGAAAAATCAATAGAGTATGACAAGCAAACTCTTGAAAAGCATTTTCACATGGTCGGAGGTTTTATCCAGCTGAACAATCCGTTCCCCAAATTCAGTTCCTACGCCGGATTCTCGATACTGGCTGACGGCTCAAGCAAGCGTAACGAATTTTCCATAAAACCTCTGCCCGAAGAGCCCTACTACCAGTTATCCGACCCCAAAGAGCGATTTAATAAAGACATTGGAAATGCAAATGCTCTCTATATCTCTATGAAAAAGTGGTTCGACTTCAACAAAAACAGGCTAACGATCAGTGCCGAAGGTAAGCGCTACGAGCGCTACTATGTAAATTACGATACCGTTGAGGATATCGATCTTCAGCGCCGTTACTTCAACCCTCCGAGACTTATCGACAACGAATTCGAAATAGAGAATGAATTCGACACATGGGGCGTTCGCGGAAAAGTCTCCTTTGCAGACAACCATCTTACAGGAACAACCTATCACCTGGAATTCGTTACGGGAGCACCGCTTGACAACGACGAATACTTCAACAGCAACAAGGCAACCTACCGCTGGGAAAAGTACTACTACGGCGGCGGCGGTTTTAAAAAATCCTTTCCCCATCTCAACATTGAGGGAAAGGTTGCCTACTTTAAATCCGAAAACAATCCCGAGTCCGAGGATAAAGGCGAGTCGGGAGACCTTCGTGAATGGTACTACGGAAAACTCAATCTCGGCGGTCACATCCATAAACTATCACTGAAAAGCCAGAACAGAATCTTCGTCAAGAATGAGGATAACTACCGGGAAAACGCAATCGATCTCAACAACATTCTGGATATCACATGGGACAACACCTACACACTCTCCCTCATGTCGACATACTGGAACGGCAGTCTAGTTGAAGGAAAGGACGAGTTCTTTCCCGCAGCCCAGGTATCCTACAGGCACCGTTACGTCAAGGCTTCAGTATTTTACGGACAGATGAAAGGTGGAAAAGTGTGCGCCGGGGGAGTCTGCAGAAATCTTCCGGATTTCGAAGGTCTCAAATTCCAGCTCGATTTCAAATTCTGATATTGTTTCCAACCGAAATAATCGATCCTCTGGATCCCTTTTTTTCAAAAATTAAAATTTTTACAGTTGAAAATCTGTGACAGTCTCGAACAAAGCTGAATTTTTCGGGGGAATTCTGAAAAGCTCTCAGGATCAGTAAATGGAACCGACGAGGCCTACCGCCCTCTTGACCTTTTTAATCTTCTCTATTGCGTAATCCCGGGCTTTCTGTGCACCTTCCTGAAGAACTTTCTCAACGTAATCCATGTTGTTGAGGAGTTCCTCCCTTCTATCGCGCATCGGACCGAAATATTCCATGACCGCATTAAGAAGCTCTTTCTTGGCGTGTCCGTAACCGAACCCTCCGTTGCGATAGTTGTTTGCCATCTGTTCAACCTTTTCCGGAGATGCGAAAAGCTTGTAGAGTGCAAAAACGTTGCACGCCTCCGGGTCCTTGGGGTCTTCCAGCGGTGTGGAGTCGGTAACGATTCCCATGATCTGCTTCTTCAGAGCCTTCTTTCCGGCAAACATCTCTATCGTATTCTGATAACTCTTGGACATCTTTCTGCCGTCGCAACCGGGAACTACGGCAGCTCCCTCAGGAATGAAAGGTTCGGGAATCGTGAATATTTCCTCCTCATACTGCTGGTTGAACTTAAGCGCTATGTCCCTTGCAATCTCTACATGCTGCTTCTGATCCTTTCCGACCGGCACCGCCTCCGAATCATAGAGAAGGATGTCGGCAGCCATAAGAAGCGGATAGTAAAATAGACCGAGATTGATTGCCTCTCCCTTTGCCATTCTGTCCTTATAGCTGTGAGCACGCTGCAAAAGCCCCATGGGCGTTACATTTCCGAGAATAAAGGCCAGCTCCGTCACTTCGGGTACCTGGGACTGGAGAAATATGGTGGACTTTTCCGGATCGAGACCGAAGGCAAGGTAGTCGAGAACGATGTCCATCGTATTGCTTCTCAACACCTCCGGATCGGGAGATGTGTTCAGCGTATGGTAGTCGGCAATAAAATAGAATCCTTCGTACTTGTCCTGCATTTCTACGAACTGGCGAGCGGCACCGAAGTAGTTTCCAAGGTGAAGTATGCCGGTCGGTTTTATACCTGAAAGAGATCTCATTTTTCCTCCTGATTAAAAGTTTCGATCGTTCCTTATAATAATCTCAACACCCGATAAGTCAAAAACAACCACAAACTGGTACTAAGAAATCGCAACGAACAAACGGGAACGACGCGAACGGACACGAAAAGAAAGAAACGCGGAAATCCTCCATTTTGAACGGCAAAAATCTCGAAATGGGAGAAAAACAGGTCATCGTTGCTCACCTCGGATGACTTAGCTTTCAAAAGGAGCTTTTTTCATGTTTTTCATGGCTCAAAATGATTTCTCAACCGCTTCTCTGGCTAGTTTTTAAATTTGAAATATAGGAAATTTGTGCCATAGCCACTAATATTTTACTTTTAAAATGTATTTCAAAAATTCATTTTTGAAACATTTTCTTGACTGTATGCTCTAAAATTGTATGGTTTTTAGTATAGAGGACAAAGAAAACTACAAAATTTGAGACATTTCGGAGCTACCGCTTTCTTGGAGGTTTATTTATGATTTTTACAGGTATATTCCTGATTTCAGCCGCCATTCTGGCTCTTCAGCTTCTCCAGACGAGACTTTTCTCATTCACTCTCTGGCATCACCTCGCCTACATGGTGATCACCATCGGACTCATGGGTATGAGCGCAAGCGGTACCTACCTGACGATGAGGAGAAAGAAAATCGAACAGCCATGGCGCTTCCTGGCTCTCTCCTCCCTGCTCTTCAGCATCACGACATTCATCTCCCTCGCCGTTGTGACAAGAATTCCTCTAGACACCTACATGGTGGACAAGGCCCGTCAGCTCTCCTACATTTTCCTCTACTACATGGTGCTTATACTCCCATACTTTTTCGCCGGAATCGTAATCTCCTTCGTTTTCAAACACATAAAGGAAAAAATAAACATATACTACCTATCCAACCTCATCGGCAGCGCCATCGGCGGCTATATCATTCTCGGTTTCTCCGAGATGCTCGGCGGCGAGGGCGCGATCTACGTCATCTGCCTGATGGGGCTGGTTTCAGCCGTTCTCTTCGCCCTTGTGGGTAACGATCGCAAGGTGGTCGGAGCCACGGTTGTCTCTGCAGCTCTGCTCCTCTCCCTATTCCCGCTAAGGACCGATCTGTTCACTGTGACGTCGCCCCCGTCCAAAGCTCTCGGTCAAGGTTACATGATGGATAAGAAGACCTCTCTCGAATACACGTACTGGAACAGGGTTTCCCGAATCGACGTGTTCGACAACCCGCATACGCAGATTTTCTTCAACTACTTTCCGGATCTTGAAAACAAGATCATCACGATCGACGGAGATGCCTACACTGTTCTCTACAACTTTCCTTCCGCCATCGAGAAGCATAAGAAGGAGTTTCCGGACAGTTTCAATGATCCCAAGGATTACTACAAACACTATCCGCCAATCGGCTACTCGCTCTACTCCTCCGCCTACTTCATTCATGAAAACCCCGAAGTTCTCATCGTCGGTCTCGGCGGCGGAACGGACATCATAACGGCACTGTATCACGACCCGAAATCGGTCACCGGAGTTGAGATAAACTCCTCGATGATAGAGGTAACAAAAGAGACCCATGCCGACTTCATCGGTAAGCCCTACCAGGATCCAAGGGTCAAAATAGTTCACAGCGAAGGTCGAAGTTACATCAGAAGGGTGGAGGAGAAGTTCGACATCATCCAGATGTCCGGTGTGGACACATGGACAGCTCTTTCCACCGGTGCCTACGTAATGTCGGAAAGCTACATCTACACAACAGACGCGGTGAGAGAGTATCTTTCCAAGCTCAAACCGGACGGAACTCTTTCAATCATCCGCTGGCTCTTCTGGCCGCCGCGAGAGATGCTGAGACTCTGCACGGAGGCCGTAAAGGTACTTCGGGAGATGGGCATCGAGCATCCTGAAAAGCATATCGCGATCATCGGAGACGGTTCGCTCGCCTCCATTCTCGTAAAGCTGCGACCCTTCACAGCTGCTGAAATTGCAGCTCTGGACAAGAAGACAAGGTTCTCCAGGGACGCGAAGTATCCCTCCCAGATCGGCATGAGGGCAGACGGAACTCCCCGGCTTCTTCCGATATACAGAACAAAGGCGAAAAGAATCATTTACGCTCCCGGCTTCACAGAGAAGGAGACTTACTACAAACCTATCTTCACAAACTGGTTCGGAAAAGAGGCTGTAAAGGGGTTCGAGTGGCTCAACAACAGCTTCCTCCGCTTCTTCAAGCTTGTCGAGAACGGTGAAGAAATCAGTTTTATCGAAAATTACGACTACAACATAGCGCCGGTTTCCGACGACAATCCCTTCTTTTTCCGCTACTACAAGTGGAAACATCTTCTCCAGGCAGGGTGGGGTTCAGGCGGCCCCCTTGTGGACGCAATGCCTATCGGACTCATAATCCTCATGTCGTCTCTTCTTCAGGCTCTTCTCTTTTCCCTGCTCCTGATCGTGGTTCCCCTCTTCTTTCTCAGGAGAAAGGAGAAAGTGGAGAGTCCCGCAAGCCAGATCACCTACTTTTCCATGCTTGGAATGGGATTCATGTTCATTGAGATAGCAATAATTCAGCACTTTGTCCTCTTTCTAGGAAATCCGAGCGAGGCAATCGCCATAACCATCATGATTCTTCTCTGTTCCGCCGGTATCGGCAGCCTCAAGAGCAGGGATTTCCGCGAAAAATTGGGCGTTAACAAGATTTACGGAATTATGCGTTTTCTCGCTCCGATTGTAATCATCTGCTATGCATTCCTTATCCCCTGGTTCACCCATCTTTTTCTCTCAACTCCTTTCGCCCTAAGGGTTATTATCTCCTTCATCCTCCTCTCTCCCCTCGGTTTCATGTTGGGACAATTCTTTCCGATCGGCCTTCATATCGTCGGCGAGAAAAACGAGGCCTTCATCCCCTGGGCCTTCGCTACCAACGGACTTTTCTCCGTAATCAGCTCGGTCCTCTCCATCATCTTCGCGATGATTTTCGGATTCACCGCCGTCTTCCTCTTCGCTTCGCTCTGCTATCTGCTTGCCATGGTTGTGTTCCACCGTTTTTCATCCAAAGAGTGCCGGGAGTAGGCCATGGAGAGAAAGATTTTGAGAAAGGAGCTGGCCGCAATTTTTATATTTTCAGCAGCCCTCCTAGCCATAGAGCTATCCTTCACAAAATTTTTCAGCGTAGTGATGTGGTATCATTTCGGCTTTCTCATCGTAAGTACCGCAATGCTGGGATTCGCAGTTTCCGGAATCTATCTCACCCTGAAGCCTGAAAAATCGGAAAAGCTCTCCCTACCTCTTCTCATTCCCCTCGCCGCCGGAGTAACCCTCCTGTCCTACGCCATGCTCACCTGGTCCAGTAAAATTGAGGTGGACCCGACGAGCATAGCAGCCAGGATAGGGGAACTGGCACTTATGGTAACGCTCCTTTTCCTCCCCTTTTTCTTCATGGGCCTAACCATAAGCTGGGTCATTACCCATAAAAAGGAAAAAGTCGGTCTCTACTACGGAGCAAACCTCATCGGGTCCGCCTTCGGAGCGCCGCTTTTTCTCCTGACATTCGACACATTCAACGGTCAGTCCGTTATCGTCATCAATACCCTGCTGATGCTGACTGCAGCCCTTTTCGTCATACCGAAAAAAAGAATCGGCCACACTCTCGGAGCTGTCGCCGCTCTTGCCCTAATCGCATCTTTCCCCGGCCTTTTTCCGATGGATCCTCCCAAGGACAAGATGCTCGGGTATGTCAAAAAGCCGGCCGCAGACATAACCCATACAGGGTGGTCGTCTCTCTCGAAGGTAGACTTCGTCAAGGATCCTGACAGGACAATATATCCTTCCGTAGGATTGTGGGGGCTCGATCCCCAGTATGAAAGAAGTGTCGCCCCATTCCCGGAAAGGATGGGCATCATCATCGACAGCTGGGCCTACACCTCCGTACTGGCTTATCCACAGGATCTCTCCTTTTTCGACTATATGCCGACCACATTCGTCTACCATCTCGGTAAAAGCTACGAAAAATCACTCCATATCGGAGCCGGAGGAGGACTCGACCTGCTTGCCGCCCACCACTACGGGGTAGAGAGCGTAAAAGGCGTTGAAATCAACCCAGTCATCGTCGAAACCGTGAAAGAGAAGTTTCGAGATTTTTCCGGCGGCATATACAGCGGAGGAATCGACGGCATCGAAGTTTTTGTAGACGAAGGACGTCACTTTGTAGAGGAGAGCAACGATACATATGACCTTATCCAGCTTAGCGGAGTGGACACATTCTC
The DNA here is from genome assembly GCA_942492635.1 of uncultured bacterium. Classification (GTDB taxonomy): domain Bacteria; phylum UBP6; class UBA1177; order UBA1177; family CALOFP01; genus CALOFP01. The sequence continues at coordinate 189,307 of CALOFP010000004.1, forward strand.
CTCGACCCAGGCAGGGGCCTTTGCCCTCTCCGAAAACAACCTCTACACCGTGGAAGCCGTAAAATCCTACTACCGTCATCTGAAAGAGGGCGGAATGCTCACAATGACCCGCTGGTTCTCTCCCGACGCCCGCGGAAACTATCGCTACAGCCTTCGGCTTCTCAACATAGCAAGGGAAGCGCTGCGCGAAATGAAAGCTCCGATCGAAGGCTCCGTCTTCTTTTTCGTATCCCGTCAGTATACTCTTCTCACTATCAAGAAAGGCACCTTCACCCGTGAAGAGAGTGCAAAAGGAATGGAATTCATCTCAAGCCGCCGCTTTCTCCCCCTCCTTCTTCCCGGTGAAAAGAACACAAAGACTAACATCTATGCCCGATACCTCTATGCCGACGACGAGTCATTTCAGTCGATGCTGGACAGCTATCCTTACAACGTAGAACCGCCCACAGACGACAAGCCGTTCTTCTTCGAACTCCGGAAGCTTGAAACCCTTTTCATCGACTGGAGCTCGTTCGTCGCGCCTCTCGATCTTTTTTCCGGCCAGACAGTCCTTTTCATCCTCCTCGCCGAACTCGGCCTTCTGGGCATAGTCCTCATCCTCCTGCCCCTCTTCTTTCTCTCAAAAAGAAGATCTTTCAAGCCACAGAAGAGAGCGCTCCTCTTTTTCTCAATCATCGGGCTCTGTTTCATGCTCGTAGAAATCTGCCTTTCCCAGAAACTGGTACTCTACCTCGGACATCCCACATACTCCCTAAGCGTAGTTCTCCTCTCCATGCTGCTCTTTTCCGGACTCGGCAGCATCGTCTCCGACAGATTCCGGATTAAAGAGTCCCTCCTGCTTCTACTTCCGGCAATAATGGCTCTGGAACTTCTCTTCATGCATACCATCTTGACAAGCACTCTTCATCAACCTTTCGGCATCAGACTGGTAATAACACTTCTTCTCATCTCACCGCTGGCGTTCCTCATGGGAATGCCCTTCCCCTCATGGATAAGGAAATCGAGAAAGAGTGAAATTCCATTCCTATGGGGAGTAAACGGTTTTTTCAGTACCGTCGCTTCTGTTACATGCGTCATCATGAGTATCAACCTGGGATTCACAGCCGTATTCGCCACAGCACTCGGCGGATACACACTGGCTGTGCTGCTGCTTCTCATGAATGGGAAAAAAGTTAAAGCATTGAATGGTTAAAAGGTCGAAGAGTTCATCGCCCTTTATCTGAAAAATGAATAAAGATAAGAACATTTCCAGAATTATTTTGAAGACTTCAAAAATCCCGTTTCCGTTTCTAATCGGACCTCAAAGGAACATCCTGGCCGATTCTGAGGTTGGATCAATAAAGTTATTTCTACCTTGATGAAAATGGCCTTTGAATCAGTCCAAAAAAAAGTAATTTGACCGCGACAGTCATCAATTCCTTGTTGATATTTTTGTCTTTGCAAATCTAGAGTCTTAAACGACCAGGATACTCGTTCTTAAGTGATTTCAGGAGCTGGAATGTGCGGGTTATTATTTTGTGATGAAAACTCCTGTTAAATTCCGGATCATCGGCACATTTTCCCGGTTTTTTCAGCGACCTCTGTTTATTCGATACAGTCTCATGCCGTTCCATCTGTTTATCAATTCAAACTGGTCCTTCATGAGGTCGTAGCTTTCCTTGTCACAGTTTCTATCTTCGAGGGGCCAGCTTTTGCAGAACTGGGAGAGTAAAAAGACGTCGTTGCCCAGATAGAAATCGTTGTCCAGGATACACTTGGAAGGGTTCAGGAAACAGTTGCTGTTTCTATCCATCATCTTTTCTGAAACCGGCACTATTCGCACGTCGATTCCCTTCTTTTCAATTATGAATTCTGCGACTCTGGGAAGAGCCATACCGACTTTGGCGCCCGGTTTCATCTTTGCCGCTTTCACCAACCCCATCTCGGTTCTTCTCTCAACGGCTCCCGATAAGAATGGGGAGACACCGTTAAGACACAGTATCGGAATAAGTAATACGTACAGGAGGCCGAATCGTTTATATCGAAAGAGAAAGAGGGTGAGAAATGGTATGACAAAGAGCTGGACAAGAAGCATGTAGTAGGCGAATTTTTTGGGGAATACTGTGAAAAACGGAACGAATACGATCAGCGAAAGCAGGCTGAACTTCAGAATGAAACTTTTTCTTATCTCTCTTTTTTCTGTTGTGATGAATGCAAGGAAGAGTGTAACGGGGATGAAGATGTTGGCAGTATCTTCGAATCCGTCGGGAAGAGAGAAGTGGAACCCGGTGACCATTCTGAGTCCGCCCAAGAATTCGTCCGGACTGATGTTGTTCCACAGAATTGCGGGTGTGGTGACTTCATAAAAGAGGTCGTATGAACCGGGAAGGAGGGTTTGAAGGGCAAGGGGTAGACAAAGTAGAAAAACGGTGAGAATCCAGCTGAACAGCTCTCTTTTCTTCGGGATGAGCATGAAAAGAAACACCGGTATGAAACCGACAGCGGTCTCCTTTATCCATATGGCAGCAGAAAGCATGATCGCCGAGAGTACTATTCTTGAAATTCTTTCTTTTTCCAATCCCTCCTTGAGCATATATACGGCTGCAAGAACAAACGCGAGCATCGGAGTCTCAACCTGACCGATCACGGAATAGTAGATTCCCATTGGAAGCAGGATCCAGAGCAGCGCCGCCGAAATCGAAACAGCCCTTCCGTGCCCCGATTTTTTCACAAGTAGAAAAAGAAGGGGAGGGATAAAGGTGGAAAGGAGAATGGTAACGGTGCGCACTGCCGCGAGGCGGTCAAGCCCGAGTCCGTTGAGAATCGCGCCCAGATAGTTGAAAAGAGGGGGAAAGAAGAAAAGATCGCCGTTTCCGTAGAGGTTCAGGTTGCCGGTTTTTACTATGGTCTGCACTGTGTGGGCGTAGGAAATTTCATCGTAACTGATATCCAGAAAGGGTGAGAGAACCACCCTTATAAGCAGGGAAAAAAGGGTCAGGAGATAGATGTCGTATCGTTGATCGATGCTGATTTTCGACAGGATACCGGATTCCGAACCGCCTTCAATTCCGCTAGAATCAATCAAGTCATCACTGTTGAGATCCGCCGAACTACCTACCGGCGTGATCCTGCTCTTTTTTCTCAAATTCGATATAGTCGATAATAAAGTACTCTTCATTCTGCAGCTCCAGAGGTCGTATCTCCATAGTGTGAAATCCTTTTGCCAGCTCAACTTCAAACCGGTAATCTTCCAGTTTGTAGAGTCCTTCTCCGCGCATATCCATCTGAAGGACCGATTCTCCGTCGATAAGAAGCTGAAATTTTCCCATGTGACTACCCTTTACGCCCCGAAGGGTCCCGCTGTAGTATCCGCTCTCATTAAAATGCTGTCCGAAAGTGTAAACCTGCGTATCTTCTCGAAACCTGCAATAAAATCCAGCTTTTGACAAATTAAACAGAGGCGGCTTGAACGGTAGAAACTTGTTGATATGTTGTTTCGGCGGGTAAAAGTTGCAGTAATCCGGCTGAGTTTCCATATTTGAATAGGGAAATGCCTTATCCTCCAGCTCGGTAATGACGTATCCCGGAGGATATTCTGGATTGATCTTCTCGATTACCGGAGGCCGACCTGTCCATGGAGCATAGAAGGCCCTATAGAACGACCGTCCCTTCATGAAGTGCATGTAGCGTGAATTTGTTTTTTCTCCCAGATCCCTCACGTATATCACGTCGTTATTTTCGAAATCACTCAAATCCATTCCCGAAAATCCGCACCCTAGAATCTCTCGATACGGGGGATTGATAAATACTACGGCATTGTGAATTTCCCTCTCTTCAATCTCCTCCTGAAGATGGTGTCCGACTCCCCAGAACCCCTTCTTGTACTTGGAGTAGAGTTCCCCCACCATAAAAAGATACTGAAACGCCAGCACCGCGGTGAAGAGAGAGAGCATTATGTTTCTGCCCAAACCTTCCGGTTCCATCTTTTCCCAGCTCCTGATCATTCCCAAAGCCATCAATATCATCAGAAAGTAGCTCACTTCGTAGAGATAGCGAGGTCCGTAAACGTTTCCGTTGAAGTAGAAAAAGAAGTAACCGCAGAAGGTAAGTGTAAATATCAGAGCCAGAAAAATTCCTTTTCTCTCCTCCCTCCGATCGGAGCGAAAAAGAAGAGCTAGTATGACGAAAATGAAGAGTATTGGATGGGTAAGGGTTCTGGTCACAAGGGGAAATAGTCTCTCGAAGGAGACGTATACCGCGTAGCTCCATGTGAGCCCATCCTTCGGCATGTTGTCTCCGTTACAGTGGGCACAACCCTTCCCTATTCCGAAATGGTGACAGTAGTCGACAGGTTCGCTGATGTTGAAGTGCATGTCCTGGATAAAACAGAAGGGATCTTTGGTGAAGTGGTTGTTGTAGAAGAGTATGAACAGGCCGAAAAGAATTCCCGGAACAGCTGCAAGCAGGATTACCCTGATCGTTCCCTTCTTGCGGATTTTCCTCAGCAGGAGGAGGGCAAGCGCTGGAGCGAGGAAAAGGACATTCTGGGGCCTTGTAATCATCAACCAGCCAAGAGCGAATCCCGAAAGGAGAGGAAGAAATGTTGATCTCTTCTCCAGGGATAAAATGATTCCGTAAATTCCCGTAAGTGTCATCAACGCGCAGAATGGATGGGACATCCATGTTCCGCCGAGTGTGAGCATGAATGGGGAAAGGACGAACAGGAACATTGTGAGGGCGGCTGTCCTTCTGTTGAAAAGGTGCTCCGTAAATCGTCCCAGGAGCCAGATGTCCAGAGCGATGAGAATAGGGTTTGCAAGAAAGGTGGCCTTCATCCAGACAAAGGGAACAAGGAAAAAAGAGTAGCCCGGCATGAAGAGGGAGAAATGTTTTTCACCGTCTACCATCATGAATATGTACTCGAAGAATTCGTAGTTGTAGGGCATCTTCATGCTGAGTTTACCTTTCGCGAAATTCTCGGCCATATAGAGGTAGTTTATTCCGTCCTGAATGTGGGGAACCCCGTCAAGAAAGAAGTAGCCTACCGAAAGTGCGAGAAGAAAGCCGGCAGGCGGGAAAATCCAGTAGCGCCGCCTTTCAAGAAAAGCCCATACTTTTTTCAAGGCGGAGTAGGGGAGGGACCAGAAAAGGAACAGTATCAAGCTCAGAGCAAACAGGAAGTGGAAGAAGGGGAAATAAATGGTAAAGAGGTTCATCCCCTTTCCCAGTTGAGCCCAGATGAAAAAAAGTATGAAAAAGATGAGAGCCAGAAAATACCGAATGTTTCTCATAGGCCCCTATCTGCAACGTTTGAGAAAGAAAACAGATGAAAGCATCGCCACTATGTAGAAGAGAACTCCGATAAAAAATGTGGCGGATATGCTGAGAAAGATCGATATGACTGTAGCAAAAACCGAACTCACAACACCCATTGCACCGTTGAGTCCCCAGAACCACGGTCCGTAGACCCTGTTTTTCTCATTAAGCGAAGCCATCGCCATGGGGAACGGCATCCCCAGGAAAAAACCTACCGTGGCCATTGTGAGGAAGCTGTAGAAAATTCGACCGGCCATGGAGGCTATGCCCAGTTTCGGAAGTATGAACATGTTTATACCGCCGACGGCCGTCACTACAGCCAGAAGGAGTCCCATTACTGCGATGATGCCCAGTTTTCCCTGGAGTCTGCTTGAGAAGAAACTGCCGATTCCGGTAAAGGTGAGAACTGTAAAGAGAACAACCATTATGGAGTAGGTTGGGTGTCCGAGAAAAACCGTGAACTTCTGCAGCAGAGCGATCTCTATGAGCATGAATCCCAAGCCTATCGCCATGAAGTAGAAGGTGTAGGGATTTCTGAGAGTGGCAAGAAGTTTTACTCCCCTTTTCTCCATTGTTATCCAGAGAGGCAGAACTATCAGCAAAAGGGCGAGTGCGAACACTATGGCAAGAAGAGAAACAAGGTTGGTTACGGCCTTCAGGTTTGTCGCAAGGGGGCCTTCCATCTCGATATTCTTGAACTTGTCCGTGATTCCCGGTCTCAACATATTGAAAAAGAATGGTGAATCGTCCGTAGGAGCTGAAAGATTCAGAGGGTATGTCTCTATGAATTTTGCTCTCTTTCCGGTATCGGTTAGAAGCTGGAACATGTTGGCCTTCTCCCTTCCGGCGGCAAGGAGCGGCTTGAATTTGAGCCTGTCGCACTCTCTCATGAAGCGGCTTATCATCTCATCGGAGAATGGCTTTTTGGAGACGATGATCGTGCCGGTTCCGAAATCTTCAGGAAGCTCCCGCCCCGAGTATGTCGTGGCTGCAAGAAGTATGTGCCGCGATGGATCCTCAACTCCGTATTCTCTGAGGGATTCGTAGGCTAGGTTGGTAAGCCTGAGAAGTTCGCCGGGTCTCTTCTTGTAATACCAGCGGCTCATTGTCACTACACCGCGGTCGGAAAGGTGGTCGAGAAATACCTTCCAACCCTCAACGGTATAGAGGCTGTTTTCGGTAAGAACAAAGGCGCCGCTGGCCGTGGCCGCCCATGAATCTATGAGGCTTGCCTGTATCATGTCGAACTTCTCTTCGGAACGTTCGATGAAGCTTCTCGCCTCATCGTTGACAAGGTGAACGTTGTTTATCGATTTAAAATCGTAGGTGAATTTGCTGTAGGCGTCGGTCAGCGCCTCGAGAATTCTGCTGTTTATCTCGATTCCCCACACCTCCTTCTGCCTGAAATGAAGTGCACTGAGAATATCCCTGCCTCCTCCGACGCCGATAACCGCAACCCGTCCGTCTTTAACGATGTGGTGCGCAAGATTGGTTATGTCGAAGGCCAGATGGTAGAGATCCCCGATCGCCTCTTTACCCTCCGTCATAACCGTCGCAGCAGCAGCGTCGATGATAAGATTTTTCTGCCCTATTCTGTAGTGGGGATAAAGTCTCAGGAATTCATGGGATATTCCCCATCCGAAGCCGTAGTCCGTGTACGGTCCCACGGTGATTCTTGAAAAGGGAGTCCATTTCTCCCACTCGATCTCCTTCTTGTCGGCAACGTGGGTATGCATCACTCCTGCCTCAACCTTTGCCCATTCGATGCGGAAAAGTCCGCTGGTGTGGTTGTGAATCGCAAGAAGAAGAAATATCGCCACGAGAAAGAGGTGTATTCTGCGCCTGCCAATGGCGAAGGCGGAAAGAAACCCACCGAGAGAGACAACGATGACGACCGTGACAGCATCTGTCCAGCTCATCATGAGGTAGAAGACAAAGGCCCCGAGTGCGGCTCCTATCAGATCGGCCGCGTAGAGCTTTCCCACATTCTCAACAAACCTCGTCGTGAGTACAGCCGCTATGACGACTCCGGAAAAGAAGAATGGAACCGCCGCGACAATGTAAACAAGCGCCATGGAGAAAATTCCCACTCCCGTATTTCGCGGGACAAAGGGAATTGAGAGGAGAGTCAGTAGAGAAAGGAGAGTGGAGAATCCGAAATACACAGAATATGAAGAGATTTTATCATAGAGCTCCATTTCCGAAAGTTCCGTGAATTTCGACACGTAAACCTTGACGGAACCGGTACTCATCCCGAGCATTGCAACCGATATGGCCATAAACGCATAGTGATACCACATAGTTACACTAAATATTCGTGTAAGGGTAATCTCAAGGGCGAGGGTAGCCAACGATACTAGAAAGATAACCGAATAGAGCGATTTTCGCATACTTATTCTCCTGCTGTGGTCTTGATGTTCACAAAATAATATACAAAAAGCGATTTCTAGTCAAAAAAAACAAATTCAAAAATAAATTTATCTATCTTTTAATGTAAAAATTGATTGGACGAAACCATGAAAATAGTTGAAAAGGGCCAACTATCTGATAATATATACAGCAGTGAAACGTAAGGAGCCTATCTTTGAAACAGAAACAAAATCTGAAAAAGCTTTTCGAAGCAACCAGAACCATTGCAATTGTCGGACTGAGCGACAATCCCGCCCGCACCTCTAACCGTATTGCCAGATATCTTCAAAATGAGGCTGGATATCGTATAATCCCCGTTAATCCTCGTATAGACGAGGTACTCGGCGAAAAGGCATACCCCTCTCTCACGGCCGTTCCTGAAGATATTAAAATCGATATAGTCAACGTATTCAGAAGATGTGAATACCTTCCAGAAATCGCGGAAGAGTCCATCACCCGGGGATGCGGATTCTTCTGGGCTCAGCTCGGAGTGAAGAACAGTGAAGCCGCCGAAATTCTTGATAAAGCCGAAATCCCCTACATCATGGATGCCTGCATCTTCGTAGAGCATCGCAGCTGCTTCTTCTGATATGTCAGATAAGAGAGAAGAAAAGAGAGAGAAGATTCTTTCCATCGGAATGGTATCCGTCATCCTCATCCTTCTCATCTACAATGTCGTCTCTTTTTATGGTCCCTCATTTATTCTAAAGGATAAAAAGATCCAGAAAATCGAAGGTACGGATCCCCAATCAGGCAAACCGATGTCGCTCTCCTTGGATAAGAAAAAAACCGTTATCAACTTCTGGGCCACATGGTGCTCAAGCTGTGTTGATGAAATTCCCGTTCTGAAGAAGATTTCAAACGAAGTCAACATGGTGGGAGTGATGAGAGGTCCCGTCGACGGCGAGCTTTTCGCATCCCTAAAAATCCCCTACATGAACATCATCGCCGAAGAGGCTCTCCTCGAGGAGTTCATGATAAACGTTATTCCGACGACTCTGCTCGTCATCGACAACAAGGTCGTGAAGGTAAAAACAGGTGCGTTCTCCATTGAGGAGCTCAAATCGTGGATATCAGATTAACCCTCGTCCTGATCATACTTATTCTTTCCATCTCATGTGAAAACCGGATCACCCTCTACAGGGAAAACGAACCGAACAACAACTACAACGATGCAAATTCAAACGGACCTATCGCACCTGAAAGAGAGTACAGGGGGACCATTTCCTCCCGCAATGGCGGCGAATGCGATGTGGATGTCTATCTCATAGATGCTTTCAGGGGACGTCTCTACTCCCTTAATTTTTCGACAGACAATAGCGATTTTCATCCCGCAATCTCAATGTATGGATCCAACGGACCGGTGAAAGGGGCATATCTCAAGGGAGGCTATGAGAGCCGTCTTGAGTTTATCTCCCCCTCAGACGACTACATATATCTCATTGTGGGAGACGAGAGAAATATAGAAAATTCAGAGTGCGTCGGAGATAAAACCTACTCCTACAGCTTTACGCTTTTCGAAAGGGATCCGTGCTCAGATAAATCACTGCCTATATCCTCTCTTCACGAAACTCTGAGAGCAACTTTTAAGGAAGGAGAGATAGCTTCCTTCACTGTTCCGGAAATGAAGGGAATTTTCGGAATAAAAGCTGTCCCCGAAAGTGAGGAAACGGATCTTCGCATGACGCTGGTAAACTGTGTTAACGGAGCCGTGCTCAACTTCGCAGACGACATAGATCCGAAAAGCGGAGTTGTAAATCCATACATCTATCGTTCTTTTGCTGGAGAAGATGATCTGCACCTCTTTGTTGACAACTGGCTTGCCGACTTCAGGAAACCGGACAGCAGAGTCTTCGATATTTCGACTATCCTTCACGACACAACCGAAGAACTTGAACCCAACAATCTCTCTCGTTATGCCAATTTTCTTCACCCCGAAGAGACAGAGGGTGAACTTTCATCTGAATCAATCCTCATCGGAGGAAAAATTTCAGATGACGTGGATATTTTCCGCCGGGACGTGATACGCGGCGAAATATCAAAATTTTCACTTATCTTGCCCGAGGGCGGAGATGTTGCCGTTACAATAGAGTTTGTTTCCTCCCTTTCCGGGTTCTTTCCCGTAAGGTCCTTCGGTGCAAACAACATCGTGCCGGGGGGACAGATCGACATGGATATCGTCCTGCCTCAAAACGGAATTATCTTCATCTCACTAGCTGGAAAGGGTGCATCCTACAAGATTCGGCCCTCTTCCGACTTTCCGTCGGACACGATGGCGGATGAGGGAAATTTTTCCGTTTCTACGGAGAACTGCGCATCGGCATTTGTCCTCTATTCAAAGAGGAAAAACGACCTCAAATCGCTTGTTAGGCTCACTTCCGACAATAATTCTGCGGTGCTCAATGTTTATGAAAAAGACGGAACTCCCATAGCTACCGGGGTTTCTGCAGGATCTCTCTTCTCCATCATCTCCGAGAGCGATAAAACAGTAATTCTTGAGGGAATTTCAACATCATGCGACGAAACAGCAACAAACGAGTTCTCCTTCCGTTCGGAAACATCCTCTCCCGTGATTGTGGATTGGCTGACGAACAGAGACAAGACCGTTATTGAAGAGGGGACGCTCTACAAGGGGTTTCTCGACAGCTCAGCAGCTGTTTTAAAAAACGAATTCAATTTCACAGCCGAGAGGGAAGGCTTCATTCATATACAGACCCACCGCTGGGACGAATTGTCTCCCTTTCCGATGGACACATTCCTTGAAATAAGAAAAAGTTCCGGAGAGAGCATCGTTTCCAATGACGATATGGACAGCATATTCAGGAAGAACAAATACAGCTCCGTCGGTTTCGACGCAAAGAAGGGTGAGTCATACACAGTTATCGTTTCACCTTATATGGTGGAAGGGGTCTCCGATCCGACTCTTATGAACATTTATGCCAATTATATTCTTGACATAAATTATGAGTAAAGATATTGTTGTTTAATATCTTTATTAATGGAGCGGAGGTTTAAATGAAAAGATTTACAGTTCTATTTCTTTCATTTTTAATTGCAATTATTTGTTCTTGTACTAAATCAGCATCACCTGAAGAGACGATAGACACTCTCACAAAAAGCTATCTCTACAACATCAGGGACGGAAAAATCGATAGCGTATACAACACGATGCTGTCTGACTCGATGAAGAAGGCTCTCACTCTTGACGACTTCAGGGAGCACTGCACCACACGATATAAAGGGAAGGTCGGCAGCCAGCTCAGAACAGCATACGCAAGCTTTACAAAAGACAAGGCTACGGGAAAGTTCCTTTCAGCAACCGCTAAAACAGCAAACGCCGGTCGTATGGGAAATATAATGGACAGGGATGAGACCCTCAAATACACGGTTCGCTGGATTCCTGTTGCAGAAAACAAGAAAGAGACCTGGAAGGTTGAGCAGCTCGAGCTCATGGCAAAGGTTACCGAAGACAAGGAAAACAAGAAGAGACTTGAAGAGCTCCTTGCAAATTACAAAGGGATGATCAAACTGGAAGAGATTACCGCGACACCGATTCCCGGACGAAAGGGATGGGCGAAAATTGAGGGAACCATCCTCAATGCAAGTGAGGATCTCGACCTGATAAAAATCGGCGTGAAGCTCAAATTCAAGGACAACAACGGCGATTACATTTTCGTTACAACATTCTATCCGGTAATCGATATACGCGTCGAGGGACTCAGAACATCGGCACTCCCCGGGGAGGCAAAACTCATCGATACAAAACTCAAGGACCTTCCGGAAAACTGGGATCCCGAACAGCCCATCGACTTCGAATTCTACATGATCGACGGACAGAATCTCACCAAAAATGAGATCGAAAAGGAGAAGACGGACAGAAAAAAATTGAAAAAAGAGATCGAAGAAGCTAAGAGAGCAGATGAGGAAGCAAGACGTCAGCTTCAGGTTCTTTGGGAACGCGAGAAAAAACTCAAAGAGAAAATCAAAGCCCTCAAGGCTAAGAAAAAATAATTCTTCAACAAATCTCTTTAAAGTTTCAATCAGTTAGCAATTTTTATTCTATTTTGTTTGACAGGAGGTTGCTTTTGTGCTACAAAGTCATCGGTTTTTGCGCTCTTTTACTTACGAGTTTGACGCTTTTCGGCGCTAACGACCCGTTTATATCGATTCTTCCCACCAGAACCTTCAAGGTTTCAGAGGGAGTCTACGAAGCAAAGCGCTCGTTTCAGGAGACCCTGAGACGGATGCGTAAACGGTTCGACCAGAATCAGTTCGTAAAGAACGATCTGATCATTAACGAAGACGGTTTTCGAGTTGCGGTTTTCTTCAATCTTAAAGAAACATCGCGATGGCAGAAAATCTACGTTATAGAACGCGACGAAAAGGTTTTTATTAGAGTTATTAAGTGATCCCGGATCGTCTAACGGCAGGACAACAGATTCTGGTTCTGTTTATCAAGGTTCGAATCCTTGTCCGGGATCCATTCTATATTTTCCCTTTATGGTGACCCCATCGTCTAGCGGTCAGGACGTCGGCCTCTCACGCCGAAAACGGGGGTTCGATTCCCCCTGGGGTCGCCAAACTTTTTCTTAAGACACCTTCAACGGTGTCTTTTTTTTTGCCTTAAAATGATCACTAGACCAGAAACAGGCTTTCGAAGATTCAACCAGCAAAAAGATGGTCACTTAGAATTTAGTTGAATTATTTATGTCGTTATTGGTTGAGTCCAGCTCAATTGAGTCAATTTGTGGGGCATAAAGTTCTGAAATAGAAGAAAAAAGCTATCCTGCTGAATGCTCTGGGGTAGAAAAAATCATCCCGTGGAATTGTACAGAAAAAGAAACCCCTGCCTCTCAATTCCTCTTCATTTCCACTTTATCAACGACAATACAGCTATCGGGATTTATCGGCTTTATCATGAACTTGTTGATCCCCCTTTTCAGAAAGGCGTTAAGGAAAACTTCATCCTCTTCTTCATTTTCCCCAAAGGTGTCGATCTGAAATATCTTTTCTCCGTTGACATAAAAATCGAAGAGAGAACCACACCTCTCCTTCAGCATCTTAATTGAAATGTCGTAACGTCCCTCATTGATTACGGGATGACTGAAATCGTAGTAACTCTTTTCTCCCAGTTCCTTGAAAAGAATTCCGTAGGCGTTGTCGTTGCTCAACTCGATATCTTCATCGACAATTCCCACAGGGAAGTAGTAATCGTTCCTGTAAATATTGATCCTCGTGGCGTAAGCGGGAAGTCCGGTAATCGGCTTCTGTTTAAACTCCATCTCTATCACAATCCTGTTTTGATCGGATGGAAAAATCCTTCTTACCACCGGCTCCTTTTTCGATCCCGGAACATAATCTATCATGAAACTTTTCTTCCCATGCACAACATCGAAGTAGGTCGCCAGATACTCATTTTCGGTCGTCCTATCCTTGAGTATGAGATTTCCGTATCTGTCGAACGGCGGATTTTCCTGCAAGTTGAGATAAGAACCATTTCCTCTGGAGAGCAGGAGAACACTCCCTCTTATTCCTGATTCTTCAATAACCTTTTTCGTTCTATCGTCAACACTCCACGCCGCGTCGGAATAGTAACTGATCATTGGCGGAAGAATTATTGTCAACATGAAAAGCAGCGAGGTTAGGGGAAGGGCGTAGAGAAAGGGGCGGAATCGTTCGGGAAGAGACTTTGCAACTGCAAAAAAACCGTAGGAGGCCGGAATCATGAGAATGGAGGCAACCTCAAAAAGATACCTGGGCCCGTAATAGTTTCCGTTAATGTAGAAAAAAAAGTACCCCACGAAATAGGCGGAGAAAAGGGCCAGTGGAAGAAGAGACCGCCTGACATTGTAGAACAGCCCCAGAACGATAAAGAGGAAAGGGTAGGGGTTAACTGTCATGTTGTAGAGAAGTTGCGTCAAACGAGCATACGAAACCCAGAATGCATAGAAAAGGTTGTGTCCCCCCTCGGGAAGATAGAGTCCGTCGGTATTCGGGCAACCGTTGCCGAATCCAGGTCTGTGACAGAATGGAACCGGTTCACGAACCATGAAGTAGATGTCCTGGGGAAAAATGAAAGGATTTTCAGTAAACAGATAGTTGTACCCCATAAGCAATCCTCCCGTGACCAGAAACGGCGACGAGAAAAGAAAAACCTCCCTGAAGCTCCTGCTCTTGTAGAAAAGGTAAAAACAAAAAGGGAAAAAGGTGTAGATCGCATTGTGGGGTCTTATCAGTACCAGAATCGAAAGAACAAGTCCTGAAATAAATACCTTTGGATGCCCCTGCTCCCTATTCACAAGAAAATAGAGAGACAGCAGGGTCAGGAACATGTTGAAGGCGTGAGCCATGAAGGTTGCGGAGATGAAGAGGTTGAATGTTGAAAACGTTGTAAAGAACATCGCAAGAGTCGAAACCCGCGCGGGAAACATTCGGTCCGAGATCTTTCCTATAAGAAAAACAGAGAACCCCAGCGACAGCGGAGAAACGAACTGCTCCAGGGAGAGCATCTTGAAAAGAGCAAGCACTGCTGGAAATCCTGGAAGGAAAAGGGAGTAGTAGTGGGGACCATAGCGGGTCATGAAAAGAACATCATGAAATTCGTAGAATTCCGGCAGAGGAAGGTAGAGCCTGTTTTGAAGAAGAAGCCTTGCAATCCAGGAGTAGTGCGCACCATCTATATTATGCTGAACCCCCTGAAAAACATAGAATAATATCATTGTGGAGATGGAGAAGGCGAGCAGCGGAAAAATCCTGTACCTGTAGCGAACTACGGAATCGCAAAAAAGCTTCACCTCATCTTCGGCAAATCGCCGTAGAAGGTAAAAAAGCATGGTGACAGAGCCCAGAATTGTATGAAAACGGGGCCAAAAACCCGTAAAAATCAACCACACCTTTCCCTTCATCCCCCAGAGAAAAAATAGGGCGAAAAAGAGAAGGGCTATAAACAACCTTTGCGGTTTTTTTCGGAATATTGAAAGAAGTGTATGGGTCGAACTCTTCACACCCATAGGAAGCTATCCTTCCTCTTTTTCCTTGTCGAGCTCTTCGACCTGCTCGATGAAATCGTCTATATCCTTGAATTCCTTGTAGACCGAAGCAAAACGAATGTAGGCGATCTTGTCCATGAACTGAAGCTGTTTCATCACCTCTTCACCTATGGCCCTGCTGGAAACCTCTCTCTTGTCCATGTCTTGAACAGCAAGTTCCACCTTATGGATAATTTCTTCTATCTGATCGGGAGAAACCGGCCTCTTCTGACAAGATATATCAAGACCTCTGCGAATTTTGTTTCGATCGAAAATTTCACGGTCTCCGTTTTTCTTAACAACGGCAGGCATAACCTCCTCGATTCTCTCGTAGGTTGTAAAACGCCTCCCGCAATGAAGACACTCTCTTCGTCTTCTGATAAATGTCAGATCCTTCGCCGATCTGCTGTCTATAACCTTATCCTCTACTGCGGAACAAAACGGACACCTCATTAACTACTCCTGAAATAGAATTACATCCACATTGCTCTCCTCAAGCATCTGCCTGGAAAGCTCATCACTGTATCCTTCCGCGTAATATATCTTTTTGATTCCCGCATTTATGAGCATCTTGGTGCAGATAATGCAGGGAAAAGTGGTGCAGTACAGAGTTGCACCCCTTATGCTGACACCGTGTTTGGCAGCCTGAATGATGGCGTTCTGCTCCGCGTGAAGACCGCGGCACAGCTCGTGTCGCTGACCGGAGGGAATGTTGTGCTCAGATCTGATGCACCCCCTCTCGTCGCAGTGACCGATTTTGGAGGGAGCCCCGTTGTATCCTGTGGAGAGAACTTGGTTGTCCTTCACAAGCACGGCTCCCACCTTCCGCCTCAGGCAACTCGATCTCTGGGCCGCAAGTGTTGCGAAGCCCATGAAGTAGCGCTGCCAGGATATTCTTTTGACGGTATCGGTCATAATTACTTAATCAAAGGAAATTTATCACAAATTTCTTTAACTTCAGCCTTAACCTCTTCGATGACGGTCATATCGACAACAGACTCGTCAACTCCGCCTTTGGGAATCTCGTTTGTCTTGATTGCGTTCACGACCTTATCGATGAGTCTTGCGACCTTTCTGAAATCATCTTCCTTAAGTCCTCTGGTTGTAAGGAAAGGGGTACCGATACGGATACCGCTTGTTACGAAGGGAGACTGATCGTCGAAGGGAACCATGTTCTTATTCACAGTAATGTGAGCAAGATCAAGTGTCTTTTCGACAACCTTTCCTGTCTTCTCCTTGTTTCTGAGGTCGATCAGCATAAGGTGGTTGTCTGTTCCCTTGGAAACGAGGTTGTAGTCCATGGAAACGAACTCTTCAGCCATTGCGTTCGCATTCTTTACAACCTGCTCCTGATAGGCCTTGAACTCGTCGCTCATAGCTTCCTTGAAGCAGACAGCCTTGGCGGCGATTATGTGCATGAGAGGTCCGCCCTGCATTCCAGGGAAAACAGCGCTGTTGATTTTCTTTGCCCATGCCTTCTTTGCGAGTATAAGACCGCTTCTTGGTCCCCTGAGAGTCTTGTGTGTAGTAGAAGTTACGAAATCGGCGTAGGGAACCGGACTCGGATGAAGACCAGCTGCAACAAGACCGGCGATGTGTGCCATATCAACCATCATGAGAGCTTCCACCTTGTCGCAGATCTCACGAATTCTCTTGAAATCAATTGTCCTGGAGTACGCGGAAGCACCAGCAAGAATAAGTTTCGGCTTGCTCTCTACTGCAAGCCTCTCGAGCTCATCGTAATCGATCTTTCCCGTCTCCTGGGAAACTCCGTAGGGAACGATGTTGTAAAGTTTTCCGGAGAAGTTTACAGGGCTGCCGTGTGTAAGGTGACCGCCGTGGTCCAAATTCATGGCAAGAACCGTGTCTCCCGGCTCAAGGGCGGCAAAGTAAACACCCATGTTTGCCTGGGATCCGCTGTGGGGCTGAACATTCGCGTATTCTGCTCCGAAAAGCTCGCAGGCACGCTCCTTGGCAAGACGCTCAACCTTGTCCACAACCTCGCAACCGCCATAGTAACGTCTCTTGGGGTAACCTTCGGCGTATTTGTTTGTGAGGATACTTCCCTGAGCTTCCATTACGGACTTTGAAGTAAAGTTTTCCGAAGCGATAAGCTCCAGACCGTACTCCTGACGCTCTGCTTCCTCATTTATAAACTCTGCGATTTCAGGATCCGTCGCAGTAATATTTTTCAGTTCGATCATTGTTCTCTCCTGGAATTTAAACATTATTAAAACAATAAGAGATCACTTTCCAATTGATTTTATATTTATTGTCTTTCCTTTGTCAAAAATTTTATTATCTAAGGTCTAATTTTAACTTCTAAAAATTGCAATCCTCTAAAAATTGGGTATCATGTTCGAAAAATGAAGGAGGTCAGAATGAACAAGACGTTTTCACATATCTTCTTTTTTTCACTCATTCTTCTTTTCAGCTCTTTCTTGTTCGCTCAGAAACCGGCTGCCGGAAGCAACGAAGCACTCAAGAGTCTCGTTCAACCGAACGGTCCCGGCTATTTCATGATAAGACTGAATGAGAACACCTTCGTAACTGGGAAGGATCTTGGAAAAAGCCAGCTTATCATGGTTTTCAAGGTGTCACAGCAGGGACAGCTTGTCCTTACCCAGAAAGCAAAATTCTTCTACTGATAAATAGCAGACATTCCAATGTATTTCGACAGAATAGGCAAAACCATAGGCGCCGTTGCGACCGCACCAGGAAGTACAATCGGCATAATCAGGGTAAGCGGACAGAAAGCTTTTGAGGTCACCTCAAAACTGACCGGTATTCCTGTCTCAAAAATGAAACCCAACACCACAAGACTCGCATCTATCCGGGATAACTCTGACAACATTCTAGATAACTGCCTGTTACTCTTCTTCAAGGGACCTAAAAGTTTCACAGGAGAAGACATCGTCGAGTTTCATCTTCACGGGTCATCTCTTCACGCCCAGGAAATTCTCTCACTCATCGTTTCCGAAAACGTGGAACCGGCCATGAAAGGTGAATTCAGTTTTCGCGCAGTTTTAAACAATAAAATGGATATCCACCAGGCATCCAACCTATCCTCCATGATTGCGGCGAACGACAAGGTGACACTCTCCTTCGCAAGGAAGGAAGCCTTTGAAAATCGCTTCTTCTCATTTATCAGCTCGCTGAAGCCATCATGGGAACGTCTCTACTCACTTTCAACCGCAATTATTGATTTCCCCGAGCAGATCACCCAGTTCCTTCCCGAATCCGAAGTAACCTCGCTTTGCACAGAGACAAGGGAACCACTGGCGGGAATAATGAGGAACACCGAGAAACTGGATGTCATAAAATCCCTTTCCGTTGTCATTGCAGGAAAGCCGAACGCCGGTAAGTCATCCCTGTTTAACCTTATTTCCGAAAGAGACAGGGCTATAGTTTCGGATGAAGCAGGAACAACCAGGGACTACATCTCCGAAACAGTATCCATAGAAAACATTCCAATCAAGCTGATCGACACGGCAGGTATCAGGAAAGGCGAATCCGAAATCGAGAAAATCGGAATTCAGAAATCTGTTGATCTTCTTGGACAAAACGATCTCGCGATTCTCCTTCTGGATGGCTCAAGACCGCTTTCCGAAGAAGACGACCTAATCATCGAAAAGCTTGAAGGATCGAACTACATAACCGTAATAAATAAAACAGATCTCGGAATTGTGTTTGATTCATCCCGGTTTAAAGATCCCGTCATCATCTCCGCAAAATCCGGAGAAGGAACTGATCTTCTCATGAAAAGAGTAGGAGAAAAAGTGAAGAATCTTCTGCCCGATATTTCGGAGCCTGTTCTTACTCAATCATGGCAGCGAGAGACTGCCGAGACACTTCTCGAGACAATCGACGAACTGGAAGAACAAATCGAATTCGGAGACATTGAAATTATTTCCGTTTTGATTAAAGATTGTTACACAACAATTCTCAAACTTCTCGGAGAAGAGGATAAAGTCGACGTCTACGACCTGATATTTTCCTCTTTCTGCCTCGGCAAATAGTCATCCCATAAATTCATTTTAGAAGGGTCTATACCCATCTGTACCAGTTCGAAAACCACTTCTTCACTCTTTCGAACTTTTCACTCAACTCATTGTATTTCCATTGCATTTGCAGTTCGAACTAAATCATTCGAACCATATTTAAGAAAATTTGTTCTTTTGATTTAGATCGAACGAAATAAATTCCGTGAGGAGTAAACTGAATCATAATTTGTTGCACCTATACATACAGGAGAAAGTCATGAAAAATTCGGTCGTTTCTCTCATTTTGTTTTTTTCTTTATCCCTGGCGGCAGTGGAGTGGGATAGATATGAGAACGCAGGAAACCTTGTAGCACCGAACGTATTCATGCTCTATGATGCATCGGATTCCATGATGGGGCTTATATGTGCAGAGGACAACACCTACAGTGAAATCGTTTCATCCACCACAACATCGATTTCCTACAATCAGAGTGCAGATCCATATGGCAATTGCGAAGAGTCTTCAGGCGGAACCGTTGAATGTTATGGTAAATGCAGAAAATATTTCAACTACGAAGGCAGCTACAATCCAGCCACAACCCGATTTGATTACCTGAACCTTACAATCAACGGAACTCACAGATATCTTCAGAGCAGCCACCCGAACATCGATCTCTTTAAAGACACATCAATTCTCAAACAGTTAATCGATGATAACGTCGGTGCAAGAATGGGAATAGGCATTACCGGCAACAGATCATTTCCCGTTGAATTTTTCACCTGTACCAACAGAAATGACGGCAGTGACCAACTCTGCAGGGATCAGTATAAGCCGAACCCTGACTATAAGGATGGGTGCGATACCTTTATGGACCCTGGATGCAGCAGTGATCCGCAAATTTCAGACCCAAACCCCACATTTTACAATTTGAACAGTGACAGATACGACAGAATCAGGTACCTGATGAGTCATGTATCAACAATGTCCTCCGGCTCAGGGGCTACAACAAGACCGGGAGAAAACCTTATCGGAATGTGGGATTACTTCTATGGTAACAACCACCAGATTCTCTCATGCCGTAAAAACATTGTAATAATGATAACCGACGGACTTCCGACTCCGGGGAAAGACAGGCCTGACCTTCTGCTTGATCCATCCAACTATAAATCAAAGCAGTTGAAGTGGTTCAACGACCCAGATAAATTGACAAAATTCAAAAAGTACGTCGAATCAAAAGCCTCCGGAATTCCAAGCGCAGGGGAGGTGGCCTCATTCATATACAACGGTCACAACGAACCCGGAAACGAAATTCGGCTCTACCACGATTACAGTCATGAGAGCAGTGAAGATCCCTGCCCGGGAGGCGACTGCCCGGGAAATAAAATATCGGTTTTTCCTTTAACCTTCGTAGATAACTCTGTAGACAACATGAAATACATAAATGAAATTGCAGACAGATCCGGAGGAGAAGCCCGTTTTGCATACGACAAAAACTCGCTTAAATCAGCTATAAAAGATGCCATCGTCAGTTCAAGCGCTGGAATTGTAAAAAGTGTAAGTCCTCCAGCCCTTGTTATGGATGGTAACTATTTCGGAAACATTGTTTATTTGAACGACATGGATCCGCACAAGCACATGGTTAGAGGACATTGGAAAGGTAATATGCGTAAATTCTGTGCCCACAACGGAGAATCCGGAAATCCACCTCAGAACTGCCTTTTTATTCCATGGTCGGAAACAAACGGTTCCGGTGTTGTAAAGGCAGAAAAAAATCCTGGAACGATAAATGAGCTGTTCACAGGAGAAGCCCTGGCGGATGATCTTGAGGATATTGATATATCTTCCCACGGAGTCAACAAGAAACTTGTAACCAGATCAGAAAATAGAAAAATATATATTCCCTCTTCTGGAACTTTCGTAGAATTTCTACCAGAGAGCAACTCCCGAACCGAAGTACTTCTGGCAAATTTCATGAATGGTTACAATTTTGGCGTTAACCAAAATCTTTCAGTAAACTGCAGCGCAATCCCGCTTCCTACAAAATCATCCGATTTCAGATGCAAAGACTCCTTTTGTGAATCAACTCAATTAAACCAGACTATCCCAGAGGAACCTTTGTCATATAAAAACAAAATTATGGTCGAAAAATTCGATGAAAAGGTTGGCGCTGTTGAAGTTAATATACAATTGGAGCACGAATACAAGGGGGAAGTTGAAATTAGATTGACATCCCCAATGGGCACAACAAAGAAGATACTTTCCAAAGCAAATGAAAACGTTGCTATAACAAATCTTAATATTTCCACCAGAGCTTTTGAAGGTGAGTACGCGGTAGGTGAATGGACGCTTGAAGTTTGGGACAACAATTACTTTGAAGTACCAAGAAAACTTAACTATTTAAAAACAGGTAAAACCGACGGAGACAATACAAATCTTATACCCGTTCACGTAAAAGCTTACGCGGGAAAGTTTAAAGTCAGACTGGACGGTCCTGAAAACTGCGATGACGGAAGCAATAAGATTAACGATCTGGATCTTG
The DNA here is from genome assembly GCA_942492635.1 of uncultured bacterium. Lineage (GTDB taxonomy): Bacteria > UBP6 > UBA1177 > UBA1177 > CALOFP01 > CALOFP01. Next base: position 210,562 of record CALOFP010000004.1, read on the forward strand.
TGGTGGGTAAAAACAAAGTACCGTACTGGAAAAGCGGCTGGTTCGGCGGAGGATTCAAAAATTTCGATTTTTCAAGCACCGAACCTTCTACGCCCCATGAATTTATTCTCATGAATCTTGATGGCAACGAAACCTATGACATGCACGCAGCTATTCGATCAGGAATTTGTGAAGGAGATTACACCCTTAATGTCGAATACATTTTTAAGGGAGAAAAGAAAAGCGGCACTTTCAAAAAATGGGGAATCAAGATCAATCCGACAACTGATAGTGGAGCATCAGATTGTTCAAAAAGAGATAATATTGTAGGGGATTTCTGGCACTCATCATTGATAATTGCTGAAAATAAATTGATCTCCGGATCAAATGCCGGATTTTTAGAAGTAATAGATAGCGAAACTGGAGAAGAAATTAAAGCTGTTGTACCGACAGATGAGATTTGGAATAGACACAAGGGATACAATTTTGCTCTGGGAGCAAACAAAGGTCAAATGTTTGGTGTGGATTTAACCCCTAAGAGAATCAGAGCAAAGGATAGTGACGATAAAGATTTTGATTACATATTCACTGGCTACGGAAGAGGAGGGAAGGGATTCGCTCTATTTGAAACAGATTCTCTTATCAATGAAAATACAAATCCTGTAACAATATTTGAGGATACTACACATCACAACATGCTCTATTCAACACCTCAACTTATAAACTGGGGGAAAATGGAGGACAACACATGGAAAGGAACTCTAAAATTACTTGTAAGCTCCGGATACCATGAAAATTTCGACAACAACGATATCGATATAGCAACAGCAAATAGCGATAGTAACATCAAAAAGGGACTTCATTGGTATTCAATTAAAAAAGATTCCGTTATTCACGATGACACCATCGGTTCAGAATTTCCTGTCATAGGATCCGCAGCACCATATTTCAGCGGAATAGGTCAAAAAGAACAGTGGGGTTATTCATACAATAACGCAGAAGTAAGAAATGCTGACAGTGTCTATTTCGGTGATCTTGCAGGAACTATCTATCACATTAGAAAAGATGATACCACTCCCAGAAAAGTTTTTTCATTCAATGAATCATCATCAACAAAAACATATGAGGACCGAAACCTCTTCGCAAAACCAAGCGTTATTATTAGAGAAAGGGAATCAAAAAAAGAAATTTGGACTTACTTTGGCACCTCGGATCCTACAAGACCAATAGATCCGATTATTAAAAACAACCTTATTGTTGGCATAAGAGATCAAGTTAATAAAGTTCCTGTATCCTCTACTTTGAATTTATCCGACCTCCATGATTCCAACAGCTATGTAACCAATTGTTTAGGGACAGAAAAAAACTGTGCCGGATGGTATGTCGATTTAGGTCCAAACAGAACTGTTGTTGGCGACACCTTGGCATACACAGAAAACGAAGAATCAATCCATGAAGAAATACTTTACTTTACTGTCTATGAATTTAATCCAAACTCGGTCCAATTCGTTGACACATGTGCAATGAAGGCTGAGGCCGGTCGATCCTATCTTTATGCAGTTCAATCATTCAGCGGTAGATTAATAAGAGGCGATTCAAAAGATAACCCAGACGCTCTTACCGACCTTGGTGCTGGAAAAGCTTCTCAACCGGTCCTGTCTGTTTATCCTGACGGGAATGCAACAATCTTTGTCTCAACCGGAACAGGAGGTCTCGCAGAAATCGATATTTGGGATGGCCCAGGTCAAAATTCCGCTCCCACCATCCTTTGGTGGAAAGTTAATTAACCCTCACTTTAATCGAATTGGTGTTTAAATTTTCAACTACTTATTTATTCAAATAAAATACCAACTCGACTAAAACGTATTTTGCTTCCCTTTCTTATTTAAGGCTGCTTCTTATTTTTAGAATTCCGAGTCAAAAAACAAAACCTTTTCTTGCTCCCAAATTTCGCCCTCATTGAATTTTTCTATTTTCCAATAGCAAACCATCAACTCTCTCATTTTCTCCCGACAGAAAAGAACTTCGAGAGCCGATTTTTCTAAAAACACTTTTTTTTAACCTCTACATTAAACATTAACCTTTTTCTTTTATTATTTTTAATTTTATTTCTATTCATCTAAAACATGTTCACCCCAAATCGACAGTTAGTAACCAAGAAGCAATGCGATGCCCTCAAAAAAAAATTTCATATAGAGGCATATCTTTCTCATTCACCAAGAGAAAAAACAATGAGCAGATCAAATATAAAATTTCAATTTATAAGAGAATCTCCTGCTCAATTATGATCTATTCCACTCCAAAAGAAACTCGAATCTCCAAAAACATAAATCCCAGCACGTCAAAAATCAAACACAAAAGCAAAACAAATGTTTTAAAGACCACCTACCTGAATGGTAGGGCGGCAATGTTTTCACGTGAAACATCCATCTTCCTTTTTGGTATTTACGAAGAAAATCAGAGCTGTTTCATGCACGATCAGGTGCTGAAAAAAAACATTCCTTCATTCCTGAACTTCATTCACAGATGAAAAATTTGATAACTGTTAAACAATCAAAATATGTTCCATTGATATTTTTACAGCCTCACCGTGACCCTCAGGAAACATCAAAATCTAATTATTTTTCACTAAATCAACGACTGCGAAAAGACAATAAGATCCATCAACACTCTCTATTTGAACTCTCGATCTTGAAATAAATTTAAAAATGATGCTTAATCATAATATTTTAGATCAGAAGTATTACACCTTGAAACAGCAGCTTCATCCTTTAACCTTTCAAAGCATACTCCCTCAACAAGAGCATTTCCCAACTGCAAATTCGATCTCAACCATCATTACGATCATCATTAAGTAGTAAATGTTTCCATGTTGTAGAAAACGGGCATGGAGATTATCATACAAGAAACAGTTCATGAGAAATACAAATTCCTGGTCAGGGATAGGGGAAAACAATTTTCAAGAAAGCGATCATCCATGTTCAATAGATTTTTCAGGTTGGTTCAACATCGAATTCTTTGATCAATATCTCTTAGATGATTTAAATCATCGTAAAAAACATCAATATAATATTCCCACATTCACTCCAATCGCTGAAAGAGCTTCAAATATTTTTTCTAACACCAAATCATCAGCTGTAATAGCCACTTTCATGATTTACATTTACCAATTTTTAAGTATTATTAGCTGGATTTGATGATTCGATATTTTCAGGGATGACCTATGGAAAAATTTGATGTAATTGTTGTCGGTGCCGGACACGCCGGAATTGAGGCTGCCTATGCTTCAGCCCGTCTCGGAGCAAAGACAATCCTTCTCACTTTCAACCTGGACAACATCGGCCACATGGCTTGCAATCCGTCTATCGGCGGACAGGCCAAGGGACAGCTTGTCAGGGAAATAGACATTTTCGGAGGATTGATGGGTGAGGCTGCTGACTTCGCCTCCATCCAGTACCGCGTTCTCAATCGCCGAAAAGGACCGGCAGTTCACGGTACACGCTCCCAGTCCGATCGGGCTCTCTATCGTGAATTCATGATCAGAAAGCTGTTCAACACCGAAAACCTCCATCTATATCAATGCGAGGCGACGGAAATCGTGACGGACGAAAGGGGTGTTTCATCGGTGAAAACCCGTGAGGGAATTGAGTTCAGCGCGCCCTCCGTAGTCGTCACTTCCGGAACTTTTCTGAAGGGAAGCGTTCATATAGGATCTGTAAATTTTGCAGCCGGAAGACTTGGGGCCCAGGCTTCCAATCCTCTCTCGGACTCCATCAAATCCTTCGGTCACGCTTCATTCAGGTTGAAGACCGGTACTCCGGTCCGTCTTCTTGGAACATCGATAGATTTTTCAAAAATGGAAGAACAACCGGGAGATACCGAATACACACCTTTTTCCATAAAGACCAGAGGCATTCTGAGAAATCAGATTCCATGTCACATCACATACACATCAAAATCGACGCAATCCATTATCGAGGAGAACCTTCATCTTTCTCCTCTTTACGGAACAAATAAATCCATTCACGGCATCGGTCCACGCTACTGTCCGTCAATCGAGGATAAGATCGTTAAATTTCCGGACAGGGAGCGGCATCAGATTTTCGTCGAACCTGAAGGATGGCAATGTCACGAATACTACCCGAACGGCATCTCGACATCCCTTCCTTTCGATGTTCAGAAAAAGATGCTCGGTTCTATTCCGGGACTTGAAAATGCAGTTGTGACAAGACCGGCCTACGCTATTGAATACGATGCTTTCGATCCGAGGGATCTCAAGGCAACTCTTGAAAGTAAAAAGATGCCCGGACTGTTTCTAGCAGGTCAGGTCAACGGAACATCAGGTTACGAGGAGGCCGCTATCCAGGGTCTTGTGGCCGGTATAAACGCCGCTCTCAGAAAGTCGGATTCCGGAGAGACATTTACTCTGCTTAGATCGGAAGCTTACGGCGGAGTACTTATCGACGACCTCGTAACGAAGGGTGTTGATGAGCCTTATCGTATGTTCACTTCTCGCAGCGAATTCAGGATCAGCATCAGGGACAACAATGTTCCGGAAAGGCTTCTTGAAAAATCCCGTTCATTCTCTCTCATAAACGATGAGCTTTACAGAAATCAGTCCAACCTTCTTGAAGAGAAGGAGAAAATCATATCATACCTCAACGAATACGCTGTAACTCCGGAAAAGGATTTCAACGCACTTCTTCAGAGTGAAGACGAAAAGCATATCGTTAAGAAGTCGAATCTATCGACTCTCGTCAGACGCCCTTCAATGAACTACGATAAACTTTGCCGCATTGCCGAGATTCCCTTTCCGAAAAATGATGTATGGGTCAGGGCTGAGGTCGAAGTGAAGTACGAAGGCTTCCTCAAGAGGGAGTCAGACGAAATTCGTCGATATACGAAGATGCTGTCGGTTTCCATTCCGAAAGAGTTTTCCTATCGTGGGATTTCCGGAATATCGAATGAGATTGCAGAGAAACTGAGCGAAGTCCGTCCTGAAAATCTGGCACAGGCTTCCGGAGTTCCAGGGTTACACCTGCGGCACTCTCCATACTCGCGCTGTACATAAAAAGATGGGAGAAAAACGATGATTAATAAAGCTGCAACGGAAATCGTTTCACGTGAAACATTCGCAGAAAAGTTATCCGCATCCCTTAAGTTTCACAGTCTGAAACTTTCCGACGAGATGATGGAAAACCTCTATAACTTCTACTCCAAAATTCTCTTCTGGAACAAAACCCACAATCTCACAAGAATAACCGATATCGATTCTTTCATAGAAAAGCACATCATCGATTCTCTTATCCCCTTGAAGATCGAAGGGCTTAACCTTGAAGGCAAGTCTATTGCCGATGTCGGTTCCGGTGGAGGCTTCCCGGGAATGCCTCTTTCGATAGCTCTTCCTTCAAGCAGATTCACTCTTATCGACAAGGTGATGAAAAAGACCAACTTCCTTTTCACCACGGCGACAGAGATTGGCCTGAAGAATGTTTCCGCAACCCATTCACTTATCGAAGACATCGATGAGAAGTTCGATGTTGTCACTCTCAGGGCTGTAAATGTTTCAACCGACTTCATTGCAACTTTGAAAAGTAGAATCTCTCCCGGAGGAAAACTCGTTCTCTATCTCAGCGGCAATCAGGATGTTGAGATCTACGGGGATCAATCCAAAGATTACTTTTTTTCAATCTCTGATTTTGACAGAAAGATAACGGTTATATCATTTTGAAATATTGTTTGACTTCAATTCCCTTTTCTGGTATACGATCATGAATTTTAGGGGGATATTTTGAAAAGGTTTGCAACAATTTTATCTATCTCTATATTTTTATTTTCTACCCTTTCGGGATCAGAAAAAACAGATGATATTGCTGCTCTTTCAATAGGCGAACTATCCCTCTCCTACAGGCTTCTTTCGCTTACGGCGAGTCTCGCAATTTCGAACGCGGCCGACAAAAATTCAATTAAAGACATCCTGGAAAACACTATACAGACACTGGAAGATTGTGAGCGGGTAATCGCCCCTGCGGCCAAAAAGGAGAAACTGATCGGCGAAATCAGCCGAACTGCAAAAAAAGCAGTCTCCTGCTCCAAAACTATATCTCTGTACACAGAGAATAAAAACCGTCACAATCTCGGCCTGGTTCAATCGTGCATGGATGATCTTGCCAAACGTATAGACACCATTAGTCAGATGTTTAATAAACGTTCAAAACAAAAGAAAAAGGGAGATTGAGATGAGTAAGGTTCTTATCCTTATGGGAAGTGATTCCGACTGGAAAGTTATGAAAAAAACTGCAGCCGTGCTTAATGACTTCGGCGTAGAGTTTGAACTGCGTGTAAGTTCCGCCCACCGCACCCCCCAGAAGACAATAAACATTATCAACGATTTCAAGGGAGAATGCATCATCGTAGGTGCAGGTGCTGCAGCACACCTCGCAGGTGTCGTTGCTGCACACACTCTCAAGCCGGTTATAGCTGTTCCCATAAACGCCACACCTATCAGCGGACTCGACGCACTCTACTCCACCGTACAGATGCCTTCCGGAATTCCGGTTGCTTCAATGTCCATCGACGGATCAAAGAATGCGGCGCTTTTCGCAATTCAGATTCTCTCACTAAACAACCCGTCTCTGGCTGAAAAATTTTCTGTCTTCAGAAAGGAGATGATCGAGGAAGTTAACCGTAAAGATGAGAAGATTCAGGAGCTTCTCAAGGAGATTTAATATGGAAATAATGACTCTGGATGAGGCAGCGTGGAAAATTCGTAACGGTGGCGTAGTCGCGTATCCGACGGAAACTGTTTACGGTCTCGGCGCGGTTATGTACGAAAAGGAGGCTGTCATGCGGATCAAGAAGCTGAAAGGCATTGCCCCCGACAAGCCTCTCAGCGTCATCATATCCGACAACCGCCGCGAAATGCTCGAAGAGATAGTCGACTCAATGCTTCCCGTTGCCCAGAGACTTATAAAGTTTTTCTGGCCGGGCCCGCTTACTATTATCCACGAGGCAAAAAAGACTGTACCGGATTTCATTACAGGCGGAACAGGTTTTGTCGGTCTTCGCTGCTCACCACTCTCCACAGTAAACGATCTACTTGATCGTGTCGGACACCCTATCGTTTCCACAAGCGCCAACCCTACTGGTAAGCCGCCTGCGGAAAACTACGAACAGCTTTTCAGCTACTTCAAGGACGACATCGACGGAGCGCTGATATTCGACGGCAGCAACGGAGAATTGAAATCCGAAGACAACGTACCTTCGACAATCGTAAAGGTCGATTTCCACAAAACGGAAATAATTCGCGAAGGCGCTATCTCCGCAGACTACATTCACTCAAAAATCTACGAATAGGCATGAATCCGAACGACATCACCATTGACTCCATATTCGACGATCGAACTTTTCTCGTCCAGAACCGCAACGGCTATCGCTTCTCCGTAGACTCTCTTCTTCTATCATGGTACGTCCACGAATCAATCGGCAAACGTCATTCGGTAAAACGTGCCCTCGAGATCGGAGCGGGAAACGGCGTCATATCCATAACGCTTAAAAGACGCGGCTTTCAGTCACCGGTTGAGTGTGTAGAGGTTCAGGATTCCCTTTTTTCAATACTGGAATCCAATGTAGAACGAAACGACTTACTTGGAGAAATCATTCCATTGAGGGGCAATTTTCTGGATATGCCCCTCAGTTTCGAACAGTATGACGTGCTGTTCACCAACCCTCCCTACTTTCCAGTAAACAACGGACGTCTCAATCCCAACAGTGAAAAAGCCCAGGCACGCCATGAACTTCACGGCAACCTGAAGGACTTTTTTCGTAAGGGAGTGAAACTGCTCAAGAAGAAAGGACTGTTTTTTCTCATATACCCTTTGAACAAACTTCAGCAGGCACTGTTTTTTTCCCAGCAGCACAAGCTCTACCTAAAGGATCTTGTTCTGGTAAGGGAAAACGAACAGTCCGATCCGTCTCTGTTCCTTGCCTCCTTTGTCAAGGGACTCGGCGAATCGACGCAGAGCTCAGGGAAGGTAATTGTTATGAAGGACAGCTCCGGAAACTACACGGAAACAGGAAGGAGGGTTATGTATGATCTATCTTAAATCCATATCTAAAAGTTTCGGCGATCGCACACTGCTTCGCGATGTTACTGCCACTCTCTCAAAAAAGTGCACAGCCCTTGTCGGTATGAACGGCACCGGCAAATCTACCCTCCTTAAGATCATCGCAGGCACGGAAGAGCCTGATGACGGAACTATAACGAAAAAGAACGGGCTGGCGATCGAATACCTTTCCCAGACCGCCACATACAGTTTCGAAGGGTCGGTTATAGAGGTACTCAAAAAGGCTGCTCAAAATAAACATCTGGATAATCTCAGGATAAAAGAGAAAGAGATTCTGGAACTTCTCGACCAGCGTCCCGATCTTGTAGACGAACTTTCTACCGTTCAGAGCGATATAGAATCCCTGGAGCTCAACCTTAAAAAGAATTGTAACGTTGAAGAGATGCTTTCAAATCTCGGCTTCCGCAGGGAAACCTGGGAAAAACCTGCATCAACCCTCAGCGGAGGGTGGCAGATGCGTCTTGCCCTGGCACAGATTCTCATCAGAAGACCTGATCTCGTCATGCTTGATGAGCCCACCAACTATCTCGATATCGAAACAATAAACTTCCTCATCGACTGGATTCGCGGATTCGAAGGCCAGGTTATTGTAGTTTCCCACGACAGGTGGTTTCTCAACTCAATAGTGGATGAGACCTGGGAAATTTTCTTCGGCAACCTCTCCATATACAAAGGCAACTACGATTTCTACCTTTCCCAGAGGGAGGAGAATGAGAAGCTCATGATTAAAAAAAGAGAGAAACAGATCGAGGAGATCGACCGTCTCCAGAAATTCATAGACAAAAACCGGGCAAATGCCAATACAGCAACCCAGGCCCAGTCGAAAATAAAACAGCTTAAAAAACTTGAGGATGAACTCATACCACTTCCCCGAAAATCGAAGAGCCTCACCTTCTCGCTTCCTACACCGAAAAGAAGCGGAAACAGAGTTGTGGCGATAGATAATGTGGGTCACAGTTTCGGGGAAAACCAACTTTTCAGCAACTTCACAAGAATCGTCACCAGGGGCGAACGTCTCGCATTCGTCGGTAGAAACGGAATCGGAAAGACGACCCTCATGAATATATGCGGGAAAAATCTCGAACCTTCTAACGGAACAATCGAACACGGTGCAAATATCGAAATCAGCTACTTCAGGCAGAACGAAATAGAATACCTGCCGAAGGATATGGATGTTCTGGAATTCGTTGAATCCATAACTCCCACCGAACTCTTTCCAAAGGTTAAATCTATTTTGGCCAGCTTTCTCTTTTTCGAAGACAGCTGGGACAGGAAAATCTCCGTTCTCAGCGGAGGTGAAAAGGTAAGACTTGCGTTTATCCGCATAATGCTCAATCCGGGCAACCTGCTGCTTCTCGACGAGCCTACAACCCATCTCGATATCGATTCGAGGGAAATACTTCTGAGGAATCTCAAAAATCTCGACGCCACAGTCGTATTCGTCTCTCACGACCACCATTTCATTGATAATTTGGCTACGGGAATAGTTTACTTCCAACCCGAAAAGGACCCCGTTTCTTTCGACGGATCATTAAGCCACTACCTCTCGATTTACGGTGAGGGGGAAGTCATCACTAAAACTGAAACAACGCCAAAAAATGAGCCCGAAAAGGCTTTTGACTATTCTGTCCAGAAATCATTGAGAAATAAATTGAATAAGCTCAAGAAAGAAATAGAATCTATAGAGCAAAAAAGCTCCGAACTTGAAATAGAGAAGGAGCGAATAGTTGATAAAATCAACAGCGGAGACGGAGACATAGGAGAGTTGGGCACAATGCTCGCGGCAATTGAACAAAAGCTCGAAACACTTATTTTCGAGTGGGAAGAGAAGTCGCTCGAGCTGGAATCCTGCATAGATTAGGAAAGAGGATATGTGGCATAAGATCATCGAAGAACTTAAAAAGACGGAAAGCAAGAACATAATAGACGCGTTCATAAAACCGCTGTCACTTGTCGACGAAAGCCCTACCGAAATCATAGTAGGCTGTCCCAGCGACAAGATGATACTGATCCTCGAAAAGAACAACTATATTTCCAAGATAAACGATATAGCGAGAGATCTTTTCTCCGACGATCTGGTTGTCAACTTCATAGTAAAAGAACACAGTGACGAGCTTCAGCCTCTTCTTCCTATGTCCGAAGGAACTAAGAAAAAGAAGATAAAGAAGAATCCCAGGCTACTCAGCGAGAACACGTTTCAGAATTTCGTAGCCGGTCCTAGCAACCAGACAGCCTATGCGGCAGCACTATCCGTCGCCAAAAATCCGACTGTCAACTACAACCCCATAGTCATTTACGGTGAAACGGGTCTCGGAAAGACACACATTATCCAGGCCGTAGGAAACTATCTGGAAAACAGGGACAAATCTGTCTGCTATATAACATCACAGCAGTTCATAAACGAATATGTGTCTGCTATTTCCAATAAAACTATCGATAAGTTCCGCTACGATCTGCTGGCCTTCGACCTGTTGCTCGTCGACGATATCCAGTTCCTTTCAAATAAGACATCGACCCAGAATGAGTTTTTTCACATCTTCAACGAATACCACAGCTCAAAGCGCCAGATAATCCTAACCTCAGACCGTTATCCGGGTGAAATAAAGGACATTGACGACAGGCTTCGCTCCCGTTTTGTCTGGGGAGTCACCTTCGACATCAAACCACCTGAATACGAAACAAGGCTGGCTATCGTCCGAAAAAAGGCCGCAATGTACAAACTCAAACTGGAAGAAGAGGTTGAGTGTTTCATCGCCCAGCACATAAAGACGAACATAAGGGAGATTGAGGGAGCTCTCAAAACTCTCCAGATATCTTCAGAGCTCATGGGTAAGCGTATTGTAGACAAACAGTTTGCGGAAAACATACTCAAGGACATCATCAAAGTTAAAAGTGACGTAACAATTGAGGATATCATCAAGCTTACTTCTACTTACATGAGGATAAAGGCAAGCGATATAACCGGTAAATCCAGGACAAAGCAGATATCGGTCTGTCGCCACATCGCTATTTTTCTCTCCAAGAAATATACAAAGAGCACTCTTCTTGAAATAGGTCAGAAATTCGGCGGCAGGAATCACTCTACCATCATTACCGCCATAAGAAAAACTGAGCAGGATATGATGAGCGATCCCAATATCAAGAAGATTATTGATAAACTCGGAAGGGAAATTGAGGAAACAAAGTTTTAATTTTTTTTAACAGGGGATATATGTTATGAAGATATTATTCAACAGAAAGGAATTGGCACAGTCTATTGACTACTGCATGACCTGTATCGAGAAGAAAAACACCATGCCCATCCTCACAAATATCCTTCTCGAGACAGAGTCCGACTCCATCAGACTGCTATCCACAAACCTCGACACATCGGTTATCGCCAGGATAAGACCGCTGGAAATTGACGGAATAGGAATGATAGCTATTCCAGCAAAACATATTTCCGACATCACGAAAGTTTCCAAAGGCGAAATTATCGAGTTTGACTACGATGAGGAACACTCTCTTCTCAACGTCAAGGCAGACAGGTCAAAATACTCGATCCCCTGCGCAGATTACAACGACTTTCCTACAATCCCTGAAGATTCAATCGAGGGAAGCAGCGTTGAGGTTGTAAAACTTACATCGCTTTTCAAAAAGCTCCAGTTTTCAATGACCGAAACAAACATCAACAAGTCGTACGCCGGAGTTCTCATCACACGCGTTGAAGAGGATGAATCATGCAAAATCGAGATGGCTACAACAGATATCCATCGCATAAGCGTTCTCTCACTTAAAAATCTCGATGTGGCTATTCCGGCACTCAACGAAGGTCTTGTAGTTCTCGGAAAAAATTTCGCGGAGATCCACAAAATCTTCATCGATAAGGAAAACGTCAGAATGGAAGTGACCGAGGGCAAAATCCTTGTGAAAAGCGATGAGATCACCTTCATATGCCGCCTCCTAAAAAATGAATTTCCAAATTACAAAAGCGTTACGGGAACCGAGGAAACTCTTTTGGAGAAGCCTTACACAGTTATAAACAGAAGAGAGCTTATCGACGGTTTAAAGAGAGTCATCGCTCTCTGCACGGAAGAGAAGATCTGGGCCACAAAATTCCACTTCAAGGGCAATGTGCTTACTCTCAGTGCCAACGCAGAGTTCGGTGGCAACTCAACAGACGAAGTTATCCTTGAAAAACCGTTTGACGAAGAAAAAACCATCGGTGTAAATGCAAGATACCTTCTCGATGTCCTATCAGTGATAGACTCCCCCGATGTTCACATAGTTGTAGAAGAAGGTCTTCGTCCGCTTACAATCATAGAAAAGAGCGACGACTTCTTTTATACACACATGGTCATGCCTCTCCGGATATAGTCTCCTTGAAAATAGTTTCAGCAGAAATCAGGAACGTACGAATTATCAAGGAAAAATCCCTCGAATTCGACACAAAAACCCTCATATACGGTCAAAATGGTTCGGGTAAGACATCCGTACTGGAATCCATCAATCTCGCCGTTACGGGAAAAAGCTTCAGAACATCCAACATAAGGGAAGCGATAAGGGATCAAAGCGACTTCCTCTACATCCGAACGGAAGTAGAGGATGAACAGGGTTTCTATCGCGATATCTCTTTCGGAACGGATCGTCGGGGAACAAGAAAAATGACCTTGGACGGAGACAATGTGGAGCGGAAAGAACTTCTCTCAATTTCCTCCATTGTTATCCATAAGCCGGACGATACTGCTCTCGTGAAAGGCTCACCATCACTGCGCCGAGATTTCCTCGACAAGGCGGTTTTCATAGGTCACAGGGACTACATAAGGGCTATGGTGAATTACCGAAGATACCTCAAACACAAGTCGGTTCTTCTTAAAAGCAACAAACCGGACCCCATCAGGCATCTGAACCGAGCAGTTATTCCTTTCGTCAACGAAATCAGGGAAAAAAGAAAAGCGCTTGCCGATACTATTACAGTTGAAATCAACAACCTGTTCAACCACCTCGACACAGGGTTCTCTCTAGAATTCGTTGCTCCTTTCGACGAAGACCCCTACTCCATATTCGAAGAGAAGCTCCCGAAAGAAATGGAGCGAGGCTACTCACTCTACGGCCCACACGTAGACAACATACAGGTAAAAGTGGAAGGCAGAAACGGAAGATCACTTTCGTCGGGTGAACTCTACTTTCTCTCACTCCTACTGAAGATTTCAGAGATGAAAATTCATGCAGAAAACGGAATCTATCCCATTTTCATGGTCGACGACATCTTCTCATTTCTCGACTCCTCAAACAGGGAAAAAGTGGCTCATATTCTCTCAGAAATAGACAACCAGGTGCTCCTGACCGGCACATCGAAGGTACAGATGAATAAGTTCAGTTTCATAGAAATGACCAATTCCCCGGAATAAATTTCGCACTAATTCGAGTCAGAATACTACATTCTAAAGACCCTGTCGAAGAGAACAACAATATTAAATCAACAAGAATCCATTGAACTAAGTCACTCCGGAAAGTTTTCCGAATTTGCATATATTTACCTATCACAATATTGAACAGTTTCACCCCTGCCGGAGCTCCCGTAATTCGGGAAAGGGCGGTATTTTGTTCGCGGCTACAATAATTAGACCCATCCTGGGCTGGGAAAAATCACTTCATTATCCTTCACTGTAACAACAAATTTCTATCCATGAATTGAAAAAATTACTTCGTAAATTTTCTTCAAGCTTTTCCATTTTCGGAAAAATCCATCCTAAAATGCCTGTTTTCAGCATGATTAATTTAAATAAAAATCAACTCCTTGAAATTTCTTGAAAAAAAGTTTTCAACATCGATAAAAGCCGTTTTTTTCAAAAAATCCGATCATTCAATTTTGCTGTTTTTTCACCTTAAAAAAAATCATACTATGAATTCATGTTTTATTCATGATTGATTTTAAGATTTTTGCTAATTTTCATGCTATCAACATGAGAAAAAATTGTGTTTTTACAAAAAAGGAGAATCGACAGAAAACAATATCGAATTCAATACAAAAAAGACCCTCTGTAAAACATTAACTTATCCACAATTGTCGATAAAAATGGTGTCAAAAAGATGTGGAGAGATGGATTTACATTAAACCAACATTTTTATCTACATTTTTGCTTTCGAATAACTTCTTATTATCGGACGGTTACAGACTTTCCACAAAATCAACAGGATATAATAAGATGAAATTGAAAAAAGAGATAAATATGTAGAAAAGTATAAAGAGAGGCTATGAGGGAAGGATTCACAATCTTGCTTTTTAACACCTTTCTGTTAGGATATCGGCGTATACATTGTTAAACACTTGTGAGGGACCTATGCTTAAGGAAAATCCAAAGGTTATTATTCCGAATTTTTTTACCAGTATGAACATGATAATAGGATTTATCTCCATTTACTTTTCATACACAGGACAGTTTGAGAAAGCAGCTTGGGTAATTCTTCTTTCGGTTATCATGGACAAGCTTGACGGAACCACAGCTCGTCTATTTAACGCTTCCTCTGAATTCGGAGTTCAGTTCGACAGTTTTTCAGATTTTTTCTCTTTCGGAATTGCTCCTTCTCTTCTCTATCTTTTTTATCTCAACAGTCTTTCTGTAAAACCTCCTTTCTACATATTCGCAGCTTCCGCGTTATACATTCTCTTTTCTGCATGGAGACTTGCCCATTTCAACGTGAAGGGAGTTGAGGATGGTGATTATTTTCGTGGATTGACGACAACACAGTCGGGAGCAATGCTCGGATCTTTCATGCTCATATGTTTAAAATACAAGTTTCCATTCCTCATGGATGCAAATCTTGTAAGCGGAATGCTCCTTGCGCATGGCATTCTCCTGATATCTCCTTTCAAGTATCCCAAATTCAAAAAGAGAGAGAAAAAATGGCTTAACGTAGCTCAGACCCTTTCTTTCGTGATTCTCATAGGCCTGGTGCTCATAAGAAAGATGCCGGAGATTATTTATCTCTCAGGAGTTCTCTATATTTTAATCGGATACATCAACTGTAAATTCAAAAAGGATGAGGATCATGCTGAAGCAGGGAATTGATGCACTCGACTTTTCCGTTCTAAGGGGAAAAAGGGTTGCACTCATAGCAAACCATACCTCTGTTGATAAAAACGGAGTATCGACGCTTCAGCTTCTTCTCAACAATGGGGTTGACGTTACAGCTCTGTTCAGTCTCGAGCACGGTTACTTTCCGGTTGCACAGGATATGGAGCCGGTAGGGGAGGAGAACACTCTTTTCTCTGTTTCCGTCTACAGTCTGTACGGCGAGGACGAATCTTCTCTCAATCCCGATTCAGGTCTTTTCGATCTTTTCGACACAGTTGTTTATGACGTTCAGGATGTGGGAAGTCGTTATTACACTTACGTCCAGAGTCTCACCATTTTTATGGATCACCTTGAGAAAAAACCGAAAGAGCTGATAGTTCTCGACAGGGTCAATCCGATAGGTGGAAAACAGGTCGAAGGCGCTTTTATTGAGGAGCCGTACTACAGTTTTGTCGGGCGTTTTCCGCTTCTTCACAGACACGGTCTTACGAGTGCTGAAATAGCTCTCTACTTCTACGACACAAACGGCTACACCTTTCCATTTCAAATAGTCAGGGCAGAAGGGTGGGAGAGAGATTCCTATTTCGATAATTACGACTATCCCTGGATTCCTACATCCCCGAATATGCCCACGCTGGATACAGCAATAGTCTATCCCGGCGGCTGTCTCGTGGAAGGGACTAATCTTTCGGAGGGAAGGGGAACCACAGCTCCTTTTCTTCTTACCGGAGCTTCGGGCGTCGATCCTTTCGATCTCAAGAATCGTCTGGATAAGCTGGAACTTGAAGGTGTCGTTTTTACACCTATGGAATTCAGGCCTATGTTCCAGAAGGAGAAGATGAATCGCTGCGGGGGAATCTATCTCTCAATTTCGGACAGGAGGAAATTTAAACCATTCCGCTGTTATCTCGCTATTCTCAATACGTTCATGCAGGTTTGCGGGATCAAGGATTTCTTCAGGAAAAAAGCGTATGAATTTGTCGAAGATGTTCCAGCTATCGAACTTCTTCTGGGTGAAAAGCAGTTGATCGATATGTTCTATCGTCTTGCTCCGATCGATGAAGTTGACGACTATCTTTCCGAAAGGGAAGATAAGTGGAGAACAATATCCGAGCCTTTTCACCTCTATTAAATTCACTTCAAACTTATAAAAATCAGAAATTTTCATCGGTTTAAAATTCAATCCTTTTCCCAACAATAATTTTTCTGAAAAAAATAATAATCCTGCGATTATTCATAATGTGGATATTCTTGATAATGAATTGTTTGGAGATTGAATTACAGGAAAATCAAAGACCCCAGCGACGAATATTTTCTTTTTCGTAGATGGGTCTGAACAGTTTTATGAGAGGGACTGCAATACGGTACCAGGAAGGATAGTAAATCTCTCTTTTTCTTTTCATGCAGGCTTTGTAGACTTTTTCAGCAAGCTCTTTAGGGTCTCCGGCTCCCGGACTGTCAGGAACTTCCCTCTTACCGAAACTTCTGGAAGAGAATCCTGTATTAATTCTACCGACAATCAGATTTAAGACGGATATGCCGTAGCGTCTTACTTCGACCCTCAGAGTGTCGGAAAATGCGTTTACTGCGTATTTTGATGCGCAGTAACCACCCATTGCAGGCACGGGAAGTATTCCCGCTACTGAAGATGTGTTGACGATAATACCGCCGCTTTCGGAAAGTAGGGGAATGCACTTTTTGGTGAGTCTGAACATGGAAAAAAGGTTGAGTGAGAAAAGATTTTCAAGATCGTCGTCTTCCATATCTTCCCACCTGTCATAAATTCCAACCCCGGCGTTGTTTATGAGAATGTCGATCCTTTCGTGCTTGGATTTAACCTCATCAACGAGATTCGAAAGATCCTCTTTTCGGGTAAGATCCGTTTTTATCCAATGGGAAATGGTGAAATCCGGTTGTTTCCTGCTTGCTCCGCAGACTATCCAGCCTTCATTCATGAATTTTTTTGATAGAGCTTTTCCAAGTCCACTGGAGCACCCTGTTATAATGGCCACTTTTCTATTCATCGATGGCACCTTTTTTTAATAGAAGTGATTCGATTTGAATGTTTCCGTTCTGTCTGGCAATTGAAAGCGGAGTGAGCCCCGTATCGCTTTCACGGTTCAAATCCGCACCCATGCGAATGAGAATGCCTGCCATCTCCTCATGATTGCCTTTTACGGCGAACATGAGGGCCGTAACCCCTTTAGAATTGGATGTGTCAGGACTGATTCCTCCCTCGATGAGAAGCTGTGCCCTTACTGCTTCGTTTTTCGAAACGGCTTCAAGAAGACTTCTCTCCTCTCCGACACGGCGTAATTCGATAGGAGCATTGATATCGTCCTGATTATTTTCCTTTTGGGGAATATTTAAAGGTTTTTCTTCCACATTTTGAACAGGTTTTTTTCCTGGTTCGGTGCTTGAAGTTGCGGTGGAAGTTTTCTTTGAACTCTCTTTTTCATTTTCATTTTCATCTTCTTCTTCCGATTGGTTTTCCGGCTGGGAAAGGAAGAAAAAGTAGAGCATCAGAATAAATACTGAAAGAGGGAAAAGAGAAAAAAGCACCCCCTCGAAATTTGATGCGATGGTAGCCGGGAAAAGCAGGGCAAAAAGAAGCCACTTTACGAAAACTTTCACAAACAGGCTCCTGAAATTTTAAACAATTCCGCCTCACGGTCGATCTTTTCCGGATCAGTGTGATTGTTGCGAACCATCTCCTTGAGAGTCTTGAAGCTCTCAATTGACATGTTCTCAAACTGAACACCGAGACCGCCGTTGTCGTTCCGGCTTACCACACCACTGAGTTCCACGGTAGAGGGAAGGTTCTGCATGGATTGCTGAATGAAAATCTCAATTTTTTCATAAGTTTCAATGGAATTATCAGATTCTAGATACATACCCTTCAGACTCAGGTCCCTTACCTTTCCGCTCACTGTTTTTGTTCCGCTTGAAAGAACAGCCTCACAGCAGTAGCGAACTCTGGTGTTTTTTCTCTTTTCCTTCATGAGTTACTCCGTTGCGCCGTAAATCCTGTAATAATCTTCGATCCTCTCTTTCATAGTATCGTCGATGATTACCCTGTTGGCAAGCTGTCTGTTGTGGAGGCACTCTACAACATCGTCCATTGTGACGATTGCCGTTGTCTTCATGCCGAACTTCTCCCTGATTTCAGTGAGAGCAGTTTTTTCACCCTTTCCTCGCTCCATTCTGTTGACGGACACAACAAGGCCGGCGAGATCGACATCCCCCTGAGCCTGGAGAATAGGAACTGTTTCATAAATCGAAGTTCCGGCTGTAGTTACATCCTCGATGATTACGACTCTGTCGCCGCTTTTAATTTTGTGGCCTACAAGGCTGCCGCCTTCGCCGTGATCCTTGGCTTCCTTGCGGTTGAAGCAGAATGCTGTGTCCTTTCCGTAGAGACGGTTGAGAGCCATGGACACCGTTACGACAAGGGGAATTCCCTTGTATGCCGGCCCGAAGAGGACATCGAAATCGAGACCGATGGAATCGTGAATAGCTTTTGCGTAGAATTCGCCGAGCTTTTCGATCTGTGATCCCATGCGATATTTTCCGGTGTTCACGAAAAATGGAGTTTTTCTACCGCTTTTCGTAGTGAAATCGCCGAAGGTAAGTACTTCGGATTCCACCATAAATTCAATAAATTCCTTTTTGTAAGCTTCCATTGTCACCTCCTGAGTTGCTAAAGTCTTCATAAATATACAGAAATAGTTGTTCGATGGAAATTATTTTTCGGCATGGTTATTGCAAGATAAATCCGGAACGTTTCAGGGGGCTTAAATGCTGAGAGGCTCAATCTTTGCTGTGATGATTTTGTTCACGCAGATAATTTTTTGTGAAAGTTTGCTGGAAAATGTGGACTGCGGCTTTTACGGCTCGCTTGGAGTCAGGGGAGCTCGGATAGACAACAGTTCCGCCATGCTTTTGACGCCGTCAATAAACCTTCTTGTCAAACCGCATGAAGATCATGTTTTTTCCTCAGGTCTGGAATTGAACTATCTGGTCACGAATACCACGACGGAAACTTCACCCTATCGTGACGGAATGCAGTACGGCTACGGCGGAGTGAGGATCGGTTACACGCCGTTCTACAGCTTCATCGTCCATCCGACAGTTTCGCTTCTTGTGGGCGGAGGCAGTGTGAAAACAGAGGAAAAAGATGTTCTTCATACTGAAATTGAAGATGAATTCTTTCTTCTTGAGCCGGAGCTTGATGTTGAAGTCAATATCACCTCTTTTTTTCGAATTTCAGGTTTTGTTAGTTACAGATTTTTAATGAGTGTGGATCATCCAACATTGAAATCAGCTGATCTTGACGGAATTTCCGGTGGTCTCAAGCTGAATTTCGGTAGTTTTTAAAGTTGGTTACAAATAAAGTTTCACGTGGAACATGATGTGAAGACATTCCATGAAAAAATAGCATATTGATTCTCACGACTGAGTGAAACCGTGTTTATAGACTTTTCATTTCGTCTTCTAAAAGACCTGTTGTCTCAACTATGATCTTTATATCCAATCCATTTCCCTTAAGTTTTTTGGCTATATTCTTTTTTTTCGATTTTTCCTTTTTCTTTCCATGTTCTTGCAAGAGTGTCAGAATTTCAATCTCTTCCGAAAAGAGGTTTACAGAGAGTAAGGATTAAAAATAGCGGACTATCTCAACAGGTTTGAAAGTGACGTGATGAATTGATCAACATCCCCTTTTGTCGTGTCAAAAGAGGTCATTAAACGAACTTCATTTTTGTCTTCATCAACAGTGTAAAAGTGGAATTTTTCCTGCATCGGTGTAATTACTTCTCTCGGCATTGTTACGAAAACGGCGTTGGATTGCACTTTTTGAGTAATTTTAATCTTCGAGAATAATTTGAGTCTTTCAGCAAAGTAGTCCGCCATCTTATTTGCGTGTTCTGCATTTTCTTTCCAGAGATTTGATGAAATGTAGCATTCGAACTGAGCTGAAATAAACCGCATTTTCGAAAATAGTTGTGTCGACTGCTTTCTGACAAAGGGCACGATGTTTGATACCATTGAATCTTTCACCATCAGAACTTCCCCGAATAGAAGACCGTTCTTTGTTCCTCCGAAAGAAAAAAGGTCCACATCCTTCACCATTTCAGCAGGATCGATTCCAAGATGCACTAAAGCGTTGGCAAGTCTGGCACCGTCCATGTAGATAAGCAGATTTTTACCGTCAGCAAATTCCCTCAGCTTTCGTATTTCCTCGGGAGTGTAAACCGTTCCGAACTCCGTTGCCTGGCTGATATAGATAAGGGAAGGTTGACTTTTGTGCTGGTCCAGCCTGTTTCTGAAAAGCGGTTTGATGCGTTCTGAATCGAGTTTTCCGTCTTCTGTAGGAAATATGCTGATTTTACAACCTGAAAGTTTTTCAGGGGCGCCGCATTCATCGCTGTTGATGTGAGAAGCGTCGGTGGCAAAAACAGTGTTGAATGAGCGGGTTACCGAGCAAATCGCAACTGTGTTGGTACCTGTTCCGTTGAACAGGAAAAAGGGTTCGAATCTATTACCGAAAAGTTTTCTTATGGAATTTTTTGCGGCTTCAGTGTACTTATCCTCACCGTAAGCTGGAACATGCCCGGTGTTCGCCTTTGAAATTGCTTCGATTATATGGGGATGAACTCCTGAATAGTTATCGCTTCCGAAATATCTTTCCATTTTTAACCTCCTTTGTTGACCAAATTCTTATTATTGTATGCAAATAACTGTTCGAAATAAAGAATTCACCTGCATTGGTACCCCCGGAAGTTGTATAATAAAAAAAGGGTCAATCATAAAAAGGGGGATTGATATGAACAGCGTTTATTTTACAGCCTCATTAATGTTCTGTGCGTCACTTTATTCCGGAGGGCTTTCCATGGCTACCTTTGCCGGCGGCTGTTTCTGGTGTATGGAGTCTCCTTTTGAGAAAACGGAAGGTGTTGTCGAAGTGATAAGCGGATACACGGGAGGGACAACGGAAAATCCAACTTACGAGGAGGTCTCTTCCGGTTCAACCGGGCATTATGAGGCGGTAAGAATTATTTTCGATCCCGAAAAGGTTTCCTACAGTCAGCTTCTGGAAATTTTCTGGAGACAGATAGATCCCACAGATGGCGGAGGTCAGTTTGTAGACAGGGGAAAGCAGTACGGAAGTGCAATTTTCTTCCACACGCAAGAGCAAAAGAAAGAGGCAATTGAGTCAAAAGATTTGTTAATAAAAACCGGCAGATTTGATAAGCCGATTGTAACGGAAATTGTTCAGGCAGGAGAGTTTTATCCAGCTGAAGACTATCACCAGGATTACTATAAAAAGAATCCTGTCAGGTACAGAATTTACAGGTTCGGATCGGGTCGTGATCGGTTTCTTGAAAGGTTCTGGAAGGATGCTCCCAAGATAGCGATCGAAAGGAAAGAAGGAAACTGGAAAAATTTTAAAAAGCCATCAGTAGAAGAGCTTAGGGAAAGACTTTCTCCGCTTCAATTTCGAGTGACACAGGAGGAAGGCACAGAGCCGGCATTCAAGAACGAGTATTGGGATAACAAGGAGGAGGGGATATATGTAGATGTTGTTTCCGGTGAGCCGCTTTTTATTTCGAGGGACAAGTTCGATTCCGGGACAGGATGGCCCAGCTTTACAAAGCCGATCCGGAAGGATGTTGTTGTTGAGAAAATCGATCGTGCCCTTTTTATGACACGAACCGAAGTTCGGAGCGCCATTTCCGATTCCCACCTGGGACATGTTTTCAACGACGGTCCGCCGCCTCATGGACTACGTTACTGCATCAATTCCGCAGCTTTACGATTCATCAGCAGGGAGAATATGAAAAAGGAGGGTTACGGTGAATTGCTTGAGTTGTTTGAGGAGGATAAATGAAGAAAAAGGCCGAGGGAGTGCCGAAAGATACTCCTGAGAAAAATATTATCGGAGCTGTTATCAAATCCGTCAGGGAAGTGATTTCGAATTTTGATGAAGAAAATTTCCGCCTGGAAATCGATTCCTCCGGCTATTTTGAAGCTGGAATGCAACAACAGTTCAGGATAATGTCAGGTGTTCTACTGGAATTTTCTGAAGGAATGGTTGACGATCTCATAAAAGCTCTCAGTGAAAGCGAAATGGAGCGGGTGAGGGGAGTTGCTCCCAATGTAGCGCTTTACGGGTCCGATACCCTTTCTGAAAAACTCCGGAGACTTCGTTTTACAGCGTCAGTTACAGGCACTTGGCCGCGGGAAATGAGCTGCAGTATGCTGCACAAAATTTTTGTGGAAAAGGGAGTTCAGCATGTGCTTCCTGCTGTTATCGAATGGGCGGACAATGACAACGAAGGTGTGCGGAGAACTCTTTCCGAAGCTCTCCGACCGAGACTTATGATGGAGGCCCATCTAGAAGAGGAAAAACGGGATCCTACGATCCTGAAAGGTGTGCTGTGGAAACTGATGGATGATGAATCCGAATATGTCAGAAGGAGCGTCGCCAACTGTCTCAACGATATTTCCAAAGACAATCCGAAAACTGTAATAGGCTGGGCGAAAGAGGCGATGAGTTCGGATAGGATTCCGCTTTTCAAAACAGCTCTCAGAACACTTCTGAAAGATGGAAACGGTGAAGTTCTCAAACTTTTGGGGTATGAAAATGCTTCAACATTTTTAATCGAGTGGGAAAATACAGTTCCAGCGGAAGTTGAAATTGACAATGAAATACCGATTACTGTCTTTCTTAAAAACGGAAGCGATAAAAAAAGCGAATTACTTGTCCTGATCAACATGGAATCACCCGGAAAGAATAGGATCAGGAGCAAGATCTACAAGATTGCCGATTTTACTCTCCAAGGTCGAGAGGAGAAGATTATCACGAGAAAAATTCCATTTTCCAATAGATCGGGAGAGGAGAAACTTGCCGGTATTTATCACCTCAACCTTATCGTGAACGGTAGATTGATAGAACGAAGATCGATGGTTTATAGGGGCAAAAACAGGTAATTCCTTTGCAAAACGTGACGTGTGTACCTCCCCTCTTTTTTAAAGAGGGGCAGGGGGAGTTATTCTGATATATAAATAAAAACAAGCGAAACCAGAAGGTTGAGTAATTGTTTGTTTAAATAACTCCCCTTTGAAATAAAGGGGTAGCTTTTAACAAATACCAATATTTCGATTCCGTTTCCAATCCGACCTCAAAAAAATATCCTGGCCGATTCAGCCGCTAATTTGTCTCCAATATTTTTAATTTTGGAAATTCAGAGACTGTGACGGCTTCGATATCTTTTTATTGATGAATTTAGCCGCTGATTTAGGGTGTGAAAAGTTTTTACAGGTCTCTGAAATCCTGTCGCTTTTGTGAGTTCGTGTATATATGTATAGGGAAATAAGCCCTCCTCCAGCTCCCATTACAATGAGGGCGGACCTAAATGGTGTGTTTACACACACCGCTGCAATCCTTCCACTTCGGCGTTTGGTTGTTTCAGGGTTCCAGGGAAGGGTCGACACGCCGCCGACCCTACGGTGATTTTTCGGAAAAAGGTGTTATTTTGTGGTGAAGTACTCGTCCACGAGCTTCTCTGCCACTCCGATGTAGGTCGCCGGAGTGAGCTTTTTCATGCGTTCTTTCATTTCCTCGGGAACTTTTTCCAGGGAGTCTATGAAACGCACGAGATCGGCTTCTGTTATCTTTTTTCCTCTTGTGAGCTCTTTGAGTTTCTCATACGGATTTTCTTCGTTGTAGACACGCATGGCTGTCTGAATCGGTTCCGCGAGAAGTTCAAGGTTGTTCATGAGGTCCTTCTCCATTGCTTCGGGATTGATATCCAGCTTGGAGATTCCCTTCTTTGTGCTCTTGAGGGCGATGAAGAGGTAGCCGAAAAGCGATCCGAGATTCCTGAGAACTGTGGAATCGGTAAGATCCCTCTGGAATCTGGAGTTGAGAAGCTTCACTGCGAGATGCTCCATCATGGAGATGGCTATTCCGAGGTTTCCTTCGCTGTTTTCGAAATCGATCGGATTTACCTTGTGAGGCATTGTGGAGCTGCCGACTTCGCCTGCTTTCAATTTCTGCTTGAAGTAGCCGAAGGAGATGTAGCCCCAGATATCGCGATCAAAATCGATCAGGATTGAAGATACACGGATAAGCACGTGAAGCATTTCGGAGATGTAGCTGTATGGATTGATCTGGGTTGTGAATGCGAGCGGCATTGCGCCGAGGTTCTTCTTTACGAAGTTCCTTCCCGCTTCGATCCAGTCGATATCGGGGAAAACGAACTGGTGGGCGTTGTAGTTTCCTGTCGCACCGTTCATTTTCGCTTCGATGGGCGTATTCTCAAGGGCGTTGATCTCCTTTTTGATGCGCCATGCGAAGTTTACGAACTCCTTGCCCATTGTGGTGGGACTTGCGGGCTGGCCGTGTGTACGGGACATGAGCGGCATGGAGCGATACTCCTTTGCCTGTGTCTCGATATCCTCAAGTACGCTTCTGAGAAGCTCTACGGCGAGCATGCGTCCTCTCTTGAGCATGAGAGCGTAGGATGTGTTGTTTATGTCCTCGGATGTGCAGGAGAAGTGAACCCACTCCTTGATGTCCGAAAGACCCAGGTCGTCCAGCTGCCTTTTGATGTAGTACTCAACGGCTTTTACGTCGTGGTTTGTCGTTCTTTCGATCTCCTTGACCATCATTGCGGATTCCGGGTTGAATCCGTCGAAAATGGTGTTGATGGACTCTATGTCCCTCTCCTTGAGCTGGAAAAGTCCGAGATCTGTGCTGAGGAACTTGAGCCATTCAAGCTCGACAAACAACCTGTGACGAATAAGTCCGTACTCCGAAAAAACATTTGTAAGTTCTTCGGTGTGGCGTGAGTAACGGCCGTCGAGGACCGAAAGCGCCTTAATCCTGTTCATACTGTAAACTCCTTACTTTAGATTATCCGGGTTAAGCGGTTCCAGTTCCGGTACCACAAAGAGTCCGTCCTTTCTTATGAGTCTGTCGTCGAAGTAGATTTCTCCGCCGCCGAACTCCGGTGTCTGAATGAGAACGAGATCCCAGTGGATTGCCGATTTGTTTCCGTTGTCGCACTCGTCATATGCGCGACCCGGTGTGAAGTGGATGGAACCTGATATTTTTTCATCGAAGAGGATGTCAACCATCGGTTTTGTGATGTAGGGGTTGACTCCGAAGGCGAACTCACCGACGTAACGTGCTCCCTCATCCGTGTTGAATATCTCTTCAAGTTTATCTTTGTTGCTTCCGTCGACATCTACTATTTTTCCGTCCTTGAATGTGAGGACTACCTTCTCGAACTTTGTTCCGAGGTAGATTGATGGAGTGTTGTACTCGATAACGCCGTTTACGGAATCCTTAACGGGAGCCGTGAAGATTTCTCCGTCCGGGATGTTGTACTTTCCGGAACATTTTATCGGAGGAAGTCCCTTGATCGAGAATGTGAGATCGGTTTTTCCGGGCCCCTTGATGTGAACCTTGTCGGTTTTCTTTATGAGCTCTGCCATTCCGTCCATTGCTCTGTCCATTTTGGAGTAGTCGAGAGTGCAGACGTTGAAGAAGAAATCCTCGAAAGCCTCGGAGGAGAGTTCGGCAGCCTGGGCGTAACCGGGTGTCGGGAATGCCAGACCACACCATTTCTTGTTGCTTACGATCTCTTCGGAAACAGCCTTGCGGTACTTCTGCATGATGTTCATCATTTGGGACGGTTCGATGTCGTTCATTTCGTACTTGTTGTCCATGGCCCTGATGCCGATATAGGCATCCATCATCTTTACCTTTTCAAGTTCTGTCTTCTTGAGGATTTCCAGCATCGGATCCTTGGCATGCTTGTAGATTTTCCTCTGAATCTTCTGTGTGTTGAGTGTCACGAAGGGGTGTGCTCCCTTTTCTGCAGCAACCTCAACAAGCTCTTCGACAAGCGGATAGGCTTCGGTGTCTACCGCACTGATCATGATTTTCTCATCCTTTTTAAGATCGGTTGAGTAGTTGATAAGCAGTTCGGCAAGTTTCCTGACTCTGGGATCTTTCATCTTTTCCTCCTTTACTCAAGGTTCTTCAGCGCTTTGAACGCCTCATTTTTTATGACCTCGTCAAGGTCGCTGTTTGTTGATACAGATTTCAATCGTTCGCCTACGGAACGATCTTTCTTGGCCATTTTTCCAAGGAGAGATATGAATATTCTCTTTGTCTCAATCTCCTTCGGGTCCACATTTTCGCCGGTTTCCTCGATTATGGAGACAATCCTGTCCACAAGCTGAGTAGCCTGTACAGCGAGAATCATGTTGGATATCAGTATTTTCTGCTTCTGTGAAATTTGGTGAAAATCGTAGAAGTGAGATTCAATGGATTTTCTCAGGAAATAGAGAAATCCGTCCTGATAGCGGTTTATGCGGATACGGTTCTTTTTGAGGTCTCGCCAGAGTATATCAAGCGCTCTTCCTCTCAGGTCGTCTTTCGACATCAGTGTAAGTATGAAAAGTATGTCGCAGGAGGGATGTTTCTCCATGGCTTCCACTATTTTCTCTATTGAAGAGCGGCTGGTGGAGGGAGAAAGTATGAATCTGGTCCATCGAGCAACATGTTCCTCCGGCACGAATTCAAGTTCCGGCAGTCTGTTGAGGTAGAATGAGAGAAAGAGAGGATCGCACATGCTCACAAAGCTCTTTATGCTGCCGTCGGCAATTTCAATAAGCTTGTTCCATATAGGCACTGATAGTGGAATGTTAAATAGTCCGCGCTCCCTGAAAAGGTGTCCCAGAATCTCCATGAGAAGTGGGGTGTTGTCGCCGAGAACATCGAAAAAGAGCTGATCCAGGCTTGAGGAACGGTAAGTTATAGATAAAAGGAAAATTTCGCTGAGATGTATTTTTATGTTCTCTTTGAAGAAAGGGAAAAGTTTTTCCGGACTCAACTTTCTAAGGAACGAGTATATGGATGATATGTCGTAGAGTCTCTTTGTGTCGATAAGGAAAAGTACAATGTTTTCTAAAACTTCTTTTAATTCATCTAGCCCGTACTCTTCGCTGTTTTCATCCACTTGTTCTAAAAGAAATCGGAAGAAACGGACACTTCTTGAGCGGAAAAAATTAAAACGCTCATCTCTTTTGTTCGAACCTGACAGTTTTAGGAATTTTCCGGTAAGGATTAGAAATTCTTCTTTGTCCGTAGATATTTCAAACATCTATTTCACCGGAAAAGACAAGTTGAGCCGATCCTTTCATATATACCGTGCCGTCGTTGATGAAGTATTTAAGAGTGCCTCCGGGGAAGGTGATGTTCCACTCGGTTTTTTCTTCCACAAGGCCCATTTTGTTGAGGGCGTAGATGACGGCTCCTCCTCCGGTGCCGCAACCAAGTGTGAATCCCGCTCCTCTTTCTCTAACCACAATTTCAACTTCATGTTCATCAACATCTATCGAGCGGACAACCTCTACGTTGACTTCATCCTTCAGAAGCCTTCCCCCCATCTTGAGAGCGACATCGCGACTCTCTTCTATGGGGTTAAGCTCTTTCTCGACAAGCACCAGATGGGGATTCTTGATATCCACTCCATGGGCGATAAAGGTGAGCTGTTTGTTGCCGTGCTCTCCCTTAACCTCCACTCCGGAGACGTTCTCCATAATTTCAGGTTTTCCGAGAGCGATTACGGATGCGTCGAATTTTCCCTTTCTCTCAATGACTCTGCAGTCAACGACTCCACCCCCCGTTTCGACGGATATCTGTTCCTTGCGGATTCCCTTGTAGGTGAAGATGTAGTGGAGAAAGCATCGAATTCCGTTTCCGCACATCTTTGCGATAGACCCGTCGGAGTTGTATATTTTCATTGAAGCGTCTGCGGATCTGGATGGGTGGTAGATAAGGACGCCGTCGGCTCCTATACCGAAGTGGCGGTCACAGAGAGTCGCGGCCTGGTGGGGAGTTATGTCCATACTGTCGAGAATGACGAAGTCGTTACCGATTGCCTGATATTTGTAAAATCTAACCATTTTTTTTGAATACTATATATTTTGATCCGAGAAAGTTGACAATTGTACCGGCGACAATTCCCATGAAGTTGGCCAGGTAGCCTCTGAAGATGAATGATGACGGAAGTGCAAAGAGCACAAGTTCGTAGGCCCCTGTTCTAGGAATAATGGAGATGAAGCTTGTGATGGCGAACTTGGCCAGCGCCTTGTGGCTGACCTTGGTCGATTGAGTGTGCTCTGTGAAAGTCCAGTAGTGGTTTATCAGATAGTTCTGGAGAATAGCCAGAAAGTATCCCGGGAGCCAGATGAAGTGCTCTGCAAAACTTTCGGGTTGCAGTTTGAAAATCTGGTGGAGAATAAAAAGTACTCCCATGTCTGTAGCGGCTCCCAGACCGCCGACGATACAGAACTTCACGAACTGTGAAGAGGCTAATTTTTTAATATTGAGAATCATTTCAGCTTTCAACCCTGTTCCTTCCTTTGTTTTTAGCGGTGTAGAGACGTTCGTCGGCCATTTTGAGAAGTGAAGCGCTGTCGTGAATATCGTCATCGTTACTGGCGACTCCGATACTGATGGATACGGGGATTTCTCCTCCTCCGATGAGAAGCGGACTGTTCATTACAGCAAGCCTGATTCTTTCGGCGATAAGATGTGCTTCCGATTTGGGGATCATGGGAAGAATAATGACAAACTCCTCTCCTCCGAACCTTGCGACGCAGTCCCTTTCTCCGGTGTACTCCATCAATTTTTTTGAAACGTTTGTAAGTATGAGGTCTCCCGTAATGTGACCGAATGTGTCGTTTACATTTTTAAAATGATCTATATCGAGCATAAGCAGGGATATTCTGCCATCCGACGTTCTGGCGCGGATAAACTCCTTCTGCAGGAAATCCTTCATGAACTTCCTGTTGTGTAGTCCTGTAAGCCCGTCCCTTATGGTGTACTGATACAGAGTGTCATAGTACTCTGCTTCCATATCGTCGCTCCATATGAACTTGAATATGGTGTTTCCAAGCTTTATACGGTCTCCGTTGGCAAGCATTTCGGAACTGCCGACCTTTCTTTCATTGACGAATGTGCCGTTTGTGCTGTTCAGGTCGTCGACGGAGATTGTCTCTCTCTCCTTTCGTATGGTGAGGTGACGTCTTGATACGCTCTGATCTTCAAGAACGATATCGCAAGAGGCGGAACGACCGATGACGATCAGGTCCTTTTCAATATCACGGCGCATTCCGATGTTTTCGCCGTATATTTCGAGAAGGATGTAGCGATCTCTGCGGAAGTCCAGTTTCGAGTTCGCCACGTTTACTACGTGGGTGTTTCGAGTTCGCTCTCTTTCAGACATCCTTCCTCATATAAAGAAATGCACACCACTCTCCGTCGTCTCTCTCCTCGACGAGGGTAAAGTCGGAAAGATCCATTTGATCAAGAAACAGATTTCTCTCCTTCAGGAGTATTCCCGAAAGAATGAGATACCTTCCGGTCAAATTTTTAAGTCCATCTGAAATGGACAGGAGTATGGATGAAATTATATTCGCTACGACAACATCGTAGGGTCCTGTGAGTGTTTCGACGGAACCGACCTTAAAGGATATGTCGGATATTCCGTTGAGCGAAAGGTTTTCCTCCAGGTTTTCGATGGCATCGGGATCCACATCAACTGCATCTATTCTGAGGTCTCTTCTTAGTAGTCTTGATGCTATTGATAGAATTCCAGAACCGGTCCCTATGTCGGCCATGGATGAAATGGAGTTTTCCGACAGAAGGCTCCTGAAAAAGGATGCACACAGGCGGGTTGTCTCATGGTGTCCGGTTCCGAAGCCTCGGCTGGGGTTGATGATGAGATCGCCCTTCTCCTTGAGCCATGGAGGAACAACGGTAAAACCGGCAAATGGAATCGGTATGAAGTAATCTCTCCATTTCTCTTCCCAGTCGTCCTCTGTAATTATTGATAATTTGAGGTCCCTGAGCAGTTCATGCACCTCTTCATCGTCGCTGAAATAGGCGATTACCGAGTTGTCTTTTTCGACGCTTCCCAGAAAATAGGGAGAGTCAAGGAATTTTTCAACCGGATAATCTTTCGGAATTACTGTCTGAAGCCACTTTCTCATTCCCACACCCTAAAGAACTTTAAAACACAATTAGGTATTACTTTTTACAGTACTCTATTCTATTGATGGAGTGGGTAAATAGCAAATATTTTTTCATACATCACCCCTTGTCAAAGAGGGTTTGAAATCGACGGAAGGGATTAATTTATTGACACTTTTAAAGAGTTTTCTATACTGGGTACAGTTCTTTATTTGAAACGTTTGCAGTTTTTGTGCCTTAAGCTATCGGTCCGATTTTCTGGGCAGTTATCTTAGCGTACATAAGCTGAAGGAGATTTCGGGATGGAAAAGGGTAAAATCTTTGTGGCCCTCGATGTAAACAGTGGGCAGGAAGCACTTCAGATAGTTGAGGAGCTTAGAGGTCTCGGTGCCGGATTCAAGGTTGGAAAGCAGCTTTTCACAATGGAGGGACCTTCACTTGTGAAAAAGATTGTTGATATGGGTGAGGATGTGTTTCTCGACCTGAAGTATCACGATATTCCCAATACGGTTGCCATGGCCGGTATTGCTGCCGCAAAACTCGGCGTGAAGGTTTTCAATGTTCACGCTGCAGGCGGCAGGAAAATGATGGAAAAGGTTCGTGAAGAGCTTGACAAGCTTGAAAATCCGCCTATGGTTCTTGCGGTTACGGTTCTTACAAGCATGGGAGAAGAGGATCTCGGTGAGATCGGAGTTGATGTTACTCCGGCAGACCAGGTGAAGCGTCTTGCCGTTCTTGCCAAGGAGTCGGGAATGGACGGTGTTGTAGCCAGTCCGCTTGAGATTGAATTAATAAGAGAGGCAGCGGGAGAGGATTTCAAGATTCTAACTCCTGGGATAAGACCCGCCTCCAGTTCTAAAGACGATCAGAAAAGGATAGCCACCCCCGCAGATGCGATCAGAAGGGGATCGGATTACCTTGTCATAGGTCGTCCCGTTACGAAGGCCGAAGACAGAAGAAAGGCCTTCCTTGATATTGTGGAAGAGATAAAAAATGGCTAAATCATCGGTAGAATACGTTTACGGAATAAATCCGTGCTTCGAGGTTGTGCGGGGCGGTCGCAGAAAAATTTACGGGGCATTCCTCTCAACAACATCGAAGAACAACCCAAGAATGAAGAAGCTGGTTTCCTTTCTTGAAAGTCGATCCATAAGGGTTGAGTGGGTGGACAAGAACAGGCTTTTCCAGCTTTCAAAGAGCAAGGAACATCAGGGTGCCGTTATCAAAACGGGTCTATACAACTACTCATCCTTCGAGGCACTTCTTACGGAACCGAGGTTGCTGCTTCTTGACAACGTGGAGGATCCGCATAACGTAGGTGCCATAATCAGATCCGCAGAGATTTTCGGGTTCAATTCCGTGCTTCTTCCGGTGAAGGGTGTGCCTGAAGTGTATCCTTCGGTTGTTAAGGTGAGCACTGGCGCAAGCGAGCACCTCAACATCGCCAGGGAGACATCTTCCATCGGCTACTTCAAGAAGGCGAAGGAGGCCGGATACACGGTAATCGCGCTGGACGGCGGTGGGGATCACGATCTCGAAGAGCTCAACGCCGCGGACTACGAAAAGATAATGCTTGTTATCGGTGGAGAGGGAAAGGCCGTTGGACAGTACATCCTCAACAATGCAGATTATGTCGCCTCCATAAGACAGATGGGACAGATCAACTCCCTTAACGCCTCTGTTGCGGCGGGAATAGCAATGTTCGCCCTCGGAGGTAGATGATGCTGCTTGATATGAGAAAGGTACGGGAGCTTGAAAGCGCTCTCAAGTACTCCTTCACCAACCTGGAGTTACTTGAAAGGGCCTTTATTCATCCTTCAAGCGAATACACCGATAACAGAAATTACGAAAGACTGGAGTTTCTTGGAGACGAGGTTGTGGGTCTTGGAATTTCCACCATCCTTTTTGAAACTTTTCCGGCTGCCGGAGAGGGAGACCTCTCAAAGGCGAGAGCCAATCTAATCGACGAGCAGGGACTTGCGACCATATCTCGCTCCCTCAATCTGGGATCGATGCTGATTCTCGGAAAAGGAGAGGAAAAGGGCGGCGGAAGGGACAAGGATTCCATAATAAGCGACATTTTCGAGTCCCTCATGGCCGTGATTTACATAGAGTCGGGATGGGAGAAGGTTTTTCCCATCATGCGCAACATCTTCACTCCGCTTATCGGCGGAAACAGGGATATCGAGGAGTTGCTCAATCACATCAACCGCGACTACAAGACCAGACTTCAGGAACTTGCGCAGAATCTGGAGCTTGACCTTCCGGTTTACAAGATCGTGGACAGGGAAGGCCCTGAACACAACATCACCTTTACAGTTGAGTGTGATGCGATGGGCTTTGTAAAGCGGGGAAGAGGCAAAAACAAGAAAAGCGCCGAGCAGAGTGCCGCTCACCAGATCCTGCAGGAAATGAGGGTAATTCAGTAGAAGATGGTGTTCAAAGGGGTTGTTCCTACCCGCAAGCCGCTGATAATTCCGGTTTTTATTCCGCACATAGGATGTCCGAACAGGTGCGCTTTCTGTAACCAGAGAGCTGTTACCGGTGTTAAGAAAGTTTCTGTTGATGATGTAGAGAGATCCGTAAGGGAGTATCTCGGCTGGAGCAGAAAAAGGACTCGGACGGAACTTTCCTTTTACGGCGGAACTTTCACGGCTCTTCCCCAAGAATACTTCGATAAGATGGTACGTAAGGGTTTTGAACTGGTTGAATCGGGAATGGTGGATGCGCTCCGCTGTTCGACCAGGCCGGATGCCGTGAATGAAGAGAAAGCCAAGAGGCTTGCCGACAGCGGATTCGAAACAGTTGAGCTGGGAGTCCAGACATTTTCCCAATCCCTTTTGGAGCGTATGAGAAGAGGTCACTCTTTCGATGCAGCACAGAAGGCATTTGAAATTCTAAAGAAGAGTAGACTTTCCGTAGGATTCCAGTTCATAACCGGATATCCGGGAGAAACAGAGAGTGAATTTGAAGAGACATTGATGTCTCTGGATAAAAGTTCACCTGATTTCATAAGAATATACCCCTTTGTTCCACTGCCGGAAACCGATGTTTCACGTGAAATAGAGGCGGGACGCTCGGAACTGCAGCCTGTCGCTCAGGTGATAGAAAGATCCGCAAGAGTTTTTGTCGCAGCCCAGAGGAAGGGTATTCCGGTTATAAGAATCGGACTTCCCCAGGCTACCGATGTTCCCAAAATCTATCCTGAAAACCTCTCCCAGGTTGTAATAGCGAAAGCTCTTGGAATGGTTTGGGCATCGGGGGAGAAGATCCTTATTCCGCAAGTGTGGAAAAGCCAGTACAACATGGCAAAAAAGGCGGGAGAAATAGGGAACGAAGTTGAATTCTACGTTCCGGATTCGGATGAGCAGGAAGTTGGAAAAGCTGTTCTTTTGAAATAAAATTAATACAATCTTGAAAGTAGTACAGGATTTTCCAACATGCTGTAACTTTTGATGCGATCCTTTCGAGTGACTTGTGTTTACTTGACAATTTCAGGTCAACTGATAGGCTTGAACGAACTTTTTAGTGGAGTTTAGAATGCACTATTTTGTTACATTTACATACTCGCCAAGCGAGGCAAACAAGTATGATTTCTCGGCCATCAATGCCCAGCTGGAAGAGATAGGACTCAAAAACGGAGTGAAGGCCGGAGAGGGCGAAATAAAGAGACTCCCTGCATTTACCTTTATCGGAGAGTACAACTACCAGGATAAGGAAGAGCTCAAGAACGTTCTCTACAATGAGATAAGACTGGTGTTTTCAAGACATCAGTTGGATGCCTCAGTCTATATCTCTGTTTCAGAAAATGCGACAATCGGCGTAGACGATTTAGAGTTCTGATCTGTTGACAGTTCAGTTTCCGTCACTATAATCCGCGCGTCACGCACAGGAGGAAAAAAATGGCAAGTAAATTCATAAAAGGAAACATAAGTTTTACGGCGTTTAAGCCTTCCCAGGAGCTCTCTTCAATAACAAAGGCAAGAGAGTACGTAGAAGCTGCCGCCTTCAAACCGCTCCGTCCCGAAGATGTGGAGGATGAATCCGTAGGCTGGGTCGATTCAGAGCTCTCTTTCGACACCAAGGATTTCCCGAATTTTGCATTCAGGGACACGATGCTCGTCGCCATGAGAATGGACAGATATACATTCACAGCTTCCCAGATGCGTCCCTATCTTGAGCAGGCGGAACACGATTTCATGTTGGCAAACAACCTTGAGTACATCTCTGCCCAACAGAAGAAGGAGATAAAGGAGCAGGTTATTCGTACAATGAAAACAAACTCCTATCCAAAGACGACGATCGTTGAGATGTTCTGGAGCTTCGAGAGCAACAGGGTTTACCTTTTCTCCCAGTCAGGAACGGTCATTTCCAAATTTATCGATCTTTTCGAGCGGACATTTGAAGTAAGCATAGAGCCTCTTTCGATCATGGACGCCGTGGATCAGCTTGAACATGCCGAGAGAATGGAACCTCTCTGCGCAGATATATGGGGGCTGTAATGAGCGGAAAAGATATAAGATCAAGCGTAGGATTTCTCGGACAGGAGTTTCTTCTCTGGCTTTTCTGCCGCTGTTCCGAGGACAGCTTTTTCAACCTCGAGGAGTTCGGCGGAGAGAGCATAGAACTTTTCCTGGAAGAACAGATAACACTCGATTCATTCCGTGGAGACGGTTACACCGAAACCATCAAGGCAAAGGAGATAACAGAGCTTGAAGATGTCAAGAACTCCATCAAGCTCGGAAGAATTCCCTCTGCTGTAAAAGCCAGGGTTATCCAGGGACAGCTTGAGTGGGCATTCCAGCTCAAGGCCAGTCCTATCACCGTAAAGGCGGTAAAACTTCCCCTCGTTGCCGAAAACGAGCAGGACGAAGTAAAGCACATGCGTCTCATCCTTCTCGAAAAATTGGATATGATTGTAAACAACCTTTTTGCCCTCTTCCTTCTCGAAAGAGAGACAAAGGATATGGGAAAGGAAATAAAGAAGAGTCTCGGCCTGTAAAATGGAGAAACTTCACGTACTTTCAAGCGGTTCGAAGGCAAACTCCTACGTAGTGGAGGCGGACCACGGATCCATAGTGATCGATCAGGGGCTCTCCTGTAAAAGATTCAGGGAGAGGTGTGAAGAGCTGGGAATCGATACGGCTTCCATAAAGGCGATACTTGTCACCCACGAGCATACCGATCACATAAGTGGAATTCCGTTGACGGCTCACAAACTGGGAATACCCGTCTATGCCTCGCCGCTGATTATCGACATCATCAAGAAAAAGGATAAATACGGAATAACTGTCCTGCCGCTGGAAAAAGAGGAGCAGAACCTCATAGGCGGATTCAAAGTGACACCTTTTCCCATAATGCATGACGCCGTCGATCCGGTAGGTTTCAGCATCGAGCTGGACAACGGTGAAATCTTTTCTCTCGCCACGGACACAGGTATAGTGACCAACCACATGCTGAAATACATCAGCCGTTCAAACCACATTGTTCTGGAGGCTAACCACGACAGGGGAATGCTTTTTGCCAATCCCAAATATCCGTGGAATCTGAAACAGCGAATCAAGGGAAATTACGGTCACCTCAGTAACGAGCAGACCATGGATCTTCTCGATCGTCTCTCCTCGGACGGACTGAAATCGGTTGTGATGGCCCACCTCAGCGAGGAGAACAACACTCCCGAACTTGTTCACGAGATGGTCAACGACTATAGAAAGAGAAAATCGATGACCTTCAGTCCCTATGTTGCGACTCAGCACAGACCCTTTTCAATTCTCATGAAATGAAAATAGATGCCCACATCCATCTGAGCGATCTGGCGGGAAAAATACCGGATCTTGAAGAGATGATGGAGTATTTGGGCGTTTTCTACATTTCATCCTGTGATTCACATGATGATTTTGAGAAGAATGTGGAGTTTAGACGTAAATACCCGTCCATTCTCGTAAGTTTCGGAATTCATCCGTGGTTTCTGGAAGAGGAGAAGAAGGAGCTGGTCGAAAACCTTGCCTCAGACGGGAAAATTGATGCAATCGGTGAAATCGGTTTCGACCGATACCGGGCTGAGGATGAGGCGGATATCGAGCGACAGATTGAATTTTTCAGGTACCAGATGGAGATCGCCTCCCGTTACAATCTTCCCGTCATCATCCACAGCGTAAAGTGTACGGATCTACTTTTTGCGCATACGGAATTGATGAAGCGAGTACCGGCCGTAATTTTCCACAGCTGGTCCGGAACCGGAGAGGAGGCCAGAAGGATTCTTGAACGAGGAGTTAACGGCTTTTTCAGTTTCGGAACAGCGTTGCTGAAAAAGAGAAAACGGGCGATAAAAGCGCTTCAGAGTCTCCCTCTTGAAAACATTGTTCTCGAAACCGATGCCCCCTACCTTCCGCCGGAAGGTGAGGATTTCACCAGGCCGGAAACGATTTTACGAATCTACGAGGAGACGAGCAGGATAAAGGGAATGGAAAAAGAGGCGCTGGAAATGGCGATAGAAGATAGTTTCAGGAGCATTTTTCCTTCTTTTTTCTAAAGCCTTTATCTATTGAAAAAAATGTCTTTGGATAAGTGCAAACGGTATAAACAGTAAAGGAAGGAAGTTTCGGAATTTAAAATTCTTCATGATCGTCAAGATAGTTGACTTCCTGATTTTAAGATAGGTCTGCCTGTCAAAAGAGCATCCTGGCGGTCCGAAGACCGCCTGAGATACCTTTTTCTGCTGGGGGAAACGCTAATCGTCCCGAACAAAGGGATTCGAGCAGCGAATGCTTGGGTTGGGAAAAGGTTGGGTTGAATCCGCTGCCCGATTGTTCGAAAGAACTGAACTGATTAGCATTTTGAATAAAGCAAAATAGTGTCCAAACTTATTTATTTAATATTTACAGACATATAAATTAATTGCAAATTTAAAAATAGATAATACCATGTCGTTAAAAATTAAAATATAAGAAAGTTTTGGGTTTGAATATTAAAAAAATAAAGGAAAAGCAACTGAAAAATTCAAATCGATGAAATTCATCTTTCGAACAGCATTCTGGAAAATCGACAGGGGATCATAAAACTTTTTTATTTCCTCCATTTTCTTATAATTGGCCGAAAAACTCTGAGGAGGAGAGAATGACGAAACGCTACTTTTTTTAAGGATGTATACATATTCGACGGTGAAGGTTTTTTCGAGGGGAGTCTGCTCACAGAAGGATCCATCGTAAAAAAAATGGGGAAAACCATAACACTGGACAGGGATGAAATGCTGAGTCACGAAGAGATATCGGGCAACTACATCCTGATGCCGGGAATGGTCAATGCACACACCCACGTTCCCATGACTCTTTTCAAAGGTGCGGCGGAAGATCTTCCGCTTCACGATTGGCTTTCGGATCATATTTTCCCTCTTGAAGCAAAATTCATGTCCGCCGACATGGGTTACGTTGCCGGACTCTGGGGGATGGCCGAGATGCTTATGAACGGAGTGACAGCCTTTAACGACATGTACTTTTTCGAGGAAGACATCGCGAAAGCGGCGAGGGAGATCGGAATTAAACTGATAATGGGCGAGGGGATAATCAACTTTCCGGCAGCGACAGGAAGAAC
This sequence comes from uncultured bacterium, assembly GCA_942492635.1. Lineage (GTDB taxonomy): Bacteria > UBP6 > UBA1177 > UBA1177 > CALOFP01 > CALOFP01. Next base: position 248,370 of record CALOFP010000004.1, read on the forward strand.
TCCGGAACAGACCCTAGAATTTACGGAAGAAATTGCAAAAAAATATGCGGATGATCCCTACATTTTCCCTGCGGTGGCGCCACACTCGCCATACTTGACCGATGACCTCTACCTTGTGAAATCAGCAGAAATATCGGATAAATACAACATTCCGCTGCACATCCACATGGCCGAGACAAAAAAGGAGGCGGAGGATTTTTACAGCAAGTGGAATGAGAGGGAGTTCGTTCATTTCGACAAGCTTGGCCTTCTCTCCGAAAGATTCGTTGCCGCACACAGTGTATGGATAGACAACGAGGAGATGGAAATCATGGCGGAAAGGGGAGTTACAGTCGCCCACTGTCCGGCAAGCAACATGAAACTGGGAAGTGGACTGGCACCCGTCTGGAAAATGATGAAAAAAGGTGTGAACGTGACGGTAGGAACCGATGGATCGGCCAGCAATAACAACCTCGATCTTTTAAAAGAAGTGGAGCTCGCCGCCAAACTTCAGAAGGGAATAAACCACGATCCCACGGCAATGCCTGCTCTTGAAGCTCTAAAGACAGTCACCTCGAACGCTGCCAAACCCTTCGGCGGAAGTTTCGGAAAGCTTGTGGAAGGGGGAAGAGCCGACATGGTTCTCGTTTCACTCGATTCGCCCGGGCTTTCACCACACTATTCACTGCCTGCAGCGCTTGTGTACGCTGCATCCAGCAGGGATATAGACACAGTCTTCGTAGAAGGCGAAAAAGTGGTAGAGAAAGGAAAGTTGATAAGCCTGAGCATTGATGAACTTAGAAAAGAATTTAAAAAACTTTCCGAAGAAGTAAGAATTCACCTCAAATAGCCGAATAGATTCGAGGAAATTTCATATAAATCTAAAAATGGACCGGTCAATAGATTGAAATAATTACCTGAATTGAACGTTATGTTTTTTAGCACGATACTGTTTTGAAGAAATTAAAATGAAGAATGGGAATAGGGTAGAATAGAAATAGAGACCTTTCAAACATTTGTGAATGGAGGATGAAATGAAAAAACTTTTAATCATGATCGTAATTATGATCTTTACAGCACTTACCTATGCAGAAGAGACATGGTCCACGGAAAACTCTCTCTACATGGGCGCCACGGCACTGGATATTTACGCACCCCTTGACGGAACAGCAAGGATAGGTGGCCGCTACTTTCTTTCCGATGGTGCAGCACTGGAACTGGCTCTATCCTTCCGCTTCCAGAACGAAGAGAGTGATGTGGCACAGGCCGGAGGAGGCATGTTTTCTCTTCAAGCTGCCTATGACTACTATCTGACCGACACACGCGTATCTCCATACCTCAAAGGAGGACTTGAATTCGGATACGCAGGAGGAGACGAATACGAAAACAGCAATGACGATGGATTCCTATTCGGAATACTCGGAGGTTTCGGAGCAGAATTCTTCATCATTAAACAGTTTTCAGTAAGCGGAGAGGCCCTTGTAATAATGCAGTTCTCACCATCCGTAATAATCGCGACAGTAACCCCGAGAGTAAAAGCCAGCTTCTTCTTCGACCTTTTCTAAAACCACGAACTACGCGAACAAACGCGAACGGGGAAAAAATCAGCCACGAAAACACGCAAAGGGAATTCACTGAAAACATTCGCACCTTGCCTTTAAACTCAAAACTCACTCGTAGGGGGCGGCCAAAATCGGCGATAAACTCCACCCCCTTCTTATTTAAAAACCTCCCATCATTGTGAGGGGAGGATAAAGGAGGGGTTATTTCCTGATACAAATCCGCAAGCCCCTGAAAACGGAATAATCTAAGAGACCTGTAAAAACTTTTTTCAAGCGCAAACAGCTCCTGAATTGACCATTAAACAAATATCCAGGCCAATCCAGCCATCAAATTGCTTTAAAAACAAATATCGAGACCGCGCCAGCCGCTGGAATCGTGAAATTAAAAATATCGAGGTACGAAATAACGGCTGGCTGGAGCAGATTAATTTTTTTGAGACCGTTTTAGCGGCTATATTCATCAATATAAAAATAAACTGATAATCCCAGCCTCTAACTTGACCAAATTATTTTTTATGAGGTCGGATTAGAAACGTAATCGGGATTTTAGTATTTGTGAAAATAAGGTGGCAAGATTGCAGGGAAGAGTGTCACCACCTGACGGGGTTCAGGGAAAAAGGTGGTGGTGGGCTTTATCTTCTATAATCATTCCACCCCGCTGGGGTTCGTTTAAGGGCTTTCCGATGAAACACCCCTGCGGTTTTGGTAATGAATTCTGTGTATTGTGCTGATGTTTGGGATCTTTTCCGCTAAAGCCTGCCGTAGAGCAGGCGTTCTCAAGGCCGCGGAGCGAGCCGTTCAAAAGCGTAAGCGTTCACAAGAGAAGCGTTCTGATCAATTCCACTTCTTTTCGATCTTTTCGAGCATGAAGTTGAAGGCCGTTTCCCTGTCGTCGAAACGTTTTACGGCACTGCCGTTTTCGAAGTAGAGGGCACCGTTTTTGCCGAGGGCTATTCCGAGGTCGGCTTCCCTGGCTTCGCCGGGGCCGTTCACTTCGCAGCCCATGAGGGCGACTTTGAGCGCGGGACGGAGCCACCATCTTTTTTCGGTGAACCAATTCTCCAGCTTACGGTAGTAGCGGAAAAGTTCGCCGTGGGTTCTTCCGCAGGTGGGACAGCTGATGATTTCGCCTCCCTGCTGGAGAATTCCGTATGACTTGAGTATCTGCATTCCCACTTTGATTTCTTCTTCCACGGGCGCTGTGAGGCTCACTCTGAAGGTGTCCACAAGTCCTTCTTCGAGAAGTATTCCTATTCCCATGGCCGCTTTCACGGTTCCCTGGATTCCTGCTCCGGCTTCGGTGATTCCTACGTGAAGCGGGGCGTCTGTGAACTGTGAGACCAACCTGCAGGAATCTACTGTCTTCCTGACGCTGTTGTGTTTGACGGATATTTTGAAGTTATTGAATCCCAGGTCGCTTTCAATGTAGTCGACCCAGTTCTTTGTGCTTTCCACAAGTCCTTCGGTTGTTACTCCGTTATATTTTTCCACGATCTCTTTTTCGAGTGATCCGCCGTTTACTCCGATTCTCAGAGCGAGATTCTTTCTCTTCTTTGCAGCTTCCACAACTTCCCTGACTCTCTCTTTTCCTCCTATGTTTCCGGGGTTTATCCTTATTCCGGACACTCCGGCTTCAATTGCGGCGAGTGCGAGTCCGTAGTCGAAATGGATGTCGGCGATGATCTCTCCGGGAAAGTTTTCCACCAGATATTTGAGTCCGTCCGTTTCATCCATATTCTTAAACGCGGTTCTCATTACCTTCAGGCCCATTTCATGTGCGTTCATGCACTCTTCGAGAGCTTTTTCGGGTGATGTGAGCGGCGTCGTTATCATCGACTGGAGAACAGGCGGCTCTCCTCCTCCGATAGGAGTCGAGCCCAACATTATTTTTCTGGATTTTCTCATGGAACAAGCCTCGATACCGCATCGAGAATGGAGCGGCTGTTGATTCCTTCCATGTCGCGGATTTCCTGCTGTGTTCCGTGGGTCGGATAGCGGTCTTTTATGCCGAGCAGCGAGAAGCGTGGGAAGACACCACGATTTCCAAGCTCTTCGATAAGCGCCGATCCGGCTCCGCCGGCTACGATTCCGTCCTCGATTGTGACGATGTTCCTGATTTTCTTTTTTTCAATAAGTTCGAAAAGCTCCTCGGGAAGCGGTTTTACGAAGCGGAGATCGTAAACGCTTGCCTCTTTCCCCCGTTCCTTCAGAATCTCGGCTGCCTCCTGCGCGAAGCGGCTGGTAATTCCGACTGAGACGATGAGTATGTCGCTGTCGGCCTCTTCAAGCAGCTCTCCTTCAACTTCCTTGAAGGGGGAAACGCGGTTGTAGAATCTTCTTCCCGTGCCGCTTCCGCGAGGGTATCTTATTGCTACGGGAGAGTCGGATTCTGCAGCAAATTCGAGGGCTCTGGACATTTCGAGTTCGTCTCTCGGCGCGATTACCGTCATGTTGGGAAGATTGCGCATGTAGGCTATGTCGAAAATTCCGTGGTGGGTTGCTCCGTCTTCACCGACAATTCCAGCCCTGTCGATAAGGAATGTAACGGGAAGGTTCTGGAGGGAAACATCGTGAATTATGGAGTCGTAAGCCCTCTGGAAAAAGGTGGAGTAGATCGCGACCATAGGTCTTAATCCGCCCGCCGCGAGTCCGGCCGCAAAAGTCACAGCGTGTCCTTCGGCCATTCCGACGTCGTAAACCCTGTCGGGCATGCTGTTCTGTAGCTTTACGAGACCGGTTCCGTCAGGCATTGCAGCCGTGATTGCAACAAGCTTCCTGTTTCTCCTGAAAAGTGCCGGAAGGTAGGAGCCGAGGTATCCTGTGAAACTGGGGCCCGATTTTTTAACGGGTTTTCCCGTTTCCTTATCGAAAGGGGAAACTCCGTGGAATGAAGTGGGATTTTCCTCGGCGAAGGGGTAGCCTTTTCCCTTTTTGGTGACAACGTGCACGAGAACAGGTCCGTCGGTGTCGCGGATATCACGGAATGTTTCGATCATCTCTTCCATGTTGTGTCCGTCGATGGGACCTACGTAGTTGTAGCCGAAACCTTCGAAAAGCATTCCAGGTGTAAGTAGGGATTTTGATGAATCGAGAGTCTTGCTGAGAACATCCAGAATCTTATCGCCGTGAAAAAACGGAGGAAGTTTGGAAAGAAGACCCTTTACCTCCTTTTTCACGGTGTTGTATGTCGCGCCTGTAAGCTTTCTGCTGAACCAGGAGGAGAGGGATCCCACGCTGGTGGCGATGAACATGTCGTTGTCGTTGAGGATGGTGATCATGTCCTTTCCGGTCGCTTCGGCCTGATTCATGGCTTCGAAACTCATTCCGCTGGTCATGGCTCCGTCACCGATGACGGCTATCACCTTTCCGGCCTCTTTCTTTCTCTTCATCGCCTCTTTTATCCCGAGTGCGGCGCTTATGGAGTTGCCTCCGTGACCCATGCCGAAAAAGTCGAAGGGACTTTCGGATCTTTTGGGAAAGCCGCTTATTCCATTGAGCGTTCGGAGGGAGTGAAAATCCTCCTTACGGTCGGTGAGTATTTTGTAGGCGTAGGCCTGGTGACCGACGTCCCAGACAATTTTGTCGTGGGGCAGGTCGAATACGTTCAGAAGCGCGAGTGTGAGGTCGACTGTTCCCAGTGAGGAGGCGAGGTGCCCTCCGTTTTTTGAACAGACGTCGATTATCTGGCGACGAACCTCCTCAGCTTCGTGCTCGAGTCCTTTTGGATCGAGGTTCTTGATTTTGTTAAGCATTTAATAACTCCTTTCTATTATGTAGGAGGAGAAGTCGTAGAGCATTTCCCTGTAGCCGTTTTCCGGCAGTACCGCGAGGCATTCCCTGGCTTTTTCAACATATTCGGCAGCGACTCTTTTTGCCTCTTCCAGTCCCAGAAGTGAAGGATAGGTCGCCTTGTCCAGTTCCGCGTCCGACCCTACGGGTTTTCCGAGGAGTGTTTCGTCTGCAACAATGTCCAGTATGTCGTCTGCAATCTGGAATGCCAGACCTATGTACTTTCCATACTCCTCGAGTGCGTCGACGATTTTTTTATCCGCTCCGAGAAACGCTGCTGCTCCGGCAAGCCCGGCCTGAATGAGGCAGCCTGTCTTTTTGAGGTTTATGGTGTCGAGAGTTTCAACATTTCTCTCCTTTTCCGGAATTCTGCAGTCCATAACCTGTCCGAGAACCATTCCTTTGCCTCCTGCGCAGCGTGCAAGGTAGGATCCTCCGCGCTTGAGATCGCCTTCTCCCATTGTGAACAGAAGGGTGAATGCATCCGTAAGCAGGGCGTCGCCTGCAAGAATCGCCAGATCTTCACCGAACTTCTTGTGTGAACTGGGTTTTCCCCTTCTGAGATCGTCGTCATCCATCGCAGGCAGATCGTCGTGAATCAGGGAGTAGGTGTGTATGAATTCCAGAGCGCATGCGTAGGGATAGACTGTTTCGGGGCTCTTCTCCAGAAGATGGGCCACAAGAATTGCGAGAAACGGGCGAAGTCTTTTGCCGCCCGCCTCGAGGCTGTAAAGCATTGCCTCTCTCAGCGGTCCTTCATCTTCAATCTTTTCAATATATGCCGGTAAGAGGGCCTCAACCTTCTCCTTCTGCTCTCTGTGAAAGCTTTTCCAAGTCATCACTGCTCCTCCTTTTTTCCCAGTGTATCCGAGGGGACTTCTTCAAGGCCCTTCTCCGTGAGAATTTCCACTTTCGATTCCATTTTGCGGAGATCTTCACGAAGCGTTTTTGCTAGTTTTATTCCTTTTTCGTATAGTTTTACCGAATCTTCGAGTTCCGCCTGTGATCCGAGCTCGTCAACTATTGTTTCAAGTTCCGAAATCCTTGCGGAAAAATTGGGTTTTTTAGCCATGTTGACTCCTCTTCAATAAAGACGGCCAGATAGTCCAGATAATATTATTTAAAAGCATAAAAAAGTCAAAGGAGTCGGGAGTCAGTTCAGGTGCCTGAAATTTCACTGCGCAGGCGATGAAATTCCGTACTCATCATGAAGTTTTTAAGAATCACGGCGGCGGCCATGGAGTCTATCTTTCCGCTCCTTTTCATCTTCATCTTGTTTTTCAGGGAGACGCCGCCGATTTCCATTGCTTCCCTTGTAGAATCCCTTTCGTCTTCCCGGAAAATCGGAAGATCGGGGAACTTCTTCTGAAGCCTTTTCTGGAAACCGCGGACGATGCTCGTCATGGTGCTCTCCTCTCCGCCGGTGTGAAGAGGCCAGCCGACAACGAAGGCTGCGATTTCGTATTCGGAAATTTTTTCTGCGAGAAGATCCAGGTCCTTGTAGATTGATTCACCACGCTTGACGGTTCCGAGCGGAACGGGAAACATCCAGAGCGGATCGCTGACGGCGATGCCGATGGTTTTAATGCCTATGTCGAGTGATACGATTCTCTTTTCCATTACTTCTCTTCAGCCAGTCTTTTCATCTCTTTCTCAATCACAGCCTTCACGACGAGAGGAGCCTCTTCCCAGAAGTACTCCTTCATAACCTGTTCAAGTTCCTCGCGGATGATCGAGCGAATTTCATCCCTGGACGGAGCGGCCGCCGGTGCGGGCTCGCCGATATCCAAAAGATCGGATTCGTCGATAATGAAGACTCCTACGTCAGGAGATGTAGACGCTGCCGGTGCTGCTGTTTCAACTCCGGGAATTGAAATGCCGGAGATGAGAGATGAAAGATCTTCCGCCTCAACCTCTTCTGCCGCCTGAGGCATAGCCGAAAGCTGCTCGAAAAGATCCATAGGCTCTTCCTGTTTTTCGGATTCAACCTGCTTTGAAAGGGATTCGAATAGATCTTCCGTTTCGACTTCTTCGACAGTTTCAATCTTTTCCGGCTCAGCTGTTTCGACACTCTTTGAAATTTCCGGAACTTCGACTTCCGACACTTTTTCTTCTGTTTCCATCTGGGTGAGCGAAGCTGAAAGCTGTTCGAAAATATCAACCTTTTCGGGTTCTGCTTCTACTTCCTTTTCAACCTCAGCCTTCAGCTGATCAAAGAGATCGGTTGAAACCTCTTCCCCGGCAGGTTTGGGAGTTTCAACTGCTTCAGGAATTTCCAGCGGCTCTATTTCGGCAGCAGTTTGCTCAACTTCTTCCGTTGGAATTTCCGAAGCAGCTTCCAATTGTGCGGAAAGCGTTTCGAAAAGATCTCCTCCAGCCGGTTCTTCTACGGGAATTTCTACAGTAGGTGCCGCAATTTCTTCCTCAGGGATTTCTACAGCAGGTTCAGGAATTGGTTCCGATTCGATCTCCGGAACGAGTTCCGAGATCTCTTCCACCTGAACCTCTGAAGTAGTCTCTGTGAGTTCTTCCGCCGGAATATCCGGAAAAGTTTCCGTGATTTCTTCAACTTGGATCTCAGGAGCCGGCTCTGTAATCTCTTCCATAGAAATATCCGAAATTGCTTCTGTAACTTCTTCTGTTGGAATTTTCGACGCAGCTTCAGCAATTTCTTCAGCTATGATTTCGGGAACTGGTTCGGCAAACTCTTCCGTTGTAATACCGGAGATAATTTCGGATGTTATCTCTTCAGTTGTTGCTTCGGCCAGTTTGTCTTCAGATGTCTCGACAAAAGGTTCTACGCCACCTTCGATAATAATTTCTTCTTCGGAAGTTTCCTCGGGTGCCTGGATCGGTTCGACGGAAATTTCTTCCTCCGGAACTTCGAAGAGAGGTTCAGACGGTTCTTCGGAAGGAACTTCAGCAGCTCCTTCATCCCCGGTCTCGGCGCGCTTCAGGAGTGCCTCAAAAAGATCTTTGTCCGATTCGGTAAATTCGGATACCTCAGGTTCCTCTTCCGGTTCAAAAACTTCAACAACGCCTTCCATCTCCACATTTTCAGCGGAAAGATCGAACTGTTGTTTCTCTTCCGGCTCTTCAGTTTCAGATATGGATTCAATGGAAATAGACGGCGGTTCTTCTGCAGAAGTTTCATCGGGGACGATTTCTTCAAGGGTTATCACCGCTTCCTTCCCTTCTTCTGCGGAGAGGGCAGCACTTTCTATTCCTCGGGTAAGTTCTTCTATGGACGGTATCTCGATACTGAACTCCTCTTCAACAGAAGTCTCAGGCTCGAGGGTGAGTTTCGATGTATGGGGTGCGGGCGCTTCAAGCGGTGCTTCCTCAAGTTCTTCGAGCTCTTCGAGCTCTTCGATTTCATAATTCGTTTCTGGTTCGATGCTGTCAATGAGGAGATCGAAATCGTTCTCTCCCTCAGGTGATACCTGTTCAGGCTCCTCTTCAGTTTCAGGAGTAAGCACAAATGCCTCTTCTTTCTCTTCCCCTTCGCCGAGAGGTTCGATGATGATTGGCTCCTCGTCGGTTCCGAAAGCCTCTGGTTCCTCGGAAACCTGTTCTCCCTTTTCTATCGCCTCTATCATGTTCAACAGATCGGAACTAGCGAAAGGCCGGTCAAGAAACAGCGGGTAGGAGAGGTTCTCCCTGTCTTTATGGCTTGCTGAGAGGATGACGGGAACCCTGTAGTTTCTGAGGTCTATAAGCAGGCTTGAATCAATGGCCTTCTTCTCCACTATGGCCAGATCGGGCATGAACGTTTCCATCTCCCTTACAAGGGTATCGGGATCCAGCACTCTTTTCGTAACGATATCTGTGCCTCTGAGGGAGAGCTCCACCGCCCTTGCGATAGTGTTGCTGGTTTCGAAGAGAAGAATCTTTTTCCTTACCATTGCTATACTCCGATTAAGACTTATTAAAAAAATCTAAAATCTCTTTCATATCATCCGGGATCTCCTGCTCGAAGTAAAGTTCCTTTCCGAAAAGGGAGAAACCTAGAGTCCTGGCGTGAAGCATCTGACGGGGGTGACGGGCGAGAACGCTGTTTAGGGCACCGTTGTCGGTTTTTCTTGCTCCGTTGTAGAGTTCGTCATTCACGATAGGGTGACCCAGATGACGCATGTGCATGCGGATCTGGTGGGTTCTGCCTGTTTCAAGACTGGCACGAACAAGGGATATTCCACGGTACTCTTCGATAACTTCGTAGTGGGTCACAGCGATCCTGTTGGATACGGCTTCCGGGGAGAAGCGTTTACGGTTTCTTTTGTCCCGCCCGTGAGGGGTTGTTATGGTTCCCGTTCGCTCTTTCGGACATCCCCAGATTAGGGCCACATACTCCCTGCGGATCCTATGGGATGCGAAAAGCTTTGAAAGCGCCTCGAAGGCTGCATGACTTTTGGCGACGACGAGAAGACCCGACGTATCCTTGTCGATCCTGTGGACAAGTCCGGGACGGATTCCGCTCTCCTCACTTCGTCCTAGGTGGTGGATTATTCCGTTCATCATCGTGCCGTCGGGGTGTCCCGGGGCCGGATGAACCACAAGCCCCGCCTGCTTATTTACGAGCATGATGTCTTCGTTTTCGAAAACGATGTCGAGAGGAATCGGCTGAGGTTCGAGAGAGAGCTCCTCCAGGGGGTCTATCTCGATCTCAAGCTGATCGCCTTTTCTGAATTTGTTGAAGCTGTTTTTTGTGAGCACTTTCCCATTCAGCAGTACATTCTCAAAGGAGATATTCTTTTGAAGTCTGTTCCTCGAGATGTCAAGAAGGGTTGAGAGAAACCGGTCGGCCCGCTCCCTGACCTCACCGGTAAGACAAAGTGATCTGTTTCCTTCTACCATATTTTAGATTTGATATAACCTTTTGATTTTACAAGAAGATCTACGATAGCGTGTTGAAAGAACTGTTCCCGGGTTACGATTTCGGGGGTTACTCTGGAACGGTAAAAAAGTTCTCCCTCCTCGATCTCTTCGCTGAGGAGAGAAAAAAGAGTGTCGCTTTCAATCCCCTCTCTGACCTTCGATTCGTTGTAGGCGGCGATATCGGAGACTATTACCCTGGCGAATCGCCTTGCCTCTTCCGGATCTCTGATGATGTCTTCGCTCATTATCTACCTTCGGAAGCTGTTAACCACGTCACTATACTATGAACCGTCAAAATATGCAATTATATTGAAAATTGGAACAAAATAAAGCTTCGAGACGTAAGTTTAAAGATATACTCGAAAAATTGACAAAGTATACTTTTTAAGGTATAGCTACATACGGATATTTCGAGAGTTATTAGAGGTTTGCGATGAAAAACACCATTAACAGCTTGTTAATATTGGCTTTTTCATTGTTTTCTCTGGGCCTTCACCCGACCCTGCTCCCACAGCTGAGGGCTGCGGAAAGTACCAAAAAGGCCCGTTTGGCGGCACTGTTCGTCTACCCCGATTCCTATGCGTCCAAGCGCGGCAGGGACATTGTTTTTAAAACAATTGACGAACTGAATTCCATTGAGGATCTCCACTACGTTGGAACGGACAGTAAACTTTTTTTACCCCCTGTTCTAGGCTCCGAAAACTCTTTTGCCGATCAGAGAAAACGCTTGGATGATGCAAGAAAGCTCTTCGCTGAGCTTGATCTGGAGGAGTCTCTTGAGATTCTCGCTTCTGTAAAGGATGCTGTGGAGAAGGATCTGTCGCTTTTCGGTAACCTCTCCATTCTTGCTGAAACTATGCTTTACAAGGCGGCTGCACACCAGCTCCTAGGTGACGAACCCGCCGCAAGGGAGGCGTTTGTTCTCTTTCTTTCACTTGATGAAGAGGAGAAGATCGACGAAAAGGAGTTTCCTCCGGATACGATAAAGTTCTTCAAAGAAGTGAAGGACGAAGTTGATCTGATGCCCAACGGTTCTCTTTTCTTTGGTAACTACCCTGATAATTCAGAGGTTTTTGTCGACGGAAGATTCGCAGGGGTGACACCTCTGAGGATAGATGGTTTGATTGCCGGACGTCACTACTACGTGATAAAAAAGTTGGGCTACAAGCCTCTCGCAGGGGCCGTTGATGTGAGAGACAAGGGAGAGCACGAAGAGACCAGAGCTCTTGAAATGTTCGAAAACGCCAGGTTTCTGGATGAATCGTCGGGACGGCTCGCCACAGAATTCGGTTCTGTTCCGATGTTGAAGGAGTCGGTGGTGACGGCCAGAAAGCTTGGTGTAAAGCGGCTTCTCGTTTTTACCGGGAAGCAGAAAAAGAAGAGTTTTTCATTCGGCGGAATCGCCGTTGATGCAGATAAGGAAAGTTACCGTGAGGAGTGGGTTGATGAGGGCGGAGATGTTAACGCTCTGGTATCGAAACTGCTGGAAAATCCAGGGGAGTATGCTTCCATTGCTTCGCTTGAGAAACTTCTTGCGGTTAAGGATGCCGAGATAAAAGCGCCTGCGGCCACAAAAAAGCCGATAAAGAAAAAGAAGAAGGAGGAGGAATCCTCCATTCTTTCGGCCTGGTGGTTCTGGACCGTGGTTGGCGTCGGAGTAGCCGGGGCAGGTGTGGGCACCTACTTCATAATTGACGGCCAAAAAGGCGGATCAGACAGCGCTACACTTGAAATTAATTTCTGATAAAGAGGAGACTGAAAATGATTAAACGTGATGAATTCTACAAATTCGACATCAGAACACTCAACAAGAAACTTGAGAAGGGTGAAATTACAAAGGAAGAGTACGACGAGTTCCTCAAATCGCTTGCCGAAGCGGATGGGTACCAGGAAATCGACGAGAACAGAATTCTCTGTGATGCCGGAATAAAGAACGCCGAAGAGGAGATGGAAGAAGAGGGTTCAGTTTCGGAAGAAGAGGAGTAGCAGACGATGACTGTTAATGACAAGAACTTTTCCGATACGGTTGAACCTTCGTTTCAGAGTCTTGTCTCCTCAATATACTCAGCGGTTCTCTACAACCTCGGCGAGGTTAAGATTCGCGGAATGGAGGAGGTTGAACAGAACCTCGACATGGCTCGGTTCAACATAGGTCTTCTTGAGATGCTCAAGGAAAAAACCGAGGGAAACCTGGAGCCTGAGGAGAAGAATCTTCTCGACAACCTTCTTTCCACCGCACGGTTGAAGTTTGTCGAGCACACCAAAGAGACCAAAGAATCCTGATTATGCGTGAACTGGAATCCGTTGTAAGAGAGGCTGGTAGAATTCTGCTCAGATACTTCAGGCGAAGCGATCTCCAAACAGAGTATAAGTCGCTGAGAGATCTCGTATCGGAGGCGGACATGCATGCCGAGGAGTTTCTCATGGAGAAGCTTGATAAGATCGATCCGGTTTCGTTCCTCTCCGAGGAGTCGTCTCCGGGGATGAAACTGGGTGACTCTCCTCTCTGGATCGTGGATCCTCTGGACGGAACAACCAACTTTCTTGCCGGGATTACTCCGTTTGCCGTTTCCGTGGCTCACTACGACGGCGAAAGAATGGATGCGGCGGCCTGTTACATCCCCATTCTCGACGAGTTTTTCTACGCTGAGAGAGGTCGGGGAAGCTCCATGAACGGTGAAACCATCGAAGTTTCAACCGTCAAAAATCCTATGGATGCGGTTGCGGCAACGGGTTTCGCATGTGTCACAAAGGGACTCGAAAAAAACAATATCGGTGTTTTTAACAGTGTTGTAGGAAAGACGAGGGCCGTCAGAAGACTCGGTTCGGCGGTCACAGATCTTTTATATACGGCGGACGGCCGGTTCGACTTCTTCTGGGAGTACGGACTTGGACCGTGGGATATCGCCGCAGGGAGCCTCATTCTTGAAGAGGCCGGTGGAATAGTAACTGATTTTGATGGGGGGACCGATTATGTACGTATGGGTTCGGTTATCGCTTCCAACAGGGAGCTGTACGAATTCATACGAGGCGAGATTGAAAGTAACTTCAAATGAATAGGGGTTGTTGAACAGACTAACCCAGGAGGTAATTATGGCTGTATTCACCAGTGAAAAGTTGAGAAACATTTGTATTGCAGGACACGGAACTACGGGAAAAACGACACTTGTTGAGTCTCTTATGTTCAACATGGGCGTTACCAGTCGCATGGGAACGGTTGAAGGCGGAAACACGGTATCCGACTTTACCGAAGAGGAGATCGGACGCGGAATCTCCATATCCACTGCCGTATGCAGTGCGGAATACAAAAAGCATCTTGTGACTTTTATCGATACACCGGGATACTTCGACTTTGCGGGAGAGGTCGCCTCTTCCCTTCCTTTCACCGAGGCTGCCGTTCTCACAGTGAAGGGAACAGCGGGTCTTGACGTCGGAACAGAGAAGTATTACAGGATGGCGAAGGATCTTAACAGATCGGTCTCCTTTTTCGTGAACGAGATTGATAAGGAAAACATAGACGTCGATGGTGTCGTTTCCGGCATAGAGAGCGATCTTGGAATTTTCGTTGCTCCCGTTACATGGCCTGCATCCGTCGGACCCGATGTGGATTCCGTCATCGATGTCCTGAACGGAAAGCTTATCAAGTATGTTGACGGAAAGAGAACCACGGAAGAGGATCTTTCAGGTGATTATGCCGATACTGCTGCCGAACTTCGTGAGAAGCTTACGGAAACGGTTGCAGAGACGGATGAGATGCTCATGGAAAAGTATCTTGAGGAGGGAGAACTCACTGCTGACGAGGTAAAGACGGGTCTGGAGAAGGCTTTTGCAGCCGGAGCGGTCTGTCCTATCTTTTTCGGAGCCCCGAACAAGGGTGTGGGTATCGATTGTCTTGCCGATTCCGTTGTGGATTTTTTCCCGTCTCCTGAGGTTAAGTCAACGCTAAGCTTCGGTTCCGATGATATTGAGATGAAGGGTGAAGAGGCTTTCCGTTCATGCATATTCAAGGTCAACTCAATACCCCAGTTCGGCGAAGTTTACATTTTCAAGGTTCTCCAGGGCGAGATCGATGAGGGAACGGATGTGTTCAACGTGGAAGCGTCATCCAGTGAGAAGATAGGTCAGCTTTATGCCATCAGAGGAAAGGACCGGATATCCCTCAAGAAGGTTGTTGCCGGACAGATCGCCGCTACAGTTAAGCTCAAGAACTCCAAAACAGGAGATCAGATCGTAAAGGATAAGTCCACGGAACCCGTTCCTTTCAAGCTCATAAAGTGGCCCGACGCGATTGTTCGCGGTGCCTTCTCCGGACCTTCAAAGGAAGATACGGATAAGGTTGCAACGGCCCTTCGAAAAATTCAGGTCGAGGATGCCAGCTTCAGGGCTCACTCCGATTCTGAGCTCAAGCAGCTTTTTGTAGACGGTCTCGGAGAGCTCCACCTTGAAGTTATTGCCAAGAAGATAAAAAATCAGTTCGGAATAGACGTGAAGATAGAGGAGCCGAGAATTCCATACAGGGAAACCATCAGAGGTAAATCGGAGGTCCGCTATCGTCACAAGAAGCAGTCGGGCGGTGCAGGAGAGTTTGCGGAAGTCAACATCGTTCTTGAGCCGAGCAGCGAAAGCGAGTTCGAATTCGTCGACGCCATTGTAGGCGGTGTTATCTCCAACCGCTTCATCCCCGCTGTTGAAAAGGGTATCCGTGAAGTGATGGTTGACGGTGTAGTCGCCGGATGCAAGTTCATCAACTGCAGGGTTACTCTCAACGACGGAAAGGAGCATCCGGTCGATTCCAAGGAAGTCGCCTTCAAGAAGGCCGCTTCGATGGCTTTCAAGGACGCTGTAAAGAAGGCAAAACCGATCCTTCTCGAGCCGATTTACGATGTGTCCATCAAGGTTCCCGAAGAGTACGCAGGTACGGTAATGGGAGATATCTCCAGCCGCCGCGGTAAGCCTCAGGGAATGGATTCTGAAGGAAAATATACGATAGTAAACGCACAGGTTCCGCTCAAGGAGCTTCACGGATACTCCACACAGCTCCGCTCCATGACTAACGGACGCGGCACCTACTCTATCGACTTCTCCCACTACGATCCGGTCCCGGGAGATATACAGAAGAAGATAATTGATGAGTATGAGAAGTCCAGGGAGCAGTAGTTGAAGCGACTGGCGTACATTATCGGCACCTGGTTCGGAGCAGGTCTATCTCCGGTGGCGCCGGGGACCGTCGGGTCCCTGGCGGCCATCCCGTTTGTCTGGTATTTTGCGTGGCAGGGGCCTTTGCCCCTGCTTCTTTTTCTTTTGTCCACCCTCTCTATCGGGGTTTGGGCGGCAGATGTAATTTCCAAAGACAGGAATAATCCGGACCCTCAGATTGTTGTGGTAGACGAGGTTCAGGGACAGGCGGCGGCCATTTTACTGACAACAGTTCTTCTTCCTATCGAGGAGCTCAGAAGGGTTATAGATCCTTTTTCCTTAAGGGGATGGGCGGTCATGGCTGTCTGTTTCGCAATGTTCCGGGTTTTTGATATTTTGAAGCCCTGGCCCGTATCCTACTTTGACAGGAAGCACTCTCCTCTGGGAGTAATGCTTGACGATACGGCGGCAGGTCTCTATGCAACGATTTTAACATGGCTTTTTGTTTTATTTGTAAGGTAGAAGAGGAGGAAGCATGAAACTGATCAAAAGAGCGGCTGCAGGAATGATAGCCACCTCCCTTGTTCTCGGTGTTGTGGCATGTGAGAAGAAGGAAGCCCCGGCTGTCAAGAAGGAGGCCGTGGAAAAGAAGGCAGACAATGAGGTGGCGAAGAAGAAGGGCAACATCTTTAACGTGACAATCGGTGATGCACAGGTGATGGGACCGGCTGATGCACCTGTTACCGTCATCAACTTTTCCGACTTTCAGTGCCCATTCTCCAAGAGATCCTATACAATGATGCAGAAGGTCATGAAGGATTACAAGGGAAAGGTTCGCTATGTTTTCAAACACTTCCCGCTTCACTTCCACAAACAGGCCCGCATGGCGTCGAGAGCTGCATACGCAGCAGGAAATCAGGGAAAATTCTGGGAAATGTACGACAAGCTTTTTGAAAATCAGAAACAGATTTCCGATGACAGCGTGAAGGGTTGGGCAAAATCCCTCGGGCTCGATATGACGACCTTCGAGAAGGATTACCTTGAAAAGAATGATGCCGGAAAAAGAACCGATTCGGAAAAAACCGTTGCGGAGGATATGGCTCAGGGACGGAAGTTCGGTGTTCGCGGAACGCCGACAATGTTCATCAACGGCGTAAAGTTCGTGGGAGCAAACAGCAAGAAGGTAGAGGCCATAATCAAGGAGCAGCTTGCAGAAGGCGAAAAGCTGAAGGCGAAGGGCGTGAAGGATGTCTATACAGAGCTCGTGAAGAACGGCCTCAAGAAGGCTCCCAAGAAGGTTCCTCAGATCGCAAAGGATATCTACAAACTTGAAATTCCGAAGCATGCACCGATATGGGGAAAGAAGGATGCACCTATCACCATGGTGATTATTGATGATTTCGAGTGCCCATTCTGTGCCCGTCACTACAAAACTACGGAGGCTCTTAAGAAGGAGTATGAGGACACTCTGCGCATAGTCTACATTCAGAATCCTCTCGGTTTTCATAAGAAGGCTAAACCGGCTTCCTATGCCAGTATCGCTGCACAGAATCAGGGTAAGTTCTGGGAAATGTACAGTAAACTCTTTTCCGACCAGAAGGGATGGAGAAAGGCAGCCGACCTCAACGCATATTTTGAAAACGCCGCAAAGGAGCTCGGACTCGACATTACAAAATTCAAGAAGGACATGGCGTCGGCCGAGACAAAGAAGATTGTTGAAGACGATATAAAACTCGCCATGAATATGGGGTCTCGCGGAACTCCCGGAAACTTCGTCAACGGAAGATTCATCGGCGGAGCCTATCCGAAAGAGACTTTCGATCAGGTATTCAAGGAGGAGCTTGAAAGAGCCAAGCCTTTCATGGATAAGGGTCTCAAGGGAGATGCACTCTACGCCGAGCTCGTCAAGAACGGAAAGGAGAAGATAGAGAGAAAATCAAGAAAAGAAAAGGAAGATCCCAACAAGGTCTACAAGGTTGATCTCAGCGGTCACGAGCCGGTTAAGGGAAGCGAGAAGGCTCCCATAACCATAGTTGAGTTCTCCGAACATCAGTGCCCCTTCTGCCGCAGAGGTTCAAACACTATGAACCAGCTGGTCGAGGAGTACAAGGGAAAGGTGAAGGTTCTTTTCAAACACCAACCTCTCGGTTTTCACAAGCAGGCCAGACCTGCAGCAAAGTTTTCCATCGCAGCACATAAGCTTTACGGTGATAAAAAGTTCTATGAAGTCAGCAGCCATCTTTTCAACAACCAGAAGGAGTGGACAAAAGATCACATGACAACTTTCGAAGGTTACGCCAAGAAGTTCAAAATGGACTGGGAGAAGGTTAAAAAGGAGATGGAATCTCCCGAAACAGAGGCTGTTCTCAAGAAGGATATGGCTGCAGCAGCAAAGCTTGGCGTTCGCGGAGTTCCCGCTTTCTTCGTAAACGGCAAGAAACTCTCCGGTGCACAGCCCCTTCCCAGATTCAAGGCTGTGATTGATGAAATGCTTAACCCTAAGAAGGCTCCTCAAAAAGCCGGGAAGTAAGAGATGAAAGAGGTAAAGGGAAAGATTTTTGTTCTCAAGGACTGTGAAAACCGGCTGATTAACGATATCGATACGGATCAGATCTTCCACAACAGATACCTCTCGATTGTTGAACTTGAAAAGATGGCGCCCTACGCTCTTGACAATCTCGAGGGATACGAGAACTTCTCAAAGGTTGTCGAAGCGGGAATGGTGCTTGTCGCAGGTGAAAACTTCGGGTCCGGTAGCTCCAGACAGCAGGCCGTAGACTGTTTCATAGCTCTCGGAGTGAGTGGGATCGCCGCAGGATCGTTCGGAGCCATCTACAAGAGAAATACAATCAACTCCGGACTTCCGCTTATGGAGATCACAGAACTGGAAGAGAGAGTTCTTGAAACCGGAACAGAGCTGACTTTCAGAACGGAAGAGGGAACGATTCTTGATGAAAACGGTAAATCCGTCGGGAAATTCAAACCGTTTTCGGATGTCCAGGGAGAGATCATAGAAAAAGGTGGGCTTCTTCACTGCGTATAGAAATTTCCCATCACTTTAATTCTCGAAACTCAATTCCAAAGGCGTAGATTAAAAAATTTTTGATTTGATAATTTAACTCTTTTCAAAAAAGAAAAAAACCACAAACTAAAACAAGTCTTAAAAAAATCGAACAAACAAATTGAATAAAATGAATGACAGATTAACCAGATTTTTTTCTTGTATTCGAAAGTATCGGTGATAAATTTTTAAGGGGACGTAATTTTTTGGGTTTTGGGAGGGTTAATGTTTAACAAGTTGAAATTAAAACAGAAACTGTATCTTTACGCGGCTATTGTGGTTCTGTCGACCATGGTGGTGACAACGCTGGTTTCATCGTATTTCATGGAAAATCTGCTTCACTTTCTTGTCGGCAGAGAGCTCAACAACAGTATCGATTCCGTCGAGGAGGTGATAGGAACAGCAAGGGTCGACACCCTCAGGAAGGTTAAAGAAAATCTTTTTCTTTTCGAGACACTTTTTAAAAGCAGGGGCGAGTTGAATCTTCATGAGGAAAAGGTGGAAGTGAATGCGATCAATCAAGTCAGCAAAGAGGCAGAGAGCCTTTCCATTAAGCCGCTTACTCTCGGAGGAGTTTCTCTTTTGAACGACACGGCTCTCGTGGATCTGATGAAAAGTATGGTCGGCGGAACGGCAACTGTTTTTCAGAGGATGGACGGGGGGTTTCTCAGAATATCCACCAACGTCATTAAGAAGGATGGAAAGAGGGCTGTAGGGACCTACATCCCGGATTCCTCCCCGGTAGTTGCCGATGTGCTTGCTGGGAAGACCTTTAACGGAAAGGCCTTTGTTGTTGATGACTGGTACATAACGGCCTATAAGCCGATCTATGTGGGAGAACAGATCGTCGGCATGCTCTATGTGGGAGTGAAGGAGAAAAATGTAGACGGTATAGAAAAGAATCTGAAAAGCATGAAGATAGGCCTCAGAGGATTCAGTGCAGCGATAGATCTGAAGAGCGGCGAATGGGTTGTAAATCCCCGTGAAGAATGTAAATCGGTGGTCAATGAAACCGGAATGGGGAAGGTGGTACTCAAAGCGGCAGGAGAGAAGAAGGAAGGCAAACTTTCATTTAAAACGATCGACGGCGATGAGCTGACCTCAAAGTTCAAGATAGATGACAAGTTCGGCTGGGTAATGGTTTCAACGGCCTATGTTAACGATATGGGAGAGAGTATAAAAGGTGTCATGAGCAAGCTTTTTTACATGTTTGCAGGGGCCATGTTTCTTCTGTCTCTTCTTCTCGTATCAATTGTCAAGAAGACCATTATCGTTCCCATAATGACTGTCAGGGAGGGTCTCGAAGCCGGCTCCGGAGGTGATCTCAGGGTTAATTTCGATGTGGAAACGGCTGATGAAATAGGTGAGATGAAAGGTGATTTCAACAGTTTTATGGAGAGTCTGAAATCGACAGTGAACGGTATCAGAACTGCCTCAAACAGGGTGGGCCTTTCCGCAAGGGAGGTTTCATCAGGCAACAGCGATCTTTCCAACTCAACCCAGGCCATGGCTGCGGCACTTGAGGAGACAGCGGCATCTGTGGAACAGATTACCGTTTCGATTAAGGAGACTGCTGATGCAAGTTCTAAGAGCGCCAGGGAGATAGATTTGACTGCAAAAGATGCAGAGTCCGGCTCGAAAATGCTCAGGGAGATGGACAACGCCATGAAGGATCTTCAGGAATCGGGAAGTCGAATAAAGGAGATTGTTGATGTGGTTAACGGAATAGCGTTTCAGACAAACCTGCTGGCTCTCAACGCCGCCGTTGAGGCTGCACGTGCTGGCGAGAGCGGAAAGGGTTTTGCGGTCGTAGCGGGAGAGGTGAGGTCTCTTGCCGCAAGAAGTACGGATGCGGTTTCCGAAATAAGCGACCTGGTTGAAAAAAATGAGGAGAATATTGGAAAGGCCAGTGAACTATCCAGAAAGACGGTGGAAAAACTTACGAAGGTGGTATCCAACATCCAGCAGGCAACCCAGCTCGTTCTCGATATCGAAATGAGGTCCAGGGAGCAGGCTTCCGGAATTGAACAGATCAACTCAGCCGTTGTAAAAATGGATGAGGACACCCAGCGTAATGCGGCGCTGGTTGAGCAGCTTGCGGCGGCAGCCAGCGAACTCACGGGAATATCAGATGAACTTTCAAGCAATGTTCAGTATTTTACCGTAGACTAAATAATTTTTTTTCTCCGCTACCATTTTCTTAATCTTCTGAATTTATTCTCGGGCAAGTCGAAATCATTACGAAAAACAGAGATCATAACAAATCAAAAAGAAAGAGAAGAAGCAGTTTTCGTTTTGACGAAAGTCGATGTATGATATTGGATAGCACCATAAATATTTGCAATATCTTCCCGGGGGCAGAGATGGATTTTTTAAGCAGGTTCAGGATCAAAACACGACTCTTTGTTTTCATCGCCGGAATTTTTCTCATCTCACTTACAACGATTCTTCTCGTTGTATTCAACAGGGTGCGTTCGATGCAGGAAAGAAGTGCGTTGAATTCAGCAAGGATCGAGGCGGAGAAGTATGCTTCATTGACGGCCCAGGAGCTGGAAAAGGCCTTTCATGTTGCTCGTTCGGCGTCAAGCGCTCTTGAAAGCCTGGCTGCAAAGGAAAATCCGAGTCGGGAAGAGGCGATTGGAATGCTTTCCAAAATTACTGCGGCAAATCCAGAATTTGTTGGAATGTCGACCTGCTGGGAACCGAATGC
Source organism: uncultured bacterium (assembly GCA_942492635.1). GTDB lineage: Bacteria > UBP6 > UBA1177 > UBA1177 > CALOFP01 > CALOFP01. The sequence continues at coordinate 269,482 of CALOFP010000004.1, forward strand.
ATTTGACGGTAGGGATTCCGAATTCGTCGGAAAACCGCTTCATGATGCAACAGGACGATTTATTCCCTACATCTATTTTTCAGGCGGATCTCTAAAGATGGAGGCGCTGGTCGGATATGAAACTCCGGGTGACGGTGACTGGTATCTGAAGCCGAGGGCAAAAAACAACGAGACGATAATCGATCCCTACATTTACAATGTCGGTGGAAAGGATGTGTTGATGACCACAATTTCTACCCCGATAAGGAAAAACGGAAAATTTGCCGGAATAGTGACTGTTGATATTTCACTTGAACAGGTCCAGAAGATTGCAGGGCGAATAAAGCCCTATGAAACGGGTTACGGTGGAATAATCTCTTTCGGAGGAGTAATTGCGGCACATATTAAAAATGACTTCGTTGGAAAAAAATGGTCGGAAGTGGATAAGGGATACGAGGCGGAATATGGAAAGAAAATCAGGAACGGAGAAATTTTTTCAATAACACGAAAATCCGTGGACGGAGGCGGTGACACTCTTCACTATTACGTGCCGATAAAGCTTGGAGAAACCGGTGAGCCCTGGTCAGTTGCGGTTGTGGTTCCAGTTGAGAAGATAATGGAGGATGTGAGAAAGCTGAGCGGATTCATGATAACGATAGGTGCTGTTTCGATGGTTGTCATCCTTCTTGTCATAATTCTCATTGCGAATTCTATACTGAAGGGGATCAAGAGAATGAATCACATGATGAGTGATATTTCCGAAGGCGAGGGTGATCTCACGGCTCGCATAGAGATCGATGCAAACGACGAAGTGGCGGATCTTGCCGACAACTTCAACACTTTTGTAAATAAGATCGAGGAACTGGTGATATCAATACAGGGATCTGCAGAACGGGTTATGGTAAGTTCCGATGAGGTTTCCGGAGGGAATACTCAGCTCTCCAGTGCAACGCAGGAGATGGCAAGCAGTCTGGAGGAAACGGCTGCATCAGTCGAAGAGATAACGTCATCAATCAGGGAGACTGCAGATGCCAGCTCATCAACATCCAGGGAGATGGTGCAGACCGCCAATCATGCGGAAGCCGGATCAAAAATGATGGACAAAATGTCAGTTGCTATGAAGGATCTTCGTGAGTCGGGAGAAAAAATAAAGGAGATCGTTGATGTTGTTAACAATATCGCATTCCAGACAAACCTGCTCTCTCTTAATGCTGCGGTAGAAGCTGCCAGGGCCGGAGAAGAAGGAAAGGGTTTTGCCGTAGTGGCCGGGGAGGTTAGAAACCTTGCGGCCAGAAGTGCCGATGCGGCGAAAGAGATAAGAGAACTGGTTGAAAGGAACGACGAATTTATTCGAAATACGGGGGAACTTTCCGGAAAAACAATAGGTGTTCTGATGGATGTGATAAAAAGAATTCAACATGCAACTCGATCGGTTGGGGATATTCAGCAGCGTTCAAAGGAACAGGCCTCAGGAATAGAGCAGATCAACTCAGCGGTTATGCAGATGGATGAAGTTACGCAGAGAAACGCCTCTCTGGTTGAGGAGCTGGCGGCCTCTTCGGAAGATATGAAAAATGTCGCATCCGCGCTTTCCAGTGAAGTCGGCATGTTTAAGGTTTCCAAAACCGTTTCACCTGCAAGAAGAGACACGGATAAAGACTACAAGGCTCCTCCCAAGAAGGGGAAGACTTACGTTCCGGAACATCATGATACATCGGAAGATGTTGCTCCGGCTCCGAAGGAGAGAGAGGAGGTGTTTTTTGACGATGACAAGTTTGAAGAGTTCTGATGTTTTCTCTTCAAGATCTAAAAAGATCTCGCTTATGTTAAGCAACTACCTGTCTGTCGATACTCCTTTTCAGGCTGTCTGAACAAATCTTGAAAATTTGAATTGCCGAAGAGCGAACCACCAAAAAGCTACATCGTCGCGTTGATTGACATTCCTCAACAGCTGATTTACCCTTTTAGTATAGTTTTAAAAAATCAATCCGGTGGAGGAATATCATGTTTTCACGTCTAACTGTAAAAGCCAGAATTTTTATGTTAATCGGTGGTATCTTCGTTTTATTTATCCTTCAGTTTTTTTATGTGTTGAATCAATTACACGGAAAAATGATGGATGAGAGGAAGGTTAAGATTTCTGAGATTGTGGAGGGAATTTCCAACCAGATTTCTCATTACCAGAAACTTTCGGAGGAAGGGAAAATCGAGCAGGAAGATGCCAAAAAGAAAATTCTGGATGTGATCAGGCACTACAGATACGAAGGCAACAACTATATTTTCGTTCTTCACTACGACGGAAGATATGTGCTTCTTCCACCGAAGCCGGAGTGGGAAGGAACCGATCAAACTTCAATTAAGGATAAAAACGGTGTTTATCTTCTTAAGGATCTTATTTCCGCCGCAAAGGAGGGCGGAGGTTACGTCGATTACCTTTGGTTCCGGGGTGATGAACAGGATCTACCAAAAATTTCCTATGCAGCCGGGTTCGACAAGTGGCAGTGGGCAATCGGAACCGGTGTCTATGTCGACGATGTGGAAAAGACCTACAGTCAGCTGAGAAACAGGATGCTCGGTATTTTTGCGGTGATTCTGTTCCTGTCCTCATTTTTCACAATTTACATGATAAGGGTTATCGTCGGGAGAATTAATGTCACTACAACAATTCTCAAAGACATTTCGGAAGGAGAGGGGGACCTCACTGCAAGAATAGAAACCGATACGGAAGACGAGTTCAAGAATATGGGTGAATACTTCAATCTTTTCGCAGAGAAGATCGAGCAGCTTATTATATCCATCAAAAATTCCGCGGGACAGGTACTCATCAGTTCCCAGGAGGTGAGTTCAGGAAACAACCAGCTTTCCAGTTCTACGCAGCAGATGGCCAGCAGTCTGGAGCAGACGGCGGCCTCGGTTGAAGAGATAACTTCATCGATTCGGGAAACTGCCGATGCCAGCGCCAGGACATCCAGGGATATCGGCCAGACTGCAAGCGATGCAAATGAAGGTGCAGAAATGCTGACTCAAATGGGAAGCGCCATGAAGGATCTCGGCGCATCCGGAGAGCGAATAAAGGAGATCGTAGATGTTGTTAACGACATCGCCTTCCAGACCAACCTGCTGGCTCTCAACGCCGCCGTTGAGGCGGCCCGCGCCGGAGAGGAGGGCAAGGGATTCGCAGTAGTTGCAGGTGAGGTTCGTAATCTTGCCGCAAGAAGTGCCGATGCCGCGACGGAGATCAGGGAGCTTGTGGATAACAACGGTGAATATATCCGGAACGCAACAAATCTTTCCGAAAAGACAACCCAGAATCTTCTGAAGGTTGTGGAGAGGATCCAGGATGCTACAAGAGCGATCGGAGAGATAGAGCAGCGGTCGAAGGAACAGTCTTCCGGAATCGAGCAGATCAATACGGCGGTTATGCAGATGGATGAGGTAACACAGAGAAATGCATCTCTCGTTGAGGAGCTTGCAAGTTCTGCTGAGGACATGTCCGATATCTCAAAGAAACTTTCTGATGAGGTCGGTCGTTTCAAGGTTTCCGAAGGGTCCGCGCCATCTTTCCAAAAGCGTCCGGAAAAGAGACCTCCGGCGGTCAATAAACCTCCGAAAGTAGGAAAAAAGGCACTTCCTAAAACGCCGGAAAAGAAGGAAGAGGCGTTTTTCGACGATGATCAATTTGAAGAATTTTAATTAAAAGGGAGCAGGGAATGAAGAATATGAAAGTGCGAACCAAGTTGATTCTGATTTTTCTACTGATCGGACTTGCTCCCTTCATCATTATCTCATTTGTGAGTTATGGAAAGGCTGGTGATGCTCTCCAGGATGCTGAGTTCAATAAATTCCGAAGCATCCAGAGTTTGAAAAAGGAGATGGTCGAGGATCTCTTTGAAAAAGTTAGAATAGATATTTCAATTCTCTCCACTTCCGGAGATTTAAATATTCTCTATCGGGAGCTTGTCGAATACCACAAGAAGATGAATATCGGTCCGCAGGATCCTTTTATTGTAGATAGTGAAGACTACAGGCAGATCTGGCAGGAAAAAGGAAAATATATGGCCGAGTTTAATAAAAAATACGGTTATTATGATCTCTTCCTGATCTGCGCCAAACATGGACATGTCATGTACACGGCTGAAAAGGAACCGGATCTCGGAACAAATCTACGGCATGGTCCCTTTAAGGAGGAGGGTCTTGCCAAAGTGTGGAAAGCAGTCGTTGAAACAGGACGGATCTCGTTTAACGATTTTGAACCGTATGCCCCGAGCAAGGGAGCGCAGGCGGCTTTCATCGGTGCTCCGATTAAGGATGATTCGGGGAATACAGTCGGAGTAGTGGTTTTACAGCTTCCCATAGATCCGATTCACCACATAGTTCATAACCGAGAGGGCCTTGGAAAAACAGGAGAAACATACCTCGTTGGAGAAGTAGAAGGAAAAACTTACTACAGAAGTGATCGGCAGATAAAGGATGGAAAGATAGGCCAGGAAAGAGGCGGAAAGTTTGTAAAAAAAGCTTTTAACGGTGAAACCGGAGTCGGAGAAAAGGTGGGATCCACTGGAGAAAAGGAGCTTGTAGGCTACGCTCCTGTGAAAATTGAGGGGTTGAACTGGGTAATCATAACAACAATGAGCATGGATGAAGCTCTTGCCGAGGTGTACAGTCTGCGGTACTACATAGGAGGAACTGCTGTTGTCGCCATTGCGATCATCATCATACTTACTCTTCTTGTTGTTGGAATAATCTATCGGACAATTACAGCTTTTACTGAGAAATTTTCTTCAGTCGGGGAGGGTGATCTCACAACAAGGCTGGATGTTACCTCGAGTGATGAGGTTGGGAAGTTGTCCGAGGATTTTAACGATTTCATTGACAGTCTGGAGTCTCTGGTGCGTTCAATCGGCGACAGCTCGAACAAGGTTCTGACTTCGAGCGGAGAGGTGGCAGGAGGCAACAACCAGCTTTCCAGTGCCACTCAGGAAATGGCGAGCAGTCTTGAGCAGACGGCTGCATCGATAGAGGAGATAACATCTTCCATAAAGGACACGGCGGATGTTTCAAATGTTTCCACAAAAAAAATCAGGAAAACCGTGGAGCAGGCCCGAGGCGGTGCCGAGATGCTGAAGCAGATGTCGGAGGCTATGAAGGCTGTCAGGGAGTCGGGTAAACGGATAGAGGAGATGGTGTCCGCTGTAAACAACATCGCTTTCCAGACAAATCTTCTCTCTCTCAATGCAGCGGTTGAGGCTTCCCGTGCCGGAGAAGAGGGCAAGGGATTCGCAGTTGTAGCAGGGGAAGTTCGCAGCCTTGCAGCAAGAAGTGCCGATTCCGCCGGAGAGATAAAGGACCTTGTGGAAGAGAACGAGCAGAGCATCATGAGGGCAAGCGAGCTTTCCGAAAAGACGGTTGATACTCTCCTTGCGGTTATAAGAAGTATTGAGGAGGCCAGTGTCTATATGGCTGATATAGCCCAGAGGGCCAAAGAGCAGGCGGCAGGAATTGATCAGATAAATTCTGCGGTTGTTCAGATGGATGAAGCGACCCAGCGAAATGCCGCCCTTGTTGAGGAGCTTGCGGGCTCGGCAGAGGACATGGAAAGAATATCAAAAAGCTTGTCCGAACAGATTTCGGCTTTCAAAGTTTCTTGAAAAACATAAGACAATTCAATACCGAAAAATAGAGACAATAATATTCGGGACAATCCAATTCATTCAAGCTACAAAAAGTCTTTAATAATGTTCTAAGACAGAGAGATGTAGGAAGTTAAAAATATTGTTCTGTGAAGAAATATCGATCTGTAAACTAACTATTAATATAAATAACTGGAAAAACAATCATGAAAATTTTATATTTAACTGAAGATACGAATTGAGATGTTGAACTAAAATAAATAGTTTTTCAGATGCGATAACTTTTCAATTATATTTTGAAATAAAAGGTTGTGGTTTAGAGTTTGAATGCTTGTTGGAGTGTTTAATCAGGAGGGGTTATGTGGAGTATCGGAAGAAAAGTAATCCTGGGAGTAATTTTTTCGTTTGCTGTTGTTTTTATTGCCTTCATGGTTTTCCAGGCAAAAGTTCAGGAAAAGTTTTTTGATCTGAAGGAAAATGAGATCAAGGCGATCTTTAATGAAAATCTGTCCAGGATTGAAAATGAGACGCAGCTGATCGAGCGCAGGGCAAGGGAACTTGCGGAGGTCGGAGCGGCATTTTATAGGATGAAGCGGGAGGCGAACGGAGTTTTAGAAAAAAGTGTTCCTTCTGGAGAATCCAATGTTGAAAAAAAGACGGGGAAAGACGAAGAAACAGCTCGGCTTTCCATCGCCGTTAATTATAAGGATCTTATTAAAAACTTTCTTTTAAAGTCGCTGAAGAACAACAAACAGACTCTCGGCGGAGGTCTCTGGTTCGAACCGTTCGCGTTTGGAGCTGAAGATAAGTACTTCGGTCCCTATACCTATTGGGATAGTGATAAAGCTGTATTTACAATGGAGTACAGCAATCAGGAGTACGATTACCACTCCCAGGCTTGGTACACGGAAGCTCTGCCCAAGAACTGGGACAGGAAGAGACCGAGAGAGAAGAACCTTTTCTGGACGCCGCCGTACAAGGATGATGTTCAGAATACCGTAATGACCACTGTAGATGCGCTGATGATGAATGGTAATGGTGAGATTATCGGTGTTGCCACGGCAGATTGGAGTATGTCCAAACTCATCGCCGATCTGAAAAAGATAAAGATGACGGAAAACAGCCAGTCTTTCATAGTTCATGACAGTACGGGGACAATTGTTTCCTACACTCTTGATGAAAAAAAGATTATGGCTAAGAGCGGGTCAGTTTCCTGGATGAAGGGTTTGAGCTCAGGAAAAACGAATGAGACAAATCATCTGGCGGATGTTTCCATCGGCGATCGAACCTATCACATCTACTACGATTCGACAGCAACAGGCTTCTCCTACGGTGTGATGATCCCCACGGATGAATTTATGCCGGAGCTGGAGAAAGCTATTTTTATCTACAGGACGGGTATTTCGATTCTCTTCCTTCTACTTTGCGGAATTATTTTTCTCTTCCTCAGAAAGGTTACTTCACCGATAGGAAGCATGGCTGAGATGATGAAGGATATCGCCGAAGGAGAAGGGGATCTTACTCAAAGGATGGATATTCAGACAAATGATGAGGTGGGTCTTCTTGCAGAAAGCTTCAATGAGTTTGTTGATAAAATCGAAAAGGTAATTATCTCGATAAAAGGTGCTGCTGAAACGGTAAAAACCGGATCGAGAGAGGTCAGCTCCGGAAACAACCAGCTTTCAAGCGCCACCCAGGAGATGGCAAGTTCCATTGAGGAGACTGCGGCATCTGTTGAGGAGATTACGTCGTCAATCAGGGACAGTGCGGATGAAAGTGTCCGCATTTCAGAAGAGATGGTAAGGACAAGTGAGGCTGCAGAAAAGGGATCCGGAATGCTCAGAAAAATGAAGGGAGCTATGGATGACCTGAAAGTATCAGGAGAAAAAATTAACGAGATTGTTACGGTTGTGAACGATATTGCCTTCCAGACCAATCTCCTGGCCCTCAATGCCGCCGTGGAGGCGGCCCGCGCAGGCGAAGAAGGTAAAGGTTTCGCTGTCGTAGCGGGAGAGGTTCGTACACTGGCCGGAAGAAGTGCCGAGGCTGCAAGGGAGATCAGGAACCTGGTCGAGAATAATGAAGAACAGATAAAGCATGCGGGAGATCTTTCCGGCGAAGCAATCGAGACCCTGCTGAAAGTGGTTGAAAGGATTTCCAGATCAACAGGAAGCATCAAGGATATGGAGCAGAGGTCGAAAGAGCAGGCTTCCGGTGTTGAGCAGATCAACTCCGCGGTTTCCCAGATGGATGAGGTTACCCAGAGGAATGCGGCTCTTGTGGAAGAACTTGCAAGTTCTGCAGAGGATATGTCCTCGATAGCCGACAGGTTGACGGGTGAAGTTTCGAGATTCCGTGTTGGTGAAGGTTCCGGATTTGTGGAAAGAAAGGTAGCTCAGAGAAATTTTGATATTCCTGCGAAGAAGGAAATTGCAGCTCCGAAAGCTACAGAGACAACTCCGCCGTTTTCTTCCGCTTCCACCACAAGCGAAGAGGCTTTCTTTGATGACGATCAGTTCGAAGAGTTCTAGATTCTGAAAAGGAACTGAAGTTTTTACAATCACGACAATCTTCATTTTCAAAAAGATTTGATCAAACCTGAACTCTTGAATAGAAAACTTCCCTATGACATGACCGGTTTTTCTGGATAAATTTCCCTTTTAACATAGAATGATTTCGTTTGTGATCATTAAGGAGGAAAAAATGAAGAGATCTCTACTTGTTCTGCTGTCTTTCCTTGTTCTTTTCTCGTGTACGAAAAAGAAGGAGGCGCCGCAGGTGAAGGGTGAGAAGCCTGCAACGAAAAAGGTTGAGGCGGTAAAGCCTAAAACGATGAACGATTATCTTGATATAACCGCTTCACGTGCCGGTTATGCTATGAAAGACGGAAGAAAGTTTTTCCTTACCAGGGCAGGCGAGGATATCCGTCAGCTTTTTGTTACGGGAAAAGACGGAAAACACACCAAACTCACAACTTTTAAAGATGCGGTGGACGGCTACAGTGTAAGTCCGGGTGAGAAGTGGATTGCATTTTTTATCTCAGAGGGAGGAAACGAGCAGTACGACATCTATCTTATGAGCACGAAAGACTACTCGATTGTTCCCGCGCTCAAGGATCCGAAAATCAAGTACGATAATGTTGTCTGGGTTGATGACGACAACTTTCTCTATGTAACCAACGAGGTGAACGGCAAGGATTTCTTCATATACAACTACGATCTAAAGGATAAGAAGGGAAAACTTCTCGTCGAGAAGAAGGGATACAACGTAATAACAGATGCCAAATCGAAGGATGAATTCCTCTTTTTCACATTTCTCGGGAACAATCGTTCCACTCCGTACATCTACAAGAACGGCAAGGCAAGGAAGATGAAGGGTGCGGGAAATGATAAGCAGTACATTCCGGAAGGTTTTCTTGAAGACGGTGTGCTTATGAAGACCAACGAAAAGAGTGAGTTTTCATACCTCGAGGTTTGGGATGGCAAAGGAAAAAAGAGACCGCTTTTCAAAGACGGCAGGTGGAGCGTTGAAAATTCAATCGTAGATCGCGGAACCAGGACAAGCGCCGTTTTCTGTACAAATGAGGACGGTTACTCAACCTGCTACCTCTACCGGAATAAGGAAGTGAAAAAGCTTCCTCTGGAAAGAGGTGTGCATGATCTTGCAAACCTTTCAGGTGACACTCTGGTTTACCGTTCGAACAGACCAGACAGAATTCCGAGACCTGCAATGTTCGATCTCAAGACTTCGGAGACGACTCCTTTTGGAATGGTCGGCGACAACGGAATCGATGTTGAAAATTTCGTAAGTCCGGAACTTGTGAAGATCAAATCTTTCGACGGTACCGAAGTTCCTTTTTTCCTCTACAAACCGAAAAATGCAAAGGCCCCGTACAAGACACTTGTCTACTTCCACGGTGGACCGGCTTCACAGATTCGTCCCTACTTCATCGCATCCTGGCAGTACTATCTCAAAAAGGGATACATGGTTGTAGCTCCAAACGTCAGGGGTAGCGGCGGATACGGCCAGACCTACATGGATATGGACAACTACAAAAAGAGAATGGATTCCGTAAAAGACGGCGGAGCCATCATGGATTACCTTGTGAAAAAGGGACTCACGAAAAAGAATGATTTCAGCGTAATGGGCGGCAGCTACGGCGGATTCATGGTTGTTGCTTCCATGGCCACCTATCCTGAAAACGTAAGATGCGGAATCGACAATGTAGGAGTTGTCGACTTCCTCAATTTTCTCAAAAACACGAAGGCTTACAGAAGAAAGCTTCGTGAGGTGGAGTACGGTCCTTTGAGTGATCCGGAATTCCTCAAAAAGATCTCTCCGACAAACATGGTCGATACGATCAGCGGTCGTCTCCTGGTCGCACACGGAGCAAACGATCCCCGTGTTCCTGTGAGCGATGCCTATATTCTGATTGACAAAATGAAAAAGAGCGGTAAATATGTCGAGTCTCTTATCTTCGATGATGAGGGTCACGGGTTCAGAAAGAAAAAGAACCTTTACACTTACTATGGAAGGTCCGCTGAGTTTATTGACGAATGTTACAAAAAATAAAATCTGAGATTCTCGCGCCCGCCGGCTCCTTCGAAGCTGCCTACTACGCTTTCGAAGGAGGGGCGGACGCCGTCTATTTGGGGCTAAAAGCCTTTTCCGCCCGTTACGGAGCTGAGAATTTTTCCTTCGACCAGCTTAGGAGACTGAAGGGCATCGCCGTTCAAAAATCAAAACGAATCTACGTTACGCTCAACACGATCGTTGCCGAAGATGAACTTGAGGAGATTGCCCGAAAAATTCATTTTCTGGGCAAAATTGAAGTCGACGGAATAATCATCCAGGATCCTGCACTTGTTGAAATTGCAAAGAGTGTGGCGCCGAATCTGGAGATTCATGCATCAACCCAGATGGCCGTTCACAATGTCGCAGGCGTGAAAGTTCTTCGCGATGCCGGTTTTTCAAGGGTTGTTCTTTCAAGAGAGCTTCCGATTGAGATGATCAGAAAGATAAGGCGTGAAGTTCCCCATATGGAACTTGAGGTTTTTGTTCACGGAGCGCTCTGCTACTCCTTTTCGGGAATCTGTCTCGCATCGGGATTGATGCTGGGACGGAGTGGAAACCGTGGGCGCTGTGCCCAGATCTGCAGAACATATTTCGATCACGATGGCGAAAAGGGATACTTTTTCTCTTGCAACGACATGGCATTTTATGAAAGAATTCGGGACCTGATGGACATGGGCGTCGAGAGTCTGAAAATCGAAGGTCGGATGAAATCACCCGAATACGTTCGCGCCGTTTCCGCTCTCTACAGGGCGATTGCGGACGGGAAAAAGGATGTTTCGGATCTCAAGAAAAATGCTGAGCTCGCTTTTTCGAGAAGGCGGAGCAACAGTTTTCTTGAAAAGGAGGCCGGAGAAAATCTAATAGGGTCCGACTATCCCGGCCACCGTGGCATCTTCCTCGGAAAGGTTGAGAAGTGGGAAAGAGGTGAAATAGTTTTCAGGACTGAGGATTGGATAACTCTTCGCGACGGAATTATGGTGATGGGTGATACTCCGCAGATCCTTTCCGTAAAGAAGATGGCCTCCGAATCGGGAAAGAGAATTTCCAAAGCCGCACCGGGCATCATCGTCAGAATCGGCTGTGATAAATATTTTCCGAAGGGAAGTGAGATCCGAAGAGTCAGTGACGGAAGTTTTTCATTGAAGAGTGTCGGATGCGAAAGATTCAAGCCCGCAAAAATTCCCGCAGCCATAAAAGTTCTCATTGAGAACAGCAGAATAACTCTGATGGCCGATCTCGGCGGAAAGGAGATCGCAATATCTTCCGACGTGGAGATCGAGGAGTCGAGAAACTACAGGAAAATCGAAACTCTATTATCCGATCTTTTGCAAAAATCGGATATATCGCAATTCACCCTCGGAGAGTTGCGTGTGGAAAACAGGAGCGATTTTTCGTCTCTTTTCATAAATCCTTCAGTTCTCAAGAAATTGAAGCGGGCCTTATATGAGAAAATGGATGAGGAACTTTCCGGCTGGAACTGGGATCGAATCATCGAATCTTTTGATTTTAAACCGGGTTTTCCGGTTGTTTCACGTGAAAATTTTAATCCCGATCGCGGCCTGATTCCATTCGCCCAAAGAGGCAGATTTGAAGAGTGTGTCGAGGTTGCCGGCTACACTGTGATTCCGCTTAAGCCGGTTGTCTACGACAACGATTCCTATATCGAAGATGTGGTAAATTTTATCTCCTCTCATCCGGAAAAAAGGTTTCTGGTGGGGCTGAACAACGTTTTCCACATTTCCTGTGTTGAAAAGATGTTGAAAGCCGGCAACTGTTACTTTTTCCTCGACTTTTACATCTACACGGCCAACACTCTGAGTTTCTCCTTTTACAGAAAAAGAATCGGTGACAGTTTGCTTTTTGCCTACTCCTGGCTCGAGGGATCGGAGGATCTTCATGATAAACTCCAGGAGCGGATTCCCGTTGTTCAAGTAGGCTCTGCGTTCCGTCCTCCTCTTTTCTACGCAAAGGGATGCTTTCACAGACACAACATCGAAAAGGGATGTCCCTCAGGCTGCAAAAAGGAGTACTCGTACACCCTCCACAACAACGGAAGAGAGTTTCACGTTGAGGTGAGGGATTGTGTGACTCACCTGTTTTCAGCTGCCGAATAAGATTTACAAAACAAAACTATAATCTATAATAGTGGGGTTCATGGGAACTAATGACGAGGCATGCTATGAGTTATCAGGTAGTTGCGCGAAAATGGCGACCGCAACGGTTTGACGAGGTTGTTGGGCAGGATCACATAAGTGAAACATTGAGATATGCGGTACGTAACGATCGCATAGCTCCGGTTTATCTTTTTACAGGTATTCGGGGTACGGGAAAGACAACCCTCGCGAGGATTATGGTCAAGTGTATCAACTGCCAGAATCCGGCACCGGACGGTGAACCGTGTAATGCCTGCGAAAGCTGCCTCGAGATCATGAGCGGCAAGAGTCCCGACGTCATCGAGATTGATGGAGCATCGAATAACTCGGTCAACGACGTCAGGAACATCAAGGAGAATATCAGCTACAGGCCGGTGAAGTCCAAATACAAGGTCTACATCATCGACGAGGTGCACATGCTCTCCACGTCGGCTTTCAACGCCCTTTTGAAGACGCTGGAGGAGCCTCCTGCCCACGCTGTTTTCGTACTCGCCACAACCGATCCCCAGAAAATTCCCACAACGGTTCTCAGTCGCTGCCAGAGGTACGACCTCAAACGTCTTTCAATGGAGGATGTTGTCGGACAGCTGGAAAAAATTGTGTCGTCGGAGGGAATCGAGTACGAAAGGGATGCTCTCTACGCCATTGCCCGGGAGGGCGAGGGAAGTATGCGTGACAGCCAGACGGTTCTTGAACAGCTCATAACTTTCGGAGGAGGAAAGCTCTCGGAAGATATCGTTGCCAATGTTCTCGGCAGTTCCGACAAGGAGAGTCTCAGGACGATTGTCGGCGCAATGGCGAAGCGGGACAGGGCGAAGGGTGTGGAAGTTGCCAGGGAGATCTACTATTCCGGCAGATCTGTGGAGAAGGCTGCGAAAGATATTCTTCACATGCTTCACCATATCGTGCTTTTTGCACAGCTTGGAAACAGTTCCTTTCTCGAAGTGAGCGACGAGGAGAGAGAGTGGGTTGAGTCGATAGCGAAAACCAACGGAGCATCCGACTGGTTGCGCCTTTTCCGTTTCTGGAACGAGGAGTACGAATCCATAAAATCCAGCGATTTTTCCCTGATGCTTTTTGAAATAGGGGTTGTAACCGCGTGCAACTTTCCCCAGATGGCCGATTTCGACAGTTTCCTTTCGCTCATGGGGGTCGGCTCTGAAAAGGCTCCAGCAGCCTTATCTGTACCTGCTTCGATGTCTGCGACGGAAGTTGTTGAGACTCCATCGGCCGAGAGTTCGGAGCCGGAGATTAAAGAAAAAACTGAGGAAGAAACTGTTGCGGAAAAACCCGTTCCGGAATCATCTGCAAAAGAGAATGAGATTGAAGAGACTACTGCCGTCGAGTCTTCGGCTGATGAAGTTTCTCCTGATGCAGAGGGGATTGCGGTAAAAGCGGAAGCTGATATTCCTGATAGTGCCGAAGAAACAGAATCTGATGTTCAGGCAGTTGAAACCGAGAGTATGGAACAGGAATCCACCTTGGGTGAAGAGGTCGCTGAAGCTTCTTCCGATGAGGCGCAGGATGCTGCTGTTGAAGCGGTTTCCAGGGAGCTGAAAGAGAAAGCGGTTCCGGAAGAACCTGCCTGGATCAGGGAAGAGCAGCAAAACGTTGAAATCGAGACGGATGCCGAACCGGAGAGTGATTCTTTCCATCCGACATGGAAAGGTTTCCTCGACCTCCTGGAGCAGGACGACTCATACCTCTACACTGCGCTCTACAATGTCAAGTACGAAGAGGAGGGTGATATTCTCCGTGCGCTTCTTCCAAATACGCTAACAAACTCGATGAGTGATGTTGTTAACCGCGTTCAGGGCGCTTTCGACCAATACTTCAGGGGTGTAAGGAAGCTGGAGGTTGTCTGGACCGAGGAGACGAAGGCCCAGTCCGTTGCGGACAAGGATATTGCAGAGGCGAACAGGAAGAGAAAGTTGACCAAACAGAAAATTGCAGAAAGCAAGCAGACAAAAGATTTGGAACAACTGGGGTTTAATCTGAAGAAAACAGTCGTTAAATAAAATCTGAAAATAGACAAATCCAAAGCAAAATTAAATAGTTGTGGCACGAAGCTTGCAAGATGGGTGCGGGTGTTTTGACAATGGGAGGGGAATATGAAGTTTGCAACAATGGATGCGATCAGAAGTCATCTTCTTGAAGATGGAAAGGGCAGCCGTTTCGACATCGAGGTGATCATGGGAGAACCTTTTTTTCGATTCGGCAGGAACTGGCCCTACACGGTACTCGTCTGTTCGGAATACACGGAGGCGAGCAGAAGAAGCGGAGGCGGCGTGCAGTTCTTTGAATTCGCGGTGGAGAGCTGCGATGAGGTTGAAATCGAAAAGGGAACGGTTGTGAAACGCGGGTTTTTTAATCCGGAAACCAAACAATTACAAATTGTTACCCAGGAACAACTTTCGGCGTGAAATTTTCTGGCAAAAAATTCTTGACAAGGATGCTGTAATTCTTAAAATGACCCCCGATGCTAGCGTAGCTCAATTGGTAGAGCCACCGACTTGTAATCGGTAGGTTGCGGGTTCGAGTCCCATCGCTAGCTCCAGTGGAGAGGTTCCCGAGCGGCCAAAGGGAGCAGACTGTAAATCTGCCGTCTACGACTTCGGAGGTTCGAATCCTCCCCTCTCCACCATCTCCTTTAATTTTTCATCTACATTTTCTATTTTTAAAATCTACCGAACAGAGAGCTGTTTCTTTTCTTTCTCTTTCTGCACTTCGGGAATTCGTTTTTCTGCACACAATCGAATCATTGTTCGTTAAACAGAATTTAATTTTGCTTTTTTTTTGACATGAGAAATCGATGGCATAAAATATTCATGTAACTGATTTTTTTGGACAGTTTCTTTTGTTCATTCAAAAATCGAGGCACTGCAATTGAAGATTGTTGTGAAATAATTCACGTTATTAAGAAATTCACAGCCTCTGGAGGCAATCGAAAATGTTGCCAATTGTATCAGATTTACATAAAATGACCGCAATTTGATTAATTCTTAACATACAGCGGAGGAGCCATCGCATGAGCACTACACCGAATGCCGGAATCGGCACCCTGAACGAAAAGATTAAGGAAATTTCCGAACACCTCAAGAAAAATGTCATTGATCCTGCTGAAGTTGAAAAGAGCCGCATTATCGAAGAGGCGGAAGCGGAGAAAAAACGAATCATCGAAGCCGCAAGAAAGGAAGCTGAAGGAATCGTTAATGAAGCAGAAGAGAGAGCCAGGAAAGAGAAAAATACGATGGAGTCCGCCATGCGTATTGCCGCCAGAAAGGCGGTTGATACCCTGAAGTCTACTCTTGAGAAGGAGATCCTTAAACTCTCCGTAAAGGAGCCTGTGGAGAAAGCTATGGGAGAAGCCGAAGTTATGAAGCATCTCCTGGGCGAAGTGGTATCTCACTATATGGAGAAAGGCGTCGAAGACGGTGCAGAGATCTCTCTCTCGCAAAAAATGAAGGATGAGCTCAAGTCATTCATCGAAAAGGACATCATCGAGAAAAGCGGCAACAAGATAACTCTCAGCGACGAGAGAATTCCCAGCGGATTTTATGTCTCGCTGAAGGATTCCAACCTGATGTTCGACTTCTCCGGAGAGTCCCTACAGGATCTTATTTCCGGTTTTGTTCGTGCCGATCTAAGGAAGTATCTTTTCGAAGGAGAGTAGAAAATGAAGCTGAATGAATATACGATAGCTTCACTTCCCCGCCTTACCTGGGACAGCGACCTTCCGGGAGAGCTTTACGACTTTCTGGAAGACAATAAGTTTCTTCTCCAGCCGCTCAAAAGTGGAATAAACAAGATACTTCGACTTAACGATATCAAGAATATAGAGCTCCTGCTGCGTTCAAAAATTCCCCAGTCCGAGGGTTTGAGCGGAAACAGGGAGGGAGACGAACTCGATTTTTATCGAGCCAGGCTACTTGACATAGAAGATCTGGAGCTGTTCCTGCAGGATCCCTTCATTCATCACCCGGAGGAGTATCCTGAATTCATGGTGGAGTACTTTGAACGCTACACTGATGACAGGGAGAGGTATGAGCACATAGAGGAGCTGTACATCGCCCATTTTGAAAATCTTAGAAATGACCAATCGGGCTTCTTCAGGTTCTACGGAACGATCGCGACGACAATGAGAACCGTTCTGGCGGCGATGAGAATAATGAGGAAGGGACTTGATCTTGAGGAAAATCTCAAGGGAGATCCCTACATTGTCAAGACCATTCTGGACCACAGGACCACCTCCGATTTCGGGTTGAAGTCGATATTTTCCGAGATTCCAGCCGTTATTGCGCTGTTCGACAAGGATCCCCTTGAGCTGGAACACGAGCTTGACAGGATACGTTTTAAGCTGATGGTGGATGTAGGTCAGGAGTCTCAGTTCGGCGACCACGTAATCTACGCCTACATAATAGGGTTCCAGCTTAGAAACCGTTGGAACACTCTGGACAGTGAGAGGGGTTACAAGATACTTGAGGAAATTGTAAGAGGATAGGTATTAATATGGAAAATAAGAATGCAAGAGGTCGAATAGTTGCCGCCCAGGGAAACCTGATGACGGTTGAGTTTGAGGGAATCATCAGACAGAACGAGCTGGCCTATGTGAAGACGGGAGATGAGCGTCTCAAGGGCGAGGTCATCGAAATCGAGGGAAATCGCGCCAAGGTTCAGGTTTTCGAACTTACCAAGGGTGTGAAGCTGCACGACGAAGTCGAATTCGACAGCGATCTTCTTTCGGTCGAGCTCGGCCCGGGTCTCCTCAAAAGTGTTTACGACGGTCTTCAGAATCCTCTGGAGGATGTGGCCGAGAAGGCAGGATACTTTCTTCCGAGAGGAGTATATCTCCCGCCGCTGGACAGAACTGAAAAGTGGGCCTTCACCCCCGCTGCAAAGGTTGGCGATGTCGTAGAACGGGCAGATGTTCTGGGTAGCGTTCCGGAGGGTGTTATCGATCACAAGATAATGCTTCCCTTCGCATTCATCGGTAAGGGAAAGGTTGTCGAGATAAAACCCGCAGGCAACTATACGATCGATCAGGAAATTGCAAAGATAGAAGATGACAAGGGGACGGTTCACTCTGTCTCGATGGTGCAGAAGTGGCCTGCCAAGTTCGCTCTTCGTTTCGGAAAGAGAGTGCTTCCCAAAAGGCAGCTCGTTACCGGACAGAGAATAATCGACGGACCCTTTCCTGTTGCCAAGGGCGGTACATTCTGTACTCCCGGGCCTTTCGGAGCTGGCAAGACGGTTCTTCAGCACCAGATTTCCAAGTATGCGGAAATTCAAGTCGTTGTGGTTGTTGCCTGCGGTGAACGTGCCGGTGAGGTTGTTGAGATTCTCAGAGAGTTCCCCGAACTCGACGATCCGACGACAGGCGGAAAGCTGATGGATAGAACCTGTATCATCTGCAACACCTCTTCGATGCCTGTCGCCGCCAGAGAGAGTTCGGTTTACGTGGGAACCACAATTGCCGAATACTACAGACAGATGGGAGTAGATACTCTTCTTCTCGCCGATTCAACATCACGTTGGGCCCAGGCTCTCAGGGAGATGAGCGGCCGACTTGAGGAGATTCCCGGAGAGGAGGCTTTCCCTGCCTATCTTGCTTCCCGTATAGCCGAATTCTATGAGAGAGCGGGAGTTGTCGAGATGAAGGACGGAAGTAGAGGTTCCCTCACGATCGGAGGATCGGTCAGTCCCGCCGGTGGAAACTTCGAGGAGCCTGTTACTCAGTCGACTCTTGCCGTCGTCGGCTGTTTCCTCGGTCTCAGCAGGGCTCGTTCCGATGCTCGTAGGTTCCCGGCCATAGATCCTCTCATCTCGTGGTCCAAGTATCTTGACAGGTTTGCCGAGGAAGAGGAAAAGAAAAAATCGATAGACATCGTCAGATTGTGCCAGCGAACTCTTCGTGAAAGCGACGAAATAGGAAAGAAAATGTCCGTTGTCGGAGAGGAGGGAATCAGCATCGACGATATGGTTACCTTTCTCAAGGGCGAGTTCTACGACGCAGTTTTTCTCCAGCAGAACGCCTTTGATAAGGTCGATACCGCTACAGGAGTCGAGCGTCAGAAAGCGCAGATGGAGATCGTCAATACGGTAATGGAGAAACCTTTCAAATTTGAAACAAGGGACGATGCAAGACGTTTCTTCCTTAGCTTCACCGACCGTTTCATCCAGTGGAACTATACGCCACTCGAGGATCCGGCCGCCGAGGAGATGAGAAAGGGAATAACTGAAACAGTAGAGGGCATGTAAGATGGTAAAGACCTACAATCGCATAGAAAGAATTAAGGGCAGCATTGCCCAGGTGAAGGCCGAAGGAGTGAAACTCGGAGAACTTGCCCAGATCAGGATGAGGGACGGAAGAAGTACACTTGCCGAGGTTATCAGTTTCAATCACGATAAGGTGAATCTCCAGATTTATGCCGGAACGAAGGGTGTCAGTACCGGAGACCAGACTCGCTTTCTTGGTGAACCGATGAAGGTGTCCTGCGGGGATTCAATGCTCGGGAGAGTGTTTAACGGCAGTGGGGAGCCGATAGACGAAGGTCCCGAGTTGATGGAGGAGAGGGTTGAGATCGGCGGCCCCAGTTTCAATCCCGCGCGAAGAATCATTCCCAAACGTTACGTAAAAACCAACATCCCGATGATCGACATGTTTAACGCGCTTGTCATCAGCCAGAAGATTCCCATCTTCTCAATTCCAGGAGAACCGTACAACGAGCTTCTCGCGCGAATTGCAAGCCAGACCGACGCCGACGTAATCGTTCTGGGCGGAATGGGACTCAAGTTCGACGACTATCAGTTCTTCCAAAGCTACTTTGAGAAAACCGGAGCCATGGAAAAGACCACAATGTTCATCCACCAGGCATCCGATCCCGTTGTTGAGTGTGTTCTTGTTCCCGACATGGCCCTTGCCGCAGCCGAGCAGTTCGCTATCCAGGACAAGGACGTTCTCGTTCTTCTTACCGATATGACATCCTTTGCAGACTCCCTGAAAGAGATTGCGATTTCCATGGATATGGTTCCGTCCAACCGTGGATATCCCGGATCTCTCTATTCGGATCTCGCAGCCCGCTATGAGAAGGCCGTCGACATCAAGGGAAGCGGTTCCATCACTGTAATCGCCGTAACCACCATGCCGGGTGACGACGTAACCCATCCCGTTCCCGACAACACCGGTTACATCACCGAGGGGCAGTTCTACCTCCACAACGGATACATCGATCCTTTCGGATCGCTCTCCCGTCTCAAACAGCAGGTTATGGGAAAAGTGACCAGAAAGGACCACGGAGACCTTGCAAACGCGATGATCAGGCTCTATGCGGATGCCAAAAAGGCCCGGGACAGGGAGTCGATGGGATTCCGTCTCAGTGAATGGGATAAGAAACTACTTCTCTACAGCCGTATGTTCGAGGAGAAGATGATGGATCTTCGAGTGAATCTCGACATTGAGGAGCAGCTTGATCTTGGATGGCAGATACTTGCCGACTGTTTCGAAAGAAACGAGACAGGACTCAAGAACGAGTGGCTCGAGAAGTACGGTAAGTGGGATAAAGAGTAGGGGCTGGATATGGCCGAAATAAAACTAAATAAAACCGAGCTCAAGAATCAGAAGACTCTCCTGGCGCAGTTGAGCAAGTACCTTCCCACTCTCCAGCTCAAGAAGCAGCAGCTTCAGGCAGAGGTGGAGA
The DNA here is from genome assembly GCA_942492635.1 of uncultured bacterium. Taxonomy (GTDB): domain Bacteria; phylum UBP6; class UBA1177; order UBA1177; family CALOFP01; genus CALOFP01. Next base: position 289,516 of record CALOFP010000004.1, read on the forward strand.
CGATGAGGAATAAGGTGGGAGCTCTCGAGAGTGAGATGAATGAGCTGAAAGAATCTCTCAAGCCCTGGTGCATTCTCTTTTCCCAGAAGCTCACAACCAACATATTCTCGTTTCTCCAGATCGAGAAGGTTGTCCGCGGACATGAGAATATTGCAGGTGTCGAAGTTCCGGTTTTCAAGGAGATCGACTTCAAGGATGTGAAATACTCATTTTTCATGATGCCGGTGTGGTTCGACCGCGGACTGGACGAGCTCAAAAAGGTGATAAACCTGAGGGAGAGGCTCAAGGTTGCCGGAGAGAGACTTGATCTTCTTGAGGAGGAGCTCAGACAGACCAACATAAAGGTCAACCTCTTTGAAAAAAGGATGATCCCCGAATGCCGGGAGAATATCCGGAAGATAAAGATTTTCCTCGGAGATCAGGAAATTGCCGCAATCTGTAATGCAAAGATCGCCAAGGACAAACTCAAGAGAAAAGAGCTTGAGGGGGAGGCAGTATGATCGAAAGAATGCAGAAAATTCTCCTCATGGGGCCGGTGTCCCTCAGGAAAGAAATGGTGAGGCAGCTTCAGAACATAGGAGTGATCCATGTGGAACCCTATACGGGAGAGCTTTTCGAGAAAGAGGGACGGGAGGTTGATGCCTCAAAGCTCGATAGAATTGAGACAGCTTACCGATCTCTCAAAAGATACGAGCCGAAAGGTGAAAAAGAGAAGGATCTCTGTCCCATAAAACTTGTCGACAGACTTTTTGATTTGGAAAAGCGGCTTGAAGACACAAAGGAAGTGATAAAGATTCTCAACCACAAAATGGAATCCATCGAACCTTGGGGATCGTTCGACCTTTCTCTTCTGAAAGATATTGAAAAGAGAGGCAAAGTTGCAATTCAGTTCTGGGATGTTTCGTTGAAGGTCCTCGACAGGCTGGAAGGAATCACTATCGAGAACCACATTGCGGCAGTTGAAATTTTTACAGACACGGAAAGAAAGTACTTTATTACGATTTCCAAGAAACCCATCCGTATCGACGACTGTCTAGAAGTCAAGTTCGACATGGATATGAAGACGGTGAAATCACGCCTCAAGGAGGCTCTTGAGAAAAGAGAAGAGATCGAATCCGGTCTTGCCGAATTGAGTCTCTACAGGGAGGAGATAAATAGTTACTATCTCCGCGAACTCAACAAAATCAACGTCCAGAAGGCGATTTCCGGTTCCGTTGAAACTCTCGACAACTCAATATTCGCTCTTCAGGGCTGGTGTCCTGTGGATGAAATTAACGCTCTGAAGAGTGGACTTGAAAGCCAGATGGTTCATGTCACGGAGATTGCTCCGGACGAGGACGAGAAGATACCGACTCTGATAAAGAACAAGGGATACGCTGCGCTCGGACAGGATCTTGTGGAAATATACGATACCCCCGGTTACAGGGATTGGGATCCCAGTTCGTGGCTCTTTTTCTGTTTTACCATCTTCTTCGCCATGATTATGGCTGACGGTGGGTACGGCCTTGTTCTTCTCCTAATTCTCTTCTACTTCAAGAAGAAGGTGAAGAACCCCTCCGAGGGTTTGAAAAGATTTTTCAACATGTCCATGGTTCTCAGCGGTGCCACGCTGGTTTACGGGGTCATCTCCGGAAGTGTTTTCGGACTCTCCCTGGACAATCCGGGATTCGCCTTCATGAAGCCCATAACCTCGGCTCTCGGTGCTCTCCGTCTATTTGACGGAACAGACAAGGACATGATGATGAAGACGGCGATTATAATCGGTATGTTCCACATCAATCTCTCGCTGGTTCTCAAGGCCTTCAGGTCTCTGAAAGACGACAGAAATCCCCTTGGAGCAGTAAACCATCTTATCTGGATCTTCAACATCTGGGTTTTCTACTTCTGGTACACGTTGAAGGAGGGGAATCCCGCGCAGGCTCAAACCATGCTGTATATGCTCTACGGTGGACTCGGCGGTGTGTTCGTTACAAGTGCCGGTTCGCTTAATCCTCTCAAATTTTTTGTCGGAGGTTTCGGCGGAGTCTACAACGGAGTACAGTTCTTCTCGGATATCCTGAGTTACATCAGAATCTTTGCACTTGCACTTTCAGGTGCCCTTATCGCCCAGACTTTCAACAACATGGCGTTTGATGTCTGGAACGCCGGGATTGTCGGTAAGTTGTTTGCTCCGCTTGTTTTCGTGCTCGGGCATGTACTCAACATCATGCTTTGTATAATGGGTGGAGTTATCCACGGGTTGAGGTTGAACTTTTTGGAGTGGTACCGTTGGTGCTTTGACGGAAACGGAAAGAAGTTCAGACCGCTTCGTGATCTTTTATCGGAAAATGGAAAATGAATTTAACCGCTTAACAACAGAATAAAAGGAGAAAAAAATGAATTTAGGAACACTAGGACCAATTCTCGCTCTCGGACTCGGTGCTGCAGGCAGTGCTATCGGCTGTGGTCTTGCCGGAATGACATCTCACGGAGTTATGTCCAAAGTTGAAGAGGGCCACGCAAAGTTTGTAGCTCTCTCCGCCATGCCTGCGTCCCAGGCTATCTATGGATTCGTTTTGATGATTCTTCTCAAAGGAAGACATGAGGAACTTGTTGCGGCGCAGCAGGACACATTTATAATCTTCGCAATCGGACTTGCTGCAGGACTCGCCTTCATGATGAGTGCAATCTATCAGGGTAAGGCCTGTTCTTCAGCGATCCTTGCGGTTGCAAAGAAACCCAGCGTTTTCGGTATGAGCTTCGCGGCTCCCGGTATCGTTGAGTCCTTTGCTCTTTTCGCCCTTGTTGGTGGAATTGTCTCTATGATGTAATTTTCCGGGCGGGCCTCCGCCCGCCCTTCTTTTCATTGACACATTTCTCATCTGTGCTATTTTCTGAATTAGGTGCAGTCTAAAAAGGTCTTCGCAGATGTAATTTTTCTGCGATTATGGATCTATGAAGGAAGACGGACCTTTGTACGAAATCAAAAAGGAGAGAGAAATGAAAAAAATAGTAGTCCTTATTCTTCCTTTTCTTCTTCTCGCATGCACGGAAACCACGGAGAGGGATGCAAAGGAGATCGAGTCGACGGGAGTTTCAGTGGATGAAGAGAGCGATTTTGAACAGCTGAACCCTCCGGAAGCAGAGGAGAGTGAAGGTTGTTTCTTTGATTACAGCCATGAAGAGTACTGTAGCAAGAATAGTGTTCTATTCGCACTGTCAGGTACTATTGATCCGGCAAGAGGAGCTAAAAATGCTTCCGGTCCGGTTTTTCTTTACGAGAGCGAGGGTGTTTCGACTCAGGGTCCGCTCTCATCCCACATCTATTCCGATGTCGTGAATGATAGAAGAAAGGTTGTTCTATTCTCTATTCTTCCGGGAAAAGATGAAAATGCAAAGATTTTGAGGCTGGTTCTCGACAGAAGCAGCGTTCTTCTTTCCGAAGGAAAAAACTACACGCTGGGAGGCGGAGAGCAGGCCGGAATCTACAGCGGAAAACCGGATATCGAAAACGGGAAGATAACCAGGATCTGCATGGACTCTTTTGTTCCTTCTGGAGAGGTTAGAATCTGCAGGAAAAGCGATGACAATCTTGATGACGAAACCGAGATTTCGATGAAGGGAGCCCTCCTTCTCGAGAGTGATTCAGGGGGGATGGAGAGCTACATGGACGGGAGGTCCATGAAGCGGTGCATCTGTTTTCAAAACGATGGTACGGAAGTGTTTTGCGATGAGAATTCCATGAGCGGTTACTGATCCACAACTTTACTGTTTTACTCTTCTTTCAGATTGGCAGTGAGAAGCTGAAATCTTTCCGATTATTTCCCAAAAAATGCATAAATTAAAACAAAATTATTTGACAACCCCGCTTTTTTTATTAAGAATAGACTGACATGTCAGTTCTAGCAGGAGAGAACAATGATGGTTAATGGAAAGACAGTAATGATTACGGGATCTTCAAGGGGAATTGGAAAGGCTATGGCCCTCAGATTCGCCGACGAAGGTGCCGATGTAGTTATTCACTACTACAGACCCCGTGACGGAGAGGGTCTTAAAGCTGAAGCGGAAGAGGTAAAGTCCGCTGTCGAACAGAAGGGCCGTAAAGCCTATCTCTGTGGATTTGATATTTCAGACAGGGAATTCGTTGAAGAGTCGGTAAAGGAACTCCTCAAGGAAGTTACTCCCGATGTACTCATAAATAATGCCGGAGTTACCGCAGACAACCTCGCAATGAGAATGAAACCCGAACAGTGGCAGAAGGTTATCGATGTGAACCTTTCCGGTTCGTTCTACGTGACCAAGGCCCTTATCAGGCCACTCATGAAGAACGGCGGAAACATCATCTTCATCGCTTCAGTTGTCGCACAGATGGGTAACATCGGACAGGTGAACTATACCGCGTCCAAGGCCGGTCTTATCGGAATGGCAAAATCTTTCGCACGTGAACTTGCTTCAAAGAAGGTTCGCTGCAACGTCATCGCGCCGGGGTTCATTGAAACCGAAATGACTGAAGTGCTCAGCGATTCAGCCAAGGACACGATGATGGATATGGTTCCGCTCAAGGAATCAGGAAAGCCGGAAGATATCGCAAATGCGGCTATCTTCCTCGCTTCGGACATGGCCCGGTACATCACCGGAGAAGTTTTGAAAGTAAATGGCGGAATGTATATGTAACTTTTATCCTTAAAGGAGGAAACCATGGAAAGAAATGAAATTATGTCAAAAATCATCGAACTCGCAGCCGATAAGCTTTCTGCAGATGCAGCAGTAATCAAGGAAGAGACTTCCTTCACAGAAGATCTCAACGCAGACAGCCTCGATGTTGTTGATTTCGTAATGGAACTTGAAGGTGAATTCGATATCGAGATTCCTGATGAGGATGTCGAGAAGATCAAAACGGTAAAAGACGCCGTTAACTATATCGATTCAAAGGTTAACGCTTAAGAAATAATGGGGGATCCCGATGCGCAGAGTAGTTGTAACAGGATTAGGAGTTTTGTCGCCGGTAGGCAACAGTGTGGAAGAGACATGGAATGCCCTGCTCGAAGGAAAAAACGGAATTGCACCCATTCAGTCTTTCGATGTATCCAACTTCGGAACAAAGATAGCAGGTGAGCTTAAGGGATTCGATCCCGAAAATCACGGAATGGACAAGAAAGAGGCCAGAAGACTCGATCTTTTCAGCCAGTACGGACTCGCCGTCGCAAAAGAGGCGATCGATGACTGCGGAATAGATCTCGAGACTCTCGACAAGGAGAGGGCCGGCGTTTCCCTTGGAGTAGGATTCGGTGGAATCAAGACTTTTCAGGACGAGCATGAAAAACTCATGAACAAAGGCCCGAGAAGAGTTTCACCTTTCATGGTTCCCATGATGATTGCCAATATGGGTGCGGGAAATATCTCCATCAAGTACGGTCTCAAGGGACCGCAGTATAACCCTGTCGCAGCTTGCGCGTCGGGAACCTTCGGTATCGGCGAAGCCTTCCGGGCAATTAAGGAAGGTATCGCAGATTTCATGGTTGCAGGAGGAGCCGAGGCTGCCGTTCATGAAATGGGAATCGCAGGTTTCATAACAATGAAGGCGCTCAGCACAAGAAACGACGAGCCGGAAAAGGCAAGTCGTCCCTTCGACAAGGATCGTGACGGATTCGTCCCCGGTGAAGGTGCCGGTGTTCTCATACTCGAAGAGTACGAGCACGCGAAAAAGAGAGGCGCAAAGATTTACGCTGAAGTGGCAGGATACGGAGTTTCCAGCGACGCCTACCACATCACACAGCCCGCACCGGAGGGCGACGGCCCACGCAGAGCCATGGAATATGCGATAAAGTCCGCGGGAATTACACCGGACAAGGTTGATTACATTAACGCACACGGTACATCAACATACTTCAACGACATGAACGAGACAAAGGCGATAAAGTATCTCTTCGGAGATCACGCCAAAAATCTCAAGGTCAACTCAACAAAGTCGATGACAGGCCACCTTCTCGGTGCTGCCGGAGGACTGGAGGGAGCGGTAACTGTTCTCAGTATCTACCACCAGAAGGTTCATCCGACAAGAAACCTTGAGACCCCCGACGAGGGATGTGATCTGGACTACGTTGCAGGATCCGCGCAGGATCACAAGATTGAGTATGCCCTTTCCAACTCCCTCGGTTTCGGAGGAGTTAACGGAGTGGTACTGTTCAAGAAATTCTCGGAGGAATAGTTATGACATATGCACGGATCACGGGCCTCGGCCACTATCTTCCTTCCAGAGTCGTTACAAACGCCGATTTTGAAAAGATGGTGGATACCAACGATGAGTGGATCACCACTCGTACGGGTATAAAGCAGCGCCACTTTACCGAAGAGGGTGAAAGCGCCTCCACAATGGCAGTGGAAGCTGCAAAGAAGGCTATCGAAAATGCAGGAATCGACAAGAACGATATCGATCTCATCATTATCGGTACCGTTACCGGAGATATGCGCTATCCATCGACAGCCACACTTGTCCACAAAGGACTCGGAATAGAGAAGACAGTTCCCTGTTTCGACATCAGTGCGGCATGCAGCGGTTTCCTCTACGGAGCGACGATCGCGGATTCCATGATAAAGGGCGGGCAGTACAAAAACGTGCTTGTGATCGGTGTTGAGAATCTTTCCAAGTTCACCGATATGCAGGACAGAAACACATGTGTTCTTTTCGGTGACGGAGCCGGAGCGGCGGTAATGTCCGCGTCGGAAGAGACGGGAGTTCTCTCTCATTTCATTTCTGCCGACGGAAACTACAGCCACCTCATCGAGTTCCCGGCCGGCGGATCAAAGATGCCGGTAACAAAGGAAACCGTTGAGAACAGACTTCACTACACCCGCATGGAGGGACAGGAAACCTACAAGCAGGCAGTGAAGGACATGAGCCAGGCTGCAAAGGAAGCACTCGGAAAGGCAGGCCTCGGAGTTGATGATGTCGATTGGCTTATTCCCCACCAGGCCAACATCAGGATCATTCAGAGCGTGACTAAGCGACTGAAGATTGATGATGAAAAGGTTTACAAGAATATCGACAGGACAGGAAACACAAGTGCCGCATCGATTCCCATAGCTCTTTCGGAAATGAACGAGAAGGGACTTCTCAAACGCGGAGACACAGTGGTTCTTTCCGCACTCGGATCCGGACTTACCTGGGGATCGATGGTTTTCACTTGGTAACAACGATTCCGAACCGATTTTCAAAGGCGCCTTCGGGCGCCTTTTTTTGTGGTGCCGAACAAAAGAGTTCCCTCCCTTTTTTAAAGGGAGGGTTAGGGAGAGTTATTCAGATCAAATACTTTGCAACCACATGTTATTATTTGTTTGCGCTTGATTTAAAAGAATAACTCCCCCAACCCCTCTTATAATAAGAGGGGAGCTTTCCACCCCGAATCAGCGGCTGATCTCACCATAAAAAAATATCTCTTCCGATTTAACCGCCGGAATGAATTGAATATTTAAAAATTCGAGGACATAACGGCTGAATTGATCATATTGAGAATATCTACACGTTATAAGTCGTTTTCTCGGTTGCGATATTTTTATTCTCGCTAAATCATCGGCTTAAAAGGTCTGGATATTTGTTTTCATGTAATCTCAGCGCCTGAATTCTTAAGGATAAATTTCATATGAGAAAATCAGCGGCCGGTCCTTGTTGAAAAAAAGTTTTAACAGGCTGATGAACACCTGATTCTGCATCAAAATCATTTCAATCCAGCCGGTTCCCATATTTTCTTACGATCCCGGTTAACACCAAACACCGAAATATCCGTAGAAAGAAAAGGAACGGACTATTTTTTCATCGATAGTTTGCCTTTTCGGGATTTTATGACATAATAAGGCGAACAAATGATCGGTGTTTCGATGGATCTTGAGAAAAAACTAAAAATTCTCGGAGAGGCGGCAAGGTACGATGCCAGCTGTTCTTCCAGCGGAAGTCGTCGCGGCGCCGACAGCGGTACGGGCTCGACTCTTCAGAGCGGTGTATGTCATTCCTGGTCCGACGACGGGCGTTGCATAAGTCTTCTCAAGGTTCTATTTACAAACTACTGCATACACGATTGTGCCTACTGTGTTAATCGGAGGTCGGGTGATATTCCGAGGGCGATGTTCACTCCTGAGGAGCTTTGTGAGATAACCATGAATTTTTACCGTCGCAACTACATTGAAGGACTCTTCCTGAGTTCCGGCGTTGTCAAGAATCCGGATCATACGATGGAGCTGCTTCTGCGGACAGTGAAGATGCTGCGTGGCGAACACCGGTTCAGAGGTTACATCCACATGAAGGCGATTCCGGGCGCCTCGCCTGCACTGATAAAAGAAGCGGGCAAGTACGCCGACAGACTTTCAGTGAATATCGAACTTCCCTCCGAATCATCCCTAAAGCGACTTACGGACAAGGGAAAGGATGAAATAATCAAGCCGATGAAATTTATCGGTCAAAATATAAAAGAGAGTTCCGAAGAACGTAAAAAGACCAAAAAGGCACCTGTTTTTGCACCAGCCGGGCATTCAACCCAGCTCATTGTCGGTGCAAGCCCTGAAAACGATCTTCAGATCGTCAAACTTTCCGAGGGCCTCTACAATAAATTCAGTCTCAAGCGTGTTTACTACTCGGCATTCGTTCCCGTATCCAAAGATTCCAGGCTTCCATCGGTGGAGAATCCGCCGCTTATTCGGGAGCACCGTCTATATCAGGCGGATTGGCTGATGAGATTCTACGGCTTTGACTCAGGAGAAATCGTCAGCGAAAAAAATCCCTTTCTCGATCAGGATATAGACCCCAAGGCGGCCTGGGCGGTTAGGAATTTGGACAAGTTTCCTGTTGAAATTAATACCGCTGAATATGAAATGCTTCTTCGTATTCCCGGCATCGGAGTTCGTTCCGCACTCCGGATTGTGAAGGCGAGACGGGAGTGCTCCCTGACTTTCGACAAGTTGAAAATGATGGGGGTTCCACTGAAAAGAGCTCGCTATTTCATAACCTGCCGCGGCAGGATGATCGCTCCGACCATCGGTGAACCCGGGGAAGATATGCTCAAGGCGACATTGCGATCGGGGAATAGAAACCGCTACGAACAGCTGAGGCTCTTCTGATGATCTATCTCTACGACGGAACTCTGGAAGGGCTTCTGACGGTCATCTTCGAAATCTATTCGAGGAAGCAGGAACCGTCGGATATCCTTTTTGAAAAGAAGTATCAGCCTTCGCTTTTCGGCGAACCCATTTGCGTCGAGACCGATTCCACAAAAGCCGACAGAGTGGCGGATAAAATCTTCAGACACATGGGAAACATTCCTTTCCGGCAGGTTGTCTACGCATTTCTATCCGGTGTTCAAGGATTCGAAGTGGCGGTTTATCATTACATCGATCTCGGCCTTGAAAAGGGAAGACGCATAGACGACTGCCTGGCCGACAACAGTGTCGAGACGGTCGTGAGAATAGGGTACAGAGTCCGCCGTGAAGTGCACAGGATGCTTGGACTGCTTCGATTTACGGAACTTGAGGACGAAGTTTACTACGCACCCATGGAACCAGATTATCCCATAACACCTCTAATGACACCCCATTTCAAGACAAGAATGTCCGACAGCAGATGGGTAATTCACGATGTGAGACACAGATCAGCAGTCTTCTGGGATAAAACTCACCTCCACCAGCTCGACATTTCCGACGAAGTCAGAAAACTTCAACGAGCCTATAGACAGTCCATAAGAGAAGAGAAGGACCTCTACGAAAGATTGTGGAGAAGCTACTTCAAAGCAATATCCATAAAAGAGCGGGAAAACCCCAAAGTCCAGCGCACCTTCATGCCCCAGCGCTACTGGACCTACCTCACCGAAAAAATGCGCGCATAGCAGAGACAACCTGCCTGGTCCCGCTGTTTTTCTCTTTTTCCTTCACAGATGCACACAGCTGAACACAGATAGGAAAAATAAGTCATCGTATAAATATCTGTCTGTATTCTAATAACTTCATATGTGGAAATTATTTTACATAAATGGGAATTTTATTGATAAATAAAAAAAACAAAGAATAAAAAAAATATTTCAAAAACTTAGAAGCAGGGTTGAAATGTATAGATAAACGTTCTTGTCCGTACGTTAAATGTAGCGTAAGTAAAACAAAGCGCTGGCGGACATTGTTTATAGGAAAAAGGGTGTTGTTGGGTGTTAAAATAAAAACAGAAAAAATAAGAAAAAGGAGTGTATAGTTTTGCTGAGTAAATTAAACGATATAAAAACAATACAATTGCAAGATGTTGACAGAATAAGATAAAAAGTTACTTTACAATGATTGAATCGAGTTTTACTAATCTATTGTTAGGTGATTTTTTTATGAAACAATTCTTTAGAAAGTGGCAGGTCTTTTTGCTGCTGAGTTTAATTTTTTCCACTGTATCACTTTTTGGAAGTACATTTGATTTGGAAAAAAAGTGTGTGAACTGGAGTTCCGTAGGTGTTGTTAACCCTCTCCATTTGTCTAGGCAGGATGTTTCGATTCAAAAGATTCCGGGATTGCCGACATTTGTTCCCACTCTACAATACGATGGGGTATCAAATAGGTGGGCATTCAATATTCCGATGGGAATGTATGGGACCGAATACATATACACTGTTGCTGTGGGAGGACAACAAAGTAGTTTATACGATATGTTGGAGCTGAATCTTCCTACAGGGAGTGAACGTTACAAGTGGGATGTAGAGTTAGATTTACAGGATACGGTGCCTGCTACGCCTTTTGCCGGGCAGGAAAAGGGCGTAAAGGTTTTTAGAGGTGAAGATGTCAACAATGAATATGATTTTGACAGAAGAATTATAAAAAGGTACGGAAAAGATGGTTCCGTCATGCATTTTGAAATAAAGACTGTTAATGGAGGTGGCTTAAAATGGATACTGCTGCCACTTTTACATCAGGATCGGTATGGTAATAAAATTGAGTTTGATTTTCTTACACGTAGTGGAGTTAGTCTTTTAGAATCTGAAGATTATGTTTTTGATGATTTGAAAACAATCGTCATAAAAAATCCTAAGAGAGAAGATTTAATAATTGAGAGTTCATATTTAGAGAATCTTATGCCTTTTAATGGCGGGGAAAGTAACGCTGAATTTTCTGTAACTGTCAGAACAAGCAGATCGAATTCCCAAAAAGCTATATACAACTTCAAAAATAATTATCTTAAAAGTGTAGAAATTTTCAAAGGTGGTGCGCTTGAGAGAGTGGATAGCTACACATACACGGGTGAAAATGACGAATTTGCATCATATGATCATGATATGTACCCCAATCCTGAAAGGTTAGAACCACTTTTTAGCAGGAAAATGTACACGGGAAGCGTAAAGATCACAACAAGCGAGCATGGGCAAAATGCCTACACAAAATACTCAATATCTAACAGCATTCTTAATAGTATTGAGCAAAAGGTCTGGGATGGCGCCAAAAGTAAGATCTATAAAACATACTTCGATCAGAAATGGTGGAAAAACGGTACTTGGGAAGACTTTTCATGGCAATTTCAATCTCTAGGTTATTTGGGTTATGGAACGACAGTATTGCCTTACAAGGAGTTGTCACAGAATGAAGATAACCAGAAGCTTATTATCACACACAAAGAAATTGGATCCGATGGAGCCGAAAAGCTTGTGCGTTATGAGGAAAAGATTTTTAACGGTTGGGGAAAGGAAAAGGAAATTAAAGTATGCCTCAGCAATAGCAGTGACCCAGACTGCTCTATAAAGAAAATTGAGTACAACAGTAAGTCTCAGCCGACAAAAATAACAAATTATCAGGGTGAAACAAAGTTGTATCCTGAGAAAAAAATCGAATACGATTACTATGGGAATATAACAAAAACCGAAGAGTGTGCATCTGCAAGTAATTGTAGAAGTAAGCAGATATCATATGGCAGATACAATAAACCAAGTAATCATAATTTTCATATTTTCCCTAGAAACATTTCTTTTCCCGATGGAAGAAAAACAATCTACGCATACGATTATGATGAGACTCCGACGAATGATCTGAATAGGGATTACATCGGCAATCAGAGATTCGGTAATATTGTAAAAGAAGAGCACCTGGGAAACAATTCTCTGTTGGAAGAGATTTTGATCTATTCTTATGATGACAAAGGAAGATTAACGAAACAGGGATATGTAGAAGATAAATCAGATTCTTCCTATACTAAATTTTACAGGAAAGGATTTGATTATGATTCAACGGGGCGTGTTTATGCGGACTACAGTCTTATAGACGGTCAGAAAAGGTTGGAAAACAGGTATAACCACGATTCTTACGGAAGGAAAATTGCTGAAAGAAGTGCAGCCGGTGTAATTACGCTATATGAGTATAACGGAGCCGATCAGGTAGTAAAAACCCACTTTGGATGTACAGATTACAATGAAGATTCATGTGACCATTTCAGGGAGTATGATTACGATAAACTTGGTAACCTGACCAGAACAGATTACAGGGATTATTACGACACAAGTAAAGAAGGTAAAATTAAAAAAACAACCTTCCCTATTGATCTTACTAAAAAGCTTACAACTGTTTACGACTCCCGAGGACTTGCAGTAAAAACATGTAAAGCATTTTTCGGAGCAAAAGAGACCTTCGGCTGGCACAATACTTCATGTATAACAGTTGATCACGATATGTTCGGTAATATAATTACAAAGGAAGAGAAGGGAAATGTCCGTGAAATAAAGTACAACCACCTCAATAAAGCCATCGAAGTGAAGGAAAACGGAATAATCCTTGAAAAGAGTGGTTACCGCGGAGATGGAAAAATACAGTTCCTCTGTAACAGATATGCTGTAAATAACAGTGATTCTTTTAAGTGTAACGCTTCGACTCCATCTAACAAAAAAATGGAGACAAAGTACGATGGTTACGGAAGAGTTGTTGAAACAATTGATCCTTTCGGTCAGAGAATTGTAAATAGCTATGATTTGGCCGACAGAAAACTTTCCACCATCACATACGATAAAAACGGTACAAGAACATCTGAAGTTGAGAATGTGTACGACGGACTTGGACGTTTTCATAAAAAAATAGATCATACATTTGTTCCTTCCGATACTTCTAAACCTGAGATAGAATCGGAAACAGTGTACAAGTATGATAAAGCCGGTAATGTTGCTGAAGTTACCGATTCACTCGGAAATATAACAGCAAACACTTATGACAAATACAATCGTCTGTACAAGGTAGTAAATGTTGATGGTGATGATATATCCTCGACAACAGTATATGTTTACAGCGTCGGAACACCTCAGACTAGAGCTGGAAGACTCGCAAGAATAGTTCACGAAGAAGGTGGACGAATAATAAATACTTACTTCGATTACGATATCATGGGCAGAACCATAAGGACATGTAAAGAGTCTGAAGGTGAAAAACGCTGTTCCTACACTGTATACAACACAGGTGGTCAGGTAATCTGGACAGCTGATGAAGAGAGCAGTGTGGACAGCACAGTTTCATGGTGGGATGACTCCTATGGAGATATTTTTGCGGAAACTGAAGAACATTTCGGTAACGAAACTTTCTATCATTACAATAGAGCCGGTGATCTTGCATTTGTTTCTTACAAGATGACACAGGATGGACAGGGTGGTTCTGTGCTCGATGCAATAAATCCATACATCACTGTGAAATATAACTACGATGATTTCGGAAGGATTGCTGAGAAAATAAACGATAAAGGCGGAAAAACAGAGTACAAATATTACAGTACCGGCAATGGAAAAGGAAAACTCAGTTCTCTCACAATCGGTGGTATCCAGAAATATGAGTATGCTTACAACTCGAAAGGCGATGTTGTTGAAACTACATGGACGGAAACCGGATCAGCTCCTCTAACAGTAGCTTTAGGTCTTGATTCCTACGGCAGGGTTGAAAGAAGAAGCACTTCAGGTAATTCGGATAGACACATTGTCCAGACATACACTTATGATGATCGAAATCTTCTCAAAACTGCCACGGAAGGAGATTATACGGTTTACAGGGAATACGATTCGGATGGAAATGTCTACAGAGAGCAGATAAATGATAATCCGAGTGTGTACAAATGGAAAAGGGATGCGAGAACGACATTGCTCCAGTATCCGAACGGCAAAAAGAAGTTGACGGGAATAATGGACGGCAGGCTCAATGCCATTGCTTACGGTTCAGATAATATAGCATCATACAGATATACAGACGGAAAACTTTCATCAATTATGAAAGGCAACGGAGTAGAAGAACGCTTCGGTTATAACAAATGGAATAATTTGGTAAGGAAAGCTATCTCCAAGCAGTATGATTCCAATGGCAAACCCGAAAATGCTGTTGCTCATTATAACTATGACTACACGAGATCATGGCACCTTAACGAGAAGACCGATCTCGTTGAAAACAGGACGGAGAACTACACATACGATTCCTATTACCGTCTGAATGATGTAAGTTACGGAAACGGTGAAACTGAATCCTTCAAGCTGGACGGTGTACACAATATTGTTGAGAGTAAAAAGAATTCCGAAACAACCAAATGGATTGTTGATGCTCTTAACAGGGTTCAAGGTAAAGAGGGTGCGGAAAAAGCAGAGTACATGTATGACGAGAGAAACAACCTTGCTCTGGAAGAGAATGGAAATGTGTTGAGAAGCTATGAATACGATGCCTTGAATCGACTGAGAAAAGTTTACAAAAATGATGGGAAAAACAGTAAAGGAGTTTCACTTGATAAAATAACTCTTGATTCAATTGCAACTGATCATCAGCTTATGGATACCTTTGAGACAAAGACCGGAAAGTTTCTTGCAACCTACAGGGAAGAAGGCAGCAAAGCCAGATTGAAGTTCTATAAAATAATGAATGATGGAACACTTACTGACGCAGCCTATGAAAACGCAGGTTGGCGCACCGGAATTACAAATTTCTTCAAGTACACTATTGCTGAGGGAACTGTACTGAATATGTACAGAGCAAGTGATGGCTATATTTACAGCTGGGTCGTTAATGCTGACGGAACATGGAAGAAAACCATAAGAAATAAAAATTGGGCTGCGAATACAATAAAGATTTTTCCGGTAAAAAGAGGCAACAAAAACTTTCTTATGTTCTATAAAACAGACGGAAAAATAATTGTATACCCTTTAAACACTGATGGAACTCTCGGTAAGTATGCTGATAACAGTTTTATCGGTCATGGTTTCACAAATCTTGAAGAAATCAATAAAGACGGTGAATCTGGTATTCTCGGCTACAACAAAAATACAGGCGACATAAAGATATGGAAAGTTAACGACAACGGTTCAATCAATGAAACTCCTTTCTTTGAAAACACATGGGATAGAGGTATTTCACAGATAAAACTTTTCGAAAATGGTAATGATCTGTTCTTGATGACTTATAAAGAAAGTAGTGGATTGAACTATGTTTTCGGTGTTAATAACTTCGGTATGAGTTCAAAAAGGGGACTTTTCTTTTTGGCATCCTCAAAAAACATCGGTAGCCAATATTCTTTCATCGTTCCCGCAGGAAGCAGTGTAGACGGATATCTTTATGCGTATAAGGACGACGGTAAATTGGATATTCTGGATTTCGAGCAGAAAATTGAGTACGAGTACGATGCTTTCAATCGACGAGTTGTTAAAAAGGTTGGCCAGAAAGAGCACCTTTATTTCTACGATGACTGGAATGTTGTTACTGAAAAGGTAAAAACAGCTGGAAAATATGTGGAAAATTTCAACTACATCGACAACGGCATGGACAACCACATCGCAGTTGCTGTAACAGCCATGGATAATCCATCAACCGAAAAACTCTACTACTACCACAAGGACGAGCGCGGAAATGTAATTGCTATTACCGATTCCAATGGATCTCCGAAGGCGACCTACCGCTACGGAGTTTACGGAAGATTCCTGAAGAAAGAGGAGTCCGCACTTCCGTTTGAAAACAACTTCTACTGGGGCGGCAGCTACCTCGATAAGGAAACAGGCCTCTATTGGATGCGCAACAGATACTACCACATCGGCCTCAAACGCTTCATAAACCAGGATCCCATCGGCATCTGGGGCGATGCCAACAACCTTGGAAATGGATTTGCCTATGTCGCTGGAATGGTTATTGAGCATACTGATCCGACAGGACTATTTTTTAGCCCTTCTAATCCGAAGAACTGGTATAGAGTTGGTAAGTTCGTATTTATGGTATTTTCTCTTGCAGGTTCTACTGCGGCTGTTGTTTCATTGTATAGGGATTGGAACGGTAAGAAAGTGCACAATGATGCAATCCTTGTCTCACATGGCAGAGAGGCAGGTGATAATGGAGTAGAAAATAAACATGGAGAAAAGGAGTATAAATGGAGTGGAACTACCGGAGATGAAACAGTTGTTCACGGAAAGGAAACAGAGCATAAGGATGGATCAAAGACAAGATCTTTTAAAAAAGATGGTAAAGTGATTAAAGAAAGAACAGACGCTGATGGTACTAAAACTAGGGATGTCTATACAAAAAAAGGAGAAAAAACTGTTGACGTAAAGAAAACTGCAAATTCACCGGTGCAAAAAAAACGTCTTGTTGTAGTATGCAAACAAAAGCAAGTGCTTAACCCAGTTACAAATGAATGGGTAGATTCGGGGAAAGAAGAATGTACTTGCCAAGAGAGTATGCCATCAACAACACCAGGTGAAGCAAAACCAATGGGACCAGATGACGCCAATGATAAAATGCAGAACTACTTCATGAATCAACTCTTAAAAGAAATCCTTTTGAAAAAAGGAATAGGTGGCGGTTCCATCGGAGATGACGAATATTGGGAAATTGCAAATGATGACTACCAGCGAAGCCCGGCAACACAGTTTGTCCACAATCCTTTCTACAAAGGAAAAGATCCGCTGAAAGAGGTTTATTGGAAGGTTGACAGGGATGATACAGGTCGTCCGGTGATCTGGCGCAATCCGCTCGCGCCGACTCCATATGTCGATAGTCGTCCAGTTTGGGAAAAGCTGGCTTCACAGGGCGTAATTTACGGAGATCAACCTGATCCGGCACCTTTCATGCCGACTTTCGGCGGTGGTTCTTTTATGCCTGCATATTAAAAAAATATTAACATTATTATTATTAAATAAGTATATTATGGAGGGTGATAATATTTGTCACCCTTCATTTTTTAAGTGAGGATGCTTATTATATTTAATTTTTGATATCTAAATATATAGGATTTTGGCCTATATACTATTCTCATAACAATAATTTTCAGGAAAAGGGGAAGTCATGAAATGTCCAAAAGCATTGAAAAATGAAAAATATCTAAACATTATAGTTATAATTTCAATATATTCCGCATGCGTTTTCGGTGCATTGTCTTTGTTTGTGTTTTTTACAGGGAATGGGTCAGAAAAAATGATTGTTGGTTTAATTTATTTAACAATATCATTTATTATATATTTGTATGCGATATTTTTGGAGCATTCCTTTTGTATTTATTCCAAATTGATTGATATTGAAAAAGGCCAAAAGGGTAATAATAAAACTCCAGATTCAGAATAAGTGGATCAATGATGGTTGACATTTCTGCTCTTTTTATTGTTGTTTGAGTTGTTTACAAAAACCATATGAAAAATTTTTTCCACCCAAAATCAATACCTGAAGTCACCACAAAAAGAAAATCCTTCCCAATCCAGCCGCCAAAATCCCCCGAAAACAAATATCAACGCCGGCCCGGCTCCTGAAATCATGAAATTAAAAATATTCAGGTCGAAATAGCTTCTTGCAGGGGATGAATATTCTGTTTTTGACCGAAATAGCGGATATATACCGAAAGTTATTGTTTTCATTACCATTCAGGCGGCTGAATTGACCAAGATAATTTTTTTGAAGCCTGATTGGTTAGGGGTGCCTGTCTTTACCTACCACAGAAGTGGAATATTCCTAATAACCAGTAACCTCATCGTAATAGGAAAATAATAATCAAAGTAATCTGGGCAATCAGCGTAATCTGCGGTCAAAAAAGAATTGATTTACCATGAAGGGCACGAAGAAAAGAGAAAAAGAAACGAGCGAATTGAATCCATGGAAAGATTTAGGTTTGTGTAATGCAATGGAAATAATGGTGAAAAACGATTGGGTTGGTCTTCCTTCATGTTCTTCATGCCCTTCATGGTGTGCCTGCATTTCACCTGTTTTCATCTGTGGACAAAAAAGAGTTTCTTTGGAGTTCCGGAGATAAGTAGTACTGCCCGGAAAGGTCCTCCTGTGGATTCGTTTTTCACGTGAAACAACTTCATTTCAGCGGAAAGAATCCATTCGGACTCTTTTTCCATTTTTATCAGGTCGATAGAGAATCATCATCTTTTTCGCCAACTTATTAATTGGATAAAGAAAAGTATACGAACAGCGGTTAAAAGCTTGTCATTATGAGGAGAGGATATTACAATAGGCGGACTTTTAAAGCTTTTTTCGGGTGAAAAATGGACATTAAAGGAAAAATACTTGTTGTTGATGATGACGCCTCCATTGTGAGGAGCTTCCAGAAGCTTCTTCTTCGGGAGGGTTACGAGGTGGAAACCGCCGAAAACGGTGTCGAGGGCTATGAGAAGGCTGTGGATTTTAAACCGCAGCTTATTCTTACCGATCTCAACATGCCGAAGATGGACGGTCTCGAACTTCTCGAGAAGTTGAAAGATGATTTCGGAGAAGAATCTCCGCTTGTCATCGCCGTTACCGCCTACGGTGATATGGATGCCGCGGTTAAGGCGATGAAGCTGGGTGCCTACGACTTTCTTTCCAAGCCGATTCCTCTCGACAAACTCCGCCTTTCGATCAGCAGAAGTTTCGAAAAGATAAACATGCAGGAGAAGCTTGCCTTCTCCGTTACGGATGAGGATTTTCGACCGGGAACAATTATCGGACGCTCTCCAAGTATGGTTGAGGTTTACAAGGCGATCGCTTCGCTTTCGGATAACCGGGCAACGGCCCTCATAATCGGTGAGAGCGGTACGGGTAAGGAGCTTGTGGCCCGCGCCGTGCACAAGAACGGTCCCGGTTCGGATGATTCGTTCGTTGCTATCAACTGTGCGGCAATACCTGAAAATCTTCTTGAAAGCGAGCTTGTAGGCTACAGGAAAGGTTCTTTTACCGGAGCCGATCGCGACAGGGAAGGAAAGCTGGATGCCGTGGGTGACGGAACGCTTTTTCTTGATGAAATTTCAGAGATGTCTTTTGAGCTCCAGGCCAAAATGCTGAGAATTCTCCAGGAGCGGGAGTACTGTCCGATAGGGTGTACACGGCCTCGGCAGTTTCGTGGAAGAATTGTCGCGGCGACCAACAGGAATCTGGAAGATGAGGTTGCATCAGGAAATTTCAGGGAGGATCTCTACTACCGGCTCAAGGTTGTGACGGTCTCTGTTCCTCCTCTGCGTGATAGAATGGTGGATCTCGACCTTCTGGTCAGTCATTTCATCGCCAAGGTCAACAGAACGATGCATACGGAAATTCGTGGCATAACAAGGGAGGCTCTGGACTTTCTCGGTACCCATTCCTGGCCCGGAAATGTGAGGGAGCTGGAAAATTCGATCGTCAAAGCCGCCATAGGTGTCAAGAATCACATTCTTTCCAGGGATTCTCTCGATTTTCTCAATTCCGACGGGGCATCCTTCTCTTCCGATGCGGGAGCGGATCAACTTTTCGAGAAGCTCTATTCATTGAAGGATATCGAGAAAAGGTACATCGATTACGTGCTTAAGGCCAGCGAATGGCACAAGGGAAAGAGCTCCTCGATTCTGGGAATAACCCGTCCAACCCTGGATAAGAAGATAGAGGAGTACGGGCTGAAGAAAGATGTTTAGTTATCACATTTCCATTATCCTGGCCATTCTCCAGATTCTTTTCATGCTCACGATGGGCTGGCATGTGCTCCTCAAGGGTAAACGGAACCTGGATAATCTGTGGCTTTTCATCTACCTTTTCTCCACCCAGTTCCTCGTTTCAAGTCTGGTCGTGGCCTACTTTCCGTTCTACTCGCCTCTATTTTTTATTTCGTTTCTTGCGGTGGAGAATTTCCTCAGTCTTTTTATATACTCTTTTCCCCGCTCCATAAAACTCAACAGGCGCTGGCTCTACCTCTTTTCCGCGATCGACATAGTTGCCGCATTGATATTTACATACTTTTCGGAGGCATCGGCCTACATTGCCACGGGCGCCCTGTTTTTCGGGCTGAATCTTTCGTTCGTAATAAGAAAGGTGAAGTACATCTCTCTCAACAAGAAGGGCCTGGTTCTTCTCTTGACGGGGCTCAGTTCCCTCAAGTCGCTTCTTCTCTCTCTTTCGATAGGATTTTCGCTTCTCTCCTACAATGTTGCCTATGTAAAGCATTTTGTGCTTCTGTTCCTGCCGATATACTATCTCGCCGCCTTCTGTGTTACAGGAAGAAAGATCTCCAGCGGCACCAAACTTTCCTCTTTCCTCATGCAGCTTTTTCTCTTTCTCTCGATTCCATTCTCCATCCTGTCCCTGCAGATGAGTGCCGTTCGAGTAGCGATTTTCAACTTCTTTTCCGAAGAGAGCTTTTTCTACACTGCGGTGTTCGCCTCATTTTTCTTTTACAACGTTCTTTCCGTCATCATCTACAACGCTGCGGCATTCCTCAACAGCTACTTCAACGCCCGGCATGTCTACTTCCAGAAAATTCTTCACCGTTTCAGGGCGAGGACGGAGGAGGCCGCAACCTACGACCAGCTGTTTCGCCTGTTTGACAGGACAATTCGGGAGCGATTCAGGGAGGTTTCTTCGATACGCTACATTGTCGTCTCCAGATTCGCCTACAGGGAGGAGGTGCCTCTGGATGTTGAGTTCCTTCCGGATTATGCGGGAAAGATACTTCTGAGATGGTTTGAAAAGACAAGGGAGCCTTTCCTTCTGAGAAACTCCGTGGATTTTCCTCCGGGTCTTATTCCTCACTATGAAGAGATAGGCGGAGACCTTCTTGTTCCCGTAACGGGACGTCGGGGAGTGATGGTCCTTATTCGTGTTGAAGGAAGGATCAAGAGGGATGTGGCCAACGCCATAGCCAACCTCGCCTCTGTTGCCGGGCATGGACTCATGAGAATCGCGCTTTACGAGAAAATCGTCGACAGGGAGAGAAAGCTTCAGGAGAGCAGGCACTTTCATGAGGTGGATAAAATGGTCTCTCTCATAGCGCATGAGATCAGGACTCCTTTGACCTCAATCATGTTCAACATGGAGGTTCTGTCGGAATCCCTCAGCGAGATGGATCAGGCCGACCGGGAATTCCTTGAGATCGCCTGCAATGAGCTCGGGAGACTCAACGCGACGGTGGATAAGATGCTGACCTATGGAAGAAATATCCAGCTCAGTCCCGAAATGGGCAGTTTCGACACTTTTCTGGGCGAGTTGAGGTACCTTTTTCTCTCTTCGAACGGGGAAGGGATCGACATCTCTTTCGATAACAGAATCTCAGGAGAGTACATGCTCGACTGGCAGGTACTGAAGCAGGTGCTTACCAATCTTGTGAACAACAGTATTGAGGCGATCAGGAGTTCCGGTAAGGGCGATACAGTCTCTGTTAAAATCTCCCGAGATATGGATTGGCTGCAAATAGATGTGGAGGATAATTCCAGCGGGATTCCCGATGATGTCGTAGATTCCATATTCGAATCCTTCTTTACGACCAAGAAAAGCGGCAACGGCCTCGGTCTGGCGATATGCAAGAAGATCGTCAAGATAATGGGTGGCCGCATCAACCTTCAACGAACAGGAGAAAAGGGCACAGTTTTTTCAATATGTCTGCCTGCTTCTGACAATTAATGAAATCCAGCAGTTGACAAGTTTCAGCTTAAACCTTAATCAAACGAAACCAAATAACTTTTCCTCTCCGAAAGTTTCCCTGGTGTGAAATTTCCTTCTGAACCACTGATGCACCTGACCTGTTTCTTGAGAGTGTGGATCCGATAACGAATCAGAATGTTGTGGTTTTTTCTGACATATGAAACCATTTTGAATAACTTACAGAAATTGGCTTGGGCCAACTCCCCTTTTTTCAAAGAACTGGAAGGCAAGTTACTTTAATTAATCAACAAAAAGCAAACTCCATTGGTGCAGTTGCCGGTGAACGTAATAAAAAGAAATAGATGTTACATAAAAAAGGTTCGTGTTTTCATACACTGTCGACAACGCGCAGAACGTAATGTACAGATGGTATGAGCTTTGTTGGATGTGGCGGAAGTGCCATACAGGTGAAACGTTAACGGGAAAGTGTCGGCCGACGGAATTTCTCGAATTATTTTTTATCACATTTCTTATGGAGAAAAAAATGGATAAATTTTTAGCAGTTCTCATGCTTTTCATTGTTTCCGGTGCGGCCTATGGCGGAGTGTGCGAAGACATAAAAGTTGAGGCAATCTTTAATCACAATGGCAAGTACTACTATGTTGACGCGGAATGTTCGGGAGGAGGGGTGCAGAATATCTACACTTTCAATATTGAGGGATACAATGACAGCGGCGAGATGACTCTTTTTGAGGTTAAACAGTTCCTCATGAAGTCCGGTAGCGAGAGCTACAGGGACGACGCATTGTGGCATCTTTATCAGCCCGGCAACTACATTTACAGAAGTCACGGAAAGACAACAATGATCCCCAATTTTTTTATTCCGATACAACAAAGGATGTTCTTCGACAATATCGATACCGTCGACGGTGAGATTTCTGTCTATGGTGATAACGGATACTATACTTTCCATAAAGGGTCGGACAATATCGGTAGCGTTATAAGGGGTTACGATACCGGGTTGGGCAACTATCACGTGGGCTTGGTTTTCAATCCCCTGACCGAAGATGATTGGACTTTTGATTTTTATGCAAGGATTTTTCTGTATTTTTCTCACGCACCCTTGAATTAAGGAAGATTTCAATTTTCATTAAAAAAAAGAACCCACACCTTTTTCTTTAAAACAATAGAAATAAAAAAATTTGAGTTCCATTTTCTTGACACGGATAGGCTAATCCCATAAAAAAACTAAAAAAGGAGATATCTCCAATTCACTGAAAATAAGGTGACGGCCATATAAAGACGCTGGAGGAGATTTTGTTTCTGCATTTAGAAAAACTTTTTCAAAAGATTCAAAAAAATCGGTGTATTGAATTCTTCTTGTTGAGGTGATAAATATATTTTTCTATTGAGAACAATCGTATGCATCCTTCGATGATCAGAAGGTGCAATGCTGTAATTTCTTTAATTTACGGTGTAACGATTTTCTTCGGCATCCTCTCAGGCCATGATAAGCAAAGTTTGATGTTGGTTATCATTCCCGGGGCAATAGCTGTTCTGTTTTCAATTCTCTCAATTCCTTTGGATAAACTGGTTGAAAGGTATTTCTTCTGCTTTTTTTTTCCTTTTTTCTTTGCTTTGTTTCTTGGAGTAACGGGACTTGCCTGGTGTACATCGCCTGCAGTAATCGGAATTTACAATTCGGCATTGAGTCTTGTTGTGATTACTGGGTATGTCTTTCTTGGGTTCAAGTTTATTACCTTGTCTCTGATTTCAATCGCTGTGATTACGATTCACGGGTTTTCAATATCAGCAGTTCCAGATCTTGAGGGTTCCCTTGCAGTTTTTTATTGTGTCTTTTTCGGTATTGCAAACCTTATCGGGATTTCCGTGTCAGGAGTAATATTTTGTAAAAATTGTTTTTCTGCTCTTCCGACACATTCGGAGCCTTCAGCAGAGAGAGGTGCGCTGAATTCTCCTAAATTTTCGAAGAGTGTAAACTTAGAGAATCGTAAATACGGAAGGGCCCGATTGGATGCCGGCATCCTTGATATCTACGGCAGATCACTGGTTTGTTCAATGGAAGAGCAGAAGATTTATCGAGACAGTGAGCTGACGCTTCCCTGTCTGGCGGAGAAGCTTTCTCTCTCTCCAAATGAACTTTCACAGGTGATTAACAGGAAGAGCGGGTACTCTTTCAACAATTTTATTAATTTCTACAGAGTAAGAGATGTGGCTGATGCCCTTTCGGATCCTAACTGTTCAGATATGACTATTATTGAAATTGCCTATCAAGCAGGTTTCAGGTCGAAGACTACATTCAATTCTGCATTCAAGAAATTTATGGGAACAACACCGAAGGATTTCCGATATAAAAGGTTGGAAGAAGAGAAAGAGTGATCCGGCTTGCGTTTTCCTTCTCTTTCAGATGGGTTGCAAAGGGCAGGATCAAAAACGGAAGGCTGTCGCGCTTTTGAACTATCGGCAGCTTTTTTCGGTAAGATCTTATTTGCTTCATCGGAACAGTCTGCGCTCTACCTGCACAGATTCTCTTCCTGATCGGAGGAGGAGGGATCCTTTTGTCTTTGGTTAACAAGTCGTTCGGCAGCTATCATCTTTGAAGCATAAAAAATATTTTAACAAATTACTTTTTTGACTTTCAATAAAACATTTTCTAAAATATCTTTGCAACATTAAATGGTGAAAGCATGAAATATCTCAAATTGCTGAGGGTGAACCAGTACATTAAAAACTTTTTCATTTTTCTGCCGCTTTTTTTTGACCTCAAATTGATGGAAATCTCTCTGCTTGTCAAGGCCTTGGGCAGCTTTGCCGCCTTCTGCCTTGTGGCGAGTTCTGTCTACATCCTTAACGACATGAGAGACATAGAGAGCGATAAAGCCCATCCGTTAAAATGCAGGAGGCCTCTGGCCAGCGGCGCGGTTTCAATCAGGACTGGTCAGGGAATATTTATCATTCTTGTTGTGTCGGGTCTCGGCGTCGCCTCCTTTTTAAATTTCAATCTTTTCCTGTTGCTTTCTCTCTACTTCATCATAAATATTTTCTACAGCATGGGGTTGAAACACATAGCTCCGCTGGACATCTTCATTATTGCCCTGGGATTTCTCTTCAGGCTTCTTGCGGGAACGCACTATGCAGGTATTACAGATGTTTATCCTTCCCACTGGATTATCATAATGACATTTCTTCTCGCCCTTTTTCTTGCCTTTGCAAAGAGGAGAGACGACGTGCTTCTGAAGAAAGAGGGGAAAAAAACCCGTCGTGCGGTTTCGGGATACAGTCTTGAATTTATTAACAGCGCCATGTCGATAATGGCGGCTGTCATAATAGTTGCATACATTCTTTACAGTGTGAGTCCGGCGGTGGCGAATCACTTCGGATCGGACAAACTCTATTTGACCGTCCTTTTCGTAATTCTCGGAATGTTCAGGTACCTTCAGCTGACATTTGTTTTCAACCGTAGCGGAAATCCTACGGAAGTCGTTCTGAAGGACAGATTCTTGCAGCTTACCATCATGGGATGGGTGGCTATGTTTCTTTTTATTGCATACCAATTTTAGGGAGAGATATATGAAGGTTCTCATAACGGGCGGAGCCGGTTTTTTCGGGCTTCATATGACAAAAAAGTGTGTAGCGGAAGGTGAGGAGGTAACCCTTCTCGACATAGCGGAATACGACAAATCCGAGTACGATCCTTCGGTAAAGCTGGTTCGCGGCGATGTCCGGGATACGGAAAAGATGGATAAGCTGATTGCCGAGACCGACATTATCGTTCATGCTGCGGCCGCTCTGCCCCTTGAAACCAAAAAGGAGATCTTTTCTACCAATGTGGATGGAACTCGTAACGTTCTTGAGCTGGCTCTCAAGCACAAGGTCAGGAGATTCGTTTTCATATCCTCCACGGCAGTGTACGGTGTCCCCGATCACCATCCCCTTCATGAGACCGATGAAAGGATCGGCGTCGGACCATACGGAGAGGCGAAGATCGCCGGAGAACATCTTTGCGAAGAGTTCAGGGAAAAGGGACTCTACATAACCGTAATCAGGCCTAAAACCTTTATAGGCACCCACAGGCTAGGAGTTTTCCAGATCCTCTACAACTGGATCGAGGAGGGGCACAAGATTCCGATCATCGGAAACGGAAAGAATCGTTACCAGCTTCTCGAGGTGGACGATCTTGCCGACGCATGTTTCCTCTCATATCGCTGTGAGGATGAAAAGGCGAACGATGTTTTCAATGTCGGGGCCGACAGATTTCGTACCGTCAACGAGGACGTCGGGGAGCTTTGCGAGTATGCAGGCAGTGGAAGCCGCGTGATGCACACTCCTGTCTGGCTTGTCATT
Organism: uncultured bacterium; assembly: GCA_942492635.1. Classification (GTDB taxonomy): domain Bacteria; phylum UBP6; class UBA1177; order UBA1177; family CALOFP01; genus CALOFP01. The sequence continues at coordinate 315,652 of CALOFP010000004.1, forward strand.
CCGGCCCTGATGCTTTTTGAGTGGCTTAGAATATCGCCGCTCTACAAGTGGGTCTACGGAACCGCCCACACGGACAGCTACGTTTCGGTTGAGAAGATAAAAAATACTCTCGGCTGGAATCCGAAATACAGCGAAGCTGAGGCGTTGATCCGATCATTTCAGTGGTACATGGAGAACAAGGAGTCAATATCCAAGGCTTCCGGAACCGGGCACAGAGTTCCATGGGCCCAGGGAATTCTTGCCGTCTTCAAGAAGTTCCTGTAGAGAAATTCGGACCGATCCATCCCTCAACTTTTGTAAGAGTTTAATCATCTTAACCAGTTGTTAGGTGTTCGGTTGGCGTTCCATTTTTCTGAAAGAGTATACTGTTCAGGATACTATCGGAGTAAAAAACTCCCTGGCATCATGTCATGAAAGGTTCCTTATCAATCCGTAGTTGTTGACGGAGGTGAATGAGATGTTCATGTACCGGTAGAAACTTTTTCTATCGATCTTTTCATCAAACCACCTTCCGAAAGCCAGATATCCCTGCATCGCAAGCATTCCTGCCGCCGCGGGAACGAGGGTGTCTGATTGATATCCGATCTGGAGAATCTGTTTTCCCTCAACGATAAACGGGAGAGTGCTAATGGTTACTCTTTTTTCATGAAAATTTTCAAGAAATCGGAAGACGCCTCTTTTTTTTTCCCACCCCCGCTCTCTTCTCCCGAAAATCGAAAGAGAGACCCCCTCCTTGTGAAGGGCGTAAGCGATGCTCCTTGCGGATCCTCCGTTGCCGAGAATGTCCATTTCGGGTTGGAGAAGTCCAGCATCTTTCAGCCACAAGACCATTCCGGATCCGTCGGTGTTGTCTCCGATGAGAAGATTGCCTCTTTTGAAGATTGTGTTGACGGCTCCGATCTCCCGCGCCTCTTCCGTGAGGGAATCGACAACATTAAGAGCTTTCTCTTTGAATGGGATGGTAACGTTGGCTCCGATGGTGGACTTCTCTTCCAGAATCTGGCGAAATTTTTTCTCCGCACCTCTGAAAATTTCATAGCCTGTCGATTTTCCGATTTCTGCTATGGCGAGGGATTGGAAAAATGGAGAGTAGGAAAAGGGGAGAGGAAAACCCCAGAGAAAAATTTGATCCACTAGAGATTCCAGTAGTAGTTGAAAGTCTGTTCCTTTCCGCGGAACATGGGGAATGGTTTCTTTTGAATCTCCTTGGCGAGACAGTCTCCGAAGAGAGTCGATCTGTACTTGTCGGAGGTGAAAAGGACGTCCAGTACTGTTCCGTCTCCACCGACTCTTATGCGGAGTTCGATCTGTCCCTTGAGGTTCCTGTCTCCGGCTTTCACTCTCTCATCGAAACAGAGCTGCAGCGAGGGAAGGTAACCGTCCATCTGATCCTTGATGATCGCCGGAGAGAGCTGGGCGGGAATTTTCTTTTTACTGTTCTTCCAAGCCTTTCTCAGAAGGTCGTCCGATTTCGGTTTTCCGGAAAATTCGAGATCGGAAGGTTTTTCAGCTCTTCTGATTGGATAGACAACTTTCTTTGCAGGTGCCTTCTTCTTCACGACCTTCTCTTTTACGGCGGGTTTCGGAGCCTCTTTTTTCCCTACAAGGAAGTAGGCCGCCGCCGCGCCTGCAACAATCAGCAGAATGATGATCACGAAAGGAAGGGGCGATCGCTTTTTCTCCGTCGGGATTTCTTTTATCGAAGATTCCTCCTCTTCTCGCTTTTCCCTTTCCTTCGCTTTCTCTGCGAAGAGTTCGGCATGTTTCATGGCGAAGGATTCCCATTCCATGAGTTCCTTGGATGATCCGACTGAAAAGTAGTAATTTTTTATAGATTCTTTGTTTGTGAGGCAGAAGTCGACAATCGCCCTTTCGTTGAAGGGGCCGAGCTTCTGTTTTGCCTGTTTGTGATAAACCCAGAAATGCATAAAGTCCTCTCTAAATGTCTAAAATGTCGTCTGGAATAGTGTCTTCAAGTTCTTCGTTGTTGTCTCCGAAGAGAATGCCGAGATCAATATATCGTTTAATTTCCGAAAGAAGAATAAAATCGTCGTTTTCGGGAAACATATTCAGATAGGGGAGTACTTCCTGAGTGTTTACCATGAACTGAATCGATTCCAGTTCCGAGGCCGACAGTTTTGAAAGTTTTCCGGTAATGGGAATCATGAAACGAAGCTGGTTTGCCTTCACAATCTTGGTGTACACTCTGAGAGGTACCTTTTCCCGGCAAATTTCCTCGTAAACGGAGTGAAGTTCATCGTTGGATTCGGCTGAAGGAGTCTCGCTCTGTTTAAATTCGTAACGACCATCTCTGCCGAGAATAACCCTTGAAAGAACTTTGGGTTGGCAGAATTCCGGATGTTTGAGGCATTTGGCAGAGGTTACTCTTCCTTCGGAAACTTTTATTTCGAAAATGTCCTTGAAGGGAGAGTCGATCATGAATTTCACTGTTCCGGATTTGTTTGTGGAGAGGATCGACTTAAGGAGCGTCAGGGTGGATGTATCCGAAAGTGATCCTGCGGATGCAAGCTTCCGTCGAATCCCGGGTGCCGGCACTTTCTCAAGTTCGATTCTTCCCATTTTAACTTTAAGTTCAGTCGACTCTCCCGCCTCCGGAAGGTCCAACTCCAGATCAAATGAATTCGCGCCCTCTTTTTCCCCTGCCGTTTCTTCCTCAAGCTCAAGGGAATTCATCTCCAGATCAAGAGTCGGAATCTCATCGACACCCTGAGGCTCTTCTTCCAGCTCGAGAGAGTCCATTTCAAGATCCAGTGACGAAACACCATCAACAGGGTGAGGCTCTTCTTTCAGTTCCAGCTCATTTATCTCGAGTTCAAGAGAATCTATTCCTGAGATATCTTCATCCTGGATTTTTCTTTCAGCTGGAGCTGAATCTTTCCTCTCGAGGGAATTCATTTCAATATCAAGCTCATCTGTTTCGTCGAAGCCGCTTAGTTCGAAATTCACATTCCTGTCTGATGTTTTTCTCATCTCAACGGAAGTTTGTTTTTCGGGTAAATCGGAGAATCCTTCATTAAGGTGGTTGGCGGGTATCTGCTCGCTTTTCACCGACAGGGGATCGGTGAAAAGGATGGTTGAATCTCCAATGGCGATTTCATCACCAGCATGAAGTTCACGATCGATTCCTTCGGGAAGGCGTTCTCCGTTTAAAAAAGTTCCGTTTGTGCTTCCGTTGTCCTTTATGAAAATCATACCGCCGGAGCTGAATATGAAAGCGTGCTTTCTGCTCACCTTTTTGTCTATCAGAGCGATATCGTTGCCGATATCCCGGCCTATCGTGATGTCTGTGTTTTCTGAAAGAAAGAACTCTCCTCCCAGGTACTTGCCTTTGATGAAACGGAGGGAGCGCTTTGACGAGTCGTTTTCACGCTGCTTGATTAAGGAGCTGTATTTTCCCATAACAAAAGCCCATGCAAAAATTTTTACACTGTCATATTAACAAGCTTATTCTGTTTTTTCAAGAAATAATGATGAATGGGCTATCTGTCGGTAATCGGAATTTTATGGAATATTGAAATGTTGACAGAGTTGGAATATTTGCTAGTATAAAACGAATAAACTTTTGTGAAAAGAGGTGGTTATGCTAAAGATTGAAACGATGTTTGCATTTTTTTTGTTCTTTTTTATCTTCGGATGTGTTCCTGATGATATGGAGAAGGAAAAAACTTCAGCCCAGGTTCAGGATGATCAGCAGAAAGAGCCGTCCGATTCACAGGACGATTCTTCAACCGAGAGCGTGGATTTGAAAACGGACACGGAAGATACGGGTTCTGTCGAAATCGATGAAGATAAGGGGGCTGAAGAGGTCGATCCCTGCGAAGGCCAGAACTGCTCCGAAAAGGGAGAGTGTGTTGTGAAAGACGGCCAGCCGTTATGTGAATGCAAGCCGGGTTACGAGGCCGATGGGCTTGAGTGCGTGGAAGTTGCGAAAGTGCCTGTCGTCAAGGACTGCAGGGCCTGCGGAAGGTGTCCTTCTGAGAACAACTGCCCTTCGGGAGCAATATCAAGAGGCGCCGGAGGAAGAATCGTAATCGACCCGGAAAAGTGCAGCGGATGTGGCGACTGTGTTTCCGGTTCCGGCAAGCCGGCGGCCTGTCCTTTCGGAAGGATAGTGTGGTAGCATGAAGATAGGTGAAAATAAAATCAAAATATTTATTCTTTTCATAATTTTTTTTGCAGGATGCGAAAACAGTGCCCACCATAGGGTTGAAGCGGAATCCGGTGGAGTAGACGATCAAAATATTTCCAATGACGAAGATACTGACTCTATCGATGTTTTGGATTCCCATACGGTGAATGATTCCGACGGACAGTCTGGTCAGGACGGCCCGAATGATCAGGATGAAATTGTTCCCGGGCAATTCGATTTTACTACACTGATCGCTGTTGAGAGAAAAGTAACGGGCATTGAATTTCCCAATAACGAGAATCGAAAAATTGTTCAATCAGCGCGTCTAAACATCGAAAACGGAGAGGTTGAACGAAACTTCGGATACGTAGACACTTCATTCACCCTTCACCCCGATGATCTCGATGCCCTAAAAAAGCTTGCCGAATCGGTAAAAAGTTGTTCTGAGGGAGAAGCGGGGGAGGATGACTTTCTCCGGCTAAGAGACAGAGAGGGGCATGAGTGCCGAATAGAGGACGATGATGTTCGCAGATATCTGGACAAATATCTGTTGATTCCCGTACACGACGTGCCCTGGCCTTTTTCTCCTCAGAATGCAACATTTCCCGTCGGGCACTCAAGTGTAAGTTATCAGGATTACTACGGCAGCGGCAATGGCGCAGGCAGTTACTTCCATCACGGTGTCGACATTGTGCTGGAGGAACTGCAGATGCTTCTCAACATACAGGACGGCAGGATTGTCAAGGCGGGAAGATACAACGGAGGCCAGAGTGAACTCTACTACGAGGTGGTTGTAAAAACCGTCAACGGACTCACAATTCAATACCATCATGTGGATGAGGAAACTGTTCCCGATGAGATTCTGGATGCGGTTGGAACGGCAGAGGTTTTTGAGACTGGAGCTGAAATCGGAAAAATTATTTCCTGGCCGGTTGTCGAGGAGTACAGCAAAAAGAATTTCCACCATGTTCATCTCAATATCATTACCGAAAAAGGACGTTACCTCAACGGTCTGCAGCTGCTTCGAGAAATGAACGACAGCACACCCCCTCAAATCGAAGGTGTCTATATCCTCAATAGTTCCAAAACCAGCCAGATTGATCCTTCGGATATTTCCGAACCGTTCAGGGTGGCTGTCGAGGCTTTCGACCTTGTCGACGACAACTTGTGGATGCTGCCTCCCCGATATTCCGAAGTCACTATCAAAAACGAAGGCGAGAAGATTGTTTTCGAGCACGGAGGATATGATTTTCTGGCGACCCTTTCGACTTCCTATGAGGAGATGGTTTGCGACTACTATCTCTGTGGAGTGGCAGCTCTACTGTCAAAAGGGGATTACGGAAATCGCCTTTTCATTGTCGACGTAACGGCCTTTGATCAAAAAGGTGCAAAGGGTGAACCGATTGAAGATCTTCCAGCCGGCAACTATCTTCTCGAAGTTAAGAGCTGCGACGAATACGGTAACTGCGCGGTTCGGAAGACGGATATCTATGTTTCACGGTAATTCATGTCTTCAGAGCAATCACATTCTGTTGCCGGTCATTGATGTAAAGGTCCGAAAATTGAAAAAGGCCGGGCGAAACCCGGCCGGTAATTAGATTCCTACGCCTGTGTAGTTGAAAATCTTTCTGATCTCCGGATCCCTGGAATAGATATTTCTGAAATCGAAAAAGAAGTTGCCGGTCATGACCGATTTCAAGCGGGGAAGATCCATTCCTCGGAACTGGTTCCACTCGGTGAGGATAACTACGGCATCAGTTCCCTCGGCCGCATCGTAGGAGTCCCTGCAGTACTCGATGTGATCTCGCCACTCCTCAAGGCGCCAGCTTGCTTCCTCGAAGCCCTGCGGACAGAAGGCCTTTATTTTTGCCCCTTTCTTTATGAGTTCAGGAACGATAACGAGGGACGGCGCGTCACGCATGTCGTCGGTTTCCGGTTTGAAGGTCAGACCCAGGATGGAGATGGTTTTCCCAGCGAGATCTCCCATCATGGATTCTACCTTTGAAACCATCTTTCTCTTCTGTTTCTCGTTTGCATCGATTGCGGACTGGATGACAAGAAAATCCTCTCCGTGCTTTTTGGCGATATCCACAATGGCTTTCGTGTCCTTGGGAAAGCAGCTGCCGCCGTACCCGGGACCGGCATGGAGGAATTTCGGGGAGATTCTGCCGTCCATTCCCATCGCCTTGGCAATGTGCTGAATATCTGCTCCCACCTTTTCCGCGAGAAGTCCCATCTCGTTGATGAAGCTGATCTTGACCGCAAGAAATGCGTTGGATGCGTACTTGATCATTTCGGCCGTTTCAAGTTTTGTAAAAACAAAGGGTGTGGAGTTGATAAAGAGAACCCGGTAGACATCCTCCATCATTTTTCGTGCCTTCTCCGATTCCGTGCCGATAACTACACGGTCGGGATGGGTGAAATCGTGAATAGCCTTTCCCTCGCGAAGGAATTCAGGATTTGAAACAACATCGAACTGGTGGTCGACCCCTCTTTTTTCAAGCTCCTGCCGGATTGTTTTTTCAACGAGTCTTCCCGTCCCCACGGGAACTGTGGACTTGTCGACAACAACCGTATACTTGTTCATGTGTTTTCCGATTTCTTCCGCTACTGCAAGAACATACTGAAGATCAGCACTTCCGTCGTCTTTCGGAGGTGTTCCGACGGCGATGAAGATGACGTCGCACTCTTCAACGGTCTTCTTTATGTCCGAAGTGAAAGAGAGACGTTTGTAGTAAACGTTCCTTTCAACGAGATCTTCCAGGCCAGGTTCGTAGATGGGAATTCCTCCTTCGAGAAGTGTATCGATTTTTGACTGGTCGTTATCCATGCAGAGCACGTTGAGACCGAAATCAGCGAGGCATGTTCCTGTTACTAGACCGACGTAACCCGATCCGACTACTCCAATTTTCATTTTTGTCTCCTACTTCTTAAAGATCGTTTCCTGACAGATTAAAAAAGGAGAGAAATTGAGTCAAGTTTTTATTAAATATCCAGTTATTTCGAGAAACAAAAGTTAGGCACTGTTTCAGAAAGTGTAAAGGAGTTAAAAAAATGAAAAATTGCCTTGCATGAAGTTTGATGTATCATTTTATCGGTATTATAAATTTTGTGATGGATAGCGCAATGAAAGGAATCATTCTTGCCGGCGGAATGGCGACAAGGCTTTACCCCGCGACAAGTGTTGTTTGCAAACAGCTACTTCCCGTATACGACAAGCCGATGATATATTACCCTCTTTCAACTCTTATGCTTGCCGGAATAAAGGATATTCTCATAATTTCAACGCCGAGAGATCTTCCCCACTTCAAACTGCTTCTTGGTGATGGGAAACATCTGGGAATCAATCTGGAATACAAGGTTCAGACGGAGCCGAAAGGTCTTGCTGAGGCGTTTATTATCGGAGAGGAGTTCATCGGAAACGACAAGGTTGCCCTGATTCTCGGAGACAACATTTTTTACGGACACGGTTTGAAGGCCATGCTCAAAAGGGCTGCCGAGGCAGAGGAGGGGGCAACGGTCTTCGGATACTATGTTCACGATCCGGAAAGGTACGGGGTGGTGGAGTTTGATGAGCAGCGTAGAGCCGTATCTCTGGAGGAGAAGCCGGAGAAACCTAAATCCAATTTTGCCGTCGTGGGACTCTACTTCTACGACAACGATGTAGTCAGAATTGCAAAAGAGATTGAACCTTCACCGCGTGGAGAGCTTGAGATTACCGATGTGAACAGGGTCTACCTGGAACGAAGGAAGCTGGAGGTTGAAATTTTTTACAGAGGTTTCGCCTGGCTGGACACGGGAACGTTCCAGAGTCTTGCAGATGCGGCACTCTTCATCAAAACAATAGAGGAGAGGCAGGGGCTCAAGATCGGCTGCATAGAAGAGGTTGCCTACAACATGGGATTCATCGATCGCGAGCAGCTCAGGCAACTCGCAAAGCCTCTTGAAAAATCGGGATATGGTGACTATCTCCACAGTCTGGTTGAAAAAGAGTAGTCCGACTCAGTCTCAGTCAGTTAAATCTTTAAATAACTTCACTTTACGACCACAGATCTGTATCTGCATTCTGGTGGTTTTTGAGACCCTTATGATATGCGGCTTTTTTATCCATGGATACTGTCTTCAATTTTTTTCGGGTGTCGGGAACTCTGAATTTTGACCGGGGAATAATAGCTGGTCCAGAAGTTTCGGAACAATATGGGTCGATTCCTTGACAGTTGTTTTCGAAAACCAACGGTGTCGTAATACGATGGAAAATTGGGGTATTGCCGGCTGTTCAGGGGTTCTGTTGGAACCGATAAATTAAAAATCAGGAATCATCTTCCATCAGCTTTGCGATATCGTAGTAGATCAGGAGCGCTTCTCTTGGTGATATGTTGTCAGGAGGGTTGTCCTTGACCATCTCTCGAAGTTTGGGGATGTAGTCCGGTTCCTCCACCGAAGATGCCATGGAGAAGATATCGAGCTGCATCGAACCGCCGCTTTCAAATCGAACTCTGCGATCCGTTTTCTCAAGATTCTTAAGAGTTTTTTCGGCCCGCTTGATTACGTCCCTGGGCATCTCTGCCAGCCTTGCAACTTCGACACCGAAGGAGCGACTGCTTCCTCCCTCTGCCAACTGGTAGAGGAACTTGATGCCTCCGGCGTATTCGCGGACGGCCATGTGGTAGTTTCTCACTGACGGATAGTCTTCACTCAGCTCCGTCAGTATGTGGTAGTGGGTAGCGAAAAGTGTGACTGCTCCGATCTTTTCAACTATGTGTTCCGCGATGGCTCTCGCAAGGCTTATTCCGTCGTATGTTCCTGTTCCCCTTCCTATCTCATCCAGGATTATGAGGCTCCTTCTGGTGGCGTTGTTCAGAATGTAGGAGGTTTCCTTCATCTCGACGAGAAAGGTGGATTCTCCTTTTGAAAGGTTGTCGCTGGCTCCGACTCTGGTGAATATGGAGTCCACAATACCGATTTTTGCCGATTTTGCGGGAATGAAGGATCCGATCTGGGCCATAAGCGTTATGAGGGCGACCTTTCTCATCAGCGTAGACTTACCGCCCATGTTGGGGCCGGTGATTATATTCATTCTGGAAGCGCCTTTGCCGATGGATAGCGATGCGGGAACGTAGCCTTCACGTCCCTGGATAATCTCGATGACCGGATGTCGGCCGTCTTCAATATGGATCCCATCCTCTTCTTCCACTTTTGGGCGTTCGTATCCCTGTTCCATAGCCAGAGAGGCGAACGAGGCGAAAAGGTCGATCCATGCGATGAACTTTGAAAGTGCGTGGATCCTCTCTTCAATGGCACCTATGGAACAGACCGTTTCCTCAAGAATCGAAAGCTCCTTTTCGGTCAAAATTTCCCTTGCGTTAAGGATCTTCTCCTCGAGCTCTTTCAGCTCTCCCGTGAAGTAACGTTCTGAATTGGCTGTGGTCTGTTTCCTCACATAGTGGTCGGGAACTTTTTCTGAAAAACGTCTGCTTACCTCTATGTAGTAACCGAATACTCGGGTGTATCCGATCTTCAGTTTCGGGATTCCGGTCTTTGCACGTTCCCGCTCCTCCATTTCAAGAAGCAGCTCCCTTGAGTTGTTGATTATTCTGAGCAGCTGACCGATCTCTTCGGAGTGTTCCCTGTCGATAAATCCTCCGTCGCGGTAGTTGAGGGGCGGTTCTTCGACGAAAGTTTCCATCCATGCTCGAACCTCATCTTCTGATATTGCTGTCTCAGCAAGAAAGCCGCGGAGAAAACGCATTCCTTCAATGTTGCTTTCTGCCTTTTCTCTGATGCGAAGAGCCGCCAGGATTGAGTGACAGAGGGCGACGATCTCTCTTGGACCGCCTCTTTTTACAAGCAGTCTGGAGAGAAGCCTTTCCATATCCTTGACACGATGGAGCTCTCTGTGAACTTCATCGAGAAGATGGGGTTTCCCCAGAAGATATTCGACGGTGTCGAGACGTGCCTCAATGGAGTAGCGGTTCTTCAGAGGTACCTTTACAATGTTGCGAAGGTGTCTCTTGCCCAGAGGTGTTACAGTTCGGTCTATTGCCCAGATGAATGAGCCCTTCGTATGGCCGCCTATGAGGGTGCGTTCAATCTCAAGGTTGGCGATTGTGTTGTAGTCAAGACCCACTGTCTCCTGATCGTTCCACGCTGACGGTTCCCTGAGAGGAGGAAATTCTCCGAAATAGAGTTTGTCCAGATAGTAGAGAACGGAGAGGAACGCGTTTTCAAGCCCTCTGTTCTCGCTGAATAGATTCTCATGCCTCTCGATGTAGCCCGACGCATTGGGAGAGGGGACCCAGTACTTGAACTCTTCACTGTCTATAGGAGTTCCTTCGACAGGACAGTTTTTATCGGCAAGAATAATCTCTCTGGGGGAAATCTTACGGATGGAGTCCTCGAGAGCTTCCTTTTCAACTGAGGAGTAAAAGACATCTCCGCAGCTGACGTCGACCCAGAAGATGTTTGCGGAACGGCGGTAGGTGCTGACGGACATTAGGTAGTTGCTGGAACTGTCTTCGAGAGAACTCTCCTCAACGACGGTTCCCGGCGTGAGAACTCTGACGATTTTTCTCTCCACCATCTTTTTCTTCTTGTCGGGCTTGCCGATCTGCTCGCAGACTGCAACCTTCTTGCCCTCGTCCAGAAGCTTTTTTATATAACCCTCGGCGCTGTGGTAGGGAATTCCCGCCATGGGGATCTCCGCATCCTTGTGCCTTGATGTGAGGGTGATTCCGAGAATCTCCGAAGCCGTTACGGCATCCTCGAAGAACATTTCGTAAAAGTCCCCCAGCCTGAAGAAGAGGATAGCATCGGGATGCTGATCCTTGAAGGTGAGGTACTGTTTCATCATGGGTGTTTCAAAAGGTGAGTTTTTTTTGGCGCACATACCCGTTTCCCGTGCTGTTTTTCATCCCGGTCAATATAGCAGATCTGGCTTTCGTATCAAAGAAAATGTGTTCATCGGCTTAATACCTTTAAGGGTTTTTGTTGAATTTCCTGAGGAGATTTTTTGCTGATTAAAGGGGTTCTTCCTTTTATTGTTCGAATAATCGGCAATCTGAAGGAACAGCTTCTGCGAAGCCTGTTTTTCATTTTATTTGGAAGTAGTTTTTGAAAGGTAAGGTACAGAGACTTTGATGGAAATCTGTACAATCAACGTCCGCGATAAGTAAACCTGATTGAAAAGAAGGTGTGTCCGCACTCTTGACGCAGGTTCTCCGGGCTTCTAACATCTTGAGATAGAGAAAATTTGGAGGAGGGTTTATGGATGGATTGAAAGGGGGGAGAATACCTCTTCAAAGAGCTGAACTTCTGGCAGAGCAGAGGCTGCTGGAATTTTCTGCCGGTTTCCCCGAGTATCTCCCGGTTCTTCCAGATACGGCAAGAAAGCTTCTTCCCATTCTTGACAGGGAAAATGTCTCTTTTAGCGAGCTTTTTCCTTTGATCTCTCTTGAACCGGCGATTGTAGCAAAGATATTGAAATTCGCAAACAGCCCCTACTATGCGGGACGTTATCCGGCAGGAACTCTTGAAGATGCCGTGGTCAGACTCGGGACGGAAGAGGTCAAACGTATCGCCATCACGGTTTCCATCGCAGGACTTCTTCGAGGAACGGGAAGATATCATATGCTTTTTGTATCTGCCCGCAGACATCTTGCTGCGACGGCCCTTCTTGCAAACGAAATTGCAGGTTGTCTGGGAAGGGAGTCCTCACATCTCTATGTAGCCGGGCTGATGCACGACATGGGAAGTGTTGTGGCATTTTCTCTTCTTCAAAAAATTGAAGAGGAGCTGGAGCTCTCCTTTCCTCTATCCTCTATCAGAAAGATCGGAGAGAAGGTTCATATCGAGCTGGGAGCTCGCATTCTGAGACTTTGGGGATTCCCAGAGGAGATAGCTTTGGCGGTGGAGCTTCACCACAGTGTTGGAAAAGCTGCCGAAGACGGAGGCGATCCCCTTCTTGTTATGTGTGCAGATAGAGCCGCCTGTCACCTTGGATTCGGAGATGAATTTTCAGCGATTCCCATGGCGCGGGAGCCGCTTTTCCGATTTATTGGTATGGATGGAGCCATGATAGAAAAGCTGGGGCCTGAATTTGACGTCGTAAGGGATACTGTGGGAGGACTTTTCTGATGGAGTTGAAGGTTGAGCAACTCATAAGTTTTGCAGAGCTTGTTCCTGTACCGTTCTATATAAAGAACGGTGACGGAAACTACCTTTGTGCAAATGGTTCTTTCCTGAGAATGTTCGGGATGGAGCGTCATGATGTGAGGGGAAGATCGGACAGGGAGCTCTTTACGCCAGAAACAGGCAGAATAATGCATTCCGTAACTGCCGGTTGCCGAGCACCAAGGGAAATTGTGGAGAAAGGAGTTGTTCTCTCCGATGGATTGCTGCACCAACTTCAGTTTATCGTTTCTTCACTCAAACAAGAGGGGGGGATGGTTGGAGGAAGTGCTGTTGTTGTTCTTGATTTGACTTTGCAGAAGGAGATGGAAGGACAGCTTCTTCAACGAACGGTGCTGATGCATGAGGTGCTGGACAACTTTCCCGAGGCTGTAGTCGTATTTGATGACGAAGGAAGAGGCCTTCTGTGGAACAGACACTCTTTGAACATTCTTGGCCTGGCAGTTGGGTTTTCGGGAACACTGAATGTCGAGGATGCCCTCAACTCCATGGTCGATGAGGATGGCGTCGTCTGGGGCCTGGAAGGATTCAAGAGGGGGGATGTTAAAGGTTGTCTAAGCATGAAAATGGGAAGCGAAGATGTCGTGAACCTGGAGGCGTCCTGCTCCACAATTCCCGGTTTCGGAAGAAATTTCTACATCGCAAGGTTCCGTGAATACATGAATAAGTCCTCCGTTTCCTCCTGGAAAAAGGAGCCTTGCCGTATAGGTCTTCTGCTTCAGGATATCACGGGAACCATTCTCTATTGCAATGATTTCTTTGCTGAAGTTCATGGATACGTAAAGGCCGATATGAGAGGACGAAACATATCCGTCTGCTACACGATGGAGCAGTATGAAGGTGCAAGGGAGCTGAAGCGCAAAGTTCTTGCCGGTTCGGCAGAAGGGATTGCAGAAATGGGACACAGAACCCGAATGGGGGAGAGATTCGCACTGCTTTCCCAGAGTGAAATAATCTATGGATCGGACAAAAAACCAAGATTCATCGCCTCTGTCAACGTGGAGGCATCACCCTATCAGGGAGACTGCCGATATGAACCTTCGATTTGTCTTTTGGGGGTTGTGCAGGCCGGATGCCGCTTCTTCCTAATGGAGAATGAGTTTGGAAAAGATAGCACTGTTTTTCTTGCAGAAGTGGGACGAGTTCTGGGGTGTGAAACCGGATCTGTCTGCAGAATTCATTTTCCCGGAGAGGGATCATTTTCTGTCGTGAAAAGGGTGTCTGTGGGCGGTAGTGAGACGGAAGTTGTTGGAGAACAGCTTTCCGGTCGGTTGGAGTCGGAGTGGATGGAGCATTTAAGAAGGGGTGAAATCTTGACAGGGGGACGAGTAGTCTTTGGAGAAAAGGTTGAAGATAGTGTCAACGGACCGAGATCTTTTGTGGTGGTTCCTGTTTTTTGCACCGAGTATCTTTGGGGATTCATCCGCTTTGATGCCCTTTGGAAGGAATCGCAATGGAACAGGGAAAAAAGATTGCTGACCTCAGTCGCCGGGGAGCTCTTCGGGGAGGCAATAGCCCAAAGAGAGGTGAGGGGCGGGAGACCTGACTGTTTTACGACTCATGAAAAAGATGAATCGAATAGGAATTCAGGTCGACTGTCCGATTTTTGATCTCTTCTGAAAAAATCCAAAAAGTGAAGAGAACTCCGTTATGGTCGCTTCCAATATTTCTAAGAATTCGGAGCCTCTTTTTCTATTGGAAGACTCTTTCCGTTGAGGCTTTTGAATTAGATAATAATTCATACCGCTCTTTTACTCTGAGCAAAGATCCGATCCGGTGGAGCTTCCAGCCGTTTAAAAAAGTGTACGAAAACCATCAAATTGGCATCTTTTCTTGACTTTTACAGGGATTTGAATTAGAAGTTTTCGTTGTAAAAACGTTATTTTGTATTTAGAACTGTCAAAAAAATCGGAGGATTTTTATGAAAAAAACTCTTTTAGTCACATCAATTATCGGAACTCTCGCCTTCGGCGCCTGCCAGAACGGCCAGGGTGGAAAGGGATCTTCTGTTAACCTTTTTCCCGAAATAAAGGGCAAAACTGTTGTCGCCGAATTCGATAACGTTAAGATAACCGATGCCTACCTCGAGTCCTATCTTGAGCAGCTCAACCCTTTCCTGAAATCCAGGTACAACACTCCAGAGAAGAAGAAGGAGCTGTTCCAGAAGATTATCGATGGAGAAATTCTCGCAAGAAAAGCACTCAAGGACACAAAGATCGATGATCCTGTTCTTCTCACAAAACTCAAGGGAACAATAGCCCGTCACTACGCTATCAAAAACCTCAAGAACGAGATTGAGGAGAACGTAAAGGTATCTGAAGCCGATATCAAAAAGTATTTCGAAGAGAACAAGAAAGAATACACACAGCCGGAAAAGGTTAAGGCAAGCCACATTCTGATAAAGGCGGAGAAGAAGGAGGATAAGAAGGCTGCTCTGGAAACGGCGAAGAAGGTTCTTGCCGAGGTTAAGAAGGGAGCAAAGGATCCGAACTCCTTCGGCGTGCTTGTAAAGAAGTACTCCCAGGATGACGGCAGCAAACGCAGAAACGGTGATCTCGGATATTTCAAGAAGACAGAGGACGGAGGACGTATGGTTAAAGAGTTCTCCGATGCCGCTTTCGCTCTTAAAAACGTCGGCGACGTAAGTGAAATCGTCGAGTCGAAGTTCGGATTTCATATCATCAAACTTACTGGCAAAAAGGAAGGTGTGGAGAAGAAACTCGGTGATGTTAAGCACCGGATCGAATCCAAGCTAAAGGCCGATAAGAGAAAAGACGCTTACAAGAATGCGATCGACAATATCAAGAAATCCCTCAACTATAAGTTTTACGACGATGCCGTTGAGAAAATCGATTTCAAGATTCCCGACAACCTGAAGTCAAAGGATGGAAAGGACAACCCGATGATGAAGCCTCAGATCGACAAGAATGTGATCCAGGAGATGCTTAAGAAAAGGCAGCAGAAACCCAAGGCTCTTCCCCAGAAGGGAGAAAAGGCTCCCGTGAAGAAAACTGAGAAAAAGTAACTGAAATATGAAAAAACTCTTTTCTCTTCTACTTGTCATTCTAATTAGTTCGTCGTTTCTCTATTCGGGAGAGCGGCTCCTTAACAAGATTATGATCCTCGTTAACGGGAAGCCGGTCTCCCTCTTCGAGATGAAGAAGATTATAAACCCTGATTTTCCGGAGAAGGTTTCTTTTGAACAGATTCTAAAGGGAAGAAGCAGATATGTTGACCAGGTCGTAGAACAGATTCTGATTCTCGAAGAGACAGAGAAGAGGGGTGTCGTCATCTCCGAATCTGAGCTGAATGCGGGGATTGCCGATGTGCAGCGCAGAAACAGGATGACCCGGGAGCAACTTGAATCCTACCTCAAGGCGAAGATGGGGCTTACCTGGGATGAGTATGTTCACGGGGTTCTTAAGGAACAGCTCAAGATTCTTCGTCTCAAGCAGATGATTGCTTCCTCTACACTTGAAGCCGACGAGGCTGTTCTCAGAGGAATATATGAGCAGAAGTTCAGTGAGAGCTCCGAATACACGGCATCGCATATCATAATGCAGGCCAGAACCCAGGATGAGGACCAGAAGATTCTGGCAACGCTTTCCTCTCTGTATGATGAAATAAAGGGAGGAAACATATCCTTTGAAGAGGCTGCGAAAAAGTTCTCTCAGGACGGTTCGGCCCAATCCGGAGGAAGTCTGGGTACTTTTCCGTTAAGAAACATGGTGCCTGAGTTTGGTGAGAAACTTCGATCCATGAAGCAGGGAGATATTTCCGAACCCTTCAGGACACGATATGGATGGCACATTGTTCGGCTTGAGAAGGTCGAGAAAAAGGATCCTCCCAAGTATGAGGAGGTTCGGGGCCGTATTTTGAACATTTTCTATATGGAAAATCAGGAAAAGGCTTTTAAAAGCTGGCTCAAGGTTGCGAAAGAGTCCAGCAGAATAGAGATGCTTTTCTGATTCATCTTAAATAAATTCAGTGAATAATTCATTGTCGGTCATCAAATCGGCATCCTTTCAGATCAGTACGCCACCTTCATAGGTATTCAATTCGGAGAGAAGAGGCAGCTATTGATTTTCAGCTTCGCTCTTTCGGTTTGCCTCAGAAGCGGGGGCGTCGGTCAACTTCATTGACAGAAGTGGGATTTTAGAGCTATCATGTAAGTAATACGGATTGAATGCAAAAAGGTGACCATATGCGAAGGCTACTTCTCCTGCTGTTTCTATTGCTTGGTGTGCTGGCTCTTCATTCTTCAGAGATAGAGCCCCTCTGTGAGGCGGTGGATTTCGAGGAGTCATGCTGGTTGAAAGAGGTGAACGGTACATGTTTTGTGTTCTACGACGAACCAAAGGAAGAAGCCTGGGTTATCTATGACGGAGAATGTGTTGATGGGAAGGCTCAAGGGACAGGCTCCTCTGTTTGGTCTAATGGCAGTAGATATGTGGGAACTTGGCTACAAGGACGGTGGCATGGAACAGGTCGCTTTGTATGGGGAGAGGGTGCGGTTTATGAGGGATCCTGGGAAGAAGGAAAGAAACATGGGAAAGGGAGTTATAAGCTGCCGAATGGAGAACTGTTCACTGGAATCTGGAAAAACGACAAACGAAACGGCTGGGGTACAGTCATCTATGCAAATGGAGAACGGTACGAAGGTGAGTGGTACAACAACTTCAAACACGGTGAGGGTGTCTACACCTGGGCTGATGGAGGAAAGCTGTTTCCAAGATGGGAGCTTGACGAAAAATCGAAAACATGGGTGCTCGTACGGTCAGGAGGCAGTCAATACAAGGGATCCTTCGAAAACGGTCTGAGGCATGGAGCCGGAACGATGAAATGGATCGACGGGAGGAGATACGAAGGGGAATGGAAGAACGACCGGATGGATGGATACGGAGTTTTTGTATATGGATATCTTGACGAATACAAAGGTGGCTGGAAGCAGGGCAAGCGTCATGGAAAGGGTGAAAGAACGCGTCCGGACGGGAGTAGATTCGAGGGAACATTTCTAGAAGATAAACCCCAGGGCTATGGCATATATTCGACCCATGAAGGTGGTGGCAGATACGAAGGACAGTGGAAAAACGGGATGAAGCACGGAACTGGAGTGTACCACTACGCGGACGGAGGGCGCTACAGCGGTGAATGGAAACGTGATCTCAGGGACGGCAACGGAGTGATGGAGTATGCGAACGGTGATCGCTACGAAGGTTTCTGGAAAGAGGGAATGCGGGATGGAGAAGGAGAGTTTGTTCTAAACTACGGTGAAAGTTACTCCGGCCAATGGAGGAAAGGAAAAAGAGAAGGACGAGGTGTCAGGATTCTTGTCTCCGGAGAGCGTTATGAAGGCGAGTGGGTTGGAGACGAGATGGATGGATTGGGTACATTTTTTTATGCCGACGGTGAACGTTATACCGGTGAATGGAAAAGCGGAAATTGGGAGGGTGAAGGAGTTCTCACCTGGAGTGACGGGACACGATACATCGGAGAGACAAGAAACGGTTTTAAACACGGAAAAGGCATTCTGGTATGGCCGAACGGTCTAAGATATTCCGGCGAATGGAAGGAAGGCACTCCAGTTGGGTCTTGGACATTCTACTGGCCCGACGGAGAGGAGACTTCCGGCGTTTGGCCGGAAAAAGGAGATAACGGAAATGATTTTTTTCCCGAGGGAGAAACTTACCCCCGAGAAATGGAAAAATGAAGTTCGATCCTTTTTCATGACTTCGCCTTTTTTGCTCTTATTCGAGGGACGGGAAAGGTTTTTCTTCCTTCCTGTAAATATCAATCAAAATTGACAAATTGATCTATTCCACTAGAATCACACATGATAAATTCTTATCTCTAAGGAGGAGTAGATGAAGGCAGCTTTGATAGGGGTTCCGTTTTCCGGAAAAAGTACAGTATTTCAATCTCTTACCGGGATCGCGCCCTCCAAGAAAGAGGAGAGCATGGGAACCATAAAGGTTCCCGATAAAAGGATCGATTCTCTTGCGGAAATATACAGTCCCAAGAAGAAAACATATGCTGAGTTTATTATTTCCGATTTCAGTGTACCTGTATCGAAAGATTCCGTAATTTCATCAAAGGTGAAAAACCTGATCCAGAAATCGGATCTTCTTATTCTGACCCTCAGAAATTTCGACTCAATGATGACAGCGGACGCTAAGGATCCGGCTGTAGAATATAATAAAATTATGGACGAACTTGTGATCAGCGATTTTATAGTCATAGAGAAACGCATCGAAAGGGAGAGGAAGGAAAAGAAGAATCCTCCGGAACTTTCCGTTCTCAAGAAGCTGTATGACGCTCTGGAATCGGGTTCCGTTCCCAGGGAAGGAGACCTTTCGGAAGAAGAGTTTAACCTGGTATCCAACTATAACTTTCTCTCTCTCAAGAAGCGTATCGTTCTTGTGAATCAGGAGGAAGGAAGTCAGGAAATTCCTGCATCGTTGAAGGAGGTTTTGGCGGCTCACGATACAGATTACTTCTCTGTTTCGGCAGCTCTGGAACTTGAGCTTGCCGAACTTTCTGAAGAGGAGCAGAAGGAGTTCCTGGAAGGTTATGACATGAAGGAAACAGCATGCGAAAGGTTTGTACAGAACGCATATTCTTCCCTGGGGCTCATATCTTTCCTTACCGCCGGTGAAGATGAGGTCAGAGCCTGGCCCATAAAAAAGGGAAGCAGTGCGGTCATTGCCGCAGGAAAGATCCACTCGGATATTGCAAGGGGTTTCATCAGAGCCGAGACTGTCGGATTCAACGATTTTATCGAATGCGGATCAGAGGCCGAGTGTAAGAAGAGAGGCCTGTTCAGGCTTGAAGGAAAGGAGTATACGGTTGCCGACGGTGATATTATTAACTTCAGGTTCAATGTATAGGAGGGGATGATGAAAGTTTCCATAGCTTCCGATCACGGCGGATTCGAATTGAAGGAAAAGCTTGTTGATCGACTCAAAGCTGCCGGGCACGATGTGATCGACAACGGGACTCACGACGAAGAGTCGGTTGACTATCCCGACTATGCCGAAAAGGTGGCAAGGGACATTCTTTCCGGAAAAGCCGAAAGGGGAGTTCTTGTCTGCGGAACAGGGATAGGTATTTCAATCGCCGCCAACAAATTCAAGGGAATAAGATGTGCTCTCGTTCACCGGGAAGAGTACGCACAGCTCTGCAGGGAACACAACGACGCCAATGTAATTGCATTCGGAGGAAGGTTTATCGAAGAGGAGGTCGCATTCAACTGTCTTGACATCTTCCTCTCCACCAAATTTGAGGCTGGTCGCCATCTTCGTCGTGTCAGTAAACTCTACAATCTCGGAGAATGAGCTTCAGGGTACTTCTCATCTCTCCTCCGAAGTTTGACTTCTACTTTACGCCTGCCCGTCGGGAACCTCTCGGACTCTACTACATCAGGGCGTCGATTGAGCGGATTCCCGGTGTGGAGGCGGAGATCTACGATGCCACCCTTTCGGGAAGGAAAAAACCTCAGAAAACGCCGGAATGCTTCAACCATCTCGAAGGACTCTACGGAGAAGATGTCTCGGCCTTTTCTCTTTTCGGAAGATACCAGCGGTTTGGGGACAGTTTCAAAAAGGTCGTCAATCACGTAAAGGAGGGGAAGTACGACCTTGTCGCGGTGAGCAGTCTTTTCAGCGGTTACCACCCGGATGTAGAGGATATGCTGTCGGCAATCCGGAAGGAGTGTTCCGTTAGGACGGTCGTCGGCGGATGGGCCGTGGATGCGGGAGGCGAAGAACTTTTCAGGCGATCCCTTGCCGACTACTTTGTTTCAGGGGAGGGAGAGGTTGGATTGACCCAACTTATCGAAGCGATTCTTGGAGGAAGGACATTCTCAACGGTTTCCGGACTTTTTTACAGGGAGAACGGTACGGTGATCTGCAATCCGCCGGAATGCGACACTCTTCCTTCCCTTGAACCGGTTCCCAGAAGGGAGGGCCGCTACCTCTTCAGGGGAAAAAGGATTGCCAAGGTGGCTGTCAGCAGGGGATGTAACCATTCCTGTGCCTTTTGCACAGTCAACCGTCGTCCCTTCAGGCTCCGCTCTCTTGAATCGATAGAGTCTGAACTTCAGATGCTTCATGATGAGGGTGTTGAGATTGTGGATTTCGAGGACGACAACCTCTTCTTCGGCAGGAACTTCAGCGAATCTTTCCTCTCCATCCTGAAGCGTTTTAGCAGGAAGGGGCTGACCTACGCCGGAATGAACGGAATTACGGCGACGAACCTTCTTCCCTTCGCCGAGGAGGCGATAGATGCGGGCTTCTTTGAATTCAACCTCTCTCTTGTGACCACGGGAAAGGTGAAAGGGCTCAACAGACCCTTCTCTCTCGATCCCATTGAAAAGATAGCCACCATAGCCTCAGGAAGGGTCGAGACACTTGTTTTTGTTATTCTCGGACTACCTGGAACCTCTCCCGATTCGATTCTAGGGGATATCTTGAGCCTTGCCTCCCTTCCCGTGAAAATCGGTGCAAGTCCTCTTTACATGGTTCCGGGAATTACCATGTTCGACCAGATGGGCATTCCGGACGATCACAGGTTGCTCCGAGGTTCCGCTCTCTATCGTTTTGGTGAGAAATTTTCAAGATACGATGTTGTAGCTCTCTGGAAGTTTGTGCGGATGATAAACGCCCTCAAGGAGCGGGGAGATGATGTCTGTGATGATCTTGAGATGTTTCGAAAATCTATTCGGGAAAGATTCTGGTATGTATGTAGAAGAGACGGCTCCTGGGAAAAGGGAGTCGTGCCTGTAACCGTAGATTTTCCTGGAAGTGTTCTTCTGCGTGATCTTAACGGAGCAGTCAGGAACGTTAATTTTCAATGAAAACCTTGGAATAGCATCTTTTTTTCGTAAAATCTATTTTTGAAGTGAAAAATTGAGGTTTACGAAATGGGAAAAATACTGAGTGAATCTATCAGGGAGTTTCCGTACGAACTTTTCAACGTACTTCTTTCTAACCGCTCCTTCGTCGATATAAAGCGCCTTGATGTGGAAACATATGAAGATGCTCACGACTATCTCAAAAATTACGGCTACGACATGGACGACCCCCAGCAGAGAGAGCTTGTCTACTCTATTCTCAACGAGTCAAAGAGATTTATAGAGTCCTATCTTCTTGAGGATCCTACAGGAGCCGGTCCTGCACTGAAATTTCCGCTCAACATTCAGTGTGAAGACGATGCCAGAAACTTTCTCGTGATGGCATCCAACGTGGAGAGAACAATTACCCAGCGATGGGCGTGTGCGGTACTTCGTGTTGCCCATACGATCACCCATGTAGAGAACGATCTGGCAAAGAACTTTTTTCAGGGGATCAAGAAACAGATCTTTTCAAGGTTCATGGAGCATCTTAGAGTGAACGGAGAAGGCGAGTACCTTCTCGGGAGAGGAAACAGACCGCTGAAACTAAAGCTTTTTGAGATGAAAAGTGAAAAGACAAGAGAAAGTCTAATAATGAAGCTTCTTCACAAAAAAGAGAATGTGACGGCAGACGTTTTCGACAGGGTCGGCGTAAGGATAGTAACTGAGGACAAGATCGATGCAATTCTTGCGCTCAAGTATTTTTCGGAAAATCATGTGGTCTCGTTCGCGAATGTAAAGCCTTCGAGAACACGTAACAATCTGATAAACATAAAACAATTTCTGCATGGGATAGAAAAACTTTCAACCGAGGACATTTCAGGATGGAAGGAGGAGGATGTGAGAAGCTATTTAAAACCGTTTCTCGTTTTCGACAGGGAGGAGGAGAGTTCCATAACCAGGAAAATAATCAAGGAGAGCAACCCTCACTCATCTACCCAGTACACATCGATTCAGCTGACTGCGAGACAGATGATCGTGATACAGGATCCCTTCAATTTCAACATTTCCTACCGGTTCTTCTTCCCATTTGAAATACAGATTTTGGACTGGGAAAGCTATATGGAAAGCAGGACCGGAAGGGCAAGTCACAACGAATATAAGAAGTCCCAGACAACTGCAGTCAGGAACCGGGTTCTCGGAAACGTTCTGGCATACTGCAGGCGAAAGGGGACGAACGGTCAGTGCCTCTAGATGGTTCCCGAAAGATAAATACCGATTGGTTTTTTATCTTTTGAGAATCTAAATCTCTCCTAACGCATCGATCTTCTTATGGATTGATTCTGAGTTTTTATATTCGAAAAGTTACTTCTTATAAAGAACATGCCCTGGAGGAGCGGATGGGGTATCCCGGTAAAAAAGAAACAGTGAAACTGAATCGGGATCGAACGATTTAGGATGAACTATCTAACTGCTCAAGAAGAGAGGTTTTCAACGGCGAGGTTAAAAAGGACATTGCAGGATTAATACTAAAAGTGAGAGATGGGGAACTATCCTCTTTTTCTTCGTCCCGCCCAGGCTGCTATGGCAACGGGAAAAGCGACGATGGTCATGAATGTCACGGTGATTATTCCTATGGAAGCGACCATTCCGATTGATTTCATTCCCCTGTGAATTGCAAAGGCGAGTGATGCGAAACCGACAAATGTTGTGAGAGCTGAGAAGAATATAGCCCCTCCGGTGTGTCTGAGAATGTGGGAAAGGTCTTCCTCTCTGTTTTCCTTGTACCTGTGGAAGAGATGTATGCTGCTGTCTATACCAATACCTACGACAGTCGGAACAACTATCATGTTGAATAGGTTGAAACTGATTCCGGAAACGTAGGAGACAGCAACCATTGCGAGCAGACCCGAAACAAGGGGCATGAGAATGATGCAGGAATCGCAGAATGAACGGAATGTGATGAGCAGGGTGAGAAAAACAACGCAGAAAGCCAGAATGATGGCCTTGAAGACATCGTTGTCGAGAACTTTCTTGATGTCGGCAAGCAAAAGGTAGGTTGCTATAAATTCGTAATCCCGAAGCTTTCCCTTGATTGTACCGAAGTGCTCTTTAATCATGGAAACGGATTGAATGTTGTTTTTCTGGCCACCGACGGTAAGTTTTACGATTTTTCCGTAGGAACCGTCCTTTTCCCTCAGTTTGTCGATAATCCATTCGGGGAGTTTGTCCATCTCTATTTCATCCGTGATGGAAAGAAGAGGTAGAACTTTATCATCGATTTTGTTTATGACTTTCTCAGGGAAAAGGTTCTTTTTTCTCTCTATAAGTCGCTTTGTTCTTTTGATCAGTCTTATTTTTTCCTTCTGATTCTCGGGGATGAAGCTGTAGATTGAAAGACAGTCCTTCGCTTTTATCGGGTATGAATCGGAGCGAATCATCTCCTTGAAAGTGTTGGTAACATCCCTGGTTTCTTCAAGGGAGTTCGTCATGACATATGCGGGAAGAGTCCGTGAGATGGTGTCTCGCTCCTCCTTGTTCATCGCCTTTCTGTAGCGGTTGATGAGTGCTGTTTCATCACTGGTCTTCGGAAAGTTGAGTTTGCTGAGGTTGTATTCGAACGGAATAAAAAATATGGATGCAAAGCTTAATAGGATTACCACAAGAATCAACGGGAAAAACAGTTTTCTCTTTGCGAAGAGAGAGTTGAATACTTTTTCCAGGAAGGTGAGTTTTATAGTATTTATCTTAAGGCCGAAAAATTTCTCAAAAACAAAAACTATGGATGGAAAGAACAGGACAATAGCCACAAGGGAAGTGCAGATACCTGTACCGGCGACAATACCGAAATCGGAAAACCCCTTGAATTCAATGAAAAAGAGAGAAAGGAATGCCAGAGCGGTAGTAAGGGCTCCGGCGAAAATGGAAGGGAGCGTGGTCCTGTATGTGTCGATCATCGCTTCCTCAGGCTTCAGACCTGCTTCCCGGTTTTCACCGTATCTGCTCAAAAGATGTATTCCGAAGTCTATTCCGAGTCCGTAGAGCAGCGCGAAACTGAAGGCGCTTATGATTGTGAATTCGGTTACCACAACCTGAGTGAGAGCAACTCCGGAAACCACTCCTATAGATAGGGGGAGGAGTATGATGAACAGGGATTTCAATGACCTGAAGTAGAAAATTATCGTCAAAGCAAGAAGGGCAATGCATATTCCCAAAGTGGAAAAAACATCATTCTCGACGGCTTTCACCTCCTTCAGCCTGTTGCGGTACGAACCGCCGGCCTCGACATTGATTCCTTGCTTTTCCGGATGAAGTTTGGCAATCTCGCTGTCGATGAAGGTTACTATTTTTTTGACATCTCCGACGGCGGTTTCTCCCGTGTTCGGTCTCACTTTCATGGAGATGAATCGGCCGTTGTCGGCCTCGAAGTATCTGTTGATGTTGTACTTTTTCTTCTCTGTGTCCAGTTTGGCGATGAGGTTGTCGAGCTCTTTTTCCATTTCCGAAGAACCGGAATTTTTGTTTGAGTTTTTCTTCTCATCGGATTCGTCGTCAAGTGAAAGGGAGGTGGAAACCTGGTCGGCTATCCTTTCCCTTACTGATTTGTGGATATCCTTAATTTTGTCGAGGGATAGAAAAAGCATGGCTCTGTCTTCAAGATAGTCGATGTCTCGCTCAAGTTCCACGAAACGGATCATGGGAGAAGGTTCGATCTGTTTCTTCAATTTTTTCAGGAAAGCGATGTTCTTTTCTCTCGAGTCCGATTCGGCAACGATATCTACCGTAGAGTAGCCCCCGACCCTCTTTTCCATGTTGAAAAGTGACTGAACAGTCTTGTTCGAACCCTTGAAAAGGGCTTTCAAGTCACTGTTGAGACGAAAGTTGCCTTTGAGAAAAAAGAGTTCTCCCAAAAAAAGAAGAATAAACAGAAGTATAATTACCGGATAAAATCTGTGGGAAAGCTTTATCAGCTTTTCGTAGTAATGTTTAAACATTGGGTACCCCGTAAAAAATGGAATTCACTGCAGGTCCTTGATGGATCATTGTATAAGATTTTGAGATCCGGGATCCTGACCACTTGCCACCGGATAATACTCCCATTACCTGTTTTTTGCAAGATGAGCTTAAAAAGTGTGTTATATAAGGGTGTTGACGCTTTTTTGAATGGGCGGTTTCATGGGTCTTGGAGGGGGCGTGGGTTTCAAATCGGAATGGATTTTTATACGGAAAAGAAAGGCAGCGAAAAAGTTTATGGTAACCGGTCCTGTTATATAAATCATTGAGAATCGAAAAGTTATCTTCTTAACCACCCGACCTCTCCATTGAACGGGAGTTGAAAACGACCTTGTTATAACAGTGGATATAAAAAGACCTTTAGGAAATGATTGGAGGAAAAAATCGAAGAGTATGGATTATTAAGATGAAGGATAGCTGATTTTCATGTGAACAAATGTGATATCATATATCAATCGGGAAGGTGAATAAAAACGAATGTCGTATCCCGGAGAGATCCTTTTCAGGGAGGTGCTCATGTCTTATTTGCATGATCTTTTGGATAAAATCATAAAAGACAACCCTTCTCAACCGGAGTTCCATCAGGCATTGAGAGAGGTTTTCTGCTCGCTTGAGCCTACGGTTGAGAGGCATCCGGAGTTTGTAACAAATGGAGTGTATGAAAGGATCGCAGAGCCCGACAGGCAGATTATTTTCCGTATTCCTTGGATGAATGAGAAAGGAGTTGTCATGGTAAACCGGGGTTACCGCGTTGAATTCAACAACTCTATCGGGCCTTACAAGGGAGGTTTGCGGTTTCATCCTGCTCTGAATCTAGGAATCGTAAAGTTTCTGGGGTTCGAACAAATTTTCAAAAATTCTCTTACGACTCTTCCCCTCGGGGCAGGTAAAGGCGGTGCCGATTTTGATCCCAAGGGCAAAACTGAAAGAGAGATTATGAGCTTCTGCTACTCTTTTATGAGAGAGCTTTACAGGTATCTCGGATCTCATCGAGACGTTCCTGCGGGAGATATCGGTGTCGGACAGAGAGAGATAGGCTACATGTATGGATACTACAAGAAGATAAGAAACAATCACACGGGAGTATTTACGGGAAAGGGGATCTGTTGCGGAGGATCTCAGATAAGAAGAGAGGCCACTGGTTACGGTGTCATCTATTTTGCATCGGAAATGCTCTCATCAAGGGGTATTGGATTTGACGGGAAAGCTGTCGCTGTCAGTGGTTCGGGAAACGTGGCCCAGCACGCCGCATTGAAAGTTTCCGAAATGGGCGGCAGGGTTGTAACGTTATCGGATTCTTCTGGAACCGTTGTTGATATGGATGGCATCAGAGGAAAGAAGTGGGATTTCATAATGACGCTGAAAAATGTCAGGCGCGGGCGGATTAGTGAATATGCAGGAGAGTACAATCTCCCCTATTTTAAAGGGAAAAGTGTATGGGATGTGGTTAAGGAGGAGGGCTTGAAAATAGACATTGCATTTCCGTGTGCCACGCAGAATGAAATTTCCGGAGATCAGGCGAATTCTCTTGTTAAAAACGGATTGATCTGTCTGTGTGAAGGGGCAAACATGCCCAGCAGAGAAGCTGCGGTTAAGTGTTTTGTTGAAAACGGGATTCTGTACGGTCCCGGAAAGGCCGCAAATGCCGGCGGTGTGGCCGTTTCCGGTCTTGAAATGTGTCAGAACGCAATGAGACTTTCCTGGGGAAGGGAGGAGGTGGACAACAGGCTGAAAGCGATAATGAAGAGCATACACCGGAGATCTCTTGACGCAGCAGAAGCTTACGGCAGGAAGGGGAACTACGTCATGGGCGCAAATATCGCCGGATTTCTCAAGGTGGCACAGGCAATGGTTTCCTACGGTATTATCTGAAAACTTGAATTTAAAGTTCAGCGAAGGCTTGGATCTCAATCAGGGGATGATTTTAATTCTGAATTTTCCGATCAAGAAAGAGAGGGTCCGGATAAGTATTAACTCTCCGGATTAACGTTAAAAAGAAAAATATCGGTCACGAAATGATTTTCAGAACCAGTTGCTGATCACGAAAATCCTTCTTCAAAACCTTCAGATGAACGGTTTTTCCGGTAGAAACTCTCTTTTCCATGCGGGATCTGATTAGAAATCCGTTAATCTCCACTATGGCAATATCACTTGAGAGATATTCCACAACTTTTCCGGTAAGGACGGCCCCTTCCTCAAGCGAGGAAAAATAACGGGATTTTCTCTCTTCAGGAGTCATAATGGCCATTTAGTACCCCCTTTATCAGATTGTAGGAAAAACCTCTTGTAATCAGTTTGCGGATTTTTTTTTCTCTGGAGAGTGATTCGGGAAGCCTGGAAATCAGATCTCTGAGAAGTGAACGTTCCTCATCTTCGCTGTAGAGTTCTCTGACATTTACAGATAATGAAAAATCCTTGCCGGCCTTTTCAAACAGTTTCTGCTTTAAGTAGCCGGGGCCCTTTTTCTTCATCAGGATCTCTCTCTTGAGCTGCTGAACTGTTCTAAGGTCATCCACATAGTTGCGGTTCCGGAGTTTCTCCATGATTATTTCGCAGATTTCGGGCTCGAACCCCTTGCGGATAAGTTTCGTCATCAGCTCCTTTTCAAAGTGATCTCTTCTCGACAGTATTTTGAGGGCGAATTGGAGCGCAGCGTTTTCTGTATCAGTCGAAGTCGAAGTCATCGTCAGTCTTTCCTACTGTGAGTTTTTTATTCGACTGTTCTTCTTTTACGGGTTCATCCTTTTCAAATGTTCCCCAGTCACCGTCTCCGGAGATTGAGACTCCCTTCATCCGAAGAATCAGGTCGTCCGGTGAACTAGCATTGTCGATTGCCTCCCTGTAGGATATGTGACCGTCCTTGTAAAGCTGATATATCGACTGATCGAATGTCTGCATTCCGTAGTTGGTGTGTCCCTTTTCAATGGCTCCTCTGAGTTCCTTGAACCTTGTTTGATCGAGAATTATCTCCTTGACGTATGAGGTGTTTCGGAGAACCTCTACCGCGGGAACTCTGCCTCGCCCCTCCTTGTTCCTTAAAAGGCGCTGAGAGACAACACCCTGAAGAACGCTGGCCAACTGCTGGCGTATCTGAAACTGCTGATGCGGAGGAAATACGCCGATTATCCGGTTGATGGTTTCGGCTGCATCCAGGGTGTGGAGAGTGCTGAGGACCAGGTGACCGGTCTCTGCGGCAGTAAGAGCGATTTCGATGGTCTCAAGGTCCCTCATCTCACCGACCATGATTACATCTGGATCCTGCCTGAGAGCTGAACGGAGGGCACGGGAGAAGGAGTGGGTGTCGATTCCCACTTCCCTCTGATTTATTATTGATTTCTTGTCCCTGAGAAGAAACTCAATCGGATCCTCAACGGTAATCATGTTGCAGGTTCTGTTTTGATTTATGTGTTGAATCATGCCTGCAAGGGTGGTTGACTTGCCACTTCCCGTGGTTCCGGTAACGAGAATCAGCCCCCGGTGCTGAAGAGCCATCTTTTTTATCACCTCAGGAAGGAGAAGTTCATCGAGTGATTTGACGGAGAAGGGAATGATCCTGAAAACCATTGCAACGGAGTTTCGTTGTTGAAATACGTTGAGTCGGAATCGACCCACTCCGGAGAGACTGTAGGCAAGATCGATTTCGTGATCCTTCTTAAATGTTTCAAGCTGTTCGGGATTGAGAACGTCGTGGAGTATTTCCTGCATGTGCTCGGGACGAATCGTTCCGAACTCCTCTACCTTAACAAGCTGTCCGTTTATCCTGAAAACCGGAACGGCAAAAGTTTTCAGATGGATGTCTGAGGCGACAACCTTTGTTGCCACCTGCAGCATCTCTTTTATGGTTTTCGTCTGAGTCATTTGTCCTTCTTCTCTGTTTTTTCTTCTGCCGTGTCGGCTTCTGTGAGGAGGTTGTGCTGTTTCTTAACCTTGAGGGCTATCTCCTTGATAAGTTCCGGCTTTTCCTTGAGGGTTTTCACTACGTTGGCCATTCCCTGTCCGAGTCTCTGGTCTCCATAACTGTACCAGCTTCCGGCCTTGTTTACAAAACCGTCCTTCTCGGCAAGGTTTACCAGATCCGAGAGACGATCGATTCCCTTCCCGTAGACCATGTCGAAAACCGCTTCTCTGAACGGAGGAAACATCTTGTTCTTGATGATTTTTGCCCGTACCTGGTTGCCGACAATTTCATCTCTCTCCTTTATGCTGGCGATTCTCCTTACGTCGACCCTGATGGATGCGTAAAACTTGAGAGCGTTTCCGCCGGTGGTTGTCTCCGGATTTCCAAACATTACGCCGATTTTGGATCGAAGCTGGTTGATGAAAATCAGGCATGTCTTTGATTTCGCCACAGCCGCGGTGAGCTTTCTGAGTGCCTGGGACATGAGACGAGCTTGGACTCCCATGTGGCTGTCACCCATATCTCCTTCAATTTCGCTCCTGGGTACCAGGGCTGCGACAGAGTCTACAACAAGGATGTCTATGGCGTTGCTTCTTACAAGTGTTTCTGCAATCTCGAGAGCCTGTTCGCCGTAGTCGGGCTGAGAAACTATGAGGTTGTCAACCTGAAGACCGAGCTTTCTTGCGTAGTTGATGTCGAAAGCGTGCTCCGCGTCTATGAACGCGGCAGCGCCGCCCTTTTTCTGCGCCTCTGCGATGGCGTGAAGTGCGAGGGTGGTTTTACCGGAGGATTCCGGGCCGAAGATTTCCACAATTCTTCCTCTCGGATAGCCTCCGATGCCGAGGGCTATGTCAAGGCTCATCGCTCCGCTTGGGATTACGGGTATGTCTACCTGGGTTTCCTCTCCAAGGATCATAATAGATCCTTTTCCGTACTGTTTTTCGATGCCTTTTATGACGTTGTTCAGGACGTCAAGTTTGTTGTCGCTCATTTATTCCTCCTAACAGTTTAATTTTATGGGGATGTCAAGCTCATGGAGTGCGTTGATTGAGTCGTCATCAAGAAAAACAGTTCTCTTGTAGTTGAGAGCTCCGTTTTCTACAACGAGGACAGTTGTCTCTCCATCCTTTCTTGCATCTTTTACCGCTGCCCCCTTTTCAATTTCCTGGGACAGAGCTTTCAGGACTCTGGCCTTCTTGAAGACCGTTACGCCTCGATCGGTCTTGGAGAAGCTGAAGTTTTTGTTTCTTGTCAGCTCTTCCCTGACGATAAATGCTATCAGCTCAGAGTTGGAATAGTTTTCAGGGGTTCCGTCAAAGCGTTTTTCCATAAGTTCTCCATTTAGTAGTAGATTGTACCTGTTTGAGTTTTGATTACACGTTCTCCGTCTGAATTGGGAAGGAAAATCGCGTTTGTAAAGTCTATTTCCCTGTCGATTTTGACATTGTTGCCGATAATTAGGTTGGGCCCGAGTCGGGAAGCCCTTTTCAGCGACACTCTGTCCCCGAGGATGACCGGAGGATTTACGGGAACAGCCGGGATCATTGCGCCCTTTCCCATAACGACGAGATTTTCTCGCAACTCTCCGTTGGAGTGGTGGTGTGCCTGTTTGAATGGGTCGAAATGGGGTAAGGGCATGCGATCAAGCAGGTCGAAAGAGCACTTGAAAAAATCATCCGGCGTGCCCATGTCCCACCAATCTCCCGTAATTTTAAATGCTTTGATCTCCTGTCTTTCTTCCACCATCCGTGAATAGACATAGTCGGTGATGGAGAGAAATATGCCCGAGGGAATATACTCCAGAAGCCTCGGTTCGATAATGTGAAGGCCGGTGAAGATAACGTTCCCCTCTGGAAGAGGGGAGTAGAATGCCTTGTCGAGCATTCGTATCACCCTGTTGTTGTCAACCGTTACAACGGAACGGGGATCGTCCGATGATGCGGGAACGACTCCGAGAGTAACCATCGGATTATGCAGTTTGTGATAGTCTATCATCTCCTCTAGGGGGAAGTTGAAAATGGTGTCGGAGTTGATAACTACAAATGTTTCATCAACCTTGCCCTTGAGACTTCCTATCGCCCCACCTGTGCCGAGAATCTCATCTTCTCTCAGATAGGTAATACGAACACCGTGGCGGGAGCCGCTTCCGAGGTGCTCTTCTATCAGGTTGGCATGGTGGTGAAGGTTGATGTATATCTCTTTGATACCGGCGTGTCTTAAAAGATGGAGGTTGTACTCTATCACTGGGATGTTAAGCACGGGTATCAGAGGTTTCGGCAGGCTGTCCGTGATAGGAGACATTCTTGTTCCAAATCCAGCTGCTAGAATTAGTCCCTTCATAATCTTTTCCTAACGCTCCATTTCCGGAAGAAAAGGTGCGAGAGCATTACACACCTTTCCAAGCTCCAGCTTGAGAAGTGACTCCCTCGCATAGAAGAGGGATGGTCTTGCAAAGGGAAGAAACCAGGTCTTTCCCTTAACCTGATGGAGAAAAAGAAATCGCCCGGCATCTTTGAGCTTTCTCTGGACAGTCTGAAGATGGAACATACGCATGAAAAGCGCTTTATCGCCGAAAGATTCCTGAGCTACAGGGTTGCTGTCCCAGTAGTGATCAAGAAGGATTGAAAGTTCTTCGTCGGAAAGAACAATGTAGGAGTCACGAAGAAGCGACACCAGATCGTATACGATTGGAGCCTGTATGGCATCCTGAAAATCGATAAGGTAGAGTTTATTCTCTTTTTGCATAATATTTTTTGACTGAAAGTCTCTGTGGGAGAGAATGTATGGACTGTTTTTCAGTTCCTTGGCAATCTTCCCGAACTCTCTCTGCAGTTTCCCCCACAGTCTTCCTATCGGAGGGTGATAAACCCTTTTCTCAATCATATACTCGTAGAAGTGATGGAACTCATCCATGAAGAGCTTGTGGGTAAAAGACCTTGTGTCTCCGGGAGTTTCGAACCTGGAGCGGCTCCACACTTTCTTTTGCCACTCGATAAGCAGGTCGAGTGCCATTTTAACAAAAAAGATTTTCTGATTTTTGTTCTCTTCTATCAGGCTGTAAAGCGTACTGTTCCCGAGATCTTCAAGAATCATTACTCCGTCGTCTTCAAGAGTATGGATAATTTCCGGTACGGGAAGAGAAGACTCTTTAAGCCCTCGCTGCATGTTGCAAAAATCCTTGAATGTATCACCTCGACCGAACTCTCCGGGAGCGACACTTGCTACCTGCATAACGACGAAGGTCTCGTCGTTTATGAAAAGCCTGAAATACCGGCGGGCGGAAGCATCACCGAAAAGTGGGATGAGCTTGAATCTTGAAAATGGACCTTCGTACCACTCTTCAAGCGATCTGAATATTGAAAATTCGACGTTTTTAGTCATTATTTGATCTCCAGTTGTTCGAAAAATTCCTGCACAACCGCGAAAAAGTAGGGGAGAAAGAAGGTAGAGATGACAATGAAAAGAGCGGGGTGGAAGTCGGTTATCAGATAGATTAGTGCGATCGCTGCATAAAAGAAGAATGAGAGCAGGAACAGATGGAGTCGGTATCCGTATCCCTGCCTGAGAGATTCCATGCATGCATCTATTGCGAATTTGTGTTTAACAACGACATGGGTGAAGGAGAATATGAATATTGAAAAGAGCAGGATTGATGGGATTACGAACGCGACAAATCCCATCGTAAGCAAAGGAAAAACAAAGCAGGAAATGATGAATCCGTTTTTAAGATAGCCTCTCCAGTTTTCAACGAAACGGCGGAGCAGATCGGGGTTTTCTGAATTGTTGCATACAACGATTGTGTCTACCAGAAAAAGAAGGAAAAATCCTTCAAGAAAGAGGACGGCTGCCGCTCCCATCAGTATGGAGTGAAGAAAGAGCAGGGGGGGAAGCGAAGCCAGGAAGCCGTAGGGAATGAGACGAGGGAGGTTGGATCTGTATTGAACCCATCCCTGCTCAAATGCGCCTACAAAATCAAAGGATTCACTCTTTTTTTGTCGATATTTCATCCCGGTCCTCCATTTTTCGTTTTATTCTACCATGGAATTCGGGATGGTCAATTTAATTGGCGGTTGAATTTTGATTTTTGGATTAAAATTATTAGAATTACGGAGAGCTATTTCTAGAGGTGAACATGAAGACTTTTTTAGTTTCGTTTTTGATATCTTTTGTTGCAGTTTTAGCTGCAACTCCTTTTCTCATTCTTGGCGGGAAGCGGTTTGGATTCGTCGACGGCAGCAGCAGAAGGAAGATTCATCAAGGGGCGATTCCCCGTATAGGGGGCGTAGGTATTGCCGCCGGAACCGTTCTGCCCGTAACCCTGCTTTACCTGTATAGGAACGACATATCGGACCTGTTTTTCTCCGATTGGAGGAATTCGGTAGTAGTGATTGCAGGGAGTTTTGCGATAAGTTTGCTCGGTTTTACCGATGATGTAAAAGGAGTGAGAGCGCGTTACAAATTTCTTTTTCAGATTCTGCTTGCGGGTATCGCCTGGTACCTGGGGTTTGAGATAACGGCTCTCTCCACACCTTTCGGCGTTATCGATTTCGGTTTTCTGTCTCTGCCCATCACGGTTCTCTGGATTGTCGGAGTCATAAATGCATTTAACCTTATCGACGGTCTCGACGGTCTGAGCTCCGGAATTGCCTTCTTTGTTTCTCTTACTCTTCTGATTCTTGCTCTTCACAACAATCAGGGGTTCGTGGCCCTGATTTCTGCCAGCATGGCTGGGGCGGTCGTCGGTTTTCTGGTTTATAACTTCAATCCGGCCAAGATCTTCATGGGTGACTCAGGATCAATGTTCATTGGCTACATTCTGGCAATTCTCTCTCTGAAGGGTGCCTCGAAGGGGAGCACCATCGTTTCTCTCCTGATCCCGATAATGGCCATGGGGTTGCCGATTCTAGATACAAGCCTGGCTTTTGTAAGACGTTTTCTGAGGAGTCAACCGATTTTCCTGGCCGACCGTCAGCACATTCACCACATTCTGCTTTCCAAGGGATTTAATCAGAGAAAGGTTGTTTTGATACTTTACGGAGTATCTCTCTCATTCATGGTTCTAGCTCTCCTGTCCATCTTTCTCAAGGATAAGGAACTGTTTCTGATAATGATGGTCTTTACAGTCATCATTGTGGTTCTTATTACAAAGCTCGGCTACATGGAGATGTTTTACGGAAGATATGTGAAACGGAGGGAGAGGAAGGACGTCGAGGGTTTGCTTGAGAAGATTTTTATCGAAGAGATGTCGCCTCGGTCCGTTGAACAGTTTTCGAAAATTATTTACAGATTGCCTGTAAAGGGATTTTCTCTCATCAGGGAAGACGGAAAGGCTCTGGCAAGTGAAGGTGACACATCAACAATAAACTTTTTGGATATTAAGGCGAAAGATGAGCTCTACATGCGTCTCTACTGGAACGGAGTCGTGCCCACAATCAATTCCAGGGAGGCTGTGATGTTGAAGATCGTTGCAAAGGCTATGGCGGCAAGGGTTGTCGAACAAGTTGGCTAGCCGATCTGAAGATTTCTCACAACATCCTTCACAATTGTTTTAAATGTCTCAAAAATCTTGCTGCCTGTAGCGGCGGAAGCTCTGAATTCGGGATAACGCATATCGGGGTTGAACAGCTGACGCAATCTTTTGGGATGTTCTGAATTGGGCAAGTCGCATTTGTTGTACTGTATGATCAGAGGCATTTTTTCAAAAAGGATAGAGTTTATGAGCAGGTTCCGCTTGAGGTTGTTGAAACTCTCGATATTGGCCTCCATGCGCTCGACTTGAGAGTCGACTACAAAAACGATGCCGTCGGCCCCCTTGAGAATCAGCCTTCTTGAGGCATCGTAGAAGACCTGGCCGGGAACCGAGTAAAGATGAACCCTGAGGTCCATACCGTTCACTTTGCCTATATCGATTGGGAGAAAGTCAAAAAAAAGGGTCCTCTCGGTGTCGGTTTTAAGAGAGATGAGTTTTCCTTTTCTGTTGGGATCCATGTGACTGTAGATGTACTCGATATTTGTGGTTTTGCCTGAAAGCCCTGCTCCGTAGTAAACTATTTTGCAGTTGATTTCACCGGCGATGTTGTTGATAAAAGCCATAGTACCTATATGTCGTCAAATAATGTGTCTAATTGGTTTTCGATATCCTTGGAAAGTTTTTCCCTGTCCAGCGACCCGCCCTCTCTGTTGATGTCTTCGAATTCCTGCAGGATTTGATTTATTTCGGGAAGAATTTTGTCGATTTTCAGTTTTAGATAACCTGTTTTTGTTGATGCTGGAGTGGCTACAAGGAGAAAGAAGGGCCCCTTTGCCCTGACAAGGAGTAGTTTCTTTGAATCCGCTTCCACCGTGAGAGATGAGAGAGATGATGCGTTAAAAAAAGTTATCAACTGTTCGAGAGCAGCTACGCTGCCTCCGGCAAGAGAGCCGAGGGCTTCAATGTCGAATTTCTTATCCTCTTCTGCAGTAGAGGCAAGGACTACGCCTCCGCTGCTTTCAACTATGAAGAGACTTTCTGCCCCGATATTTATCCTTGATCTTTGTAGGTAATCTGTCAACCTGGTAAGAATTTCCATTTTCGATTCTCTCTCTTTCCGCTACAAGATAACAATTTTGTTTAAATTTATCAAATTATTAGTCACATCTTTATTGGTCAATATTAAAAATTACAGGGAGTTCCCGAAAAATTTCTACGGAGGTCGGTGAGACTTTTGCGTTGAGTACGATTATTTCTACGCCCTCAAGAGAGACCTCTTTGAGTAGACGAGCGTAATCTGGATCGATCTCTTTTGCTGGTGAAAACTTTGATACATCGGTTCTCTGGACAAGGAAAATGATAACGGATCTGTGCCCGGAAAGTTTCATTGAAAGAAGTTCCCGTAGGTGTTTTCGCCCTCTTTCCGTGGGTGAATCGGGGAAAAGAGCGAAATCACCCTCTTTAAGCGTTACATTCTTTATTTCAACAAAACAGAGCTTATCTTCTTTTTTCAGGAGAATGTCTATCCTGCTTTTTTTCCCATAAGGTTTTTCTCTTTCCACAGAGTCGTATCCCCGAAGTTGAGGAATTTTTTCGTTGACGATTGCTTCATATACAAGATAGTTCGGTATGGATGTGTTTATCCCGACCCATTTGCCGTCTATTTTGATCATTTCCCAAGTGAATCTTGTTTTTCGTTTAGGATTGTCCGATGGAGATAGGTAGACTTCCGCTCCAGGTATAAGACAACTTTTCATTGAACCGGTATTTGTGCAGTGTGCTGTTACAGTTTCTCCGGAATCGAGAATGACGTCACATAAGAACCGCTTGTACCGCGATTTCAAGTAGCCGTGTATGAGTTGTCGTTGAAATATCATATCAGAATAAAAAAAAGTGGTGCCCAGGGACAGAATCGAACTGCCGACACGGGGATTTTCAGTCCCCTGCTCTACCGACTGAGCTACCTGGGCACCAGCGAGGACAAATCTACACATAAAGCGGTCCTGTGTCAAGCAGAAAATTAAAAAAAAATTCAACTGCATGATTTTCAATGGGAAAAAGTTAAAAATAATGTTGCGGATTAAATAAAGAATCGGTTTTGTGGAATTTTAAAATCCCTTTGCTATTATTGGAAACATGAAAGTGTGGGACGTAATAGTATTAGGAGGCGGCCCCGCAGGACTCTTCGCTTCTATCCGGGCAGCGGAAAGGGGAAAAAGCGTGCTCCTCCTAGAAAAGAAAAGAAGACCAGGAAGAAAACTTCTCCTTTCCGGAAGCGGGCAGTGTAATCTAACGCACAGTGGTGCTGTTGAATCTTTTTTCCATCACTACGGGAAAAACTGGAGATTTCTCAGGACAGCTCTTCACAGTTTTACAAATAGAGATCTCATTGAGTTTTTTGAAAAGAGGGGCGTTTCCTTCTTTGTAAATGAGAACGGAAAATATTTTCCTGAATCCCTGAAGGCGGTTGAGCTTCTTGATGTTCTGGAGCGGGAATCAAGTGAAAACGGAGCGGTGATTAATTGTGAATCCGTCGTTTCTTCCCTGGAAAAGGAGGGGGGCATTTTCCTCGTCTCAACGGAAAGAGAAGAGTATCGGGCAGAAAAATTGATAATCGCAACCGGTGGAAAATCCTATCCACAAACCGGATCGGACGGTACGGCTCTAGAGCTGGTCGCCTCTCTCGGTCATAGGATTGTTAAACCGGAACCGTCCCTCTCTCCCGTATTTATAAAACCTCATCCGCTTGTTTCTCTTTCGGGGAATTCATTTTTCGGCAGTTTTGCTGTATGGAGAAGCGGGAAAAAAGTTTTTGATAGCGAGGGAGATATCCTGATTACACATAAGGGACTTTCGGGACCCGGGGTTCTGGATGTCTCAAGATCAATAAGATCAGGAGATGTTATTAAATTGAATTTCGTGGGAATGGACGAGAGTTCTTTTCGTCAGAAAGTTTTGGATGAGAGTAAAGAAAATCCATCACGTCGTTTATCGGCCTTTCTCAAAGAGTTTCAAATGACAAAAAGGCTCCGAGAAAAACTGCTGGAGCTAGCGTCTCTTTCTCTGGAAAATCGAATGGGTGAACTGGGGAAGAAGAGGGTTACGATTCTGGTGGAAACCTTTGCCGCTTTTTCCTGCGCTGTCTCTTCGGTAGGCGGATTTGATGTTGCCATGGCTACTGCAGGTGGTGTTTCTCTGAAGGAGATCTCTCCGAAAACAATGGAATCCAGGATTGTTAAGGGACTTTTTTTTGCCGGAGAAGTTGTGGATGTGGATGGCGATAGTGGGGGCTACAATCTTCAAGCGGCCTTTTCCATGGGGTACTTGGCGGGAAGCAACGTTTAGGTGATTCTTTCACCGCTCTCACATGATCTTTTCTATCTAAGATAATCTACTGGAATTGCCGTTTGATCTGTACGATGTTGATAGTTTTTAAAAGGAGATCAAAATCTTGATTTTCAAATTGTGATTTACTATGCTAAGTTGCCATTGTTTTGAAACTGAAATAAGGAGATGGAGATCTAATGAACATTCAGAATTTAATGCAGCAAGCACAGAAGATGCAGAAGAAAATAATGAAGCTGGAAGAGGAGTTCAAACAGGAAGTTTTCACATCCGAATCCGGTGGCGGTGTTGTAAAGGTTCAGCTCTCCGGCGAGATGAAGATTCTCGATATTCAGATTGCCGACGAGCTTATGGAAAAGGATGAGAAGGACATGCTCCAGGATCTCATTACAGCTGCCGTCAATCAGGGCGTTGTAACGGTTAAGCGCGCAAAAGAGGCTAAAATGGGCAAGGTTGTCGGTAAGATGGGTGGCGGAATGCCGGGACTTTTCTAATGGGACAAAACCTTGTCAGGGAGCTTGTTGAAGGTTTCAAAAGGCTCCCGGGTATCTCTCTAAAACATTCAGAAAAACTTGTATATGCCCTGTTGAGCGACAAGACACTTCGGGCGCAGCTTGAGAGCACTGTACAGCTTCTTAAAAGTGTTGTGCAGTGTGATCGTTGCGGCTGTTTCCACACTTCCAATGCAAGTTGCTTGAACTGTGGAAGGAACGGTGAAGAGATCTGTGTTGTTTCAACCTATTCCGACATGCTGGCCATAGAAAATTCCGGTGAATTTTCAGGCTCTTTTCATGTTCTGGGCGGCGTTGTTGCCCCTCTGGACGGTGTTATGCCGGAAGATCTTCTGCTCGATTCACTTGTCGAGAGAATCGGTTCGGGAGATGTG
This sequence comes from uncultured bacterium, assembly GCA_942492635.1. Taxonomy (GTDB): domain Bacteria; phylum UBP6; class UBA1177; order UBA1177; family CALOFP01; genus CALOFP01. The sequence goes on from CALOFP010000004.1 coordinate 354,432, forward strand.
AGAGAGATAGTCTTGGCCCTCCCTTCAACCATCGAAGGGGAAGCTACAGTACATTACATCTTTGATAAGGTGAAGGATTTTGATATAAAGGTAACTCGCATAGGAAGAGGGCTGCCCTCTGATGCGAAGTTGGAGTTTATGGATAAAAGAACAATATCCATAGCCTTTCACGAAAGACAAAAGTTAACCTAACCCTTACAAAAGGAGGTATAGATGACAAAAAAAATTATGAAGGCCGTTGACGGTAATACCGCGGCCACACATGCGAGCTACTCCCTTACAGAGGTAGCTGCTATTTATCCAATCACCCCAAGTTCGAACATGGGTGAGATGGCCGACGAGTGGTCAGCATACGGAAAGAAGAATATCTTCGGTGAGACAGTAAAGGTCGCTGAGCTTCAGAGCGAAGGTGGAGCAAGTGGTGCAGTACACGGAGCGCTCAGCGCAGGTGCTCTTACAACCACTTACACAGCTTCGCAGGGACTTCTTCTCATGATTCCCAACCTCTACAAGATTGCAGGTGAGCTTCTTCCCGGAGTTTTCCACGTAAGTGCACGTAGCGTTGCTTCACACGCACTTTCAATCTTCGGAGATCACAGTGATGTTATGGCATGTCGCCAGACAGGTGCCTGCCTTCTCTCTTCAAACTCCGTTCAGGAAGCTCAGGACCTCGGTCTTGTTTCTCACCTTTCCGCAATAAGGGCGAGCCTTCCTTTCATCCACTTTTTCGACGGCTTCAGAACAAGTCACGAGATCTCAAAGATCGAAATGCTTGACTACGAAGATATCAAGAAGATTGTTCCTTACGAAGAGATCGCGCGTTTCAAGGACAACGCAATGAGACCGGAAAAACCTGTTCTCAAGGGAACAGCGGAAAACCCGGATATCTTCTTCCAGGCACGTGAAGCCTGCAACTCCTATTACGACGCTGTTCCGGAGATCGTACAGGAAGAGATGGACAAGGTTTCCTCCATCACAGGTAGAAAGTACAAACTTTTTGACTACGTAGGACACCCTGAAGCAGAAAGAGTCATCATCGCAATGGGATCAGCATGTGAAACTATTGAAGAGACAATCGAGTACCTTACAGCAAAAGGCGAAAAGGTCGGTCTTATCAAGGTTCGTCTCTACCGTCCGTTCTCTGCTGAGTACTTTCTCAGAGCACTTCCTGCAACAGTTAAGTCTGTATCTGTTCTTGACAGAACAAAAGAGCCTGGAAGCGACGGTGAGCCTCTCTACAAGGATGTTTCAACTCTTCTCTACGAGCAGAACGAGAACATCAAAGTTGTCGGTGGACGTTACGGACTTTCCTCAAAGGAGTTCACTCCGGGAATGGTTAAGGCTATTTTCGACAACCTCAAGAGCAGAAACCCGAAAAACAAGTTCACAGTCGGCATCGAGGACGATGTTACATATCTTTCTCTCGGGTATGAGAATCTTGACACAACTCCGGAAGGAACTGTTCAGTGTAAGTTCTGGGGTCTTGGATCTGACGGTACGGTAGGTGCCAACAAGAACGCAATCAAGATCATCGGAGACAACACAGATCTCTATGCTCAGGGATACTTCTCCTACGACTCGAAGAAGTCGGGTGGAATCACGGTTTCCCACCTCCGTTTCGGAAAGAGCCCGATCAAGTCACCGTACCTGATCACTGATGCTAACTACGTTGCATGTCACAACCAGAGCTACGTTTTCAACTACGATCTTACTGAAGGTCTCAACGAAGGCGGAACTTTTGTTCTCAACACAGTCTGGACAAAAGATGAGATAGAGGAAAAACTTCCGGCAGACCTCAAGAAGGCTATTGCTAAGAAGAAAGCCAAGTTCTACATCATCGATGCCGTGAAGATTGCTCAGGGAGCAGGTCTCGGTCAGAGAATCAACATGATCATGCAGACCGCTTTCTTCAAGCTCGCAAACGTTATTCCTTTCGACGAAGCAGTAGCATACCTCAAGGATGCTATCGTTAAGTCCTACGGAAAGAAGGGTGAGAAGATTGTTAACATGAACCACGCAGCTGTTGATAATGCGAAGGATGCTCTTGTTGAGATCGCCTACGATACAGAGGCCTGGCTTTCAGTTAAGGAAGAGGAAATCGACATAAAGAAGGTTCATGAGATGCCGAGAGACGAATATGAAGCAATGTTCGTCAACAGCATCATCGATCCTATTGCAAAGCAGAAGGGAGATAAACTTCCCGTAAGCGCTTTCACAAACGAGGAGAGAACACTTCTTCCCGGACCTGACGGATCATTCCCGACAGCAGGAACAAGATTCGAGAAACGTGGTGTTGCCATCAAGCTTCCGAAGTGGCTTCCCGAGAACTGTATCCAGTGTAACAAGTGTTCCTACGTATGCCCTCACGCAGCAATCCGCCCTGTTCTCGTAACAGAAGATGAACTCAAGAACGCTCCCGAGAGCTTCAAGACAATCAAGGCGGTAGGAAAGGGACTTGAGGACTATCAGTACCGTATGCAGCTCTATCCGATGGACTGCCAGGGATGTGGAAACTGTGCAGATATCTGCCCGGCACCCAAGGGAGCTGCACTCGAAATGGTTGCTTTCGGCGACATCGTTGAAGAAGACGCTTCAAACAACAACTTCTCCATCAACGTTCCTGTTCGTGACGACGTAATGCCTAAGACAACAGTTAAGGGCAGCCAGTTCCAGCAGCCGCTCTTCGAGTTCAGCGGTGCATGTTCCGGTTGTGGAGAGACTCCATACGTTAAGCTTATCACTCAGCTCTTCGGAGAGAGAATGATAATTGCAAACGCTACCGGTTGTTCTTCAATCTACGGCGGTACTGCTCCGACATGTCCTTACACCGTAAACAAAGACGGTCACGGACCTGCATGGGCAAACAGCCTTTTCGAAGACAATGCAGAGTACGGTTTCGGTATGGCTCTCGCTGTTAACCAGAAGCGCGATCGCATTGAGATGCTTATGAATAAGGTAATCTCCTGCGAGTGCGGTGAAGGCGAAAGAGAGTGTGCATGTGCCGGAGACGATCTCAAGGCGGTTTTCAAAGAGTGGATCGAGAAGAAAAACGATGCAGATGCTACAAAGGAGCTCACTCCGAGACTCGTTATGGCAATCGAAAAGGAACTCTGCGAGTGTTGCTCACATCCTGAGATCCTTCAGGAACTTCTCGACCTTGCCGACTACTTCACAATGAAGTCAGTATGGATCCTCGGTGGAGACGGATGGGCGTACGATATCGGTTACGGCGGACTTGACCACGTACTTGCAAGCGGAGAAAACGTAAACGTTCTCGTAATGGATACAGAGGTTTACTCCAACACAGGTGGACAGGCTTCCAAGGCCAGCCAGTTCGGTCAGGTTGCAAAGTTTGCAGCCAGCGGTAAGAAGATGCGTAAGAAAGACCTCGGTATGATCTCAATGACATACGGATACATCTACGTAGCTTCCGTTGCAATGGGTGCAGATCACAACCAGCTCATGAAGGCGATGATTGAAGCTGAAAAGTATGACGGACCGAGTATCATCCTTGCATACTCACCATGTATCAACCACGGACTTGACATGTCTCACTCTCAGAACGAGATGAAGCTTGCGGTTGAAACAGGTCTCTGGCCGCTCTACCGCTACAACCCGGCTCTCAAGGAAGAAGGAAAGAATCCTTTCACTCTTGACAGCAAAGAACCTTCAAAGGATGTTCAGGAGATCATCGATAACGAGGTTCGTTTTAAATCTCTTACAAAGCAGTTCCCGGAAGAGGCTGAAAAGCTTCACAACCTTCTCAGGGAGGATATCAAGGATCGCTATCAGAGACTTAAAAAGATTAACGAACTCGGTTTCTAAATCCTTTCGGGGCCCTTCGGGGCCCCTTTTTTTATCTCTTTAGGGTTTCAGAAAATTCAATTCACTTGAATCTTGATTTTCAATAAATAAAAAGCATACTGAAAAGCGTTTACCCGTTTTTCAGAGGTGTGGAATGGCAAATCGATATGTTGTCTCAATGGGAGATCCAAACGGGATCGGGCCTGAAATAGTTCTCAAGTTCCATCAGGCTAAACCTGAAGAAAAGTTCATCCTTTGCGGATCAAAAGAGGTAATTGACTACTGGTCCGACTTTTACGGAATACCTTACGATTTCGAAATGGTTGATTGTGGAAGTTGTACCGTTCATCCCGGAGAGGAACGGGCTGATTCCGGAGCTGTCGCATATAAATCGATAGAGAAAGCGTACTCTGTTGCAAAGGAGGAAAATATTCCCCTGGTGACTCTCCCCGTGTCTAAAAAGAGTATTGCCCTGACATATCCCGGATTCACGGGACACACGGAAATGCTTGCCCTGCTGGACGGAAAAGATCCGAAGGACGATATCGTCATGCTACTCGGGGGAGACAGGATGAAGGTTGTCACTCTGACGAGGCATATTCCTTTGAGTGATGTTTCCGCAGCACTGACGAAAGATACGATTGTAAAGCAGGTCTCTATTGTGGAAAAATGGTATCGATCCTGGAAGGGAAAAAGACCTTCAATCTGGATCGCCGGCTTGAATCCCCATGCAGGAGAAGGCGGAGAAATGGGTGACGAAGAGGAGAAGACGATATCTCCTGCGATTGATCTTCTAAAGGAAAAGGGAATTGAGACAGAGGGTCCGTTTCCGGCGGATACGATGTTCGTGATGGGATTGAGAGGGAACGTTGATCTGATGTTTTCCTGTTATCACGATCAGGGTCTTGGACCGTTGAAGCTTGTTCATTTTGAAGACGGTGTCAATGTAACGATCGGTCTTTCGATAGTGCGTACATCTGTCGATCATGGAACAGCTTTTCGGTTAGCGGGAAAAGGAGCGGCGTTGACCGGCAGTTTCGAGAAAGCCGTAGATTGGGCGAAAAGCATGTCGGGAAAGGTTGTCTAGATTTCGAAGCCAGATATTTCCTTCGTAGGAAAATAGAGTTTCCTATTCTTGCTGTAGTTTATAACTGATTAAATTTTCAAAAAAATATTGAAAAAGATTTTGTGAAAAGTGTTAGTGTCTGTAGTCGTTGCTAAGATGATGAGTGGTTTGATACCTTCTCAAGAATTATTACTGCTATGAATCCGACAATGGCAAGGCCTATTGCAGTTGTAACCTGGCTGTTGAATGCTTCGGGAAGGATGTTCCTGTCGGAAAGAACGTGAAGTTTACCACGGATGGTAACGGTCTCGAGAACCTCTTTCCATGGCCAGATTTTTCTCATGGAACCTGCCATGAGTCCTGTAAGAAAGGCAAGCGTGAGATTGTGCCATCTTGCAAGGAGCCAGGAGAGGAATCTTGAGAATCCCATCAGGCCGACTGCACAACCTGAGCAGAAAACGGCGATTACGGAGAGATTCTGAACCGTAAACGGATTTTTCAGAGCTCCGGTGATGAAGGCGTACTTTCCCAGTATAAGAAGAAGGAATGCGCCTGAAAGGCCGGGCAGGATCATAGCGCAAATTGCAATCAGTCCGGAAAGAAAGATAAACCAGAGGTGTTCCGGTGTTGATACTGGAATCAATCCGACGACAGTGTAGGCTACGCCTGTTCCGAGCAGGAATGTGACAAGCGGCATTCCGAACCATCCCTTAACCGTTCTGCCTACAACGAGAATCGATGCGGCGATAAGGCCGAAAAAGAGACTCCATGTGGGGACGGGGTGGTTGAGAAGAAGGAAATTCATCAGCCTTGCGAGACTGATTATGGCGATACCTATTCCAAGGAAAAGGGATAGTATGAATCGGAGGTGAACTCCGGCCAGAGCTTCCTTGAGCTGGAATTTAAAAAGACGCTTGAAAAAAGCAGCGTCGAATGAGTCGATTGCTTCGAGCAGCTGCTCGTAGATTCCGGTGATGAGGGCTATGGTTCCTCCGGAAACACCGGGGATGATATCTGCCGATCCCATGCAGAGTCCTTTGAGAGAAAGAAGAAGCGAATCCTTTATTGAAGAAGGACCGGGACTCTTAAAAAAAGCTTCTTTCCAGGTTTTTTTGTTTTTCATAGTTAGTTTTCCAAAAGATGATTTAATAATTTTTCATCGGTCAGGTTTATGGCTATGGGAGTTATCGAAATCCTGCCGGATTGGATGGCGTTGCAGTCTGAGTGAGGTATGTCCTCGAAGCCATGCTGATCTCCGCCGATCCAGTAGTATTCACCGCCTCTCGGGTCGGTGCGCTTTATCACCTGACCCCCGTAGACGCGTTTCCCGAGATGACACCATTCGATCTCCGGGGACTTTTCAAAAAGGGCAGTCTCCGGAATGTTCACGTTCAGAAGGTGAGGCTGTTGGTACAGTTTTTCCTTTCCAACCCCGTCCTCAATGAAGGGGATTATTCTGGAAAAGAGCATCTTTGCGGCCTGACGGAATGTTTCATCGGTAACCGAGCTGGAATCCCTGAAGTAAAGGGATACCGCAATGCTTGTAATTCCACGGTAATAGCCCTCGATAGCTGCGGCAAAAGTTCCGGAGTAGGTGAGGTCGTTGCCGAGATTGCCCCCTCTGTTGATTCCGGAGATTATCAGGTTCGGTTGTTCGTCCATCAGGGTGCTCAGGGCAAGGAAAACTGAGTCTGTCGGAGTTCCGTCGACGGCAAACCTGTTTTCCGCAAATTTCTTGATTCTGAGCGGGTGGTGAAGGGTTATCGAGTGGCCGACGCCGCTTTTCTCAGTAAGCGGAGCAGTAATAAAGAACCTTTCCGATCTGTTTGAAAGCTCCTCAGAAAGAGCTTGAAGACCGGAAGCGTAAATTCCGTCATCGTTTGTTAGAAGTATTTTTCTTTTCATTTGAGTTGAGTATAAAAAAAGAGACCGAAGTGAACTATCCTTTTCAAGATTTTTCCACCTCGGTCTCGAGATTACTTATTGAGTCGATCCTTAAGAACCTGACTATGGTGAAACGCGGCAACCTTACGCTCACTGATGAGCATTGAGTCGCCTGTTTGAGGGTTACGGCCCTTTCTCTCTTTCTTCTCCTTTACGGAGAACTTTCCAAAGCCGGAAATCTGGATCTCTTCATCCTTGTGAAGACCGTCTTTGACCTGTTCGAAAAAGAGATCAACGAGCTCCGAAGATCGCTTCTTGTCAATTTTAAGATGTTCGTTGACAAGTTCTGCGAGTTCGACTTTGGTAAGGCTCATTGAGTCGACCCCCTAGTTTACACCCTTTACTTCTTCAACAATCTTTGCGAATGCCTTGGAATCTTCAGCTGCAATGTGAGCAAGCATCTTACGGTCAAGCTTGATCTCGCTTTTGCTGAGCTTGCCCATGAATGCGCTGTAGGAAAGCCCCATCTCTCTAACTGCAGCGTTGATTCTGGTAATCCAGAGTTTTCTGAAGTCTCTCTTCTTAAGTTTTCTGTGAGCGTAAGCGTAAGCCCATCCGCGCTCAACAGTCTCTTTAGCTACTCTGTAGGTTCTTGATCTTGAACCAAAGTTACCTCTGGCAGCCTTAAGTATCTTTTTTCTTCTTCTTCTTGCCTTGAATCCTCTTTTAACTCTCATTTCACCGCTCCTCTACACCAGATAAGGTAAAAGTTTCTTCATGTGATTCTTCTGATCAGCACCAACAATAGCGTCCTTTCTGAGATTTCTTTTTCTCTTTCTGCTTTTCTTGGTGAGGATGTGGCTCTTGAATGCGTGCCATCTCTTGATCTTTCCGCTTCCGGTTTTCTTCAACCTTTTTGCTGCCGCTCTATTTGTCTTCATCTTTGGCATAACACAGTCTCCTTTAATTCTTTGGTGTTAACACCATTGTCATTCTTTTATTTTTAACTTGTTTATCCAATTCAACGATTACAGCGTCCTCTCCGCCGACTTCCTCAATGATCTTGTTGAGGTTTTCGAACGCCTTATCGAGGAACATGATTTCCCTTCCGCGAAACCAGACGATTATCTTAACCTTGTTTCCCTCAGCGAGAAACTTTTTCGCGTGACGAACCTTTGTCATAAGATCGTGGGTATCGGTGTTCGGCCTGATCTTGAGTTCCTTGATCTCAATGGTAGCCTGTTTCTTCTTAGACTCCTTGGCCTTCTTCTTCATCCGATACAGGTGTTTGCCGTAGTCCATGATTTTGCAAACCACGGGTTTGGCGTTAGGAGCAACACACACTAGATCTAGATCATAATCTCTTGCCCTTGTAAGAGCTTCGGATTTGGATAGAACACCCAGCACTTCACCGTCCGGTGAAATAACCCGCATCTCACGAGCGGGAATGGCCTCGTTAACCATGCTGTCAGGCGAATTTGTTGGTCCTGAACCTCGGCTGACTTTCTTCATTAAAAATACATGCCCTCCTTGTTTTCTTTATTCAATTGCCTGATGAACTCTTCCGTCGAAACGGTCATCTGTTCACCACCTCTGACGCGCACAGTAATACGCTCCAGGTCCGCTTCGTTGTCTCCCAAAACCACGATATAAGGTGTTTTCTGGACAACCCACTCCCTGACCTTGTAGCCGGTTTTTTCGTTCCGGAAGTCAGATTGAACACGAATATTATTTAATTTCATTAATTTTTCAAGTTTTTTTGCGACCTCCTGATGTCGGTCGGCTACCGGGATGAGCGCAACCTGTACCGGAGAAAGCCACATCGGGAAGGCTCCCTTGAAGTGCTCGATCAGCACTCCGAAGAACCTCTCGAGGCTTCCGAGAAGTGCTCTGTGGAGCATTATCGGACGGTGTTCCTGCCCGTCGCTACCGACGTATGAAAGGTCAAAACGCTCGGGGAGTTGGAAGTCAACCTGGATGGTTGAAAGCTGCCAATCCCTTCCGATCGAGTCGGTGACATTTATGTCAATCTTAGGTCCGTAAAAAGCTCCGTCTCCTTCGTTGATTTCGAAGGGAAGTCCGGAATTTTCAAGTGTCCTGTTAAGAGCAGCCTCAGCTTTTTCCCAGGCTTCGATATCTCCGACATATTTTTCTGGGCGGGTGCTCAGAAATACCTTGAACTTTGTGAATTCGAAACTCTTGAGAATGTGAAGCGAGAAATCGAGAACGCCCTTGATCTCATCCTCAAGCTGGTCCATTCTGCAGAAGAGGTGGGCGTCGTCCTGAGTGAAGCCCCTGACTCTCTTGAGCCCGTTAAGGGTGCCTGACTTCTCATAACGGTAAACAGTACCGAGCTCCGCCCAGCGGAAAGGAAAGTCACGGTAGCTGTACTTCTGTGATTTGTAGAGCATTATGTGGAAAGGACAGTTCATCGGTTTTGCATAGTACTCTTCGCCGTCAATGTCCATCGGGCTGTACATCCCATCCTTGTAGAAACCGAGGTGTCCGCTTGTTTCCCAGAGTTTTCCACGACCAATGTGAGGAGTGTAGACGATATCGTATCCGTGACGATAGTGCTCCCTTTTCCAGAAGTTCTCGATCACGGTTCTGATTCTTCCGCCTTCGGGAGTCCAGAGTGCGAGACCAGGCCCGACCTCCTCGTTCATGTCGAAAAGGTGAAGTTCCTTTCCGATTTTGCGGTGATCCCGCTCTTTTGCCTCTTCAAGCATCTCGAGATGCGCCTTGAGATCGTCCTTGGAACCGAAAGCGACACCGTAGATACGCTGAAGCATCTTGTTGTTTTCGTTTCCTCTCCAGTATGCCCCGGCAACCGAGAGAAGCTTAAAGTGCTTCGCATAACCCGTGTTAGGGATGTGCGGTCCACGGCAGAGGTCTGTGAATTCACCGTGGCGGTAGAGGGAAACCGTCCCGTCCTGAAGCTGTTCGATGATTTCAACCTTGTAGCTCTCACCCTTGGCTGAAAACTGAGAAGACGCATCCGCCTTCGATATCATTTCACGTTTGAAAGGAGTCTTGTTTTTAACAATCTCCTTCATCTTCTTTTCTATTTTCTGCAGATCATCAGTTGAGAAACTGTGCTCCGAATCGAAATCGTAGTAGAATCCATTTTCTATCGAAGGACCGATCGCCACTTTTGTTCCGGGCCACAACTGGGTGACCGCATCAGCCATGATGTGAGCTGTGGAGTGACGTATTATTTCAAGTCCTTCTTCGGATTTTGAGGTGATAACATTGAGATCTCCCCCTTCCGCCTCGGCGGAAACGTCGAAGAGCTTTCCGTTGAGAGATACTGCGACTGCGTTTCTTGCCAGTCCGGCACCTATCTCTCTTTCAATGAATTCCAAAAAGGTTTCCCCGGATTTTACCTCTTTTTCAGAGCCGTCCGGTAGTCTTAAAATAACCATTTAACCCTCGATATCCTATGCAATAAAGTGGTGGGCCCGAGTGGGATCGAACCACTGACCACTGCCACGTCAAGGCAGTGCTCTCCCGCTGAGCTACGAGCCCGTTTAAAAAAAGCAGTGGAATTTATAGCAGTTATATACATTAATGTCAAACTTTTATTTCCCGGGCGCTGTAACGCTTTGAAAGACTTATAGAAATGAAAGTCGGGTTTTTCAGAACGGATTAAATTTGTTCTACTTTTCGTTTATGCAAAAATCCTTGTTTTTTTGTTCAAATAATGGTAAAAGATTGTAAAATTCGTCTATTACATACTTTTCAGGGGTTCAATTATGGGAAAAACTTTTGCCGAAAAACTGTTCTCTTTTAAAGCCGGGCGGGAACTTGTTGCCGGAGAGATCGCTGTGATGAGGCCGGACTATCTTCTCACCCATGACAACAGTGCTGCAATTCTGGGTACCTTCAGGAAAATGGGAGGAGTGAATCTCCACGATCCCGATCAGTCGGTGATAATTCTCGATCACATTGTTCCTGCGGCAAGTGAAAAGGCAGCCGTCAACCACCAGACAATTCGACGATTCGTACAAGAACAGAATCATCCGAATTTTTTCGACGGAGGAAGAGGTGTGTGCCATCAGGTGATGATAGAAGAAGGTTTCGCCGCACCAGGCAGACTGATTGTAGGAAGTGACTCTCACACGACAACCTATGGAGCTCTCGGAGCATTTTCCACAGGAATCGGACGAAGTGAGGCTGCCGGAATATGGGCTACGGGTGAAATCTGGCTTAAGACCCCGCATTCCATGAAGATTTCATTGAAAGGGGTTGCGCGTAAAGGCGTAACTTCAAAAGATGTCGTAATTTTTATCGCAGGCAAGATCGGAGCCGACGGAGCTCTCTACAAATCAATCGAATTCGAAGGCGATTACGTGAAATCTCTTTCGCTTTCAGAGAGGCTGGTTTTCAGTAACATGGCCATAGAGCTCGGTGCCAAAAACGGTTACATAGCTCCCGACGAAAAAGTGTTCTCCTTTCTGGCGCAACGGGGAATTCCTGAAGACAGTTACGAAACGATTTATCCTGACAGCGACGCGGAGTATGAAGAGGTAATTGAGATAGATGTTTCACAGATTCTTCCTATGGTTTCTCTTCCTCACACTGTCGACAATGTGAAACCGGTACAGGAAGTCGAAGAGACAAAAGTTGATCAGGTACTCATCGGTACCTGTACCAACGGAAGAATTGAAGATTTCAGACAGGCAGCGGAAGTTTTAAAAGGCAAAAAAGTTCATCCCGATACAAGACTTCTCATACTTCCGGCAAGCAGGGATGTCTATCTGCAGGCGATGGAGGAAGGTCTTTTGAGGTTGTTTGCAGAATCCGGGGCCATTGTTCTAAATCCCGGCTGTGGTCCATGCCTTGGGGCCCATCAGGGTGTTATGGCTCCCGATGAGGTGACGGTTTCGACAGCAAACAGGAACTTCAAGGGAAGAATGGGATGCAACAAAGCTTCCATTTATCTGGCTTCGCCTTACGTTGCTGCCGCAACGGCCGTCGCCGGAAAGTTGACAACAGCTGAAAAGATCTGAGGGAGGAAGAGAATGGCAAAAATTAAGGGAAAGGTGTTTGTTTACGGAGACGATATAAATACGGATGTAATTTTTCCGGGTAAGTACACTTACACAGTCACTGAGCCTGATGAAATAGCTTCCCATGCTCTTGAGGACGAAGATCCCGATTTTGTGAAAGAGGTTAAGCAAGGCGATATTATCGTCGCAGGAAAAAATTTTGGATGCGGTTCAAGCCGGGAGCAGGCGGCCTTCTGCTTTAAATATTTGGGAATGGGCGCGGTAATCGCCGAAAGCTACAGCAGAATCTACTACAGGAACTGCATAAACGCCGGATTGCCTGCTCTCGAAATCCGTGGATTGACCGAGAATCTGAAACGTGGAGATGAGATAGAAATCGACACGGAACTTGGCAAAGTAAAACTTTCCGACGGAAGAACTTTTTCCTTTCCGCCTCTTCCTCCCGAGGTGAATGGAATCATGGAAGCCGGAGGCTTGGAAAACTTTATCAGGGCAAAACTAAAAGCTCAGTAGATCCTCAACCGAAGAACGAATTTAATATTCAGGGGTTCCTGCCTTTTTGATGAAACCATATAGGGGTGTGCGAAGGATGTTCCGTCCCTTCTTTCATCAGTGAAAAAAGCGAAGCATTCCGTAAATATGATTTCGTAGTGAATTCTGTATGTTCCACGTGTTTCGAATTTGGTGGTGTCCATCAAGAATATCTCTTCGATCGGCCCCTGAAAGAGTGTTGTATCGGCACTGTCCGGAGGAAATAGTTCTACTCTGTAAGTGCCGGAACAGCCTAATCCACCCTTTCCCGAGACATAATCAAGAGACGATTCGTAATTTTTCCCGAAACGGAGAGCTGCGCCGGTCTCCCAAGATGCGATTTTGGCGACTATGAGCATCTGTTCCTCATTGAAGTGAGCCGCATCGTAGGGAGTAATTTCCCTGAATCTGGCAATGGATGGAGATATCTTCTCCGTTTCATAATCGGAAAGAAAGACAATCGGAATACTCTGCAGGATGTTTCGGTCGCTTCTTGAGAAATTTCGGGTATTGCAGCGCGGGCCGGTTAATTCATCGTTACAGTGAACGATGAATGAAATTGAAAAGTCGGCTGTAAACCCTATTAGGTCAATGGGCGAAAGTTCGGCTCCGGCAGATATTTTACCCACATCCTCCTCGTAAAGTGCCATTGAAAGAGTTCCCGATGCCGGAAAGTTCGATATGCCCAGCTGTAGGTAATCCGCAACGTAGAGTTCGATTTTCCTGGATGCCTGTGCGTATGAAAACTGGTCTTCCTGTCCCGGGAGAATGGGAGACAGGATAAGAAAAACCAGGAGGATTAAAAATTTCATTCCGACCTCCATTCTTAGTCTATAACTATATTTTACTGCCGAAAAGAAAACGGATCAAATCGAATATGGATTTTGGCAGATTCGTAATAACGGAAAAGTAGGCTTGAAAATAGGTTCACAAGCGTTCTAATTCATATGGAAGACAAAAAGAGCCGGTGTGCCTTGAACTTCAAAAGGTGAGGAAAAATTTTTCGGATTGAAGATTAAGCGAACAATCTACTCTTCGGATTTAATTACCGTCGAATCAGTAGAGTTTTGCAAGAATCCACGGGACTGCAGTTTCGACCCTTAGAATTCTCGGGCCGAGGGATAGAGTCTGAAATCCCACCTTTTGCAGAAGAGCGATCTCGTAGGGTATGAAACCACCTTCAGGACCGACGGCGAGAACAGTGGGGCTGTTAAGCTTTATATGATCCAGTGATTTTCCCGTGGGATGGGCAACGACGGCCTGCTTTCCTTCAATAATAGCTGGAAGTTCGTCCTCTACAAAGGGTTTGAAAAGTTTGCGAACATGAAACCGGGGTAGAATCGTGTCCCTGGCCTGTTCAAGACCCAGCATCATCTCTTCCATCATCTTTTCCTCGGAGAGGTAGGGTGTTGCGAAGTAACTTTTCTCCACTCTCCAGGTTTTAATTATGTAGAACTCCTTTACTCCGAGAGTGGTCGCGTGCTGGATGACTCGTCTGAGTACTTTCGGTCTGGGAAGCGCAAGCACCAAGGTAAGCGGAAGGGGAGGCGGAGGAAGGTCCGAAATTGAAACATCGATGGTTAATTCGTGTTCTGAAAGTGACGTTACGACTCCCGAACCGATCTTGCCATTGAGCATTCCGACTTTGAGTGCATCTCCTTCCTTTACCTTGATGTTGTCTGTTATGTGTTTGAATCTGCGATCTCTGAGCAGGGCTGTTGTTGATCCCTCCAAGAAATCGTTTTTTTTGAGTATTATCAGGTTCATTAACTCCTCCTTCGTGGGGAAGTATAGCCGAAAAGGGATTTTTCTCAAATTCAATCGTTTACAGAGTGGCGGCAGTGCAAATTTTTAATTCAGGATCTTAGGAATCTACCTCGGTTTTTGAGAAGAATTATTCTCCCTTGAATTTTTTAAACGCCAGGAACTTGTTCAAAAACTTCAAAATAGTGAAACCGCTGTTATAATCAGCCGAGATGTCAACTTTGGGAGAGAAATATGGAATCCAAGATAGAACTTCTTAAAAAAGTTTACCAGGTTGTTGGAGGAGCTGCTGAAATAGGTGGACGCAGAGCTGACGATGTTCGCCTCATCGGTGTTTCAAAAAGAAAACCCGCCCAGCTTATCCGGGATTTTCGGCGTGCAGGTCTCCGGGATTTCGGAGAAAACTACGTCCAGGAGTTTCTTGATAAGTACGAGGAGCTCAAGGATGAGGATATCGTATGGCACTTCATCGGTTCTCTACAGCGCAACAAAGTGAAGTACATTGTCGATAAGGTGGCGATGATTCACACTGTCGATTCTGTAAAACTTGCTGCGGAGATAGAAAAGCAGGCCGAAAAAAAGGAGATTCCTTTCATAGATGTGCTGATCCAGGTCAACGTCGGAAAAGAGGAGCAGAAAGGCGGAATAGAAGAGAACGAACTTGCCGCCGCATTTGAAGAGATCTCAAAAATGAATCACCTTAGAGTTCGAGGGTTGATGTCGATTCCTCCTTTTCTCGAGGCGGAAGAGCTAAGGCCCTATCACCGCAGGCTCAGGGAGGTCTATCTTCGACTTGTGCGGGACTTCAGTCTCGATCAGGATGTTTTTTCCGAATTGAGCATGGGAATGTCCGCCGATTTCGATGTCGCCATCGAAGAGGGTGCAACCATGGTAAGAGTCGGAACGCTTATTTTCGGCGAAAGGGGGTAGCAGATGAAGGCAATAAAGTCTTTCTTAAACGCAGTCAGGAAAATAATTACGAGATCCCTGATGGTGATAGGAGCCCTTTTCATCGCAATTGCGGTTATGGTCGGAATAGGGATAAGTATTAAAAAGGAGGCGGATAGGATTCCGGAAAGCAACGTTTTTCTCCGTCTGGATTTTCCAGGAGGGATAACCGAATATTCGTCAGATGACGAACTTGTTGCTGAGCTTTTCGGCAGAAAACTTTCGATGCCGGATCTTCTTGATGCGCTCGAGAAGGCTGCAGCCGACAAGAGAGTTACCGGTATAATCTCAAAAATCGACAGCGTCTCTCTCAGTTACGCGCAGGTCCAGGAGATTCGAAAGGCAATAGAAAAGTTCAAGAAGAGCGGCAAGGGACTCTACGCATGGTCCGAAACTTTCGGAGAAGTCGGTAAAGGCACAAAGAGCTACTATCTTGCAAGCGTATACGACAAGATCTATCTCCAGCACTCCGGAGTCCTTGGCTTCACCGGACTTGCAGCAGAGAGCATGTTTGTTCGGGGACTTTTCGACAAGCTGGGTGTTGAAGTGCAGGGAGGTCACAGAAAGGAGTATAAGACCTACTGGAACATGTTTGTGGAAAAGGAGATGACGAAATATCACCGGGAATCCGCGGACAGAATGGTCCAGAGTCTGTTTGATCAGATCGTGAAGGATGTGGGTGTTGATCGGAAAATAGAAAAAGATGCTCTCCTCGCGATTGTTGACAAGGCACCTCTCTTTTCAAAGGAGGCGCTTGATGGCGGTTTGATCGACGGCGTTAAATACAGGGACGAGGTTTACGACTCGATCGACAAGAAACACGGGAAAAGTAAATTCATCTCCATTTCAGCCTACGTGAACGAAATGATCCGGGAGAGGGTAGAGAAGGCTGACGCCAAGAATGTTGCACTCATTTACGGTGGCGGCGGGATAAAGAGAGGAAAAAGCGAGTACGATCCCTCAGGCGCATCCTCCTCAATAGGATCCGACACAATGTCGAAAGCGATAAGAGACGCGGTTGAGGACAAGGATGTCGACGCGATTCTCATAAGGATCGACAGCCCCGGCGGATCTGTCATCGCATCTGAAGTTGTGTGGCGCGAAGTGATAAAGGCGAAGGAAAAGGGCAAACCGGTCGTCGTATCGATGAGTTCACTCGCAGCTTCCGGTGGATACTACATCTCCATGGGTGCCGACAGAATTTTTGCTCAGCCAGCAACGTTGACCGGAAGCATCGGTGTGGTTGTCGGAAAGCTTTATACACTTCCCTTCTGGGAAAAAATCGGGATAGACTTCGACTCCGTTCAGAAAGGAAAGAACTCCATGATTTTTTCAAGTTCAAAGAGTCTCACGGAAGAACAGAAGGCTCACATGAACAGAGTGCTGGACACAATTTACAACGATTTTGTCGCCCGCGCCGCCGAAGGACGGAAGATGCCTTTTGAAAAACTGGAAGAGGTTGCAAAGGGAAGGGTCTGGACAGGTGCGGATGCCCTGGAACGAGGCCTTGTGGACGAAATGGGCGGCTACAGGGAAGCTCTGGCCTGGATCAGGAAGAAACTCAACGTGAAGGCAGACGAACCGGTGAACATAAAATACTTTCCTGAAAAACCGACATTCTTGGATATTCTTTTCGGAGACCATAACGGCGACTACTCCGTCAAAATCGGTCGAATAGTTGAGATTATGGATCTTTTCGCTCCTGTTCTTGATATGAAGGCGAAGGCAGATAGGGCCGGCGCCGGAACGATTGAAGCCCGCATGGACTGACAATTCCGATAATTTTTCCTCCGATATCTTAAGCAATTATCTAGAAAGAGAAATAGAGAAGAAAAAACTCTTTTTCTTCTCTGATTAGATTTTCGGCAATTGATATTTGCATGGAATATGAAACTTATTTCTTTTCCATCAGTGGTAGCGCAAGGGCACCAAGTACTCCGACTCTTTTTCCGAGAACCGATGGAACAATCCTAACTCTCTGGCCGCTTATTGAGAAAGAATTCCGGCGAATAATTTTCCTGACAGGATCTAAAAGAATTTCTCCGAGGTTGGAAACCCCTCCGCCGACAACGATTACTTCCGGATTCAAAAGGGTCGTGATGTTCGAAAGCCAGATCCCGATGTGTTTTACGAGGTGGGAAAGTGCCTTTTCCGCAGTCACATCATTTTTCTTGAGAAGATCGGGGATCTCTTCCGGGTTAATTCCGAAGAGATTTTTGATTGCGGTGCCTGATGCGGTCTTCTCGAAAACTGTCCCGTCGATAAGTCTGGTCTGCCCGATTTCACCCGCTGCCCCGTCGATTCCGGAAAAAATCCTGTTGTCGACGATGATGGCGCCACCGACTCCGGTGCTGATGGTGATGTAGAAGAGGTGTCGATAGTTTTTACCTGCACCGAAAATTGATTCCGCGAGCCCTGCAGCTTTTGCGTCGTTTTCAACATGAACGGGAACAGCGTATCGATCCTGAAGGATTTTTTGCACGGCTACATTTTCCCATCCTGGAAGATTTGGGCAGATGTGTACTGTTCCGGTAGCCGGATCGACCGGGCCGGGAACGCAGATTCCGATGGCGGCAACTTCATTAGCGCTGATTTCGCAGTCCGACATGGCTTCGTCGATGGAGAGGAGTATCCGCTGGAGAGAATGGGTGAGGCCTTTGGATGCCTCCGTTTTTATTGTGTTTTCTGAAACAATTTTTTGGGGGTCGTCAATTTTTGAAGCGGCGGTATAAATTTTTGTTCCGCCTAGATCGACCCCGACGAGGAATTTTCGCATCGTTTTCTCCATGGTTTTTGTGAGAAAAGTATATAGAAAATACCGCAGTTTATGAACTTTTTTTAAAAAAGCCGCATTTTATGTTGACAAGGGAGAATAAAAAATTATATTTAGCCATGTTCGAATGTTGTTTGGAAGATAGAGGTCCCGATGTTTACAATTTTTGCAATCCTTCAGGTTGTGATATCTCTCCTGCTTATATCGGTAGTATTACTTCAGGAAGGCAAGAAAGGAATGGGCGCCATCTTTGGTGGAAGCAGCGGCTCTGTCTTCGGAGCTAGAGGAGCTGCGAACATTCTTACCAAGGTAACGACTGTTCTCGCTGCTCTTTTTATGCTGAACTCTGTCTGGCTTGCGCACCTTTCAAGTGACAGTAGCTCTGTAACGGATGCTGTGCAGCAGGAAGTTAAGGTTGAGCCGAAGAAGGCTGAGCCGAAGAAAGCCGTAGAGAAGAAGGCTGAAGGCGAAAAACCCGAGGGAAACAAGTAATTCCCTTCCGGAACCGCTCTTTTTAAATATGATTTTTTCCCTGGTGCAGAAGTGGTGGAATTGGTAGACACGCAAGACTAAGGATCTTGTGCCTATTGCTGGTGTGGGGGTTCGACTCCCCCCTTCTGCACCATCTTTTTTTATAGAGCCGATCGTAACGATCGGCTTTTTTTTATCCAACATCAATTTGTATGAATCTCTTATGAAAGCAGAATCTGTTCAGGATTCCTGTTCATATTCTTGGGAAAAGTTTTAACTGAAACTGCTGAAAGTACTTCTTTTGATGCGGCTAAGAGATGACTGTTGGTCGTTTTCTCAGGATTTTTTTATAGATTTTCTTATCTCCTCAAGTGCGGCTCTCAATCCCAATTTCTTGATTTTCCAGTTGAATGTAGAGGGTTTCAATCCGGAGATATCTGCAGCTCCGCCTTCTCCAGTGACTTTTCCTCCAGTGAAAATCAGAAGAGATTCAAAATAGTTTCTCATCGCATCTTCAAGTGAGCCGGGAGTCACGTCCATGCTTCTCCTGTCAATTGATTGAGGGGTATCGGTAAGAGTCGGAATTTGCAGTGTCGATGTATCGGAGAGAAGAACCGCTTTCTCCATGAAATGCTGAAGCTCCCTGACATTCCCGGGCCAGCTGTAACTTTTGAGATTTTCAAGAGCGGATTCAGGGATGTTTCGAAACTCTTTTCCCAGCTTTCTCGAAGCCTGGGAAATGAAGTGGAGCGCAAGAAGAGGTATGTCTTCCGGTCTTTCCCTGAGAGACGGAACGTTGAGAGAGAAAACGTTGAGTCTGTAGTAGAGATCCTCCCGAAATCTGCCAGCTTCGACCTCTTTTTTAAGGTCCCGGTTCGTGGCGGTTATCAATCTGAAGTCGGAATGAATGGGACGGTGTCCACCGAGTCGTTCGAAGCATCCGTCCTGTAGAACTCTCAGAAGCATGACCTGATCTTCAAGACGAAGTTCGCCAACTTCATCAAGAAAAAGTGTACCGCCGTCACTCAGCTCGAATCGCCCCTTCATTCTGGTTGTGGCTCCGGTGAATGCGCCCTTTTCATGGCCGAAAAGACTGCTCGCCACAAGGCCGGGAGCAATTGATGACAGATGGAGGGTGAGAAACGGGCGATTTTTTCTTTCACTTCTCTTGAAAATTTCATGAGCCACCAGCTCCTTTCCTACGCCTGTGTCTCCATAAATCAGAACGGTGGAGTCTGTCGGCGCCACCTTGTCTATCATTGACTGAAGATCTCTTACAGGAAGAGAGTCGCCGACGATCGCGCTTTCCCCTTTCTGCGGGTGGTAGATATTTTCAATGAGTTGAAGATCGTCACTGCTTCGCATCTGTTTAAGGCAGGAGATGTTTTCCATGAAGATCGTAAGCTGTTTTGACAGATTTGCCACAATTTCTTTGTCTGCCTGGGACAGAGTGGGTTCGGTGTAGGTATTTTCAAGTAAAAGAACACCTCGCTTTGAACCGTAAGGGAATCTGACCTCAGTTCGGTTGATGGATTGATCTCCAGTCGGGACAGATTCGCCTCTGGATGCAAGAATTTTCTTGTGTGGATGCCGTTCTGCAAGCTTCGCCCGCTCTACTCCGAAAAGGCGCATGACTCCTGCGAGAAAGTGGCCGAATATTCCCTCGCGCTTCATCGATAAAGATGAGATGTTTCCAAGTTCTATAACGGAATTCATCAGGTATCGATTTCGATCCATCCGGTTAGAGAAGAGGAAGGGGAAGGTTTGCGGTGTCTTTTGATGCGGTTCGCTTCTCTCTGACTTCTGTTGATTTCTGCTGCTGTGAAATTTCTTAAGACGATAACGTCCACCAGCCTGCTCAAGAAGCATTGTCGAACGCTCAAACAGGCCTTCAAGCTCACTATTCATTTCAGGCATGTTTATTGATCTGCGGATTCTCTGCGCCATATGAAGTGTGGCCACTCCCCGTATGAAAATGTTGGGACTTTCCAGAGAGCTCTCCCTTTCCCGGATCAGTGATTCGGGAAGCAGGTCCGCCAGCCCCTCTATCAATTCGAGAAGAACCGATCCGTAAAAGTAGGGCCAGCTTTCGTTTTCTCTGTTCTCTACAGCTCGACGCAGGATCGATGCAGCCTCCAGGCGATCTCCCTTTTTCATTTTACACCAAGCCAGAGGAACGGCCGCATACCAGACGGGCATGAATGATTCCTTCTGATTGGAGGCGAAACGATAAGCTGAATTAGACCAGTTTTCGGCTGACTGTACCTCTCCCAGTTCCGAGTATATTCTTGCAAGTGCTATGTGGGCGATTGTGGTCAGGTGATCGGAGTTGCTTTTTTCCCCGAAGTTACGGAGTCTGTGAGCAAGTTCAATGCCCCTCGGGGCCGAACCTGTGTTTACGTAGGCTACGGCAAGAACTCCGAATGTGTGAAATGTAGAGTCCATGGTCGTCTGCATGCCGGGGAGAAACAGGTTTTCATCGCTGTTTCCCAGCCACTCTTCGAACCATTCCACGGAGGTTTGAAGGCGTCCCACGATCTGAAGGGAAAGTGAGATGTAGAGGTTGACCTCCATTTCAAGGGAAGGGTTGCGCATTGCGTGGGCGGCCTCCTTTGCGTGGAGGTAGTACTCCATGGCCTTTTCACTGTTGCCTCCATATATTTCCCGAAATCCTCTCGCGGCGAGAAGCGGGGCCTGTCTGTCCAGTTTTCCCATGGAAATTGAGATATCGATTGCCCTGTCGAGAAGATCTATGTCAAGCCAGTGCAGAACTATGTTCAATCTGAAACTCTTGAGAAGCAAATCGACCCATGCCAGAGGGCCGCCTTGAAATTCTTCGGGTTCAACCTCCTTCAAGAGGGCCATGTGAATTCTTGCTGCGAGGAATTCGTTCAGTTTTTCTATGGAATTTTCGGCAACAGACAACATTTCATTACGGAATCGGGAGTGACGGGCAAGGTTGATCCAGTCGGAATCTTCGGCCTTTTCGAGTATGGATACGGAGTTGTCTGCCGAACCTGTCCAGATGAGGAGGCTTTCCCCATCGCCCTCGCTGATGGTGACAATCCCCTCCTCCATAGCATTTTCTATAAAGCGGAAACTTTTCAGGGGCTCCTTGATTGAGAGTGATATGAAATCGTTTACTTTTATTCCACTAGGGGAAAGATAGACAGCAAGATAAAGAACCCTGGGGAGCGACAATTTTTCCATAAAAACCTCCTGAATACGACACAATAAGCTAGCAGAGAAAAAATGGGGTGTCAACTTCCCACTTCCAGCTTCTGTATTTGAAAGTTTGAAAAATCCACTTCTTCTGTTATAATTGCGCCGGTTTGACTGCTGTGCGAATCCATGGATAGAGAAAAAATCAAAGATAGAGAAAAAAAATCGCCCGATAGAACCGTGACAGCCTCTATTGATTTTCCCCCCGAAGGCAGTGATCGATTTCCGCTGTCGGAGAAGGAGCTCGAGGTGACAAGCGAATCTCCGGGACGTTACCGTATCATAGGAGAAAGGGGAAGGGGTGGTATAGGAAGGGTTCTCGTAGGCTTTGACGAGCATGTCGGAAGGGAGGTGGCGCTCAAGGAGCTGCTTCGTTCCGGAGCGAAAAATGGCGAAATTGTTCCTCTGGTGGATCGTAACCTGATAGCGCGGGCTCGTTTCCTCAGGGAGGCGAGGGTAACCGGACAGCTTGAGCACCCGAACATTGTGCCGGTATACGAGATCGGAAGTCGAGACGACGGTACTCTCTACTATACGATGCGCCTCGTAAACGGACAGACCCTCGCAAGCGCCATCGACAAGTGTATCGATCTTAAGGAGCGTCTTCTTCTTCTTCCACATTTCAGGGACATCTGCAATGCCGTAGCCTACGCTCACAGCAGGGGTGTTGTTCACCGAGATTTGAAGCCCGAAAACATAATGCTGGGAGAGTTCGGAGAGACGGTTGTTCTCGATTGGGGTCTTGCCAAGGTGAAGGGGGAAAGCGAACAGTCGATTGAACAGGAGGGCTCCTCCGCTTCCGAAGTCATAGGAGTAACTGTTCAGGGGAAGGCGATGGGAACTCCGGCCTATATGAGTCCGGAACAGGCCCGCGGGGAAGTGGATCGGGTGGATGAGCGAAGCGATATCTACGCCCTTGGAGCAGTGCTTTATGAGATTCTTACCGGCAGACCACCCTATGAGGGAAAGGACGTGCAGGAGGTTCTCTACAAGGTGATTCACCATGTTCCGGATAGAATTCAAGATCTTGAGCCTGATGCCCCGCCTGAGCTGTGTGCAATTGTTGAAAAAAGTTTTACTCCCGCAAGGGAAGACAGATATCTGAACGCTATCGACCTTTCGAGGGAGATTGAAAACTACATGTCCGGGAACAGGGTGAATGCCTATGAGTACAGTTCCTGGGAGCTGTTCCGGCGTTTTGTTACCAAGAACAAGAGTCTTTCGATAGCCCTTGGGCTGCTTGTTGCAGTTCTCATATTTGGGTCCGTTACGATTTTCAATGCCTACAGGGAGACGGTTGAGAATGAGCGGTTGGCACATCTCAATCTCGCTCTCGGTTACCAGGAGAGCGCCGAAAGGCTTCTGAAGGAAAAGGACTACTCCAAGGCGAAAATATTTGCGGCTGCATCCCTCTACCACAATCCCTACAACATGTTCAGTCCCTATCGTTTTCCAGAGAGCTCCCGTCTTGGGACCGTCTCCGCATATGAAAGTATTCTTCCGGCGGTCTCAAGCTACTATACGGCGTCGGTTTACCGTTACGACGGCTATCTTGAGACGCTTCACCGTTTCGCCTATCCGTTTAACGGAATGGCTCTTTCCCCTGGGGCAGGTGAAATTGCGGTAGCGGGGAAAAACGGATCTGTTGAAATCTACAATTCAAAGAAGGGAGGAGTGAAGGGTGTTTTTAAAGGGCACAGAGACGAGGTCCAAACCGTCACCTTTTCTCCTGATGGAAGTCGATTGCTTTCCGCCGGCTGGGATGGAACTGTTCGTATATGGAACAGTGCCACAATGGAGCAACGACTTGTTTTTACGAGGCACATGGGCCGGGTGTTTGATGCTGTCTTTTCCCCTGACGGAAAGTTTGTCGCTTCGACCGGAGCCGAGAGCCCGATCTTTCTATGGGATAGTTCAAGCGGATCCGTAATAGCCAAAATTCCGAGTTTCGGAATAAGAATCAGAACCCTCGCATTCTCTCCCGATGGATCGTTTCTCGCCTTTTCAGGTCTTGAGGGGGAAATAGTAATCTATTCTATTCGTCACGGCAGATTGTTTGCCAGGCTTCAAGCTCACAGGGAGGCGGTTGTCAAACTTGCTTTTTCCCCTGACGGAAGATTTCTCGCCTCTGCTGGATACGACAGAACCATTCGACTCTGGTCATGGAGGGAGAGCAATCTTCTTCACTCATTCAAGCATTGGGACGCATTTTTCGATGTGGTATTTCATCCCGATGGATCGAAAGTGGCTGCAGCCTCAAGGGACGGAACCATAAGAATATGGGATACTGCACAGAAGAGGTTGATATCGACCCTCAGAGGGCATGATGGTTCAGTTTTCAACATAGCCTTTTCAAAAAATGGGAGGCAGGTAATCTCTTCGGGTGAGGACCGCAGACTTATCCTTTGGAAGAGCGAGGCTCACAGAATGGCGAAGATATTTCGCGGACACCGGACCTATATTCCATCTGTCGATATTTCTCCGAACGGGCGCTATATGGTTACCACAAGTTGGGACAAAAGCGTCCGGATCTGGGACCTTCGCAAGGGCAAGCAGATTTCCGTTCTCTATGGAAAGGGTGAAGTTGTATATTCAGCACTCTTCTCTTCAGACAGTAGACGGATTTTCTGTGGCGGCAGTGATGGAATCATTAGAATCTACTCTCTTTCAGCCGGAAAAGAGGTGGGATCTCTTGAGGGACATCAGGATTCCATATTCTCCCTGGCGCTTTCTCCCGACGGAAAAACACTCTTTTCAGGGAGCATTGATAAATCGGTAAAAGCCTGGGAGATAGGGAAAGGGAAGCTGAAGTTTACCCTCACTGGGCATGAGAGTGCCGTAAAAGCCGTCACCGTTTCATCCGACGGAATGCTTATCGCTTCCGGAGGAAGGGACAAGCGGATTATAGTATGGAGTGTTCCATTGAAAAAAAGGCTTTTTTCTCTCGAAGGACATTCGGATGCTCTCACTTCCCTAGATTTCTCCCCTGACGGCAAACTTCTTGTATCCGCCGGTGAGGATCGGAGTCTCAGGATTTGGGATATCAGATCGGGAAAGATGAAGATGCTTCTTTCCGGACATAAAAGCCCGATAAACATGGTGCGCTTTACTCCTTCCGGGGATCACTTCGTTTCAATTGGGGAGAGTGCGATTATTTGGGATCGTTTTACTGGAATGAGGGAAAAGCAGCTTAAGCTATCCTATTCGGGCTACAGTCTGGCCTTTTCTCCTGCGGGTGAGTACTTTGCGGTAAGCGACGGGCCTCAAGTGAATTTACTCCCTTTTGTATTGGATTTATGGAAAAAGGATCCGGAAGAGCTGCTTAAAGCTGCGGAACATGAATCGGGTAAAAGGCTTGAAGGATTCAGGATTTTTTCATCGGAGTAGTCTCTTTTCTTGACTCTCCAGAAAAAATGTTGTATAGTTGATTCGAACTTGAATGGAGATTAGGCGTGAAGTTGTTTTTCGCACTCTTTCTTACATTTTCAACTTTTCTTTCCGCGTATGCGGAAAATGTCGGTTGTTCGGACCCGAGTTTTGCGGCAGAATCGAGAGTGCTTAACTTTGATCCGCCGCCGCCGCCGCCCGACAATCCAAATCCGCCACCACCACCGCCACCACCGGATGTGGTCGTTATTTAATATTCCTTTTTTATTCATAAAATTATCTTCTCAATTAATTTGACATAAAAATAGAATACTGTAACAATATTTCTGTGCAAATACATTTTAGGCCCTATTAAAAACATTTTATTGGAGAATTAGATGGCTAAACACAGAATTGGATGGCTTCCCGGTGACGGTGTTGGAAAAGAGGTCATGGAAGCATTGAGGATGGTTTTCGACAAACTTGGACTCGACGCAGAGTATGTGCACGGAGATATCGGCTGGGAATTCTGGTGTAAGGAGGGAGATCCCCTGCCTGACAGGACAGTTGAGATGCTCAAGACGACGGATGCCGCAATGTTCGGAGCCATCACCTCCAAACCTCAGAGAGATGCCGAGACAGAACTTGTTCCGGAACTCAGAGGGAAGGGACTTACCTACTTCTCTCCCATTGTCAGACTTCGTCAGGAGTTCGATCTCTACTGTAATGAAAGACCCAACTTCGCTTTTGAGGGAAGTCCTCTTAATCTCAAGGACGACATCAACATCACCGTTTTCCGTGAAAATACAGAGGGAAGTTACACCGGTGTAGAATTCGGTCCCGTTTCAGCTCCGCTCCGCGAAGCGATGCTCAAGGAATCTCCCAAAATGAAGAGGTTCATGGATCTTGAAGACAACGACATTGCACTTTCAACAAGAATCATAACAAGAAAGGGTGCCGAAAGAATAATCAGGGCGGCTTTCGAGCATGCGAAAGAGTTCGGAAAAGGCTCGGTAACCCTTGTTGAGAAACCCAATGTTCTTCGAAAAACCGGAGGACTGATGCTTGAGGTTTTTGAGGAAGTTGCAAAAGACTATCCCGAGATCGAAGCATGGTCGGATAACGTAGACGCAATCGCAATGTGGCTTGTCAAGTCTCCCGAGAAGTACGAAGTTCTCGTAGCGGAAAACCTTTTCGGCGACATCATAAGCGACCTTGCAGGACAGCTTGTGGGCGGACTCGGTTTTGCTCACAGCGGAAATATCGGAAAAGAGTATGCCGTTTTCGAACCTGTACACGGATCCGCTCCCAAATACGAAGGAATGTACAAGGTAAATCCGATGGCGATGCTTCTCGCCGGAAGAATGATGCTTGACTACGTAGGCGAAAAAGAACTCGCTGAAAAACTTCTTCACGGAATATCCGAAACGATAAAAGAAGGTAAAACCGTCTCCTACGACATGGGTGGAAGTGCAAAAACTCTTGAAGTTGCAGAAAGGGTTGCACATTTCGCAATGCAGAAATAACTTCTATCTAACTTTCGATTTTTCAGGCGGGGTTATCCCCGCCTATTTTATTATGATGTGAAGCGATTTTAAGCCCGATGAAGTTTATGGAAGTTCGAACTTCACAATTTTCAAACTTTGTGGAATTTTCTAGAATTTGAAAATTGTCTGAAGGTGAATATTCATATATTTCTTATGCCCTTCAAGTTCATCCTCTATCTTTTCCGTGTGCCATATCTTTGCTTCAAGATGCCAGAAATCGGCTACGGCGTATGCTGCGTTTATATTGAACCCCTTTCCATTTACAGGAATATTGTTGTCGCTGTCGGCCATCGGACCGTAAGTTGCGAGAGCTTCGACGTGCTTGTAGAAACCACCTATCGAGAAGGTGTTTGCCTTCTTTGCTTTTCCGAGTAAGAGGCCAGCCTGCCATCCCATTCCGTGATCGTCGGCATCAAGGTTGTTGATGAGATCAAAGGAGAGCGTCAGAGGAAGTGTTTTTGTAAGATCGTAGCTGATGAAAAGGTTGGGGTTGATAAGATTGTAGTCGGGACCTTCGACCTGAACTTCAGCATTTTTCTCCATCCCTATGAATTTTATTGCATCGCTGTAATCCCAGTAGGTAATTCCTGCCCCGAATGAGAGGTCGCCGGTTTTGTAACTTCCCTCTGCTCTCACAACGAAAAGCCAGAGATTTTTTTCAAAATAGTCGTCATCTTCACCGGTCCAGTCCGGTTCTCCGACCATGATCTGACCTGCGCTGAGAGCTATATTTGCATCTTTGAATGAGTGATGAAAATCCTCAACAAGTCCAGTCATGTGATAGTAGGTGTCCCAAACAAGAGTTGATTTGCTGAAAGGGCTTTCAAATCCGCCTCCCGTGATTGTGAGGAAGGAAAACGGTTTCGCCTCGAAGTAGTAGCGATCGAAGAGAGCAGAAATATTCTCGGTATTTCCTTCTCCGTCGAAGTTGTCTTTTCCCATGGTGATGTTGTTTGTGCGAAGGCGGGCGACAAGTTTGATGCTGTCGGAAGGCTGAAACTGGGTTTTTATTCTGAATCTCATTCTTCCCCGATCACGATCCTGTTCGGTTCCGTCAGCCGTTTCCTTCATCTCGATCTGGTAACGGAGTCTTGCATCTGCACTTATCTTGAACTTTGAAATCCACGAGGGTAGTTCAACCGTTGCGGGTTTTGTTTCTTCTGCGGAAACCAGGTTTGTTGCAAGCAGTAGGGACGAAAGCATAATAAAAAATTTTTTCATAGTAATCTCCAAAATTAGTTGAAAAATTTAAATATCAAATATCAAAACAGGCCAAAAGGAACAAAAATTAATAGTCATATTTATTTAAATATCAATTATTAAATTCTTGTTAAGAGCCGGTTTGTTTGCAGTGAAATGTTGAGATTCAACAGGACCGTTGATTTGAAAACAAGGCTGATTTACCATTAGTGGTTATTTTCACTTGAGGGAGGAGTTGATGAAAGAAGCAAAGGCAGTGGAGATCTTAAAGAGAGCCATCATGATGGAAAGAAGAGGGCAGGCGCTCTATTCAAAAGTTGCGGAAATGACCGAGAGCGAAGGCGTAAAAAAGATTTTCAGAACAATGGCAGAGGAGGAAAAACTTCATGAGAACTATCTGTCGGAGCAGATGAAGCACTACAAAGCCAGCGGAACTTTTATGTCGGATGTTCCCGGCAACGAAATCGCGGATGCCGTATTCGACAAGCGAATCAGGGACGAAATCGGCAGTGCCGGTTTTGAAGCCGCCGCAATTTCAGCCGCCATAGACATGGAAAAACGATCGGTTGAAATCTATTCACAGCGGGCGCAGGAGTCGGAAGATGTGGATGAGAGAAAGTGCTACAACTGGCTGGCAAAGTTCGAGAAGAAACACCTTTCCATGCTTTCGGAAATGGATCACGATCTTCTGGAGAAAGTTTGGTATGACAACAGTTTCTGGCCGTTTTGATTAGTAGAAAAGTGGAAAAGTCCATGAAGTGGAAGAGTCGAGAAGAGAAAGAGTGGAACGGTTAAAAAACTTTTCCACTCTTAAACTCTTCGACTCTTCAACCTGAACTATCTCTTAATTCCTTCCAAAAAACCGATTTTCTGAAGATGACGGATAACTTCCGCGACGGGAAGCCCGATTACGTTGGAATGGGATCCGCAGATGAATTTCACCATGAAGCTTCCGAGTCCCTGAATGGCGTAGGCACCTGCTTTGTCGTAGGGTTCGTCGGAATTGGTGTAATCCTCGATCTCTTTTTCACTGAGATGCTTGAACGTGACGTCGGTAGAGACAAAGAAGCTGTCCACCTTGTCGTTGAAGAAGATGGAAACTCCGGTGATGACCCGGTGAGTCCTTCCGCTGAGAAGGTGCATCATCTTCACGGCGTCGATTTTGTCCTTCGGTTTTCCGAGAATGCTATCTTCCATCACGACGATCGTGTCGGCGCTGAGGACAGGATTCTCCGTCCCCAATTTCCCGGAAACCTCACGTCCTTTCTGGAGTGCAAGATCGACGGCAACTTCCTCTGCAGAAAGTTTTTCGTCCACGATTTCATCAACTGTGGATTTTACAACTTCTATCGGAAATCCGAACTGTGAAAGCAGTTCCAATCTCCGCGGTGAACCGCTGGCGAGGATCAGTTTCATAGACCGAGCCTCTTTCTCTCTTCAGCCATGGTTTCGTCCTCGATCTTCGTAAAGAGAATTTCTGCAGCTTCGCCCATGCGGAACTCTTCCTTGATCTGTGCTTCGTAGAGTGTGTCGAAGCTGAAGTTCTCTTCAAGTCCGAGCATTCTCTTAACCTTTCTGGAAGCTTCCGGTGTGATCGGTTCCATCACTGTCGCCATTGTCTCGATGAGGTTTACGCAGTTGAAAAGAACACCCTTGCAGCGTTCCTTGTCCTCTTTACGAAGCGCCCATGGAGCCATTGTGTCGAAGTACTTGTTGGCTACGCGGCCGAGTTCCATTATGTGGAATACGGCATCGCGAACCTTGAAGTTTTCGTAGCTGTCTTCAATGATCTTGAGCTCCCTGCGGGCATCTTCCCACATCTTGTCGTCCTCTTCGGTGAAAGTCATGTCACCTGTGAGTTTGCCCTTGAAGTACTTTGTGATGAATGCCAGGTTCCTGTTTACGAAGTTTCCGTAGATTCCCGCAAGCTCGGAGTTGTTCGCATTCTGGAAACCGGTGAAGGAGAAATCCGCATCCTTAGATTCCGGTGCGATCTGGGCAAGATAGTAACGAACTGAGTCGCTCTTGAATCTTTCGAGGAATTCGTGAACCCAGATTGCGTAGTTTTTCGAAGTGGAGAACTTGTCACCCTCGAGGTTGAGGAACTCGTTGGCAGGAATTTCGTCAGGCAGCTTGAAGCCCTCCTCTGTTCCCATGAGCATTGCCGGCCAGATTATGGAGTGGAAGACAATGTTGTCCTTTCCGATAAAGTGGACAAGCTTGACGTCGTCTCCGCCTTTCCACCATTTTTCCCATTCATTCTCATCCGCACCTTTCTTGGCGAACATCTCTTTTGTGAAGGAGATGTAGCCGATAGGGGCATCGAACCATACATAGAGAACCTTTCCTTCGCCGCCTTCGACGGGAACCGGAACACCCCACTTGAGATCACGGGTGATTCCTCTGGGCTCAAGACCTCTCTCAAACCACTGCTTGCAGAACGCCTTGACGTTGCTTTTCCAGTTTGTTTTGGAATCCAGCCAGCTCTCAAGTTTGTCCTGGAACTTGTTGAGATCGAGAAACCAGTGGCTGGATTTTCTGACTTCCGGAGTCGCACCGCACAGTTTGCATTTCGGTTCCTTCAGCTCGACGCTGTTGAGAGTGTTTCCACAGTAGTCGCACTGATCTCCTCTCGCCTCCTTTCCGCAGTGAGGGCATACACCTTCAACGTAGCGGTCGGGGAGGAACTTGTCGCACTTTTCGCAGAAAAACTGCTCGACTTCGCCCTCTGAAATGTATCCGTTGTCGAGAAGTTTTGTGAAAAACTCCTGGCTCAACTCCTCGTGAATATTATTGTGGGTTCCGGAGAAGATGTCGAAGCTCATGTTCATCATCTGGAAACCCTTTTCGATAACCGCATGGGTATCCTTTATCACCTCCTCGGGTGTGATTCCCTTCGATTCGGCGTTTATTGTGATCGGAACACCGTGTTCGTCGGTTCCGCAGATGTAGATAACGTCTCTTCCCTTGTTCCTGAGGTACCGGCTGTATATGTCAGCTGGGAGATAGGCACCGGCAATATGACCGAGGTGAATCGGGCCATTTGCGTAAGGAAGTGCCGATGTTACGAGATACTTCATGCTCTCCTCCTGAAAAGTAAAACAAAAAACAGGTAAGTATAGCAGTATATCTCATGAAGTCAATCAGTTCTAGATTTTTGCGTTGGCACAACGTTTTGATTATAATGGCACCAACGATACGAGAGGTAAATCATGATTAAGATAGTTCTCACAAGGGACCCGCTTCACGCCATAGGCGAGTCCGAATACAGATTAAGCTGGGTGAGCGAAGATAAGGGAAAGAATCTTGAGTCTTTGATAGAAAGTACTCAAAAGTGGCCGAAAGTCGCCTTTCCGTTCGCCGAATATCTCTTTTCCGACGATTCGTTCGCAGTTCGCTTCATGGAGACATACCTTCGCAGCTCATGCGAGGTGATCTTTTTCTGCAGATCCCTCTCTCTTCCCGACATCATTCTGGAAAATGCAATGATCGAGGAGGCGTGGGAAGGACTCGACGAAGTTATGGACGATGTCGACTCCCTGCCCTTTTCTGAAGAGGGAAAGGAAGCTGTCCGAAACAACCTGCCGGGACTTTCGAGAAGAAACGCATCCGAAATCGTCCACATGATTTCTAATATGGACGAGGAGAGCGCCCTCGAGAAAATTCTCTCCTACAAAAGGGGAGCGATGGGCAGGAAAAGCGTGGTGGAACCGGTGGAAGTTGCCGAATCGATCGACAGTGTCGGCGGTCTGTACGCCCTCAAGGATTGGATCGTAAGGCGCCGGAGCAACTTCTCCGACGAAGCGCGTGAATTCGGAATTCCCATGCCCAAAGGGGTTCTTCTCCTCGGAGTCCAGGGTTGCGGAAAGAGTCTCACGGCCAAAACAATCTCCAGAGTGTGGAACTTTCCTCTCATCCGTCTCGACTTCCTCTCCCTTTTTCGAAAAGGAAGATCCGTCGAAGAACTTCTCCAGGAAGCCGTAAGGACGGCGGAACAGTTTTCACCCGTAATCCTCTGGATCGACGAGATCGAAAAGGCGCTCAGCCAGGAGGGCAGCGGGGCGGAAATCAGGAGAGTGATCGGATGGCTTGTAACCTGGATGCAGGAAAAGACCCAACCGGTTTTTCTCGTAGCCACGGCAAACAGAGTTCGTGATCTTCCGCCCGAACTTCTCCGTAAAGGAAGGTTCGATGAAATATTCTTTGTCGATCTTCCATCCGCTGAAGAGCGAACCGAAATATTCCGTATTCACCTGAAAAAGAGGGGCAGGGATCCCGAAAGCTACGATCTTTCAAAACTTGCCCGCCAATCCGAGAGATTCAGCGGAGCGGAAATCGAGCAGGTGGTAGTGGACGCGCTCATCAACGATTACAGCCGTCAGCAGGAGTTATCACAGGCATCACTTGAAAATGCACTCAGAAACACAGTGCCTCTCTCCACGACATACGAAGAGGAGATAAAAGCGCTGAGACTCTGGTCCCGGGACAGGGCGAGAAACGCCTCAGGAAACAGGCGGGTGGAATCCTTTTTTGAAAAGTAGGAGGTAACGTGTATCTTTCAGAACTTTCAGTAGTGGCCGACTACCTCAACGAGCACGATAGAGGAAGCATAGTAAAAAAGATCATAAAAACGACCGACGGATTCATTCTTGCACTCTACGGCGGTAAATCCAAGGGAGTCCTGGTCTCCAAAAGGCACAAAATGGCGTTCCCCCTCACCACAATCGATCCGTTCGAAAGAAAGGAAGCGACAAGGATAGAGGAAGGAATTCGAAAATATGTCAAAAACAGGCGAATCCGGAACGTCGAAATTCTTGAAGAGTACGGAAAAGTAATCAGGTTCGATCTTGGCGGATCATTTCTCACAGTTCCCCTTTTCGGAAGCAAGGCGATAAGAATAGAGGATGAGAAAGGCACGGTTTGGTGCGAGAACGAAAACGACGCACTCGAACCTGCCGGAACCATGAAACATATCGAGCCGAAAGTTACCGATCCCCTGGAGTGGCAGCAGCGATTCATCTCCATGGTTGAGGAGGAAAGTGAACGGCGGAGACTTGAAGCCGTAAAGAAACGCCGCAAATTCCTTGAGAAAAAGCTTTCCAATCTCACCCGGGATCTGGAAGAGAGTACAGCCAAAAGTACGGATCTGATGGACGAAGGAATTCTGCTCAAAACCTGGCTTTACGCCACCGGCCCCGAAAAGAAAATGGAGTCCATAGAACTCTACAACAGTGCCGGTGAAAAAGTGACGGTTAAGCTCGACCCATCCAGAAGTCTCGCGGACAACATGGAGCTTCGCTTCACAAAAGCCAAGAAACATAAACGGGGACTGGAGAAAATAGAGGAGATGATTGATTCCGTCCGGGAAGAGCTCTCCGAAATCGACACCTTCGAACCCGAAGAAGCGGCGTCCGAAGGACCCAGACGAAGGGAAAAATCGGTTCACGAACCCTACCACACATACATTTCGAAGAGAGGGAAGACATATCTCGTCGGAAAATCGGCCAGGGACAACGACGAACTCACACTAAAAGTCGCCTCGCCCCACGACATGTGGTTTCATGCAAAGGACTACCACGGCAGCCACGTAATACTGAAGAAAACGAAAAACGAACAGCTCTCCGACGATGACATCCTCCTCGGCTGCGCCCTCGCCATCCAGTACAGCAAAGCATCCGAAGGAAAGGAAGGAGAAGTTTGGTACACCGAGCGAAAATTTCTCCGAAAAAGAAAAGGAATGGCCATCGGAATGGTCACAATAGAGCGAGGCAAAAGCAGATACGTCAGACTCAACGACGAACTCATGTCCCGCCTCGAAAAAGTCAAAAAGTAGAAAAATTCCCATGGAAATCAAAAACCTGAAAAATTCACCTTAGGGGTCGGCCGGCGTGCCGACCCATTCCCGACAATTGTCTCTGAATAAATCCAATGAAACGGAAACCACCGTAGAGACGTAGCATGCTACGTCTAAAAACCTTGAGGATAAGAAAAAGTTAACCGTTCCCATCTGTGAAAGACAAAAGATTGGTCGACCATGAAGCTCATGAAGAACATGAAGATTAAGAAAATACCTGTTATTTCAAATGATAAAAATGTCAGAAAATTTCGTCCAAATGAAAAAAAACAAACTCAAAAAATTCTTTTCTTCATGTTCTTCATGCCCTCCATGGTTGTCTAAAAAAGTATTCAAAAATAACACCAGAAACTTATCAACAATCCCTGCGAAAAAACACGATTGCCGAACTCTTTGAAAAAACTAATCGAATTAATTCTCCACATCGTTATCAACATACTTTTCAACAAAGATGGTGGATTGAATATTTAGAGATATTTTAAATAAATCTGTAACCTATCTTTTGAATTATTCGTTTCTCAACGCCCCTCTTATTTTAATATGGGTTGGGGGAGTTATTTTTTTTCATGTAAACAATTTCATCCTGGTCCGCAAGGACTTTATAATCTGTAGACTGATTTTTTAAAATGTTAAAATCCCATTTCCGGTTTCATTTTGACCTCAAAAAAAATATCGGGGCTGTTCCAGTCGCTGAAAAGGTCAAATTATTTGAATCTTGGCGCAAATAGCCCCAGTATCGTCTTGAGAAAAATTAATCAGTTCCCACCGGGCGTTCATTCGGGTCTGATATTTTTAATTTAGAAAATTCAAAGGCTGGAACGGTTTCGATATTTATTTTCGAAGGATTTTAGCAGCTGGATTGGGAAAGATAGTTGTTTCATGATTAATTCAGCAGCTGATTTCGGTTGGGAAAAGTTTTTACAGGTTTCTGAATGCCTTCCGATTTCAAGGTTCGTGAGGATCTGCATCGTGAATCCGACTTCCTCTTCCTCCGGAAGAGCTTTTTCGTTCTTTTAGATAAACCGTTACAATTCTTTAACATGTTTTAAAAGTATAAAAGTGCCGACCCGTCCCCGTTTTTGCCCTGGTGAGAATCTCAACAAACGTGTTGAGCACATACACTCAAAGGACAATATGCCCGCTGATTCCGATGGAAACAGATATTTGGAGATTCTGCGCTCCGGGGAAGACCTCTTAAGATATTACAATGGCTATGATTTCGATATCAAAATAAAGCAAGTTGCTTACGTTCTTAATTATTTCATGCTCGACGGCTCAAAGGTAGTTGTATCCGAAACAGATTTTGAATACATACCGGAGAACGGAGAAATCGTATACTACGTTTCAGGTGATTCATTAAAAAGAATTATGCCTTATAAAAAAACAGATTTTGTTGCTAATAACGGCAGATACGAGCTTGGAATTGATTCAATATACAAGATTGTTTTTGTTACGGATTCGGAAAAAGATGAACTGTTTGTTGACCAGATACATTATAGATTTTACAGAGAAAAAGCCCTTGTAAAGGTTTATAGCGAGAAGGTGTCTCATACCCACGAATTAATAGTAACAGTTTCATTCAGGGAGGATCGGTCTGTAACAACTTTCAAATCAGTTGATTACGATAACACCGACCCGTTGGCTCCGAGCAGCAATGGTAAATTGAAATACGTATGGAATATGGCTGCATATAAGCTCGACAAGTGTGAAGATGCAGAAATATTCAGAGATGGAATTGAATACCGGTTGGGGCGAACAGAAGGTAAGATATTCTGGTTTAAGGATTTTTCAGGGTCAGATGATGTATGGTTCCGATTTAACTATGCAGAAGTGAATATCTCCGACATATCCGGTTGCCTGGATGCCATTGAAAAGAGTTATTCGAAATTTGGGTTTCTTCCCGGCATTATAACGGTTCCTCATTTTTCAGAGGTTACCGAAATATCACATAAAATGATTGAGGTTGCGGAGAAGATCAGGGGTGTTGCAATTATTGATACTCCTCTGGATACTATTTACACGACAAAATACAGCCAAGAGATCAGGGAGTTGGCTCAGATTAGAAGCAGGCTTCTGCCGACATCCAGCGAGAGGGTTCTTTTTACAATCCCAAATGTTCGTACGGGTAGACGAAATTTCTATATTCCATACGAAAAACGAACAGCCGATTTTGGATTCGAAGAGAGGGCTCTCAGTCCATATATTGCCGGAGTGATGGCGGAAAAGGATAGAACCCGCGGTTTCTGGTGGTCGCCATCAGCATCCGAGATCAAGGGAATAACCGGGCTTTCGTACGATCTTTCCGCAAAGATCAACGATGAAAACTGTGATGTCAACATTCTCAACGATCAGGGAATCGTAACTGTTTTCAACGGTGCAGGCACAGGATTCATGGTTTGGGGCAACAGAAGCGCTTCCTACCCTGCTTCAACCGCTCCGACCAACTTTATCAACGTGCGGAGAACCGCCGATATCATATATGAAAGTGTAGAGCATGCCATGCTCGATTTTATCGACAGACCGCTCAACAACGCCCTTATCGACGCCATCGCCGAAAAAGTTAACGATTTTCTTCGCGATTTGATGGATAAAGGGGCACTTGTCGATGCAAAATGCTGGTTTGATCCGGCAAAGAACGAACCGGTTCAGATCGCAAAGGGGCAGGTTCGATTCGACATAGAGTTCATGCCGCCTACGCCGGCGGAAATGATATTTCTCGAATGTGCCGTTGATATGGACAAGTTGAGAATTATTTAAATTTTCCTCCCCTAAGCTCCGGAGCGTACTCTCTAAGCATAATCTCCTATTTGGTAAAGGGGCGCTCCGGAGACTTTCCCGGAAAAATCGGATGCCGGTAACAGGAAGCTTCGTGTGGACCTGTACGGGAAAATAACTGTAATGTGCAGCAATATTTGCTTATATCACATGTTTGCGCCCTGTAAAAAGTGTCACCCGTTCCGGGTTCCTTGGCGTGGGGTGTTTCCCGACCGGTGCGTTTACACGCACCGCTACAATCCTCTCACACCTTCGGTGTTTGCTGGTCGGCGTCACCATTGTTTAAATGATTCTTGAAAACCATTCCAATACCACAGAATTCAAGAATGAATTTCAATGTTTCATTCCGACAACGCCGACAACATCGTATTACGGAACAAATTGCAATATGCCGTATTTCGGTAACACAACGATTTAAGAGATAATTTAAATCGTCGATACGCCCTTGTCCGAACACCGAAGGTGTGGAAGGATGTTTGCCCGGCAAAGCCGGCAACCCGTCCGCCTGAAAGAAGGCGGAGATACCCCGTCCGAGGGGAAATCAATCCGACTCGCAAGGGCGTTTCCGGTAACGGAAGGGTCTGAAGGAAGCGATAGGAAGTGAATGGTACATAGCACAAGCGAACCTGATTCGGCTGGAGCAGTTGGCAAACCTGCATACTTAGGTGATCCCCGATACTCGGACAGACTGCTTTAGTGATTGAGGATGCGATCGTTCACAGGGACCGGAAATTAACCGGGGAAGCCCTGTAGATTCCGACACCTCATATGAGGTGCGGTAAGCTCCCGACAAGAAGAAACTCGAGGAGGAAGTGATGGTCTGCAGGGTGGCAGATGAGCCCGTAGTAGTTATGAAGTTTCCGCCAGCGAAGCCCGGCAACGGTGTGGAGGAGAAAACGGAGACGACCGACAGCTGAATCTGTCGGGGCTGCCGGAGATGCCAAAAGCGTCGGCAGTTGCGAAGGGGCGAAGTTCAGTTGAAAGTCTTGGAAACGTACTGAACGAAGGTGCAGAGAACAAGCCGCCTGACGGGGCGGGCAAGTAGCGTGAGGTAACCTTGGGAACAAGGCTCTTCAAGCAAACTGCTCTCATCGGAGTAGGTGATCGATATCGAATGTATATTGCCTGAACAGGATAGAAGGCATTCGGTATCACCGAAGAATCGAAATGCATTATTCGAACAGCACGAGAGAAAAGACGAAGCAAGGAGGTTAGATGAAGAAAAGAATCTGGTACAGCCTTTATGACAGGCTTCTTAGAAAAGAAGCTCTCATCAAGGCGTTTAAGAAGGTGAAATCGGCGAACGGATCTCCCGGGATAGACGGGCAGTCATGCAAAGATTTCGCCTGCGAACTGGATTCGAACATCGAATCCCTTCTGATCGAACTCAAGGATAAAACCTATCGATCGAATCCGGTGAAGCGGATAGAAATCCCAAAACCGGACGGAGGAGTTAGAAAGATAGGTATTCCGACAGTTCGAGACCGTGTGGTTCAGCAGGCACTCAAGGAGATTCTTGAACCCATTTTCGACCCGGATTTTCATCCGTCCAGTTACGGATACAGACCCGGAAGAGGAGCTCACGATGCAATAGCGAAAGCGACGGCATTTATGAGAACCTACAAGTTGGAATGGGTTGTGGATATGGATCTCAGCAAGTGTTTCGATACATTGAACCACGATCTGATACTCAATAGTGTCCGGAAACGAGTTTCGGACGGAACGATCCTCTCCCTTATCAGAATGTTTCTCAAAAGCGGAGCTGTGAACACCGACGGGTACGAGCCAACGGAAGTCGGCAGTCCTCAAGGCGGTGTAATCAGTCCGCTTATTGCGAACATATATCTGGATGACTTCGACCAGTTCATGAAAAGTCGAGGACACCGGATTGTCCGCTATGCGGACGACATTCTGATATTCAAGACAAGCGAAGCGGGAGCCGAAAACGCTCTGAAAGTCGCCTCAACTTATCTTGAAAAGGAACTGAAACTCACTGTGAACCGTAAAAAGACACACATTACGGAACTCAGGAGAGGAGTAAAGTATCTGGGAGTCGAGATCTATCCGTCATATACCCTGATTCAGGATTCGAAACTCCGCTCATTCAAGGAAAAGGTGAAGAAGTGCATCAAACGAAATTCGCCTGTTAACCTTGAGAAAGTGATCAAAGACCTCAACAAAATCTTGCGTGGTTTTTCCAACTACTTCAAAGTTGCGAACTGCAAAAGCGATTTGAGGGATCTGATGGGATGGATACGAAGGAGGTTGCGAGCCAAGCAGTTGAAACTGTGGAAGAAATCGCGAAAACTTCACCGAAGGCTCAGACAGCTGGGTCATGAGGGAAAGTTTCCGCATATTAAGATGTCTTCCTGGCGAAACGCCGGACGCATACTAGTCCATCGGGCCATGCCTAACAGATGGTTTGAAGAGATCGGGCTTTATGCAATGGATCGGATCGAAACGGGACAGCTTCCCCCGATAAACAGGGGATAAGACAGGACAGGAGCCGTGTACGAGGTCCGTACGCACGGTTCTGTGAGAGGGCTGGAGCGGAGTTGATCACTCCGCTTCACCCTACTCGATTGTAGCAAATGATATTCCCACACCACTTTTTTCCGGGAACCCCGAAGGTCTTGAAATTATTCAGATCTATTACGGTTGTTCAATTTTGACAAATATAAATATCACGATTCCGTTTCCAATTTTACCGCATAAAAAATAACATCGCCGATTCAGCCCCTGGAAAGGTCTTAAAAAAATGGTTCCGGTCCCGAAAAAGGGTGAAAAAGTTATCTGCATAATGTCTGATTGTCATCAGTGGGGCTATATAATCGGATCGGCCTACACACTGCCGGTCGAAGCGCACAGACTACCCGAGCCACCGGAAGGCAGAGAGTTGGATGATACAACCCGGGTACTGGAACTAAAGGATGATAGCAGCATTTGCGTTAGAATCGGCGATACAACAATGGTGATTGATAAAGATAAAGCAGAAATAAGCATTGGCGAAACCAAGGCCTTTGTTAAAAACAATGAAGTAGCAATTAATGGAACAGACATATCATTTAAAGGGAATGTGGCTATTGATGGGACTTTATGGCAAATCCTGTTGAATCCGGACAGCATTCCTGCTGAAAGCGGACACCAATCCTGACGAATCCGGACAGCATTCTCGATGAATCCGGACACCATTCCTGTCGAAACCGGACAGTTTTCAACATTATTTTTGATTAACAGTTAGAGGTGTTATTCTTCTTCTCTGTTTTTAATAAAAATTCGGAGAAATTTAATGCCCAGGAAGAAAATTGTCATGGAAAAAACGAGGGAAATTATCAGGCTACATTCGGTTGTCGGGATGAGCTATCGCTCAATTGCTGAAAAGGTTGGTGTTGGGAAGAGCACCGTTTCAGAGATCATTGCCGATTTCAAGCGGACAGGAGTTCCTGTGGAAGAGTTTGAAAAGATGAGTGATTCGACCTATCTTGAGATTCTTCATGTGGAAAAGAAAAAATGTTGTGAAACATACGAAAATCTTTCTGAGTTCTTTGAATATATCGACAGAGAGATAAAACGTCGGGGAGTTACTCTTAAGCTTTTATACAACGAATATCTTGACGCTGAACCCGAAGGTTACAGTTATTCAAGATTCTGTTATCACTATAAAATGTGGAGTAAAAAAGATAAGATCAGTATGCATCTCGTGCACAAGGCCGGTGATAAGATGTATGTCGATTTCGCCGGAGACAAGCTGAAGGCGCACTTGAAAAACAATGGCGAAGTCACCGAACTGGAGGTTTTTGTTGCGATTCTCCCGTTCAGCCAAATGACGTATGTTGAGGCTGCAACGGATCAGAAAAAGGAAACGTTCATCAGATGCTGCGAAAATGCGCTGCGTTTTTTCGGAGGAACGCCCAGAGCAATTGTTCCGGATTGTTTGAAATCAGCGGTGACGAAAGCCGACAAGCGCGAACCACTTTTGAATGAAACATTTAGCGATTTCGCCCGTCATTATGGCACCACGATCCTTCCTGCCAGGCCGAAGAAGCCCAAGGACAAGGCCCTTGTGGAGGGTGCTGTAAACCTCACATATCAGCGAGTCTATGCTCCGCTGAGGAATCAAGTTTTTCATTCTTTATCGGATCTTAACGGCGAGATAAGAAAACATCTGGATGTTCATAACAAGACCTGTTTTCAGGGTCGGAAAGTGAGCAGGATGGACCAGTTTAAAGATGTTGAATCCCAGGAATTACGGCCCCTTCCGACAATAAGATACGAAATGAAAGAGGTCGAGATAAGAACTGTTCAGAACAACTACCACGTCTATTTGAAGGGCGACGACAGATACTACAGCGTACCTTTCAAATTCAGAAGCGAGAGGGTGAAAATTGTTCACGACAGCCGTACAGTAGAGATCTATTACGGCAACAAACGGATCGCAATGCATTTGAAAAACAGTAGCGATAACAAGTGTGTGACTGAAAAAGACCACATGCCTTCAAACCACCGCTTCATGGTGGATCAGAGCAAGGAAAAACTTTTGCAATGGGCAAGAAATATCGGTCCTGCAACACACATTTTTACGAGAAATGTGTTTGCGGACAGAGACCATCCGGAACAGGCCTACAAATCGCTTTACGGTATCTTGGGGATGGGAGATAAATACGGCAATGAAGCAGTTGAAAAGGCTTGTAAAAGCGCCATCAAAAGAAATGCTGTAACTTACAAATTTATAAAGAACTTTCTTGAAAACAACAGGCATAAAGTACCCGAGGAAGTCGAGCAGAAGGAGCTTCCCTTCAATCCCACGACAAGAGGCAAAAACTACTACGGAGGTGAAAAATGAACGCACAGGAAACTCTTAACAAACTCAATGAGATGAAGTTCCATGGAATGGCCAGGGCACTTAGTTCGACAATGGAAGCCGGGCACAATATCGACTATACGCCGGACGAACTCGTTGCTTTTCTGGTTGAATCTGAATGGGAGGATCGTCAGAATCGAAAAGTGAAAAACCTCGTCAAACGGGCAAAATTCCGCTACTGTGCCGGATTTGAGGAAATTTCCTATAACGTCAGGAGAAAGCTGGACAAAAACCTTCTAATGCGGCTTGCGACCTGTCAATTTATCGATCGTGCGGAGAATGTCATCATAACCGGACCGACCGGAATCGGGAAAAGCTTTCTCGCCTCGGCAATCGGTAATCAAGCATGTGCAAAAGGGTATAGAACTAGTTATTACAACATGATAAAGCTTTTTGATCAATTACGGCAATACCAGGCAGACGGTTCATACATAAAGGAAATAAACAAAATAGCGAAGGCCGACATACTCATACTTGATTATTTTGGAGTAAAAACGCTCAAGGCCCAGGAAAGATTGATG
The DNA here is from genome assembly GCA_942492635.1 of uncultured bacterium. Lineage (GTDB taxonomy): Bacteria > UBP6 > UBA1177 > UBA1177 > CALOFP01 > CALOFP01. The sequence continues at coordinate 396,031 of CALOFP010000004.1, forward strand.
CTGATGGAAATCATGGAGGACAGGCACGGGAGAAAGTCGACAGTTGTGACATCACAACACCCTATCTCCAGCTGGTATGACATCATCGGCGAAGCCACACTCGCCGACGCGATTCTGGACAGACTTGTTCACTGTTCACACAAAATAAAAATGGAGGGACCGAGTATGAGAGAAACAGTTAGAAAAAGTTTTGATTCTGAGGGCGAAAAAGGATAGTTTAAAACATAAATGTTGAAAACTGTCCGGAATAAACAGGAATGGTGTCCGGAAAAAACAAGAATGTTGAAAAGTGTCCGGATATTTCAGGAATGCTGTCCGTTTTCGCAGGAATAGCCACTTTAAATGTTACAAAAGATATTGTGTCCTCTGAAGGCAATGTTGTAGATAAATTAACAACATCCATGGTTGATATGAGAAATACATTTAACACTCATAGTCACACGGGTAACTTGGGAGCGCCCACTTCACCTAGTCCAACACCAATGTAGTTACTGTGGGGAAGGGCAGTTATTAGAAGTTTCTTCCATATTTTTAATGCAAGGACACTTAAAATTTATAATTTTTGGTGTTACTTCAATAAGATTTCCATCAGTATCATCATATGATCCAACAACTTCAACATTTCCTTCAAGCACGTTTCCTTTAATATGTTTTTTAATGTGCAAAGAAACGTTATCTGTTCCATAAGAATTTGAAGAGGAATATTCAAGAATAGAACTTAATACGCTATCGGAGGGAGTGTACTTTGTTTCACTCTTAATATCCCCTTTTAAATTATATAAAATGTAAGGAGGTATCGCTTGGTTGGATTGGTATATACCAACTCTAATCTTATTATCCCATTCAAGACACCATATCTTATTAAAGCTAATGTTTTTGTTTATATTTCCAGTAATATTAACACTCCAAGGGCCACCATTATTAAAATTTTCACAATCGTCCCCTTTCCAGCCCTCTTCGCATTCGCACTGGCCAGTGCCCGGATTGCAGGTGCCGTGATTGTTGCAATCTTTTCCGGCGCAGGGATCGGAACTCCCCTCTTCAATGCAGTTTGTACCTTGTGCGTCGTAGCCTTGTTCGCAGTTGCAGGCGGGCTTTCCGTCTTTCTCGTAGCAGTTGCCGTGGCCGGAGCATGTCACACCGGAGCAGGGATCCGATCCGGTGTCGGTGCCGTTACCGTTACCGTTACCGTCATCCAGGATACAATCGATTCCTTCAGCCACATAACCCTCTTCGCAGTTGCAGGAGACGAGATTGTCTCCTATTTCATAACAGGTACCGTGCCCGGAACAGGTAACACCCTTGCACGGTCCACTGCCTCCTCCGACGGAAACTCCATCGTCATCATCTTCTCCGGCACATGAAACAAAACAAAGTGAAAGCAATAGAAATAAAATCGAAGTCTTTTTCATTAAATACCCCATTTCGTATTAGCATTTTTATTAAAACATTTCTGATTATAGAAATCTATTTCAAAAGAAGCAAATGAACATTATTGTGGCCAGCCACATCCACCATCACTATAATCACCGTCAAATATACAAGGGCATTTGAATTTGAATTTGTTCGGAGTAATTATAACTTCTTGACCGCTGCTACTTTCTAATTTACCAGAACTGAATGATATGTGACCTTCTAGAGATTCTTTATCAATGTATTTAGTTATGTTAATTTCAAAGTTATCTGTTGAATTGTAACTAGTGTTAACTGAATAGTTAAAGGTGCCTTTGATATTTTTCAATTCGTTATTTATAGATTCTAGATAACTGGCTTCTTTAGGTAAAATGCTTTCAATTGTTCCACCTATAAATGGCGGACTAGCATTCTTGCTGGTGTGTATTGAAATACCAACAGCCCTTTTGTATGGCTCACTATCATCTTTTATTGCTGAACAGGACAAGTACTTGAAAGTAATTTCTTCATTAATATCTCCTGTCACAGTTATCTTCCATGGACCACCATTTTCAAAGCTTTCACAGTTATCCCCTTTCCAGCCCTCTTCACATTCGCATTGTCCGGTGGATGCATTACAGGTGCCGTGATCGTTGCAATCTTTCCCAGCGCAGGGATCGGAAGTGCCTTTCTCAACGCAGTTTGTGCCCTGTGCGTTATAGCCCTGTTCACAGTTGCAGGCGGGCTTTCCGTCTTTCTCGTAGCAGTTGCCGTGTCCGGAGCATGTCACACCGGCGCAGGGATCCGATCCGGTGTCCGTACCATTACCGTCATCCAGGATACAATCGATTCCTTCAGCCACATAACCCTCTTCGCAGTTGCAGGAGACGAGATTGTCTCCTATTTCATAACAGGTACCGTGCCCGGAACAGGTAACACCCTTGCACGGTCCACTGCCTCCTCCGACGGAAACTCCATCGTCATCATCATCCCCGGCACATGAAACAAAACAAAGTGAAAGCAATAGAAATAAAATCGAAGTCTTTTTCATTAAATACCCCATTTCGTATTAGCATTTTTATTAAAACATTTCTGATTATAGAAATCTATTTCAAAAGAAGCAAATTTATGTTGCTCAATAAAAGCAGGGAGATGCTATGATTCAATTACAGGGGCGAATTTAATTTGGAAGCCCTCTTTAAAAGGGACTATCCCAAACAGTCAGGAACAGTACTGAATTTTTCCGGAAAGGAGTTTTTGTTACTCTCTGTCGAATTCTTCCTGTGATCTTAAAAGATATCTATTTTGGCAGCCGAACAATCAAAATTCCCAATGAAATTTCAACTGCAATATTCAAAAAAATGTAGATACAGTTAGCCCGTAGTAGAACCAAAACAATAGAGGAGATAAAAAAATGCTTAGAGAAGGAATCGTACTATCAAACAATCCGGAACAGGCAACCGTAAAAGTAGGTTTTCCACCGGATGAAAACTTTTTCTGCACAATGAAAGTCGCATATGCCGGCACATTTGGAAATAAACATTTCTGGCTGCCGCAAAAGGGTGAAAAAGTTATCTGCATAATGTCCGATTGCCATCAGTGGGGTTACATTATCAGATCGGCCTACACACCGCCGGTCGAAGCACACAAACTTCCTGAAGGGGCAATTAGTGACAAGAACGTAATCCTTGAACTGAATGATTGTGAAGATTACGTTGTTCGAATAAATTCAGGAGATGAAACAAAAACTGAACTTTTCCTCAAAAAGGACGGAACAGTGTCTATAAAAGGTAAAATTACACTGGATGGAGAAACTGTTATTAATGGTGACACAACAATCAACGGGGCCGTTTCAGCAACGGGAGATATAACATCCGAAGGAAATATCGGAGCGCATTATGACATAACCGACCAAGTTGTTACAAATGCTAGTGATAGTATGAGGCAGATGAAATTAGTTTTTAAAACACACTTTCATACAGGTAATTTGGGAGCACCAACCCCCCTTTCTTCACCACCAATGAGACCTTAGAAATTTTTCTTTTAACAAGAAATGCTAGCTGGAGGGTCTATCTTGATTTGATATAGGGAGGGCTAGTAATCATTCAAAGGACACTTAAAATCAAATATCTTTGGATCTACATTTATAACTTTTTCTGAAGTATTTGTTTTTGATCGCCAGAACTTCCCGTATTTGAGTTCTACTCTTCCAGAAATAGCATTATTGTCATAACTGACAACATTCACACTTATCGGTTCAGCATAATTCTCTGGTGCAGGCACATGAGTTAAATACATGTTTCCACTTCTTGTACTTAAGTAGGCGTTTGTATAATCATCTTTGACGTTATATTGTCTTGCAATATTTCCTTCAATATTAAAACTAACTAATATTTTAGGATCATAATATTTTTGTTCAGCCAACTCTATAGTAATAGCTTTTTTGCCATTGTTTGTGGTGCTATCGCTTTTGTAACAGTAGATACTTTCAAAGTTATACTCCTCATTAACATCTCCAGTCACCGCAACTTTCCACGGACCACCATTATTAAAATTTTCACAATCGTCCCCTTTCCAGCCCTCTTCACATTCGCACTGTCCTGTGGATGCATTGCAGGTGCCGTGATTGTTGCAGTCTTTTCCTGCACACGGGTCGGAAGTTCCCTCTTCAATGCAGTTTGTGCCCTGTGCGTTATAGCCCTGTTCGCAGTTGCAGGCGGGCTTTCCGTCTTTCTCGTAGCAGTTACCGTGTCCGGAGCATGTCACACCGGCGCAGGGATCCGATCCGGTGTCCGTACCGTTACCGTCATCCAGGACACAATCGATTCCTTCAGCCACATAACCCTCTTCGCAGTTGCAGGAGACGAGATTGTCTCCTATTTCATAACAGGTCCCATGCCCGGAACAGGTAACACCCTTGCAAGGCCCACTGCCTCCTCCGACGGAAACTCCATCGTCATCATCTTCTCCGGCACATGAAACAAAACAAAGTGAAAGCAATAGAAATAAAATCGAAGTCTTTTTCATTAAATACCCCATTTTGTATTAGCATTTTCATTAAAACATTTCTGATTATAGAAATCTATTTCAAAAGAAGCAAATTTATGTTGCTCAATAAAAGCAGGGAGATGCTATGATTCAATTACAGGGGCGAATTTAATTTGGAAGCCCTCTTTAAAAGGGACTATCCCAAACAGTCAGGAACAGTACTGAATTTTTCCGGAAAGGAGTTTTTGTTACTCTCTGTCGAATTCTTCCTGTGATCTTAAAAGATATCTATTTTGGCAGCCGAACAATCAAAATTCCCAATGAAATTTCAACTGCAATATTCAAAAAAATGTAGATACAGTTAGCCCGTAGTAGAACCAAAACAATAGAGGAGATAAAAAAATGCTTAGAGAAGGAATCGTACTATCAAACAATCCGGAACAGGCAACCGTAAAAGTAGGTTTTCCACCGGATGAAAACTTTTTCTGCACAATGAAAGTCGCATATGCCGGCACATTTGGAAATAAACATTTCTGGCTGCCGCAAAAGGGTGAAAAAGTTATCTGCATAATGTCCGATTGCCATCAGTGGGGTTACATTATCAGATCGGCCTACACACCGCCGGTCGAAGCACACAAACTTCCTGAAGGGGCAATTAGTGACAAGAACGTAATCCTTGAGCTGAATGATTGTGAAGATTACGTTGTTTGAATAAATTCTGGAGATGAAACAAAAACAGAACTATTCCTTAAAAAGGACGGAACAGTGTCTATAAAAGGGAAGATTACACTCGATGGAGAAACTGTTATTAATGGTGACACGCAGATCTCTGGAAATTTAACTGTCGATGAAGCGTTATCTGTTGAAAATGGGAATATTAAAGCCAAGAAAGGGGATGTGATGGATGGAAAATTTAAAAGCCAAACTGCAAGATCTATGGCTGATATGCGATTGAAATATAATACTCATATGCACTCTGGCAACTTAGGTGCACCGACACCTCTCAACCCTCCAAACATGTAATATTACCTTGGCGTTCCACATTCTGATGAATTTTGACCATTAAATATACAAGGACATTTAAAATTAAACTTGTAGGGGTTCACTATTATTTGTTTCCCATTTTCACTACTTTCCATTACGCCATCTTTTATATTGAAACTACCCTCAAGTGCTACATCTTTCACATAATTAGTTATTGTTAAACTTATGTTGTCTCGCCAAGTTGTGTAATAGGTATCTTTATTGTTTTCATATCCACCATACAAATTATTCTCTGGTGCAACATATTCCTTTGCTTTAATATTGATATCATCCATTGAAAGTTTTACAGATGGGGGGGTCCCATTAGTACTGGAGTGTAGTTGAATTGAAATATAATTCTGATCATCTCTGACTGCACAAAATATATATTTCAACTCACTGTTTTCATTAACATCACCAGTCACCGCAACTTTCCACGGGCCACCATTATCAAAATTTTCACAACCGTCCCCTTTCCAGCCCTCTTCGCATTCGCACTGGCCGGTTGATGCATTACAGGTGCCGTGATCGTTGCAATCTTTTCCTGCACATGGGTCGGAAGTTCCCTCTTCAACGCAGTTTGTGCCCTGTGCGTTGTATCCCTGTTCACAGTTGCAGGCGGGCTTTCCGTCTTTCTCGTAGCAGTTACCGTGTCCGGAGCATGTCACACCGGCGCAGGGATCCGATCCGGTGTCGGTGCCGTTACCGTTACCGTTACCGTTACCGTTACCGTCATCCAGGATACAATCGATTCCTTCAGCCACATAACCCTCTTCGCAGTTGCAGGAGACGAGATTGTCTCCTATTTCATAACAGGTACCGTGCCCGGAACAGGTAACACCCTTGCACGGTCCACTGCCTCCTCCGACGGAAACTCCATCGTCATCATCTTCTCCGGCACATGAAACAAAACAAAGTGAAAGCAATAGAAATAAAATCGAAGTCTTTTTCATTAAATACCCCATTTCGTATTAGCATTTTCATTAAAACATTTCTGATTATAGAAATCTATTTCAAAAGAAGCAAATTTATGTTAGTTAATAAAAGTAGGGATATGCGATAATCCAATTAGAGGGTCGAATTTAATTTGGAAGCCTTCTTTAAAAAGTTCTATACCTAGGAGCTTATGAAATAGCCAGGAAGAGTACTGTAGTTTTCAGGAAATGACCTTCTGTTGACCGATCTGCAATCAGCTAGCTGTTGCCATCCATCAACCCTGATGTAAAACCTAAGACTTGTTCTGCGGCCAGCAACTCAAAATGAACGCCATCATCACGCTAATTTTTACAAATGTAATAACACAATTTCCGGCTACAATGAGACCTCAAAAAAATTAGTTAGCTCTTACCGGGCGTTTATTCGGGTCCGATATTTTTAATTTCTGTAATTCAAAGGTTGGGAAGACTTCGATATTTGTTTTATGATCATGTCAGACGCTGATTGCGGGTGGAAAAAGTTTTTACAGATCTTTTAATTTCTGCCATTTTCGTGTTTCCTGCGGATCTTTATTGGGGAATAACCCCTCCACCGCCTCCCCTCACAATGAGGGGAGGGACCCGCTGAACTGGTATAAGAATAACTCTCCCCGGCCCTCTCTTTGAAAAAGAGAGGGAGATCATGTCGTCTTTCATGTTAAGATAGTTCCTACTACCTAAAATTTGAATATGGAGGATGTTATGGAAAACCGTTTCCCAAAACCGGTGATTTTTGCCAGCAGGTGCCTGGGGTTCGCTAAATGCAGGTACAACGGAATTACTATGCCGTCGCCTTTTATTGATGCGCTGGGGCCTTTTGTGGAGTTTGTTACGACATGCGCGGAGGTGGATATCGGTCTCGGTATTCCGCGTCCGACTGTGAGGCTTGTGCAGAACGGTTCGGAGATCCAACTAATTCAACCGAAGACGGGAAGGGACTGTACCGATGATATGAAGGGGCGGGCGGAAAAATATTTCGATGAGATAGGGGTTCTCGACGGCTGCGTTTTCAAGAGCAGGTCGCCTTCCTGCGGAATCAAGGATGTGAAGATCTATAAAAATGCGGAAAAGGGCGCGGCGGTAAGTAAGGGTGTGGGCCTTTTTGCGGAAAGAGCGTTTGAGAAATTCCCGCTTATTGCAATTGAGGATGAGGGGAGGCTGACCGATTTCAATATCCGCAACTATTTTTACACCCACATTTTTACTCGTGCCAAATTCCGGGAAGTGAAAAAAAGGGGAACTGTTCACGATCTGATGGAGTTTCACGCCCGAAACAAATATCTTTTCATGACCTACAACCAGTCGAAAATGAGGGAAATGGGAAAAACCGTGGCAAATCATGAGAAGAGAAGTCTGGATGAAGTTTTTTTCAGGTACGAAGAACTTCTGGGCGAACTTTTTGCTAAAAATGCGAGATTCACAAGTCACATAAACACGATGCAGCACATTTTCGGATACTTTTCCAAGGATCTCGATCAGGGAGAAAAGGCTTTCTTTGCGGACTATCTTGAAAAATATCGAAATCACAAGGTTCCTCTTCTTTCCATCCTGGTGCTGCTCAAAGCGTGGGCGGTAAGATTCAACGATGAATATCTTTTGAAGCAGAGCTATTTCGAGCCCTATCCCGAAGAACTTTTTTCTGTCAGGGATTCAGGCAAAGAGTGCAGCAGACAGGAGCGGAGGTGAAGATGAAAGATGTCATGCAGGTTGTCAGATCAATTCTGGAAGATCAGAAATGCGGAGTAATCGGATCAAATCGCAGGAATTCTCCATATCTCAATCTTGTCGCTTTTGCCTGTGCCGGTGATTTGAGGACGCTTCTTTTCGTAACTTCAAAATCGACCAGGAAATACGAAAATATCTGTAACGACAGTAATGTCTCGATGCTGATCGACAGCAGGGGAAACAGTCCGAAGGATTTCAGGGATGCCATGGCCGTGACGGCATTCGGGAATGCAAATGTGACGGAAGATCCGGGACATCGAACTCTTTTTCTCCAAAAACATCCCTATCTCCAAGAGTTTGTTGAATCTCCCACAACGGTGATTTTCCGCCTGGACGTTTCCAGCTACACCGTTGTTGCCAATTTTCAGCATGTCACGGAGGTGAATTTTGATGAATAATTTCATTGATCTTTCGGCGATCGCAGATAATCAACGTAAAAATGTGGGCGGCAAGGCATTCAATCTTCATCTGCTCATGAAAGAAGGCTTTCGTGTGCCCGGCGGATTTGTGATTTCGGACGGAATTTTCCGAAACTTTGTGGAAGAGAACAGTCTCAATGAAAAAATCTATCTGATGTTGAATCGTGAAGATCTCGATTCAATGCGGTGGGAGCAGATTTGGGATCTCTCTTTGAGCATCAGGAATCTTTTCCAGAAGGCTGATTTCAACGCGAAGATCAGAACCGCCATTGAAAGTCATTTGATTCGCTGTTTTGAGGGTAGAAAAGTTGTAATCCGGTCATCCTCCCTCAACGAGGACAGTGCGGAAACATCTTTTGCCGGAATTCATGAATCTTTCGTCGGTGTTTCCGATATCTCGGAAATTATTGAGCACATAAAACTTGTCTATGCTTCGCTCTATTCGGACAGGGCGATTCTTTACCGAAAAGAGCTGGGGCTGGATTTTTTCAGCGACACCATGCCGGTGATTATCCAGGAGCTGGTGGAGGGTGAGTTCTCCGGCCTGCTTTTTACAAAAAATCCCGAACAGCCGGAAAATATGGCGATTGAGACGGTTTTCGGTTTGAATGAGGATCTTGTGGACGGCAAAAAGGATCCTGAGCGGTGGATTGTCGATCGAAAAACCGGAAAGTCGAATCTTATTACGGGAAGCAAGCGAATTCTTTCCGCTCCGATCATCGATCTTCTGGCGGGAACCGGACTCAAAATTGAGCGGATTTTCGATAGTCCGCAGGATATCGAATGGACGATGAGGGATGGGGAGCTTTTTCTTCTCCAAGCCCGTCCCATTTCGACTCTCGGCAGGAAAAAAGAGAAAGAGGAAAAGCTTTGGGAAAAAAGCGATAAACGAGAATGGTATCTTTCACTGCAACTGAATTTTGGGGAACTTGAAAAACTCCATGCTCTGATTGTGGAAAAATGTCTGCCGGAAATGGAAAAAGAGGCGATGGAACTTTCGGAAAAGATCTTTCTTCACTCTCCCGTGATGAGTTGGGTGAAGAAATTGTACGGAGGGAGAAGATTTTCAAATATTGGAAAGATGTCTACTGGGAATATTTTATCCCTTTCGCCCATGGAATGAGGCTTTTCGGCCAGATCTATAACGAAAAGTTGAACCCGAACGACCCGCACAAATTCCTTGAATTGCTCCATTCCAAAGAAATGCTGAGCGTTAGAAGAAACAGCGAAATGTGGGCATTGGCTGGAAAGTTGAAACTTGAAAAATCGTCGGAAATTCCATTTGAGCTGAAAAAGGAGATTGAAACTTTTGCTGAAAAATACAACATCGCAAATTCTGAAAATCTTATCGACCTTCTTTTGGAAATGGAGGAGACAAAAGCTGACGGGCATGAAGAAAATAGTGATCTGATAGAAGAGTATTTCGGTGCTTTTTCGGAAAATGAAAAGGATTTCGCTCGAAAATTACTCCGGATCGGAAAGGCAAGTTACCGATTGAGAGATGATGACAATCTCTACCTCGGAAAAATTGAGTTTCAGCTGGAGAGGGCGCTGAAGCATGCCGGAAATTTCATCAAAACCGCTGTTGATCCAATATATCGTTTTGAGGCGGCGGATGTGGCAAAAGCGCTGGAAGATGAAAAGTTCACTCTTTCTGAAGAGGGAAGAAATGATTTTTCCGATCATCCGGTAACTATCCGGGAGCGTCAACTGATCGGCATGCCTGCAGTAAAAGGGTTCACCGAGGGGATCGCAAGGACAATTCGGAGCCGGGACGATATTTTCAAGTTCAAAAAAGGGGAGATACTGGTTTGCGACTCCATAGATCCGAACATGACATTCGTTGTTCCATTGGCGAAGGGAATTGTCGAAAGAAGGGGAGGAATGCTTATCCACGGCGCAATAATCGCCAGGGAATACGGAATTCCATGCATAACCGGAATAAAAAACGCTACGGAATCGATTTCAACGGGAGATCGTCTTCAGATCGATGCATATTTGGGGATTGTAACGATTGAATCTGCATGAGTTTGTTTTGTAGTGGTATCTCGCTACGAAATCAATTGCATGGAATGGTGCGAAGCCAACTTTTCAACAAATATAAAATCATTTTAGCTCTCTTAAACTATCCGAAAATACAGGGCAAAATAATTTTCAACATCGTTTTCAACACACTTGTCAACAAAAGGGGGCGTTGTGATTTGAGTTTTATCGACCTCTAACTATTGAATTGAAGTGTACATGGAGTGACATTTTGATTAATCGGTCTTCCACCATAGAATTTTTAAAGCTGAAGGGTCTGCTCCCTTCTCCGGTGTAGCTACTATTGGTTTCGGCATCGGTGGGGGGAGAGGTCTGTCTCCCGCGTCAGTTCCGGGCGGGAGATCTTTATCGGGTGTTTTAAAAGGATCATCATCTCCTCCGTCGGGGTCCCCCGGCGCTCCCACAATAATTCTTTCGCAGTTGTTTTCGACTATCGGCTGGGATGCGATTCCTTTTCCGAGGTACATCCATATCCTTTCATCCTTGAACCATACATTTTCCCTTACCGGTTTACCGTTCCAGGCGTTTACTTGCCAGAGGTGAGACCATCCGAGATTCGCGTCGTTTTTACAGATGTTCTTTTCGACAGTCACGTTGTCACTGTAGGTGGCTTTTGTGTAGGTGACAAAATAGAGGCCATCATCGCAATAAACCGGGTTGCCGACAAGCATCGTTTCCGGGGGAAGGTCTATGAACCAACCCCTGCTGGCGGCATCGATCGGCTTTTTCGATTCCGGAGTATACTTTTTTTCCTTAGACATATCTTCCAGTTCGGCAGCGGAGATTTTTGCGGGATTCGGAGTAAGATTACTGCTCTTGTAGCTGAAATGTTTCAGGGCAATCACCTTATTCGATGCGGTATCGTTTGTACATGCACTTTCGTTCCACTTACACTCGCTGCTGCATGTTATGACTCCATATTTTTTTCCTACTTCAATACAGTCCCTGACATCGGATTGCTCGCACTCCTCCACTCCGTATTGAATATGACCGTCGCCGCAGACTGCCGACTGACAGTTCACACAGGCGTCAGTCGGGTCTCCGTTTGCGTCGTCGCACTGTTCAAGGCTGCCTTGGACTACGCCGTCACCGCAGGAGCCGATTGTTTCACAGGAGTTGTTGCAGTAATCGTTTTCATCGCTATTCATATCATCACATTGTTCGTTGTCCTGTACGATTCCGTCGCCGCAGTTACCCGTCTCGGTTTGGCAATCAGGTGAGCAGTAGTCTCCGGTATTGTTGTTGCCGTCGTCGCAAATCTCATTGCTTTGTTGAACGCCATCTCCGCAATAACCGATTGTTTTGCAGGAGCTGTTACAGTAATCGTTTTCATTGTTGTTGCCGTCGTCACATTGCTCGTTGTTCTGTAAGATTCCGTCGCCGCAGCTACCGGTGATTAATTGGCAATCGGAAGAGCAGTAGTCGCCATCTGCTGTGTTTCCATCGTCGCATATTTCAAGACAGGGCATGGAATCATCAAGAATTCCATCTCCACATGTTGGTAATTTGCAATTTATACGGCATGTTGCGTTTGGAGTGTCGCTGTTTTGGGCTCCTTCGTCACACTCTTCTCCACTTTCGTGTAAACCATCACCACAGACAGGACACATGCTTGTGTCTATATTTAATGTCCAACTGTTTAGAGTTCCTACATCTCGATTTGAATGATCTATTACAACCAAAGTCCATGTTCCGCTCGGATCTGACCCTGCAAGGCTTGTAACATCCCAGCATTCTACGAGATTGTTCGCGGTGCCTCCTTCTTTGTTATGAAGAATCCGACTGGAGCCGTCAGGAGAAATAAGCTCAACCGTTAAGTCGCCTATGTAGCTGTGAGAGATGTCTACACATACCTCTATCGTTGCATCGCTGCAAAAGTTACCGCTGACGCTGTATTCTTTGCTGCTTGATATTCCAGTCGGATTGTTGTCAGGAATTGTTGTACTCTCATCCTTGCAGTGGTCGTCACAGCCATCGTTGTTTTGGAGATTTCCGTCATCGCATTCTTCACCTATCTCGACAACACCATCTCCGCACACAATCTCCCTGCAACCGGATGTGTCGAATGAACCGCAATCGCTGTTGCAAGCAAGGGTGCCTGAAGCGAATCCGAGATTCGCGCAAGTCGTCCCCTTCAGATCATCGCCGTCGCAGGCTTCCGTCGGTTCTGCGTTGTCGTCACCACAAACGCTATCATGACATCCAGAGGTGTCGAAGCCCAGACAATCACTGTCGCACTGCAATATCCCGTAATCATGTCCCAGAGTAACACAGGTTTCATTGTTAAGATTTGAGTTGTCGCAGGTTTCAACACCGGTATGGATGTAATTATCGCCGCATTCGGCATTTTCACAGTTTACACAGTTGTCGGTATTGATATTGTTTGCATCATCGCATTCCCACCATGCGTTGCATTTCCATTCTGTACAATAGTATCCAGACCAAAAGCTATACTTCTCTTTTACGCATATTTCTTGTTTACAAGTGTTGCCGTCGCCACAGAATCCGACATCTCTTACATCACCAACTCTATATCCGAACAGAAGCGCCGGCGAAAAAAGCAGGAGTATTGAAATATATAATATTAATTTGGGTTTATTCATCGCGCCCTCCTATTCTGCCGTCCTGGTTATGTCGCCCGTGCCGAAAAACACCCAGACGTCACGATCGTTTCCATTGCTGTCCGGTTTTTCCTTTTTCCTCAAAACGGGTGCTACCGATCCCGTAACTTTGAGCAGATCCCGGTTTTTCGTGCTTGCGGGATTTTGAGAAGAGAGCTCTGTCAAGTCGAACACCTTTTTCACGGACGGTGGAAATGATTTGACCATATATACGGAGCCTTTTATGTCGGCGTAGTAGACGGCATTCGTATCTATCGTTTTGCCTTCGTCATCAAAGAGGGTCTCAAGCGGTGCCTTGTCGTATTTTGTTGAAACTCTGTAGTTGAACGGGAAAATATCGGAGACGACGGGGTATGTTTTGGTTTCTCCTTCATATTTGAAGCTTTTCAGCGCAATCGGTATCGGGTAGTGCTTTGTTGAAGCCCCGAAGTATCCGTGGGCATTTACTCCGGGAAATTCCGAGGCGCTCATGTTGTCTGCATCGAAGAACGAGTCGTAACCGTAGGGGACCACAATCATATTCGAGAAGGGAGTTCTGTGTACGGTGGGATTTCCCCATGACTGACCGAATCCGTTTTTCCACCTTACTCCTGAGGCTCCGTCAAGTCCGTCTCCCATGAGGTCGTCCGTTTTTATGAATGTGTAGCCGTGACCTCCTCTTCTGTAGCCGATTGATATGTAGTCCAGTCTATCGGACTGCAGCCTTCTGGGCGTTAGATCTACTCCGTAGGTGTTTGTCTTATCGGAAACGTTGACATAGTTTGCCTTTAACTGTCTTGCGATAAGTTCCTTAGCCGGGGCTATGACTTTTACCTCTTCACCTCCCGGTTCGGTTCCGTTGGAGTTTTCGGTCTTGAATATGTGAAGAAATCCATCGTTTGCGCCCACGAGTATGTATTCGGTGCCGTCATGATCAACGATAAGCGGTGACGAGTGCCAGAAATCCCCGAGAGGATTGGGCCTGATGTCACCGGAGGTGCAGCTCCCTTCTTTGTACAGGCAGCCCTGGACAAAGTTGTTGATTTTTTCATTCGATTCGGCCGGTGGCCATTGATCGAACTTGCCGCTTGCGCTGTCGAAGTAGTAGACATCCCTCGCGGAGCCGGGATTTGACGCAATGTCTTTTTTTAACTTTGCGTTGGTTCCTGTCTTGAATCCGTCCGAAATGTCGGTGATGTTGCTGTAGTTGTGCACCATATCCGTAAACTTCTCCTTTACGGCGCTCTCATCATTCTCCGAGCCGTCATCGAGAAAGAGGCACCCGTCGTTATCGTTTTGATTTGTAATGCAGAGTTTGTTTATGGTGCCCCACCAGTGACCGGGGGTGTGGGGTGCAAAAATGGACATGTATATGTCGTTGCCGAACGAATCTCCGTCCATGTTGACCGCCGGGGTAGCTGTTACCGAGGCGTTGTCGTTTATGGCGCCCGATACGATTTCGTTGACCGCCATTTTAAGAGAGTCGGGGTTGGATACGGAGTAGTAGCGCCCTTTTCTGATGCTGTCGTTCTTGGATACCTCGACGACTCTCTTTAGTCTCTGTACGTCGTAACCGAAGGAGATTGCGTCGATGATGATGTTTTCAGCTCTGTTTACGCCGTTGTGAGGGGAGTTTGGACTGTCTCCATCGTGGGGAGAGTGATAAAGTTTCGGCCTTGTGGATCCTGATGGAACATTTTTTCCATACAGAAATTCCGCCACAAGCTCCATTTTGTTTGTGGAGTAGTAACTGTATGCCGGGGGACCGCTGGGGGACAGCCATGTGCTTTTCGGATCGGAGGTTGACTTCCTGTGAGACATGTAGCCTGAGGGATCGTCAGTCGATGGGTAGCCGTCGGTTATTATGAGTACCCTGTTGTCCCTGCATGTCCAGAGTTTATCCTGGTTTCTGTAGTAGTAGTCCCAGGATTTCAAAAGAGCTTCCCCCGTCGGGGTTCCGCCTTCCGCAAAAAATGAATAGAGTGCGTTGAACTGATCTACGTAGTTGTCCCCGATATCTGATCGGAAATTACCGTAGTCGACGTAGGTTGAATAGCCGCTGCCCTGGGATACAGGATAGAATCCGACGGCCCAGGGAAGGTCCTCTTCAATGTACGATTTCTCATTGATGATTTCAGAAAGCGCCAACTCCACAGCATCGAGCCTTCTGTACATCCGTCTGTGGTCTTCATGTCTCATCATGACAAAATCCCTTTTGGAATCGGGAAGATCAAAAACTTTGAAGTAGGCCTGAATGGCGACAACGTTTTGTGCTCTGGGTTTTATGACGATGTCGACAGCGTAGTTGTTGGGGATGTAGTACTCTCCGTTCCTGTAGTGTCTGTATGTTTTTATCGGTTTTTCGAATTCGTAATACTGTTCCGATGGGATGGTGTCCCAGGGGGTTCCTTCCTGACCGACGATCTTGTATCGATATTTTGTGAGAGTGATTCCCTTGCCGTTGTAGGTTTCATTGGATGGATCGGTTATGACTGTGAATATAAGTGTTCCGTCCGACGCATCACCTCCCCACCAGAAGGGATTTTTCCTGCCTGATTTCTTCTCCAGCATTTTTCCTTTTTCGTAGCCGTCGAAAACGGCGGAAGAGGTGGCGTACTCCTCGCTGAATGTGCATGCCTTCCATGCGGGTATGTACTTTTCGTAGTAGCCGTTTCTGGAAAGGTGAAGGTTGTAGAAAGGTTGCATGTTTATCCAGTTTCCCGTGGTGAGAAAAACCGGTTCGTAGCTACCGTCATCGATGTAAAGATATCCTGTCCAGAGATATCCCGGCTCCATCAGCTCCATGGCAAGTTGCTGAGGGGTGAGTTTCCTGGGGCACTCTCCAGGCTCTACGGTGCCGTCTCCGTCCGCATCGTATCCGCACTTGTAGAGAGCCCTCGGAGATGTGGTTTCGCAAGAAGTTCCATCGGGAAGGTGAAGTCCCTTGCAGTTGTTGGAGACCTCCGGATTGGAGTTGCCCGGGGCAAACTCATTGAATATCACGTGTCCCTCGCTGTCGACGGAAATGGGATCGTGTTCGGATGGGTCCGAACATGGGTAAGTGTTGTCTGTCTTGCATTTATACATGGGCGTGAGAGAGGATATCGTTTCATTCTTTCTAATTTTTTCCACAAGGGTGGGGTCGTCCTTGAGTTTTTGTCTCACATCCTCCATCCATTGCGGATTTATTATCCAGCCTCTTGTGTAATCTCTCTTGTTGAAGTCGCGGTTGAATCCCTGGTAGAAGTCGTCCGTCTGCCAGGGAATATGAGGGTCTCCAGGATCGTTGGCCGTTTTGTTCGTGAAGTCATACTCTACGGAGTTGTTGTTGTTGAACATCACGTAGACCTTGTTTCGATGTGATATGTTTCCGTGGTAGTCGTTGTAGAATTTGCTCTTCCATGAGTTCCAGTTTCCGCCGCTGCACTGATAGCTGTTGACGGAGTCCAGGGCGTAGCCGAAGGTGTAGTCGAGATCGGACTGCAGGCAGTAGTTGTTTTGTGTACAGACAGCTTCGGCCCACGATTTGTAATCTATTTTCCAGTCATAAACTCCGTAATCCATAGAACCGGAAGTGTCGACCATGAAGAGAATGTTCGGAACGGGAGAAGCGTTTTGAAAGAGATCGTGCTCATAAGCCGACAGAACAGAAAAAAAGAGGAAAGATATCAAAAGGGTCGCTTTTTGCATTTTCTTCTCCCTTATTTGCTGAGGGACGGGAATCCCGTGCCCTGCGTTCTCTTTTCTTTGCTCCTGTAGAGCGGAGCGGTGATGTCGTGTATGCCGACAAACTCAGTGGTCAGCTTTTCCCTTTTGAATATCAGGACGTAAGGTTTCGATCTTTCGACAGATCCTTTTTTAAAAAGTTTCCCGTTTAGTGAGATGACTTTCCGATTTTCCTTTAAATCCATGGAAAGGTTGAGCTTTTCGTGAAAAAGGTCGGGCGCTTCCACAAATCTGTCCATTTTACGGATTTGTGGAGAACTGTTTCCTTCCAGAATTTGCGACAGTAAAAATTCAACTCGATCTTCGCTGATTTTTTTTACCACACCCTTGAGCAGAAACATACTGCTCAAATCTTTCCTTTCGTAGTTGTGGTGAACACCCATTTTTTTCAAGTAGCCGTAAATGATGGTTTCGGGTGTTGCCACAAAGGCAAAAAGTGTTGAAAAAAATAGTAAGGTGATAAAGATAGATAACTTTTTCATCAAGACCTCCAGTCAACCCCGCAGGCAGTGCATCAAAACCGGTAACGATATTTTTTGAAAAAGTTATTGCTGATCATAAAATCAGAATTAGTGGTATGAATTTGTCTTCCATGCATTTTTGTGCCTGCAGATACCCTTAAAAACGGAAAAACAAATTTTCTCACTACTTTCCGATAACTAATCTGTACTGTGCTTTGTCAATAAAATCAGCGATGATGCTGTTGAAATGTCATCGCTTGTTGAGAAACCGGTGTAGCTGAAAAAATGGTTTCGAACATGTTACAACACTTATGCGGCCTCTCAAAAAACAAAAAATTTTCTGCTTTGTCTTCCGGTTTTCAGCAAAACAACTTCATCAAAAAAAGTCACCAACTATTGCTTCGTAGCATGTTAATCAAAATAATGCTATACCAAGCTCTTATTATTAAAATATTTAATTTTAAATCAAGAAAACCGTATGCTTTTTTTGTGCAAAACGATGAAAAAGTTTAGTTGACGAAAAAATCAGTTGATAACTGCAAGGTTGGCGGTCAGGGTGACTGTGTTGCTGTCAGTTGCAATGTAGCAAATATTTGGCGGCAGAATAGTTTTTATTCAACAGAAGTCTTAATAGAAATCTGAATGTTTACTATTAGAGATTTCGCAATTTTGAAAATTTATTCTGACACAGTTCGATAAATGGTGGCGTTTTAAATTATCTCGTACATAACACTCTCCTGTAGAGAAAAGAGTTATAAAACTCTATTTTTATGATAGAATTATGGAGACGGATGTGAAATTTGATTTTTAATCGACGAACATACTCAAAAAAGGGGAGCTGGATATGAAAAAACTCGGTTTTATAATTCTTTTACTGTTGCTGATAGCTGTTGTGAAGTGTGGTTATGATTATGAAAATTCTCAACATAGGAAAGATGATGATGTTTTGGCATTTTTCAATTCAGTTTCTTCTTACGAAAAATCAGAAGTTGAGCATGAGGATGATTCTGAAAAGCGGGAAATCAGAATAGTTGCCTTCGGGGATGTTCATGGAGATATTGCTGCACTCCGGAGTGTCATGAAAAAGGCCGGTCTGATCGACGATATGGACCGTTGGACGGGCGCAGACACCGTTGTTGTCCAGACGGGGGACCTTCTTGATCGTGGTGATGATGAGATCGAGATCATCAATCTTCTTGAAAAGTTGAAAATTGAGGCTCAGAAGAGGGGCGGAGAAATATACACACTCAGTGGAAACCATGAGATAATGAATCTGAAAGGTGATTTTCGATACGTTACGGAAAAGGGAATGAGTTCATTCAGAGATAAGCTGGGGATTTCGAGAGAGGAGGCTTTTCGTCCCGGCGGAATCTACTCGAAAATTCTTTCCAACTATCCAGTCATCAAAATTTTCAACAGAAACGTCTTTGTTCACGGCGGCCTGTCAAAAGATCATGTATCGTATGGAGTGGACAAGATAAACAGCGAAGTTCGGCAGTGGATGCTGGGAAAGGGAGCGTATCCCAAAAATATTGAAAATGTCTGGTGGATGAGGGATTACTCAAGAAATACCGATTCGGATGATTGCAAAAGGCTTGAAGAGGTCCTGAACTTACTCAATGCAGATAGAATGGTTGTCGGACACACCGTCCAGGAATATGCCAACGGTTTCTGTGGCGGCAGAATCATAAGGATCGACACGGGAATGTCAAAGCACTACGGCGGTCCCGCCGAAGCGGTTGAGATTGTGAACGGCGGAGTCCGTTTTATCAGATAACTGCTAAAAACCACAAACGAAATAGAACCGCGAAACTCGCGAACATTACAACTTGGCCGTTGGATTAACTGCTAATTATTGAAATCATGGTAATCATCTCAATCCATTTAATCTGCGGTCAACTGGATTGGAAAGATCAGAAAAGAATTTTTCAATAGAATTTTCAAGATTGATTCCATAATCCGATGGCGGGGTTGTTCGCTACTCGTAATAAAGTGCTTTGACTATTTCGTTGAAGGTTGTTTCGCCTTTGGCCAGTTTCTTTATTGCCGATTCCCGGAGTGTTATCATGCCGTCCATCAGAGCGTTGTCCCTTATTTCACCGGCCGTGGCACCCTTGGCTATCAGTGCCTTGATCCGGCTGTTGATATGGAGAAACTCCATTATGGCGGTTCGGCCTTTATAGCCTGTATAGCGGCACTTTACGCATCCTTCGCTGTCTTTTAAACGATAACTGTTTTCTACGGGAAGTTTCAAGGTGACCTTCTCTTCTTCCGTCATCTCTCTTTCGTAGGCACAGAAAGGACACACCTTCCGTACAAGTCTCTGGGCCAGAATTCCGTTGAGAACACTTGCCGCGAGGAAGGGTTCAACTCCGAGATCGAAAAGTCTCTCTACTGTTCCCGCAGTGTCGTTGGTGTGGAGCGTGGAAAAGACAAGGTGGCCTGTGAGCGCAGCCTGAACTGCATTTCGGGCTGTTTCACTGTCCCTGATTTCGCCGACCATTACAATGTCGGGATCCTGCCGGAGAATGTGTCTCAGGGCGGCCGAGAATGTGATTTCCGCTTTTGGATTTACGCTGATCTGGTTGATCTCCTCAAGTACGATTTCCACGGGATCTTCTATCGATACTATGTTTACATCCGGAGATGCGAGATTTTTCAATGTCGAATAGAGTGTTGTCGTCTTTCCGCTTCCCGTCGGTCCGGTAACCAGCATCATGCCGAAACTGCGATTTGCAGTCTTGTTCCAAAGTTCAAGCTGCTCGACGTCGAATCCTATAAGATCCAGACGCTTTATGAAGCTGCCGGCCTCAAGTATACGCATGACCAGCTTTTCTCCGTGCACAACGGGGACGGTCGAGCTACGGATTTCAACGGGGCGTCCCCTGTCGGTTACAACCTTTATTCTTCCGTCCTGCGGTCTCCTCTTTTCCGCAATGTCCATTCTCGAGAGCATTTTGAGACGACTTACGAAGGGGAGGTGAACTTCCGGGGGAAAGTTGTAGATTGTATGCAGAACTCCATCCAGTCTGAATCGAATAAGCGTTTCTCCCTTTTTTGGTTCGATATGAATATCGCTTGCGCCCTGTTCGATGGCGTACTTAAGCATGAAATCAACGGCTTTGACTATGTGTTTGTCGTCCAGTTCTGCGGAACCTGAGAGGTGTGTAAGCTGTTCCATGTTGGAAAGGCGATCAGTCGCGGCATCCTTTGCCGCCGCTTTAATCGATCTTTTGAATCCGAAGATATCGTTGATCAGCTGAAGAATGTCGGATGGAGATGCGACCACGGGGAGGATTGTCTTTCCGGAAGTCGTTGAAAGCTGGTCAATGATGTCCAGCCTGAATGGGTTGGCCATGGCCAGCGTTATACTTCTCTCATCGCCGTAAAGGGGAAGCACTATGTGACTTTTTCCATATGGAAGGCTTATTGTGCTCATTACCAGCTGAGAATCGATTTTAAGCGGATCAAGATGAACAAAGTCGCACCCCGCCCGTCTTGCTATCAATTTGAGAAGGTACTCCTCCTCCAGCTGAATTTTCTCTTTTTCGAACATGAAGAGCAGAAGATCTGTTATGAACGGTTCGCTCTTCCTGACATTTCGATACAGAGAGTGGTAGTGTTCCACTTTCTTCAACAGATATTCTTTCTGATCGTTGTCGATTATCGCGTACTCCGAAAGGAGGGTGAGGAGAAATTTGAAGTCGAGATTCAGGTTCATATTTCCATTCCGGCGAGGTTCTCTTTAATTTTGTTGATCACATCTTTCATCATGCTGTTGTCATGCTGAAGTTTTTCGCTGTGAATATTCTTTTCGTGGATCTCGGATTCAATTTTTTCGATTCTTTCATTGAGACCCATGGCTTCGATGGACTTCTCTTCAAGCTGGTTTGTAAGGTTCTCAACGACCGTATTCCTTTCGCTGAGTCTCTCAGTGAGGGATGAAATTTCCTCCTTCGTGTTCGCAAGAGCCGATTCCATTTCGCCTTTCTCTTTTCCGAGAAGAGTTACGTCTTCGGTAAGGTTCTGGATAGTTACCCTAAGTTCTCCCTGCTGCCCCTGAAGTTGGACGAGTTCCTGTTCCTTCTCGCCGAACATCTCCTCAAGGTGAACCTTTTCCTCGTCCAGAGCCTGGAGACGGTTGCGAAGAGCTTCAGCCTTCTCCGCTTCGCCGCTAAGTTCCGCCGTTTTTTCTTCAAGTTCGCTGATTTTCTCACTCTTTTCAATGGTTTCGGATTGGAGGGCAGCGATTTTTCCTTCCATTTCTTCAATACGGCGCATGAGATTTCCGCTCTCAATTCGTGAAGACTCGAGTTCTGCTTCTGCTTTTTCAACCCTCTCGACCAGTGTCAGGTTTTCTTCCTCGATACGCTCCTTCTCTGCTTCTGCATCGTTTTTGCGGCCAAAGGCATCTTCCATCTTCTTTTCCATGGAAACCATCTTCTCTTCGGTTTCATGGAGCGTCTCCTGGATTTTTCTCTCTATTTCCCGGACCTTTTCCTTCATTCCCTTGTTGATGATCTTGAGGTCCTCGTTTTCATCCTGGAGCTCCATCAGTGTGCTGTCTCCATCAAGCGCCGGAGATGCTTCCCGCTCTGCGAGTTCCCGTTTCTCCATTTCGATGGTTTCGATTTTTGCCTTGAGAAGCTCGATTTCCTCCTCATGTCTGGCGTTCTGTTTTATAGCTTCGTCCCGCCCTTTCCTCAAGTTACCGATTTCAAGCTTGAGTGAGTCGACAGTGCCTGTTTCGACAGAGGCAGATTCCGTAATTTCCTCCAGTTCTTCAACGCGCTGCTGCAGACTTTCAACCTGTCGGGCTTTTCCTGCAACGGCATCCTTTAGCTCGTTTATCTCGGTGGTGGATTCTTCGAGCCTCTTCTCGATCTCCTCCTTTTCCAGTAGAAGAGTTTCATCGGCCTCTCCTCCCTCTCTGCTCTTTTCCACCAGAGCTTGAAGCTGTTCAATTTTCTGATTGAGTGACTCGTTTTCCGATGTGAGTGCGAGCACCGCGTGTTCCAACTCCTCCGTGTGAACAGCGGAGCTCTCCTCCTCTGCCGCAGGGTGGATATCGGGAGTCACCTCGATCTCTTCCTCCTCCTCAAGTTCTCCGAGGAAAGGGAAAAGCGTGTGTGCCACGGCGAGGACCTCCTCTATGTCACGAGGGAGCGTGAGGTAGTAGTTGGCGGCGAAGGGAAAGGAGCGATGTTTGGCGAAAACTGCGTCGTCGGCTTCGCTTGAAAGGAGAAGGATCGGAGTTTCCTTGTACTCGCTCATCTCTCTTATTTTTTTACACAGAAGAAATCCACTGATGTAGGGGTTTTCCGCACGGATGATGAAGAAGTCCATCCTGTCCAGTCCGAGCTGCTCCTGCACGTTGCTCTCCGTTCTCGCCGTCAGGACGTTGAATCCGTATTCGCTGAACGTCGATTTCAATGCCGCTGAAAAATCGGGATCGCTTTCAAAGATCAAGAGATTCTTCTTCTCCATGTCTACCCTCGCTTTTATGGTTTTTAAAGACGATTTGCTCGTACAATACTTAAATTATTTTTATCATAGGCACAAGAGGTTTGCAAGGAAAATAGGGAATTACGAACTAAGAAGCTGCTTTTTTATTGCGTTAGGTTTACATTCGGGGAAAATATTTTTAATTAGTAAGATCGCGTCTTTTGTTGAAATGTTGTAGTCTTTGATAATTTTTAAAACGTCTGCTGGAATTTCATCTTCGGAATTGTCTTTTTTTTGGGGCTCTACAACAACTGCAAACTCACCTTTCTCTTTCAGTTCCTCACCCCGGAAAAGGCTTATCTCTTCGAACTGTTTCGTTATCTCCCTGCCTGTAACGACGCGTGCTTCCCGGTCTTCCAGAAGACTCATGAGATTTCTTATTCTCTTGGGAGACTCGTAGAGAACGAAGGGCAGGCCGAGCTGGAAGAGTTCGTCAAGCGCCTTTTCCCTCACTGCTCCCTTTGAGGGTAGAAAACCGGCGAATACAAATCGGTCGTCCATGATTCCGGCGGTTGAGAAGAGGGCCATCGCGGCGGAAGGTCCCGGAACAGGTACGACTTTCAATCCTGCTTCAAGAGCCTCCCGTACTAGAAATTTGCCCGGATCGGAAACGGCGGGAGTTCCAGCATCGGAAACAAGAGCAATGTCGACTCCCTCCGAAAGCATGGATATGTACCTGTCGAGACTTCTCTTTTCGGAAAATTTGTGGTAGGACTCCAGTCGCGATTTTATGTCGAACCGGTTTAGAAGCTTGAGCGTAACTCTGGTGTCCTCGGCCAGAATCAACCTGACCCGTTTCAACGTCTCTACCGCCCTCGGACTCATGTCGTCGAGGTTGCCTATGGGGGTTGCTACAACGTAGAGTATTCCGCTCACAGGACACCCCCGCTCTTGAATGCGTTTTCTATATATTTCATGTCGAATCTCTTTTCATCCCGTATCAGTCCAGCTACGTCGAAACGAATCATGGTATTCTGCATGTTGATGTGATTTTCCATCATAAAGCGGATGGCAGCTCGCTCTATGCGTCTCATTTTCGCTATGCTTATGGTTTCGAGAGGAGAACCGTTTTTCCAGTAGGCGCGTTCCCAGCTTCTCACCTCTACAAAGATGAGAAGGTGTTCCCGCCTCGCGATAATGTCTATTTCTCCTCCGCGGATGACAAAATTCCTCTTCAGGATCTCAAATCCTGAATTTTCCAGATGGTGGACAACGAAAGTTTCGGCTTCGGTCCCCTTTTCCCTGGTGTTTGTCACATGTACCTCTGTTTTACTCGCTGCATTTCACGTTCCTGATCCCTCTTCTTCAGGGTGTCTCGCTTGTCGTAGAGGGCCTTACCACGGGCCAGACCGATGGTCATCTTGGCTTTTCCGTTCTTGAGATGGATGTCGATGGGAGCAATCGTATATCCACGTTCCTTGATCTTCTGGTGGAGCTTCAGGATTTCCCTTTTGGAGAGGAGCAGCTTTCTTTTCCTCTCCTCTTCGTGATTCCAGATGTTACCGTGAGAGTAGTGGGCGATATGGAATCCGACAAGCCACGCTTCGCCGTTACGTATGGTAACGTAGCTGTCCTTAAAGCTCACCTTTCCTTCACGGATCGATTTTATTTCGGTTCCGACAAGAACAAGACCCGCCTCCAGACGTTCCAGGATTTCGAAGTTGTGAAAGGCTTTCTTGTTTTTTGCGATGATTTTTATCATTTCCGTACTCATGTCATTCCTTTTCAAACAAACTGTCAAGGATTATACGGCAACACTAAAAAAACACAAATTTCAAGAAAAAATGGGTGATTGAAGGGAGCCTGCGTTCGGAAAGATGTTTTCAGGTATCCAATGATTTCGCCTGAAAAATCATCGCCCGTCAGGAAAACGATTTTCTTCTCGATCCCCCGATCTGTTACTTGAGCGCTACTTCATCAACAAGATCATTCAAAGAGTGAGGTCCGAAAAGTATTCGCCTATGAAAAATCATAACGAGATTTACTCCTGAGGGGCCTTGAAAATGCAGCTGTCGTCAAATGATACTTCAAAGGAGTCGATATCTTCATTCGATAGCGGAAGAGTGTCGGCTCCTGTGGAATCGGCAAGACATCTGTCATTGAAAAACTCGTAGGGTGTGCCGTCGGGGGGGAGATCCCCGAGCCAGCTGTCGAACCCGGCCACAAGGGCATAGACCAGTTTGCATCCGACGGAGCCGCAGGCGACATGATTGAATGTGGCGGTTTCTCCATTTTCAGTGAGACGAACTTTTGAGGAGTAGCCCTGTTCCTCAGAATCATATGAGAAAAGAAATACGTAGATGGGATTGTCGATTCCGATTTTTCCCTTACCGGTGTAGTTTACCTTTACCTTCACCTGCTTCGAAACCGCGGTGTCAGGGAACCTGTACCTTCTCTGGAAAGTGAGCTCCGCTTCATCTGTAGAATCGAGATGGATCTGATCGAAATTTTCATTGAAGTCCCTGTTTTTAAAAATTGCCAGAGGGGCGCCAATGGGAGGCTCTCCTCCCTGGTAGGTGCCGGTATTATCGAAAAATGCCATCAGCTGGCAGGGATTGCAGAAGAGGTTGTCGAATTCAACATGGGCCTTGAGGTTTTCATCAAGAGCTGTTACCTGTTCATATGTTGAAAAGAGAGAACTCTGCTCTTCCAGAGTGTCGGCTACGAGAATGAATATCGGGTGGGTCGGATCGACAATCGCGGCAAGATCTCCGAGTTTTTCATCAAAACCGATGGTGACGGAAAGATTTTTTTTAACCGGAAATTTGAACTTGTCATCGAAAAGGAGTGAGACACTGATAGTCTCCCCGTCCTTTGTCTCGATAGTGTCGGATAACTTCAATGGAAGGTCGTCAATTGATTTGCCTTTGTAAAAAATGTAGGGCTCCCCACCCGACGGTCCCTTCTTTAATCCTGTTTTGTGTTTGTCTATCACCGCTCCGAGGTAACAGAGATTATCTTTGCATGTCACATTTTCGAAAGTGACGGTTCCCTCTTTCTCTGAAACGGATTTTATTTCGGTGAAAGATTGTTCTCCCTTGATGATCATGCCGGCGTCGGTAAGAAAAAGAAAAACCGGCAACTCTTCGGAGACGTCGATTTCGCCGATGTATTTGACGGAGACTTCAACGGTTCTTTCGATGTCTAGATTTTTTGAAATTCGTGAGTCGTC
Source organism: uncultured bacterium (assembly GCA_942492635.1). GTDB lineage: Bacteria > UBP6 > UBA1177 > UBA1177 > CALOFP01 > CALOFP01. The sequence continues at coordinate 422,059 of CALOFP010000004.1, forward strand.
AAAGCTGATGTCGATTTCTGATGAGGTGGATGTTTCCTCTTCGAAAGAGATTTCCTTCGGTATTTCCCACCATTCACGGTTTTCATAGAGTTCGTATGGTGAGGAGGAGGGTAGATTGCCCAGATCATGTTCAGGATGGTATGTCCCGTTTTTATCAAGAAAGGCATAGATCTGACAAGGATTGCAGTGGAGATGTTCAAATACCATTTGCCCCTCACGGAAATTCGAGAAAATAGATTTGGAGAGAAATGGATTCGGTAGGGATTTGTTGTCGGTTGCAATCAGATAGATCGGGGTGGTATCGGAAACTTCTTCCTTCCCTGTGTAGCTAAGGTTGACCGTCAGAGTGCGGTCTGTCTCTTCAGGGGGATGGGTTTGAGAATCGCCAAAACGAATCTCAATCGCGACAGTTTTGTTGTTTTCAAGTTTGATTGAAGTGGCGGGAAGCGTTTTTAGAGACTTGTCCCGGTAGATTTGGTATGGGACGCCTTCATTGGGCGTGCCGTTTTCCGAATTACCGTTTTTATCGAAAAAGAGGGAGACATACACCTCCTCAACCGGAATATTCGATATTATTCTGGTCTCCCCGGTCGAGATCATGTGTCCGCTGTATTCGAAAACGACCGATCCCATGATGAATGGATCGTCTGTGATCCTGAACCAGATTACTCTCTCGGAATCCACACGTCCTTCACCTGTGTATGTGGCCTTAAGGGCAAGAGCTCCCTTTTCGAAGGGCTCTTTATCGGTAGCTTCATCGGCAGATGAATACGTTGTTTCTCTGTCGGGATCTTCTTCGACGCATGATGGGCAGAACAGGAGCAGGGCTGACAATGCAAGCGAAGCGAAATATCTCATAACGGCCTCTGTCGATAGATTCGTATACTCTAATTTTAGATCTTTTCAAATTCAGGGTCAATCAGTCGAAGGTGGTGTCGAGGGAAGACGCAGTAGGCTTGATTGAATTTTCGTTGTATTTATTTTTCTCTGTATATCTTAAATTGAAGGAAAGTTTGTTCTATTTTTTTGCAATTTAACCTATAGGTGGTATAGTTGGGCAAAATGCTGTTTGAGGCAGAAATGAAGGTATATCTGGCAGGATACGGCAGGGTCGGAAAGGCGTTTTCGCAACTTATGAAAAGGGAAGGTGTAAACCACCTGATTTTATCCCCCGGATGGGAGTCGTCCCCTGTTGAGGATGGGATACTGATGCTTGCCGTTCCCGATTCACAGGTCGCGCATATCCTGAGAGAGCTATATCCGTCCATTCCCGAATCCCTCCGTATCATTCACTTCGCCGGAGGTGTTCCCGTTTCCAGGGAAAGACTTTTTCTTCTACATCCCTACAGCTCCGTCGATTCCGGAACCGATTTAGGGTCTGTTCGTTTCGTACTTTCAGGCGGAAAAGATGAGCAGGTAGACCGATTTATCGGAGATCTGGGGCTTTCCGTCTTCCGGACGGAGAAAACGCCGGCAACGGGATATCACACTTCAGCGGTTTTCTCCGGAAATTTTGTACAGTACCTGACTCTTGTCGGTGTTGATCTTCTGGAGCGGGAAGGTTTCAGAAAAGATGAGGCGACAACACTTGTGCGGCAGCTTCTTTTTTCATCAGTCGAAAACGCACTGCGTGACGGAACGGACGGAGTGACTGGGCCGGCAGCACGAAAAGATACGGAAACAGTAAACATAGAGCAGGACTACCTTGCTTCCCTGGGCAGGGAAGATCTCGCCGATCTCTACGGAACAATTTCGAAACTTATTGAAAAGGCGGTGAGCGATGGGCATGTACTCTAAGGATCCGATTCTGGACGCTTTTGTCGAGAAGGTTTATGCGGAACTTCTTTCACAGAGACATATTGTCGATCCCGAGAGTTTCAAGGAGATCAACTACGGAGTTTCATTCAGGATCGGTTCGGGAAAGGGAAATGCTGTGGCCATCTACCACAGTCCCAAAAAGGGTTTTTCCGTCGTGACTAAGGATGAGAAAATCAGGGGATTTATTCTTTCCCTACTTTCCGAAGGGTCTGTTATGGGAAGCGACGAGGCCGGAAAAGGAGATCTGTTCGGTCCCCTTGTTGTAGCGGCCTTCTATCTGGGTGCGGAAAGTACCGATATTCTTTCTCTTGGAATCAGGGACTCAAAGGAGATGAAGGACGAGGATGTCATAAGAATTTACGGCGAAATGAAGCGCAGATTCAGCCGCTCCTTCCGGGTTGTTAGAATAATGCCCAAAAGATACAACAGTTTTTACAGTGACCTCAGAGCAAAGGGGAAGAACCTTAATCATATGATGGCCTGGGCCCACGGGAAGGCACTTTCCGCACTTGCCGAACTGAGGCCGGAGGCGGACCGGGCTATCGTCGACCGGTTTTCCGAGAAACCGGATGTTCTGAGAATGATCAGCGGAGCTGTCCCGGCTGTCTCTGTGGATTTCCAGGTCCGGGGCGAACGAAATCCGGCAGTTGCAGCGGCGTCAATGGCCGCGAGAGGGGAGTATCTCCTCTCTCTTAAAAAACTTTCCGAGGACTTGCTCGGAGGAGAACTGGAGCTGGTGAGCGGCAGCGGGGAGAGAGCCGATAGACTCCTTATGGAGATTCGGGAGCGGTTCGACGAACAGATAATGGAACAGCTTGTGAAAATGCATTTTGCAAACGTTTCAAAAATGGTTGGAAATGGATAAAACCGTATTATGTCTTGTTAATTACAAATTAATTGACAATGGTATAATCAGGAAATATTATTAGCTGTTATACTATTTTTAAACAAAGAAAGAGAGCATAGTTTGAACAGAGAAGGCAGTTTTAATTCACTACCAAGGGTATTCGGGAAGTACTATCTGCTCGAGCTCATAAATGTCGGTGGAATGGCAGAGGTTTTCAAGGCTAAAATGTTCGGAGTTGAAGGATTCGAAAAGGTGGTTGCCATCAAGAAGATTCTTCCCGAGGTCGCTGAAGACGCCGACTTCATAAAGATGTTTATAGACGAGGCTAAGATAGCGGTTCAGCTTTCACACCCCAATATCGTACAGATTTTGGAGCTCGGAAAGATCGACGAAAGTTTCTTTATCGCCATGGAGCTTGTGAACGGTAAGGATCTCAAGAATGTCCGTAAAAGGTTGAAAAAACTTGACCTTCTCATGGCTGTTGAGCAGAGTTCTCACGTTGTGTCCCAGGTTTGCGAGGGGCTTGATTACGCCCACAGAAAGACCGACGAGAAGATGCAGCCCATCAACATAGTTCACAGGGACATCTCTCCGCAGAACATAATCATCTCCTACGAAGGCAATGTTAAGCTTATCGATTTCGGAATTGCAAAGGCAAAATCCAAATCGACAAAGACCCAGGCTGGAATGCTCAAGGGAAAGTTCAGCTACATGTCACCCGAGCAGGTGGCCGGGCAGGAGATCGATAGAAGAAGTGACATTTTCTCCCTTGGAGTTGTGCTTTTCGAAATGCTTACCGGGAAAAGACTTTTCCTGGGCAAGAATGATGTTGAAACTCTGGAGAAGATAAGAAAGGCGGAGGTGCCTGCACCGTCGCTTTTTAACAGCAAGGTTCCTGAAGAGCTGGACAGGATTGTTCTCAAGGCTCTTGCCAGGGATCGGGAAGAGCGGTATCAGTGGGCAAGTGAATTCGGTGAGGATCTCAAGCGTTTCCTCTTTTCCAACAGCAGGAAATTTTCCAGACAGGACAATATGAAGTTCATGGCCGAATTTTTTGCAGCCGAGCTGGACGAGGAAACTTCCAAACTCGAGCGTTTCAGAAAACTTGAGGTTCCCAAGCATCTGTACAACACATCCGTTACGTCTCATGGTACGGCTGTCGGAGATGGAACATCGGGCACAGGAACGGTTGACGGACAGGGAAAGGGAAAAGGGGTTCTCATTCTCCTTATGATACTGATTGTTATTGTAGGTGCTGCAGCAGGTTTTCTGATATTCCAGAACATGCCGAAGAAATCGGTGTTGCTCGTGGATTCCAATGTGCCGAAAACAATCATAGATATCGATGACGGGACGATGAGACATCAAAGGTGTGAAACGCCCTGTACCGTTGAAAACATAACTCCCGGAGAACACTTCGTAAAACTCTCGAAGAAGGGCTATCTGACCACCCAGGAGACAATCACGATCATAGAGGGAAAGACAACCCGGAAAATCTTCAAGATGAACAAGATCGGAGAACTCCAGACAATCATAACGGTAAAAAGCGATCCTGACGGTGCCAGTATTTTTGTGAATGATAGGGATGTGGATGAAGAGACGCCTGCGGTTCTCAACGTACCGGTCGGAGTTGACATCACCCTTCGACTTGAGCGGGAGGGTTACTATCCCCTTGAACAGGATATCGGAAAGCTGGCTGCCAACAAGTCCCGAGACATCAGTCTTGTCATGAAGCCGCTCAAAAATGAGGGGAAGCGAGGTAAAAGACGTAACTCGGCAGCAGCAAGGACTGTTCAGAAGAAAGAGAGTGTGACAAATCGGGGATACCTCAACATAAATTCAAAACCTTGGACCAACATATATATCGACGGAACATTCATAAAGGCAACGCCCATCATAGGTCACTCCGTAGAACCGGGGAAACACAAGATACGATTCAAAAACAAGAAGTTCGGTATCGACAAGACCTTTCCGGTAGAAGTTGGAGCCGGCGAAAAGAAGAAGGTAATTAAAGAATTCTAGAGGTTAAATCATGACATCTAAAAGTACAAGTATTTTCAAGAAATTTCCGGGCACGTTCTGGACCGCCAATTCGATGGAGATTTTCGAACGCTGGGCATGGTACGGAGTGTTCGGAGTTCTTGCCCTCTACCTCACAGGATCCACCGACGAGGGAGCTCTCGGATTCACACAGACACAGAAGGGAAACATCATGGGGGTGGTTACCGCCATTCTCTACCTTCTTCCGCTCATCACCGGTGCCATAGCCGACAGATTCGGTTACAAGAAGGTTCTCCTTCTCGCCTACGTGATACTGTCAACCGGTTACTTCATGATGGGATCGTTCACCTCCTACAGTGCCGTTTTCTTCACATTCCTCTATGTTGCTCTAGGCGCGGCACTGTTCAAGCCGGTTATTTCCGCCACAGTGTCCAAGACAACTACCGATGAGACATCGTCGATAGGATTCGGAATTTTTTACATGATGGTTAATATCGGCGGCTTCGTGGGGCCTTTCTGTGCCTCAAAGCTCAGGACCAGTGAAACATTCGGTTGGGATTGGGTCTTCTACATGGCCACATTCATCATCTCTCTCAACTTCATCCTGCTTCTCGTTTTCTACAAGGAACCGGGCGGAGAGAAGAAAGGTGATTTTCTCGACTATTTCAGGATTATCGGAACATTCCTTTCGTCAATAGTCATTTTTCTTTCGGGATTTGTTGTTTTTCTTGCGATTTATCTTGTGGAATCTCCTCTTGCTATCGCTTCAAAAAGGTACAACCGAGCCTGTTTCCGTTTTGCTGACTGGGTTAAGTCCCTTCCAATCGGTGACTCGAACAAGGAGATTTTCACAAACATCACAACAATATTCAAAGATTCAAGCTTCGTCATATTTCTGCTGCTCATCGTAGGTTTCTGGACAATGTTTAACCAGATATTCTACACCCTTCCGAACTTTATCGATCAGTGGGTTGACACTACCGTTATTTACAATAACATAGGGCCGCTTGCCGCACTTGTCGGCACCAAGGAGGGCACTATCGCCGCGGAGATGATGATCAATCTCGATGCAGGAGCAATCATCGTGTTTCAGATGTTGATCTCCTACATAGTCATGCGCTTCAAACCGCTCAGCGCAATGATGGGCGGTATTCTTGTGTGCGCTATCGGTGTCGGACTCAGCTTCATTACATCAAACGGTATTTTCGTAATACTCGGTATCTTCATTTTCGCACTCGGCGAAATGGCAAGTTCGCCGAAGTTTACGGAATATATAGGAAAAATAGCACCGAAGGACAAGGTTGCTCTCTACATGGGATGTTCCTTCCTTCCGGTAGCAGGTGGAAATCTTGCAGCAGGATTTCTTTCAGGAAAGGTTTATGGATCAGTTTCTGATAAGATAATGCTGTTGAAGCAAGAAGTATCCGCAAGGGGACTTCAGATCAGGGAAATCGGTAGCGGATTTTCCCAGAACGATTATATAAAGGAAGCTGCAACTAAAATGGGGTTGGATGAGAGGGGATTAACAGATCTTTTGTGGAATAAGTACCATCCTGAAAAAATCTGGATGATATTCACTGCGATAGGTCTTCTTACTCTTGTCGGACTATTCTTATATGACAGGTTTATTCTCGCTGAGAAGAGGTAGATCATGGTAGAAACAAAGAAAAAAGAAGTAGAGCTTCACGAAGAGAAGCTCAAGAAGGACAAAAAGAAAAACCGTCTTAGCTCCGTTATATCGAAGCTTGAAAAGTCGGTAACGCTCGAGATAGCCGCCAAGGCTAAAAGGATGAACGAAAACGGTGAAAACGTTATCAGTTTTTCAGCCGGTGAACCCGATTTCGACACTCCTAAACACATTAAGGATGCTGCGAAAAAGGCCATCGATCTCGGATTTACAAAATACACGGATGCTTCCGGCATCAAGGAGCTCAAGAGTGCGATCAGGCAGAAGTTTCTTCGCGAAAACAATCTACACTACGATGAGAGCAACATAATCGCCACCAACGGTGCGAAGTATGCGATTTACGCCGTACTCAAGACAATCATAAACAAGGGCGACGAGGTTATCATCCCTGCACCGTACTGGGTGAGCTATCCTTCAATGGTTAAGCTTGTCGGAGGAACTCCGGTTTACGCATACCCGAAAGAGGATTTCGGCTTCAGACTCTCCCTTAACGACATCAAGCCGCTCATAACCGAGAAGACAAAGGCTGTTTTCATCAACTCGCCGAACAATCCGACAGGTGCCGTTTACAGACTCAGGGATCTTGAAGCGATTGCCAACTACCTTGCAGAGAAGGGAATCATCGTAATCAGCGACGAGATCTACGAGAAGCTTGTATACGACAACCTTCAGCACATCTCCCTCGCATCTGTTGTCAAGGAGAAGTACAAGAGAAACATCATCGTAATCAACGGTGTTTCAAAAGCTTACGCAATGACAGGATGGAGAATCGGATACGCCGCAGGACCGAGGGATATAATCGAGAAGATGAAGATGTTCCTCGGACACACGACATCCAACGCAAACACCATTGCGATGTATGCTGCAGTTGAGGCTCTCAACGGACCTCAGAACGACGTTGAGATGATGGCAAACAGGTTCAACAGGAGACGTGTCTTCATGGTTGACCAGCTCAATAAGGTTCCGAATATTCGCTGTGAGTATCCGGAAGGAGCATTCTACTGCTTCGCCAACTTCAAGTCTTATCTCAACACATCCATCAACGGACACGAGATAAACACTACTGTTGACCTTGCAAACTACCTCCTCGACGAGGCGAAAGTTGCAGCCGTTCCGGGTGAGAGCTTCGGAGTTCCCGGATATCTCCGTTTCAGCTATGCAACAAGCATGGACAACATAGCAGAGGGTATCGACAACCTCAGGATTGCCCTGGCCGACGTCGTTCCAAACGAATAGTTTCTCAGGGGGCTTCGGCCCCCTCTTTTTTTATCTGCAGAATCGGATTTATGGGACCGATGAGTCTTATTCCTGTCCTGACTTGATTTCTATTTTCCTGCCGCATGCACGGCATTTTATGTAGCTTGATTTGAATAGTGGAGATAACTGTACTGTGTTACCGCATTTACAGAGAAAGCTTTCCCAGCTTTTTCCTTTTCGACGGTAGCTGAAGGTGGCGTCATCCACCGATAACTTTTCGGTGTAGCTTTTGTCTGATGTGATGGAGGGAACCATAAGGTGCCTTCCGCAGCGGGGGCAGGTTATTTCTTCGGATCCCAGGGTGGGCGGAACCTTCATTTTAAGGCCGCAGTCGCACGGAAGAAACATGAATCCGTTTGCGGCAAGTATGAGGTCCGTTACTTTCCTTACCTGCCTTTTATGGGAAACAGGTTTCTCATCTTCGGCTTCGGGTTTCACTATCGGAATTGCGCTCTTTTCCCTGAGCGCAGAACTTGGGACAAGGTTGTCCGTATACTTTCCTGTGACTTTTCTGAAGGCCTTCTGGTATTCGGTATAGCCGACACCGTTCTGGAGAGCTCGGAGAATTCCGATTCTAACATGCAGAGGAGGATGGGTTGATTGTGTCAGGAACATCTCGCCTCGAAACGGATTCACAATGTACATTGGTGCCGTAATTCGGTTTGTCCCTTCCGATGGAGGAGTTGTTGATGCTCCTATTTTCTCAAGTGCCGAGGCAAGTCCTTCAGGATAACGTGTAAGTCTTACTGCCGTTGCATCCGCCAGAAACTCCCTCTTCCTGGAAAGGGCGAAGTAAAAGATTCTCACAAGCATCGGTGCCAGCACCGCAAGAATTATGGATAAGATCAGAAGCGCGGGATGGGAAGGTGCTGGGGATTTGAGTTTGCTTTTTCTGGATGAGGATCCGAAAAGGAGACCTCTCAGATAGAGATTTGCGATCAATGAAACCGTTCCGAGCAACACTCCGGCAAAGGTCATGAACATCACATCCCGGTTTACGATGTGGCCCATCTCGTGGGCAACAACACCCTGAAGTTCGTTTCTGTTTAACCCTTCGGCTAAACCGGCGGTGACGACGATAGCACTTTTTTTCGGATGGATTCCGGTGGCGAAAGCGTTCATCGAGTCGTCGTCCACAATATAAACTTCCGGCATGTTGGGAAGATTTGCCGCAATTTTCATCTCCTCGACAACGTTGTAGAGTCTCGGATAGAATTCCGGAGTAACCTGGGTTGCCCGGGAAACGCTAAGGATAATCCTGTCTCCGAAAAAGTAACTTACGGAAGAGAGAGCCATCCAGAGAAATAGTGCGATTACAGGCCCCAGGAAGATGAAGTAGCCTTCCTTTTGTAGCTGCTGATCCGCGCTCATTCCAATCACTCCTCCGAGAAGAAGGAGAATGAGCAGCATGGCGATGAAGACGAAAATGGAACGTCGTTTATTGGCTGCTATAAGTTCCCACAAAATGCATCTCCTAGAACTTTACCTGGGGAGCAACTCTTTCAGCCTTGTTCTCGATCTTGAAGAATTCCATCGGGATAAATTTGAACATTCCTGCAATGATGTTCGACGGAAACATCTCGATTTTATTGTTGTAATGGAGAGTTTCGTCGTTGTAGCTCTGCCTGGAGAAAGCTATCCGGTTTTCAGTGGATGTAAGTTCCTCCTGAAGAGCCATAAAGTTCTCGTTCGCCTTCAGTTCCGGATAGTTTTCAACAGTGAGGAGAAATTTTGCCATAGCGTCGGAGAGCATTCCCTCAGCTTTTGAAACTTCGCCGACCCCATGAGCATTCATAGCCTTGGAACGAGCTTCGGTAACAGCCTTGAATGTCTCGGCTTCATGCTTCATGTAGCCCTTTGCAGTCTCGACAAGATTGGGGATGAGATCGTGCCGACGCTTAAGCTGGACGTCGATCTGCGACCAGGCGTTTTTCACCCGATTCCTCAGCTGGACAAGGGCGTTGTAGATTAGGACGACGGTAATAACTACGAGTGCGATTAGTCCGAGAAGACTCAATAAAAAAACAACCATCTAATTCTCCATTTTTTGTTTGAACATATCATTGAGAAAGCCTATAAGTTTGTCCCTGTCCGATGCATGACACGAGACTACATGAAGAAGCTCTCCTCCGTCGAACCAGATTCCGTGCTGCTTCGGGCAGTGGTCCAGCACAACAGTTCCGGAGTTGCAGGAAGCTTCGATCTTTCTCATTTTGTCGGAACAGATCGGGCACTTCTTGTGCTTTTCCTCTACTCCAGCCGAGTTTATTTCCGGGAAGGTTGAGGCTAGGCTTTGCCCCTCGTCCCTTCCAATTAGAAGATCCAGCTCCCCGCGGTCCAGCCATATGCCGCCGCATGATAAACAGTAATCGATTTCAACATCGTCAAGCTCAAGGACTACCATCGGTTTTCGACAGTGGGGACAGACAAGCATGATTCCTCCGAATTAAAATAAAGATAATAAATTATAGCATGCAAGAATGTTATTTGAAGGAAAAAATGGATTGTTGATATTTCGACAGACTTAATATATCGTTAGTTAAAAGAATTGATTGGGTATGAAAAGATGGAAATAGACAAAATATTTAGACACGAGAAGTTGCAGAATGCGATTGCGGTGTTTGATTTTGACAACACCATAATTCAGGGAGATCTCGGAGATCTTCTATTTTTCCATATGGCGGAAAACCGTCTTTTCAGGGTGGAGTCATTTTTTGAGAGCTCTCCCTTCCTGAAGTCTGAAGTTGCCGGAATTATTGATCGGAAAAAAGGCAAGGAACTTCTGGAAGAGCTCGCCTCTGTCTATCTAGGAGGAAGGACGATTCAAGGAACTCGTGCATTCGAGGGTTATGACCCTCTCTGCATGGAACCATCCTACGCATGGTCTGCCGAACTTTTCGGAGGTTTTACGGAAGTAGAAGCTGGAGATCTCACTTCCTCCGTCATTGAAAAGGCCTTGAAAGAAAGAGAACACTTTTACGGAAATTACGGGCATCAGAGATTCAGGAAAGATGTTCGCCTGAGGAATCCTGTGAGGGATCTGATGGAGAAGTTCAAAGATCGGAATGTTGAAGTCTGGATAGTTTCGGCAACCTTGGAACCGGCTGTAAAAAATGCAGTGAAAATATTCGATCTTCCTGTCGACGGAGTCATCGGGACACGATTGGAGATGAAAAACGGCAAATTTCTATTCAACCTTTTTCCCGACTATTGTGAAAACGGATCTTTACTTATGCCCCATAGATTCGGAAAGAAAAAACTTGTTGAGAAGGAGTTGCTGGCGGACGGTAAGATCGCTGTTTTCGGAGCCGGAGATTCAGTTTCCGATTATGAAATGCTTTCGATCTGCACAGACAGGTTGGTTGTTGGAAAAAGGTCTCTTTATGAGAAAGTGAATAACGAAAAAGGAACATGGATTTTCTATCAAGATCCTGCTTAGTTTCTTCATCTGAATATAAAATTTCGGAAACTAATGATTCCTGAAGTCTTCTTAAATTTTTTCAGCAACAACATAGATCGGGTGGTAGGAGAGGGCTACTCCGTTTTCACAGGAGAAGAGAGAGTTGTACTGATCGATAAATCCTTCGAGTTTTCCCTTTGTCCAGCGGAATCTTTTTGTCCCGGTAACACCGGTTTTTTTCATGTGAAGAAGAACATCCCTGGGTGTCGGAAGGGTAATTTTCTTTAGTTCCTCCCTGATGTCGAGGATCTTGAAATTTCCGGAAATCATCGATTTGATCTTCCGAAAATCAGGATAGATGAGACCGTTGCCGATTGTATTCTGAATCTCAATCATATTCTCTGGTCCGAATGTTGTGAAGGCGATTATCCCACCGGATTTCATATGGGAAGGTATGTTGCTTAGAAATTTTTCTGGATTTTTGAACCACTGAAACGAGGCGTTTGAGATCACAAGATCAAGGTTGTGGGGAAAAAGATCGCAGTTTTCCGCATCACCGGCAATGTAGCTCCATTCGAAAGATTCGTTTTTAAGGATGAAATCTATACTGCCATGAAAATCGTCTACAAGATCGTTGACGTACAACTTTTTGACCGGAATTTTATTACAAATCTTCTTCGTCAGAAGTCCCGTTCCGCATCCGAGCTCCAGCACATCCAGACTTTTCCAGGAAACGAAGGGGAAAAGCATTTCGATGAGGGTGGTACACATCGCTTTCTGGACGAAGGCTTCCCCGTCATAGGTTTCCCTGCTTTTTCTGAATCGTTCCTTTATGAGGGATTTGTCTATTTCCATAACTTATCCAGAGTGGTGCAAATTTTTTGAATATGTTGTTCTTCAAGATTGGCCGAAAGCGAAATTCTTAATCGCGATCCGTTTTCAGGTACTGTAGGAGGTCTGATTGCAGAAACGAGAAGTCCCTCGTTGCGGAAAAGTTCCGCAAGATTTATTGCAGAGCTGTTGTCTCCGGTGATCAGGGGAACAATGTGGGTGTCGCCGGCCGTCGGAATTCCGATTTTTTCGACGCATTTTCTTATCCTGCCGGAAATTGTACGCAGTCTTTTTCTTCTCTCCTCCATCTCTTCGGAAAGGTTGAGGATATGTAGAGTCCAGCTTGCGACAATCGGAGGCAGGGCTGTTGTGAATATGAATGGGCGGACAGTGTTGACGAGGAGTGCCTTGACTTTTGAGTCGACTGCGGCGAATGCCCCGAGAGATGCGAGCGCTTTTCCGAAGGTACCTACGATTATGTCGATTTTGTCGACAGTCCCTGTTACTTGACAAAGTCCCAGACCGTTTTCTCCGTAGGCTCCGACTGCGTGAGCTTCATCGATATAGAGAACGGCATCGTAACGATCCCTCAATTCGATAAGTTTTTTAATGTCGGCTCTGTCTCCGTCCATGCTGAAGATGGATTCCGAAATTATGAGAGCGCGTTTTCCATCAGCCCTATTTTTTTTAAGGAGCGATTCAAGATGGTTGTAGTCGCAGTGGCGAAATCGAACAGTTTTTGAACGCGAAAGGAGAGTGCCGTCCACAATGCTTGCGTGATTGAGTTTGTCGGAAAATATGATGTCGTTTCTTCCCACAAGCGCCGGAATGATGCCGCTGTTTGCGTGGTAACCGCTGTTCAGCAGCAGCGCTTCTTTCCCGTAAAGATCGCCCAGCTTTTTTTCAAGTTCATCCATCGACGGGCTGTTGCCGGTAAGCAGACGGGATGATGTGCTTGAAAAAGCGTAACGGGAAAGGTCTGAATCGACTTCCTTCATAAATCTCTTGAAAATTTCGGAATCGGACGCGAGACCGAGGTAGTCGTTTGAAGAGAGGTTAAGGAAATTTCGGCCGTCGGATGAGATGTACGGTCCTCGGCGGTTGTCTGTGGGAACCACTCTTCTCATGCGGTCTGCGGTTACTATTGAATCGAGTGTTGTCTCAACCCATTTTGTGAAATCTCGTACCATAAAAACTCCTTGAGAATTTCTGGTTTGCAACTGTTCTGAAGTCGGAATCGGGTGGAATATATTTCCTATCTGAATGGATTCCCTATGAACAAATCTATCTGTCTAAGATCGGATCGGGTTGAAAATGAATAGGTTTTCAACTCCGGATTCCCCGTTTTTCGACATCTCAAAACAGTGAACGTTCCTAACTATATGCACAAAAAACTCTTTTGCAAGGTGAATCTGGTTGTGAATTGATATGCCGAAACGAAAACATCCACCCTCGCTCTTTTAGCAACTATTGGAACCACTCGAAACATCTGGGGCAATTGTTTATCAAAAGATATTCACGGCATTAGGATATGTTAGAGAAGAATGATCCCGAGAAAATCTTTTTGGACTCATCTTTTTTTTAGAGATAGGATTCCTGAATAAAAATAAATAGGTAACAAAAAATAAAATAAAAAGAATAAAAAAAGTTGTTAATGCCAGTTTTGGAATATATAATTGAGCGGTTAAATTTCAAACATCTTTTTAAGGTATGCGCTTTTCATGGAGGGCAGGTTAAATTGTATAGAGAATACAAGCTGTTGGACAGTCCGCTCACGGTCGAATACATCAAGGTTTTCAGGGGAGCCTCATTCTTTAGTGAATACCCCACGATTCTGATACGACTCGATCTTGGAGAGTACGACGAGGTTTTTTCAAACTCCATCAAGGGGTTGTATGAGAAACTGAGAGCGATACTTCCCTCCCTGGTGGAACATAAATGTTCACCCGGCAAAAGGGGAGGGTTCTTTCAACGTGTCCGTCATGGAACACTGCTCGGCCACATAATGGAGCATGTGGCCCTTGAGCTTCAGAACCTTGCAGGGATGAATGTTTCCTATGGTAAGACAAGGAGCACTCTAAAAAAAGGTGTCTACAACGTGGTGATGGGTTTTGAGGATGAGATAGCCGGACTTTTCGCTGCCAAGGCGGCCTTTAACTTGGTGACGTCGTTGCTTATCGGTACTCCGTTCGATGTCGATGCGATTATTGCGACTCTCATAGAAATAAGGGAGGAGCGCCTTCTCGGGCCAAGTACCCGTGCGATTGTGGATGAAGCTGACAAGCGTGGAATTCCATGGCAGAGACTTGACGAGTACAACCTTGTCCAGCTGGGAACAGGTAAGTATGCGAAGAGAATAAAGGCGACTATCACCGGCAACACAAGCTTAGTCGGTGTCGAAATGGCTGAGAACAAGTTGTTCACATGCAGAATGCTGAAAGATTCGGGCATTCCTGTTCCGGAAACCACCGAAGCTCACTCTTGTGAAGAACTATTCGAGTTTGCAGAAAAATTCCACGGTCCAGTTGTGTTGAAACCTTTGAACGGTTCTTTCGGACGCGGACTCAGAAAGGGCCTGGAAAATAAAGAGCAGTTGAAGTCGGCATACGATAAACTGTCAGATAAAGAAGAACGGGTTCTCTGTCAGCGGGAGGTGACCGGGAAAACCTACAGGCTTCTCGTGATCAACTACTCCTTTGTGGCAGCCGTTGAATTGGAAGCGCCTTATATCGTGGGTGACGGGGAAAAAACCTTAGTCGAGCTGATTGAGAAGCTCAACGGTGAGCAAGGAAGGGAAGTGGGAGACAAAGGGTCTCTTTCTATAGTCAATTTCGACGATCTTACTGCCGATATTCTGGAAGAGAGAGGAATGGACGGAACATCTGTACCGGAAGCCGGTGAGATGATCATACTTAAAAATTCGGGGAACCCCAGACTCGGAGGAAAGGCAACCGATGTTACGGATCTGGTTCATCCCTACAACATCTTCTGTGCCGAAAGAGCTGCAAAAGCCCTCGAACTGGATGTCGCCGGAGTCGACATCGTTTCACCGTCCATCGAATGTCCTATTAATGAAAATGGAGGAAAAGTTCTCGGTGTAAGTGCGGCTCCAGATTTTCGCATGCATCACTCTCCATGGAAGGGCGTTTCGAGAAATGCGGCAGGTTCTTTCGTAGACACCCTCTTCCCTGAGGGTTCGCCAACGAGAATTCCGCTGTTTTCGGTTACAGGATCTGCAGGAAAAACAATAGCAGTCAACCTCATAAAGCATGTCCTGAAACAGAGGGGGCTTACTGTTGGAAATACAAGTACGGAAGGCCTGTATGTTGACGACGTCTGCCTTGTTGAGGGTGATACCACCTATAGCGAACACGTATCCATGCTTCTTAAGGACAAATCCATCGAATGCGCAATTCTTGAAACTTCGAGAGAGGGAATACTGAGAAGCGGGTTAGGATATAAATTTGCTGATTTCGGCATAGTGTTGAACATGTTCAATGAACATATAGGGAAGGATGACATCGAATTTCTCGAAGATATGGCCTATGCGAAAGCCGTGGTAGCGGAGCAGGTGTATGACGGAGGATTTGCTGTCCTCAACGCGGATGATGCGTTGATAATTGAAATGATGGACAGGGCCTACAGCAATGTGGCTCTTTTTTCAAGAGACTATCAGAACAAGATTCTCAGGGAACATACAGACAATGGCGGACTCGGTGTGGTTCTTGACGGTTGCAAGTTGATAATTCTTCATCAGCGCGATAGGAAGTGGATTGCCGACTTGAGTGATATTCCGCTTACATTCGGATCGAGAGCGGAAGCCATGTATGATTCACTTCTGGCAGCAACGGCAGCCCTGTTCGCCTTCGGGATGAATCCGGATGAATTGAGGGCGGGTCTCACAACTTTCATTCCTGATCGAAAAAATCTTCCCGGAAGAATGAACATGATGGAAATCAGAGATTTCAAAGTTCTTCTGGACTACGCCCACAACGTAATTTCCATGGAGTATCTGCGGCAGTTTCTCGCCTCATTTTCAGGAACAATCAGAGGCGTTGTCGACGTGCCTGGTGACAAGAGCGATGAAGAGATCAGAGAAATAGGTAAAAAGGCTTGGGAGAGCTATGATTTCCTCTACTTCTACGAAGGGCACGACATGAGGGGAAGGAAAGAAGGAGAAATTGTAACTCTTTTGAAGGAGGGTGCCCTTCAGGGCGGAGCCGGAGAGGAAAAGATCCGTCTTTTCAATAAACCGGAGGCAGCATGGACCGCAGGCCTGGAAGCTTCAGGGGCCGGAGATACGGTTGTAATCCTTAGCGGTAGAAGTGGAGAGAGTATTGAAGCGATAGACCGGTTCGTCGCCGCGAAAATCAACCTTGAATCGGAGGGTGAGCTATGACGAGGAAAAAGAAGACAAGGAATTGCCTGACTCTTGTCGGCGGAGCGGAAGACCGGAAGAGGGATAAGAATGTACTCAAGAGGATGCTCGAACTTTCGGGTGCCAAAAACATAATCGTAATACCGACAGCCTCTTTCTATCCTAAGGAGATGGCAAGTGATTACTACTACGCCTTCAAAGATCTGGGAGCAAGAAGTGTTGAGTCTTTTGACATAAGATACCGGGATGAAGCTGATCGTATAGAATACTTTGCAAAGCTGGAGAAGGCTGATCTCGTGTTTTTCAGCGGTGGAGACCAGGTGAAACTGGTAAGGACGATAGGTAACACCAGGCTTCTTTCAAGGATAAAGGAGCGCTACTTCAATGGAACACTCTCAGTCGGAGGAAGCAGCGCCGGAAGTGCAGCAGCGAGCGATCCTATGATTTATGACGGAGACGGTCGCGGTTTCTACAAGGGAGCCATAAATTTCAGCAACGGATTCGGATTCATCGATAACGTTATAATCGATACTCACTTCATGGAGAGGAACAGGATTCCGAGGCTTGTTCAGTTTCTTGTTACCGGTCATGCCCACAAGGCGTTGGGGATCGGCGAGGACACTGCGGTTCTATACACACCGTCTACAGGAAAGTGCGAGGTGGTTGGCAGTGGAATGGTGGCGGCTATCGACACCGAGAGAGTACGCTATAGTAATTTTCACGACATCGAGCACGATGAACTGATCTGCGTTGACGGTCTTCGGATCAGCTTTCTGTCACCGGGGACCCTATTCAATCTTAAAAAGTGGAAAGTCCATATCTCCCGTCAGGAGAAAAAGGAAATCATGGATTCATTTATTAAAACCTTAGGCTGAAAAGGTGGAGTGAAAGATGAAAAAAGATTTTACCCTCAGCAAGTTTTACTCTTATTCCGGTCCCAATTACTATCTGGATCGGCAGGCATTAGTCTTCAATGTATTTATAGATCCCGAAGGACCGATGGTGTCACACTACAGAGACGAAATAGTTTCACGATTTCCCCTTCTTGAGGAATCTTACCCAGACCGGGTTGTCGACCTTTTTGCGAGAGTTCTTGTCCAGGTTCTGAAAATGGATATGGATCTTTTCCTAAGGCGCTATTCGATAGACCTTGATGAAGATGAGTATGCAATTGCGTTGGAATATCTGGACGAATATGTCGCCAGGGAAGCGGTCTACTTTGTCCGTGACTGGTTTCTTTCCATGAACGGAGAGATTATGGATTTTGACTTCGAGAAGGAGTTTAACGATCTTAAGAAGATTTTCGACAAGACAATTTTCGGGGGGCCGACAATATATTCTCTCATAGAGGGAGCTATCAACAGAAAAATAAATGTCCACTATCTTCCAGAGGAGAACCAGTTCCAGTTTGGGTACGGTAAAAAACAGATAAGGGGACGTTCCACAACCATCCATATAGACAGTGTCAAGGATACGGAGTTCACCTCATACAAGGATATGGTTGGCGAGTTTCTTGAGCTGTGCCAGTTCCCCACACCGAAGGGCGTTGTCTGTTTCAGGGAGGATGACGCGGTTGAAGAGGCTCTTGCGATAGGTTTTCCGGTTGTTGTCAAGCCGGTAGCCGGGCACAAGGGACAGGGGGTTGTAACAGCAATCGAATCAGAATCGGAAGTGAGAAAGGCGTATAAAAATATTGAGGATCATGCCGAAAAAGAGGGCGTTACCTTTGACGGAGCTCTTGTTCAGGAGATGATCTACGGATTCGATCACAGAATTCTCACAGTCGGCGGAAAGTATGCAGCATGTCTGAAGAGGGTTCCGGCCTATGTTGTGGGCAACGGTAAAGATACGATTGAGAAGTTGATAGAGGTTGAAAACGACAAGGATATCAGGATAGACAACAACCGTTCCCCTCTTGCAAAGATTGTGATTGATGACGATCTGACCGATTACCTCGAACTGCAGGGTCTTTCTCTCGAATCCGTTCCTGCGGATGAAGAGAAGATCACTCTCCGCAGGGTCGCAAACATCTCTGCAGGCGGAGTTTCAATAAACGTGACGGATGAAATTCATCCTGACAATATCAGACTGGTCGAGCATATCGCGAAATTCTTGAAGGTAACCATCCTCGGAATCGATGTACTTGCACGGGATATCTCTAAATCCTGGAGGGATGGAGATTTCGGAATTATTGAGATAAATGCGGGGCCTGGAGTTTTCATGCATCTTGCCCCTGCCTACGGCGGTGCTGTTGATGTTCCGGGAATTGTTATGGAGCACCTTTTTGGAAAGGTGGAAGGATTTGACAGGATTCCCATAATTGTAGGTAACAGGATTTCGGATAACCTCTTCAGCATGCTAACTTCAAAGCTTCAGGAATATAAGAGGGATGTAGAGGTGAGCACCCTCAGAGAGGACGGCATATACATAAACGGAGACTACTTCACAAAAAATCCCCACCACGATAAAAATTGCCAGATTCTTTTCAGAAACAGGAACCTGGATTTTGCTATGCTTAATCATTCAAGTGAAAACATCCACGATCATGGCATTTGGCATCAGGGACACGACGTCGCAATTCTTGATCGTCCCAATTACGCGGAGGAGGTTCTCCGAAGGGACGTACTGCCGGGCGGAATTCTTCTGGAGATCACCGAAAATCTGGATGATGTTTCGGATGAAGGTCTCGATCTATCCATGTACAAAGACGGGGAGAAATTGGAAAGCAGGAGAATTGAGAAGGCCGAGGAACTGGACACAGGCATTCTGGAACTTCTTGATCCCCATTTGCAGGAACTTCTTTTCAAGTACGATTGCTACCTGCGTATTGAAAATACTCCGCAGCACCTTGAGCTGAACGCGGAATTCGTAAAGCAGATCAATTCGAACTAGGGAGGGGTAAATGATACTTTTTAAAGGATGTGAGGTCTATTCACCGGAATATCTGGGGGTTCGCGATGTTCTTGTCGCAGGAGGAAAGATCGTTGCAGTGGAAGAAGATATCGACGCTCCCTACATTCTCAACTGTGAGATAGTGGTTGCCGAGGGATACAAACTTCTCCCCGGACTTATCGACTGTCACGTTCACATTGCCGGTGCCGGTGGAGAGGGCGGTCCCTCTACAAGAACTCCGGAAATGAAGTTGTCCCATCTTCTTGAGGCCGGAGTAACAACGGTCGTCGGCTGCCTCGGTACAGACGGATTCACTAGAAATGTGGAATCCGTTTTGATGAAAGCCAAAAGTCTTCGAAGCCAGGGTGTTTCGGCATACATCTACACGGGAGCCTACCAGGTTCCGACACCTACAATAACCGGTGAGGCCGGAAGGGATGTTGCGATCATAGATGAGGTTATAGGGGTGGGTGAAATTTCCATAAGCGATCACAGATCATCTTTTCCATCCACATCGGAACTTATTCGGATTGCGGAACATGCAAGAGTGGGTGGAATGCTCGGGGGAAAGGCCGGAATAGTGAATATTCATATGGGGGACGCGAAAAATCCCTTCGGTCCTATTGTTGACGCCGTCGAAAAGAGCGAGCTGCCCTATTCACAATTCCTTCCCACGCATATAAACCGTAACGACTACATTTTCGAAGACGCAAAACGCTACGGCAAAAAGGGATATGTGGATATTACGGCAAGTTCATATCCCTACTTTCCCGATATCGAGATAAAGCCCTCGAAAGCTGTTACACAGCTTCTTGAGGCTGGAGTTCCTTTGGAGCACATCACAATGAGTTCGGACGGCAACGGATCTCTTCCCGATTTTGATGAAAACGGAAACCTTGTGAAACTGGAGATGGGGCTTCCCAGTTCTCTCCTCAGGGAGATCGTTGATGCTGTCGAAGAGGGTGTTCCGTTGGAAAAGATTTTGAAAACGGTTACTTCCAATGTGGCAGATATATTGAAGTTGAAGTCGAAGGGAAGAATTTCCGTCGGATGTGATGCCGATCTCGTGCTTCTGGATGAAAAATTCAACATATCCCACATGGTTTCAATGGGAGAATTCATGGTTCGCGAAGGCGCCATGGTGAAACTTGGAAATTACGAGTAGTCGGGAATCAATAAAGAACTCATATTTGCTTCTTTACTAGTATTTTAAGTCGATCAAAATCAAACAAAAGTCTTTATCCTGAAAAGAGCTGAGCACATTTACATATGAAGGGGAATATTACGCTCGATATCTGGGCAGGAATAGTTTTATGATCGAGATCCTGTCTGAATTATCTGAAATAAAAATATCGAGCTGCGGGAGTCGGATGAATTGGTTGAGGAGAAGAAATCCGAGGCTAAACAGATCTTTTCTTCTCGGAGATGATTATTTTTTAATTTTGAATGCGGCATAAACAACTCCACAGTATGGGTTTTAACTGATATCTCCGATCGATTTCGTTTGGAAAAAATTATCTGCCCCATCTTTCTGTTTCATGGAGACAACTTGCATCCGTGGGAAGGTGGAAAAATTTTTGAAAAGATTATTGGAATTTTGAAATAGAGAAGGTGCTTACGGCAAAAAAAAACCCCTCCGGAGAGGGGTTTTTGAATCCTGGAATTTTGAGCTCTTACTCAGGAGAGATAGCCTCAACAGGACAAGCTGCAACACATGCACCACAGTCGATGCAAGCGTCACCGATCTTGTGTACGCCGTTATCTTCAGCTATTGCTTCAACAGGACATTCTCCTGCGCAAACACCACAGTTTGTGCAGAGCTCTGCATTAATTACGTGTGCCATAATAATTACCTCCTATATAAAATTAAGAGAACCTAAAGTCAGCTCGATTTTAGCATAAGCCAAAGGGCTGTCAAGAAAATAAAAGTAAAATCAAACTATTAGTGGAGTGTAAAATAGTTAGTTTGAGCTTAAAGAATTGATATCGTTGTGAAAAGAATGTTTTTGTGCGGCTTCTGATGTGTTGAGTTTTTTGAGTAAAGGAAAGCTTAGGGTGATATTTGTGCAAAATAATTATTTGATGAGAACGAGTCTGTCAACCTATACTTTTTCCTGAATGTTGATTGAAGAGGTTTCCCTAGTTTTTTCGAAAAGATGAACGGACAGGTTTTTTTAATGACTCCCGTGAGAATGATTTTAATCGGTTGAAAGGCCGTTGTATAAAAAACAGTTCAAATTTAAATTAGAATGATGCGTGCGTTTGTGACGCCTTTGTTTCTATCTGTTTTTCTAACGTATCAAAAAGTAGTACATTGAAAAATTTGATCATAAGTGGCGTATGTATTAGTTTTTTAGACATTCTTAAAGAGGCGGCATCGGTAAAAAGAAAGAGTGGGCAGGCAGGAAGTTGTCGGGCAAAGTTTAAAAGATCCAGCCGAGAGCCGCAGAAACGGACTACAGACGTTCTTCCTCTCTCTCTCCGTTGAGAATCCATGCCATTGCAGTTTTTTTCCAATTCGGACATTTTGAAGCGTTTATGTGAAGTTCGCGGGAATCGATCCCGCTTTCCCGTGCAAGTTTCTTGAATTGCATGCTGATAATGCGGTTTTCAAGGATCAGCGCAGAACGAGACATGCCGCAACGAACCATTTTCTTCTGCATTTCGATCATGATTTTTCGTGATTCGATGGGCAGACTTTTTATCATGGTCATGTCCACGAGGACAGCAAATTTTCGTTCTCTTCCCGCGAGAAGAATCTCAGTTTCGCGCTTTATCGAGCGCATTTCACCCTCTTCAATAAAGCCTAAAAGCGTAAACTCAAACCCGTATTCTGTTTTACTAATTCTATACAAAACCCCCTCCGATTTATTTTTCGTACAAACGCAATCAAATGATACACCTATTGAGAGGGGTGTCAATGAAAAGATTGTTAGATTATGTCGGGAGTGAAGGTTAACTTTTTCATGGATTGTATAAGTTCCTGAATGTCCATGTCATCCCGAATGCCGAGGCGGGTTAGAGAGAAGTCGTACTTTACCGGATCTTCTGGAGAAATAGACCTGAAAGAATCGGTGATTTCAATGGCTGTCTTCAGGTTTGAAGCTTTCCTGTCCGTAAATCCCAGAATTCCAGCGATTTTGAACATGTGGGTGTCAAGCGGAATAATCAGTTTTGACGGATCAATGGAACTCCATCCTCCGGGATCAACGTTGTCGGATCGAACCATCCACCTGAGGTAGAGGTTGACCCTTTTCATTGCCGATCCTTTTGACGGAAGCGGAAGCAGATAGGAACCGCCGGAAATTGTCCTTGAGAATCCTTCGAGCCCGGGAAGAACAGTTCTGTCCTCGGGTTTAATGAAGGATTTCAGACATTCTTCAAGTGATCCGTATTTGAGGATTGCGTCTTTTGTTCCCAGTAGAAGAGATATGAGTTCACGACCGGTTGTAAATCGGTGTTTGAACGAACCGAAAAGATCATTCAACAATCTGTTGTTGCTTTTCATCAGCCACTCCCGGGGATGATCTCCCATAGGAGAAAGAATCTTTTCTACGGAAAGAAGAATCTGTTTCACCCTCCCGTAGGCAAGACCGGAGGCGATAAGTCCCGCCACCTCACGATCTCGGACATCCGGGTAACGATAGAGAAACTGCAGCGGATCGGGAACGACAAGCTCGCGGCGATTCAGATTCATGTAGATTTTTTCAAGAAGGGTATGCAGTTCCATCAAATAAGCTCCAGTATCGATACGGTGGAGAGCTTTCTGCGGGATCCGTCCTCAAACGCCACAAGAAGAGCCTGGCCGTTATCGGGAAAGTCGATAATTTTCGAGGTAAAGCTGGTCTTGAGATCTTCAGTCATGAATGCTTTTCTCCCTTTCATCCAATCGACTGCGGAGAGAAATCGATCTGTAATCCCATCCTCTTCCTCAAGTTCCTTCGCGAAGGAGTTGATGAGCATCTCCGTTACCTGATCCCTGGTTGCATCTGAACCAGAAGAGCGGAGAGATGCCGGTTTCCATGAGTAATCTGCATTCGGATCGGGCTGTTCGATATTTATCCCGATTCCGGCTATGTAGAAAAGTCTTCCTGCATGTTCCTTGATTTTGCAGAGGACACCGGAACATTTGCCTCCGTCCACCAGAATGTCGTTGGGCCACTTCACTGCGACATCGTTGTCAGGAATGAAGTGTTTGACAGTGTTGAAGACTGCAAGGGCCGTTGCCATCGGAACGGTGTTGGGGGACTCGGGAAGCCTGTGAAAAAAGGTTATGTAGAGATTCTCTTTTGAGGAGCTGATCCATGTCTTTCCTCTTCGACCTCTCCCGGCGCTTTGTGTGCGGGCTCTTACTATCCCGCCGGGGATTCCTCTTTCGATGAAGAGTTCCGCTTCGAGGTTTGTTGAATCTATCTCCTCAAAATCATAGAAGTTATGCCAGTTGAGTGTGTCAAACGGTCTCATTCTTTTCCTCCAGAAGCGTCTTTACCGTATGGTAGGCGATAATGTGGCCGGCAACCTGGGGAACAAAGGGCGTTGAACCCTGTGTTTTGCGTACGCGCCCCAGATTGTCGTGATTTTCCTCGCGGTTCTCGATAGGAGGCACCGGTCTTTCATTGGAGAAGACTACAGGAAACCTGGAACGGACGCCCCGCTTTCGGAGTCTTTTCCTGACGAATGAGGCGAGGGGACACCCTTCTGTTTTCCATATGTCGGTGATATTAAGCCTGGTCGGATCCATCCTGCCTCCGGTTCCCATTGATGAAACGAAAGGAACACCCTTCTCCAGAAGGGCGATGATCAGGTTTATCTTGGGATTGAGACTGTCTATGGCGTCGATATAGTAATCGGCCTCAGGGATGTGGTTCTCCATCTCGCTCCCTTTCATGAAGGATTCCGAGCGAATTACTTTGAGGTCGGGATTTATCCCCTTGCCCAGTCTTTCGATAAGGGCAGCCTTGTTTTCACCCACCGTATCGGAAAATCCCACGATGAGTCGATTCAGGTTGGAAGGGGAAACATCGTCGAAGTCGGTGAGAATCAGGGTTCCGATTCCCGATCTTACAAGATCCATCGCCGCAGCGGCACCGACTCCGCCAAGTCCGAAAACAGCCACCTTCTTGTTTGCCAGCGTTGAAAGTCCGTTTTCACCGAAAACTATGCGTGTACGCTCTCTGAAAGCCATACTCTCTCCGTTTACAAATTCATACATTTCCCAAGTTTAGCCCGAAGTTGTTCCAGGTCAACCTAATTGAGGGATCTTCCCGAATATTCTGGGAAGAGAGAAGAATCGACTGCGGGGCGGATAATCTTGCTTTTTTAAGGCCGATGTTTAATTTGTAAAGAGTTTGTTAATGGAAAGGTGAATTTATGAAAAAGATTTTTACTGTGTTCATAACCGTTTTGATGCTGGTATTCGCTGCACTCTTTTTTATGACCAGAAAGGAGCTGTCCAGTGCCATGAGTGAATTAAACCTCCTTCAGAGGAAACATATTGAGATAATGAAGGAGTACAAAGCGCAGCTGGCAGAAAACCTGCAGATGAAAAAGCGTGAATTGGTCGGACGCTATCTTGATTTTCTAATCGATCTTGACGAAAGTGGAAAGATCGATGGTGGGTTGAAACCGGAAGAGCTTGCGAGTGCAAAAAAGAAGTTGAGTTATATCGTGGAAAATCTGGGAGCGCTTGAGCTTTCAAACGAGGATTCCCTCGGGCTTTCAAACGAGGATTCCCTCGGGCTTCTCTCCAAACTAGCGGCACTCAAGTCGAAACTGGAGAAATAGCATAGGTCCAATAGGGCGTATGTGACATGTAATCCCCAATAATTCTTGTTGACAAAATACCGAATGAAGCTATCATAGAACACTGTTTTATAGAATGGTGTTCTAAAGGAGCCGGCGCCATGACCAAGAGATCGGATATTTTGAATGCGGCAAGAAAGCTTTTTCTTGAGAAGGGCTACGAAAAAACCTCCATGAGGCAGATTGTCAAAGAGGCTGGAAGCTCCATAGGCAGCTGCTACTTCTACTTCAAGAACAAGGAAGAGATTTTCAGCAGTCTTGCAGCCAACTACATGGGGCAGCTTTGGGAGAAGGTTGCGAATCGAATCAACGAAATTCCAGAACCCTGTCTTCGAGTAAGTGTCGCCATCTATTATCATTTTTATCATATTTTAGAAAATGATAATTGGATGAAATTATACCTCATGGCCAATTCACTTCCATCGCTTAAGCAGAGTCTTCTGCAGAATTTTTACTCCAGCATCCAGAGCGTCTCCGACGGAGACGAACATCTGCAAAGGAAAAGACCTCTTCATCTCTCGGCGATTGCACTTACAGGGGCTCTTTCGTCCGTCGTCGAAGAGAAACTCAAGGGCGGACTTGAATCCAGTGCCGAGGAGTTGAGTGTTTTCATGACCGAGTTGAGTCTCTACACCCTTGGCTATGAGAAGGGTGTTCTTGATAGTTGTTTAAAGTTTATAGATAGGAGAAATTAATGAATGTAGGGAACTATCTTTGCATTTTGATGATTCTTCTCTTTTCTCTTGCCGGATGCTCGGAGAAGGAGAAAAGGGTGGAGAAGGAACCTCTTCGATTTGTTCGTTATGAGGTTATAAAACGATCACCGAAAGAGAGCGAAAGACTCTTTTCCGCCGTTGCTCATGCTTCGAATGAGTCGAAACTGAGTTTCAAGATCCCGGGAACCGTGAAAAAGATCCGTGTAAAGGTCGGTGACAGAATTCGGAAGGGACAACTTATCGCCCGGCTGGATGATGAGACTTACAGGCTCCAGAAGGAGCAGGCCGAAGCCTCTGTAGAGAGAATAAAGATTCAGCTGGCCAATCTTGAAAAGGTTTTCAAACGTTTTTCGGTGCTAATCGAGAAGAATGCGATACCTGAAAACGATTTCGACAACATCAGCTCCAAGTACGAGGCTGCAAAGGCGGGGCTCAAGGCGGCGGAGAAACAGCTGGAACTAGCAACACTTCAGCTTTCCTACACAAACCTCTACTCTACCGTCGACGGTTACGTTGCCTACAAAAACGGGGAGGAGGGAGAGAATATCGGTGCCGGCATGCCTCTTTTCATCGTCAATTCCATGAGGACGATAGATGTGAAGTTCAGTGTTCCCGAGTCCCTCATTTCCCAGCTGAAAAAGGACGACAGTGCGAAGGTGTCCTTCGACGCTCTCGACGGCATGGTTTTCCAGGGCAAACTTTACGAGCTGGGTGTCTCCACTCTCGCCTCCCTTCCTACCACATTTCCGGTCACTGTGAGGCTTGAGGGAAAGGTTGACAAGATCAGATCCGGAATGACCGCCAGAGTAGAGCTTTCCGTAAAGAATGGTGACGACGCGGGACGGATTTTCGTTCCCTCCCATTCTGTCGGCGAGGATCGTCAGGGAAGATTCGTCTACGTCGCGGTTCGTGATAACGAAAAAGAGGCCAGGGTCGAGCGGAGGCCGGTCAAGATAGGTGATACAGCAAACCTCGGCATTGAGATCGTCAAGGGGCTCAAGCCGGGGGAAATTCTCGTTACTGCCGGAGTGCACTTTCTTGAGAACGGAATGAAGGTACGACTGGATTGATCGGAGTGAATGATGGATCTTACGAAATTTGCAATTGAAAAAAACAGAATAACAACTGTCCTGCTGCTGATCATCATCTTCGGCGGGATCATGGCGTTCCGTGCGATGCCCCAGGATGAGGATCCCGGATTCATAATCCGTACGGCCATGGTTGCGACATATCTCCCCGGTGCAAGTCCCGAGAGAATGGAGAAGCTGGTAACCGACAAGCTGGAGAAGAAGATTCAGGAGATTCCTGAGCTTGATTATGTTAAGAGCGAATCCAGGACAGGATCGAGCATCATCTACGTAACGATCAAGGAGCGCTACAAGGAGATGCGGCCGATATGGGATTCACTACGGAGAAAGGTGGCTTCGGCGAAGAATCAGCTGCCCTCGGGTGTATACGGTCCCTATGTGAACGACGAGTTCGGTGATGTTTACGGCATCGTCGTAACGCTTACCGGCGACGGTTACAGCTACAGGGAGCTTAAGGAAGTTGCCGACGAAGTTCGTGATGAATTCCTCCGAATTCCAGATGTTGCGAAGGTGGATATCTACGGTGCCCAGGAGGAGAAGATTTTCATCGAATTCGACGACTCCAAACTGGCCCGTTTCGGACTTACGACCTACCAGCTTTCCAGACTTCTCGAGGCCCAGAACATCATCACTCCGGGTGGAGACATCCGAATGGAGAGGGAGAAGATTGTTCTCGAACCGACGGGAAATTATGAAAGTGTTGAGGAGCTCAAGAGGACGGTGATAAACCATCCTAAACTGCCGTCGATCATATATCTCAAGGACATTGCCAATATCTACAGAGGCTATGTCGATCCTCCGACATCGAAGGTGAGTGCCAACGGGATGATGTCTCTCGGACTCGGTCTTTCAATGCGGGAAGGCGGAAATATCATCACCCTGGGAGAGGACTTCGAGAAGGTTTACGAGAGGGTCAAAAGAAGCTATCCGGTGGGAATAGAATTCGATACTGTCGCCTACCAGCCCAGAAACGTTTCCAACAAGGTGAACGAGTTCATCGTCAATCTCCTCCAGAGTGTCGCGATCGTTATATTCGTAATGATGATAAGTCTCGGACTCAGGACCGGACTACTTGTTTCCGCGCTTATTCCCACGACAATTATCATGGCCTTCATGATGATGTCCTTTTTCGATATCGGTATAGACCAGGTGAGCCTCGCGGCTCTTCTCATTACCCTCGGTATGCTTGTCGACAACTCAATCGTCATGTCCGAATCGATCATGGTGATGATGTCTGAAGGGAGAGGTGCTCTCGAGTCCGCACTGGCTTCCGCGAAGGAGCTTAAAAAGCCGCTTTTTACGGCGTCACTCACAACATCCGCGGCCTTCCTGCCGATCTTTCTAGCCCAGTCGATGACAGGAGAGTATACGGCATCCCTCTTCAAAGTTGTTGCCATAACCCTCATAAGTTCATGGATTCTTGCGCTCACCCTCATTCCTCTACTCTGCGTTAAATTCCTTAAGGTGAAGAAGAAAGAAGACGGAAGCTACAACGGCCGTTTCTACAAACTCTACAGAGGATTCATAATATTCATTCTCAAACACGGAAAGCTCACAATCGCCGTAATGCTGGTAATTTTCGGGCTTTCGCTTTACTCATTCAGGTTTATTCCGAAAAAATTCTTTCCCGATTCCGATAAGCCGATAATGAGTGCGATTCTGGATCTTCCCGCAGGAACAACTTTCGAATACACCGAGAAGGTGGTCAAGTCCCTCGAAAAGAGGATGCGCGAGAGATGGCTTGTGGGGAAAGAGAGAAAGAAGGGGATAAGGAACTGGGCGGCCTTCATGGGAATGGGTGCTCCCCGTTTTGCGCTTCCGGTGAGTCCTGAACCTCCGAGAGAAAATTACGCATACGTTCTTATAAATACGACAGAAAACGGAATAATAAACGAGATTTCGAAGGATCTCGAAACCTACATGGCGAAGGAGCATCCCGAAGCAGAAGCGACTCTGAAACTTCTCCCCATGGGACCTCCGGTAAAGTATCCTGTGGAATTTCGTATTTCCGGAAAGGATGAGGAAAAACTCTTCTCCATTGCCGAGGAGGTGAAGTCCAGGCTTCGTTCAATAAATGGAACCAGAAACGTAGGCGACAACTGGGGGCAGAAATCCAAGAAATTCGTTGTCAGAATCGATCAGGAACGCGCCAGAAGGGCAGGTGTAACCTCCATGGATATCGCCGTCAGTCTCCAGACGATGCTCTCCGGAATTCCGCTTACCAAATTCCGTGAAGGGGACAAGCTGATTCCCGTTGTCCTGAGACTTGGCGCGGGAGAGAGGAACAACGTGGAGAGGTTGAAAACGCTAAACATCTATTCCCAGATGAACGGTACGGTCGTGCCTCTTTCCCAGGTTGCGGACATTGAGATCGTCTACGAGCCTTCAAATATCATCAGGAGAAACCGTTCGACAACCGTGACTGTGAGATCCCAGCTTCTGTCGGGACACACCGCGGCGGAGGTGATGAACGAGATCGGACCGTGGCTTGACAAGGAATCTGAAAGCTGGGGACTCGGATACAGATGGGAGAGCGGCGGAACAGTCGAAAGTTCAAGCAGCGCAAACAAATCGATCAAGGAGAAGCTGCCGATAGCGGGACTCATAATCCTTCTTCTTCTCGTATTTCAGTTCAACTCTTTCAGGAAACCCATTGTTCTTCTGAGTGTTGTTCCTCTCGGAATAATCGGGGTCGTGATAGGACTCATCGTTGCCGATTCCTACTTCGGATTCATGACACTTCTCGGAGTCGTTTCCCTCTCGGGAATCGTAATAAACAACGCAAATGTTCTTTTGGAACGAATTCAGATTGAGCTTGAGGAGAATTTCAGGACTCCTCAGGATGCGATAGTCGAGGCTGCCCAGAGAAGGCTTCGCCCTATTTTCCTTACAACCGCCACCACAGTCGGCGGTCTCTTTCCCCTCTGGATAGGGGGCGGTCCGATGTGGGAGCCGATGGCAGTAGCAATCATTTTCGGACTTATCTTCGCAACTGTTGTAACTCTCGGAATCGTGCCGGTTGTATACTCAAAACTTTACAGAGTAGATTTCAAGGGATACAAATTCAACGATTCGGAAAAGGCGAAAAGCTGATCCGACCTGAATAATTCAGCACTTCTCATGAAAATTATTTTTCGATCGAAGAACTAAAATCCAGCGGATAAATCCAGTTCATTTTCAATCTTTCGTAGATGAAAAAGGCACTAGATTTGACTTTCATGCTCAGGGGTCTATGATTGCATTGTCGATCATTCAAAAGGGGGATAAAATGAATAATGGACAGATTTGGCATCCGTGTTCTCAGATGAAGGATTATGAAACATTTCCGCCTCTTAGCATAGATAAAGCAAAGGGCGATTACCTTTATCTTGAAGACGGTAGAAAGATAATTGATTCTATCTCAAGCTGGTGGTGTAAATCCCTCGGACATGGGAACGAAAGGATCAAAAATGCAGTCACAAAACAGATGGAGCGTTTCGAGCACGTAATCCTTGCAAATACTACAAACAGAGAGGTCCAGTCTTTTGCCGACAACATCTCGTCCCTGATGCCGGGGCTGGATACGATCTTCTTCGGTGGAGACGGATCAATGGCGATTGAGATTGCCGTCAAGATGGCTCTCCATGCAACGAAGCTGCGCGGTGAAAACCGTTCGAAGTTCGCCGCACTAAAAAACGGGTACCACGGAGAAACGGCTCTTGCACTTTCTTTGAGTGACCTTGGAATATACAAGGATCACTACCGTGAACTTCTTCATGACATAGAATTTATCGAGCCTATGCCCTACGTGACGGGGAAAAACGATCCTCTATGGAAAGACGCTTCCGCAGCATGGAGTGAGATAGAACCCAAACTTGACGCTATGAAGGATGAGCTGTGCGGAATTCTTTTCGAACCCGTTATCCAAGGTGCGGGAGGAATGCTCATTTATTCACCCGATCTTCTTGTGAGACTTCGGAAATGGGCCGACGAGAACGGAGTTTACCTCATCGCGGACGAGATTATGACCGGATTCGGAAGGACCGGTGAAGCATTGGGCTGCAACCATGGAGGTATCACTCCTGATTTTTGTTGCCTCTCCAAGGGACTTACCGGTGGGTGGATGGCGATGTCCATTTGTGTGACAAGCAGAAAGATCTACGATCTATTCTACGGTGAGTACGGGACGGGAAAAGATTTTCTTCATTCCAACACTTTTGCCGGAAGCGCTCTGGCTGTCGCCGCTGCAAATGAAGCGATGGCGATCTATCGGGAAGAGGGGATCTTCGAAAGAGTGCGTGACGAGCTTGAACCGCATCTGATTAATTCAATGAATGAGGTGGCTGAAAGAACCGGTCTTTTGAAAAACATCCGGGGATTGGGGGCAGTTGTTGCCGCGGATCTTGATCTGAAGCCTGAAATGAAAAAGAGCAGAGTCGGATATGCAATATTCAAGGAGGCCGTTTCGAGAGGTGCACTTCTCAGACCTCTTGGGAATACCGTTTACTGGTTTCCGCCTCTTAATGTGGATCTGAAAACGCTTGGGATACTTAAGGAAATCACTATTGATTCAATAAAGGCCGTTCTCGGATAGATATATTCTGCAGCTATTCTTGAAAAATTTATAAAGTTCTGGAATTTTATTCCCACACAAGTAGCCTCCCAATTTTCTTCTCCTCCAGATGGAGTGAAACGCCTGGCCGAATTTAAAAAAGATATAAGTTGCAGGAAAGAAAAGAGTGAAAAGAGAGCGAGAAAGCCAGAAAATTTTTTCCTATATATAATAATGTATAGGGGCGATGAAATACGGATGCAAAATTCTTCTCTTTGGAAAGAAGTGTCGTTTTGAAAAGTATTATGAAGATAAAAAAAAGTGGCGACCCATAGGGGACTCGAACCCCTGTTGCCGGCGTGAAAGGCCGGAGTCCTAGGCCACTAGACGAATGGGTCGCCATAAAAAAGATGGTGAGCCGGCCGGGATTCGAACCCAGGACCACCTGATTAAAAGTCAGATGCTCTACCAGCTGAGCTACCGGCCCACCACTGTTTCGCAGTGCAAAGAAGCGAACAACGAGGACAATGATAAAGAAAAAAAAAATCTTGTCAACAGTTTTTTTTAAAAAATTTCGATTGTAAGTAAATCTTAAATTAAAACAAAGAAATAAAGGAAAAATAAAATTAGTCCAAATATACCTTTGACATTCTTAATTTCCATGTTACAATTGAGAAATGTTCATGGTTTGTCTAACTTTTGTTGGAGGTAAAAATGAAGGAAAAGCTTAGAGCAGAGATCGTTAAAACAGCCAAGCTCCTTCTCCAGGAGGGGAAGGATATTCGGCATATCACAATGAACCTTATTGCAAAGAAAATGGGGATTACAGCCCCGACTCTTTATCACTACTTTAAAGGAAAGGAAGAGATCATTGTTCTCAGTATAGAGCTTATTGCTGATGAGCTCCTTGAGACGTTTGAGACGCCTCTTCCATCCAGCATGCCGTCCGAAATGAAGCTTAAGATGAGAATCGTTACCTTGATGAGCTATTTTTATAGAAACATCAACTCCTTCTCTCTTATTTTCTCCGATTCCGGACTTGCATATTGGGGATCAGGCGAGATTCCATTGACGGAAAAGATAAAGAAATTCAAAGAGTTGATGAATGAGGTCGTCGGTGAGTGGGCCGAGAGCGAGAACATTGAGTGTGAGCCTCTCAAGGCAACATACCTTCTCGTCAGCCTTATGATGGGTGTTCTTCGTTACTACAAGGCAGTCAACGTTAAAGATGCCGATATGAGTAAGGAAGCCGAAACAGTATTCGACTATTTCAAGAAGGCTCTTTCTGTTAAGTAATCTCTTTTCTAATTGAATTCAAAAAGTATTCTAAAACAAATATAGCAACTATCTTCCTTAAGGTTAAAAATCGGTTAATGGACACTTGCGTTATTTTTTGAGATGATTGATGATTTTCTTTGCCGTTTCTTTCGAGATGCCGTCGATGGTTGAAAGTTTATCAATGGTGGCTGACCTTATGTCGTCAATTGTCCTGAAGTGTTTAAGAAGAGTTAGCTCTCTTTTTATGCCTACGCCGGGAATTTCGGAGAGAAGTGAGGTGATTTTTTTCTTTCTGAGGTTTCTGTTGTAGGTTATTGAGAATCTGTGAGTTTCATCGCGTATGGATTTAATTATCATCGAAAAGGGCGAATCGGTAAGTTCGATTTCATTGCCCTGAATGTCCAGCAGTTTCTCATGGCCCTTGAGTTTTTTACGATCTTTCACTATTCCTGCCAGTGTTGTTGTTTCTCCAAGAATGTTCCTGACTGAAGAGAGCTGGCCTTTTCCTCCGTCAATGAGCAGAAGGTCGGGTTTCGGGAAGGATCCGTCCTCCCATCTTTTTTTGAGTCTTGCGGCGGTTTCTGAAAGACTTGCAAAATCGTCCTGGCCAGAGACGGTTTT
The DNA here is from genome assembly GCA_942492635.1 of uncultured bacterium. Lineage (GTDB taxonomy): Bacteria > UBP6 > UBA1177 > UBA1177 > CALOFP01 > CALOFP01. The sequence goes on from CALOFP010000004.1 coordinate 455,206, forward strand.
TATGCGAAATTTCCTGTAGTTGTTTTTTACGAAAGAGCCTCTGTCCCACCAGACTGCTCCGACGACAGTGAATTCTCCGTAAAGAGTTGAGACATCAATGCACATGATGGAGGAGATTCTTTCATTCAGGAAAGTCTGAAGTTGCGAGAGGAAGTCATTAACCCTTCTTGTTTTGCTAAGGTGGATCGAAATGCTGTGTTTCTGGTTTTTCTCCATCATTGAATGAGCTGGAGCTGGAACGGGGATAAGTTTGATCCTGTTTCCCAAGGCAGCGGAGAGAGTGTTGGAATCAATGATGTCGGCTGGTGTCACCCCAATAGCGGCAGTTTGTGTGTGAATAGAGAAGTAGCTGGAAATTGCAGAAAGGAGTATGTTTTCCGGATCATCCTGTGTCATTTCAAATTCGTAGTTTTTCAGGGCGAGTAGTTTTCCTTCCCGATATTCCGAGACTGTAAGAAAGACGACTTCCTGGAGGGAAGAGAACAGGAAAAAAGTCTGATTTCCTCTGCGTGAAAATTCTACGGCAATCTTGGTTCTCAACTCCTCGGCCATTTTAAGAGAATCTCGAAGGAGGGCAGCTTTTTCAAATTGAAGTTTTCGAACAGCATGTTCCATCTCTTCCCTTATATGACTCGAAAAATAGCGCCAACCTTTACCTTCAAGAAGGGCTTTTATTTTCTTCACATTCTTCATGTATTCATCGTGGGAGATTTTTTCTTCGCATGGCGCGGGACAGAGTCCCATCTGGTAGTTTATACAAGCTTTTCTCCCGAGAGAACTGCACTTCTTGAGAGGGTATGCGGTCAGAAGTGAGTTGCGCAGGTTTTTCAATAATCCTGAGTCGGTAAATGGACCTTTGATGAAGTAGAAGGGTTTCCACGGTTGTCTCGTAATAACAAGCGACGGATACTTTTCATTTGTAAGGGCTAGGTAGGGATAGCTTTTGTCATCTTTGAGTTCGATGTTGTATGGAGGTCTGTTTTTCTTGATTAGGTTATTTTCAAGAAGAAGAGCTTCTCTCTCGTCGCCTGTGAGTATTGTTTTGATATACATCGCTTTTTTGAGGAGATAGGGAATTAGGGGGCGGTTGTCGCTTAGAGAAAAGTATTGACGGAGCCTGTTCTTGAGATTCCCGGCTTTGCCGATGTAAAGAATATTTTGTTGAATGTCCAGAAAGATGTAGACTCCGGGAGAATCGGGGATCTTATCCCATGACAATTCGCTTATGGCAAGGGATATGGAGTCGTTCAAGGATTAATGCTCTTCGATGCAGGCTTCCACTGTAAACTCTTTACCTGATTCGAGTTTGAAAGGAATAACGACTCTTGGTCCTCTTGTCTTTAGATTCAGAGTTACGTCGGTTCCCTTAATGATTGTCGGGATTGCAAGGTTGAATTTGAAACCTTTTTCGGCGAGGACTCTTTTCGCCCCTCCGACTATCATGTTGGTGATCTCTCCGACGGCATCCTCTACGTCCGGTGTTATTTCCTGAAACTCTTCCCCGAGCATGTTGGAAACAATTTCAAGAATTGCAGGAGCTTTGAAAGAAATGATGACGGATCCCAGCACGTTGGATCCTGCAAGGCCGATAACTCCCGTAACTGTGCCTGAGGTCATGTTGTTTCTGTTTATATATGGCGAACCTGCCTCGAGTTTTACAAAGGCCATGGTTGAAATTACGTTTATCGTCGATGTTAAAAAGGGGTTAACATACTCTACATTCATACTACCCTCCAGAGCGTTGTTTCGTCGATTATAATACCTTTTTCGATGATATCAAAAAAAATAGAGTAGGGATAGCGATTTTCGAATAGATTTTCCTTGCTTTGCATAAAAAATTTTAATATATAGTTGATGAAAAAGGTCTACATGGTTATGGAGTTAGAGTATGAGAAATACAATTCTTTTTGAAACACATAAGGCTCTGGGTGCCGTTATGGGTGATTTCGGCGGCTGGAATATGCCTCTGTGGTACAAGACAGGCCAGATCAAGGAGCATGTTGCCACCAGAAACGGTTGCGGTCTTTTCGATATATGTCACATGGGAGAATTCATGGTGACGGGAAAGGATTCCCTCGAGTTCTGGAATAAGGTACTCACGAACGATGTTACAAAGCTTGTCGACAATCAGGCACAGTACAACTTTATGTTGAACGATGAAGGCGGAGTTGTAGACGATTGTATTGTCTATCGCTACTCCGAGTACAAGTGGATGCTTGTTGTTAATGCCGGGACTCAGGAGGGCGATCTCGAGTGGCTCCAGAAAAACATTTTCGGAGATGTTGCTATAGAGAACTTGAGTGACAAGATGGGGAAACTCGATCTTCAGGGCCCGACTACTCCTAAAGTTATTGCAAAGATAGCTGGACGAGAATCCATTGATGGTATGAAGTTCTTTCGCTTCATCCCGGAATTCGATCTCGGAGGCGTTGATGTGATTCTTTCCAGAACCGGATATACCGGAGAAATAGGATTCGAGATATATCTCCCGATGGAGCAGGTTGAAAAAGTGTGGAATCTTCTCATGGAAGCCGGAGAGGAGTTCGGAATAACTCCTGCGGGTCTTGGGGCAAGGGACACTCTCAGGCTTGAAGCGGGCCTCCCTCTTCACGGACATGAAATCGCACCCGATATACCGGTGGTAGGTACTCCGTGGGCCTTCGCCATAAGCATGGAGCATGATTTTAACGGCAAAAAGGCGCTTGAGGAGAAGCAAGGATCCGTTTTTGTCTATCCGGTTACTTTCGACGGCAGAAGAAAACCTGCGGATCATGCGGAAGTGGTGGTTGGAGACGAGGTCGCAGGTGATGTTACATCATGTGTTCTTGCCGTTTCGCTTGAACGAAAACCTGCGGCTTTTGTAATAGTGAACCGCCCCTTCGAATTGGGTGAAAAGATTTCAGTTCGAGATGGAAAAGGACGTCTTTTCGAAGCGGAAATATGTTCGAATCCCCTTGTGAAGGGTACTTCGAGAAAAAAGATGGCTGTTATGCTTGATAAATAACTTTTTAAAAAAGGAGGCGACAATGACTAAAAAAGATACCCCTACCAGTTATAGATACACACAAAGTCATGAGTGGGTGAAAGACCTTGGAAATGGTATCTATCGTCTTGGAATTACGGATTTCGCTCAAGATCAGATTGGCGATGTTACATATGTCGATCTCCCGGGCTTAGATGACAAGTTTGATAAAGATGAAGAACTTGCCACGATTGAGACGGTAAAAGCTTCTGAGGACGTTTTTAGTCCGCTGGATGCTGTTGTCACAAAAGTGAACGAAGACCTTGAGGAGGCTCCGGACTTATTGAATAAAGACTGCTACGAAGCCGGATGGCTTGTGGAGCTTTCAGGTGAAGAAGAGGCTGCCGAACAGTTTGCTGCCCTCATGACTCCTGAGGAGTATGACGCTCTTGTCGAAGAGTTGTCGAAGAGTTAGAGCAATAGGTTAGTCTCGATAACCTAGAGAAAGAATTGGTGGGGGAGAGTGAGAACTCTCCCTCTTTTTTTGGAGGAATTTATGAGATATTTGCCTATTACCGAGAAAGAGAGAGCCGAAATGCTCGAAAAAATTGGGGTGGATAGCGTTGACGATCTTTTTTCCCCGGTACCTGAATCGGTTCGAGTGAAGGGTCATCTTAATTTGCCGGAAGCAAAATCGGAGATGGAAATCCAGCGCCATATGAAGTCTGTTGAAGCTGGAAACACCGGTGCGGAAATGCTTTCCTTCCTTGGAGGCGGCTGCTACAAACACTATGCTCCCTCTCTTATCGACCAGCTGATTTCAAGGTCTGAGTTCTTTACCGCCTATACTCCATACCAGCCGGAGGTGAGTCAGGGAACACTCCGGGCAATCTTCGAGTTCCAGACGATGATTGCAAATCTCTATGGAATGGATGTTTCGAATGCATCAATGTATGACGGTGCATCGGCTGCAGCTGAGGCTCTTCTGATGGCTCTCAGAGCTTCAAAAAAGAAGAGGAAGGTCGTGGTTGCATCCACAGTTCATCCCCACTACCTCGCAACGGTCAGAACATACCTGAAAAGTTTCGCCGACTCCATTGAGGTTATGGATATGGATCCTGAAACCGGACGAATAAGGGAGAGCGAACTGGAAAAGATTGACGGTGAGACATCTGCGGTTCTTTTCCAGTACCCCAACTACTTCGGTGTAATTGAGGATATTCATGCCATCGCGAAGAAGGCGAAGGATGAGAAGGCGATGGTTATCCCGGTTGTTGCTGAGGCGACATCTCTCGGAGTCCTCGCCACACCCGGAGATATCGATGCCGATATCGCAGTCGGGGAAGGTCAGGCTCTTGGAATTCCGCTGAGTTTCGGTGGCCCCGGTGTCGGTCTTTTTACCGTAAAGTCAAAACTGGCAAGGAAAATGCCCGGAAGACTCGTAGGAAAGAGCGTAGACCGTGACGGTGCCGAGTGTTACGTTCTCACCCTTGCCGCAAGAGAGCAGCATATAAAGAGGGAAAAGGCAACTTCAAACATCTGTTCCAACCAGGGACTCATGGCTCTCGCTGCGGGAATGTATCTCGCCACGATGGGAAAAGAGGGGTTGAAAAAGGTGAGTCTCATGAATATCAAACGTAAAGAGTACCTTCTTAACAAAATCGAGAAAGAGACATCCATGAAGAGAGCTTTCTCCGGACCGACTTACAACGAGTTCTCACTCGTTGTCCCTGGAAAGGCAGACGATCTCTGCAGGAAGATGGCGGAGAAGGGAATTCTTGCGGGAATTCCGGCTTCCAAATATTTTCCGGAATTAGAGAACGTTCTTATTGTAAATACAACAGAGATGCACACCTACGAGGAGATCGACAGGTTTGTTGATAATCTTAAGGAGACAACAGGAGGTGACCGATGAGTTATCCTGGAATTACAGATCTTAAACTTAGTGAAGAACTCATTTTTGAGAGAAGCCGTCCTGGAAGAACCGGTTACAGTCTACCAGTGGAGGATCTTGACGGCGTTGAGAATTCGATACCGGAAGAGCTGAGAAGAAGAGAGCTTGATCTTCCTGAGGTGAGTGAAGTAGATGTGGTTCGTCACTACACACGTCTCTCAACATACAACTTCAGTGTCGATCACGGTTTCTATCCCCTCGGAAGTTGTACTATGAAATACAATCCCAAGATAAACGAGCAGGTTGCGAGGATGGCAGGATTTGCCAATCTTCACCCTGAAACTCCATGCGAATTCGCTCAGGGAACCCTCAGAGTAATGTATGAGATGCAGGAGATGCTCTCCGAAATCGCAGGATTCCAAGCAACCACTCTCAATCCGGCTGCCGGAGCACACGGAGAGTACGTAGGTCTCGGAGTCATCAGAAGCTGCCTCGACGCGAGAGGTGAGACAAAGAGAAGAAAAATCATCATCCCCGACAGCGCCCACGGTACAAACCCTGCAAGCTGCACTCTGAACGGATTCGACGTTGTCGTAATGAAATCCAATGAAAAGGGAAAGGTCTGCCTTGAAACACTCAAATCCCTTCTTGATGATGAGACTGCCGGAATCATGCTCACGAATCCCAATACACTCGGTGTTTTCGAAAGCGACATTATTGAGATCACAAAGGCCGTTCATGATGCGGGCGGACTAGTCTACGGCGACGGAGCCAACATGAACGCACTTCTCGGTGTTGCGCGTCCCGGAGATATGGGGATCGACGTTCTTCACTACAACGTTCACAAGACGCTTTCCACTCCTCACGGCGGCGGCGGTCCGGGATCGGGACCTGTCGGATGCACAAAGGAACTAGAACCGTTCCTTCCGTCACCGATCGTACGCTGTGAAGAAGGTCGCTACTACCTCGATGCGTGTGAACAGTCGATGGGAATGGTCCGCTCTTTCGTAGGAAACTTCGGAGTTGTGCTGAAAGCGTACGTCTATCTCCACGAACTCGGAAAGGAGTATATCGGAGAAGTCGGAAGGAACGCAGTTCTCAATGCGAACTACCTTAAGGCGTGCCTCCAGGATATCTACAACGTAAAATATCCTGAAGATACACTTCATGAAGTTGTTTTCGACGACAGCCGCATGCCCAACCACGTAATCACCATGGATATTGCCAAGGCGCTCATAGACAGAGGATTTCATCCGCCTACGGTTTACTTCCCGCTCATCGTTGAAGGTGCGCTTATGGTTGAGCCGACGGAAACCGAATCTAAAGAGACACTGGATCACTTTGTGGATGCCATGAGGGACATTTATGAGAAGGCTCATTCCGATCCGGAATCCATACTCAACGCACCACTTAACACGTGGATAAAACGGCCGGATGAGGCCACTGCGGCAAGAAAGCCGATTCTCACTTTCTGCGGATGTGAAAAATAATAAAAAATTTTGTTGACATCATCACAGAAATATATACATTGTAATCGGACGCGGGAATAGCTCAGCTGGCTAGAGCATTAGCCTTCCAAGCTAAGGGTCGCGGGTTCGAATCCCGTTTCCCGCTCCATTCTTTTTTTCTCCATCACATTTTTTATGTTTTGTGAAACAAGCGGAGATTCTATTAATTTGACTTTTTATATCAACTTAACTACATTCATGTAAGGCATCCGAACCCCTATGTGATTTTGGGGTTTTTTACCGGAAATGAGGAGTGCATATGCTCTGGATGATTACGGATTTCAGGAAAAGCAATGGAGTTGAGGGAGCGGTAGACGATATCTCCCGGGTGGTCGAAGCAGGTGTCGAAAGAGTTCTTTTCCGAAATGAGGAATTTTTCTCGAGAAGAGAACTGATGAACATCGCAACAACACTTAAATTCAGATATTCCGATCTCACTCTTGTTTTTCAGAGTGATCCCACACTTGTAGAGAGTGCCGGATTCGGCGGAGTCCATATGAAGGGACGCGATCTCGAGCTCGTCGGTCCACTCGCTGAGAATTGGCCAGATATTCCGATATCCGTCGCAACCCATAGTGAGCCGGAAGTCGACAGAGCTTTCGTGCTCGGTGCAGATTCAGTTCTGTTCTCTCCAATTTTCAGACCGTATTCGAAGGAGAAGGATCCCGGATTTCGTGTTGAACCGATCGCACGGGACGGAGTCTACCTTCTCGGCGGAATAGATAGGTCGAGAGCCGAGCTTCTTATAGGGAAGGGCTTTACAAATCTTGCCGGCATAACTCTTTTCTACGGAAAGGATGCAGTTCGTGACGTTACCTATTTATCAAGACTTATAGAAGAGGTGGACAATGGAAAAGCTCACTCAGATTGAAGCGGCATTAAAGGGCATACTTACTGAAGAGGTACGAATAGCCTCCAAGAAGGAGGGAATGGATCCGCGCGTAATGATGGAACGCGTTGCCAAGGGAACAGTTGTAATATGCAAAAACAGGGTTCATGATATCGAACCTCTTGCGATCGGAGAAGGTTGCTCAATAAAGATCAATTCCAATATAGGGACAAGTGAGGATGTCAATTCGCTTGAGGAGGAGATCGAGAAGGCGAAGATATCGGTAAAATATGGTGCCGATGCAATAATGGATCTCTCCACAGGAAGAGATCTTGAGAAAACAAGAAAGAAGATCATGGAGGCTGCTCCGGTTGCGATCGGAACTGTTCCCATCTACCAGGCCATAGTCGACTGCGTTCGTGAGAAGAACAAGAGTTTTGCTGAGATGACTGTTGACGAAATTTTCGATGCTATTGAAAAGCAGGTTGAGAGTGGAGTCGACTTCATTACTGTTCACTGCGGAATCAACAGGAAGATTTTAAAGACCATCGGAAAATCAAAGAGGCTCATGGGAATAGTTTCCCGCGGCGGTTCAATCACAGCCCGCTGGATGGCTCACAACAAGGCTGAAAATCCGCTTTTCGAGTTCTACGACAGACTGCTCGACATCGCTCACAAGTACGACTGTGTTCTCTCTCTCGGAGACGGTCTCCGTCCGGGAGCAATTGCAGATGCTACCGACAGACCCCAGATTCAGGAACTTATCACTCTCGGAGAACTTACCGACAGGGCAAGAGCTCGTGGAGTTCAGGTTATGATAGAAGGACCAGGACACGTTCCACTGAACCAGGTCAAGGCAAACATGGAAATTCAGAAGACATTATGCAAAGGTGCACCGTTCTATGTTCTCGGACCGATCGTTACAGACGTAGCTCCGGGATACGATCACATCACTGCAGCTATTGGCGGAGCGCTTGCTGCAACAGCCGGAGCAAATTTCCTCTGCTACGTAACCCCGGCAGAACACCTTTCACTTCCCACAGTGGAAGATGTGAGAGAGGGTGTAATCGCATCCAAGATTGCCGCACACGCTGCCGATATTGCGAACGGTTTCCCCGGCGCCATGGAGTGGGACTACAAGATGTCCAAAGCTCGTCGTGAACTTGACTGGGATACTCAGCTTGAACTTGCAATGGATCCCGAAAAGGCGAGAAAATACAGAGGAGATCGTCCCGCAGAAGCTGACGAGGAGACCTGCTCAATGTGCGGAGACCTCTGTGCAGTGAAGAATTTCAACGATGCCGAAAAGATAATGGAAGAGGAAGAGAAATAGTCTGGTAAGAGTTCTACTGAAGGAGGGACTAATGATCGACATCAGAGATCAAATTCTGGATTTTTTGAAGGAGAAGGGCGTTGTCTCTTTCCACGAGATCTGTAGCCACTTTCCGAAACAGTCCATGGTGCATGTAGCCGAGCTGCTTGGAAGTATGGTTGAAGAGGGCCTTTTCAGGAAACGGATCGATCCCAGGGACAACACAACCTACTACTACATGCGTTACTTTACAGGTTCCGGAGAGCTGATAGTGTTTCACTACAGGGATCATTCATCCTCCGAGACTCTTGAGAAGTTGCCTTTCATCGAAGAGCAACCCTGGCTTTTTGAGCCGGTTGATTTTGAAGGAGACGAGCCATATTCCGGAAACTACGGAACCTTCCACCGTGCGCTAAAAATGGCCGAATACAGGGAGGCTCATCCGGAAATGGATGAAGAGGCTGAAGAGGGCGGAACGGAAGATGAGCGGTAAAAAAATCTCCTTTTACGACCTGAAGGGGCAGGCGTCTCACATTTGGCACAAACTTGTGCATCTCGACGCTTCGCCCCACAGCGTCGCCCTCGGACTAGCCCTCGGAATCTTCATCGGATTCCTTCCGATCATGGGAATTCAGATGGCGGTTGTCCTCCTGTTTTCCATGCCTTTCAAAAGGGCAAACAAGGTTGCTGCTGTAAGCGGTGTTTGGGTTTCAAATCCTCTCACAGTTGCGCCCATCTACTTCTTCATTTACTGGGTTGGAATTCTTTTCTATCCCCAGGAGAGTGTGATGTCCGGGGTTGCATTCAGACAGAAGTTTGAAACCATACTGGGTATGGATTCATTTATAAGCCAGACCAAAGCATTCTTTGCCCTCGGCGCAGACATCTTTGTTCCGATGTGTATCGGTGGAGCGATTGTGGGACTGATAGGTGGAATCGCAACATACTTCATCGCTCGTTACTTTGTAAAAGTGTATCGATGCCGTATTCACGGCGAATGCGAAGTTAAGGTGCCTGCACCGGAACCAGTTCTTGCTGAGGAGCACTCCGATCATCACCATCCTCACCACAGCTGGCTTGAGAACGAAGATCCCGTTCCTGGAATTTTAGAGGGACATCGTCATAAAAAAGAGTCCGGTGAGTGAAAAAAAAGTTTTCTGAGATAAAGAAGAGGATTCTGGAAAAAAATTCTGATCCCCATTCTATTTCTCTCGGTGTTGCCGTCGGTGTCTTTACCGCGTTCACACCGCTCATGGGAATTCAGACAGTTTTTCTTTTCCTGCTGTTCATTCCCTTCAGAAAGGTTAACAAGATTGCCGCCTACGCCGGAAGCTGGGTGATGAACTATGTTACCTTTCTTCCGATCTACATTTTCATCTACAGACTTGGACTTTTCTTTTTGCCGGGGTATGAAGCAATCGGAGTTTCAGAACTGACTGAACTTCTACGCCAGATGGATTTTGAAAAACTTCTCGGAACGGGTCTCGATATTTTTATTCCCATGGCCGTCGGCGGAAGTATCGCCGGCTTGGCTTTCGGAATATTCTCATATTTTCTTACCAGATTTTTTATTACTCGCGGATGCCCCTGAAATTCACATTCACATCAGTTGAGTTGTTTCCGGTGGCAACTATCCCGAGGAATATTTTTCCGGGACCATCAACGGTGCATGTCACCTTGCCGGGAGCGTAGAGAGATTCGGTGCAGTCATGGCTGGATGCCGTCGGTGCATTTCCCTTTTTAACATACATTTTCACCGAACCGTCCACAGAGGTTGATTCAATAGAAGCCGTGAAAGTGCCGGATGCTGCCATGAATACGTAGTAATCCCACTCATCCTTCTTGAGTTGAACAGTACCATTCTGGGTAATATTGATGATCTCGGGTGTGTGTACAAAGACATTATCTATGTAGATTCCTTCGGAAGTTACACTTGCGTCGCTGATAAAGTAGAAACGGAGGCGGAATTTATCTTCTGCTAGTGTTTTGGACGAGATGAATCCGCCGAACCTTGAATAGGTGTAAGGCTTACTCTGACCGCTGACACCATTTTCACCCGATGTGAAGTTTCCGAAAAGTTCAGTGTCAGATTTGTCCACCAAGTTAATTCGGTCAATCAGCCGGTTGCTTAAATTGACGGTATGGATTTCAGTACCGTCAATAAACTGATTGTTGTAGATTTCCGTGTGAACATAGGCATCGAACTGAATATAGATGTCCTGTTGTCCGGCAATTGAAATGTCGGAAGTTCTTACCGAGATATCTGAATTGTTTGAGTAGTTGCCATCAAGATTTGTAGCTAGAACTCCATTGTTTTCGGAATTGAACGCATTTCCGGTTGGGATGCCGATTTCCCATTTGTCATATGAGAGATTTCCGAACCATTTGGTTGCTGAAATAGTTTGGTCTTCAAAGTTGTCGAAAAAGAGAATGTTGCCGGACACACATATCGAGGGAAGACTTTTGCATTCGTAATTAGACTCTACGGTACAACTGCTGCTGCAACCGTCATCTGCTTGTTGATTTCCATCATCACAGTTTTCACCGGAGACAATTTTTCCGTCTCCGCAGGTTGGGAGACAACTGGTGTTGTCAAAGTGAAATCCTTCACTGCAGTTGCAGCTGTATACGGATTGGTTTTCAACGCATGTTGCTTCTAAATCCCCGTTACTTCTGCAAGGATTGGCTTCGCATGGGGCTGTGGAAGAAGTTGTACATGAGCCTTCTGTGAATGAAAACCCGGATGAACATTTACAGGTATATGATCCTACTGTATCTGTGCATTCGGCAAGATTGTCGCCATGGTTTTTACATGGATTTTCATTTGCAGAACATTCGTCAATGTTTTTACATGTTCCCTCCAAAAAATTGTACCCTGAGGAACATGAACAGCTGTATGCACCAGATGTGTTTTGACAAAGAGAGTTCTGGTCTCCCATGCTGGAACATGGATTTTCAGTTGCACATTCGTCAATATCGAAGCAGGATCCATTTTTAAAAGAATAACCTGAACCGCATTCACAGTAATAGCTTCCGGTAGTGTCCACACAGGTTGCGGTTGAATTATCGTGATCGTTGCATGGGTTACTATTTTCCAGGCATTCATTATTATTTCGACACGATCCCTGATAAAACGAAAATCCACCACTGCAGGAGCAGGAGTAGTTACCATCGTTGTCCTGACAGAGCGCCGCCGAGTCACCGTTGTCGTCGCAGGGATTGTTGTTTTTTGTACATTCATCTACATTTTTGCATGAACCTTCACTGTAGATGAATCCGTTGTTACAGTTGCAGCTGTAGCCACCAAGAGTGTTTGCACACTCTGCGTTGATATCACCTTCGTTGTTACATGGATTGTTGGCGGTTATGCATTCGTTAACATCCTGGCAGAGGCCATCTTTGAAAATGAACCCGGAAGAACAGTTGCAGCTGTAGCTGCCTTCAAGGTTGACACACTTGGAATTAGAATCACCCCCGTTGTCACAGGGGTTGGTTTCTTCGATACACTCATCAACATCGATACAGGTTCCTTCTTCTTCTTTGAATTCCTTACTACATTTGCATGCGTACCCCCCCGTTGAGTTAAAGCACTCGGCATTGGAATCACCCGATTTTTTACAGGGATTATCCTGACATTCATCCTTGTCGGTACATGTTGTCCCGTCGAATGTGTAGCCGTCGCTACACGAACAGGAGTAGGATCCTGGTGTGTTAATGCAGGATGCCTCGGAATCGCCGATATCTTTACAGGGGTTTACAGCGCATTCATCAATGTCGTTACACGATTCAAGAGGATTTCCAGAGTAACCATTAAAGCATTCGCATGAGAAGGTGCCTTCCAAGTTATTGCATGATGCATTTTCGCCACAAGGTGAAGAGGGGCATTCATCTACATCCTCGCAGCCAATTGAAGGATCGCCGCTGAATCCGTTTCTACATTCGCAGGAGAATGATCCAGGGGTGTTGGTGCAGATTGTGTTGTGGCCGCAAGGAAAATCGAGACATTCATCTATGTCCTGACATTCAACTCCGGGCGATGGACATATCCAGCCAGACTCGATTTTACATTGGTCATCACATCCGTCTCCTGATTTACTGTTTGTGTCGTCACACTCCTCTCCCTCATTAATAACCCCGTTGCCGCAGGGTTCGACATTTTGATCCTCATCAGGATGGATATCTTCATCTATTTCCTGGTCGGTGTCGAGACCGTCTACGTTGTCCTTGTTTTCATCGTTACTTTCTCCGTAATCTTCAGAATCCGTATCGACAATATCGTCGGGTACGATTTGTGAGGAGTGGTCGTTTTCAGAAAAGTGCTGACCGTCATCAACATATTCTCCTTCTGAATCGGAGAAGGAGTCAGAATCATCCAATAATAAACTTGATGAATCTGAAGTGTCAGAACAGAATCCATGAACACACTCCAAACCTTCTATACAGTCGTTAATTGTTATACATGGATCACCCTTGCCTGAAAGCAATGCTCCTTTTGAGTTGGTATTAGATTTTTGTGAATCGGAACATGATGAAATGCAGGCTAAGAAAATAAAAACAGGAAACATGAAAGCTAGGTTTTTCATGATTGGTTCCATAATATTAAGTTTGCAACAGTAATAGTTTACTAGCTAATTAAAAGTTGTCAAATTGAAAGGCTGCGGAAAGGTTGCTATTTTGAGGAGTTCTGGATGATGTTGATCTCATCTCGGGAAAGTTTGAATAGCTGATAAAAGTAGTTGTCAAGACGGGAAAGTTCTTTGCTGTACTCGCCTCCGGAAGAATATAAGTCTGGATGTGAGATCTGATCCTTTTGATGAATTTTTTTGATGTTGGCAACAGTAGAGGCAATAATTCTCTGAATGTTGGTGCTGCAGTTGAAAAATGGTAGTCGATTAAAATTCTTTTTTAGAAATTTTGGGTTGTTAGGAAACCTGTTCTTATAGTAGAATGAGAGAAGTTTGGAATTGAAAAATCCTTCTGCAAAATCCATAAGTGTATTTTTAGTTTTCGGAAAAACACCAGCTACGTCATTAAAGAAGTATAGTGATTCCTTATCTACCGTACACTGTGGTTTTGGTGAAACGAATTTGAATAGAAGTTTGTCCTGAAGAAAGTTATCGATTTTGGGAATCTGTGAAAAATTGGCTTCCTCGGGTATGGTCCACCCTGAGGGCGAAGGTAGGGAATAGGGGGTTATGTCACGTGAGTTAATTACGGGTTTGAACCTATTGTGACGTCTAAGTTTCTCTATGGATGGGGGATTGTTTTTCCTCGGAAACATTCCGAGAAAATAATTGAAATATTCCCCACAACAGTGTGGTGAGAACTCTTCAATCTTTCTTAAAAGTTTATATTCATCGTCAGAGATTGACAGATCGAATGTGAAAAGATTGTTGAATAAAAGATCGCTTTGTGAGATTTCAACAACAGAATTATCTGTGGAAACTGAAATTGGTGCGTTGTCTTCTGAAAAATTTAGAAATAATCTAAGATATGAAGTTTTTATTTCAATTTTTGCAACGGAATAGTTTTCCAAAACAAACTTTCTTTTCTTTAAATGGATAGGAGAAGTAAAAAAGTTTAAAGAGGTAATGAATACAAACTTTCCATCAGTAGAAAGAAGCCTTCGAATGTTGTTTAGGAAAACCTTTGTCATTTCCGTTGATTTTGAGTCGGAAAAATAAATGTAGTCAAAAGAGTTAGGCCGGTAAGAGGAGGCGTGGCCTCCAACAATCTGAAAAACTGTAGTCTGAGAAGAAAGGTCAACTTCCTCTTCCATAGAAACAGGACATATCTGCAAAAGGTTGAAAGAAGAGGGGAGCGGCATTGAAGATTTAAAGCCGAATGACATGGAATTAGCATTTTCAACAGAAGAAGATACATGAATATCTGGTGAAAGAAAAAGAATGTTTTTACCGCTGGTGTCAATAGAAATTCCAGAGTCATATTTTGTCTTTCCAGGGAGGGAAAGGATAAGAGAGTAGGAGAGTGAAGAGATGAATTTTTTTGGGAATCGGTCATAAAATTTCATATTTATTTCAGAAAAGGTTCCCCTATCTATTCCGCAAAGGGATTTTTTTGAGGGACGTCTTTTATTGAGGTGGAGACTATATTTGTTTAGAAGGAATAGAAGTGCGTTTGTAGAGTATGAGTTTTCAGAAATAAAATGGTTTATTTCCTTAAATAATTTTAAAATGCGCTTTTTTGTGTCCATAATTTCCTCATTAAATTGCGCATAATTATAATCCTGAGACAGTAGAAAGCAAAAAAAAACGGGGCCGAAGCCCCGTCAAAGAATCATGCGATAGATAACTTTATAACAACTTAGTCAGTTACCGGAGTGTCAGCATCTGTTTCAACTGCATCGTCATCTGTATCGATAGCGTCGTCGTCAGTTGGTTCAACGCCTTTAACACATGCTGTACCTTCTGCGTTTGCTACGAAACCGTCTTTACATTCACAGTATCCGCTTTCTACAAGCTTGTCGTCATCATCTACACCACAAAGAAGCTGGAATGTACCGTTTTCGCCACAGTCGTGATCTTTTTCTGCAAGTTCAGGAACACATGCGCCATTCTTGGTGTCGAGAACATCGCCTTCTTCGCAAGCACATTCGCATTTACCAAAGCTGTAAGCCAGTTTTCCACCTTCGCACTTGATATCGGCATCTTTACATGGATCAGCTTCGCCTTCACAGGCAACTTCTGTTCCGTCTTCGGAGCGACAGATACAGTTTTTACCTTCAGGGAAACCGTAGGCTTGTCCAATCTGATTTTCAAAGAATGGTCCTGAAATCCAGTTGGAGTATCCTTTTACAGAGTAAGCTTCGCCGATGGCAAGGCTTGTGTTGTTTGATGTCTCAAAAACGAGCTCGGAGGTAGAAGGCTGCATTCCGAGGTCAAGGAGCGCTGAGAAGCACTGCTTTTTGAATCCACTGTTAGCTACATAAATCTCAACGTCCATCACCTGGCAAAAGAATTTCTCGCCATCAAGAGCGATTGTAGGGGAGTCGAGCTCAGGGATCATCTTGTCTTTAAAAAGCTGGCACATTCCCAAAGGAAGAGACATTGTGTCTCCACTTGGTGAACCGGGCTTGAAAAGCTGAGCGGTAACCATTTCATTTTTTGTGAGTTCGCAGCTTTTTCCGTCCGCAGCTTTTTTTGCAGTAGCGTATGTGCCTTCAAAAATAACACCATTGGTAAGACTGTAGTCTTTTCCGGCTCCTTCAACAACTTTGCCAGCTGCATCGACATGCATTGTTGTGAAATTGGCAATTACCGTTGTGTTAGGAGTTTCATCAGATTTGACATCTATGATGGTCCCCTTGACAAGGAAATTAGCCTTCTTAACAGGACCGTCGTCGTCAGTAATAGGCTCTTCATCGTCACTGTCAGTAATAGGCTCTTCTTCATCACTGTCGGTCTTAGGCTCTTCAACATCTTTGTCGTTTTCAACAATTGGATCCTGATCGCCGGCAGGTGTTGTAGTGGTGCTGTCATCGTCGCCACAGCTTACAAGCAGGAAGCTGAAAAGCGCGAGAAATAAAATAGCTGTAAAAGAAAGATTTCTTTTCATTTTTCTAACCTCTCCTTAATGTTAGTTAAAATGCAAATAATAAGTACCTAACAAAATTACCCGATATGATACCATGCAAATAAAAGATGTCAAGTTTATAGTTGGGGAAATGTGTTAGAAAACTCATCTGGTTACCTTGAAATTGTCTTGACGTAATTACTGATAAATTAGTAAAAATTCAATGAAAGATGATTGAAATTGCCTCATGTGTAATGTATTTGATTGGGTGTTATGGGTGTTGAATTTAAAACGCCTCAGGGTTATGGGTTTTTCATAATAGAGAGTGCTTTTTGTGTTGTTACTGTTGGTTGATGTGTGGATCTCCATTGTTGTGATTGGTTTGGTGAGAAATTGTTAAAATATTTCAGGTCAGAGTTTAGGTATTGGTGCTTTTATACATTATATAATGGATGAATTTGCGGGTGTTAAAAAAGAGAAAAAAAGCTTGACAAGGGTTGTTCGTTGTGTATATTTACGGGTGCTTGACGTTGTTTAACAAGTGAAGTTTAGGGCTAGCGTAGCTCAATTGGTAGAGCCACCGACTTGTAATCGGTAGGTTGCGGGTTCGAGTCCCATCGCTAGCTCCAGTGGAGAGGTTCCCGAGCGGCCAAAGGGAGCAGACTGTAAATCTGCCGTCTACGACTTCGGAGGTTCGAATCCTCCCCTCTCCACCATCTCTTTTTATGGCGCGGGAATAGCTCAGCTGGCTAGAGCATTAGCCTTCCAAGCTAAGGGTCGCGGGTTCGAATCCCGTTTCCCGCTCCATTGTTTTTATTGGCGCCCTCGTAGCTCAGCAGGTTAGAGTGCATCCTTGGTAAGGATGAGGTCGGCGGTTCAAATCCGCCCGTGGGCTCCACAATTATTTAGAGTGCAGCTTCTTATCAATAGACAATCTTATTTGGGAGAGAGAAGATGGCAAAGGCAAAATTTGAAAGGTCTAAACCACACGTTAACATTGGTACAATCGGCCACGTTGACCACGGTAAGACAACACTTACAGCGGCAATCACAAAAACTCTTGCTGCAAAGGGTCTTTCCGACTTTGTTAGTTTTGACAATATCGACAAGGCTCCAGAAGAGAGAGAGCGTGGTATCACAATTGCTACAGCTCACGTTGAATACCAGACAGAGACAAGGCACTATGCTCACGTTGACTGTCCTGGTCACGCTGACTACGTAAAGAACATGATTACAGGTGCTGCACAGATGGATGGTGCCATCCTTGTTGTTTCCGCAGCTGATGGTCCAATGCCTCAGACAAGAGAGCACATTCTTCTTTCTCGTCAGGTTGGTGTTCCTTACATCGTTGTTTTCCTTAACAAGGTCGACATGGTTGATGACGAAGAGCTTGTTGAGCTCGTTGAGATGGAAGTAAGAGAGCTTCTCAGCTCCTACGATTTCCCCGGAGATGATATTCCTATAGTCAAGGGTTCTGCTCTTAACGCTCTTAACTCAGATGATCCTGATTCAGAAGAGTGTAAGTGTATTTTCGAGCTTATGGATAGCGTTGACAGCTACGTTCCCGCTCCAGAGCGCGACATCGACAAACCGTTCCTTATGCCTATCGAGGACGTTTTCTCAATTTCCGGCCGTGGTACTGTTGTTACCGGAAGGATTGAGAGAGGTATCGTTCACGTTGGTGATAAGATCGAGATCGTTGGTATCAAGGAGACAGTTGAGACTACCTGTACAGGTGTTGAGATGTTCAGAAAGCTTCTTGACGAAGGACAGGCCGGAGACAACGTAGGATGTCTTCTCAGAGGTGTTAAGAAGGATGAGGTTCAGCGCGGACAGGTTCTCGCTAAGCCGGGTTCCATCACACCTCACACAAGGTTCGAGGGAGAGGTTTACGTTCTCAAGAAGGAAGAGGGTGGAAGACACACTCCGTTCTTCACAGGATACAGACCTCAGTTCTTCTTCAGAACAACTGACGTAACCGGTATACTTAACCTTCCCGAAGGTGTAAAAATGGTAATGCCTGGTGATAACGTAACAATCACTGTTGAGCTCATCGCTCCCATCGCTATGGAAGAGGGACTCAGGTTCGCTATCCGTGAAGGTGGACGTACAGTGGGTGCCGGCGTTGTTTCCAAGGTTGTAGAGTAAGCGAGGCAAAGCAATGGCTTCAAAGAAAAAACAGGGAGCAAGATTTAAAATCAACCTTACTTGTTCTGAGTGTAAAAGAAAAAATTACACAACCATGAAGAACAAGAAGAATACTCCCGACAAGATTGCGCTCAGCAAGTTCTGTCCTGCTTGTAAGAAGCATGTAGAGCATAAAGAGAGCAAGATATAAAAAAGAGTGCAGGCCAGTAGTTCAATTGGTAGAGCGTCGGTCTCCAAAACCGAAAGTTGCGGGTTCGATTCCTGCCTGGCCTGCCATTAATCTATTTAAGAGGTTCTAGGTAATGAAGAATGGAAAGATAGTTGTAGTTTCATACTTTGCCTTCTTTCTTGTTGTTCTGTACTTCAGTGTTCAGCTTTTTGATGCTGTTTTAGGTATTAGAAGTATAGATCTGGCGGATTATACTGTTGCTTCCGTTTTGCCCCTAAAGGTTCTTTGCGGATTCTCGCTGGCTGCGTTGATTTCGTTTTTATTGTGGAGCGTAAAGGGCGGAAGTTACAGGCTTGAGCTTGATTCTGTTGTTGAAGAGTTAAAGAGTGTGGTATGGCCCACCAAGATAGAAACAAAAGTAACCACAATATCAGTGTTTGTTTTTACCGCAATTATGGTATCAATCTTTTTCTTGTACGATCTCGTGCTTTCTAATCTTTTACTTCTTGTTTACTAGGGAGAATCTGAATGTCTATGAAGTGGTATGTTATTCATACGCAATCTGGATACGAGAATAAACTGAAAAATGCAATTCTTGAAGAGGTAAAGAGAAGGGGGCTTGTAGACAGCTTTGGAGAAATTATTGTTCCTGAAGTTGAAATAGAAGAGCTTAGAGATGGGAAAAAGAAGACCGTAAAGAAGAATCTATATCCCGGATATCTTTTTCTGCAGATGGATTACTCCGAAGAGACATGGTTTCTTGTGAAAAATATTGCCTTTACAAGGAAGCCTGCCTTCATCGGCGAGAGAAGAAGATTTTCCAAGGACATGACAAAACCGTCCGCAATTACCGAGCGTGAAGTCGAAAAAATCCGAAAGATGATAGAAGAGGGTCAGGTCAAAGGTGCCGCTGCCGGTCTTACTTTTGAGAAGGGAGAGATGGTACTGGTTAAAGAAGGACCTTTTGCCGGATTTAAGGCTGTAATCGATGAGGTCAAAGAGGGCAAAGAAAAATTGGAAGTATTGGTTAATATATTTGGGCGTTCAACACCCGTCGAAGTAAACTACTCTCAAGTTGAGAAAGTAGAGGAATAGGAGGATTAAGATGGCGAAAAAGGTACTTGCAAAGGTTAAACTCCAGATTCCCGCTGGACAAGCAAATCCTGCTCCTCCTGTTGGTCCTGCACTGGGACAGCACGGTGTGAACATCATGGACTTCTGCAAACAGTATAATGCTAAAACTCAGGAACAGCGCGGATTCGTTGTCCCGGTTGAGATTACTGTTTACGCTGACAGATCATTTTCGTTCATAACAAAAACACCGCCTGCCTCTCAGTTGCTGCTTAAAGCTGCCAACAAGGAGAAAGGATCCGGGGAGCCTAATAAGAAGAAGGTTGGGTCTGTAACATGGACCCAGGTTGAGGAGATTGCTAATACCAAGTTCGAAGACCTGAACACTGCAGACATCGAGGCGGCAAAGAGAATCATTGCCGGAACCGCGAGAAGTATGGGCATCAACGTAGTGGATTAAGGAGGAGAACATGGTAAAACAGGGCAAAAGACTTACCGACGCTTATAAGGGTATCGACAGCATCAAGAAGTATGACTTCAAGGAGGCTGTAAAAGAGGTCGAAGCTGCAAGCAGCAAGAAGTTTGATGAAAGTGTAGACCTTTCAATTAACCTCGGTGTCGATCCGAAAAAGTCGGATCAGATGGTCAGGGGTGCGTGTGTTTATCCACACGGAATTGGCAAGAAGGTTAGAGTTCTTGCCATTGTTCCTGCTGACAAGGTCGAAGAGGCCAAGGCTGCAGGAGCGGAGTTCGTCGGAAACGACGAATATATCGAAAAGATCGAGAAGGAAGGCTGGATTGATTTCGATAAAATGGTAACATGCCCCCAGATGATGGGTAAGGTTGGTAAGCTTGGTAAGATCCTCGGAAGAAGGGGCCTTATGCCCAATCCGAAGCTCGGAACTGTAACCAACGACATCGCTGGAGCTGTTAAACTTGTTAAGGCCGGTCGTGTTGAGTTCAAAGTAAACAAGGCTGGTGTACTCAGTGTTACCATAGGAAAGGTCAGCTTCGGCGCCGATAAGCTCTATGACAACGCTCTTGAGCTTATGAAGACTCTTCTTAAGCTTAAACCGAGTACAGCAAAAGGTACATACATCAAGAAGGTTACCGTTTCCTCTACAATGGGACCCGGACTTAAGCTTGATGAAGTACAGCTTGCAAACGACGCTAAGTAGATAAAATAAAACTTGTGGTCAGAGATGGTTGGGAGCCTAAGGCTTAATATTCCCGCCTGAGACCGGTCCAACGTTCTCATGACCAGCACTACAGGGAGAAAGAAGATGGAAAGGACTAAAAAGTCGCAGGTTGTGAGCGAATTAAAGGACATCCTTAAAGATGCTTCATCCTGTATCGCTTTAGACTTCAGTGGAGTGTCCTCCGCCACTTTCACTCCTTTAAGAAAAGAGTGCGCAAACGCAAATGTAAAACTTGCGGTTGTGAAAAACACTCTTGCTAGAATTGCTGTCAAGGAAACTCCTTATGAGGGACTTGACGAACATCTTAAAGGGATGACCTGTCTAATCTGTACAATGGACAGTGATCAGGTGGTTGGAGCGAAGCTCGTAAAGAAGTACGCCGAGAAAGACAAAAACATCAAAGTCAAAGGCGGTATGCTTGACGGAAAGCTGCTTTCCGTTGATCAGGTTAAAGCGCTCAGTGATCTGCCGAGTAAGGAAGAACTCCAGGCAAAGCTTCTTGCTACAATGCTTGCAGTTCCTCAGAACTTTGTCAGGCTGCTTAACGCTGTTCCTGGAAATTTTGTACAGCTGCTTGCAGCTTACAGAGACAAACTTGAAAAAGAAGCTTAAATTTACATTTAATTAGAAGGAGACAAGTTATGACAACAAAGGCAGATGTAAAAGAATTCATCAAGGGAATGACCGTACTTGAACTTAGCGAGCTTATTAAGGAACTTGAGGACGAGCTTGGTGTTAGCGCTGCAGCTCCTGTAGCAATGGCTGCTATGCCTGCTGCTGGTGGCGCTGCTGCTGAAGAGAAGACAGAGTTCGACGTAATACTCAAGGCTGCTGGTTCCAGCAAGCTCAACGTAATCAAGGAGATCAGAGCTATCACTGGTCTTGGTCTTAAGGAAGCTAAAGCTCTCGTTGACGGAGCTCCTAGTCCAGTTAAAGAAGGCGTTAGCAAAGACGAAGCTAATGATATCAAAGATAAGCTTACCGCTGCTGGTGCTGAGGTAGAGGTTAAGTAAAAAAGTTTTTGAGAAATTCTAATCTCATAAACATCAATTTGTTTCAATGGTAAGGCAGTATTGTACTGCCTTACCTGTTTTTGTATGAATCAGTTCATGTCATATACTGTTTTGGACCTTAAAAAATGAGGGGCGAACATGGGTATCTTAGGGCAGAAAAATTACAGAACCAGGCGATGGTTTGGCAAGATAACTAGAAACATCGAAGATATTCCTGACCTGCTTCAAGTTCAAAAAGTTTCCTATCGGGCTTTTCTTCAGAAAGAAGGAGCTCCATCCGATAGAAAACCGATTGGCCTTGAAGGGGCGTTCAGGGCTATTTTTCCAATAACCAGTTTTAATAATGCGATAGAGTTGTCCTTTTTGGGATATACTATAGGTGAGCCTCAGTACGATGTTGAAGAGTGCAAACTAAGAGGATCCACCTTTGCCCTGCCGATAAAGATAAAGGTTCAGCTTGCATCATACGATGTAGATGATAACGGCGAAAGAAAAGGGATTAATGATATAAAGGAACAGGAAATATATTTCGGCGAAATCCCGTATATTACGGGTAGCGGAACTTTCGTTATCAACGGTACGGAGAGGGTTATTGTAAACCAGCTTCATCGTTCGCCGGGTACGTTTTTTGATTACGACAAGGCGAGAACCGCACAGGGAAGCGAAGTGTTCATGTCAAGGCTGATACCGTACCATGGTTCATGGCTTGATTTCGAGTTCGATTCCAAAGGTCTTCTTTACGTAAAGATCGACAGAAAGAAAAAGTTTCCGGCTACAATATTCCTTAAGGCCTGGGGCTATTCCAAAAAAGATATTGTATCCTCATTCTACTTCTCGGAGAAGATCAGTTTCAGGGATGGGAACTTCTATAAGGTTCTGGACTTTGAACAGGCTGAAAAGCTTAAAAACCAGAGAATTCCAGGAACGGTTTACGATGCAGACGGAAAAGTCTTGGCGATGGAGGGAAAGAAATTCTCTCAGGGTGTTATTTCAAGATTGAAAAAGCATCAGGTTACGGAAATACCACTCTCTGCCGACTACCTTCTGGGTAAAAGAATATTCAGTCAAATTTTGGATCCAATGACAAAGGATCTCATAGCTGATGTTAACGATGAAATTACGGCTACACTCCTTGAAGAAGTGGTCAACAAAAATATTTCGGAACTTGAGATAATTTACATCGAAAACATGAGATATTCTCCTTATCTCTCTAACACGCTCGCTGTTGATAAAGTTGAGGGAGAGGAAGAGGCTCTTCTTGAAATTTACAAGATAATGGTTCCGTCAAATCCGGTGAACGCAGAAGTTGCGGAAAATTATTTTAAAAATCTGTTTCTCAACCCCGAAAACTACAACCTCAGTTCTGTCGGGCGTCTGAGGATGAATCATAAATTCAACGAGAAGGTTGATCTTGGCAATACGCTTCTAAGAAAAGAAGATGTTATGAATACCGTTATTTGCCTTCTCAATCTGAGTGACGGAAGGGGTGTCGTAGACGATATCGACCACCTTGGAAATAGAAGAGTCAGGCTTGTTGGTGAGCTGCTTGAAGATGTTTTCAAGACTGGACTTCTAAGAATGTCGCACAGTATAAAGGAAAAGCTTGCAGGATCGGTAATAGAAACACTCACACCATATGAGGTTATAAGTTACAAGCAGGTGATGGCTGTTATCAAGGAATTTTTTGCCGGAGGGCAGCTCTCGCAGTTTATGGATCATACGAACGTACTTTCAGAGATGACCCATAAGCGTAGGCTTTCAGCGCTTGGACCAGGTGGTCTTGCCAGGGAACATGCAAGCTTCGAGGTTCGTGACGTCCATAAGACTCACTACGGTAGAATTTGTCCTGTAGAAACACCTGAGGGCCCCAACGTTGGTCTTATTGTTTCGCTTACTACATTTTCAAAGATAAATAAATTCGGTTATATTGAAACTCCATACAGAGTGGTAGAAAGGCTCGACGGTGACGGCAATTTGGTTGAGATTGATCCGAATCTCAAACAGGAGAAGAAGAACGAACTTCTTGCAAAAGTCGAAAGGGTAAGAGTTACCGATGAGGTTATCTATCTGGATGCTATAGATGAGCAGGTATATAACATCGTTCCAGCCACAACAGAGGTTGATGAAAACGGTTTTATAATCGATGATATTGTTAATGCAAGGGTGACCGGAGACGTTACTAGAATCAGAAAGGGAGAGGTAAACCTGATGGATTACGCTCCCGTACAGCTGGTTTCTGTTTCTGCAGCTCTTATTCCTTTCCTTGAACACGACGATGCGAACCGTGCCCTGATGGGTTCGAACATGCAGCGGCAGGCTGTTCCTCTGGTGAAAACTGAGGCTCCTCTCGTTGGATCTGGAATGGAAAAATACGTTGCAAGAGACTGCGGGTACAATCTTTTCGCAAAGAGATCCGGGACAGTTGTAAAGGTTGATGCCAACCGTATAGTTATCAGAGTCGAAGGAGATGATACAGAAGAGAGCGTTGATGTAGATATCTACAACATGATAAAGTACAGACGTTCGAATCAGAACACATGTGTGAACCAGAAACCTGTCGTTTCTGTTGGCGATATTGTTAATGCGGGAGACGTTCTTGCTGATGGTCCAGCTATGGACAGGGGAGAACTTGCTCTAGGAAAGAACGCTCTTATCGCATTCATGCCTTGGAATGGATACAACTTTGAGGATTCAATTCTTATCAACCAGCGGCTTCTCAGAGAGGATATGTACACCTCTATCCATATTGAGGAGTTTATCTGTGAAGCTAGAGATACAAAGCGTGGTCCCGAGGAGATTACCGCCGATATTCCCAATGCTCCAGAGGATGTGCTTAGAAAGCTTGATGAAAGCGGAATCATCCGGATCGGTTCAAAGGTGAAGGGAGGAGACATCCTCGTTGGAAAGGTTACGCCTAAGGGAGAAACTGTTCTCTCGCCGGAAGAAAAGCTTCTGCGGGCAATCTTTGGTGAAAAGGCCGGAGATGTCAAAGACAGCTCACTTTACGTACACCCCGGAGTTGAAGGTGTTGTAATAGATACCCGAATCTTTTCCAGAAAGGGCGTTAAGAAAGATGCTCGAATAAAGGAGCAGGAAGAGCAGCAGGTCGAAGGAATCAAGAGAAATAGAGATGACGAGATCAGGATAATAGAGCTTCACACATACGATATGATTAGAAAGATCTATGTCGGAGCTATCGCAGATGCAGATCTTGTTCACGATAACGGTACAAGTCTGATAAAAAGAGGCGACGAGATTTCAATGGAAATGGTGGATGCGCTTCCAAACAGTTATCTATCTGTTGTGAGTGTATCCGACCGGAAGATAATGAAGAAGGTCAAAGAGCATCTTCTTGCCATGAGAAGAAAACTCGATACTGTCAGAAAGCTTTATGATTCGAAGATAAAGCAGGTTACAAAACACGATGATCTTGCTCCTGGAGTAATTAAATCCGTTAAGGTCTTTGTCGCCATTAAGAGAAAACTCTCTGTCGGAGACAAGATGTCGGGTCGTCACGGTAACAAGGGTGTTGTTTCAATGCTTCTTCCGGAAGAGGATATGCCTTACATGGAAGATGGAAAAACTGTAGACATCGTTCTTAACCCTCTCGGTGTTCCAAGCCGTATGAATATCGGACAGGTTCTTGAGGTTCACCTTGGTCTTGCTGCAAGAAAGATAGGTGAACAGATTAACAGTTACATAAAGGAACACTACTCGATTGACAAGGTGAAGGCTGAACTCAAGAAAGTTCTTGATCCGACTCCTGCTACAGCGAAGCTTATCGATGAAGCCACAGAGGAAGAGGTGAAGGAGTTCGCACGTTCTGTAGGCCGTGGTATCTTTACTGCAAGTCCTGTTTTTGATGGTGCAAAGGAGAGTGAGGTTCACGATCTTCTTGAACACGCAGGACAGAATAAGACTGGTAAGATGATTCTCTTCGACGGAAGAACCGGTGAACCGTTCGATTCCGAGGTCACGGTCGGAATTATGTACTACCTGAAACTTCATCATCTTGTTGACGAGAAGGTACACGCTAGAAGCACCGGTCCATACTCACTTGTTACGCAGCAGCCGCTCGGTGGAAAGGCTCAGTTCGGTGGTCAGCGTCTTGGAGAGATGGAGGTGTGGGCACTTGAGGCCTACGGTGCCGCGTATACTCTTCAGGAGTTCCTGACCGTTAAATCGGATGACGTAGAGGGACGTAAGAAACTCTACGAGTCGATTGTGCGAGGAAAGACAAAGTACGATATCGGTATTCCGGCATCATTCTCGGTTCTCGTTAAGGAGATGCAGAGTTTGTGCCTGGATGTAAAGATGATTGAAGAGAACTAGAGCAAGGGAGAATGCTTTGAAAGATATATTTAAAATCTTCGAAAAACCAAAAAGCAGTTTGGATTTCAGGGGGATTGAGGTGTCGATGGCTTCTCCTGAAAAAATCCTTGAGTGGTCCTACGGCGAAGTGAAAAAGCCTGAGACGTTGAACCACCGTACCTTCAAACCGGAGAAGGATGGACTTTTTTGCGCGAAGATCTTCGGTCCGATAAACGATTACGAGTGCCTCTGTGCCAAGTACAAGAGAATGAAGTATAAGGGAATCGTTTGTGAAAAGTGTGGTGTTGAGGTTATCGAATCCAAGGTTCGTCGTGAGAGGATGGGGCACATAACACTTGCTACACCTGTTTCCCACATCTGGTTTGTAAAGACATCGCCTTTTTACATTGGTGCTCTTCTCGGAATGAGCAACTCTCATCTCAGCAGTGTAATCTACTGCGAGGGTTATGTTGTTCTAGAATCTGCAGTACCTACAGTTTCTCGAGGCGACTATATCGACGAAGAATCCTACATAGATCTTCAGGAACAGTACGGCGAATCTGCGATATATGCAGAGACGGGAGCTTCTCCTTTGAGGAAACTTCTCGAGGAGATGGATTTCGTGGCCGCCAAGGCTGAGCTCGAAGAGAAGATTACTCAGACCGGAGATAAGAGTCAGATCGCGAAACTTCAGAAGAGAATTAACGTTATAAATAAATTCATAAGGTCGGGTGTTTCCGCAGAGAATATGATTCTCACGGTCCTTCCTGTTCTTCCTCCTGATCTCAGGCCGCTTGTTCCGCTCGACGGCGGTCGCTTTGCGACATCAGATCTTAACGATCTCTACCGTCGTGTGATCAACAGGAACAACAGGCTTAAAAAGCTTATGGATCTTGGTGCTCCGGATGTGATCATAAAGAACGAAAAGCGTATGCTCCAGGAAGCTGTAGATGCGCTTTTCGACAACACAAAGGTTCACAGACCGATTTCAGGCACGAACGGAAGGCCTCTGAAGTCTCTAAGCGATATGCTCAGGGGTAAACAGGGTCGATTCAGACAGAATCTTCTCGGAAAGCGTGTCGACTACTCGGGGCGTAGTGTTATTACCGTTGGTCCTGAGCTTCGTCTTCACCAGTGCGGTCTTCCGAAGATCATGGCTCTGGAACTTTTCAAGCCGTTCATATACAACAAGCTCCAGGAAAAGGGGTACGTGAGCACCGTTAAGGCTGCGAAGCAGATGGTTGAGAACGGAGAGGATATCGTATGGGAAATCCTTGAAAATGTCGTCAAGGAGCATCCTGTTCTCATGAACCGTGCACCTACTCTTCACAGACTCGGAATTCAGGCATTTGAGCCGGTTCTCGTAGAGGCCAAGGCACTCAGGCTTCACCCGCTCGTTTGTACAGCCTTCAACGCTGACTTCGACGGTGACCAGATGGCGGTTCATCTTCCGCTCTCGATTGAGGCTCAGCTTGAGTCCAGAGTGCTCATGATGTCTACCAACAACATCCTTTCTCCCGCAGACGGAAGGCCGATTATCGTTCCTTCACAGGATATAATTCTCGGTCTCTACTACCTCACAACTGAGCGTCCGTTCGCGCCGGGAGAGGGAAAGTACTTCTATTCTGAAGAGGACGTTCTCATGGCAAGGGAAGCCGGAATCGTAACCTGGCAGTCCATTGTACGTGTAAGACTTGACGGAAAGATATACAGGACGA
Source organism: uncultured bacterium (assembly GCA_942492635.1). GTDB lineage: Bacteria > UBP6 > UBA1177 > UBA1177 > CALOFP01 > CALOFP01. Next base: position 482,873 of record CALOFP010000004.1, read on the forward strand.
CTCCGGGAAGAGTTAAGATCTGGCAGATTACGCCGAAGATACTCGGATTCGATTCTATAAATACACAGTTCAAGAAGGGTAACCTTCCAGGACTTCTCGATCAGAGCTACCGCGTTGCGGGTGCCAAGGCAACCGTAATCTTCGCGGACAAACTCAAAGATCTGGGATATCAGTACTCAACCCTCGCCGGTTACTCCATCTCGGTTTCCGATATTAAAATTCCCGACAACAAGTGGGAAATAATCGGTGAAACTGAGAAGAAGGTCCGTGAGATTGAAGAAAACTACATGCACGGTCGAATCTCCAGAGGTGAGCGTTATAACCAGATCGTCGACCTCTGGGATAGAGCCAACGAGCGCGTTACAAATGAGATGCTTGCAAACCTCAAAGAAAAGCAGATCGACCACCCGATCTGGGGAAAAGTGACGATGCCTTCGGACAATTCCGTTTACATCATGGCAGACTCCGGAGCCAGGGGTAGTAAAGATCAGATCAGGCAGCTCGGAGGTATGCGTGGTCTCATGGCAAAACCTAGCGGCGAGATTATTGAAACTCCGATTATTAAGAACTTCAAGGAAGGTCTTAACTCGCTCGACTACTTTATCTCGACTCACGGTGCGCGTAAAGGTTCTGCAGATACCGCGCTTAAGACAGCTAACTCCGGATACCTTACAAGGCGACTTGTTGATGTCGCTCAGGACGTTGTTGTCGTTGAGGACGACTGCGGAACAACAATCGGAATCGAAGTCGAAGCGCTTCTCAACGATTCAGGCGAGGTTATCTCTCCGATTCGCGAGAGAATTCTCGGAAGGGTCTGCCTCGACGATATCGAAGATCCGGAGACTGGAGAAATCCTTATCGAAGCCGGAACAATGATTGATGAGTCGCTTGCAGATAAGATCGTTTCTCTAGGTATCGATACAGTGCCGATAAGATCTTCACTTACGTGCCGTTCCAAATACGGTATATGTGCTAAATGTTACGGCCGAGATCTCTCAAGAGGTCACCTCATCAACGTTGGTGAGGCTGTCGGTATTATCGCTGCTCAGTCTATCGGAGAACCCGGTACACAGCTTACGATGCGTACATTCCACATCGGTGGTGCGGCTTCTCGTACGATTGAGAAATCTTCTCACGAAGCAAAGAGAGACGGAATCGTGAGACTTAAGGATATCAAGCTTCTCGACAAACCTGATGGCACATATGTTGTTATGAACAGGAACGGTAAGATTGTTATTACCGATGAAGCCGGCAGAGAGAGAGAAAAGTATCCTGTAAGCTACGGAACTAATATCTTTGTACACGAAGGAGACAAAGTCACAAAGGATAAGATCCTTGCTGAATGGGATCCGTACAATACTCCGATTATCGCCGAGGCTGAAGGTGTTATTAAGTGGGAAGATATTGAGAACGGTGTTACCGTTAGGGAAGACCTTGACTCTCAGACAGGTCTTTCAAAAACGGTTGTTATCACATCCCGTGATCCCAAGAAGTCTCCGAAAATTGCAATCTACGAGGCCGGAAAGAGAAAGCCGAAGAAGATTGAGAGAGGAGATGCAATTTATCACCTTCCTGTTAATGCTTATATCGAAGTCAAGAACGGTGATGAGGTTTTTGCAGGTAGCATTCTGGCAAAGGTTCCCAGGGAAGCTCGTAAGACAAAGGACATCACCGGTGGTCTTCCGAGAATTTCAGATCTCTTCGAGGGAAGAAAACCGAAGACTCCTGCCATCGTTGCCGAGATCAGTGGTCATGTTTCCACAAGCGAGGAGGGTAAGGGTATCAAAAACAAGAGAATTGTTACCGTTACTCCTGAGATCGGTGAGCCGAGAATGCATGTCGTGCCTAAAGAGAAGCATATCAACGTTCACGATGGTGACTGGATTGAGGCAGGTGAGCCGCTTATTGACGGTGCCGTTGATCCTCACGACATCCTTCGAATCAAGGGAGAAATTGATGTGGCCAAGTTCCTCGTTGAGGAAGTGCAGAAGGTTTACAAACTTCAGGGTGTTCCGATTAACGACAAGCACATAGAGGTTATTGTTAAACAGATGCTTAGAAAGGTTCGCATTGTTGAAGGTGGCGATACAAGCCTTATGAAGGGCGAATTTGCCGAGAAGGAAAAACTCGTCGAAATCAACAGCTCGATAGAAAGAGAGGGCAGGAAACCTGCGCAGTGGGAAACTGTACTGCTTGGTATTACAAAGGCCTCATTGAATACCGAGAGTTTCATATCGGCTGCAAGTTTCCAGGAAACAACAAAAGTTCTTACGAACGCCAGTGTTGAGAATAAACGTGATACTCTCAGAGGACTCAAGGAGAATATCATTATCGGTAAGAGAATTCCTGCCGGTACCGGATATCCTACATATAATGAGAAGAACTTTGAGGTGCAGGTTGTTCAGGAAGAGGAGCTTGATTCCTCAAATGAAAAAGAGGTACCCGAAGCTCAGAGTGAAAAAAGTTGAACTTCTAAAAGGGCGGCACTTTAAAGTGCCGCTTATTTTTTGCAATATCAAAGGGTTATCTCTCTAAAATAAAAAATTTTTGACACGTTGGCATTACCAACTATAATGCCTCGTGACTTGTATTAGTAATTTGCTGTTTAAGGAGAATTAGGAACAATGCCAACTATTAATCAGCTTATAAGAAAGGGTCGTCTGGACATAAAGAAGAAAAGTAAGTGTCCTGCCCTTAATGCATGCCCTCAGAGAAAGGGTGTTTGCGTACGTGTATATACTACAACTCCAAAGAAACCTAACTCAGCGCTTAGAAAAGTGGCTAGGGTAAGGCTTACAAGCGGTTTCGAGGTAACTTGTTATATTCCCGGTGAAGGACACAATCTTCAGGAGCACAGTGTGGTTCTTGTTCGAGGCGGAAGGGTGAAGGATCTCCCCGGTGTTCGATATCATATCGTGAGGGGATCGCTTGATACTGCCGGTGTGGACGACAGAAGACAGGGTCGTTCGAAGTATGGCGCAAAGAGACCAAAGAGCTAGTGGAGGGAGTGTAAAATGCCTAGAAAAGCGAAAATTGTAAAAAGGGAAGTTGCTCCCGACACAAGGTACGGTGATACAACTGTAACGACCTTTATAAACAAGGTTATGTGGGACGGGAAGAAGAGTGTGGCTGAAAAGGTTGTCTACGGTGCGCTTGAGAAGGTTGCCAGCGGCAAGGATGCCTCACCTGTTGAGATTTTTAAGACAGTCATAGAGAATGTCAGACCTCAGGTTATGGTTAAGTCGACCAGAATCGGTGGAGCCACATATCAGGTTCCTACAGAAGTTACTCACGATAAGAGTGTTGCGATTGCAATGCGCTGGATCATCAACTACGCCCGATCCAGAAGTGAGAAGGGAATGGTTGAAAAGCTTGCAGCGGAGCTCGAAGATGGTTTTAACAAAAGGGGCAACACCTTTAAGAAAAAAGAAGACACACACAAAATGGCAGAAGCCAACAAGGCTTTCGCTCATTACAAGTGGTAATACGGGGGAATGAGGGGAATGGCTAAAGAGAAAAATATTTCGCTTAGCGATATACGTAATATCGGTATCATGGCTCACATAGATGCCGGAAAGACGACTACAACCGAAAGGATCCTCTTCTACACCGGTGTCTCTCACAGAATCGGAGAGGTTCACGAAGGTACGGCTACTATGGACTGGATGGAGCAGGAACAGGAGCGTGGTATTACTATCACGTCTGCTGCGACGACATGCTACTGGAAGGATAAGAGAATCAACATAATCGATACTCCTGGACACGTTGACTTCACAGTTGAGGTTGAGCGTTCTCTCAGGGTTCTTGACGGAGCTGTGGCGGTTTTCTGTGCTGTAGGCGGTGTTGAGCCTCAGTCTGAAACAGTTTGGAGACAGGCTGATACCTACAGGGTTCCCAGGATCGCGTTCATCAACAAGATGGACAGAACGGGAGCAGACTACCTTCATGTTGTTGGTATGATGAAAGAGCGTCTCGGAGCAAATGCGGTTCCGCTGCAGCTTAATATCGGGGCGGAGGATCAGTTCATAGGCGTTGTCGACCTCGTTGAGATGAAGTCCTACTACTATGATAGCGATGCACTTGGATCCACATACAGGGAAGAGGACTCTATTCCTGAAGATATGGCTGATCTTGTTGAGGAGTACAGAGAGAAGCTCTTTGATGCGGTTTCCGAGTACGACGATCAGATCATGGAGGCTTATCTCGAAGGAAAGGATATTCCGGTCGAATCCGTGAAAGAGGCGATAAGGAAGGCTGTTCTTGACTGCACGATGTTCCCGGTTTTCTGTGGTACAGCTTTCAAGAATAAAGGTGTTCAGAAGCTTCTTGATGCAGTTATTGACTACATGCCGTCACCAAACGACATTGCTGCAATTACTGCTACAAAATACAGAAGTGAAGAGCAGGTTGAAATTTCTTCAAGCGACAGCGATCTCGGAGCTCTCGTCTTCAAGATCATGAGCGACCCTTATGTTGGAGAGCTTAGCTTCGTTAGAGTCTACTCGGGTGAGCTTAAGGCCGGAAGCACGGTTTTCAACTCAACAGCAGGAAAGAATGAGAGGATAGGTAGACTTCTCAGAATGCATGCCAACAAAAGGGAGGAGATCGATTCAGTTAAGGCTGGAAACATCTGCGCTATAGTTGGCCTCAAGAACTCAAGCACTGGATGTACACTTTGTGACAAGTCCAATCAGATAGTTCTCGAGTCTATGAACTTTCCGGATCCTGTTATCGATGTTGCTATCGAGCCCAAGACAAAGGCTGACGAAGAAAGGCTTGCGATCTCACTGAATAAGCTTTCAAGAGAAGATCCCAGCTTCAAGGTAAAGACTGATGAAGAAACTGGTCAGACCGTTATTGCCGGAATGGGCGAACTTCACCTTGAGATCCTCGTTGACAGACTCAAGAGGGAATTTAAGGTGGAGGCGAACATCGGTAAGCCTCAGGTTAGCTACAGAGAGAGTTTCAAAGAGCCTGTTAGAATTGATTACAAGCACAAAAAGCAGTCGGGTGGTTCCGGACAGTACGGACACGTTGTTTTCGAGGTCGAACCTCTCGAAGCAGGTTCCGGAATTCATTTCGAAGAACAGATAAAGGGTGGTGTTGTTCCGAAGGAATACTTCAACGCCATTGAGAAAGGTGTTATGACTGCGACAAAGACCGGTAAGTGGGGATACCCTGTTGTCGATCTTAAAGTAACACTTGTTGATGGTTCCTATCATGATGTTGACTCCTCCGAGATGGCTTTCAAGATAGCTGCTATTCAGGCTTTCAAGGCCGCAGAAGAAAAAGGAAAGCCGACTCTTCTTGAACCCATCATGAAGGTTGAAATCACAATACCTGAAGAATACATGGGTGACGTGCTTGGTGATGTTCAGTCCAGAAGAGGTATGGTTGAAGGAATGGAAGAGGGTAGAACAAAGGGAACAAAGCTTGTTAAAGCCGGAATTCCTCTATCCGAAATGTTCGGATATGCAACCGACCTCAGAAGTAAAACTCAGGGCCGCGGAACTTATGCAATGCAGTTCGATTGCTATAAGGAAGTGCCAAAAAGCATAAAGGAAGAGATGTTTTCATAAACCTAATTTACGGAGAAAATGATGGCAAAGGCAAAATTTGAAAGGTCGAAACCACATGTTAACATTGGTACAATCGGCCACGTTGACCACGGTAAGACAACACTTACGGCAGCTATTACAAAAACACTTGCTGCAAAGGGTCTTTCCGACTTTGTTAGTTTCGATAATATTGATAAAGCTCCAGAAGAGAGAGAGCGTGGTATCACAATTGCTACAGCTCACGTTGAATACCAGACAGAGTCAAGACACTATGCTCACGTTGACTGTCCTGGTCACGCTGACTACGTAAAGAACATGATTACAGGTGCTGCACAGATGGATGGTGCCATCCTTGTTGTTTCCGCAGCTGATGGTCCAATGCCTCAGACAAGAGAGCACATTCTTCTTTCTCGTCAGGTTGGTGTTCCTTACATCGTTGTTTTCCTTAACAAGGTCGACATGGTTGATGACGAAGAGCTTGTTGAGCTCGTTGAGATGGAAGTAAGAGAGCTTCTCAGCTCCTACGATTTCCCCGGAGATGATATTCCTATAGTCAAGGGTTCTGCTCTTAACGCTCTTAACTCAGATGATCCTGATTCAGAAGAGTGTAAGTGTATTTTCGAGCTTATGGATAGCGTTGACAGCTACGTTCCCGCTCCAGAGCGCGACATCGACAAACCGTTCCTTATGCCTATCGAGGACGTTTTCTCAATTTCCGGCCGTGGTACTGTTGTTACCGGAAGGATTGAGAGAGGTATCGTTCACGTTGGTGATAAGATCGAGATCGTTGGTATCAAGGAGACAGTTGAGACTACCTGTACAGGTGTTGAGATGTTCAGAAAGCTTCTTGACGAAGGACAGGCCGGAGACAACGTAGGATGTCTTCTCAGAGGTGTTAAGAAGGATGAGGTTCAGCGCGGACAGGTTCTCGCTAAGCCGGGTTCCATCACACCTCACACAAGGTTCGAGGGAGAGGTTTACGTTCTCAAGAAGGAAGAGGGTGGAAGACACACTCCGTTCTTCACAGGATACAGACCTCAGTTCTTCTTCAGAACAACTGACGTAACCGGTATACTTAATCTTCCCGAAGGTGTAAAAATGGTAATGCCTGGTGATAACGTAACAATCACTGTTGAGCTCATCGCTCCCATCGCTATGGAAGAGGGACTCAGGTTCGCTATCCGTGAAGGTGGACGTACAGTAGGTGCCGGGGTTGTTTCCAAGGTTGTAGAGTAGTTAAGTTCAGGAGAAAAAAGTGAGCGAAAAGATAAGAATCAAGCTTAAAGCATTTGATCACAAAATACTTGATCAATCAGTTGGAGAGATTATAGATACGGTTACTCGTACTGGTGCCAACGTAGCAGGACCAATTCCTCTTCCAACAAAAATTCACAAATATTGTGTTCTCAGATCTCCTCATGTTAACAAGAAGTCCAGAGAGCAGTTTGAGATGAGGATTCACAGAAGGATCATTGATATTCTTAATCCAACAAATCAGACTATGGATGAGCTTATGAAGACGGATTTGTCGGCCGGAGTTGAGATAGAAATCAAGACCTACTGAGAACGAGTTAAGATTTTTTGTAATTAAGAGAATAATGCAGAGAGGAATAAAATGACTGCCGGATTGATTGGAAAAAAAGTAGGGATGACCCAGATTTTTACCGAAGAAGGTAGGGTTCTTCCCGTTACCGTCATCGAAGCTGGTCCTTGTGTCATAGTTCAGAAAAAGGTAGCAGAGAAAGACGGATATACCGCACTACAGCTCGGATTCGAGAAGAAAGAGAAAAATGTGAAGAAGACGGAAGCAGGTCATTTCAAGAGTGCGGGAAAAGGTGTTTATAAGAAGGTTAAAGAGTTCAGATTAACCGAAGAAGAGATAGCAGGCTTCAACCTTGGTGATGAGATAAAGGTTGATATGTTTAATGTCGGTGAAAAGGTTAAAGTAACCGGCTTCAGTAAAGGTAGAGGTTTCGCCGGTGTCGTTAAGCGCTGGAACTTCGGTGGAGGTCGTGCAACTCACGGTTCTAAGTTCCACAGAAGAACAGGTTCCATCGGACAGTGTGTATTCCCTGGAAAGGTTTGGAAGGGCAAGAAAATGCCTGGTCGTTTCGGTAACGAAAGAGTTACAGTTAAGGGTCTTGAAGTTGTTAAAGTATTAGCTGAAGACAATATAATCATAGTAAAAGGCGCAATTCCAGGAGCCTCGGGCGGAACAGTATATATTAAAAAGTAAAGAATTAGTGGAGTAAATGATGCCTGTTTTGGAAGTATTTGATCGTGATAAAAAAGTAGTGGGCTCAATAGACCTGAAAGAAGAGGTCTTCGGCGTTGAATACGAAAATAAAGAGGTTCTGGTCTATGAGGTTGCCAGAAGCCAGATGGTTGCTATGCGTAGCGGTACACACGCTGTGAAGACATATGCAACAGTTTCTGGAGGTAATTCAAAACCGTTCAGACAGAAGGGAACCGGTAGAGCCAGACGTGGATGTATGAGAGCATCTACTCTCAGAGGCGGTGTAAAGGCTTTCGGACCGTCGCCTCGCGATTACAGCATTTCCATGCCGAAGAAGAAAAAAAGAAATGCACTTAAGGCTCTTCTTTCTGAGAGAGCTGCCAACGGTCGTCTTTTCGTTGTTAAAGAGTTTTCCTTTGACAACGTCAAGACAAAAGAGGCAGCTAGAGTTCTTAAGGATGCATGGAACCTTAAGGATGCAGTTGTTGTTGCCGGCGACGCTGAAGAGAAGTTCTATCTCAGCATGAGAAATCTGCCCAGATTCAACTTTGTTCACTACGAGTGGATCAACGTGTTCGACCTGCTGAACAACAACAATGTAGTTATAACAGAAGAAGCCGCAAAACATCTTAACGAGGTTTTAGGATAATGAAGAAGGAAAAGTTTTACGAAATTATAAAAAAGCCTCTTCTCACAGAGAAAACCACAGCGATACCCGGAGAAGAGATTCGTGCCTACGCATTCAAAGTAGCGTTGACAGCGAATAAGGAAGAGATAAAAGAAGCTATTGAAAATCTCTTTGATGTAAAGGTGGCAGATGTAAATACCTCCATCGTTAGAGGTAAGACAAGAAAGAGATACGGTAGAGTAGCCGGAAAAAGGTCTAACTGGAAAAAGGCCTACGTAACGCTGAAAGAAGGCAGCATCGAAATTTTTGAAGGAATGTAATAAGAGTTTGGAGCAATAAAAATGGGTATCAAAGTATTTAATCCGACCTCGCCCGGAAGAAGGGGTATGTCTGCGTCAGACTATTCGGAAATTACAAAGAGCAAACCAGAAAAATCTCTTTTGGAGCCAATTAAGAAGAGTGGCGGAAGAAACAACTACGGACGCATAACTGCAAGAAGACGTGGTGGTGGAAACAAGAGAATGTACAGGATCATCGACTTCAAACGTAACAAGTTTGATGTTCCTGGAAAAGTTGCAGCCATCGAATACGATCCAAATAGAAATGCAAGAATTGCATTGATTTACTATGTGGACGGTGAAAAGAGATACATCATAGCCCCTGAGAAACTGAAGGTTGGTGATCAGGTAATGTCGGCAAAGGAAAAGGAAGCCGACATCAAACCGGGTAACGCTCTTAGAATGAGAGATATTCCGGTTGGTACCTTTGTTCACAATGTTGAGCTCAAGATAGGGAAAGGTGGACAGATTGCAAGATCTGCTGCATCAGCAATTCAGATTCTCGGAAAAGAGGGTGACTACGCTACAGTGCGTATGCCTTCCGGCGAAATCAGGCTCATTCATCTTGAGTGCAGAGCATCTATCGGTACAGTAGGTAACGGCGAAGTTGCAAACATAAAGATAGGTAAGGCTGGTAAAAACAGATGGCTCGGAAAGAGACCTAAGGTTAGAGGTGTTGTAATGAACCCGGTTGATCACCCTCATGGTGGTGGTGAAGGTCGTACTTCAGGTGGTCGTCATCCCGTGACTCCGTGGGGTAAACCTACAAAAGGTTACAGAACCAGAAACAACGCACGTACCGACAAGTTTATTGTCAGAAGAAGAAAGAAGTAGCGTAATAACTGTTAAGATTAATTGGAGGGAAACTTGCCTCGTTCAATAAAGAAAGGACCTTTCGTTGACGAACATGTCTGGAAGAAAGTAGAAAAAGCCGTAGAAAAAGGTGATAAGAAACCCATTAAAACCTGGTCACGTAGATCAATGATCCTTCCCGAGATGGTCGGACTCACATTTGCAGTCCATAACGGCCAGAAATTCATACCTGTTTTCATCACTGAAGATATGGTTGGATTCAAGCTTGGGGAGTTCGCCCCAACCAGGACATTTAGATCTCACGCAGGCTCGAAGAAATAAAAAGCTTGATTTTTTAAAAAAACAGGGTAATATTTGGCGCGCTAAAGGTAACGTTTAGCCTATGGAGAAAATTGATGGAATCAAGAAAAGTTAGTGCAAAATTGAAATATTACAGGATGTCTCCCGTGAGAATGCGGGAGGTGGCCGATCTCGTAAGGGGTAAAAGCGCTGAAGAGGCTCAGAATATTCTTGAGTTTACAGTCAGGAAAGCCGCAACTCCTTTGAAGAAACTTCTTGACTCGGCCATTGCCAACGCCGAGAACAACTTTGGTATGGATCTGGATAGTCTCTATGTCGATTCTATATGTGTTGACGAAGGTCCAAGGTGGAAAAGATTTATGCCTAGGGCTCAGGGTAGAGCTAGTCGTATTATCAAAAGGACTAGTCACGTAACCATTGAGCTTTCAGAAATTAAGAAATAGGTAGGAGGTAAGGTTTTGGGTCAGAAGGTAAATCCAATAGGGTTAAGACTTGGTATAACCCGCACTTGGGACTCTGTATGGTTTAGCCACAGAAACTATTCAAAATGGCTTCACGAAGATCTTGAAATAAGAAAGAGAGTGAAGAAAGAGTTTTCGATAGCTGGTGTTTCTAAGATTGATATCGAGAGATCCGGCGAAAAGATTAAGCTTGTGATAAAATCCGCAAAACCCGGTATGGTCGTTGGACGTAAGGGTGTGGGAATCGAAAAGATAAAGAATATAGCATCAAAAGTTCTTTCGGATGCAAAGGAAATTTTCGTTCAGCCTGAAGAGGTGAAGAAGCCGGAAACAGATGCTCAGCTTGTCGCTGAAAATATTGCAGAACAGCTTGAAAGACGTGCTCACTTTAGGAGAGTTATCAAGAGAGTTATAGGTTCTGCCATGAAGTCCGGCACAGAGGGAATAAAGGTTCAGGTTTCCGGTAGACTTGGCGGTGCAGAGATGAGCCGTGTTCAGAGATACCAGGAAGGAAGGACTCCTCTCCATACTCTAAGGGTAGACATTGATTACGGATTCGCTGAGGCAAAGACTACCTATGGTATCATTGGTGTAAAGGTCTGGATCTCCAAGGGCGAAGTGTCCAAGAAGGTCGAGCAGAAGAAAAGGACAAGAAAGAATAAGTAAAATAGGTGTAAATCATGTTAATGCCCAATAAGGTAAAACACAGGAAAGTACAGAAGGGAAAAATGAGGGGGCTAGCAACCTCAGGAGCCAATATCGATTTTGGCGATTTCGGTCTTAAGGCGCTCGAATGCGGTAGAATAAACAGCCGTCAGATTGAGTCTGCCCGTGTTGCTATCATGAGAGCTGTAAAGAGAGGTGGAAGGATCTGGATAAGGATCTTCCCTGATAAGCCGATTTCAAAGAAGCCCCTTGAAGTTAGAATGGGAAAGGGAAAAGGTAGCGTTGAAGAGTGGGTTGCTGTTATTAAGCCTGGAAGAATTCTTTTTGAGCTTGCAGACATAGAAAAGGATGCGGCAAAAGAGGCTTTCAGACTTGCGGCTCATAAGTTGCCTTTGAAGACAAAGTTTGTAGCAAAGGGGGATGAGATAAAATGAAGGCTAATGAACTCAGAGAAAAGAGCATGGAAGAGCTTGTTGAGGCTCTTAAAGATCTTAACGAGGAGCGGTTTAACCTTAAGATTCAGAAAGGTCTTGGACAGCTTGAGAGCAGTGCCAGAGTTAGGCAGGTGAGAAGAGATATCGCCAGGGTAAAGACTCTGATGACACAGAAAAAGTCATCTAAATAGTTTGAGGTAGATCAATGGCAGAAAGCAAAAAGAGCAGAAGAACAGTCAGCGGTACCGTGATCAACGCAACTGCAGATAAGACTGTAAAGGTGTTGGTAACTAGAAAGTATCAGCATCCTCTGTATAAGAAGATGATAACAGAGAGAAAAAAATATCTTGCACATGATGAAGAGAATCTCTGCAATGTTGGAGATATCGTCAACCTTCAGGAGTGTGCACCTGTAAGCAAAAAGAAAAAGTGGTTCGTAAAGGAAAGAGTTGAGTCTAACAGGAGATAGAGCATGATACAGGAACAAACTAGACTTTCCGTAGCCGACAACTCTGGAGCAAAAGAAGTTCAGTGTATTAAGGTTTACGGTGGTTCTAAGATCAGATATGCCTACCTTGGCGATGTAATAGTAGTTGCAGTCAAGGATGCCGAACCTAAGGGCAAGGTTAAGAAGGGCGATGTTAAAAAGGCGGTAATCGTACGCCAGAAAAAGGAGACGAGAAGAGAGGACGGTTCCTATATCAGGTTCGATGAAAATGCTGTCGTTATAATCGACGACTACTACGAACCGATGGGAACTCGTGTTTTTGGGCCTGTCGCAAGAGAGCTTAGGTTCAAGGGCTTTATGAAGATCGTTTCCCTCGCACCTGAAGTTTTGTAAGGAGATTGATCTATGAGTAAGATGGCCAATATTAAAAAGGACGATACTGTAAAGGTAATTGCCGGAAAAGACAAAGGAAAAACCGGCAAGGTGATTAAGGTGCTTTCCGACAAGGAAAAGGTTGTCGTTGAGAATATCAACGTCTACAAGAAGCATCAGAAACCAACCCCTGGCAATCAGGAAGGTGGCATTGTAGAAAAGAGCATGCCGATTCATGTTTCCAATGTTAAACCTGTATGTCCGAAATGTTCGAGTGCAACATCTTTCAGAAGAAAAGAACTCGAAAACGGTGAAAGGGTAAGGTTCTGTAAGAAATGTCAGGAAACGCTGGATTAACGGAGAAGCGGTATGAGTGATAACTACAAGAGTAAACTTGCAGAGCTCTATGAGAATGAGATAAAGGCTGACCTCAGAAAAGAGCTTGGTATAGAAAACGTAAACGCTGTGCCAAAGATAGAGAAAGTTGTTGTAAACATGGGTGTTGGCGCTGCGATCCAGAACAAGAAGATTATTGAAGATGCGGTAAAGGAACTCGAGGCTATTACTGGTCAGAAGCCAGTTGTCAATAGAGCCAAGAAGTCTATCGCCGGATTCAAACTCAGAGAAGAAATGCCTATCGGAACTTCTGTCACACTTAGAGGCGATATGATGTACGATTTCCTTAACAGGATGATCAACGTTGCTCTTCCACGTGTAAAGGACTTCAGGGGGATTTCAGGAAAGGCGTTCGACGGAAGAGGAAACTACACTCTTGGAATCAAGGATTTCTTGATATTTCCGGAAATCGATTTCAACAAGGTTGAACACGTGAAAGGTATGAATGTTACAATCGTAACTACTGCTAATAACGATAACGATGCCAAATCTCTTTTAAAGATGTTTGGAATGCCGTTTAACAGTTAAGAGAGTGGAGGCTTGTTTTGGCAAAAAAGAGCATGATGATCAAGGCGGATAGAAAGCCGAAATTCAAGGTTAGGGCACATAATCGTTGTCCTATATGCGGAAGACCCAGGGGATACCTTAGAAAGTTCGATATGTGCAGAATCTGTTTCAGAACTTTGGCTAATAAGGGTATGATTCCCGGCGTTACAAAATCCAGCTGGTAAAAGAGGTGAAGCATGGCAATGAATGATTTAGTATCAAACTTCCTCACAAGGATCAGAAACGGTATTATGGCAAAACACGATACTGTTCAGGGTATTCCTTGTTCAAAGGTTGTTGAAAATACTGCAAGAGTTCTTAAGGAAGAAGGGTACATCAACGACTACAGAGTCAGCGAAGTTGGTGTAAAGAAGACTATAAGCGTTGATCTTAAGTATAGGAACGGTGAAAGCGTTATTACTAAGATCGAACGTGCAAGTAAGCCTGGAAGAAGGGTTTATGAGTCAGCTGCAGAAGTTCGTTACGTAAAGGCTGGTCTTGGTATTGCTGTTGTTACGACCTCAAGAGGTGTTATGACAGACAGGAAGGCCAGAGAAATGAACGTCGGTGGCGAAATTGTATGTAGAGTTTGGTAGCAAAGGAGGAATATCGTGTCAAGGATAGGAAAAAATCCGATTCCCGTTGCAAGCGGTATCAACGTTACTATAGATGGCGGTAAGATCGTCGTTAAGGGACCTAAGGGAGAGCTCGAAAGAGTTGTTCATTCAAAGGTTAGCGTTAAACTCGAGGACAACAATATTGTTGTTGAGAGAGGAGACGACGATAGAGAGAGCAGAGCTCTTCACGGCCTCACAAGAGCGTTGGTAAGCAACATGGTTGAGGGTGTCTCAAAGGGTTTCACAAAGGTGCTTCAGGTTAAAGGAACAGGATACAAATTCGAATCCAAGGGTCAAAAAATTGGATTTTCTTTAGGTTTTTCACATCCGTGTGAGATGGAAATACCTAAGGGGATATCCGCAGAGATAAAGCCGGATGAACTTACCCTTACTTCCTGCGACAAGGAGCTTCTTGGAGACTTTGCAGCGAAAATAAAAGCCCTTAGGCCGGTTGAGCCTTACAAGGGTAAAGGTGTGTTCTATAAGGGCCAGGTGATCAAACGCAAGGCCGGAAAAGCTGCTGGTAAGTAAGCCATTATCGGAGGACAAAATGAATAATCGGGTAAAGTTAGCTAGAAGGCTCAAAAGAAAAAAAAGAGTTAGAAAAAATATAAAGGGTACTGCCGATACTCCAAGACTGTCGGTTTTTAAGAGTAACCAGCATATCTATGCTCAGGCAATCGACGATGTTAACGGTGTTACTGTTGTGTCAGCATCTACAAAAGACAAGGGATTCAATGCTCCTGAAGGCGACAAGAAGGCATTCGCGGCTAAAGTTGGTGAAATGATAGCTATGAAGTGCAAGGAAAAAGAAGTTACTTCAGTCGTTTTCGACCGTAATGGGTACCCATATCACGGTAGGGTTAAGGCTCTTGCTGAAGCTGCAAGAGAGCATGGATTAAAATTTTAATTAAGTTAATTCGGAGTTGCTGATGAATAAGCATAGTAAACCAATAAATCCTGAAGGACTTGATTTAAAGGAAAAATTGATTTTCGTAAACAGGGTTGCAAAGGTTGTAAAAGGCGGTAAGAACTTCAGCTTTGCCGCTTTAATGGTTGTTGGTGATGAAAACGGACATGTCGGTCTCGGACTTGGAAAGGCGAGAGAGGTTCCCGAAGCCATAAAAAAGGGTGTCGCCAACGCTAAGAAGAACATAAAGAGAGTTAATCTCGTAAAGGGTACAGTTTCTCACGAAGTGCTTGGAGTATACGGAGCAGGAAAGGTCTTCCTTAGACCTGCTTCTCCCGGTACCGGTGTTATCGCAGGTTCCGCTGTAAGAGCCGTTCTTGAAGCTGCGGGAGTAACTGACATTCTTTCGAAGAGTATCGGATCAAACAATCCTCACAACATGGCGAAAGCTACTCTTCAGGCTCTCACTACCATGGAATGTCTTGAAGATGTTCAGGAAAAAAGGAATGTTGAAATTACCGACTATCAACTGAAAGACAAGGAGTAGACAATGGCTTTTACCTTAAGCAATCTGAAAAAGCCTGAAGGGCTTAAAAATAGAAAAAGACTGGGTAGAGGTGATGGTTCCGGTACAGGTAAAACCGCAGGAAAGGGACATAAAGGTCAGAAGGCTAGATCCGGCGGCGGAGTTCGCAGAGGATTCGAAGGTGGCCAGATGCCTTACAACAGACGTATCCCTAAGAGAGGTTTCCATAACAAATGGGCCAAGGACGTTACAGAGATAAACGTAAGATATATCTCTGAGCTTGAAGCCGGCACAGTCGTTGATCTCGAAAAGCTGATGGAGATGGGACTTCTCAGAAAAGAGAAGAGCATCGTCAAGTTCATCGGTAAGATTGAGATGAAAAACAGCATCGTTGTAAAAGCCCACAAATTTACGAAGGGTGCTAAGGAGTCTATCGAAAAGGTTGGTGGTACTGTAGAGGAGATTAATCTTGATTAAAAGAGTTCTAAAAAACATACTCAGTATTCCTGATTTGAGAGAGAGGGTATTCTTTACGCTCTTTATGCTCGCTATCTACCGGTTGGGAATATTTGTTACTACACCGGGCGTAGATAGAAACGTGATGGCAAACATTATGTCGTCTAAGGCATCGGGTACAATGTTAGATCTCTTTAATATGTTTTCGGGAGGTGCTCTTGAGCGCCTCTCGATTTTTGCATTGGGGATCATGCCTTATATCAGCGCCTCAATCATTATGTCCCTTCTTGCCGTTGTAGTGCCTGCAGTAGCGGAGCTTCAAAAGGACGGTGAGGCGGGGTACAGAAAAATCACCCAGTACACAAGATACGGTACCGTTCTTCTATGTATCTTTCAGGGTTTCATGATGTCGAAATTCCTTGAAAGTCTGACAGGCCCTGGTGGTGAAGTCGTTGTGCATAACCCAGGCTGGTTTTTCAGGATTATGACGATTGTCACTCTTACAACCGGTACGATGTTCATCATGTGGCTCGGAGAGCAGATCACTGATCGAGGCATTGGAAATGGTGTCTCCCTCATAATTTTTGCTTCTATTGTAGCCAGATTCCCCTCGATGTTTGCTCAAATAGGCAAGTATCTTAGAGAGGATATGATCACGCCTCTTACAGTGCTGATATTTGCAGGCGCAATGGTTGCTACTTTTGCGGCGATAGTATTTGTGGAGTCAGCTCAGAAGAGAATTCCGATACAGTTCTCAAGACGAATTGCAGGCGGACGTGCTGTTCAAAAATCACATCTGCCTCTGAAGATCAATACGTCTGGAGTTATTCCTCCGATCTTTGCCAATGCACTTTTGATCTTTCCCGCCACAATTTCCAGCTTCTTGGAAGCGAGCTGGCTTGCTCCTCTGGAAGCGATGTTGAGGCCGGGTGGCTGGATTTACAACCTGCTCTACATTGCTCTTATCATCTTCTTTGCCTTTTTCTACACGTTTGTTCAGTTTAAAACAGATGATGTGGCAGAGAATTTGAATAAGCAGGGAGGGTACATTCCCGGAGTCAGACCTGGTGCGGAAACAGTTGATTACATCAATAGTGTTTTGACAAAGATAACTGTAGGTGGTGCCGTATACCTTACACTTGTGTGCATACTTCCAGACATACTCAGAAACAAGATGGGACTTCCATTCTATATGGGCGGAACCTCTATTCTGATTGTTGTCGGTGTTGCCATGGATATGGCTTCTCAGATTGAATCATATCTCATTAGCAATAACTACGAAGGATTCTCCGTAGGCGCCGGTTCTCTTGTTAAAGGACGAAGAAGCTAAATTCGTTGAATTATGATTCGTGTAACTGCTTGCCGCCACTTTTCATTCTCACTGAAATTTGACATTGATAGTTTCCTAAATCGATGTAAATGAAGCTGAGCTTTTTTCAGAACGGCATTCACAGTTCATTTTTCAGTATGATGGTTCGAGTGGTATGAAACATGAAATCGATAATTATATCGACGATGTGAGTTGTGTTTTTAAAAAATTATTGAAAAACACAAAAAATTTACTAGATTCTATATGATTTTTTAGATAGGGAGCGTAATGGGCAAAGAAGAAGGTATCGTAGTTGAAGGCACAATAATGGAGACGTTGCCTAATGCAATGTTCAAAGTGCAGCTTGAGAATGGGCATGAAGTTCTTGCCCATATTTCCGGAAAGATGAGGAAGTTTTTCATCCGAATTCTTCCGGGTGACAAGGTTCAGGTTGAGTTGTCGCCATACGACCTTTCTCGAGGACGAATAGTTCATCGTATGAAGGCCGGCGGCAGTGGAATGCAGAAAAAATAAAATTATGGAGTGAAAAATGAAAGTACGCGCTTCTGTGAAAAAAATTTGCGCTAAGTGCAAAGTAATAAGAAGAAAAGGTGTCGTAAGGGTTATTTGCGAAAACGCCAAGCACAAACAGAGACAAGGCTGATTTAAATAAGACTTAATACAGGAGGTGATGATTTGGTTCGTATAGCAGGTGTTGATCTGCCGAGAAATAAGAGCATGAACATAGCTCTTACCTACGTCTACGGAATCGGTAGAGCTTCGGCAGAAGTCATTATGGATAAGGCTGGCCTTGATCCTTGGATGAAGAGTGATGAGGTTACAGAAGAACAGGCTATTAAGATCAGGGAAATCGTTGATGCTGATTTTTTGGTCGAAGGTGATCTCAAGAAAGATGTTATCATGAATATCAAGAGATTGATGGATCTCGGTAACTACAGAGGTCTCAGACATCGTAGAAGTCTTCCTGCGCGCGGTCAGAGAACAAAGACTAATGCCAGGACAAGGAAAGGGCCGAAAAGAAACATGATGAAGAAGAAGAAATAATCCGGAGGATTAAATGGCTGGTGAAAAAAGGAAAAAGGTGAGAAAGAATATTCAGACTGGTCTTGCCTATATTCAGTGCAGTTTCAACAATACGATTGTTACTATTACTGATGTGAGTGGAAATGCTCTTGCCTGGTCAAGTGCAGGTTTTAAAGGATTTAGAGGGTCTAAGAAAAGCACTCCATACGCTGCACAGATGGCTGCAGAAGATGCAGGAAAGAAGGCTCAGGAGTACGGGCTCAGAACTCTCAGCGTATACGTTAAGGGTCCCGGTAGCGGACGTGAAGCTGCCATCAGGGGGCTTGCAAATGTTGGTTACAACATCACTCTTCTAAGGGATATCACTCCGATTCCACATAACGGATGTCGTCCCAAGAAAAGAAGAAGAGTCTAGTGTGATTGAGAGTGTAAACTTTTAGCTCAACAAAAGGAGGAAGCTTTGGCTAAATATACAGCAGCGAGCTGCAAAATATGTAGAAGGGAAGGTGCAAAACTTTTCCTTAAAGGAGAGAGATGTCACTCCGAAAAATGTTCATTCGATAAAAGACCCTACGGTCCTGGCGATCACGGAAAGGATAGAAAGAGAACAAGCGATTACAAGGTTCAGCTTAGAGAGAAACAGAAGGTTAAGGCCATCTATGGTATGCTTGAGAAGCAGTTCAGGATTTTCTACCACAGAGCTGACAAGAAGAAAGGTGCTACAGGCGAGAACCTCCTTTCCATCCTGGAAAGAAGACTTGATAACGTAATATACAGGCTTGGAATGGCTAACAGCAGAAGCCAGGCAAGACAGCTTGTAAATCATAAGCATTTTTCAGTTAACGGGAAAGTAACCGATATCCCCAGTTTTATAGTGAACGAGGGTGATGTTGTTGAAATAAGAGAGAAAAGCAAGGCAAAGGATGTGTTTAAGGGTGCCTTGGAATTCGCTGGAGAGAGAGTTGGTGTTCCTACATGGCTCGAACTCAACAAGGATGAGGCGAAAGGTAAAGTTGTTAGAATTCCTGAAAGGGAAGACATCACAGACGATATAAAAGAAAACCTGATAGTTGAGCTTTATTCCAAGTAATTAAATGACAGGAGAGAAATAGATGTATCGTTCTAACTGGACAACTTTGATAATGCCTAAAGAGGTTAAGGTTGTTAAACAGAGTGAAGACGGAAAATACGCCCGTTTTGCCTGTGAACCACTCATGAAAGGCTACGGAATTACACTGGGTAATTCTTTGCGAAGAATCCTTCTCTCTACCCTGAGAGGCAGCGCCGTTGTCGCTGTGAAAATAAAGGGAGTGGAGCACGAATTCAGTGCTGTTCCCGGTATAAAGGAAGATGTTGTAGACATTATTCTTAATATCAAACAGATTCGCTTTGTTTCCCATGAAGACAAGCTGCACCATCTTGTTATAAGGAAAAACGAGAAGGGTGAGGTTTGTGCAGGAGACATTGCGGAGACTGCGGGAATAAAGGTTCTTAACAAGGACCTTCATCTCTGTTCTCTTGATGACAACTTTGATTTCGAGATGGAGTTGCTTGTAAATGCAGGAAGAGGATATGTTCAGGCCGAAGACCATGATCCAGAACTCTACAGTGAAGGTTTTATTCCGATTGATTCCTTTTTCTCTCCAACCGTCAATGCGAATTACAAGGTTACATCAGCAAGGGTTAAAAACAGCTTTAACTTTGACAAGCTGATTTTCGATCTGGAAACTGACGGATCTGTTTCTCCTCGTGAAGCTCTCAGCTATGCGGCAATGATTCTTCGTGAGCACACCAGTTTCTTCATAAATTTCTCAATAGAAGAGGAAAAGAAGGATACCGAAAGGGAATCTGTTGAAGAAGTCAACTGGAGTCTCTACAAGACAATAGAGGAACTTGATCTTTCCGTCAGATCCTACAACTGCCTGAAGAACGCCAATATCAAGTTTGTTGGAAGCCTTGTTCAGAGAACTGAAGCCGAGATGCTTAAAACAAAGAATTTCGGAAGAAAATCTCTTAATGAAATTAAGTTGATTCTCCTGAACATGGGGCTTCATTTCGGTATGGATGTAGACACGTTTCCGGACGAAAAGATTATAGAAGAGTTGGAAAAAAAGGAAAAAAAGAATAAATAAGGAGTTTCATCATGAGACACAGGAAGAGCGGAAGAAGGCTTAACAGGAAGAGCTCTCATAGAGAGGCTATGATGACAAACCTCCTTCTTTCCCTTGTAAAGCACGAGAGAATTGTTACAACTCTCGGAAGGGCGAAAGAGTTGAGGATAATTGCCGAGAAGGTAATAACTCTTGCCAAGAAGAAAACACCGGCTGCCCACATTCAGCTGAGTAAGTTCATCAAGGCAGAGCGTGAAGAGAACATCAAGAAGCTTGTAAATGAGCTCGCTCCACGTTTCGCTGATAGAAACGGTGGATACACAAGAATCATTAAATACGGATTCAGAAAAGGTGACGGTGCCCCTACCGCAATCATCGAGTACATCGGTGCTGAGGTAAAGAAGGCTCATAACGTAGTTGAGGAAGCTGAAGCAGTTGTTGAGACATCTGCAGAGGAAAAATCAGAATAGTAGATACCTTTTCATGTGTTTGAAAAAGGCTCCTGAAAAGGAGCCTTTTTTTATTGCACTGATTTAATTTAGGGAATGGAAAGAAAATGATAGATCTTCTTTTTTTGGTCTTTATAATAA
The DNA here is from genome assembly GCA_942492635.1 of uncultured bacterium. Taxonomy (GTDB): domain Bacteria; phylum UBP6; class UBA1177; order UBA1177; family CALOFP01; genus CALOFP01. The sequence goes on from CALOFP010000004.1 coordinate 503,632, forward strand.
TTGCCGCAGGGGCCGGGTATTTGGGTGGCGGATTTAAAGAGCTTGTAAAACTTTCCTGCCTCATATTTTTGATCGGTCTTTACAGCCTTCCATCAGTCAAAAATAATATCATATCAATAACCGGTCCAGAGCTCTCCTATGTAGTCATTCTTGGTTCATTCGTCGTCATATATTTCATAAGCCAGAAATTATTAAGCTGGGTTATGAGCTCACTGATATCACACAGGGAAGGTGCCCTTGGAGCTTTGAATAAAGGTACCGGTGTTTTTTTCGGAGTGATAAAATCTATGGCGGTAATTCTTTTTCTTACCGCATTGATTATATTCCTCTGGGAGAGAGGAGTTCTCGTCGAGCTTAGGGAAAAGGTAAATTCTTCGATAGTTTTCTCTCTGATGTCATCTATAGTCAAAATTTTCAGTTGATAAACTACAAAAGAAAAAATATGTAAATTCTCACTTCTGTATTTCAAAATAACAAGAGAACCTGAACTCCTTAAAAAGTTAAAAAAGTCTCCGTTCATTACTGGGCAGTCAAACTGATGATGAGAGAGTTTGTATAAATGGTATCTGATATGAAAAGAGTTAAATAACATCTTGAAAATGTTAAACCATCAACTTTCATTTATATTGACAAAGAAAGATGCATTTTTTAGAATAGCCTGTCAGAAAGGGGGCGTTATGATAGTTTATCCGTTTGTTTTAGATCAAAATGAATCAGATCTGTTTTTGAAGAGAATGAATGTTTCGACATCGGGAATTGCGATAATGAAAGAGCGTTTCAGAAATATTTGCTACGTCGTCAAGGACATACCTTCTCCTGCAGCAAATGTTGTAAAACAGCATCTTCTTTCCCTTGGAGGCGAGGCCGCAGTGCCGAGACATTCGGTAAACTGCTCTGAAGAGAGAAGCGACCTGATATTTTCATTGAGGGAAGATCTTCTTCCAAGACTCCTTGCTCGTTTGAGGCAGCAATGCTGGGGATTGCCCACACTTGCCGACAAAATTGAGTTCTCCAGAAAATTGCGATCTCCCTGGTTCGGTTTTTCTCTTGATGATTTTTCAGTTGATAAACCTGCGGTTATGGGAATTCTTAATGCAACTCCTGATTCTTTTTCGGATGGTGGAAAATTTGATGAACTGTCAAACGCTATTCAACATGCAGATAGAATGATAGCTGACGGAGTAGACATAATTGATATCGGCGGGGAATCCACTCGTCCTGGATCGCTTCCTGTAGAAGAATCTGAGGAAATTAAAAGAACCGCTCCAGTAATTTCAGAAATAAAGAAGATTAATTCTGGAATTAAGATATCAATTGATACGATGAAATCTGCTGTTGCTGAGAAAGCCTTGCAGGCCGGCGCGACCATAATTAACGATGTAAGCGGTCTCAGGCACTCTCCTGATATGGCGAAAGTCGCAGCCGACTACAATGCAGCTATTGTCATTATGCACATGAAAGGATCACCGAAAGACATGCAGAAATCTCCTGTCTATGAAGAAGTTATCGATGAAATTGTGCAGTTCTTTGAAGAATCGCTAGAACATGCCCTTCGATGCGGTGTTGACGAAAGCAAAATCATACTTGATCCAGGAATCGGTTTCGGTAAAACTCTTCAACACAATCTTTTCATCACAAGGCACTTCCGTTCCTTCACCGGTCTTGGCTTTCCGGTGTTGATGGCACTTTCCAGAAAATCATTCATCGGGAAAATAACTGGAAGAGAAAACCCAGTCGAACGTCTGGCCGGCACAATTGCTTTAAACACCATGGCGCTTGAGCAGGGGGCTGCGGCAATTCGGGTTCATGATGTGAAGGAGGGTCGAGACACAGTCGACCTATTCCGATCTGTTTCGGAGGTTGAATGCTGCTGAACTACTTCTATGCCTTCATGAGCTCCATCTATGGTGATGGATTGCTCTCCTTTCTTGTTACGATGATAGATATGGCCATCGTCTATTTTTTCCTGTACAGATTTTTCATTCTGATAAAGGGCACCAAGTCGGTACAGATTCTGGTCGGTTTCTTTGTCATTCTCATGCTCTTTCTTCTTGGAAAACTTGTCCATTTAAAGGCAACAGTCTGGCTTTTGAACGGATTTTTCGAATACTTCATAATTATCGTCGCCGTTATTTTCCATGACGAGCTCAGAACAATACTTTCCAGTTTCGAACTTCTTGGCTTTTTCAGGAAAGGTGGCGCAAAGCTTGAAAGTTACTTTGTGATTGAAGAGTTGTCCGAAGCTCTGGGCTATCTGGCATCAATTCGGGAGGGCGCTCTCGTTGTCGTGGCTCAGAAAGGTGATCCGACTCCGTTTTTTACAGGTGGCGTAGGTATTGACGGCTTGGTTAAAAAGGAGCTTATTCTTTCGATATTTAGGAAGGACAGTCCCCTTCATGACGGTGCGATGCTTATTAAAGAGGGACGAGTCCATAAGGCTGGAGTTGTTCTTCCTCTCAGTACAAATCCTGATATTGACCCTAACTTCGGCACGAGACATCGGGCAGCCTACGGAATATCGGAAAAGGTGGACAGTCTGGTTTTTGTTGTATCCGAGGAGCGTGGTCAGATTTCCATGCTGCTGGACGGACAGATTACTAGAAATATGACTAAAGAAATGGTAAAGAAAATATTAACAAAATACCTTAAAGAAACATGATTTTCAGGATAAAAAGATTTTTCAGGGAAAACCTTGAAGAGAAGTTGATAGCCTTGATTGTAACACTTGTAATCTGGGCAGTTGTTGTCTCCAGGACTGAGGAAACCAGAAGTTTCATAGTTGGAATCAACCTTAATACAGGGAATGATAAAATTCTTTTATCAGAGCCTGTGAAGAGTGTGCATGTGCAGGCTACGGGCAACAGATTTGACTTTGCCAGGATAGATGATTCCATGCTGGAAGTGAAGATAGATCTCTCTCACAAGGAACCGGGTAAGGCGATCTTTTATCTTGATCCGGCTCGGCTTCCGTTTTCAAAATTTCTTCGAGTATCAAGGATTTTTCCAAATGAAATAATATACACAACAGCACGAAGGATATCAAAAAAGCTCAAGATTGAGCCTTATCTGGATGGTCAGCCGAAAGCGGGTTATCGAATATCGAGTGTCGTTGTCTCTCCGGATGTTGTAACTGTATCTGGATCGGAAGACTTTTTAAGGGAGATGGAGTCGGTTACGACAGAGAAGATATCTCTAAACGGTCTTTCGGATACGAAAGAACTCTCAAGCCGAATCTCTCTTCGCTCTCCCCAGATGAGAGTAGAAGATCCGGAAGACAATGTTGTTGTAAGAATTGAAATAGAAAGGGATGTGAGAGAGTACCTGTTCAGAAAGGTTCCGGTTCTTCTTGATGATGGGACTCCGGCGGATATTTCTCCCCAGTTTCTTGACATACGTCTTAAAGGGCCCTCGGATGAACTTGAACGTTTGAAGAAGGAGGGGGTCACACTGTATGTTGAGGCCAGAAAGGAGCGGAGTTATACGGTGGAGAAATACTATCTCAAGAAACTGCCGCCTCTTGTCCAGCCTGTCAAACTTCCGAGGATAAAGATCAGGGTAAAAAAGAGGTAATATATGACTGAAAAATTGTTCGGCACCGACGGTGTTCGAGGAAGGGTGGGAGAGCGCTGGATAACTCCGGAATACTGTCTCAGGTTGGGCAGGGCCGCAGCAGTTTTCTTCAGCTCTGGTAAAAAGAACAGCGGAAAAGTGTTTGTTGGGTACGATACAAGACAATCTGGATCGATGCTTGCCGCTTCTGTTGCCGCCGGATTTGCAGCAGAGGGTTTTGACGTTTCCATAATAGGAGTGGTTCCAACACCAGCAGTAAGTGTCGTTACTATGCTTTCCAAAGGGGTTTGCGGTGTTGTTATATCAGCCAGCCACAATCCATACTGGGACAACGGCATAAAGTTCTTTAAAGGAGACGGAACGAAGCTGTCCGATGAAGAGGAAATGTCAATCGAGGAGATTTTTCACAGGAACGATTTTTTGCAGAGAAATGAAGATGTCGGTTCGGTGCAATTAGAGAATAGGTCTTCCGAATACATCTCTTTCCTTAATGATGCATTTGAAAATCTTGATCTTCACGGAATGAAGATAGCCCTTGATTGCGCCAATGGGGCAGCATTCTCAATTGCCCCGAAACTTCTAAAGGATTTTGGTGCTGAAGTGATAGCTTTCGGGATTTCTCCAGACGGTATAAATATAAACGAAGATGTCGGGGCAACCCATCCAGCATTCATCGCAGGAAAGGTTGTTGAAGAGGGGTGCGATCTCGGAATTACACTGGACGGCGATGCAGACAGGCTGATAATGGTGGATGGACATGGCAACGTTGTAGATGGAGACCAGCTCATAGGAATGGCCGCGAGGTTTTTCAAAAAGAATGGCGTTCTCAGCAATGATATGGTCATCACAACTATTATGAGTAATATCGGGCTGGAGATCTTTCTTAAAGGTTTGGGTATTACTTTAGAGAGAGCCGGCGTCGGAGACAGATATGTTGCCTCTTCAATGAGAGAAAAAGGTTCTGTTTTGGGCGGTGAAAACTCGGGACATATGATTTTCAGCAAAATCGGTCCAACAGGGGACGGATTGGTTAGTGCACTTTCAATTCTTTCTATTATTCGGAATGAGAACAAGCCCCTGGATGAGCTGGTTCGGGAAATTCCAATGTATCCACAGGTCTCTAAAAAGGTGGTGGTTCAAAAGAAACCGGCTTTTGAATATCTGAAAAAAACAGGTGAAGCGATTGCAGAAGCGGAGAAGCGTCTTGAGAACGGACGGATTGTCGTAAGGTATTCCGGAACAGAACCTGTATTGAGGATCATGGCCGAAGGTGAAAATCGGGAAGAGCTTGAAAAAGTGGTATCCAACATAGCTGAAGTGGCTGATCTGGAAATAAAATCACTGTAGTTTTTTACGAGCATGGTAATTCAAATATCCACTCTAAATGACTTTTATATTGGAGGTGTTTATGCACAAGCTGGGAGTAAATATAGATCATGTTGCTACTTTAAGACAGGCCCGCGGAACCAACTATCCCGATCCGGTGTATGCCGCAATGATCGCGGAAAATGCGGGAGCGAGTAACATAACTCTTCACATAAGGGAGGACAGACGTCATGCCCAGGAGCGTGACCTTGAAATGGTGCGGAAAACTGTCGGTATCAAGGTTAATCTTGAAATGGCTGCCACAGATGACCTTCTTCAGGTGGCCCTGAGACATCTCCCTGACAGTTCGACAATTGTTCCCGAGAAACGTGAGGAGCTGACGACGGAAGGGGGAATTGATCTTCTTCATGAGCACAACAGTTTCCTAACCGGTTACGTCAAAAAGCTCAAGGACGCTGGAATCGAGGTCAGCCTCTTCATCGATGCGGCAAAGGAACAGATCGACAAGGCTGTTGAACTTGGTGTTGAGGCGGTTGAGTTCAATACCGGTCGCTATTCCGAGGCAGAGAACGAGGAGATTGAGGACAGGGAGCTGAATAAGCTCGCAGATGCAGTTGTTTACGCAAAGGAGAAGGGGTTGAAGGCTCATGTCGGTCACGGCCTCACAGTAAGAAACGTAAGGAAGCTTGCGGCGCTGGGAACAATAGAAGAATTCAATATCGGACACGCTATTGTTGCCAAGGCTCTCTTCGTTGGGTTTGAAAATGCAGTGAAGGAAATGCTTCAGGCAATAGGTGTTTGATGATACTGGGAATCGGGGTGGATGTTGCGCAGGTTGATCGATTCAGGGATCTGAAGGAGTCGATGCTCAACAGAATTCTTTCGCCTGAAGAGCTTGTTTATGTTGAAAAATACCGTGATCCGGCACCCCATATTGCAGGATTCTGGGCCGCAAAGGAGGCTCTGGTCAAGGCGATGAATCGGAAGACATTAACATTTTCCAATCTTTCGATTCTTCACCATCCCGATGGAAGGCCCTATTTCAATTACCTTCCCAAGAAGGGACGATTGCATCTTTCCATTACCCACGAAAAGGCTTATGCTGTTTCAATGGTTGTGTGGGAGGATGTATAGTGAACATCAGTTGATACGGCAAAAATGGATCTATAGGAGGTTGGGAATGAGACCACTTTTAATAGCAGCTCTCTTATGCCTGATGGCTATCGAATTGAATGCCAATCCTACAAAGGTTGAAGAGAGAGAGATTACAAGAAAAAATGTAACATGGAAGGAGGCCAATCCAAGGCGTGTAAAGGCCGACCATCTTTTCTATCTCAGACTCGGAGGCGGAGGGACGATTGGCGCAGACCTTGGTGGAAGCGGAGCCGCCTTCGGGCTTGGATATCGTTATGAAACAGATAGATTTGCCGTTGATGTAAGCGGTGGCAATACCGTTCTAAGTTTAGGTGGAGAAAATATTGGTGCAGATGTTGATTTTCTCAGACTAAGCGGACTACTTTTTTTTGATCCTATTTCGGACTACTCTTTCTACGCAGGTCTCGGAATTTCCTATGGGGCTACAATAGTTAACCGGGAAGGCGAGGATCCAAAATGGAACTTGGGTGTCCGGGGAAATCCCTTTGTCGGTTTTGAGATGATGAGAACCAGCACTGTTCGACTTTTTATCCAGGTTGATGCAGCGCTTCCTTTCTACAAAAGTTCGGATGACAGCGGGGACGAAGAGTACACGCCCTCCGTTTTCGCGACTCTAGGAATAGGCTGGTAAGTTAGCCTTTTTCATAAACCAACGTTCCAGGCTAAAATTCGGAATAGAAATTCACTACAAGTCAAATATCATTTTTCATAAAATGTATCGAAGCAAAACAAGGTTTATGAAAGATCGGGTATGGGAATCAGATTTTTATTTTCTTGAATCGATTCTTGAGAAGGCAAAAAAATACCCGCCGAAGCGGGTAGGAAATCAGCAGATAGGTCTTCCGACCATGTACTGACACATGTTGTTGTTATTGCTTGTTGTAGCTTTAACGACTTTTTTAATCTCCGGTTTCATATCGTCCTCCTGCTCGTGGTTTCCAAAAGTATCCTACTCTGTTTCTCAACGAAATCAAATATTTGTTCTATAAAATATCCGTTTCGTGTTTTCTCTGAGAGAAAAGCAAAATAGGTGCCGAAGTTATTATTCCTGTTTTTCCGGTATGTTTGCCGATTTCTCGTTAATAACTTCATACATTGTTTTTGCGTATCGGCAATCCCACTTGGAGTGCCCCTTAATTCCCTTACCCTCTTTTATTGCAAATCCGCTGCATCGGTTGCAGACATTTCTGTATTTGCATGTGGGACAGTCCTCAAGATCGTTGAAGCAGACGTTGCGAAGACTTTCCATTGCATCGGATTTGTTCCAGATTTCGGTCAGTGAACTCTCACGTATCGATCCCGCTTTCCTGTCTCGAACCTCCATGCAGGGATAAACATCGCCGTAGGGGTTCATGGAAAATACGGAACGGGCGCCGTCGCAAACAGGGCTGCAGCCCGATACCTCTTTAAGATGTGGTGTGCCTGTCCTGCTGTTTTTACGGAGGCAGTTTCTCAGTGTATCGTCATCAACATTGAGCTCTACGGGACCGCAGCTGCCTTTTCGTGTTCCGATCATGATGAAGTTGATTCCGTATGGTATTTTCTCAGTTTCAAGCATGGCCAGAATTTCATCATAGTAATCCTGGTTGTATGTGTTGATGCTTATGGCGGCCCTTGCTGGAACGTTGTGCTTTCTCATCAGTCTGATGGCATTCATGGCTGCATCGAAAGAGCCTTCAACGTCAGTGAACTTGTCATGAATATCGGCATTCGGACCGTAGATGGAGGTCTGGAAGTGGTAGACTCCCTTTTCTATCATCTTGAGAAGTTTGTCCGAATTGCAGTTGATTCCGCTTGTCATCAGGGTAACGGCAAATCTCTTCTTTCGGGCATAACTGAAAATTTCATCTATATCTCCACGAACAAACGGGTCTCCTCCGGTAAGAGTAAGATACAGACCTCCCATAGACTTGTATTCGTCGAGAAATGTCTTTATTTCATCCAGTGACAGCTCCTTTTTTCCGTCGGCCTCCGTGTCCTGCAGGTAGCAGTGGGAGCACTTGAGAGGACATCTGTATGTGGTCTCAAAAAGGCAGTTGATCGGAATAAGATTCTGGGATGCGTATGTTTTAAAATGGTCGTAGATCGAGTTGTCGGCACTTTCCGTATCAACCTCGGGGAGCACCCCTTCATCGGTAGAAAGAGTTTTCTGATCGTTTGAAACAACCAGGCCATATTCAGAGAGATTTTCAATGAATTCCAATTCACCTTCAGAAAGGTCGGAGTTGTCGGAATCCAGTTTTTCAAGAATGAGTCCGGCATCCCTGTTCATTTCAAATTCCGTACGATCGGCGTGGTTGATCAAAATTGTTCTGTCCTGGTAGACTGTATAAGAAACTGTATCGGCAAGACGATATTTCATTATTTCCTCCGGTCAATAATTCCTCTGGTATAATACCCAGGGATATTATTTTTTCAATAGGTTATCCTTTGAGATGCTGAGGATTGCATAGTAAATGTAATATACGAAGTCGGTTAAGAACTTATCATTTTCAATACATGCTCGGTCCTCGGGCGAGGTTATGTATGCAACCTCTATAAGAATCCCTGGAACTTCGGAATCTGTTAGGATTGCCAACTCTTTTCCGATAATTCTGTTTAGCGGCAGGTTCCATGTGGAGTGAAGATTTGCCTCAAAATAACGTTTTTTAAATAGGGATGCAAGGATGAAGGCGCGGTTGTTTCGATGGAATTCAGGCAGAAATTCGACAGCGGGAAGAGTGAAATCGTCCCCGGGATAGTAGATTTCCATTCCTCTTGTGGAGGTGAGAAACGGCTGGGAGTTGAAATGGATCGATATGAAAAAATCCGGTTTTATCCGGTTGATCAAATCGATTCGTTGACGAATTGAAACATTTCTGTCTTCTGATCTGGTCAGGTGCGTCTCGAACTCTTTGTGTCTGGAAAGTAGAGCTTCAAGATGTGTGGTCATGGAGAGATTCAGCCTCTTCTCCTCAATATCGGCGTAAACAGCTCCGCGGTCCTTTCCTCCGTGGCCCGGATCGATTACAACTTTGATGGGGGCCGCGGGAATAAGGAAAGGGAAGAAAAGGATAAGCGGAAGGATCAGAATCGACGGAAATAAAGATCTTTTCGTTCGGAATTTGAAGTGCTGTCGGAAAAGAAAATTGTCTGACGGTCGATCTTTGAAAAAGTAATTGTTCCCGGATCTGGAATCTATGGGGTTTTGTTGAAATTTCATATTCCTTCACCAATTGCCGGAATTAAAAAAACGAAGCAATTACCCGTCCATTAAGTCGGATAGGAGCATTGGAAAAAAATCAGTCTCAACCGTATCGAAATTTTACACTCGAAAATAGGGACTTCATAATTTCAGCAGATTTCCGACCAGGAATAGCTGCTTTTGCCGGCATCAGGATTCTGTCTGGGGGATATTCTGGATGACATTTACGAAACTGTCGAAGTTATCTGAGTCCTTGAATTCGAATGTGATTGCTATCTTTTTGGTTTTCTTCTGAATTTTAACAGCTGCTGGAAGTTTTTCCTTTAATCTGTTTTCGAGTGAAACCAGTTTTTCATCCCTCGGTTTCGGTGCCGGTTTTTTGCCTTTCTTGGAAAGTTTTTCAACATCCCTGGCATTCATTTTCTCCGAAAGGATTCTTTCGACAAGTAGATCCTGCTCCTCATGACTCAATACAGTGAGAGGGCGAACCTGTCCGACTGTAACGACTCCCGATCTCAGGAGATTCTTCACCTTTTCACTGAGGTTGAGAAGTCTCATGCAGTTGGAAATTTCAGACCTGCTTTTTCCAACTTTCTCGGAAAGCTGCTGCTGTGTATATGTGTATCTTTTTATGAGTTCCGAATATGCCTCGGCAACTTCGAGGGGATTAAGATCCTCTCTTTGGATATTTTCAATAAGGGCTACCTGATAATCCTTCTCGCCCTTGAAAAGAAGTACCTTGACCTCACTCAATCCGTTGAGGACGGCTGCGCGGTATCTTCTCTCTCCCGCAATGATTCTGTATTTATCGTCCTCACGTTTCACAACGATGGGCTGTATGAATCCGTGCTGGCGGATTGATGCAGCAAGATCCTTCAGCTTCTCTTCGTCAAAGATCTTCCTGGGCTGATCGCTCGTCGGGACGATATCCTCGATCCTGCAAACGATAAGATCCTTTTCCACCGGCTGTTTAAGAAGGGCTCCGAGCCCTTTTCCAAGTTTCTTCTTCTGCAATTACTCCTCCGTTACTAACCTTTCGAGATACTCCTCCGCCAGTTGGATGTAGCTCTTTGAACCAATGGATGCTATGTCGTAGAGAACGATTGGCATCCCGAAGCTTGGGGATTCGCTCAGTTTGACGTTTCTCGGAATCACCACGCTGAAAACTTTTTCTCCGAAAAAGTCACGAACCTCTCTTTCCACGTCGAAGGTGAGCTTGACCCTGCGATCGTACATTGTCAGGATAATTCCGTCGATCTCGATACCCGGATTCAGTTCCCTTATCGCATTAACCGTCTCCATCAGGCGGGAGACACCCTCAAGGGCAAAATATTCACATTGAATTGGGATAATGATTCCGTTGGCTGCAGTCATGTTGTTGACCGTAAGAATATTGAGAGATGGCGGAGAATCGATGATGATGAAGTCGAACCGATCATGAAGGGTGGAAAGTCTCTGCTTGAGAATGTACTCCCGCTGCTCCATTTCTAGCAGTTCTACCTCGGCTCCGGTGAGGTGTTCGTTTGCAGGCATCACCTTGAGATAGGGGAGGTCCGTATCATAAATCGCATTGGATTCTTCATCCGCCATGAAGTCATAAACAGTGTTGTACTCCTCCTGCTCCTTTATTGAGCTCATGGAGCTGGCGTTGCCCTGGGGATCCATGTCGACAAGGAGAACCCTTTTCTCAAGTACACCGAGTGATGCGGCAAGATTAACGGCTGTAGTGGTTTTTCCTACGCCGCCTTTCTGATTTACAACTGAGATTATACGTGCCATTGTTTCTCCAAATTCATGGTATTGGGTAGATAGCGATCTTGTGTTTCTTCCTCAGATGGTCGTACCATCTTTCGACTGCCGCCTCTTTCTTTTTTCTAGAAACTTCCGGATCCTTGAATTCCCTTTTAAGGAACTCCTCCGTCATCTTGTCGGCCAGTAGCCGCTTTTTCACGATGGCGAGGAATGCCAGCCTGTTCAGCTCAAACCTCTTCATGAACAGGTCAATCTGAGGTTGTTTCATAAAGTAATCAAACTTGGCTTTAATTTTCTTTTCTGATAAGAAGACATTCCTGTCCTTCGCCTCGATAAATAAAATATCTCTAATTACCAAAAGGTCAAGTATCTTTTTCTTCAGCACCACGGTCGGAGGAGTGTCGATCGGAATATTGTTTTCAATATTAAGCAGCTGATGTTCCTGAAGGATTTCGGAATAGGTGAATACCGTACCGTTCAGTCTTGCTGCAACGCTCTCGACAATCTCTCCGGCCGCGGCGAGGGAGAAAATGATCAGGAGAGGAAGGATTCTATAAAATCCCAAAGTTCCTCCTTGCCTTCTCCGGTGACTGCAGATGCGAAAAAGAATGCCTTAGCTTTTCTTTTCAGGTTACCTTTTTCGCTTTTTGATAGCTTATCGACCTTGGTGTAGACCACTGTATAGGGAAGATGGTAGTGTTCGAGAAAGGAAATCATCATCTCGTCATTTTTCTGCATTCCATGTCTTGAGTCGATAAGAACGAATATGTTTTTTAGGTTTTCCCTCTTCTCCAGAAACTCCTCAATGGAGCTTCTCCATTCTACCTGTTCTGCCTGCGCCCTTCTGGCGAACCCGTATCCGGGAAGGTCGACGAAGTAGAATTCGTCGTTTACCAGAAAGTAGTTGAGCGTCACAGTTTTTCCCGGTTTCTTACTTGTTTTTACAAGATTCTTTCGACCGAGAAGCATGTTGAGCAGGCTGGATTTTCCGACATTCGAGCGACCTATAAAGGCAAGCTCTGAGAGATTGTCGGCAGGGCAGTTTCGTACAGATGTGGCGCTCTTGATAAATTCGGCAGTTTTAACCTTCATTTTCCCTCTCTAGTTCACGTTTTCCTATGTCTCTGCGGAAGTAGGCACCGTCGAAGTGTATTTTCGACACATTTTCGTATGCCTTTTCAACAGCCTTCTTCATTGTCGTCCCGCTGGATGTAACCATGAGCACTCTTCCGCCGTTGGTTATAAATGTTCCATCCTGCCTTGATGCTGTTCCAGCATGGAAAACCACCGTGCTGCTGGAAACCCGGTCAAGTCCGGAAATGGGAAGCCCCTTGGGGTAGCTTCCTGGATAACCTTCGGATGCCATTACAACTGTTGCGCTGTAACCCTCATTCCACTGAATTTCGGGCATCTCGGAGAGCCTTCCTTCTGCGACGGCGACAAGGTAGGGAATAATATCCGATTTCATGTGAAAGAGAAGGGCCTCTGTTTCCGGATCTCCGAAACGCACATTGAATTCAAGCACGTAAGGTTCATTTTCGACAATCATAAGTCCGGCGTAAAGAACACCTTTAAAAACGATTCCCCGTTTTTTCATCGCCGAGATGAGAGGTTCGACAACCTTTTCCGCAACTCTGTCCCGAAGCTCGGGTGTGCCTATCGAAACCGGAGTGTATGCCCCCATGCCACCGGTATTTGGACCCTTGTCTCCGTCATAAATAGCTTTGTGATCCTGTGAAAAGCTGAGAGCTCTATAGTGATCTCCGTCCACGAAAAAGAGAAGGGACAGCTCTTCGCCTTTGAGGAACTCCTCAATGACGACCTTCTTTCCGGCGTCGTTGAATTTGCCCGAGAGCATCTCTTCGAGTTCCCTTTCTCCTTCTTCGGGAGTTTGCACAATTACAACCCCTTTTCCTGCTGCAAGGCCGTCAGCCTTGAGAACGAGCGGGTAGGGAAGGGAGTGAAGAATTTTTTTACCCTCTTCCATGGAGTTGACGGTGAAGTATCTGGCAGTCGGAATCGCCGCCTCTTTCATCATGTCCTTTGCGAACGCTTTGCTTGCTTCGAGTTCTGCGGCCTCCCTGGATGGGCCGAAAACAGAGATTCCCTTTTCATTCAGAATATCCGCAAGCCCCTTCGCAAGGTAGTCCTCAGGTCCGATGACGACGAGATCGATAGCTTCCTTTTCAGCAAAAGCTGCAATATCATCAACGCTGTTTTTTATTTTCGGAATTTCCGCGATCTCCTCGATTCCCGCATTTCCGGGAAACGCATAGAGCTCTTCAACCTTTTCACTGCGCAGTATTTTCCAGGCAAGTGCATGTTCTCTGGCTCCGCTGCCTATAACAAGTACCTTCATTTTTCCCCCTACAGATGCCTGAAGTTTCGGATGTCTGTAAATACCATGGCGATTCCGTGTTCGTTACACGCTTCGATAACCTCTTCATCGCGTATCGATCCGCCAGGCTGTATTATCGCAGTAACTCCCGCTTCCTTTGCCCTGTCGATGCTGTCGCGGAAAGGGAAGAATGCGTCACTGGCCATTACCGCACCGGTGATGTCGCTGTTGGACTTGCGTATGGAAATGTCAAGAGCGTCTACTCTGGACATCTGTCCGGCTCCTATTCCGATGGTTTTTGTTCCTTTGACAAGGACAATGGCGTTGGATTTGACATGTTTAACGATCCTCTGACCGAAAAGCATGGCATCGATCTCCTCTTTTGAAGGCTGTTTTTCGGTTACAACTCTAAGCTGATCAGCTGTTATCCTGCTGCGATCCCTGTCTTCCAGAAGGAGTCCGCCGGAAATCTTTTTGATCTCCCAATCCATGTCGGGTTCTAGGCACGGAGTTCCGAGCTCGAGAAGTCTCAGATTCTTTTTTTTCTGAAGAACTGCGAGAGCCTCTTCTGTGAAGGAGGGCGCGATTATCGCCTCTGTGAACATATTCTTGAGGAGTAGTGCAGCTTCTTCGTCCACCGGCTGGTTGAAGCCGACTATTGATCCGTATGCGGAGAGAGGATCGCACTCGAGAGCACTTTCGTACGCCTCGGCAAGAGAGCTGCCGGTGGCTGCACCGCAGGGTGTGTTGTGCTTGAGAATAACTGCGGCAGGTTCTTCGAATTCGAAAACCATGTTGGTGGCCGATTCGAGATCGAGATAGTTGTTAAAGGAGAGCTGCTTGCCTGAGAGCTGTTTTGCCCTGGCAACTGTTCCCGATGAGTGTGATGAATCGAGATAGACGGCCCCCTTCTGATGGGGGTTTTCACCGTATCTCAGATCCGCTTTCTTCTCGAACTGAAGAGTGAGGATATCCGGATCGGATTTAACCTGTTCTCCGTTTTCATCTATTGTTGAGAAGTAACTGCTTATGAATCCGTCATACTGAGCGGTGAGAGAAAATGCTTTGCGGGCAAGTTTGAATCTTGTCTCCTTGGATATCGCACCGTCGTTCTTTTTCATCTCTTCGATGAGAAGGTAGTAGTCATCAGGTGATGTCACAATAACAACGTCATTGAAGTTTTTTGCGGCGGAGCGAACCATTGAGGGGCCGCCGATATCGATGTTTTCAATGATTTTCTCAAGGCCGTAACGGTTCTCAACAGCTTCCCTGAAAGGATAGAGGTTTACCACCACCATGTCGAAAAGCTCAATGTTGTGCTCTTTTGCCGAAGCCATGTGTTTCTCGGAATCCCTCTTCGCCAGAATCCCGCCGTGAACCTTGGGGTTGAGGGTTTTGACCCTGCCGTCCATCATTTCGGGAAAACCGGTATACTCCTCGATTTTAGAAGCCTCGATATCGGCCTCCTTGAGCATGGTGAACGTTCCTCCAGAGGAGTATATGTTTACCCCAAGAGCTTGAAGTTCCGAGGCAAATGCCGTCAAGCCTCTCTTGTCGTAAACACTTAATATTGCATTGGAAATTTTTTTCACTATAGATCCCTCCAAATTGATCTTCTTAAAACTGGGTTCTTTGTAGCAAATATATATTGGAAAATCAACTTTTCTTGACAGCGGTTAGGCTTCCTGATAGTAATAGTCAAGTCAAAAGGTTAGGGGGCGTTATGGTGACGGAAATGATGCTGCTTATATCCATTCGGCAGCGTAACTGGGAAGTGGCTAGAGAACTGGCCGAAGGTCTGGACGAAAAGGATGGTCTCTACAGGAGCGTAGGCATACTGGCCTCCAGGGCGGGAAAACAGGATCTGCGAGCTGTCTATCTTCTCGGTTTGTGGAGTAAACTGCAGTGGGAGAGTAAACGGTGAAAGAGTTGAACGAGTTGGGGTTCAAAAATCTCGCTCTTGTCGATAGTGACGGCTATGTGGTTAAGGAGTTTGGTACTATGGAGGAAACGGTTTTTCCTCTAGTCGAGAAGGCTCTTGAGCTTATACATGACTCAGAGTATGTTGTTTGGGGTGTCGAAGATTCGTGTTGCATCGTCTATCCCATCGACGGAGGTTTTATTCTTATAGGGAAACCGAGCAGGGAGATGCCTCTCTCCAAGGCGATATTTTTGAAAGGGGATATCAGGGAAAAAACCTTGAGATTGTTGGAGGAGCTATGAAGTTTTCTTTGATTGAAGGTCCGCTTGTCGATCAGAGTCATAAGCGAGGCTTTCATTACGGAGTGCAAAGGAGTCATGAAGATCTTGTTGGAGAATTAATGGAATCGGCGCTCGAATATGATGTTGAAATCGAATGTTTTTCAAACTATGTTGAGGGTGAAATAATTCGGTATATCGCTGGGTTGGAGGGCGCTGACGGTATAATGATAAATCCAGGGGCGTATACGCATACAAGTGTCGGAATAAGGGATGCCCTTCTGATGAGGGGATTGCCATTTGTAGAATTCCATTTTTCGAACATATTTGGTCGGGAGGAGTTTCGGAGGCATTCATACATCTCTGATGTTGCCTCGGGAGTCATAGTGGGATTGGGCGAATATGCCTATATTTCTGCATTTTTTGCTCTTTTAAATCTTTTAAAAAGTCAATAAAATACTTGACAAATCAAGGTGTCAAATCTATAAATAAGTGGCATAAAATGAAATTGTAATTCGATATAGGAGGCAGTTATGGCTATTTCAACTTCTGAGTTTAAAAAGGGAATGAAAATTGAAATTGACGGTGTTCCGTTTAAGATTGTTGATATGAATCACATCCAGCAGAAAAGACGTGCTGTAATAAAGACAAAACTTAAAAACATTTTGAGTGGAGCTATAGCGGAAAGAACTTTCCTCAGTGGAGAGAAGGTTGAAAAGCCTGATCTGGAGGAGAAAGAGATGGAGTTTCTTTACGCTGACGGTGATCTCTACTGTTTTATGGATAATACCGACTACGAGCAGATTTCAATTGAAAAAAGCGTTCTTGAAGATATTGTTCCATATATGAAGGAAAATGAGCAGGTTACTGTGCTTTTCTACAACGGAAACCCTATCTCGGCTGAGCTTCCCCAGTTTGTTGAGCTGGAAATCGCTGAAACTGAGCCTGGATTTAAGGGTGACACTGTTACCACATCGTTTAAGCCTGCAATTGTTACTACAGGCGGAAAAATTATGATACCACTTTTTCTGAACCCCGGAGATGTTGTAAAAATCAGCACTGTTGATTTTACGTACATCGAGCGTGTGAAGAAGTAGCGCAGGTGCTGAATTGGCAGAAAATTCTGGAATAAAACGGGGTGTCTTTGGCTTTCTGAAAAGATCAAAAGCTGACGATGAGATACAGAAGTATGTGGATCTTCTTAAGAAAGATCCTGAAAACGAGAGAGCCTACATTCGGCTCTCTGAACTGTATGCCCGGAGTGGAGAGGATGAGCTTGCCGTTGAAACCTACGAAAAGGCTGCTCTGCTCTTTGAAAAAAAGGGTTTTCTGAATAAGGCCAAGGCTGTTTTAAAGCAGGCTCTTGCCATCAACCCCGATCACGGCAAAGTAAATGTTCTTCTTGCCGATCTTGATAAGCAGGACGGGTTGATCAAAGATGCCGTTCTCAGGTATCAGATTGCCGCAAATTATTATGCGAAATCGGGAAATCGAAGAGCGGCCATCAACATTCTTTACAAGATTGTTGATATATATCCCAATAACATAAATTATCTCCTGAAACTGGCCAACCTTCTAGTTGCCGAACGAGAGAATGATGAGGTGGTCAGGCTTTTGACGCCTCTCTCTGTTAGACTGAAAGGTAGCGCCAGACTTCAGGAGCGTATTAAGGTGCTCAGGTTGCTTTTTACGTCCTCAGGCGAGGAGTTTGAAATGGGACAGGAGCTTGTTGACTGTTATATCGACGGTCAGAATTATCAGGGAGCGCTATCGATTCTTCATAAGCTTGTCATAAGTCGTCCTGAATCCCTTCCTCTTCTAGAGAAGTTGTCTCTAGTTTTTGAAAAACTAGATGAAACTGAGAAGCTCATATCCACCCTGAAGCAGATCGCGGTTATTTACAATGCGCAGAAAGACCTTGAGTCTTCCAATCGGATATACAGGCGTGTTCTTGAGCTTGATAGTTCCGATACCGAGGCCCTGCTTGCTTTGAACAGAGAGTCCAAGTTGAGGGATATGATCTCCAGTAAGATCGATCTCTCACAGGAAGATCTTGCTGAAGATGAGATAACCATTGACCTCGAGCTCGATGAAATTGATGAGGCTTCAGCCGAGGTTGAGACTCAGGATTATAATGCATCTTCCATAATAAAAGAGGCCTTGGTCTATAAAAGTTACAGGCTCTATGATAAGGCTTTTGATAAGTTGAAGTCATTTCCATACTGGCAAAAGGATTACGAAGTACTTGATGCTTTGATTGAGGTTTCCATAGAGAGTGGAGATCCGGATTCTGCCAGAAGTTACATGGTTGATCTTTTGAACTTATGTATGGAAAAGAGTGATGTAGCTCGGGCAAGAACAATGCTTGAAGATGTTTCGGATGTTCTGGAAGGGCATCCAGATCTCAGAAGGTTTCAGGATTTCGCCGGACTGAAAATTACAGCTCCGACTAGAGTGGAAGACTCCCTTCCTAAAGAACCTCCACAGAGGAGTCTCGAGGAGTTGGAGTTTTTTGTTAGCATAGAAGATTTTTCCAGTGCACTCATTCTTCTTCAGGATCTGATGGTTAAATATCCGAATTCTGAGATGCTGAAGGAGTTTAAAGATGTTATTCCTTCAAGAAAAGAGGAGGATCTTTCGGAGACGTTGGAGGGCGTAAAGAGCTCGCTTTCTAAAACGCTGCAGGAAGGTGATAAGAGTGCAGAGGATTTTTACAACATGGGAATTGTCCACACATCGATGATGATGGTCAATGAGGCAATGGACTACTTTAGGCAGGCATGCGATCTCGAACCCCAGAATCTTAAATATGCGGTTGCCTTATCTGATGCATACAGAGATTCGGGGTTGTTTGAGAAAAGCCTTGAAGTTGCCGAGGCTGCTCTTCAGTTGGCGGAAGATGGAGGTCAGCGTATTGCACTTTTTGAAAAAATCGCAGAGCTGTATCGACATCTCGAAGACACTGCCAGATTCAATGAAACATTACGAAAAATTAAAGAGATGAAGGAAAATGGGAAATAGATTTATTCTGCTTTTTTTTCTCCTGGTACCGTTCCTTCTGTCCGCTGGGATTCTTCAGGTTGAAGTCAATAACCTTCCGGTTGAGAAGCTTGATGAAGGCCGACCTAAAGTTGACGGATTCTGGGTCATAAATGAATTTCCTAAGAAGAAAACGAAGATTTTGAGACCGTTATACATCGCATTCGAAGGTGTTGAACAGGATCGTGGTGGTGTCGAGAAAGTTGTTCTGGAGGGTTTTTCCTTCAGCAAGAGCCGTTTGGTTCTCCCTTCCAACGGATCTGTTTTGCTTCAGAATAGGGGGCGGATTAAACGGGAGATTGAAATCCGGAAAGGGAACGATGTTCGAGATGTTATCTCAATAGCTCCCGGAAAGGATGAAAAGTTCATGTTTCGTACAGCAGGTGTCTACAGGCTAGTGGATAAGTATGCGCCCTGGAGCAGTGTTGACCTGAAAGTTGTTGATGATATGGCCGTTTTTCCTGTAAGAAACCGTACAAACAGAATCTCGTTGCCGAACATCGCTCCCGGTACCTACAGACTGATAATTTTTAACGGAGTAGATGAAATATACAGTGAGGACCTCTCCGTAGTGTCGTCCTCAACCGTCAAGCTTGTGAGAACTGTTGCTGCAGATGGAGTCTTGAGGGACAATTCCAGATCTGTCACCTTCAGTGGAAAGGGGCCTGCCGCGGTAGAGGAGGAGAAGGCTCAAGCTGATAAAAAACAAGATTGAAATGGAGTAGCATATGTTCCGAAATCTGGCGCTCAAGGCAAAGGTATTCTTCTTTTTCACCGTTGTTTTCGTGGCGGTCTTTGCAGCATATTACAAGGTGTATGAGAAGCTGATTGATTCAGTTAATCAGGAGATATCTCCGGACAACACAGTTAAGTATCTGAAAGAAAAAATTAAGAATTCTCAATTTGAATTGATATCTAATTCCTACAATATCAGGGCATTCCTGGCGGGACAGGATTTGTCTAAGAAAAAACGTGGGCCCATTGATACGGGAAAGGTTAAAAGTCGCTTCTCTTATGCAGTTGTAGACGGGTCCGGAAGAGTGGTTGCCGGGAAATGGCGTGAACTCAACTCCTTTAAGGGCATCCCCTCAGTAGATCGGGCAATGCAAGAGGGGGTGGCATCTGATGGATTCGTGACAATTGGAGAAAAGACTTTTCTGCTCGGTGTAGTTCCCTACAGCTTCAGAGGTGCCGGAGACTCCCCTTATGGAGCCGTGGTCAGTCTCAATGGTGTCGTAGATAGTTTTGAGAATGTGGAGGGTCTTCCATACCGCATATACACATCTGAACGAAAGATCTATCAAAATGACGACAGTGAATGGCTTGCTCTGGAGAAAGGCGAGAAGTCGAAAGAAGTTATGGATGCTATATCAAGAATCCTTTCAGGAGGAGGTGTCCAGGTTGTAGACAGGTGGAGTAAGTTGGTTCCGGTTCTAATTATGGGAGAAGGAAACTCTGTTCATAAGCTCACTTTTGTCGCAGCTGTCAGTTATATGCCGGGGTTGAAGATCTACAACAGACTCCTGATCTATATTTTAGGGATATCTATTTTTGCAGTACTTGTTTCGCTCCTGTTTTCTTTTGTTGTTACTTTTGAGATCGATAAGATACTGCGAAACATCGCGGCGGATATCTCGAATATGCGAATTGGTGAGAAACTTTTGCTCCGAAAGTACAGCTATGGGGCAGGTACTGTAGTCTCGGCCATCAATTATCTGATATCAAAATATGAAAAGCATGGGGCGACTAATCCAAGTATCATGCTTGGAGCGATTCAGGCTGGTGAAAAGGAAGAGCGCTTTGTAGAAGAGAAGAAGGTTGGGGGTACGCCGAAAGTTGACCTGCCTCCTGTAGCGCAGGCTGTTCACGAGGAGGACGAAGAAGAGGACGAGAAGACTCAGATTGCAAATTTGCAGGATCTTATGCCTTGTGAAACTGATACACCACGGACGAAGGTTGGCGTTGAGACTCTGTGGGAAGAGTATGTTGAGATAAAACGTCGAAACAACCTGTCCGTTGCCGAAGGTGAAAAAAGCTCTTTTTTCGAGAAGCTGGATTCAAATAGAAAGCTTATCACAGAGCGCTACGGATGTCGGGACGTACAGTTCTCAATTGAAGAAAAGGGGGGGAAACCTGTAGTTAAGGCAAAACCTTTGAGGTGATCTTTTTGCCGGTATGTATGTTAACGCTAACATTCCTAGAGAGGTTTTTTTATGAGTGGCTCCCTGAATAAGTCTTGCACTCAAAAGAATGAGGACAGCGGCAGAGAAAGAATAACTCTTTCCGATGACTTCTTTGAAAATTTGCCGAAAGACGACCGCGAAGAGGTTGCTCGAGTCGTAAGAGAGGTGTGCGGCTCCGAGGATGATAGTCCAGGGGAAAGAGGTAGGTGGAGAATCGTGAAAATTGCTCTTTTTACGGGAATTCTTCTTCTACTTCTGCTTGCGATGTTGATTTTTTAGTCGAGGGTTCGATGTTTCTCGTTCCATTGTGGGATAGTATTTATGAAATTGCTGAAAGACAAAAAGGCAGCGGCACCCCTTGTAAAAAATGGGGCAATAGATACAATGAGACACGACGATGTTACTTAAATTTGGATTGTTCAATAAAAGACGGAGGGAGAAATGGGACTTGATACCTCTATAAGGGTACTGGTTGTTGATGACTTCGCTACAATGCGGAGGATTATAAAGAACCTGCTCAAACAACTTGGATTTGAGAAGATTGATGAGGCGGAGGACGGGATGAAGGCTCTGCAGAAACTGAAAGCGGAAGGTTTCGACCTCGTAATTTCCGACTGGAATATGCCAAATATGACGGGAATAGAGCTCCTGCAGGCTGTAAGGAATGATCCCTCGTTAAAGGCTCTTCCTTTTCTCATGGTTACAGCTGAAGCCGACAAGGAAAACGTGCTTCTTGCAATAAAAATGGGAGTCAGCAACTACATAGTCAAACCTTTTACTGCGGATGTTCTGCAGGAAAAACTCACGAAAATATTCGGATAATGAAATTAAGGATTACCGGAGGTTCCTGCAGGGGACAGCGAATCAATGTCCCCAGAACCTCTCTCAGGCCGACTGAAGAAAAAGTTCGGGCGTCTCTTTTCAACACTCTCTTTTCAATGATTTTCTTCGAAGATAAAAGGTTCCTTGATCTTTTTGCCGGATCGGGTGCCGTCGGGATTGAAGCAATGAGCAGGGGGTTTGGCGAGGTCTCTTTCGCAGACTGTAACCGAAAGGCTATATCAACAGTAAAGGAAAATATTTTATCTATGGGAGAAAGGTTTGCTTCAGACTTTTATGTTCTTGACAGCTTTGCGGAATCTGCACTGAAGAAACTGAAGGGGCCCTACGATGTTATTTTCATTGACCCTCCATATGTTGAAATTGAGAAAATTCCCACTCTCGTAAGAAGTTTGATAGAAGAGAATCTTCTTTCTGATTGCGGTGTGATTGTGGTTGAAACGGGAGCTCTTTTTGAATATCAGATTGATGGAATGCGGAGGAAGGATAAGAAATATGGGAACACATTTCTCACCTTCTACCGAAGAGAGGACTGATGGTTGCAGAAAAAAAGGCTATTTACCCAGGTAGCTTTGATCCCATGACTTATGGTCATGTAGATATCGCATTAAGAAGTTTGAAAATATTTGACGAGCTTATCATTGCTGTCGGAGGGAACTCAAAAAAGAGATCTCTTTTTGCTCAGCAGGAAAGGGTTGCCCAGATTCAGGAAATATTCAAGGATGCACCGGAAGTCAAGGTTGTTGCCTTTGATGGTCTTCTCGTGGATCTTGCCAGGGAACTAAAGGTTTTTACCGTTGTAAGGGGATTGAGAGCTATAAGTGATTTTGAGTTCGAGTTTCAGCTTTCTGCTATGAATCGCAAGCTGGAGCCCAGAATGGAGCTGTTTTTTATGATGACGGGCGAGAAACATTTTTATGTCTCTTCAAGTGTTGTGAAAGAGATCGCTTCAATGGGAGGTGATGTGTCTGAATTCGTTCCTGATATCATCAGAAATTCTATGAAAAGACGTTTTTCGGAATAGGAGATCGTTTTGGATATTCTACAATCTCCTGCAAAGATCAATCTATATCTGAAGGTTCTGGGAAAGGATGTCGAAACGGGTTACCATGATATCGACAGCATCATGGTTCCTATTTCACTCTACGATAGAATTCTTGTAGAAGCTTCATCGGACTTGGAAGTGACCACAGATGGGATCGATGAGGTAATTCCCACGGAAAAAAATATAGTTGCGAAAATATTCAGGGAGACCGAGAGATACGTCGGAAGAGAGCTCCCCTGTCTTCGTATAAAGATTGAGAAAATCATACCGGTAGGTGCCGGTATGGGAGGGGGGAGCAGTAACGGAGCAACCGTTTTGCGCTATCTCAATCGAAAACTGAATCTGGGTTTAAAGATCGAAGAAATGGTGTTTATTGCGTCCCAAGTTGGAAGTGATATACCCTTTTTTCTATACGGTGGAGGGGGCCATGTTTCCGGTATGGGAGATATTGTTAAACCCCTTCAGCTCAAGCCTTTTCAGTGCTCTGTCCTGATTGTAAATCCGGGAATACATGTTGATACAGGTGATGCATATTCCTCTTTGGGTAAAAATAATTTGACAAAAGGGGTCAAAGCAAATATAAATATCGACCGAATAAATAGTATCGGCTCTTTGAAAGAGTGGGTTGATATAATTGAGAATGATTTTGAGCTTCCTGTTTTCGGCATGTTTCCTGAAATAGGGGCGCTGAAAAGTGAAATCGAGAGTTTCGGAGCTGCAAAGTCGTTCATGACGGGCAGCGGCTCGACGGTTGTCGGGCTGTTTGAAGACAATGCTTCCCTTGAAAGGGCTTTGTTGGAACTGTCCGGTAGGTACGCTTTTGTGAGAAAAGTGAATTTGTTGATATAACATTGGGGCGTCGTCAAGCGGTAAGACACCAGGTTTTGGTCCTGGCATTCGGGGGTTCGAATCCTCCCGCCCCAGCCATTATTATTTGGAGGCGGCAAGATGGTTGAAAATAAGCTTGTTGTTGAGAAGAGAGTTCCGGGAAAGAAGACGGTAAAAGCTGTCAGAAATAGCGGATCAATTCCTGTTGAAATTTATGGAACATGCCTTGACGAGAATATTTCCGGTTCAGTTGAAAGAAGGGATCTCGTAAAGCTCTTTTCGACGGAGTTCGGAAAAAATATCGTTCTCGATCTTGATTGTGAAGGAAAATCTGTGAAAGCGGTTGCTCATAAGCTTCAGATTCATCCGGTTAAGAACTGCATTCAGCATATTGACTTTCTTGCAGTGAGAGAGGATGAGCAGGTTGTGGTTACAGTTCCTGTGAAGAGAGTCGGAAAGTCAAAGGGTGAGGTTATCGGAGGAAAGGTTTTCCAGGTTATGAAGGAAATCAAGGTTTCCGCAAAACCGGCCGACATTCCAGCGAATATCGTTGTCGATGTGACCGAGGCCATGATCGGAGACAGAATCAAGCTTTCCGAGCTCAGCTACCCGGAAGGTGTAAAGCCTGTTTTCAAACAGGATACTCCGGTTATCGTTATCAATAAGGGCCGTGGTATGAAGACGGCAGACCTTCAGGGATAATCCGAGTAGTAGACCTGTTCTGCTCTTTGATTTCCAATGTCGCCGTACCTGTTTGTTGGATTAGGTAATCCCGGCTTCAGATACTGTTCAACAAGACATAATATCGGTTTTAGGTCTATCGATTGTCTTGCCGGTTCTTACACAACAAGTGGGTTGAAATATTGTCACTCCCTGCTCGGAGAGGTTTCTAAGGAAACCATTTCCGGGAGGGAGTGTTTTTTTATTAAGCCCGACACCTACATGCATCATGTTGGTAAGAGTGTAAAGCTGGCGAAAGAGTATCTCGCTGTTCCATCCGAATCCGTGTTTCTTATCTTTGACGATATTGATTTGCCTTTTGGTCGATTGAAGCTTCTCTTCGGTGAAGGCGGATACGAACATGAGGGTGTTTCTTCTGTGGTTCAAGAGTTGGAATCTGAAAAATTTTACAGGATCTGTGTTGGAGTCGGGAAACCTCTTCATGGTTCGGTTGTGAATTACCTGTTGGAAAAATTTCTTGACGAAGAACAGTCTTTTATCCAAAATGAATTCGGTTTTACTTTGGAAAATCTTTTTAAAACAATAATTGAAAAAGGTCCGAATGAAGCCATGAATAATTTTAATTTGAGGTAGGTGAAATGACAAACTATTTACTCCTGGCAGTTCCGTTTGCCGCTGTTGCAGCCCTCGTTGTCGCTGCTTTTAAATTTCTCTGGATTGGAAAACAGAGCGAAGGAAACGAAACCATGGTTCGGATTAGTTTGAATATCCGTGAAGGAGCGATGGCGTTTTTAAAAAGAGAGTACACTATACTCGTTTTCTTTGTTATTGGAGTTGCGATACTTCTTGCAGTTGTAAACCATGATTCGGTTTTGAGCTCTCCCGTGGTCTCTATTTCCTTTGTCCTCGGAGCTTTTCTGAGCGGTCTTGCCGGATACGTGGGGATGAAAACAGCTACGATTTCAAACGTTCGTACTACAAATGCGGCTATTAAGGGGCTTAACTCTGCTATGAAAGTCGCCTTTTACGGAGGATCCGTAATGGGATTATCCGTTGTTGGATTCGGACTTCTCGGAATTTCGGTTCTTTTCATTACCTACCTCTATCTCTTTAACAATGGAATGGCAATTGACCTCGAATCCAATGTGATAGCAAGGATTCTCAATATTCTCACTGGATTCAGTTTGGGAGCAAGTTCCATAGCCCTTTTCGCCCGTGTGGGCGGTGGAATTTATACAAAGGCTGCTGATGTCGGTGCGGATCTCGTTGGAAAAGTTGAAGCAGGCATTCCGGAAGACGATCCCAGAAATCCTGCAGTGATTGCGGATAACGTCGGTGACAACGTTGGTGACGTCGCAGGCATGGGTGCAGATCTTTTTGAATCATATATAGGAGCTCTTGTAAGTTCCATGATTCTTGGTATTGCATGGGCAAAGGAGAGTTCTTCAGCTACGCCGATTTTTCTTCCTCTTCTTCTTGCTGGATTCGGTATCCTGGCATCGATTATCGGTACTTTTTTCGTAAAGGTCAAAGAGGGGGGCAACCCGCAGCACGCACTTCACAGAGGAACAACTGTTTCAACGATAATCATGATTGTAGGTGCATGGTTTATAATTGATATGCTTAATGTTCACTCTTCGACATTCTCGTCATTAGGTCTCTTTGTTTCTGTTCTTTTCGGAATTGTAACAGGGACGGCAATCGGTCTGATAACAGAGTACTATACGGGAACAGGAAAGCCTCCGGTAACATCTATCGCAAAGGAATCCGAAACGGGAACAGCAACAAACATAATCGCAGGCCTCGGGGTAGGCATGAAGTCAACCTTCTTGCCCATAGTTATCATAGCATTCGCTATTGTTATGGCTTCAAATTTCGCTGGCCTTTACGGTATTGCCATGGCAGCTGTCGGAATGCTTTCCACAATTGGAATTCAGCTTGCAATTGACGCCTATGGACCTATCGCCGATAACGCCGGTGGAATTGCAGAAATGGCCGGTCTTGACAAGGATGTTCGGAAGAGGACAGATAAATTGGATGCCGTTGGAAACACAACGGCAGCGATAGGGAAAGGATTTGCAATAGGTTCCGCCGCTCTTACTGCGCTTGCACTTTTCAGTGCCTACAGAGAAACGGTTAATCCGGAACACCTCAAAGAGGGTATTCAGATTACCGATCCGATAGTTCTTGCAGGAATCCTTATCGGTGCGGCACTTCCATATCTATTCTCCTCAATGGCCATGAAAGCTGTCGGAGAGGCGGCTGGAGCAATGATCACCGAGGTTCGTCGTCAGTTCAGGGAGATCAAGGGACTTCTTGAGGGAAAGGAAGGTGTTGAAGCTGATTTCAGAAGATGTGTTGACATCAGTACTGCAGCAGCACTCAAGAAGATGATTGCACCTGGAGTTCTTGCTCTCGTTGCCCCAATCGCTGTAGGATTCTACGATGCTAAAATGCTTGCAGGTCTTCTTGTCGGAGTAACAACCTCCGGGATTGCTCTTGCAATATTCATGTCCAATGCAGGCGGAGCCTGGGACAACGCCAAAAAGCAGATTGAAGAGGGAAATCACGGAGGAAAGGGAAGCGAAGCTCATAAGGCGGCAGTTGTCGGTGACACGGTAGGCGATCCCTTCAAAGATACAGCCGGACCAAGTCTCAATATCCTTGTCAAGCTGATTTCCGTCATTGCTCTTGTGATCGCACCGTTCATATGATCCCGTCGAAAATTCGAGATATTGTTATTTGGCATCTCCTGTTCTGAGGATCCTGTTCTCAAAGTAATATGTTTTTAAAACCCCGCGGTTTGTCCGCGGGGTTTTTGATTTCATTTCAACTTTCTGGTTTCTGATATTGCTTTTCAAAGAAATCATGTTATAATTACGCCGCTTTTATGAACGTTGGAGTTAGCTCCTTGTTCAATATGAAGTTATTGGACTTTATATCCGAAAGGAGGAATTATGAGACAGAGACATTACGAGACCACCGTTATTCTCAAGCCTGAAGGTGGTAACGATTTCATCAAGCAGTTTGCCGAAAAGGTTAACTCAATTGTTGAAGGTATGGGTGGAAAAATAGTAGATTTTCACTCATGGGGAGAAAAGAAACTCGCCTACGAAATCAAGAAGAACATGAAGGGTCACTACCTTCATTTCAATCACGTATCAGACGGTTCCGTTATTTTCGAACTTGAACGCAACTTCAACATTATGGAGTACGTTCTCAAGTACATGACTGTTCGTCCTAACGAAAACAAGAATCTTCAGGAGCTTCTTGACAATGCAAAAGGCATAACGACACTTTTTGCAAAATCTGCAGAAGCGCCGAGAAGAGAAGAGAAAAAGGTTGAGAGGAAAGAAGTTGTTGACAGCAAAAAGTACAACGAAAAGCTTCAGGACACTCTCTCCAAGTCAAAGGAAGAAGAGGAAGAGAACGTAGAGTTATAAGGAGGGTGCGATGGTATTTTACAGAAGAAGAAAGGTTTGCCGTTTCTGTCAGAACGATGATATGGTAATCGATTACAAGAATTCTGAAGTTCTTGCAAACTACGTGACTGAAAGAGGAAAGATCATTCCCAGAAGGATCAGCGGAGTATGTGCAAAGCATCAGAGAGAGCTTGCTAGAGAAATCAAGAAGGCAAGAACAATTGCTTTCCTCCCCTACACCGTGACCGGCAGATAAGGAGGATATCATGAAAGTTATTCTTACAAAAGATATTGCAAAGCTTGGAAACGCAGGCGACACGATAAAGGTTAAGGATGGATACGCAAGAAACTATCTCATACCTAAGAATTTTGCCATCCTTGCAAACGAAAAGAATGTAAAGGAAATCGAATTCAACAAGAGAATGATCGAGAAGAAGATCCAGGGCGAATACGCATGTGCCAACGAGCTCGTTAAGAAGCTTGCTGACATCAAGGTCCGCATCTCCAAGAAAGTCGGAGAGGAAGGAAAGCTTTTCGGATCGGTTACAACTCGTGAAATCGGTGATGCAATCAAGGCTGAGGGTCTCGAGATTGATTCCCGCAACATCATCATCGACAATCCTATCAGGAAGAGCGGTGTTTACGACATCGATGTTAAGATCTTCAGAGAGGTTCGTGGAGTTGTCAAGCTCTGGGTTGTTGCAGAAGGCGAAGAGAATGCGGAAGTTGAGGCTGTAGAAGAGTAGTCGATGAAGCAACTTCTCACACCGCCTAACAATATCAATGCGGAGGCATCCCTTCTGGGATGCCTTTTGCTTAATGGGGACCTTTACGATCTCGTAGAGCAGGTGGGACTCACCCCCGACGACTTCTATGAGCTCCGGCATCAGATTATTTTTCGTGCCGTAATCGATCTCCGCACGGTCGGAAAGACTCCTGATGTAATCACCGTATCCGACCACATTTCCGATCCTGATGATTCAGCTAAAGTCGGAGGACTTCCCTTCCTTGCAGAGCTCACGGATTCCGCCCCGGTAACGTCCGAGCGGGCTCTTGTAGAGTATGCAGAAATAATAAAGGAGAAGTCGCTCTATAGGAAACTTATCAAAACCTGCGACACTACAAGCGAGCGTTCCTACCGGCAGGATGAATCGTTCGACGAAATTGTCGATACCGCCACTTCAGAACTCATCACACTTCAGAATGCACGCCAGGTATCTTCAATTGTCCCGATCAAGGATCTTGTTGATAAGGAGCTTTCCGAACTTAAGGAAAGACTTGAAAGTGATCAGTCCATCATCGGTATCTCTTCCGGGTATCCGCTTCTTGACGAGATGACTGCCGGATTTAAGCCTGGAGACATGATTGTTCTCGCAGGTCGTCCCGGTATGGGTAAAACCAGTTTCGCCCTTAACATGGCCCTTGAGATCGCCAAAACGGGCAACACCGTCGCATTCTTCTCCCTCGAGATGCCTTCGTCGCAGCTGCTTAACAGGATCATTGCGACGGAATGCTGCATAAACTCCAAAAACTTCCTCACCGGAAGGATGGAGAAGGACGAGCTTAACAGGCTTTGGCACAATATCGATGACATCAGTAAACTCCCCATATTCATAGACGACACATCCAGCTGCAGTATCTCCGATGTCAGGTCGAAAGCCAAGAAGATTAAGAAGGATTCCGGTAGACTGGATGCAATCTTCATCGACTATCTCCAGCTTATGCAGTCAACAGTCTTTAAAGATGACCGTGTTCGTCAGGTTGAGCACATTTCAAGAAACATAAAGCTTTTTGCAAAGGATATGGGAATACCCATAGTCGCACTTGCTCAGCTCAGCCGTAACGTTGAAAGCAGAACAAGTAAGATTCCCATGCTTTCCGACCTCAGGGACTCGGGAGCCATCGAGCAGGATGCCGACCTTGTAATGTTCATCCATCGTGAGGACATGTACAACAAGGATACGGATAAGAAGGGAACAGCAGAAATTCACGTCCAGAAAAACCGTCATGGATCGACAGGTGCAGTTCCGATGCTTTTCGAGGCAAGATATACGAAATTCAGGCCGCTTGATCCGATGGCGAGCGACAACTACGAGATCTGATCTTAACCACACAGATCCCCAGTCAGCAAAATACTATTCATTCTCGTTTGTTTCTCTTCTGTGTTGAAAACTATGTGGAAAGTTTAATTTGATCTGTTAATTCGGAACGTTTCGTTCGGAGTTTTTTCTTATCACTTTTCAGGAAGAAACCATCAATTTACCTTCCACCAGAGGATATTCGGTTTTGCCGGAGCCGTTATGGGCTGAATATCGATTCTTTGAACATCTCCGTCGGCTCTCGCCACTACGATGGAAATGTTTCCTTCGGCATCCCTTGTCAGAACCGGTTCCGAGGCTTGACCTGTACCCAGATCTGCTATTATCGGGTTGTCGTCGAAAATAGGTCTTCCATTAACAGCACTAACTTCGTAAAGAAAGGATCTGCCCTGCTTTATGTTGATGGAGCAGTCTTTTACATCGAGAGAATCTGAGTTGTAAACGGTGAAATAGTATCTTTCGTTGTAAAGAAGAAGTTTTCCGATAACTCTCTCCTTTGATTTTAGCCGGATGTACCATCCTTCCGGGGCCAAATCCGGACACTTATCGTTGTTCTCCTTACAGATCGAGTCGATTTCTTCCTTATGGTATTTTTCGATTTCCCTTATTATTCTGTTGTAGTTTATATCTTTTTTGTCCGGAATAACTATGTCCGGTGGGACAGATTTCTCCCCGGTTGCATTGAAGAATCGGTTTAGACTTGAGTTGTGAACAAAGGTATCTCCATTTTTATATCTTAATGCGAAAACGATATTTCTTTTCCAATGATCTTTCATTATCGGGCGAGTGGGATCGTTTGTTCCCGACGCGACCCAGATTTCCTTCTTATCCATACCTCGCAGCATCACAACTGGCTTGCTGAAAATGTTGATGTCTGTTTCATTGGTTGTTCCTCTCTGGTCCATCGTGAAAACTTTTAGCGGTTTTTTAGGACTCTGGCTGTTGTTGCCTTCCGTTTCGTCTTCAGTGGTACCTTCAGTGTGGTAGATGTTTCCGCCGATATCGGCAAAGAAAAGTGCGTCTGATTCCTTTTTGGATTTCATAATGTAGGAAAAGTCATATTGTTTATCAGGTTTCAACGAGCTCAGATAGGGAGCCGGAGGCGCAACAACGGGATACGCTGTTTCGAATGAAGCTGCCGGCGAAAATCCCTCTTTCGACACGGAGTAAAAGAAAAGATTTGGAGCAATATCGCCGGAACTATCCGCGATTCTTTTTTCATCATCATCGAAATTTATGCGATAGCCGGATCCCGTTATCAGCATGTCCGTTCCTTTCCATTTTGTGAAAGCCGGAGGATTGTACAGAAGATTAACTCCGTCAACTGTATCCTTCACAAGTTCAGGTGAGCCATCCTCTACGACGGATTTTGTTGAGAACAGTGAAAATCCCTCTGCTCCTCTTCCGTATCCGAATAAGATGTAATCGTAGTCAGAACCTTTTACTCTCAGAGGCGTGGAATCTATTCCCATATTTTCATCTCTTCTATCTCCAAGGATGTAACTTTCGTCGAGGTATCGCATCTTCATTTTTGCTTTAGGGATAAATCCTTTGAACTCTTTTCCGTCTTCAAGATTGAATACTTCAACCAGTCCCGCATTGGATCCTACTACGATTTTATCTTCCACCGGTAGAGGAGTTGATCGAAAAAAGTCACCAAGTTGTCGTCTTCTTTTTATACAGGAGAGGTTGTCGCAGATTTTCTTGTTTTCACTGAGTTTGTACTCAAATCCTTGAAGGTAGTTATATAGTTTTTTCAAGTTGTCTGTGGATGCAACTTCTGTAGTGAACTTTCGGAAACCAACTTCCCCCGAGACACACTGGGTTATGTCGTATCCCTCACAACTGCTGTTGCACAATGAATATTTGTCGCTCTCAGAACCGAGTGCAGAACACTTAACGGTGTCACCTTTTTCGCAGCACTCACCGGGTTCAAAAATTCCGTTTCCGCACACACTATCCATGGGGTGAAGTTTAATGGCAAACCTGTAGAGGATAGGTTCTTCACAATTTTTCTTTTTACCCCAGTCAAGATAGGTGTCCCTATCTCTGTCGTGAAAACGTAGCCTCCACGGGCCTCTTACTTTATCTGGATGCATCCCCCGGATCTCGTCAGACACGACGTTGAGAACACCTCCTTGAAAAATTTCTTCGAAAGTCTTGAACTTCAGTTTCTCCGGAATGTCTCCGTCACTTCCGTCGAAAAGGTTGATGGCGACTCCTTTCGGAGAGAAGAGCGTCAGTGAGAGGTCATTCATCTTATGTTTTAGATCGCAGATTCCGTCCTTGTAGTTCTGCTTTAGAATCAAATCAACTTCAACTTTCTTGAGGGGACTGGAAAATGAGTCCACATTTATGTAGAAATTACGTTCTCCCTCAACCGGAAGGAAGTATGTTCCGTCGCCTATGTCACAGTAATCGGAGGAGCAGCCGTTTTCAGCTGCACTGCTGCATTGTGCTTTTGAATCCGCAAGATATTCGTTGAAATATATATTCCTGCCTGGCTGCTTTTTTGTTTCTTCATTTGTACCGAGTGATTCGAGAGGCATGACGTTATTTTCCTTCACCACGTCGCTGAGAAATTCACCGGAAAACTGCTCCCTGATTTTATCTTCCGTTTTCCTGTCAACCTTTCTGCTTCTCTCGATGGGATCGAACTCTCCTCTCCTTTCGTAAAGACAATCCTCCCCGTAGAGGCAGAAGGATCGAAGATTTCCATGCCAGTGTCCTATGGATGCCGGTTTGAAAATGGAAGTGATGATTCTGTCGGAAGTGAGATCGGAATTGATCGTAACAAGAGGAGGCGAGGCGGAAGAGGGCGTTGTCATGTAGAGCTTTCTCAGCTGTTCGGTAATAATGGAGGTCAGTCCGTTTTCACTGTTGGCCGTGAGTACGGAACTCTCAACCCTCTTCGATAGGTTAACAAGCGTCGGTACTTTTTCCATGTAGGAGACTGGGTAGATTCTGATCCTGTTGCCGTCGCATCTCATGTCGCTGCAGTTGTCACCCTCTTTTATGTTCGTGTAGAGATCGTTTGAATAGATGGGGTGATCCCAGAGATCTCTGTAAATATATTCTGCAACGTCAATGACAGATGAATTGTTGGAGAGATAGTTCTTCAAGGAATCGTAGTAGGGTCTTCTCCAATACTTTTCAATTCTTGCTCTAGGATTATCTCCAACCGGTTCGCCGTCGGTGATGAGAAAAACTGCATTTTCCCGGCAGGAGAGCAGGTGGGATTTTTCGTTTTTCGGATCGTTTCCCTGAGTATAGAAAAGATCCCATATGTCAAGAAGGGCGTTGCCCATAGGTGTGTTTCCTCCGGCTCGAAGTGACCACATTTTCGCTTTGAGGCTCTGCGCATTCTCCCTGTTGAGGGTAATAAATGGAGAAATGATTTTTGCACCGCCTTCGTAAGGAAAGTTGGCAACAGCTACATTTATCCCTCTTTTCTGTTCGAGAAGCTTGTCGATTACGCCGTTGCTTCCGGCCATTGTCTTTTTAAGATAGTGAAGTCTCGACTCGAAATAGCCCTCGGGTACAAATCTTCCGCATCTCCACTCCGTCTTGAATAGAACTTCGAATATGTTGATGTGGCACCAGAAGTTGCTTACGGTTTTGTCCACATCGAATCCCAGAACCTCAGTCAGTCTGCAGAGACGCCTGGCATCTTCGACTATCTCCATTGAGTTTTCCCTTACGCAGATATTCGTAGAAGGATGCTCCATGGACCCGGATGTGTCGAACAGGAAAACAATGTTTGGTTCCGGTCTCGGAACATCCTCTGAAAAGAGGTAGAGATCGCTTTCGGTTCCCAATGCCGAAGTTGTTATGTATAGAAAAACTATTAAAAAAACCTTCTTCATGAATTCCCCCTTTTATTACATAAAAAACTATTCTTTGCAGGCGAAGATTTCGACTTTCTGCATAACCTTAAAAGTCGGAACGTCTATGGATGTTAGTGTGGACAAATAAGGCTATTGATAACAGTCTGTTAGTCGGTTTTGCGAGACGTTGAAATTTTTCGTTTGAAATCTTTAGATTCTTAATTGAAGTACTTTAGATGACGATGCTGTTTTAGAATTTACAGTTCATAATATTCAGCGTTTCGATTTTTGGGAGTCGTTTTAGAGATCAGATTTCCCAGATCATTCCTTCGTGAAAATCGGGAAAAGCGTATTCTGCAATTTCATCTTCGGATTTAAAAAGCTTATAGAGATACAACCCTTTCCCCGGAAGGGTGAGTCCCGCATGATGCCGGTCACACGCATGAATAATCGAGGGTATCTCATCCGGATGAATTCTCTTCTTCGACACCTCAACAAGTGTCCCCGCTATGATTCGAACCATGTGCTTGAGAAATCCGTCACCCTTGACATCTATCATTACGATATGGCCGTGACGGGAGACTCGAATGTCGTGGATTGTTCTTACCGTGGTCTTCACGCATGCATCTGCCGCCTGGAATGATGCGAAATCGTGGGTGCCTACGAAGTGGGCTGCAGCCTTGCGCATGGGTGCCGTATCGAGACCATATCTGCTGTGCCACACAAGAGAATGGAGAAACGGAGGGAGAATCGGTCCGGTGTAGATAAGGTAGCGATAGTGTTTCCCGGAAACAAGCGCTCTCGCATCTCTAAAACCGTGCACCCTTTCGACCTTCTTGACCCTTATGTTGTGCGGTAGGAGGGAGTTGAGTCCCTTTTCAAGAGCTTCGCAGGGAATATCGATGACGGCTCTTATCGTAGCGATGAATTCAAGGGCGTGAACATCGACATCTGTTCTGCTGCATCCGCACGGATTTGGGATTTCGTTTGATTTGAAAATCTTGACAAATGCCTTTCTGAGGTACTCCTGGAATGTGTCCGGGGTGTTTTTCTGGATTTGCCATCCGTGAACTCCGGTTCCATAGAATGAAAGATGAACTATGTACATGGTTAGAAATCCAGAACAAGCCCGAATTCAAATCGGTTGCAACTGAGATCGAAACTGTTGGAGTCCCCGAAATCATCGACTTTTTCAATGCGGTAGTGCGCATAGATGGAGGAGTCGGAAATTCCTGAACTCTTCTCCAGTTGCAGGGCCGATCTCGGCTCAAGCCAGTTGAGACTTAACTGAAGGCCGAATGATGTGTGGAATCCATGGGTTGCGCCGTCTTCCTGAGTTTTTCCGTTTTCACGTATCCACCAGAAGTTGTAGTCGCCCCCGAATGTAACGTAGGGTCTCAGAGGAAAGGAATAGACAGGCCGAATTTTCAGTTCCGCAGAAACGGGAACAATATGGAAGTATGTGGTGTCTTTAGATTCCTTACCATCTAGGAACAGAGCCTTTCCGCTGAATCTGACGAAGCCGGCTGATCCACGGGCCGTAACTTTGATTCGGCGCCAGATGGGAATATCCAGGCCGAATCCGAGAGAAGGCACGAACCGTTCGTTTTTTCCGGCAATATCTTCGAAGGGGTTTCCTTCGGCAGAGTCATCGATCTTTGAAGGGTAGTAAAAGCCGCCTTTGAAGTAGATCTCCCCTTCGATAGCTTCTGCTTTTGTAAGAGGGAGAATAAGCAATGCGAGTATGAAAAGTACTCCTGTCTTCTTCATCCGAAAAAGAACAATTCCTGAAATGGAAAGCAGGAGGCATGCAAGAGCCGCAGGGTTGAGAATAAGCCACGCAAGAGCAACAAGGGGAAGAAGCATTATTCTGACCACAGATTTGAGAACGGGGTAGTCGTTCAGTATTCCGACAAGTGTCGGTCCCGCATTGTAGTAGGCACGGACAAATGCCTTCCCGGGCTTTGTGGGGAGAAGTATTCTGTCACGGAAAGAGCGGAGGATTTTAACGAAAGGGTGGAAATAACTTCCGTAGGAAGCCGTTGCGATAAAGCAGTAGCCGCCGTCGTCTTTTCCTTCGCCGGCCTTGTAGTGAGTCCAGAAACCTTCGGTTGTAGCAGCATAGCCTGTGATGGTTATGGAGTTTGAAGGATTATGGTTCCCCGCCTTGTCTTCTGCACTGAGCGTAATCCGGTAGTTGTATTTTTCCTCTCTCGCGTCGTTGTTGATTATAGAAAATCCGTCCTTGCCCTCAATTGTGAAATCAGAAGTGGAAGAGGATCTGGAAAAAACATAAGAAAGTTCCTTTTCGACTTCATTTCCCTCCTTGTCAAGAAAGAGGCCTTTAAGCTTCACATGATACTTCCCGAGGGTTTCACCTGTCTTGTTCAAGGCATCGGTTTCCGGACTTTTTGCTGTAACTTTAATTGTTCTGTTTCCTGGAGTAGCCGTTGCTGCCGATGGTTTCGCGGGTGGAACGTTGTCAAGGAAGAGGTCGAAAGTGTATGTCTCCTCCTTGTTTGTTGTTGCCCTGGTAATTTTTCTTGGGGAAAGGGTATCTGTTTCGTTCTCCTCCTCCTGCTCTTCTTCTTGCTGAAGAGTGGCGACCAGTTCACACTCGTATTTCCCGTCCTTTTCATCATTGTACTCATTCTGACTGGAGTTGCCTGTGTCGGACTGTTCGTCATCCGGCACTTCCGCAGCAGAATCGGAATCGTTCTTCTCAACGACCTGATTCTGATCTGTGTCTGGCATCTCATCTTGAGGGAGGTCGGCATCCTGAATAGAATCCTGATCTGAATTGAAATCGCTTAGGGGACGGTAATCCTCACTATCGTCTGATGATCTTGTTCCCGTAATGAAATTCAAAAGAGCAAGAGTGTAGGAAGTTGATTTTTTAGAAGCGGTAAGCTTCAAAAGATCTGCACCTGTGATAACCAGCTCATTTCCCGTAGAGACTATATCGTCTGAGGATATCGTTTCGATAGTTGATTCGGTTGAACCTGTTTTTTTACATTTCAGTTCTATCTTTTCAATATCGTCTGTTTTTTTGAGATCGAACTTTACAGTAACTTTTCCCTTGTTGTTAATATTCCTGTGATCAGGAGAGAATTTTACATTATCGAAATGGTCAAGGGCAGAGAGGGTGGAGAAAATGGAAATAGAGAGAATTAAGAGGGTGATTTTACGCATCGTCTTCTCCGCCGATTATTGTTTCCGCAATCTGAATTCCGTTAAGGGCCGCGCCTTTCCTGATGTTGTCTGCTACGATCCAGGCATTTACCCTTTTCTTGTTCATGCCTTCTCCTCCGAAACGGATTCTGCCCACAAGGATATCATCCTGTGCGCCGGCGTCTGCAGGTGTCGGGTAGAGAAGTGTTTCAGGATCATCCATTACTCTGGTTCCCGGAATTTCGGAAAGTTCATCACGGATGATTGAAAGATCGGCCTCGTTTTTTAACACTACCGAAAGAGAGACCGCGTGACCGTAGAAAACTGGAACCCGGACTGTTGTAACCTCCATATCGAGTGAAGGGAGTTCAAGAATTTTTCTGGACTCACGTATCATTTTAAGTTCCTCTTCGCAGTATCCTGTCGGATAGAAAGGGCCGATCTGGGGAATGAGGTTGAAGGCAATCCTCTGAGGGAATACGGATGGCTGCGCATCCCTGCCGTTGAAAAGGTTGAGGGTTTCCGACCTCAGCTCCTCTATACCTTTGTTTCCCGCACCGCTGACGCTCTGGTAAGTCGACGCGAAAACTGATTCTATTCCGTACATCTCATCCATCAGCGCCAGAAACGGAATTATCTGGATTGTTGAACAGTTGGGGTTTGCAATGATTGATCCCTTTCCTGCGTGCTCGATCATTTCTCCGTTGGCTTCCGGAACTATGAGGGGAACCTCGGAATCCATCCTGAATGCGGAACTGTTGTCAATAACAATCGTTCCTTTTTTTGCAAACATAGGACCGAATTGTTTTGAAACTATTTCTCCTGCACTGAAAAAGGCTATGTCGATTTCCTTATCCGCAAGAGTCTCTTCAGTCAAAGGAATCACATCAATCTCTTTTTTATTGAATTCGACAGTCTCTCCTACACTGTTTTCACTGGCAAAAGGATAAAGTTTGTCTATCGGAAAATCCCTTGAAGAGAGTAGGGAAATAAATTCGCTACCGACTGCTCCGGTTGCCCCGACTACTGCCACATTATAGAATCTCATATCAACCTCCGTAAAAAACCGCCCGAAAAATATAATATTCTTCTAGAAAAGGCAAACCTTTTTTAAGCAAACCCCGTGCCGGTAAAGGATGTCAGAGTTTTCAGAAGGTTAGTTGAGAAAGCTCTTCGACATAAAGACAGTTTTGTCATATTGTCAAGAGGTCTTGCCGTCAGAATGACAACCTCTTTTCTTGAGAGAGGCCATTAACCCTCGTTTTGTTTTCTATTTTTCTTTCTGACAATTCACATTTTCAAGATGTTACGCTGGCAGATCAGAAGAAAAACTTTTCGGTCATTCGGCGTTTCAGATTCTTAAGACCTCTGGAAAGACTCACCTTGTAAATATGTGGGTTTAGAAGTCGTTTGAAAGTCGGATCAAGGGTGGAAATCTCTTCAGATCGATGTTGTCTTATGTCTTCGATTGTAGGTGAAACAACACAGACCTTACCTTTGGCGATCACTTTTGAAAGAAGAGGTGAGGCTTTTTCATAAGAATCGATTTTTATATGGGCAACATCGCTTGTGGGATGAAATAACGTAAATGGGCTACCGGTGTCAGCAGCGCTGAGAATTTCACTTTTTTCGCTTTCGAGATAAAGCATGTCTGCGATCGCCAATCCGTTTTTATTGTAAAAACGCAAAACATTCTTTCTTCCTGGATTTGTGATTTTTTCTGGTTGATTTGATATTTTAATACACGGAGTGAAACCGTTGCCTTCGTCTTTCGCAACAATTTTGAAAACACCGGTAAGAAAAGGATCACCTTTACCGGTAACCAGACGTGTTCCCACGCCCCATAAGTCGATAGGGGCTCCGCTTCTTTTCAGATGTTCAACAATCCATTCGTCCAGATCACTTGAGACCACAATTTTCACTTCCTGCAGTCCGTTCCCATCCAGAATTTTGCGTGCCTCCTTGCTCAGGTATTCGAGATCACCGCTGTCCAGTCTAACAGCCATGAATTCGGGGTGTGATTTTTTCTTTAGCTGTTTGAAGACATTTACTGCGTTCGGAATACCTGATTTCAGGGTGTCATATGTGTCGACAAGTAGAACCGGACGATTTGGGTAAATATCGACGTATGCTTTGAATGATTCTTCTTCAGAAGGAAAACCCATTACCCAGCTGTGGGCCATAGTGCCTTTCACCGGCATGTCTAAAATCTTTCCGGCCAGAGTGTTGGAAGTAGCCGAAACACCTCCTATAAAAGCAGCCCTTGCAGCTGAAATCGCTCCGTCAACTCCGTGAGCTCTGCGCAGACCGAATTCCAGAACGGGTTGATTTTCAGCGGCCTCAACAATCCTGCATGTTTTTGTGGCAACCATCGTCTGAAAATTCACATGATTCAGCAGCATGCTTTCGATAAGCTGGCACTCCATGAGTGTACCCTCAACCCGAATAAGCGGTTCATTGGGGAAAACAACGGTGCCCTCTTTTACAGAATAGACATCTCCTCTGAATTTGAAACTTCTCAAAAATTGAAGGAATTCTTCTTTGAATATTCCCTGAGATTCGAGGAAATAGAGATCCTCATCAGTGAAATTGATGTTTTCAAGCGCCCTTAAAAAGGGGGCCAGTCCGGCAAAAATCGAATAACCTCCACCGAACGGCTGGCGCCGGAAAAACATTTCGAAGGCACCTCTCTCTTCAGGACAGAGAAAGTAGTAACCCTGCATCATTGTGAGCTCATAAAAGTCCGTAAGCATGGCAAGATTCTTCATTGCAAATCTCCGGAATTGACGAATATCGCACCGCTTCTTTTCATATCTTCAAGGGCCTTAGCCACAGAGCCTTCCGGAACATCGACACCTTTTACAGCATCTTCGATGAGATGGACTTTGAATTGAAGCCGAATCGCGTCCATTACGCTGTAGTATACACAGTAGTCTGTCGCCAAACCTGCGAAATAGAGTTCTTCGATTTCAAGATCTCTCAGGTAGCCGGTAAGACCTGTTTTTGCGTAGTTGTTTTCAAAAAAGGCGGAGTAGCTGTCTGTTTCTCTGTCTCTGCCTTTGCGAAGAATAAGATCTGTTTTCTCACTATTCAGATCAGGGTGAAACGCTGCTCCATTTGAGCCTTCTAAGGCGTGATCAGGCCATAAGACCTGAATCCTACCGTTTTTCGAGATTTCTTCATATGGTGATTTCCCGGGATGGTTCGATGCGAATGAAATATGATCCTGCGGATGCCAGTCCTGGGTCGCCACAACTTTTGAAAATCGTTCGACAATTCCATTAAGAATAGAAACGACAAGATCTCCATTAGGAACAGCCAAAGTTCCTCCCGGACAGAAATCGTTCTGAACGTCGATGATTATTAATGCGTTTTTCCCCTTTCTGATCATTGGTGTGCTCCATTTGTTGAGTGTATGGATTGATGATATCAGAAAGGGGAAAAATTGAGAATTTTTAGAAGAGCGCGGTCCGAAGATGACTTCGTTTATGAAAAGTCATGAGAGCTTACTTCTCGAACCGGGCTCTTAGAAGAAAGTGGTTATTTGATTTCTCCCACTGCGGCTTCGACAGCTTCGACAATTGCGTACTCCATCTCTTTTACCTTGTTGAATTCAGGATGAAGGAAGTAGTCGTTTTCCATGAAAGGAACTTTTTCTCTCACCATGTTGTAAACAGGATCGACACCTTTTCCGCCCTTGAGGGGTTTTCTGAAATCGAGAGCCTGAACTGCCGTGAGGATCTCCATACAGATTACGTCGACACTGTTTTCTACAACTTCGCGTGTCTTTCTTGCCGCGATTGTTCCCATGCTGACGTGATCCTCTTTTCCTGCACTTGTCGGAATTGAGTCGACAGTTGCGGGGAATGAAAGTGTCTTATTCTCGGAAACAAGGGCTGCTGCTGCAACGTGGGCAATCATGAAACCGGAGTTGACACCCTTGTTCTTTACCAGGAATGCGGGAGCGCCGCTGAAAACCGGGTTGATGAGCTGCTCGATTCTTCTTTCGGAAATAGAAGCGAGTTCGCTTACTGCCGCTGTGAGGTAGTCCATTGCTAGACCGACAGGTTCTCCGTGGAAGTTTCCTGCGGAAATTGTCTCCTTCTCATCCGGGAAGATAAGAGGGTTGTCTGTGGATGAGTTAATCTCTGTTGTGATTACGTTCTCAACGTGACGGAGTGCGTCTCTTACAGCACCGTGAACCTGTGGCGCACAACGGAAAGAGTACGCATCCTGAACTTTTGTACAGTTTTTATGATTTTCCCTGATCTCCGATCCCTCGATCAGCTTCATTACGTTGCGGGCAACCTCAAGCTGTCCCTGGTGTGCGCGAACAATGTGAACCTTGTCGTCGAAAGCGCGATCAGTACCCATAACCGCATCAAGTGAAGATGTGAGGGCGATATCGGAAAGTTTAAGAAGGTTTTTGATACGATGTACTGCCAGAGCTCCGACAGCCGTCATTACCTGAGTTCCGTTGATGAGAGCAAGCCCTTCTTTCGCCTTGAGTCTGATCGGAGTAATTCCCTTCTTTTCCAAAACGGCAGCGGTTTCAACTTTGTTGCCCTCTTCATCGAAAACGTAGCCTTCACCGCAGAGAACAAGTGCCAGATGGCTTAGAGGCGCAAGATCTCCGCTTGCACCTACGGAACCCTTTTCGGGAATGTAGGGGAAGATGTCCTTGTTTATAATTTCGATAAGCTTGTCAAAAGTTTCAAGTGATATGCCTGAGAATCCTTTTGCAAGAACGTTGGCACGAAGAAGCATGATTGCGCGGGCAGTTTTCTTATCGAAAGGTTTGCCCACACCGATAGCGTGGCTGCGGATAAGATTGATCTGAAGAGCCTCGAGATCCTCATTCGAAACCTTGACGTCGGAGAGAATACCG
This sequence comes from uncultured bacterium, assembly GCA_942492635.1. Classification (GTDB taxonomy): domain Bacteria; phylum UBP6; class UBA1177; order UBA1177; family CALOFP01; genus CALOFP01. Next base: position 545,179 of record CALOFP010000004.1, read on the forward strand.
AAGCCGGTGTTTATGCCATAGACAGCTTTATCTTCTGTGAGAACTTCCTCAACAAAATCCCTGCACTTGGCGAGTTTTGCCCTGGTTTCTTCCGAGTATGAGACTTCCCTCTTTCCGGCAGCAACAGCAACAACATCCTCAATAGAAAGATTTACGCCATCAATTAAGACTTTTTCCATGAATATCCTCCGCCATATGTTTAAAAAAGTAAAATTCCACTATGAGTTTATATCTGGGAAGTCTAAAATCAAGATTTATTAAGGAAGTCTAAAGAGAGGGAATTTTTTATTTGTAGATCTTTGTGATTTTGACATCGTCAATGTAGACACCGGGTCCGTATCCGCTGCCATCCGATCCGAAATAAAAACCCAATTCAAGATTTTTTAAGGTATCGGATGAAATTGTGACAGAAAATTTCGAATAGACGTTTTTAGTTGATTGGCCCCTAATTCCTTTTGAAACCACTTTGTTCGGCAGGTTGAAATCACCGACCACATCTTCAGAGCCCTCAACTGAATGGTCGAAATAATAGAAAGTGCTGTCACCCGGTTCCTTGTAGTAGAAAAATGCTCCGTCATACCACTTGCTACTGGAGTACTCTGTGTAGACGTATGCGTAAAATTCTACTAAAAGATCAAAATCCGGACCAATTTCAAATGATTCTTTGATGGTCGCCTGATAATTTTCGCCGTCGTTGTAGTAGTTGTCAAGATCCGTTGCGAGAACTTTGGTGCCACTGTGGGCGATATTCACATAGTTACTTAAAGTCGGTGCACCGATTTCCCATTCTCCATTGCGTGTCCATTTGTCTGTGTTTTCAAAATCATCGAAAAAGACAACATAGGTAATTGTGAAGGCCTCGGATATCTCGCTTTTTATTTCGTTGCTTGAGACAGTTTCAACCGTAGGCTTGATTTTCAGAGTGTAATCTCCGGCGGGGAAATCCATGTCGGGAGTAAATTTTGCTGTCTTTTGATCGGTACAGACAATATTACCGGCAACAACAGCGTCTGTGCTGTCCAGAATTGTCATGTTTCCGGGACCGTTGATGGCTTTTTCTGAACCGTTGCAGAGAATGTCTTTTTCAAATTCAATAATGACGTTCGCGGGAGAAGATGTAACTGTGTAGTTGAGAGAGCGGGTGTGGAAGGTCCATACAACAGGTGTAGGCATCATATTTCCAACAAGATCTTCAACGCCTTCTTTTATCCTAAGCTCGTAATCGGTATCGAAATCCATTCCGGGTATATCGTATGTGTAGGTTTTTCCGTTATCATTTGAAACAGGTTCAACTGTCACATCTGTTCCGTTGAGCGAGAGAGAAATTGTTTCTTTTTTCACTTTTTCGCTGAACTTCAATACGATATCCGAATCTGTATCGACAGTGTTGCCTCTGGGGGCTGATTCCTCAACAACGAGGTATGGTGAAATTCCATCTTTCTTTCTGTATATTTTCAGGTCGTCTATGTAAACTCCAGAGCTATTTCCAGAACTATCACTGAAAAATTTTATTTTGAGAGAAATGTTTTTGTCTCCATCGGCAACAATCGGTGAAAGGTCGGCTGTCAACTTCGTGTAGGTGTTACTCTCTGACTGCCCTCTCAGGCCGGTTTTTGTTATGTTTGTTCCGATCTTGAATGTGCCGAAAAACTTGCTGCTTTCAAATGTAAGTTCCTTTTCTCCCGATCCGTCATTGTAATATATTATTGCTCCGTCGTAAGGTTGACCACTGCTTGATTTCTCTGTGTTTATGTAGAGGAATAGATCGAGGTAAGCTTCGCTTCCTCCTGGAATAGAAATCGTGTTTTCAAGAATTGCCGACTTTCCGTTTTCCAATCCGTTTGGATACACATCCCCAAGGATTGTTGCTAAAACAGCGGAACTTCCGTTGTTTCCATTTGTTATATTTGTATGATTTGGAGCTCCGATTTCCCAAGTTTCTTCAAGATTCCAAGCAGTTGTTCTTTCGTTTTCCTCAAAACTTTCAAGAAGTATTGTTTCTTCATCTGTTTTTATGTTCGCCCATGTTTTAGCTTCCTCAAGTGTGAGTCCGTTTTTACCTGTCGCATTATCTTTTAGTGTTGCAGAATAGGAGGTGTTCGGATTTAAATTACCTTTGAGATAATAGATTTTGCCGTTTTCTTCATCTTTAAGGTAAGTGAAGTCGACTTTAGTGGCATTTTCTATGTTGTCCATGGAAAAAGCTGAAATGACGGAATTTTTTTCCATTGCTGTTGTGAACTCAATTCTTACAACAAGGCTGGTGGGCGTAATGCTGTCGACGGTTTTTCCTTCGAGATTACATGATACAACCGCAGGAACTGTCGTGTCTCCGGTGTCACCAGTATCTCCGGTGTCGCCGGTATCTCCGGTATCGCCTGTGTCACCTGTATCGCCGGTATCTCCTGTGTCGCCTGTGTCACCTGTGTCGCCTGTGTCACCTGTATCGCCGGTATCTCCTGTGTCGCCTGTGTCACCTGTGTCACCTGTGTCACCTGTGTCGCCAGTGTCGCCAGTGTCGCCTGTGTCGCCAGTGTCACCTGTATCGCCAGTGTCGCCTGTGTCGCCTGTGTCGCCTGTGTCACCTGTATCGCCTGTGTCACCAGTGTCGCCAGTGTCGCCAGTGTCGCCAGTGTCGCCAGTGTCGCCAGTGTCGCCAGTGTCGCCAGTGTCGCCAGTGTCGCCAGTGTCGCCAGTGTCGCCAGTGTCGCCAGTGTCGCCAGTGTCGCCAGTGTCGCCAGTGTCGCCTGTGCCGGAATCAATGCAGAATCCATCTATGCATTCCCAACCAACGGGGCACTCCAATGAGTCGGCGCATGTCTGGCGATCTTCACAAACGCCGTTGTTGCAGTAGTCGGATTGGCACTCGCTATTGTCGAAACATTCAGATCCTGCTTCTAGTTTGTCATCCTTTTCTCCTTCATCGGAAATACATGAGGTAACTAGAAAAGTTAAAAAAATGGAAAGTAAAAAAAAGACTTTTTTCATGACATACTCCCAAAATTTGTTTTTTCTGAAAAAATGGCAACGAGAAATTTTACACTAAATTAATTTTTATTTCAATTAATTTAGTGTTGTAAAGATTATCTTTTAGTGATTAATGTGGTTTATAGGTTTTGCAAAAGATGATAATGATTCATTTTGTTTTCAACCAGGCTGGAAATACTTTTTTTGTCTAAAATAATCAATAATTCGCGATTTTTGTAACAACCGGACTTTGTCCAATTGAGAGAGCCGAAGATCAGGCGCTCAGAATCGATTACAGCTGCTTTGTGGTGGAACAGTAGTTCTCGTTCATTCCAATCAAAGTTGTCGAAGGAAATAGATGCACCTAGACTCCTCAGGTATCGAACTGCACGCTGGTTGACGATTTTTTTGTCGCTGCCTTTCCAGTCATCAACTATTCCGCTCACAGTTACTCCTTTTCTTAGTGCGCCTTTTAAACCAACTGTCATCGGAGTAGCGTATGTGATTGTGTACATTGCAAGATTAATGCTTTTTTGTGCCGAAAGAAGAAGCTTTTTTATTTCTACACAACCTTTTCCCGGAAGAAAAAAGAGTTGACCATATTCGAAGGAACACCCTCCGGTACATGCTCTTTCGTCATTTTGATAAACTATATTTTCAAATTCTGACTGAAGATGTTTGATGAGTTGAGGGGTTTCATAAAAGAAAATTGCAAAGTTGAGGGATTGAGTGGATGTGAGATTTTTTGATGAGATGATAGCAATATTCGAATCGATTAACAGAAACTTTTCATGAAAAATTCCTTCGCCTGGTGAGTATTGGAAAATTTCAAATCGGGAAGAGGATGTACTCTTTAGTTTGCCTGCGAGAACTCGAACTTTCACTCCCCGTTCAGCTGCTTTTTCAAGGGCATTGCGAACGAGACCTGATCCGAAAGTGTATGTTGCTGCATCAATGGATTTCGTTGAATTTTCAATCGCTTTTACGACAGCTCTGTCTATTTCTCCGTCAAAGAAGATTTTGCCGCCCGGGAAGATATCAGAGCTTCCCTGAATTATGTTGCTGTTTTCCCTGATAGAGTTTGAAGATTTTTGGAGTTCGACTGATTTGCGTGAAAAGTAAAACAGGGCAAGAGAGCAGAGAATCAGAAAAGAAAATTCAAAAAACTTTAATGAGATTCTCTTTTCACCCATGAGAAAATTTTCCTGAAAAGATCGGTGAGGAGAGGAGAGTTCTTTCCTGCCTGCTTTGAAATCTTATCGAGAATGGATTCTTCTCTTTCGAGGTCATCAACGTTAATTCCATTTTCCCTTTTTATCCGGACAATAGATTCGGCTACATGAATTCTCTTCAGGATAATTTTTACCAGCTCTGTGTCAATGGAATCCAGCTCTTTTCTTAACTCTTCAATTTTCTTCATCATAATTTTTCCTTAGAGTTTCATACAATTTTCGAAATTTTGGGAAAGATACAGAAACCGAGTCGTTCGGTTGGAAATTTTCTCCTGCGAAAAGGGCTAACATAGCTGCAAGCATTTCCATCCGGTGATCGGAGCTGTGGGAAAGAGATATCTTTTTTTTAACCTGTGCCGGTTCGGCATGAAAACCTTCAGCTTTTTCCTGTGATTTACATATTGCGCGGAGAAGATTAACGGTAACGCTTATTCGGTCGCTTTCTTTACTTCTAAGCCAGCCTGCTTCCTCGACGGTGATGGAGTGGCCTGAAGCTACGGCAAGAAGGGCGAGAAATGGAACTTCGTCAACAGTTTTCGGCAGAATCGATTGGTTCAGGATAAAGTGCTTTGCCGGAATTTTGGATCTGCCTGACAGTTTAACCTCCCCGATGTCATCTTTTTTGCGAACAATAGATAGGTTGTAGCCCATTTCCTTTAAAAAATGGAACGGTTCTATTCTGGAATCGTCCAAGAGTACTCCTCTTATAAGAGCCGGCGTCCCCTTTAGGGCTGCAAGGGAAAGAGCAATGAATGCTGAAGAGGAGTCAGCTCCTGGAACAAATGAGATGCCGTGAAGAGGTTTCATTATCGGTTGAACAACGATTTTGTTTGCTGATGTTTTGATTGATGCGCCCATCAGATTCAGAATTTTTTCAGTATAGGCTCGGGTTTCAATATCGAATTTGAGACGGCCTCCCATTTTCATCATTAAAATGAGATGAAAACTTTTCAGTTGGGCACTTTGTACGGGAAGAGAGGTTTTCACTATGCAGTGGATGTGACCCGGAATTGGGTTCAGCTGGTAATGGCCGTCGATTTCGATAATTGAAATTCCATAAAGGGCTGCAGCGGTAATAAAGTGACTCTGATCTCTCGACATGAGAGATTCATCTCCGGTGAATTTGCACTTTTTTCCGAGAAATCCGAGTGTAGCCATCGCAAGACGCATGGTAGTTGCAGAATTTCCGCAATCAAGAACAGATGTCGGGCTGACAGTTTTACCGGTTATTGATATCTGATTTCGGGAACGGGTAATTGTTTTTCCGCAACTTTCGACTACTTTGAGTGCAGAAAGCGAATCTTCTCCAATGCCTTGAATGTTTTCAAGAATTGTCGTTTCGTCCGTGAGAAGTGAGAAAAGAACACCTCTGATAAAGGAACTTTTGTCCACTGGTAGAAATGATGAAATATCAGTCATTGAGAAACTGTGTAAGCTCCGTCACTTTTTTGTAGATTGAGGTGAAACTTTCAAGGGTTAAGGACTGGAATCCATCGGAGAGCGCATCGGAGGGGGAGAAGTGGGTTTCAATCATGATTCCGTCCGCCCCTAGAACGGGAGCTGCGGCAGCAACCTGTGGAATAAAGCGGGCAACACCGACTCCGTGTGAAGGATCGATTATGACAGGAAGGTGGGTCGCAGCTTTTAAGATGGGGATAGTGGCGATGTTTATGCTGTTTCTAGTGTTTGCGTCTATGGAAACAGAACCTCTTTCACAAAGAACAACATTTTCATTTCCTTCGGAAAGTATATATTCCGCACTTGAGAGAAATTCGTCGATGGTTGCACTTGGTGAACGTTTCAGCATAATTGGTTTTTTCTGTTTTCCGATCTCCTTGAGCATCGAAAAGTTGGACATGTTGCGAGCTCCGATCTGTATCATGTCCACATATTCTGCAAAAATTGAGATGTCCCTGATGTCGGTAATTTCGGAAACCACCTTCATTCCGTATTTGTCGCCGATCCGTCTGAGAATTTTCAATCCATCTTCCCCTAGGCCCTGAAAACTATAGGGTGAAGTCCTCATTTTGAAAGTTCCGCCTCGAAGGATTTTTACACCGAGAGCTGAGAGATGAGAGGCGATTTTTTCAAGAGACTCCTCACTCTCGACGCTACACGGCCCGGCGATAAAGGAAAACGAATCCCCTATGGAAATGTTTTCTCCCAGTTCAACAACACTCTTTTTTCTGTAATCCTTCGTCACAAGGTAGTAGGGTTTGGAAATACGAAGAACTTTTTCTACTCCTTCAAGTGAACGGAATCTTCCTATGTCGCTGGTGGTGAAATCACCGACAACGGGAAGAACGATGTTTTTCACCCCGTTGATTACTTTGAAATGAAATCCGCCGGCGGTTAGACGATCCTTGATCGATTCGAGGGCTTTTGGAGTGATATCCTTTTTTAAGACAATAATCATAACTCTTCGTACACCTCTTTCATTTTCCCTATTATCTGCATTGCCGAGCTTCTTGAGTTTTCAAGAAGTTTCAGGAAGTCCTTTTCAGCCACTGGTTCGCTTTCGGCTGTACCCTGAATTTCTATTATCCTTCCGTCTTCAGCAAATACAAAGTTGAAATCCGCCTCTGCACGAAAATCTTTTTCGTAGTCAAGATCGACGATGAGTTCTCCTTCGACAATACCGGCGCTGATTGCGCCTATCCATCTTGTAACGGGATTCTGTTCCAGGATTTCCTCTTCAACAAGACGTTTTCCTGCCATTTTGAGGGCAAGCATCGCACCGTTTATCGAAGTGGTTCGGGTTCCTCCGTCTGCCTGGATAACATCGGCATCAGTGATTAACGTAATGCCGGGCATGAGGGAACGGTCAACAGCCATTCGAAGAGATCTGCCGATGAGTCTTTGGATTTCGGCAGTTCTGCCGCCAACCTTGTTTCTCTCTCTGTTTACCCTGCTGTCCGTTGAGCCGGGCAACATCGCATACTCTGCAGTAAGCCAACCCTTGCCCTTTTCAACATATGGAGGTGTCTTCTGTTGCATCGAGACTGTGGTGAGAACTCTTGTTTTGCCTGCAGAAACAAGTACTGAAGAGAATGGTTTTTCAATGAAATCGGGTAGAAAGACTATATCTCGCATTCAACCTCCTAGTTAATAGTCTTGCACTATTGTATTTTGGCATGAAAAAATGACAAATTTTATTTACAAAAATTGCAATAAACGATATAATTCCATACCGATGTACATGTGTGCAACATAGACAAGGAATCTGCTTGAAAAATTTCGTGTTTTTCTTAACAACACTGCTGTTTTTCTTCCCGCTCCTACTTGCGGCAAAAGTGAAGCCGGCAGTACTTCACCTATGTCTTGAGAAGGATGGACAGTCTTTCCTTCTCTCTACCAAGGAGGAGGAGCTTGCAGCGAAGATGGACTTTGTTCTTCACCAGAAGACTCAGAAATATCTCAGAAAGTTCAAGTTGATGGTCGACGGTGAACAGAACTTGGCATTCTCTCCTTTGAGAAACAACTGTCTGTCTATAAAGGTGCCCCCCGGAAAACGCCGGATCGATATCGATTTTAAATCGGCATCCTATACTAGCCTCGAGGTAAAAGGAACAGTTTTTCAGAGATTTAAGAGTGATCTTTTGTATAAGGAAAAACTTGTGGTTTCAGAAGGTCCCACTGCAAAGGTTGAGATTAGGCAGGAAAAGAACAAGGTCACGCTCTACCAATCTATCGACAATGAACCTGTTAAGGGATGCGAGACATCCTGTTCGATACCGACGGGAATTCCTGTTTATTTTATGACCAAATCAGAAAAGGAGAATGTACCCTGTCCGGTTAACTTCCAGTTGATTCTTCCGTCTGAGACAGAGAAGTCGAAAGAGTGTTACAGCCTGGAGAGTATCAGAAATATGCTGAAAGGTGTGGTGAGAAAGAAAAATATTCTCTGTAAGGTAAATGTGGAATACGCTTTTTTTAAAGTTTACGGGGACGGGTGTATCGTATCCCTGGAAGCCGATAAAAACGGGTTGCGTGAAAGGGATCCTGAAATAAGACTTCTTCCACTTGAAAAGCAGCGAATAAGATACTATCTCAGTATAAACGATCAGGAAAAAAGCATATACTCTTTTGCAGGAGACAGAAAGGGAAAGGTTGTAACCCCGGAAGAAGGGGATAAGATAACTTTTATCGAGGAGAGGGACTGATGCGATTGGGGATTTTTATTTCCGGCAGCGGGACCAACATGGAGGCCATCCTAGAACATTTTCAAAGGGGCTACTTCTCGAAAGTGGATGAAATCTCCTTTGTCCTTTCTGACAGCAGTGATGCTTTCGGTCTTAGACGGGCTCAGGCATTTAACATAAGAACGCTCGTAGTTGAAAAAAGAAGGGGAGAGAAAAGGGAGGCATACGAGTCCCGTATTGTTGAAGCAATATCCCCCTTTAAAGTAGATATGGTTGCTCTTGCGGGTTTTATGAAGATTCTATCACCCTTTTTTCTGGAAAAGTTTCATGGCACAGTTTTGAATATTCATCCGTCTCTTCTTCCTGCTTTTCCAGGACTGAATGCACAGAAACAGGCTTTTGACTATGGGGTTAAAATTACAGGTTGTACGGTTCACTATGTAGACAGCAACCTCGACGGAGGGCCCATAATACTTCAACGATCGGTTGAGAGATTCCCGGGTGACGACTGCGAGGCTTTGCGCCTCCGGATACTTGTCGAGGAGCACAAACTCTATTCGGAAGCAATCGAGATCGTTTCCGTTGGAAAGTGCAGAACGGATGGAAGGTATGTTGAGATAAAAAGGGAGAAGGGAGATGAAATTTAAAGTCTTTTTTATTGTCCTGCTGGCTTCAGCCGCAATTTTTCTGGCCACAAACCATCTTTTCATTGGACAGACTGAGAAAACAACAAGGCAGTCCCTTAAGGAGAGTGTTGGGCGGGCAACATCGCTCTACAAGCACATCAACAGGGCGAATACCTTGGAAAAAATCCGCAAGGCTGAAAAACTTTCTACTCGAAAAGAGCTCCTTGAAGCTTTTGATGTCGAAAAGTACCGTGAGACTCCCGAGGATGTTTCCGATAATGTTCAGGTTGAACTCAACATCATAAATAAACTCTACGATAGATCGGATATCATTTTTGTTACCGATGCCGAAGGAAGTGTTGTTGCAAGAAATCTCGAGGACACAATGAAGGCCTTCAACTTCGGAGAAAATACTCTCATAAAGAATGCGCTCTCAGGCAGATCCGATGAGGATATTCTAAAGATTCTCGGAAAGCCGTACAAGGTTGTTACAGTTCCTCTTCGAAAGGACAGCAAGATTATCGGTACTATTTCCGTTGCAAATAACATCGATTCAGAGATGGCAAAAACAGATTTTAGCACGCTGACGGCTGAAACCAACGGAGAGCGCAATCGCCTGCCACTCTACTTCGCCTTCCTGGGGAAAAAGAAGCTTCTGGGGTCAAATGCTCCTACAGAGCTGCATGAAGGACTTAAGCGTTACATTGAGAGGAGCTCGGGGGTCATAGAAGGTGCTTTCAACGAAAGTGAGAGGGTTCAGGCGTTTGAGATGAATATCAACGGTGAAACTTTCTATGCAAACCTTGCGGTTCATCCCCAGATCGGAAGTGAGAAGGAGGTGGCTTTCCTTATACTCAGCTCTGTTGATATGGCTCTTGCCCCCATCGTGGGAGCAAAAAACAATTTCACCCTCTTTGTTGCAATTGTATTGCTTCTTGGGTTTATTGGTGCATACTTCATAGAGGAATCGTTCCTTGCACCCATAAATCGTTTTATGGAAGGAATGATAGAAATTATAAATGGAAATAAGAAATTCCGCTTTGATAACGAAGCGGACGGAATAGAAGGAAATCTTAATCAGAATGCAAACTATATGATTTCCGTACTCCTGGGTGAGAAAATCCCGGAAAGTCCGGAATCCGATAAAGAGACAATGGAGGAAAAAGCGTGAGCAGTTTCAATAATCTGAACAAGGTAATTCTTATTGGAAGACTCGGAAGAGATCCTGAACTTAAATACGCCCAGTCGGGAACAGCTATCGCAAACTTTTCCGTTGCGACATCAGAGAGTGTTCGCAGGGGAGATTCATGGGAAGAGAAGACAGAGTGGCATAACGTTGTTGTTTTCTCAAGTACAGCTGAACACTGTTCAAAGTATTTGAAGAAGGGCTCACTTGTATATGTCGAAGGAAGACTTCAGACAAGAAGTTATCAGGACAGGGATGGAAATGATAGATACAGGACAGAGATTATTGCTCAGTCTGTCAAGTTTCTTGATTCCCGTGACGCGGCACAGGGTGCCGGTGCAGGGTACGCCGGAGAAAGAACATATCAGCAGAGCGCCAAACCGCAGACAGCGGAACCCAAGAAGAACGTTAACGAAGCTCTCGTAATCGATGCGGACGAAGATGACGATCTTCCCTTCTAAATCAATCAGCTACTCTCCCAATAACCTAGGGATATATGTACATGTCCCGTTTTGCAGGAAAAAGTGTGCTTACTGTGATTTCTTTTCAGTGGATTCATTCCCTGAAAGAATGAAGGATGAATACTCGAGAAAGCTTCTGGAACAGGTTTCGACATCACTTGAGATTACTGAAGGAATGAATGTGGTCTCCTGCTATATTGGAGGAGGTTCTCCATCGCTGATGCATGGAGAGTTCTTTTTGAATCTTTCAAAAGTTCTCAGAAATCACGGTGTGAGTGTTGATGAAATAGAATTTTCCGTAGAGGTAAATCCATTTGACGTTACACCTGGTTTCCTGACAGATCTTAAGGAAAGTGGAATTAACAGGGTGAGTCTCGGAATTCAATCCGCAGACGATTTCTTTCTTGAAAAGATGGGGCGAAGGTACACGAAAAAAGATCTTGAGGCGGTTCTTCCTCTTGTCGGGGATATGTTCCCTCATTTGAGTCTTGATCTTATTTACGGGATGGGGTCTGAAAAAAGGGAAATTGAAAAGGAGCTTGAGTTCCTTTTTTCCCTCGTTTCTCCGGAACACATCTCCGCATACAGCTATACCAGGCCGGATAGAACACCATCTCCCGATCTTTCTCCCGAAGAGAAAGTGTCGGTAGAGGAGAAAACTCTCAGGGAATTTCTCAAGAAACGGGATTTTATACAGTATGAGGTGAGCAACTATTCATCGACAGGAGCTTTTTGCCGTCACAACCTCATCTACTGGTCCTGGGAAAGCTATCTCGGCCTCGGCCCTGGAGCCCATTCCTTTTTTCCGGAAATCATGGAGCGTTTTTATTACGAAGATGATGTTGCCGGATTTGTAAAATCGCCCAATCCCATAAGACGGAGACTTTCTCTCTCTGAAGGTGTGAAGGAGTTCCTGATGCTTTCCCTCAGGAAGGCTGAAGGGTTTGATCTTCCAAGATTCAAAAAGCTTTTCAAAATCCCGGCTGAGGATATACTCTCCAGCGATCGGGTTCGCAAGTTGATTTCCGAAGGACTCGTTGTCGTTGATAATTCGAGATGTCGTCCGACCCAGAAGGGATTCGACTATCTCAACGATGTCGTCATAACCTTTTTCAAGGCAGTTGAGGAGTTGGAGAGTGATTGGTGAGATAGACAGGAAATTTAATTCCAAAGGTTTTACCGTAATTGGAATTGATGAAGCAGGCAGAGGCCCTCTCTGCGGACCGGTAACGGTTGCGGCGGTATCCCTTTTTTCCGAAATTCCCGGAGTGAATGATTCTAAAAAGCTCACCGAGAAACAGCGTGCCGATCTTGTTTCCCTTATCGTAGGGAACAGCATCTGGAGAGTCTATTCCGTGCTTCCCTCCGTCATTGACAGGCTGAACATTCTTCATGCCACAATCTGGGGAATGAGAAAGGTTGCAGGTAAGGTTGCTTCGGATATTCTTACTCCGAAAGCTGTTCTTATCGATGGGAACAGGCCCATCGGGATGTTCGAGGAAGAACATGCGGTTGTTAAGGGCGACTCTAAAAGCATAAATATCGCCGCGGCATCCATTCTTGCCAAATATCACCGGGACAAAATTATGGAACGGTGGGATAAGCATTTTCCCGAGTACAACCTTTCAGGTCACAAAGGGTATCCGACAAAAGATCACTATGAAGCTATAGCAGAACATGGTGTTACCAGAATTCACAGGAAAAGTTTCAAACTTTTCAAGCCCAAGGAAAAAGAGCAGCTGACTCTTTTCTAAAGAGATTCTTTTCAGCAGATCACAATTTTTTCATATGCGATCTGGAAGACGGTGCAGTTGGAGGTTCTGTGGAATAAGGAATTTTACGTTTCTTTAAAAAGATATTCGTTGATTATTCTACAGGTGTCAGAAAAGTTCTTCTAAAAGTTCCGAGAATTTTTCAAGTTGAAATTGGGAACGATCTGCAATTTCGATCAGCTCCCTCATCATTTTCGATCTTTCGGAAATCAAAGTTTCAGGATTTTCCACATATCTTTCAGGATCGAGTGTGATGATGTCGGTTACGAATAGTCCGCCGATCAGAAGTTCGAAAGACTCCTTGTTGAAATATGTGACATTTTGGAACGTGTTTACCTGAATTACATTTCTGATCTCATCTTTTTCAAGAAGCTTTTTGACGGATTCTGCTGAAATTTTATTTTTCAACAGAGCTCTTCCGATTATAAGCGCCTTGATAAAAAGAACCTGCCTTGCCGCATGAAATTCCGTACTTCCCAGAGATACAAAAAGTTTCTTGAAAAAAGCGTTGAGAAGATACTTTTCAAAAATGTGAATGTCGTTCTCCTCAATCGCGGGCGAAAGAATATCCGTCAGGCACCATCCGAAAAGAATGTAGAGATAGTAGGGATCGCTGCTCAACTGCTTTTCAAGAAATTCTCCGGCTTCCGGATCAAGTTTGCCGATCTCATCAACCAGAGATGGGAGGTTGACTGCAGCTTCGATCAAACGATCGACCGTTTCCGAGTAGTGCGTGACTTTTTCACTGTCGATTTCTTTTATGAGAAGAAGAAAATTTTCGTAGTCGACCGGAAGGGATGCGAGAATTTTTTCTTCCCGTCTCTTATTCCCATTATCTTTCCGTCCCGAAACCAGAAGATGAAAGTTTTCGTGATTGGCAATTTTTCCAAGAGCTTTGTGAACCGGTTCGAAAATCACTTCCTGAAGTGCGTAATCGATATCTGCCACGCCGGCACCTCCAAGTTTTTCTGCAAGTCTGTCGTAGGGAAGATCGCAATCCGATCGAACCTGCCTGAATTCGGTGAAAGCGTGGTATTTGAAGGCGCCCAGTTCAATATAGAGTCCCTGATCACGAAGTTCTCGGTTGTCCCTTATGAATTGATTGTTTGAAATATGGTCTCTGAATATTGTAAAAACTCCCGGGTCATTCGAAAGCGACATCGCATCCGCAATATTTCTTGAAACAAGGTTTTTTGAAGATTTATCAAGAACCTGTGAGGAAATTCTTATTCTTCCGGAAGTGTGGCTGTAGCGGTTGTTGAAAACGATGAGCGAACGATCTTCTCCGCTTCTGTTTGAGTATGCATAGACGTTTTCGTCAACATCGCCTCCGGCACGTACAAAATCGAAAAGGTGGAAGTTTTGGACGGAGGAGAAGGCGAATCGTTTTCCCATAAGAGGAAAAATTTCTCTCTGATGTCTTTCAACAAGGTCCCAGTCCACACTTTCGTTCCAGTACGCTTTCTGATATTCCATTCCATACTTTTCCGTAAATCCTTCGATCTGTCCGTGTGCGAACATCGGCAATCCAGGCATGGTCACGAGCAGAAGAGTGCACCCGAAGTACTTGTCCTCTTTTCCAAACTGCTCGACCGATGTTTTCTCGTCCGGATTGCTGAGAAAGTTCACAAATCGCTGAAGAATGTGTGGATCGAACTCCAGAACGTTCTTTATCGAGAGCCTGAACTTGTGGTTTTCCTCGTTTTTCAGGAAATTCATAAAAGCGCTGTTGTAAACCCTGTGCATCCCCAATGTCCTTACGAAGTATCCTTCCATAAGCCAGAACGCTTCGGCAAGCAGCAGAGTGTCCGGACACTCTTCATTAATTCTATCCACAACTTCCCGCCAGAACTCCTTCGGGAAAAGTTGATGGAATTTCTCTCTGGTCAATCCGAATTCCGATCTCGTGGGAATATCGCCACCGCTACCCGGTTCAGGATACCAGAGCCGCTGGAAGTGTCTTTTTGCAAGAGTCATCGCCGCATCGAATCGGATAATCGGAACTTTGGAAGCGACATGAAGAATTGTTTCGATAACCGCCTCCCTGACAGCGGGATCGAGATAGTTGAGCTGCGCGGTGTCGTTCCAAGGCATACACGTTCCGTCGTTGCCGTGATAGATGTATCGGGTGTCGCCGCTCCTGAAATCGATCCTTTTGAAAACAACCGAAGCATCGCTTTTTTCGTAGTAGTGGTCTTCAATATATATCCCGATATCGGGATTTGAGGACAGATTCTCTCCGTTGAAACTGTAGACCGTATAGGGCGGATGATCCATCTGTATAAAACGTTCGGGATGGTTGTGAACCCAGTGAGAATCGATGCCCACATGGTTCGGAACCATGTCGCTGGCCATTCGAATTCCGCAGGAGGCTGCATTCTCCTTCAGCCTTTTTAAAGATTCCTCTCCTCCCAGCTCATCCGCGACCACATAGTCGAAAAGTGAGTAGGCGCTGGCGGCGGCCTCGGGATTTCCGCACATCTGTTTTATCCGGCGGCTGGCGTCGCTCCGTCTCCACAATCCGATAAGCCAGAGGGAGTTGAATCCCCAGTCGGAAAGTTTTCTCAATTCATCGAAGGGAATTTCGTCAAGTTTTGAAATTCGTCGGCCATACTGCTTTGAGAGTTGGTCGAGCCATACGAAAATGTTCTTGGCGATCATTACCACTCGCGGCATCCAGTGGGTATCGGGCGTGAAGTTTTCGTATTCGGGATCGAACTCTGATGAAAGGCGAAGCGATTCGCCTGTAATCGTTTCACCCTGTGGGCCCCCGAAATGGACAAACCTGTTTTCTTCCTTCACGAAATCAATTCCCCGAAGCAGTCTGGAGAAGAATTCTCCTTTGAGAACAAGTCCCCATCGGTCCCTTATGTAGAGCAGCTGCTCCTTGAGAGAATTCGGAGCCATTTTTGCCGGTTCGCGAAGCAGTTCAAGAATGTTTTTTCCCTGTGGGCCGAATCCCGGCCTGTTTGAGAAAAAGAGATCAGCAGCGTCGACAAGGGCTTCGTATGTCGGTTTCAGGTTGAAGTTCGAATCATCGAAAAGTTCCCTGAAAGGTTTGAATGCCGGATTTTCGTTGGCAAGACGAACCATTATCAGTTCTTCCATTTCAATTTCACGATTTGGGACTCCGGCGTTGCGATCCTGAAGATACTCGTCCGCACTCTTTCCGTTTTTGTAAACCTCCATCGGAGGAAACGTAATCACAAATTCACGGAGTATACCATGCAAATTTTCAGCACCGACGGATTCCTCCAGAAACTGCATCAGTTCTTTGAGCAGGTTCCTGTTTTCCGGCTGCTGCCTGTAAAGAAGGAAAAGATAGTGAAGAATTTCGTCGATAAGGGCGAGTGCGTGGATTTCGGAAGGTGAAACTCTTTTTTCAGGATTGGTGACAAGATCTTTCTTTTCGTTCATCTTCTCTGCGAAACGACGCGCGGAATCGAAGTGAGGAAATATCACATTTCCGGATGTTGTATAAATTTTTTCGTCGAACCCATAGTAGTCCCTCTGCTCTCCGGCTACATGGAATGCCATTTCACGATCTCCCATACAGGGCCTGGAATTTTCTTTTTGAAACGACAATAAGGATACAACCAGACAGTAATCCCTCTTCACGCTATTCTCCTTTAACTTACCGTAACAACTAAAGCTACAGCAAACAAAAAACAAAGTCAATTTAGCGTAAAAATATTTAATTTGATCCGTTTGGTTTTTCGACGATAAAGATGGAAGTTTCAATGTGAGGATGACTAAATGAACCCACGCAGAAAGAATTATATGATCCTGTTCGATGATCCGGGGCGGAAAATACAATTGTTTTTCTCAAATTCTGGTAAAAAACTGATTTGAAAAATAAATTGGTTTAAAGAATGAATGTCGGAAAGAGGGGAGAATAAAGTTTTTGGATGTAGGACCTGAGAATTTTTTCAGTCAAATATCTGCCGTAGAGATTTTTGATAAAGCATTTTCAATTGCGAAGAAATATCATTTGAGTGGAAGATGATGGGGGCCGAAATAATCGACCTAAATTATTTCAGTATTCTTGTAGGTCATCTTGAGTTCGCTGAAATCCAGCACATGGCCCTTTATTGATCGAGCTAATGTCTCGGCATTTGTCGATTCCGGAGGAAGATTAAGCTCAACATCGAGTGCAAAAACTCTAAAACGGTAGACATGGTTACCTTTTGCCATTCTCGGACCTGTGTAACCCACGCGTTCAAAATCATTGAGTCCCTGCATTATCCCGGATTGCAGCCGTGCCATGTTGGGAACCCCTTCTTCCAGTTCATCAAGCCATGAGGGGATGTTGTAAAGAATCCAGTGAACTCTGTTTCCCTTCAATGCGTTGTCGTCTAGCATAATCAGTGCGAGAGAACGGGTTTCCCTTGG
This sequence comes from uncultured bacterium, assembly GCA_942492635.1. Classification (GTDB taxonomy): domain Bacteria; phylum UBP6; class UBA1177; order UBA1177; family CALOFP01; genus CALOFP01. Next base: position 561,957 of record CALOFP010000004.1, read on the forward strand.
AACTGAAGCCCAAGAAAGTGCCGGGGACCGGTTTGCTCCGACGACAGTACTCTGAGTAGGCACAGGATCACCGTTTTTAAAGGATGAGCTGTAAAGTTTCATTAAAGCCTCCTTAATCAAATTTAGAAGTAGAGAGAAATCCTACTCTCTCTTTTCAATTTGTCAATATGTTTCAATTGGAGTGGGTTGCTTTGTTCGAAAAATAGAAATTTGTAATTTTTTGAAATAACTTTCTAATTGGTTTCGATAAGCGGCATCAGGATTGGAAATAGAAAATGAACGATGTCTAATTCGCCCGGATGGCGAAAAAACGTAGTAGAAGCAGCTGACGTTGCTATTCGGATCCAAAAATTATGCTTCCCATTGTGACCCCGTTCTTTTGTTTCAGTTCAATCCAGCATTTAGAAAATTGGGGATGGATCAGGTTGTAAAGATGAGAAGGTGAGTTGACCATGAGAGAAAATCCTGTTTCTTGGTTTTTTGAAACAAAAAGGTTTTCACCGGCGATCCTGGATCGGACGCCTCTGTGCCTGAGCCCACCATAATCCGTCGAATAGTGGCTGAGTTTTCCTTCCGTGAGGGAAGGGATCGTTTCTTTTGCCGCCTTTTTTAAATTTTTCTCAAGAGTGAGAGGTTTGCATTTTGCTTTTCCACGTAATATGTTGATAGATTGAAGAATGTCTTTTTTAAAATCGATTTGAATCGGCGATCCAAAATTTCTTTCATAGATCACAACCGGTCCTTCCGCTCCAATTCCGAGAATTTGAATTTCATCTATTGAAGCCCCGTTGCGTAGTCGAACCTGTTTCCTGTTCAGTGCGATCTTCTTAACGACAAATCCCTTTCTTAGAAACATTAGATACCTTATGAGCGTCGGATCGGGAGATATCGAGAGGAGTAGATCCTTACCCTCTCTTTTCGCAGTGATGGTGGCCTTGTCCCTTTTCATCAAGCAGTATTTTATTCCTTCGTATGAAAGTGGGAAACCTCTTTCCTTGCACGAACCTTCTAGAATATCTACATTCTTGTAAAAGTAGGAGTGCCTGGCGGCTTCCTGCATAATTGAAGGTTCATTTAAAGAGAAAAGAATCGCGAAAATGGTGATCATGTAACCTGCCAAGAATTATACCAATAAGCAAAATTATGAATTAATTATAAAAAACAGTTGTTTGTTTTCAACTTTTAAAAATGGACGCCAAAAAAGCCAAATAAATCTTGACTTAAAAAAATCCTGTGTATAATAGTTCAGTACTGATCTTTTACAGTTGATGCCGGGATGGTGAAATTGGTAGACACGCTAGATTCAGGTTCTAGTGGGCATTAGCCTGTGCAGGTTCGAGTCCTGTTCCCGGCACCATTATCTCTCTTTTTTCAAACTTACTTAATATCTGGTTTCAATGTTTTAGGACGTTGAGGGTTGTACGATATCTTATTTAGCTTTCGATTGATTCGTAGGGTGTATTGCTTAAATAAGTTTTTTGAACGGGTGGGTTAAGAACGGTGCGGGTGTTTTGTTTTACTTTTTTCAAATATTGAGATGAAGTTATCCTTTGAATTTTACGTGGTGGTAAAGATTCTGGTTTTCTTACGATCATTTCCCTGCTTCCTAAAGAATGGATTTGTTCATTAGCTATGGTATAATGCCGTGAACTTTGAGGTGAGGTGGTTATGAAACCCTTGGGAAACAGTCAGGATTCCAGAAGATTTGATCGTCACGCAATTAGTGTGGGCATTCCTTCTGAGGTTTTGATGGAGAATGCAGCGTTCTCGCTTTTTCATGAAATATTAAAGATGGTTGAAGAGTCCCGTCCCGATTCGATAGTTGTTCTTGCCGGAGGCGGAGGGAATGGTGGTGATGGATTCGCCCTTTTAAGGATTATAGCGGATCGACTGCCCGGAATTTCCCTTCATCTCTACTCACTTTTTGATCCGTCAAGACTTTCCGGTGCGACACTTACCAACTATCGAATTATGCCTGATCGAGTGGATATTTTTGATCAGCTGGAGAAGATTCAGGGCAACGTTATTTTCGTAGACGCTATGGTTGGTACCGGTCTTTCCAATGATCTTTCTGAAAAATTTCAGGATGCCGTCAGTTTTGTAAATTCATATCCGAGCAAAAGGGTGCTTGCTGTCGATGTTCCTTCCGGAATCAGTTCTGACACGGGAGAGGCGATGCCGATAGCGCTGAAGGCTGATGTTACCGTGACGATGGGTATTTTGAAGCAGGGACTCTATCTCGGGGATGGAATATCCCATGCGGGACGTGTTGTTCTCGGAAAAATATCAGCACCGAGGGGGGCCGAAGATTCGATCAGGAAGTATCTTCTTGAAGACAAGGATTTTTATGTTCCTGAAGTTGCCATGGATGTTTACAAAAATAGAAACGGACACGCACTTTTCGTCGGAGGAGATCCTGAAAAGCTCGGGGCTATTTTTATTGCGGCAGAGGCGTTTATGGCTTCCGGAGGCGGTCTTGCAACTGTCCTTCTTAAAAAAGAGATGGTGGCCAAGGTGGCTGGTCGATTTCCCGGAATTATGCTGACAGCCGATATTAAATCGGATGACCGTTACGATGTTGTTGTCGTAGGGCCGGGCCTTTCGTCGCTTCGAAAGGATGTTCGAAACTATATTGAAAACTTTTCAGGAAGAGTTGTTCTGGATGCTGGAATGTTCGATCTTCTTGCTAAGGAGAAAGAATTTTTTGAAATGCTAAAAGGAAAAGAGGTTGTTTTTACTCCTCATCCCGGAGAGTTGTCTCGAGTTCAGGGTGACAGTGACAGCTGGCTTAAGGCTGTTGAGTCTTTTGAACTTGAGGAGAACCATATTCTCTATGCAAAGAATGCATCCTCCGTAATAAGGTCTTTTCGCGAGGAGTTGTTTGTCCCTCCAGGCGCCAGGGCGCTGGCCTTCGGAGGTACGGGAGATGCTCTCTGTGGAATTTTTGCTGCGATGATTATAAGGAGGGAAGACTTCCTCGGCGGAGTTGTTAGTGGAGCCCTTCTTCATAGAAAGGCCGGATTGATACTTGAAAAAGAGCGGGGAGTGCTGAGCCACAGAATTGAGGCGCTTCTGGATTGCATTGCCCCGGCATTGAGGAGTTTAATGTATGTTGATTGAACCAAACAAGAGCTACACTTTTTCGGTGAAAAGTGAAGACGAAACAGAGGTTTTTGGAAAGGAGCTGGGGTCCCTTATGAAGCCGGGGACTCTCATAGCGCTCGATGGTGATCTCGGAATGGGAAAAACTGTTTTAACGGCGGCAATTTCCCAGGCTCTAGGAGTGAGAAGGGATGAAGTTTCAAGCCCCACTTTTACCATAATGAAGCAGTACTATTCGGGATCTGTCCCGGTTTACCACTGGGATTTCTACCGCGTTAATTCCATCGATGAGCTTTATATAGCTGATTTTTTCGATCTTCTGTCCGAGAGAAGCGGTCTTTTCATTGTCGAGTGGGCTTCGATGTTCATTGATGCGTGGAGGGATCACACTCCGCGATACGAAATTGAGATAGTTCGAGGAGGAGAAGGGTATGACTCAAGAGATATCAAGATCGTCCTTAAAGGGTAGGAAGGGATTTCTATCTATCGGCGAGGGATTCCGGTTTTTCATTTCGAATAAGCCGCTTCTGTTTTCGACCATATTCATAGTACTCATAACTTTTCTGGTTTCCATGATAGCGCAATCGTGGGTGGGAACGATTATTTCGGACCGGGGACTTTTTTTCTGGAATCAACCTCTGCTTTCTGCCTGGTACAGCTACTTTGCCTGGGTTGCCTGGTGGCTTGTCTACGGTGTCTATGTAATTGTCGCGAGGATTCTCGCCTTCTACATATCATTCATGGTTGCCTACACATGTTCCGCGCCCTTCTATTCTATTCTTTCAACGATGACTGAAAAGAGATTCAACGGTTTCTCAATTGATGAAAACGAACCGCTCTTTTCGGCAAAGCTTCTTACGGATATTGTTGAAGCGCTGAAACTTACTCTCATGGTTTTTCTGCTTGCTGTTGTTGCCTTTTTTCTCAACTGGATACCGCTTTTCGGTCAGTTGCTCTCATTTGTCCTTTTTATTTTCATGAACGCTCTTATTTTCGTTGACTATGCGGCATCGAGAAGGCGGTGGACTCTTGGAAGAAAGTTCGACTGGCTCGTCAGAAACAAGGGACTCTCCGTGAGGATAGGCCTTATTCCAACAGCCGCCTCGATGATTCCGTTTTTCAACATATTCCTGATGGTTTTTCTGTTTCCCTTCTTTACCGTATACGGCACCCTCAATTTTCTACTGGTTGAAGAGGATTAGCAAGGGGCCAGCTGAATCTGAATGTTGAACCCTCTCCCGGAGCACTTTCGATAGATATCGATCCTCCGTTTTCTTCCACGATACGCTTTACTATTGCGAGTCCGATCCCTCTGGTGGAATTTAAGTTGTCCGATGAAGTTTGAAAAAGGTGGAATATTTTTTCATGGTCCTTTTTCAAAATTCCGGGACCGTCGTCAGATACTGAAAAAAAGAGGATGCCCTCTTGACTCTCTATCTCGACTGAGATGTTGCCTTTGAGCTTGTCGTGGTGAGATACCGCATTCTCCAGTAAATTGAGAAGTACGTGCCTCAACTTCATCTTTTTTGACGTTATGGGACAAAGATTCTTTGGAAATGAAATCTCGAATTGTTTTTCCGGATCGACTATAGAGATTATTGAATGTAGAAGATCCTGGATGGGAAAGGTTGTCGAAGGTTCGTCCAAAGAGCCGGATCCGGAATATCTCATTACGGCGGTTATCATCTCTTCCATATCTTTTACATGAGCTCGGAGAAGCCTTAAATATTCAAGCGATTCTCCGGTTAACTCTTTGGCGAGATCCTCCTCGAGCCACCGGGAAAGGTAGTCGATCGATCTCAGGGGCGCTCTGAGGTCGTGAGAAAGAAGTTTTGTAAACTCGGGATTCGAGTACGATGTGATGGAAATTTGACTGTTTTCACTGAGGATGCGTTTTGATCCCTTTTGAGTTGATTTCATAGTGTTTTCAGTGATGTTGTTTTAAGAAATTATAATGAAATTGGGTGGTTTTGCAAGGAAAGGGTTACTTGTCGGCAGCCTCGACCATCAGTTCGGATATTCTTTTAACCATATCCTGCGGATTTTCGATGGAAAGACCTTCCATTAGAAGAGCCTGGTTGTAGAGAAGTTCCGCATAGCTCTTGAGCTTCTCTGACTGCGGATCGGCGGTATGGATTTTCTGAACAATGTTGAATATTTCATGTTCCGGATTGAGCTCGAGAACTCGGTCTGCCTTAGGTGCAGGCATATCTCCGGCAGCTGCCTCCTGAAGAATTTGCTCCATATTGAGGCTGACGCCGCTTTCGCTTCCGACAATACATACGGGGGAAGAGGTGAGTCTGGATGAGAGCCTGACTTCGCTGATCTTTGTGCCGAGATGATCCTTGAGAGTTTTGAGAAGATCCTTGTTTTCCTGCTCTTTTTTCTTTTTGCTCTCCTTTTTCTCCTCCTTCTCCTCTTCAGTTCCGAGATCGATATCGCCCTGGGCGATTGATTTCAGTGCCTTGCCATCGTAATCTCTCAGAGTAGTGGAGGTGAACTCGTCTATCTTATCCGTAAAGTAGAGAACTTCGATGCCCTTCTCCTTGAACATCTCCATCTGCGGCATTGATTCCACTGTCTGTCTGTCCTTTCCAGCTGCAAAGTAGATCTCTTTCTGATGTTCCGGCATGCGCTCGACATACTCTTTGAGCGAGGTACTCTTTTCAGAATTGCTGGAATCGAAAAGAAGAAGATCCTGAAGCTTTTCCTTGTTTGCGCCGAAATCTGCGTAAACGCCGGCCTTCATTGCCCTTCCGAATTCGTTCCAGAATTTAACATACTTCTCCCTGTCGGTTTTCATCATGTACTTGAGGGAGTCGATAACCTTCTTCTCAATATTTTTTGCGATTACCTTGAGCTGTCTGCTGTGCTGAAGAATTTCCCTGCTGATGTTGAGGGAGAAGTCGGGGCTGTCCACAAGACCCTTTACGAATCCGAGATACTCGGGGAGGAGTTCCTTGCACTTTTCCATTATGAAAACCTGCTTGGAGTAAAGCTTGATTCCTCTTTCGTAATTCATGGAGTAGTAGTCGAAAGGTGCCTTTTCAGGTATGTAGAGAAGTGCGGTGTATTCGATAGTTCCCTCTCCCTTAGTGTGGATCCTGTCGATCGGATCGTCCCATGCGTGAAAGGACTGTCTGTAGAACTGAGTGTACTCCTCATCTGATATTTCATTTCTCGACTTCTGCCACAGTGGAACCATTGAGTTGAGAGTTCTTGTCTCAACCTCAATTTCACTCTCTTTCGTCACGTTTCCTTTTTCATCCTTCTCTTCGGGTTTTTCAGTATAGAAATCCATCATGATCGGATAGCGTACGTAGTCGGAATACTTCTTTATGAGTGATTCGATTTCATACTGGTTGAGGTAGTCCTCATCCTCATCTTCGCGTTCCCTGAGATGAAGCGTAATTGTTGTTCCGCGGCTATCTTTTTCTTTTTTATCGATGGTGTAGGAACCGCTTCCGTCGCTTTCCCATATTACGCCGGTCTCCTCGCCGGGAGCCTTTGTGTGGAGTGTTACTTTCTCCGCAACCATGAAGGCCGAATAGAAACCGACACCGAACTGCCCGATGAGATCGGGGTTCTCATCCTTGTTTTCGGCGAGTTTCTGGAAAAATTCTTTTGTACCGGATTTTGCGATGGTTCCGATATTCGCTACGACATCGTCGTAGGTCATTCCGATGCCGTTGTCTGAAATAGTTATGGTGCGGTTGTTTTTATCGATATCGATCTTTATTTTGAAGTCGTTGTCCTTTTCCAGAATCTCTGGTTCCGTCAGCGACTTGAACTTGATTTTGTCAATCGCATCGCTGGCGTTGGAAACCAGTTCGCGGAGGAAAATTTCCTTGTGCGTATAGATCGAGTGGATCATGAGATCCAGAAGTTCTTTGGTTTCAGCCTGAAAAATTTTTGTTTCCATCTTTGCGTCTCCCTGATTGTTTAAAGTTGTAAAATCCATTTATCAGAATGGTATATAAGGCGGAAAATGGGTGAGTCAATAGGGCGAATTTGATTTTAAAAAAATTTTAAATAGAATTGAATGCGGGTAACTGGTCCTGGGGGAGTATGTCTTACATATCAAACTACGTCGCTAAGATCAGCGGCATGTCTGTGGTTTCCGAGCCTCAATGGAAGAATCTCGAATGCGGGGATGAGCACAAAGCCAGCTTTTACGTCATAGGAGAAACTATTCTTCTTTCAGTCCATCAGGGTTCCTTGAGTAGAGACTCTGTGGAGGGTTTTTACCGTGAAAGGGAAAAAGTTCTAAGGGAGACTGGTCTTGCTGAGAGTCGATTTGTAGAGATAAAGGATTTCAGGGGGTACAGAGAGTCCACTGACAGGGGACTGAGGGGGTACGTTGCGAGAAGGCTTCTAGAAGAGGTTTGCAGGATTCAAGGTCTTGTAATTCTTGCGCCTTCGGTAAGGATTCAACGTCTTTTTTCCCTGGGGATAGGTTTTTATAATCCGGGAGTTCCCATCGAGATAGCATCCGACCTCAAGGATTCTCTCAATCGGGCTGTAGGGATGATGGGAGAGCAGGGTTCGGTTTCCAGAGATATTGAGGTTTGCGGATGCTGCAGTGTTTTGGAAAGATTTGAAAAGATAGATTTCTTCCCAAGATTTATTGGTGACGATACACTGCTTGTGAAAGTATCAGGTTATGTGCCAAGGAAGGCGATCGTTGAGGGCGGAGCTCTCTTTTTTGAGCTTTTTGAGGTGATGAATCCGGAACGACTTTTTTTGGTTATGGATTTGAGTGAAGTTGCCGGAGGGGACTGGAGCGCATGTTTTCATTCGAGATTTGTTATCAATAAAATTCTGAAACACCGTCGTGTAGAGATGATTTTTTTATGCGGTCTTGAAAGATTTTTTCAGAAGAAGTTTAAGGCCATCCGCTTTTTTTCATGCGGTAAAGAGACCTTCGTTGACGGTGTTGATGAGGCTTTCCGGGCTATCCGTTGCCACAGAGGGTCGGTCAAGAGTGGTAGGGAGCGGGTTTTTTCGGAGTGTGAAGTTAGGCGTTACGCAGCGGCCTTGAGGTCGGCACTTGGAGCCATTTCTCTTGGAGAGGAAGATGGGATGGCTATCAAACTTTCTGATGATGATCCTTTTCGTCCGGCCTTTGACTCTCTCTCTATAGTAAAAAGTGATGTTGATGATCTTGTAAGAGAACAGCAGGCACGAGAGGTGGAGCTGAGGGATATGGTCCGGATGGCAATAGAATCGAGGATTGCTGCAGAGGAGTCTTCCAGGGCGAAAAGCCACTTCCTGGCCAATGTCAGTCACGAGCTTCGTACACCGATGAACGGAATCCTTGGAATGACACAACTGCTGAAGGGTACAGAACTTACCGATGAACAGATAGAGTATATCTCTATTCTGGAAGATGCAGCTCGAAATCTTCTTCTCTCGCTACAGGATATTCTTGATGTTTCCATGCTTCAGTCTGGGTCGCTTTCTCTCATGTCCGACCTTTTTGACCTTCACGAACTTTTAAAGGAGATTACGCTTCCGTTTCAGGGATACGCTCTTTCAGACCAACTCTCTTTTTCGATAGCCGTAGATCCCACTCTGGGTAGAAATTTCAGGGGAGATCAGGTCAGGATCAGACAAATTCTCAACAACCTTCTTGAGAATGCATTTAAGTTTACAAGAAAGGGTTCCGTTTCCCTCCGTGTCTGTTCCCTTGGAAAAGAGGTGAATGGCAGCAAGATTTACTTTGAGGTTACCGATACGGGAATGGGGATTGAAAAGGAAAAGATTCAGAACATATTCGACCCTTTTTCACAGGCCGATAGTTCTAACACTCGAACCCATTCAGGGACAGGTGTCGGGCTTGCAATTGCAAAACAGCTGGTTTCGTTGCTGGGAGGAGAGCTGAGTGTTTCAAGCGAACCTGAAAGGGGGTCCACATTTCATTTTACGTTGACTCTTCCGGAGGAGTGAGGGACATTTTCTTTTCTATCGAAGCTGGTTTTTCGATTTTACTATACTTCTCGAACTAGTGCCTTGAATTATTTTACAATTTTAAAGTTTTTGCTATAGATGGAGGCGTCGTATTAATGAATGGAATAATACCTGTTAAGAAGGAGCTATGCTAGAACCTTGTTGAAAATAGGTCGGTTTAAATTCTAAAATTGCTGGAATCAAAAGGTAAAGTCCGCACTGAAGGGCCTGTTTTACAAAATTTGATTTCTCTTTTTTCGGTATATATAATTCCAACGAAATTTTAGTGTTTTCGGAGGATCATTTGAAGGTAGATGCTACGCTGGAATCTTTATATGGGAATGCTCTCGATTTTTCTAAGGAGATGGGGGAAAAACTTAACAGTTTTCATTTCCTTCTCTCTTGTTTCGTAACTCCATCCGAAGTGGCAGTGCTCATGGAGGAGCAGGGTGTTGAACCTGAGAAGGTTGCCGGAGGATACAGAAGTTTGAAAAAGGAGTATGTTTCAAAAGGAATGGAACTGAAAGAGGGCGGTGATGTAATAAAGAAGGTTGAAGAAAAGGTGCTGAGCCTTCTTCAAAGTCAGGATGATATTCCTTCTGCTCTCCATTTTCTATGTGCAATTACAAACGTTAGTGAAAGTATCGCCTACCGCATTTTATCTCATTTGAGACTTCTTTCACCGCTGCGTCTTCAAGCGTTCAACATGCTTGCAACACCTGCTAAACGGGTTAAAGCCAGAATGGTGGAGATACGCCATGAGTCAAAAAGAGTTGAGTCTAGAAGGGAGGAAGAAGTAGGTCGGACGGTTTTGAAAGAAAAAAAGAGGGTTGAATCCGGTGGGTTGGTGGAAAAGAAGACTGTGAAGCCGACACCCGGGAAAGTTGAAGACAAAACTGGAAATTTTAAACTTCCTCCGATCTTTGATAAGTTGGGGCGGAATCTTTCAGCTCTTGCAGGCGAGGGACAGCTTGATGCTCTCTACGGGAGAGAGAAGGAAGTCGAGACGGTCCTTGATATACTATATAGAAAGAAAAATAATAATCCCTGCCTCGTCGGTCCGGCCGGTTCAGGAAAGACTGCCATAGTTGAAGGAATTGCAGTTCACCAGAGGGACGGGTTGTTGCCGGGGAAGATTCTCTGGGAACTTCATTTGTCCTCTCTTCTTTCGGGAACGGAATTCCGGGGGAGTCTCGAAAAACGGATTTTAGAATTGATAGAGGCTGTTGAAGATAATAAAGATAGAGTAATAGTTTTTATTGATGAAATTCACATGCTCAACAGTCGAACAAATGAAGTCGTTGCAAATATGTTGAAACCGGCTCTGGCGAGAGGAAATTTCCCACTGATAGGGGCAACCACCACCGATGAGTTTAAAAAGCATATTGCCACGGATCCGGCAATGGAGAGAAGGTTTTCAATAGTTAACGTTGAGGAGCCGAAGGGGGAGGAGCTGTTCAAGATCGTGAAAAGTGCAGCTCCTGTACTTGAGAAATACCACGATGTTAGTTTCAAGGATGAACTTCTTCTGCGTCATGCAGTAGCATTGTCAGATCGCTATATCTCGGGAAAAAGCCAGCCCGACAAGGTGCTTTCTCTCCTCGATACGCTTGGAGCAGTTCTCTGTCGCAGCGGAAAAAAAGAGGCTGGAGAGGAAGATCTTAATGCGATGATTTCAAAAAGTACGGGAATTCCTATGGAGAATCTTCTAGTGGATGGAAGTCGGATTCTAAGGGTTCTTCCTGAAAAACTCAATATGAAAATCAAGGGACAAAATAAGGCAAAACGAAAGATCTGCCAGCTGCTTGCAAGACGTTACACAAGAAGAGTCGAGGGAAAACCTATAGCGAGTTTTCTTTTCGCCGGTCCGACAGGAGTGGGAAAAAGTGAAATGGCCAAAAGTCTCGCTCAATTCTTTTTTGGATCTGAGAGCAGAATGGTTGCTTTCGATATGAGCGAGTTTCAGGAGGCTCATTCCGTATCGAGACTGATAGGTTCACCCCCGGGATACACTGGTTTTGAGGAAGGAGGACAGTTGACCGAGGCTTTCCGTAGGGAACCGTATCAGCTTCTCCTTCTTGATGAAATAGAGAAAGCTCATCCGAAGGTGCTTACCATACTGCTTCAGCTGTTGGATGAAGGGAGGGTGTCCGATTCAAGAGGATTTGCGGTGAAGATGTCCGAGGTCGTAATGATAATGACAACAAATCTTGGAGCCGAGGAGTTTAGTTCACGACTTGGGTTTGGTGGAGGAAATAGAGATGATTTGAGAGAGAACCTTGTGCTGAGCAAGATAGAGAATTTCCTTTCACCTGAATTGGCTAACAGGGTAGACGAAATCGTTGTATTCAATCCTCTGGAAAAAGAAGATCTGGAAGAGGTGGCTCTTCTTATATTGAATAATATGATATCGGGTTTTAAAGAGAGCTATGGGTTGAAAGTAGAATACGAAGATGTGACTGGCGTTGCCGAGCACCTGGTGGGGCTTATGACAATGAGAGAAAAGAGTCTGGGTGCAAGGGCGCTGAAAAGAGTCGTGGAGAAAAGAATTGAGGGACTTGTTCTGGATTTCGTATATGGGGAAGGAACAGATAGCGATATAGTTATCTGCCTGGATAAGAATCAGAGCCTGGCGATTAGGAGCTCTGACTAGAGATCTTTTAGTTCGGCTCTAATTGTTCAATGAAAACAATGGGGTCTGATAAATAGTGAAAAAAGTCGAAAAAAAGTGTTGACTTTGAATAGGCCGATAGCTATA